>NZ_JAJSDX010000003.1 GCF_021272205.1 Pantoea sp. Mb-10 | reverse complement strand
ATTTGCCTGGCGGCTTTAGCGCGGTGGTCCCACCTGACCCCATGCCGAACTCAGAAGTGAAACGCCGTAGCGCCGATGGTAGTGTGGGGTCTCCCCATGCGAGAGTAGGGAACTGCCAGGCATCAAATTTAGTGTGCTGATATGGCTCAGTTGGTAGAGCGCACCCTTGGTAAGGGTGAGGTCCCCAGTTCGACTCTGGGTATCAGCACCAGTAACAGACATGAGTTCGGCCAGAAAAGAATTTGCCTGGCGGCTTTAGCGCGGTGGTCCCACCTGACCCCATGCCGAACTCAGAAGTGAAACGCCGTAGCGCCGATGGTAGTGTGGGGTCTCCCCATGCGAGAGTAGGGAACTGCCAGGCATCAAATAAAAAAGCCCTGAACGACCGTTCAGGGCTTTTTGCCATTTCCGATTCAGGAAAATATCGCTTCTTTCTTTAAAGCCGCTCTCTTATCTCTTACGTGACAGCCGATTAAGGTTCAGGCGGGGATAAAAAAGCCTCTGCCAGCGCGGCAGAGGCGGGGGATAAGCCTGCTTTAGTGAATAACCTGTGACAGAAACGCGCGGGTGCGTTCAGATTGCGGATTAGAGAAGAATGTCTCAGGCGGTGCCATCTCAACAATCTCTCCGCGATCCATAAAGATCACACGGTCAGCCACCGTACGGGCAAAACCCATCTCATGCGTCACGCAAAGCATGGTCATGCCGTCTTCGGCTAACCCAATCATAGTATCAAGCACCTCTTTCACCATCTCGGGATCGAGCGCTGAGGTGGGCTCATCAAATAACATAATCTTGGGTTTCATACACAGGGATCGCGCAATCGCCACGCGCTGCTGCTGGCCACCCGAAAGCTGGCCGGGAAACTTGTGCGCATGTTCAGCAATACGCACGCGTTCCAGATAGTGCATAGCCAGCGCTTCCGCTTCCTTCTTCGGCATTTTACGCACCCAAATCGGCGCTAAAGTACAATTTTGCAACACGGTCAAATGCGGAAAAAGATTGAAGTGCTGAAACACCATACCCACTTCGGTACGCACACGTTCAATATTACGTACGTCGTCGTTGAGGTGAATCCCATCGACAACAATGCGCCCCTGTTGGTGCTCTTCAAGATGGTTGATACAGCGAATGGTCGTAGATTTACCGGAGCCTGAAGGCCCGCACAGTACAATACGTTCCCGGGGTTTCACCTGGAGATTAATGTCTTTCAGCACGTGAAATTGGCCGTACCATTTGTTCACGTTCTCAAGCGAAATCATCAGCGCATCCGCTGCGTTAGTCATTACTTGTGTCATTTGAAACCTCAGTGCGATTTACGCCCGGTGTGGAAGCGCCTTTCCAGATACTGGCTATAGCGCGACATGCTGAAACAGAAAACCCAGTAGACCAATGCCGCAAACACATACCCTTCGGTCGACATGCCCAACCAGGCGGGGTCGACGGTGGCTTGCTGCACGCTACTGAAAAGATCAAACAGGCCAATAATGATCACCAAACTGGTGTCCTTAAACAGGGCAATAATGGTGTTCACCAAGCCTGGAATCGTTAATTTGAGCGCCTGTGGCAGGATCACTAATCCCTGCGTTTTCCAGTAGCCCAGCGCCAGCGATTCTGCCGCTTCATACTGTCCTTTCGGCAACGCCTGCAAACCGCCGCGCACGACCTCAGCCACATAGGCAGACTGGAATAAAATAACGCCAACCAGTGCGCGCACGAGCTTGTCGATCGTGGTGCCTTCCGCCATAAACAGCGGCAGCATCACTGAGGACATAAACAAGACGGTGATCAAAGGCACGCCGCGCCAGAATTCGATAAAAATCACCGACAGCGTGCGTACCACCGGCATCGACGAGCGGCGTCCCAGTGCCAGCAAAATGCCCAGCGGCAGCGCGCCCGCAATGCCCACCGAGGCGATAATCAGCGTCAGCGTTAAGCCGCCCCACTGGCGGGTTTCAACGCGTTCAAGCCCCAAGTAACCGCCATACAATAAAAGCCAGACCACCACGGGATAGATCACTGCCCAGCAGGCGATATAACGTCCACGGCGCGGTAACGCGCGGATAAACATCGGCACGATAGAAAGCAGGCCAATCACCAGCGCCAGATTAATGCGCCAGCGCAGTTCATGCGGATAAAGGCCATACATAAACTGACCAAAACGTGCGTGGATAAACACCCAGCAGGCACCCTCTTTGGTACAGTCGGCACGGGTCTCACCTATCCAGTTGGCCTGGAAAATGAGCCAGTTTAGAGCCGGTGGGATCACGCTCCAGATAATCCAGAGGCTAAACAGCGTCAGAAATGTGTTCAGCCAGCTGGAAAACAGATTTTTGCGCGCCCAGAGCCACGCTTTACCGAGCGGATTAGCAGATACCGGCGGTGTTTCATGAGTGGTAACAGACATACAGATCCCGTTCTCTTAACGCTCGACCAGCGCGATTTTGCGGTTATAGAGGTTCATCAGCAGCGAAATGCTCAGGCTGATAATCAGGTAGACCGCCATCGTGATGGCAATGGTTTCGATCGCCTGGCCCGTTTGGTTAAGTACCGTTCCGGCAAACAGCGACACCATATCGGGATAGCCAATGGCCGCTGCCAGCGAGGAGTTTTTCACAATGTTCAGGTACTGGCTGGTGAGCGGTGGAATGATTACCCGCATTGCCTGCGGAATGATCACCTGCCGCAGCGTGACCGGATTGGGCAGACCCAGCGAACGCGCCGCTTCACTCTGACCATGCGGAACCGACTGAATGCCGGCGCGGATCACTTCAGCGATGAAAGAAGAGGTGTAGATCGACAGTGCCAGCGTCAACGCCGCCAACTCTGGAATCATCGCGAATCCTCCCCGGAAGTTAAACCCGCGCAGCGTTGGGACATCCCAATGCGTTGCCGCGCCAAACAGCGTATGGGCAATGAGCGGGAGCAGCACCAGCAGGCCAACCGCAGCAGGCCACGTACGACGAAGCTGACCAGTTTTGAGTTGATGTTTACGGTTGAAGCGGAACAAGGCAACACAGCCGGCAATCGCCAGCGCGAGCGCAATCACAAACGGCCAGGTGCCGGGCGCGTAAGTTGGCCATGGGATATACAAGCCGCGGTTGCTGACAAACGCCAAATCGAAAGCATTAAGCGCCTGACGCGGTCCCGGTAAATTGCGCAGCACAGCAAAATACCAGAAGAAAATTTGCAGCAGCGGCGGAATGTTTCGAAACGTTTCGATATAAATCGTAGAAAGCTTACGCAGCAGCCAGTTCTCAGAGAGCCGGGCGAGGCCAATGGCAAACCCCAGCACGGAAGCGAACACAATACAGAGCGCAGAGACCAGCAGCGTATTGGTCAACCCCACTAAAAAAACGCGCGCGTAGGTGTCGCCTTCGGTGTAGTCGATCAGATGTTGGACGATGCCAAAGCCTGCGCTGCGCTCCAGAAAGCCGAAGCCAGACGTGATGCCACGGTTAGCCAGATTGATGATGGTGTTGTGGATCAGATATCCCACGACGGCGATCACAGCGACAATAGCGATGAGTTGGTAAAGCCAGGCGCGAACCGCAGGATTACCGAATGAAAAATCCCTTTTTACGGTTGGGCGTTGCGACATGTTAAAACCTCAGTCAAGAAAACGTCTGGGCACCGCAGGTGCGCGGTGCCCGACTTGCAGCGCAGAACTTAGCGTACTGGCGGGGCGTACTGAATGCCGCCCTGATTCCAGAGCGCATTCTGGCCACGCGCAATTTTCAGCGCGCTGTCTTTGCCGACGTTGCGGTCAAACACTTCCTGATAGTTACCCACTTGCTTAATGATGTTGTAAGCCCACTTGTTATCCAGCTTCAGGTCTTTGCCGAAGTCGCCTTCAGCGCCTAACAGATGGGCCATATCTGGGGTGGCAGGCTTCGCCACTTTGTCATCCACGTTTTTAGAGGTGATGCCCATTTCTTCTGCATTAAGCATGGCGAACAAGGACCATTTCACGATGGTGAACCAGTCATCATCACCGCGACGCACCACCGGGCCCAGCGGCTCTTTAGAGATCACTTCCGGCAGTACGATGAAATCGTCAGGCTTGCCCAGCTTGATACGCAGCGCATAGAGCTGAGACTGGTCAGAGGACAGGGTATCGCAGCGGCCGCTGTCGAGTGCCTTGGCCGACTCATCAGAGCGATCGAAGGTCACTGGCGTGTACTGCATGTTGTTGGCTTTGAAATAGTCGGCCACGTTCAGCTCGGTATCGGTACCCGCCTGAATACACACGGTGGCGCCGTCCAGCTCTTTGGCGCTCTTCAGGCCTGCTTTTTTGTGCGTCAGGAAGCCGATGCCGTCGTAATAGTTAACGCCCGCGAACAGGAAGCCCATGCCGCCGTCACGCGATGACGTCCAGGTGGTATTGCGCGAAAGAATATCCACTTCGCCCGACTGCAGAGCGGTGAAGCGCTCTTTTGCCGTCAGTGGCGTGTATTTCACTTTGCTTGCATCACCAAACACGGCGGCAGCCGTAGCGCGGCACACGTCCACGTCGATACCGGTGAATTTACCGCTGGCGTCAGCATAGGAAAAGCCAGGCAGGCCGTCGCTGATGCCGCATTGCACGAATCCCTTCTTCTTAATGGCGTCCAGCGTGGCGCCCGCATGTGCTTGTTGAGCTACGGCCAAAAGCGAGGCTGCGGCAACCAGGGTAGAAAGCATCATTTTTTTCATAAAGCATCCTGTGTAGCGTGGTCGTGTGTTGTTATGTTTGCACGCACTTTGTTGTGCGCTGTTATCTGTCTGCGGCTGTTGCCATCCACGAGTTTGCAAACCTGATGCCAGGTTTGCGAAGTCCTGAATTTAAGGGGAAAACGTTTCTCTGCCAGGCGGTATCAGAAGATTCTGACTACTATCGCGCACCAAAAGGCGGCATGACGAGACGACGCGATCACATTTAGTGCAAAAAGTTTCACGTCAGTGAAGCAGTGTGAGCTATCGCTCATGAGGAAATGTACGTTTTTATAGCGTTGCGGCTGAAACAGCGCAGGATCACATATGACGCGGGATGCGGGGGCTTTCAAACGCCCGTGAGAGATGCTCCATAACAGGGCAACGAAGCGGCAGCACAGGCAAAGACGTGACGGCAGTGATTGCAACTATCGTTACCATTTGCGCGACAACTGTTTCATCGGGTGTGAGCAGGAGGAGAGGGCGGGGCAGATCACAAACAAAAACGCCAACCCGGAGGTTGGCGTCAGTACAGCGAGAACCAATCAGTTCATGCCGTATTTTTTCAGCTTCTTACGCAGAGTACCACGGTTGATACCCATCATCAGCGCTGCGCGAGTCTGGTTGCCACGGGTGTACTGCATCACCATGTCCAACAGAGGCTGCTCAACTTCAGCCAGCACCAGCTCATACAGGTCACTTACATCTTGACCGTTCAGTTGAGCAAAATAGTTCTTCAGTGCTTGTTTAACCGAATCACGCAGTGGCTTTTGCGTCACCTGATCCTGTGAGTTAACGGTAGAAACAGTCAGTACGTCAGAATTTACGCGTTGTTCGAACATAGTTCTTTCAGCTCTTTATTTCGTTTACGCAAGATTTTCGAAGTATGCCTCCAACGCCTCCAGCTGTTCGCTGGCATCCTCAATGGCGTTGAATGTGCGCCGAAACTGGTCGTCAGGGGCACTTTCCTGTAAATACCAGGAAACGTGTTTTCGGGCTATACGGTATCCCTTGCGCTGACCGTAAAAGTCGTGCAGCTCCCGTATATGTCCAATCAGCATGTGCTTCACTTCAGCCAGCGGCTTCGGTGCCAGCAGCTCCCCTGTGTCCAGATAATGCTGGATTTCCCGGAAGATCCACGGTCTTCCCTGAGCAGCACGGCCAACCATCAGAGCGTCAGCTCCAGTATAGTCGAGCACTGCTCTGGCTTTATGCGGGTCAGTAATGTCGCCATTCGCGATAATCGGAATGGAAACGCTCTGCTTAACTGTCCGAATGCTGTCGTATTCAGCTTGCCCCTCAAACAAACAGGCGCGCGTGCGGCCATGGATGGTGAGAGCCTGAATGCCACAACGTTCAGCCAATTGGGCAATATCAACACAATTACGATTATCTTTGTCCCAGCCAGTGCGAATCTTCAGCGTGACCGGTACGTCCACCGCATTGACCACCGCACGGAGAATCGATTCTACCAAGTGCGGATACTGCAGCAGCGCGGAGCCAGCCATCTTACGATTCACTTTCTTCGCCGGGCAGCCCATATTGATATCAATAACCTGCGCGCCAGACGCAACGTTAATTTGCGCGGCCGCCGCCATCTCATCGGGATCGCATCCGGCAATTTGCACGGCGCGAATACCGGGCTCGTCACTATGCACCATACGCAAACGGGATTTGTCACTGGCCCAAACTTCCGGGTTAGATGACAGCATCTCTGAGACAGTCATGCCGGCGCCGTTCTCGTAACACAACGTGCGAAATGGCTTATCGGAAACTCCGGCCATAGGCGCAGCAATGAGGCGATTACGAAGCTGATGGTGTCCAATGCGCATGAAGAAGAAGTGACCTTAACTGTTCGCAAGGCGGCGTATATTACGCATTTTTTAAAGAAGATGAAAGGCCAAACTTTGAACAATGTCGCCTTATTCCCAGGGGGAAATCTCGACGGTGGCAATCATTTTTTTAAAAGTTTATAAATTTCATAACGTTAAAAATAAAAGGTGAAATTGTATACAAACGTTTTTCTTAAAAATTGCGCTAAATCACAACATAAAAAGCGCTACAACAGGCAATTCGCCAAAGAAATGGCGGCCTGAGAACGCGTATTTGTCCGTTTATACACCAGCGCAGCGCGTACTTTTCACCCGTAGCGAACAGCGCAAGCGTGCAGGCCAGCAACGCGGCTGGCCCGCTACCGACTTAACGGCGTATGCCGGTGATGCGGCACCACTCTTCTTTTTCTGCCACCGGATCCAGCGCGAAGTGTTCCGCGTAAGCTTCGCAGACGGCCTCAGCCTGACTGGCAAGCACGCCGGAAAGGCCGAGGTGGCCGCCAGCCGTGGGCAATACGCTAATCAGGGGGGCCAGCTCGCGCAGCGGACCGGCGAGAATATTGGCCACGACCACGTCTGCCTGCAGATTAGCGGGCTGCTGATGAGGCAAATAGAGCGACAGGCGATCGGCAACGCCGTTGCGTTCGGCATTGTCCCGGCTGGCCTGAATGGCCTGCGGATCGATGTCGATCCCAATCGCTTGGGCGGCCCCGAGTTTTAACGCCGCAATGGCGAGAATACCCGAGCCACAGCCGAAATCGATCACCGTCTTGCCCTGCAGATCGAGGCCATCCAGCCAGCTCAGACACAGGGAGGTCGTAGGGTGGGTGCCTGTGCCGAAGGCAAGGCCGGGATCGAGCATGACATTGACCGCATTCGGATCCGGCACGTCGCGCCAGCTAGGGCAGATCCACAACCGCTCCCCAAAGCGCATCGGGTGAAAGTTATCCATCCATTCGCGCTCCCAGTCTTTGTCTTCAATCTGCTCGATTTTATGGCGAAAACCGCTTTGCAGCAGCGGATGCTGGCGCAGTTCTGCCACCACATCGGCCATGTCGGTTTCCGCATCGAACAGACCGATTACATCGGTATCGCCCCATAACAGGGTCTCACCCGGCAGAGGCTCGTAGACCGGATTGTCGTGGGTGTCCTGAAAAGTGACCGATACCGCGCCCGCTTCCATCAGCGCGTCACTCAGCGTTTCGGCATGGGCGCCGGTGCTGTTAATTTTAATTTGAATCCAAGGCATAGCGTTTCTCTTTATTTCACCGCGGCAGCATCGCGCGCGTCAGGCGATCTGCCAAACAGGTTTCCGACCAAAAAGGCCAGGAGACTTAAGGATAGGGAGGGGACAATCGGATGAAAGCCCCCCAGTTCAATCTTCAGGCTGGCCAGCAACGTATAACAGCCTGCGCCCACGACCATGCCGCATAGCGCGCCGCTGGCGTTGGCGCGCTCCCAGTAGAGGCCAAGCACCAGCGGCCAGAGAAAGACCGCTTCAAGCCCGCCAAAGGCCAACAGGTTAAGCCAGATAATCATATCGGGCGGATTCCACGCCGCCAGCATCAGCAGGGCGCCCAGCGCAAAGGTGATGATGGCAGACAGTATCCGCAGGCGCGGCTCGTTTTCGCTGTGCTGCGGCGCAATACGCAGGTACAAATCTTTGATCAGCGTAGCGGAAGATTGCAGCAGTTGAGCATTGATGGTCGACATGATGGCGGCCATAGGGGCGGCCAAAAAGATCCCGGCGGCCAGCGGTGGCAACACGGTAATCATCAGCGTTGGGATCACACGGTCCGGCACGGCGAGATCGGGAATAATGGCCCGACCCAGCGCGCCTGCCAGGTGCATGCCGAGCATCAGGATCACCACCACCAGCGTACCCAGCACAATGCCGCGGTGCATGGCTTTGCTGCTTTTATAGGAAATACAGCGCACGGCGGTGTGCGGCAGGCCAATCACCCCGAAGCACACCAGCACGGCAAAGGAGCCGAGGAAGGTCGGCGTAATCACATTGCCGACGCCTTCTGGCGCCACCAGCTGCGGATCGATGGCGTGCAGCGTGGTCACGGCATTTTCCAACCCACCGGCCCGATGGATCACGGCAAACAGCAGGAGAAAGGTGCCCACCAACATCACCATGCCTTGCATGGCATCATTGAGCACGCTGGCGCGAAAGCCACCCAATGCGGTGTAAAGGGCGATGGTGCCGCCGAAAATCAGCAGTCCGGTGTCATAAGGAATGCCGGCAGCGGTCTCTAGCAGGCGCGCGCCGCCGATAAACTGCACCGTCATCGCCCCGACAAACGCCACCAGTAGCGCAATGCTTGCCAGCCAAATCAGCAGCGGACTGCGATAGCGACCATAGAGCATGTCGTTAAGCGTAATGGCGTTATAACGGCGGGCCAGAATGGCAAATTTCTTGCCCAGCACGGTCAGTGATAACCACACGGCAGGCACCTGAATCATCGCCAGCAGCACCCAGCCCAGCCCATATTTATACGCAGCGCCAGGACCACCAATAAAGGAGCTGGCGCTGATATAGGTCGTGGTGATGGTCATCGCCAACACAAAGCCGCCCATGGATCGGCTGCCTAAAAAGTATTCCGACAGGAAGCTTCCAGTACGCTGTTTGCGCACCGCAAACACCGACAAGCCGGCAATCAGCACCAGATAGCCCAGCAGCGGCAGGATGATTTCATTGTCCATCCTGATCCTCCAGTGACATATCGCGATATATCAGGCGTACCATCAGCCAGCACAGCCCGGTAAACAGCAGGGGGGCAAACACGCAGGAGAGTTCGAACCAGCGCGGCAGGCCCGTTATTCCGCGCGCTTCACCGCCTAACCAGGCAGAAAGCCCCCAAACGGCGAGATAAGCCAGCGCCAGACCCAAGGCCCAGCGCGCTTCCTTACTCGCCTGCAAATAACGCCAATCCATTATGTAACCTCAACGGCAACAAAAATGAAAAAGGCCGGTATCACCGGCCTCTGCTTTTCTCTGCGCTGCGCTTACTTGTCGTGCAGGCCGAGTTTTTTCTCCAGGTAGTGGATGTTGGTGCCACCCTGCTGGAAGTTTTCGTCGGACATGATTTTCATCTGCAGCTCGACGTTAGTCTTGATGCCGTCGATGATCAGTTCCGCCAGCGCATTTTTCATACGCGCAATGGCCACATCACGGTTTTCGCCGTAGGTAATCAGCTTACCAATCATGGAGTCATAAAACGGCGGTACGCTATAGCCCGCGTAAATGTGTGACTCCCAGCGCACGCCAAAACCACCAGGGGCATGGAAGCGCGTGATTTTACCTGGGCTTGGCAGGAAGGTATTGGGATCTTCGGCGTTGATACGGCACTCAACCGCATGACCGCGCACGATAACATCTTCCTGTTTGATCGACAGGGGCTGACCAGCAGCAATACGTAGCTGCTCTTTGATCAGATCCACACCGGTAATCATCTCGGTGACCGGATGCTCTACCTGAATACGGGTGTTCATCTCAATGAAATAGAACTCGCCGTTTTCGTACAGGAACTCAAAAGTACCTGCACCGCGGTAGCCAATTTCCACACAGGCTTTAGAGCAGCGCTCGCCGATAAAGCGGCGCAGCTCTTCTGTGATGCCCGGCGCAGGTGCTTCTTCAACGACTTTCTGGTGACGACGCTGCATGGAGCAGTCGCGCTCAGCCAGATAGATGGCATTACCTTGACCATCAGCCAGCACCTGGATTTCAATATGACGCGGATTTTCAAGGAATTTTTCCATGTAAACCATGTCGTTATTGAACGCCGCTTTGGCTTCCGCTTTGGTCATGCCAATCGACTGCTCAAGGTCTTTTTCGTTGCGTACGACACGCATGCCGCGACCGCCGCCGCCGCCGGAGGCTTTGATGATAACGGGATAACCGATGCGCTTAGCGATGGCACGGTTTTTATCCATGTCATCCGTCAGCGAGCCGTCTGAACCCGGTACCGTAGGGACGCCCGCTTTTTTCATGGCGGTGATAGCAGACACTTTGTCGCCCATCAGGCGAATCGTATCTGCTTTAGGGCCGACAAAAATAAAGCCTGAGCGCTCAACCTGCTCGGCAAAATCGGCATTCTCTGACAGGAAGCCGTAACCTGGGTGAATCGCCACCGCACCGGTAATTTCGGCCGCGGAGATCAGCGCAGGAATGTTCAGATAACTTTTGACCGACTGCGCCGGACCGATACACACGGTCTCGTCCGCCAGCAGCACGTGCTTCAGGTCGCGGTCCGCGGTGGAGTGCACAGCCACAGTCTTGATGCCCAGTTCTTTACAGGCACGCAAAATGCGCAACGCGATCTCGCCGCGGTTAGCAATTACAATTTTATCCAGCATGCTTCGCCTCGTTATTCGATAACGACCAGCGGCTCGTCGAATTCAACCGGTTGGCCGCTTTCTACCAGGATCGCCTTCACAACGCCGGACTTATCGGCTTCGATCTGGTTCATCATCTTCATCGCTTCAACAATGCACAGCGTGTCGCCGGCATTGACTTTCTGGCCCACTTCCACGAACGCTTTCGCATCCGGGCTAGGCGTACGGTAGAAAGTGCCCACCATGGGTGAGCGCACGATGTGGCCGCTAACTTCTGGCTTAGCCGCTTCAACCACAGGTGATGAAGCAGGCGCAACGGCGGCTGCCAGCGCAGGCTGCGGAGCAGGTGCAGCCCAAGCCTGTTGCATAACAGGGTAACCGGCGTTTGCAGGTGAACGGCTGATGCGAACAGACTCTTCGCCTTCGGAGATTTCCAGCTCTGAAATGCCGGACTCTTCAACCAGTTCGATCAGTTTTTTAATTTTACGAATATCCATGAGTGTGGTTCCGTACTCTGTTTAATTGGAATGTGACAGGCGTTTTATTGCCGTTTGTAAAGCCCATACGTACCCATCGGCGCCCAAGCCGCAAATCACGCCGGAGGATACGTCAGAAAGATAGGAGTGATGCCGGAACGGTTCGCGCGCATGCACATTCGAGAGGTGCACCTCAATAAAAGGAATGCTGACCGCCAACAGCGCATCACGCAGCGCAACGCTGGTATGCGTAAAAGCCGCCGGATTGATAATGATGTAATCCACGTTGCCACGGGCTTCATGAATACGATCAATCAGCTGAAACTCAGCGTTAGATTGCAAATGGCTTAATTTCACATGGTGCCGATCGGCCTGTGCGGTCAAATCGCTGACGATATCTGCCAGCGAGGTATGGCCATACTTATCAGGCTCGCGGGTGCCCAACAAATTTAGGTTGGGGCCGTTTAAAAGCAGTATGTGAAATTTGTGCGCCATCTTGCTGCTATCTCCTGCCATCAGTGAGGCATCGCGTAAAATACCGCGACATCTTCCATTTGTCACTCTTCAAAGAGTGAAAAACAAGGCTTCGCTTGCAATAAAGCCGGGCATTATATCCGTTTCGTCGCAATTAGCAGCAAAATACTGGTCTTATCTGCGAAGTTGATCGGATGCGGCCCGAAGGCCACACCTTTTAACAGAGATCGGGGCAGGAAAACAACTGCGCGAAGATTAGCGGGTGAAGAGTTTGCGCAACTTATTGTAACGCCATGCTAACAGCAGGGCAGCCAGCAGCGCATAGATCCATGGCTGAGGTGAAAACACTTTCACTGACCACAGATAGTGGATAGGCGCGAGAATCGCGACAAGATAGACGGCGTTATGCAGCGTTTGCCAGCGACGACCCAGTTTGCGCTGCGCGCGCTGGAAGGAGGTGATCGCCAGCGCAAACAGCACTAGCCAGCTGATCATACCCAGCAGCAGGTACGGGCGCGAAACCAGCTCTTTGCCCAACAATTGAAGATGATCATAACCCAGCTCCAGCAGGTAATAGCTGGTAAGGTGCAGGCTGGCCCAGGCAAAACACCACAGGCCAAGCAAACGGCGCGTGCGGATAAGCAGCGGCTGTTTAAGCTTGCGGGTGAGCGGGCTGACGAGCAGGGTGGCCAACAGTAACTTTAACGCCATTCTGCCGGTAAAATGCTGAATATCTTTAGCCGGATCGGCGCTCAACCAACCTTGATTGGCGGCGATAATGAGGTAAACCAGCGGTAAACATGCCGCCAGATGCAGGGCGACTTTTAACCAAGTGATATGGCGTAGGGTTAATCGCACTTAGTAGTTCTCCCGCAAATCAAGCCCGCGATACAGCGAAGCAACCTGGTCGGCGTAACCGTTAAACATCAGCGTGGGCTGACGCTCCACTTTCAAAATGCCGCCCGCACCGATGAAGCGCTCGGTGGCCTGCGACCAGCGAGGGTGGTCAACATGCGGATTCACGTTAGCGTAAAATCCATACTCATTGGCCGCAATTTGGCTCCATGTTGTCGGCGGACGATCGTGCGTTAGCGTAATTTTCACAATCGACTTGATGCCTTTGAAGCCATACTTCCACGGCACCGTCAGGCGAATCGGCGCACCGTTTTGCGGCGGCAGCGCTTTGCCGTACACCCCGGTGCTGAGCAGCGTCAGCGGATGCATAGCCTCATCGAGACGCAACCCTTCCACATAGGGATAATCAAGACCACCGCCGATGAAGCGATCTTTTTGCCCGGGCATCTGATCGGGCGCATACAGCGTTTGAAAGGCGACATAGCGCGCATTGCTGGTGGGTTCAGCTAACTTCAACAGCTTATTGAGCTCAAAACCCACCCAAGGAATGACCATCGACCAGGCTTCCACGCAGCGCATCCGATAAATACGCTGTTCCATCGCAAAGCGTTTAAAAATATCATCCATATCCAACGTCATCGGCTTGGCCACTTCGCCTTCAATGCTGATTTTCCACGGATCGGTTTTCAGGCTGCCCGCGTTGGCGGCAGGATCGGCTTTATCAAGACCGAACTCATAAAAATTGTTGTAACCCGAGACTTTATCGAAAGGCGTCAGCGGCAGATCGGCCTGCCACTCTGCGGGCTTGGTGAACTGTAAATCGCGCCCGGCAGGCGCAGGCGGACGGTCGTTCCCCTTGAACCAGCTCAAAATATCGGCCTGAGCTGCGCCGGGCAGGCTGGCTGTGGCGGCGCCTAAACCCAGTGCTTTTAACACCTGACGACGGCGCATATTAAAAATGCTTTCCGGCGTAACGTCGGCTTCTGTGAGGTGTAACTTTTGCTTCATGGCACTCTCCAGCGAATAGGTTTTCAGCCAGCATGATGAACGGCAGGGACGTAAGCCAGACAGCCGCAAAAAATATGAAATTTCCTGGCCGGCCCGGTGAATTGAGAATAGGACGAAAAGTTTCCTCTGAAACGCAGAGCGTCACACTTTGACGATATACTGCGCGATGCAGAACAGAATGGCACCAGAAGACAGCGCTATCAATATCGCGCTGGCACTGATTCACCTCACGTTTTGTGATATTTTGCTCGGGTTTGCGCCAGGCAGGTCGGCGCTGACAGTTTTCTACTGTTTATAACCGCAGTGGTGCAGGCACAGGGATGCGATTAACAACGAAGTTTTCTGCGTGTATTACCTTATTAAGCTTACTGGCCATGTTATTGATGCTGGTGGGCTGCGCATTCAGTTTTATCTGGCTGTCCCAGCAGCGCGTCGAGACGCGCGTACAAACGCTCGCTACGGAAGTCGACAGCGCACTTGCCCAGCAATCGCCGCAGGCGCTCACGGAGTGGCTGCGGCGAATCATGCCGGTGATTAACGCCGAACAGATTGCGCTGCACGACGGCAACACGGACATTTTTACGCTTTCACGGCATGAAAACCCCATGCTGGAAGATGAACCTAACCGCTTTATTCAGTTTGACCTGCCGCTTTTACACTCTCCTGATCTTACGCTGCGCGTGGTGGTGCTCGATCCGGCCAAAACCTGGTTTCGCTCCTTCACGGGCGCCTATACCTTAGTAGTACTGCTGACGGTGGTGGCAATCATGGCGGCGCTACTGGCCATGACCCATCGCTGGCTGACGCGCCGCTGGTCTAACATGGAGCGGCTGGAAGCGCGCGCAGAGCGCATTCTTGCGGGGGAGCGCCTCCCGCGCAGTCCACACGCCGCAGAGTGGCCTCCCAAAGCCAGTAACGCAATTGATGTGCTGCTTAACGATTTGCAGGACGCGGGGGAGCAGCGATTGCGCATTGATACGTTAATCCGCACTTTTGCCGCCCAAGATTCACGCACCGGCCTGAATAATCGACTGTTCTTTGACAATCAGCTGGCAACCTTGCTGGAAGATCAGGAAGACGTGGGCACACACGGCGTAGTCATGATGGTACGCTTGCCCGATCTGGATAACCTCAATGAGACCCTTGGCCCCGCGCTGGTGGATGAGTATCTGTTTGACCTCATTAATATGCTCTCAACCTTTGTGCTGCGCTATCCGGGTGCGCTGCTGGCGCGCTATTTCCGCAGTGACTTCGCCGTGCTCTTGCCTCACCGCACGTTGAAGGAAGCCAATGCCATTGCGGAACAGCTGATCAACGCCGTGGATTCACTGCCGCCCATGCGCATGGTAGATCGCGACGATCTGCTTCATATCGGCATTACGGCCTGGCGTAGCGGCCAGAGCGTGGCGCAGGTCATGGAAGAGGTGGAGATGGCAACGCGGCGCGCGGCGCTGCAGGGTGGCAATAATTGGTCGGTAGGTGATGGGAATACGCTGGATATGGGGCGAGGCAGTGTAAGATGGCGCACACTGCTGGAAAACACCCTGAATCGCGGTGGTCCGCGCCTATATCAGAAGCCCGCGGTTCGGGTGGATGGCAAAGTGCATCATCGTGAAATCCTGGCGCGCGTGTTCGACGGCGATAAAGAAGTGGTGGCCGCCGAATTTATGCCGCTGGTGCAGCAGCTGGGATTAGCCGACGGCTGGGATCGTCAGCTCGCGATGCGTATTGCCGCGCTCGCGGAAGTATGGCCGGATGAGACGCTGGCACTGCCCATCAACAGCGACTCACTCCTGCAGCGGCCTTTCCAGCGTTGGTTACAATCGCTGTTGCTGCAGTGCCCAAAATCACAAAGAACGCGATTTTTGTTTGAACTTGCCGAGGCGGATGTGTGTCAACACCTCAACCATCTGGTGCCCGTGGTGCGCACATTAACCGCCTTCGGCTGTCGTATTGCCGTGGTGCAAGCGGGCTTGACGGTCGTCAGCAGCGCGTACATTAAGCAGTTTCCCATTGAGATTGTGAAGCTGGATCCCGGCCTGGTCCGCAACATTGAGCGGCGCACAGAGAATCAGCTGTTTGTGCGCAGCCTGCTGGAAGTGTGTAAATCCACACCGACGCAGGTTTTTGCCACTGGCGTGCGCACCCGCGCAGAGTGGCAAGCGTTGGCAGGGTTAGGTATTGCCGGCGGCCAGGGCGATTTCTTCGCGCCTTCGTTGCCGGTGAACAGTAATGTTAAGAAACATTCGCAGCGCTATCGAATTTGAGCTGTGAATGGATAGGCAAATCAGGCGTTTTTTTATGCATGAGCGCCCGGTTGAACGCCGTAAATGTTAAATTTTATGTCGGACTTGATCCGCGATACGCGGCTGAATTTGCGTTGAAAACGGCGTGTTAGCGCGGTTTATCGGTGGTAACCGGTAAACGCAGCCGCCCTAAAGCGCATTCAGAACATTTTTTCACCGAAGCCGAACGTTTTTGCGCCTTGTGGCGGCTTCGCGTGGTTGGTAAAGTAAGCGGATTTTATTTTCCGCCCCCAGCTTGCAGGATTATCCCTTAGTATGTTTAAAAAATTTCGTGGCATGTTTTCCAATGACTTGTCCATTGACCTGGGTACTGCGAATACCCTGATTTACGTAAAAGGACAAGGCATCGTGCTGAACGAGCCTTCCGTCGTGGCTATTCGTCAGGATCGCGCCGGCTCCCCAAAGAGTGTAGCGGCTGTTGGCCATGATGCTAAACAGATGCTTGGCAGAACGCCGGGCAATATCGCAGCTATCCGCCCGATGAAAGATGGCGTGATCGCCGACTTCTTCGTCACGGAAAAAATGCTGCAGCACTTCATCAAACAAGTGCACAGCAACAGCTTCATGCGTCCCAGCCCGCGCGTCCTGGTGTGCGTGCCGGTCGGTGCCACACAGGTTGAGCGTCGTGCCATCCGTGAATCCGCGCAAGGCGCAGGTGCGCGTGAAGTGTTCCTGATTGAAGAACCGATGGCGGCCGCGATCGGCGCTGGCCTGCCGGTTTCCGAAGCCACGGGCTCTATGGTTGTCGATATCGGTGGGGGTACCACTGAAGTTGCCGTTATCTCCCTGAACGGCGTGGTTTACTCTTCTTCCGTGCGCATTGGTGGCGACCGCTTTGACGAAGCCATCATTAATTATGTGCGCCGCAACTACGGCTCACTGATTGGTGAAGCGACTGCGGAACGCATCAAGCATGAAATCGGTTCTGCCTATCCAGGCGACGAAGTGCGCGAAATTGAAGTGCGCGGTCGTAACCTTGCCGAAGGCGTACCGCGCGGCTTTACGCTGAACTCAAATGAAATTCTGGAAGCGCTGCAAGAGCCGCTGACCGGCATCGTGAGTGCGGTGATGGTTGCGCTGGAGCAGTGTCCACCGGAGCTGGCGTCGGATATCTCAGAGCGCGGCATGGTATTAACCGGCGGTGGCGCACTGCTGCGTAACCTGGATCGTCTGCTGATGGAAGAGACCGGTATTCCTGTGGTCGTCGCAGAAGATCCGCTGACCTGCGTCGCGCGCGGCGGAGGTAAAGCACTCGAAATGATCGACATGCACGGCGGCGATTTATTCAGCGAGGAGTAACGCCTCACCAGGCTGAGACCGTGGTCAAATTGCGCAGGGAGTAGCGCCAATCGACGCTGTAAACGACGGCGCGATGCGTCCAGCCCTGGAAGCGTTGGTCATGTGGCTAACGCTTCTTCCCTGATGTCGAGGAACACGCAGATTTTATGAAGCCGATTTTTAGCAGGGGGCCCTCCCTGCAGTTGCGCCTCTTTCTGGCTGTGATCGTGGCTATTGCGATTATTATCGCCGATAGTCGGGTGAGCACCTTTTCGCAGATTCGCAACTATTTGGACACTTCGGTAAGTCCATTTTATTTTCTGGCTAACGGGCCGCGACAGCTTCTGGACGGTGTGTCAGAAACGCTGGCGTCCCGCCAACAGCTGGAAATGGAAAACAAAGCGCTGCGCCGCGAGCTGTTTTTGAAAAACAGCGATCTGCTGATGCTGGGCCAGTATAAGCAGGAAAACGCCCGCCTGCGCGAGCTGCTGGGATCGCCGCTGCGTCAGGATGAGCACAAAATGGTGACGCAGGTGATCTCCACCGGTACCGATCCTTACACCGATCAGGTGGTCATCGACAAAGGCAGCGTAAACGGCGTTTACGAAGGCCAGCCGGTCATCAGTGACAAAGGCGTCGTGGGGCAGGTCGTGGCGGTAGGGCAGCTCACCAGTCGCGTGCTGTTGATTTGTGATGCGTCACACGCACTGCCGATTCAGGTGCTGCGTAATGACATTCGCGTCATCGCGGCCGGTAACGGCTGCAGTGAAGATCTTCAGCTTGAGCATCTGCCGGGCAATACGGATATTCGCGTGGGCGATGTGCTGGTAACCTCAGGCCTCGGCGGCCGCTTCCCGGAAGGTTATCCGGTTGGCGTGGTCTCCTCGGTAAAAGTGGACACGCAGCGTGCCTATACGGTGATTCAGGCCCATCCGGCTGCGGGTCTCCAGCGCTTGCGCTATCTGCTGCTGCTGTGGGGCGCGGATAAAAACGGCGACATGCCAATGGCGCCTGATGAGGTGCATCGCGTGGCCAACGAGCGCTTGATGCAGATGATGCCGCAGGTGCTGCCGCCCGCAGGGGAAATGGGGCCGCCCGCGCCTGAGATGAGCCAGTCCACGCAGCAAATGGGGCCGCCGGCACCGTCAACCAGCAGCCGTTCGCAAGGGAACTCCGCGAACACGCGCGGAGGCCAGCCTTGAGTCGATATCGCAGCCAGGGCCGTTGGGTTATCTGGCTGTCCTTCCTGGTTGCCCTTATCCTGCAAATCATGCCGTGGCCGGAACAGATATACATGTTCCGGCCTTCATGGCTTTTGCTGATCCTGATTTACTGGGTGCTGGCCCTGCCGCACCGCGTCAACGTTGGCAGCGGTTTTCTGCTGGGGGCGATCATGGATCTGGTGGCGGGCTCCACGCTGGGCGTGCGCGCGCTGGCTTTCAGCATCATTGCCTATCTGGTCGCGTTCAAATTCCAGCTTTTCCGTAATCTGGCGTTGTGGCAGCAGGCATTAATGGTTATGGTGCTGTCGCTGGCGGTGGATGTCATTGTTTTTTGGGCTGAATTTTTAGTGATTGATGTCTCATTCCGGCCAGAGATCTTCATGAGTAGCGTGGTCGACGGCATTCTCTGGCCTTGGCTATTCTTATTGATGAGAAAAATTCGCCGTCAGTTCGCCGTTCAGTAAGGAAAAGAATGATAACCCTGTATCTTGCCTCCGGTTCACCGCGTCGACGTGAGCTGTTAACACAGCTTGGATTCGCTTTTGAACGCCTTGCGACCGAAGTGGTTGAGGAGCGCCAGGCGGGTGAGTCAGCAGAGGCTTATGTGCGTCGCCTTGCGCATGATAAAGCGCGCGCGGGCGTGGCGGTCGCGCCGCAGGATCTGCCGGTGCTGGGTGCCGATACCATAGTAGTGCTCAACGGCGACGTGCTGGAAAAACCGCGCGATGCGGCTCACGCTGCCGAGATGCTGGGCCGACTCTCAGGACAAACGCATCAGGTGATGACGGCCGTGTCGCTGGCAGACACCCAGCAAGCGTGTGCGTGCCTCGTGACCACGGACGTGACCTTTCGCACCCTGACGCCGGATGACATCACGCGCTACATCGCAAGCGGCGAACCCATGGATAAAGCCGGTGCGTATGGCATACAGGGCGTGGGCGGCAATTTTGTGCGCAGAATCAATGGAAGTTATCACGCCGTAGTGGGATTGCCGCTGGTGGAAACCAGCGAGTTGCTGAGTCATTTTCAGTCACTGCGCGCTAAGGGGACAAGATGACGGCTGAACTATTGGTAAACGTTACACCTTCTGAAACACGCGTCGCCTATATTGATGGCGGCATCCTGCAAGAAATCCACATTGAGCGCGAAGCGCGACGCGGCATCGTTGGCAATATTTATAAAGGCCGCGTCAGCCGGGTGCTGCCGGGTATGCAGGCGGCATTTGTGGATATCGGCATGGATAAAGCCGCCTTTCTGCACGCCTCCGATATTATGCCGCATACCGAGTGCGTCGCCGGTGACGAAAAGAAAAACTTTGTGGTGCGCGATATCAGCGAGCTGGTGCGACCGGGCCAGGACTTGATGGTGCAGGTGGTAAAAGATCCGCTGGGCACCAAAGGCGCGCGCCTCACCACCGACATCACTTTGCCTTCTCGCTATCTGGTCTTTATGCCGGGTGCATCGCACGTCGGTGTGTCACAGCGCATTGAAACCGAAGCCGAGCGTGAGCGTCTTAAGGCCGTGGTGGCGGCGTACTGCGACGATCTCGGCGGATTTATCATCCGCACCGCGGCCGAAGGGATCGGCGCAGAAGAGCTGGCGCAGGATGCAGCGTTTCTCAAGCGTCTCTGGAGCAAAGTCAGCGAGCGTAAAAAACGCAATCAGACGCGCTGCCTGCTCTACGGTGAGCTGGCGCTGGCGCAGCGCATTCTGCGCGATTTTGCCGGTGCCGCGCTGGATCGCATCCGGGTCGATTCGCGTCTGACCTGCGACCTGCTGGTGGAGTTCACGCGGGAATATATCCCCGAAATGGCCAGTAAGCTTGAGCTTTACACCGGCAAGCAGCCGATTTTTGACCTGTATGATGTCGAAAATGAGATTCAGCGCTCGCTGGAGCGCAAGGTCGAGCTAAAATCTGGCGGGTACCTGATCATCGATCAGACAGAAGCCATGACCACGGTGGATATCAATACCGGCGCGTTTGTTGGGCATCGCAATCTTGAAGAAACCATCTTCAATACGAATATCGAAGCCACGCAGGCCATTGCGCGCCAGCTGCGGTTGCGCAACCTCGGCGGCATCATCATCATCGACTTTATCGATATGAACAATGAGGATCACCGCCGCCGCGTGCTGCACTCTCTGGAGAGCGCGCTCAGTAAAGATCGGGTCAAAACGGGCATTAACGGTTTCTCCGCGCTGGGACTGGTAGAGATGACGCGTAAGCGCACGCGGGAAAGTATTGAGCACGTGCTGTGCGCCGATTGTCCGGTATGCAAAGGGCGTGGCACGCTGAAAACCGTTGAAACCGTCTGCTATGAGATTATGCGGGAAGTGGTGCGGGTGCATCATGCCTATGACTCCGATCGCTTCCTGGTTTATGTGTCACCGGCTGTGGGTGAAGCGCTGAAAAGCGACGAATCCCACGCGCTAGCCGAGGTGGAAATTTTTGTCGGCAAACAGGTCAAAGTGCAGGTGGAGCCGCTCTATACCCAAGAGCAATTTGACGTTGTCATGATGTAAAGCCTGCGGCGGTGAACACCGTAACCCAACGAACAACAAGGAGAGGTGTGTGAGGCGGTTGCCGAGGATTTTGTTACTGCTGCTCGCCACAATCATCGTTATTGTGGCGCTGCTGGTCAGCGGGCTGCGCCTCGTGATGCCGCACCTCAATACGTACCGCAGCGAGCTTTTGCAGGCGCTCTCTCACGCCAGCGGCGTTGCGGTGCAGGCGGATGAACTGCAAGGAAAGTGGGAAAACTTTGGTCCCACGCTGCAGGTGCGCGATCTTCAGCTTGATATGCAACAAGACGGCACGCTGCACATTGGTCGGGTGACGCTGGCGCTGGACGTCTGGCAGTCGTTACTGCACTGGCGCTGGCAATTCCGCGATCTCACCTTTTGGCAGCTGCAGCTGGAAACCAATCATCCGCTGCTCGCCAACGATGCCAATAAAAACAGTTTCCGCCCAGGGCAAATCAATGAGCTGTTCCTGCGGCAGTTCGATCACTTTGATCTGCGCGACAGCCGCATCCGCTTCCTGACGCCGTCGGGTCAACATGCCGACCTCGCGATTCCGCGCCTCACCTGGCTCAATGAAAAAAATCGCCACCGGGCCGAAGGCGAAGTGAGCCTCTCCAGCTTCACCGGCCAGCACGGCGTGGTGCAGGTTCGTCTTGATTTGAACGACGTGAATGGCTTGCTTAACGATGGCCGCATGTGGATGCAGGCGGATGACGTGGATGTGCGCCCGTGGATCGGCCCTTGGCTACGCGATAATACCAGTCTTGAGAGCGCCCGCTTTAGCCTTGCCGCTTGGGTGAATCTGCGCGATGGCGAGCTATACTCGGGCGATCTGCTCCTGCGCAAAGGCGGCGCGCGCTGGCACGGGGAGGAGGGCGATCACCAGCTGCAGGTCGATGGCCTTACGGCGCACCTGGCGCGCTTCCAGAATGGCTGGAGCCTGTCCGTGCCGCAAACCCGACTGCGCACTGACGGTATTGCCTGGGCGCCAGGGCACGTCGCGCTATTATGGAAACCCGAAGACAAGCAGATGCTGGGGAGCAGCAGCGCGGCAGAACTTCGCGTGCGCGCCACACAGCTCGACTTAGAACGGCTGGCGCCCATTGTTCCGCTGTTTAAACCGCTTACGCCGATGCTGCTGGAGAACTGGCAGGCGCTGCAACCGCGCGGTCATCTCGATGCGCTGGCACTGGATATTCCGCTCGACCAACCCGAGCAAACGCGCATGCAGGCGACGTGGCGCGATCTGGCCTGGCAACAGTGGAAGCTGCTGCCGGGCATCAGCAATTTGAGCGGAAGCGTCAGCGGCAGCGTTAGCGATGGTTTGCTCAATGTCGCAATGGGACAGGCGGAAGTGCCTTATGGAGAGATGTTTCAGGCGCCGCTGCAGATCAAGCAGCTCAACGGCCAGCTGCGTTGGCAGCATGATGCGCAGGGCATCACGCTGGAAGGGCACAACCTCGATGTCCAGGCGCGATCGCTGTGGGCGCGCGGGGATTTCCGCTATCAGCAGCCGCGCAACACCGCGCCGCGTCTGGATATTCTGGCGGGGATTCGCGTCACGGATGCCGGCGATGCCTGGCGCTACTTCCCGGTACCGCTGCTGGGCCGTTCACTGACTCATTTCCTGAGTGAATCGATTAAAGGCGGGCAGGTCGATAACGCCACGTTGTTGTTCGCGGGCGATCCCAGTCAGTTTCCGTTCAAACACAGCGACGGCCTGTTTGAAGTCTGGGTGCCGCTGCGCAACGCGACCTATCAGTTCCAACCGGGCTGGCCCGCGTTGAAAAACCTCGACATTAATCTTGATTTCCTCAACGACGGTCTGTGGATGAAGGCGGATAAAACCCAACTGGGGGACGTCGAGGCGCGCAATGTGAGCGCGATCATTCCGGATTACCTGAAAGAAAAACTGCTGATCGAGGGCGACCTCAGCGGACAGGGCCAGCAAATTGCAGACTACTTTGCGCAAACGCCGCTGAAATCAACGCTGGGTGCGGCACTGGAGCAGCTGCAAATCGGTGGCAACGTCAAAGGCAAACTGAACCTCGATATTCCGCTGGATGGCGAGCAAGTGCACGCCAGCGGCGAAGTCGTGCTCAATGATAACCGTCTGCATATCAAACCGCTCAACTCTACGCTGGAGCACCTTTCCGGCCGCTTCCGCTATGACAACGGTAATCTCGACAGCGACGCCATGCAGGCCACGTGGTTTGGCCAGCCAACGGACATCCGCTTTAGCACGCGCGAACAGCCTAACGACTTTGGCGTCAACGTGAAGCTACAGGGCAACTGGCAGCCAGCACAGCTAAAAATGCTGCCCGCCGCGGTAGGGCATGAACTGCACGGTAACGTGCCGTGGCAGGGCAATGTGGATATCACGCTGCCCCATCAGGGCGGTGCGCGCTATAAGGTGGATCTGACCGGAGATGGAACAAAAGTAAGCAGTCACTTACCCTCTCCGCTGGACAAAGCGGCCGGAGAAGCCATGCCGTTTGCCATCAATGCGGCTGGCGATCTTAACAGCTTTACGCTCAGCGGCAGCGTCGGCGAGCGGCATCGCTTCAACACCCGCTGGCTGCTTGAACCGCAGCTGCGCGTCGATCGCGGCATCTGGCTTAACGACGCCAAGACCACGCCGCCGCTGCCTGCGCAGCGCGGCATGGTGCTCAATCTGCCGCCGCTGGACGGTGAAGCCTGGCTGGGACTGGCCGGCGGTGCGGCGGGCGGCAAACGCAACGCGCAAGGGGAAACCGAGGTCGGAGGCGCGCTGCTGCCGGGCGACGTTACGCTGCACACCCCGGCACTGAACCTGGGGGGGCAGCAGTGGCACGACGTCAACGCGACGGTCACGCAGGGCGTGAGCGGCGATACGCAACTGCAGCTGGAGAGTCGGGAAGCGCGCGGCAGCCTGCAAACCGCTCAGCGCGGCCCGTGGCGTATCAACCTTCAGTATCTCTATTACAATCCCGAATGGCCGACGAAAAAAGGTGACGCCGCCGCGGCCTCGTCAGGGGCGGCATCAGACTCGATTGACTTCCGACGCTGGCCAGCGCTGCAGTTTAACTGTGACGAGTGCTGGCTGCGCGGACAGAAGTTTGGTCACATGCAGGCTAACCTTACGCCGCAGGGAGAAAAGTTAGCGCTTACTAACGGATCGGTGAATACCGGCAGCGCTACGCTAAAAATTCAGGGTGAATGGGTGAACGCGCCCGGAAGCCAGCGCACGTCGTTAAAAGGCAGCCTGAGCGGTAAAAACATTAATGATGCCACTAACTGGTTTGGCATGAACACGCCGCTGCGCGACGCGCCCTTTAAGATCAACTATGACCTGCACTGGCGTTCCGCTCCGTGGCAGCCGTCAGAAGAGACCCTGAGCGGCACCCTCACTACGCACTTTGGTAAAGGGAAAATCGCCGATGTCAGCACCGGTCGCGCCGGTCAGCTGCTGCGGTTAGTGAGCTTTGACGCACTGCTGCGTAAGCTACGCTTTGATTTTAGCGACACCTTCAACGAAGGCTTCTGGTTCGACTCGATTAACGGCACTGCCTGGATTGAAAACGGCGTGATGCGCACGGATAACCTGCTGGTGGACGGACTGGAGGCGGATATTGCGATGAAAGGCAACGTTGACCTGGTGAAGCGCCAAATTGATATGGAAGCGGTGGTGGCGCCGGAAATCTCCGCGTCGGTTGGCGTTGCTACCGCGTTTGTGGTGAATCCGGTGATTGGCGCGGCCGTGTTTGCCGCCAGTAAAGTGCTCGGCCCGCTGTGGAATAAAATTTCCCTGCTGCGCTACCACATCAGCGGGCCGCTGGATAAACCGGAAATTGATGAAGTGCTGCGCAAACCGCGCGAGCAGGATAAGAAGTGAATTTGACGCCGCCGGGGAATTGCCGCAGGCTATGACTATCCGCGCATAAATTAAGTGAGAAACGATGACTCTGAATCTGGTAAGTGAGCAGTTACTAGCTGCGAACAGTATTAATCAGCAGGACCTTTTTTCCCTGTTAGGGCAGCTCTCAGAACGTCGTCTGGATTATGCCGATCTCTATTTCCAGTCCAGCTTCCATGAATCCTGGGTGTTGGAAGATAAAATCATTAAAGACGGTTCCTGGCATATCGATCAGGGCGTGGGCGTGCGGGCCATTAGCGGTGAAAAAACCGGCTTTGCCTATGCCGATCAAATCACGCTTAACGCCCTTCGCCAGTCGTCTGAAGCGGCGCGCAGCATTGTGCGTGAACAAGGTGACGGCAAAGCGCACACGCTCTCTGCGGTGGTGAACCGGGCGCTCTACGCGCCAATTAACCCGCTCGACAGCCTGACGCGCGAAGATAAAATCGCGCTGCTCCACCGTGTCGATAGCGTGGCGCGTGCTGCCGATCCGCGCGTACAGGAAGTGAATGCCAGCCTCACCGGCGTGTATGAGCAAGTGCTGGTCGCTGCCACCGATGGCACGCTGGCGGCGGATATTCGCCCGTTGGTGCGTCTCTCAATCAGCGTTCAGGTCGAAGATCAGGGCAAGCGCGAGCGTGGTGCCAGCGGCGGCGGTGCCCGTACCGGCTACGCCTTCTTCCTCGAGGATGAGAACGGCGACGTGCGCGCTGACGCGTGGGCGCGCGAAGCGGTCCGTCTGGCGCTGGTTAACCTCGCAGCGGTTGAGGCACCTGCCGGGACGCTGCCCGTGGTCCTGGGCGCAGGATGGCCGGGCGTGCTGCTGCATGAAGCGGTGGGTCACGGCCTCGAAGGCGATTTCAACCGCCGTGAAACGTCGGTCTTCAGCGGTAAAATGGGGCAGCAAGTGGCGTCGTCGCTCTGCACCGTGGTCGATGACGGCACCATTGAAGGATTGCGCGGTTCTCTGGCGGTAGACGACGAAGGCGTGCCGGGCCAGTACAACGTACTGATTGAAAACGGTGTCCTTAAAGGCTATATGCAAGACAAGCTGAATGCGCGCCTGATGGGCGTACCGCCAACCGGCAACGGGCGACGTGAATCCTACGCCCACCTGCCGATGCCGCGCATGACCAACACCTACATGCTGGCCGGTCACTCTACGCCGCAGGAGATCATTGAAAGCGTGGAGTACGGCATTTACGCACCGAACTTTGGCGGCGGCCAGGTGGACATCACCTCCGGTAAGTTCGTGTTCTCAACGTCAGAAGCCTATCTCATCGAGAACGGCAAGGTCACGAAGCCGGTGAAAGGTGCGACGCTCATCGGCTCTGGCATTGAAGCGATGCAGCAGATCTCCATGGTAGGGAATGACCTTGCGCTGGATAAAGGCGTAGGCGTCTGCGGCAAAGAAGGACAGAGCGTGCCGGTCGGCGTAGGACAGCCCACGCTGAAACTGGACAAAATCACGGTAGGCGGCACCGCCTAACGGGTTTCTCACCAAGGCGGCCTCTGGGCCGCCTTTACGATCGGTGCTGTTGATACTGCTGCGTGACCTGATTGAAATAGTCCGTTAGCGCATTAATGCACACCTGCACTTTCAGCGGCAGCTTATCTTTTTCCGTATACAGCGCATACACCGGGCGCGGTTCAGAGTGGTAGCGGGAAAACAGAATATCGATCTCACCCGCGTTGATCTCATCAATGACCCACATCAACGGCACGTAGGCGATGCCGCAGCCGGCTTTGAGCCAGCGAATCAGCGTTTGTGAATCGTTGGTGACGAAGCGGCCCTGCGGCGTTAACCGCGTCACCGCGCCTTCTGGCGCCACCAGCTCAAAGGTATTATCCGGCCGCACGCTGTATTCCAGCCAGGAAAGATTGTCGATTTCGCCCGGCTTCTCCGGCGTGCCGTGCTGCGCCAGATAGTGCCTGGCGGCGCATACCACCATCGGCATGGCACCAAGACGGCGTGAAAACAGACTGGAGTCTTGCAGCGCGCCTACGCGCACCACCAAATCTAATCCGTTGGCGATGAGATCCGGGGCCGGGCTGCCGGTCACCAGGTTCACGCTGAGGCCCGGATACTCGCGCAGCATGTCGCTGGTCATCGCCGCCAGCACGTTCTGCGCCATGGTGGAGGAACAGCCAATGCGCAGCACGCCAATCGGCGTATTGTTAAAGGCATAGAGCTGCTCGTGCACCTGTGAGGCCTCCGCCAGCATGCGACGGCAGCCCTGGTAATAAATTTTACCTGCCTCCGTCAGGCCGAGGCTGCGCGTGCTGCGGTTCAACAGTTTGACCTGTAGCTCATCTTCCAGTTTGGCCACAATCTGGCTAATCGACGACACGCTAAGATGAAGCTGGCGGGCAGCGGCGGTAAATGAGCCCAATTCAACCACTTTGGCGAAGACGGACATGCCTTTTAGTCGTTCCATTGTTTACTCTGGCTAAAAAGTGATTTAGGTCACATTATGTAGAAAACGTATAGTCAAGCGCGTTATTATACGCCCGCTGTGTTTGCGGGTTGCACCCCAACGCGGCAGCGTTTGCCCGATGATACGCTATGATTAGCGCAATACGGCCTGAATGTTGCCCGCTGTTTCTTTATATCCCCTGATTTTTATCCTACGCGACCACGACGCGGGGCAGGTTTCTGTGCAATCCGGCAAGGTCGAACTAAGGAACCGAAATGAGTGTGCTGCCGGTATTTGTCGTATTCGGGCTATCTTTTCCGCCCATTTTCATTGAATTGCTGGTGTCACTGGCCTTGTTCTGGCTGGTGAAACGCGTGCTGACGCCCAGCGGCATCTATGATGTGGTATGGCATCCCGCCCTGTTTAACACCGCACTCTATTGCTGCGTGTTCTACCTTGTCTCCTGTTTATTCGTCTGAGGTTTTTAAGTGAAAGCGCTTATAAAAAAAATCGCGCGTTACGCGATTACGCTCCTGCTGGTTGTCATCGCCGTGGTGATCATTTTCCGCGCTTGGGTGTTTTACACCGAATCGCCCTGGACGCGCGATGCGAGATTCTCGGCCGATGTGGTAGCGATCTCGCCAGATGTCACCGGCCTGATCACCGATGTGCCGGTGCATGACAATCAGCTGGTGAAAAAAGGCGACACGCTGTTTGTGGTTGATCGTCCACGCTACCAGAAAGCGCTGGATCAGGCTGAGGCTGACGTCGCCTACTACCAAGCGCTGGTAAGCGAGAAGCGCCGGGAAGCCGCGCGCCGCAACCAGCTGGGCACCAGCGCGATGTCGCGCGAAGCCATTGAACAGGCGAACAACGATCTGCAAACCAGCGAGCACCAGCTGGCGAAATCGATCGCCACGCGCGATCTCGCGGTAATCGATCTGGACCGTACGACCATCAAAGCGCCGTCCGACGGCTGGGTCACTAACCTCAATGTGTATGAGGGGGAATTTATCACCCGCGGTTCGGTGGCGGTGGCGCTGGTACAGCAGCACTCGTTCTACGTGCTGGCCTACATGGAAGAGACCAAGCTGAACGGCGTACGTCCTGGCTTCCGCGCGGAAATCACGCCGCTGGGCAGCAATACCGTGCTGCGCGGCACCGTGGATAGCGTCGCGGCGGGCGTGACCAACAGCAGCAGCAGTGTTGACAGCAAAGGCATGGCCACCGTTGACTCCAATCTGGAGTGGGTGCGTTTGGCGCAGCGCGTGCCGGTGCGCATTCGGCTTGACGTGCAGCCGGGTAATCGCTTCCCGGCGGGCACCACGGCTACCGTGGTGATCACCGGGCAAAACGATCGTAAAACGCAGGCGTCGCCGATGGCACAGTTCTTTAACCGCCTGCGAGAGTTCGGTTAAGCGGAGGCGCTATGATTGAGTTTTTACGCTTTCCGGTAAAGCTCACCTTTGCGCTGGTCGCGGCGCTGATGATTGGCTTTCACCTGAATCTGGAAACGCCGCGCTGGGCCGTGATGACCGCCGGTATCGTCGCCGGCGGCACCGCCTTTGCGGCGGGTGGCGATCCCTACTCTGGCGCGCTGCGCTATCGCGGCATTCTGCGCATCATCGGTACGTTTATCGGCTGTATTGCCGCGCTGACCATCATGATTGCCACCGTGCGCGCGCCGGTGGTGATGCTGCTGCTCTGCTGCTTGTGGGCGGGTGCCTGCGTCTGGCTCTCTTCGCTTATCCGCGTTGAAAATTCCTATGCGCTAGGCCTGGCGGGCTATACCGCGCTGATCATTGTGGTGACGGCCGATGCCACCGGCGGTTTAACGCTGGCGCCGCAGTTTGCGGTGGAGCGCTGCAGCGAAATTGTGCTGGGCATCCTCTGCGCCATCCTGGCCGATATGCTGTTCTCCCCGCGCTCCATCAAAAAAGTCATTGACGCTGAAGTGGAGGCCCTGCTGGTGGCTCACTACAAGCTACTGCAGCTGTGCGTCGCGCACGACAATAAAGACGAGGTGGATAAAGCCTGGAGCGCGCTGGTGCGGCGCACCACGGCGCTAAACGGCATGCGTAGCCAGCTGATGATGGAGTCGTCGCGCTGGCAAAACACCAGCCGCCGTTTGCAGATGCTGAATACGCTGTCGCTGACGCTGATCACGCAGGCGGCGGAGACCTTTTTGATTCAAAATTCCCGTCCCGACTACATTCCTTCTCAGTACCGGTTGCTGATCGAGAAAGAGGCCAACAGCGCCCACGATGTCCACAAGCGCATGAAGGTGATGCGACGTCTGATTGCCGCCACCAGCAAAACGGCGCCGATGACGGTGGCAAGCTGGGTGGGCGCGGCGACCGAGTACCTGCTGCTGATCAAGGGCGTGCGCAGCAATAGCCGCATTACCGCGCTGGAGGAGCGGATCCTGCAACGCGAAGTGGTGATCCAGGCCCGTTCGGCGGAAACGCACCATGCGATGATCAACGGCATTCGCACCTTTGTCGCTACCGCGCTGGGATCGCTGTTTTGGCTTTACACCGGCTGGGCGTCGGGCAGCGGCTGTATGGTAATGCTGGCGGTGATCACCGCGCTGGCGATGCGTATGCCGAATCCGATCATGATGGCCAAAGATTTCTTCTACGGCATGGCGTTTGCCGTGCCGCTGGGCATGCTCTATTTCATGGTCATCTTACCTGCCACCCAGCAAAGTGCGCTGCTGCTCTGCATTGCTGTGGGGGCGCTGGGTTTTGTCGGCGGTATTTTCGTCCAGCGCCGTCAGATTGGCACCCTGGGCGCGCTTATCGGTACCATCAACGTGCTGGTGCTGGATAACCCGATGCAGTTTGAATTTCACGTGTTCCTGGATAATGCCCTTGGTCAGTGGATTGGCAGCTTTGTCGCCATGATGGTGATTCTGCTGATTCGCGATAAATCGCGCGCGCGCACCGGGCGTAAGCTGTTAAACCGCTTTATGTATGCCGCCGTCGCCGGGTTAACCACCAACCAGGCGCGCCGTCGGGAAAACCATCTGCCGGCGCTGTACCAGCAGTTGTTTCTGCTGTTAAACCTGTTCCCCGGCGACATTGATAAGTACCGCATCGCATTGACGCTGATTATCGGGCATCAGCGCCTGCGCCGCGCTGAAGTACCGGTAAACGCCGACCTCTCTGCCTACCACCGCCAGCTACGCGCCACGGCCGACCAGGTGATTTCGGCCAGCAGCGATGAGAAGCGCCGCGCGTACTTTGAGCAGCTGCTGAGAGAGCTGGAAATCTATCAGGAAAAACTGCATCACTACGCGGCACCGGAGAGCGTGATCGAGCCGGTTAAGCGGCTCACGATGATGCTGGATAAGTACCAGAACACGCTCATCCAAATCTGAAAAAGGCCGCTGTGGTACGCAGCGGCTTTTTTGTTTGCCCCGCTTAAGCAAGCCGGCGGATATTGGCATCTATACTTTTCTGGCAGGTTTTACACTGACAGGAGAAAACTGATGTCCACCTCGTTGCAGCAGCACCCCCTTTTCAAAACCGGTTACTTCGTCGCGGGCCAGTGGCAGCGCGCCAGCGCGACCTTTGATGTCATTAACCCAGCCACGCAGGCTGTGCTGGCTCAGGTGGCGAAAGCCGGGAAAGCGGAAACCGAGCAGGCGATCGCGGCCGCGCAGCGGGCCTTTCCGGCCTGGCGTGAAAAAACCGCCAAACAGCGCGCCGATATCCTTCACCGCTGGTATCAGCTGATCATCGACAACAAAAGCTGGCTGGGTGCCCTAATGACCGCAGAGCAGGGCAAACCGCTGAAGGAAGCTGAGGGAGAAGTCGAATACGCGGCCAGCTTCATCCAGTGGTTTGCCGAGCAGGCGCGTCGCGCCAACGGTGAAATTATTCCCCCTGCCAAGCCGGGATCGCGCATTCTGGCCACCCGGGAGCCGGTGGGCGTCGTGGCCGCGATTACCCCGTGGAACTTCCCGATGGCGATGCTCACTCGCAAGCTCGGCCCGGCGCTGGCTGCGGGCTGTACCGGCATCATCAAGCCCGCCAATAATACGCCGCTTAGCGCCTTTGCGCTGGTTGCACTGGCGCAAGAAGCAGGCGTGCCGGACGGTGTGCTAAACGCCGTGGCGGGTGACACACACGCCATCAGCGACGCCATTATGGCCAGCCCCGCGGTGCGTAAAATCTCTTTTACGGGCTCGACGGCGGTGGGAAAAACCTTGATGCGCAATGCGGCGGAGACCATGAAAAAAGTGTCCATGGAGCTAGGCGGCAACGCGCCCTATATCGTGTTCGAGGATGCCGATCTTGATGCGGCGGTGCAGGGCGCCGTTGCCAATAAGTTCCGCAATGCCGGGCAGGTGTGCGTGAGCGTCAACCGCTTCTTTATCCACAGTTCACTCTACGATCGTTTTGTTGATCAGCTGGCGGAGGCGGTCAGCAAGCTCAAAGTTGGCAACGGGATGGAAGAGGGCGTTGTCGTGGGGCCGCTGATCGAACCTTCCGCGCTAGAAAAAGTGGAAGAGCATGTGCAGGATGCCGTCAGCAAAGGCGGCAAGATCTTAACCGGCGGTGAGCGTCACGCGCTGGGCGGTAACTTCTGGCAGCCGACGGTCATCCGCGATGCCAATGAAAATATGAAGCTGGCGCAGGATGAAACTTTTGGTCCCGTTGCAGCCTGTTTCCGCTTTGATAGCGAAGCGGAGGTGATTGAGCGCGCCAATGCCACGGAATATGGCCTTGCCGCTTACTTTTATACCCAAGACCTGGCGCGCGTGTTCCGCGTCTCGGCGGCGCTGGAGGCGGGTATGATCGGCATCAACGAGTGTGCGGTGTCCACAGAGGTCGCGCCGTTTGGGGGGATCAAGGCATCGGGCTTAGGCCGCGAGGGATCGGTACTGGGCATGGAAGAGTATATGGAGGTAAAAGCGTTACACATCGGTGGGCTGGGCTAAGCGAACGCGGAAACCAAGCGCCGTGCACGGTGGAATACGCTTGCGCTTCTTCCGTGCAGTAAAAGTCGCGCAGTAAAAAAGGAGCGGGATAAGCCGCTCCTTTTTTCATTTGTATCAGCCCTAAAAAGGGCCCCGCCAGGCGGGGCCAAAGGGTTCGTCAGGGGTGACGAGGAATTACTTATACAGTTCTGCAGTGACGTGGTAGCTGTCACCGGTGTTCGCTTCCACCACGCGATAGGCGCTGGCACCCTGCGCGTCAGCTTTTTGTGACAGCTGGGCGCGGTAATCAATCGGTGCGCCGCCGGAACCGCTGATGGTAATGATGCTGCCAGTAGGTTGCAGAGTTTGCGCCTGTTCGTTAGTGACCAGCTGTGCCGCAGAGGCACCGAAGGCAAACAGTGAAAGAAGGCTTGCGGCTGCGAGAGTTGTTTTGATTTTCATCTTGAATCTCCACGTTTCAATCAACAACCTGCGGCAAACATCATTGGGGCGGGTCGTCGATTTTGATCAGACGCGGCAGGCGCCTGAGACGTTAAAAAGGTTGATTATTTGTACAGTTCAGCCGTGACGTGCCAGGCATCGTCGCGGTTACTTTCGATAATGCGATAGTGGCCCGCACCCTGCGCGTCCGCTTTCTGTGACAGCTCAGCGCGTACGTTTTGCTGGTCGCCATCGATACCGCTCAGGCTGATGGTTTGATTCAACGGCTGCAGGTTCATCTGCGCAGCCTGCTGGTTAGAAACCTGCGTAGCAGCGCTGGCACCAAAAGAAAGCAATGAAGCCAGCCCCACTGCGGCAATCGCGAATGTCTTTTTCATGATTTACTCTCCAGGGATGATATCTGGCAACCTGGGAGGCAAACGCCTCTCAAATCGGTCGCCGTTACGTCGCTTCTTACTGGTGGTGCTTACTTGTACAGCTGCGCGGTAGCGTGATAGCTGTCACCGGTGTTGGCTTCAATCACACGGTAGGCGCTTGCACCTTGCTGTTCCGCTTTTGCGTTCAGTTGCTGGCGGATATCCATTGGGGAGCCACCCACGCCGCTGACGCTAACGGTGCCCACGGATTGCAGATTCATTGCCTGTTCGGCGTTGATAGATTCTGCTGCGACTGCACCAAATGACAGGGCAGAGAGAAGGCTTACGGCAGCGATAGTAGTTTTAATGTTCATGGTATTAATCCTCGTCATCTATTTTTATCTTCGAATGAAGTGTGATTTGAATCACGAAAAGAAGTATAGATCTAATTACGCATGAAATTAATATCTGCCTAATAATGATTAGTTGTTATCCTTTATCCTTATGACACTTTTTAAGAACTAACGGTTATAAAAACCGGGTATTTCTTAACCATTGGGTGATTTTTGTGCTTAAAAACAATGATCTGGGTCAAATTATCTTTTTGTGCGAAAGATCGTGGTTAATCTGACTGGCTGAAATGCCACAAAACGTTAAAGCAGCCGAATGGCATCTTAAAAGTAGTGGAAAATATCGTGCGATATAGCATAAGGCAAAAGGTCATACCATTAGATCAGGTGATGACGCGGGCAGATAAAAGGGAAGAGGAGCGGAAATGGCCGTGGTGCGGGCGAGCGTAGCGCTAACCGGCAGCGGCGGGCCGGTTAGCGAAAGGGGATTTACAGCTCTTGTTCAAACAACACCAGGATCGCGTCATAAAGCTGTTTTACGGAGAAAGTGCGTGCTGGCGTGATGAAAATGGTGTCATCGCCCGCGATAGTGCCGAGGATACCTTCTGCCTTGCCCAGCGAATCCAGCAACCGCGCAATCAGCTGCGCTGCGCCCGGACTGGTGTGAATCACCACCAGCGCATCGTTATAATCAATATCCAGTACCAGATTCTTCAGCGGGCTGGTGGTCGTGGGTACGCCCAACTCCGCAGGCAAGCAGTAGACCATCTCCATCTTGGCGTTGCGCGTGCGCACCGCGCCAAATTTGGTCAGCATGCGCGACACTTTGGACTGATTGATATTTTCGAAGCCATCCTCTTGCAAGGCCTGCACAATTTCGCCCTGAGAGCTGAATTTTTCTTCTTTTAGTAAGGCCTTGAACGCCTTAATCAGATCGTCTTGTTTCGATGGGTTACGCATAAGTTACCAATATAGAATGGACGCTGCGGGCAACAATCCCACAGCCGATAAATTATTATGCATTTATATGAATTTTTATGCAATGAGTGGCGGGCAGTGGTGCGCCGTCATTCTGCGGGACGCGCATCATAACAGAGTTTTAAAGCAGGCCAAAATCGCGGGGTAGCGCGCAAAGCGAAGGTTGCGAAGTTGTTATAGTATTGATGTGGTAACAAGAAAATCGACGATCAAAGCCGTCCATAGTCTGTTGGCTGCGATGGAATCATTCAGGCGACTTCTGAAGTGGAGAGGTCTCGGGAGCCGATTGCGGCGTCATGTTATTGCGCGACAGACCCGTCGCGATCGCCTGAGAAGTTGATTAAACTCGTAACCTTATGGATTTCGGCATTTCTCTGCCCCACCTTAATAAGGAGTTCAGGATGAAAGTTGCCGTTCTTGGTGCAGCCGGTGGTATCGGCCAGGCACTCGCACTACTGCTCAAAACGCAATTACCCGCAGGTTCCTCACTTTCGCTCTATGACATCGCCCCGGTTACGCCAGGCGTTGCGGTGGATCTCAGCCATATTCCCACGGCGGTAAAAGTGGAAGGGTTTAGCGGTGAAGATGCGACCCCCGCGCTGCACGGCGCCGACGTGGTGCTTATCTCTGCGGGCGTGGCGCGTAAGCCCGGCATGGATCGTGCCGATCTGTTTAACGTTAATGCCGGCATCGTGCGCAATTTGATCGAGCAAGTTGCCAGCACGGCACCTAAAGCGTTAATTGGCGTGATCACCAACCCCGTTAATACCACGGTTGCTATCGCGGCTGAAGTGCTGAAAAAGGCTGGCGTCTATGACAAAGACCGCCTGTTCGGCGTTTCAACGCTGGACGTGATCCGCGCGAATACCTTTGTTGCCGAACTGAAAGGAAAATCTCCCACCGACATTGAAGTGCCGGTGGTTGGCGGGCACTCCGGCGTCACGATCCTGCCGCTACTGTCGCAGGTAAAAGGCGTCAGCTTCAGCGAGCAGGAGGTTGCTGATCTTACCAAGCGCATCCAAAATGCCGGCACCGAAGTGGTGGAGGCCAAAGCCGGTGGCGGATCGGCAACGCTGTCGATGGGCCAGGCCGCTGCGCGTTTTGGTCTGTCACTGATTCGCGCGCTGCAGGGTGAAGCGAACGTCGTGGAGTGTGCTTACGTGGAAGGTGACGGCGAATACGCGCGCTTTTTCTCACAGCCTTTGCTGCTGGGGAAAAACGGTATCGCAGAGCGTCGTCCTCTCGGCCCACTTAGCACGTTTGAGCAGCAGGCCTTAGACGGCATGCTGGAGACGCTGAAAAAAGATATCGCGCAAGGTGAGGCGTTTGTGAAGTAACCCAACCCGCGGTAAAAAAATGCCCGGCGCGTGCCGGGCATTGTTGTTTATAAACCGCCGGATTTGAAGGTTTGGCTGGCCGGTGATCCGTTTGAGGCGGGCGTTTTACGCCCCAGCGTTTCCATGCGCACCTGGAACGGCGGGAAGGGCATTTCAATGCCGCGCTCTTCAAAGCCGCGTAGGATCAGCTGATGCAGCTCATGGCGCAGCGGCATGCGATGGCCCATTTCAGCGGCGTGAACGCGCAGCTCAAACAGCTGAATACCCTGCTGCAAATCCACCAGAAAGACATCGGGGGCCGGGACGTCCAGTACGTAGGTACAGCGATCGGCTGCCTGTTTCAGCAACGTCGTGACCGCTTCACTGTCGACGCGCGCGGGGGCAGGGATCGTCAGCACCACGCGCGTGACCGAATCCGACAGCGACCAGTTAACAAACTGCTCGGTAATAAATGCCTTATTCGGCACAATGATCTCTTTGCGATCCCAATCGGTAATGGTGGTTGCGCGGGTATTGATGCGCGTAATGCTGCCGGTGAGATCGCGGATGGTCACGGTATCGCCAATGCGAATGGGTTTTTCAAACAAAATAATCAGGCCGGAGATAAAGTTCGCGAAAATCTCCTGCATCCCGAAGCCCAGCCCCAGGCCCAGCGCGGCCACCAGCCACTGCAGTTTCGACCACTCGACGCCAATAATCGAAAACCCAATCAGCCCGCCGATAAACATCAGCGCGTATTTGGTCAGCGTGGTAATGGCATAGCCAGTGCCGGGAGTCAGGCTGAGATGCTGTAATATCGCCAGCTCAAGCAGCGCGGGCATATTGCGCACCAGCTGGGTGGTGATAATGAACACCAGAATCGCAATCAGCACCGCGCCCAGCGTAATCGACTGCACGCTCTCCACGCCCTGCACGGTGGTGCTGGCATCCCACAGCGGAATGTTATCGAGGAAACTAAAGGCCGAATGAATTTCCGACCACAGCACGATCACCGAGACCAGCGCGATCAGCGTGAGAATCGAGCGCACCAGGCGCAGCGACTGCGCGCTGATCTCATCTAAATCGATAATCGGCTCTTCCACTTCAATGGTGTCGGCATTGCCCGGCGTCTGCTGCTCTTTCTCTTCTTCGCTGCGCGCGCGATTCGCCAGCATATCGGCACGACGCTGGCGGGCACGATCGAAGGCGATGCGGCGTCGCTGGATCAGCATCCAGCGACGCACCACGTGGTAAATAACCAATAAAAAGAACCAAATCCCCACGGAGGTTTCCAGGCGCGCTAATAAAGCCTGCGCCGTCGCGAGATAGCCGATGCACGACGCCAGCGCCGCCAGCAGCGGAATCGCCACCATCAGGTTCCAGAGAATACGGTTGACCAGATTTTCCCCGTTACCCTCTTTGTCCAGATAGAGCGGGATACCCGCACGTTTCAGGCTCACGGTGACAATGCTCAGCGCGCCGCAAATCAGAATAAAACAGAGACGGCCGAGCGTGCCGGAAAATTGCGGATCGTCAAGGTTGGCAAAGGCAATCAGCAGCATAATCAGCGGCACGATCAGGCCAACGGTCAGCGAGTAATAACGCATGGCGCGCGCCACGCGCGATTGCGGCCAGCGGAAATGCACCACAAACAGGCCATCAGGGCGGGCAAAGGCGGCGCTGATCATAAACGCCCACAGCAGCGGCAACGTCGCGGTGATGCCATCACCAATCGCTACCGCAAAAGGATAAGGCCAGGCATGCTGCAGGCCGAAGCCCAGCGTGGCCCACAGCACGGGCAGCGGCACCGCCACCAAAATCGACCAGAATACGGTGCGCACCGTCAGGCTAAAGCGATCCTGGGTGACTTTGCCTACGCGGCTGGCGGCGCGCGCCATAAAGGCGTTGTAGTGCCGTCGCGTACTAATACTGAAGCCCACGAGGATAATCGCGGCGATCACGGGCAGCACGGTTTCGCGGTTGGTAAACATCATGGCAAGGGCTTTGCCCAACTGACCCAGCGTATCCAGCGACAGCAACCGCGAGAGATCGGCAGCAACGTCAAGCGGATACTTGAGATCCAGCGGGCTGACATCCGCTGTCCAGAAGAGGTAGCGGTGGGTCGCCTCTTTGACTTCGCCTAGCGCATCCTGCAACTGCGTGTTGGAAACTTTAAGCTTGGTGATCTCCAGAATCAGCGTGTCGCAGCCGGAGATCAGCGAGTTGAGCAGTTCACGCTGGGTTTTAAGTTGCGCATCAAGAATACGGCTCTGCTCACTGCTTAACGGCGCGCCATCGGCCTGTTTTTGCTTGCGCAGATCGCGCTGGCGCTCCAGCAAATCTTCATAGTGCAGACGCTGCACGCGCAGCTCACCCATTTCGCTATCAATCTGCTGCGATTTTGGCATCTCAGGCAGGCGCGCCACCTGTGCACGCAGGGCTTCCCCTAACAGATTCGACGCGCCTAGCCACTGCGACTGTTCGCGCAGGGTGCTCAGCGCCTGGCGCACCTGCAGAATTTGGTTGGTGGCGAGGCGCTGCTGCGACGCCACCAGATCCATACGCTGCGCCTGCTGATTTAACGCGGCGGAGAGATCGCGGTTAACGCGAAACTGATCGCTGATGGCGCTCGGCAGATCAACGCTGTTCTCAGCGAGCTGCTCCGTCCGCTCTAACGCAATTTCCGCCTCCCGCTGGCGTTGGTTATTCAACTGATTACGCAGCGCCTGCAAATAGTTATCCAGCTGGGTGAGCTTTCGCTGGTGGACTTCGGCGCGCATGCGCGCCAGCTCCTGACGGTTATTCGCTGAGAGCTGCGCCAGTTCTAACTCATCTACCCGCGCTTTGTTGGCGGCGCTTTCGGCCTGGCGCGCGTAAATTTGCGCCTGTGCCAGCGGTGTTGCCGCGGCGGATGAGCCTTGGGCGCGGCGATCGCTTTCGGTCATGGCGCGACGCGCCTCAGTTTGCTGCTGAGGCAGCTGCGACAGGGAATCGCTGATCTCGCGGGCGCGATCCTGCTCCTGCTGCGCCTGACGGCCTTCCTCCAGCAGCTGACTGCTCACCTGCAAGATCTCTTGATCCAGCTCGGCGCTGCTCATATTGCTGCGCACCGGCTTGCTGGTGTCGGTCAGCGCGGCAATCTGCTGACGCAGTTCACGCGCCAGGCGCGGAAAATCATCAATAACCTGCTGATACTGTTTCGCTCTTTCCAGCGCTTCGTCGCGCTCGTTAAGAAAGTTGAGGGCGGCTTCCAGCGCCTGGACCTGCTCCGTCTGCGAGGGCGAGTTTTTCGCGGACTTAGCGGCATCCAGCTCTTGTTGAATTTGGCTGGCGGCGGGAACGGTGGCGGCAAAAACAGCGCTGCTGAGCACCAGGCTCAGCAGCAGAGAGAGAAGAACACGCACGGGAGACGTTTCCGGTTAGCGGGCGAGCGGGGCGTTATCGCCGGGCTGAGGCAGGGCGATAGCCATCGGTTGACCGAGACGGGTTTTGCTTTCGGCTTCAAGGCTTTCCGCCAGCTTAACGCGCTGCGGCGCGAAGAGATTAATCACCGTCGAGCCCAGCTTAAAGCGGCCCATCTCTTGGCCTTTAAGCAGCACAACCGCGCCGTCGTGTTCCGCCGACGGGTAGCGCCAGCGTTTGATCACCCCTTCACGCGGTGGGGTGATGGTGCCGGCCCACACGGTTTCAATGCTGCCAACGATGGTGGCACCCACCAAGATTTGCACCATCGGACCGTGATCGGTATCGAACACGCAGATAACGCGTTCATTACGCGCAAACAGATTAGGGATATTGCGTGCCGTTAACGGGTTGACCGAATAGAGATCGCCCGGCACGTAAATCATTTCACGCAGAATGCCGTTGCAGGGCATGTGGACGCGATGATAATCACGCGGTGCCAGATAGGTGGTGGCAAACTCGCCATCGATAAACTGCTCGGCCAGGTCATCGTTGCCGGCCAGCAGCGCTTGCAGCGTGTAATAGTGGCCTTTGGCCTGGAAAATTTGGTCACCGTCAATATGGCCAAGCTGGCTGATAGCACCGTCAGCCGGTAATGCCAGCAGTGAAGGATCGGGATCGATCGGGCGCGCGCCTTCTTTCAACGGACGCACGAAAAAGTCATTGAACGTGCGGTAGCTGCCGGTATGCGGCTTGCTGGCTTCCGCCATATCCACTTTGTAGTACCAGACAAATACGTCGATAACCGCTTTGGTCAGCCAGCCAGCACGGCGACTTGCGCCCCAGCCAGCAAGTTCGGTCAGTGCCTTTTTGGGCAGAATGTGATTCAGGCCGAGTTTAAAACGATCAAACACCGTTGCCTCCTGGCGTAATTATGCATGGTTTACAAAAGGGGGCGGATTGTAACAGCGCCCCGGTCAGTTGGCGAATATGCCGTTTTTACCCATTAACTTTCGCTATCGGAAAAGTTTTTACGCGTTTTTACCTGCGCCATACTTTCCAGGATGCGGTGATAGTTTTCAAAACGGGAACGCGCGATCTCGCCTGCCTCCACGGCGGCGCGGATCGCACACCCTGGATCAGTATCGTGCTTGCAGTCGCGGAATTTACAACTGCCTAAATAAGCGCGGAATTCGATAAACCCACGCGTGATCTGTTCTGGCTCCAGGTGCCACAAGCCAAACTCGCGCACGCCGGGTGAGTCAATGACGTCGCCGCCGTGTGGAAAATGATACAGGCGTGAAGCAGTGGTGGTGTGCTGGCCCAGGCCGGAGACATCGGAAACATCATTGGTGAGGATCTCGGTGCCGACGGCGTCCAGATCGAGCAGGGTATTCAGCAGGCTGGATTTTCCAACGCCCGACTGACCCGCAAAAATACTGATACGGCCGGTGAGTGCCTCTTCGAGGGATTTCAACCCGTCTTTGGCGTGGCTTGAAACCATCAGCACCCGATAGCCGATACGACGGTAAATCGCCATTTGCTCATCAACAAAGGCGCGCGCGCGGCTGTCCAGCAGGTCGATCTTATTGAGCACCAGCAGCGGCTCTACGCCGAGGGTTTCGCTCGCCACCAGATAGCGATCGATAATGTTCAGCGACAGTTCCGGCAGAATCGCCGAAACAATGATGATCTGATCGATATTAGCGGCGATCGGTTTCACGCCGTCATAGAAGTCCGGACGCGTCAGTACGCTCACGCGATCGTGGACCGCCTCAACAATGCCTTTTCCACCGCCCACGGCGGCGCGCCACACCACGCGGTCGCCGGTGACCAGTGAACGAATGGTGCGGCGGATGTTACAGCGATGCACCTCTCCCGCGCGATCTTCCACGTCTGCGTGCATGCCGAAACGGCTGATCACTACGCCTTCGGAGGCTTCCCCAAACAGGTTATCGTCCGGTTCCGGCTTCTCGCTCCGTTGCTGCAGACGACGCTGATGGTTGGCGCTTACACGACGCTGTTGACCTTTCGACAGTTTATTTTTGCTCACGCATCCTCTCAGGTTTTTTGCCAGGCTTCGCCCCGCTGGGCAAAACGTCTATGATACACCTGAAACGAGTGGAATGACGACTTTGGCAATAGGCGGAAAACGCATGACAGCGGGAAATGAAAATAATCTGATTTGGATCGATCTGGAAATGACCGGTCTGGATCCTGAACGCGATCGTATTATTGAGATCGCGACGATCGTCACCGACGCCAACCTCACGATCCTGGCGGAAGGGCCGGTCATGGCGGTACATCAGTCGGATGCACAGCTGGCGCTCATGGACGACTGGAATGTGCGTACTCACACCCAAAGCGGGCTGGTGGAGCGGGTTAAACAAAGCCAGCACGACGACCGTGCTGCAGAGCAAGCAACGCTGGAGTTTCTACGTCAGTGGGTGCCGGCCAATGCCTCACCGATTTGCGGCAACAGCATCGGCCAGGATCGCCGTTTTTTATTCAAGTACATGCCGGAGCTGGAAGCCTATTTTCACTACCGCTACCTCGATGTCAGTACGCTGAAGGAGCTGGCGCGCCGCTGGAAACCTGAGATTCTGCCGGGCTTCAAAAAGCGTGGCACGCATCAGGCGCTGGATGATATTCGCGAGTCCATTGCCGAACTGGCGTATTATCGCGAGCATTTCTTGCAGGTTTAATGCGACGGGGTGCGCAGGAAAACACCGCTTTGCTGATTAAATCAGCAAACGCGCGCAAAGCGTAAAATTTTGCGTGCAGCCTCTTGCGGCAGAAAAGATTTCTCGTATAATGCGCACCCCGTACCGATGAAGAATTTCATTCGGCGCGAACGAAGTGTAAATTCAGCATGTTGCGCTTGTTGCCTGCTAAAGCGGTGCAAACAGCAAGATAGGTTGAAGATGCGGGAATAGCTCAGTTGGTAGAGCACGACCTTGCCAAGGTCGGGGTCGCGAGTTCGAGTCTCGTTTCCCGCTCCAAACTTCGTAAACATACTGATATGCGGGAATAGCTCAGTTGGTAGAGCACGACCTTGCCAAGGTCGGGGTCGCGAGTTCGAGTCTCGTTTCCCGCTCCAGTATTGTGCAGTACACCATTCAAATCACGGATTTAGTTCGCAGCGTACCGATTGTCGTTTACGCCGTGGCACTGAAATACGAAGATTATGCGGGAATAGCTCAGTTGGTAGAGCACGACCTTGCCAAGGTCGGGGTCGCGAGTTCGAGTCTCGTTTCCCGCTCCAGTTTTTCATTCACTACTGTTATTTGCCTCCGGGCGCAATCAAACATCATATAGCTGTCGTTGTTCGCGTTGCCAGTTAGCCACGGTTTTCTGGAAAGCTTGCCCGTCGCGTCTTGCTCAGGTTGGCCGATAAATTAGCCTTCGTAAAGCAGGTTATCCACAGTGCGCAGCCAGCGTACTGACCGCGATTTATGCTATCTGCTAAACCCTTCTCAACAGAGTTATCCACAAGCTCTGAAATCTTCCCTGCGCGCAATAAAGCCTATAAAAGCTTACAATAAACTAATAACTTATTGATTTTCATTGCTAAAAATTTGTTTCTGTTTGTGTGCGAGGCAAGTGCTTGAAATAACTTTTCCGAAGCCTTTTTGACGTAATAATTTTATTCACAGCGTGTGGAAAAGCATTTTATCCTGTCGGCTGTACAATCATGCATCACGCGGCAAGCCTTTTTCCACCGCGCGCACCAGCCGCTGATGTTTAGCAGGTTGAATTGTCACGGCTTCTGCCTGACGCTTCTCCCGCTGCTGCGCAATGGCCCAGTCGATGTGCTCATCCAGTAACGGGTGCTCGCCGCGGCGCGATTCCAGCGCCGCCACATTTTCCACAGACCACGGCGCGTTGCCTAGCGCTACCGCAATATTGCGAAGCCAGCGTAAATGGCCGATGCGGCGGATAGCAGAGCCTTCCGTGACGCGCAGAAAGGTTTTTTCATCCCAGCCAAACAGCACCGTCAGCGGCGGCGCATGCAGCACTGCGCGTGGCGAAAAGTCCGTTTCGTCGGTTAATTGCCCGTACCGATTCCACGGGCAGATCAGCTGACAGTCGTCACAGCCATAAATGCGGTTGCCAATCAGCGGACGCAGCGGTTCTGGAATAGCACCTTCAAGCTCGATGGTCAGATAAGAAATGCAGCGGCGCGCGTCAACCACATAGGGTTCGACAATGGCCGAGGTCGGGCAGATGGTCATGCACGCCACGCAGCGGCCGCACTGCTCGGGCTGCGGCGCATCCACGGGCAGCGGTAAATCAATCAGAAGCTCACCCAGTAAAAACCACGAGCCAGCCTCACGGTTTAGCACCAGTGAATGTTTGCCTGTCCAGCCCAATCCGGCTTTGACTGCGAGCGGGCGCTCAAGGAGGGGGGCGGAATCCACAAACGGACGAAATTGGCGCTCACCACAGTGCTCTTGAATCATTTCGCCGAGCTTTTTCAGTCGATTGCGCAATACTTTGTGGTAATCGCGGCCCAGCGCATAGCGGCTCACATAGCCCAGCTGGGGGTTTTTCAGCGTACTGGCAAAGGCGGCTTTAGCCGGAAGGTAATTCATGCGCACGCTGATAACGCGCAAGGTGCCGGGCAGGAGTTCGTGGGGACGCGCGCGCATCATGCCGTGACGCGCCATCCAGTCCATTTCACCGTGATATTGCTTCTCCAGCCAGGCCTGAAGCTTAGGCTCCTCAAGGCTCAGGTCCGTATCGCAAATACCGACCTGCTGAAAGCCGAGGTCGCGGCCCCACTGTTTAATGTGCTGAGCAAGCTGTTGGAGATCGAAAGGGTATGACATGGGAAACCAAATGAATGAAGCAAACACGCGCAGTTTACCACACTCTGTCTGGCCTGCGCAGGCGATGGCGCAGCTTGAGCGCGACGCCGCTGACACGGTGGGCTGCACGCTGTTCGAACTGATGCAGCGTGCCGGGCAGGCAAGCTATGAACTGGCGCGGTCGCGCTGGCCGCAGGCGCGTCACTGGCTGGTGCTGTGTGGGCACGGCAACAACGGCGGTGATGGCTATGTTGTGGCACGGCTGGCGCAGGCGGCCGGGATGACCGTGACGCTGCTGGCGTGTGAAAGCACTAAGCCATTGCCGAACGAGGCGCAGCAGGCGCGCGATAGCTGGTTGGCTGCGGGTGGGATTGTGCACGCCGCCGACGCGGCTTGGCCGGAGGCGGTTGATCTTATCGTCGACGCGCTACTGGGGATTGGCCTCAACCGCGCGCCCGCGCCGCCGTACGATCGCCTTATCATGCAGATGAATACCCATGTCGCACCGGTGTTGGCGATTGATATCCCCTCTGGACTGCTGGCTACGACGGGCGCGGCACCCGGTGAAGCCGTCCTCGCCGACAGCACGCTGAGTATGATTGCGCTCAAGCCGGGGCAGCTCACCGGGAAGGCGCGCGATTATGTGGGGGAACTGCACTGTGCGGCGCTGGGCCTCGCGCCGTTTCTCGCGGGCGTCACCGCGCCGGTGGCTCGCTATGACGCCGCCGATCTCGCCGCGTGGTTGAAGCCACGTAAAGCGACCTCACATAAAGGCGATCAGGGTAGGCTATTGGTCATTGGCGGAGACAGCGGCACCGCAGGTGCCATTCGCATGACGGGTGAAGCCGCGCTGCGCGCCGGCGCTGGGCTTGTTCGCGTGCTGACGCATGAAGATAATATTGGACCGATTCTGACCGCGCGGCCCGAGCTGATGGTAGACGCGCTGAATGAGAAAAGCCTGACGCAGGCGCTGGCGTGGGCAGACATGATTGCTATCGGTCCTGGGCTCGGCCAACGCGAGTGGGCACAGCAAGCATTAAGGTTAGTGGTGACCAGTGAAAAGCCGATGCTTTGGGATGCGGATGCGCTTAACCTGCTGGCAATCACTGCAGATAACCGTCAGAATCGCATTATTACGCCGCATCCTGGCGAAGCGGCGCGCCTGCTTGGCGTGAAAACCAGTGAGATTGAGCGTGACCGCTTACAGGCTGCACAAAGCCTGGTAAAACGCTACGGCGGCGTGGTTGTCCTGAAAGGCGCCGGCACCGTTATTGCGGACGAAACCGGCGCCATTGCGATTGCTGATGTGGGTAACGCTGGTATGGCGTCTGGCGGCATGGGTGATGTGCTAAGCGGTATTATTGCGGCCCTGGCCGGGCAAAAAATCAGCCTGTTTGAGGCAGCCTGCGCGGGCTGCGTGGCGCACGGCGCCGCAGCAGACGCCGTGGCGCGTGAGCGTGGCACGCGAGGGATGTTAGCCACCGACCTGTTTGACCGGCTATGGCAATTTGTTAATCCAGAGATGATCCAACGATAAAGCATGAAGACCTGTGTTATTTCTTTGCCCAATGAGGCAGCAACCCTCGATTTGGGGGCGCGATTGGCCCGCGTGTGCAGCAGCGCGGTGGTGATCTATCTGTACGGCGATCTCGGTGCCGGTAAAACGACCTTTAGCCGAGGCTTCTTGCAGGCGTTGGGGCATCAGGGCAATGTCAAAAGCCCAACCTACACGTTAGTCGAGCCGTATGAGCTGGCTACGCGCCATCTTTATCACTTTGATCTGTATCGTCTGGCCGATCCGGAAGAGCTGGAGTTTATGGGAATCCGTGACTACTTCAGCGGAGAGGCGATCTGCCTGGTGGAATGGCCGCAGCAGGGCGCAGGCGTGCTGCCGGAACCGGATTTGGCGCTGACATTACGCTACGTTGACGCGGCGCGCGAAGCGGAAATTGATGCCGTTTCGCCGCAGGGCGAAGCGCTGCTGCTGCAGTTCGTGCAAGGCGGGCATCCCGCATGATGTCAGGTGTAAAAAAGATCCTACTGGCAGCGCTTTGCCTGTTCTCAGCGTCGGCGTTCTCCGCCACGCTTTCTGACATCAAAGTGGATAACGGCGATAGCCAGGCGACAGTGACCCTGCGCTTCAACGGTCAGCCGGTATATGGTTTTTTCTCGCTGCACAACCCTAATCGCGTGGTGTTGGATATTCGCCAAAGCGGTGCGATACAAGGGTTACCGCTCAATTTTAGCGGGCAGAATATTGTGCAACGCATTCGCAGCAGCCAGCCTAAAGATAACCAGAGTATTCGCCTGGTGTTTGAGCTGACGCAGCCCACCAAAACGCGCGCCACCACGCAGCGTGACGGTAATCAGTACCGCGTGGTGTTCACGCTGCGCGGCACGCAGCCTGCGCCGCGCAGTACGCCCGCGCCAGTGACGGCCGCACGGCAATCCCCCGAGGCATCCTCGCAGGGCAATCCGTTTAACGCCAATCCGGTAACGGCCGTGACCAGCGGTACCGGTAGGGTGCGGCCGGGCAGCGCCGTGATGCGCAACGACACGGTGATTGTGGCGATAGACGCCGGACATGGCGGGCAGGATCCGGGTGCGTCAGGCCAGCATGGTCTGCACGAAAAAAACGTCACTATTGCGATTGCGCGCAAACTCAAGGCGCTGATGGATCGCGATCCGATGTTTAAACCGGTGCTCACCCGCAACGGCGACTACTTTATCTCGGTGATGGGGCGCTCGGATGTGGCGCGCAAAGAGAACGCCAACCTGCTGGTCTCCATTCACGCCGATGCGGCACCTAACCACTCTGCCACCGGTGCGTCGGTGTGGGTGCTCTCCAATCGCCGCGCCAATAACGAAATGGCGAACTGGCTGGAGCAAAAAGAGAAGCAGTCTGAACTGCTGGGCGGCGCGGGCGATTTGCTGGCGAACAGTCAGGCTGATCCCTATTTAAGTCAGGCGGTGCTGGACTTGCAGTTTGGTCACTCGCAGCGCGTAGGCTATGACGTGGCGGTAAAAGTGTTGCAGCAGCTGCGAGGCGTCACGCGCTTGCACAAGCGTTTACCTGAGCACGCCAGTTTAGGCGTGTTGCGTTCACCCGATATCCCGTCATTACTGGTTGAGACCGGCTTTATCAGTAACGCGGCGGAGGAGCGGCTGCTGGGCAGCAGCGCGTATCAGGAAAAGATTGCGGAGTCGATTTATAAAGGCTTACGCAGTTATTTCCTCGCGCATCCGCTGCAATCCGTCCCAAAGGAGGAAAACCGGCCGCTGGACAGCGCACCAGCGGTTAGCGTCGCCAGCAACCCGGCGAGCGGCACCGTGCAATATACGGGTGCTACGCAGCGCCATACGGTAACGCGCGGTGAAACCCTGTCGGGCATTGCGGCACGCTATGGCGTTAGCATGGCGACGTTACGCGAGCTAAATAGTCTTAAGCGCGATGTTGTCTGGGTTGGACAGCGCCTGAAAGTGCCGGCCAATTCGGCGGTGAGCAACAGTCGCGCCGCGAGTCGGCCGGTGCGTCATAAAGTGGTGCGCGGCGATTCGCTGACCGGCATTGCCGCCCATTATGGCGTCAGCCCCAAAGCCATCATGCAGGCGAACAATATGAAGTCGAGCAATGTGATGCTGGGGCAAAACTTAAAGATTCCGCAATCCTGATCGCTGGCCCGTTAGGGCCAGCCCGCAACAAGGATATCCCGCATGCCAATTCAGATTTTACCGCCTCAGTTAGCGAACCAGATTGCCGCAGGTGAAGTGGTGGAGCGTCCGGCTTCGGTGGTCAAAGAGCTGGTGGAAAACAGCCTGGATGCTGGCGCGACGCGCATTGACGTCGATATCGAAAAAGGCGGTGCCAAACTGATTCGCATCCGCGACAACGGGTGTGGCATTGCCAAAGCAGAGCTGGCGATGGCGCTGGCGCGGCATGCGACCAGTAAAATTTCCTCCCTCGACGACCTGGAAGCGATCGTGAGCCTGGGATTTCGCGGTGAAGCGCTGGCCAGTATTAGCTCGGTGTCGCGCTTGACGCTGACCTCACGTACCGCTGACCAAAGCGAAGCGTGGCAAGCCTACGCGGAAGGGCGTGAAATGCATGTGACAGTCAAGCCTGCGGCGCACCCGGTCGGCACATCGCTGGAAGTGCTGGACCTGTTTTACAACACGCCGGCACGCCGCAAATTTATGCGCACTGAAAAAACCGAGTTTACCCACATCGATGAAGTGATTCGCCGCATTGCGCTGGCGCGCTTTGACGTGGCGATTTCGCTTACCCACAACGGTAAGCTGGTGCGGCAATATCGCGGGGTCAGCCAGGAGGCGCAGCGTGAACGGCGTCTCGGTGCCATTTGCGGCACCCCATTTATGCAGCATGCGCTGCGTATTGACTGGCAGCATGACGATCTTGCGCTGCGCGGCTGGGTGGCAGATCCTGCTGGCTCGCGTCAGGTAAGCGATTTGCAATACTGCTACGTCAATGGCCGTATGATGCGGGATAAGCTGATCAACCATGCCATTCGTCAGGCGTATCAAACCCAGTTAGGTGACGACCAGCAGCCTGCTTATGTGCTGTATCTCGAGATCGATCCCCATCAGGTGGATGTGAATGTCCATCCAGCCAAGCATGAAGTGCGTTTCCATCAGTCGCGGCTGGTACATGATTTTATTTGGCAGGGCGTAATGAGCGCGCTGCAATCCACGCGCGCCGCGCCGCTGCCACTCGAACAGGCTGAAGAGCCGGCAGCGCCATGGCAGCCGGAAAATCGCCAGGCGGCGGGGGCGAATCATTTTGCCCAACCTTCTCGTCCTGCTTCTGCTCCGGCGCCGCGCGGTGAGCGCGCGGAAGCAGCGGGATCCGGGACAGGATGGCAAAACAAAGAGCCGGGCTATCGCGCGCGTGAAGGTGCAGTCTATCAGCAGCTGATGAAAACCCCTGCGCCCGCGCCCGCAGTGGCACCCGCTGCATCGCGCGCGGTGACACCTGCGCGACAGCCTGAGGTGCCACTGGCCGCCCACGCGCAGAGCTTTGGGCGCGTATTGAGCGTGTTGCAAGAGCGCTATGCGCTGCTTGAGCGCGGAAATCACATTCAGCTGTTGTCGCTTGCGGTGGCCTCGCGCTGGCTCAAACAGGCACAGCTTATGCCGGGCGAAGAGGGGCTTAAACCTCAGCCGCTGTTGATTCCCGTCAGGCTGAAAATCGCAGCTGATGAGCTGGCGGTTATCGACGCGCAAGCCTCGCTGTTAACGCAGATGGGCATTGATTTAAAAAGGGAAGGTCATCACGTCACGCTGCGCGCGGTGCCTTTACCGTTGCGAACACAAAATTTACAAATCTTGATTCCTGAACTGTTAGGCTATCTCGCCCGGCAGCAAGAGGTTTCTGCATCTTCGCTCGCGCAATGGCTGGCGCGCCAGGATACCGCAGAAACGTCGCACTGGAATCACTCGCAGGCGATTGCGCTATTGGCTGAGCTGGAACGGCTCTGTCCACAGCTGTTAACGTCGCCGCCTTCAGGTCTGTTGCAGACCATCGAGATTGAGAGCGCGATAAACGCGTTGAAGCATGAGTGAACAAAACCAGGCTGGCCGGCCAAAGGCTATTTTTTTGATGGGGCCAACGGCCTCGGGGAAGACGGCATTAGCGATTTCGCTGCGCCAGCATCTTCCGGTTGAACTTATCAGCGTTGACTCTGCCTTAATCTATCGCGGGATGGATATAGGCACGGCGAAACCGTCGAACGAAGAGTTGGCGCAGGCTCCACATCGCTTGTTGGACATTCGCGATCCGGCGGAAACGTACTCCGCCGCAGAGTTTCGTCGCGATGCGCTGGCAGAGATGGAGGATATTTCCCGTAAAGGAAAGATTCCGCTGCTTGTTGGTGGAACCATGCTCTACTTTAAAGCGTTACTGGAAGGATTATCGCCGTTGCCCTCGGCCGATCCTGCGGTGCGCCAGCAAATAGAGCAAATGGCGGCTGAAAAAGGGTGGGAAGCCTTGCACCGCCAGCTGTGTGAAATCGATCCGGTCGCCGGCAGTCGTATTCATCCGAATGATCCGCAGAGACTTTCGCGAGCACTGGAAGTTTTTTTTATTTCGGGTAAAACTTTAACGGAACTGACAAAAATCTCCGGTGAGGCGTTACCCTACGACGTGTACCAGTTTGCTATCGCTCCGGCGAGCCGTGAACTGTTACATCAACGCATTGCGTTGCGTTATAACCAGATGCTTGCGTCAGGATTTGAAGCGGAAGTTCGTGAATTGTTTGCACGAGGTGATTTGCATACGGATATGCCTTCCATTCGTTGTGTGGGTTATCGCCAGATGTGGTCTTATTTATCGGGCGAGATCGACTACGACGATATGGTTTATCGGGGAATTTGCGCCACCCGGCAGCTTGCTAAACGCCAGATCACTTGGTTACGCGGTTGGCCCAACGTTCACTGGTTAGACAGTGATGAGCCAGCCTTAGCGCGTGCTAAGGTCCTGCAGGTAGTTAGTGCTAAGCCGGAATGATTGTGTACAATCGATCCGTTATCGTGCGCAAATTTTTTACGCAGTTTTTCTGAACCACGGTTCTTAAGTAGTAAACAACAAGCATATAAGGAAAAGATAGAATGGCTAAGGGGCAATCATTACAAGACCCGTTTTTGAACGCGCTGCGTCGTGAACGTGTACCGGTTTCGATCTATTTAGTAAACGGCATTAAGCTGCAGGGACAAATTGAATCATTTGATCAGTTCGTCATTCTGCTGAAAAACACGGTTAGTCAGATGGTGTATAAGCACGCCATCTCTACAGTGGTTCCTTCACGTCCGGTTTCGCATCACAGCAACAACGCGGGCGGCAGCGGTGGCAGTAACTACCATCACGGCGGAAGCAATCAGGGCGCTCAGTCGCAGCCACAACAAGACGGCGACAACGCAGAGTAATTTTGCAGAGCCGTAAAGCCAGGACTGGGAGCGACGGCGTTTACCCGTCCTGGTTATTTTATTTTAGCGAGGTTATAGCTTGTTTGACCGTTATGATGCCGGTGAGCAGGCCGTACTGGTACACATCTGGTTCTCCCAAGACAAAGAGCTGGAAGATTTGCAAGAGTTTGAAACTCTTGTCTCTTCTGCGGGTGTCGATGCACTGCAGGTCATTACCGGCAGTCGTAAAGCGCCTCATCCCAAATATTTTGTCGGTGAAGGAAAGGCAGTTGAAATTGCCGATGCGGTGAAAGCAAGTGGAGCATCGGTCGTGTTATTCGATCATGCCTTATCCCCTGCTCAGGAGCGTAATCTTGAGCGGCTGTGCGAGTGTCGCGTTATTGACCGCACCGGCTTAATTCTCGATATTTTCGCTCAGCGTGCCCGTACCCACGAGGGTAAATTGCAGGTTGAGTTGGCACAGTTGCGGCATCTCGCCACGCGGCTGGTACGCGGCTGGACCCACCTTGAACGTCAAAAAGGCGGCATCGGCCTGCGCGGTCCAGGTGAAACCCAGCTTGAGACGGACCGTCGTTTACTGCGTGGTCGCATTAGCCAGATTCTTTCTCGTCTTGAGCGCGTTGAAAAACAGCGCGAGCAGGGACGCCAGGCGCGTGCCAAGGCTGATGTGCCGACGGTCTCGCTGGTGGGCTACACCAATGCCGGAAAATCCACCTTATTTAACAGCATGACTTCTGCTGACGTTTACGCAGCGGATCAGCTGTTCGCCACGCTGGATCCTACGCTGCGCCGCCTCAACGTTGTTGATGTGGGTGAAGTGGTTTTAGCGGATACCGTGGGCTTTATTCGCCATCTGCCGCACGATCTTGTGGCCGCGTTTAAAGCCACCTTGCAAGAAACGCGTCAGGCAACTTTGCTAATCCACGTGATTGACGCTGCTGACCTGCGCGTTAATGAAAATATCGACGCCGTGAATGAAGTGCTGGCGGAGATTGAGGCTGATGAAATTCCTGCACTGTTGGTGATGAATAAGATTGATATGCTGGACGGTTTTGTCCCGCGTATCGATCGCAATGAAGAGAATCTGCCGACCCGCGTTTGGCTCTCTGCGCAGACCGGCGAGGGGCTGCCACTGCTCTGGCAGGCTCTCTCGGAGCGTTTGGCAGGCGAGGTGGCACAATATGATTTACGTCTGCCACCGGAAGCGGGGCGCTTGCGCAGCCGCTTCTATCAGCTGCAGGCGATTGAAAAAGAGTGGAACGAAGAAGATGGCTCTCTGGGGCTACACATCCGTATGCCGATCGTTGATTGGCGTCGCTTGTGTAAACAGGAACCAGCGCTAACCAGTTATATTATTTGATATTGCCCAAACGCCTTTACTCAATTTTTGACGATAACCGCAATGAACGTTGCAGGCCCTCACGTGCAGGATGCGCCCAGAATTGCGCCATTCGCTCTGGCGGCAACGGAGCACCTCTCCACGCTTTCCATCACGGCGGCGAGATGTGCGAAGGCTGTCAGCGACGCGGCGATCTGAGAAATGCAGGGTAAAAAACGTAAATACAATAAATGGAGTAGAAACATGGCGTGGAATCAGCCCGGAAATAACGGACAGGACCGCGACCCGTGGGGAAGCAGCAATAATCAAGGCGGCAACTCTGGGGGTAATAAGGGAGGGCGCGATCAGGGGCCTCCCGATCTGGATGATATCTTCCGTAAGTTGAGTAAAAAACTCGGCGGACTGGGCGGTGGCAAACAGAGCGATAACGGCCAGCGCAGCGGCGGTAGCGGCGGCAAACTGGTTGGCATTGTTGCCGCTGCAGCGGTCATTATCTGGGCTGCCAGCGGGTTCTACACCATCAAAGAAGCCGAGCGCGGTGTGGTTACCCGTTTCGGTAAGTTCAGTCATCTGGTTGAGCCGGGCCTGAACTGGAAACCGACATTTATCGATCAGGTGCGCGCCGTTAACGTTGAAGCGGTGCGTGAGCTGGCCGCATCAGGCGTGATGCTGACGTCTGATGAGAACGTAGTGCGCGTTGAAATGAACGTACAGTACCGCGTCACCGATCCGGAACGTTATCTGTTTGCTGTGACCAGCGCGGACGATAGCCTGCGTCAGGCCACCGACAGCGCGCTGCGTGGCGTGATTGGCCGCTCAACCATGGATCGCATCCTGACGGAAGGCCGTACCGTGGTTCGTAGCGATACCCAGCGCGAGATCGATGAAACGATTCGCCCTTACAACATGGGGATTACGCTGCTCGACGTGAACTTCCAGGCGGCTCGTCCGCCGGAAGAAGTGAAAGCCGCCTTTGACGATGCGATTGCCGCGCGGGAAAACCGCGAGCAGTACGTTCGCGAAGCAGAAGCTTACGCGAACGAAGTGCAGCCGCGTGCTAACGGTCAGGCACAGCGTATTCTGGAAGAGGCCCGCGCTTACAAAGAGCGTACCGTGCTGGAAGCGCAGGGTGAAGTGGCGCGTTTTGCTCGCCTGCTGCCTGAGTACAAAGCCGCACCGCAGATCACCAAAGAGCGTCTTTATATCGAAACCATGGAACGTGTGCTGAGCCACACGCGCAAAGTGCTGGTTAACGATAAGGGCAATAACCTGATGGTACTGCCGCTGGATCAGCTCATGCGCGGCGGGCAAGCGTCTGGTAACCCGCGCGGCCACAATACCGTCAATCTGATGAAGTCACCGTCTGCGCAAGGCAGCAGTGCCGATCGCAACGACGCTTCATCTTACAATCCGGACAGCATCATGGATCAGCGTCGCGCAAACGCGCTGCGTAATGATACCCAGCGCGAAGGGAGGGAGTAACCGATGCGTAAGCCAATCATCGCCGTAATTATTGTTGTATTGGTGGTGCTTTACGCGTCACTGTTTGTTGTGCAGGAAGGCCAGCGCGGTATCGTGCTGCGTTTCGGCAAAGTGCTGCGCGATAGCGAGAATAAGCCGCAGGTGTATGCACCGGGTCTGCATTTCAAAATCCCGTTTATTGAGACCGTTAAATCGCTCGATGCGCGTATCCAGACCATGGACAATCAGGCCGATCGCTTTGTCACCAAAGAGAAAAAAGATCTGATCGTCGACTCTTATATTAAATGGCGCATCAGCGACTTCAGCCGTTACTACCTGGCAACCGGCGGTGGCGATGTGTCGCAGGCAGAAGTGCTGCTGAAACGTAAGTTTAGCGACCGTCTGCGTTCTGAAATGGGGCGTCTGGACGTGAAAGACATCGTGACTGACTCTCGTGGCCGCTTAACCACTGACGTGCGCGATGCCCTGAACACCGGCAGCGCCGGCAGTGATGATGAAGTGCAGACGCCGGCGGCGGACAGCGCGATTGCCAATGCGGCGGCGCGTGTCGAGCGCGAAACCAACAGCAATGAGCCTGCTCCCAACCCTAACAGTATGGCGGCGCTGGGTATTCAGGTCGTCGATGTGCGCATCAAGCAGATCAATCTGCCGACTGAGGTCTCCGACGCGATTTACAACCGTATGCGCGCAGAGCGTGAAGCGGTAGCGCGCAGCCAGCGCTCGCAGGGGCAGGAAGAAGCAGAAAAACTGCGCGCTCAGGCGGATTATCAAGTGACGCGCACGCTGGCGGAAGCACAGCGTACCGCGCTGATTTCACGCGGTGAAGGTGACGGCGAAGCCGCGAAGCTGTTTGCCGATGCCTTTAGTCAGGATCCCGACTTCTATGCGTTTATCCGCAGCCTGCGTGCCTATGAGAACAGCTTCTCTGATAACCAGGATGTGATGGTGCTGAGCCCGGACAGCGATTTCTTCCGCTATATGAAAGCGCCGACTGACGCTGCACGCTAAGAACTGCTATAACCTTGAGGCCGACAAGTGTGTCGGCCTTTTTTTTTGGGAAAAAGAGAATGAACACCACGATTTGGATGGCGCTGGCCTTAGTGCTGGTGCTGGAAGGGCTAGGGCCCATGCTGATGCCGCGCCTGTGGCGGCGCATGATCCTCACGATGTCGCAACTTCCCGATCGTCTTTTGCACCGTTTTGGCGGGGGAATTGTGGTTGCTGGCGTGGTGATTTACTGCATGCTGAGCATGCATGCCAGCTAAACACGGTGCTGTTCAGGAGCATCTTGTGTTGCCTCGCGGTTCGCTCCCCAATATGTTGTGAGTTGAACAAAATGCAGGCAAAAAACCGCGCAATCGTATGCTAAAAGTGCTGAAAGTGAGAAAATGCGGTGGTAGAATCCTTTTTTAAGCAATCGGTGATTTTGAAAAATGGGTAAGAACGTCGTCGTACTGGGCACCCAATGGGGTGACGAAGGTAAAGGTAAGATCGTAGACCTTCTGACTGAACGCGCGAAATACGTTGTGCGTTACCAGGGTGGCCACAATGCAGGCCATACACTTGTCATCAACGGTGAAAAAACCGTCCTCCACTTAATTCCCTCTGGCATCCTGCGTGATAACGTGACCAGCATCATTGGTAACGGCGTTGTGCTGTCGCCTGAAGCGCTGATGAAAGAGATGAAAGGACTGGAAGATCGCGGTGTGCCGGTACGTGAACGTCTGCTGATTTCTGAAGCGTGCCCGCTGATCTTGCAATACCACGTTGCCATGGATCTGGCGCGCGAAAAAGCGCGTGGAGCCAAAGCGATCGGCACCACCGGGCGGGGTATTGGTCCAGCCTACGAAGATAAAGTTGCCCGTCGCGGTCTGCGCGTTAGCGACCTCTTTAACAAAGAAACGTTTGCGGTGAAGCTGAAAGAGATCGTTGATTTCTATAACTTCCAGCTGGTGAATTACTACAAAACTGACGCGATTGACTATGACAAAGTGCTGAGCGATGTCATGGCAGTGGCCGACATCCTGACCAGCATGGTCGTTGACGTTTCTGAACTGCTGGACGGCGCGCGCAAGCGTGGCGATCTGATCATGTTTGAAGGTGCGCAAGGTACGCTGCTGGATATTGACCACGGGACTTATCCTTATGTGACCTCCTCTAACACCACGGCTGGCGGTGTGGCAACCGGGTCAGGCATTGGTCCTCGCTATGTTGACTACGTGTTGGGTATTGTTAAAGCTTACTCCACGCGCGTAGGTGCAGGCCCGTTCCCGACCGAACTGTTTGACGAAACCGGCGAATTCCTGTGTAAACAAGGCAATGAGTTTGGTGCGACCACGGGCCGTCGTCGCCGTACCGGTTGGCTGGATGCGGTTGCCGTACGTCGTGCGGTGCAGATTAACTCTTTGTCAGGTTTCTGCATGACCAAACTGGACGTGCTGGATGGCCTGAAAGAAGTTAAAATCTGCGTAGGCTACCGCATGCCTGATGGCCGCGAAATGACAACCACGCCGCTGGCGGCAGAAGGTTGGGAAGGCATTGAGCCTATCTACGAAACCCTGCCAGGCTGGAGTGAAAACACCTTTGGCGTGAAAACGCTGGAGGGACTGCCGCAGGCAGCACGCAACTACATCAAGCGTGTTGAAGAAGTGACAGGCGTGCCGATTGATATTATTTCAACCGGCCCAGACCGCAGTGAGACCATGATTTTGCGCGATCCGTTCGACGCATAATCTGACCAGGCCGGACGCTGTCCGGCCTTTGTTTATCCGCAATATCCAACGTTTTAGCGGCAGTAATGGGTGTTTACCGTTGTTCCGCGCCGCTTGCTTTCCCTGGATTACGCAGGTCTCGTCTGCTCTTTAACGTCACACACTCTCTTTTTCTCGCATTTATTGGCGCTTGCCTGAAAAAAACGCACCGGCTTTGATGCACTGGTTTATCATCGTAGTTAATCACCACTCCGACCGGCGCATAACCCTAACGCCTGATGATTTACCGAGGTCTATGTGCAATTAACAAGTTTTACTGATTATGGTCTTCGCGCCCTGATTTACATGGCGACGCTGCCACCGGGCAAACAGACTAATATTACTGAAGTCACCGATACCTATGGCGTATCGCGCAATCACATGGTGAAGATCATCAATCAATTGAGCCGGGCTGGCTTTGTCGCCGCGACACGCGGTAAAAACGGCGGTATTCGTTTAGGCATGGACCCGGCCAGCATTGTGATTGGCGACGTTGTGAGAAAAATGGAGCCGCTGCAGTTGGTGAACTGCAGCGAGTGTGCCATTACCCCGGCTTGCCGACTGCGCAGCGCGCTCAACGACGCCGTACAGCTCTTTTTACAGGAGCTCGATAAATACACGCTGGCCGACTTGGTGCGCAACAACGATTCGCTCTACCACATTTTATTATCCGAACCGCCGGTGGTAATCCCCACTCAATGACATCGGAGGAACCGACATGTCAAAAGATCCTTTCCAGGACAGAGAAGCAGAAAAATACGACAACCCCATTCCCAGCCGCGAATTTATCCTGGCGCTGTTAGAACAGCGTGAGAAACCGGCTAGCCGCGAAGAGATCGCGGACGCATTAAAGATCACCAGCGAAGAGCAGCTTGAAGCGCTGCGCCGCCGCCTGCGCGCCATGGAGCGTGACGGGCAGTTAGTGTTCACACGCCGTCAATGCTATGCCCTGCCAGAGCGTCTCGATCTGCTGCGCGGTAAAGTCATCGGCCACCGCGACGGCTACGGCTTCTTGCGCGCCGAAGGGCAGAAAGATGACTTCTATCTGTCAGCTGAGCAGATGAAACTGTGCCTGCATGGCGATGTCATTCTGGCACAGCCGGGCGGCGCTGACCGCAAAGGTCGCCGCGAAGCGCGCGTGGTGCGCGTACTTGAGCCGCGCAACAGCCAAATTGTCGGGCGCTACTTTACCGATGCCGGCACCGGCTTCGTCGTGCCCGACGACAGTCGTCTGAGCTTTGATATTCTCATCCCGCAGGACGCCACGCTGGATGCGCGCATGGGGTCGGTGGTGGTGGTCGAAATTGTGCAGCGCGCCACGCGCCGTACCAAAGCCATCGGCAAAATCACCGAAATTCTCGGCGATAACATGGGTACTGGGCTGGCTGTAGATATGGCGCTACGCACCCATGAAATCCCGCACGCCTGGCCGGAAGAAGTCGAAAAAGAGATTGCTAAGCTGAAAGAGCAGGTGCCAGAAGCCGCGAAAAAAGGACGTGTGGATCTCCGCTCGCTGCCGCTGGTGACGATTGATGGCGAGGATGCCCGCGACTTTGACGACGCCGTTTACTGCGAGAAAAAACGCGGTGGCGGCTGGCGTTTGTGGGTGGCCATCGCCGACGTAAGCTATTACGTGCGTCCGGGAACGGCGCTGGATGCCGAAGCGCATCAGCGTGGAACCTCGGTTTACTTCCCGTCGCAGGTTGTGCCGATGCTGCCGGAAATTTTATCGAATGGCCTCTGCTCGCTGAATCCGCAGGTCGATCGCCTGTGCATGGTGTGCGAGATGACCATCTCCGCCAGCGGCAAACTGACCGGCTTCAAGCACTATGAGGCGGTGATGAATTCCCATGCGCGCCTGACCTACAACAAAGTGTGGCATATCCTGCAGGGCCATCAGGAACTGCGCGAGCAATATGCGTCGCAGGTGAAGCACCTTGAAGAGCTGCACCGCATGTATCAAGTTCTTGAAACGGCGCGCGAGCAGCGCGGCGGCATCTCATTTGAGACCGAAGAAGCCAAATTTATCTTCAACGCCGATCGCCGCATCGAGCGCGTGGAGCGCACGGTACGCAACGACGCGCATAAGCTGATTGAAGAGTGCATGATCCTCGCCAACATCGCGTCGGCGCGCTTCGTGGAAAAAAATCAGGAGCCTGCGCTGTTCCGCGATCACGATCGCCCGAGCGAAGACAGCATCACCAGCTTCCGCACCGTTTTAGGCGAGTTGGGTCTGAGTCTACCCGGCGGCGCAAAACCACAGCCGATCGATTATGCCGATCTGCTGAATCAGATAGCCGATCGTCCCGATGCAGAAATGCTGCAAACCATGCTGCTGCGCTCGATGAAGCAGGCGGTTTACGATCCGGAAAATCGCGGTCACTTTGGTCTGGCGCTGCAATCTTATGCGCACTTTACCTCACCGATTCGTCGTTACCCCGATCTGCTGCTGCACCGTGCCATTAAGTACCTGCTGGCGAAAGAGCAGGGCACGGAAAACGGCATTACCACGGCTACCGGCGGTTATCACTATGATATGCAGCAGATGCTGCAGCTCGGACAGCACTGTTCCATGACCGAACGCCGTGCCGACGAGGCCACGCGTGACGTCGCCGACTGGTTGAAGTGCGACTTCATGCAGGATCAGGTGGGCAATGTGTTTAACGGCGTGATCTCCAGCGTGACCGGTTTCGGTTTCTTTGTGCGCCTCAACGATCTGTTTATCGATGGCCTGGTGCACGTCTCGACGCTGGATAACGATTACTACCGCTTCGATGCGGTGGGGCAGCGTTTGATTGGCGAGTCCGGTGGACGCACCTATCGCTTGGGTGACGCGGTCGAAGTGCGCGTGGATGCGGTTCACATGGATGAACGTAAAATCGACTTCGCGCTCATCTCCAGCAAGCGCGTGCCGCGTGGTGAAGGCAAAACCGCCCGCGAGCGAGAAAAACGCGGCAGCAAGCCAGCTACCAAACGGCGTCGCGATGCAGGCAAAAAGGGTAATTTTGAGCCTGATGCCGCTTTCCGCGGCGAGCAGAAAAAGCCTGCTGCGGCAAAAACCGAGAAAAAAAGTAAAAAAGTCTCCGAAAAAACCCGTAAAATCGCCGCCGCCACCAAGGCAAAGCGTGCGGCAAAGCAGAAAGATAAACAGTCTTGATGCTGACTTCGGTGGCGCACTGCGGTGCGCCACCGAGGGCGCAGCGGCCATCGCCACCCCGATTCAAATCCAACCTTGAGTTAAAGAATGAGTGAAATAATTTTTGGCATTCATGCCGTGCAGGCGCTGCTGGAGCGCGATCCCCAGCGTTTTCAGGAAGTGTTTATCCTTAAAGGGCGCGACGATCGCCGTCTGCAGCCGCTGGTCGCGGCGCTGGAAGCTCAGGGTATTGTCGTGCAGCTGGCTAACCGCCAGTGGCTCGATGGGCAGGTCGAGGGCGGCGTGCATCAGGGTATCGTGGCGCGCGTCAAACCCGGCAAAAACTATCAGGAGGGCGATCTGCCCGATCTGCTGGCGGCATTGGAAAAACCCTTTTTGCTGATCCTGGATGGCGTCACCGATCCCCACAACCTCGGGGCCTGCCTGCGCAGCGCGGATGCCGCTGGCGTGCATGCGGTTATCGTACCGAAGGATCGTGCTGCGCCACTCAACGCCACCGCGAAGAAAGTTGCCAGCGGTGCCGCTGAGAACGTGCCGCTCATCCGCGTGACTAACCTTGCGCGCACCATGCGCCTGTTGCAGGAGTATAACGTCTGGATTGTCGGCACCGCGGGCGAGGCCGACCATACGCTGTACCAAAGCAAAATGACCGGCCCGATGGCGCTGGTGATGGGCGCGGAAGGCGAAGGCATGCGCCGCCTGACCCGCGAACACTGCGATGAGTTAATCAGCATCCCTATGGCTGGCAGCGTCTCGTCGCTCAACGTTTCGGTCGCCACCGGCGTGTGCCTGTTCGAAGCGGTGCGCCAGCGTCAGGCGTGATCGCCGCCGCAAAATACTTTTTTGCGCCAGGCATAACGGCCTAACACTTTTCATACTCATCACCGAGACACGCTGCGCGACTGCTCAGGCAGGGGCGCAGGGAAAACCGGTATCATGTGAAAAGGAGCCGTTATGGCCTGGACCACCCACAGCGTTTTCAATCAGCCGCTTCCTCTCGCTAACAGCAACCTCTTTACCCACGATATTGCCCTGTGCGAGGCGGTCACGCGCGAGGGCGCCAGCTGGGATCGCGAATGGCTTGCCTCCGTAGGGCTGCAGCTTGGCAGCGTTGAATCCCTTGAGCTGGGTCGCCTGGCCAATGCGCACCCGCCCACGCTGGTGCGCTACGATGCGCGCGGTGAGCGGCTGGATGACGTGCGCTTTCACCCGGCGTGGCATCTGCTGATGCAGGGCCTGTGCGCCAGTCGGCTGCACAACCTCAGCTGGCAGCCCGATGTGCTGCCGGGTGCCATGGTCGCACGCGCTGCGCGCTTTATTTTGCATGCGCAGGTTGAAGCAGGATCGCTCTGTCCAGTCACCATGACGCACGCGGCCATTCCGCTGTTGCAGCAGAGCCTGCCTGACCCGTGGGCGGCATGGCGTGTCCCGCTGTTAAGCGATCGTTATGACGCGCATCATCTGCCCGGCGAGCAAAAGCGCGGCCTGCTGATTGGTATGGGCATGACGGAAAAACAGGGCGGCACCGATGTGCTGATCAATACCACGCGCGCTGAACCGCTTGGCCAGCGCGGCGCGGGTGAGCCGTACCGCATTACCGGGCACAAATGGTTCTTCTCGGTGCCGCAAAGTGACGCGCACCTGATCCTGGCACAGACCGCGCAGGGCCTGAGCTGTTTCTTTCTGCCGCGCCTGCTGCCGGATGGAACACGTAACGCCATTCGACTTGAGCGACTCAAAGACAAGCTGGGCAACCGCTCCAACGCCAGCGCCGAGGTTGAATTTCAGGATGCCGTTGGCTGGCTGATGGGCGAAGAGGGTCAGGGCATCCGCTTGATCCTCAAGATGGGCGGGATGACGCGCTTTGACTGCGCGCTCGGCAGCCACGGCATGATGCGCCGCGCGTTCACCCTCGCACACCACCATGCCCAGCAGCGGCAAGTGATGGGAAAACCCCTCAGCGCTCAGCCAGTGATGCGCCGCGTGTTGGCGCAGCAAGCGCTGCTGCTCGAAGCGCAGACGGCGCTGCTGCTGCGGCTGGCGCGCGCCTGGTCAACGGCAAACAGTCCGCACGAGACGCTCTACGCGCGCTTATTTACGCCGGTAGCCAAGTTTGGCATTTGCCAGGCGGGGATCGCGTTTGTGGCCGAATCCATGGAAGTTTTGGGTGGCATCGGCTACTGCGAAGAGAGCGAGCTGCCGCGCCTGTACCGTGAAATGCCGGTGAACAGTATCTGGGAAGGCTCGGGCAACGTGATGTGCCTGGATGTGCTGCGCGTACTGCGCGATAAAGAGGGCGTTATTGCGATGCTGGATCGTGAATTTGACACCGTGAAAGGCTGTAATCGTCACTTTGATCGGCGCTGGCGGCAACTGCGATTGCAGCTTGCAAAGGTGCGTGAGGAAGAGGCGAGAGCGGTGGCGCAGGCACTGCTTCAGCTGGCCTGTGCGGCGATCCTCCTTAACGTGGCTGAACCGCCGCTGGCGGATGCCTGGTGTCAGCAGCGGCTGGACGCCCGCGCGCCGCGCGCCTTGGGCGATGCGCTCTGTACGCGCTTACTGCTGCGGGCGGGCGGCGTTATTTAAGGGCGCGCCATACAGCAGCGCCGTGCCGTACCACACACCCGGCAGCGTCGTGTCATCCAGCATCAGGATCTGGTAATACACCGCGCCCTGCTGGTTCGCACGTGCGGCGAGGGCGCGCTGCGCATCATCCGGCGAGCCGCGCGTGGTCACCGTCACCGTGCCCAGTTTGGGCAAGCCGTCGCTTTGTGCCCGTGAAATCTCCTGCGCGTGACGTGCAGGAGGCGGCGGCGACTGCGGCGCGCCATTCAGGGCGGCACACCCGCTTAATAACACACTCAACGCCAGAAAAAAGCCGCGCATAGCCACTCCTTAACAGAGAAGATGGCCTGAGTTTAGGCCATCTTCTGCGCAAGGTTTAGCTTTTTAGCTGAAAAATGCTGACCAGGTGCGTTAAGTGATGCCCCTGCTGGCTGAGGTTTTGCGCCGTGGCTTCCGACTGCGTGATCATATCGCTGCTCTGGTGTGTGGCGTGGCTGATATGGTTCATCGCCAGATTCACCTGACCAATGCCCGCCGCCTGCTCTTGGGCGGCGATATTGATCTCGCCCATCAGGGTTTTCACCTGCTCAATTTCACTCACGATATGCTGCATAGCATCACGCGTTTGCTCTGACAGCGTATGGCCCGCCGCAACTTTATCAATAGAACGGGCGATCAGTCCGTCGATCTCCTTCGCCGCGTTGGCGCTGCGCTGTGCCAGCGCACGTACCTCGGCCGCCACCACCGCGAATCCTTTGCCGTGCTCACCAGCACGCGCCGCTTCCACGGCGGCGTTGAGCGCCAGAATATTGGTTTGGAAAGCAATGGATTCAATCACGTGAGTGATGTCCGATATGCTCTGCGACGCTTCGCGTATGTCCGCCATGGTCTCCACTGAACGCGTCACGGTGCTGCCGCCGTGGCTGACTTTGTTCGCCGCTTCACTCACCAGCGCCATCGCCTGGCGCACGTTGGCAGCCGTTTGCGCTACGGTGGCCCCGAACTGCTCCATGCTAGCCGAGGTCTCTTCGACGCTGCTTGCCTGGCGGCCAATTTGCTCGCTGATGCTGGCGCTGCTGGCGGCCAGGGTGTCGGTGCCGTGACTGATATCGCTGGCAGCGCGGCGCACCTGACTCACCACTTTTTCCAGACCGTCACCGATGCCATTGATGGCGGCAACCAGTTGGCCAATTTCGTCGCGACGTGAGGAGTCGAGATGCGCCTGCAGATTGCCCGCGGCGTACTGCTCCGCGAGGTGAATCACTTGCTGCAGCGGGCGCGTGATTGCTCGGCGGCTGTAGAGGATAAAACCAAGAGCAAACAGCACCACCAGTCCCAGCCCAATAGCCATAAACAGGTTGCGGCTATGGGTGATAGGTGCCAGTAAGCTGGCGCGGCTGACTTCGCCAGCCACAATCCAGTTCCAGCCTGGCACCTGCTGCCAGGCCAGCATTTTGCTCTCGCCATCAAGCTCCATCACCAGTAACCCTTTGGCATCTGATAACACTTGCTGCTGCACGGCGCTTTCCCAGCGGGGCAATTTGCCTTCGTTATTGCGATGGAACAGGTATTGCCCCTGGGTTTTGCCCGGCGCGCCGTTCAGCACAAAGAAGCTGCCGCTGTCGCTCAGGTGGCGTGCCAGCACTTTTTCCCGCATCAGGGCATACTGCGAGTCGATCTGCACGCCCACAAATAGAATGGCAATGACCGCGCCGCTCTCATCTTTTACCGGCTGATACTGGGTGATATAGCGGTGTCCAAACAGGGTCGAAAGGCCGCGATAAATCTCGCCACTGTTGGCGCTGCGCCACGCAGGGCTGCTGCGATCGAGGCGGGTGCCGATGGCCCGGCTGCCATCCTCTTTTTTCAGCGACGTCGCAATGCGAATGTAGTCATCGCCATCCCGGACAAAAATGGTGGAGACCGCACCGGTGCGATCGAGAAAGTCATCCACGGCGATCTGGTCGAGGTTTAAGGTTTTTAAGCCCGCGCGCAGCGTCGGCGTACTGATATCGCCCACCTGAATGCGGGCGCTCTCATCGCGACTGAAGCGCTTGGGCAAAAAGCTTTGGAAGAGTTTGGTGTAATTTGACACCTCTTCCGACAGCGTGGCGTTGAACATCGTCGTCATTTCATTGATGCCCAGCACCTGATTCTGCATGTCGTCAGTGGCCAGCTGCTCGAGTTGGCGGGCGGCGTTGTGGCTAAGGGTTAACGTTAAGATAAACAACACGATAGCCACGCTTAAGGACGTCAATACAGACAGCTTAATACCGAGGCTCATGGCGCTGAGAGAACGACGCTTCATAAAAGACCTTTTTTATTTAATTAAAGAGTTACAAGCCATAACGGCAGCGTCTGGAAAAAGTTTAGGGGCGAAACTATGGGGATTTTATGTGATGTGGTTCGCAATTCATCTTGAAGGGCATACACTGAGAGCGGTGGAATACCCGTAAGGCAGGCAAAGGAGTCGCGTCATGATTGAAATCGTCACAGAGAATCTGGCGGGCATTGCGTGTATTCATGCTGCCCCCGCTGGACAGCGCCATGCGCAGCTGCCCACAGTGCTGTTTTGGCACGGCTTCACCTCGTCCAAAGAGGTTTACAGCTATTTCGCCGTGGCGCTGGCGCAGGCGGGATTCCGCGCGGTGCTGCCGGATGCCGACATGCACGGCGCGCGTTACAACGGGGATACTGACACCCGCATGACCCATTTTTGGGAGATTCTGCGTCAAAACATTGATGAAGTGCCGCTGCTGGAAGCGGCGCTGCGCGAAAAGGATCTGATCGCCGGGGCGCGCTTTGCGGTCGCGGGTGCTTCGATGGGCGGCATGACGGCGCTGGGCGCGATGGCACGTTATCCGCATATCCACAGCGTGGCGTGCATGATGGGGTCCGGCTATTTTGCACAACTGAGCCCGCAGCTATTTCCGCCGCTGGTGGCCAAGACGCCCGCGCAACAGGCGGCGCTGGCAAACCGATTAGCACCGCTCTCTGCTTACGATCCCAGCCAGCAGCTCAGCGCGCTGGCAGGACGACCGCTGCTGCTGTGGCACGGTGAAGCGGATGAGGTGGTGCCGTTTGCCGAGTTTGTCCGGCTGGAAAGGGCGCTACGCGACGCGAAGTGGGATACGCACCTGACCGCGCTGTCGGAAAGGCAGGTAGGGCACAAAATCACGCCTTCCGCGCTCACGGCGATGGTCAGCTTTTTTAAGCATCATTTATAGCCGGCGAGCTGGCGCACGCGACGCCAGCCCGGTGCAATGCCGCCGTTACAGTTGCGAAGACAACCGCTCGGTCGCGCTGGCACATGCGCGGGTGGCATCACTGCCCGGCGCATCCAAACGATTGACATAAACATAGCCTGAAGCCGCTTGGCTGCTGTGACTTCTTATCTGCTGCGCATAGTCAGCGGTGCTGGCAAGCGCGAGGGGGGACAGGAAGAGACCCAGTAAAGTGGCGACAATGACAGCTTTCATAATCGACTCCTCACTTCAGGGAAAAACTCGGCGGGCAGCAGGTGCGTTGCCCTGTTAACAAGTTTAGCGTTTCGCCATAACGACGCCAGATCGTCCGCTTGAACACCCTCATCAGCCATTTTGAACAACGCTTCTTCATCTCACTGAATCACAAGCGTTAGCACAAAAGGTGCCTGCTCATGGCACAAAACCCGCCAATTGATAGATTGTGCGCTTGAGTTTCCTGCCGGACGCCAGTATGATTACGCGTCAATTTTTCAGCTGCATTCAGAGGTGTGGTTCATTTTAATGAATCATTACCTATAACGTTCCTTGCTTCCGTGGGCCGCAGCTGACCCTGACAGGAGGCTGAATAATCCGTAAGGAGCTATCGATGCGTCATTACGAAATCGTATTTATGGTCCATCCTGACCAGAGCGAACAGGTTCCGGGCATGATCGAGCGTTACACTGGTGCTATCACTGGTGCTCAGGGCACGATCCACCGTCTGGAAGACTGGGGCCGCCGTCAGCTGGCTTACCCGATCAACAAACTGCACAAAGCACACTATGTTCTGCTGAACGTAGAAGCACCGCAGGAAGTGATCGACGAGCTGGAAACTAACTTCCGCTTCAACGACGCCGTTATCCGCAGCATGGTTATGCGCGTTAAGCACGCGGTAACTGAAGCTTCTCCGATGGTTAAAGCGAAAGACGAGCGTCGTGAGCGCCGCGAAGACTTCGCAAACGAATCGGCAGATGACTCAGATGCTGGGGATTCTGAAGAGTAATCCACTATGACGGCGAATCGACTGCGCCTGTCTGGCACCGTGTGCAAGACGCCAGTTCGAAAAATCAGCCCGTCAGGGATTCCACACTGCCAGTTCGTGCTTGAGCACCGTTCTGTGCAGGAGGAAGCCGGTTTTCACCGGCAAGCCTGGTGTCAGATGCCGGTGATTATCAGCGGCAGCGCCCATCAGGTGATTACTCAACATATAACGGTCGGCACGCAACTTACTCTGGAAGGTTTCATTAGCAGCCATCAGGCGCGCAATGGATTGACCAAATTAGTGTTACATGCCGAGCAGATTGAATTGATAGATTCTGGAGACTAGCCAAATGGCACGTTATTTCCGTCGTCGCAAGTTCTGCCGTTTCACCGCGGAAGGCGTTCAAGAGATCGATTATAAAGATATCGCAACGCTGAAAAACTACATCACTGAAAGCGGCAAGATTGTTCCAAGCCGTATCACTGGTACTCGTGCTAAATACCAGCGTCAGCTGGCTCGTGCTATCAAGCGCGCGCGTTACCTGTCTCTGCTGCCATACACTGATCGTCATCAGTAATTGGCAACTGTCCATTAACGACTTTAAGAGGATAAGGTAATGCAAGTTATTCTGCTTGATAAAGTAGCAAACCTGGGCGGTCTGGGTGATCAGGTTAACGTTAAAGCGGGCTACGCTCGTAACTTCCTGGTTCCACAGGGCAAAGCTGTTCCTGCTACCAAGAAAAACGTTGAGTTTTTCGAAGCGCGCCGCGCAGAACTGGAAGCCAAACTGGCTGACGTTCTGGCCGCTGCTAACGCACGTGCTGAGAAAATCAACGCACTGGGCACCGTAACCATCGCGTCTAAATCAGGCGACGAAGGTAAGCTGTTCGGTTCCATCGGTACCCGCGACATCGCTGACGCAGTCACTGCAGCTGGCGTTGACGTGGCGAAAAGTGAAGTACGTCTGCCTAACGGCGTGCTGCGCACCACCGGTGAGCACGAAGTTGACTTCCAGGTACACAGCGAAGTCTTCGCTAAACTGGTTGTGAATGTGGTTGCTGAGTAATTTTACTCGGTGATGCGAAAACGCCGGCCCTGTGCCGGCGTTTTTGTTTTTTGCGCTTACTGCGCGCGGATAAACGTCCCGTCAGATTGACGCGTAAACAGCACCGGACCGTTGCTGCTCTCTACGGTTAAGCCCGTCACCACACCCTGGGCATTTTGCCTAATCTTCACCTGCTGCCCGCTCTGTAACGCACTCAGCGGCTGCCCGTCGCCCTCCACGCGCGCCATCGCGAACACATCATTCACCGGTAAATTATTGTCACGAAACAGCTGCGCCAGCGTTTGTCCCGATGCGATAGTGTAGGTGCGCCATTCGCCCTGTGTATCGCGCTGTGCGGGCGTTGCTTGCCGCTGTGGCTGCGCATTGTCATAAATCTCCGCCTGCAGCGGGACCGATTTGTTCTCACGCTCGGCAGGCCGTTCAACCGGATATTGCGGCGTACTGGTGGGCCAGAGAAACGCCAGCAGCACGATCAGTAGCGCAATCACAATACCGCGGCGATGGAACGCGGGCAGTGGATCCATCCAGCGTACGTCATCCAGCAGATGCCAGACGCGGCGCAGCGCAGCGGGGGTGCGGGAAGGGGTGTCAGAAGCCATACGTGAATCCTCCTCGCTGGCGCGGCTGCGGCGCAATGACGGCAGCCAGCGTTGCAGCCTTGATAACGTAAACGAGCGCGTTGCGCGCGTCCTGCGGCGTTGTGGGGCGATTTGGCCCATGAATTCTCTCTTTTTATGTTACAGCTATAGTATGGGCAATGCGGGCGTAACGTGCTTGCCAGCCTTGAAAAATCAGACCTGCGTATTGTTTCTTGTTACCGCGGAAATGTCATCTCTGGCGCAGCAGATTTTACGCCAGCGCCCTGCGCTGTTATGCTGCCGTTTCATTTTTTCCCGGGATTAAGGAATCACCATGACGACCCCTTCATTTGACAGCGTCGAATCACAAGCAAGTTACGGTATCGGTTTACAGGTAGGCCAGCAGCTGCAGGAATCTGGACTGCAGGGCTTGCAGCCAGAAGCACTGCTCGCGGGCCTGCGCGACGCGCTGGAAGGGAATTCACCGGCGGTACCTGTTGACGTGGTTCACCGTGCGCTGCGTGAGGTACATGAACGTGCCGAAGGTGTTCGCCGTGAGCGCGTTGAAGCCATGGCAGTAGAAGGGCAAAAATTCCTGGAGCAGAATGCGCAGCGTGAAGGTGTGAGCAGCACCGAGTCAGGCCTGCAATTCAGCGTTATCACCCAAGGCGACGGCCCGATTCCTTCGCGTCAGGATCGCGTGCGCGTGCATTACACCGGCAAGCTGATTGACGGTACCGTGTTCGACAGCTCTGTGGCACGCGGCGAACCTGCCGAATTCCCAGTGAGCGGTGTTATCGCAGGCTGGATCGAAGCACTCACCCTGATGCCCGTTGGCTCCAAGTGGGAACTGGCGATCCCGCATAATCTCGCCTACGGCGAGCGCGGCGCAGGCGCATCCATTCCGCCGTTCAGCACGCTGGTATTTGAAGTCGAGCTGCTGGAAATCCTCTAAGCATCTCAGACGGTACAAGGGGCGCATTGCGCCCCTTTTCTATTGCGTGCTACTCGCCTTTCTTCTGTAAATCCACCTGCCAGATTGCGAAGCCAATATCGTCGCTGCCGCGTGGGGTCATGGGATAGTCCGCGTGCTGCCGAATAAACTGCGTAGCCTTCTCACCGGGGGCGGTTTCAAAGCGTATATCCAGCGGCGTATCGCTGTTGATCGGTGCCAGGCGCCAATTGTGATCCACCTGCGGCTTCACTTCACCCTGCGCCTTGCTCTGCTCGCTGATGTACGCGGCAACGATGGCGCGGTTTTCATCCGGTGATGCAAAGGCCACGTAGTGATCGCCGGTGCCGGCGAATTTGCCGCCATAAGCCCGATAATTATTGGTGGCCACCAAGAACGTCGCATTGGGATCGATCGGCTTGCCCTGCCAGCGTAGATCGGTGATGCGCGACGCGCTGGGGTTGATCAGTTTGCACTCGCCGTCGTAGCGCGCCGGTTGCGTGACATCAATCTGATAATCCACGCCGTCGATCACATCAAAGTTGTAAGTGCGAAAATCCCAGTTAATCAGCGATTGCGGCTGGCGTTGGCGCGGATCGATCTGATTAAACTGCGCCGCCGAGCACTCCAGCCACTCTTTGACCTGCGCACCGCTGACTTTCATGACAACCAGCGTGTTGGGATAAAGGTAGAGGTCGGCGGCGTTACGGAAGGTCAGCTCGCCTTTTTCCACCTCGGTGTAGCTGGCAGGATCGTTTTTACGCCCGCCCACTTTAAAGGGAGCGGCGGCCGAGAGCACCGGCAGGCGCGCTAAATCGGGATCGCCCTGGATAAAGTGCTCAACGTAGGCACGCTGCGCGTTATTCACGATCTGTACCGTGGGATCATCCTGCACCAGCGCAAGGTAGCTGTACATGACATCGGCAGATTTACCGATAGGCTTGGCGACAAATTCGCGTGTAGCGCGGTGATCCTGCTGTAGCACCTGCACCAGCTGCGCATCTTCCGCCGCCAGCGACTTCTTGGCCTGCGCATCGTAAATCGGTCTGGCCTGCGCGCTACCCTGCGTCACCTGCCACTGCCCGCCCGCGTTACTCAGCTCCAGATCGACAATGCCAAGATGATCGCCCCACATGCCCGGCATCACGGCAGGAATGCCATTAAGCGTCCCCTTAGCAATATCCGCGCCCTGAATCGCAGCAAATTCTTTGCTGGGGAACACGGCGTGCGCGTGACCGAACATGATTGCATTGATGCCCGGCACCTGGCTGAGGTAATACACCGAGTTTTCGGCCATGGCATGATAAGGCTCGCTGCTCAACCCGGAGTGCGGAATCGCGATGATTATTTCAGCACCTTTCGCACGCATTTCCGGCACATAGCGCTTCGCTGTTTCCGTGATGTCATCAACGCGCACTTTGCCCTGCAAATTGTTGCGATCCCACACCATAATCTGCGGCGGAACAAAGCCGATATAGCCAATTTTTAACCGATGCGGCTGTCCGTCGCGGTCAACCACGCGGGTTTCTTTAATCAGATAGGGCGTAAACAGCGGTTTACCGCTCTTTTCATCGATAATATTGGCGTTAACGTAGGGAAAGCGCGCGCCGCTCAGGGCTTTTTGCAGATAGGGCAAACCGTAATTAAATTCGTGATTACCGAGATTGCCTACATCATAGTCCAGCGTGTTTAGCGCCTTGTAGACAGGGTGGATCTCGCCTGCTTTCAATCCTTTTGCCGCCATGTAATCGCCCAGCGGGCTGCCCTGAATCAGGTCGCCGTTGTCCACCAGCACGCTGTTTTTGGCTTCTGCGCGAGCCAATTTGATAAGCGTCGCGGTGCGCACCAGACCAAACTTCTCCGTGGGCGTGTCTTTGTAATAATCGAAATCCATCATATTGCTGTGCAGATCGGTGGTTTCGAGAATGCGTAAATCCACCGTTGCCGCCTGTACGGTGGCGGTGGTGATACACAGCGCCAGTAATGACATGCCCGCTTTGAACATGGAGTACTCCTTGTATGTCGATGAGCCTCTCAAAATAATGTAAAACGATGACAAATTATTATTTCAATTTGTGATGCGTATTCAAATTCTGCACCTGGCGTGCGCGTGGCAGCGCGCTGTTGGCAATTCAGCCGTGCGCCATAGCCGTTGACGTTGAACTATGATATTGATAACCCAATACTATTCATGGCGAACGTAGCGCTTGTCGGCTGCCGAAGCCCAACTGCTAAACTTGCTCAGGATGTCTGACAGGCAGAATCAGCAAAAAGAGGTGAAGTATGTTAGAGAAGATTTGCCAGCTCGCACGTGAAGCGGGCGAGGCCATTATGCAGGTCTACACTAGCGCGCAGCCCGTTGATGTGACGCGTAAGTCAGATGATTCCCCCGTCACCGCCGCCGATCTCGCCGCGCATAAGGTGATTGTCGAGGGACTTCAGGCGTTGACGCCCGAGATCCCGGTGCTGTCGGAAGAGGATCCCCCCGCTTGGGCGGTGCGTCAGCAGTGGCAGAAATATTGGCTGGTGGATCCGCTGGACGGCACTAAAGAGTTTATCAAACGCAACGGCGAGTTTACGGTGAATATTGCCCTGATTGAAGCGGGCAAACCGGTGCTGGGCGTGGTCTACGCGCCGGTAATTGATGTGATGTACTCCGCAGCCGACGGGAAAGCCTGGAAAGAAGAGGGTGGCCATAAAACGCAGATCCACGTGCGTGAAGCGCATCCGCCATTGGTGGTGGTTAGCCGTACCCACGCCGCGAAAAATGATGAGTTAAAAGAGTATTTATCGCAGTTGGGTGAGCATCAAACCACGGCAATTGGCTCATCACTGAAGTTTTGCCTGGTAGCAGAGGGCAAAGCGCAGCTCTATCCGCGTTTTGGACCCACCAGTATCTGGGACACGGCTGCGGGCCACGCTGTTGCGGTGGCGGCGGGCGGTTACGTGCGTGACTGGCAGGGGCGTGTCCTGGACTATACGCCGCGTGAATCGCTGATCAACCCCGGCTTCCGGGTGTCCATCTTCTAATAAAAAAGGGAGGCCTCGCCTCCCTTTTTTATTGCTGCAGCAGCTGATGAATCAGGGCCATGGCCTGTTTTACTTCCTCCTGCGTCAGCGGGCCATCTTTGGCGTAGCGCACGTGACCTGTTTTATCTAACACCACGATAGCCGAGCTGCCTTTCTTGAGCTGCCAGGCGTTGCGCGCGCTGCCGTTGCTATCAATGATAAACTGCGACCACGGGTACTGCTTTTTGTTGCTCTCAATACTGCTGCGCACAAACATCCCGGTGCCGGGGATAGCGTCATCGGTGTTCACCACCGTGGTGGTTTGATAGCGATCGTGCGGCAGCTGCGCGGCTTTTATCGCTTCAATCAGCGCGGCATTCTGCTCTTTAGCGGAGGAGCGTCCCGCGATATGCAAAATCACGCGCACCTTGCCGCTGAGCTGTGCGCTGTTCCAGGGACGATACGTAAACTTATCCTGCTGATACAGCAGTTCGCCTTTATCGTTTATGCCAACTGGCGGCACGCGTTCGCCCTGCTGGAAAGCCTGTGCCGACGCCAGAACCGGCAGCACCAGCGCCACTGCCAACCATGAATGTGCTAAACGCATATCCTTCTCCTTAGTGATCCGACCAGTTATTCATGTTTTTGCAATATTAGGCGCGGATGATGCGCCTGTCGCGATGAATTAGTCGCTTTGTAACTGATGCCACAATTTCGGCACGATATCGGCTTTATACTGATTTTAAGGACTCATATAACAGAGTGTTCTGTAATGATGTGTCAATTCAGTAAAAAATTCACCTTTTCGGAACATGCGCAACAAATGATGTTCTATATTTATGCCTCATTTGCGCTTCAAGGGCTCGTACCGAATTTGGCAACGGCGAAGCGTATTCCATCTTTCAGGAGTTAGACAGCATGAAAATCTTCCAGCGATATAATCCGCTGCAAATCGCGAAATATGTAAAAACGTTGTTTAAAGGAAGAATCTACATCAAAGATGTAGGCGCGTTTGAATTTGACTACGGTAAGGTATTGCTGCCGCGCGTCAAAGATAAGCAGCATTTGTCTGCCATGTCCGAGATTAATCGACAGGTGCTTCGTTTACAGACGCACAACTGAGACAAAGGGCGCCAGAGGCGCCCTTGTTGATCCCGCCGGTTAAGGCAGCCTTTTCAGACGCTTCGTCCGCTACTCCGCATCCGTTTCGCTTTTCGCCACGTTTAACATCGCCGGACGCTCATCAATACGCGTCACCAATAGCTGATCGATACGATAGCTGTCGATGTCCACCACCTCAAATTTATAGCCTGAAAACTTCACGAAGTCGGTGCGTTTCGGGATCTTGCGCAGCATATACATCATAAAGCCGCCAATGGTTTCATAGTTGCCCGACTGCGGAAACTCGTCGATATCCAGCACGCGCATCACGTCGTCAATCGGCGTGCCGCCCTCCACTAGCCAGGAGTTTTCGTCGCGGGCAACGATCTGCTCTTCCAGACCCTGGCCGACCAGATCGCCCATCAGCGTGGTCATCACGTCATTCAGCGTGATAATACCGACCACCAGCGCATATTCGTTCATGATCACCGCGAAATCCTCGCCCGCGGTTTTAAAACTCTCCAGTGCCTCAGAGAGCGTGAGCGTGTCCGGCACAATCAGCGCCGAGCGGATCTGCACGCCGCTGTTGAGCGCCATGCTTTGATTGCCCAGCACGCGCAGCAGCAGCTCTTTGGAATCTACATAGCCGACGATGTGATCGATATCGCCGCTGCACACCAGAAATTTTGAGTGGGGATGTTCGGCAATTTTGGTTTTCAGGCTGACTTCATCTTCATGCAAATCGAACCAGACGATGTTCTCGCGGGATGTCATAGAAGAGGGCACCGTGCGCGATTCCAGCTCGAACACGTTTTCAATCAGCTCGTGCTCCTGCTTGCGCAGCACGCCCGCCAGCGCGCCGGCTTCTACTACCGCGTAAATATCGTCTGAGGTGATGTCATCTTTGCGCACCATCGGCAGTTTGAAGATGCGGAAGAACACATTGGCGAGGCCGTTAAACAGCCATACCAGCGGACGGAACACCAGCAGGCAGAAGCGCATCGGGTTGATGATACGCAGCGCCACGGCTTCTGGGGCGATCATGCCTACACGCTTGGGCGTCAGGTCCGCAAACAAGATGAACAGGCTGGTGACCACGGTGAAAGAACAGATAAAGCTCAGCTGCTCGGCCAGTTCCGGCGCCATAAAGCGGCGAAACAGGCTGCTGAAGGCGGGCGAAAATGCCGCATCGCCCACGATACCGCCAAGAATGGCCACCGCATTCAGGCCAATTTGCACCACGGTGAAAAACATGCCGGGCTGTTCCTGCATTTTCAATACGCGCTGCGCATTGATGTTGCCTTCGTCGGCCAGCAGTTTGAGTTTGATCTTGCGGGCAGCGGCCAGCGAGATCTCGGAGAGCGAAAAGAAAGAACTGATCACGATCAGTAAAAGGATGACAAGTAAGCTATCGAGCATAGAAGGTCCGTTGAGTTAATCACTTGTCATTTTTGGCCTGGGCAGCGGAGCGCGGCGTAGCGCCGGGGCTCAGCGGTGAAGCAGGCTATCCGTGCCAAAAATGTCTGCGCCAATTCGACACGTTCACGCTAACGTCGGGGCAGAGATGAAGGCAGGCCTGTGCCTGCCAGGCGCTGATTATAGCAGCAGCGCTTATCATGCCGCCAGAGGCGCAGCAGGCGGGTTAAGAATTGTCTGATCTCGTATCTGCGTGCGCGTAACCGCCGCTTCGCAGTTGTATCAATCGACGCATTTACCGACAATAGCGCACGATTTGGCTTAAATGCCGTCTTTGCCCAGCCGCGATGAATGACAGCGGCTATGCTGATGGGTAAGCGAGGGGTGGTGCGCCCCTTTTCACCAGAATGAACGTCCCTGCGGAATAGGGGCGGCATTAATAACAGGAGTGCGCGTGCCGCGATTTCACCTTTATTGTTTGGCTGGCCTATTGCTCGCCGTACCCGCTGTCGAGGCTGCGAAAGTGCGCTTGCAGCTTGAAGGGCTAACCGGGGAATTGGAAAAAAACGCCCGCGCGAGTTTGTCTACCATCGCCAGCGATGAAGTCTCTAATGACGGGCGCTTCCAGGCGCGCGTAGACGAAGCGATTAAACAGGGTCTGCGCGCCTTGGGGTATTACGAACCCACCATTGTGTTTGTCTCTCGTCCCGCGCCGCCGCAGGGAGGACGTCCGGTGCTGATTGCCCGCGTGACGCCCGGTGAGCCAGTGAAAATTGGCGGCAGCTCAATCGTGGTAGAAGGTGAGGCGAAACAGGATCCTGACTATCAGGCGTGGGTCAAACAGGGCAGGCCCAAAGTAGGCAGTCAGCTCAATCACGGTCAATACGATAAATTCAAAAAAGGGTTTTCTAACCTTGCGCTGCGCAACGGTTATTTCGACGGCGATTTTAAAAAGAGCCAGCTTGGCGTCTCCGTCGAGCGACGCCTCGCCTTTTGGGATATCGACTACGACAGTGGCCCGCGTTATCGCTTTGGCGACGTCACCTTTCAAGGATCGCAAATCGACGAGGCTTACCTGAAAAACCTCGTTCCCTTTAAGCAGGGCGACTATTACAGTTCGCGCGATCTGGCCGAGCTCAACCGCCGCTTGTCTGCAACCGGCTGGTTCAATTCGGTGGTGGTGGCGCCGGAGTTCGACAAGGGCCGCAAAACCAAAGTGTTGCCGCTCAATGCGGCCGTGTCACCGCGGGTGGAGAACACGATCGAAACCGGCGTCGGCTACTCCACGGACGTGGGGCCGCGGCTCAAAGGCACCTGGAGAAAACCGTGGGTTAACAGCAGCGGACACAGCTTTACCGCCAGCGCTTACGTTTCCGCCCCGGAACAGCAGCTGGATTTCAGCTACAAAGTGCCGCTGCTGAAAAGTCCGCTGGAGCAGTATTACACCTTCTCTGGCGGCCTGAAGCGCACCGATCTCAACGACACCAAAGCCGACACCACCACGCTGGGTCTGTCGCGTAACTGGGACAGCAGCTCCGGCTGGCAGCGTGCGGTCAACCTTAAATGGAGTCTCGACCACTTTACCCAAGGCAACGTGACCAATACCACCATGCTGCTTTATCCGGGGTTGAGCCTGAACCGCACCCGTTCACGCGGCGGCCTGATGCCAACGTGGGGCGATTCGCAGCGCTATTCGGTAGATGTCTCCGATACCACATGGGGCTCAGACGTCGACTTCCTGATTCTCCAGGCGCAAAACGTCTGGATCCGTATGATCGGCGATAAAAATCGCTTTGTGGCACGCGGCACGCTGGGCTGGATCGAAACCAATGACTTTGAAAAAGTGCCGCCGGACTTGCGCTTCTTTGCGGGCGGCGATCGCAGTATTCGCGGCTACAAATACAAAGGCATTTCCCCCCGCGACAGCGACGGCAAACTGACCGGCGCGTCAAAAATGGCCACCGGCTCGCTGGAATACCAGTACAACGTGAGCGGGAAATGGTGGGGTGCGGTGTTTGTGGACAGTGGTGAAGCGGTAAACGACATCAAGCAGAGCAATGTCAAAACCGGCGCCGGTATCGGCGTGCGCTGGGCCTCTCCGGTGGGGCCGATCAAACTGGATATCGCGCGGCCAATCGGCGACGACAAGGAGCACGGGTTGCAATTTTACGTTGGACTGGGGCCTGAACTATGAAGCTGTGGAAAAAGGTCCTGATCGGATTCGGTGTCTTTTGGTTGGTGCTGTTCGCCAGCATCGCTTTTCTGGTGGGGACCACCCCAGGATTACACTTGCTGCTAAAAGGCGCCGATCGCTGGGTGCCTGGCCTCACGCTGTCCAAGGTCGAGGGCGGTTGGCGTAACCTGACGCTGAGTGGCGTAGCCTATGACATGCCTGGCGTCAGCGTAAAGGCCGGGCGTTTACATCTGGCGCTGAATCTCAATTGCCTGTTGCACTCCTCGGTGTGCGTGGACGATCTGGCGCTGCAGGATGTCAGCGTGGTGGTGGACAGCAAAAAGATGGCGCCTGCGGCCAATCCGCCGCCGGAAGAAGAGGGCGGCCCGCTCAATCTCAGCACGCCTTATCCCATCACCTTGAATAAGGTGGGGCTGCACAACATCTCGGTGAAAGTCGACGATACCGCCATTTCGCTGCTGGATTTCACCTCCGGCCTGCAGTGGCAGGATCGCGCGCTAACGCTGATGCCCACGCATATTCAAAGCTTGCTCATCGCGCTGCCCAAAGCGGCGAAAGTGGCGGATGAGCAGGTGGTCCAGCCCAAAGTGCAGCAGCCGCAGTCCGGCGAAAAGCCGCTGGGTGAAACGCTGCAAGCCCTGTTTGCTCAGCCTTTGCTGCCTGCCATGCCTGACTTCCAGCTGCCGCTGGATATCACCGTACAGCAGCTGCTGGGGGAACAGCTGCGCGTCACCGGCGACACCGATCTCGCCATTACGCGCCTGCTGGTCAAAGCCCGCACGGCGGACCGCCATCTGCAGCTTGAGACCTTCGACGTGGATTCGCCGCAGGGGCAGGTAAAGGCCAGCGGCGAAGCGCGGCTGGCCGATAACTGGCCGGTGAATTTTACGCTCAACGGCGCGCTAAATGTCGATCCGATCAAAGGCGAAAAGATTGCGCTGAAGCTGGGCGGCGCCCTGCGCGACGCGCTAACGCTCGGCGTGAATCTGTCGGGGCCGGTGCGCGCGCAGCTGGATGCCACCGCGCAGCCGGCGATCGCCGGTCTGCCGCTGTCGCTGCAGTTAACCAGCCCGCAGCTGCGCTGGCCGCTGAGTGGCCCGACGCAGTACCAGGCAGATAATCTGGATTATCAATTCAAAGGCAAAGCCACCGACTACGTGATGTCGTTGCGCACTGCCGTTAAGGGGCAAGACGTACCGCCGGCGACCGTCACGCTGGATGGCAAGGGGAACGTGCAGCAGTTTACGCTGGATAAGCTGCGCATTGCGGCGCTACAGGGCAACATTGACCTTACCGCGCTGCTGGACTGGAGCAAAGCGATCAGCTGGCGCAGCGAACTCACGCTCGCAGGCATCAACACCGCCAAACAGTATCCCGACTGGCCCGCGAAGCTCGACGGGAAAATCACCACGCGCGGGAGCCTTTACGGCGGCAGTTGGCAGTTGAGCGTGCCGCAGCTGGCGCTGAAGGGCAACATCAAGCAGAACGCGGTAAGCGCCAGCGGTTCGCTCACCGGCAACAGCTACAACCAGTGGAAAATTCCGGCGCTCAACATTGCGCTGGGCCGCAATCATCTGGATGTAAAGGGCGAGCTGGGCGATGCGCTGGATCTCGACGCCACCCTGGATGCACCGCAGCTGGACAATGCGCTGCCGGGGTTGGGCGGGATGGCAAAAGGCAGCATCAAGGCGCGCGGGACGCTGCAAGCGCCTCAGCTGCTGGCCGATCTCACCGCCAGCGGGCTGCGCTGGCAGCAGCTGCAAATCCGCCGCGTCACGCTGCTGGGGGATGTGAAATCCAGCGAGCAAATTGCCGGCAAGCTGAAGCTCAACGTCGAGCAGCTGCAGCAGGATACGTTGAAAATCAGCACGTTGACGCTTAACGCGGACGGCAACGAAAAGCAGCATCAGCTTAAGCTGAACGTACAAGGCGAGCCGGTTTCGGGGCAGCTGGCGCTGAACGGCAGCTTCGACCGCCAGACGCAGCGCTGGCAGGGCACGCTCAACAACACGCGTTTCGACACGCCGGTGGGTGAGTGGCGACTGACCCGCGCGATGGCGATTGACTACCTCAACAGCAAGCAGACCGCGACGCTGGGGCCGCACTGTTGGCAGAACCCCAATGCCCAGCTGTGCGTGCCCGAGCCCATTGAGGCCGGTGCCAGCGGCCATGCGCACGTGGTGCTGAATCGCTTTGATCTGGCCATGCTGAAGCCTTTCCTCACCGACGCGACGCAGCTGCGCGGCGTGTTTACGGGCGATGCGCGGGTAAACTGGACCGCCCATGGGGCGCTACCGACGGCAAGCGTGGCGCTCAAGGGCAGCGGCGTCAAAGTGCAGCAGAATGTGCAGGGCAATCTGTTACCGGTAGCCTTTGACACGCTCAACCTGAATGCTGCGCTGCGTGAAGGACGCGCGCAGCTCGACTGGCTGATTCACATCGTGAACAATGGCCAGCTGAGCGGCAATGTGCAGGTCGCCGACCCGCAAACGCGCCGCCAGCTGTCTGGCAATGTCAGTATCAGCAATCTGTCGCTGGCGATGTTTAATCCGGCCCTGATGCAGGGCGAGAAGGTGAAAGGGATGCTGAACAGCAACCTGCGCCTTGGCGGCTCGCTCCAGCAGCCGCAGATCTTTGGGCAATTGGGGCTGCGTGATGTCGGCGTTGATGCCAGCTTTATGCCGGTGGATCTGACGTCGGCCAACCTCAACATGGTGTTCAATGGCATGCGTTCCACGCTGAACGGCGCTATTCAGACCGCCAAAGGCAATCTGAGCCTCGGTGGCGATGCCGACTGGAGCCAGCTCGACAACTGGCGCGCACGCGTCACGGCGCAGGGCAGCCGTATTCGCGTTACCGTGCCGCCGATGGTGCGCATGGATGTATCGCCGGATTTGGTGTTTGAGGCCACGCCAGCGGCATTTAATCTCGACGGCAAGGTCGATATTCCGTGGGCGCGCATCACCGTGCAGGAAGTGCCGGAGAGCGCCACCGGCGTCTCATCCGACGAAGTGATGCTGGATGAACATCTTAAACCGATTAAACCGAAAACTGCGGCGATCCCGATCAACAGCAATCTGGTGATCCACGTGGGCAACGATGTCCGCCTCTCGGCGTTTGGCCTCAAGGCCAAGCTCAACGGCGATCTCAAAGTGGTGCAGGATAAAACCGGGCTGGGATTAAACGGACAAATCAATATTCCTTCCGGCCGCTTCCACGCCTATGGCCAGGATCTGATTGTGCGTAAAGGCGAGCTGCAGTTTGCCGGTCCGCCGGATCAGCCATATGTGAACCTGGAAGCAATCCGCAATCCGGAGGCCACCGAAAACGACGTCACGGCGGGTCTGCGCGTGACGGGCTTGGCAGATGAGCCCAAAGTGGAAGTGTTCTCTGACCCTGCAATGTCACAGCAGGAGGCGCTCTCTTATCTGTTGCGCGGCCAGGGATTGAGTAGCGACGGCGACAATAACGCCTTAACCTCGGCGCTGGTGGGCTTAGGGGTTGCACAAAGTGGGCAGGTTGTGGGTAAAATCGGCGAGACGTTTGGCGTCAGTAACCTTGCGCTTGATACCACCGGCGTTGGCGACAGTCAGCAGGTGCAGGTGAGCGGTTATGTGTTGCCAGGTCTACAAGTAAAATACGGTGTTGGCATTTTTGATTCACTGGCGACGTTAACATTGCGTTATCGCCTGATGCCCAAACTCTATTTGGAAGCCGTGTCCGGTCTCGATCAGGCACTGGATTTGCTCTATCAGTTTGAGTTTTAGCAATGCGAATAATTGTCTACGGCAGTTTACGGCGCAAACAGGGAAACAGTCATTGGATGACAAATGCGCAGTGGCTCGGTGACCACCAGATTGATGGGTTCGATCTCTACAATCTGGGGCATTATCCGGGCGTGGTGGCGGGCACAGGCACTGTCTATTGCGAGGTTTATCGCATTGACGCCAGTACGCTCGCTGAACTTGATGCCTTGCGCTGCAAGAATGGCGAATACAAACGCCAGCTTACCCAGACGCCTTACGGCAGCGCGTGGCTTTACGTCTACCAGCGGCCTATTGTCGGGCGCGATCGCATCGCCAGTGGTGACTGGCTGAAGCGCGACGATAACCAAGAGGCATAAACAAAAACACCGTCCAGTGGACGGTGTTTTTTTATTTCATGCGCAGGGGCAGATCACTTCTTCTGAGCGCGCTCGAAAGAGGAGATGATTTCTGCTTTGGCGGCTTCTGCGTTATCCCAGCCGTCAACTTTCACCCATTTGCCTTTTTCCAGATCTTTGTAGTGCTCGAAGAAGTGGGTGATTTGGGCTTTCAGCAGCTCTGGCAGGTCGTTCACATCTTTGATGTGATCGTACTCTTTGCTCAGTTTGGTGTGCGGAACCGCAACCAGTTTGGCATCTTCGCCAGACTCGTCGGTCATTTTCAGCACGCCAACCGGACGGCAGCGGATCACTGAGCCTGGCTCCAGCGGATACGGGGTTGGCACCAGCACATCAACCGGGTCACCATCCAGTGACAGCGTGTGGTTGATGTAGCCGTAGTTGCACGGATAGAACATGGCGGTAGACATAAAACGGTCTACAAACAGGGCGCCAGACTCTTTGTCTACTTCATATTTGATCGGATCGGCATTGGCCGGGATCTCAATGATAACGTAGATATCTTCTGGCAGATCTTTACCTGCAGGCACCTGGTTCAAACTCATCTGGCTTTCCTTCATTAGTCGTAAGTTGAGTGACGGCTATTATAGCCAACTGACTCTGAAAGTATGCCCCCTTTTTGGCCTTTCAGAATGCTCCAAGCGCCTATTTCGCCGTGACAAACAGCGAGACGATCCCGGCGGCAATCAAGGGCCCAACCGGCACGCCGCGAAAGAAAGCCACGCCGATCACCGTGCCAATCAGCAGCCCACCGATCACGGAAGGCTGGACGCTCATAAAACTGACGCCGCGTCCTCCCAGCCAGGCGACAAAAACGCCCACGCCAATCGCCACCAGCGACTGCCAGTTGGCAAACGACTTCAGCAGCGATGAGGCAGGCAGCGTTCCGCTCGCCAGCGGTGCCATGACCGCGACGGTCAGGATAATAATGCCCACCTGAATGCCCTGTTTTTCAACCACGGGAAAGAACTGCGCCAGCGGCGTGAGCTTGATGACAAGCAGAATCAAAATCGAGATCGTCACGGCGCTGTTGTGAACGAAATAACTCAGTACGGCAAGGCAGATAAGAATAAGCGTAGAGGCATAAGCTGCCATATTTTCTCCCAAAATAATGCGCGTGCTGATAATGATCAGCACTAAGCGATTTTCACGCCCTCATTTATCAACAATCATCGGGGTTGGCGCAACTGCCTTTGTTAAGGGATTGCAGCATCAGCGCCTGATTACGTACCACGCTGACGCCCTGGTCGCCGAGCGAAAGCGCCGCCATGGTGCCCTGTGACCGGGTAAAATAGCTGCGCGTGGCGGCAAGCCAGCTATCGCGGTAGGCCAGCCAGGCGCGCTGGGCGCTGCGCAATTGCGCTTTAGGCTCACCGGTAAGCCGGGCCATCGCCTGGGCGTATTGTCGGTTCATCTCGCTGTCCCATGCCTTGTTTGCCCGGCTATAACACTGCGACAGCGCCAGGGTGCTGGATTCCGTGTTCAGGCACTGCGCCAGTTGCTGGTCGATGGGATGAGACGCCTCAGCCAGCGCGGTGCCGCTGCTGATTAACACAATAAGCAAAAGCCCTTTTTTCATGGTGATACTCCCTGGGGTTGCGTGGATGAAGCCTGAAGGCGGATGACACGTCGGCAATTGTCACCCCACTGATTGTTCAATGCAGGTAAAGTTTATGCCGTCCGCTGCCGATAATCTCACCGTTTTAGGGCCAACGGAATTCTGCCTTTTATCAAGGACACGGGTGATTAACATGATTAAAGAACTATCGATGAAAAACGGCATACGCGGTTTGCTGTTTTTTATGACGCTGTTGCTGCTGTCGGTCAGTGTGATGGGGATCTATGCCATCAACGCGGGCAATGAATCACTGCAGGCGATCAACCGCATTCAGGCGGTAGAGCTGAATAAACTGTATCAAAGCCGCTCAGAGTTAATGCGCGCGCGCGCCAATGCGGCGCTGGCGGTGCGGAAAATTGAAATTGGCCTGCTGGACGACGGCGCGAAGGTCACTAAGCAGGCTCAGGCGGCGGTTGATAGCTCACACAATTTCTTTAAAGGCTTTGTGGATGCCGGTACGGTCACCGTGAAAGGTCAAGCGCTGGTGAAGGACATCGTTTCAACCTATACCACGTACGACAAAGAGGGCATTGCGCCCATGATGTCGGCGCTGCAAAAACAATATACCGACGAATATTATCAGGTGCTGGAAGGCAAGCAGTCGCAGCTTGCCGCCAATTACTCGAAGGCGGTGAACGCGTTCAGTCAGTACGCCGATCAGGTCACCGCCGAGCGCATGCAGCAGGCGGCAGACAACGAACTTAAGATGAAAGTGCTGATTGGCATCGCCATGGCGCTGACGCTGCTGATCATCGTGCTGTCGTGGCAGTTGCTGCGTCGCTTGTTTATCGAGCCGCTTAATCATGCCATCGTGCATCTGGAGCAGATTGCTGCAGGCGACTTGTCGCAGCCGCTGCCCGAGGCCGGTAAAAATGAAATTGGTCGCCTGAACGACGCGCTGGCTAATATGCAGCTGTCGCTGCGCCAGTCGGTGAGTCAGGTACGCGAAGCCAGCCTGCAAATCGATATCGGCAGCCGCGAACTGGCGGCCGGTACGGTGAACCTGTCGCAGCGCACCGAAGCCTCTGCGGCCTCGCTGGAACAAACGGCTGCCAGCATGGAAGAGCTGACCGCTACCGTGCGCATGAACGCCAGCAACGCCCAGCAGGCCGATCAGTTAGCCAGCAATGTCTCTCAGAGCGCCGATCGCGGTGCCGAAGTGGTGGGATACGTGATGGAAAAAATGCAGGAGATCACCCACAGCGCCAATCGCATTGGCGATATCCTCAGCGTGATTGATGGCATTGCGTTTCAAACCAACATTCTGGCACTCAACGCCTCGGTGGAAGCGGCGCGAGCCGGTGAGCAGGGGCGCGGTTTTGCCGTGGTCGCCAACGAAGTGCGCACCCTGGCCGGACGCAGCGCCACCGCCGCCAAAGAGATCCGCGAACTGATTAGCGAGTCGCAGTCGCGGGTGAAAGAGGGCAGCGATATGGCAACGCGGGCGGGTGAAACCATGGATGAAATCGCCGGTGAGGTGACGCGTGTGACCTCGCTGATTAAAGAGATTGCCGTGGCGTCGCAGGAACAGAGCCGCGGCATTGAGCAGGTGAATACCGCCGTGACGCAAATGGATGAGGCCGCCCAGCAGAACGCCGCGCTGGTGGAAGAAGCCAGTGCCGCGACCCAATCGCTGGAAGCGCAGTCGCAGCAGCTGCAGGCCTCAATGGCGCAGTTCCGCGTGGCAAGCGCGTAAAAAAAAGCCCGCATGCGCGGGCTTTTTTCTTTCTTCACGTCATCAAGCGTGGCTGTCCGGGTATTCACGGATAAAGCGCTCAACGTCGTCCACCATCGCTTCGTTGCCGCAGAAGAACGGGCAGCGCTGGTGCAGGGTTTCAGGCTGGATATCCAGAATGCGATTGGCTCCGTCGCTGGCTTTACCACCCGCCTGTTCGGCAAGGAAGGCCATGGGATTGCACTCATACAGCAGACGCAGTTTGCCTTTCGGGTGGCTGGCCGTGCTGGGGTAAAGGTAGATCCCGCCTTTCAGCAGGTTGCGGTGGAAATCCGCCACCAGCGAACCAATGTAGCGCGAAGTATAAGGACGGCGCGTGGCGGCATCCTCTTCCTGACAGAACTTCAGGTATTTTTTCACGCCCTGTGGGAAGCGGATGTAGTTGCCTTCGTTTATCGAGTAGGTATAGCCCTGCTCCGGGAAGGTCATGCGCTCGTGGCTCAGGCAGAAGACGCCGAGTGACGGATCGTAAGTGAACGCGTGTACGCCAACGCCCGTGGTGTAGACCATCATGGTCGAGGAGCCGTAGACCACATAGCCCGCCGCCACTTGCTTATGGCCGGGCTGCATGAAATCCGCTTCGGTGATTGGCGTGCCGGGTTCACTGACGCGATGATAAATCGAGAAAATGGTGCCCACGGAGACGTTAACGTCGATGTTCGATGAGCCGTCCAGCGGGTCCATCAACACCACATAGCGACCGTTCTCTGATCCTTCAAAGATAACGAATTCGTCTTCTTCTTCGGAGGCAATGCCCGCGACCACACCACGCGCTTTCAGGGCCGCTTTGAGCTTTTCGTTAGCGAAAAGATCCAGCTTCATTTGCTGCTCACCCTGCACGTTCTCTACGCCGCTGGCACCGAGAATATCCACTAAGCCCGCTTTGTTGATGTCGCGGTGGATAATTTTGGCACCCAGCTTGATGGAGGAAATCAGCGCCGTCAGTTCACCTGTGGCGTGTGGAAAGTCGTGTTGCTTCTCGACGATGAATTCGCCTAACGTTTTCATAACACATTCCCTGAATCTACGGTGGAGTGGTAGCCGTGGTCACACGCTACCCACATGTGAGCGCAGTTTAGCCGATTGAACTTCAAAAACCATAGTCCTAATCCGTTTCTTCCCACTCGGCTCAAGGTTACACTGTGCGCCGAACTTTTGAGTGATAGGTCTCTTTATGCGTATTCACATCCTTGGGATTTGCGGCACCTTTATGGGCGGGCTGGCCGTGCTGGCCCGCTCGCTGGGACACGAAGTAACCGGTTCAGATGCCAACGTTTACCCGCCGATGAGCACGCTGCTTGAACAGCAAGGTATTGAATTAACAGAAGGTTATGAGCCAAGCCAGCTTGAGCCTGCGCCGGACTTAGTGATCATTGGCAACGCCATGACGCGCGGCAATCCCTGCGTGGAAGCGGTACTGGAGCGGAACATTCCTTACCTGTCTGGCCCGCAGTGGCTGCACGATTTCGTGCTGCGCGACCGCTGGGTTGTCGCGGTCGCCGGTACGCACGGTAAAACCACCACCGCCGGCATGGCAGCGTGGATTCTGGAGGCCTGCGGGCTGGAACCGGGCTTTATTATCGGTGGCGTACCGGGCAACTTCGACGTTTCGGCAAAATTAGGAAAAAGCCCATTCTTCGTTATTGAAGCCGACGAGTACGACAGCGCCTTCTTCGACAAGCGATCCAAGTTTGTGCACTACTGCCCGCGCACGCTGATCCTGAATAATCTGGAGTTCGATCACGCGGACATCTTTGACGATCTGCGCGCCATCCAGAAGCAGTTCCACCATTTGATCCGCATCGTGCCCGGTCAGGGGAAAATTTTACTGCCGGAACACGATCCGCATCTGCGTCAGGTGATGGCGATGGGCTGCTGGAGCGAGCAGGAGACGGTGGGCGATAACGGCCAGTGGCAGGCAAAAAAAGTGACGCCGGATGCCTCCCAGTGGGAAGTGTGGCTGGCGGGTGAAAAAGTGGCTGAGGTGAACTGGGGCCTGGTGGGCGAGCACAACATGCACAATGGCCTGATGGCGATTGCGGCGGCGCGTCACGTTGGGGTGAAACCCGAGGATGCCGGTGAGGCGCTGAGCCGCTTCATCAACGCCCGTCGTCGCCTGGAGCTGCGCGGCGAGGTGAACGCCATCAAGGTCTATGACGATTTTGCGCATCATCCTACGGCTATTCACGCCACGCTGGCGGCGCTGCGCAGCAAGGTTGGCGGCACGGCGCGCATCCTGGCGGTGCTGGAACCGCGCTCCAATACCATGAAAATGGGCGTTAGCAAAAACGATCTGGCGCCGTCGCTGGGTCGCGCCGACGAAGTATTCCTGTTCCAGCCGCACCATATTCCGTGGCAGGTTTCCGATGTGGCCGAGGCGTGCATGCAGCCTGCGCACTGGAGTGCCGATATTGATGCGCTGGTGGAAATGGTGGCGAAAGCGGCTCAGCCGGGCGATTCAATTCTGGTGATGAGCAACGGCGGTTTCGGCGGTATTCACCAAAAGCTATTAGATCGCTTAGGGAAATGAGAAGAGGGCGCCCGTATGGGCGCCCTGCGCGCGATCAGGCTTCGGCCAGTTCGCGTAAATACTGAAAGATCTGACGCGCAGACTTAGGCGGCTTATTGGCCGCTTTTTCTTTTTGCGCATTGCGGATCATGCTGCGCAGCTGCTGACGATCGGCGTGCGGATAGAGGTTAATCACCTCCGCCACCGCGTCATCGCCTTTTTCCACTAAGCGATCGCGCAGCTGTTCCAGTTTGTGAAACAGCGCCACCTGCTGGTTATGGCGATTTTTCAGTTTATCCAGCGCCTGGCGAATCGGCTCCTCGTCACGCTGACGCAGCATCTTACCAATCAGCTGAAGCTGACGGCGGCGGCCTTCCATTTTAATGCGCTGTGCCAGTTCGATCGCGGTACGCAGATCTTCATCCAGCGGGATCTTATCGAGGGAATTTTTTCCCAGTTCAACGAGCTCGGCACCCAGGCGTTTCAGCTCTTCGGCATCGCGCTTAATTTCACTTTTACTGACCCAAATAATCTCTTCTTCATCATCTTCTTGATTATCAGGCACATCGTCGAGCCAGTCATCGGGCTGCTTGGTCATCTTTTGGCTCCCTAAAAAAAGAGGCTAATCCTACCAGTTTATCGGGTGACTGCGAAATTGTTCTCTGAGTCTGATAGACTCACTACATTCATACTTAAGATTAGACGGCAGGTCGATGAACGTATCTACTCAGGTTGCAGAACAACGTAAAGTGTTGGAACAGGCTGTCGCGCAGGCGCTTGAGTTGGCCAAAGCGGCCACAGACGGTGCCGAAGTGGCGGTGAGCAAAACCACCGGCATTGGCGTGAGCACCCGCTACGGCGAAGTGGAAAATGTCGAATTCAACAGCGATGGTGCGCTGGGTATCACCGTTTATCATCAGAACCGTAAGGGCAGCGCCTCGTCGACCGATCTCAGCCCGGAGGCGATCAAACGCACCGTGCAGGCGGCGATCGACATCGCGCGCTATACCTCAGCCGATCCTTTTGCCGCCCCGGCGGATCGCGATCTGCTGGCGTTTGACGCCCCGGATCTCGATCTCTATCACCCTTGGGAGATCGACGCCGATCGCGCCATCGAGCTCGCTGCGCAGGCGGAAGAGGCTGCGCTGAAAGCCGATAAGCGTATCACCAATACCGAAGGTGGCAGTTTTAACAGTCACGTTGGCATCAAAGTGTTTGGCAACAGCCACGGAATGTTGCAGAGCTACTGCTCAAGCCGCCACTCGCTGTCGAGCAGCGTCATCGCCGAGCAGGACGGCAACATGGAGCGTGATTACGCCTATACCATGGCGCGCGCCTTCGACGAATTGCACAGCCCGGAATGGGTGGGCAGCGAGTGCGCACGTCGCGTATTGTCGCGCCTGGCGCCGCGTAAACTTCCTACCATGAAAGCGCCGGTGCTGTTTGCCCCTGAAGTGGCGACCGGCCTGTTCGGCCACCTGGTGGGCATGATCAGCGGCAGCAGCGTGTACCGCAAATCCACCTTTTTGCTCGATGCGCTGGGTAAACAGATTCTGCCGGAGTGGCTGACCATTTCGGAGCAGCCGCATCTGCTAAAAGGGCTGGCCTCTACACCGTTTGACAGCGAAGGCGTGCGCACTGAAGCGCGCGACATCATTAAAGATGGCGTACTGCAAACCTGGCTGCTGACCAGCTATTCGGCGCGCAAGCTCGGTTTGAAAAGCACCGGCCATGCGGGCGGCATCCACAACTGGCGCATTGCCGGTCAGGGCCACAGCTTTGACGATCTCATTAAGCAAATGGATCGCGGCCTGGTGGTGACAGAAATGATGGGGTCCAGCATCAGCGCCATGACTGGTGACTACTCGCGCGGCGCGGCCGGTTTCTGGGTCGAGAACGGCGAAATTCAGTACCCGGTGAGTGAAATCACCATTGCGGGCAACCTCAAAGAGATGTGGCGCAATATCGTCACCGTAGGCGACGATATTGAAACCCGCAGCAATATCCAGTGCGGTTCAGTGCTGCTGCCGGAGATGAAGATCGCCGGTCAGTAAGCGCCGCGTGTTAGAAAGCAGCCTGCGGGCTGCTTTTTTTTGCGCGGCGTTTTCCCCTTTCGTCCTGTCCCCCTTTGCCGGGTCAGACAAACGTCAAAAAATTGTTAAAACCACGTTATTACCCTCTGCCGTTTTGCTTGCTTTCCCGCTACTCTGTTGGAAGCCTTAACCCACAACAATTAAAAGGACAGACCAATGCGTAAGCATGTGATTGCAATGTTATCCCTCGCGCTGTTCGCAGGCAGTACGGCTGCGTATGCCGCTGACTTAGAAAAAGACATGGACACCCTGAAAGATGGGCTGAGCGTCGTGAAGAAAACCTCCGATGCCAAAGAGATGCAAACGGCGCTGGGCAAAATGCGCGCCGCCGCGGAAGATGCGAAAAAATCTACGCCGGACAAGCTGGAAGGTCAGCCTGCCGACAGCGCGCAAGTGAAGGACTATCACGCCGGCCTGGATTCGCTGATTGCGCAGATCGATAAAGTGGACCAGCTGGCAAAAGCCAACAAGCTGGACGAAGCCAAAACCGAAGCGAAGAAACTGGAAGAGATTCGCAACGTTAACCATAAGAAATTCCGCTAATTCGTCAGGCCAGCCTCCGGGCTGGCCTGCTTATCGCCCCGCCACGCGCACGCATCGCCGCTTTTCCCCCGCCAGACCGCACGACCCCTTCTCTTTTTAATGCCGGATTGCACAAGGCACGCGCCTTGCGATCTTACGCACGCGCGCGCCTGAGATTTCCACTTTGAGGTGGAAAAGATGCGTCTCCACAGCGCGCGGCGGAAGGCGTACTTTCCGGTGATGGCGAAATATCGGGCAATGTCCGCTGTAACAGGAGTTCAGGGTGAGGAGTGAAGCTGTCCCGCTGCCCCAGAATACGTCGGAAGCGATTGAGACGCTGACGGAGAAGGCACTGCAGCAGATTAAGGCGATCTACGCCGCGCATCGGATCCATCCCGACGCCGTCCAGCAGCAGATGCTGGCGTCGCACGTGCGGGCCATGGCGGTGCGATCCCTCACCGGAGAGGCGCTCCCCGAGGTGGAAGCCGATCTGTTTGACGAGATCGCCCCTGACACGCTGGCGCTGGCGCAGCAGATTGTGGACCTGTTCGGCAATTTGCCGGTGGAAGAAGCCTGGCTGCTGTCGGTGCATATCGAAGTGGCAAAAACCAACCAAGTATAACGAGGGGAACAACATGGTCACTGTGGTCATTGGCGATCGTTTGGGTAAAGGGCAGAAAGTGGCGGCTGGCATTGAAAAGGCCGGCGGACGGGCGGTAGTGGTGCCTGGCGTCGCGGCAGACATGAAGTTAGGGGACGTGATGAAAGCCGAGAACGCAGATTTTGGCATCTCGTTTTGCGGCAGCGGCGGCGCGGGCGCTATCACCGCGCAAAGCAAATATGGCTACAAGGCCAAACACGGCATGCGTTCTATTGATGAAGGCGTCACCGCCATCAATGAGGGCGCGACGGTGCTCGGCTTCGGCTTTATGGACAAAGAGGAGCTGGGTGAGCGCCTGGTGCAGGCTTGGGCAAAAAAACACGGCAGCTAAGTATGAAACAGCATTATGAAACCCAGGTCAGCGTTCAGGGCAGCGGCGACACCAAAGCCAAAGCGTTTGCCGACGCGCTTAGCCAGGTTCAGCAGCAGGTGCTACGCAGCAGCCAGCAAGTCCTGCTGCGCATTGAACCGCAGGATGTGCGCATCGTGCGCGCACACGAAGCGGTGCGCACGGAGCGGTTTCTGTTTTTCTTCCTGCCGCGCGTCAAGCGGCACTATCGCGTGGAGCTGGCGATCACCGTCAGCGTGACGGCTATCGATACCGAGCAGGTGGCCTTTACCGCCGGCGCCTAACGGCCGCCGCGGCGCTCACCGGCGGCACGCGGTCATGTTGTTCACTGCGTTCACTACCTGCCGCAGACCGGGCGTGCTGGGCACGAAAAATGACAACAACAATCAAGGGCCAACATCATGTTTTTCATCATTTTGTTTAAGTCTTTAATCATCGGTGGGCTGGTCGGCGTGGGCGTCGGCGCGGGTGCCGCGCGCATGTTCCACGCGCCGGTCACGCAGGGCATGGGCGCATTCCGTACCCTGGGCGAGCTCAATGCCTGCGAAGGCGATCCCGCCTCTCACTTCTCCTTCGGCCTCGGCTTTTTCTTTAACGCCTGGGCATCGTCTGTGGCAGCGGGCTCGTTTACCCAGGATGTTGATCACCGCATTCTGCCGAACTGGGGCGCGGCGGCGCTGATGGTGAAAAACCGTAATCTGGCGGAGACGCTGCATAACCCAAAACGCATGGCGCTGGCCTGCGGCATCATCGGCGCCATCGTGGTGGCTTTCCTAAACAGTACCGCCTCTGCGGTGCCGGCGGCGCTGCAGGTCACGGCAGTGAAAGTGCTGGTGCCCGCGGCGAACCTGCTGGTCAACACCGTGATGCCGGTGATTTTCTGGCTGGCGGCCATTGATGCCGGTAAAAAATCGGGCTTTTGGGCAACGATTTTTGGCGGACTTGCCCAGCTCATCATGGGCAATGCGGTACCCGGCCTGGTGCTGGGCATTCTGATTGGCAAAGGCGTTGAAGAGAGCGGCTGGAACCGCGTTACCGCCGTGATGATGACGGCCATTGTGCTGCTGTTTGTGCTGAGCGGCTTCTTCCGCGGCTTTGACATGAAGCTGCTGCAATCCTTCCAGCTGGGCATTCCGGGCTGGCTGGATGCTATACACAACAGCCTGAGTGGCAAATAAGGAGCCTGTTATGCACAACGATAAACCCCACGCTGGCTTTTGGTATGCCGACTGGTCTTTCCCGCTGTTTGTCGGGCTGCTCTCTTCCGGCGTGTTCGCCGGCACGCACATGTATTACCTCTACGGCATTGGCGCCTTCAACGAGGTAGCGTTTGTTTCCATGCTGCGGGCCGGTATCGAAACCGGTACCTACGGCGCGGTAGCGGCGTTTGGCGCCAGCTTTCTGTTTGCACGCATCATCGAAGGCTCGCTGGTGGGCATTCTGGATATCGGCGGGGCGATTCAAACCGGCGTCGGGCTGGGCGTGCCCGCGCTGCTGCTGGGCGCAGGCATGGTGTTCCCCGTGGCGAACTTTGCCGCCTCGCTGGCAACCGGGCTGGTGATTGGCGTGGCGATTGGCTATGTGATTATCCTCGCGCGTAAGTTCACCATCAATCAGAGCGACTCGACCTACGGGGCTGACGTCATGATGGGCGCCGGTAATGCCTCCGGCCGTTTTCTGGGGCCGCTGATCATTCTGTCGGCCATGGCGGCCTCCATCCCCATCGGGCTGGGTTCGCTGGCGGGCGCGCTGCTGTTCTATCTCTGGAATAAGCCCATTACCGGCGGCGCGATCTTGGGCGCCATGGTGCTGGGCGCCTTTTTCCCGGTATCGCTCTAAGGCCATGGGCCCGCAAGGAGAAAGCATGTTCGATATGATTTTACGCCGCGCCCGGCTGTGCGATGCGCGACAGGTGGATATCGCCCTGCTGCGGGGCAAAATCGCCGCCGTGGGCGAGGTGCAGGGCGCGGCGCGGCAGGAGCGCGATCTGGCCGGGCGCTGTTACGTTAGCGCTGGCTGGATCGACAGCCACGTGCACTGCTATCCCCGCTCGCCGATCTACCACGATACGCCCGATGCCGTGGGGATCGCGCAGGGTGTGACCACGGTAGTGGATGCGGGCAGTACCGGTGCCGACCAGATCGACGATTTCTATCAGCTCACGCGCAGCGCCGCCACCGACGTGCGTGCGCTGCTCAACATCGCGCGCACCGGCATCGTCACGCAGCAAGAGCTCGCCGATATGGCGCAGATTGACGGCGACGCGGTGGTGCAGGCGGTGCAGCGCCATCCTGCGTTCATTGTTGGCCTGAAAGCACGCATGAGCAGCAGCGTCGTCGGCGACAACGGTATTGCACCGCTGATACGCGCCAAGGCGATGCAGCAGGCGGTGGGCCATTTGCCGCTGATGGTGCACATCGGTAACGCACCGCCGACGCTGGACGCCATCGCCGAGCACTTAACCGCAGGCGACATCCTTACCCACTGCTTTAACGGCAAGCCCAATCGCCTGTTATCGCCGCAGGGAGAACTGAAGGCCTCGGTACAACAGGCGCTCGCGCGCGGCGTCCGGCTGGACGTGGGGCACGGCAGCGCCAGCTTCAGTTTTGCCGTCGCGCGCCAGGCCATCGCCCTCGGCATCCTGCCGGACACCATTAGCTCAGATATCTACTGCCGTAACCGGCTGCATGGCCCGGTACGCAGCCTGGCGCATGTGATGTCGAAATTTCTTCACCTTGGCATGACGCTGCCGCAGGTGATCGCCTGCGTGACCGCGCACGCGGCGGCAGCGCTGCGCTTATCGACAAAAGGCCAGCTACTGCCCGGCTTTGACGCCGATCTGACGCTGTTTCGCCTCAACGAAGCGGCGCACCCGTTTGTGGATGCCGAGGGTGAACAGGTCTTGGGCCAGCAATATCTGCAGCCACTGGCCGCGATCGTCGCGGGCCGGTGGTATCTGACTGAGGAAGGAAAAGCCAATCATGTCTTCGATTTATGAAAAGTATGGCCTAAAGCAGGTCATCAATGCGTCGGGCCGTATGACCGTGCTTGGCGTGTCCACGCCCGCCGCCAGCGTGGTGGATACCGTGTGCTACGGCTTGAATCACTATTTTGAAATGTCCGACCTGGTGAATAAAACCGGCGCGTATATCGCCTCGCTGCTGGAAGTGGATAACGCGGTGGTGGTGTCGTGCGCGTCATCGGGCCTGGCGCAATCGGTGGCAGCGGTGATTGTCAAAGACGACGAGTGGCTGCTGGAAAACCTGCACGCCGCGCCGCTGAGCGTCGCGCACGATATCGTGGTGCCGAAAGGTCACAACGTGAACTACGGGGTACCGGTGGGCACCATGGTGGCGCTGGGCGGTGGACGCCTCATCGAGGCGGGATACAGCAACGAGTGCTCCCCGGCACAGTTGGCTGCGGCCATCACGCCTACCACCGCGGCGCTGCTGTACGTGAAATCCCATCACTGTGTGCAAAAGAGCCATCTGAGTGTCGCGCAGGCAGCGGAAGTGGCGCGCGCGCACGGCGTGCCGCTGATTGTCGATGCCGCCGCGGAGGAAGATCTCCACAGCTATTACCGCGCGGGGGCCGATCTGGTGATCTACAGCGGCGCCAAAGCGCTTGAAGGGCCTACCAGCGGGCTGGTGATCGGACGCAGGCAGTATGTTGAGTGGGTCAAGCGGCAAAATCGCGGCATTGGTCGCGCCATGAAAGTGGGTAAAGAGGGCATTCTGGGGCTGACGCAGGCGATTGAAGATTATCTGCGCCAGCCGAAAACCACCGGAGCGGAGATGGTGACGAAAATGACGCCGTTTATCGAGAACCTGAATACGCTACCCGGAGTGAGCGCGCGCGTGGTCTGGGACGCCGCCGGACGTGATATCGCCCGCGCGGAGATCGCCTTTGACCAGGCCGCTATCGGCACCTCCACCGCTGCGCTGGTGCAGGCGCTACAGCGCGGCGACACCGCCATCTATTTTCGCGGTTACAAAGCCAATGAAGGCATTATTGAAGCCGATGTGCGCAGCGTCAGCGCCGCGCAGCTCCACGTCATTTTCACCGCTATCCAACACCTGCTGGGGGAGGAGATCCGCACATGACGCTGACGCCAAATTTCTATCAAAACCGTGTCTGCCTTAACGTGCTGGCAGGATCAAAGCAAAATGCCACCGATATCTGGCAGGCGGCCGAAGGGCACGTGCTGGTGGGCGTGCTGTCAAAAAACTATGTCTCCTGCGAGGCGGCCATTGCCGACATGCGCGACTATGCGGCACGCATTGACAATGCGCTCTCGGTGGGCCTTGGCGCAGGGGATCCCAATCAGTCTGCCATGGTCAGCGAGATTGCGGCCGCGCTGCAGCCGCAGCACGTGAATCAGGTTTTTACCGGCGTGGCCACCACGCGGGCGCGGCTGGGCCAGCCACACACCGTGGTGAATGGTCTGGTGTCGCCCACCGGCACGCCCGGGCGGGTAAAAATCTCTACCGGGCCGCGCAGTTCAGCAGGCGAGGACGCGGTCGTGCCGATCGCCAGTGCGATTGCGCTGCTGCAAGACATGGGCGGCAGCTCGCTGAAATATTTCCCGATGGGCGGCCTGAGCGCGGTGGCGGAGTACCGTGCGGTGGCGGAGGCTTGTGCGCGATACGATTTTTGGCTGGAGCCCACCGGTGGTATCGATCTCGATAATTTCGCTGAGATTGTGCGCATTGCGCTGGAGGCGGGCGTCAGCAAAGTCATCCCACACGTTTACAGCGCGATTATCGACAGCGCCAGCGGCGATACGCGCGTTGACGACGTGCGCCAGCTTCTGGCAACGTGCAAAAGTCTGTTGTAATCCACCCACCACAGGTGAGGCTCCGTGAGATTTCCCCATCAGCGTCTGGCGCAGCTGTTTAGCGCGCTGCAAAACGAAACGCTGCCGCAGGACGAGCTGGCGCGTCGCTTTTCCGTCTCAACGCGCACGGTGCGCGCCGATATCACCGCGCTGAATGCTTTGCTGGTTCAGCACGGCGCGCAGTTTGTGCTGGCGCGTGGCGCCGGTTATCGCCTACGCATTGATGACGCCGCGCGTTTTAGCCGCCTGCAGCAGGAGCGTGCGGCGCCGCTGCGGGTGCCGCGCAGTTCGCCGGAGCGCGTGCGCTATCTGCTGACGCGCTTTCTCACTGCGGCCTGGTCGCTGAAGCTGGAGGATCTGTCCGATGAGTGGTTTGTCAGTCGCGCCACGCTGCAAAGTGACATGGCGGAGGTGCGTGAATGGCTGAATCGTTATCAGCTGCACATTGAAACGAAACCGCGCTACGGCATGAAACTGTTCGGGCGCGAGTCGGCGATCCGCACCTGCCTGACGGATGTGCTGTGGCAAATCGATCAGGAGACGCCGGACAGCCCGCTGCTAACGGTTGAAGTGCTGCACCCCGGCATTCTGGCGCAGCTCGAACCGCTGTTGCATCAGTGCGTCAGCGAGCACGCTATTCGCCTGAGCGATGAAGGGGAGCGCTATCTGCAATTGTACTGCGCCGTGGCCGTACGCCGCATTAGCGAAGGTTTTCCCCTGAGCGATCCGGGCGTTGAAGAGGTGGGATCGCCGGTACGTGACGCGGCGCGTCAGCTGGTGACGCTGCTGCGTCCCCTAGCGGGGAAACCTATCTCGCAGGCCGAACAGAACTGGCTTGGCGTGCACATTGCGGCGCGGCAAATCCAGGCGCTGACGCCGGATAACATCAACGCCGATGACGCCGATGCCCTGGTGGATTACCTGTTGAACTACATCAACACCCACTATAACTATCGTTTGCAGCAGGACGAACAGCTGCGCGCCGATCTGCTCACCCACATCAAAACCATGATCACGCGGGTGCGTTATCAGATTCATATTCCCAATCCGCTGTTAAGCAATATCAAACAGCACTATCCCATGGCCTACGACGTCACGCTGGCAGCCGTCACCAGCTGGGGCAGGCACACGCCGTACTCTATTAGTGAAAATGAGATTGGCTTTCTGGTGCTGCATATTGGCGTGGGGCTGGAGCGCCACTATAACGTCGGTTATCAGCGCCATCCGCAGGTGCTGCTGGTGTGCGACAGCGGTAACTCAACGCTGCGCATGATTGAAGCGCTCCTGCTGCGTAAATACCCGCAGCTGGTGGTGACCGCGCGGCTGTCCCAGCGCGATTATGAGGTGCGCACCCACATTGAAGAGGACTTTGTCATCTCCACGGCGCGTCTGAGTGAGAAGAACAAGCCGGTGGTGGTGATGGCGCCGTTTCCCACCGAGTATCAGCTGGAGCAGTTGGGCAAGCTGGTGCTGGTCGATCGCACGCGTCCTTATATGTTGGCGAAATATTTTGATGCCGGACACTTTATGGTGCTGGATCGGCCGATGACGCAGTCCGCGCTGTTTCGATTACTGTGTGACCGGCTGGAAGCCGAGGGCTATGTAGAAAGCGACTTTTATGCCTCGGTTGAGGAGCGGGAAGCCATTGTCAGCACCCTGCTGGGCGAAGGCATTGCGCTGCCCCATTCGCTGGGACTGCTGGCGAAAAAAAGCGTGGTCTATACCGTGCTGGCGCCGCACGGCGTGAGCTGGGGAGAGGAAACGGCCTCGGTGATTTTCCTGCTGGCCATCAGTAAAAATGAATATGAAGAAGCGATGGCCATTTACGATCTGTTTGTGACGTTTCTGCGCGAGCGCGCCACGGCACGCCTGCGCGACTGCCGAGATTTTGCCAGTTTCAGCGCCGTGGCGAGCGAGTGTTTACAACGCTTATAACGGGCGTGCGTTAGCTGCGTTTTGCCAGCAGGCGGGGAATTTCACGCAGACACCAGGCTTTCGCTTCGCCCATGCTGTCGCGCCGCCACGCCATTATGATGTCCACCTCGCGCGTGTATTCGGCGCTCACCACCCGCAGACGGCCTTCGGCAATATCTTGCTCCACCATCGGGTACGGCATGGTCGCCACGCCCATGCCGGCTAACAGCGCCCGACGTTTGTCGTCCATGCTGCTTACGGTCAAGCGCTGCTGTTTATCCAGCAGCTGCACGGTCAACACCGGACGCTCGCGCGCGGTATCGGCGACGGCGATGCCGCGATATTTCACGCGCGTCACTTCAGAGAGCGGTTCCGCTTCCTGGTGAATAGGATGGTCCGGGCTGGCCACGTACACGCTCATCATGCTGTAGAGCTTGCGGGTATTGATCTCGGTGGAGGCGCGAAAATGCATATCAGGGGCGATCACGATATCGGCGCGCCCCTGCTCCAGACGCTCCCATGCGCCCGCCAGCACTTCGGTGATCAGCGAGATTTGGGTATTGGCTTTTTCTGACAGCTTTGTCACCAGCGGAAACAGCTGTTCGGTGGGGATCAACGCTTCGGTAACGATGGTGAGGTGCGTTTCCCAGCCGCGCGCCAGCGCTTCCGCATCGGTGGTGAGTTTATCGGCCGCTTCGAGCAGCACGCGTCCCCGCTCAAGCAGCATGCGGCCGACGTTGGTAAAGCGGGTGCGGTGCCCGGAACGGTCAAACAGCACCACGTCCAGCTCCTCTTCCAGCTTCTGCATGGTGTAACTCAGCGCAGAGGGAACGCGACCGAGCTCATCTGCGGCGGCGGCAAAGCTGCCGCGGCGGTCAATCGCGTCCATCACACGTAAGGCTTCGAGGGTTAACGCGCGCTCTTTTGCCATGCCGATTCTCTGTCAGTAAATTTGAATATGCCAGGCAGATTAACTGGCTAACAATCCGGCGTCCAGCCTTTTACCATACCTGCATAAAGCCTGCGGTCCGTTCTTGCCGCAGCGCGCTGGAGGTAATGCATGATGACTACTCGCTGCGCGTCCGCATGTGGCCAGGCCGATTTCGGTTGGTTGCAGGCGCGCTATAGCTTCTCGTTTGGCCACTATTTCGATCCAAAACTCATGGGCTATGCCGCCCTCCGCGTGCTGAATCAGGAAGTGCTGGCACCGGGCGCGGCGTTTCAGCCGCGCAGCTATCCGCAGGTGGATGTGCTGAACATTATCCTGCAAGGCGAGGCGGAATACCGCGACAGCGAAGGCAACCACCTGCTGGCGCGTGAAGGCGAAGCCGTGCTGATTGCTGCGCGCCAGGGCGTCAATTACAGCGAAATCAACGGCCGTAAGGATCGCCCGCTGACGCGCATGCAGCTTTGGCTGGCGGCCTGTCCTGAGCACGACAATCCGCGGCTGCAAAAGAAATCACTGCCGACGCAAACCCACGTGCTGCTGGCGTCGCCCGACGGCGCGGACGACAGCCTGCAGCTGCGCCAGCAGGTGTGGCTGCATCAGGTGACGCTGGAGCCGGGCGAGGCCTTTACGCTGGATCTGCACGGGCCGCGCGCCTATTTGCAGTCAATTCACGGTTCGCTGGACGCCACCGGTAGCGCGGCGCTGGCACCACTAGGCTGCGGCGACGGCGCGTTCGTCAGCGACGAGCCGCATATCACGCTGCAGGCGAAAACGCCGCTGCGCGCGCTGGTGATTGATCTTCCCGCATAAAAAAGGCGGCCCGGAGGCCGCCTTCACGCGTCTGTTACCGTGATTACTTGAGAATCGTGAACGCGGTGGTCACATGCTTGACGCCACTTACGCGGCTGGCGATATCGGCTGCCGCAGCGGCTTCCTCCTGCGTCACCAGTCCCAGCAAGAACACTTCGCCGTTTTCAGTGGTCACTTTCACATTGGATGATTTCACCTGATCGCTACCCAGCAGCTGTGAACGAATTTTGGTGGTGATCCACGTGTCGTTTGACGAGGTGCCGAGGCTGACGCGCTGGCCAATACGAATTTCGTTGTAGACCTCAGTGGCCCCCTCAACGCCCATGGCAATCTGCTTCGCCCGGCTCGACAAGTCTGCGGATGGCGCCTGGCCGGTCAGCAGCACTTTGCCCTGATAAGCGGTGACAATCACGCGCGCCTGATTCTTGATTTGGTCATCTTTTGCCAGCGCGTTAGAGACGCGTAGCTCAAGCGTGCCATCGTCCACCTGCGTGCCCACGGTACGGGGATCGGTAGCGGTTTTCGTGGCGACGGCGGCACCGCCTGCCACCACGGCCACACAGCCCTGCAGCAGCATGGCAGTGAGCAGAATGGCAACAGCGTTCAATGCTTTCATGTAGGCTCCTTCAATCATTCCTGGTGGGGAAACAAGGTGTTGTCGATCAAATCGCACAGGCAGTTCAGCGTCAGCATATGCATCTCCTGAATGCGCGCGCTGCGGTGTGAGGGAATGCGAATTTCCACATCGTGCGGTCCTAGCAGGCCCGCCAGTTCGCCGCCATCGTGGCCAGTTAGCGCGACAATGGTCATATCGCGCGTCACCGCGGCTTCCACCGCTTTGACAATATCGCGGGTGTTGCCGCGCGTCGAGATCGCCAGCAAGACGTCACCGGCCTGACCCAGCGCACGCACCTGCTTGGCATACACTTCATCGTGCAGGCGATCGTTACCGATGGCCGTCAGCATCACATTGTCTGCACTGAGAGCCAGCGCAGGCAGGCTAGGGCGCTCGGTTTCAAAACGGTTGATCATGCTGGCGGCAAAATGCTGCGCGTTGGCAGAGGAAGCCCCGTTGCCACAGCTCAGGATTTTATTGCCGTTTAGCAGCGACTGCACCAGCGTCATGGCAGCGCGGGAGATGGCGTCGGGTAACGCCTCGGCCGCGGCAATTTGAGTCTGAATACTTTCGGTAAAACACGCTTTAATTCTGTCCTGCACAAGACCACCTGGTTCTATTCATCGGCATTAAAGGCATCGGGCAGCCATGCGAGTTCGTGCCCGGTAATGGCAATGATGTCAAAACGGCAATTCACCGTATCAAAACTGCCGCCGCGCGCAAGGAGCCAGAGTGCGGCGGCGCGCAGCAGCCTGTGTTGTTTACGCCGTGTCACGCTGGCAGCGGCACCACCAAAGCGTGCGTCGCGGCGGTAGCGTACTTCGACAAACACCCAGCCCGTGGCGTCACGCATGATCAGATCGATCTCACCGCCGCGCACGCGCACATTGCTGGCAACCCATTTTAGCCCGGCGCGCTCCAGATAGCGGCGCGCCAGCTGTTCATGTGCTGCGCCGAGCTGCTGGCGATCTACTGTGCCGGTACGATCTGTCCCTGGCGGTACTGGTTCCATGTCAACTTCCTGTTGATCACGCAATTGGCATCGGCGCTCAGCTTGCCGGTATTGCCATCAATGGCATAGCCCGGCGATTGGCGCATCTGGTTAAAGTGGTTCGCCAACGTCCAGGCATCAAGGCCCATCGCGTAAAGGCGAACCAGCGAGTAATCGTTATTAAACGATTTGGCGGCCTGCTGCATCAGCGCGTTGTTACTGCCAGAGAGCAGCGGAATGTCGCTGAACTGCAAGCCGTCCATCTCCAGACGGAAATCTGGACCTGCGCCCGCCTGCGCACTGCGCGAGCTGGCGTAAAGCGCGATATTGTTGCGGCTGCTGGTGCGCATCGCAATCATCGGTTTGATCAGCTGAAGCTCATCCTGGCTGGCAACGATATAGACCGCATCTACGCTGCCGCTATTATTTTCGGCCGACGGTGGCGACGTGCTGCTTTGCGGGGCCGGAATGGTGAGACCGGCAATCGACACGCCTGCTGATTGCGGCTGCTGAACCGTCACGGGTGTACCGCTCAGCGCAATACCGGCGCCGCTGTTAATGCCCTGCTTCAGCTCGGCCGCGTTGCCAATACGCTGCTGCTGCACGGTGCTGCCGCCCAGTTTCTGCCACTCTTGTGCAAACGCATTGGTGATGCGATCGCCATAGCTGCTGCGCGGCACCAGCAGCAGCGGCTGGCGTTTGCCTTGTTCATAGATATGGTGCGCGGCATCGCGCGCTTCGTCTTCAGGAGAAAGCGCAAAATAGCAAATATTCGGATGGTTCTGGATCTGCTCCGGCTCGTTCAGGGCCAGCACGTTAAGCGCGGTTTGGCTGTTGACCACCGTCTCAACGTTGTTTTTTAGCAGCGGCCCTACCACCAGCGTCGCGCCATCCTGCTGCGCCTGCTGCATCAGCTGGGCAATCGGCTGGCTGCTGGTGTCATACACTTTGATCTGCGCGCTCGACGGCTGAGCGGCGGGGGCCGTTGGCGCTTGTGCAGGCGCTGCGGCGGTTTGCGGTTGGGCAGGCGAGGTGGCCTCTGCCGAAATAGGGCTGCTGGCGCTACCGTCGCCGTGGTCGGCAGCAGGTTGCGCGCTGGCGGTATCGGTCGCGGCTGGCGCGGTTGGTGGCGGCGTGAGCGCGCCGTTTTTCGCATCGTTAAAACCTTTCTGGATCGCATTCGCGAACACCTGCGCCTGACCGTTCAGCGGCAGCAGCAGCGCAATGGTGCTGGTTGAGGCCGGGGTCATATTTTGCGCCTGGTTCAGCTGCGTGGGCAGCGTTTTGGCACCAGGATTCTGCGGATAGCGCGTTTTCCAGTCGGCAATCGCGGACTTGAGCATCTGCGCATCTTGGCTGTTTGCGTGCCAGGTGTTGAGCAAATCCAGCCAGCCCTGCAGGGTATTTTCGTCAGCGTTGATCACCAGGCTGTTAAGCTGATCCTGCGACAGTTGCGTCAGCGCCTGCCAGGTGCCGTCGATATTGCTCTGGTGCTCGGCACCGTTCAGCAGCGGCTCTTGTGCAATGTAAGCGCGCAGTAGCGCCAGCGAGGGGCGATTCTGCGCCGCCGCGATCTGCAGCGCGTAGAAACGTTTCAGCTGATCCTGCGACAGCAGCGACGGTTTAACCTGACCCAAGCGCTGCTGCGCACCGTCGAAATCTTGCTGGCCAATTTGCAGCTGTGCACGTAGCAGCAGCAGTTCTTGGGCCTGCACGTCAGAGAGCTGCTGTGGCAGCTGGCTGAGTTGATCGTTAGCCTGCGGATACTTTCCTTCCTTCAACAGGGCACGGATGGCAAGTAATTGCCAGTCGGTCTTGCTATCATCGCTGCTTTGCTGCACCTGTTGCAGGTAATAGTCAGATTTACCCGCTGCCGGCCCCTGAATATTGACGTTCGAGGTTTGCTGCGGAGCTTGACTGCTACAGGCGGCTAAAATCAGCCCAGCGAGAAGAACAGGCACTAAGCGTCCTGCTTTATGACGTACGACTTTTGAAGGAAGCATACTGTATCCAGTGATGTTTTTTTCAAGATGCTCAATATTAAATCGGCAATTCGGATGAAACAATGAAACAACTCGATCGGGCAGAGATTTCTGCCAGCACGCTCTATATCGTTCCTACCCCGATCGGTAACTTGGGTGATATCACGCAGCGTGCGCTGACGGTGCTTGCGAGCGTCGATCTGGTCGCTGCGGAAGATACACGTCATACCGGACTGTTGCTACAACATTTCGCCATCAATGCGCGACTGTTCGCACTTCATGACCACAACGAACAGCAAAAAGCGGAGGTGCTGTTAGCTAAGCTGCAAGCCGGACAAAGCATAGCGCTGGTTTCCGATGCTGGCACGCCGCTGATCAACGATCCGGGCTATCATCTGGTGCGCCGCTGTCGTGAAGCTGGCGTGCGCGTTGTGCCTTTACCGGGTGCCTGCGCCGCTATTACAGCATTAAGCGCGGCGGGATTGCCGTCCGATCGTTTCTGTTACGAAGGGTTTCTACCTGCGAAAAGTAAGGGACGCTGTGATGCCCTGCGCGCGCTGGAAAACGAGCCTCGCACGCTGATTTTCTATGAATCCACGCACCGTTTACTCGATAGCCTGCAGGACATGGTTAGCGTGTGGGGCGGCGATCGCTACGTAGTGTTGGCGCGCGAGCTCACCAAAACCTGGGAGACACTGCACGGCGCGCCGGTGGGTGAGCTACTGGCATGGGTGCAGGAAGATGAGAATCGGCGCAAAGGCGAGATGGTGCTGATTGTGGAAGGACATCATGCGGATGAAGAGGCGCTGCCTGCCGAGGCGCTGCGTACGCTGACGCTGCTGCAAAGCGAATTGCCGCTCAAGAAGGCGGCGGCGCTGACGGCGGAAATACACGGCGTGAAGAAAAACGCGCTGTATAAATATGCACTGGCGCAGCAAGAGGCGTGACAAATCGCTGCGGATCGCCTATTATCCCGCGCCGAAGCTGACCAGACAGTCGCCGCTTTGTCGTCGTCCCTTTTGGGGGAGACGGGCAGAGGGGAGGAAAGTCCGGGCTCCATAGGGCAGGGTGCCAGGTAACGCCTGGGGGGCGCAAGCCTACGACCAGTGCAACAGAGAGCAAACCGCCGATGGCCCAGCAATGGGATCAGGTAAGGGTGAAAGGGTGCGGTAAGAGCGCACCGCGCGGCTGGCAACAGTCCGTGGCACGGTAAACTCCACCCGGAGCAAGGCCAAATAGGGGTTCACATGGTACGGCCCGTACTGAACCCGGGTAGGCTGCTTGAGCCAGTGAGCGATTGCTGGCCTAGATGAATGACTGTCCACGACAGAACCCGGCTTACCGGTCAGTTTCGACTCATCACCTAAACGCCCGCAGGGATCTCCCGGCGGGCGTTTTACTTTATGCGCTGACGTGCCATAAGTGCCTGTCCACTCTGCTTTTCACAAAGCACGCGGCTTACCGGTCAGTGTCGACGCATCACCCGAACGCCTGCAGGGAAATCCCTAAGGGCGTGTTACTTTGTGCGCTGACGTGCCATAAATGCCTGTCCACTCCGCTCTTCACAGAAGCACGCGGCTTACCGGTCAGTGTCGACGCATCACCTAAACGCCCGCAGGGAAATCCTGCGGGCGTTTTACTTTATTCGCTGACGTGCCATAAATGCCTGTCCACTCCGCTCTTCACAAAAGCACGCGGCTTACCGGTCAGTGTCGACGCATCCCCCGAACGCCCGCCGGGAAACCCTGCGGGCGTTTTACTTTGTGCGCTGACGTGCCATAAATGCCTGTCCACTCCGCTCTTCACAAAAGCACGCGGCTTACCGGTCAGTGTCGACGCATCCCCCAAACGCCCGCAGGGATCTCCCGGCGGGCGTTTTACTTTGTGCGCTGACGTGCCTGCAGATAAACGCGTTAATAAAAATGAAAATGCTGAAGAAGTATATTCTTTCGGGTTGTAGAGGATGTTGAAAATAAAAACGCAGTCACGTCGTCGTAACGCAAATTTCACATGGTAAAGAAATGAAAATCCGCCGAAAATAAAAAGAGTGTTATGCCAAAATAGGCGTGTGTTTAATTGCTGAGGACAATGTTTCATCCACACATGAAAAGCAAGAACGTGGATAAGTTGTAATATTATGGACAAAAATAGTGGCCTTTTGGCTGTTTTTCTCAGGTATGCTCCCTCTGTTTTGACCCTCTCCCGTTGCGATAGGCATTGGCGCTTCGCGCTGTAGCTCCGCTCTCCTGTTAGACAATACATCCTTCATTTGACGCGTTTAACAACGCGGCACTGTTTTTGTATTCAGGAGAATAATATGCGCTACTGGATTTTATTAGCGTTAGCCATTGTCGCTGAAATTACCGGCACGCTGAGTATGAAGTGGGCCAGCCTGCACGGTGGTCGCGCGGGGTATATTTTTATGCTCGCGATGATTGCCCTTTCCTATATTTTCTTATCGTTTGCAGTAAAAAAAATTGCGCTCGGGGTGGCTTACGCCATGTGGGAAGGGATAGGCATTTTGCTTATCACCCTGTTTAGCGTGACGCTGTTCGATGAAGCGATCTCATTGATGAAAATCGCTGGACTGACAACATTAGTGGCAGGCATCGTGCTGGTTAAATCAGGGACCTTGGGACATCGGGAGGGTGAAAATGACGCTGCTTAATAACCTCCACGTGGCATGGCTGGCGCTGGCTATTGTGCTGGAGATTGCCGCGAACATCTTGTTGAAATATTCCAGCGGCTTTCGTCGCCCGGTCTACGGCCTTGGTTCGTTGATGGCGGTGCTGGCTGCGTTTGCAGCGCTGGCGCAGGCGGTCAAGGGGATCGATTTATCGGTGGCCTACGCTTTGTGGGGAGGCTTTGGCTTGGTGGCAACGGTGGCGGCGGGCTGGATCCTGTTTGGCCAGCGTTTGAATAACACCGGCTGGAGCGGCATCGTACTGCTGCTGCTGGGCATGATGCTGATTAAATTTGCCTGACAAAGTGCGGGCCAATGGCCCGCACAGCGGTTATCCGCGACCGTGGGGGGCTTCCCAGTCGAACGCAGGGCCAAGGGAAATGATGCCGCTGGGATTGAGGGTTTTGTGGCTGCAGTAATAGTGATGGCGGATATGAGCAAGATTGACCGTCTCCGCTATTCCTGGCATCTGATAAATATCACGCAGGAAGCCGCTGAGGTTGAAGTAGTCGCTAATACGGTGACGGTCGCATTTAAAGTGGGTCACGTACACCGGATCAAAACGCACCAGCGTCGTCCACAGGCGCAAATCGGCCTCGGTCAGGCTATCACCCGTGAGGTAGCGGTGCTGACCTAAGATCTGCTCCAGCCGCGCCAGGGAGTGAAACAGCGCCGTGACGGCTTCGTCGTAAGCCGTCTGAGAAGTGGCAAACCCGCTTTTGTACACGCCGTTATTGACCGTGTCGTAAATCCAACCGTTCAGCTCATCAATATGGTCACGCAGCGCAAGGGGATAATAGTCGCCTGCCAGCGCGCCTTGGGCGTCAAACGCGCTATTCAGCATGCGAATGATGTCGGCGGACTCATTGCTCACAATGGTGTGCTGCTGTTTGTCCCACAGCACAGGGACAGTGACGCGTCCGCTGTAGTACGGCTCGGCATGCAGATACAGCTGATACAGAAATTCATGTTGATACAACGCGTCGCCGGTCGCGGCTGGGAAATCGTCATCAAACGTCCAGCCGTTTTCCAGCATCAGCGGATGGACGACAGAAACCGAAATCATCTCCTCCAAGCCTTTAAGCTGGCGCATAAGCAGCGTGCGATGCGCCCACGGACATGCAAGAGACACATAAAGATGGTAGCGATCGCGTTCGGCGGCAAAACCCGCTTTACCCGTGGGGCCAGCGCTGCCGTCGGCGGTGACCCAATTGCGCCACACTGCTTCTGAACGTTTGAAGCGGCCACCGGTTGACTTCGTATCGTACCAAGTATCATGCCAGACACCGTCAATCAGCTGTCCCATAAGCCCTCCGTAAATGAAAAAGGCGAGGAAAATCCTCGCCTCAGTACTTCAGTATATGTGGCAATCCGCGTAAATGCTTAACGCGCGGTAGCAGGTGCGACGCGGTTGCGAATCAGACGATCGATGCTGTACGCGCCAGGTCCCACCAGACCCAACACCAGGAAGCCACCCGCGATTGAGAGATTTTTCATAAACATCAGCTGGTTAACACCTTCAGCGAAGTTGCTGTGGAAAATGAACGCGGTCAGCAAGGTGAAACCGGCGGTGAACAACGCAGTAAAGCGCGTCAGGAAACCAAACAGAATGGCCAGCCCGCCGCCCAATTCAAGCAGGATCACCAGCGGCAGCATAAAGCCCGGAACGCCCATGGCTTGCATGTACTGTGCCGTGCCCGCATAGCCCGTAATTTTGCCCCAGCCGGCAGTAATAAACAGAATGGTCATTAATACGCGCGCCAGCAGCAGGCCAGAATCTTCGAATTTTTTCATCATCTACTCCAACAAGTGATTTGTTGCAGGTAATTGACCTGCAGGTTTTTTTCCCGCTGAACCGTAATATTCAGTTCGCTGGGCTGATGGAGTGAGATAATAATCGCAGGGTGCAACAGTTGTAAGCGAGTTAAACTGTCAGTGTTATTCAGGGATTTTGATGAAGAGAAACCGAATCAATGCGATCCGGTTTTAAACAGAGGTCAGCGCGAAGGCAGGGACGATTTGATCATGCGCCAGGTGCTCCACACGCCAAATCCGCGCTTTGCCCAGCGCAGAATACGGTTTGGACTGCGAATCGACCATATTGCTAAGGCGCTGCTACCGATGGCCAGATAGCGTCGCATGCTCAGCAGCGTGAGCCAGCCGCGATCGTAGTGCGCCGTGCTGGTCAGCCAGTCGCGTCCTGCCGCACTGAGATCCAAGCGCTGCTGCTGGATCTCATTGAGCAGATCGTGCATGCGCGCCTCGCGTTCCTTACGGCTCATGCGCGATCCTCCTCCAGTAATTTTCGGTCCGATGACAGCTCTTTGCGCGTATGGCGCAGCAGCGTCGACTGGCGCGATTTACGCAACGTCCACAGGCCGAAGATCAATGCCAGCAAGAAGAGTACGCCAGTGGTTGCGCCAATCGCAATCAGACGATATTGCGCATCGACTGCCCAGATGATCAGCACCATCAGGCTCATCAAACCGAAAGCGGTAAACAGCATGGTCAAACCAATCATGATCAACATCTGGATCAGATTGGCCTTCTCCTCTTCCAGTTCGACAACGGCGAGACGCACACGCGTCTCGACCATGCCAACCAGCGTTGTCACCAGGCGCTGACCTACGTGAAAGACCCCCTTGCCTGGGCCGTGGCTTTGGCTCTCATTCATTGTTAGCGCCGTGAGATCAGGATGCCGATCAGCACACCGACCGCTGCGCCGATGCCTACGCCGTGCCACGGATTTTCACGCACGTAATCTTCTGCTTTTTCCGCGGCTTCACGGGTGGTTTGCGCAATGCGCTCGCCAGAATCACCCAAGCGTTCACGCGAGCTTTCAAGCGCGTTACGCGCTTTATGGCGCAGGCGATCCAGCTCAGATTTCGACTTATCCGCGCCGCTGCTTAATACTTCTTCCAGCGTATCCGCGAGGTTTTTGAGTTCTGAGCGCAGATGTTCAGAGGTGGTGTCTTTGGACATGAAGTTCTCCATTACGTCGTCTAATTAAATCCGGTTAATAGGGCTCAGCTTCGAGCTTTTTCAGCGCCTGACGGGCATCCATTAACTTACGTTCACGCTTTTCAATCTTTGGCTTATCGTCGCCGTCCTTGCGCGCATCCTGCAGCTCGCGCTCGCGCTCCGCAACTTTGTGCTTCTGAGCCGCAACGCGTTCGGCGTGGGCCGATTTCAACTTTTTATCGCTGCAATCTGCCTGTACTTCCGTTAAAGCGCGTTCCAGTCCGTTCACCCGGCGCTGGTTGTTGTGCTGTTTCGCCATCTCAATTTCGCGCTGAATATCGTGCTCTTTCTGCTGGCAGAGCGTTTCTGCTGCCATCAGTGAGCCGGAAAGAGAGAAGAGAATGGCGCCCAGTAGTAAGGGGTGTTTCATCAGGTTTGACCTTCCATTGTTGATGACCTGCCATAGACCGGGCAGGAGAGGCATCCCAGCATATTCCGGACTCGCGCTACAGTAAGGATAGACAGCGGATGAAAAAATTCAAAAAGCACGAGGAGATAGCGGGGATAAATCGCCGTCTGGCGCAGCGCCAGACGACATCGTTAACTGTATGTGGTGCGATTAGCCGCGACGGCCTGCTGCAAGGCTTGCGTACCGGTTGCCACAACGAAGCCTTGTGGCAGTAGGCGCTGCAGCACTTTCTGCGCGGCGAGGCTCTGCTCTTCATTTTCGAAATGAATGACCAACGCATCGCCTGAAGGGGTAATACTTTTAATGCGCACGCCCTGCGCGCTGAGCTGCTGATAAAGATAAAAACCGTCCGGTAAATTGGACCCGCTGTGGGCCACGCGGATTTTGATCACCGTTTCATGCTGAAGCAGATTGGGCACAATGACCACCGCCAGCAGGGCCAATGCGCCCGCTACGGCCCAAGCAAGCCAGCGCTTGGGCATACGACGTATCCTTTTCATCACTGTGAATTCCCATTGCGCGTCGCCTGACGTTTACGCCACAGCACAACCAGCGAGCCGATGAGGCCAACCACCAGCAGCACCAGCGGCAGCATCATCAATAAAAACATCAGCTGATCTTCATAACGGCGAAAAAGCGGGGTTTTTCCCAGCGCGAAGCCCAGCACGGTTAAAATCAGCACCCACAGGAAGCCACTCACCCAGTTAAAAAACTGGAAGCGCGTGTTGCTCAGGCCTGATAACCCCGCAATCGTTGGCAGAAGGGTACGGACGAAGGCAATGAAGCGGCCGACCAACAGCGCGGAGAGTCCATGGCGGTGAAACAGACTGTGGGCGCGCTGATGATATTGCGCGGGCAAGTGCGAAAGCCATTTCTGTACCGTTGGCGTGTTACCCAGCCATCGGCCCTGAATATAACTGACCCAGCAGCCAAGGCTGGCGCCTGTCGTGAGCACCAACAGCGTAAGGGGGAAGCCCATAGTGCCTTTGGCGATCAACACGCCCACCAAAATCAACAGGCTGTCACCCGGCAGAAATGCCGCAGGCAGCAGGCCATTTTCAAGAAACAAAATCATGAACAACACGGCATAAATCGCCCACACCAGGGTGGGATCGGAGAGCATTTCGTAATCCTGCTGCCACAAGGCATGCAGCAATGCCTGCAAAATATCCATCAATCATTCCTGAACATCATTGTTAAACGTGCCGGTTAGGGGCGTGGGCGCAGGCTGAGACGAGTTATAAATTTTAATAGGTCGCCTGTGCGGGAGTTCCGGTTCCTTCCAGAATTGATTGTTAAATCAGCGACTTTTTTAAACCCTGTCGCAAAGGGTAAGAAAAGGGCGATAACTGTAACAAAAATAAAGGTATCCAGACAGCGTAAAGTCGCTGTCGCACAGGAGTTTTACCTTTTGACACAGCGTGCCAAAAGGAGTTTTACACGAGCTGACATTATTGCAGATTAACTGACCGATTATTCTGAAAATGGCGAGGAGTCACTGCGGGTTTTCGGTGCCTTCAGGAAGAATGACGGGATTGTCCGCAAACATATAGCGATCAACGTTGAATTCGAAATCATCTGCGGTGGCATCAAACAACATCTGCTTGGTGTTTTCCAGATGTTGCCACATCGCCAGTTTGCTGGCGGCGGGATCTTTGCGCATCAGCGCTTTCAGAATCTGATCGTGATCGTCGCACCAGCTGGTGATGTTGCGGGCATCAATGTGCTCATGCAATTTCAGCCAATAGGGATTGTGCAATCGATGCAGCCACATTTTTTCTACAATGGCCGCCAGCGCGCTGTTCTGCGTTGACTGTGCAATACGGACGTGAAATTGCATATCCCACGCGGAGTCGCGAAAGTGATCTTCGCGTCGGGCATGTTCCTGAATCGCCATGAGCGCCAGGATATCCTGGCGCGTCACCTGCGTGGCGGCAAACTCCGCGACATTGCTCTCAATTAACTGGCGCGCCTGAAGCAGCTCGAAAGGGCCAAAGCTGGCAAACTCCAGCTGGCTCGGCGTCATCATGCGGTTCTGCTGCTGCGTGTTGATAACATGGATGCCCGAGCCTTTGCGCACTTCCACGTAGCCTTCCACTTCCAGCATGATGATGGCCTCACGCACCACGGTGCGGCTCACCTCGCTCTCTTCGGCGATCGCGCGTTCGGCGGGCAGTTTATCGCCCACCTGAAACTCACCGGCTTCAATGCGGCGCTTTAGTTCACTGGCAAGCTGTTGATAAAGACGTCGGGGTTCGGTCAAATCCATGGTGCGGTCTGCATTAAAAAACGTTGAGTTGTTATACCACTTTAGCTGTGCGGAAGAAACGGGCTGGCGGAAGCCAGCCCGTCAGCGCTAGGTACGCGCAGCGGCGGCAGGCGCGGCCACCTCGGTTTCCAGTTCAGAGATAGGCTTATTTTTCAGTACGGTCCAAATAACGCAGGCGCCGAGCAGATCAAACACCGCCAGGGCGGCGAACAGCGGACTAAAGCCTAACGTATCCGCCAGAGCGCCGACCACCAGCGCAAACATCGTGCTGGCTGTCCATGCTGCCATGCCCGTCAAGCCGTTGGCGGTCGCCACTTCATTACGGCCAAAAACGTCTGACGAGAGCGTAATCAATGCGCCGGAAAGGGCCTGGTGGGCAAATCCGCCGATGCAGAGCAGACCAATGGCCACATAAGGGCTGGTAAACAGGCCGATGGTGCCAGGACCGATCATCAGCACGGCACCCAGCGTGACCACCATTTTGCGCGACACAATCAGGTTGACGCCAAACCAGCGCTGAAACAGCGGGGGGAGATACCCCCCTACGATACAGCCGAGATCGGCGAACAGCATCGGCATCCACGCAAACAGCGCGATCTCTTTCAGGTTAAAACCATACACCTTGAACATAAAAAGCGGGATCCACGCATTAAACGTTCCCCACGCCGGTTCCGCCAAAAAGCGCGGCAGCGCGATGCCCCAAAACTGCCGGTTGCGCAGAATCTGGCGCGCCGACATTTTTTTGCTGTTGCCGGTTTGGTGCTGCAGCTCCTGGCCCGCGATGATGTAATGGCGCTCTTCCTCGCTAAGTTTCGTTTGCTGTTTCGGGTGCTTATAAAACACCAGCCAGCACATCGCCCAGACAAAACTCAGCACGCCGGTAATAATAAACGCCATTTGCCAGCTGTGTGCCACGATAGCCCACACCACCAGCGGCGGCGCCAGCATGGCTCCGATTGAGGAGCCCACGTTGAAGTAACCCACCGCCACGGAACGCTCTTTGGCGGGGAACCACTCGCTGCTGGCCTTTAATCCCGCCGGGATCATGGCGGCTTCCGCTGCCCCCACGGCGCCACGCGCCAGAGCAAAGCCGCCCCAGCTGCCCGCCATGGCGGTAGCAGCGCAGAAAATAGCCCACAGCACGGCAAACATCGCATAGCCAATTTTTGTACCCAGCAGATCGAGCACATAGCCAGCGACCGGCTGCATCACGGTATAGCACGCCGAATAGGCGGCGACGATATAGGAGTATTGCTGCGTGGTAATGCCCAGCTGCGTCTCCAGCGTGGGCGCCGCCACGGCGATGGTATTACGCGTCAGGTAGCCGAGCACGGTACCCAGCGTCACCAGCCCAATCATGTACCAGCGTAGCCCTTTGATCTTACGCATTTTAACCTCTTCCAGTTTGTCGTTGCGGCGTAGCCGCTGTTGTTATCTGGAGCGGGACTGCACATGAAGCGGCTGCTTCACGCCCGCAGGCGCGGTAAAGCCGCCTGATTCCTTGCCTGTGCCAGCACACTGGCAACAATGAAGCGAGAGGTTAACTTGTTATACAACTTTAAAAGGTGAAAGCCATCACAAAAACCCTGCATGCGCTGTGCGTTCAACTTAACCCCCTGAATAACGGCAGTAAAATCAATATTTGCGGCTGATTTTGTCCATATATCCCTGTGCGCAGTGACATTATTGTGAAGTGCATCGCAAACAATTTTGTCGATCGCTAAAATTGGTATGATAACTTTTAGGGATTAGCCGATCGCGACCTTGAGAGGAACAGGTATGTCGTTATTTATGGGTGAGGATTTTCTCCTCGATAGCGAGTTTGCTCGCCGTCTGTACCACGATTATGCGAAAGACCAGCCGATTTTTGACTACCACTGCCACCTGCCGCCGCAGCAGATTGCGGAGAATTACCGCTTCACTAACCTTTATGACATTTGGCTCAAGGGCGATCACTACAAGTGGCGTGCCATGCGGGCCAACGGTGAGCCAGAAGCGCTCTGCACCGGCAGCGCCAGCGATCGTGAAAAGTTTGACGCCTGGGCACGCACCGTGCCGCACACCTTGGGCAATCCGCTCTACCACTGGACGCATTTAGAACTGCGCCGGCCGTTTGGCCTCACCGATGTGTTACTGAATGCCGAGAGCGCCGATCGCGTTTGGCATGCGTGCAATGAGAGGCTGGCGCAGGAGGCCTTCAGTGCGCGCGGCATCATGCAACAGATGAACGTGAAGATGGTGGGGACCACGGACGATCCGCTGGATGACTTAACGCACCACCGCGCGCTGGCGGAGGACGCCAGCTTTGCTATCAAGGTGCTGCCGAGCTGGCGGCCAGATAAAGCGTTTAATATCGAGCTGGACACGTTCCTGCCGTGGATCGCGCGTTTAGAACAGGTCGCGGACGTCAGCGTGCAGCGCTTTGACGATTTGCGTCGCGCACTCGCAAAACGTCTTGACCATTTCGCCGCGCACGGCTGCAAAATTTCCGATCACGCGCTGGACGTGGTGCTGTTTGCCGAGGCTGATGACGCGACGCTGGACGGCATCCTCGCGCGTCGCCTGCAGGGCGCAGCGCCGTCGCCGCACGAAACCGCCCAGTTTAAAACCGCCGTGCTGGTATGGCTGGGCAGCGAATATGCCCAACGCGGCTGGGCGCAGCAGTATCACATTGGCGCGTTGCGCAATGCCAATCAGCGGCAGTACGGCCTGCTCGGTCCTGACGTCGGGTTCGATTCCATTAACGATGCGCCATTGGCGATCCCGCTGGCGCGGCTGCTGGATGCGCAGAATCGCCAGGATGCGCTGCCGAAAACCATTCTCTACTGCCTCAACCCGCGTGATAACGAAGTGCTGGCGACCATGGCGGGCAATTTTCAGGGCGAAGGCACGCCCGGCAAAATGCAATTTGGCTCCGCGTGGTGGTTCAACGATCAGCTCGACGGCATGCAGCGACAGATGACGCAGCTGGCACAGATGGGCCTGCTTAGCCGCTTTGTTGGCATGCTAACCGACAGCCGCAGTTTCCTCTCCTATACGCGCCATGAATATTTCCGCCGCCTGCTGTGCCAAATGATGGGCAACTGGGTCGTACGCGGTGAAGCGCCCGCCGACGAGGCGCTGCTCGGGCAGATGGTGCGAAATATTTGCTTTAACAATGCGCGTGACTATTTCGGCATTGCGCTGGGAGAAGGGTAATGCAGCGTCTGAATCGGCAGAACTTTCCCGGCGCGCGCTATACCGAACGGGCCATTCAGTTTGGCGAAGGGAATTTCTTGCGCGCCTTTATCGACTGGCAACTCGACTGGCTCAATGAGCATCACGGCATTGATACCGGGGTGGTGGTGGTGAGGCCGCGTAATCGTCAGGTGGCAGAGACGCTGAACCAGCAGGATGGTTTGTACACCACGCTGATTCGCGGCCTCAACGCGGCGGGTGAAGCGGTCAGCGATACCCGACTGATTCGCAGCCTGAACCGCGAGATCCAACCGTGGCAGCAATGTGAGGACTTCCTGGCGCTGGCACGCGCACCGCAGATGCGCTTTGTGTTTTCCAATACCACCGAGGCCGGCATTATTTTTGACGCCGCAGATCGGCTGGACGGTGCGCCCGCGGCGACTTTTCCGGGCATGCTGACGCAGCTACTGTGGGCGCGCTTTAGCCATTTTTCCGGGGCTGCCGACAAAGGGTGGCTGATTGTGCCGTGCGAATTGATTGACCATAACGGCGATACGCTGCGCGAACGGGTGTTGCAATACAGTCAGCATTGGCAGCTTCCCTCGGCGTTTATCGACTGGGTGCAGACGCACTGTGCGTTTTACAACACGCTTGTCGATCGCATCGTCACGGGCTTCCCGGCAGACAGCGCGGCGATCGCGACGCAGCTCGGCTATGAAGATCGCTTTTTGGTGGCGGGCGAAGTGTATTACCAATTTGTGATTCAAGGGCCAGAAGCCCTGGAACAGGAGCTCAAGCTGGCGGCGCTCGCGCCTGAGGTGAAACGGGTGGCGGACATCACGCCTTATAAGGCGCAGAAAGTGGCGATCCTCAACGGCGCACATACCGCGATGGTGCCCGTTGCCTATTTGGCAGGCATTGACAGCGTGGGCGAGGCGATGGACGACCCGGCAGTCACGGCATTTGTGGATGCGCTGCTGCGCGAAGAGATTATTCCTACGCTGGATCTGCCCGCGCCTGAACTGCATGCCTTCGCCGATGCCGTACAGCGCCGCTTCCGTAATCCCTTTATCCACCATGCGTTACTCGCTATCGCGCTCAACAGCATGACGAAATTCCGCACGCGCCTGCTGCCGCAACTGCTGCAAGCGCAGCAGAACAGCGGCGTCTGGCCGCCTCGACTGACCTTTGCTTTTGCGGCACTGCTGGTTTTTTATCAAGGCGAGCTGGGCGATCGACGCTGGACATTACAAGACGATGCGCGCTGGCTACAGCGCTTTGCTGCAGGGTGGTCAGCGGTGCATCAGGGCACGTTGCCTCTGGATCAGCTGGTGCACGCTGCGCTCAGCGACGCTGCACACTGGGGCGAAGACCTCACGCAGCGGCCCGGACTGCAAGCCACCGTGCATCAACATCTGCAACATATCGTCACCCATGGCATGCGGGCGGCGCTGGCACAACTGAGATAACCCTATGCAAGATGCGATTCGAATTCATACCCGTGATAACGTCGCTGTTGCGCTGCGTGCGTTGCCCGCTCAGCATCAGGTCACGATTGGCAGCGAGGTGATTACGCTGCCGCAGGCGATTGACCGCGGCCATAAGTTTGCGCTCCAGCCGTTGAACGTCGCTGATTTGGTGATCAAATATGGCCTACCGATTGCGCATGCTACCCAGCAAATTGCGGTCGGTGAGCTGATTCACTCCAGTAACGCCCGCACCAACCTTAGCGATGTCGACACGTACGACTACCAGCCGGATTTTCTCACGCTGCCCGCGCAGGCGGCCGATCGTGAGGTACAGATCTACCGGCGTGCCACGGGTGAGGTGGGCATTCGCAATGAGCTGTGGATTTTGCCCACCGTCGGCTGCGTCAATGGCATTGCGCGGCAAATTGTCACCCGCTTCCTTAAAGAGACCCAGGATGCGCCGGATATCGATGGCGTTCACCTGTTCAGCCATCCGTTTGGCTGTTCGCAGCTGGGCCAGGATCATGAGAACACGCGCACTATGCTGCAAAACATGGTGCGTCATCCCAATGCGGGCGCGGTGCTGGTGATTGGCCTGGGCTGTGAAAACAACCAGGTCGATATTTTCCGCCAGACCTTGGGCGGCTACGACGCTGAGCGCGTGCAGTTTATGGAGTGCCAGAAACAGGATGACGAAGTCGAGGCCGGCGTGGCCCGTTTGCATGCCCTCTACGCGGTGATGCGCCACGACAGGCGTGAATCCGGTAAACTCAGTGAGCTCAAGTTTGGTCTGGAGTGCGGCGGCTCAGACGGCTTCTCGGGGATTACCGCCAACCCTCTGCTCGGCGGTTTTTCCGATCAAATGATTGCCAACGGCGGCACCACGGTGCTGACGGAAGTGCCCGAAATGTTTGGTGCCGAGCGCATCTTAATGAGCCGCTGCCGCGATCGGGCCACGTTCGAGAAGACGGTAGCCATGATCAACGACTTCAAACGTTACTTTATCGATCACCAGCAGCCGATTTATGAAAATCCGTCACCCGGCAACAAAGCGGGCGGCATCACCACGCTGGAAGAGAAGTCATTGGGATGTACGCAAAAAGCGGGGCAGAGCCAGGTGGTGGATGTGCTGAAGTACGGCGAGCGCCTCACCACGCCGGGCCTCAATCTGCTGAGTGCGCCCGGCAACGATGCGGTTGCCACCAGCGCCTTAGCGGGCGCTGGCTGCCACATGGTACTGTTCACCACCGGACGCGGCACGCCTTACGGGGGCTTTGTGCCGACAGTGAAAATCGCCACCAATTCGGAGTTGGCACAGAAGAAACCGCACTGGATGGACTTCAACGCCGGGCAACTGCTGGAAGGCGTAAGCATGTCTGCGCTGCTCAACGAGTTTGTCGATCTGATCGTGGCGATCGCCAACGGCAAACCGGCGCGCAATGAAGTGAATGATTTTCGCGAACTGGCGATTTTTAAAAGTGGGGTAACGCTGTAAACCGCGGCGCTGCTGCGAAAAGGGCGCCGAATGGGCGCCCTGTTTGATGAGATTACGATGCGGCGCGCACGCCGCGTTCCGCATCGGCCTGACACACCGCCGCGGTAAACAGAATATCGGTGGAGGAGTTCAGCGCCGTCTCGGCGGAGTCCTGCAGCACGCCGATAATAAAGCCCACCGCGACCACCTGCATGGCGAGATCGTTGGGGATGCCAAACATATTGCAGGCCACGGGGATCAGCAGCAGCGATCCACCCGCCACACCGGAGGCGCCACAGGCGCACAGCGACGCCACCAGGCTGAGCAGAATGGCGGTGGGCACGTCCACGTCAATGCCGAGCGTATGCACGGCGGCCAGCGTCAGCACGGTAATCGTGATGGAGGCACCCGCCATGCTGATGGTCGCACCCAGCGGAATCGACACCGAGTAGGTATCCTCGTCCAGGTTCAAACGCTTAGCCAGCGCCATATTTACCGGAATGTTGGCGGCTGAACTGCGCGTAAAGAAGGCGGTCACGCCGCTTTCGCGCAGGCAGGTGAACACCAGTGGATACGGATTGCGGCGCAGCTTCTGCCACACCAGCATGGGATTGACCACCAGCGCCATCACCAGCATACAGCCCAGCAGCAGCGCCAGCAGGTTGGCGTACTCCCACAGCGCGTCGAAGCCGGTCGAGGCCAGGATGGAGGCGACCAAGCCAAAGATGCCCAGCGGCGCGCAGCGAATCACGCAGCGTACCACCCACGTCGCCGCATGAGAGGCATCATTCAGAAAGGCTTTGCTGCTGGGGCTGGCGTGGCGAAACGCTAACCCTAAGCCTAACGCCCATACCAAAATGCCGATGTAGTTGGCGTTCATCAGCGCGTCTATAGGGTTTGCGACCATACTCATGAGCAGGCCATGCAGCACGGCGGCGATACCTGACGGCGGGGTAATTTGCGTGGCACCCACGTTCATGGACAGCGTCTGGGGAAACAGATGACTGAAAATCACGGCGACAACGGCAGCGAAAAAGGTGCTGATGAGATAAAGCAGGATAATGGGGCGGATGTTGGTTTTCTGGCCCTGCTGGTGGTTGGCGATAGAAGCGATCACCAGCACCAGCACCAGCAGCGGCGCCACCGCTTTTAGCGCGCGCACGAAGAGTTCACCGAGCAGCCCAACGGCCAGCGCGGCATCGTGCGAGAACCACGCCAGCGCCACGCCTGCGATCAGGCCAATCATGATTTGTTTCACCAGGCTTCCTGCGAATAACGCGCCCAGACGTCCTAAGAGTGTGTTTTGCATATTACGGTCTTTTTATTGCGGTATGGGTGACGTGCGCGGTTACTCCGCGCTAAACGGTTTGCCCGGCGGAGTATAAGGAAATGCGTTAGTGAGAAAAGAGATAATTCTGTGGTTGAGCGGTAGATCGGGTTTTTGATCTGCTGGTGATGGGTTTTGTGACAGAGCGATGAAAGGCGGAAATTGGCACAGGCAAAACAATAGCGGGGCGATTAACGCCCCTGCAGAAGATTATTGCGATATCCCTTTTCGGTCATTTCTGTGGTTAACCCAGGCGTTAATCAACAACGTACCGCCCAGAATCACGCCCACCACCGAGAGCGAGACCGCCACAGGAATGTGGTAAAACTCCACAATCAGCATCTTAATACCAATGAACACCAGCACGATGGCAAGGCCATATTTCAACATGGAGAAGCGTTCCGCCACGTTGGAGAGCAGGAAGTACATGGCGCGTAGGCCGAGAATCGCAAACAGGTTAGAGGTCAACACGATAAAGGGGTCGGTGGTCACGGCAAAAATCGCCGGGATGCTATCAACGGCGAAAATCACATCGCTCAGCTCCACCATAATCAGCACCAGCAGCAGCGGGGTAGCAAACAGCACGCCATTTTTGCGGATAAAGAATTTTTCGCCTTCCAGATTATCGGTCATGCGCAGATGCTTGCGCAGCCAGCGCACCACCGGCTTATCCCCTACGGCGTTTTCGTCATCCTCTTTGGCCAGGGCCATTTTCACGCCGGTAATCAGCAGGAATGCGCCGAAGATGTAGAGGATCCAGCTAAACTGCGTCACCAGATAGCTACCCGCAAAAATCATCACGGTACGCAGGATAATCGCGCCTAATACGCCGTAAATCAGCACGCGGCGCTGCAGTTGGGCAGGAATAGCAAAGTAGCTAAAGAGCATGAGCCAGACAAAAACGTTGTCTACCGCCAGCGCTTTTTCCAGCACGTAGCCGGTGAGGAACGCGAGCGTTTGCGCAGTGGCCACTTCTCGTCCGGCGGTGCCGTCGAGATACCACCAAAACGCCGCGGCAAACAGCAGAGAAACAGAGACCCAAACCAGTGACCACACGGCCGCCTGTTTGAATGACATGGTTTGTGCACCGCGACGACCCTGAAGCAGGAGATCAATCGCCAGCATGATAAGCACAACGACAGCGAAGCTGCCCCAAAGAAGTGGTGTGCCAACAGTTTGCATAGTCGTATCCTGTGCGAAATAAAAGAAATAAAAAAAGCGGCATAGTCAGAAGACGTTAGCCGCTTTTTTAAGCTGCAAGCAAACCTCGCCTTCCGGCAAGGTCTCACTTACAACACAGAATAGATTCCGGGTTGCCTGATGACCGGATGCCTGCGCACCGTAATGACGATCAATCAGCTTACAAGTTACTCCCCTTTGCAGCACTTAACATACGAGCAACGACGAACACTTTCAATCGCCGCTTGGACATATTTTGAAATATTTACACTTGTGGGCGGTCGGCAGGAAACACCACGCCCGTTTGCTGGCGGATCTGCGTGAGCAGATCGGCAGTCAGGCGCATGCGTGCCAGCGCGGAATGATCAACGTGGCCCTCCGTCACCCATGCAGCAAAGGTCTCCGCTTCGTAGCGCAGGGTATTGGCGTGCTGCGGCTGGGTGAGATCCTGGCTTTCGCCGTGGCGTGGCACAAAGCGCAGCGGTTGCATCTCGGCAAGTTTGTCGACGATCAGCGAGCCCTCTTCGCCTTGAATTTCACTGGGGATCTGCGAGTTGCTCACTTTGGAATACAGGAGCGTGACGTCAAAATCCCCGTAATCCAGGACCGCCACGCCGTGCGCGTCCACGCCGCTCTCCAGCAGCGTGGCCTGCGCCTGTACCCGACGGGGGGCACCCCACAGCGCCACGGCGGTGGCGAGACAGTAAAAGCCAATATCCATGATGGCGCCGTTTGACCAGCGCGGCTCAAACGTATTGGGGCGTTCACCGGCCAGATAACGCGGATAGCGCGAGGAGTACTGGCAATAGTTCAGCAGCACTTTACGTAATTTCCCCACCCTGGGCAGCGCGGTTTGTAACTGCAAAAAATTGGGCAGACTGGCGGTTTTGAAGGCTTCAAACAGCACGACGCGATGCCGCAGTGCGCAGGCGATCATCGCCTCTGCCTCGTGCCGCGTCGACGCCAGCGGCTTCTCACAGATGACATGTTTACCGTGCGAGAGAAACAGCAGCGCCTGCTCACAGTGCAGGGCGTTAGGGCTGGCGAGATAGACCGCATCGATTGCCGGAGAGGCCGCCATCGCCTCCAGTGAGCTAAAGGTCAGTGAGCAGGCGTAATCGGCGGCGAATGCCTCCGCCTGCGCTTGCTGGCGCGAGTAGACCGCGCTGAGCGTCATCTTGCCCGATTCAAGCGCGGCATCAATAAACTGACGGGTAATCCAGTTCGTCCCGACGATCGCAAAACGTATCATCCGATTCACTCCTGCATGAGAAAGGAGGCAGGGTAGCATGTCGCGGCGGTTGCTCTGCGGGGGGAAATTTGATCCTGCGATCCGCATTCAAATATGATGAAGGCATTGGGGCTCATCAGCACAGCGGGGACGCGCAAGTGAAAGGAAGTAAACAGGCATTAAACTGGAGCACGCTGCTGATTGCGATCCCCGTGGGGCTTATCGCCTCGCTGGTGACGCTGGCTTTTCGCGGCCTCATCGAACTGATTAACCACCTGTTGTTTGCCAGTGAGAGCGAAATCACCGTCGCGATGCACGCCTGGCCGTGGATATTCTGGCCGATCCTGGTCGGCGCGGGTGGGGTGCTGGCGGGCTGGTTCTTGCGCTATGCCGTAGCGATTGAGCAACAGGAAACCCTGAAAACCGACTATCTCGAAGTGATCAACGCACGTCTTGATGCGGTGCCAACTAAAACGTCGCTGTTTCGCGCGTTCTCCTCCATCGCCAGTATCGGCAGCGGCGCCTCCATCGGTAAAGAGGGACCAATGGTGCAGCTCTCGGCCCTGAGCGGCAGTTTGCTGGGGCGCTGGTTCCCGCAAATGCGCAACAGCGACATTGTGGCGATGGCCGCCGCGGCGGGCCTCTCGTCGGTCTATCACGCGCCGCTCGCCTCGGCGATCTTTGTGGCGGAAATTGCCTTCGGCATTTCCGCGCTGCAGCGGCTAATCCCGCTGATTGTCGCGTCCGCCGTGGCGGTCATGACCATGTGGGCGTTGGGCTTCCGTAACGCGCTTTACCCGCTTTCCAATGCGCAGTTTGCGCTGGACAGCAGCAGCCTGGTGATGACCATCGTGATTGGCTTAGCGTCCGGGCTGGCAGGTTGGCTGCTCATTGCCTTGATTGCGCGCAGCAAAGCGCTGTTCGCACACGTGACCTCGCTGCCCGTGCGGCTTGGGTTGGGGGGATTCGCCGTGGGCTGCCTTGCGCTGATCTCCACCGACATTTTGGGCAACGGCTATGAAGTGATCGTAAAAATCATTGACGGGCACTATCTGCTGGGCGGCCTGCTGGTCTTGCTGGTCTTGAAAACCCTCGCCACCACGTTGTCGGTGGGATCCAACGCCGTCGGCGGCCTGTTCACGCCATCACTGCTGATTGGCGCGCTATTGGGTGTCGTGCTGGCGAAAATCGGTTTGCTGCTGCATCTACCGCTGGGCGATGCGCTGCTGTATGCCGCCATAGGCATGGCCGCCGTGCTGGCAGCGGTCAGCCAGGCGCCGCTGATGGCGATGCTAATGGTGCTGGAAATGACGCTAAACAGCAGCCTGCTGTTTCCGGTGATGATCGCCGCTGTGCTGGCTTCAATGGTGGTCTATCGCCTACAGGCGGCGAGCACGTATCCGGTAGTAAGCACGCATTTCAACCGATCTGAAGCCAAATTTGATTTCGATAACATGCGCGTTGATCAGCTGATTATTCCCGGTGCAGCGCTTGAGCCGCAGGCGTCAGTGGGCCAGGCGCTGGCGGTCAGCTCGCTCAAACGCGAGCGCTATGTCTATGTGATCAACCGCCAAGGACAGTTTCTCGGCGTGGTCTCCATCCACGACATTGCGCGTCAGGTGCTGGCGCAGGCCATCACGCTGGATTCCCCCGTCAGTAGCGTTATGGACCATGATTTTCCGTGCATCTATCAATATCAAAGTATGCGGGAAGGGTGGGAAGCCTTTGCGCGCGTGACGCTGGAGCGTCTGCCGGTGTTAAACAACCCGCAGGAGCGGCGCTTTATGGGGGCGCTGACCAAAACCAGCCTGATTCAAAAGGCGCAGGAGTTCCTTTAAGCCGCGTTGCCGCGCATCGCCTGGTCGGTCATCCACAGGCGAGCGTCAAACTCCAGCTGGTGGTAGTCCGGTTCCATATGGCAGCAGAGCTGGTAAAACGCTTTGTCATGCTGCTTTTCTTTGAGATGTGCCAGTTCGTGCACCACGATCATGCGCAAAAACGGCTCGGGTGCGGCGCGGAAAAAGGTGGAGATGCGAATCTCTGCTTTGGCTTTTAAATTACCGCCCTGCACGCGGGAAATTGCGGTATGCAGGCCCAGCGCATGCTTCATCACTTTGATTTTGTTATCCCACACCACTTTGTTCAGCGGTGGCGCGCTGCGAATGAAGCGGGTTTTTAGCGCCTGCGTGTAATCATACAGTGCGCGGTCGCTGACAATGTCATGTTTGCCCGGATAGCGCTGTTGCAAAAAAGCCCCCAGACGTTGCTGATCGATGAGCGTTTGCACTTGGGCGAGAAGGTTTTCAGGATAACCCTGCAGATAGATGAATGACATTGGGATTCCCGGTGAAAAAAAGTATACTGCGCCCCCCTTTTTAGGGCGAAAATCACGCAAAGTGTACCACGCCGGAGATTCCATGAGCCAACTTGAACTGCCCGACCGCACCCTGACGCTAGAGCGTTTTCCTCCCATGCGCGAAGAGAGCCCGCTTCAGGCGTGGGACGCCGCCGATGAATATCTGTTGCAGCAGGCGCTGCCAGCGGGACCGGTGCTGGTGTTCAATGACAGCTTTGGCGCGCTGACCTGCGCGCTCAATCCGCGTGAAGTCTGGCACGTGAGCGACTCTTTGCTCAGCCAAATGGCGGCTAAACAGAATCTGCGTCTCAACGGCTTGGATGACGCGCAGGTGCATTTTCTGGATAGTCTGGCGCCGTTGCCCGCCGCGCCTGCCGCCGTGTTGATCAAGATCCCCAAAACCCTCGCGCTGTTGGAGCACCAGCTGCGTGCGCTGCGCCACGTGGTGATGCCGGAGACGCTGATTGTCGCCGCGGCAAAAGCCAAGGACATTCACACCTCCACGCAGCAGCTGTTTGAACGCATTCTGGGCGAGAGTAAAACCTCGCTGGCGTGGAAAAAAGCCAGATTGATCTATAGCCGCTACAGCGCGCCCGCGCTGGCTGATGTACCGGACACCACGGTTTGGCCGCTGGATGAGGGGGCGTATCAGATTCACAACCACGCCAACGTCTTCTCCCGCGGCTCGCTGGATATCGGCGCGCGCTTTTTTATGCAGCATTTGCCGTCTGACATTGAGGGCGAAATCCTCGATCTCGGCTGTGGCAATGGCGTAATCGGTTTGATGGCGCTGGCGCAAAACCCGCAGGCTGACGTGCTGTTTTATGATGAATCCTACATGGCGGTGGCTTCAAGCCAGCGCAATGTTGACGTCAACCGACCGCAGGATCTGGCGCGCTGCCAGTTCAGGGTGAATAACGTGCTAAGCGGCTTCCCCTCTGACCGTCTGCACGCGGTACTGTGTAACCCACCGTTCCACCAGCAGCATGCCGTGACCGACCATCTTGCCTGGCAGATGCTGCGCGATGCCAAACGCTGCCTCCAGTACGGTGGCGAGCTGCGCATCGTCGGCAACCGCCACCTCGGCTATCACGTTAAAATGAAAAAACTCTTTGGCAACTGTGAGCTGGTGGCGTCCAACGCCCGCTTCGTGGTGCTGCGCGCCGTGAAGCTGCGCTGAGTTAAATTGTTAACGCCAGTTCAGTCGCCTGGGCAATGGCGCGGCGAGCATCCAACTCCTGCGCCACGTCCGCGCCGCCAATCAGGCGTACCGTTTTGCCGCGCGCAGCCAGCTCATCGGCCAGCACCCGCAGCGGCTCCTGACCGGCGCAGATCACCACATTGTCCACCGGCAGCGTCACGGCTTCCCCTTGATGACGCAGATGCAGCCCCTCATCGTCAATCTTCAAGTATTCCACATCGCCCCACAGCGTAACGCCATGCGCCTGCAGCGTCGCGCGGCGGATCCAGCCCGTGGTTTTTGCCAGGCCCGCGCCAGGCTTGCCGGATTTACGCTGCAGCAGCCAAATCTGGCGATCGGCGGGCAGCGGCTGGGGCGGCACCAAACCGCCGCGCGCCTGCAGATGACGATCGATTCCCCAGCTGCGATAAAAATCTTCGCGGTGCGGCGCGTTGTGCAGCAGAAATTCTGCGGTGTCAAAGCCGATACCGCCTGCGCCAATGATGGCGACGCGCTGACCCACCGGTTTTTTATCGCGGATCACCGCAAGGTAACTCAGCACGCTCGGGTGATCGATGCCGGGCAGCGTTAGCTGGCGCGGTGAAATACCGGTGGCAATCACCACTTCCTCCACCGACTCAAGCTGATCGGCCGTGACGCGCTGCCGGGTGCAAATGCGGACGCCCGCCGCGTTCAACTGGTGCCGGAAATAACGCAGCGTTTCGCTGAACTCCTCTTTGCCGGGGATCTGCCGGGCAATGTTGAACTGGCCACCAATCTCCGCCTCTGCGTCGTACAGCGTCACGTGATGACCGCGCTGCGCGGCCTGAAGCGCAAAGGCCATGCCGGCTGGCCCCGCACCGACCACCGCAATCTGCTTGGGTTGATCGGTGGCGATCACGGGCATTAGCGTTTCATGACAGGCGCGCGGGTTGACCAGGCAAGAGGTGACGTTGCCAACGAAAATTTGGTCGAGGCACGCTTGGTTGCAGGCGATGCAGGTATTGATGGCATCCGGTTCGCCTGTCTGCGCTTTACGAACAAAGGCGGCATCAGCCAAAAACGGTCGCGCCATCGACACCATGTCGGCCACGCCGTCGCGCAGCAGATCTTCGGCAACCTGAGGGTGGTTGATGCGGTTGGTGGCAATCACCGGCACCGAAACAGAGTCACGCAGATGCTGTGTCACCCACGCAAATCCGGCGCGTGGGACGCTGGTGGCGATGGTGGGAATGCGCGCTTCATGCCAGCCAATGCCGCTGTTAAAGATCGTGACGCCACGCTGTTCCAGCGCCCGCGCCAGCGTTAATGTCTCTTCGAGCGTGCTGCCGTTACTGATGAGATCCAGCATCGACAGGCGAAATATAATGATAAAGGCGTCGCCGGTGGCCGCTTTGATCGCCTGCGTGATCGCCAGTGCAAAGCGCTGTCGGCGCGCGACATCCCCGCCCCAGTCGTCATTGCGCTGGTTGGTGTGCGTCACTAAAAACTGGTTGATCAGATACCCTTCCGATCCCATGATCTCCACGCCGTCATAACCCGCTTTTTGTGCCAGTTGGGCACAATGCGCGAAGTCCTGAATAGTCTGGTGAATCTCACTGTCGCTGAGTTCGCGCGGCATATAGGGATTAATGGGCGCCTGCCGTGCTGACGGTGCCACCAGGTCGCGCTGATAGCTGTAGCGCCCCGCATGCAATATTTGCAAGGCTATTTTTCCGCCCGCCGCGTGCACCGCATCGGTTACGGTTCGATGCCAGCCACACTGACTTTCATGGTTTAGCACCGCGCCACCCTGTCCCACGACGCCCTGGGGATTCGGCGCAATCCCGCCGGTGACGATCAGCGCAACGCCTTCGCGAGCACGCTCAGCGTAGAACGCAGCCAGCCGCGCCGCGCCATCAGCGTGCTCTTCAAGTCCGGTATGCATTGAGCCCATCAAAAAGCGGTTTTTGAGCTGAGTAAAGCCCAGGTCCAGCGGGGTAAAAAGATGCGGAAAGCGCGCAGTCATGGTCGCAATCTCTGAGTGGTCGGATGAGTTCAGGTTAGCGGGATTTTATCAGGAAGGGAATTTAAGGCGGTCAGCCTGTGAGAAACGTCAAAAAAAAGCAGGGCGGTAAGCAGTAGACGAAAGTGAGACATCACTTTCGGCAGGCACGGGAAGAGGCTTACGCACCCTGCAATCGTTTCTCTGTGCGGGCTAATGAATTAGCTCTATCATTATTATAATTATAAATTAAATAAACCGTTTATTACCTGTAACACCAGGCGGGTGGAAATAATCGTCGGCGAGAGCCTTACGCTATTATGGATAACGTGAGGTACAAGCACCGTTACGCCGCGCCAACTCTATCACCTCCACCAGATTATCCAGGCCAAGCTTGTTAAATATTTTCGCTTTATGCGTACTTACGGTTTTATTATTTAAGCCAAGCTCGCTGGCGATCATCTTATTGGATTTTCCTTGCGCAAGTTGGCGAAGAATAAGACTCTCTCGCGGCGTTAGACGTGACAGCATATTTTGCTCATTTGCAAATTTCTGGCGGCTGTCAATGATCTCCTCGGGCAGATAGTTTACGTTATTATACACGCAGCCGATAGCTGAAATCAGGGCCTGAATCGGGTCTTTCTTCGAGACAAAACCGTTAGCGCAATGGCTAAATTGTTGTATTGCAGCACTTTTAGATTCGATGCGACTGAGCACAATCATTTTCATCCACGCCTTGGTTTTTACAATGTCACGTAAAAAGGCTATGCAGTTTTTTTCTTCAAAATCGGGATCGATAATAATGATGTCCACTGGGTTGTGAATAACTTCATCAATGGCGTCATTAATATTGTTAACGATATTGACACTATTGAATCCGTTCATTAACAGTAAAGCCTGTACGCCTGCGGCAACCAGGCGATGTTCATCAACGATAAGAATTCTTGCGTTAAACATGGCTTCCCTTATACCAACAAAATGCTAACCATTGCGGAGATTATCACCGCAATGTGGCAAAGGTTAACCGAGAAATGTCTCGTTAGAATTTTGTTTTTATGAGGTGCGATTAATTTTTACGTGTTCTTCTATAAAGGCCATCAGCTGTGTATTTACGCGCTCGACTTCCTGTTTAATCGCCTCAAGCAGCGCGGAAACATCGTGAGCGTTTTCGCGATGGCGCTCCAGCTGACGGCCGAGCAACATTAATTCAGGGGCATTGATGATAGCGGCTCCGCCTTTCAATTTGTGTCCGAGTTCTGCCAGCGTTTTCGCGTCTTCTGTCTGCTGTAATGCGAGGAGCAGCGCTTCATGACTCTCTTGAATGCTATTAATGAGGGTGACGCAGCCTGACGGATCCTTTTCAGCCAACTGCCGCAGCACGGGGGAAAACACGGCAGAGTGATCCTCTGCGAGCGGTTCAGACGCTGTGCTATCGGACGCCGGTTGAGGATGCCGATCCGGCACGGCTTGCGCAATTTTTTCGACCAGCCTGCCCATGTTCAGCGGTTTAAACATGCAATCATCCATGCCTGCCTTCAGGCAACGCCGCATCATGTGGGGCTCTGCAGAGGCGGTAAGGCCAAACAGGGTAATAGGGCGGAGATTGTGCTGCAGTTCATAGTGGCGCAGCGCGGCCGCAAACTGGAAACCATTCATCCCCGGCATATTGCAGTCGGTGATAATCAAATCAAACCGCAACGGCGCTTGCTGCCACAGTGCAAGCGCTTCTGCGGCACTTTCACTGACCACAACCTGGTGCCCTGCCAGTTCTAACTGCTTGCCCAGCAGTAGCCGATTAGGCGCGTGATCGTCAATAACCAGCACCGTGAGCTTATCGCTATTGAGTGGCTTAGACAGGTGAGGGCGCGTTTGATCCTGTGGCTCGCCTTGCCGGGCACGGAAATAAAACGAGAACACAGAACCTTCGTTAAGTTCGCTTTCCACAATCAGTTCGCCGTCCAACAGGTGCGCCAGATTGCAACAAATGCTCAGTCCCAGTCCGGTGCCGGTTTGCTGCTGCTCGCGCTCGCCCACCTGAACGAACGGTTCGAATATCGCTTGCTGCTGCTCTTCCGTCAGACCGCAGCCGCTGTCGCTGACCTCAATGACAAATTCGCAGCTCTCTTCAACCTGGGCAATACCCTGCATCAAGACCACCGTGACCGCACCGTGTTCGGTAAACTTAATGGCGTTACTCAACAGGTTAGACAGGATCTGATTGATCATCAGGGGATCGGTTTTAACCCAGTAAGCGGCGATATCCATTTCCACCCGCAGCGCGATGCCTTTGCTTTCCGCCTGATTGCGAAACAGCGCCACCGCCTGTTCGATGACATCAGGCAAATACACCGTCTCAAACGTCGGCTGATAAAGACCGGATTCAATCTTCGACATATCGAGCACATCGCCTATCAGCGACAGCAGCGCCTGAGCAGAGCTGTAGGCCACGCGAATATTTTCCGAGAGCGACTCCGCTGGCTGTGAGCACGTTTCCAGTTCAAGCAGGCCAATGATGGCGTGCAGCGGCGTGCGGATTTCATGGCTCATGCTGGCGAGAAAATCACTCTTGGAGCGGTTGGCTTTGTCTGCCGCGTCTTTGGCCATTTGCAACTCTTGCAGCAACGCGTTGCGCTCAGTGACATCCACCCAACCGCCAATGACGCCAGCCACTTCACCCAGGCGATCGCGGAACGGCAGCGTCCAGTGATAAACCTGAAAGGACTCCTGATGCAGCTCAATGGTGAGATCGCGGATCACCGCCTCGCCGCTTTTAAGCGTAAGCAGATAGCTCTCTTCCATGCTGTGAATGTTGGCATCGTCAGGGATAACATCCGTCAGGCGCTTGCCAATCACCTCTTCCCGCTGCACGTTAAGAAAGCGCAAATACGTATTATTGCAGTCAACCAGGCGCGTTTGCTTATCGCGGATATACATGGCCACTGGCGAGTCATTAAACAGCGTTTGGGTAAAGTTGAATTGATTCTTGAGCGCATTTTCAGCCTGAATGCGCTGCTGTATGACTCTGCGCAAGTGGCGATTCCACAACAGAATCAGGGCGATCAAACCGGTTGCGACCACGATGATCAGCAGAATAGCGCGTTTGTAATTTTGCCATGTCGCCCGCAGCGAAGGCGACTCCGCCTGGCGCCACTGCGCCTGCAACTTAAACAGCGTATCGGGCGGAATCGCGAGTAAAGCTTTATCGAGAATACGCAACAAGGGCGCATTACCCGGCTCAACGCGCATCACAAAGCGTGCGGGTTCGGCACCGAGTGTGCTCTCGACTTTCAAACTGTCGCCAAAATGATTCCGCATAAAATAATCGGCGAAAATTTTCGGCAGGATCACCGCATCCACCCTGCGTGCTTCCAGATCGCGCAGGGCGTGAAGCGGCTCATCGCTCTCTGTCAGCTGCAAATGTGGATAATGCGCGGTCATCCAGGCTTTCATCTTAGCGTTGCGCAGAATATGGGCCGAGCCAAACGGAAACGGGTTGCGGCCCAGCAGAGGGCGCGGATTAGCCTGACGAACGATAACCCAGTGAGAGACCAGCCACGGACGCGTTACCCAAGGTGTGTCGGCGCCATCTTCCGTCTCTGACATCGCCAGTGGAGAGAGGCGCGGTAGCACTGCCTGCGACGGGCTGTTGTCCTGTGGTTTGTAAGTTAACCCGGTTTGGCCTGCGATCAGATTCAGCACATCGATGGCCATGCCGCGGTACGTTCCACGGGCGATTTCGCTGCTCAGCGGCGCGAGACTGTCGGAAAGCTGCGTGGTAATGACGGGATGCGCTTTCAGCCAGGCTTCTTCATCTTCGCTTAGCGCCAGGGGATTATTTTGCAAGACGTGACGTGCTTCCAACTGCCAGCGATTGGCAATCTGCATGCGCAGTGAAAGGGGCACCAGCGACAGGGCGTGGTTGATGGCATTAGCCAGCGCGGGGAAGTGTGGACTGATGCCAAAGCTTATGTTCATGGGCTCGCGCCGCTCATCGGTGATAAGCGTGAGCGCATTGGCAAATAAATTGCGGTTCAGGTGCATTAATGTGGCGGCGTTCCCCCAGACGCGCTGGGTCTGCCCGAATACCGTGGCGGCGACGGCTTCATAATCGCTGGGAAAGCGTATCAGCTGTGCTTTAGGGAAGAGCCCTTCAAGAGGCTGACGCTGCATGGCATCCCCAGACCAGGCAATGCGCTCGGGTAAGTTGCGGCTCATATCCAAGGGGAGATCGGCCTTATGCCCCGTGACGCCGTAATCCAACAGCCAGGGCTCGCTGGCAATCAAGGTCGACGTATTGGCGCTGGATGAAGACACATAGATGGCCAGCATATGCATCTCACCGCGCATCACCGACGCGAGGGCGGCGCTGTGCGTGGGATAATGATGAATTTTAACGGTGGTATCCAGCAGAGTTTGCATCAGCGACAGGTAATCCGCACTGACGCCTTCAAAGCGCTGGCTATCAATATCCATATACAACGGCGGCTGCGATTGTCCGGCAACGGCCACGTTGATCACTTTATTTTCAAAGCCCGATCGAATGGGCCCCGCTAATTGCATGACAGGCTGTGGAAGATCCGTACGGGCAAGCAACTGTAGCGTTTTAATTTCTGCCCATGCTGATGAAATGGATAAGCAAAGCATAAATAAAAAACAAGCAAACGATAATAGGCAGCGTAACGCCATGCGATCCTCAAAAAGAGCCAGTAGGTTAAGACGAATAATTGCAGTTCAGTATAAATCGACTCAGGTTTAATATATTTCCAACGTCATGAAATAAGCTATTTTGCGACCGTTCTCAAAATTCATCTGCACTAATCTGGCGCAGATAACCTTTGAAGGCGACGCGAATTTTTCTATTTTTAATTGATTTCATGCGCTTAGTAGGATGTTTTTCTTTCAAGACATTTCTTATGTGGTGTTGTTGATGAGTTGCGTCAGAATTTTCGCAGTTTTACAGAAGCAGGCAACAAATAACGCTGCGCAGCAACGGATTATGACACTATTTTTATGGCTCGTTGAGTAAGTAAAAAAAATGACTTAACCCCCTTCATAGACATTTTAATCTGCCGCTAGAAAACGAGTTTCGAGCACTTTTATTATTGTATGACGCCGATTTGTAAAATTGCGTGGTCATCTGAAATGGATAAAGCAAGCGTTGGATAAAGGAAAAGAAAATGGTTTATGCACACAATAAACAGGTGCGTGTCGCTATTCTCGATGATCACCCCATGGTTCGTACTGTGTTTGAGCTCTCTTTAAAACATGAACCCGATATCGAATTGGTCGGGGCATGGGCTTCAAGCAGTGAACTGTTTAACCAGCTAAGAAATACCTCGGTGGACGTATTGGTACTGGATTTTCTGCTGGGTGAACGCGAGTTGGATGGCCTGGCGCTGGTTAAGCAACTGCGCAACCACTATCCGCAGCAAAAAATCTTGATCTCCTCATCAATGGAGAGTCCCGCCATCGTCAAAATGGTACTCAGTGCCGGGGTCAAAGGTTTCATTGGTAAAAGCCATAACATGCAAGAAATCTTGCATGCCATCCGCCAGGTTGCGCAGGGCAGGCTGTTTTTGTCACAGCAGGTGGCCTACGAGATCGAAAATCTGTACGTGATGAACGAAGACGCGCTGGATGACTCCATCGATTTCAGCAGCAAGGGCAATATGTATGAGAAGGTGAAAACCCTGAGTCCGCGCGAGGTTGAAGTGGTGCGCTGTTTCCTGGATGGTTTAAGCGTGTCACAAATCGCCGTGAAATTTAAACGCAGCCGCAAAACGGTGAGCGGGCAGAAGCAGTCGGCCTTGAAAAAGCTGGGGCTGCGTTCCGATTCAGAACTCTTTAAATACAGTAACGACCTCATGTCAGGCCATTAGCATGACATTATCGTGGCCAGGGAGGGCCTGCGATCGTGTCGTCTAGCTTGTTTAGCTCACGTTCTCGGTAACAAGCCTGCCGTAACATCCCTCTGAGTGATCTGCCTCACAGTTTTCAGCCTCGGAACTCGCTTTGATGCCCCTTTGTTTCAGCGCCAAACGGGGAAGCCATGAAGATTGATTCGCATGCCTGCGTGATCAGCGGGAAAAAACAGGTCAGCGTAACGCAGCAGCAAGTTACCTGGGAGGGCAAGGGCACGCTGGTGCGCATCACGCGCGGCGGCATTTGCGGCTCCGACCTGCACTATTATCAAGAAGGAAAAGTCGGTAGCTATGCGGTAACCATGCCGATGATTCTCGGCCATGAAGTCATTGGGTACGTGGTCGAAAGTGACAATCCGGACCTCAAGCCACATCAAAAAGTCGCGATAAATCCCTCCAAACCCTGTGGTGCCTGCAAATATTGCCTGCGCGAACAGGAAAATCAGTGCACTTCCATGCGCTTTTTTGGCAGTGCCATGTATACGCCGCACGTCGACGGCGGTTTTGCCGAATACAAAGTCGTGGACAGTGCACAGTGCATCCCGTTTCCTGATGACGCTGACGAGGCGGTCATGGTGTTTGCCGAACCGCTGGCGGTATGCCTGCATGCGACCTTCCAGGCGGGCGATCTCTCGGGCAAGCATGTGTTTATCTCCGGCGTTGGGCCGATTGGCTGCCTGATTGCGGCGGCGGCCAACGCGCGCGGGGCGGCCTCGGTAACGTGCAGCGATATCAGCGCGCGTTCGCTAGAGATGGCCAAACAAATGGGGGCCACCGATGTCATTCACGCCGCAGAAGGCGATTTTGCCCCTTACCTTGCGGACAAAGGCTATTTCGATGTCGCTTTTGAGGCGTCAGGCCATCCGGCATCGCTGCAGCGCTGTTTAGAGGTGGTTTGCGCCAAAGGGACGCTGGTGCAGGTGGGAATGGGCGGGACCGTGCCGGATTTTGCCATCATGACGCTCATCGCCAAAGAGATCCAGCTGGTCGGCTCGTTCCGCTTTACGCATGAATTTACCCTCGCCGTTGAGTGGCTTGCCACTGGCGTTATCCAGCCCCAGCCGCTTTTCAGCGGGGCCTTTGCCATGCAGGAGATCGACGCCGCGCTGCAATTTGCCGGTGACAAAACCCGTGCAGCCAAAGTGCAGCTCACTTTTTAAGGAACCCACATGAATCCGTTATTTTCTCTTGAGGGCAAACGCGTGCTGCTCACTGGCTCTGCGCGCGGCATCGGTTTTCTGTTAGCGCGAGGCTTGGGTGAAGCGGGCGCTGAAGTGATCATCAACGCCACCACACAAGCGGGAGCCGAAAAGGGCGCCGCGCTGCTGCGTGAAGGTGGCCTGCATGCGCGGGCCAAAGCCTTTGATGTCACGCAGTCCGCGCAGGTACACCAGGCGGTGGAAGAGATTGAAGCTGAATGGGGCGCCATTGATATTTTGGTGAACAACGCCGGCATTCAGCGACGTCGGCCTTTTCTTGAGTTTCCAGAGCAAGACTGGAACGAGGTGATTGCCGTTAACCAGACGGCGGTATTTCTGATGTCGCAAACCGTGGCGAAAAAAATGGTGGCGCGTCAGCAGGGCAAAATCATCAACATCGGGTCAATGCAAAGCGAGCTGGGGCGCGACACCATCACGCCTTACGCTGCGTCGAAAGGCGCAGTCACGATGCTGACGCGCGGCATGTGTGTCGAACTGGCGCGCCACAATATTCAAGTCAACGCCATCGCCCCGGGCTACTTTGTGACGGAAATGACGCAGGCGCTGGCTGACGATCCCGCGTTCACCGGCTGGCTAACGAAGCGCACGCCGGCGGCGCGCTGGGGAAAACCGGAAGAGTTGATCGGTGCCGCTGTATTTCTGGCCTCGCGCGCCTCTGATTTTGTGAATGGTCATCTGCTGTTCGTGGATGGCGGTATGCGCGTCGCCGTGTAATCCCCCGGCGCGCTGGCGTTAATACCAGGCCGCGCCTAAAACTTAATCACCCTCTGTGTTCATAAGGATAATAAAAATGCCCATAACCATCATTGTGCTGGGTGTGATCCTGCTGTTGGTCTTAATGATCGTCTTTAAAGTGAACGGCTTTATTGCTCTGGTATTTGTGTCTGCGGTCGTTGGGATCGCGGAAGGCATGACGCCGCTTAACGTCATGGCTTCCATTCAAAAAGGGATAGGTTCTACGCTGGGAAGTCTGGCGATGATTCTGGGCTTTGGCGCCATGCTGGGACGGCTGGTGTCAGATACCGGGGCCGCACAGCGTGTCGCAACCACCCTGATTGCGGCCTTTGGCAAGCAGCGGCTGCAGTGGGCGCTGGTGGCGACGGGGCTGGTGGTCGGCCTGGCGATGTTTTATGAAGTGGGGTTCGTGCTGCTGCTGCCGCTGGTGTTTACGGTGGTTGCAGCGGCGGGTCTGCCGCTGCTGTATGTTGGGGTGCCGATGGTCGCCGCATTGTCTGTGACCCACTGCTTCCTGCCGCCGCATCCGGGCCCCACGGCAATTGCCACGATCTTTGGCGCCAACCTGGGCACCACGCTGCTGTACGGCATGATCATTACGCTACCGACAGTGATCGTGGCTGGTCCCCTCTTCTCGACCTTCCTGAAGCGTTTCGAAAAATCGCCGCCGGAGGGGCTTTTCAATCCCAAGATCTTTACCGAAGAGGAGATGCCGGGGTTTGGCGTCAGCATTTTTGCCGCGGTGATCCCGGTGATTCTGATGGCGATCGCGGCGGTATTTGAGCTGACCACGCCGAAAGAGAATGCGCTGCGTCAGTTCTTTGAATTTGTCGGCAACCCGGCGGTGGCGCTGTTTATTGCGGTGGTGATAGCCGTGTTTACCCTCGGACTGCGCAACGGGCGTAAGATGGATGCGGTCATGGACATGTGCGGCGACTCTATCGCGGCCATCGCGATGATCATCTTTATTATTGCCGGTGGCGGGGCGTTCAAGCAGGTGCTGGTGGATAGCGGCGTTGCGGATTACATCGCGGGGATGATGAAAGGGTCATCGCTCTCGCCGCTGCTGATGTGCTGGACGGTTGCTGCGATGCTGCGTATTGCGCTCGGCTCGGCCACGGTCGCCGCGATCACCACCGCAGGCATTGTGACGCCGATCATCGCGGCAACCCATGCCGATCCGGCGCTGATGGTGCTGGCGGTGGGATCGGGCAGCGTGATCGCATCACACGTAAACGATCCCGGCTTCTGGTTATTCAAAGGCTATTTCAATCTCAGCGTAGTGGAAACGCTGAAAACCTGGACCGTCATGGAAACGCTGATCTCCGTGCTCGGTCTGGCGGGTGTACTAACGCTCAACGCCATCATTCACTGATGCTCTCGCTGCACAGGGAAGTGCAGCCGCTCACGGCAGCGTGCGGATCCAGGAAAAGCGCGAAGCGTAACCGCTGTTAAAATGCGTGTTATAGCGATAGCTCGATCCGGCCTCCGCCATGCAATACGTACAAACATTTACCCACTCGATCTGCGCCGCCGGAATGCCACGCTGCTGAAGTATCCCGCGCGCCAACTGCGGTAAATCAAACCATACGCCCTGATGATGGGCCTTCGCCTGCGGACGAACGGCAAGTGGATTGATCGGCTGCTGTCGCGACCACGGCAACGGCGGCAGATCGTCTCGCTGCTGCATCTGCGCGATGCGATCCTCACCCAGCTCGTAACAGCAGGCACCGATGGCGGGGCCGATGGCAACGTACAGCGTTTCGCTGCGCGCGCCCTGCGCCAGCAGGCTGTCGACCGCGCTGTGCAGCACGCCAGCCAGCGTGCCCTGCAAACCCGCGTGTACCGCCGCCACCTGCCGCTGTGTGCTGTCTGCGAACAGCACGGGCAAACAATCGGCGGTATAGACCGCCGCGGCCAGCTGCGGTTCGGCAATAATGCCATCAGAGACACAGCTTTTCGGCGGCCAGTTGGCGGTTGCCTTTACCACCGTGGCGCTGTGGCGCTGCTGTCCATAGGCGGTGTTATCGGGGGCTGGCAGGCCAGACGACGGGAAGGCGTACGCCAGCCATGAAAAGGCATCCAGCAGCGCGGATCGTGGACCAGAAGGGGGAACGTGGGCCATACGTTTCTCCAGAAAGCGAGTGAAAAGGGGATGCTCACAGCTTACGTTAACTGCTACATTTTTAAAGCTTTACAAAAATTGACCCTTTGCGTTGAGGAACGATCGGATGAAAAACATCACGTTGCTGGCCACTGCCGGCATGATAACGCTGGCGCTTACCGGCTGCGCGCAACCTGCTAAGCAGCAGGCGCAGCAGCAGCTTAGTCAACAGTCGGTGCTGGCGCTGAACTGGTTTCAGCAGTCCGGCGAGTACGAGGCGTTAACCTGGCAGGCTTTCAACAGCGCGCGCATGGCGTTTGATGCGGCGCCGTCGCTTGCTGGCAAGCCTAAAGCGGTGATTGTGGATTTAGATGAAACCATGATCGACAACAGCGCTTACAGCGCCTGGCAGGCGAAAAACGCGCAGCCTTTCTCCGCGAAAACCTGGTCCGCCTGGACACAAGCGCGACAGGCGCGTGCCGTGCCCGGTGCCGTAGAGTTTGCGCGTTACGTGAATAGCCATGGCGGCACGGTATTTTATGTCTCCAACCGCGATAAGCAGGATTACGCCGCCACGGTTCATAACCTCAATCAGCTGGGCTTCAGCGGGGTCAGTGAACATACCGTGCGCCTGAGTACCGGTAACTCCAATAAGCAGGAACGGTTCGATGCCATTAAAAACGCCGGCTATAACGTGGTGCTTTACGTTGGCGATAACCTCAATGATTTTGGTGGTGCTACCTGGCATCAAGGCAATGCGCAGCGTCGCGCCTTCGTTGAACAAAATCATCAGCGCTTCGGTACGCAGTTTATCGTGCTGCCGAATCCGCTGTACGGTGACTGGGAAAGCGGCATGGCAAAAGATTACAACAAGCTTCCTCCGCAGCAGCAGCTTGAGGTACGGGACGCCAACATGAAAGTCTGGAACGGAAAATAAGGCTTGGCCAACCACTGCGCGTGCGTCAGCGGGGCAGTGGTTGGATATTCAGGGCCAGTCGCCTTTACTTTTCCTGTGATTATTAACCTGCTCATTAATTTCCTGATCTCATAAGGAGGATCAGACGCTCCCGCAGGACAAAATGCGGGTCGCTACGCCTATCACTAGCGTATAACGCTATTGATAAATTTTTTAATTAAGATTTTTCTCATCAACCAGACGCGCTTTTCATCGCAAAGACTAAATCCCCGCAAAGCCTACTTGTATTCTTTTGTCTGTTTTATTACCGGTAATTCTTTATTAAATTATTGTTATATAAATAAAAAATAGAAAGAGTTGACGTGTTTTCTCCTTGCGAAAGCTTACGTTAACCTCACATTAATTGACAATAATTTTACGGTAAATGCCGTTTTTCGCGCTCATAAAATATTTTGAGTGCACTGAAAAGCATTAGCGTCTATAACCAATTTCTGTGAGAAAGCGCTGCTTTTATCCTTTTCCATCTTATTCCGCGCGGTTAATGAGCCGGTGCTTTCACTCTGACGTGTGCTGCCCGAACGACGAGAGAAGAGAATTGTGACAACCCTGAGCCCCTTTTTAGCGAAACATTGCCGTTGGTGCTTGCCGCACCGCTTTGGTGGTAATGATGTCCGCGACGTCGGCCATTTAAACGCCTTCATCACGCCCTCTGTAGAGGAACCTTCACCATGAATCTTCATACGCTTCGCCAGGATATTCCCGCCGGTTTGGTGGTGTTTTTGGTCGCGCTGCCGCTCTGTTTGGGGATTGCTCAAGCCAGCGGACTGCCCCCGTTTGCCGGATTGCTTACCGGCGTCATCGGTGGATTGCTGGTCACCGCACTGAGTCCCTCGCGCTTTGCCGTGAGTGGCCCGGCGGCGGGGTTAGTGACCATTGTGGTGGCGTCGATCCAAACGCTGGGAAGTTTTTCTGCGTTTCTGACCGCGCTGATTCTGGCCGGTGTTCTGCAATGCGCGTTGGGTATACTGCGTGCGGGGCGCTTTATTAGCCTGGTGCCGGGAAGCGTCATTAAAGGGATGCTGGCGGCAATTGGTATCTTGCTGATTATGCAGCAAATTACCGTCGCGCTTGGCGCGCAGGGCGATGCGGAACTGGTCTCGCTGGCAACGGGTGAAACGGCTTTGTCACCGAGTGCCGCGCTGGTGGCCGCTGCGGGACTGGTGGTGCTCTGGCTATGGACCACGCCGCAGATCAAAGCGATTAAAGCGCTGAGTTGGATCCCCGGGCCGCTGGTGGCGGTGCTGTTGGGATGCATGGCGACGGCATATGGCGATCGATTGCTGCCTGGCCTGTCTGATGGATTGCCGCGTATCGCCTTGCCCCAGTTCGACAGCGTGGCGGCGCTGGCGGCCGAGCTGGAAACGCCCGACTGGATGGCCTGGCAGGAACCGGCGGTATGGATCGTCGCCGTTACGCTGGCGCTGGTAGCCAGTCTGGAAACTTTACTCAGTCAGGAGGCGCTGAAAAAGCTGCGCCCGCAGCATCCTGCACCCTCGCCCAATAGAGAGATGTTTGCGCAGGGCGTGGGAAATCTTACTTCGGGGCTATTGGGGGCCATGCCGATTACGGCGGTGATTGTGCGTAGCTCGGTGAACGTCAGCGTCGGGGCACAAAGCAAACTCTCGATTTTGATCCACGGCGTACTGTTGCTGATCTGCGGCCTGTGGTTTAGCGAACTGCTCAATGCGATTCCGCTTGCCAGCCTGGCAGCCGTGCTGCTTTTCACCGGCTATAAGTTGGCCACGCCACGTCTGTTTATGGAACAGTTTCGCATGGGGGCGCAGCAGTCCATTCCGTTTCTGGCGACGATTGGCGGCATCATCGCGTTTGGCATGCTGGCGGGAATTGGCCTTGGTATTGCCACCCAAGTGGTGTGCAGCCTCTATAAAAGCCACCGTAATGCGCTGCAGTTGACCCGTCATGACGACCACTACGTTTTGCGCTTTCAGCAAAATCTCACCTTTTTGCACAATCCCAAGTTACAGGGGCTGCTGGCGGAAATTCCTGAAAACAGTACGGTTATCGTCGATCACGGTAACGCCAAATACATGGATCCTGACGTTAAAGCGGTCTTGCAGGATTTTGGCGAAAATGCGCGTGAACGCGGCATTCGCTTGAGTCAGTGGCCGGTGGCGGTGAAATAAGTGCGACGCAGTTACTGCCGCAACGCATAAAAAAAAATCGGATATCTCGGATATCCGATTTTTTTATTTGCAGGGCATAATACGCCACGCTGTTTTGCCGTGTCGCTGCGCGAACGCGACCGTGGCGAGAGGTTAGCGTCCCAGTCGAAGAGCAACACAACGAACGCTGTTTTATTCGCAAGATCATTACTCGGGTTTTCAGCTCTAATGATCTGCACTATGCCGCAAGGCGCAAGAGCACGGATCTCCAGGTTACAGGGTTCAGACGTATGCGCGTTACACTGTTTGACGAAAAAAGCACCTCAAAGAACACGCTATCGCTGTTTCTGATAACGTTTTTTTTCTGTTTTATTGGCAGTCACCTGCGTGTGCCTCAGGAGCTCTCCCTATTTTGGCCGGTGAACGCCATTATTGCCGGATTAATGCTGCGTCATCCTTTTCTGCACGCGTTCTCCTGTTATCTGGTTTGCTTTGCCGCAATGATCGTCAACGACACGGTGTTTTCCGGTTGGGCGCTGCCGGCGGTGACGGTTAATTTTGCCAACATCTTGTTTATCCTGGTCTGCGTCAGCGTACTGATTCGCCATCTGCAGCCTCCAGGCGCAAACAGCCAGGTGTTTAACGCCATGCGGATCTTCCCAGCCTGTCTGTGCGGGGCCGCTGCCTGTGCAACCTGGGGGGCGTGGGCGCAGGACATTGATTTCAATACGCGCTTCTTCATGGCTTGGGGTGACTGGTTCAGCGAACAGTTTTCGACCTCCCTGATGCTGCTGCCGGTGCTGCTGGCACCGCCGCTACGCAGCGCCGCGCCGCGCACGTTGTGCTATCCCCGCATGTTGCTGCCTTTGGCTGCGGTGGGACTCTCCCTCACGGTGGGCGCGATGATTGGCGGGGCCGGTAGCCTGACCTTTCCCGTGCCGGCACTTATCTGGTGCGCCATCGCACTGCCTATTCCGCTGACCAGCTTGGTGATCCTCCTGACCGGTATCACTGAGATTGTTCTGGTCTCACACGGCGTAATGAACATTCAGGGCGATGATGCACTTCTGCCTATCAGTCATCTCACCTCGGCACGTTTGGGCGTGGCGACGGTGGCGCTGAGTCCGCTGCTGGTTGCCGTGAGCATGGACGCCATCCGTCAGTTGAACCAGCGCCTTGCGCTGCGTGCCAATTTCGATTTCTTAACCCAGCTTCTGTCGCGTTGCGGCCTGTATGAGCGTCTGCGTCAGCAGCCTTTTTCTGACAATCGTGAGGTCGGCGTCATGATGTTGGACGTCGATTACTTTAAAGCCATCAATGATAATTTTGGTCACGACGCGGGCGATAGCGTGCTGGAAGAGATTGCGCGACGGATTCAACGCGTGGTGGGCAATCGTGGCATGGTATGCAGGTTTGGCGGCGAAGAGTTTGTCGTGGTGGTGTTTGACTACAGCCATGCCCAGCTGTATCACCTGGCAGAGGCGGTGCGGCATGCGCTGGTCAAGGAGAAGTTTTGGATCCAAGGTAACACGGTCACCATCACCGCCAGTATCGGGCTGGCGCGCGGCTGCGCGCGGCAGGAGCGTGAGTGGTCGGCTGTGATTAATCGTCTGGTTTCTGCTGCAGACAAGCATCTCTTTCTTTCCAAGCGCAATGGCCGCAATCAAACTTCTCCGGCAATTGCGTCGCAGGCGGCGGCCAATGATGTGGCCTGAACGTCACCGCGGCTAAGCGCCGCGGAACGCTGCGTCACCGGCGCACCTTTTTTCGCACCGCAAGCCAGACAGACTGTTTGGTACCTCTTTTTATTCAATGTCCTTGCCGAAACGTTTTTTTCGCGGCGCTACGCCTGCGCCTATCTGAAGGCATTGAGTAAGATTTATCTGCGTCCGTTTGAGACGAGTCTTGGACAGGATTTTTATTGCCATCTGACAGAATTTTCCCCATTCAGAAAGGGCGTCGGTAAGCCTCGGCTTACCGCTTTCGTCAGTTTACAGGAGTGGGAAATGGTGGAGCACAAGCAGAATGCTGTAGAGCAGGATGCGCGTTCAGTCGCTCGTATCGAGACAAAAGTAGACGACACGCTGCTGAAAAGCGTGGCATGGATATGTAAACACTATCAGCGGGAGAAAAGTGAGGACGCGCTGGTCGCGGGCTTACCAAAGGCAACGCTGCTGTCGCCGTCGCAAGCGATGATGGCGCTGGAAAACGCCGGTCTGACGGGCGGGATGGTGGAGCGTCGCCTGCAGGATCTCCCAGAGCAGTTGATGCCTATGCTCTTGCTGCGTAGCAATGGCGGCGGCTGTATTGTTTTATCGCGTCGCATTCACACGGATGAAGAGAACAAGCGTGAACTGCGTTTCCAGCTCATCATGCCGGATATCGGCGATAAGCCGGTGGAGATGCCGCTGGCAGCGCTGAACGACATTTACGCAGGCTTTGCCGTGATGGTGAAACCGGCCGCTGTGGTCGACGCGCGCGCCAGTGAGATGCTGCCGGAGATAAAAGGCCACTGGTTATTCTCCACGCTGTGGCGCTACCGCCGCTACTACCGCAGCGCGGCCATTGCCGCCGTTTTAATCAACGTGTTGGCGCTTGCCAGTATCTTCTTCACCATGAATGTTTACGATCGCGTCGTACCGAATCAGGCCTTTGTGACGCTCTGGTCGCTGGCCATCGGCGTAACTATTGCGATGGTGTTCGAAGCCATCACGCGCTATGTACGCGCACATTTGCTCGATATGGCCGGTAAAAAGGCCGATCTGGTGTTGGGCAGCATGCTGTTCCGACAGGCGATGTCGATTCAAATGGAACACAAACCCGGTTCATCGGGCACCTTCGCCAACCAGATACGCGAATATGAATCAGTGCGCGATTTTGTGGCCTCTGCCACGCTGGCGGCGATTTCCGATCTGCCGTTTATTCTGATGTTCGTGGGCGTCATTTTCTTTATCAGCGGCCCGCTAGCGATTATCCCGATGATGATGATCCCGCTGATCGTCATCGTCAGTGCGCTGATCCAATGGCCATTGGCCCGCATTATGAAAGAAAATCTGCGCGACGCCTCGCTGAAACAGGGCGTGCTGATTGAATCAGTCGAGGGCATGGAAACGCTGAAAGCGGTGGGCGGGGAAGCGCACATGCAGCGCCGCTGGGAAAACTTTAGCGCGTTGCAATCTGCCAACAGCATGAAATCCAAACGCTACTCCACCCTTGCTACGGGCGTTGTTACATTCTTACAGCAGTTTCAAACCGTTATGCTGGTAGTGGCAGGCGTTTACCTGATTGATGCGGGCACTTTTACCATGGGGGCGATGATTGCCACCGTGATGCTAGCCAGCCGTGCTACGGGACCATTAGGGCAGGTGATTGGGCTGGCCGTGCGCTATCAGCAGGCGAAAGCTGCCCTCACATCGCTTAATCGTTTGATGGAGATGCCGGTCGATCGCGACAGCAGCAAAACCTATCTCACCACGCCACCGCTCACCGGTGAAATTTCGCTCAAACAGGTCAGCTTTTCGTATCCTGCACCGCCAATGGCGCCCAATCCAGAGATTTTGAAAGACATCTCATTGACCATTAAAGCTGGCGAACGCGTGGCGATTTTAGGCCGCATCGGCAGCGGGAAATCGACGCTGTTACGGGTGATGGCACGCTTGTATCAGCCCGTTAAAGGCCAGGTCTGCGCGGATGGGCTCGATGTCAACCAGATTGATCCGGCGGACTGGCGTAAGGCCGTAGGATTTGTCGGGCAGAGTGCGCGCCTGTTTTACGGCACGCTGCGTGAAAACGTGATGATGGGGCGTCCGGATGCCACCGCCAGCGAACTGCTGCGCGTCCTTAACCTCACCGGTCTGGATCAGGTCGCGGCGCGTCATCCGGCAGGCATTAATCTGTCAGTAGGTGAAGGCGGCGAGTCGTTATCAGGCGGACAGCGTCAGTTGGTGTCGCTTGCCCGGACGCTATTGACGCGGCCCAAGGTGTTGCTGATGGATGAGCCGACCAGCGCCATGGACAGCATGACAGAAAACCTGTTTCTGGCGCACCTGCGTCGCGCCAGCGAAGGTCATACGTTAGTGGTCGTCACGCATCGCCCCTCCATTTTGACGCTAGTAGACCGCATTATCGTTGTTGAGGACGGCAAAATCGTGGCGGATGGCCCCAAAGCGCAGGTGCTGGCAGGGCTGGAAAACAAGGCGGGCAAGCCGCGTCAGAAGCCATCAACACCGGTAGAAGAGAGCGCGGCAAAAGCGGCGTCTCCCCAAGAGACACGCCCCCCACAGGCATCGGCCTCACTGCTGTCAGCCTCTGCGGCGAGAGCCGCGGCCACTGAGGAGGCGTTAGCATGATCGCTTTACTGCCTGGGCGTAACCGTAAAAAGCCATTGTCAGCCGCCGATGGCGAATTCATGAACGATGTGCAGGCTTCACTGCTGGCGCAAACCACGCCGGGATCGCGTTTGGTGTTGTGGATTATCATTGCCGTCATCGTTATCGGGCTGACCTGGGCGCATTTTGCCCGCGTGGAAGAGATCACCAAAGGCGATGGCAACGTGATCTCCCGCAGCCGCGAACAGGTGATCCAGAGCCTTGAAGGCGGCATTCTCGCTGAAATGAACGTGCGCGAAGGCTCGGTGGTGAACCGCGGCGACGTGCTGTTAAAAATCGACCCCACGCGTGCGGAGTCCAGTTATCGGGAAGGACTGAGCAAAGTTATCGGCCTCAAAGGCAGTATTGCGCGCCTGCGCGCAGAAGCCTATTCGCAACCGCTGACGTTTGACGAGCAGGTGAAAAGCGATCCCGCCGTCGTCTCACAAGAGACCAAAGCGTATGAAGCGCGAAAGCGGGCGCTGAACGACAGTATCAACTCGCTGCAGCGCAGCTACGCACTCTCAATGCGGGAGATCCATCTGGCAGAACCGCTGGCAGCAAAAGGGCTCCTGTCAGAAGTTGAACTGCTGCGCATGCAGCGACAGGCCAATGATATTCAGGCGCAAATTATTGAGCGGCGTAACCGCTATCAGTCTGAAGCCAATACCGAATTGGCCAGGCTGGAGCTGGAGCTAAGTCAGATCAGCGAAAACCTGATTGGCCGCGCCGACGTTGTGGATCGCACCACTATCACCGCACCGGTGCGCGGCACAGTGAAAAACGTGCGGGTCAATACCATTGGGGGCGTTATTCAGCCCGGCGAACATATTCTGGAGATCGTTCCGCTGGAAGAGCAGTTGCTGGTGGAGGGCAAGATTCGCCCGTCCGATGTTGCCTTTTTGCGTCCCGGCTTGCCGGCCAAGGTTAAAATCACTGCCTACGATTTTGCGATCTACGGCGGGCTGGAGGGGCACGTTGAGTACATCAGTCCTGATACTTTAAAAGACGAACAAAAGGCCGCCAGCGGGCGACCGGATGACACCTATTACCGGGTGTTGATTCTCACCGAGAAAAGCACGCTGCATGCGGGTAACAAAGATCTGCCGATTATTCCCGGCATGATCGCCACGGTTGAAATCCGTACTGGAGAGAAAACCATTCTTGATTACCTGCTGAAGCCCGTGCTGAAAGCCAAAGAAGCCTTCCGCGAGCGTTAACCGTCATGAAAAATAAGAATACGACGCGCCATTACAGGGCGCGCCGCCTCTCGCTGCTTGCCTTCTGTATCGCAACAGCCGCGATGCCGAGCCTGAGCGCCGAGGCGAACGATAGCCAGGAACTTATGCTGTTTGCGACGTTGAGCGGCCAGGATACGCCCGCGTCATCCGCCGCCTCTGGGGCGAAATCGGTGGCACCTGCGCAACCGTTCGTTATAACAGACACGCCTGCGACTTTGGCGAGCCATAACGCCGGGATGACAACCGCGACCTTACCATCGCCCTCTTCACCATTGACTCAGCCGCCGCGCGCCGCCGCGCCAGTAGGGGGCGGATTCCTCACCGAGGAGCAGCGTCGCCCGGCACCGTTTGCGCGCGCCGTGGTGGACAGTAAGCCCGTCTCTCCAACCCCGCTCCGCAGCGCGCCGAGCGAGACGCCCATTCAGATTCCTGCTACCGCGGCGGCCCTGCCAGCAGAGACCGCGCGCGCGGCAATGCCTGCCAGCGAAGGTGCGCAGGTTAGCCTGTACGGCCGCCCCACCGACACCGTTATGGAAGATGAACTGCGGCGGCAGTTCCTCACCGCAGCCCGAATCGTCTGGCGTATTAACCCGGTGTTGAAGTCCTATCTTGCGCAAGGTGAAGCGGCAGCGGCCAGCGTTGACGAAGCCAAGGGGCAGCGCTGGCCGCAGGTTGATCTGAATGCCAGTTCAGCGACCAAGGAGTTTGGCGGGGGCGTAAAAAACTATGAGAATCAGAGCAATATTCCCGCTCTGAGCGTGTCTGTGGCCACCAACTTAATCGATTTTGGGCAGACCCGTCATACCATAGAAAGCCGTGAAGAGCGCGTTACCTCGGCGCAATATAAGGTGCAGGCGCACCGCGAAGAGCTGGCTATGCAGGTGAATAATGCGCTTATCGAGTGGGCGAAGCAGCAGCACATCATCGAGATCAGCAAGCAATATATGGCCCGCATGACGGAACTGGTGAATATGCTGAGCGGGATCGTGCAATCTGATGCCGGGCGGCGCAGCGAACTCACGCAGGCAAAAGGGCGTTTGTTACAGGCGCGCAGCTATCTGGAAAGCGCTGAATCACGTGCGCGTGACGTAGAAATCACGCTCAATCGGCTCTCAGGCGGAAATCAGATGGCACTGCCTGCCAGCGATAAATGGCTGCTGGCCCCAGGCGCGCTGCAGCAGCAACTTAATCAGCTGGATCTGCATCCGGTGATTCTCTACGCCAGTGCCGAAACGCGCGCAGTCGAGAAAGAAGCAGAAGCCATCAACGCATCGGGCTTGCCCAAGCTCAACTGGACGGTGAGTAAAAATACGCGCGAAGATAGCCTGGGGCGCCAGCAGGCCTGGCAGACCGGTCTGAACGTGAGCTGGCCGCTATTCCGTGGCGGTTCAGTTCGCGCGCAGGAGTTAGCGACTCGTAAACAGGCTGATGCCAGTCGTCAGCAGCAGGAGGAGCAGCGTCGCGAACTGGAAAACAAAGTGCGCGCCGCCAATCAGGATGCGTTCTCAATGGCGGAACGTGCCGCGCTCTATAAAGGATTAACGGTGGAGTCCGATCGTATTCGCCAGGATTTTTACGACCAGTGGTATCACCTTGGGCGACGGACGCTGCTGGATGTCCTGAGCGCGGAAAGTGACCTGTACAATAATCAGGTCAGCGAGATCAGTAACCGCTTCGACAGCTACAGCGCCGTCATTCAAGGTTACTTCAGCGCCGGTATGCTCAGCCGCTGGCTCACGCAAGGCGCCAGCAAAAATGTGTAAACCCGCTACGGCGGGTTTTTTTATGCGCCGCGCGTGAGCAGAACGGCGTCAGCCCGACCTGCGGCTAAGTAGGTACGGCTCAGCCAGAGGTTTATCTGTCCAATGCCTTATCTTTCCGGCCCAGAGCACGCTTTACCTACTCATACTTGATTAAAAAATGGCCCTGTTTAAGATTTTTCCTGGTTTTCATCTGGATACAAATTTGCATAATTCGCCCGGCCAAACATTAAGTTTATGTAAAGAATGTATCAACATATTCAATAGTGGCTGATTGATATGAAAGGAATCGTACTATGCCCCGCAGCCACGCGCGTCGTTTGACGCTTGCCGTATTTATTGCCCCTCTTGCTCTCCCTGCGTTAGCCGCACCCGGTGACGAGCAGTTTACCCGCCAGCAGGAACAGCAAAAGGCGCTGGAACAAAAACTCGCGCCGCCTGCACCGGATGTAAAACTGTCGCCGCCAGCCACCAGCTTTGGCGCGCTGCACTTTCCCACGGAAAATCCGTGTTTCCGCATCGAGCAAGTCGTGTTAGAGGGAAAAGCGGGGATGCCCGAATGGCTTCCGCTTCAGCACCTTGCCAACCAAGCGCAAGGGCAGTGTTTAGGCGGGAAAGGCATCAATCTGCTGATGACCCAGCTGCAAAACCGGATGATCGACCACGGCTACGTCACCAGTCGCGTACTGGCGCCGCCGCAGAATTTAAAAAGCGGCACGCTGCGGCTGCGCATCCTGCCGGGCACAATTCACCAGGTCAAACTTACGCCGGACAGCGACCGCTGGCTTACCTTGTACAGCGCCTTCCCCGCCCACAAGGGCAATCTGCTGGATCTGCGGGACATTGAACAAGGGCTGGAAAACCTCCAGCGCCTGCCCACCGTTCAGGCGGACATGGAAATCGTGCCGGGTGAACAGCCCGGCGAAAGTGATATTGCCCTGCGTTGGCAGCAGAAAAAAATGTGGCGCGTGGCGGCAAGCCTGGATGATTCAGGCACCGAAAGCACCGGGCGCTATCAGGGCGCAATGACGCTCTTTCTGGACAATCCGCTGTCGCTGAGTGACCTGTTTTATATTTCCGGCAGTCACGACCTTTACAGCGGCGGCGGGCGCGGTACGCAAAACATGACCGGTCACTACTCGGTGCCGTTTGGCTACTGGCAGCTGGGCGTGACCGCCAATGATTATGACTACCACCAGACGGTGGCTGGCCAGAACGGCGACATTCAATACAGCGGCAAAAGTAAAAGCATTACCACCGAGCTCAGCCGCGTGCTGCATCGCAGCGGAACGCAAAAAACCACGGCCAGCTTCGATGTCATCGCCCGCGAGTCGCGCAACTACATCAACGACACGGAAATTGAGGTGCAGCGCCGCCACACCGCCAGCTGGCGTGCTGGGCTCCAGCATCGACACTATTTTGGTTCGGCGACGCTGGATGCAGGCGTGAGCTATCAGCGCGGCACGCGCTGGTTTGGTGCGTCTCCGGCGCCCGAAGAGGCGTTTGGCGAAGCCACGGCGCTCAGCAAGATTTTGCAATATAGCGCGCAGCTGGATGTGCCGTTTACGCTCGCGGGCGAACCGTTTCGCTACAACGTGCAGTATCTGCGCCAGACCAGTAATACCTTGCTGACACCGCAAGAGCAGCTTGCCATCGGCAACCGCTGGACGGTGCGTGGCTTTGACGGCGAGCGCAATCTCAGCGCCAGCCGAGGATGGTATGTGCGCAACGATCTCGCCTGGCGCACGCCCCTGCCTAATCAGGAGCTCTATCTGGGCGCGGATTACGGCGAAGTGGGCGGCAGCGATGCCGATGTCATTGGCCACCATCTGGCAGGCGGCGTGGTGGGATTACGCGGGGCGATGGGCCAGTTTGGTTATGACCTGTTTGCGGGCGTGCCTTTCTCAAAACCAGAAGGGTATCAAACCAGCCCGGTTACGCTCGGCTTTTCCGTCAGCTGGAGCTACTGATGCGCTGGCGTCACTACCATCTCACCGCGCCGTTTCTTGCCGACGGCAACATTAACGAAGCCGAAGTGTTCGGCTCCGCCGTGTGGCTGTGGATGCACTCGGCGCAGCACCGTGACGCGCCGCTGCACACCTTACCCGATCTGCTGTTACCGATCGTGAAAGCGCGGCAGTTCGTGATTGCCAGCCGCGGCGACCAGCCGGTGTTTTTCCTGAGTTGGATGTGGCTGGATGCGGAGGCAGAACAGCGCTATCTCACGCAGCCCGCCATCCTTACCCGCCAGCAAGACTGGCAAAGCGGCGATCGCCTGTGGATCCGCGACTGGATCGCCCCCTTCGGCGATACCTCTCTGATGCGCCAGTTTGTGCTGCAGGAGCTGTTCCCGCACCACTGCTTTCGCGCGCAGTATCATCGCGGGGCCGAACGCGGCCAGCGCATTCTCGATTTCCACGGAAGCCAGGTGAGCCGCGCGGCAGCCCACCAATGGCGCCAGCAACAGCCGGCCACTGTGACGCCGTCGCGCCGTTTATCACAAGGACAGTGTCATGAATAAACACCTTTATCGCGTCGTATTTAACCAGGCGCGCGGCCTGTTGATGGTCGTGGCGGAAAACGCCGCCAGCCACCGCAGCGTAACGTCACCGGCAGGCGGGCGCGGTCATCTGATGAGCCGTTTGGCCGCGGCGCTTCGCCCGGCGGGGTTTGCGGTGCTACTGGCGCTGGGCGCCGTGATCCCGGCGCATGCCGCTATCGTGGCGGACGGCAGCGCGCCGGGCGCACAGCAGCCCACGGTGATCAGCAGCGCCAACGGGACGCCGCAGGTCAACATCCAGACGCCAAGCGCCGCCGGGGTCTCGCACAACACCTATTCTCAGTTCGATGTCGATCAAAAGGGCGCGATTCTCAATAATTCGCACGCCAACGTCCAAACGCAGCTGGGCGGCATGGTGGCAGGCAACCCCGCGCTGGCGCGCGGCGAAGCCACCGTGATCCTCAACGAAGTGAACTCGCGCGATCCAAGCCGTCTCAATGGGTACGTTGAAGTCGCCGGGCGCAAAGCCGATGTGATCATTGCCAACCCCTCTGGCATCACCTGCAGCGGCTGCGGGTTTATCAACGCCAATCGCTCCACCTTAACCACCGGTACGCCGCAGATGGAGAACGGCAACCTGAAGGGGTTTGTGGTCAACGGCGGTGAAGTGGCCATTGATGGCGCCGGTCTTGACGGCTCCCGCCAGGATTACACCGACATCATTGCTCGCTCGGTGAAAGTGAACGCGCAGATCACCGCGAAAAATCTCGCTGTCACCACCGGCCGTAACCAGGTCGACCCCAGCAATCAGACCGTCAGTGCCTTGGGGGACGACGGCTCGGCGAAGCCGCAGATGGCGCTGGATGTCTCCAGTCTGGGCGGGATGTATGCCGGGAAGATCCGTCTGGTGGGCACCGAACGGGGCGTTGGGGTGCGCAATGCCGGACAGATTGGCGCGTCGGCGGGCAGCGTGACGATCAGCGCCGACGGCCGCATTGAAAACAGCGGACAGGTGCGCGGCAGCGAAGACGTGGCGATCGGCGGCGGGGATATCAGCAACAGCGGCACGCTGGTGGCAGGCAACAACCTCACGGTGCAGGGCGCGAATGTCAGCAACAGCGGTTCCAGCGTACTGGCCGCTGGCGTGGATGCACAAGGCAACCAAACCCCGGCGGGATCGCTGACCCTACAAGCCGATGGCACGCTGAGCGCACAGGGCCGTAACCAGGCGGGGGGCGCCCTGCAGGCACGTGGCAAAGGCGTGGATCTCAGCGGCAGCCGCACCACGGCGGGCAGCGTGAACGTTGACGCCGGCAGCGGCACGCTCTCCACCACGGACGCCCAGCTGATCAGCGCGGGGGCCGCCACGTTGACCTCCGCAGCACATAACAACCAGCGCGGCAGCATCGTGGCGCAGGGCGACGTCAACCTGAACAGCGGGGCGCTTAACAACAGCGACGGCGGTTTGCTGCAAAGCAGCGGCTCGATGACGCTGAACACCTCGTCGCTGGACAACCGTAACAGCGGCGATCGCGGCGGCGTGCGCGCGCAGGGCAATCTGAACATCGCGAGCCGCGACCTCAACACCCAGAACGGCAATATCCTGGCGCAGGGCGACGTGGGCCTGAATAGCGATACGCTGGACAACAGCAACGGCGGCTTGATTCAGGGCGGCGGTGCCGTGTCGCTTAACGCAACGACGCTGACGAACCGCGACAGCGGCACGCGCGGCGGCATCCGTAGCCAGGGCGCGCTGCGCATTCAGAGCGGTACGTTGGATAACCAGAACGGCACCACCTTCTCCGGCGGGGCGTTGAATTATCAAGGTCAAACCCTCAGCAACCAGGCAGGAAAACTGGTGGCGCTGGGTGAGATGAGGCTGAACAGTGCGACGCTAGACAACAGCGACGGCGGCCTGATCCAGAGCGGGGGCGATCTCGACGTGCAAGCCACCACCTTGACCAACCGCGACAGCGGTGACAACGGTGGTATCATCGCCCAGCGTGACCTGCGCCTTCAGAGCCGCGACTTGGATAATCAGCGCGGCGCCTTGCTTTCAGGCGGCGCGCTGCGCTATCAGGGGCAGACGCTGAATAACGATGACGGCACGCTGGTGGCACAGTCGGCGATGAACCTGGATCTGTTCAACGGCGGCAGCAATCAGCGCGGCCTGATTCAGGGCAGCGGCGTCACGTTGAACAGCGATCGGCACGCGTTTGATAACCAGGATGGCACGCTCTACAGCCAGAACGCGCTGACCATAACCAGCGGCGACTTCACCAATCAGGGCGGCAGCGTCGGGGCAAAAGAGGCGATCGCGCTTACCAGTGACGCGTTGAATAACCAGCAAAACGGCCGCATTATCGCCGGTGGCAGCGGCACCCTGACCAGCCGTGACCTGGATAATCGCGGCGGCAAAATTCAGTCCGTAGGCGATCTGCTCCTGACCAGCGCCAACGGTGTCATCAACAACATCGCCGGATTAATTCGCAGCGGCGCCAGCGCCGTGTTGCGTGCCGACACCCTCAACAACACCGATACGCAGGGTACCGATCAGGGCATTGAGGGGCAAACCGTCAGCCTGACCAGCAACGCCCTGCAAAACCAAAACGGCAGCGTGCTGGCCGGTTCAGGGCTTACCGTGGCTAACCGTGGTGCGCTGGATAACCGCAACGGACAACTGGTCGCCGGTAAAACGCTTTCGGCTTCGGGTGACAGGCTGGCGCTTGATAACGGCGGCGGCACGCTCAACGCCGGCGAGCGGCTGACGCTTGCCGCGCAGTCGCTCGGCGGAAACGGGCAATTGTTATCGCTTGGCGATATGCAGCTCACCAGCCAGCAGGATTTCACCAACAGCGGCACGGTCATTGCCAACGGCAATGTCAGCCTGACCACGCCGGGCAGGGTGACCAACAGCGGTAAGCTGCTGGCAGGCGGTGGGTTCACCCTCAAGGCGGCGCAGCTGCTTAACCAGCAAAACGGCGAAATCAACGCCGCGCAAAATCAGCTCACGGTGGACGGCACGCTCACCAACTACGGCCTGCTGGATGGCGGGCTGACGCGCATCAAGGCGAACACGGTCAATAACATCGGGACCGGGCGTATCTACGGCGATGCTATCGCCCTTAGTGCCGCCACCTTTACCCATCAGGCGGAAAACGGCGTGGCGCCGGTACTGGCAGGACGCCAGCGCGTGGATCTCGGCGTCAACACGCTGAATAACGCCGGTCACGCGCTGATTTACAGCGCGGGCGATCTGGCGATAGGCGGCGCACTGGACGACACCTTCCGCGCCACAGGGCGTGCGGACGTGATCAATAACCACAGCGCAACCCTGGAGTCGGACGGCAATATGCAGCTCAACGCCGCGCAGCTCAACAACGTTAACGACAACTTCGCCACAGAGCTGGTCACGGTGGGCGACGAAGATATCGTGGAGTACGGTTTTCGCGGTGTGCGCTACAGCCCAGACGACTACACCATTTATACCTACCAGGATGAGGTGAAGATCCTCTGCATCGAGGGCGTGATCTGCCACAGCACCGACGGCGATGACTGGCTGAAATACAGCTACCATCGCACCACGCAGGAGACGCGCGTCACCCAGAGCGATCCGGGGAAAATCCTGTCCGGTGGCGACCTCACGATCAATGCCGATACGCTGCTGAACGATAAAAGCCAGGTGGTGGCGGGCAACAATCTGGTGATCAACGCGGCGAACGTGAACAACGTCGAGATTGACGGTGAACGCCGCGTCACGGATCGGGGGGAGGTCACTCACTATTACCGTATCCAGAAAAAGCACAGTGACGATCAGGGCAAAGACGTCACGGATTATGTGCCGCCGACGACGATCCAGAGCATTCGCCTGAAACCCAGTGAACTGACCGATCACGGCGCGGTAGCCGGATCGGGCTTCACCCCCGATCCGCTGAAGGCGCAGCACACCGATGCGCAGATCAACCCGGCGATCGGCGCCGTGAAGCCGCTGGATGCCCGCGATCTCAAACCAGGACAGCAATACACGGTGCCGCAGGCGGACGATGTCGAGGTGCGCATCAGTGGACCGGATACGCGCCTGCCCGACAACAGCCTGTTTAAAACCGATCCCGCGCCGAGCGCCCAGTACCTGGTCGAGACCGATCCCCGTTTCACCAACAACAAGATCTGGCTCGGCAGCGACTACATGCTGAAGCAGATCGTCAGCGATCCCAACAAAACGCAGAAGCGGTTGGGCGACGGCTTCTACGAGCAGCGCCTGGTGCGCGAGCAGATCATCAGCCTTACCGGGCAGCGTTATCTCAACGGCTACGCCAGCGACGAAGAGCAGTATAAAGCGCTGATGAACAACGGCGTCCGTTTTGCCAACGAGTATGGCTTGACGCTGGGCGTGGACCTGACGCCCGATCAGATGAAGCTGCTGACCGGCGACATCGTGTGGCTGGTAAACCGCGACGTGACGCTGCCGGACGGCAGCGTGCAGCGCGTGCTGGTGCCGCAGGTCTATGCGCGAGTGAAAAGCGGCGATATCGACGGTTCCGGCGCCTTGCTGGCGGGCAAAAACCTCGGTATGGGCCTGAGCGGTGGATTACTGAACAAAGGCACCATTGCCGCCACCGATCGTCTGGTCATCAACGCCGACAACATCACCAATCAGGTAGGCACCTTACAGGGGGCGGACGTCTCGCTGGCGGCGCGCACCGATATCAATAACCTCGGCGGCATCATGCAGGGCGAGAATGCGCTGTTAGTCAGCGCGGGGCGCGACATCAATTTGGTCACCACTACGCGCAGCGCTGAGCAGGGCAATTTCGCCCGCAGCGCCATCGACAGCGTGTCGGGCACCTACGTGCAGGGCGACAACGGCAAGCTGGTGCTGCAGGCGGGGCGTGACCTGACGCTGACCGCCGCTCAGGTCAGCAACAGCGGCGAAAACGGCCAGACGCAGCTCAGCGCCGGGCGCGATCTCACGCTGAACACCGTCAACACCGGCAGCCGCGATGATTTGCTGTTTAATGACAACGACTGGAGCAAAGCGTCCAGCACGCAGCAAGTCGGCAGCGAAGTCACCGGGAAGGGCGACGTCACGCTTCTGGCGGGCCGCGATGCCAGCCTGACGGCGGCCACGGCCTCGGCGGGCGATGCCCTGCGTCTGCAGGCGGGCAACACTGTCACCCTGAACAACGGCGTGAACACGGCGGACGTTGACCAGTACCTGAAAACGCACGGCAGCGGGTTCTTGTCGAAGAGCACGCGTGAAAAACAGCTCACCACCCACACTGAAAACGGGGTGAGCACGCTGCTGAGCGGCGACAGCGTGCAGGTCGGCGCGGGCAACGATATCCGCGTGACCGGCAGCAGCGTCGCCGGTACGCACGATGTGCTGCTGGATGCGGGCCATGACCTGACCGTGGAGGATGCGGTGACCCGCCAGCGCGACTACGCGATGGTCAACGAGACCAAAAGCGGGCTTTCTGGCACCGGCGGTATTGGCGTGAGCTACGGCAAGCAGCGCACAAAAACCACTGACGAAGGCAACAGCCTCACCAGCAGCGGCAGCACGCTGGGCAGCAGCAAGGGCAGCCTGACGCTGCAAGCGGGCAATCAACTGAGCGTCAAAGGCTCCGATCTCATCGCCCAGCAAGATATGCTGCTGAGCGGCAAAGAGATATCCGTACTGGCGGCGCAAGAACAGACCAGCCAGACCCACACCGTTGAACAGAAGACCAGCGGACTGACGCTGGCGCTTTCCGGTGCGGCGGGCAGTGCGGTGAATAACGCCGTGCAGCAGAGTCGCGCCGCCCGCGATCAGGATGACAGCCGACTGGCGGCCCTGCAGGCCACCAAAGCGGCGCTGACGGGGTATCAGGCTGAGCAAGCGGTGCGGTTGGATGCCGCCAAAGGCGCGTCCGACGCCACCAACAACGATACGGTGGGCATCAGCCTTTCGTACGGCAGCCAGTCGTCTAAATCGACCCAGCATTCTGAGCAGCGCACGTCGCAGGGTAGCAGTCTGACGGCGGGCAATAACCTGGACGTGGTAGCGCGCGGCAGCGGCGCACCGGGTGCCGATGGCGACATCACGGTCGTCGGCAGTCAGCTCAAGGCCGGTCGCGATGTGTCACTCTCGGCCAACCGCGACGTCAATCTGTTCTCCGGGGAAAACACCTCCTCGCTGACCGGTAAAAACGAAAGCAAAGGCGGCTCGGTGGGCGTGGGCATTGGCGCGGGATCGGGCGGCTGGGGCATCAACGTCAGCGCCAGCGTGAACCAAGGCAAAGGCAGCGAACGCGGCAACGGCACAACCTGGAGTGAAACCACCGTGGATGCCGGGCGTCAGGTGAACATGGTCAGCGGTCGCGACACCACCCTCACGGGCGCGCAGGTCAGCGGCAATCGCATCGTGGCCGACGTTGGCCGTGATTTCACGCTGACCAGCCAGCAGGACACGGACACCTACGACAGCAAGCAGCAGAACGCCAGCGCGGGCGCGAGCTTTAACGTTGGTTCGATGACCGGTTCGGCCAGCGTCAACATGAGCCGCGACAAGCTTCACAGCAATTACCAGTCGGTAAATGAGCAGACCGGGCTGTTTGCTGGCAGCGGCGGCTTTGATGTCACCGTAGGGAACCATACCCAACTCAACGGCGCGGTGATCGGCAGCACGGCAGACGCCGGCAAGAATCGCCTGGATACCGGCACGCTGGGCTTCAGCGATATCCATAACCAGGCAGATTTCCAGACCGAACACCAAAGCGCAGGGTTCAGCACCGGCGGCTCCATTGGCAGCCAGTTCGCCGGTAACATGGCCAACACCCTGCTGGCAGGCGGCAACAACAGCGGCCACGATGACGGCACCACCCGCTCGGCGGTGAGCGACGGCACGATTACCGTGCGTGACGGCGCGAACCCGCGCCAGAGCGTGAGCGATCTGAGCCGCGACGTTGAACATGCCAACGGCAGCATCGATCCCATTTTCGATAAGGAAAAAGAGCAGAAGCGGCTGGAGCAGGCGCAGCTGATCGGGGAGATCGGCAATCAGGTGGGCGATATCGCCCGTACCGAAGGGGATATCGCGGCCCTGAACGCCAGCCGTGCTGAACTGGCGAAGCACAACATTTACGAGCCGGCCGCCACGGACTCTGCGGCCAGGAAAGCGAATTATCAGCAACTGCTCACCGCCACGGAGAGTTATAAAGCGGCCCAGCAGCAGTGGGGAACCGGCAGCGCGGTTCAGCAGGGGATCCAGGCGGCGACCGCCGCGGTGCAGGGCCTTGCCGCCGGGAATATGCAGGCGGCGATTGCGGGCGGCGCGGCACCGTATATGGCGGAGGTCATCCATAATATGACCACCGATGCGCAGGGCCACGTTAACGTCGAAGCCAACCTGATGGCGCACGCCGTGGTGGGCGCGGTGGTGGCGCAGCTGCAGGGCAATTCCGCGCTGGCGGGTGCGGCGGGTGCTACCACGGGTGAGTTCATCGCCCAGCAGATGTACCCGGGTGTGAAACGCAGCGATCTGACCGAGCAGCAGCGGCAGACCATCAGCGCCCTGAGCACGCTGGCCGCCGGACTGGCCGGCGGCGTGGCAGGCAACAGCACGTCCGGCGCGGTGGCGGGCGCGCAGGGGGGTAAGAATGCGGTTGAGAATAATTTATTCGGTGGTAATGAAGAGTCACAGACTGACTGGATACGCAAGCATGGTATTGATATGGCAAGTTGTGCTGATGCTCCGGGCTCTGCAAGCTGCAAGAAAGCGATTAATGAACGAGACGCTGTGGGGCTGGCACTTGCAACGGGAAGTGTGTCGTTGCTACCTGGTGGTGCTCAGGTAATGTGGGGACTGGGTGCGGGCGCGAATGCAGGTATCGGTTATTTGGCGGATGGCACGATAGATCCAGCAAACGCAGCGATAGCGGGTTGGGTGAATGTTATCAGCATGGGTAATGGCCTGGCGGGTACCGTGGGCTGGAACGCCGCAGGTGGTGCGCTGGGTAACTGGATTGATGATAAAGATTCAGTGTCTGGTGCGCTTATCAATGGTGCTGGATCTGGTATCGGTTATGGCATTGGTAAAGGGCTCTCATGGGGAGTTAATGCCGGGGCAAACTGGTGGAAAGGTGGCTGGGATCCGAAGTTCAATCCAACGCTTCAAAAATATACTGATATTAAAGGAGAGTTTGGGCTTTCAAAAGAAATGACACCTAGTTATTTCCCCGGCATGGCTGGAGATATCGGTGGTAGCTTGGGCTCAGAGCTCAGCGGGAAGTATATAGAGCAGAAATCCTCTCAGGAGAATCTCAAAAAATGAGACAGCAAAACGTGTTTCTACACTTGGCTCTTTTTATCGTATTAAGCATTGTGTCTATTTTTTTGACATCAATTACTTTATACGTGGCAGGAGAGTTATTGTTCTTTTTTTTCAAAGGGATACCAATGCATTTCACTATGGATAATATATTTCTGCTTGGTAAGATTAGTTTTAGTATCGGAAGCTTTGTCGGGGGAGGGATGTGGATAGCTAGAGTATTGAAATTAAAAAACTTCTAATTTGTTGTTGAGAATAACTCTCTCGCTGATATCGCTCAGGCGGACAACGAACGCTACATGTCGAAGCCAACCTGATGGCGCATGCGGTGGTGGCGCAGTTGCAGCGCTGGCGGGCGCGGCGGGTGCCACCACGGGTGAGTTCATCGCCCAGCAGATGTACCCGGGTGTGAAACGCAGCGATCTGACCGAGCAGCAGCGCCAGACCTTCAGCGCCCTGAGCACGCTGGCCGCCGGACTGGCCGGCGGCGTGGCAGGCGACAGCACGTCCGGCGCGATTGCGGGCGCGCAGGGGGGTAAGAATGCGGTTGAGAATAACTATCTGAGCCAGAAACAGCAGGCTCAGAAGGATAAAGAAATCGCTGCCTGTCAGAACGCAGCCTGTAAAGCCAGGGTACAGGCGATATGGGCGGCGACTGACCTGAATCAGGATGTGAGCTTTGCGGCTGGGATGATAGCCGGCGTTCCGGCGGGTCTGTATGACACCGTTGACGGCATCGTGAAAACGGCCAGTAATCCGCAGGAAACTTACGAAGCCCTGAAGTCCCTGTTCAACAGCGGTGATGTTCTTGGTAACGTCTCAGATGCGGTGAAGCAGTCTTATATTGACCGCATTGACCGGATGGAAGCGGATTACCAGAAAGCCGGAGCCAGCGGATCTTTTAATGCCGGAGTTGAGGGTGGTAAGCTGGTCACGGATATAGCGGGTCTGCTTGCCGGTGGTACGGGTGTGGTAAAAGTGACCGCAGGCGTAACGGAGAAGATCGTTGCCAAAGTTGCGGGTAAAGTAGTGGGTAAAGCTGAATCGGCGGCGGCTGGGTTTATAGGTAATGAAGCCCATAACGCAGCAAGCTATGCTGGATTAAAATTGGACTTACAGACTACTCAAGCAGCAAATGATGTTGTGGATAGCTTGCGGACTACTGGGAAATTACCATCAAATTATGTAACCAAACAAGTTGCAGAAGATAATGGATGGGCCGGTGGTAAAGCCTTAAATAATTATGTTTCTGGTGGGCAGATAGGCGGTGATGTATTCCATAATACGACCAATTTATTACCTTCAGCTCCAGGCAGGTCTTGGTATGAAGCTGATATTGGATTAAATAATACGATGTCAAGAGCAAAGCAGGAAGGTACACGCTTGTTGTATTCTAGCGATGGATTACTGTATATCACTACAGACCATTATGAAACGGCGACATCAATAGGAAAATGGAAATAATAAGGGGGATGTATGTGCCACAATGTCACAATAGATGGTGATGAAGTAAATTCAGAGTACGATTTTCATCGTGTAATAGCGAATGCTTTAGAGTTTGGGGCATATTACGGTAACAATACTGATGCCCTTTGGGATATGTTAAGTTCAGGGATGGCTTGCGGTGTGTGCTTACATTGGAAAAAATCAGCCGTTTCCCGGGAAAAACTGGGAGTTACTTTTGATATTATCATTGAACTATTTGAGAAAACTAAAGATAGATATCAGGGTAAAGGGCAGGGAAAAGAATTTCAATTTGTTCTTGAATGAATTGGGTGGTGTTCGTTAATGACGAACTCCCATATGAGTCCGTTGAATTAAAAAATCCCGACCTTTAACAGGCCGGGATTTTTTTGTCTGCCAGTCAGAACCGCAGCTCCGTATCAATCACCAGCCAGCCGTTCAACATAATGCGGGGGATTATACGAAGCTCGCCGGGTAACGACAGCGCCCGTTCCCGCTGCGAGGTGCGGCTCGTATCGTATAATCCGCATTATGTCTTGCGCCCCCGCCACTGGCATCGCGGGTGAGGCGCGGCGCGCAAGGCTGCGCCTTACGCTGTCGGCGGCGGTGTGCGTTCTTCGGCTTCCTGGCCGCCTTGTGTTGCCGGAAACACCGGCGTCGAGTCCAGACGTCATCCGGTATCACCCCCCCCTTGCGCTATCCTCATCATCCACCCCAAAAAAGAAGTCGGCCCGTCGGGCCTCTGCTGAAGGGCTTCATGCCCACCCGCTGCATCTGTCCGTCACGGCTCGCAGTCGGTTCCCTCCTTGCTCGTTCCCGTGCCGGGCAGCCTTCGCCCCCGCCCCGGTATGGCGTGGTCATGCAGTTGCCTCTTCGCCTTAACCGTCGGAGTCACAGAGCGCCGCAGGGCGTCGCTTGCGGACTCTGTGGCGTCCGCACCGGTAGAACCCGCGCCGACGCCACAGGCAAGCTGTGGCCCCGTCACGGGTTGCGATGGAATCCCAAACTGAACCCCAACACCGGATAGCAGCGGCCGCCGCCGCTGCTATGATGCGTGTGTTGCAGGCGAAAGCCACGGCAGGGCGGTAGCGTGTCGGGGGCCAAAACCGCGTATCGGGGCTTCGGTGTCCGGGTATCGAAACGCTTCAGGGAAAACTGGCTGTAACCGGCTGACTGCGCAGGGAAAAAGTGGGTTCGACGGCTGACTTCGCAACGGATGACGTTGTTGTTGAGAATAACTATCTGAGCCAGAAACAGCAGGCTCAGAAGGATAAAGAAATTGCTGCCTGTCAGAACGCAGCCTGTAAAGCCAGGGTACAGGCGATATGGGCGGCGACTGACCTGAATCAGGATGTCAGCTTTGCGGCAGGGATGATAGCCGGCGTTCCGGCTGGGCTGTATGACACCGTTGACGGCATCGTGAAAACGGCCAGTAATCCGCAGGAAACTTACGAAGCCCTGAAGTCCCTGTTCAACAGCGGTGATGTTCTTGGTAACGTCTCAGATGCGGTGAAGCAGTCTTATATTGACCGCATTGACCGGATGGAAGCGAATTACCAGAAAGCCGGAGCCAGCGGATCTTTTAATGCCGGAGTTGAGGGTGGTAAGCTGGTCACGGATATAGCGGGTCTGCTTGCCGGTGGTACGGGTGTGGTAAAAGTGACCGCAGGCGTAACGGAGAAGATCGTTGCCAAAGTTGCGGGTAAAGTAGTGGGTAAAGCTGAATCGGCGGCGGCTGGGTTTATAGGTAATGAAGCCCATAACGCAGCAAGCTATGCTGGATTAAAATTGGACTTACAGACTACTCAAGCAGCAAATGATGTTGTGGATAGCTTGCGGACTACCGGAACATTACCATCGAATTATGTAGATAAGGCCCAAGCTGTTGCTAATGGCTGGAAACCTGGGAAAGCATTGAATAATACAAACCCCGGTGGGCAATTAGGCGGTGATATATTCGAAAATTCAAATAACCTGTTACCGTCTTCACCAGGAAGAGTATGGCGCGAGGCTGATATAGGATTGAATAATACGATGTCGAGAAGCAATGAGCCTGGAACAAGGTTGTTATATTCGAGTGATGGGTTGTTGTATATCACTACTGACCACTATGAAACAGCAACATCAATAGGTAAATGGAAGTGAGTGAACGCGAAATCATTTTAGATGGTTTAGACATATATACCGAATCTGATGTTCATGGTGTTCTATCCGAGAAATTAGATTTTGGTCCCTATTATGGAAGAAATCTTAATGCGCTCTGGGATCGATTAAGCAATGACGTCGAGCGGCCAGTAACGCTGGTATGGACGAACTCAGATACAACCCGACAGCGCTTAGGAGATAGGTTTAATCGAATAGTGGAAGTGTTAGAGAGGGTAAGAAAGCAGGATATCGAATTAAACTTCGATGATAAGTTCGATTATATCTTGAAATGATACCGATCACAGTTGCAGGGCAATTCCGCGCTGGCGGGTGCGGCGGGTGCCACCACGGGTGAATTCATCGCCCAGCAGATGTACCCGGGCGTGAAACGCAGCGATCTGACAGAGCAGCAGCGCCAGACCATCAGCGCCCTGAGCACGCTGGCCGCCGGGCTGGCGGGCGGCGTGGCAGGCGACAGCACGTCCGGCACGGTGGCGGGCGCGCAGGGGGGTAAGAATGCGGTTGAGAATAACTGGTTGCACGTTAATGAAAAGACAGAGCTTGAGATAGCGAAGCAAAAACTCAGGAGCAATGACCCGGCAGAGCGTGAGCAGGCACAGCAGAAGATAAATGATCTGCGTGAGAAAGATATCAGCCGTGACCTGAAGGTTATTAATGCCTGTGGTAATGGCCGGGCTGCCAGCCCCGGGTGTGCTTCTGCAAGGCTTGAAGCCTATTCGGCCAGGGGTGAGTACGAAACCGGGAACTACAATAACAAAGTCAGCGATATGTACCCGGATGCGTACGGGCAGATAGTAAACCTGCTGAACATTACCAGCGTTGATGCACAGAATCAGCAGCAGGTGAAAGATGCGATGGTGAACTATGCCATGGTTCAGCTTGGGGTCGATAAGGCGACGGCAGAGCAGTACGTATCAACGTATGATGGAATGAAGATCGTTGCGGCTTCAGTGTCGCCCGTGCTGGGAACGCCAGCGGCGAATAAACTCAGCGCGATGGTTAAAGAAGCTAATATTTATCCTTCAGGGGTTAGCTTTAAGATTGATCAGCCGAAACACTTAGCTACTGTTGATGGATTTACACAAAAAACAGGAATATCAGGCGGACATAATGCAAACGCTTTTTATGAGGCTGTAAAACAATATGGCGTGAAAGTTATTAGTGAAACACCTACTGCTATGAAAGGCATTACAGAGATTAAATATCAAATACCCACTAAAGATCGCGCAGGGAATCTCACGGGAGAATATAAGAGCACTATTGAAACAAAAACTATTTACGATCCTAATATATTCACTGATCAGAAAATGTTAGAGCTTGGACAACAAGCATCAGCTAAAGGTTATAAAGATGCAATGGCGAGTAAAAATGGGCAAGCCACGGCAACTGTTGATGGCGTTAGCTTCAGAATATACGTGGATAAGTCTACTGGAACAGTGCGAAATTTTCATCCTAATTGAGGTTTGTAATGAAAAGAGAATTATTTAGTCAACAGGATATCGATGCAGGGTTAAATCTGATCGTTATATCCTATTTTGACAGGCTTTATGAGGATAATAACCTATTGGAAGCCATAGAGTTATTATCTAGGAAATGGACGTTTAATGTTGATGGTGCCTATTGTAACTTTCCCGACATGAATAGTTATGATGAGAGTGAACATTTTGAGGGAGTTGAATTTGCAATAGGCTATCCGCCAAAAGAAGATGATACAGTCGTTGTCAGCGAAGAGACCTGTTATCAGTATGTTCGCTTAGCCTGCGAAAAATATCTGCAACTCCATCCTGAAGATGCAAATAAAGTGAGTGAATTACTGGCTAAGCTCCCATCCTAAAATAAGGAATCCCGGCCTTATTACCGGGATTTTACTTTATGGGTCAGCCAGTTACCCTTCAGTCGCCAGCCGGATAATCAACTGTCCCGGCCCGGTTATCACCTCGATCTTCTGCCCGGTCGTAAATCCCAGCGCTTCCAGCCAGCGGCCTTTGATAGTGAGCTGTGGCAGCGGGTTCGGCTGGCCCTTATTAGGCCGGTATCCCACTTTGTAATAATGCGCCTGCGATTCGCTGGCGACAGTTGTGGGCGTGCGGGACTCTGACTTATGATGCGTGTCAGCCATAATCAACTCCTGTATAGTTGGTTGTGGTCAGCGGTTGTTGTGAGGTGCAAACTCACGGCAACCGCGCTATCTCAGCGCTTGGCGCTCTTCAGTACGACTTTCTCCATCATTGTCTTGGTGACAAAACTGTCAATCACCATGATCAATGCCTTTTGCTCTTCATCCGGTAATAAATCTGCCTGTCGCCAAAGTTCATGCAAAACGTGGTTGTGGATCTTCACATCTTTGCTGGTATCTACCCTGCCAACCAGTTCATCCAGAGAAACCTGTAATACGTCGGCCAGCTTAAGCAACGCATCCAGTTGCGGCACGATGTGACCGCGTTCCCAGCGATTATACACCCTAGGCAAAACTTCAATCATCTCAGCAAGCCTTGACTGGATATCGCCGGATTGCTGGCTGGCGGTGCCGGCGTTGCCAAAGGTGGCGCTGTACTGACGGAGAAGGTGGTTGCTAAGGTTGCTGGTAAGGCTGAATCGGCAGTAATAAATACAGGTAAAATCCCTGCTTATGTGGAAGAGCCTCCTTTTAATCCTTCGGGTACAGGTGGTGCTGCACAACCATGGTCGACTAAAGGTCGCATAAAATATGTAGAACTTCCAACGCAAGGTAAAATCCGCTTTGTTCCTGATAGCAATTATTCGCCTAGTAATCCATTACCACGTGGACCTAATAACGGCTATCTTGATAAATTCGGTAATGAATGGGTGAAAGGTCCCTCGCGTACCGCAGGACAGGCTTTTGAATGGGATGTACAGTTATCACCAAAGGGTAAAGCTCAACTTGGCTGGGCAACAAGAGATGGTTCGCACCTAAATATATCTCTTGATGGGCGAATAACACATAAATAACCAAGGTAAGTATTTATGGAAAATAAGATCGGTTTTTATCAGGAAGTGGAAATATCGCCTAACTGCAAAGAAAAAAATAAGAAATACGCGGGTAAAAAAGGTGGTGTTATGGGAGTAAGCGAAGAGGATGGGATACTTTATGGTTACTCAATAAAGCTTTATGATGAGGAATATCTATTGTCCTTTGATAAAGATGAAGTTATCCCAATGGGTAAACAGCTCACACAAGACGATTTTTATTAAGTATCAACCAAAACGGATCCCGGCTACCAATCCGGGATTTTTTTATCTTTTTTTCAGTTAGTTACCAGCCCTGTCCTTCGATCTACTGATCACCTCGATCAGCTCCGTCACCTGGCGCTGTTTGCGTGCCGACAGCTTACAGACCTTCCTCAGCGTCTGCATAATCTCTGGTTCGGGCGGCGATGTTGGTTCGCGTGCCGTCAGTATCAGACAACCCGGCATCACCCGCACATCAAGCGGTGTGCCGGTGGTAAATCCCGCCTCAGCCAGCCAGTGTCCTTTAAGCGTGACTGCCGGAACGGGCTGGTACTTCGCATCGCTGACGTAACCGACGGTGTAAGCCCTTGTTGTTGTGGGCGTGCGGTTCTCTGGCTTATGATGTGTGTCAGCCATAATCAACTATTCCTGTGAGTTGTTGTGGTCAGCGGTTAAAGCAGGTTGCCGCCTGCTTTAACCGCGCTCAGTAATCTGTTTAGCCTGATACTTCAATATCATTCCGTTCAGTAACGCCTTAATAATACGGCACTCTCCCTCCGGCATCCCGCTTACCGCTTCGAACTGCAAAGCCAGATCGTCAGACGGGCCGCGTTCGTGGTCGTCAAACATCAGACTGTCCAGAGACACCCGCAACACCTTAGCAAGCCGGATAACTGCATCCAGCGTGGGCTGTGCCGATCCGGCTTCGTAGCGCCGGATCTGGTTAACGATAAGGAAAAAGAGCAGAAGCGGCTGGAGCAGGCGCAGCTGATCGGGGAGATCGGCAATCAGGTGGGCGATATCGCCCGCACCGAAGGGGATATCGCGGCCCTGAACGCCAGCCGCGCCGAACTGGCGAAGCACAACATTTACGAGCCGGCCGCCACGGACTCAGCGGCCAGGAAAGCGAATTATCAGCAACTGCTCACCGCTACAGAGAGCTATAAAGCGGCCCAGCAGCAGTGGGGAACCGGCAGCGCGGTTCAGCAGGGGATCCAGGCGGCTACCGCCGCGGTGCAGGGCCTTGCCGCCGGGAATATGCAGGCGGCGATTGCGGGCGGCGTGGCACCGTATATAGCGGAGGTCATCCATAATATGACCACCGATGCGCAGGGCCATGTTAACGTCGAAGCCAACCTGATGGCGCACGCGGTGGTGGGCGCGGTGGTGGCGCAGCTGCAGGGCAATTCCGCGCTGGCGGGCGCGGCGGGTGCCACCACGGGTGAATTCATCGCCCAGCAGATGTACCCGGGCGTGAAACGCAGCGATCTGACCGAGCAGCAGCGGCAGACCGTCAGCGCGCTGAGCACGCTGGCCGCCGGACTGGCCGGCGGCGTGGCAGGCGACAGCACGTCCGGCGCGATTGCGGGCGCGCAGGGGGGTAAGAATGCGGTTGAGAATAACTCGCTGAGCAGCACTCAGGCACTGACATTCGATAAAGAACTGTCGGATTGCCGGAAATCGGGCGGTGACTGTCAGGCCGTTATCGATAAATGGAAAGCAGTCAGTGACAGGCAGAGTGCCGAAACCGATCAGAAGCTGAAAGATAGCCCACTGGAAGCACAGGTTATTGATAAGGAAGTTGCTCAGGGCGGTTATGACATGGCAGAGCGTCCCGGCTGGATAGGTAATCTTCCCGGCGTGGATGTGATGACCAGCGAAGAAGCCAAAGCTTACGTCCAGCAGTGGAACGGTCAGGATCTGGCGAAAATAGATGTAAACAGCCCCGGATGGACGAAGTTTGCGGCGTTTGCATCAGATCCCGAGAACCAGGCAGCAGTGGCATCACTGGGAATACTGGGCAAAAATATTCTTAAGCTTGCTAAGACAACCGTTTCGAATATAGCTCAAGGTGGAGTATCAACGGGCATAAAGAGTATGCAAACTGGTCTGAGAAACCCTCAGCAAGTAGATCAGATAAAAAATGACATGACGTCAGGAAATTATAGATTTAATGCTCCTGAAGGCCGTATCGCTGGATATATAGATAGCAAGGGGAATTATTATATATCGGAAGGTAACCATCGTATGGTAGCTGCTCAGGAAATATATAAAAAGACAGGGGATAAATCTTACATAGATAAATTACTGCAAAACGGGTCATGGACTCAGACAAAGAATGCTCCAGTAGGGGCTAAACCTATGCCGACAAGAAAGTGATGATCTTATGGGGAGGTTTATTACTATGAAAAAGAATGAGATATATGTAAAAATGCTATCTCTTGCTCTGCCTTACATTAGAAATATCCAGTCATTGGGGAAGAAAGACAAGGGGCGAGATATATCATGCTATTTTGAAGCTGAGTTGGTGCATAACCTGATGCATACGCTGCTTACCTCAGACTTTGTTGAGCATGACTTATGGTTTTTAAATAACCAAGCAAAATATTATTTTGAGAAATGCAGCGCGGACATATCACCTAATTATAATCAGCACATAGAATATATTAAGTCATTATTTAAAATGGTCCCTGATAGTTTAAGAACCAGACTGTTATGGCAAGGGCCTTGATAAATATCCCGGCAAATATGAGCCGGGATATTTTATCCATTACTCAACAGGTCGTACAACCAGCTGTCCGCGCTCAACGGTGACGGTAATCGGCGTATCGGTCGCAATGAATCGCCACAGGTAATCTAGACACTTCCGAGCCGTTGATAATAGTGGTTTTCATATTCTGCCGGTGACATCTGATCGCCAGAACCATGCCGACGCTTACTGTTATAAAACATTTCAATGTAATCAAAAATATCGCTGCGGGCTTCTTCCCTTGTTCCGTAGATCTTTTTCTTTATCCGTTCACGCTTCAGCAACTGGAAAAAGCTTTCTGCAACCGCATTATCGTGGCAGTTACCGCGACGGCTCATGCTGCCTTCCAGGCTGTGTGATTTCAGGAACGACTGCCACTCATGGCTTGTGTACTGGCTGCCCTGTTCCGAGTGAACCAGCACCTTTTTTGAGGATTACGCCGCCATACAGCCATCAGCAGTGCGTTCAGGACAATGTCCTTTGTCATCCGGGATTGCATTGACCAGCCAATAATTTTGCGTGAGAACAGATCAACTACCACGGCAAGATAAAGCCAGCCTTCGTGGTTTCGAATGTAAGTTATGTCCGTTATCCAACGCTCATCCGGAGCATCCGAATTGAACTGTCGCCGGAGCCTGTTGGGCGACACGATACTAGCCTCGCCTTTACTTGCCCGCGGGCTCCGGTAGCCGACCTGAGCCTTTATTCCGGCACGTTTCATCAGTCGCCAGACTCTGTTGACTCCGCACTGTTGCCCGCTGTCCCGCAGATCGAGATGGATCTTGCGATACCCATAGACGCATCCTGATTCCAGCCAGAACTGTTTAATCTGTCTTGTCAGTCTCAGGTCTGACTGATGGCGTTGTGAATACGGCTGCTGAAGCCAGGCGTAAAAGCCACTGGGATGAACATCCAGAACCCGACAGAGCAGGCGAATCAGCAACGGGCGTTGTCACGGATAAAGCCGTACCTCAGTCGGACAGCTTTGCGAAGTTAATATGTCCCGTTCGTCGGTAACCCGCTTCAGTTCCTTCTGGAGACGGCGGATCCCGGCCTGAGCATCTGGCTGTTCTTTATTAATGGAAGAATCCGGACCGTACTTCTTTATCGAGGCGTAAAGGCTGTGGGTGGTGATATCGAGGCGTGTTGCAATGCTGGAAACAGAATGACCGCGATCAACAACCTGTTTGACTGCTTCAATTTTAAACTCTTAGGGATAACGCTTACTGCTCATATGCACCTCTCTTTTAAGTCATCTTAAATCACTCTGAGGTGTCTGTTAAACTCGTGGCGATTCAGAACCACCTCAAGGAGTGTTGCAAACCAGAGTTGATAAGGCAGTATTACCAAAATGGCCTAAAGGCGGCACCTCGCCAATAGCGATAAAAATACCTGCCGGTACTAAAATTTATGTGGGAGATGTGAATTTCCAAACCGATTTATACTCTGGCGGAACTCAGCAAATCGTTATTCCAAAAGCCTGGGCTATTAAAGGCGCTGAAGTTGTGGAGATTAAGCCATTAAAATGACGAAAAATAAAACAGAAATTGTTATAGAAAAAATGGAACGTATGGCTGATTTATTAAAATCAGGCGGTTATACAGACTGGTCTGTCAGTATTATTAAACTGGCTAAGGAATATGAAATCGATCCTGATAACACAAGACAAGCTTTCCGAAATTTTTATGGTGGAATGGGATCTCTAAACGATCTTGTGCTGCACAGAGACGGAAAGGTGTTATTGATTGAAAATGATGAGTTAGATCAACTCAGAAGCGACCTGTTCGAGCTTCTTTCGTAAAGACGAATCCCGGCCATTGCGCCGGGATTTTACTTTAACGGTTAGTTGGCAGTTCGCTTCTTCGGCTTCGCCATCACCTGAATCAGCTCCATCAGCTCGCGCTGCTTACCTGTAAAGCTGGCGTTCAGGCAAGGTGGGCCGTTGCAAGCGCAGCCCAAGATGTGAGTTATGCAGCGGGAATGATAGCCGGCGTTCCGGCGGGTCTGTATGACACCGTTGACGGCATCGTGAAAACGGCCAGTGATCCGCAGGAAACTTACGAAGCCCTGAAGTCCCTGTTCAACAGCGGTGATGTTCTTGGTAACGTCTCAGATGCTGTGAAGCAGTCTTATATTGACCGCATTGACCGGATGGAAGCGAATTACCAGAAAGCCGGAGCCAGCGGATCTTTTAATGCCGGAGTTGAGGGTGGTAAGCTGGTCACGGATATCGCCGGATTGCTGGCTGGCGGTGCCGGGGTGGTGAAAGGTGGCGCGGTACTGACGGAGAAGGTTGTTGCTAAGGTTGCGGGTAAGGCTGAATCAGCGGCTGTTAATGCCGATAAAATGGCTGCCACTGCTGAATCTGTATCTTCAGGCAAACTCTCAGGCCCTACAGAGAACTGGAAAAATTATACTTACGCTGAAACTGTTGCACAAACGTCTGCAACCGGAAGGTTGGTCAATGCAGATAAGGCTGTAATCGATCCTAATAAAGTTACGTCCTATGCTCTAAATTCAGAGCATCCTGTCGGAGGTAACAAAGCAAAGGTTTTTGAATCAGCGCTGGGTTATAACCAGTCAAATGCAGCGGATCTGATTGCGAAAGTACAGGAAGGCGTGAAATCTAATCCAGTTAAAATGGGATCCTCAGATAAATTCGGTCAGCGAATGACAATTGATATGCCGATTACCGGGCCTAACGGGAAAACTGCAATAGTGAGGACTGGCTGGATCTACGATGTAGGATCCACAACGCCGCGAATGACAACTATATACGTTAACAAATGAGGTCACAGGTGAGCTTTACACCGTTCGATGTTGTTACATTAAGGGTCGATTTGCCAGGTGAAAAATTGTATCGAGGGATGCAAGGTGTGGTTATCGACATCTATGAGGAACCGGAGAAAGCCTATGAAGTCGAATTTTGTGACGATGAAGGGAATACCATCTCACAAATTGCGCTACTTCCCGACCAAATAGCTTAGATTCTGCAAAAATTAAACCGGCCATCGAGCCGGTTTTTTGTTGTTGAGAATAACTATCTGAGCCAGAAACAGCAGGCTCAGAAGGATAAAGAAATTGCTGCCTGTCAGAACGCAGCCTGTAAAGCCAGGGTACAGGCGATATGGGCGGCGACTGACCTGAATCAGGATGTCAGCTTTGCGGCAGGGATGATAGCCGGCGTTCCGGCGGGTCTGTATGACACCGTTGACGGCATCGTGAAAACGGCCAGCAGCCCGATGGAGACATATGAGGCGCTGAAATCGCTGTTTAACAGCGGTGATGTGCTGGGTAACGTCTCAGATGCGGTGAAGCAGTCTTATATTGACCGCATTGACCGGATGGAAGCGGATTACCAGAAAGCCGGAGCCAGCGGATCTTTTAATGCCGGAGTTGAGGGTGGTAAGCTGGTCACGGACATCGCCGGGCTGCTGGCTGGCGGTGCCGGGGTGGTGAAAGGTGGCGCGGTACTGACGGAGAAGGTTGTAGCGAAAACCACCGATATGGTGGAAACAACGTTAAAATCTTCGGTTGTTAATAAAATTCTTGAGGCTGACCGAATTGGTAGTGGACTAAAACCAGATCCTACTCATAGAAGCGCAAGTTATCTGAGTCGTGAGCAGTTAATGGATGGAAAAGTTTTCACTATTAAAGGTGGTGATGGAATAGAAAGAAAATTATTACAAGCTGAAGGCTCTTTTAATGATAAAAATGGTATATTTGAGTATATTTATGATAATAAAGGAAATGTAACACATCAAAGATTTATTGAAGGTGGCACTGTTACCGGTACTCCTAACCAACGACCATCAAAGGTAAAATGACATGAATTTATATCCAATACCTTTCGAGTTTATTAAAAACTATGCCCATCTTTCATGGTGTGATGTGAAGTGGGGCTATGAAAATAACCTAATTACCTCAGATGTGCTAATTAGAAAAGCAGAAAATAATGTGTTAACAGGTAGTTATGAAAAAGCAGAGCTTGAATTATCATTCATTACACTTGGTGAATCAGCTCATGTAGTTTCTTTTTTGAAGGAGCTATGTCCGGAAATTGAACAGGAAGACAATTCTAAGATAAAAAAAAAGTGGTTATTTATTGTTCTAAGCTGGCTTTGGAGTAACCGTAAGAGTTTTGAAGATCCACTAGCTGAAGTTGAAATAATTTATGCTGATTTTGATTATCCTCCTGAAATAGAAGATTTTATTAAGTATATGCCTCCTTCTGATGGATATGATCCATCAATGCATTCTCAGATGGAAAACATTAATCATTTAATGGATAAGTGGAAAAATTACTTAGAAAAAGAATCTGCTGTGTTTAAGATTTAGATAAATTCCAGCTCTCGGTGGCGGGGTTTTTTTCATTAATTACTAAGCCACTGACCGGATCACCAGCTGACCGTGCTCAATCGCCAAGATAAGACCTTACTCGTGGACTCTAACATTGCCTCTGGTGGTGTTGACCTTCTCCCCATTGATGAATACACCGCGATGTTAGTCATGTCTTCATAAGCCACATGAGGACATCCCCATGAAGAAGCGTTTTTCCAACGAACAGATCTCAAGTATTCTCCGCGAGGCTGAAGCCGGAGTTTCTGCCCGGGAACTCTGCCGTAAGCACGCCATTTCCGATGCCACGATTTATACCTGGCGTAAGAAGTATGGCGGCATGGAAGTGCCTGAGGTTAAGCGCCTGAAGTCACTTGAGGAAGAGAACGCCAGACTCAAGAAGCTGCTCGCCGAGGCCATGCTGGATAAGGGGGCTAAACGTTCGTGAATCTCGGATACAACCCACAGTGTAACGGCTGATTGTGGTTATGGGGCTGCCTGGCTTAGTATCTGCACAGTGGTTTGACATCAATAGCGCCACAAATCAGAGTCTGCCTGTATATCAGCAGAAAACTAGGGATTACTGGGGAAGTGCGTCTGCAGCTATGACGGGTGCGCTGGCGCCGGGGTGTGAATTTTTACCCAAGCTTGGCATCGCTTCGGGCGGCACGATGTTCACGAACGGACCGGATGCTAAAGCCTTGGGGATTAAGGCTGATGTCGCTACTGTCGGCGTCCTCTACGGCTATATGTTACCACTCGGGGTAAACAAAGTTACCAATAAAAAAGTACCTAGCTTTTTCATTGATACTACCAGCGCGCTTGGTAATGAATATCTCAGCGGGTACCCTAAAGATAGTGGAACAATTCAACAGTCTTCAGGCGACACTCAACAAAAGAATAAAAAATGATTGATTATCTCAAGTTGTGGATATTTTCGTGTCTATTCGGTGTTTTATTATGCTTTTCCTTATGGGGGGGCTGCCTATATTTGGTTTACTAAGGGATTTCTATTTTTACCGGTTTATCAGATGAAAAGGGCGCTGGTGTTTGGTGTTGTAGGCGGAACGGCAATGACTTCTTATGCCTTGCTCTCCGATACGATTGACTATTTTAATGCTCGAAAAAAGGGAAAGGGTTCTAATCATAAATAAAGGAATAACGCCTTGGTATAGGTCAGGGCATTCGTTTGCTGATTCGGTGCGACGTACTGGCAAATGGAAGTTACCAGTGGTTCGATATCGGTAGCGCCAAAAATCAGAGTCTGCACAGATGAACCTAAAACCCGCAAATCTCCCCCGTCAGATCCTGATTTTTCTTCGAAAATCCCGGAAAACATGCCGGTTTAGATAGGGTGATTGCGTTGCTGTCAGCGAAAGATATAAACGGAAGCCTATACCTATACCTATACCTATACCTATACCTATACCTATACCTATCGCGGATATCCTCCATTGCGTGGCGGGTTGGCGTCGCTTTCATTGTTGGTTTGCGTTCTGTTAGAGACAGAATGCAAACCAATCTGAGGGTTCACGCGGTATTCACTCGCTACGCTTACCTTAATTTACGCCGAGTGCGAAATAATCCTCAGCGTTTTTTCCGTTATCACCGTGCTGTTGCTGGGGATGTCTTTATTAATAAATGACATGGCGCCGATGACCACGTTATCACCAATCTCGATCTGATCGGCAATAATACAGCTGCTCGCGCCAATGCTGACATTATTACCAATGTTGATTGAGATAGGCAGGTTCGCGGTGTTATTACCGGTAATGCCAATAGTGGTGTTTTGCCTGACCTTGAATGAATGGCCTATATTCGCGGCGCTGTTGATAATCAGGCCCTGATAATGCGTGATTTTCATGCCCGGCTGGATCGCTGCGCCTAATTGTATTTCCGCCCCGTATTTCTGAATTAACTTCCGGTTGATTCTGCGCGCGACATTCTTCACCACGCTATTTCGGCTCTGAAAGAGATAGGAAGCAATGCGCCACCAGAAGAGATAACGTCGCTCAGGGCATTTAATCGCCTTATGCAGAACCCTCCGCCACGAGAAGGGTTTATCGTTCATCATGACTTCTTTCTGCAGCGATGCTTTCAGCAGTGCCAAAGGGGGATTTTTTTCGTGTGTCATCATGATTCCGTACTGAAAGGCAACGTATTGATGGAGGCAGCGTTAAGCGTGTAAGGATTTTAGCATTAAAATGATAAGCAATGCTTTTAAGTGTAACGCACATAGCGTGCGCTGTGGCGGTGAGTTAGGTGCGCGGGTGAAAGGCGGCTAGCGAAGTAAGCCGCACGGTCGCGGCTCACAGATTAATGCACGCATCGTGACGGGAGATGGGAGGAATCGGTCACGATGCGGCGATGAAGAAGCGTTTGTCCTTGATTGCCGTAGCAATTCGCACGGCGTAACGTCAGGTTTTAGCAGGGGTTACCACGGCGAGCGCGAATCCATCCCATCCCTTTGCGCCCACGGTTTGCAGGGCTGTCGCTGTAAGGTGGGGGTGGTTGGCTACGCGTGAAAGGAACGTGCGGATCCCTTGAACGTTATCGTCGGGACTTTGTGCCTCAAGGATCGCGCCGCCGCGCACGATGTTATCAGCAATGATCAGCGTGCCGGGGCGGGAGAGCCGCAGGGCCCAATCCAGATAGCCGGGATTATTTTTCTTATCGGCATCAATAAAGATGATATCGAACGGCCCGCTAAGGGAAGGCAATACCTCAAGCGCTTTGCCGGTGCGCAGATCAACACGATCGCTCAGGCCTGCGTTATGGATATTTTGCCGCGCTACCCGCGCATGCTGTTCATCAGCTTCCAGGGTGGTAATGCGTCCCTCGGCGGGCAGGGCGCGTGCCATCCACAGGGTGCTGAATCCTCCCAGCGTCCCTATCTCAAGAATGGTTTTGGCTTGCATAAGCGTGATAAAAAACGCGAGCATTTTCCCCTGCATCATCGAGACATCGTGTGCGGGCAAACCGGCCTCGACGTTGGCGGCAAGCACTCGCTCGAAGATATCCTCTGCGGGTGCAAAAAGTGCGGTAAACCAGGCGTCAACAGCGGACCATTTTTCTAATTCAGGTTCCGTAGAAGTTATATTATTCAAGCGGCACATCTCCCGTTACCCTTATAATATTTTGCAAGTATAGTGTGGCTGGCTAGCCTTGCAAATCCATGCATTATCTAGCCTGCGCTATACTTCATGGCTTTTTTAAATTATACTCTATTGACATGTTTTTGCCTTTTAAATGTTGTGGGTATGAAATCTAAATATCAGGATATTATAAATTCATCAGCCCTTCTTTTTAATATTGAAGGCTATGTCTTACCCAGTATTGACAAGATATCTGAATCTGCTGGTATATCAAAGATGACCTTTTATCGTTATTTCAACGATAAAGAGGCACTCATCAAAGCCATTCTCGAAGATAAACGCCAAAAGTTTATTGCTGAAATTGTTGAGATAACAGAAAAAGAAAAAACGCCAAAAGATAAACTTTTTGCGATTTTTAATTTCTATCATGAATGGTTTTCCCGCCACTCTTTTCATGGCTGTATGTTTTCCCGCGCTGTCGTGGAATTAGGAAATAGCATGCCGACGCTAAGTCATATCGTTTTTGATTTCAAAAGTGACTTATTGGCCGTGGTACGGAATATTCTGAAAACGTGCCTGAAGCCTGAGCCCGCTGAACGCGTGGCGTTTGTTCTCATCATGTTGATTGATGGCGCGATTTCAGTGAGCCAAACCATGGATAAAGAGGTGAAGGAATACCCGGCAGCGATGACGGCCTGGGCGGCAGCAAAAACCGTGATTTACTCCGAAGGCGGTCAGTTAGAGTGATTATTGCTCCAGTTATCGTATAAATGGCAACAATACCCCGACGTTCGGCGTTTCCCTCTGACTGCCGCACCCATTCCGCCTCAGCAGGCACGTTTCCACCCTTCGATACGTGTGTGTAACATTTGTGTTGCATGCATGTTTCTGCCTGAGTAAAGTCGAAACCCTGTGACAGTGAGGGGGGATGATGATGAGCCAACATGAAGAATTATCGGTTATTGACCGGGCAGCGGCCGCACAAGGCGAAAAGACGTTAGATACGGTGTTTCTGCAATTAATTGATAGTAATGATATTGATGCAATCCTTCAACAGTATCCGCAGCGGCCTGCACAGTTGATGCAGCTAGCGTCACACGCAAGCCGTGCTGCCTTTGAGCATCAGGATGCGGAGGCGCTCCGTCAGGTTCATCAGACGCTTTTCTACGCTTACCACGCACACCTTGCCGAGCCGCTGTCGTGCTCAAGTCGAAATCAATACCATCCCGTATTGTTACAGGTGCGCAGTTTCCTGGAATCACAATGGCTGGCCAGCGAAAAACGGCGCGCCAGCGCACACGGCTCGCTCTCGCCCAAAAACATCGTGGCAGAACTTCAGGCGCTGTGGAAAAACCACGCCGTATCCGCCCATGCGCTGTTTGATTTCCTCGAACATGAAGCCAATAGCCAGCAGCTTTATTATTTCTTCAAAAGCGACAGCGCATTAAATTTACTTTTCTTCGATCTGGTTGCGATGACCTTGGTGGGATCTTTCCCGGAAACACGTGGTGAAATAAGCCAGAATTTGTGGGATGAGATCGGACAAGGGAGCAATGAATTTACCCATGTGAATTTATATAAGGATTTGCTTCAGCGACGCGGGATCGATCTACCCGACGATCACTACACTCACCTGTATGACTGGCAAGGCCTGGCCGGATATAACCTGTTTATGATGGGCGGCGTTACGCGCAGCCATTATTATAAATTCATTGGCATGATGGCGATGACGGAATTGCTTGACCCGTCGCAGTACGAAAAGCTCGTCAACGGCAGTCGTCGCCTTGGCCTGTCGGAGCGTGATGTGCATTATTACAGTGAGCATATTTCTGTGGATGTCGATCATGCGGATGGCTGGCTTAATAATGTGATTGTTCCCGTGGCTGAACGCTATCCGCAAGCCATGGAAGAGATCTATTTTGGTGCACGGTTACGTTTGCAAACCTGTCAGGATTATTACGACAACGTGCTCCGCACGTTAAAAGCCCTGTAATCCCTTCCCGCCGGGACTGCCCGGCGGGTTTCTCTCTTTAGGCCAAATGCTCGCGCAGAGTTGTTCCCGTATAGCGCTCGCGAAACAGGCCCCGCCGCCTTAATTCAGGCACGACCCAGCGGGTAAAATCATCGAATCCGCCCGGTAACCAGGGGGCCATGATATTAAACCCATCGGTGGCCCGCTGACGAAACCAATACTCCATCTCATCGGCGATGTCTGATGCTGTCCCCACTAACTGCCAGTGACCTCTTGCCCCCGCCACATGTTGGCAAAGTTGACGCAGGGTATAGCCCTCACGCTCGGCCAATTCCAGTAACAATTGACGGCGGCTCTGGCTGGCGTTACCGGCGGGAAGCGGAGGAAGCGGGGCATCCATGGCGCAGGCTGTGAGATCGACGCCGCCGAGTTGCACCTGAAGCAGGGAAAGCCCGACGTTATCGTCGATTAGCGCCTGTAACCGAGCGCGTTTCTCCTCCGCCTCTTGAACGCTTTGTCCCACAAAGGGAAACAGACCCGTCATAATTTTTGGCGCAGGGCGCCCGAGCTGCGCGGCGCGGTCGTGGATGTCCTGATAAAATGCGTGGGCAGAGGAGAAGTCATGCTGGGCGGAGAAAATGACCTCGCTGGTGCGCGCGGCAAGCCTGCGCCCGGCGTCCGAGGCCCCCGCCTGCACGATAACCGGATCGCCGCCCGGGCAAGGGGGCACGTTCAGCGGGCCTTTAACCCGAAAATGGTCACCCTCGTGGTTTAGAATATGCAGCCCAGCGACATCAAAAAACTGACCATTCTGCTTGTCGTAACAGAACGCCGAGGCATCCCAGCTGTGCCACAACCCCTTAACGACATCGCAAAACTCTTCCGCACGCTGATAGCGATCGGCATGGTCAGGATGATGCTCCAGACCGTAATTGCCAGCCTCAAAAGGATTCTGTGAGGTGATCAGGTTCCAGCCCGCTCTTCCTCGGCTCAAATGCGCCAGCGACGCAAACTGCCGTGCCAGCGTGTAAGGGCTGTTGTAGGTTGTGGTGGCGGAAGCCACCAGCCCGATGCGTGTGGTGACGGCACTCAACGCCGAGAGCAGCGTCAGCGGCTCAAACTGCCCGACATAGCGGTGCGCGCCTTTGCTCAGTGTCTCCCAATCGTCGCCTTTGACTGCCAGGCTATCCGCCAAAAAAATAAAATCAAACGCGGCCTGCTCGGCCTGGCGCGCAAAGGCCATACAGTGGTCGATATTCACGCCCGCGTTGGCGGGCACGTCCGGGTGTCGCCAGGCGGCGATGTGGTAACCGGTGGGATACCAGAACGCACCCAATTTCATCATGGCATTGGCAGGTTGCATATCAGGGCTCCGGCTCTGGGGTAAGCGGCAAGGGCGACGAGGCAATCACCGACTCTAAATACGCGATCTCTTCATCGCTGAATAAGCCCACACCGCCCAGCAAAAAGGTGCCAGCAGGCGTCATCAGTAGCCGGTAACGTCCTATTTTCTGCAGGTGCAAAGGTTGCGGATCCGACGCGATCAAAATCCCGTAAATCGGGATGGCAAACTGCATCGCCACTCCAATGGCCCAGGGGCGATCGAGAAGACTGAATACCCGCAGTAAACCGGGGGCGTGCTGACAAGCCGCATCGAGACGTTTGCGTAACCGATCGCGCCAGCCGGAGGTGGTCGGGGTCCCTGTGTGATGAACCTGTTCCGCAAGCTGTACCAGCCCATCGGGGGGAGTGAGGTGGAAGCGCGCGAACGCCGCCATCAGTTTGCTCACCTGGTCGCCCAGTCCCTCACGGTTTAAGGCAGCCGCCAGGGCGGTGTGTTGATTCCGATCGGTGAGCGTCATGCCCAGACAGTAGCCGTCGTAGAGATCCCGCAGCATGCATTCCGGGCGCGTGGCCAGCTCCATGAAGAAAACAGTGAGCATCATGGGCGTATCCGGCACGCAGAGCGGAATGTCGTCAATGTGGGCGTCGGTAGCCTGCGCGCGCAGCGCAGGCCAACGAAGTTTGTGGTGTTCATCCACCACAAACTCACCGATATGCAGCTCCACGCCGCCGTCGTCGTTGCCCTCGTGGTGAATAAAGCGGGCCAACCCCTCCCAGCAGCGGGCTTTCTTACGCCAGATCAACTGCGCCATAAAGGGCATATGGAAGCCATGCCTCAACAAGTGGGCTGCGATCTCGCAGAAGGCAGGGAAATCCGCCACCACCACATCCAGATCTTTTGCGAACCGTTCCCGTTTTTCCGGGTAGAGGATTTCATGACCAAACCCTTTCATTAACATGGCTTGGGCGCGTTGGCTAAACGGCGCGGCAAGCCGCAGGGCCGTGAGCCAACTGGCGCGCTCAACCGTATGGGTACGCAGAATCGCCTGATAGCGCGCCGGCAGCGGCAAGGGCTGATACTGCTGATAGTACGCTGCAATATCCGGCAGAATTTTATGGCTGACGGCGCGTTCAAGGCAGTGCTGCCACTGCTCGGCCGTGAGCGTTTGCGCCCGTTCTCTGGCCTGCTGTGGGGCAAACAAAAAACAGCATAAAAGGTGATCCAGGTCAGCTTGCGTGTCTGTCATCGCGTGTCTTCCTTTAGGGCTTTTTCCAGCCGCTGCATTCTGCTGGCCTCCAGCGGAACACTGAGGCGCAGCAGGGAGGTGGAGGTGTCGGCTTCCCGCCAGAAATGGTGCAGTTTTCCGTTGATTCCCCGCGTTTGCAGCGCCGCCGCTTGGCAAGGGGGAAGAAAGAGATAGGGCATCGCCTCGCAGGAGGGGATCACGGGCCAGCCAGCGAAGAGCGCGATCGCGCGGTGCTTCTGTTGCTGAATGCGCGCCCGCAGTGCGGCGGTACTGTCTCCGGCCATCAGCACCTCGTAGACAATACGCAGCGTCAAAGAGGGATTAAGCAGGGGGGGAATCCGCTGCCGCAGCCTGTTCCTGAGCGCGGGAGAGGAAAGACACAACCCCATGCGCAGTGACCCCAAACCCCAGGCTTTTGACACGCCGCGCAGCACAATCAGGTTAGGCAGACTGCTCAGCAGATGCACCGCGCTCGCGGCAGGCGGAAGGTAGTTGGCATTGGATTCATCAATCAGCAGCGTGATCCCCGCACGCGCCAGCGCCTCGCCAAGTTCATACACGCTCTCCAGCGTCATCACGGCACCGTCCATGAGTACAGGCCGCTCCATGAAGAAGAGATCGCACGCCAGCCGACGAGCCTGCTGGACGCGTTCTGCCACGGTTTCGACGGTGAGACGTTCGGCATGCCGTCCGGATTGGCGTAACCACCACGGAAAGTCCGGATAGACCTCGCCTGCGATGGCAACGTGCCGCCCGGCACTCAACGTGGGTAACACGCTCAACAGCTGAATCACGCCCGCACCGCAGGTCAGGGAAAACGCCTGCGCCGGAAGGCCAAAGTAGTGGGCAATGGCAGGCGCAAGACGCTGCTCTCCCCAGGGATCATCCACGGCGTAATGCCACGTGGCAGGCAGCTGGCCCTGGATTTCCGCTTCCAGGCTGCGCGTAATCACGCCGTGCAGCGAAGGGGTGATCCACTCCCGCTCATCCTGGGTCCAGGCCAGATTTAGCTGCGCTGACGTATCGTCAAGCTTGAGATCGCGATAGGAATCAATGGCCCGCGTTAGCATGGTGCCTCCCATACGGCATAAAAGACGTCCAGTTCATCCGGCTGGCGTGCGCCATGCTCATACCGGTAGTGCGGCGGGGCGATAAAGCGTTCACCCCGCGCAATCAGAAACAGATCGCCCGCGCGGGCGGGCACGTCATCCAGTTCTGCGGCAGGAATAACGTCGGCCACCTCGCCGAGGCACGCCGTCAGGGCACGCTGGAAGGCGGTGAGGTGAGGTGCGGGAACGTAGAACCAGCGCGTCAGCCCGGCGCCCCCCATGGTGGCGTCGAAGGTGTGACACAATCGGGCAATGTGGTGGGCGATCTGCGCGTCGTGGATCACGGGCACCAGGCCATGATCGGAATGGGCGATGGCATCAATGCCCCGCTGCGCCAGCGCGACGGCGCGCGTTTCAACGCCGCGCAAAAAGGCGAGAACGTGCGCGTCATAGCCGTGGGTGTGAATGTACTGATCCACGTCGATAAACACCCAGACCACAGTCGGCGTCGCGGCGCGCTGGAGTGCGCGTTCAATGGCTGCGTCAAGTGCGTCGAGACGCGCCTGAACCGACTGCGGCGGCGCCGTAAAAAATGCGGTCCGGTCGAGGATCGCTGCGCCGTCCAGTAATGCCCGCGTCCAGGCCCCTTCTATCGGCAGCAGATCGCCTATCACGGCCTGCGATAAGTAACCGCTGCGGCGCGCATCATGGAAAATGTTCTCGGTGGGGATGTCCAGCGCTTCCCCCTGATACTGGCAGAGATTGATCAGCGAATCCGGCTGGTTGCTGGCGCGGAACACCACGCCGGGAATACCGTGCGCTTTCACGCTGAGTCCGGTGAGGCTACTGAGCCATCCGGTGGTGGAGGTTGTGGGAAAAACCGCGCGCCAGCGCTCAATCACCGGCGTGTTCCACAGCGTCTCCACCAGATGACCGGGGATGCCATCCAGCGCAAACACAATCTGATGGGTGTTTCGCGCCAGGCGCGCCCGGAGGCGCTCACGAAACTGCCGTTGGCTTGAACATGATGCTGGGTTCGCCGTCATAGTCGCTCCGTTGCTGTGATCGGCTGGGTGCGGGCTGCTATCTGCGCCAGCAGATCCGTTGCCCAGTGGTTAACGGCGCTGAGAATGGCGCTGTTGGTGTCGGGACGGGCGGCGGCGTTCTGGAAAAAACAGAGTCCCTCAGCCGGCGCGCCCAGAAAGGTGAGGCGTCGCTCGACGTGGCCTTGGTTATCTACCGGGTGAAAGTCGCGCGTTAAATCCAGGGCACCGGGCGTAAAGCGCGCGCCGTCTGCGCCGCGGTTTTCCCACAGGCGCACCAGCCCTGATGCGATCAGGGACGGGTAGAGCGGATCACGCTGGCGACGCGCGTCAAACGGATGTAACCGAGCGCAGCACAGGTGATCAACCTGCTGCCGAAAGTGCCGACCGGTGAGCCGATACCCGCGCAGGGGGCCGCAGGCGCTGACGCGGGTTCCGCCCGGGGCGATAATTACCCGTCCACTGGCGATCAGGCTGCCCAGCTTTTCCATCGCGTCTGGCCCGGCGCCATTGGACAAACGGTTATAGTGTGAAAGCCAGTGGCGCATAAAATCCTGCTGCGAGGCCGGCGTCAGCCCGCCGAAATCGGTGGCCGCGGAGAACACGGCGCGCAGATCGCGCCAGACGCCGTCGCAGGCCGCTTTCAGCGGATTCGCGAGATTGCCCTGTGCGGCATACGCCAGATCGCGCGCAAGGGCCTCCAGGTGTGCTGCTTTGCCAGGCCGATGCCCTCGCATGCGGGGATAAAACAGCGTCTGCCAGTGGAATTGATGGTGAAAAATCGTCGGGTCGTGGCGCCATTTGATCGCCGACGGCGTAAGGGATCGCAGCCGATCAACCGCGTGCTCGGGGGCGATCGTCTCGTCCGTCAGCGTACGCACAAATGCGGCGGCGGCGGCCTGTACCGCCGGGCCTGGAGTGACACTGCCCTGAATAGCCTGGTTCAGCGCGTTGGCCATTTGGCGAAACGCGTCCTGCCAGCACGCCATCAGCGTATCGATAGCATTCTCTCTTACCGATGCTGAGACCGAGGCCGTTAAAAATGCCTGATAAAGCGGGGCGAGCCTTGCACTGGCATCCTGCACGAAGCGCTCGCCCAGCAGCGTGCGGTAGTAGATCCACGCCATCTCCAGCACGATCAGCGGAAAGATATCCTGCCGGAAGTCGAGCTGCCGGCAAACGCTGCCATCGCGGAGCGTGGTGGCGCGGCCGCGGTGACGCCGCAGTGTGGCTATTGCCTCTTCACTAAAAAAGCGCGGTCGGTGTAAATCCGCGGCGCTTTTTTGATTGCGCGCGCGGGCGGTGTACAACTGGCCGCTTCGGCTGATCGCGATAATGTGGGCCGGCTCATTGCCGCTGGCGTGATAATGCAAGGTTCCCTGCTCATCCCGCACAAACCGTCCGCCGCGCCCCTCCGTGACATGCAGGCAGATATCGATGGCGGTCAGGCCCATCCCGCTGAGGGCGAGCCGGCTCCCGGCGCGCACGCTGTCCAGCCGATCTAGCGGATAGGCGTAAGCGTGATAGCGCAAGCCGCGCTGATAACGCGCTTCCGCCGTTTGCCAGTGGGGCCGACAGGGCGTATGTCCGGTCACAAAGAGCGCATAGTCGGCACGTAAACCGCTCGGGTACTGACGGGTATGCAGCTGAAAGAAAGGGGAGGCGCGCGTGACACCCATCACCGCTTCAGCATGGGTTGTCAATTCGACGCCAGGCAGCGCCCGCAGCGCGTTAGCGTAAGTCTCGAAATAGTCACGCAGCGCCAGGCCGTGTAAATAACGATGCGGCATATCATGGGGCTGTAAATTGAAGCGCGCATCGCCTGTGGCGTAAAAACGCTGGCGACACCAGTGATAAAAATTGCGGCGCAACGACGCGGGAAGCAGGGCGTTGGCCGCACTGACCGATTCATCGGCGGCAAAGGCAATCTGATCAACCGGGCGATTGAGATAGCAGCTTTTACTCTGCCGATCGCTGTGCGCCATCCCTGCGCCAAAGCGTCCTGTGTTATCAAAAACATGTATCGCAAGCCGATGGGCAGGCGGATGGCGCGTCAAGAGCGCCAGCAGACGCTCCAGGGCGTACACTGCGCGAGGACCGCCGCCGACGATGGCCACCACCACGTTATCCATACGCCTCCCAGCCGTTACGATTTGGCTTTTTTATGCCAGTGCAGACCCTGAATCGTCATGGAACTGGTGTCATTAGCGACATCCAGCAGAGACTGCGCCCACAATCTCAGACGCTTGCGGTTATCCTGCTTTTTGAAGTTCAGCATGAAGTCCATGTCTTGATAGTCAGCAAAGCGGTCGCCAAAAAAGGCCGGGAAAGAGGAGTAATGCACGGTAATGGCATCCATCCCGGTCTCTTTAGCGATATCCAGAAATTCAGGCTTCATATAGCCGGCGATGCTGAGACGTCCGTCACTGAGCGTCTGGCGCAGCGTTTTCAGTAGGCCAATAATGGCCGGATGGTTATGGCGATCGAAACCGCTGCCGCGGCTGGCTCCCACCACCAGACTGCTGAGATCGTTCATGCCCACCAAGAAGTTCTCCAGACCGAGCCGCTGGATATCTTTGGCGTGCCACAGGGCGGCCGGGGTTTCCATCATGCAGGAGACTTTGTTGGGGAATTGAAAGCGACGCACATAATCCATGCCAAATTCAATTTCTGACATTTCGCAGATGTAGGGGAACATGATGTGCAGATTTTTATGTTTTCTGGCGAGCGTGGTGATCACGTCGAATTCCAGATCGAAAGTGCGGGGCAGTTCCATCGCGCGACGCATGCCGCGCAAGCCGATGGTGGGGAACTCTTCCAAGACATATTCGTCGTAGCCTTCCAGCATATTGATTTCATTGGCTGGCGCATCCACGAAACGGTACCAGACATCTTTATCCGGGAAGGTGCGCAGAACGTTCTCAATATACTCTTCCATGATCTGACGCCCGTCGGGGGCGGTCAGGTATTTTCCGGCGCGGCGAAAAATATATTCACCGCGGAGCAGGCCCACCGCCGAGACCTCTTCGTAAATACGCGCGTCGGGGAGTTCGCCGCTTAACGAGACTTCAATATCCATAACTGACTCCTGATCAATATCACGCTGTCAGCGTGTGGGTTCAAAGGTGGCGGCGAGGGTGCGGGTGATCGCCTCAAACACCGCCGTCGCGGGTTGCTTGCCGTCGATTCGCGTCCAGTTTTGTTCCTGGCTCTGCCTGTGCAAAATGCGGTAGACCTTGTTCATGTGCGCCAGAAAACGGGCGTCGCTGCAGTCTGGCTGGTTGCCACACTCATAGGGGGCGTGGGTCTCGTGGTTGTGCCTGCGCCAGCCGAGGATGGTGGCGGGTTCGACATCGAGAAAAATCGTCAGATCCGGTTGGGGAAAAATGCTGATCAGCTGCGTAAGCCAGTGCTCATCTAGGCCCAGCGCCATCTCGGTGGCCACATGTTTCTGCCAGCCGCCGTCCAGGATAACAATCTCATCGGGTTGTACCGGCTGGTGACAAAGCGGAATGGCAAGCAGGTTAAAGAGAAACAGCGCCCGGCTGGCCCCACGCATCTCCGGCAGGATCTCGTACATAAGGGTGCGATAGTCGCAGCCAAAGTAGCGCGCCTCCGGGATCGCCGCGAGGTTAAGCGCATCCCGCTTGGCCAATGACCGAACGGGCCGATCGTAGTGGGCTTCCAGCCAGGGGATGACCTGACGCAGTTGGGTTGATTTACCACAGCCATCGCAACCCAGCAGATTAATCAACATAGAAACCTCAGGGTGATGTTGTCCCGACGCGGTGCGTCGGGGCGGGGATCAGGGCTGCGTGCGCAGAATGCCTTCTGCCTGTTCGTCCAGGCTCGCGCCTTGGGCATCGTTAAGCATTTTTTTGAACTGATGGCGTAACGCGAGCGGGACCAGCCGTTCAACGTAAAAACCGAGCTGTTCATCGAGGTGGTATTCCACCGGATCGTGCTCCGCCAGCAGGGAGAGCCCGCGAGCCATCTGCTCAGGAAAACCGGGGTAGCCCGATTGCAAGGTGTAAATGACGCTGTAGTAGAGGTTGCGACCCAGCGAAAAACAGGGATAGCGTGCTTCGTAGTTGTCGAGGGAGTATTTCGGGAAGCAGCCGTCGATGATCCGTTTGGGACACATCCACAGCGGCATCACCAGCGTCATATCGCCAATTTTACGCGCCGGGCTGGACGCAGGCTTTAAGCCGGTGGTCATGCGATAGAGGTTTTCGCACAGCACATCTTCCAGATTCAGACCGGTGCTGATGAACGTGGTATTTAACTCGCGCGCATAGCGTGTCAGCGACAGGCGTATCAGCAGCGTGCCGAGGAACTCAAAATCGTCGCCCACAAAATGGCGCTCAAAGCGGTCAATCAGACTTTCTCCGTCTGACGGGATCCCCAGCAGCGCTTTCACTTCGGTTTCATCAAACACTTTGAGGTCGAGTTGGTATTTCTCGCAGAGCGCTTTTGCGCGCGGCACGCCTTTATCCCAGTCTGGGATCCCCATGATGATCACGGGATGAACGTGTACGTAGTCGCGGATCAGGCTCAGGCCGTGCAGCATGGCATTGCTGTCACCGCCACCGCTGACGCCGACCACCAGGTGCGCGCCTTCCGGCAAATGCGCTTTGATGGTATCGGCAACCCGTTGGGCAATGATGGTCTGGCACTCTTCCGGCGTCAGTTTTTTCAGGTAGCTTTGCGCACTGGCGTCGCTGTTTTGCAAATCCTGATAGATGTACTCCGTGGACTGCTGCTCGCCTTCAGACGCGGGCACAATGCGGAAGTTTTCAGGGGAGAACTTAAACGGGTTCACGTTACGGTTGAAGTAAAGCAACAGCTCGTCCGCATCAAACTCAGCCATTCTCTTCTCCAGGCCGGAGCAAAGGTGCAGCGTCTCGTCATCTTCATTACGCTGGTAAATAGAGACCGCCGACCACGGAACATTATTGCGATTCAGGACGTCAATTAAGCGCTCATCTTTATTACTAATAAGCTGTTGACGACCGTGCGCCGTGATAACAGAGATTGACGGCCCCTCTGAATTTAACGATAAATTTGCTGACATGACATCACCTCGCATTACCCTGAAGAGTAAGTCGTTATAGGATTATTTAATTCTCGATTGATATGTGTAATGGAAATAAGGCCACAGAAATGTGGCCTTTGCTATTTACTGTGCGCCGGTTTCGCAGCTTGCACCGCAAATGGTTTCAATCCCGTATCGGGAAGCCGGAATAAATGCGCGGTTGGCACGCATTGATTCCAGCTCGCTTACGGAAAGATCGGCAATCTGATGTTGTGCACCATGGCCGATCAGGTTTACAGCTTCATTTTTCAGGTTGAAATTATTGCTTGGGTTCTGTTTTAAAGCAGTTTTCATTCTCACATCCTCATTTGAAAGTGGAATACCTGTTAAGCCACGTATGATAAACAACCGTTAACATTTACGTAGCAAGGCTAGTTATATCCCTTCCAAATACTTTGTCAAGCATGAATGTTACTACTTAGTATCATTGCGCGAGATTTCGAGCGCCCCTATGCGGCGCGGGCTTGCTGCCCGTGTTTAGCATGCTTTTTGCATAAAGCCGTCAACTGCGAGAGGTGCAGAGGCCGCTCTTGGTGTTAGGTGATACTGGTTAGTAACTTTCGTTTGACATTTGTTTTGGGTGTGATAAGACTAACCTCAGTTCATTCTCCTCAGCGTGAATGAACGGAACGTAATGCATAAACCTGAATATCTTTTAAGGAGAGTCGTTATGAATACGAAGAAACTGAAAAAAGTACGTCGTGGTAGTGCAGCGTTGTAATAGCTATTAACGCGGATTAGTGGCACAGGGATTTGTGCCATTAATTATTACTGAATATTTCCGTTGTTGCCTTTTATTAGGGGCTGCTGATGATCTATTTACCCTCCGATGTCAAAATTCAATTCCGCGGTCGTGTTTTTTTATTTCATGTTTTCGAACAGGTATTCGAAATAAGCTTCGATGATGACGCGCAGTTTATTGCTGCACAGCAGTTAGCGAATACGTTAGTGAATACAGGACGCGCCGATCGTGATTCAACGCCATTTTGCGAATATCTATTGGAAAACAATCTGGTTTTTGAACATACCGCCGATTTTGCTCCCGTTAGTGCGCTGGGGAGCACCGGAAATGCGTTTTATAACCGGCTGTTTAACATCGTCAATAATAAATGGTTGTTAGAGCGAGGCGAAACTCCCCTGGCCGTGGCGTTGCTGGAGCCGGAAAAGCACCGCGGTCTGCTGCTGGGCTGGACGCTGGAATATTTCCACGTCACCCATCTGGCCATCACCTCACTGATTGGGATTCTGGGGCACAATTTCTCGCCAGCCCTCGCCGGACTGGCCCGCGATTTTGTCAAAGAGGAGCTGTTCCATGAGCGCATCATGGCCAAAGCGTTTCTGGATACGCCGTGGGATGAAGCCCAGGTGTTTGCCTCGCGCCCGCTTCCTTCAACTCAAGCCTATATGGATTTCCTCAAGGATATTGCCTTCCGTCGGCCGCATTCGTTCTTTGCCAGCCTGTTTTTCTATGAAGGGGATGACGAAGATATGCTGATGTTCTCCGAGCGTATTCCCGATATTCCGGGTTTCCGTCGGATACGTGACAGCCATCTGGCCCATGCCCGCATCAATGTGCAGGGCGATCACGCCGATTTCTCACGTCATTACTTCTCGGAAATCTCACTGCTTACCCACGAGCAGCAGAATGAAATTCTGGATGACATGGCGTATCTCAATTTCCTGTTTTACGACATGCAGGATGAAGTGTATGCGGTGTATCGCGACGAACAGGCGGTGGAGGAGCGGTTATGTATCAATCAATGATGTTTCAAATGATAAGCCTTGGCATTGCCATTAAAGCGGAGCCGCTGGTGGATCTGCGCGGCGTATGGAAAAGAATGACGCTGCAGGAGGGCATTGAAACGCCGCTGACGTTCCCGCAGCGGGCCATTGTCACGCGCGGGCGCATCGCCATGCTGGACGGGGAGGGGCGCTTTTTCGCCTTTCTGCGCTCGGTTTGCCAGGCGATGCCGGACACGCCTTTGCGCCATGAGGTGAGCGAACTGCTCGGCCAGGCCGATCTCCCCGTGTTTATGGAAGACCGTGCGTTTGTGGCCCATTTTATGCGGGACAGCGCTGCGTCATGACCGTGCTGATCATCATTGCCATGCTGAAAGCCGTTGCGGAGAAAATCAGCAATTTTATTTTGCCGCTCTGGGCCTTTCAGCAGACGCAATCCAATGATTTGATGAGCTACGTGCGGCTGTTTGAATACCTGCCGTTTATGGTGCTGGGGTTCATTATTGGTGCCTTGGTGGACAGGGTCGGCAGTCGCCGGGGGTTTACCTTCGGGACGCTGGGGCAGGCGGCGGTGCTGGTGCTGCTGGCGGGATACGGTGCGCCCGCCCCGCATCTGCTTTTCCTGCTGGTGTTCATGCTGATGGGCATGACCTACTTTGCCAACAACGCACTGATTGTGCAGTCGCGCACCGCCTTGCCCGATAACCGACTGATTGCCTACAACCGCTATACCAATATGGTGACCAACGTCATGGAGAGCGCCGGGCCGGCCATCATTGGGGCGCTGTTGCTGCTGTTGAGTTACACCCAGGCGCTGCACGTCTCTTGGGTGCTGCTGTCGGCGGCCCTGCTGCTGGGCATGGCGACCTTTCGGCGTCCGCCTGTCAGGGCAAAAAAGCCGTTTATCCCCGATGTAGTCTACGGCTTCCGCGCGCTCTACCGCCTGCGTAATCTGTGGGTGCTGTCGTGGTGGACGGCTTTTGCCAATGCCGTGATCGTGGTGTCTGAAGTGGTGGTGATGTACTGCGCGAAATCCAGCTTTGCGTTCACGGATTTTCAGGTGGGGCTGCTGTTCGCCGTTGGCGGATTGGGGGCCCTCAGCGGCTCCTGGCTGTCAGAATATATTGAGCAACGCGTCGGCGTGATTCGGGTGCTGGCCTACAGCATCCCGCTGATTGGCGTCGCCTACCTGTTCACCAGTCTGCACGTTACGCCCGTCACCTTGGGTGCCATGCTGTTTTGTGAATCCTTCCTGTTCTCTCTTTATATCGTCTGCGTGCGCACTTACCGCCTGGTGGTGGCCCCCGCAGAGGATCTCGGCAAGATCAATGGGATCACCGGCAGCATTTTCAAAATGTTCATTCCTGTGTCACTGGGGCTGTATGCCCTGTGGGGCAATCAGGTCTCGACCGGCATGGTGCTGGGCGTGATGGGAGCGCTGTTTGTGTCAGGCACCCTGGTGCTGCTGGCCTCCAGCGCACTCAGCATGCAGGAAAAACTCTCGGACAATTACTGACCACGAGGCGAAGCATGACGCAGAACTGGCTGGAATGGGCGTTGAGGGTGAGCAGTGGAGGCGAGATGTTTGACGTGATCCATGCGCTGGGGGCATTTGACCGTTACCAAGCCTCAAAAGGCATTATGGCAGCGGCAACGGTGGTGGCACGGGCGGCGGAAGCGCGAGGGATGCGCGACGTCGAGATACAGACTTTCGCGGCGGATGGGGCCCAGCGCTGGTGGGATTTCCAGGCCCCGATGGCCTGGACGCCGGTCAAGGCGACGTTGTCGCTACGTCATCCGGCCTGCACGCTGGATCACCAGCGTGAGCCGTTTACGCTCGCCACCTATTCGGCGGCAGCCTGCGGTGCGTTCCCGCTGGTGTGGCTGGATGCGGCCACCGATCTTAACGGGAAAATTGTTCTGATTCCGGCGGCAGACTATCCGACCGCCGGTCTGCTGGCGCACCTTGAGCAGCGGGGCGCAGCGGGCGTGATCACCGATGCGTTTGCCCGTTTTGACCCGCACAGTGGTCGTTACTGGCGTGGGCGTCTGGAACTGCCGCCCGGCTGTCGCTTATTCGCGTTCAGCGTGCTGCCGGACGAGCTGCGCGATCTGGCGCGCGCCGACATCGCGGCGGACGTTGAAATTGTGATTGATGATGAAGCGATCATGCCCGTGGTGAGCGCGTCGATCCCCGGTATGCCGGGTGAACGGGAGATCTGGATCACCGCCCATCTGTGCCATTCGCGCGCCGGGGCGAACGACAATGCCTCCGGCGTGAGCGCTGCGCTGGAGGTCGCGAGGCTGGTGCAGCATCTCACGGCACGGTCTAACACGCTGCGCTATCCGCTTCGGGTGATCTGGGGACCGGAGTTTTTGGGCGTGGCGGCCATGCAGTATCAACGACGCCATCTGCCGGGCCCGCTTGCGGTGATTAATCTGGATATGGTCGGCGAAGATCCGGAACGATGCGGATCGCCGATGTGCGTTGAGCTGCCACCTTCCCGGCTGGCCTCCCCGCTGGGAGAGATGGCCAGAACGCTGATGCAGGACGTTTTTGCGCTGACCGCCGGACATCCCGGCTCCTGGGTCAGCGTGCCTTTTCACGGCTTTTCCGATCACGCGTTGTTTGTGAACCACAGCGATGCGTCGCGTAACTGCGCGGCGTTGCAGCTGTGCCATCTCGACGACAGGTTTAACCATACGGCGGCCGATCTGCCCGATAAAGTCTCCGTCACAGAGATGAAGCGCACCGTTGCTGTGGCGCTGGCGCTGACAATGCAACTCCAGGCGCTGGCGCCCGAACAGATTGTGCCGCTGCGTCCGATTATTCCTCCAGAGCCCAACGGCGTGCTGGGCCGCTGGGCCGGGCCACTGAACCTCCGGCGGCTTATCCAACAGTTACCGACGCCGCTGCGGCAGGCCCTTGAGAGTTTGATTGCACGGGACAAGCGCTACCTTGCGCTGCTGCACCTATGCGCCATTGGGGCCGATGGCCGCCACGGCAAGGCGCTGCTGCGCGAGTCCGCTGACACCGTGGGGCTGGCGCTCACTGTCGAGACGACGGCCTTACTCGGCGCGATCTTTGCCGCGTCCGATTATTTTCAGATCTGCACAGCCACGCACACGCCGGGGGGCGAACCGTATGGATCCACACCAGCTTTTTGAACACTGCATCGCGCGCACCGCCATCGACGTGCCGCCGGCCTGGCGCGCGGGCACGTTACAGTGCGTGATCGAGCTTCGGCAGGCGGTGGCGCAAATCGACGCGTGCCGTGTTGCCCACGCTGAACCGGCCAACGGCTTTTTCCCGGAAGCGGTCGTTTACCATTACGAGGCCACCCGTGAATAACGCCCTGCACCTTCTTTCGCTGGCTGAACTGGCGCGCCGCTTGCAGCAGAAGACGATGACTTCGGTGGCGTTAACGGCGTACTTTCTGGCGCGTATCGATCGCTTCAATCCGGGGCTGAATGCCTTTATTCATGTTGACCGGGCGCGAGCTTATCGCGATGCACAGCGCGCCGACGCCTGGCTGGCCTCGGGCGCACCGGTGGGGCCGTTAACCGGTATTCCTTATGCGCTTAAAGATATTTTCGACGTAGAAGGGGAGGCGACAACCTGCCATTCACACGTGATGTTGCAGCATCGTGCTGCGCGCAGCAGTACCGTGGCGGCTCGTTTGGCAGCAGCGGGCGGCGTCTATTTAGGGAAACTGGCGACACATGAATTTGCGCTGGGTGGGCCCAGCCATGAGCTGCCTTTTCCGCCGGCGCGCAATCCCTGGAACCGGGCGCATTTTACCGGCGCATCGTCCTCCGGAGCAGGCGCCGCCGTGGCGGCGGGGCTGGTGCCGGTTGCCCTCGGGTCCGATACCAGCGGCTCGATTCGCGGCCCGGCCTGTTTATGCGGGGTGGTGGGCTTTAAGCCTACCTACGGCCTCGTCTCACGGGCGGGCGTATTTCCCCTCTCCTGGACGCTGGATCACTGCGGGCCTTTAACGCGTTTCAGTGACGATACCCGCCGGGTGTTGCAGGTGATTGCCGGACATGACCCGGCCGATCCCACCACCGTTCGCCGTGCGCTGGATTTCACCCCGCGCGCCGTCACGTGGTCGGGCCGTCGCATCGCCTGGCCACGACATTTGTTGACCGATAACCCCCATACCGACCCGGCCTTGATTGCGTCGATGGATCGCGCCGTGGGCTTTCTCAGGGACGCGGGCGCGCAGGTGGATGAGGTGAGATTCAAGGACTTTGCCCTGTTTAACGCGTGCGGGCGTGTCATTATGGCGGCGGAGTCCTTTGCGGTTCATCAGCACACCTTGCGCGAACGCGGCGCTGAATATGGTCGCTTTACCTTTCAGCGTATCTTTCCCGGCGCGACAATTACGGCAGCCGAGTTGCTCGATGCCTTCCGCTTGCGTACCGAACTCACTGGCTGGCTGAACGCCGAGCTGTTTTCGCATTATTCGTTGCTGCTGTTTCCGGGCACCCTGCGGGCGGCGCCGCACTTTGATGAGTTTTCGCAGGATTGGCCGCCGGCCAGCCATGTGATTCCGACGCAGACCATCCCCTTTAACGTCACCGGCAACCCTGCACTCAGTCTGCCGCTCGGCCTGACGGCAGACGGACTGCCGCTGGGTATGCAGCTGGTCGGTCGCCTGTTTGATGATAACGGGGTGCTTGATGCGGGCGCGGCGATGGAGAACTGGCTCGCCATGCCCGCGGTCAGTGATGAGATTATGCTGCGTCAGCAGGCCGATTCCGCAGCGTAAAACGCGTATAGCTGCGGGACAACAGCTGCGCCAGCGTCGCATCCTCGGGGTGATGGCGTAACAGCAGATGGGCAAGGCTGAGAAAATAGTGCACGTAAGGCACGCCAGTCCACACAAAAAGCGGCGTTTTTTCCAGTAACCACGTCGGGGTGTGGGTGCTCTTGGCGTAGAGGGGATTGTGCGCAAGGGCCTCGCGGTAGGCGCGGGCGACACCGTATTCCGGGGCCAGAAGCGGAAAGAGCGCGAACACCGATTGCTTAATGGCTTCCAGCGCCCAGGCGTGCAGATCGAGAGTGGGATCCTGCGCGGCGCATAACCGCCACTCCTCCTCAAAAGCGGGCAGTTCGGTGTCCCAGAACGGCAGCGCAAAGTCTCCGCTGGGATGGTCGCTGGAGAGATGATTGCGGCAGTGACCGATTTCATGCGCCAACTCAAGCGCTTCGCGCGGCGTGAGGCATGTGAAGTTGGCGGCATGCAGGGCGATACTCGCGCTTCGCGTCTCTCCGTCGAGACGCAGATCGGCATAGTTATCGCTATCAGCAATGACGTCAACAGGGATGCCGTTGATCGCAATGGTAGCGCTGTCTGACGTCACGTTCAGGCAGTCAAGATCAAGCGAGTGGCACACGGCTTCGACAGAGGTGACGTGAGTCAGCCCGGCCGCCAGCGCGTCAGCACGCAGATAATGGGGGCGTTCTGGATCGATGTGCAGATCGTCCCAGCGAATGCGTTGCGCAATATGCTGCGTCATCTCGACGATATCCTGCGCCAGTGCCGGCCGATCAACGTCGCACTGGCAGAGATGCAACGTCAGCCGGGTTTGTGCATAGAGCGTATCAACCTGCCGGTATGTCGCTGCCTCCCTGCGGTGGGTGAGTGCCGTTTGATAGTCGTCAAATAGAGGACTCTCGCGCACATTGGCGATGATATATAGCCAGGATAACCGCTGCGGAAGCGGAAAGTCGTTAGCCGCAACGAATAAATGCTCAACAGGGATGTCATCATCAAAAAGTAATTCGAGGTTATTAGCTGAAAACATATTTTTCCCGTGGAGAAGAATGGGGGTGAATATTTATTATTAACTAAATAATGTTTGTGTCAATGCATTGTGGTGGTAATTCTTGCAGGCGGAATGGGGTTGAAAGGCCTTATTATTAAGCCGGATGAGCAGTGCGTGAAATATAATTATAAATTAGGTCTCACATTCAATAAATAACCTATGAGAATGGTCATTAAGGTGTATGGTGCAGCGTTTTTTTTGAAAATGATAGTTTTGATGTCAGTCAGGTGTCGTCGTTTTTAACGTCCATGGGGAAAGGCAGGCAAGGGAGAACCCCTTAGTTTCGTTTTTTAATCTCCGTTATGTGATGGCGCAGGCGTGCCATCGTGTTTAGCCGCGAGTAATAATAAGATGACGTGCATCTTTATTTGGTTCGTGACGTTTTATTCGCAGCGTTATAGGGAAATAAATGCCTTTCACGCGCGAGCAGAACGATGTATGCCAGGCCGTCAATTCCGCTGTGGGGTTATCACTTTGTCACGCGCTTTCTGCTTAAATGAGAAGCCTGTTGGATAGATGAGTTTTTACATCCAAACGATCTCTCGGCTAAAATATTTATTATCATGACAATGACATTGCATCACGGCTTTTATAGCTGACATTAACTTTCTGCTTATTTATGGGTGGAAATACAGTGCGTGCGTGTGGCTATTCGTAACCGAAGGATCGCCATTATGCAAGAGGCGGCGAAAATAACAAACCAAGGCAGGGCGCTCACGCGTGAGAACGGTAAGCGCCACAGGCATGGTTCGTGACGCTAAAATGTTGCTGGCCTGCTGGGTTTGAGCCAGCGACCAAGCGATTATGAGATTGTTGCCATACCGAGAAAAACCAAAGATTTAACTTTATTAACATTGACATGCATTGCCAATATTTGCCGCTATTTGCCACTATCCGCCATCTCTATCGCCATTTCATCGCCACTGTGTGCCAGAGGATTGAGCCTGGCCGCCTCTTCTAAATGGTCGGGGGCGAAGTGGGCGTAACGCATCGTCATTTTAATATCGGTGTGGCCAAGCACGCGCTGCAGCACCAGTAAGTTTCCGCCATTCATCATAAAATGGCTGGCAAAGGTGTGGCGTAAAACGTGAGTTAATTGGCCAGCGGGTAATTCAATGCCGGTGCGATCGAGCGCCACGCGAAATGCACCGTAGCAGTCCGAGAAAAGTCTGCCGCCTTTATTTATGGGCAACGCGTTATAGAGGGCGGCGGTAATCGGAACGGTTCTGTTTTTTCGGCCTTTGGTTTTGACATAGGTGATCTTGTATTTCACCACCTGGCTGCTTTTTAAGCCTTCCGCTTCTGACCATCTGGCGCCGGTCGCCAAACAAATTTTGACCACCGTTTCCAGGTCAGGATTATCGTTGTTGCGGCACGCGGCGAGAAGAAGAGCAATTTGATCGTGATTGAGCCACGCCATCTCCGTCTCTTCGGTGCGGAACGGGCGGATGTGCTTCAGCGGGTTTTCACCTTGCCATTCGCCCAATCGGCTCAGCTCATTAAACACGGCGCGGAAGTAGGCCAACTCCAGGTTCAGCGTGCGTGGCGAAACCGCGGTAACGCGGTTAGAGCGCGCGTAGTCGCCTTTTAAGCGCTTCTCGCGGTAGCGCGAGAACATCTGGGCATCGAAGTCTTTGGCCAGCGGTTCCCCCATGCACGCAAACGCATGCTGCATCGCCAGCTGCCGCTTTTGCCCGTCTCTCAACGTGATACCGTGGGCGCCATACCAGGCGGTAATCAAATCCAATAGCGTGCGGCGATCCTCTTTGCCTTCCTGCCAGGGTTGCTTAACGCTGTACTGCTCAAACGCCAGCGCTTCGCCCTTGGTGGCGAATTTTTTACGCACGCGCTTGCCGCCGGCACCGTTCGGGTAAATCTCACAAATCCAGCCGCCTTGAGGTAATTTTCTTACCGCCATCACGCCATCTCGTTATACGCGCCAACGACCCGACTTAGCATGACAATCTCATCGACGGCACATTCAAACGGCACCTTTCCGCCGGTGACGTGCAGCTTCTTGCCCGGCAACACCGTGACATCACGCAGGCTGATGGCGCCTTCAATGTTCACAATCCACTGGCCATCCGCCAAAGGGGCGTGATTCTCAACGAAATAGGTGGTGTCGTGACTGCGCACGCACGCTATGTTCTCCATGGATCGCGCCAAGAGCTGTGCATCCACCACCATTTCCCCCAGCTGCAGCAGGCGACCGTCGCTTAACGCATGCAGGGGAAGCACTGCGGTGGCACCTTGCGCCGAAGAGGCAGCTACCTTGGGCGGGCCTTCGCCGGTCATCAGCCATTTCAGATCGGCTCCGGTCTCCAGCGCACAAAACACGGCAAAGTCATACGACATATTGCCGCGTTTGTAGCGATTCTGCAGCGAACTCGCGGCGATGTCGAAATGCTTAGCTAATTGAATTTTCTGTGAAAATCCATAGACCTCGCAGATTCTGTTGAGCAGAGCCTCATTGTCAAAGTTATCGGTATCTACCATTTTTAATATTACCTGTCTTGATAAATGCTAAAATTGGTATTAGCATTGCTCTTATTGGTGGCTGTTAATGGCAAGTCTTGGCAAAAACAGGGCGATTAACGGCTAAATATTACTAAATAGGGAATGATGCTATATGGCCTGTGAAATCGCAATCATCAAACTGCCGTCGCCCGTGGTTACCCTGCAGCAATTTGCAGCATTGGAAGGGGTCTCTCAACGCACCGCCTACCGCTGGACAACCGGAGATAACCCTCGCGTGCCGATTGAGCCGCGCACCATCCGTAAAGGCTGCTCGAAAGCCGGTGGGCCCATACGCATCTACTACGCGCGCTGGAAAGAGGAGCAGCTGCGTAAATCCCTTGGCCACTCGCGCTTTCAACTGATTATCGGTGAGTGATTCACAATAAGTGAACTTTTTTCCATGGCTCAATCGACAAACCCTTTTGACGGTGGGCGTTAACAGGAGAAGAAAACGATGCGGCAACACATGACACACCCGCAGGACGCGCGCCTGCAGCCGATCACCTTCGACGAATTTCAAAAAAGATGGCGTCAGATGCGCGATCGCCATGCCAACCCGGCGCTGCGCTATTTCAACCAGCAAAACCATGCCTTCAAATTTTGCGTGTTGACGCTGGCAAACCAAGACCACCCTAAAACCTTCAAGGTGAACGATGTCGGCGAACCCTTTGAGTTTTTTGACGAACGTCGCCGTGAATTGATCATCGAGGCGATGAATAAACTGGCCCGCTGGGGACAAACACTGCCTCGACAGTTTTCCACGGCAGACCGCGTTTTACCGGATTAATCCCTAAACCGTTTTTTATGGCGTAAACCCGCCGGGCATGCCTTTGCCTAAATTCTGGAGACCAAACCATGCGCAATACCCCTTTACGTTCAACCACGGCAGCGCTGCATGCCAACCTGACAGCCGCGCAGAACAGCGCGCGCAAAGCCTGTGCGTTAGCGCTAGCAGAACGTCTCGATGCGTTGGCCTTACATATCGATCGCCACACCCTGAACGGTGTTGAAGCGGCCGAGCTGATTCGCCAGGAAGCCGAGCGCCATAGACATGCTCTTGAGGAGATGCACTGATGGCGGATGCGATCGACCGCGCGCAGCAGCGCGCCGAGGAGCTGTTAGCCGACACCCTGGCCCAGGCGATAAAGCGTCCTGTTGGGGTCTCGGCGTTTATTTGCGAGGAGTGCGATAACCCCATCCCAGAGGCCCGTCGTCGGGCCTGTCACGGCGTCACGCGCTGTGTAAGCTGCCAGGCTTGGGTAGAAAAATACCCAAGCCGTGCCAAAGGTCTTGCGTGAACGAGCCTTACGCTTACCCGTGGAATGCGCCGCGGGAAGCGATTTCCAGCCCGTATCCCACCTACAAAGAGCTGGCGCACCGCACGCGTGCGCTGGCGGCTTATGCGCATGCCCAGACGCAGCTGGAGCGGCAGCCAAAGCTGGTCCAGCTCGACATCCAACGTCGTCTCGCTGAACGAGAAAGTACCCAAGGCGCAACCCGCGCAGCGGCATACCTGACCGGGACCTTTCTCACGCGCACGCTGCCGCGCCTCGAGCGCGTCCATGCACGCTATCGTCTCGACACCCTGCCGTCCGGCACGCTGCATTTACTGATGGCCCATGCGCCACACGAGCAGGGTGCGGCCCGTTCAGCCGGTGCGTTATGGGAACTGGTGACGCGCTTTAACCGCCTGCCGGATATGGCGCGGGCCGATGTGGATCGGCTGGCTGGCGATATCGCGAATTTTATTTTGGCGGAACTGGTTCAGGCGTACACGCCCAGCGCGTCGGACTACCGCTTGACGCATCGCCTCTACGTGATGGCCGCCACGCTGACCCGCACATTCCGGCAAATGCCGCCGCTGTGGGAGCGCGTCACATCACGCTTTTTTGCGCCAGAAGAGGTGACGCCTGCCATTCTGCGCATGCAGACTGAAAAATGGTGGAAGGGCCGACTGCGTCGCGTGGCGGCGGCGTGGCGCGAGCATCTTCACATTGCCTTGGCCAACGTCAGCAAAACGCACACGCCCTACGCCAGCCCTATGGCGGCGGCTGAGTGGCGTGAGCAAAAACGCCGTACGCGAGAGTTTCTCAACGGCATGGAGCTGGAAGATGAAGCAGGGAATCGCATCAGCCTGATCGATAAGTATGACGGCAGCGTGGCCAATCCGGCGATCCGCCGCTGCGAGCTCATGACGCGCATACGCGGCTTTGAAAATATCTGCAATGAAATGGGGTTTGTCGGCGACTTCTACACCTTAACCGCCCCGGCGCGCTATCACGCCACGCTCAAAACCGGCCACGGCAACCGCAAGTGGTGTGGTGCCAGCCCGGCGGATACGCAGCGTTATCTCTGCACTCTCTGGCAAAAAATCCGCGCCCGACTGCACCGCGAAGCGATCCGCGTTTTCGGCATTCGGGTGGCGGAGCCGCACCATGACGGTACGCCGCACTGGCACATGCTGCTGTTCATGCGTCCTGAGCACGTCGAGCCGGTGCGCCAGGCGATGCGTGATTACGCCTGGCAGGAAGACAGCGGCGAACTCACCAGCGACAAGGCGCGTAAAGCCCGCTTCCATGCTGAAGCCATCGACCCCAACAAAGGCAGTGCCACCGGCTATGTGGCGAAATACATTGCCAAGAACATTGATGGCTATGCGCTGGAAGGGGAGCGGGATAATGAAAGCGGCAAGCCGCTGAGCGAGACGGCAGCTGCAGTGTGCGCGTGGGCTGCGCGCTGGCATATCCGTCAGTTCCAGTTTGTGGGCGGGGCACCGGTCACGGTCTATCGCGAACTGCGTCGCATGGCGGACAGCGAGACCGCACACGGCCTGAGCGTGGCGTTTGCGGCGGCACACGACGCCGCGGATGCTGGCGATTGGGCGGGCTATATCCATGCGCAAGGCGGGCCGTTCGTGCGGCGCGACGCGCTGGCCGTGCGCACCTGGTATCAGCCGAGTGCAGACCTGAACGCCTACGGTGAAGAGACGCTGCGTATCAAAGGCGTGTTTGCCACCCAAGTTGGGGCAGATACGCCCATCTTGACCCGACTGATCGCCTGGAAGATCGTGCCCAAGCGCGCCCTTGCTGGTGGGGTTGACCGTCAGGACGCGTCCGCGTCCTCTTGGAGTTCTGTCAATAACTGTACGGAGGCGGCGCGGGCAAGCTCGCCGTCGGAACCTGTTAGCACACCCGATTTTTACGGCATGTGTCAGCGAGAGCGCCGGCAGTGGGTGACAGCGCTCAAAGCGTATACGAAACGCGGACGTTATGATGACAGACGCCCACCGTCACCGTCGCGGCGCAGCGTTTTTCCAGCGGATCGCACATGAGATCCGGCCCCGCGTTAACAAGCGGATGGGGCTCGGTGGTCTATTAGCCGTCTTTAACCGATCAACGCCTTTTCGCCCGCTAAAAAGACGCAAATCGCGACTAGATCCGCACCGGATGCCGGGGGGGAATCGTGCCGTACGCGCGCGGCTTGCCGCTGGGCTAATAGTGGTGAAATGCTTTTCTTATCATGCAGATAAAAAGCACTACCAATTTTAATATTTTCCTTCCTCTCATTCAGAATGCTATGCTACTGTATATATGTACAGTTATTGTTGGGGGGAGGGCGCGTGGATAACGAATTAAAAGAACAGGTAATGCTTGAGCGTGTGGAGCTGATTGCTCGGTTAACGACGGCAGGGATGTGCAGAGAACGTGACAGGGAGATCGCGCTTAGCCTTATCGCCGAGATTGCCGGTAACTCCGTAATGACCAACAAACAGTTTTCAGTGGTATTTTCAGCGGTGCCGCTGGAGAAATAGGGTAAGCGGTGGCGGCCCTTGCGGCATCCCACAGCGCATCGGGCGCGCAGCGGCAGTGTCCCGCCATCGATGCGTTGCGCAGCGTAAGGCGCAATAACAATAAAGCGTGCGCCGCATGGGGTCGTCATGCGGCTGTCACGCCCAGATCGTGGCTCAGCGCGTCGTGCAATCGGCAGGCGTTAACGCAATGCCGACACAGACTCGCCCGGCCCGCCTCCACAGGCGGGCTTTTCTCTGTTGCGCGCGGCTTCAGCGTTAGCGCGCGTCATGCTTCTCAGGCAAGTTTCAAGCGCGCCTCATTCTCCCGCATCCCTTCCAGCCGACGTGACCTGCTTCCCAATGTAACCTGTGGTGCCTGCTCAACGCTGAGCGGGCGGCAAGACGTTGTGGCAGAAGGGGGACAGCGGAGACACTGGCTTGCAATCAACCTCGCTCATCGCCAATAACCCGCGCGCGGAGGCGAGAGCGGAACCATTACCCGACGCGCGTAAGTGACGTCCATTAACACGTAAAGCGGCTGTTGCGGCACCGTTCTTCGCCGACAGACTCAGTGAGGCTCACGATGCGCGTACCACGCTCAACACCGGTGCCCAACAGGTGGGCACGGGGACTGCTGCGATTGTGATGGGCAGCCGTGGCGCTACAGGAAAAAGAGAGGCATAGCATGACCCGCGTTTATGCGCAGCAAGGCGATACCGTAGACGCGATCTGTTTTCGCTACTATGGCCGCACCCAACAGGTTACCGAACAGGTTTACGCGACCAATACTGGACTGGCGGAGGCCGGACCGCTGTTGCCGCACGGCTGGCCAATTGATCTCCCGGCATTACCGGACGCGCCCACGCGCGAAACCATTCACCTTTGGGACTGAATCATGCTGAGTACGGAGCGCATTAGTGCGTTTATCACCTACGCCATCGCCGTGGTGATGGGCTGGCTTGGCTGCTGGGATCTGCAGGATGTGGCGACCTTGCTGGGCATGGCGCTGGGGATCGGCATGTTTCTGGTGAGCTGGTATTACCGCCGCAAAACCTACCTGCTGTTTGAGCGCGGCCGCCTGAGCGCGAGCGATTATGAATCTGCCAATCGTTAAGCGCTGTTCAATTGGTGTGGTGCTGGCGCTGGCCGCCACGCTACCGGGCTTTCCGCAGCTGCATACCTCGGTAGAAGGCCTAAAACTCATCGCGGATTATGAGGGCTGTCGCCTGAGCCCGTATCAGTGTGACGCAGGGAGATGGACGGATGGCATCGGCAATACCGCCGGCGTGGTGCCGGGCAAAAGCATCACTGAACGCCAGGCGGCGGGCACCTTTATCGCTAATGTTCTTCGCACTGAACGGGCGCTGACCGGCTGCGTGTTGGTGTCGGTGCCGCAGCACGTTTATGACGCGCTGGTGTCGTTCGCCTTCAACGTTGGCACCGGTAATGCCTGCCGCTCTACGCTGGTGAAGCTGCTGAACAGTGGTCGCTGGCGCGACGCCTGCCTGCAGCTGCCGCGCTGGGTCTACGTCAATGGCGTGATGAATTCGGGATTGAGCAATCGGCGCGGACGTGAGCTGGTGTGGTGTCTCAAGGGGGCGCAATGAACCGCATCTTGATGGCCCTGCTGGCTGCCGCGCTGCTGGCGCTGGCGCTGACCGGTTGGCGCTGGTCGGTCGCCAGCGAGACGTTGACGGATGCGCAGAAGATCATCAATACGCTGTCGGCGGGCATCGAGAGCCGCGACCGGGCGATCAATCGTCTTGACAGCGAAAACCGGCAGAGCCAACAGCGCGAAGCCGCGCTGCGTCAACTCCAGGGCCAAGCCAGCTCGCAGGCCCTGGCCCGTGAAGCCCACATACAGAGGGAAACCGATGCGAATCCGATTTTACGTGCGTGGTCTGCTGCCGCTCTGCCTGCTGACGTTATCCGCCTGCACAGCCGTCCCGCCTTCGCCAGCGCCAGAGATTATCTGGATTGGATGTCCGCGCGTGACAAGTTGCCCAATACCGGGCAACAACCTGCGTTCGCAGGGCGATCTGGTGGCGGATAATCGCCAGTTGGAGGCCGCACTGGTGGCCTGCGGACTGCAAATTGACATCATTAAAGAGTGCCAGGAGCAACACGATGCTGAAACCCCAACAACTTCGTCAGAAGCTGCTCGACAGCGTACCGCTGCTGCAGGCCCATCCCGATAGCCTCACGCTGCTTACCGACAGCGGACGTATCGTTTCTACCCTGGCGGCGTCGCTGTCGTTTGAATATCACTATCGGCTGAACGTGGCGATCGCGGCTTTCAGCGGTGAGATGGATGGAGTGATTGTACCGATACTCGACTGGCTGCGCGTTAATCAGCCCGACCTGATGGCGACAAAAGAGAAGCAGCGGGACGGTTTTACCTTCCAAATTCACCCCGTTAGCGACACGACCTACGATATTGCAATTGTTCTGCAGCTGAGCGAGCGCGTGCGGGTGACGCGCGACGGAACAGCGCTGTACATCGAGCACGTCGCCGAGAGCCCGCCGCCGCAAGATGACGCGCGGCCGCTGCAGCTTTATGCCCACGGTCGGTTAATCAGTGAGTATGGGGCCTGAGTGAAGACGGGTCTTGCATACGCCACTTAGTGCGCTGATTAAAGATCTGTCTTCTGCACGATGGCCTATGAGACAGGCCGTGGCGAGGCGGCAAGGAGGCCACGTATGACGCACATCCCCTGCTTGGCGCAGTGACTTTTTGGTGGTGTATGGACAAACCAACTTAAGTAGTGCGTGCCACTTTCATTCAGCAAGATAATGCCATGAATGAACAACTCTCCGAAATCCTGCGCCTGCTGCGCAACCTGATCCGTATCGGCACCGTCGCTGAGGTGAATCTCCTTGACGGGGTATGCCGCGTGGACACGGGAAACAACACCACCGGCTGGCTGCACTGGCTGTCCGCCCGGGCGGGGAAGACCCGCTCGTGGAATGCGCCTTCAGTGGGCGAGCAGGTGATTATCTTTTGCCTCGGCGGCGAACTCGACACCGGCTTTGTGCTGCCCGGTATTTTCTCCGATGCCAACCCGGCACCGTCCGCCTCGGCCGATGCGCTGCACTGGTCATTCCCGGACGGGGCGGTGATCGAGTACGAACCGGCAAAGGGGGCGCTCAAAGCCACCGGTATCCAGACCGCCACCCTCACTGCCGCCGTGAAAGTACTGCTCGATTCCCCGCTGGTTGAATGTACTCAGCTTCTCAAAACCGCACAGCTCGAAGTGACGCAGGGCGGAAAAATGACCGGTAATGTCGAACACCGCGGCGGCATGCTCAGCTCTAACGGCGTCGCGCTGGATACCCATATCCACGGCGGCGTACAGCGCGGTGGCAGCAAAACGGATGGCCCGCAATGACCCAGACAAACTACCTTGGCATGCACCGGGAAACCGGCGAAGCGCTGACGGATATCGATCATATTCGCCAGTCAGTTAGCGACATTCTCACCACGCCGCTCGGCAGTCGTGTCATGCGCCGCCGCTATGGCTCGCTACTCTCGGCGCTGATTGACCAACCACAAAACGCGTCGCTGCGGCTGCAGATCATGTCGGCGTGTTACGTCGCGATTTTAACGTGGGAGCCGCGCATCACGCTCACCGGCATCAACTTTGCCTCCACGTTCGACGGCAGCATGGTGGTCGAGTTGACTGGCAACCGCAGTGACACCGCGCAACCTTTTTCCTTAACTGTCCCCGTGAGCTAAAACATGGCAACCATCGACCTGAGCCAGTTACCCGCGCCCGACGTGGTGGAAACGCTGGATTACGAAACCCTGTTGGCCGAGCGCAAGGCCACGCTGATCTCGCTTTACCCGACAGAGCAACAGACGGCCATCGCGCGCACCTTGTCGTTGGAATCGGAGCCCATCGTCAAGCTGCTTGAGGAGAACGCCTATCGCGAAATCATTCTGCGTCAGCGGGTAAACGAAGCCGCCCGCGCGGTGATGGTGGCGTATGCCCAAAACACCGATTTAGATCAGCTTGGTGCGAACAACGGCGTAACGCGACTGGTGATCGCTCCCGCAGACGATCGCGCCATCCCGCCCTTGGCGGCTGTGATGGAGAGCGACGACGATTTCCGCGCCCGCATCGCTGGCGCGTTCGAAGGATTAAGCGTGGCCGGACCGGCCGGCGCGTATGAGTATCACGCGCGCAGCGCCGATGGACGCGTGTCAGATGCCTCTGCCATCAGCCCGTCGCCGGCGGTGGTCACCATCACCGTGCTGGCACGCGACGGGGACGGTACAGCACCGGCTGACCTGCTGACGGCGGTGGAGACGGCGCTCAATGACGAAAACGTGCGACCAATTGCGGATCGTGTCACCGTGCAGTCGGCCGCCATTGTGCCTTACGAGATTGAGGCCGAGCTGTTTCTCTACCCGGGGCCGGAAGCCGAGCCGATTCGTGCGGCTTCTGAAGCCAAGCTGGTGGCCTTCGTGACCACGCAAAAGCGCCTGGGCCGCGATATTCGCCTGTCGGCGCTGTATGCGGCGCTGCACGTTGAAGGCGTCCAGCGCGTTAACCTGATTAAACCGCTGGCGGATGTGGTGCTGGACAAAACGCAGGCGGCTTTTTGCACCCGCTATGCCTTACGCGTGGGGGGATCCGATGAGTGACCGCCTGCTGCCCACGGGCTCGTCGCCGCTGGAAGTGGCGGCTGCGGAGGCGCTGGCTTCAATTGATGGCCTCTCGGTGCCGCTGCGCCAGCTATGGGATCCGCAAGCCTGTCCACTCGTGCTGCTGCCGTATCTGGCATGGGCGTGGTCGGTTGATCGCTGGGACACCGCCTGGCCGGAAGCCACCAAGCGTGCGGTGGTGGCGGCGTCCCGTGCGGTGCATCAGCGTAAAGGCACCGTGGGCGCCATCCGCCGCGTAGTGGAACCGCTGGGCTACCTTATCCGCATCATTGAGTGGTGGAAGACCGGCGATGCGCCCGGCACCTTCCGCCTCGATGTGGGCGTGCTGGACTACGGCATCACCGAAGAGATGTACAACGAGCTGGAGCGGTTAATTGCTGATGCGAAGCCCTGCAGCCGCCATCTGATTGGTTTGTCGATTAACCTCGACGCGCACGGCGCCATTCCCGTGGCCGCCGCGTGCTACAGCGGTGACGCGCTTACCGTTTATCCCTATATCCCTGAGCACATCAGCGCCGGAGGCCCGCTTTATGCCGGTGCCGCGGTGCATCTTATCGACCTACTGGAAGTGAGCGTATGACAACCAAATATTTTGCCCTCCTGACCAATCAGGGTGCGGCGCTGCTGGCGAACGCCGCGGCGCTGGGGACCCAAGTCAATATCTCCACCATGGCGGTGGGGGACGGTGGCGGCACGCTGCCCACGCCCGACCCGGCGCAGACGAAGCTCATCGGCGAAAAACGCCGCGCGCCGCTCAACGCGCTGTCGGTGGATGCGGCCAACAGCAGCCAGATTATTGCCGAGCAGATTATCCCGGAAGGCGAGGGCGGATTTTGGATCCGGGAGATTGGCCTGTACGACGCCAACGGCGTACTGATTGCCGTGGCCAACTGCGCCGAGACTTACAAGCCGCAGCTGGCCGAGGGCAGCGGCCGTACGCAGACCGTGCGTATGATCTTAATTGTGAACAGCACCAGCGCCGTGACGCTGAAAATCGATCCGTCTGTGGTGCTGGCAACACGGCAGTACGTGGATGACAGGGTGATTGAGGTCAGACAGTACGCCGACACGCTGCTGAACAGCCACCTCAAGGCAGCCAATCCGCACGGGCAGTATTTGCTCACGGAAAATGCGTTGAAAGAACTGAAAGACGCTGGGTTGGTTGCAAAGGCGCTTGCCACGCTCGGTCTGAAAGCAGCGGCGCTGCGGGATGTGGGCACGGGTGCAAACCAGATCCCGGATATCAGCGTCTTCACCGGCGGCTTGATGGCAAATGGTTGGGCAAAAATCCCGCTGGCTAATGGTACATCGCTGGTTGTGCAGGCGGGCAGCTATGCCTCATCGGATACAGCCTCAATGATGTTCAAACTCAACTTCCCGATAGCTTTCCCAAAAGGTTGCGCAGGGCTGGTATTAACCGGATGGCAGGGTGAAAGCGGGTTTGTTTATGGCCACACTGGCAGGAATGCCACTGGCGCTACCGTCAAGCGTGCCTCAGTAAATACGCCGTTTTATTTTGACTGGATCGCCGTGGGGGAATAATGGAAACGTACAGCTACAGTGCCACCAAGAATGCTTTTTACGCCGACAGCCTTAAGACTAGCTATGTCGACTGGCCGGAGGATGCTGTAAACGTCAGCGCTGAGATTTTTATCCAATACAGTAAAGCGCCGCCAGAAGGCAAAATTCGGGTCGCCGGACCGGATGGTCAGCCTGCATGGGCAGATATTCCGCCTCCTGGCGCTGAAGAGCGGGTCGAGCAGGCGAAGCAGCTGGTCAGCATTTTGATGCAGCAAGCCGATAGGAAAATTCGTCCCTTGAATGATGCACAAGACTTGGGTATGGCCACTGAACAGGAAACCGCGCAACTTAAGGCGTGGAAAATCTATCGGGTGATGCTGAATCGCGTGGACACCTCACAGGTGCCTACAATCGATTGGCCCGCCGTGCCAGAGTAAGGTCCCCATTCCCGCTTTTGCGGGAATATTTTTGCCTGTCCGCTCATTTCCCACCAAACCGCAACCGCATGCAAGCCGCGGCCATGACTAAGATCCTGCCCCCTCCTTCAATCAGGAGGATTGTAGGGAAGGAGTGGTCGCGATCCCGCTTGTGCGGTGGCGACTCATGCCCCTTTCTATTGAAACCCGCCTACGTAACGTGGCATTCATTTTTTTGAGGAGCACACCATGACTGAGGCAAATAAAGCCATCTTGGGTGAAAACGGTCTTGCGATCGTCGCGGGTATTATTACGGCTTACCACTACGACGAGCGCAGCGGCTATTACACCGGCGCAACCGAGGAGTATCTGCCAGTGGGGTTGGGTCTGCCAGCCAACTCAACTGCGATTGCGCCGCCGGTTGCGGTCGAGGGGAAAAACATCGTGTTCGTAGACGACAACTGGCAGCAGGTGCCTGCTCGAGCCGTTCTGGATGAAAACGGGTTAGCGATCGTCGCGGGCACCATCACGGCCTACCATTATGACGAGCAAAACCACCGCTACACTGGCGCAACTGAGGAGTATCTTCCGGTGGGGCTGGGCCTGCCCGCCAACTCTACCGCGATTGCGCCGCCGGATGCGGGAGAGGGAAAGAATATCGTATTTATCAATGGCGGCTGGTACGTGCTAAACGCGCGTTAGGGCTAAACGGTATGCAGCTCGGGGCGGTGATGGTGAGTATCGCCCCGGCTATTCTTGCATCAAAGCATCCGCGCCATCTCAAAGCCCCACTCGGGGCTTTTTTTATTACGGCGGGCATGTGTTTGCTCAGATTTCAGCAAACCGCAACCGCATGCGCCCCCGCATCTGACCTGACATGCTGGGAACACCTTTGAACAGGAGTCCATCAGAATGTCTGATTATCATCACGGTGTCCGCGTCGTCGAAATCAACGACGGCACGCGCACTATTTCCACTCTCTCTACCGCCATTGTCGGCATGGTCTGCACCGCGCAGGATGCTGATGCGGCGACGTTTCCACTCAATACGCCGGTGCTCATCACCAATGTGCAGGGCGCCGTCGGTAAAGCTGGCGTCACCGGCACGCTTGCCGCCGCGCTGCAGGCGATTGCCGATCAGTCTCGGCCCGTGACGGTAGTGGTACGTGTCGCGGAAGGCAAAGACGACGCCGAAACGGTGTCCAATATCATCGGTGGCACCGACGAAAATGGCCGTTACACCGGCATGAAAGCATTGCTGGCGGCACAGACGCAGCTGGACGTTAAGCCGCGCATTCTGGGCGCGCCCGGCCTCGACTCATTAGAGGTGGCCACAGCCCTGGCCAGCATTGCGCAACAGCTGCGTGCGTTCGCCTACGTTTCGGCATGGCAGTGCAAAACCATTTCAGAAGCCCGTCTGTATCGTCAGAACTTTAGCCAGCGCGAACTGATGGTCATTTGGCCTGATTTCCTCGCCTGGAACAGCACCACCAGCCAATCCTCTACCGCCTGGGCCACCGCACGCGCGCTCGGCCTGCGCGCCAAAATCGACACTGACACCGGCTGGCACAAAACGTTGTCGAACGTGGGCGTGAACGGCGTCACCGGTATTTCGGCTTCGGTATTCTGGGATCTGCAGCAGGCGGGCACCGATGCCGATCTGCTCAACGAAGCGGATGTCACCACGCTGATTCGCAAGGACGGCTTCCGCTTCTGGGGCAACCGCACCTGCAGCGACGATCCGCTGTTCCAGTTCGAAAACTACACCCGCACCGCGCAGGTGCTGGCCGACACCATGGCGGAAGCGCACATGTGGGCGGTGGATAAGCCACTCACGCCGATTCTGGTGCGGGAAATTATCGCGGGCATCAATGCCAAATTCCGTGAATTGGTCAGCGCGGGCTATCTGCTGGGCGCGTCTGCCTGGTATGACGAAAGCGCCAACGACAAAGACAGCCTGAAAGCGGGCAAGCTCTTTATCGACTACGACTATACGCCGGTGCCACCGCTGGAAGATTTAACCCTGCGCCAGCGCATCACCGACACCTATCTGGCGACGTTCGCCGCATCCGTAAACAGTTAAGGAGCCAGATAAATGGCACTGCCACACAAACTCAAGGCCATGAACCTTTTCAACAATGCCAACAGCTATCAAGGCGTTGTCACCTCCGTCACGCTGCCTAAGCTGGCGCGCAAGCTCGATCCCTACCGTGCGGGGGGCATGAGCGGCGCCGCATTCATTGACAATGGTCTGGAGGATGATGCGCTGGATATCGAATGGAGCATCAGCGGCATCGATGAACTGGTGCTCTCACAGTGGGGCGCGTCTGATGTCCCGCTGCGTTTCACCGGCTCTTACCAGCGTGGCGACGCAGGGGAAGAGGTTGCGGTAGAAATTGAGGTGCGCGGAAAGCACCAGAGCTTTGACTTCGGTGAAACCAAGCAAGGCGAGGACAGCGAAACCAAGATCACCAGCAAAAACACCTATTACAAGCTGACCTTTGACGGTAAGGCGCTGATTGAAATCGACACCCTCAACATGGTGGAGAAGGTCAACGGCGTCGATCGCCTGGAACAGCGCCGTAAAAACGTCGGTTTAGTCTAACGCCCTGATGCCAGCGTCAGGCGACGCTGGCTTTCTCCTCTCCTTTGAAAAGGCAGTGAAAATGGAACAGAACGAAAACGTTGTGGTGCTGGAATCGCCTATTGTGCGTGGCGATACCGTGATGACGCAGATTGAACTGATGAAGCCAAATGCCGGAGCGCTGCGCGGTGTGCGCTTGTCCGAACTGGCGGGCTCAGACGTGGATGCCCTGCTGGTGGTGATACCGCGCATCAGCGTACCGTCGCTGACCAAAGCGGAGTGCAACACGCTGGCGCCAGCGGATTTGATTGCGCTAGCGGGCAAGGTGATCGGTTTTTTAACTGCGAAGTCGGACGAGTAGCCTGGCCGACTGACCTGACAATCAACGACCTGATGGCCGATATCGCCACGGTATTTCACTGGCCACCCTCGGAAATGTACACCATGCCGCTGGCCGACCTGTTGGATTGGCGGCATAAAGCGCTGATGCGCAGCGGAGTAAACGCAAATGAGCAATAACCCCAAAGTGCAGGTGCTGCTAGACGCGGTAGAGAAAGCCTCACTGCCGTTTAAAGCCGCTAAGCAATCCTTGCTCGGGGTGGCGGCGGATGTCCGTCAGGCGCAGGTCAGCATGCTAGGACGGAGCGAGCAGGCAAGAAGAATTGATGCCGTGCGTAAAAGCAGCGCACAACAGGCTGTTAGCCGCCCTGAACGCGATAACGCACCGTCTCAGCCATCCAGCACGCCGGTGCAAAATCTGCAAACGGCGCAGGGACGACTTAACGCCACGATGACGCGCTACCAGCGTGGGCAGGCGCTAGCAGCAAAAGTGCGCAACGTGGGAACCTCCAGCCTCGATGCGGTGAAAAAAGGCTGGCAATTGGGCGCGGCGATATTGCGCCCGGGCATCGACGCGGCACAAGCGCAGGGCGCGCCTGCTCAGGACGACAGCGCTTCCGCGTTTACTCCGCTCAGCGCGCAGTTAGACGCGCTCACTGCTACCGTTCAGGTGCCCACGCTTGTTCCCCTAAGTGATACCCGCGAGGCGCCCCCTCAAGACGCGCAGCCGTCGGCCTCTGGGCGTAATGTTCAAAACGGACGTGGGCTCACGGATACGCTTATCGTTAAAGAGCGTTCTGAGCTTGTACCGACGATGGCGGCCGACAGCGCGTCGCGCGATCGCGTCGACGCGCGGGAGCAGCCTGTTCTTAGCGACCCCAATCTGCTGCGCGTGTTTAATGCGCCGCTGCAGACGATGCCCAGCGCGCTGACGCAAACACGTGATGATAACGGTCAACCGTTGAGTAGTCGCAACCTTGCGTTGGGTGAGCCTGCGGGCATTTCCCCTGCGTCTGCGTGGGGCGCAACATCCAGCGATAAGCCGGAGGCAACGTCGGTTCAGCGTGCGAGCGGCAGCGCAGCAGCATCTTCTCAAAGTACGCAGGGGTCACTCAGCACCGACATCGCTGCGTTTCAATCTGCCTCACAGGCCGTGAGCATCGACCTCTACGACAAGGCCGATCGCAGCCTGCGAACCTTAACCCAGAGCGCGACGCAATTACTTTTGCAGGTCGACAGCTGGGTGCAACAAAATCCTGCGCTGGTGGCGGGTTTAGCGGACACGGCCACCACAGCATTAGTGCTGGTTGGTGCCGTGGGAGGCATTGCCCAAGCGGTGTGGCCCGCGATCGCTGGCATTAATATGCTGGTGACCGGGGCTAGCCTGCTGGGCTCCGCTTTTACGGCAGTGGGTAGCGTCGTGGCGACGGCCTTGGGTGCTATTACGCTTCCGTTTGTGGCATTGGTGGCCGCCGTGGTCGCCGGCGCTTTGCTGGTGCGTAAATATTGGGAGCCCATCAGCGCGTTTTTCAACGGGTTTGGCGAAGGGTTCACCGCCGCGATGGGGCCGATCAGCGATGCTTTTGGCGGGCTTACGCCCCTCTTCTCCGCGATCGGCAATGCCGTTACTGAACTCTGGAACAAATTCACCCAATTACTCGAACCGGTGAAATCAACCCAAACCGAACTGGCGGCGGCGGGCGACATGGGTAAAAAGTTCGGCAACATGCTGGCGGAAGCGTTGAAAATACCGAGCCAGGCGCTGGATCAACTGCGCGGCGGTATCGAGTGGGTGCTCGAAAAGCTGGGCGTTATCGACACAAAATCAGACGGGCTGAAAGAAAAAGTCACGTCGCCCGATCCGCTCGCCACCGGCGGGGCGGGCGTCAACACCAGCGGGCCGCCGGCCAGCGTTGCGTTGGGCGGCGCAGATTATAAACCCGTCAGTGCGCCCGCAGCCTCTGCGGGACCTGTGGATCAAAGCCAGAACAACTACCAGTTTGACCTCCATATGCATGAGGGTATGACAAAGGAGAATGTCGTGGCGTTAGTCAATGAATTGCAGGTGTCGGCGGATCGTAACCGCATGGCGCAGAATCGCAGCAGTATGGGATGGGGCTACGCAACATGATGATGATCTACGGCATGATGCCGTTTATACGCCAAACGCTTCCCTACAACGCATTGACGCACAACATTGAGTATCGATGGCCAACCAATGACCGCTTCGGGCTGCGTCCAACGGCGCAGTTTGCCGGACCGGGGGCCGATACGCTCGTGCTTTCGGGCGAATTGCGCCCGGAAATCACCGGCGGTGCAATTTCCCTGATGACGATTCGTTTGCTGGCCGACCAGGGGCTGGCCTGGCCGTTGATTGGCGGGAACGGGCTGATCTATGGCATGTATGTCATTGAGAAAATTAATCATGTCCACAGTGAATTTTTTCACGATGGTGCTGCCAGCAAGATTGCGTTTACCCTGGCGCTGAAGCGCGTTGATGAATCGTTCACCGCGATGTTTGGCGATCTTAAAACACAGCTGGAAGACTTAAGCGGCCGCGTGCGTGCGCTGCCGGCTAGTGTGACGTCAGCGATTGATGACGTAACGTCGATGGCAAGCGGCCTGATACCGGGCGCACAGGGAGGCACACGATGACGGTGCCGGCGGGCAGGCGGTTCACCCCAGACTATACGCTGCGGGTGAATGATAAAAATGTAACGGCCAACGTCAAAGCGCGCCTGATTTCGCTGACGTTGACCGATAATCGCGGGTTTGAAGCCGATCAGCTCGATCTCGTGCTGGACGATGCCGACGGCACCCTTGCGCTGCCTGTGCGCGGCGCGGCAGTGATATTGAGTCTTGGCTGGCAAGGCGAGACGCTCACCGATAAAGGCCGTTTTATCGTGGATGAAGTGGCGCATCATGGCGTGCCGGATACCCTCACGATCCGCGCGCGCAGCGCAGATTTTGGCGGTCTGCTTAATCAATCCCACTCAGAGTCGTATCATATGAAGACGCTGAGTGACATCGTGGCGCAGCTTGCCGCGCGCAACGGCCTCATCCCGAATGTCAGCAAGGAGCTGGCCAACATCGGCGTAGGCCATATCGATCAGTCGAATGAAACGGACGCACAGTTTATGACGCGTCTTGCGACGCTGTTCGGCGCGATCGCCGCCATCAAAGCAGGGCAACTGCTCTTTATGCCGCCGGGTAAAGGCGTTACGGCCAGCGGTAAGGCCATCATGCCCTTGGCGCTTACCCGGCAGGAGACCAAGGAATACAGCTTTAGCATTGCCGATCGCAGCAACTACTCCGGCGTTTCAGCAACCTGGCTGCACACCAAAGACCCGACGCCTCACACGCTTACCATGCAGCGCAAGCCCGCGGCAGCGTCTTCGCCGACATTGACGCATCCCGCAGCGAAAAAGTCAGCATCTGATGCTACCCAAGCCAGCGGGACGCCCGATGCCGATTACCTGGCGGGAAGCAGACATAACCTTTTAGTGCTGCCAAAAATCTATCCTGACCGTGCAACCGCCATGCGTGCGGCGAAAGCAAAATGGGAAATGCTGCAGCGCGGCACCGCTGAGTTCTCTGTCACCTTGGCGTGGGGGCGTGCGGATGTCTATCCGGAAACGCCGGTGCGCGTCAGCGGCTTTAAATCGGTTATCGATACCCAGCCCTGGATTATCAAGAAAGTGACGCACAATCTCAGCGCTGCGGGATATACCACCAAACTCGATTTAGAGATGGATATATCAGGTCGGGCGTTTTCTCTGGAGAGCGATAGTCTTAAGACTAAATGATATTCACTAATTGTGAATTAAATTGCTATTTTTGAATTGTTGGCGTATTAAGTATAAATGCTTATACGGAGAAAATACCCATGATGCATTGCCCACTTTGCCAGGCCGCTGCGCACGCGAAAAGCAGCCGATACATATCGAAAGAGACCAAAGAGCGTTATCACCAGTGCACTAACATCAACTGTAGCTGCACGTTCAAAACGCATGAATCCGTGGCGGCCATGATCGTTAGCCCCGGTGCGGTGAGTAAAGTGGACGAGCACCCCAAGCAGCGTTAACGCGCAGTGTTTAACAAAAAACCACCGTAATCGCGGTGGTTTTTTTTATCCGGGCAAGGATGACCAAGCGGTAGCGAGAGAGTGAATAAGAAAAATTGATCGCCATTTTATCGCCATCGGAAAACCTGCAAACAAAAAAGCCACCGTGAAAGGTGGCTTAAGTGCATGATAACAATCAATAAATTTGGTGGCCCCTGCTGGGTTTGAACCAGCGACCAAGCGATTATGAGTCGCCTGCTCTAACCGCTGAGCTAAGGGGCCAGCGGAGCGAGGATTATAGAGTATCTGGGGGAGGCGATCCAGCGTTCAGCAATTGGTTGGTGAAAATTAACGCAGTTGGTGAGCCCTTGATCTTTCAGCATAAAAAGGTCATTTCCTGCCACTAAAAGCTCGCAGAGAGGGTTTTTATGACAAGGCTGGTGTTTGCAGTCCGCGCAGCGGAAACCGGGCGCCGTACGTTTTAGACCGCGCTGCTGGGATTGCCTGATGCGTGGGGTTCAGAACGCCGCGCGCACCCCGGACTGGCGTGCCTAAGCGGGAATCGCTATGCTTTCAGCGGTTAACGTGGGCAGGGCGGGATGACGCGGCACGCTCGCGCAGGAATAAAGGAAAGAGCATGAGTGAGCACGAAATACGCGATATCATCGCGCCTGATTTGCAGGTGCTGTTTTGCGGCATCAATCCGGGGAAATCGTCAGCGCACACCGGCTTTCACTTTGCGCACCCGGGCAACCGATTTTGGAAAGTGATCCATCAGGCGGGATTTACCCAGGAACAACTGAAACCCGAGCAGGAGCAGCGTCTGCTGGAAACGGGATGCGGTATCACCATGTTGGTTGAACGGCCGACCATACAGGCGAGCGAATTGGCGGGTACAGAACTGCGCGACGGCGGGGCGAGGCTGCGTGAGAAGATCGCGCACTATCAGCCGCGGGCGCTGGCGGTATTGGGCAAAGAGGCGTTTCAGAAAGCGTTTCGTCAGCGCAATGTGGCGTGGGGCGAGCAGCCGGAGCGGCTGGATGTAACGCGGCTATGGGTGCTGCCAAATCCCAGCGGTCTGAATCGCGCCACGCTCGACGAGATGGTGGCGGCGTATCGGCAGCTCTATCAGGCGTTGAACCTGTCAGCGTGAACGCCCATTTCAAACAATAAAAAACCCCGGCGAGCCGGGGTTTTTTGTTTCGACGCAATGATTAATCGTCGAGGAAGCTACGCAGCACTTCCGAGCGGCTCGGGTGACGCAGCTTACGCAGCGCTTTGGCTTCGATCTGACGAATACGCTCACGCGTCACGTCAAACTGTTTGCCCACCTCTTCCAACGTGTGGTCGGTGTTCATATCGATACCGAAACGCATACGCAGCACTTTCGCTTCGCGCGCGGTCAGGCCGGCCAGCACGTCATGCGTTGCAGAGCGCAGGCTTTCTGACGTTGCGGAGTCCAGCGGCAGCTCCAGCGTGGTGTCCTCGATGAAATCGCCCAGATGCGAATCTTCATCATCGCCAATAGGCGTCTCCATGGAGATAGGCTCTTTGGCGATTTTCAACACCTTGCGGATCTTATCTTCCGGCATCAGCATACGCTCGGCCAGCTCTTCAGGGGTTGGCTCGCGGCCCATCTCCTGCAGCATCTGACGCGAAATACGGTTGAGCTTGTTGATGGTCTCAATCATATGCACCGGAATACGGATGGTGCGCGCCTGGTCGGCGATAGAGCGGGTAATCGCCTGACGGATCCACCACGTGGCGTAGGTCGAGAACTTGTAACCGCGGCGGTATTCAAACTTATCAACCGCCTTCATCAAGCCGATGTTGCCTTCCTGAATCAGGTCCAGGAACTGCAGACCACGGTTGGTGTATTTCTTCGCGATTGAGATCACCAGACGCAAGTTCGCCTCAACCATCTCTTTCTTCGCACGACGCGCTTTGGCTTCGCCGATAGACATACGACGGTTGATATCTTTTACCTGCTCGATGGTTAAGCCGGTCTCTTCTTCGATCTGCAGCAGTTTCTGCAGCGAACGCATCACATCTTCTTCCACTTCCTGCAGCTTTTCAGACCACGGCTTGTTCATGGCCAGCGCGGCTTTGAACCAGCTCTCACTGGTTTCGTTACCCGTGAACAGGGTGATGAAGTTTTTCTTCGGCATTTTGCACAGTTCAACGCACAGCTTCATGATCAGGCGCTCTTGCGTACGCACGCGCTCCATCATTTCACGCATGTTGTTGACCAGGTAATCGAATTGCTTCGGTACCAGGCGGAACTGCTTAAACACTTCAGACAGGTTATTGATCTCGGCAACCGCATCAGCATGGCTGCGGCCTTTGGCTTTAATGACCGTGCGCGTGGTTTCATACTGCGTGCGCAGATCGCCAAATTTCTCGCGCGCCAGTTCCGGATCGATAGAGTTATCATCGTCGGAGCTGTCGTCGTCGCTCTCTTCGTCCTCTTCTTCCTCATCGTCACGATCTTCTTCAGACAGTTCGGAACCGACGTGAGTCGCGGTAGGCGCAACGTCTTCCTGCGCGTTAGGATCAACAAAGCCGGTGATCAGATCGGACAGGCGTGATTCGCCCGCCTCAACGCGATCGTATTGATCGAGCAGATAGGTAATGGCTTCCGGATATTCGGCAACGGAACATTGAACCTGGTTGATACCGTCTTCGATGCGCTTAGCGATGTCGATTTCACCTTCGCGCGTCAGCAGTTCAACGGTACCCATTTCGCGCATGTACATGCGCACCGGGTCAGTGGTACGGCCAATTTCTGACTCAACGCTCGACAGCACCTGCGCGGCAGCTTCCGCGGCATCTTCGTCGGTATCGGTGCTGTTCTCATTCAGCATCAGATCATCGGCATCCGGGGCTTCTTCAACCACCTGAATGCCCATATCGTTAATCATCTGGATGATGTCTTCGATCTGATCGGAGTCGACGATATCTTCCGGCAGATGGTCATTGACCTCAGCATAGGTCAGATAGCCTTGCTCCTTACCACGGGTGACAAGCAGCTTAAGCTGTGACTGCGGGTTTTGCTCCATAAGACGGTATCCACACTTCTGTTAATTAGATTGGTGTTGGTCGGCAGCGAGCCAACTATAACAGTGAAGGCGTTGTGTTTTTGCCGCTGCCCTCATCGCGGCCAGGGCTCTTGCCCTTCATATATCGGCACTTAAGCCGCTTGGATGCTGTGCGGACTTGGCGATATTGCCGCCGGTCCTGAATATCAATGTTCGTTCCGGTCTCGCTTACTGCGCCGGAAATGCAGAACAGCGCCATAGCGCTGACCTGCGAAAAGCTTATTTCTTCGCTAATGCCTGACTGAGCGCCCAGAACTCCCGCCGTTCAGCAGCGCTAAGGCCTTCGGTGCGGTCGCGCGCCAGAAGCGCTTCGAGTCGCTGTTCCAGCGCGGAGTCATACAGGCTGGCCAATGAATCCTGAAATACCGCTTCGGCCTCTTCATCCACGATCATGTGGTTCCACGTGGCCAGGGTTTCAAGTGGCTGGCTAAATTCTGTTCCGCGATATAACTCTAGTAGCTGTCCCGTCGTCAGGCCAGGATTCTCGGTACAGCGCTGCACCAGCTCGACAAAAAGCGGTAATCCGGCCAGTTTTGACTGCTCAAGTCCTTCAAGTGTAGGAACAATGGCGGCAAAGTGCGGATTTTGTACCAGCAGCGCAATCAGCACGCGCATGGTGGTGCGTTTCAACGGCGGTGCCGTTGGTGCTGCGCCGTTTTCTGCCAGCTTCGGCATCAGCTTGTCTAACTGATTATCGTCCAGAATGCCGAGTTTAATACCCAGCGTTTGTCTCATATAAATACGCAGCGTTTCGCCGGGAATCTGACTGATCAGCGGCAGCGCCAGCGTGGCCAGCTTGGTTTTCCCGTCGCGCGTGCTCAGGTCCACCTGCGGCATCAGGCTATCAAACAGAAACGTGGAGAGCGGCATAGCCTGCTCCATTCGCGCTTCGAAGGCTGTTTTGCCCTCTTTACGCACCAGCGTATCTGGATCTTCGCCGTCAGGTAAAAACATAAAGCGTAGCTGACGGCCATCGTTCATGTACGGCAGTGCGGTTTCCAGCGCGCGCCATGCGGCCTCGCGCCCGGCTCGATCGCCGTCGTAACAGCAAATGACGTTATCGGTAGAGCGAAACAGCAGCTGAATATGCTCAGCGGTGGTCGAGGTGCCGAGTGACGCAACGGCGTAATCAATGTCGAACTGCGCCAGCGCCACCACATCCATATACCCTTCCACCACCAGCAGTCGCGCCGGCTGAGGATGGTTTTTGTGCGCCTCATACAGACCATAGAGCTGACGGCCTTTATGAAAAATCGGCGTTTCAGGGGAGTTCAGGTATTTGGGCGTATCATTGCCCAGTACGCGTCCACCAAAGCCAATAACGCGCCCACGCTTATCGCGAATAGGAAACATCACGCGGTCGCGGAAACGATCGTAAGTACGGCCTGAATCGTTCGTCACCAGCATGCCCGCTTCCATCAGCGATTCGCGGTCTTCTTTCTGCTGGCCAAAGCGCTTGAGCACGTTGTCCCATCCGGCAGGCGCATAGCCAATCGCAAAGCGATCGATGACGTCCTGGCTCAGTCCGCGCGTGGCAAGATACTGCTGTGCAGACCGCGCTTGCGGATTGCGCAGACTTTGCTGATAAAATCCGTCGAGGCCTTCCAGCAGCTGATAGAGACTTTGGCGCTGATGGCGTTCCATCGGGCTCGGGCCGTTGCCCGCTTCATACGGCACGTCTAAGCCGTGAAGCGTGGCCAGCTCCTCAACGCTTTCAACAAATTCCAGACGATCGTGATTCATCAGGAAGTCGATGGCGTTGCCTTTGGCGCCACAGCCGAAGCAGTAGTAAAACTGTTTTTCGCCGCTTACGGTGAAAGAGGGCGTTTTTTCGTTATGGAAAGGACAGCACGCGTGATAGTTCTTGCCTTGCTTCTTCAGCTTTACGCGGGCATCGATCAGATCCACGATGTCCGTGCGGGCAAGTAAATCATTGATAAAAACGCGTGGAATTCGTCCAGCCATATGCCCCGGTTTTTCAGCTCATAAACGGCAACAAGCCGCGCTTCCTTTCGGAAAGCACGGCCTCTTACTTGACTCTGTCTGCGTTTAACACGCGCCGGAAGCGAACTTCCGAGAGAAATTAGTACAGACGAGTGCGGCGTGCGTTTTCGCGAGCCAGTTTCTTGGCGTGACGCTTAACTGCAGACGCTTTAGCGCGCTTACGCTCGGTCGTTGGTTTTTCATAAAACTCACGACGACGAACTTCAGCCAGAACGCCTGCTTTCTCGCAAGAACGCTTGAAGCGACGCAGTGCTACGTCGAATGGCTCGTTTTCACGTACTTTAATTACCGGCATGTAACTCTCACCTCGATAAAATCGGTTTTTCTGCTGACTGCGGCGTCAGCACATTTCAAAATGGTGCAGCATTTTACTCCAACCGCAGCTGGCTTGTAAAGCACCATGGACAATTTAGAACCAACAGGGGCGTGTGCCGTTGCGGCTGCCGGTTTTTTCAGGCCGTGGAGTATAGCGCACTCTTTATGCGACACAAAAACACTTTTTCAGATGCAAAGTGTCTCAGGCCTGATTGGGCTTGTGCTACACTGCGCGCCGCAAGAAGAGGGTGATAAAGCTATGCGAGTTCTGGGTATTGAAACGTCCTGCGATGAAACCGGCATCGCGATTTATGACGATGCGTCCGGTCTGCTGGCGAATCAATTATACAGCCAGGTGAAATTGCACGCCGATTACGGCGGCGTGGTGCCAGAGCTGGCATCGCGCGACCACGTGCGGAAAACCGTGCCGCTGATTCAGGCTGCACTGAAAGAAGCGGGGTTACAGGCGGGGGATATTGATGCCGTGGCCTACACCGCCGGCCCTGGCCTTGTGGGCGCGCTGTTGGTGGGTGCGACGGTAGGGCGGGCGCTGGCCTTTGCGTGGAACGTGCCTGCCGTGCCGGTGCACCATATGGAAGGCCACCTGCTGGCACCAATGCTGGAAGAGAATCCGCCCGCCTTTCCGTTTGTTGCGCTGTTGGTGTCTGGCGGGCACACGCAGTTAATCAGCGTGACCGGCATCGGTGAATATACGCTGTTAGGCGAATCCATCGATGATGCGGCCGGAGAAGCGTTCGATAAAACCGCCAAGCTGCTGGGATTGGATTATCCGGGCGGGCCGATGCTATCGCGTATGGCGCAGCAGGGCACGCCGGGCCGCTTCCGCTTCCCGCGGCCCATGACCGATCGGCCAGGGCTGGATTTTAGCTTCTCAGGGTTAAAAACGTTTGCCGCCAATACCATTCGCGAGCACGCGGGGGATGAGCAGGCGCGCGCCGACATCGCGCGGGCTTTTGAAGATGCCGTGGTGGATACGCTGATGATCAAGTGCAAGCGCGCGCTGGAGCAAACCGGATTTACGCGGCTGGTGATTGCCGGTGGCGTCAGCGCCAACCGCACGTTGCGCGAGCGTATGGCAGAGATGATGCAGACGCGTCACGGTGAAGTCTTCTACGCGCGCCCTGAGTTTTGTACCGATAACGGCGCGATGATTGCCTATGCGGGCATGGTGCGTTTAAAAGGCGGTACGCGCGGTGAGCTGGGCGTCAGCGTGCGGCCTCGCTGGCCGCTGGCAGAGTTGCCTGCCATCTAAGAAAAAACCGGCCTCGCGCCGGTTTTTTTTATTTCTTTTTCCGCTTCCAGATTTTGCTTTCCTGGCCGCGCCACAGGCGCTGGATGTTGTCGTGGTGGCGTAACAGAATCAAACACGACAGCATCGAAACCGGAAAAGTAAACTGCGGCTTGAACCACCACACGTAGAAGGGCGCAATCAACGCGCTGACGATCGCACCCAGCGACGAGTAGCCGCTTAGCAGCACCGTCAGCAGCCAGGTGCCGGCCATCAAACCGGTTAAATCCCAGCCGATAGGTGCGATGGCGCCAAACGCCGTGGCTACGCCTTTCCCGCCGCGAAAATGAAAGAAGACCGGATAAATATGGCCGAGGCAGGCGGCAATCGCGGTCAAGCCGAGGTACATTGGCGTCACGTGCAGGAGATAAGCGATCCACACCGGCAGCATGCCTTTGGCAACGTCAAAAACCAGCACGGCTGCCGCTGCCGCTTTGCCGCCCAGACGCAGCACGTTGGTGGCACCTGGATTACCCGAACCGGCCGTGCGGGGATCAGGTAAGCCCGCGAGTTTGCACACCAAAATCGCACTGGATATCGAGCCGCAAAGATACGCGAAAATAATCATACCAAGCGCGATAGCACTCATAGCGTCGTACCGTTCCTTTTGGGTCGTTTTGTTAGCACTAAGCGTGGATAATACGCACAATCCGCCGGAAGTGGTATCCGGCCTGGCTAAAAACAGAGACTGACATCATGGATATCGTATTTATAGAGCAACTCACCGTTTTCACCACCATTGGCGTTTACGACTGGGAGCAGGGCATGCAGCAGAAGCTGGTGCTCGATGTCGAAATGGCGTGGGATAATCGTCGCGCCGCCGCCAGTGACGATGTGAACGATTGTCTGAGCTATGCCGATGTCACTGACGCCATTCTCCACCACCTGCAAGGTCAGCGTTTCGCCTTGGTTGAACGCGTGGCGGAAGAAATCGCCGATCTGTTGATGAACCGTTTCAAAACGCCCGGTGTGCGTATAAAGGTAGGAAAACCGGGGGCTGTGGCTCAGGCAGCCACCGTGGGCGTGCGTATTGAGCGCGGGACTATTCCTAAATAAACTTTCCGTGATTGCCATCACAATGAAACCAAACCAAATTAGGGTGGGTCTCACAACGAGGCCGCTGCGCCAAACGGTGCGAAGTGACCGAAATCCTTAAGGTTTCCTTCAGCGAGGCGTAGGCATAATTTCAGGCGGTAGCTGAGTGCGACCGCCTTTTTACTGTTTAAAACGGATAGGGGAATATTTTGATGGCAGACATTCATCAGCTTTGGGTTGCTGCAATCCTCGGGGTTGTGGAGGGCCTTACGGAGTTCCTGCCGGTCTCTTCCACGGGGCACATGATCATTGTTGGCCACCTGCTGGGGTTTGAGGGCGACAAGGCGGAAACCTTTGAGGTAGTGATTCAGCTGGGATCGATTCTGGCGGTTGTGGTGATGTTTTGGCGCCGTTTGTTTGGGCTGATTGGCATTCATTTTGGCCAGGAGCGGCATGAAGGCGTCGGCACGGGCAAGCTGACCCTGATTCATATCCTGCTTGGCATGGTACCGGCGGTGGTGATTGGCCTGTTACTGCACGATAAAATCAAAACGCTGTTTAACCCGATTAACGTCATGTATGCGCTGGTGGTTGGCGGTGTGCTGCTGCTGGTAGCGGAATTTCTCAAGCCCAAGCAGCCTAAAGCGGTGGGCGTGGATGACATCACGTACCGTCAGGCGTTTATGATTGGCTGCTTCCAGTGTCTGGCACTTTGGCCCGGTTTCTCGCGTTCGGGTGCGACCATTTCCGGTGGGATGCTGATGGGCGTGAGCCGGTATGCGGCCTCTGAATTCTCCTTCATTCTGGCGGTGCCGATGATGATAGGCGCCACCGGGCTGGATCTCTACAAGAGCATGGGATTCCTCACCCGAGAAGATTTCCCGATGTTCGCCGTGGGCTTCATCACCGCGTTTGTGGTGGCACTGCTGGCTATCAAAGTCTTCCTTGAACTGATCAAACGTATCTCGTTTGTTTCGTTCGCGATTTACCGTTTTATCGTCGCGGCTGCGGTGTACGCCATCTTTATGTAATCACGGCACGCGGTCCGTTAATCGGGCCGCGCGTTCAGCAAACCTTCCTGGACGCGGGCAATCCGGCGTCGCGTTAACTCCTCTCGTACCGCAGCACCTTTAAAGCCTGCTTCGACCACCGCTTTTGTCGGCACCGCCTGCGCCAGCGCGAATGCCTCACGCAGATAATCGCCTTGCGGATACGCGTTGCTCTCCATGCCTGCGCGACCGCGCGCGTCGGCTTCGCTGACCCGCGCCATTTTTTCGACCCGATCCGGTTTACGCCACGCATCAAGGCGATCAAACAGCGTCACTAAGGCCTCCGCCGACATGCGCTCAATGGTGTGCACCATATCGTGAAACTCGGTGACCAGCAGGGCGAAATCGCGGACCTGGTTCGGCACGCGCAGGCGCTGGCACAGGGCTTCCACGATCGGCACGCCGGCAAGGCCATGACCATGATGGCTTGGCCATTTTTCCGGCGGCGTTAGTGCTTTACCCACATCGTGAAACAGCGTGGCGAACCGGACATCCAGCGCGTCGGAAAGGGCGGCAGACATCATCAGCGTCATCAGCGTATGTACGCCGGTATCGATCTCCGGATGCCATTTAGCCGGCGCAGGAATGCCATACAGTCGATCAAGTTCGGGGAAAAGCACCTGCAGTGCGCCGCAGTCGCGCAGCACCTGAAAGTAAACGTGAGGATTGCGCGTCAGCAGGGCGTTTTCCGTCTCTTTCCACACCCGTTCGGCCGTGAGATGCGCCAATTCACCGCTCGCCGACATGGCGCGCATTAGCGCCATCGTCTCTTCGGCCACGCGGAAGTTGAGGTGGGCAAAACGGGCGGCAAAGCGTGCCACGCGCAGCACGCGCAGGGGATCCTCATTGAACGCGGGCGACACGTGCCGCAGCGTGCGGGAGGCCAAATCTCGCTGACCCTGCCAGGGATCGATGAGCGTACCGTCGCTGGCTTGGGCGATGGCATTGATGGTGAGATCGCGGCGCTGCAAATCCTGCTCCAGCGTCACATCCGGCGCAAACTGCGTCACAAAGCCGGTGTAGCCTTTGCCACTTTTGCGTTCGGTACGCGCCAGCGCGTACTCTTCGCGGCTTTGCGGGTGTAAGAATACCGGAAAATCACGGCCCACTTGCTGAAAGCCCTGCTGCAGCATGGCATCAGGTGTGGCACCCACCACGACCCAATCCCGGTCTTTTACCGGTAGGCGCAGTAAGGCATCGCGCACTGCACCACCGACCAGAAACGTCTTCACTTACCCACTCCAGAGATCAATTAACCTTGCGCGACGCGCGCGCATGAAACGTTAATTGTTACACATTTTGGCTAACAATCGGACACGACAAAAGGGGCATCTTGCGATACCCCTGAAGAAACAAACGGATCAGTGCAGTAGGTTAGTTCATCCAGCGATCGTTTTTCTTACGACGTGGCACCATATGCGGTAGCAGCAGACCAAGTAGCAGACCGACGCCGAGCACGCCGCCGCCGTACATAAACCACTGCATGATAATGGTGCGTTGCTTGTCATCCAGCTGAACGTTGGCCGCGCTCACTTTTTTCTGCGCCACAATCAGCTCATTTTTCAGCTTTTGGTTCTGGGCTTTCAGGCCGTCGATGGTGCCATCGCTGTTGGCGACTTTACTCTGCATTTCAGCGGTGCGCTGGTTCCAGCTGTTATCAATGTTGGCCAGCTTGGCGGTCAGATCTTTCACCTGCTGTTCCAACTGCGGCACGCGCGTGCGCAGGCTGGGTTCGGCACTGAGCTGTGACAGGGGGATCCAGTTTGTTTTGCCTTCTGCATCGCGGATCTGGGCGTACTGGGAGTCGTTGTTAACCTGAAGCAGCGTGACTTGTTCGCCGGCGTTAAGCTTGCCCACTAAGCGGTATTGATCGCCGGGACCGCTTCGCACCCACGTTGATAATTCATCGGAGATATAGCGTTTTTCATCAGCGGCGTGAGCAGGCGCGAAGGCACTAAAAGCCAGCAAGGCAAGGGCGGCGAGCGTGATTTTTTTCATTCGATATCGTTTTTCTTCATGGCTTAAAATTACTGGCACAGTCTGGGGACGCTTCTCAAAAATCTGAATGGGAACTATCCTGGTCTCAATCCGGTGCGATAAGGTCCGTAAAAGCACAAGAAAGCCGAGACAGGGGGCTTTCGGTGCTTTACTCTCGCCAGATTAACCTACTCAGTGCCAGCAGCGTATTAAATAAAAAATTATGACCATTGAAATCGAATTAAAGTTCATTGCCACGCCCGCCGCCGCCGAAAAATTGGCTGAGGCGCTTGCCGCCTGGCCCCATCAGCACAGCGCAGCGCGCGCGCTCACTAACCTCTATTTTGAAACCGAGGATAATCAACTGCGTCGCTGGGACATGGGACTGCGCATTCGTGGTGTGGGTGAACAGTACGAAATGACCTTAAAAACCGCCGGCAAAACGGTGGGCGGACTGCATCAGCGGCCGGAATACAATGTCCCACTTTCAGCCCCCGAGCTGGAGATCAGCCTGTTACCGCAGGACGTCTGGCCGCAGGGAACCGATCTGCACGCGCTGCAGCCGCGCCTCAAGCCCTTATTCAGTACCCATTTCCAGCGTGAAACCTGGGTCGTTACCGTTGAGGAAAGCGAAATCGAAGTGGCGTTTGATCGCGGTGAGGTTGCGGCGGGAGAGCGCAGTGAGCCGTTGTATGAAGTGGAACTGGAGCTTAAGCAGGGGCAGCGCGCCACGATGCTGAAATTTGCCGGGGAGCTCATTGCGCTGGGCGGACTGCGCCTGGGAAGCCTGAGTAAAGCGGCGCGCGGCTATCAATTGGCACAGGGCTCGGAAATCAATCCGGTACGTGCCCTGCCGCTGCAGAAAGCGGCTGCCAAAGCCACGGTGGAGCAGGGCATGGTTACTGCTCTGACCGCCGGGCTGACACATTGGCAGTATCATGAAGAGGCGTGGCTGCGCGGCAATGCCCAGGCAAAAGAGGGCGTTGCTGAGGCGCTGGAGACGCTGCGCCAGGCCTTTTCCCTGTTTGGTGCGCTGGTACCGCGTAAAGCCAGCAGCGAAATTCGGCAGAAATTATTGCTTGTCGAAGAGCAACTGGCAGAACACACCTTAACGGCGGAACAGCTCTGTTTCTCCGCAAATGCCGTCGAGGCGCAGCTCGCCCTGACGCATTGGCTGGTTGAATCCCAGTGGCAAAACTGGCTGGATGACAAAAGCAAAAACAAGCTGCAGGGATCGTTTAAGCGCTTCAGTGACATCATGCTGAGCCGCATTGCGGCCGATCTCAAAGAGACCTTCATCGGCGTGCAGCTGTTTAATGAGTTTCAGGATAAAGCCACGCGGCTGCACCGCCAGCTGCTGGCCGTACACCTGCTTGCAGGCGCATATCCGTCGGAAGACGTCAACGCCTGGCTCACGGGCTGGCAGGAATTGCAATGGGCCATACGTGAACAGCAGACGCAGGGCTTAGTCCAGCTGGTTAACCTGGCGGCTCGACAGGCGCCATTTTGGTTAAACAGCGGTAGCCCACGCTAACGACTCCGCACAAGCGAATCCGAGAGGCAAGATGGTGTTACCCATACCCGCGCTGATGCAGGCGCAGCTTAACCACGTGGCCGAACGCCTTGATATACCGGTTGCGGCATTGACGTCCGAACAGGCGGGCGTGCTGGCTTTCAGTGACTTTGTGGTCGATAACCTGCAGCAGCATCCTGAATGGTGGACGCAGCTTCAGCAGCATACGCCCCACGTTAACGAGTGGCAGCACTATGGCGCATGGCTCAATGTGCAGCTGCAGGGTGTGGATACGGAAGCCGCGCTGATGCGCGCGCTGCGCCTCTTCCGGCGGCATATGCTGGTGCGCATTGCCTGGATGCAGACGCTACAACACGCCACCACAGAGCAGAGCCTGACGCAGCTCAGCACGCTGGCCGAAACGCTCATTGCCGCAGCCCGCGATTGGGTTTGGCAGGATTGCTGCCGCGATTTTGGCACCCCCTGCAATGACGCGGGAGAAGCGCAACCCATGCTGATTCTCGGCATGGGCAAACTCGGTGGCGGCGAACTCAATTTTTCCTCGGATATCGATCTCATTTTTGCCTGGCCCGAAAACGGCGTGACGCGCGGTGGACGACGCGAACTGGACAATGCCCAATTTTTTACGCGCATGGGCCAGCGGCTGATAAAAGTGCTGGATCAACCTACGCTGGACGGGTTTGTCTACCGCGTGGATATGCGTTTACGGCCCTTCGGCGACAGCGGCCCGCTGGTGTTGAGCTTTGCCGCGCTGGAAGATTATTACCAGGAGCAGGGGCGCGACTGGGAGCGTTATGCGATGGTGAAAGCGCGCCTCATGGGTGACGATCAGGGAAGGTGGAGCCAGGAGTTGCAGCAAATGCTGCGACCCTTTGTCTACCGCCGCTATATCGACTTCAGCGTCATTCAATCGCTGCGGAACATGAAAGGGATGATTGCGCGCGAGGTCCGTCGGCGCGGCCTGAAGGACAACATTAAGCTCGGCGCCGGAGGCATCCGCGAAACGGAATTTATCGTGCAGGTCTTCCAGCTAATTCGAGGTGGACGTGAGCGCTCACTACAGCTGCGATCGCTACTGCCGACGCTCAGCGCAATTGGCGAACTCGGATTGTTGAGCCCAGAGCAGATTACGCACTTGCACAGCGCCTACCTCTTTTTACGGCGGCTGGAGAACTTGCTGCAGAGCATCAACGATCAGCAGACGCAAACGCTGCCGGAAGATCCGCTCGATCGCCAGCGACTGGCTTGGGCGATGGGTGCCACCGACTGGGAGAGTTTGGTTGCGCAGCTTGCTCAGCAGATGGCGGGCGTGCGCCGTATTTTTGACGAGCTGATTGGCGATGACGCGCCGGATGTGGACGATCAGCCGCAGCTGGCTGAGTTTGCTGCCCTGTGGCAGGACACACTGGAAGAAGAGGATGTCACGCCGGTGGTACCGCAGCTGGAGGAAACCGCGCGCCACGCGCTGTATAACACCCTGCGTGATTTCCGTCAGGATGTGGGACGTCGCACCGTGGGGCCGCGCGGCCGGATGGCGCTTGATCAGCTAATGCCGCGCTTGCTCAGTGAAGTGTGCCTGCGTGCGGATGCCGATATTGTCCTGGGGCGCCTGACGCCGCTACTGCTGGGCGTGCTGACGCGCAGTACCTATCTGGAATTGCTGACGGAATATCACGGTGCGCTGCGGCACCTGATTCGCCTGTGCGCCGCCTCTCCGATGATCGCCAGCCAGCTTGCCCGCTATCCTTTATTGCTGGATGAACTGCTCGATCCGGCCACGCTTTACCAGCCCACGGCCACCGATGCCTACCGCGATGAGCTCCGTCAATATCTGCTGCGTATCCCGGCCGAGGATGAAGAGCAGCAGCTGGAAGCCTTGCGCCAGTTTAAGCAGGCGCAACTGTTGCGCATTGCCGCTGCGGACATCGCTGAAACGCTGCCGGTGATGAAAGTAAGCGACCACTTAACATGGCTGGCGGAAGCGATTATTGAGTCGGTGGTACAGCAGGCGTGGCAAATGATGGTGCAGCGCTATGGTCGACCTTCTCACCTTACGCAGGATAATGAGCGCGGCTTTGCCGTCATTGGTTACGGCAAACTCGGCGGCTGGGAGTTGGGCTACAGCTCGGATTTAGATTTGGTGTTTCTGCACGACTGTCCGGCTGAGGCCGAAACCGACGGCGAACGCGTTATTGATGGTCGGCAGTTCTATCTTCGTCTTGCCCAGCGCATCATGCATCTTTTCAGCACGCGGACGTCATCCGGTACTTTGTATGAAGTCGACGCGCGGCTGCGCCCCTCTGGCGCGGCGGGTATGCTGGTCAGCACGTTTGCGGCGTTTGAGGATTATCAGCGCAATGAAGCGTGGACGTGGGAACATCAGGCGCTGGTACGCGCACGTATCGTCTATGGTGAACCCGCCTTAGGTGAGCGATTTAATCTGATTCGTCACCACATTCTCTCTCTGCCGCGAACGCCGGATACGCTGCAAAGCGCGGTGCGCGAGATGCGCGAAAAAATGCGTGCGCATCTCAGCAACAAGCATAAAGGGCGCTGGGAGATCAAAACCGATGAAGGCGGCATTACCGATATCGAATTTATCGCGCAATATTTGGTACTGCGTTACGCAGTGGAACAGCCGGCGTTAACACATTGGTCAGATAACGTGCGTATTTTTGAGCTCATGGCGCGTCATCACATTATGACGGATGACGAAGCGCAGGCGCTGACGCATGCCTACGTCACGCTGCGTGACGCCTTGCATCACTTGGCGCTGCAGGCGATGCCGGGGCACGTCGAGCCTGCGCGCTTTGCCGCTGAGCGTGACGCGGTAAAGCAGAGCTGGCAGCGCTGGTTAGGCCGCAGCGAAAACGCGCCACCCGGCGCGTAATCATCCCTTTGGGCAGCATGCACCCGCGCACTGGGCTGTGCAGCTGCGGCTCGCAGTCTGCAGGGGGTATGTTATTATCCGCGCATTATTTTGACTGTTGTCTGGAGTCGTTGGAATGAAAGTTACCCTGCCCGCTTTTGGCAAAGCCCGCGTGCTGGTGGTTGGCGATGTCATGTTAGATCGCTATTGGTATGGTCCCACCAGCCGTATTTCGCCTGAAGCGCCGGTGCCGGTTGTAAAAGTCGACACCATTGAGGAACGCCCCGGCGGTGCCGCCAACGTAGCGATGAACATTGCTGCGCTGGGTGCCGCCTCGCGTTTAATTGGCCTGACTGGCGAAGACGATGCCGCGCGCGTGTTGAGTGAAACCCTTGATAACGTGAACGTGGAGTGTGATTTCGTGGCGGTGAAAACGCATCCCACGATCACCAAGCTGCGGGTGCTGTCCCGTAATCAGCAGCTTATTCGCCTCGATTTCGAAGAGGGCTTTGAGCAGGTTGATCCTGAACCGCTGCACGATCGCCTCCGGCAGTCGCTGGCGCAGACAGGTGCGCTGGTGCTGTCTGACTATGCCAAGGGCGCCTTAAACAGCGTGCAGACCATGATTCAACTGGCACGTGAAGCGAAGGTGCCTGTACTCATCGATCCCAAAGGCACCGATTTCGAACGCTATCGCGGTGCGACCTTGCTAACGCCTAATTTGTCTGAGTTCGAGGCGGTGGTAGGCAAGTGTAAATCGGAAGAAGAGATTGTGAGCCGTGGGATGCAGGTCATCGCTGATTATGACCTCTCTGCACTGCTGGTTACGCGTTCGGAAAACGGCATGACGCTGCTTCAGCCCGGTAAAGCGCCACTGCATTTACCCACGCAGGCGCAGGAAGTGTATGACGTCACCGGCGCGGGCGACACGGTGATTGGCGTGCTGGCTGCCGTGCTGGCTGCCGGTGACAGCCTGGAAGATGCGTGTTTCCTCGCCAACGCGGCGGCAGGCGTTGTGGTCGGTAAACTCGGTACCTCAACCGTCAGCACGGTGGAGCTGGAGAACGCGATCCATGCCCGTCCCGATACCGGCTTTGGCGTAATGACCGAATCCGAGTTGAAAGCGGCCGTTGCGCAGGCGCGCGCGCGCGGCGAGAAAGTGGTGATGACCAACGGCGTCTTCGACATTTTGCATGCGGGTCACGTGTCTTACCTTGCTAATGCGCGCAAGCTGGGCGATCGCCTGATCGTGGCGGTTAATAGCGATGCGTCGACCAAGCGGCTAAAAGGTGAAACCCGGCCGGTCAACCCGCAGGATAACCGCATGATCGTGCTCAGCGCCTTAGAAGCGGTAGACTGGGTCGTGCTGTTTGAAGAGGATACGCCGCAGCGCCTGATCGCGGAGATATTACCTGACCTGCTGGTAAAAGGCGGCGATTACAAGCCAGAAGAGATCGCGGGAAGCAAAGAAGTGTGGGCAAATGGCGGCGAAGTTCGCGTGCTCAACTTTGAAGATGGCATTTCGACCAGCAACATCATCAAAACCATTCGCAGCCATTAAAAACGCGGCGGGAGAGCACTCCCGCCGTGTAAGTTATTGCGGCGTGTCAATCTTGCCTGCGGGATCGGGCGTCACAACCGCAGGCGCGGGAGCCGCTGGGCTCTCGCTCTCCAGCTTCGCCAAACGCTGCTCAAGCGCAGCCAGTTTTTCACGCGTGCGCAACAGCACCTGCGTCTGCACATCAAACTCTTCCCGGTTAACCAGATCCATGCGGGTTAACTGCGCCTGTAAAACCTGACGAATTTTCTTTTCGACATCATCGCCCAGGTCGCGAATTCCTTTTGGCATGGCTTCGTGTACCTGGCGAGCCAGTTGTTCAATTTTTTTCGTGTCGATCATGGTCATTTCCTGGTTACGGTGGCTGATAACAGCGCGGGTTCCGACTCTACAAACAGTAAGTGTAATGCCAGAAATGAAAAGGTTAAACCTGAAATCGCCACCGCAGTCAATGCAAAACCATTTGCGCTTTTGTTGATTGCCCGATCTGGTGATTGACGCTATAGTGACCACGCTTATTCTCAGGGCGGGGCGAAATTCCCCACCGGCGGTAAATCAGCTATGGCTGAAAGCCCGCGAGCGCTTTTGCTGCAAAGTGAAAGGTCAGCAGATCCGGTGTAATTCCGGGGCCGACGGTTAAAGTCCGGATGGGAGAGGGTAACGACATTTGCCGGGGGGCATCCCCGCGTCACGTTTTTGCCATGTGTTTTTCACGCACTCCTAAGCTCGCCCTGGTTCTGGTAACTTCATATTGATAAGGTTTATTACCATGAATCAGACGCTTCTTTCTGAATTTGGCACGCCCGAACAGCGTGTAGAACGCGCCATTGAGGCGCTGCGCAACGGTCGCGGCGTCATGGTGCTTGACGATGAAGATCGTGAAAACGAAGGTGACATGATCTTTCCTGCGGAAACCATGACCGTTGAGCAAATGGCTCTGACGATCCGCCATGGAAGCGGGATCGTATGCCTGTGCATTACGGAAGCGCGCCGCCAGCAGCTGGCGCTGCCGATGATGGTAGAGGAAAACACCAGCGCCTATGGCACCGGCTTTACCGTCACCATCGAAGCGGCATCAGGCGTCACCACCGGCGTGTCAGCGGCGGATCGCATCACCACCATTCGCGCAGCTATCGCTGACGATGCCAAACCCGCCGATTTGAATCGTCCCGGTCACGTTTTCCCGCTGCGCGCAAGCGAAGGCGGCGTATTGACGCGAGGGGGTCACACCGAAGCGACCCTCGATTTGGTGACGCTGGCTGGTTTTAAACCGGCAGGCGTGCTGTGTGAACTGACCAATGATGACGGCACTATGGCGCGTGCGCCTGAGGCGATTATCTTTGCAAAGCAGCACGATATGCCGGTAGTCACGATTGAGGATTTGGTTGCCTACCGCCGTGCACGTGAGACGCTGCAGGCGAGCTAACGCGATAACCCGCAGTAAAGGCCGGACACTTCTCCGGCTTTTTTTATGCTCAGCGTTTGGCATAGAAGACGTGATTGCCAATGATGACCGTGCGCTTAAAGGCATGCCGCCACGCCGGTTTCACAGCATGGGTGTGGAAAAATGTCGCACCGCGCGTTGCATCTTTTAACTCGCCGTCGACAATTTTTTTTGCCAGCGAGCGCGCACGCTGCCAGCTTTTGTCCTCTGAGGGCGGTTGACGGTAGGGATGAGCGGCCAGCGATGTCCATGAAAATTGCTTCTCCGCGTAAACCACCGGGCAAACCTTTTTAATCTGCCAATTGGCGCGATTCATCGTGACGGTGCCCACCGCAATCTGACCTTTTATGGGTTCGCCTCGCGCTTCGTGATAAATATTCATTGCCAGGCACAAAATAGCTCCCTGAAGTAGCATAATGCTCCACGCCATCATGTTGAAAAGGCGTGAAGTGTAAAAATGCTGCACGGGCTTTTTTTATAAGACCTGTCTCGAGCTTGGCTTTATTCATTATAAGCTATTGATTTATATTGTCTTCCGCAGTCTTTTTAAGACGCGTCTTGCCTCTCCAGTGCAGTCTGGCGCCTCTCCCCACGCCCTTTGCGGCAATGCACCTAATTCAGGTAATGTTTTTCAAATTTTCTGATGGACATCATCATGCTTATCAGCGTTAATCCGCGGGGGAAAGCGCGTATCTTAGCGGTGAATAAAGCAACATCTGAAAAGGATCCGCCATGAACGAAACGCGCATGCCTGCGCTGTTTTTGGGCCACGGCAGCCCAATGAACGTCCTCGAAGACAATCGCTATACGCGTGCATGGCAGCATTTAGGCCAAACGTTACCGCGGCCCCGCGCTATTTTGGCTGTATCAGCGCATTGGTACACGCGCGGAACGGCAGTCACGGCCATGGCGAATCCGCGTACCATTCATGACTTCGGCGGTTTTCCACAGGCGCTGTTTGACGTGCGCTATCCGGCGCCCGGTGAACCCGCGCTAGCGCGGCGCATTATTGAATTGCTGGCGCCGATTAGCGTTGAAGCCAATCACGACTGGGGCCTGGATCACGGCTCGTGGGGGGTGCTGGCCAAAATGTATCCGCAGGCGGATATTCCGGTCGTGCAATTAAGCATTGATAGCAGCAAACCGGCTGCATGGCATTTTGACATGGGCCGCAGGCTGGCAGCACTCCGCGATGAAGGCGTCATGCCGATCGCCAGCGGAAATGTTGTGCACAATCTGCGTATGTTGCGCTGGCAGGGCGCTGTCTCTGCCTATCCCTGGGCTGAACGCTTTAATGAATACGTGCGTGAACATCTCGCTGACGCGGGGGAAATGACATCACACCCGCTGGTGAACTATCAGCAGCACGCAGATGCCAGCATGGCTAACCCCACTGCGGAGCACTATTTGCCGCTGCTCTACATATTGGGCGCGCGCGGTAAAGATGAGCCCATCAGGATTCCCGTCGAAGGAATGGAAATGGGCGCCATCAGCATGATGTCCGTGCAGGTAGGATAAATGAGGCCGCCTGACATTCGGCGGCCTGAGGCTTATTCAATAAAAGTGTGCGGATAAAATCGTGACAGATCCTGCGTGATCAAGGCACGATCTTCGCGGATACCAATACCCGCAGGCTGATCGTCAATGAGCCAACTGCCGATCAGCGTGTAACTGTCGCCAAACTGCGGTAAAGGATGGAACTGCTGGATAATCATGCCTTCTTCGCCGTACGGGCCGTCAGCTCGCGCAATCTCCTGGCCTTTTTCAATAATACGAATGTTGGCACCTTCGCGTGAAAACAGCGGCTTGATAACGTACTTATCCAGCGTCGGGGCCGTCTTATCGTCAGCAAAGTAGGCCGGCAGCAAGTTAGGATGGCCTGGGTACATTTCCCACAGCAGCGGTAGCAGCGCTTTGTTGGAAAGAATGCTTTTCCATGCCGGTTCAAGCCAGCGCACGCCCGCATCCGCAAGCTTAGTGGAGAAGACTTCCCGCAGCATGAATTCCCACGGATAGAGCTTGAACAGATTACTGATAATCTGGTCGTGCTGATCGGTAAACTGGCCTTTTTCACCCAAGCCAATCTCATCAATGTAGAGAAACTCGCTGGGTAACCCGGCTTCGGTGGCGCAGTCTTGCAGATACTGCACTGTGGCACGATCTTCTTCCGTATCGCGACAGCAGGCAAAATGCAGCCAGTTAAAACCGTGTTGCTGATGCAGCGCGGCAAAACGCGCAATCAGCTTCTCCTGCAGGCTATTAAACTGATCGCTGCCTTGGGGCAGATTGCCCGCATTAAGCTGATCCTCTAACCAGATCCACTGGAAAAAGGCTGCTTCATACAGCGACGTTGGCGTATCCGCATTGTTTTCCAGCAGCTTGGCATCGCCGTGTCCATCCCACGCCAGATCCAGACGTGAATAGAGCGAAGGCTGACGCGACGCCCAAGCGTCGCGCACAAAATCCCAGGTGTGTTTGGGAATGCAGAAGCGCGTAAGAAGGGCTTCGCTGTTCACAACTTTTTCGACGGCTTTCAGGCACATCTGGTGCAGTTCTGCCGTGGTCGCTTCGAGCTGGTCAATCTGCTCAAGGGTGAACTGATAATAGGCATCTTCGCACCAGTAGGGCTCACCATACATGGTGTGGAACTGAAAGCCATATTCTGTGGCCTTTTCTCGCCAATCCGGGCGTTCACTGACAGCAATACGTTGCATGCGCGAGCCTAGCCTCCCAGCGAGCGGTTGCTGGTACCAGTCGCACTGCTGCGCTGCATCGTGTTTTGTTTCGCCACGGTTTCACCAAAGCCGCCGCGGGTGATGGTCGAGGTTGTGGCGGGTTTCGGGGCCATCGCGGTTTTGGGCACGTTCATGCTGCGTCCCGGGGTGGCGGCACCGTAATTTTTACCTGACGCATCAACAAACTGACCGTTTGCCGGGCTGTTAGGGGTTTTGGGCGAGAACAGCGGCTGTTGAGCAAAACCGGCTCCACCGCCCATCATGCGGCCCATCATATAACCTGCCATCAGAGGCATCCAGAAGCTGCCGCTCTGTTGGGCTTCGGCATTGTTGGTGCCGACGCCAGCCTGCGCTGGTGCTTGCTGACACTGATTCTCACCGAATTCCGCAACGCAATCTTCACGCGTGGCGTATTTTGGGGCGGTGCGTTCCGCTTCTTTCAGCGCATTATTGTAGGCCGTGGTGCACTGTGCACTCTGGCTTGGATTGGCTTTTGTACAGTCATCGGCGTTCTGATAAAGCGAGACGGTTTCGTCATTTTGCTCGCAGCCAGCCAGCATAAACACGGCGGTGACGGCTAACGCCACAGGCGTTAAATGGCGCGCTTGCCAGCTTTTCCGAAACGCGGCATGGCGAATGTTTTTTGTCCGTTTCATAGTTTTCATCCTGTGCCCAAAGGTGGCGTTAGGATAGGTGATGAGGGGGGTAAAATGAAGCCGCGAGCCTGTTGGAGAAGGGATCTTTACGTTGTTATACGTTCGAATGCGAAAAGGGCCGCAACATGCTGTGCGGCCCTTTGCGGGTTAATGACTGAACGGATTTCCGCTGCTGCGGGCGGCTGCCGGATGGGCTCGTGCAGCGGATGACGGCGCGGTAGCGTTAGGACCGTTATCGACGCGCGCCGCTTGCTGATTGTTTTCCGGTGCGACCACTTCTGGCGTAGTCGTCACTTCTTTACCCAGCGTCGCGTTCAACTGCTGCAAATCCTGCTCATTCAGCGTACCCAGCGCATACTTGATGTTGAGCTGGTTAATTAGGTAGCTATAGCGCGCGTCAGAAAGCTGCTGTTTCGCATTAAACAGCGTCGTTGTGGCATCCAGCACATCAACGATGGTACGGGTGCCTACCTGATAACCCGCTTCCATGGCATCCAGGGAGCTTTGCGCAGAGATCACAGCCTGCTTATAGGCATCAATGCTGCTGATCGAGGCGTTGACGTTGTTATAAGAGGAGCGCACGGTTTGCACCGCGCTGCGGTGTGCGCCTTCAAGCTGCTCGCTGGCGGCAACGAAGTTGTACTGCGCTTGTTTTACCTGAGAAGTGACCGAGCCGCCGCTATAAAGTGGCATTGAGAAGCTCAATCCAACCTGATTTGAACCCGTGATTGAATCCGTCGTGCCCGCGCTCTGGTTCGCACGGCTGCCGCCATATTTGCTGTTGGACAAGCCGGTAGAGGCCGTCAGGTCAAGCGTAGGCAGGTGGCCGGACTCGGCAGAGCGAATCTGCTCACGCGCCAAATCCTGACTCAAACGGGCAGACAGCAGGTTGAGGTTGCGGCTCTCTGCCTGTTTCAACAGCGTAGCCACAGCGTCGGGACGCGCGGTTTTGAATCGATCAATATTCAGCGAGGCCAGCGACAAATAATCCATGCCGGTGATTTGACGAAGCGACTCCACCGCGTTATCGAGATTGTTGCGCGCGGTCACTTCATTGGCCAGCACGCTGTCATACTGGGCGCGGGCGTTTTGGACGTCGGTGATCGCGACCAGCCCCACGTTAAAGCGCTGGGTGGTTTGATCCAGTTCGCGGTAGATAGACTGTTTTTGCGCTTCAGTATAGGAAAGCGTATCAATCGCCTTTAATACATTAAAATAGGCCGTGGCGGTGTTAAGAATGAGATCCTGCTGCGCAACCTGATAAGTGACATCTTGAATGCCCGCCGTTTTTTCCTGCAGGGAAAGCGCGCGCCATTTGGACATATCAAAAATGGATTGGGTCAATTGCAGCGAGGCGCTTGTCGTGTTGGAATGGAGGCCGCTGTTATCGCGATAGCCGCTATTGTATTGATAATCTGCACCCAAGCCCAACTGAGGCAGCAAAGGGCTGCGAGCTTCATTGATCTTCTCGAAAGCCGCATCGCGATCGGCGGCAGAGGCGCGCAGATCGGGGTTACTCAGGCGCGCCTGCTGGTAAACCTGCAACAGGTTTTCTGCCTGGCTGGCGAGGCTAAAAGCGCCTAAGCTCAGGCCAATAAAAAGTGGGAGCAGTTTTTTCATTTGCATTCCTTTTGTTGCAGCAAATTTCACCGATAGCGCTGCAGATAAGCCAAAAAATAATCGCCGATTTTACAGAGGCGGCATCAGAGATAAGTTGGCTGAACGTGCCTTCTTCGCTTAATTTACGCAATTATTTCAGAAAGAACCACTCGGACGAAGCGGTGGGTTGTCTTTTCTTCGCTTCATCCCAATCTGCATAAGGAATCAAAGGATGACGGCTGAAAAAAAATCTCCTGTGACTTTCACAAAAAACGATGTAGAAATTATTTCACGCGACACGCGCTACCACGGTTTTTTTTCCATAGTCAGCTACCGCTTCCGCCACCGGCTTTTTAATGGCGGAATGAGCAAAGAAGTGGTGCGGGAAGTTTTCGAGCGCGGACACGCTGCCGTGCTGCTACCCTATGATCCCTTGCGCGACGAAGTGGTGCTTATCGAACAGATTCGCATCCCCGCTTTAGATTCCAGTAGCACGCCCTGGCTGCTGGAGATGGTGGCGGGCATCATTGAACCCGGCGAAACGCCGGAAGACGTCGTAAGGCGCGAAGCCATTGAGGAAGCGGGCCTTGAAACCGGGCGCGTAAAACCCATTGTGAGTTACTTAGCCAGTCCCGGCGGAACGTCAGAACGTTTGTCGGTGCTGGTGGGCGAAGTGGATGCCAGCCAGGCACAGGGAAATCACGGGCTGGAGGAAGAGAATGAGGATATTCTTGTCCATGTTGTGAGCCGGGAACAGGCTTACCGCTGGGTGGAAGAGGGGATAATTGATAACGCAGCTTCTGTCATCGCCCTGCAATGGCTGGCGTTGCACCATGAAAAATTACGCGAAGAGTGGAAACGAAAATGAAACAGCGCTACACCCCTGATTTTCCCGAAATGATGCGTCTGTGCGAAACCAATTTCGCCCAGCTGCGTCGCCTGCTGCCGCGTGATGACGAGGCAGGCGCGTCGGTGAGGTATCAGGTGAACGGCGCCCGTTATCAACTGACCATCGAAGAGTCGACGCGCTATACCACACGGGTGGAAATTCGGCAGATCGCGCCGACCGTCAGTTACTGGAGTCTGCCTGCGATGTCGGTGCGTCTCTATCACGATGCGATGGTCGCTGAAGTGTGTTCCACTCAGCAGATCTACCGCTTCAAAGCGCGCTATGATTACCCCAATAAAAATTTGCACCAGCGCGATGAAAAACATCAGATTAACCAATTTCTTGCTGACTGGTTACGCTACTGCCTTGCGCACGGCGCCGTGGCACTACCTGTCTGCTGATAGCGAAACCTTCGGGTAAACAACGCAACTGTGTGGCGTGGAGATTAAGGAAACGCTTTGGATAGCCTGCTTACGCTTCCTGCGGCAAAAGGGTCCGACATCCGAATTTTACAAATCACGGATACCCATCTTTTCGCAGGAAAACATCAATCGCTGCTGGGGGTGAATACCTGGTCGAGCTTCGATGCCGTGCTGGACGCGATCCTCGCGCAGCAGCACGAATACGATGTGGTCATCGCCACGGGCGATCTTGCCCAGGATCATACCACCGAAGCGTATCAACATTTTGTTGCGGGTATTTCGCGGCTGCCGAAGCCGTGCGTCTGGCTGCCGGGCAACCACGATTTTCAGCCAGCGATGGTCACGACCTTAGCGGAAGCGGGGATCGCGGCAGAAAAGCATATCCTGCTGGGCGAACACTGGCAGCTGGTGCTGCTGGACAGCCAGGTGCCTGGCGTCCCGCATGGCATGTTGAGCGACGAACAGTTGGAGTGGCTCAATCGCGTGCTGAGCCAGCAGCCTGAGCGCCATACGCTGGTCCTGCTGCATCACCATCCTTTGCCCTGCGGCTGCACGTGGCTGGATCAGCACAGCCTGCGCAATCCCCATCAGCTCCATGACGTGCTGCAGCATTTTCCCCGGGCGCGTCATCTGGTGTGTGGACACATTCATCAGGAGCTGGATCTTGACTGGCATGGGCGCCGGGTGTTGGCTTCGCCATCCACGTGCGTACAGTTCAAACCACACTGTACCAACTTCGCTCTCGACAATGCTGCACCGGGCTGGCGCTGGTTAACGCTGCGAGCGGATGGCGAGGTGCACACCGAAGTCAACCGGCTACAAAGCGATCTGTTCCGTCCCGACCTTGAATCAGAGGGCTATTAACCGTGGCGGCGCTGATTTACCTGCACGGATTCAACAGTTCACCGCAATCGGCAAAGGCCACGCAGCTGCAGCGCTGGGTGGCCGCGCATCATCCCCACCTTGAGGTCATGGTGCCCCAGCTTCCCACGTTTCCCGCTGATGCCGCGATGATGCTGGAAGAGCTGGTGATGCAACACGCCGGTGAGCCGCTTGGCCTGGTCGGCTCTTCGTTAGGCGGCTATTTCGCCACCTGGCTTTCCCAGTGTTTTATGCTGCCAGCGGTGGTGGTGAATCCCGCCGTCAGGCCTTTTGAGCTGCTGGTGGATTACCTGGGAGAAAATCGGAATCCCTACACCGGCCAGCAATATGTGTTAGAGTCTCGCCACATTTACGATCTGAAAGTCTTGCAGATTGACCCGCTTGAAGCGCCTGATTTGCTCTGGTTATTGCAACAAACCGGCGATGAAGTACTCGACTATCGCCAGGCGCTGAACTACTACAGCGCCTGCCGCCAGACGGTCGAAGAGGGTGGCAATCATGCTTATATCGGATTCGAACGCCATTTTGCGCAGATCATTGATTTTCTGGGGCTGACGGCTCCCTGAAAACGCAAGATGGACCCCTATTCCTATTGCCAATCAGACAGTTACGATGAGCCAATCAAGCTATAATGCCGATGCGATTGAGGTCTTAACCGGCCTTGAACCGGTGCGTCGTCGCCCCGGTATGTATACCGACACCACGCGTCCCAACCATTTGGGCCAGGAAGTGATCGATAACAGCGTCGATGAAGCGCTAGCCGGTCACGCGAAACGTGTAGAAGTGATCCTCCATGCCGATCAGTCTCTGGAAGTGATTGATGACGGTCGCGGCATGCCAGTGGATATCCATCCTGAAGAGGGCGTGCCTGCCGTTGAGCTCATTCTGTGCCGCTTACACGCGGGCGGTAAATTTTCGAATAAAAATTATCAGTTCTCGGGTGGCCTGCACGGCGTGGGGATCTCCGTGGTTAACGCGCTCTCAACGCGCGTCGAAGTCACGGTACGTCGTAACGGTGAGGTTTACCAGATTGCGTTTGAAAACGGTGACAAAGTGCAGGATCTCGCGGTGATCGGCAGCGTAGCAAAGCGCAATACCGGTACCAGCGTGCATTTTTGGCCTGATGAGCGCTTTTTCGACAGCCCGCGCTTCTCTGTCTCACGTTTAAAGCACCTGTTAAAAGCGAAGGCGGTGCTCTGCCCGGGCGTCGAGATCGTGTTCAAAGACAAGGTCAACGACACCGAGCAAACGTGGCTGTATCAGGATGGCCTTACCGACTACCTGAGCGAAGCCGTTAACGGCTTGCCCACCCTGCCTGAAAAACCGTTTATCGGCAGCTTTGCGGGTGATGTGGAAGCGGTAGACTGGGCGCTGCTATGGCTACCAGAAGGCGGTGAGCTGCTGACGGAAAGTTACGTAAACCTGATTCCCACCATGCAGGGCGGCACCCACGTTAACGGATTGCGTCAGGGCTTACTGGACGCGATGCGCGAATTTTGCGAATTCCGCAATATCCTGCCGCGCGGCGTTAAACTTTCGGCAGAGGATATCTGGGATCGCTGCGCTTACGTGCTGTCGGTGAAGATGCAAGACCCCCAATTTGCCGGACAGACCAAAGAGCGTCTCTCGTCGCGTCAGTGCGCGGCGTTTGTTTCTGCCGTTGTGAAAGATGCCTTCAGCCTGTGGCTCAATCAAAACGTGCAGGCCGCAGAGATGCTGGCTGAGCTGGCGATCTCCAGCGCCCAGCGCCGCATGCGCGCCGCCAAAAAAGTGGTGCGCAAGAAGCTCACCAGCGGGCCCGCGCTGCCGGGTAAGCTGGCAGACTGTACCGCGCAGGATCTCAACAAAACCGAACTGTTTCTGGTGGAGGGGGATTCCGCCGGTGGCTCGGCCAAACAGGCGCGCGATCGCGAATATCAGGCGATCATGCCGCTAAAAGGTAAGATCCTGAATACCTGGGAAGTCTCTTCGGACGAAGTGTTAGCCTCGCAGGAAGTGCATGATATCTCCGTGGCGATCGGTATCGATCCCGACAGCGAAGATCTCAGCCAGCTGCGCTATGGTAAGATCTGCATTCTTGCCGATGCGGACTCCGATGGCCTGCACATTGCCACCCTGCTGTGTGCGCTGTTTGTGAAGCATTTCCGCTCGCTGGTTCAGCAGGGCCATGTCTATGTCGCGATGCCGCCGCTCTACCGTATCGATTTAGGCAAAGAGGTCTATTACGCGCTGGATGAGGATGAGAAAGAGGGCGTGCTGGAGCAGCTCAAACGCAAGAAAGGCAAACCCAATGTGCAGCGCTTTAAAGGTCTGGGCGAAATGAATCCGCTCCAGCTGCGCGAAACCACGCTCGATCCCAACACGCGCCGCTTGGTTCAGCTCACCATCAACGATGAAGATGTGGAGCAAACGCTACGCATGATGGACATGCTGCTGGCCAAAAAACGCTCGGAAGATCGACGTAACTGGCTGCAGGAAAAGGGCGATCTTGCCGATCTCGAAGTGTAAAACAGGGACGCTGCGGCGTCCTTTTACTTTTGTCGCATGCACCATGCGCTGCGCTTTTTGTCGATGCGGAGTGAACGCCGCTGGGCTGTGGTAAAGGCACCATGACGATCGAGATGAGAACGTGAAAATCACACTGGAAGAACTGCGCGCCTGGGTCACGGTAGTGGACAGTGGTTCTATTACCGCCGCGGCAGAACAGTTGGATCAAACCAGTTCGGGTATCAGCCGCGCGCTGAGCCGGCTGGAACACAAGCTACAAACCACCCTGCTGCACCGTACCACGCGTCGGCTCGCGTTAACGGAAGAGGGAGGCCTGTTTCTCGACCACGCCCGGCAGATCCTGGCCTCAGTAGAGCAGGCCGAAGCGCAGTTAGCACAGCGTCGTGAAATGCCCGCGGGCCGGCTTAGGATCAATGCCGCCACGCCTTTGATGCTGCACGTCATCGTGCCTTTAATTGCGGAGTTTCAGCAGCGATATCCGCTGATTGAACTGGAGCTCAACACCGACGATATCGTCATCGATCTACTGGAACAGCATACCGATATTGCGATCCGCGTCGGTGAGCTTCGCGATTCAACTTTGCGTGCGCGCTTGTTGGGTAGCAGTCCCGTCCGCCTGCTGGCCAGCCCGGCATACCTGGCGCAAAAAGGCACACCGCACTCTGTGGCCGACCTGGCGAACCACCAGCGTATTGGGTTTAGCCACATTGATGCCCATAACGTCTGGCCGGTTTGGCAGCACGAAGGGGAGCTGATGCAGGTTAAACCCACCATAACGGCCTCAAGTGGGGAAACTATTCGTCATCTGGCGCTGGCGGGCCAAGGCATCGCACGCATATCAGATTACGTTAGCCGCGAAGATCGTGCTGCCGGTCGCCTGGTTCAGGTGCTGGAAAATGAAACCCAATCCGTCAGATTGCCTATCAATGCGGTGTTTTACCGCAATCAGGCCCTGGCTCCCCGTATTCACTGTTTCCTGGCATTTTTAAGCGAGAAAATTCAAGAAAATAACTTGTTTTAGTCCAACTATCGTCAGCATTCATTGAGCGGGCATTGATTAATTAATCAATGAAATCAAAAGCTTTACTTATCATTTCAAACACCCCTTCTGATAAAAATTTAAAATTCTAACGAGACCGTTCTTATGTCTCCTTAGAGGCAATTTTCTGGATTATAGCCACTCTTTTCGTCTGCCATGGCGCAGGCGTGCAGTCATCAGGGGCGATTGCTGCGTTGGTGTCCCAACGCGCGATCACGCGTTTAGAAGATGGTAAGGAATGGCTATGAATGAGATGCCCGTAAGTGTCGCAGTGATTGACAACAAATCGATAAACAAAGCGGAAGTCTTATCGGTGAGCCGAGACGGTAAGCCGGTAAAAATCCAGGCGATTAAAGCAGGGAAATACCTGTTGGCGCAGGGGAACGAGGGTTTTGCGCCAGAAAATATCACCGTTAAGCGCATGGGCAACGATCTTCATGTCATGCTGGAAGGCGCAGAACCCGACCAGGCAGCACTGATTATTGAAGATTTTTTTTCCACAGCGGGTTCGCTGGTTGGCAAAGCAGAAGACGGTGTGCTGCACGCGTATGTCGCCACTGATGGTTTCGCTGAGCATGAGGCCGCGGCGCTGGCGGAAGGCGAAATGTCCTCGTTAGCGCTGGGCGAAGAAACCGTTGCAGAGCCAGAGTCCGATTACGCGTTGGCGGCAGGGTTTGCCTGGTCTCCTGCGCTGATTGCACTCGGCGGCTTAGCCGCTATCGCCGCTGCCACCGGATTGGGCTATTTGGCCGCCAAACATCAGTATGACGATAGTCATCACCGTGGCGAAAGCGACGGTCGCGGCGTTAAAACCCCAGAGCTTACCGATGTGGTTGACGACGTTGGCAACATTACCGGTCCCATTACGCAAGGCGGGAAAACCGACGACGCGACGCCGACGTTTAACGGCAAAGGCACCCCAGGCAACATGATTAAGGTCTGGGACGGTGATACGCTGATTGGATCCGTACGTGTTGGAGAAGACGGTAAGTGGTCTTTTACCCCGGTAAAAGCGCTCAGCGCTGGCGCGCACAGCATTAAGACCCAAGAGCAGAACGAGCGGGGCGCAGTGGGCGATTTTAGCCCAGCCTGGGAATTCACCATCGACCATACGGCGCCCGCGAAAAGCACGCTCAGCGGTCTGAGTAACGACAATACCACTCCGCCGACGCCCATTGAAAAAGGCGGCGCAACCAACGACACCACGCCGTGCCTGCGCGGCAAGGCAGAAGCCCGCGCCACAATAGAAATCTGGGATAATGGAAAACTCCTTGGCACCACCACAACGGACGTAGAGGGGAATTGGACATTTAATACCCCAGCACTGGCGGACGGTGAACATGAACTGAGCGTGATTGTGATCGATTCCGTCGGCAACAAATCGCTGTCCTCTGAGAGCTGGAAAGTCCTTATTGACACCGTGGCGCCTGAGAAACGCGAAATTGGTGAGATTGTAGACAGCACCGGTGCGCCAGTGATGGATCAAACCGATAACCGCACGCCGATCTTTCGCGGCGAGGGGCAGGAGGGCGAAGTCATCAAGGTTATCGACAACGGTGAAGTGATTGGCTCAGCCATTGTCGGTAAAGATGGCAGTTGGACGTTCCAACCGGAAACGCCGCTCTACGAAGGGCAGCACGAATTCCAGATTGTCGTTACCGATCCTGCCGGTAACGAATCTGTTCCTTCTGACAAGCAGACCATCATCATTGATGATAGCCCCGGCGATGATAACGAAGGCGGTGAAGGCGATGAAGTCACGCCCGATCCGACCGTACCCCTGGATAATCTTTATAAAGACAACAACAGCGGCGGTATTTTAATTCCGATTGGCAATAATGGCGCCTCCAACGATCCCTCGACAATTATTCAAGGCTCGGGACATGCGGGTGATATCGTTTATTTATGGATCAAAAGTGAAAGCTCCTATCTCTATCAATCCGTCGTTGTGGACGAAAAGGGACATTGGGAATATTACACGCCAGAATTACCTGAAGGCGTGTACGCTATTGAAGCCGCATTTAAGGGGGCTGATGGCGTAGTTTCTGCAAAAACGCCAGCGTGGCACATTGAAATTGACGTTACGCCTCCCCCAAAACCAGAAATTCCGTTTGACGCGTTGCCGCTGGATATCCTTTCCCACAACGAAAGTTATCGTATTTTCGATGAGGGGGAAGAAAACGCCGTACGGCACGATCTCGCCGAACTGCTTGAGGGCGACGCTTATTTCGATCTGCTTGAGGGTAATCTTCATCCTGGCAGTGGCGTTGCGGCGGAAATAAATTCTCGTCCTAAGGACGACATTTACCCCCTAATTGAAATGCCTGAACAATTTTAAAATTTATATTTTTTCACGCCTAGGCTTTGCATTTGGTATTGAGAGGTAGCAATGAGAAATAAAACACTAACGGCGCTGGCTTTAATGGCTTCGCTGTGCGTCCTGGCACCCTTGAGCGCTCATGCTGGCAACCTGTTTGGTGAAGCATGGAAAGCGATGCCTGCGGTTACAGATAATCAAACACGAATTGTCTATTATTTTCCGGTTGATAACGAAGTGAAAGCCGCAGCCAATATTTATGTCGACGGAGAGTTTCATACTTCACTCGTCAGCGGTGGCTATACCGTATTTTGTCTGGCACCCGGCATGCATTCCTTGGGCAGTTTTACTGGCGATGCGCCTACGTATGAGGGGAAACAGCGGCAGCCGTGGCGCGACAACCTGGCTGCGGGAAAAACGTTTTATATCCGTGCGAATCTGGATGACACGGGGCGCCCGCTGGTGAGTAATGCTGAAGAGGCTGAACAGCAGCTTACCGCGCTGCGAAAGCAAACGCATCTGCTTTCACGTGCCTCATCGGTTATTGCCTGTGAAACGAATGTCGGTGAATCACGCGCGGATTACGTTTTTTCTTCGGACCTGCTGTTTAAATTTGGCAGTGCCAATAGCAACGATATATCGCACGAGGGTCGCGAAGCCATCCAACAATTTGTGGCGATGTTAAACATGCAGGAAAGAAAAAATAAACGGATAGTGATTACTGGTTTTACCGATCCGATTGGTGAAGCCGACGCTAACTTCAATTTAGGGAAGCGCCGCGCAGAGGCGGTAAAAACTCTCTTGGTCGATAACGGATTGTTAGCCAGCGATATGATTACTCAAAGCATGGGCGAAACGCAGGTTTCTAAAGTTTGCAAGGGAACAATAAAAGAAAAGAAAGCATGCTACCGTGATGAACGTCGGGTCGTGATTGGTGTTGAAAATAACTAATTATCCTGCTGTTTCAGTTTTTCAAATGCAGCTCTACTGTTACAAAACCAAATGTTTATTGACTGGGTATGGTTTACCAAGACGCATCTTGAATTTTATTAATTAATTACCCTGTTGAATTTAACGTTAATTTATTGATTTTACCCGTAAAGGAGTATTGCTATGATTAATAGCCAAAACATTTTCCTCGAGCGTGATTGCGCCGGTTCGAATTGTAAATACGAGTAAGCCTGATTATCAATGGAAAGATATTCAAGATGAAGCCAATGCAAACTGTATGATTCATATCATCATTGATGAGGTGGAATATACCGTGAAGGCGGATGCAAATGGGAAATGGTCATTTAACCCAAATGGCTGGATTGATGGCTTACACACGGTTACCGTGTTTTCCGTTGACCCGGCATCGAATGCCAGTGCGCCCACATCGTTTATTGTGAATTATGATACGACCAAGCCCGTGGCGCCGGAGATCTGGCGCGTAGAGGATAATTCTGCGACGAAAAGCAGCAACCTGACGCCGGGAGACAGCACCAAAGAAACGTCACCGAGCCTTTCAGGCGTGTCAGAACCTAATACGATTGTCTACCTCTATGACGATGGCAGTACGACGCCCATTGCGTCGGCAAAAACAGACAGCATGGGCGCATGGAGCATGCAGCCAACACTCTCCGCAGACGAACATTCTCTGCAGGTTGGCGCCACGGATGCGGCCAATAATGTCAGCGATCTCTCAGCGGCGTTTGACGTCACGGTGGAAGCCGGGGCCATTGTAAAAGCACACAATCATGCGGATCACACGGATTATATTCAGCCCCTTCAGCATGATGATGTAACGCTGGCGGAGGCAAGTGCGCTGCCGCGCCAGGTTCATATTTCTTCAGATACCATTACATTCGATGCGGGCGGCGCAGATGCCAACGGACTGGTTGAAGTCTTAATCAACGAAAAGGTGTTTACCTTCCTGGCGGATGCAGAGGGCAACTGGCGCTTTGCGTCACCAAAATTAACCGATGGCATTTACCAAGTGCAGGTTCGCTTTGGTGATAAAGCAAATAACTGGGGCGAACCCGTGCAGCGTATTTATTACGTTGAAACTGCATTGCCGGAAGCACCGCAGATTATGCGCGTCATTGATGATGAAGGGGACAGTGATTACCTGTCGTTCAACGATTACACCAACGATAAAACCCCGACCCTGTCGGGCGTTGCGCAGCCGGGTTCACTGGTAAAAATCACCAGCAATGGCAAAGTCATCGGTTCCGTCACGGCCGGTGAAGATGGGCGCTGGCACTTTGAGCCGACGTTGGATACCGATGGCACCTACGCATTGAGCGCATTCTACGTCGATCGCTTTGGGCGTGAGAGTGCAAAATCCGATCCCTTTGTTTTCACGCTGGACTCGCACCAGCCCGATCCTGCCACCCTTGATAAAGTGATCGATGACACCAGCGGGATAGGCGTTGAACTGACAACCGGGGCCGTGTCCAGTGATACCACGCCCACCCTGAAAGGCAAGGCCGATGCGAATACGCTGGTGCGCGTTTGGGACGGTGACAAACTGATTGACTCGGTGATGTCTACTGCACGCGGCGAGTGGGAGCTGACGGTGAACCTGGAGCCCGGCGCCCACAGCCTGAGCGTGGATTCGGTGAGCAAAGGGGGAACGGTATCTGAAAAGAGTCCAACCTTTGATGTGACTATCGATCTGAACATGATCGATAAGCCGGAGATCAGCCACGTCGTGGCGGACAACGGCGCGCAGGAGATCGAACTCGCCAGCGGCGATGCCACCAACGGCAGCACGCCGAAATTTAGCGGCGTCGGTAAGAATGATGACACCATTCTTATCTACGACAACGACATACTTATTGGCTCGGTGATGGTCGTCAACGGCACTTGGACGTTCACCCTTAATCCGCCACTGAGTGATGGCTCACATTCACTGACGGCGAAAACGCAGGATAAAGACACCGGAAAACTCTCTGACGCAACCGATCCCTTTACGCTCATTATCGATACCCAAGCGCCGGATAAGCCCGATGATCCAACCCTTGTCGCCGATGGCATTGCGCTTATTGACCCCAGCACGCCGATCAAAGACACCACGCCGGATATCCGCGGTGAGGATGCAGACGAAGGCGATCTCGTGAGCGTCATCATTGAAGACAAAAACACCGGTGAGCAAACGATTATCGGTACTGCGATTGTGGGCGAAGACGGCAAATGGACCGTGACGCCGGGCGAAGCGATCCCAGACGGTGAATACGAGCTGATCGTGGCAATCAAAGATCCGGCAGGCAATACGTCAGAATCCGATCCTGTCGATCTGATTGTCGATACGCACATACCGCTCAATCCTACGGTGATCGCGCTGGAAGATGACGTTGGCCCGAACACGGGTAACATCACTGACGGCAGCATCACCGACGATCGGCAACCTACGCTAAAGGGCACCTCTACCGAAAACGGTATGATTCTGGTCTACGACGGCGCCACACTTATCGGCAGCGTCAAGGTCACGGCGGGCGCGAACTTTGCGCTGGAACTGCCCCTGCTTCCTGAAGGCGCTCACGAGATTTCGTATCGCGTGGTGAGTGAATCGGGTGTTCAAGGCGATCTCAGCACGCCTATCCGTTTCGACGTGGATACCACTGCGCCAGCGGTGGGCACTTTCGACGGCGTGTATAAAGATCTGGGCGGTACGGAAACCTTACTCGCGGTGGATGGCACAACCGGATACATCGAAACCAAAGATCTGACCCCCATCCTGAAAGGCACCGGCCAAAAAGATGATGTGGTGGTGATTTACGGCGATGCGAACAAAACGGTTATCTTGGGCACTACCGTGGTGGACAATATGGGGAACTGGCGCTTTGAATACAAAGAGTACCAGGATCAGGAGGCCGCCAGGGAAGAAGTCGATGAGACAGTGATCTTCAGCGTTGGTTTCCGTGATACCGCCGGTAACGAAACGTCGCTGGATACCAACTTCCCCACGCACCTGGACACCACGCCGCCCGGCAAAACGGTGATCCCGTTTGGCGCAATCGACAATATTATGGAGATGTCGCTGAACGAGATTCTGGCCCTGGATGCGAAGTCGCTGTTTATCGACAACGATAAAACGCAAGTGATTGCGGCGAACGAAGGCAACACGTCGCTGGCGCTGGAAGACATTCTGCCGAGGGGCGAGAGTGTGGATAACTGGAATCAGGCGACGGGTACCATGACGATTGCGGGCATGGAGTACGATGTTTATCAGAATACGGCCGGCACCGCAGAAGTGCTGGTCGAACACCGCCAGGAAGAGATCTGATTCCGGCCGTTAATATAAAAAACCCCCGGTCGCCTGACCGGGGGTTTTTTTATCACTGAACAGATCGCTATTGCGCTGCTTCAAGCACCAGAATTTTTACGTCCACCACGTCGTCTTTGATCGTGGCGCGATGCGCATCCATGTGCGGCATCTGCTGATGCTGCTCCAGATGACGCAGGGACGCCCACTGCTCCAGCATAAAAATGGAGTCGGGGGAATTTTGTTTCCACGTTACCTGCGCCTGATGATCCACCAGCGCATCGTACTGATGGCAGCCCTCTTCCTTCAGCACTTCAGGGATCAGCGTTTTCACGGCATCCAGCACCGCCTGACGGCGGCCGGGTTTGATACAAATCTCTGCGACGACGGTTAACATAATGCTTCCTTTTTTACCGGTGTGCTTACAGTTAAGCAAAAATCTCGCTGAGATGTGTCCGATAGCGCGCAATATCACGCGGCACATCAGGCTGTTTAATCACATCGTTACAGATGAAGGTGGGCAGGGCTTCCATACCGAGGAACTGATTGGCCTTGTGGAAATGCAGATAAAGCCCGTCAACGCCTACGCCTTCAAAGAACTGATCGGGATCGGTGAAGGCCTCCAGCGGCGCATTCCAGGTCAGAGACAGCATATATTTCTTCCCGTGGATCAACCCGCCGGAGCCATACTGCTTGCTGGCGTCACTGCGCGTACGGCCGTCGCTGGCATAGAGCGAACCATGACCTTCGGTAAAGACTTCATCGATGTATTTTTTTACCGTCCAGGGTTCGCCCATCCACCAGCCTGGCATTTGATAAATCACCACGTCACTGTCGAGATATTTCTGAATCTCTTCCGCCACGTTGTAATCGCTGTCGGCCACGGTGACCTGCACGCTGTGGCCCATGTCGCGCAGCTGGCTGGCAGCAACCTCGGTAAGCGTATGGTTCAGCTCCCCCTTGGAGTGCGCGAAGGTTTTTCCGCCATCGATAATGAAAATGTTGCTCATAAAATCCGTGCTCGTGTTGGATGAATGCGCACACTGTACGCCCCTGAGATGCGGGTAAAAATGGGGCGTTGATCACAAGACTTTTGCCTGGCAGGCAATAATTGGGCGAGTTATGGCACAATTCGTGCGCAAATACGCCTCCCTCAATAAGAAGAAACCATGAAAATCGCTATCACAACGGTCGCGCTGCTGGTATCCGGCACTGCGGCAGCACAATCACACCTGGACACCATTCTCAGTAGTAAAACCCTCAATGTCTGCACCACCGGCGACTACAAGCCTTACAGCTTTTTGCGTCCCGATGGCGCATATGAAGGGCTGGATATCAGCATGGCCCAGTCGCTGGCCGCCAGCCTGGGGGCGAAGGTACGCTGGGTGCCAACGCAGTGGAAAACCCTGAGTGAGGATTTTGTCGCAAAACAGTGTGATATCGCACTGGGCGGCGTGTCGGTCACGCTGAAGCGCCAGCAAATTGCCTGGTTTGCGCAGCCGCTGGACGTTGACGGTAAAATTCCGCTGGTGCGCTGTGCGGACAAAGCAAAATACCAGACGGTGGCGCAGATTAACCGACCCGCAGTGCGCGTGATCGAACCGGCTGGCGGCACCAACGAAGCCTTTGTCCATAGCCATCTGCCGCAGGCCACTTTACGGCTGGCAGACAACGTGGGGATTTTTCAGCAGCTGGTGGATAATCAGGCCGACGTCATGATCACCGATGCGTCTGAAGCGCTGTTTCAGACGCAGCACTACCCCTCGCTATGCGCCATCAGCCCAGATAAACCGATGCAATACGGTGAAAAGGCGTACATGCTGCCGCGCGACGACATGAGCTGGAAGCTGTATGTCGACCAATGGCTGCACCTGAGTACTGCCACGGGCGAATACGCGCGCGTTAAACAGCAGTGGTTGGGCGCAAGCCGCTAAACGCGTCGGTGGCGCTTGGGTTAGCGCCACCCGATGACCCCTCTCAAAAATGTGCAACATTAAATTTATCGGTCGCAGGTGACGTCTTTAACCGCTAAACACCTGTGGAAACCTTTGCCATGACCCCGCTCTGGGACAGTATCGATAAAGTTATTTATATCAATTTGTCGCACCGCAAAGATCGCGACGAAAGCCTGCAAAAGCAGCTTAGGCTGCTGCGCGTCCCGCCGGAAAAAATCGTGCGCTTCGACGCCTGTGCCCATCTGCTGGGGCACATTGGCCGCACGCAGTCGCACCTTGCCGTGCTCAATATGGCGATCGAAAACGGCTGGGGTCCTATCCTGGTGTTGGAAGATGATATGTGTTTTAACCACACGGCCCAGAGCAGTGCGGCGCTGACGTGCATGTCAAATGCGCTGACCGCGCTTAGCTGGGACGTCGCGCTGCTTAGTGCTAACTATTTGCAGGTTATTCCGTTGAAAAGCGCGCCAGGGTTGGTAAAACCGCTGAAGGCGTTTTGCGCCTGCGCCTATCTCGTCAATGCGCACTATCTGCTCACGCTGCGCGATAATTATGCGGCTTCCCTCGCCGCCTTGTTACAGGGCGGGCGTAAAAATCAGTACGCGCTGGATGTCCACTGGCAAAGCTTGATGATGCGCGACAAATGGTTGGGCATCTACCCCGTTGCCGGCCATCAGCTGCCCGGCTGCTCCAATATTGAAGACGGTCACATGGACTACCGCCCTCTCTTCTACAAACCCTTGTCTGACATTGCCGTGACGCTGAGCGAGGTGACGCCGTGAATATCCCCAAAACCCTTCACATCGTCTGGATTGGCGATGAAAGTAAAATCCCCGCCAGGCTGATCGCGAGCTGGCGCGACCTGAATCCACGCTGGCAGGTGAAAGTCTGGGGCAATGCTGAATTGGCCAGCACCGCATGGATCAACCGCCGGCACATTGACAGTATGCTCAAGAGAGCACGGTACGCCGGGGCGGCGGATATCATGCGCTATGAGATTTTGTTCCACCACGGCGGTTTTGCGGTAGACGCTGACAGCCTGTGCATCAAACCTTTAGAAGCGTGGCTGTTTGATAGCCAGGTGTGCGCCAGCATGGAGAACGAACACGTCCGGGCGGGCCTGATCGCCAATGGCTATCTGGCCGCTGAAGCGAAAGCTGCCTTGCTGGCAGAGCTGATCATGGCCATTGAGCGTAAACAGAGCGTCACGAAAAACCTACCGTGGGAAGAAACGGGCCCTTTGTTGCTGACGCAAACCGTGCAGCGCCTTGGCTACAGTAATCTCACGTGCTGGCCCAGCCACTACTTTATTCCAGAGCACTACAGCGGTAAAACCTATCTGGGCACCGGGCACGTGTTCGCGCGCCAGATGTGGGGCACGACTTTTGGCTTACACAATGCGCTGAATGCGCTGCCAGGCTGAGGGCGCAGCGATGCCCGGCACTGGCTTCCCTGTGACTAAATTCCGCCAATAATGTACTATCCTCGCCAAACCACCGCCCGGTGTTCCGCCGCCGTGGAACCAGAGTGAGGATACAAGCTTAATGAGCGAGTTAACGCAGGATGGTGCAGAGCGTCTTGCCCTGCACAAATTTACCGAAAACGCATACCTGAACTACTCCATGTACGTCATCATGGATCGCGCGCTGCCGTATATCGGCGACGGGTTGAAGCCGGTGCAGCGCCGTATTATTTACGCCATGTCTGAGCTGGGCCTTAGCGCGAGCGCTAAATTCAAAAAATCCGCGCGTACCGTGGGGGACGTGCTGGGTAAATACCATCCGCATGGCGACAGCGCCTGCTATGAAGCCATGGTATTGATGGCGCAGCCGTTCTCCTACCGCTATCCGCTGGTAGATGGCCAAGGCAACTGGGGGGCGCCGGACGATCCGAAGTCTTTCGCCGCCATGCGTTATACCGAATCGCGTCTGTCTAAGTATGCAGAAGTGCTGCTGGCCGAGCTGGGGCAGGGCACGGTGGATTATATTCCCAATTTCGATGGCACGCTGCAGGAGCCGAAAATGCTGCCGGCGCGCCTGCCGAATATCCTGCTGAACGGCACCACCGGCATTGCCGTGGGCATGGCCACCGATATTCCACCGCACAACCTGCGCGAAGTGGCCGAAGCCGCAGTGAAGCTCATCGACAAACCCGGTACCACGCTGGACGAACTGCTGGATATTGTGCAGGGGCCGGATTTCCCAACCGAAGCGGAAATCATCACCCCGCGCGACGAGATTCGCAAAATTTACCAGAACGGGCGCGGCTCGATTCGCCAGCGCGCGGTATGGAAAAAAGAGGACGGCGACGTGGTGATCACCGCGCTGCCGCATCAAGTTTCCGGTGCGCGCGTGCTGGAGCAGATCGCCACGCAGATGCGCAACAAAAAATTGCCGATGGTGGAGGATCTGCGCGATGAGTCGGATCACGAGAACCCCACGCGTTTGGTGATTGTTCCGCGCTCTAACCGCGTGGATCTGGAGCAGGTGATGAATCACCTGTTTGCCACCACCGATCTGGAAAAAAGCTATCGCGTTAACCTGAACATGATCGGCCTGGATAACCGTCCGGCGGTAAAAAACCTGCATGAGATCCTGACGGAATGGCTGGTCTACCGCCGCGACACCGTGACGCGCCGCCTCAATCACCGTCTTGACCGCGTGCTGCGCCGCTTGCATATCCTTGAAGGTTTGCTGGTGGCGTTTCTCAACATCGATGACGTTATTCACATTATCCGCACGGAGGATGAGCCGAAGCCGGTATTGATGTCGCGTTTTGACATCAGCGAAACCCAGGCGGAAGCGATTCTGGAGCTGAAGCTGCGTCATCTTGCCAAGCTGGAAGAGATGAAAATTCGCGGCGAGCAGGCCGAACTGGAAAAAGAGCGTGACCAGATCCAGTCAATTCTTGGCTCCGAGAAGAAAATGAGCAATCTGCTCAAGAAAGAGCTGCAGGCCGATAGCCAAACCTACGGTGACGCACGTCGTTCGCCGCTGCAGGAGCGGGAAGAGGCCAAAGCCCTGAGCGAAAATGAGCTGGTGAGCGCTGAGCCGGTGACCATTGTACTGTCGCAAATGGGCTGGGTGCGCAGCGCCAAAGGGCACGATATCGATCCGGCAGGGTTAAGTTACAAAGCCGGGGACACCTATCGCGCCGCCGCGCGCGGCAAAAGCAACCAACCGGTGGCGTTTATCGACTCAACCGGCCGCAGCTACACGCTCGATCCCACCTCGCTGCCGTCGGCGCGCGGGCAGGGTGAACCCTTGACCGGTAAACTTACGCCACCGCCGGGTGCAGTCATTGAGCAGGTGCTGATGGAGGCTGACGATCAGAAACTGCTGCTGGCTTCCGACGCGGGCTATGGCTTTATCTGTACCTTTGCCGATTTGGTTTCGCGCAATCGCGCCGGTAAAGCGCTGCTGACGCTGCCTGAAAATGCCAAAGTCATGACGCCGCTGGCGGTGCACTCCGGCGACGACATGCTGCTGGCCATCACCCAGGCGGGCCGTATGCTGATGTTCCCGGTGAGCGATCTGCCGCAAATGTCGAAAGGCAAGGGCAATAAAATCATCTCGATTCCGGCGGCGGATGCCGCAGCGGGCGTCGATCGCTTGCAGTGGCTGCTGATCCTGCCGCCGGGCAGTTCACTGACGATTTACGTCGGCAAACGCAAGCTGATCATGCGCGATGAGGATCTGCAAAAAGTGCGCGCCGATCGCGGCCGTCGCGGCAGCGTGGCGCGTGGCCTGCAGCGTATTGATAGCGTGGAAGTGAACGCCCCGGCGCGTCCGGCGCGTGATACCGCAGGCGAAGTCTGATCTTCGCCTGAGCAAAAGAGCCCTGTTTGAGGAAACTATGTTATTAATTTTACGGTCAATTATCGTTGTTATTTATTCGATACTGGTCTGCATTTTTGGCTCGATTTGGTGCCTGTTCTCGCCGCGAAATCCGCGCCATGTGGCTACCTTTGGCCATCTTTTTGGACGCCTCTCCACGGTGTTTGGCGTCAAGGTGGAGCTGCGTAAGCCCCCTGAGGCGGCGCACTACGGCAACGCCATTTATATTGCCAACCACCAAAACAACTACGACATGATCACCGCGGCCAACATCGTGCAGCCCACCACCGTGACGGTGGGTAAAAAAAGTCTGCTGTGGATCCCGTTCTTTGGCCAACTGTACTGGCTGACCGGCAATCTGCTTATTGATCGCGATAATCGGGCCAAGGCGCACGGCACCATCGGTGAGCTGGTGGCGCAGTTCAATAAAAAGCGCATCTCCTTCTGGATGTTTCCGGAAGGCACGCGCAGCCGCGGACGAGGCTTGCTGCCGTTTAAGACCGGTGCCTTTCACGCTGCGGTGGCGGCGGGCGTACCGATTATCCCGATCGTGGTCTCCAACACCCACGATAAAATCAAACTCAACCGCTGGAAAAATGGCTTAGTGATTGTAGAAATGCTGCCGCCGGTGGATACCTCACAGTTTGAAACGGCGTCGGTGCGCAAGCTGGCGACCCACTGCCGTGAAATAATGTCTGCTAAGCTGGAAGAGTTGAACGCCGAAGTCGCCGAACGCGAAAAAAACGGTAAAATCTGACGGACTTAACGAGGGGGCCGGGCACTCCGCCCCGTTCATCCCGGCCCGGACGGGCACGCACAGCACTTTCTTGATAAGAACAACATGGACAGGGCGTGTTCACGCCCCGCGCAAAAGGTCTGAAGTTTTATGTCTTGCAGCAGACGTCAGTTTATTCAGCTCTCCGCCGGTATTGCACTGGCTACCGGTGCTTTGCCCATAACCGCCCGCGCCGCAGCCGCGCCGCAGGGCGATGTACCGCTGCCGGTGCCACCGCTGATTGAGTCCCGTCGCGGGCAGCCGCTGTTTCTGACGCTGCAGCGCAGCCATTGGTCGTTCAGCGGCGACAGCAATAAAGTGCCGGTGTGGGGCCTCAACGGCCTCTATCTGGGGCCCACGGTGCGGGTTTACAGCGGTGATGACGTCAAGCTGATTTACAGCAATCGCCTGAACGAGCCGGTCTCGATGACCGTCAGCGGCCTGCAGGTGCCAGGTGCCTTAATGGGCGGTGCACCGCGCATGATGTCCGCTGGGGTGGATTGGGCACCGGTGCTGCCGGTACGCCAGAGCGCCGCCACGCTGTGGTATCACGCGAATACGCCGAACCGCATGGCGCCGCACGTCTATAATGGCCTGGCGGGCATGTGGCTTATCGAAGATGAGGTCAGCAAAGCTCTGCCGCTGCCCAAGCATTACGGCGTTGATGACTTCCCGCTGATCATTCAGGACAAGCGGCTGGATAATTTTGCCACCCCGGTTTACAACCCGCCGGCGGACGGCGGTTTCCTGGGCGATACGCTGTTGGTCAACGGCGTGCAAAATCCCTACGTTGAGGTATCGCGCGGCTGGGTCCGCTTGCGTTTGCTTAACGCGTCAAATGCGCGCCGTATTGAGCTGAACATTTCCGATAACCGTCCGTTCACCGTCATTGCCAGCGATCAAGGTTTTTTGCCGGCGCCGGTTGCGGTACAAACGCTGTCGCTGGCACCCGGCGAACGACGGGAAGTGCTGGTGGATATGTCGCAGGGCGACGAGGTTTCGATCACCGCAGGTGCCGCTGCCGGGCTGATGGATCGCCTGCGCGGCCTGTTTGAACCCTCGTCGATTCTCACCAACACGCTGGTGCTGAGTCTGCGCCCAACCGGTCTGCTGCCGCTGGTGACGGACAATCTCCCGATGCGCCTGCTGGCCGATCAGATCCTGGATGGCGCGGCGGTGCGCACGCGGGAATTTCGCATCGGTGACAGCATGCCGGGCATTAACGGTGCGCTGTGGGACATGAGCCGTATCGATACCACGGCTCAGCAGGGCACCTTCGAACGCTGGATCATCCACGCCGACCGTCCGCAGTCGCTGCATATTCAGGGCGTGATGTTCCTGGTAAAAAGCGTCAACGGCGCGTCGTCCATGGGCGAGGATCGCGGCTGGAAAGATACGGTATGGGTGGATGGTGACGTGGAGCTGCTGGTGAGCTTCCCGCAAAGTTCGTCGGAACACTTCCCCTTTATGTATTACAGCCAGACGCTGGAGCTTGCGGACCGTGGCACCGCAGGCCAACTGCTGGTGACGCCGCAGGCGTGATACCGCTGCGGCCCCCTTGAGGCGAGCCGCAGTGGATGGCCCATCTTTAACCGTTAAAGGTTTCCGGATCGGGCCCCAGACGGTTACCGCTATCGAGTTTGGCGATCTCGCTGATTTCCGATTTATCCAGACGGAAATCGAACACCTGGAAGTTCTCGTGAATACGGGCTGGCGTCACCGATTTAGGAATGACCACCAGCCCGCTGTCGAGGTGCCAGCGAATCACAATCTGTGCCGGCGTCTTGCCGTACTTCTTCGCCAGATGACGAATAATCTCCTGATCGAATACCCCGTCGCCGCCTTGTGCCAACGGACTCCACGACTCGGTCTGGATCTGATGCAGAGCATTCCACGCGTGCAGCGTGCGCTGCTGTAACATCGGATGCAGCTCAATCTGGTTCACCACCGGGGTCACGCCGGTCTCGTCGATCAAGCGTTTGAGGTGCGATTCATGGAAATTACACACGCCGATGCTCTTGATTAAGCCCTGCTGCTGCAGCGCAATCATCTGTTTCCAGGCGTCCACGTACTGATCTTTTTCCGGACACGGCCAGTGCATCAGATAGAGATCCACGCGCTCCAACTGCAGTTTTTTCAGGCTGGTTTCCAGCGCCTGCTGCGCATTTTGCTGCGCGTCATTCCATAGCTTGGTGGTGATGAAAATGTCATCGCGCGGGACATCGGTTTCCTGTAATGCCTGACCCACCGCTTCTTCGTTTTTATAAACGGCGGCGGTATCAATCGAACGATAACCAACGTTTAACGCCTCCAGGATGGCGTGGCGTGCTTCCTCGATGCTGGCCTGCCATACGCCAAGGCCAAGCTGCGGCATCATATTGCCGTCGCGGAGTTTGATAATGGGTTGCTCTGCCATGGTTGCTCCTTACTGATCACAGTGACTTACCGTAGAAAGAATGGAAGTAAGTCTAGTCAACAAACCCGATACGCGGATCGCTGTGCGATACGCGCGCATCTTTCGTGGCAAAGCGAGCGTGCTGCCGTGGCAAAGCGAGCGTGGTGCGCGTCAGCGGTGCCAGACCGCTGGCACAATACGCGAGGTTGCGGCACACTGCTTTTTTTTTGCCGGAGCGCACAATGTCTCATGATGCCCTTTGTCGCCACCTGGCGCAGCGAGTCATCACGCTGATGCAGGCTGGTCGCACCCTTAGTCCGGTGCCCAATGTCAGGCTGATTTATGCCTGTGAACCGCTGCCACGCACCCCGATGATGTATCAGCCGGGGATCGTGATTCTGTTTCAGGGGCGTAAAACCGGCTACCTTGGCAGCACCCAGTTTTATTACGACGCCACAAAGTATCTGATGCTCACCGTGCCACTGCCGGTGGAGTGTGAAACCGAAGCCACGCCGGACGCACCGCTGGCCGGTATGTTCCTTAACGTGGATATCGCCAATCTGCAGGATCTGCTGCTGGAGATCGGCGACGACGAGCAGTTTCAGCCCCCGCGGCAAACCGGTGGCATTCATTCGGCCTTCCTGAGCGAAGAGATGCTGTGCGCCGCCGAGCGGCTACTGGACGTGATGGGTCATCCGCGCGATGCGCGTGTCCTGGGGCCACAGTTGGTCCGCGAGATCGTTTACTACGTCCTGACCGGTCCGATAGGGGGGGCGCTACTGGCGCTGGTGAATCGCCAGACGCAATTTAGCCAAATCGCGCGTGCGCTGCGCCGCATTGAAAAACACTATGCCGACAGCCTGAGCGTCGAGACGCTGGCCGCCGAAGTGAACATGAGCATCTCCGCCTTCCACCATAACTTCAAAGCGGTGACGCAGACCTCGCCGCTGCAGTACCTTAAGCGCTATCGCCTGCATCAGGCGCGGTTATTGATGCTGCAGGACGGTTTAAAAGCCAGCGTGGCGGCTGTTCGCGTGGGCTATGAAAGCCCGTCTCAATTTTCGCGGGAGTTTAAGCGCTACTTCGGCGTGACGCCGGGCGAGGAGGTGAGTCGCGCGCGTCTGACGCTGCCTGCGCAGCCGTCTGATGCCGCCTAACGTGCCGGGCGCGGCTGGCGCGCCCCGTGCTTACGAGGTTTTCTGCCGCCGCTTTTTCCAAATCACCACAATACTGCCCGTGAGTCCGACAAACAGCAGCACCATCGGCAGCACCATCAAGATCGCCATCACCTGATCTTCGTGACGTTTGATAAAAGGCACCTGGCTTATGCCGTAGCCCATCGCCACCACAATGCCCACCCACAGCAGACCGCTCAGCCAGTTAAACAGCTGGAAACGACCATTTTGCAAACCGGAAATGCCCGCCATGGTGGGCAGCAGGGTGCGTACAAAGGCAAGAAAACGGCCCACCAGCAGCGCCATCAAGCCGTGACGATTGAACAAATGCCACGCGCGCTGATGATACTGCGCGGGCAGGTGCATCAGCCAGCTTCGCACCATTTTGGTGTTGCCCAGCCAGCGCCCCTGCAGGTAGCTCAACCAGCAGCCAAGGCTGGCCGCCGTGGTCAATATCACCATCGTCGGCACGAAATCCATAACCCCTTTAGCGACCATGGCACCGGCCAGCAGCAGCAGGCTGTCACCGGGCAGAAACGACGCAGGCAGCAAGCCGTTTTCCAGAAACAGCGTCAGGAACATCACGCCGTAAACGATCCACACTACATCCGGATTAGCGAGCGCGGCAAAATCCTGATGCCAAAGCGCGCTGACAATCTCATGTAAAACACCCATCGGCTATCTCATCGAGTCACAAGGAGTCTATTTTAACGCGCTGCAGCGGCACATGGCGCGACCTCCGCCCTCTGCCCGCAGCAGGTTTATGTTTTGTTTAACTTCGCAGGCGTGCAAAGCCCGCTTTTAAATCCGCCAGCAGGTCATCCACGTGCTCCAACCCGATGTGCAGACGCACCAGCGTCCCGCTGAAATCCACGCCGCCCGCCGGGCGAATCGCCGCCAGCTCTTCGGGCTGGTTGGCCAGAATCAGCGATTCATAGCCGCCCCACGAGTAGGCCATGCTGAAGTGTTCAAAGCCATCAAGATAGTGCGCCAACTGCTCGCGGCCCAGCTTTTCCTGCAAAATAAACGAGAACAGGCCGCTGCTGCCGCGAAAGTCGCGCTTCCAGAACGCATGGCCGGGCGACTGGGCCAGCGCTGGATGGTTAACGCGCGCCACTTCAGGGCGCGTCGCCAGCCACTCTGCCACCTGCAATGCGCTCTCTTCATGCTGCCGCAGTCGCGTGCTCAGCGTGCGCAGGCCGCGGCTGGCCATGTAGGCCGTATCGGCATCCACCATCTGTCCCATGAGATAGGCGTTTTCACGCAGCTGCGGCCAGCAGCGCGCGTTGGCGACCGCCGTGCCAATCATGCCATCGCTGTGGCCAATGATGTATTTGGTCGCCGCCTGAATGGAAATATCAATGTCGTGCGCCAGCGCATTAAACAGCACGCCCGCCGCCCACGTATTGTCAATCATGATCACCGCCTCGGGCGCCTTGGCGCGCACCGCAGCGACGATCGCCGGAATGTCCTGCACTTCCATGGTAATCGAGGCGGGCGACTCCAAAAACACGACGCGGGTATTGGGCTGAATCAGTTCGGCGATCTCGGCGCCGATTTGATGATCAAAAAAGGTGGTGGCGACATGCATCTTACTGAGGATTTTGGTGCAGAAATCCTGCGTCGGCTCATACACCGCGCCGCTGACCAAAATATGATCGCCTGCGGCCACAAAGGCCAGAATGGCATTGGCGACCGCCGCCGCGCCGCAAGGAAAAAGCGCGCAGCCGGCACCGCCCTCCAGCTCGGTCATCGCGTCCTGCAGCGCAAAGTGCGTGAGGGTGCCGCGTCGGCCATAAAACAGTTCGCCGCTGGCGCGTCCAGCGGTGGCGCGCTTTTTGTCCGCTACCGTGTCAAAAACCAGTGACGACGCGCGCTGGATCACGCTGTTTACGGCGCCTTGGGTATAACGTTTACTGCGTCCCGCGCTCACCAGCGTGGTATCGATTTTGTTGGTTGCCATCGGCCTTTCCTGACGCTTACCGCAAAGGCTTCACGTTACCACGAATTGCCCGCGCGGGTGGCCTTTGAATCATGATTATCAGAGTGAGTCGAGGGTTTACCGCGCCGGCACCGCGATGATCCTCATCAGACGCAAAAGCCGCCGAGAACGCGACGGTGGCGTTTGTAAATAGTAATGAGAACGACTATCACTTCGCGCGGGTTGTTTGCTATGATCGTGGCTTCGATCGTGAACTGTGCAACAGAAGTTGGAGACGCAGCGTGGTAGCCAGTGATTTGATGCAGACGGATCTCTCCGTCTGGGGCATGTATCAGCATGCGGATATCGTGGTAAAGGTAGTGATGATCGGCCTGTTGTTGGCGTCGGTAGTGACCTGGGCCATTTTCTTTGGCAAGTATGCTGAACTCAGCGCGGCGAAACGCCGCCTTAAACGCGAACAGCAGGATTTGAGCGAAGCCCGATCCCTTGATGATGCCTACCGTGCCGCAGAAGGCTTCCGTCGCCACAGCGCCAGCACGGTGCTGCTCAACGATGCACAAAATGAGCTGATCTTGTCTGCGGGCAGCGAAGATATCGAGGGCATCAAAGCGCGTACCAGCTTTCGCCTTGAGCGTCGCGTAGGCGCCTTTAGCCGCCACGCGGGGCGCGGTAATGGCTTCCTCGCCACCATCGGCTCTGTCGCACCCTTTATCGGGTTGTTTGGCACCGTGTGGGGCATTATGAACAGCTTTATTGGCATTGCCCAAACCCAGACCACGAATCTTGCCGTCGTGGCGCCAGGGATCGCAGAAGCCCTGTTAGCGACGGCGATTGGCTTGGTCGCGGCGATCCCCGCGGTTGTGATTTACAACGTTTTTGCGCGCATGATTGCCAGCTACAAAGCCTCGCTGGGCGATGTGGCCGCGCAGATCATGCTGCTGCAGAGCCGCGATCTCGATCTTGGCACCATTGAAGCGGTCAAAGGCGGTAACCGCGCGACTGCACAAAAGCTGCGTGTAGGGTAAGTACGATGGCGATGCGCTTAAACGATGACGCCATCGGCGATGGCGAAATGCATGAAATCAACGTCACGCCGTTTATTGATGTCATGCTGGTACTGTTGATCATCTTTATGGTTGCGGCACCGCTGGCGACGGTCAACGTGCGGGTTAACCTGCCTGCTTCCACCAGCGCGCCGCAGCCGCGTCCCGATAAGCCGGTGTATCTCTCTATCAAACAGGACAAGCAAATCTTCATCGGCAATAACGCGGTGAGCAAAGCGACGCTGGTCGATGCCCTGACCGCGCAAACGGCCGGGAACAAAGAGACCACCATCTTCTTCCAGGCCGACAAGTCAGTGGACTATGAAACCTTGATGAGCGTCATGGATCAGCTGCGCGCGGCGGGATACCTGAAAATAGGCCTGATGGGCATGGAAAGCGCGAAAAAGTAAGCCTGGCACCGGTGCGAAAAAGCGGCCTGCGGCCGCTTTTTTATTGGCGTGAAGCCGTTAAACCCATTCGTTCCGCGCCAGATAAGGCACCATCAACTCCTGCTCGCCTAATGGAACGTTATGCCAGCCCAGTTCGCTCAAGGTAAACACGCCTGCGCTATCCGACCAGGCCATCTGCTCGCCGTCTCGCATCACATAGTTTTGCGTTGAGGGCGTCCTCAATGCGTTTTCAAGGTCTGACAGCAGGGCATGCAATTCCGCCATCAGCTCGGGATCGCCTTCCGCCTCTGCATGCGCCAGTAAAGTATTGATATCTATCGTCTCCGGGACTGCAGCGTTTTTTTCCTCCGGCGCTGTGTCCTGCGCGGTGTGTGCGGGAGGCGTCAAGGTAAACGAAAACGGTTCCGTCCACGCGCTTTTTAGCTCACCGGTCGAGGCGCGCGCCTGACAAACCCAACAGCCTTGCTGGTAGAGCGTGGGGAACATGAACTGCCATGTGCCATCTTCGCCGACCACGGTGCTGCCGGTTTGCCACGTCGCGACTGAACCCAACGCCTGCAAAAGGTACTGCACCTCAATGACCTGGCCGGCCACGCCTGTGCCATTCAGTACGGGCGTTGGGTCATCGGTTGCCCCCTCATCAAGCACCACTTCCGGTACGCAGCCCTGATCGTCAAGCAGATAATCGACGGTTGGCGGCTGAGGCTTTTCGGGAATCACAATCAGCGTAAAGCTCTCGCTCCAGCTGCTGGCCTGGCCGTGATGATAGCCGCGGGCGCGAAACGTCCACTCGCCATAACGATCGCGTTCCGTGACCTGAAATTGCCAGTTGCCCTGTGCATCCACCGTCACGCTGCCCAAGGTGCACCATTCACCGCAGCTCGATTGCGCCTGCACTTCCACGACGCTGCCGGGGGCGCCGCGCCCTTCCAGCGTCGGGGTTTTATCATCGGTGGTGCCGTATTGATAAATTTTTCCCGTCATGTCGCCGCTGTTGTCGTGAGCAAACGCGATCTGCGGTACCGGATCGGTCTGCGCCAACATGTTGAGGACAAAGTCAGGACGGTAATCCTGTTTGCTGTTGGTGTAGCTGGCGTGAAAACTGTAGAGCCCGTCACCGCTTATCATTTCGCGTGATTGAATAACCCAGTTACCGTCGCTATCGGTTTTGACGCTGCCCTTGAACCCGATGCCACCGTATTTATTTTGCGCGAATAAGTAAACGATACTGTTGGGTTCGGCGCGCCCTACTAGCGTCGGTGAGAAGTCGTCGGTTGTGCTGCCGCTGTCCAGTTCCCCCTTGACGGTGCCGACATCATCCAGCGCATAGCGGATGGTTGGGGGCGCGCTTGCCGGCTGGGGCTGCGCGGCGTCGAGCGTGGTTCGATCGTCCGCGATGTCCGGTATATCCGCGGTGGATGGCACGGTTTCAGCGAAGTTCGGCACAAAGGTTCCATGTAATCTGTCGGTTTCACGCGTTGAATTCATTTTACTCTCCAGAGTTTCTATACGAGCGTCATTGCTCTCTAAAGCCCGTAAGAGTTAACGGTCAACGCGCCAGAGCCTGAACCAGACTTGTCCCGAAAAGGTAAGTAATTTATTCGTGGTGCTAATGTTTTTGTTAGGCCAAATTTGCTCGCATAGGCGAATGAAGGTGCGAAAGGGCAACGGATAACGGATGTGGAACGCGCTACGGAGAGCGAGGCTGCGGAAAAAGTCTTCCCGCATGCTGCGCGTTTCGCCTTATGAGAATCTGACGCACTATGTTGTTATTTTTTTGTTACGTTTGGTCTCACTTTTGTAAACTGCAATGGTGAACGGGATCACATCTATTCCTGGCGTAACCCGCTAAAAGGGGAAGAAAAAACGGGAAGGATGTTATGAGCACGAGTCAATCTTTACAAAAGCCGGCCAGGAGTGGGGCCAAAACGATCTTCAGCGTCACCAGCGGTAACTTTCTGGAGATGTACGATTTTATGGTGTTTGGCTACTACGCTACGGCGATCGCCAAAACCTTTTTCCCGGGCGACGATCCTTTTGCTTCCTTGATGCTGACGCTAATGACCTTTGGCGCGGGCTTCCTGATGCGCCCGCTGGGTGCCATTGTGCTGGGCGCTTACATTGATCATCACGGACGCCGTAAAGGGCTGCTGCTGACGCTGGGACTGATGGCGCTCGGCACCCTGACCATCGCACTGGTGCCCGGCTACGCCACGCTGGGCGCGGCTGCGCCGGTACTGATTTTACTGGGGCGTTTACTGCAAGGCTTCTCAGCAGGCGTTGAGCTGGGTGGCGTGTCGGTTTACCTTGCGGAAGTGGCCCCCAAAGGGCGTAAAGGCTTCTACGTAAGCTGGCAATCAGGCAGCCAACAAGTGGCGGTGATTTTTGCGGCGCTGCTGGGTCTGGCCCTGAACCACCTGCTGGCGAAGGACGCGGTAACCGAGTGGGGCTGGCGTATTCCCTTTGTGGTCGGCTGCCTGATTGTACCGTTCCTGTTCTGGATCCGCCGTATGCTGGAAGAGACCGAAGCGTTCAGCCAGCGTAAGCACCATCCTTCTATGCGTCAGATTATGCGGTCCGTCGCGCAGAACTGGGCGCTGGTACTGGCGGGAATGCTGATGGTGGTGACCACCACGGTGATGTTCTACATGATCACCGCGTTCACGCCGACCTTCGGCAAAACCGTGCTGATGATGAGCGATAAGCAGAGCTTCCTGGTCACGCTGTTCGTGGGCATCTCCAACCTGTTTTGGCTGCCGATCATGGGCGCCTTGTCCGATCGCGTCGGTCGTCGTCCGCTGCTGCTGGTGTTCACGGTACTGATGATCCTTACCGCGTGGCCCGTTCTGCACTGGCTGGTGGCATCACCGACCTTTGCGCATCTGGTGGAAGCGGAGCTGTGGTTGTCCTTCCTGTACGCCAGCTATAACGGCGCGATGGTGGTCTATCTGGCGGAAATCATGCCTGCCGAAGTGCGCGCCAGCGGTTTTTCTCTGGCCTATAGCTTGGCCACGGCGCTGTTTGGCGGCTTCACGCCTGCGGTCTCCAGCTACCTGATTCATGCCACCGGCGACAAAGCGATGCCGGGCGTCTGGCTGTCATTTGCCGCAGTATGCGGTTTGCTGGGCACGCTGCTTATCGGCCGCATGGTGAAGCAATATCGCGCGCGACACAGCGTCACTCCGGTAAGCGCCTCCCTGTAATCCTGTCGTGGCCCCGCTGCGGGCCACGTTTTTCTCGCCTTAAAACGCCACGTCCACCACCACGCTATCGCTATAATTGCCCGCTGGCGGCGTCACCTGCGTAGGCAGAATCTGTGCGGTATACGTGAAGTTACGCGTCAGGTTATCGGCATTGAGCGAGGTGGCGCTGCTGCTGCTCCAGCGATCGCTTCCGGCGGGGCCCCAGCGCGCCGTCGTCGTGGTGCCTTTGTAAATCTCGTACGCTAGCCGATTTGCGCCGCTCGCCATTTGCCGCGCGGTGCCGCTGTAATAGCTGCCGTTGCTCAGTCCCACTGTGAACGTGCTGCCCTTCGAACACACCACGCTAATGGTCTGCTGGAGGGTGGAAAAGCGGTTTGCCAGCGGGGCGCTACCGAAATTCAGGTTCGGTGCCGTGATGGTGGTGCAATCGTTGGTGACGATCAGATTGACCGCAAACGTCATGGGCGTTCCGGTGCTGCTCTGCACGGTCCCTACGCACAACCCTGCGGCATTGAGGCCCGCGCAGACGGTATAGCTGACCGTGAGGGTGATTGTGGTGGTGTAGCTGCCTGCCGCCACCACCTGGCCCGGCACGGTGCGAAAATAGAGTGGAATCGTAAAATTCAGCGTGCTGCCGAGCCTAAGCAACGCGGCAGAATCATAAACGTGGCGACCGCCGACCAGCATTTCATTGGCGCAGGCGCTGTCAATACAGAGCTGAATCGGTATCGCATCCGCACCGGTGCTTGAGGCCTTCAGCACTGCGCGCGATCCGCTAACGCCGCTGGCGCTGGTAAACGCGTAGGTCACGTTATCCGTGCCCAGCAGCGCCAGCGTACCGCTGCCGCAGTTGACGTTGGTGTTGCTGGACGTGGTGCTGGCCGTGCTGTTCACGGCGAACGTGGTTACGGTGCCAAAGCTGGCCGCGGGCGCAGAGAGAGCACACGCGGCCACGCCGACACCGGGGAAGGCAAACAGCAGAAGTAGCAGCAGCGTTCTCATGGCGTGGCGCCTGAGGGTGTCACGGCATCGGGCAGATCGCATCTGAGCGGGCCGTAGGTTTTCAGCGCCTTGGGTTCGCCTTTCGCCAACGTCAACCGGGTGTCACAGCGTCGCCCATCGGGAGTGACCACTTGCATCGGGTTATCCGCGCTGAGATCCTCCATCCACACCAGTCCGTCCCAACCTACGTAGGCGGTGGCCTGGTTTTGACGCAGCACTTGGCTGGAGACCGGCAGCGGCGCGCCGTGGCGATCGTGCAGCACCACGCTGGCTGCGCGCAGCGGCTCGACCGGAAAATGCAGCAGATACCCGCTGTTGCGCTTCACAGCGAAGCGCTGCTCAACGCGCGGCACGCTGCGATCGGGCGGCAGATCGAGCGTGTCGATGTCATATTTCGCGCCGTAATAGCTGCTCACCGAAGGGATCAGCAGATACCCGGCGCGATCGGTTCGCCCCATCGGCTGGTTTTCATAGCGCACGGTGACGCCGGGATAATCGGTTTTCACCACCACGAAGGCGTCATTAATATCATTGGCGGCGAACCCGCGGTTATCCATCAGTACCAGCGCACCGGTGAAATCCGCCCACTGCGTGGTGGCGTCGCGGTCACCATAGAAGCCCATCGAGCCATCCAGCTTGTTGTTGCGGTAGCGCAGGCTGGCCTGGCGATAATCACCGCTGTTGCCGCCCTGATGCGCCCAAGACGCATCGCCCGCCAGCCCGCCTTCGGTCGGCATGGCGCGCGACAGGTACACGCGCTGATTCTGCTCTCCTTGACGATCGCGCTCAACGCTTATCGAGGCGCTACTCTGTTCACCAAACGGGATCACCAGCGACAGCGCGCCACTCCAGTCGCCACGCTGGCGATCGCGGCTCATGGAGAGATACAGACTACTGTTGCCCCAGAGGTTTTTGCTCCACGTCATATTCAGCAGCCGGGTGCGATCCCCCGCGCCTCCCGCGATATCAAGATAGGCAACACCGAGGCTGCCATAGGTGCTGAGCGACACGCTGGCGGTGTATTGCGCACTGCGCTGCGCCAGCGAATAGCGGGTATTGCCGCTGTCGCCGCGCGTACCGGCCAGCGCCAGATTGCCGTAGTCGGCGCTGCGCCGAACATGCTGTGTCCCCACGCTAAACCAACTGTTGTTATATTGGTATCCCCAGCTGTATTGCCGGCCAGATTGGCCCGCCATTTGGCTTTGCGCCAGCGCGCCGTTAAGAACGCCCCAACTGCCAAGCGTGACCAAACCGCCTGTGCCGCCCGAAACCACCCCTTCGCCCCCTTCGGCGTGCAGCTCCAGGGTAAAGCGGTCGGTGAGACCATAGCGATACGAGCCGCTGGCCGCCGCCGCGCCGTAGTCGAGGTTTTTCAGGCCGTAGTTTTCCCGGATGGCCCCCGCAGAAAACGCGTAATCGGCTAAACCGGCTTTTAACAGGCTGCTGGCAACATAAAACGGCAGGGTAGTGGTGACCTGGCGGCCCACGGCATCCGTGGTGGTAATCACCGCGTCACCCGCACCGTTGACAAAGGGAACGTTGGTCAGCGACCAGGGACCGGGCTGTACATCCGCTTGCGCACTGCGATAGCCGTTGATAAACAGATCGACCGAAGAGGGCACAGCTGCCTGCCCGGCGAAGCTGGGCAGGGGATAAGTCACCAGATCGGGACGCACGCTGAAATCCCGTGCGATCTGTACGCCGCCGAGGCGGATGCTGTTGCTCCAGCTCAGAGAATCCGTGACCACGTCGCCCACGCGCCAGGCCAAGGCGTGCTCCTCGTTTTCATTGCTGAACCACGTGTCATAGCGAATAAAGCCCTGCTGCTGGCCCGCCATGCGGCCCGACAGCGGTTGGCTGTAGACGCCATTACTGGAGAATTGCCCGGCTGGGCCGAACGCACGCAGCTCATTCCAGCCTGAGAGGCGCGTGCCCACGCGCGACGTGCGCGTGACATAGAGATCGTAATTCACCAGCGCCCCGTTCGACGCACGACCGGGGTAGCGGATACCGCGCTGCGCCTGGCCAATCACCTGGTCGGGCAGCCACGCGGGGGGCACGGTGATCAGCAGGCGCTGGCGCGCTTCGTCGTACGTCACGTCGACCTCATTGAGTTGATGAAGATTGATTTGCTCACCGGAGAGCTTGTCGGCGGGAATGCCCGCTTGCAGCAGGTCACCCCGACGCAGCCAAAAATCACCCGCACGGCGTTCCACCGGTACAATGTCGCCGCGCGCGCGCTGGTTCACCACCAGCTCCAGCATAAACTGCTGAGTGCTGGCGCTGTTCTCCAGCGCGGGCGGCGGCGGCAGCGTAGAAAAGGTCTCCGCCGCGCTGTGCAAGGGCCACGCGCTCAGCGCGCCGATCGCCGTCAGCGTGCAGGCCGAGAATCGGTGCCTCATTAGCGCGCGGCAGCGCTGCGCCAGTGGCGCCCATTCACCTCGGCGGACAACTCACCGCTTGCGGCCCCGCTGAGCGGCCAGCGAAACTGGCTATTAGCCAGCACATAGCCAAATAACCCGCTGCCCAGGTTGCGATCGCCGAGCTTCACGTTGCTCAGGCGCGCATGGCCGTTGCCGCGGTTGGTGAGTTCCAGCCAGCGTTTGCCCGCCTCGCTGACCACGTGCCACTGCAGCGTCGGCTGCACGCTGTCGCGCGTTACGCCGCTACCGTAAACAAACAGCGGGACCGAATAGCGCATCTGGAACGTCAGTCCCGCCTGATTATCGCCCGGCGTGCGCGGCGTCGGGATCTCGTCCAGCACCACGCGGTAGGCCGCCTCCTGCCCGGGCGCGGGTGGCAGTTGTCGAATCAAACGCACCAGCTGCTTTTGTCCCGCCTCCAGCCGCACCATCGGCGGACTGGCAACCACCTGCTGTTGCGTTTGGTACTGCTCCTGGCCTGCCTTCTGCTGCCAGGCGAAGACGCGCACCTGCATAATGGTGCTGGCGCTGCCGCGATTCTCCAGCCACAGCTCGCTGGCTTTTTCATCGGGGTTGAGGGTGGGATCGATCGGCCAAATCATCAGGGAGTTCGCCGCGTGTGCAACGGGCATCAGGGCTATAAGCAGCAGCGTAAACAGGTCGCGCAGGCGCATTGTCAGTCGTCCTTTTTTCAATGTCGTCACCAGCTGAGCGTCACGGTTAACGTGTCGGTATAGGTGCCGGCGCGCGTGGGGCCGGGCAGGGTGAGCTGGCCGTAGATGGGCAGCGTAATGTTATTGGCGTTGCTGTAGCTCAGCGCGACGGCGCTGTTGACCGGAATGGCGGTAGTGAGTGCGGCATTGCTATAGAGCGCGTAGGGCACGCTCTCAGCGGTGCTGCCGCTGATTTTCAGGTTGCGCGTCGAGGCGTAATTATTGCCGCCATTGATGCTCATGCTGAGTGCGGTGCCGGGCGTGCAGGCCAGCGTGATCGTGGTGCTCTGCACCAGGCTTGTGCTTACGCTCCGGCGCGCCACGCCCGACTGCGTGCCAAAATTCAGCGCGCCGAACGTGCCGGTATTGGTTCCCGACACCACGCAGCCCGCGACCACTGAGGCAGCCACCTGGAAAGTCGCAGTGGGCAGCGCCCAAGCGGAAAGCGTGACGCTCAGCAACAGCGCGCCTCCGCCGCATCTCCTGTGTAATACTCCCACGCCGTAACGTCAGCCCAGCACTCAGTAATTGACCGCCACGTTGATCGTATCCGTGTAGGTCCCGGCCGGGATGAGCGGATCGAAGCCGCCACCCACCACGCGTCCGTAGATGGCAAAGTTGGTACCCAGTGCCGGATCGGTGGTCCCGCTGGGGGCAATGTTGGTGTTGTTGGCGATGGCCGTCGTAAAGGCTGCATCACTGTAAAGGGTATAGGCAATGCCTTGGGTATTGTTGGAGCCCAGAATGAGATAGCGCGGCTGTCCGCTTACCGTACCGAAGGTGGTGGCAGGCGCGGCATTGCTGCTGGTGACCTGGACGTTAAAGGTTTGACCGGTGGTGCAGCGCACAAAAATACCGTTCCCGGAGGCCCCCACCAGCGTTGCGTTAAGGGTATCAAAGGTGGCGGCGCTGCTACCAAAGTTCAGGGTACCGAAATTCACGCCGGTGGTGGCGGATTGCCCGTTCACCAGACAGCCCGTGGTCAGCGTCAAGGTGGCGTTAATGGTGCCGGTGGTGGTGGCGGCGCTGGCAACGTGGGGTAGCGCGACGGCACTCAGGCTGGCGGCCACAAGAAAAAGCTTGAGTTTCATAATCATTCCTTACTGATTATCCAGAATCGATGCTTTTTCACCCGGTGATATCAGACAAAAGTTAACGCAAATTCCCGTCAGGGCTGGGTATGCCAGTGCCTGCCAGGTAAGAAAATTCCTGCATAGAAGCTTAATGTTTTATATCAGTTTTATTTACTATAGAACAGCGCATCGGTCACGCCGAGAATGCCGCGTGATTTTTTGCTAATCAATTGGCTCGTTTCGCCGATAAAGCAGTATTGACGGGGGCTGGCGGCGTGTTGAAAAAAATTAATAAGCGATTGAATCGATAGTTTGTCGCCGCCTGAGGCGCAATGATAGATTCCTTATTTAAATTAGCATCATTAATTTTTGAATGTGTTTGTGCTCTAAACGACGACGGCAGAAAGGAATTAATAAGAAATGTCTTGTCGTTTTTAAGGTTGTGGGGATGGCGTCCAGCACGGATCCCCGCTGTACTGAACGGCGATCGCGCGAGGCCGCCTGCGGGCAGCACCGATGACAGCGTCGTCACCACCGCCCTTGCTTCTTACTTACACCACAGCTGATTCAGTAACGGCTTAACCCAGGGAAATCACTATGTTAGTGACTTCATACGACGCATTTACCGTCATCATTTCGATTCTGGTGGCGGTGCTGGCCTCTTTTACCGCGCTTAACATGGCAGGGCGCGTCGCCTCCTCATCCGGGCGCGCCGGGATGATTTGGCTGCTGGGCGGCGGCTTTGCCATGGGCATTGGTATCTGGGCCATGCACTTTATCGGCATGCTGGCAATGAGCCTTGATATGGTCATGAGTTACGATGCAAAGCTGACCGCCGTCTCTATGGCGGTGGCCGTGGTGGCATCGATTGTTGCGCTGTGGCTGGTGTGCACGTCTCAGGCGCTGCCGATCGCCCGGTTGTGCGCAGGCGCCCTGGTCCTGGGCTCGGGCGTGGTTGCCATGCACTATACCGGGATGGCCGCGCTGATGTTTACGCCCGGTATCGTCTGGCATGCAGGTTGGATTACGCTGTCGGTGGTGATTGCGCTGGCAGCGTCAGGCGCGGCGCTGTGGCTGGCGTTTCATCTGCGTGATGGGCACCCTCGCGTGACCCTGCTGCGGCTCGGCGCGTCGGTGGTGATGGGCTTTGCGATTGCTGGCATGCACTATACCGGTATGGCAGCCGCCAGCTTTCCGCTGCACAGCCATGCCACGCACATGGGCGTCAACAGCAGCTGGCTGGCGATTCTGGTCACGGTGGTGACGCTGGCGATCCTCGGGATCACGTTGTTGGTGTCCATGCTGGATGCGCGCATGCAGGCGCGCACCTCGCTGCTGGCGCGTTCGCTGGCGGAGGCCAATCGTGAACTGGCCCAGCTGGCGCTGCACGATAATCTGACGCGTCTACCCAACCGCATTTTGCTGGAAGATCGCCTGGACCAGGCGTTCAACAAAGCCAACCGCGAGCAGTCGCAGTTCGCACTGATGTTTATGGATCTGGATGGTTTCAAGGCGGTCAACGACGCGTTTGGTCATCACGTGGGTGATACCCTGCTGGTGGCCGTGACCGAACGCATGAGCGCGCAAATGCAGGGGCATTACACCCTGGCGCGGCTGGGCGGTGACGAGTTTGTTCTGCTGATGGAGATCCAGGAGCCCAACGATGCCGCTGCGGTGGCTGATGCGCTGGTGAAAGCGATCGATCGTCCGTTTAACGTCTCGCGCTACGACTTAGTGGTGTCACTCAGCGTGGGCATTGCGGTGTATCCGGGCGATGGCCGCGACGATCGCGAGCTGATGTTCAACGCCGACGCCGCGATGTACCACACCAAAAATAACGGCCGCAACGGCTACAGCTTCTTTCAACCCTCCATGAATACCCAAGCCCAGTCGCAGCTGCAGCTCAATAACGACCTGTGGCACGCCCTGGACAACAACGAGCTGCGTCTGTTTTATCAGCCGAAGTATCGCGCGCCCAGCGGTCCGATTCTCGGCTTTGAAGCCCTGCTGCGCTGGGATCATCCCCGTCGCGGCCTGCTGACGCCGGATGTGTTTCTGCCGCTTGCGGAAAAGACCGGCATGATCGTCGCCATTGGCGACTGGGTCATCAATGAAGCCTGTCGGCAGCTGCACGCCTGGCATCGGGAAGGCCATCCGCACTGGTCGGTGGCGGTTAACCTGTCGGCGCTGCAGTTTGAACAAAGCAATTTGGTGGATACGGTGCTGCAGGCGCTGGCCAGACACGATATTCCCGCCGATTTGCTGACGCTTGAAGTCACCGAAACCACCGCGATGCGCCACCCTGAAGAGAGCGTGCGCATTCTTACGGAGTTGACGAAAAGGGGTGTCAGGGCGTCGATTGACGATTTTGGCACGGGCTACTCCAGCCTGCTTTACCTGAAACGTCTTCCCGCATCCGAGCTTAAAATCGATCGCGCTTTCGTGAAAGAGCTGCAGGCAAAAAACGAAGACGCCACCATCGTGTCTGCCATCGTCGCCCTGGCGCAGTCGCTTAATCTCAAGGTGGTGGCTGAAGGCGTCGAAACACCGGCGCAGCAAGCGTTTCTAACCGGACTTGGCTGCGACATGTTGCAGGGGTATTTGCTGGGCAAACCGCTGCCGCCCGAGCTGATCGACAAGCTGCCCACCGAGCTGAGGCAGGTTCAGTTACAGCCGCAAGGCGCGCTTACGCCACAGTGAGGCAAGCTGTGCTGAAATAGCCGCCTCAGCGGTGCAGCGCGGGCTTTTTCGCACGGTGATTTACGCTACACTGTGCCGCTTAGCGGGCGACAGCGGAGGGTGAGTGGCGAAGTATCAGCAATTGGTGGCGCAACTGCGCGCGCAGATTGACGCACGTATCTGGCAGCCGGGAGAAAAATTACCTTCGCTGCGTCAGCAGGCGGAGCACAGCGGTCTGAGCCTGATGACGGTGATGCACGCGTATGAAGTGCTGGAAAGCCAAGGCGCGATCGTCTCTAAACCGCAGTCCGGCTACTATGTCGCGCCGCGTGCCGCGGCGGCACGTCCACGTCCACCCGTGCAGGCTATTGAGAAAAGCCACCAGGCGGACACCAATAGCTTTGTGTTCGACGTGCTACAGGCCACGCGCGACCCCCACATTGTGCCGTTTGGCTCGGCGTTTCCCGATCCGGAGCTGTTTCCCCAGCGTCAGCTAATGCGATCGCTGGTCAATGTTTCGCACCACCTCAAACCCACCGATGCGTTGAATAATCTGCCGCCCGGCAACGAAGCGCTGCGTAAAATTTTGGCGCAGCGCTATGCCCAGCAGGGGATAACGCTGTCGCCAGATGACATCGTGATCACCAATGGCGCGATGGAAGCGTTGAACCTCAGCCTGCAGGCGGTCACCGAGCCAGGAGATTGGGTGGTGATTGAACACCCGTCCTTTTATGGCGCGCTCCAGGCTATTGAGCGCCTGAAGCTCAATGCCATCGCCATTGCCAGCGACGCCGAAGAGGGCATGGATATGGAGGAGCTGGAGCAGGCGCTGCAGCGCTGGCCGGTCAAAGCCGCGTGGCTGATGACCAATCGGCACAACCCGCTCGGCTTTACTCTGAGCCGTCCGCGCAAGCAGCAACTGGTGGCGCTGTTTGACCGCTACAACGTGGCGATGATCGAGGACGATGTTTATAGCGATCTTTACAGTGGCCACGATAAGCCGCTGCCAGCCAAAGCCTTTGATCGCCACGGGAACGTGCTGCACTGCGGCAGCTTTTCAAAAAATTTGGTCGCGGGGTTTCGCGTGGGCTGGGTGGCGGCAGGACGTCATGCGCAGCGCGTGCAACGTATTCAGATGATGAGCACGCTCTCTACCAGTGCGCCGATGCAGTTGGCGCTGGCGGACTTCCTCAGCACGCGCAGCTACGATACCCACTTAAAAAAACTGCGGCAGACATTGGCAAAACGCAAGCAGCTGGCACGGCAGGCGCTGCGCCGCGTGTTACCCGACGAGGCGCGCATCAGCGACACGTCAGGCGGCTACTTCTTGTGGATCGCGCTGCCAGGCCAGATCAACACCACGCAGCTCTACCATTTGGCGCTGCAGGAAGGGATCAGTATTGCGCCGGGGCAACTGTTCTCCGGCAGCAACGCCTTCAATCACTGTTTTCGCTTCAATGCAGCCTGGCCCTGGGATGCACGCGCGGAAGCCGCCGTAGAGCGGCTTGGTGCGCTCATTGCCACCCTGGCTTAAGCGACAGCGTTACACTTGGGCGGCCTGGCGATGTCCCCAGGTGAGATAATAAACATCGTAAAAATCCACTTCGCCTTTTTGCTGCATCAAGCGGGCAATGCCGCTGCGCACGCGCTCGGGCGCATCGGGCAGGCTGACGATTTTATCCAGCGCCTGCTGTGACACGGGCTGCACGTAGTACCACTCGCCGTTGTAGCAGACGCGGAGATCCAGCGTATCAATATCCTCGAAGCGGTATTTTGGGTTGATATCCAACAGCATCAGAAAACTCATTATCAGCACAAACACCGTGGCAAACCAGAAGGCGGGCCAGCCTAGCATGTCGGTGGAAAAGATCAGCGCGACGCACAGCGCGTAGCAACCGTACATCAGCGCCCACAGGCCGGGATGCGTTTTTAGAAAAGAGAAACTGAAGCGCGGGCGGTTATCGCGCAGCTCATCACGGTTCAGCGTGTCGATTTCATCAAGCAGGATTTGTTTAATCGCGTCCATAATACACCTCTGATTATCACTGCTTGCCATCAAACCACATAACAGTGTAAGGCGTTAGAGACAGATTTTAGCTGTTTTTTTATAACAGTTCCCTGCGGGAAAACGGCACGTACACCCTCCGTCATGGCTGCTGCGACGCCGCCCGCGCGCACTCATTACGTTAGGTGCTCACGCGTTCCTGCCATCTGCCAACTCTCGTTATTTTCGATATAGAACGGATAATGCTCCACCACCGTGCCGCCGCTTAGCTCATCGCCGTATGCCGCGCTCCAGGCGATGAGTTCATCTTGCATGCCCAGGATGTCCTCCAGCGATAAACACACCTTCTCGCCATTGTGACTCGCCACGGCACGCGCCATCAATTCCTCCTCACGATCCCCTTCACCCGGCAGTTCGGCAGCGGGGAACAGCAGATCATTCCCTTCCAGCTGCGGCGCCGGTTCTTCCTGCGTCACCGCTATCGCGGGCGTCATATCTGGGGTTAACGGCGCTTGGTTGCGCGTGTGCATCAGGCTGCTGCCTCCGCTGTGGTCAGCAAGCCACTCAAGGTCATTGAGGGTGCGCAGTTCTGCGGTGAGTAAATCCAGCATTTTTTGGTTGTCATCCGCTAAGCCAGGTGAGGAAAACGCGTCGGTTAACGGTGTGTTCTCAACCAGGGTATTCAGCGGTAAGCGATACAGGTCGGCCCAGTCATAAACCAGCGCCGCGCGCATTGCCTCTTGTTCAGTGTGTGCGCGGATAGGCAGATCCGCATCGTTGGCGCGCGCGTTTTGCGTGGGCGTCTCGGACATAAGCGGCCCTGACATTGCCGCCATCAGCGTTAGCGCCGCGCTCCCCTCGGGCGCCTGCTGAAGCGAGCGCGTGCGCGTGCGACACTCTCCGCTGAACAGCGGCTCATCGCGCCACTCGACGTCACTGTCCGGCAGCAGGACCTGGGACGCATCAGAGAGCGAACATGCTGGATTATTTAAATCGAGATTTTTCTTGTACGGAAAATTCAGATTGTCCATGGTAATTCCTATGCTAGAGGTCAAAAAAAACCGCAAAACTAGCGGGAAAAATTGCAGCAGCGGAAGTATCGAGGCATCGGTTTTTCGTTAATATGAGACCTGTCTTGTAATTTTATTGCATGCAATGATATGATTTTAAATGGTTTTATTTTATTTCGCGATGAGTTGTGGCAGCGTCCCGCTTTTTTTTGCGTCGTGCGCGCTTCCCGGTTCCCGACGTGAACGTCAGGCCCAAGAAGATTAATTAAGACAAGACCTGTCTCTCCCTTTTTTAGGAAAATGTCTTTGAGGTCTAAGGTTTTTCTTGGCAGCCTCCCATTAGCTTACCTGACCTACGACCTGCAGGTTCGCCTCGTCGGGAATCTCATTGTAAGAGAGCACGTGCAACCCCCGGGCAAACAGCCGGGCGTAGCGCGCCATCAGCGGCCGCAGCTGCGGCGTCACCAGCAGAACCTGCGTCAGATTTTGCGCTTTGAGCTGCTCCATGACCGTGGGCAACGCGTTTTGCAGTTGGGTTAAAATATTGGGATCCACCGGGAAGCTATCCAGTGCCACCTTGCCCGCCTGCTGCGCCTGATTCAGCGCGGCCAGCAGCAGATTCTCCAGTTCGTTATCCAACGTGAAGGCCGATAGCGGTTTATTATCGGGTGCAATCGCAGCCACCAGGGCGTGGCGCAGCGCCAGACGGACATCGGCCGCCAGCAAGAGCGCATCTTTGGTGATCGCGCTGCTCTCAAGCAGCGTGGTGGCGATGGTGGTGATATCTTTCAGGGACACCTGATCGGTGAGCAGTAAACGGTACACTTTGAGCTGAAGGCTAAAGCTCACCGCTGCGTTGACATCATCGGATAAACGCGGCGCCATGTGCGCGAGGCGCTGGTGCAGCGCAGTAATGTCATCGTAGTTAAACAGCACCGGCAGATGCTCGCGCACCACCTTGTGGACGTGGGTGGCGATCACGCTGGCGCAATCCACGACCTGGTAGCCCAGATTCAGCGCTTTGGCTTTCTGCTCCGGCAGAATCCACGTCACCGCCATGCCATACGCTGGATCGGTGTCCAGAATGCCATCGATCTCGCCATACTGCTCCGGCGTGGGGATGGCCATCAGGCGATCGGCATGCACCTCGCCCACAGCAGTCCGTACCCCGTTAATCTTAATCGCGTACTGTGCCGGTTTAAGATGAAAATCTTCGCGCAGGGCGATCTCGGGCAGCAGCACGCCGCTGGTTTCGGACACCATTTGCCGCACGCCGCGCATACGCTGTGTGAGCGGCGCGCCGTTGCTCTTGTCCACCAGCGTGACCAGCTTATAGCCGAGATTGAGGCCAATGGGCTCCACCATGGGAATGGTGTCCCAGCTGATGGTCGGCCGCCGATCGTCAGGGGCCAATGCCTGCTGAATTTTCTCGATATCCACCGGGTTCTGCGTCGGTTTCGCCACCGCCCGGCTTTGCCGCCAGGCGGCAAACAGCAGCAGCGCGGTGAAAAGTAAAAACACCAGATGGGGCATGCCGGGGACCACCGCAAGCACCAGCATTACGGCGCCAGCGGTATAGAGCGTCGCGGGCTTGGCCAGCAGCTGAGTTTTAACGTCGTCGCCCAACTCGGCACCGTCGCTGATGCGAGTGACAATAATCGCGGCGGCGGTCGCCAGCAGCAGCGAGGGGATCTGCGCGACCAGGCCATCACCAATGGTCAGCAGGACGTACTGTTCAAACGCCTGGCCCGCCGGCAATCCGTGTTTGAAGACACCAATCAGAATGCCGCCTAACACGTTGATCAGCAGAATCATGATGCCCGCGACGGCATCGCCACGCACAAACTTGGAGGCGCCGTCCATCGCGCCATAGAAGTCAGCCTCGTTGGCGACCTCTTTACGCCGCAGCCGGGCCTGCTCCTGTTGGATTAAACCGGCGTTAAGATCGGCATCGATCGCCATCTGCTTGCCCGGCAGGGCATCCAGCGTAAAGCGGGCGGATACCTCAGAGATGCGCTCAGCGCCTTTGGTCACTACCACGAAGTTGATGATCATCAAAATCACGAACACCACAAAGCCCACGACGAAATTGCCGCCGATCACCACGTTGCCAAACGCTTCAATGACTCTACCGGCCGCGGCTCCGCCTTCATGGCCGTTAAGCAGCACCACGCGGGTAGAGGCGACATTGAGCGTCAGTCGCATCAGCGTCGTCACCAGCAGCAGGGTGGGGAAAATTGAGAGATCCAGCGGTCGCTTGCTGTTCACGCTGGCAAGCAGCACCATAATGGCCAGCACAATATTGAAGGTGAACAAGACGTCCAGCACCAGCGGCGGCAGCGGCAAAATCACCATCGCCAGCACGCTGAGTAATAATACAGGGACGCCGACGTGCGCCTGGCGCAGCAGCGCTCGCAGGTTAATTAGGCTCATGGGCTTTCATTATCTCTTTCAGGTTAGGCAATTGCGTATCCAGCCGGGGTTTGTTGCCCTGGCCTTGACGCCACGCCTGCAGCTGCATCACGTAGCTCAGGACCTGCGCGATCGGACGAAACAGGGCGGCGGGGATTTGTTGATTGAGTCGCGTGCTGTGAAACACAGCGCGCGCCAGCGGCGGAAACGGCACGATCTCTACGCGGTGCTGCTCCGCCACGCGGCGAATGTAATGCGCAATGTCATCGCGCCCTTTGGCCACGATATACGGCGCCGCCGCCTTATTCGGATCGTATTTCAGCGCTACCGCAAAGTGGCTGGGGTTGGTGATCACGACGTCAGCGTGCGGAACCTGCTGATTAATTTGTCCCATGGCCATCTGGCGCTGTATTTGCCGAATGCGGCCTTTCACCTGGGGATTACCGTCATTATTTTTGTGCTCGTCGCGCACCTCTTTCTTGGTCATGCGCATTTTCTTGGTAAACAGAAAGCGCGCCAGCGGCAGATCAATCACGGCGAACAGCACCAGGGTGAGCACAAACAGCCGCATGATGTCGGCAAACAGCGCCAGGCCTTGGGAAATGGCCGCGTGGAGAAACAGCCCCTGCAGAGTCATCATGGCGCCGAGGTTATCCTGAACGCAGTGCCATAGCAGGGCCAGCACCACCAAACACTTGGCGATCATCTTCCCCACGTCGGTGTAGTGCTGGGCGGAAAACAGCTGCTTAGCGCCGCTAATCGGGTTGAGCTTTTTCACGTTCGGCTGAATACGCGAGAGAACAAAAACCCACCCGCCCGGTATCAGCGTAGCGAGGGCGGCGGTGAGCGGAATGGGCAGCAGCGTGGCGAGGAATTTCAGCAAAATTTTCACCTGCGTCAGCATAAACTGATGCAGGGCGCCGTTATCGTGAATGCGGTCAGCCATCTGACGCACCGCCAGGAACGCGGCGTGGATGAGCTGCTGATAATAGGGAAAAAAGAGCTCGAGCGTGACCAAGGCCATGACCAAACTCACCGCCAGATTAACCTCTTTTGCCCGCGGAATATCGCCTTTTTCACGTGCTTTACGCAGCTTACCGGCGGTGGGTTTTTCGCTTTTGTCACCCGCCATCACGCCGACCTCATGTTATCCAGCAGGGCCAGAACCTGCTGGGTGAGTTCGAGATAGTGGCTACCGACGTTGCCGATGAGCAAGGTGAAGCAAAACAGGCCAAACAGCATGCTGATAGGAAAGCCAAGAGCAAACAGATTCAGCGTGGGCGAGATGCGGTTAAGCAGGCCGAATACGCCCTGCACCAGCATCATGATGATAACGGTGGGCATCGCCAGCAGCAGCGCACCGCTGAACATCCACCCAATGCCGCCTGCCACGGTGCGTAGAGTAAGCGCATTGATCGCCTGACCAATAGGCCAGTAGGTGAAGCCACTGTAAAGCAGCGTCAGCAGCAGTAAGTGCCCATCCATGGAGAAAAATAGCACGCCAGTCCAGGCGTAAATAATCTGGGCGATGACCATGGTCGAGGTACCGCTGGCCGGATCGTTCATCACCGCCATGCCCAAGCCCATATTCATCGACAATATATGCCCGGCGGTTTGCAGCGCCTGCACGCTCCACCCCAGCATCTGGCCAAAGAGTAACCCCCACAGCAGCTGTTCCGCCGTCAGCAGCAGGCTTTGCACCGACAGCAATTCGCGCAGCACCGGCACGGTTGCAAGCATGGGCGTGATCACCAGGCTTAACAGCAGCGCCAGACCGATTTTGGCTTTGCGGGTAAAGGCGCGATTGTCCAGTATCGGGCAAAAATGCAGCAGAGCGGCGATGCGCACAAACGGCAGCCACAGGGCGAAAAGCGGCTCAAGCAGATCGTCAAACGTCACGTTCATGGTCAGCCTACCAGCGCCGCCGCTTGCTGAAAAATAAGCTGCGTGAAGTCAATGAGCTGCGTCAGCATCCATTTCCCGGCAAACACCAACACCAGCAGGGTGACCACCAGACGCGGCAAAAAACTCAGCGTCTGTTCATTGATTTGGGTGGTGGCCTGAAAAATACTCACCGCCAGGCCGGTAAGCAGGCTGGGTACAATCGCCACCGCCGAGATCGACAATACCAGCTTCAATCCCTGGGCCAGTACGTCGCCCGCCACGTCCAGCGTCATCATAGCGCCACGCCCTGCACGCTGTGCGTCAGCGTGCCCACCACCAGCGACCAGCCGTCGCAGAGTACAAACAGAATCAGCTTAAACGGCAGCGAGATAATGAGCGGCGAGAGCATCATCATGCCCATGGCCATTAAGATGCTGGACACGATCAGATCGATCACCAGGAACGGGATATAGATCATGAAGCCAATTTTAAACGCCGTTTTTAGCTCGCTCAGCACGAAGGCGGGCACCAGGATCGACAGATCTTGATCGTTGGCTTCGCCGCTGGCGTGCGCAATCGTCATGATTTGCGCCAGCGCCGTGCTGTGCGTTTGTGACAGCATGAACCTTTTCAGCGGTTCCTGACCTATGCTCAACGCCTGTTTAAGGCCAATTTGCTGGTTCTGGTACGGCACCACGGCGTCATGGTAAATGGTGGTCCACACGGGGCGCATCACCAGCATCGTGAGCACCAGCGCAATGCCGGTCAGCACTTTATTTGGCGGGCTTTGCTGGAGGCCAATCGCCTGGCGCAGCAGCGCCAGCACAATAATGAAGCGGGTGAAGCAGGTCATCATCAGCAGCATGATGGGCAGTAGACTCAGCAGCGTCATCAAAATCAGAATATCGATTTTAACGCTGTATTCCTGGCCACCTTCGCGCGTGGGCAGCGCCGAGAACAGCGGCAACCCGCTCTGCTGCGCCAGCGCCGGGCCGGTTAGCAGCAGCGTGATGCCCGCCAGGCTGATTGTCCAGCGCGTCACCCGCGGCATCACAGGCCTCCTGCCAGTTCGCTGAGATCGTGATTGTTAAACGCGATCAGGCGCAAACCGTACTTATCGTTCAGCACCACGACTTCAGCCTTGCCAAACAGAATGCCGTTGACTTTGACATCCAGCGGCTCGCCAGCCAGCTTATCCAGTTCAATCACGGAATCATTGCCCACCCCGATAAGCTCGGCGAGCGAGATCTCCACCGACGCAACCTCCAGCGTCAGCGTCACCGGAATGCGGCTAAACAACGCCAGATTACGCGCGGTGTCCGGTTTTATCAGGGTGGCGGGCGTCTGCGTCTCGGCATCGGTTTCCAGAGAGAAATCGATATCCAGGGCGCTCGCCAGATCGGTTAAATCGCTCATATTAGTCACTCGCACGTTCACTCAGGTCAGAAAAGTAAAGTTTGCCGCGATCCTCGCAAATGACGGCGCTGAACAGCGGCTGATTACCTACCAGCAGCGGAATGCGGTCGTTCATGGCGAAAGGCAGTACATCGTTGGGCTGCAGACGGGCCAAATCCGCCACGGTCAATGGCAGCGAGGCCAACCGGCCGCGCAGGCGCACCGGCAGCTGGCGAAAGCAGGGTTGCGACGGAAAGATGGCCGCTTGGGCATGTTCAGCGGGTTGGCGCAGCGTGCAGAGCAAGCGATCAACGTGCCCGGCATCCAGCAGTAAAGAAAATTGACCGCCCTCGTAACCGTCGAGAAAAAAATCGATACGGTACGACCAGTGCGTGATTAACGCGGCAGGGTCAGTTTTAATGTGCAGCGGTTCAGGAAAGAGAGCGTCATCACACACTAAATCCACCAGATCGTAAGCCAGCTTATTCAGCATCCGCTCTTCGGTTTTTGTCACCGGGACGCGCTCTACTTCTGCCATATTCTGGTCATCGCGCGTTAAACCGTAATAATCATGCAGCAGAGTGAGTAATAAGGCGCGATCAATCGTAAAGCCCAGATTTCCCGCTTCACTGCTAAACAAGCTGGCCTGCTTTATCGTGCAGTCCATGTGAAACGCTAAGTCCTTTAAACCTGCATTGACGCGAAATTTTTTCAGAAAATAGATGCCCAGCTTAGAGTCAAGGCGATCGCGGTTATCTTTAAACATTGACGGGACTTTGTGATAAGGACGGCCAAGTTTGCCAACGTCCAGCGGCATCAGCTCAGGATGATTCGCCGGTGGGTAAATCCTTATTTTGTTCTTTTTGCTGCGTAGCGACATGGCTTCACTCCCGACAATAAATTTGCGTAACGCGCAGAAGGGCAGGTTTCAATTAACAGAGTTACGGTGTGCGTTAGCGCGTCAGAATAATCAATGTGACGTTCACGCCTGTTCGTGATGTTCTGTTTTTGTCTTGCTTAAATTAATGTTCAAAAATATTTAAAACAACGTTTAATGCATTATTAATCTTTCATGTAATTAATATTTAAAAATGGTTAAATCATTAAATGTATGATTTTATTGCATTAATATTTTAATACTGTAATGGTTGTAGATAAGACTTTTCTGGTAAGTATACTCGTCGCTCCCATGCAATACAGACGAACCAGGAATATTCATCTTTATGATGTAGGGGGTTTCTGAAATGGCAAAATATATCGTTACATAGATATAAGATTGAGGTATTTAAGTTGGGGGCCTTCCCGTGATGGGTGTTTTCCCCAATTTGAAGGAAGCGAGCTATGTTGAATTTCACACAGTCAAATAAAGCCTATGCTGAAGATTTTATTGCGCACTCGCCGGATAGTGTTCAACTCTTTAGCATGGCAAAGCGCGTTGCCAAATATAATGTGCCGGTTTTAATTACCGGAGAAACCGGCACGGGAAAAGAGTGTGTTGCAAAATACATTCACCATCACGCATTTTCTCAGCGCGCACCCTACGTTGCGGTGAATTGCGCGGCCATCCCAGAAAATATGCTGGAAGCGATGCTCTTCGGTTATGAGAAAGGTGCTTTTACCGGGGCGATCTCTAGCCAACCCGGAAAGTTTGAGTTGGCTAATGGCGGCACCCTATTACTGGATGAAATAGGGGATATGCCGCTAGCGCTGCAGGTGAAATTGCTGCGGGTATTACAGGAGCAGGAGGTTGAGCGTTTAGGCAGCCATAAAAAGATCCCGCTGGATATTCGGATTATTGCATCGACCAATAAAAATTTAGACGTAGAAATCAGTGAAGGACGATTCCGTCAGGATCTCTACTACCGGCTGTCAGTGGTCATGATGCATATTGCGCCACTGCGCGAACGAACTGCCGACATTATTCCGCTGGCTGAGCGCTTTATTGAAAAATACCAGTCGTTCGTCAGCCATTCACCTCACCTTACCGTCTGTGGACGGGAAGCATTACTGCACTATTCCTGGCCCGGTAACGTGCGTGAGTTAGAAAACATCCTGCAGCGCGGCCTGATCATGTGTGGCAATGGCGATCTCAGCGCCGCCTGTTTCCAACTGCAAAGCCGAAACGGCCTGATGCCCGCCGAAATGGAGCCTGCGTCTGAGGACGTCGAGGCGCTCGATAACGGCCACATCCGGCGCCACGGTCGGCGTGCAGAGTCGCAGTACATCCTTGAACTCCTGAAGCGCTATCAGGGAAACCGATCGCGAACGGCCGAATTCCTCGGTATTACGCCACGCGCGCTGCGCTATCGGCTGGCCTCTCTGCGCGAACAGGGTTTCGACCTCGGCAGTCTCTCTTAAGGAACATCGTTATGACCGAAGCACTGACTTTTCCGTCCTTTCAGGCGGCCATGCTGGCTGATGTGCCAGTGATTACCCCCATCGGTTCGCCGCGCATGGCATCAATACAGCCGGTTTCACTCGACGCACCGGATTTCAAACAGGTGCTGGAAGCCACGTTGGATCGGGTTGACCGGTTGCAGCGAAGCGCGGCACAGCAGCAGCAAGCCATTGATATGGGACTGAGTGACGATCTGAGCAGTGCCATGATCGAGAGCCAGAAGGCCAGCGTGGCTTTTTCGGCGCTGCTGCAGGTGCGCAATAAGCTGCAGCAAGGCATTGATGACGTGATGAACAGTCCACTTTAAGGAGCGATTGTGCTGAAAAAACTCGCGTCACAGCTGTCAGCGACTGCGCCAGCCGTCATCAAGCGATGGCTTCTGCCTGCTGCGATTGCGGCGGTGATTACCGCGGTGGTGGTGGCGCTGCTGTGGCAGAGCAATAACCGCTGGACTGCACTCTTTGGCTCGCAGGAGAACCTACCGATGGCCGATGTGGTCGCGGCCCTGAGCGACGCGGGGATGCGCTATCGCGTTGCGCCCGACAGCGGCGTGTTGTTGGTGCGTGAGAACGACCTGCCTAACGCGCGCCTGGCGCTGGCGTCAAAGGGCATTAAGGCCCTCTCGCCGGAGGGCTATGGGCTCATGGATAAAGAGGAGATGCTAGGCAGCAGCCAGTTTATCCAAAATGTGCGCCTGCGCCGCAGCATGGAAGGGGAACTCGCGCAAAGCATTATGGCGCTGGAGAGCGTGGCTTATGCGCGCGTGCATCTGGGGATCACCGAGAGCAGCGCATTTGTGCTGGCGAATAAGCCCAACAGCACCGCCTCGGTGATGGTGCGCCTCAAGTCCGGCCGTCATCTCAATGATGAGCAGGTGGGCGCCATCGTGAGCCTGGTGGCGGGCAGCGTACCGGGTATGTCGCCCGAACGGGTCAGCGTGGTGGATCAGCAGGGGACATTGCTCTCGGCTAACATCGCGCACGCGCACGCCGGGGGAGATCAGCGCCGGGGCCGCGAGCGAGTGCAGCAGATGCGTGAAGAGGTAGAGCGCAACATCGCCAATTTGCTGCTGCCGATTGTCGGGCGCGAAAACTTTCGCGTCAGCGTCGTGCCGCACGTGGATTTTAGCCAGATAGAAGAGACGCAGGAGCGTTTTCTGAATGCGCCACGCGTTGCCCGCGAGCAGCTGTCGCAGGACAACAGTAACGAACCGCTCGCGATGGGTATTCCCGGCTCACTGAGCAATCGTCCCGTGACGGCGGCCCCGGCCAAAGAGACGGCTTCCCTTTCCAGTCGCAGCCAGGCGCAGCGTGAATTCAAATGGGATCGCGATGTGCGCCACATTCAGCATGCCGGATTTGCCGTGCAAAAACTCACGGTGGCGGTGCTGCTCAACCAGAACGCCACCAGCGTAAAAGCCTGGAGCGCGGCGCAGCAGACGGAAATGAACGCGCTGCTGGCCAAAGCGGCGGGCATTGACAGTCAGCGTGGCGATGCCCTATCGCTGGCGCTGATGGCATTCAACCCGCCAGCGGTTGAGGTGGAGCACACGCCCCCGTGGTGGGAGAGCCGCAGCGTGCTGCAGTGGGCGGAGCGCGGCGGAATCGGTCTACTGGCGCTGCTGGTGACGCTGTTTGGACTGCTGCCGATGATGCGCCGCGTGGCGCGTCAACCGCAACCCTCGCCGCCGGTATTGGCAGAACCCGCTGAAGACGAGGCAAAAAATGAGGATGCGCCGTTGCTGCCCAACAGTGGTTTCAGCGGCGACGATCTGCCGCCGCAGGGCTCCGGCCTTGAAACCAAAATCAATTACCTCCAAACCCTGGCGCAGAGCGAAACCGATCGCGTCGCCGACGTGTTGAAACAGTGGGTCAGCAGCAATGAGCGAAGCAGCAGCAAGTAAAAGCACCAAACATTCTGAAGGGCAGAAAACCCGTTCGCGGCTGGAACATGCTGCGATCGTTCTGCTCAGCATCGGCGAAGAGGCGGCCGCACAGGTGATGCGAAAAATGAGCCGCGAGGAGGTCTTGCGGCTTTCTGAAACCATGGCGCGCCTGCACGGCGTCAAAGTCACGCACGCGCGCCTTGCAATCAATACGTTTTTTCAGGACTACCGCGAGCAGAGCGGTATTAACGGCGCGTCGCGCAGTTATCTGCGCAATATCCTTGAGCGCGCGCTGGGCGGTGAAATTGCCCGCAGCGTGATCAACGGTATTTACGGCGATGAAATCCGTCACCGGATGGCGCGTTTGCAGTGGGTGGATACGCCGCAGCTTGCTGCGATGATTGACCAGGAGCATTTGCAGCTGCAGGCGGTGTTTCTTGCCTTTTTACCGCCTGATGTTGCCGCCGGGGTGCTCGCTCAGCTCGAGGTGGCGCGCCAAAACGAGATCCTCTATCGCGTGGCACGGCTGGATGACATCAATCGCGATGTGGTAGATGAGCTGGATCGACTTATTGACCGCGGCGTCGCAGTACTCTCCGAGCATGGCTCAAAAGTGCAGGGTCTTCGCCAGGCTGCCAATATCGTTAATCGCATTAGCAATAATCAACAGGCGCTTCTGTCGCAGCTTGAGCAGCGCGATGAAGCCGTGGCGGATGAGCTAAAAAGTGAGATGTATGAGTTCTTTATTCTCAGCCGTCAGAGTAGCAGCGTGCTGCAGCGTCTGATGGAGGCGGTGCCGATGGAGCAGTGGGCGGTGGCGCTAAAGGGCACTGAGACGGTACTGCGACAGGCCATCTATGACGCCATGCCGCGTCGTCAGGTCCAGCTACTGCAAACCACCACCGCCCGGCTGGGACCGGTGCCCATTACGCGCATTGAGCAGGTACGCAAAGAGATCATGGCGCGCGTGCGTGAGCTGGCAGAGAGCGGCGACATTCAGGTGCAGCTTTTCAGCGAACAGACGGTGGAATAAGCGATGGCTCGTCAACCTATGCGCCTGCACCAATTTCCGCCGCTGCGTAAAGCCGGGCTGGATAACGAGGGATCGGCTGAGGCCACGTCGCGGCAGCGTCTGGATGGCTTTCAGCAGGGCGTCAGCGAAGGCTTTGCTCAAGGGCTGACGCAGGGGAAAAATCAGGGGTACGAGGACGGTCTGCAGCAGGGGCGTGAAGCGGGCCATCCGTTGGGATTTGAGGCGGGCAAGCAGCAGGCGCTGGCGCACTTTCTCACGGCGGCGGCTCCGCTTGATGCCTTGACAACGCGCCTGCAAGCGCTGGCAGAAACACAGGCGCAGCAGCGCAAAACGGAGCTTGTCGCCCTGGTGGAAAAAGTCACGCGCCAGGTGATTCGCTGCGAGCTGGCACTCCAGCCGACGCAGCTGCTGGCGCTGATCGACGAGGCGCTGGCCAGCTTGCCCACGTTACCCACGACAATACGTATTCTGCTGAACGCCGAGGAGTTTGCGCGTATTACCGCGCTGGAGCCTGAAAAAGCCGCGCGCTGGGGGCTGGTGGCGGACGGTGAGATGGCGCCAGGCGAATGCCGCATCCTCACCGATGACAATGAAATGGATATCGGCTGCAACCAGCGTTTGAGTCAGTGCCTCAAGGTGCTGCAAGAGAATTTAGCCGGCCCTGAACAGACGGATACGGAGCCGGAACCGTGATGACGCGCACCGTTGAACACCTGCTGCAATCGTTGAACAACATTCCGCTGGCGCGCGTTGCCGGAAGGCTGGTACGCGTCAGCGGCCTGCTGCTGGAGTGCGTTGGCTGCCGTCTGGTAGTGGGACAGCGATGCAGTATTGAACAGGCAGACGGTACGTTATTGGCGGCGCAGGTGGTGGGCTTTGACCGTGAGACCACCTGGCTGATGCCCTACAAAACGCCCGCTGGGTTAATCGCGGGCGCGCGCGTGTTCCCGGAAGAGGAACAGAACGCGCTGATGATCGGGGAGAGCTGGCTGGGACGGGTCGTCAACGGCCTTGGTGAACCGCTCGACGGCAAGCCCAAGCCCGGCGGCACGGCGGTGCTTCCCGTTCGGCCCACGCAGATCCACCCGCTGACGCGCAAAGCCGTGTCAGAACCGCTTGACGTGGGTGTGAATGCCATCAACGGCTTGTTGACCATCGGCAAAGGTCAGCGCGTGGGATTGATGGCCGGGTCGGGCGTGGGTAAAAGCGTGCTGCTCGGCATGATCACCCGCGCCACCAGCGCACAAGTGGTGATCGTCGGATTAATTGGCGAGCGCGGACGCGAAGTGAAGGAATTTATTGAGCACGCCCTGGGGGCCGTGGGCAGGGCGAAATCGGTGGTGGTGGCGGCACCTGCCGATGAATCACCGCTGATGCGCCTTAAAGCCACCGAGCTTTGTCACACGCTGGCCGCGTGGTATCGCGACGCCGGTTATGACGTGCTGCTGCTGGTGGATTCACTCACGCGCTACGCCATGGCGCAGCGCGAAATCGCCCTGTCGCTCGGTGAGCCACCTGCCACCAAAGGCTATCCGCCCTCGGCCTTTGGCATCATTCCCCGGCTGGTGGAGCGCGCCGGGAACAGCGACGGCGCGGGCAGCATGACGGCCATTTATACCGTACTGGCGGAAGGGGACGATCAGCAGGATCCCATCGTTGACTGCGCGCGCGCCGTGCTGGATGGCCATATTGTTTTAACGCGCCAGCTGGCGGAAGCGGGACATTACCCTGCAATTGATATCGGTCAAAGCATCAGCCGCTGTATGAGTCTGGTGACCGCACCCGCGCATCAGCAGGCGGCGCGCGCGCTGAAGCAGCTCTACGCCGACTATATGGCCATCAAGCCGCTGCTGCCGCTGGGTGGCTACGTGGCGGGTGTGGATGCGCAAGCCGATCGCGCGGTGCGACTCTTTCCCGCCATCACCCAGTTTCTTTGTCAGCCGGTTGAACAGCCTGCCGCGCTGGCCGACGCCATTGACGCACTGCTGGCCTTGAGCCAGCCATAAAGGTTGATATGAACAGACCCTCTCTTCTTGTGACTTTGTCACAGCTTCGCGACCTGCGGGCACGCAACGTTGACGCGCTGGGAAGCCAGCTGGCGCAGCAGCAGCAGCAGGTGCGGCGCTACCACAGCAACATTGAAGCCTTAACCCGGCTGGGCGAGATCTCGGCCCGCATGGAGCCTGCTCAGCTCGGTAATCTGGCGCGTTATAAAACGCACCTCCAGCGTTTGGTGAACGGGCAGCGTCAGGCCGTGCAACTGGCTGAACAGCAGCAGCAGGTGTTACAGGCGCAGCTGCTCGACGAGGCCTGCAAAGAAAAGCGCTTTGCGCTGATGCTGGCGCAGCAGCGTGACGCGCAGGCGCAGGAGGCGCAGCGGCAGCAGCAGGCGCTTACGGACGATTGCGCGCTGCAATGCTGGCTGCGTAATCGGAGGCAAAAAGCATGAGCCGCGATCTGTTTACCGCGCTGATGTCGCGACATCCGAGCGCGTTGCCAGAGACGTTCCCGTTGGTGAGCGTGGTGACGCCAACCTATAACCGCGCCGAGTTTTTGCCTTACCTGCTCTACATGTTTCAGTACCAGGACTATCCTGCCGAACGGCGTGAGCTGGTGATCCTTGATGACTCACCGCACAGCCACGCTGAATGGGTGGCAGAACTGACGCGCTACGCGCCTTATCCCGAACGGGTACGCTACTTTCATCTGCCGGAGCGTTTGCCGATTGGTGCCAAACGCAACCGCCTTAACGCGCTGGCGCAGGGCGAATACATCATCTGCATGGACGACGATGATTTCTACCCTGCGGATAAAATCCGCTACACCGTTAACGAGATGCGCCGTCATAACGCCCTGTTTGCCGGTTGCGACACCCTGCCGGTGTGGTACAGCCATATCAATCAGATTTTTATGACCGTCAGCGCCGGGCCGCGCCACGCCCTGAACGGCACATTCGCCTACCACCGCAACTATCTGCGCAGCCATCGCTATGACGATCGCGTGACGCTGGGCGAAGAGGGCAGCTTTACCCGTGGCTTTACGGTGCCGGTGCTGCAGCTTGACCCGTGGCGCAGCATTCTGTGCGTGTCGCACAGCCGTAACACCTTTGACAAAGACTTTGTGCTGGCGAGCAGCAAAGCCCAGGCCATCACGCTGGAACAGGCCGTGCCGGACCCCCTGCTGCGCAGCTTTTATCAGCGTCTGCATCAGGCGCCGCTCTCGCAGCAGCCAGACTGGGGCTTTTTCCATCGCGTGGTGCTGATTGGTGAAAACGCCGCGCTGCGCCAGCAGCTGCTGGATGCGGGTCTGCCTGCGGGGCGTCTGATCTCTATGGCACCGCTGGCGCATGAGCGATTAACCCACGCGGCGGTCCTGCAACGCGCGCAGCAGGAAAGCTGGCCGAACTATCTGTTACTGGATAGTCGTATGACGTGGATCCGTCATCAACGCGGTATCGATGCGCTGAACCGACTCCTGCGCGCCTTGCCCCACGTTGGCTGGGACGGTTTCCATTTGGGCGCTGAACTGATGGCCGGCTGGCCGCTGACCCAGCTGCCCGGAGTGGTGGCGGCACACGCTCAGGCGCTGCCGCATTTGGCCTGCTGCGTGAACCAGCCGGCCTACGCCGCGCTTCAGGCGCGTTTGGCGCACCCCGACGCAGATAACCACCTTATCACCGCCGATCTGCGCTGGTTTGCGCTCTATCCCGGTCTGTTTTTCCACAATGAAACCATCAATGGCGAACCGGCAACGGCGCGCTTTTTCCGCAAAATTGGCGCTGTGCCCCAAGCCGGCTCACAGGAGTTTGTATGAATACCGCCCATCTTTTTACGCCTGGCTATATTGTGCAGCAGGCGGCTTCGCACTGGTCCTGCACCTGTTCCGGTTGCCAGGGGCAAAAACCGCTGCACCAGATACGCTGGCAGAATGAGCAGCGCCTCAGTTGGGATCTGCGCTGCGACAGCGCCGCGGCGGTGATTTTACGTGATGCCCATGCGTTCGATATGCACATCGAGACCACCGAACCGCTACCGCTGTCCCCTTGTTGCCCACGTCTCTACGCGCTTAACCAACAGGTCTACCGCACGCTGCTCAATAGCGCACGCCCGCTGAATGAAACGCTGTATGCGCTCGGCATCTTAATCAGCCGCGGCCAGCAGGTGCCGACTGCAGAGGCTATCCACGCGCTGGGGGATGAGTTGCAGGCGCTGATGGAAGGCGGTGTGCTCAGGGAGGCCTTTGCCACCTTACCCCTTATTGATAGCTATGCGATAGCCGCTATGCGTCAGTTGGGATCGCGACGGCTGGATGCCACACTCGACGCGCGAACCGGCACGATGCTGATGATGATCCTGAGCGAATTGCGTTCACTGGAAGAGGCGCGTCTGCTCGGCGAGTTGAGCGCGCAGCGCGCGAATATCCCGTTCGACGCCTGGCTGGCCGAACACGACACGCTGTGGCGTAACTATCTCCGGTGGTACGTGTGGCACCACGTTTTTCCCGGCAGTGATCCAGAGGAATGGGAAAGGGCGTTTTTGCAGCTGTGCCAAAGCGTCTTTAGCCTTCAGTTGTTAGTCGGCCAGCTGTTGTCCGCCGGGTGTGAGGTGGACGAGCCTAAGCTGGTGGCCCTGCTGGCCGCCTGGCATCGTGAGGCGCTGCCCACGCCAGAGAAGGATAATGCGCTATTGGTGGGATTATCTCTGTTGAAGTAAGAGGTGTGCCGCGCATCGGCGCGGCATTCTTTTAGCGGGTATAAAGAAAGGTGCGCGAAGGCTCGCCGGTGAGGCTTTCCAGGGTTTCCTGCTGCATCGTCAGCAAGATGCCATTACGTTCGTTTAACTGCTGACACGCCCGGGCGTTGTTTTCCAGCGTGCGCCACCAGCTTTCCACCTGCTGCGCCAGCGAGACGGGCAGGTAGCGCAGGAGCTGCGCCATGCCCTGGCTGTCGTTTGCGAGTCTCAGCGTTTGCAGGATATCGCTACGACGCTGCGCAGAGCCCGCGAGCTGCTGGTAAAGCGGCAGTAGCGCGGCGTTAACCTGCTGAATGGTATCTGTATTACACCCGATCATGGCGTCTCGCTGCTGCTGCAGTAATAGCCGTAGCGCATCGTAGCGCTGCGTATCGTGTTTAATATCCAGTAGCAGGGCTTTGACGTGCTCACGGGTGTCACTCATTTACGGTAAAAGTCCATCATGGCCTGCGCCAGCTGCGCCGTGTCTACCCGCAGTTGGCCAGCCTTGAGCGCATCCTGCATGGCACTGACGAAGGGGGCATCCACTTCCGGCATGTCACGCAGTTGATCGCGGGCGGTCTGCAGTCGACCGGCGTCTTCAGCAGGCGTGTGCGGTACGCAGGGCGCGTCAGCGGAAGCGGCGACATCCTGCACGGTGGCGAGGGACGGCGTGCCCAGGGTGACGGGTGTAGCGTTCGGGTTGATCTTCATTATGTCCTCACGTCGATTTCAGCATGCCCCTGCATAACGACACGGTCATGCGGAAACTTAAATTCCGCCTGTCAGGGCGTGCCTGGCGCCATCAGCATCCGCACCACGCCGCGATCGGCGACCTGGGCACTCACCGTCTTTCGGCTTTGCACATTGCGTACCTTGATGATCTCGCCTTTGCGCCCGTTTTTCATCGCCTCTCCCAGCATTTTTGCCTGCACGCCGTCCTGTTCCGCCAGCATGAGCACCTGCTGGCCGCGCGAAATCAACAGCGGCTGCGTCAGGTGCGCGGGCGTAATCGCCTGGAATTCGCGCACCCGTTTTTTCAACATCAAGCCGATAGCCTCATCGGGCTGAGTCATAAAGCCGTCGCGCAGCGTCACGACATTGCGCTTTTTCATCACCACATCGCTGGCGGTCAGCACGTGCTCGCGCGTGAGCCCCTTTTTAGCGACCAGCACCGGCAGCCAGACGTCGGGCTTGACCGTTACCGTGAGCTCCCAGCCCTGCGGATCGCCGCAGCGAATGTCATAGCGCAGCCTCGCCAGCTGCGCGGTGTTCCCGGCTGGCAACGCGTACGTCAGCGGGCGGGCACAGCGCGCCAGGGCGTCTACCTCGCCGGGAATGAAGACGTTGAGCTTGCTGGTGAAGGTTGGCCAGTTGTGTACCTGACCAATGCGCGACAGGTCCGCTGAGGCCAGCGCAACCGCCTGCTGATAAACCTGCTTGCGCGCACTTTTCGGCGCAGGCTGGGCAGCCATCAGCGGGACGGATAACAGCAGAAGGCCAAGCGGGAGGAAGCGGAAACGGGGATTCCGTGCTGCGGGCGTGATTTTCATTTTAATCCTCTAAAATCAATACGTTAAATAGTTGGCACGCGTATTGCTTAAGCGTGTAGACATCACGTATCAGGAGGACGAAATGGGGATAAGTTTTGACAAGGCTTTGGGGGTGCATCCCGCCGCATTACAGCTTCGACTTTCGCGAGCAGAGCTGTTAACGGCCAATTTGGCAAATGTGGATACCCCGAATTTCCAGGCTAAAGATATTGATTTCGCCGCTGAGATGCAACGTGCAATGCAAAAAAGTGGTTTTGACCTGCCGCCGGAAATTCGCTTTCGGGTGCCCTACCAGGCGGCAGCCGACGGGAACACCGTGACGCTCAATGTTGAACAGGCTGAGTTTGCGAAAAACGCGCTGGATTACCAAACCAGCTTGCGCTTTCTCAGCGGTAAATTCAGCGGCCTTCATCAGGCCATCGAAGGGAAATAACCGTGTCTTTTAATGATATTTACCGCGTTTCTGCTTCTGCTATGACGGCGCAGACCGTGCGGTTGAACACCATCGCCAGTAACCTGGCGAACGCAGACTCTCCGGCTTCCAGCGAGGCGGCAGCCTACAAAGCGCGGCGGCCAGTGTTTGCGGCGCTGTATGAAAAAAGCGGCTTAGTGTCCTCATCCGCGCTGGCCAGCGCGCGCGTTCAGGTGCTGGACGTGGTGGAGAGCGGCGGCGCGATACGGCGCTATGAACCCGGCCACCCGCTGGCGAACGCCCGGGGGCACGTCTTTTATCCTGATATCAATACCGTAGAGGAGATGGCCGACATGATGTCTGCCTCGCGAAACTTTGAAACCAACGTAGAGGTGTTGAACAGCGTCAAAAGCATGCAGCAGAGTCTGCTGCGTCTGGGTGAGGGCGGATGATGCGCGTGGACAACAGCCGCACTGGCGGCGAGGGCACCCCTTCAGCGCCGCAGCAAAACGGCAGCGTCAGTAATCTGTTTCTCACCCTGCTGGTGGCACAGATCCAGAATCAGGACCCTACCAATCCTACCGACAGCGCAGACTACATCAACCAGCTCTCCATGATGTCGCAGATGGAGTCGATGCAGGGGATGAAAGAGACCCTGACCGCGCTGTTTTATGCCGGCGAAAATCTACACATGCTGGGGATGTCGAATTTGCCCGGTCAGCGCGTGTTCGCCCAGAACGAGCGCGTTCAGCTGGACGGGCAGAAGGTGGAAGGCCGCTTCACGCTGCAGCATGCGGCGAGCAACGTCACGTTGCAGATGACAGACAGCACCGGGAACGTCACCACGCTGGATCTGGGCAGTCAGAAGCCGGGCGATGTGCCCTTCACGATCGACCCGACGGCGCTGGGCCTGGCCGAAGGCGACTACAGCCTGAGCGTCGTGACCGACACCGCCGAGAGCGGCATTGGCATTGAGATTGCCGGCATTGTTAATAGCGTGCGATTCGACGCCCAGACCGGTGCAGCCAAGCTCAATATCACCGGCTTGGGGGATGTCGATTACAACCAGCTCCGTCAGTTCGACAGCAAGCGTGATACGTCGTCACGCCACTTTTCCTAAGGACTTATCATGAGTTTTTCCATTGCTACATCCGGCCTCAATGCCGTGACAAAACAGCTGAGCGCCATCAGCAACAATATCGCTAACGGCGGGACCGTGGGCTACAAATCCATGCGGGCGGAGTTTTCCTCGCTGTACGCGGGCGGCCAGCCGTTGGGCGTAGGCGTAAATAGCCTCTCGCAGAGCATCACGCAAAACGGGGGCATCACCGCCACCGGGCGCGGGCTTGACCTGGCGATCGCCGGCAGCGGTTTCTTCATGACCCAGGACAGCGACGGCAGCATCAGCTATAGCCGCGCGGGCTACATGGGCGTGGATAGCACCGGTTTTCTTATCAACAATCAAGGCAAACGCCTGCAGGGCTATGGCGTGGATGCCAGCGGGCAACTGCAAACGGGCGTGGTGAGCGATCTGCGCATCAATGCGGGTAATCTTCCCGCTAAAGCCACGGATAGCCTGAGTTTTGTGAGCAACCTCGATGCGAAAAGCGCGCTGCCCGCAACGACGACCTTCGACAAGAACGACAGCACTTCCTACAACAATACCTACAGTAGCAAAGTGTTCGACTCGCTGGGCCGGGAGCACACCCTGGAGCAATTTTTTGTTAAAACCGCGGATAACCAGTGGGAAGCCCACTATTTCGTCGACGGCCAGCCCGCGACGCCCGCAAGCCAGCCGCTGACGTTTAACACCGCCGGCGCACTGACCTTACCCACCCGACCCACCCCCCTCGGTGCCGCCATCGGCGGGGCGGATCCGCTGAGTATCGCGCTGGATTACACCGGCAGCAGCCAGTTTGGATCGGCGTTCAACGTCGCTAAAAATGGCCCCAATGGCTATGCCGCCGGGGAAAAAAACGGCGAACAGATTGACGATGACGGCAAGATTTACGCCACTTACAGCAACGGTGAGCGCCTGCTACAGGGGCAGCTGGTGCTGGCAAACTTCAGCAATCCCAACGGGCTGGACGCCCAGGATGGCACCGCCTGGTCCGCCAATAACGCCTCCGGGCAACCGATTCTTGGCGCGCCAAAAACGGGGCTGAATGGCAGCATTAAATCTAACGCGCTGGAAGACTCCAACGTAGAGATGACCGCTGAGCTGGTGAGTCTGATGAGCGCCCAGCGTAACTATCAGGCGAACACCAAAGTTATCTCCACCAACGACGCGATGATGAACGCGCTGTTCCAGGCGCTGTAAGTATGGATCGCCTGATCTATACCGCCGTCAGCGGCGCAAACCGCAGCCTGGTGCAGCAGCGCATTCACGCCAACAATCTGGCCAACGCCAATACCCAAGGGTTCCGCGCCGACCTGGAGCGCGCTACCGCCACGGCGGTGGCGGGGGCGGGATACGCCAGCCGTTACCTGGTCAGCAGCGAAAACGGCGGTATCAATATGGCGGCGGGGACGCTGCAGGAGACCGGACGCGAACTGGACATTGCCGTTCAGGGTGCGGGCCTGATTGCGGTCAGCGACGGGCGGCGAGAGCGCTATACCCGCAATGGCCACATTGATATCGACGACATGGGCAATCTCTCTATCAGCGGAAAACCCCTGCTCGGCGAAGACGGGCCGATTCAGCTGCCGCCGTTTTCCCAGCTGGCGATTGGCAACGACGGCACCATTACCGTGATCCCCGAAGACGGCAACGTCGCCGCCGCGCAGGACGTTGCGCGCATCAAGCTGGTGTCGCTGCCGGACGCGCAGCTGCGTAAAAACAATGACGGCTGGCTGGTTGGCCCCCGGGCCACCGCCGCGCACAGCGAGCAGGTGCAGATTGTCAGTGAGCATCTGGAAGCCAGCAATGTGTCGACCGTCAATGAAATGGTGCAGACGCTGGCCCTTAGCCGCCAGTTTGAGGCGCAAATCAAAATGATGAAAGCCGCAGACACCCTCGCGCAGTCGGGAAATCGTCTGCTTCGTGCAAGCTAAAAGGAAAATGTGATGAATCCTGCTCTTTGGGTCAGTAAAACCGGCCTGGCGGCACAGGACGCCAAAATGGCCGCCATTTCAAATAATCTGGCAAACGTAAACACCACGGGTTTTAAGCGCGATCGCGTCATTTTTGCGGATCTTTTCTACCAAACTCAGCGCGCGCCGGGCAGTCAGCTGGATCAAAGTAGCGCCGCCACCGGCGGCGTGCAGTTTGGTAGCGGCGTCAAAATTGTGGGAACGCAGAAGCAGTTTACGCAGGGCACTCTGAGTAATACCCAGCAGGAGCTGGATGTGGCCATTACCGGACAGGGCTTTCTGCAGGTTGAAACCGCCAGCGGCGATATCGCTTACACGCGCGCCGGCAATTTGAAAATCAGCGCTGACGGGGTGCTGACTAATGCGCAAGGGCTTGCGCTGATTCCACAAATCGCGCTGCCAGAAGGCAGTAAAACGCTCACCATTGGCAAAGATGGCACGGTAAGCGCCAGCGTCGCAGGTGAAGCCGAACCGGTAGAGCTGGGCCAGATCACGCTGGTGAACTTCGTGAATCCGGCTGGCCTGGAGTCCATTGGCGGCAACCTATACCGCGAAACCGCCGCCAGCGGCGAAGCGGTAGAGGGCGTGCCCGGTGAAGAGGCGTTTGGGCAGTTGGAACAGGGCTCACTCGAAGGATCGAACGTGCAGGTGGTGGAGGAGATGGTGGAGATGATCACCGTCCAGCGCGCCTATGAGATGAACGCCAAAATGGTGTCGGCTGCTGATGACATGCTGAAGTTTGTCACGCAGCAGATGTAATTTTCGGGCGGAAGCGCGTCTTCCGTTTGCTCTTCAACACAGAAATGATCCATGAAACTGATGAAAACAACCCGCCTGGCGCTACTGCTGCTGCTGGCCGGGTGTGAAAGCCCGGCGCTGCTGGCGCACAAAGACGATGCCGCCTTTGCTCCGCCTGAGGCGTGGGAGCAGCCCGCGCCTCAGGCGCACAGCGGGGGACTTTATCAGGCCAATTACGCGTGGTCGCTGATGCAGGATCGGCGTGCCTATCGCGTCGGGGATATCCTCACCGTGCGCCTGGAAGAGTCCACGCAGTCCAGCAAGCAGGCCCGCACGAACTTCGGCAAAAAAAATGCGCTTGAGGTGGGGGCGCCGTCACTGCTGGGACAAACCTTCGAACAGTTGAGCGGCGCGGTGAAAGGCAACCGGAATTTTAACGGCAATGCCACGTCTGCCCAGCAGAACATGCTGCGTGGCGCCATCTCGGTGGCGGTGCACAAGGTGCTGCCGAACGGGATACTGCTGATACGCGGCGAAAAGTGGCTCACCCTGAATCAGGGCGATGAATATGTGCGCGTCACCGGGCTGGTCCGCGCCGACGACATTGAACGTGACAACAGCCTCTCTTCACAGCGCATTGCCAATGCGCGTATCACCTATGCCGGACGCGGCGCGCTCAGCGATGCGAACGCGGCGGGCTGGCTGACGCGCCTGTTTAACCATCCACTCTTTCCGATTTAAGGGGCTGACAATGCCGCAAGTTTTAATGCGCCTTTTGCTGCCGCTCGTACTGGGCAGCGCTTTTTTTGGGGTGAAAAGCGCGCACGCACAGCCGCTCGGCACCTTGGTTGACGTACAGGGGATGCGTGAAAATCAGCTGGTGGGCTATAGCCTGGTGGTCGGGCTGGATGGTACCGGCGACCGCAGTCAGGTGAAATTTACCGGCCAATCGTTGGGCAACATGCTGCGTCAGTTTGGCGTACAGCTGCCGGGGAAACGGGATCCTAAAGTGAAAAACGTAGCGGCGGTAGCGCTCAGCGCGACGCTGCCTTCTCTCTACGCGCCGGGCCAAACCCTCGACGTCACCGTTTCATCTATTGGCGATGCCAAAAGCCTGCGCGGCGGCACGCTGCTGCTGACGCAGCTGCGCGGTGCCGACGGCGAAGTCTATGCTCTGGCGCAGGGACACGTGATCGTTGGCGGCGTCAGCGCGCAGGGAGAGAGTGGCTCCAGCCTCACGGTGAATACGCCCACGGTCGGGCGTATTCCGGGCGGGGCGACCGTGGAGAGGGCGGTGGGCAGCGATTTTCAGGATAACAGCGACGTCATGCTGAACCTCAAGCGGCCCAGCTTTCACACGGCGAATAACATTGCCGTGGCGCTGAATCAGGCGTTCGGTGCCAACACCGCCGTGGCGAAAAGTGCCACGGCGGTGTCGGTACACGCGCCGCGTGAGGCCTCCGCCCGCGTGGCGTTTATGTCGCTGTTGGAGACGGTGGAGATCAACGCCGGCAAAGCGCCTCCCCGCGTGGTCTTCAACGCCCGCACCGGCACCATCGTCATGGGAGAGGGCGTTGTGGTTCGTGCGGCGGCGGTCTCGCATGGCAACCTCACGGTGACCATTAACGAACGCAGCAACGTGAGCCAGCCGGGGGCGCTCAGCGCGGGCGACACCGCCGTGACGCCGGAAAGTGACATTCGCGTCGATCGCGGACGCGGCAATATGGTGGTGATCTCGGCCGGCACCCGCTTGCGCAGTATCGTCAACACCATCAACAGCCTTGGCGCAGCACCGGACGATATCATGGCGATCCTGCAGGCGCTGCATCAGGCCGGCGCGCTGGATGCGGAACTGGTGGTGATGTGATGAATATTCATACACGTTATTCGGCAGTCGCGCCCGCAGCTGCCTCGGTTTCTGACGCAGCACCACCGCCGCGCCTTGAGCAGGCTGCCGAGCAATTTGAAGCCTTGTTTTTACGCAATATGCTTGCGGCCATGCGCCAGAGTACGGATGCCATGGCGGATGAGCAGGGCTTTTTTAGCAGCCGTGAAGCGCGCCATATCCGCGATTTTTTCGATGATGCTCTGGCGCAGCAGCTGGCGAGCCAGCGCAGCACCGGGATCGCCGATTTGCTTATCCGGCAGCTTTCCCCCTCCTCATCTTAAGAGCGGGCTTCGTTTGTCGCTCTGCTTAATCAGACACAGTAACGGCGAGACAGAACATGAGCATCATTAACATAGGTTACAGCGGTGCGAGCGCGGCGCGTATTGGCATGAACGTCACCGCGCTGAATATCGCGAATGCGGCAACCAAAGGCTTCAGTCGCCAACGTATTCAGCAGAATGCTATCGGGCCGGCGGGCGTCGAGCGTCTGTTTAGCGGCAGCGGCGTTGAGGTGAGCGGCATTGAGCGCATCGCCGATCGATTCCGCATCGGTCAGGTGTGGCGCGCTAACACCCAGAACGACTATTTTTCCAGTAGCCAGCGCTACCTTGGCGCGCTGGAGACGCTGTTAAGTGCGGAAAATACCGGCGTGGGTGACGGGCTGGATACGTTCTTTGCTGCCCTAAGCGGCGCCACGGAAAAGCCCGACAGCGACGCGATGCGGCAGACGGTCCTCAGCGAAGCGCAGGCGTTGGCCACGCGCATTAATCACGTTCAGAACTTTTTACAGCAGCAGCGCAGTGAGAGTGAGCAGCAACAGCGTGACCTTACCGCTTCTATTAATCATACCAGCGAAGCCATTGCCCACTACAACGCGCGCATCAAAGAGACCGTGGCGGCAGGAGGGGATGCCAGCATCCTGCGCGATCAGCGCGACGAGCAGGTACGCGCACTCAGTGGTTATCTCGATATCCGCGTGCAGGAGAGCGAGACCGGCGAATATACGCTGACGCTCCCTTCCGGGCAGCCATTGGTCAGCGGCAGTGAGGTGGGCGCATTGTCCATGCAGCGCAACGCCAGCGGCGCGCACGTTCTTCAGCTCAGCTTTGCGGGCAGCGCCTATGAGATCGACAGTGCCACCGGCGGTCAGCTGGGGGCGATGCACGATTATCAGGTCGATACCCTCGACAGCAGCGAAGCGCGTCTTGGCGGCATGGCTGAAGCAATGGCAAAGGCGTTTAACGATCGGCTGGCAAAAGGGTTTGATTTAAAGGGGAACGCGGGCAAACCGCTGTTTAATTTTAATCCCAATCATCCCACCGGCATGCTGCAGGTCAACGCGCTTACGGCAGAGGAGCTGGCGTTTTCTGCCGATCCTACCGCGCCGGGCAACAACCAGAACCTGCTGGATCTCCTCGCCATCAAGCAGCAGCGCTTTAGCATCGCGGGCCAGCCACCCGCCACGCTGGATGAGGCAAGTAACGCGATGATCGGCGCCGTAGGCATTAAAAGCCGACAGAATCAGACCGAACTCAGTGCCGCGCAGGCATGGCTGCAGAACGCGGAGACCGAACGGGATAACCTCAGCGCGGTGGATTACGACGAAGAGTATGTGAATCTCACGCAGTACACCCAAGCTTATCAGGCCAACATGAAGGTGATCGCCACGGGCGATCGGATATTCACCGATCTGCTGGCGCTCTTTTAAGGACAAACGATGCGAGTCTCCTCTCTGAATTTTGGTACGACATTGATGCGCAATCTGCAGGTCAACAACGGCAAACTTAATACGCTAATGACGCAGATTGCCGAGCAGAAGCGGGTACGGGTGGCGTCGGACGATCCTGTCGCCAGCGCGCAGCTGTCTCAACTCCGCCGGGAGCAGGCGGCAACCCGTCAGTATCAGCACAACATTACGCAAGTGAGCCATTCGCTCAGCCTGCAGGAAACCCAGGTGGAGGGCAGCAGCGATCTGCTGTTAAGCATGCTGGATACGCTGCGCGAGGCCAACAGCGCCCAGCACAACGCGGAAGATATGGGAGGCTTTGCCGCTGAACTTGAGACCCTGAAATCAGCGCTGATTGCCCAGTTAAATAGCCGGGATGAGAGCGGTCGCTATCTGTTTGCGGGCACCGTGACCGATCGTGCGCCCGTGGTGCGCGATGCCGGCAGCGGCGCGTGGATCTATCAGGGTAACCATGACGGCGTCAGTACGCCGGTGAGCAACGGCGTGACGGTGCCTGCGAATATCGATCTGGCGGCCAGTTTCGGCGACGATATGAAGATGCTGAATCAGCTTGAGACACTGCTGGGGAAAATGGCGAATCCGGCGCTACCGGCGGGGAGTTACAGCGCGGACATCACCGCGATGCTTGCGCAATCACAAACCACGCTCGACAACGTGACGCGCCTTTTTACCGATCTGGGCGGGCGCCAAAACAGTCTCACCTTGCTGCAGGATGCGCATGCTGATAAGGCCCTCATCCATGAGGAACTGACTCAGCAACTGGAAGGCTTGGACATGGCGGGCGCCATGCTGGATTTGAACCGCTACACCCTGGCCTCTCAGGCGGCCTACAAGACCTATGGTCAGGTCGCGACGCTGTCGCTGTTTAACCTAAGGTAAGCGTCATGATTAACGTGGACACTCTGTCGGCACCGGTGCTTCGCGAGGATTACGCGCGCAGCGCCCGTCTACAAGCAAACCCGCTTCGCGAGCAGGCCCCGGCGGCGCGGCGGCGCGCGCATTTTCCTGACGCGCCGCTGATCTCTTCGCAGCCGCTGCGCTATAACGTGCAGCTCAATCATCAGCTCACCCGGGTACAAATGGCGGATCGTTTTCTGCACGCCGCAGAAAACCAGCTGTTGAGGCTCGATCAGGCGTCAGATCGACGCGGTGGCAGGCTGCACCAATTGCAACAGACGCAGGCGCTTCTCGCGCAGCGCTCGCGGCTGTCAGGGAACAGCGTCAATCGTCAGTTGCAGGTTACGCTAGAGGGAAAACCGCAGGTTAGCTTTCAGCTGCGAGACGGTAAGGCGTTGTTGAACCCTGCGAAGTCGGAGGTGATCGTTTTTTCGCTGGCGGGCGATCGGCGTGAGTTGAGCGCTGCGGCGATCGCCGCCGACAGTTCGCCGCAGCAAACGCTGATTGGCCTGAATCAGGCGCTGGGCAAATGGGGCATTCACGGTAAAATCACGGCGCAGCACGACCTGCTGTTTGAAGTGGACGAAGCGCAGTGGCCGCGTGTGGCGAATCACCTGAGCGTTCAGGGCGGGGGCGTGCGCTATCCTCAAGGGCAGTTTTTTCCGCTCAAACCCCTGGCCGATGACACCTTGGACGACACTATTGCGCGGGCGCTGGCCCATTCCGACCGTTCCGGTGCGCTGCAAACGCACGTTCACCGCGCGCTGGCGAACATTGCGCAGCAACGGCAACAGTTAGTGCGGACGCTGGGCCAGGTTCAGCAGCGCGTTGACAGCATGGCCACTCTCTCGGGCGGGCAGGCATATCATACCGCCGAGAGCGTGGCGCAGCAGCTGCGCGCGCCGGGTTATCTCGATGTGGCAAAGGCGTTGGGTGCGCAGGCGAATCTGGCGGTGACCACGGTGAGAAATGTACTCAGCCGTCAGTGAGCGCCAGTGTGCTCACCTTGCCGTCACTGACGGATGATCAAGCCAGAGGGGGTGATCACGACGCGGTGTCCCTCAAAGGTCAGGCTGTTAACCGTTACGCCGTTGTGGGCCATAAACGAAAAGTTGCTTTGTAACAGCCGATGCGGCTGGCTGGCTTTATAGACATTAGGAATGTATTGATACACGTACCCCACCGGTGAGGCAATCTGCGGTATGAACGTTATTTCTGCTCTGAATTCCCGATCTTCCCGGCTGGTAAACTCAATTTTGACCGCGTTATCGCGCGTAGATAAAAACGTCGAATAGTGCTCACGGTGATCGGTATTGAGATCGTAATACCCTATTTCGCCCACCTCACCGTGAAAGTGTGGATCGAAAGCAGGTTGGTGCAGCGGCAGCCAGTTGAAGTGCCAGGCGGCCGCCGCCAGTAGAAGCGTGACGATCAGCAGACTACTTGTCGCAAGGGGCCATCTCATTCAGTTTTCTCTCTGTCTCTTCAACAATCAATTTACGCATTGCCTCTGCGTGGGTCGTGGCGGCCGCGATCCCCATAGCGAGTTGCTGGTGTGCGCAGGGGGTAAAGATATTCAGCGTCAAACTCAGCGTGCTGCCGCGCAAAGCCGTATAGATATCCATGCGCGCATTACGTTGCCGCAGCGAGCCATTAAGTTGGCGCAACGAATCCCCCAGCAGCTTGTGTATATCCTGAGGCGTAATATTTTCTCTGGCCGGTACGTAGACAAGGTGCAATAAACGAATTTGGCTCACGCCTTCAATATTCACCGGCTCAAAATGCAGCTTCGTGTGCCGCATATTATGCACAATCATTGCCGTAATTAGCACGAGTATGATCAGCAAGCTGGCAAATAGTGTTTTCCAGACGCGAAGACGTAATGTTGTCGGTTGCGTTACCGCCACCGCCCATTCCGGGCCTGCTGGTGCGGTCAGCTCGCGATGAGCAGGTTTGTTTTCTAAGAGCAGGGCCTGACTTTCATCTCCAGCGCGGGGTGGGAGAGAAATGTCTTCTGGTGGCGCAGCGGCATGTTCATCTTCATGCCGCGTAATGAACTGACAAAATTCCGTATCGAGAATATAGCCTTTTTTCGGCAACGTTTTGATGATGCGCTGTTGTTTGCCATCGTCTTCCAGCGCGGCGCGCAGAGCATGGATGGCATTGGGCAGGCTATTGTTCCCAATGACGCGTCGCTCCCAGACCAGCTGATTTAACTCCTCGCGCGATAATATTTGTCCGGCATGATCAATAAGTACGAGCAGTAACTTCAGCTGATACTCTCCCAGCCTGCGCTGTTCGCCACTTTCCTGATGGATAAGTGAGGCGCTGTCGCGATCGACGAGCCAGTGATTAATCACGCAATGTGCGGCCATGGTGGGAGATATCTCAATAAGAAGAGCAGTCAATAGGATGCTACAAAAACGCATTAATTGACAAAATTCTGCCTTAACTCGCGTTGCAAAACAAGTTCGGCCTTAAAATTTTATAAGGAAAATGAAATAGAGGGGTAAATCCATGGATATTAAATACCCGTTTCTTATAAAAAACCGATTTATGCATTAGCGTGCAGGAATAAATGAATGAGGAGTGCGCTTTTTTAAACGCATTCATTTCATAAAATTTTGCTGTGTCGCTTAATTTTTAAATTATTCCGTTGATGCTGTGAGTCATTATTACGGGCGAAACTTTTTTATTGTAAATATCTCGTTGCTGCTTAAGGTGCCAAAATAGTGTGCCGTTTTCTCCTGATGCTTGTAGCACAATTTATTGAAAATTATCAGGAGTCATCTCTATGTTAACGCTGTTTACTAACTCATCCGCAATGTCTTCCACCAACTCCATGAACCGCGCAAATGCCGCCCTCAGTACCGCCATGGAGCGTCTGGGCACCGGCAAGCGCATTAACTCCGCAGCCGATGATGCCGCAGGGTTGCAGATTGCGACACGTCTGGAAGGACAGTCGCGCGGGATGAGCGTGGCCAAAGACAACATCACCAAAGCCACGGCGATGCTGCAGACCGCAGAGGGCGCATTCGATGAAGTGTCCAACATCATGTTCCGCATGAAAGATCTGGCTACGCAGGCGGCGGATGCCACCAGCACCTCACCGGAAGATCAGAAGGCGATGCAGGCCGAGTTTGATGCGCTTAACAGCGAGCTGGGCAACATCATGGGCAATACCGCTTACGGTTCGGAAAAACTGCTGGCGGCATCGGGTGGCAAGCTGGGAGCAGCCATGAACTTCCAGATTGGCGCTACCGCTGGCGAATCCCTGCAGGTGGATCTGAGTGGGCAATTGACGGCGACCGCCTCTGCGATTACCACCCTTGCTTCGGGTACATTGGCCAGCGGCGCAAGCGGCATGATTACCAGTGTGACTGACGCGTTGAACGCGGTAGGCGAGATCCGCTCGGCGCTGGGTGCCAACATCAACCGCCTGGGCCACACCGCCGCCAACCTCGCCAACATGAAAGACAACACCGACCTTGGCCTCGGCAATATTCGCGACGCCGACTTCGCCAAAGAGGGCTCGCAGATGAGCCGTCAGCAGATGCTGATGCAGAGCAGCCAGATGATGCTGAAGCAGTCCAACGGCATGGGCCAGATGGTGCTGGGCATGCTGGGCTAATTACGCCTTCCTACGTCAACACCGCTCCCGCAGCGGTGTTTTTTTTTCCGCCGCCCTCAGCATGGTTTCCGCTGTGCGGAAATATCTCTTCCGCTCAAATTCTTTATCGTACTGATTTTAAAGAAAATAAAAGATGGCACGCCCGTTGCTATTGAATCAGATATCAGCAGGAGAATCTCATGAATCTAGGTATGGAACCGTCCCAATGGGCGGAAATGTTAGCCACTAACAGCGTGGCCGCCATGAAGTCTCGCTTGTCCTCACAGCAGAAAAAAGTGGGTGCCGAGCAGACGGCACTCAGCGCGTTAAAAACGGCGCTGGACGCGTTTCGCACCACCCTTAAAGGCTTTGGCAGTAAAGGTGAGGTGGTCACCAATGCCGCTACCGCCAATCTGGAGGGATACGTCACGCTAAAAGCCGATGGCAGCGCCAGTAAGGGGCTGTATGAAATTGCCGTGACGGAAACCGCTGCTGCGCAGCAAACCGCCTTTGAAAGTCTTACCGACGATAGGGTGAAAAATGCCACCGGCACGCTTTCCGTGTCGGTGGGTGGAACAAGCCTCGATCTCGATGTCGGCAGCATCACCACCATGGCAGAACTGCGCGACGCCATCAACCGCCACGCGGATAACCCTGGCGTCACGGCATCGATCATGAAGGTCAACGGCCAAAACCGCCTGATGATGGGCAGTGAAGAGACCGGGGTTGCCAACGGTTTCACCATCAGCGTAGCGGGCGATGCCGCCTTCAAAAGTGCGATGGAAGGTGGCAGCGCGATTTCTGCTGCGCGCGATGCGGAAATCAAGGTGGGTAACTTGACCATTACCAGCAGCAGCAACACCTTCCGCGATCTCATTCCCGGCGTCGAAATCAACGTGATACAGAAAACCGATTCGGCGCGTCCGCTGGTCATCAGCGTGGGTAACGATGAGACGCAGACCAAAGAGCAGGCGCAGAAATTTGTCGATGCCTGGAACACGCTTGCCGACAAGCTCGATGAGCTGACGCGCAGCGGCGGAGAAAAAGTGCAGGCGGGTGCGCTGGCCGGGGATTCCTCATTGCGGGTGTTAGAACAGCAGATGACCTCGCTGCTGCGCAAAAGCGTGAACGGTAACACGCTGGCGGATTTCGGTATTGAACTCGACAAAAAGGGCAAGCTGTCCATCGACAGCGAGACCTTTCTCGAGGCGGTTAACGACAATCCGCAGGCGCTGAATGCACTGTTTGGTGGCACCGACGGGGTGATCAAACAGATGGACAAAAGCCTGAATGGTTTCCTGAGCGTGACCGGATCCATCAAATCAAGGCAGGACTCCCTCGATCGTAAAACCAGCCAGCTCAGCAGCAAAGAACTGCAGATTCAGCAGCGCTATGACACGCACTACAACCGTTACCTGAAAGAGTTCACGCGGGTACAAAGCGCCATGCAGCAGATGGAAAGCACCATGGCGCAGTTCTTTGGTTAATCAGGAGTGAAAGATGTACGGGAATCGGTCTGAAACACACGGCTATAGCGAGGCGGATTTGGCGATACGCACGGCAGCGTCTACGCCACATCAGCTGGTGCTTATGCTGTTCACCGGGTTACAGGACGAACTGATCCGCGCTAAAGGCCACATTGTGGCTAAGCGCTTTGAGCGTAAAGCCAGCAGCATTTCGAAGTGCATTGATATTTTAAACGCGCTGACCAGTGCGCTGGATTACGAACGCGGCGGTGAACTTGCGCAGCGTCTGGCCTCGCTTTATGACTACTGCGTTTATCGGTTGTATGACGCCAGCCATAACCTTTCCCTTGCGCAGATAGAGGAGGTCGAGGGCTTGCTGGCGACGCTGCGTGAAGGATGGGAGGGGATGCAGCCATGACGCCCTCGTCCTATGAGGCGCTGATAACGGCGCTGGAAGCCGCCGCGCAGCAGAATGACTGGCCACGGGTGATGCAGATTGACGCGCAGCTCAATCTGCAGCTGCAGCAGCAGGCGCGAAATCTGCAGGACGCGGCGCGGGCAGCGTTACGGTCTCGCTATCTGCGCGTTATGGCGCAGGGTCGCGCGCGGCTTGAGACGCTGCGACTGCAGCTCGCGCAGTATCAGGCGCAGCGCTATGGCAGGCAGGCATACAGCCTGTTCGACGCGGAAACAGGAGAAGAGGCATGACGCCGGTCACGCTTCAACGGATGCTGGCGCTACCCGGCGCCACACCGCATCAGCCCCTGCTGGCCGCCGCGGAGGGTAGCGGAGCGCCGCGCCTTGCCGCAGGCTTGCCCGCAGTGGCTGCCGGATCGCCGCGCGTTCCCGCATTGACGCCTGCAGGGGATGTCGGCGCGCCACACGCTGCCGCGCTGCCCTCCACGGTAGCGGCTTTTGTCCTCCCCGACGTTTCGCTGCTTCCGGTGGCGACGCCAGAGGCGGAGGCGCTGGCGCATACGAGCGGCGATCACACCGCGCCCGATGAGACCATCCTGGACGTGCATACGCTGGAGATGGCGCTGCCGCTGCCGGTGCAGTCAGAGAGGGCTTTGCCTGCGACAGCGCAGTTGGCAGGCGCGGGCGTTGAGGTTGCGGTGATGCCCGCTCGCGGTCCGGTGGTACATCCGCAGCGCCTTCCTGCGCGCGTACCGCGGCCGATGTCGGTAACGGCGGCAGGGGAGAGCGTGCCGCTCGCCCCCGCTGCTCTCGGTGTGATCGCAGACGCGCTGGCCACGCGCGAGCATGCTCAACGCGTAGAAACGAGGTGGCGCGTGATGCCAATGCCCCGACCACAATCATCTCTGCCTACCGTGCTGCCGCTCCCTGCGGCGACGGGAGCCGCTGCGCCTTCCGCCGATCTGCAACAGACGCCCCTTGCGCTGCCGGAAGCCGAACGGGAAAAAGCGCTGACGCTGAAAACGGCGCTGGGCGAGCGTCTGCACCTGCAGATTGCTCAGAGTACGCAGAAAGCCACCATTCGCCTCGACCCGCCGCACCTCGGCAAAGTAGAGGTCTCTATTCACTACGAAGAGGGGAAATTACAGGTCCATATTCAGGCCGCGCAGCCTGAGGTTTATCGCGCCCTGCAGCAGGTCAGCCACGAGCTGCGCGGGACGCTGAGCGAGGAAAACAGCGTTACGGTTAACGTGCAGATTTCTCAGCAGCAGAGCGAACAGCGACAGAACGGCCAATCGCAGCCGCGCAGCGCGGCCCCCATCGCAGGCCATGAGCCGTGCGATGAGCGTGCGGAGCGGCAATCCCAACACGATCATTCCATTCTTACGACGGTATAGCGCCATGAAAATAAAAACGGTGGCCACGGGCTTCGCCTTGGTGATGTGCAGCGCATTGCTCACCGCCACATTAGTCGTCAGCGGTATGCAGTTCTTCCCTCAGGGGGAGAAGGAAAGTCACGAAGGCTCGGCTTTCACCTTGTTTAAACCCAAAGAGACACCGCGGGCCATTCAGTATTTCGAAGTCAAAAACCAGGTTGTCACCCTCAAGGGGAGGGATAACCGCGAGCGCTATCTGCTGCTGGATCTGGCGTATGTAGTGGACAGCGATGCCGCAATGGAAAAGACCGAGCGTGCGCTGCCGAAGCTCAAAAGCGTGCTGGTTGGCATGTTTTCTGGCATGGATTATGCCGCGGCGCGCGCCATGTCAGTGGATGACATTCACCTCCAATTGATGACCCGTTACGAAGGCGCGTTCAGCAAGAGCACGCCCTTTACCGACGTCATCATCTCAAAAATGGTTTTCCAGTAAGGAACGATGATGAACGCTTTTACTGCCGTCACCGGCATGAGCCCCGCGGAAGAGAGTCGGTATATCCATCAGTGGCTCCCGTTGGTGAAACGCGTGGTGCGCCAGCTGTCGACGCAAACCGATTCGGTGATGGATCGTGACGATCTGGAGCAGATCGCGCTGATGGGGCTGGTGGAGTCGCTGCGACGCTATGGACATCCGGATGGAAATTTTGCGGCTTACGCGCTTCAGCGTGTGCGCGGCGCGGTGCTGGATCAGCTGCGTCGCCACGATTGGCGACCGCGGCGCCTGCGCCAGCGGAATCACAAGATCAATGATGCCGTGCGCGCGCTCACGCGCCAGCTTGGTCATGAACCCAGTGAAAGCGAGCTGCGCACCTGTCTTGGACTGAGCCATGAGGAGGTGCAGGAGTATCTGCTGCTGGAGTCAGCCAGCGTGATGGAAAGCCTTGACGAGGTGCTTTCGGCTGAAGGTAGCGGGATGATGCTAAGCGGGCGTCATCTGGAAGAGGAAGTGGGCGTTCAGCGGACGTTAAACCTGGCGCTGTCGTCGCTGGAAGAGCGGGAAAAGCTGATCCTCAGCCTGTATTACCAGCATGAAATGAGCCTGAAAGAGATTGCGCAGGTACTCACACTTACGGAAGCGCGCGTGTGTCAGCTCAACAAAAAAATTGCTGAAAAAATTAAAAAATTCTTTGAGTAACCGTTATGCAGAAATTGATTGGAATTTTGTTAGTGCTGGGGAGCGTGTCGATAGGTTACGTCCATGCAGGCGGAATAATGAGCGTGTTTTGGCAGCCGGGAGAATTATTGATTATCCTGGGATCGGGCGCGGGCGCCATGCTTATCGGTAACTCCAAAAGCGTACTCAAAGAGACCTGGCGGCAGATTCGCGGAGCCATGAAAAAAAACACCTACAACGCGGCGTTTCAGCAACAGCTGTTGATGCTGCTGTATGAGCTGCTGGAGCTGGTGCAGAACGGCGGACTCAAAGTATTGGATTCCCATATAGAGGTGCCGGAACAGAGCGAGCTCTTTCAGCGCTATCCACTGATTTTGGCCGATCACGGGCTGATTGCCTTTATTTCTGACAATTTCCGTCTGATGGCCATGGGAAAAATCAACGAGCATGAGCTGGAAGGCCTGCTGGAATCAGAGCTGCATGCCGTGGAGGAGGAGCTTTTGAAGCCTTCGCGCTCGCTGCAGCGCACCGCTGAGGCGATGCCGGGCTTTGGTATCTGCGCCGCCGTTCTCGGCATTATTATTACGATGCAGTCCATCGACGGATCGATTGCGCTGATCGGCATCAAAGTGGCTGCCGCGCTGGTGGGAACCTTTCTCGGCGTGTTTTTTTGCTATTGCCTGATGGACCCCTTAGCCAACGCGATGGAGCAGAACATGAAGAAGCGCTTGGCGGTGCTGGAATGCATCCGGACCGTGCTGGTCAATCAGCTCGCCGGAAAGCCGACGCTGCTGGCGGTGGACGCAGGGCGAAAAATGTTGCCGCTGGATTCCAAACCCACCTTTGCCACGCTGGACGGCTGGGTTAATCAAATGACCAACGGTGACGCGGCCTGATGAAAAACAATGCGCACCCCACCATTATTAAACGCAGCGTTCGCCGATCGCATCACAGTCATCACGGCGGAGCGTGGAAAGTGGCGTTTGCCGACTTTACCCTGGCGATGATGGCCCTGTTTATGGTGCTGTGGATTGTGGGCGCGGTCAGCGAAGATGAACGCAAAGAGATTGTGGCGCAGTTGCACGGACACTCCCTCTTCAGCGGCACCGGATTCGATCCCTTCGCCGTTGAGGGTACGGAGGCCATCGTTGCGCAGGCAAGGGCACTGGTGCCGCCGGCGCAACAAGCCACGGTCAGCGGCATCGTGGAGCAGGCCGTGGATCAAGGCGTTGACGCCACCCCTACGCGCGCAGACAGCGAGCTGGCGACTCTCAAGCAGCAGATCGAACAGCTTATCAGCGCGCACCATGCCCAGAACCATCTCACGCTGGAAACGCTGCCGCAGGGGCTGCGCATTTTGATTCAGGACGATCGCGATCGCATGATGTTCCCGCGTGGGAGTGCGGTACTGACGCCCTATTTTCAGCGCTTACTGACCGAACTGGGACCGGTGTTCAATCGCATTGATAACCAGATCATGATCAGCGGTCATACCGATGCCGCGCAGTATGAGCCCAGTGCGGCTTATAACAACTGGAACCTGTCTGGCGATCGGGCGCTGGCGGCCCGGCGCGCGCTGGAGCGCGGTGGGCTGGAGAGTGCGCGGGTGTTGCAAGTCAACGCCGTGGCGGCGCGCATGCCGCTGGATCAGGGTAATCCCTTGAATGCGCGTAATCGACGCGTGGAAATCATGGTGCTCACCGCTTCTGCGGCAGAAACTTTGCTGCAGTTTTACGGGCGGCAAGGGGAGAAGGTGGTTAAGCCGATTGTGGCGCGTTTGAAAACGTAGCTTTTAAACAGGATATGCATCAGGTTTTTCGCCGGTTGTGGGCGCATAAGCACGCTTTGCCCTGGAAGCTAACCGCAGCGTAAAAAAATGCGCTCTTTTTGTTAAATATGTTGCGCATGAATTTGAGTTAAGAAAGCGAAATCAGGTATTTATCAAGATTTTGTTGTCAAGCGCACATTGTATTGCAACCGAATTTTGTCACAATTAGGCAACAACGCTTTCCGGAGAAAGAGTATGACTGACAACACCTCCAGCCTGCTGTTACTGATGTCTTTCGCCGCAGGCACATTTTCTGCCGGAGCATCCAGTAATCCGCAGCATCTCATGTTATGGCAGCAGTCAGGCGCGATACCCAATAACCTGTTGCCGCTGATCATCTGGCCGCAGATCGCACCTGAATATGAAGAAGAAGAGGGGCGCAACAGCGCGGAGTGGTTTGAAAAAACCTTTACCGAGAATGGCTGGCCTGCGGCGTGGCGCGCGCCGATTTTCCCTTACACGCATTATCACCCCAATACCCATGAAGTGCTGGGCGTGGCGGCGGGCTGGGCGGAAGTGCTGTTAGGCGGCGATGCTGGCCGTATGGTGACCTTGCGCGAAGGCGATGCCGTGCTGATTCCTGCGGGCGTAGGTCATAAACAGGTGTTTGCCTCGGAAGATTTCTTCGTGGTGGGCGCGTATCCCGAAGGCATGTCGCCGGAAACCTATCGCGATGAGCCTTCGCGTCTGCGTGCGGCGAAAGAAGCCATCAAGCGGGTTCCTCTGCCCCAGCGCGATCCGTTTACCGGCAAGGAGGGTACGTTGACCGAGATCTGGTTGCCCATCGCGCAGCAGACGACGCATCCCTAAAAGGGCGGGGCAGAGCGTAGCGGGTCGATAAAAGACCTCTCCAACTACGCTCTGCTCCCCACGCGCACGAGGTTTACACCAAATCATGCGCTTTGGCGGTGCGATTAATTCCGCTAATGCCTTTCAGACCTAATTTACGCAAGATTTTGATTTTATATGTGCTAATTGTTTTACTGCTGAGTTGCAGTTGCGTTGCGATCTGTTTATTTGACATTCCCGATGCAAGTTTAACTAATACAATCAATTCGCGTCGCGTGAGTTCCATTAATTTATCGCTTTCAATGAATGTAGGAACGTGGGCATTTTGCGCGGCGGTAGGATAGACGCGTTTGCCGCACTCAACGTCTTTTATTGCCGTTAGCAGCGTATCCAACTCCCCGCGTTTACAGACGTAACCCTCAACGCCGAGCTGCAAACAGCAGCGCTGGTAAAACACGCTTTCGGATGCGGTAAATACGATGATTTTTTGCTGCGGTAATACGCGCTTAATATCCGCAATCAGCGGGATGCCAGCACGACCTGGCATCGTAAGATCCAGCAGTAATACATCCGGCTTGAGCTGATGCAATTGGCTGATCAGCAATTCACCCCGTTCAGCCATTCCGACTACGGAATAGTGATAGGCGTGAAGCAGTGCTTTGATGCTCTCGCAAATTAAAGGGTGGTCATCAACAATAAATACCGAATGAATCATATGTGCAGTCCAAAAAATTTAAATAACCAAGTGGGAATCTGAAAACAGCTGTACATAGAGGTCTGGCTAAATTAATTCATGAGGCTTCCCTATAAGATTTAAGCCATGTCTTGAATTTTTCTGTTTAAGACAAATGCGCTTTTTTTATCAATATTTCTCGGGACGTTTCCTTTAAAAGGCGCGGATTCATCAAACTGAAAACAAGCGCTTTTAATTTCAGTGGGAGAAATGACAGCCTGAAAGGTGAAAGATGTTCTCCGTTGATCAGCTTCTCCATACGTTTTGGCCCGGTCAGCAACCGGCGAACTGGCAAAAAAAAGTGCTCAAATGGGCCGTGCGCGAGCAGGAGTTTCAACGTTTTGCTGCGCGCTATCCGCACCTGAAAGGGGTGGATATGGTCGAACAGGTGCTGGAACATCTTGACGTGCGCGCCGAACTTAGCGAGCGCGATCTTGAGCAGATTCCCACGCGTGGGCCGGTGGTGATTGTGGCCAACCATCCGCTGGGGGCGCTGGATGGCCTGGCGCTGTTGGCGGCGGTGTCACAGGTGCGACGCGATGTGAAAATTGTGGCCAATCGCATGCTGATGATGCTCACGCCGCTCAATAACCTGATGTTGCCCGTGGATAACATCAGTAACCGCACCAGCCGGGAACAGCTCACCGCGATGCAGCAGCATCTGGATAATCAAGGCGCGCTGATCATTTTTCCCGCCGGAGAGGTGTCGCGTATGAGCTCGCAAGGGGTGCGCGATCGGCGCTGGCACCATAGCTTTTTGCGCCTCGCGGCCCGTGCGCGTGCGCCGCTGGTGCCGGTACACATTGTGGGACGCAACAGCCTGTCGTTTTACGCGCTGGCGAAACTCGCTCCGCCGCTGGCCATGCTGATGCTGGTGCGTGAAATGTTTCGTCAGCGCGGCTCGCGCATTAAGCTGCATATCGGCGAGCAGATTCCCTTTGCCCACTGGCATGACGGCCATACGTCGGGGAAAGCGCTGGCCAAGCGGCTGCGCAAGCATCTTTATCGCATCGGACAGGGGCGATCTGGCCTGTTTCAAACGGAAGCGGCCATCGCGCGCCCGGAGGATCGCGCTGAGCTGAAAAAAGCGCTGCAGGGGAGTGAACATCTCGGCGTGTTACCGGATGGCAAACAGATCTATCTGTGGCGACGCAACGGGGCCACGTGGGTGCCGCTGCTGCGCGAGCTGGGACGCTTACGTGAAATCGCGTTTCGTGCAGTAGGCGAGGGCAGTGGCCGACGTCGCGATCTCGATAGGTTCGACGACGATTACTATCACCTGATTTTATGGGATGAGGACGCGCTGGAAATTGTGGGCGCCTATCGGTTTATTCCCGGCGCGGAACAGCTGGCGCGGCGCGGGCTGGAGGGCATATATAGCCATAGCCTGTTTCACTATGACGAGCGTATGCTGCCTATCGTTAATCAAGGCCTTGAGCTGGGCCGGAGTTTTATTCAGCCCGCCTACTGGGGCAAGCGCGGATTAGACTACCTGTGGATGGGCATCGGTGCTTATCTGGCGCGTTATCCGCAAACCCGCTATCTGTTTGGTCCGGTGTCGATCTCCGGCGGAATGCCGCTGGCGGCGCGCGATCTGCTGGTCGCGTTTTATCGTCTCTATTTTCCCACCGAACTGCCGCTGGCGACCTCTCGACGTCCCTATCCTGCTTCGCTACCCGAGGTGCTGGCACAGTTTACCGGCAATGACTACAGCGAAGACTTGCGTCGCCTGAAGCTGCTGCTGGCGAATCTTGGCACGGCGATCCCGACGCTTTATAAGCAGTATTCCGAGGTATGTGAGTCGGGCGGGGTGCAGTTTATCGATTTTGGCAGCGATCCCGATTTCAATCACTGTATCGATGGTCTGGTGTTAGTGGATTTAACGCGCCTGAAGGCGTCGCGCTATGCGCGCTATATCGGTATGCATTTGGCGCCGGAGGCGTAGTGGGCGCCAGGCCGCGCCCTTGGCCTTTTGAGCCGCAGGGTACTTTAGCCACTTGCAGTGGCGGGCTTGTGCCGCAGGCAGCGGCTTGGTGCCTTCTCGCTCGCACGGAGCATCTTTCGTTCGCCATAGCACTGGCAGGTGCTTTTGCCGCAGGCAGCGGCTTGGTGCCTTCTCGCTCGCACGGAGCATCTTTCGTTCGCCATAGCAATTGCAGATGCTTTTGCCGCGGTGCGGCGACCGAGCAGAGGGTGGGTTCGCCGCAGGCAGCGGCTGTGGTGCCTTTTCGTCTGTACGGTGCATCTTTCGTTCGCCATGGCACTGGCAGGTGCCTTTGCCGCGTTGCGGCGACCGAGCAGAGGGCGCCAGGCCGCGCCCTCTGCACTCCCCGGCCCTGCGCCAGCCCCACTCGCCGCTGCGCGGTGCCTTCACTCCCTCAGCCTTCCTGACGGACCGGCGTCGATTCGCTCCTGCTCAACGCCGCCTCTCGCGGCATCCATGCCGCTCGCCCTGGAAGGCCTCCTTCGTTCAGCGAGTAGGGATGGCGCTTCACACCCCCCGCTGCACGCCATGACTTTTTTCGCAGCCGCCGCGTGGCGGTAAGATTTTTAAGGTGCATTCCGACCGCGCTGCTTTGAGCAAAACCCGCCTTTCATGTTTTGTCTTTAAACGCCAGTGCGTGGCGGTAAGACTTTTAAGCAGCATCCTGCCCGCGCGGCGTTAAACAGAACCCTTTTTGTCTTCTGTTTTTTTCAGCCAGCGACTGTTTTTGCTAGCCTGCATGCATCCACCCAGACAACCCCATACAGAAAAAAGAAAAAAGCTCTCACAGGCGGGGGTGTTGAGCGCCATCCGGAGCGCCGAACGGAGCGTGACGGCCAGGACGAAGCGGCATGGATGCCGCTGAGAGAGCGGAATGAGCCAGGGATGGAGAATCCGCGCGGTCCGTGCGGCCGTTGCGGCGGAGTGAGGGAACAGCGCAGGCTGGCGCAGGGCGCGGATTGCAAAGGGCCGCGCCCTCGGCCCTTTGCCCGTACGCCGCAGCGGGGCGGCTGCAACTCCCGCAGGGTTAGCGGGCGGAACCCGCTCATAGTCATGCCGGCATAGCGGGCCGGAACCCGCTCAGAACCGGCCCTTTGCCCGTACGCCGCAGCGGAGCGGCTGCAACTCCCGCAGGGTTAGCGGGCGGAACCCGCTCAGGGTTCAATAAAGACCGGCATAGCGGGCCGGAACCCGCTCATAGCCATACCGGCTGAGCGTTCGGCACCCGCCTGGTGCCTTACCGGCTTGAGCGGGCCGGACTCCCGCTCACGAATCACCGGCTATGCGGGCCGGACTCCCGCAGCGCCCCGGCCAGCGCTGGCCTCCCACCCCTACCAACTTTGGTATGCCCGCGATTTACGCTTGTCAGCAGCGCGCTTTTGCGTTTAAGTCTGCATCTTGGTTGAGAATATTCTTAACCGCGCATTTGAACCCGGCCGCAATAGGCGAAAAACAATGAACAACGACTCTGACGTTATGTACCGTATGCTGGTACAGGGCGTAGTGGACTATGCCATTTACATGCTGAAACCGGATGGCACAGTGGCAAACTGGAACGCGGGGGCGCAGCGCGCTAAAGGCTACCGCGCAGAAGAAATTGTCGGCCAGCACTTTTCCGTATTTTACGGCGCCTCAGATCGGCTGGCGCAGACGCCGGACGCCAATCTCGGCATCGCGAGCAAAACCGGCCGCTTTGAAGATGAAGGTTGGCGCTATCGCAAAGATGGATCGGCCTTCTGGGCGCACGTCGTGATTGACGCCATTCGCGACGAAAACGGCAAAATGATCGGCTTTGCCAAAATTACCCGCGACGTCACCGAGCGGCGGGAAAATGAGCAGCAGCTCCTGCGCGCGCGCGACCTGGCCCAGGCGCAGAGCGCCCGCATGGCGGAAATTTCCAGCTTTCTTGAAACCATTATCAGCAACATTCCCTCCTGTGTGATCGTGGAAGATGCCATCAGCCGCGAAATTCTTCTGGTGAACGACAAAGCCGAGCAGCTATTTGGCATGCATAAGTCCCTGATCATGCATAAACGGCCGCATGAATGCATGTCGCCGGAACTCAGTGATTACTTCAATAGCCTGGCGGATATTGCCCTGCGCAACGAAGGTATTCATACGCGCGAGCAACTGCTGGTGACGGCGGCTGGCGAGCGCATCCTGCAGACGCGGGCCACCACCATCAGCGGCAGAGATATCCGGCAGAACTACGTAATGCTGATGGTGGAAGATGTCACGGACCAGCGTGAAGCTGATGCGCGCATTCATCACATGGCACACCACGATAATCTCACCAGTCTGCCCAATCGCATGCTGTTTCGGCAAAAGCTGAGCGAAGCGCTGCGCGCTGAAAATCAGCTAAGCGCCACGCTGTGTCTGGACCTGGATAATTTTAAAAACGTCAACGATGTGCTTGGTCACCAGATAGGGGACGAGCTGCTAAGGGCCGTGGCAAAACGCCTGCGCGGTTCCCTGCGCGATCAGGATACGCTGGCGCGCATTGGCGGGGACGAGTTCGCCGTGGTGCTACCCAATATGCAAGATGCGCAGGAAGCCGCTGCCATCGCACAACGGCTGATTGCCGCCATTCAGCCGCCGATCAATGTGGAGGGACACAGCTTATCGGTGGGATTAAGCGTGGGCATTGCGCTGACCTCGCAGGCCACTAACACGCCGGAACATATGCTGCGCTGCGCCGACATGGCGCTTTATGAGGCCAAGCGCAACGGGCGCAATCGCTATGAGCACTTTACGCCGCGCATGGACGATCTGGCCCGTCATCGCCGCGCCATTGAAAATGACCTACGGGAAGCGCTGACCCGCCGCCAGCTCAAACTCTATTATCAGCCGATTACCAATGACGCTGGTATTATCGGCTATGAAGCGCTGATGCGCTGGCACCACCCGATCAAGGGCGTGATCATGCCCAACGACTTCATTCCGATTGCCGAAGAGACGGGCATCATTCATATGCTCGGGGCTTATGCGCTGTATGAAGCCTGTCGTGAAGCGCAAAGTTGGGATACCAATCAGTCGGTTTCCGTGAACCTCTCACCGCTGCAGTTTAAAAACAGCGCGTTGGTGTCGGTGGTTGAAGGGGCGCTGCGCGAGTCCGCGCTGGATCCGCACCGCCTTGAAGTCGAGATCACCGAATCTGTGCTGTTGGATGATTCTCTCGGCAATATTGATACCCTGCAGCGCCTGAAAAAGTTAGGGGTGCAGATTGCGCTGGATGACTTTGGTACGGGCTACTCCTCGCTGAGTTATCTGCGCTCGTTTCCGTTCGATAAGATAAAAATCGACAAGTCTTTTATCAATGACATGAGTGACAGCCGCGAGGCGCTGGCGATTATCCGCGCCATTACCGGCATGAGCCGCAGCCTGGATATTCAAATCACGGCGGAAGGCGTAGAAAATAGCGAGCAATTTGCCAGGCTGCGTGAAGAGGGCTGTACGCTCTTCCAGGGGTATCTGTTTGGCCGGCCGCAGCCTTCAGAACTGCGCCTTAAGGCGCTGGTCTAGCGGGAGTTACCGCAGCCGCGTAGCAAAAAAACGCCCGGCTTAGCCGGGCGTTAACCTTAAATGCGGTGTGCAATCGTGTGCTTATTATTGGCCGTGGCCATCAACGGTCATGCGACCCAAATCTTTGTCCACCAGGAACAGGCCTTCGCCTTTGCTGCCCACCAGCGCCAATTTGTCCAGCACGGTTTTAAACAGCTTCTCTTCTTCGTGCTGCTCTGCCACGTACCACTGCAGAAAGTTGAAAGTAGAGTAATCCTGCGAGGTCAGCGCGGTGTGAACCAGCTCATTGATCTTTTTCGTGATTAACTGCTCGTGCTTCAGCGCTTCTTCCAGTACGTCATTGAGCGAGTTCCAGCTGATCGCTGGCGCGGCGATGGTGCCGAGTACCGGCAGGGAGCCGGCATCGCTGACGTAATCAAACAGGCGCTGCATGTGCGCCATCTCTTCGCGCGAGTGCATTTTCAGAAAGGAGGCTGCACCCTCAAAACCCTTGTCGCAGCACCATGCGCTCATCTGCAAATAGAGGTTAGCCGAAAAGAATTCGAGGTTGAGCTGGTCATTGAGGCGGGAGGTCATTTCAGCAGTTAACATGGCTGCGTCCTTATGGAATGGGTGTGAAGAAGTACGGCGAATTATGCATCAATCTATACTTTCCTGTGAAGGTTTTTTCCGCAAAAATGTGATTTTATCTCATTGATTGTAAATGGAATTATTTCATTTTTTGAATGCGAGGCTTTCTCACTTCGCGCTGATTTTCATTCGCATTTGTTTTGCATTTTGCCTGTTAACGGGCGTGAGGGGGCGGCGCAACTGCCTGTGCATCCTGCGATTTCCCCGGGTGTTGAAATATTGTATGCTATGCCACCTCATTACTCACGGGATGACCGGACTGCCGCCCATGTAGATCGCGCCACTATCGCTGCCTGAGTTTCATCTCGGGTAACCTGATCCCCGGCCTCATCCCGGAACGATTTATCTGCAGCGCGCTTTGCGCGTGCTGCCCTTAAAGAAGAATTGACTCATGTCGAATGCCCCCTTTTTAGATGAAGTGGCGCGCCGCCGTACGTTTGCGATCATTTCGCACCCGGATGCCGGTAAAACCACGATTACGGAAAAAGTCCTGCTGTTCGGACAGGCTATTCAAACCGCCGGCACCGTGAAAGGCCGTGGTTCCAGCCAGCATGCTAAATCCGACTGGATGGAGATGGAGAAGCAGCGTGGGATCTCAATTACCACCTCGGTGATGCAGTTTCCCTATCGCGACAGCCTCGTGAACCTGCTGGACACTCCCGGCCACGAAGACTTCTCCGAAGATACTTACCGCACGCTGACGGCGGTGGACTGCTGTTTAATGGTGATCGACGCCGCGAAAGGCGTTGAGGATCGTACCCGCAAGCTGATGGAAGTGACGCGTTTGCGCGACACGCCCATCATCACCTTTATGAACAAACTTGACCGTGATATCCGCGATCCGATGGAGCTGCTGGATGAGGTAGAGAGCGAGCTGAAAATTGCCTGCGCCCCTATCACCTGGCCTATCGGCTGCGGCAAGTTGTTCAAGGGGGTCTACCACCTTTATAACGACGAAACTTACCTGTATCAGACGGGCAAAGGCCACACGATTCAGGAAGTGCGCGTGGTGAAAGGCCTGGCAAATCCAGAGTTGGATGCCGCCGTGGGCGAGGAGCTGGCGCAGCAGCTGCGCGACGAGCTGGAGCTGGTGCAGGGCGCATCGCACGAGTTCGACCAAGAGTTGTTCCTGAGCGGGGAAATCACCCCGGTATTCTTCGGTACCGCGCTGGGCAACTTTGGCGTAGACCATATGCTGGATGGCTTGGTCTCATGGGCGCCCGCGCCCATGCCGCGCCAAACTGATACCCGTCTGGTAGAAGCGAAAGAAGAGAAGTTCACCGGCTTCGTGTTCAAGATTCAGGCCAATATGGATCCCAAACACCGCGACCGCGTGGCGTTTATGCGCGTGGTGTCCGGACGGTATGAAAAAGGCATGAAGCTGCGTCAGGTTCGCACCGGCAAAGACGTGGTGATCTCCGATGCGCTGACCTTTATGGCGGGTGACCGCTCGCACGTCGAGGAAGCCTATCCGGGCGACATCATCGGCCTGCATAACCACGGCACCATTCAGATCGGCGACACCTTCACGCAAGGTGAAACCATGAAGTTCACCGGCATCCCGAACTTCGCCCCGGAACTGTTCCGCCGCATTCGCCTGCGTGACCCGCTCAAACAGAAACAGCTGTTGAAAGGGCTGGTCCAGCTATCAGAAGAGGGCGCGGTGCAGGTATTCCGTCCAGTGCACAATAACGATCTGATTGTGGGCGCGGTGGGCGTGCTGCAGTTTGACGTCGTTGTGGCGCGCTTGAAAAGCGAATATAACGTTGAGGCCATTTACGAAGCCATCAACGTCTCTACCGCGCGCTGGGTGGAGTGTAGCGATGCGAAGAAATTCGACGATTTCCAGCGTAAGAATGAGGTCAACCTGGCGCTGGATGGCGGCGATAACCTCACGTACATCGCGCCGACCATGGTTAATCTCAACATCACCCAGGAGCGCTATCCTGATGTGACGTTCCGCAAAACCCGCGAACACTAATTTCTGTTCTCAGTAGGGCCAGTAATCATTACTGGCCCTGTTTCTTCGCTACAGACTCCTCTTAATTACCCTGCTTTTACGGCTTTTTGGCGAGATATCAACCACAAAAGCCAGCAAAAGCTGTAATCCCTACTATGCTCATTTTGTCGGACAAAAAAAGAAACGTTGCGTTTCGTTACGTCTCTCAACGCAGCAACGCCGTTTGTTGCTGGCGCATTCGCTTTGCGAGTGATTAACGGATTAAAGAAGGATGATATCGATGAACAAGACTAAGATTGCCAAAACCCTGATTGCTGCGCTGGCCACCACGGCCCTGTTAGGCGGTACTGCTTTTGCTGCCGAAACCAGCACGGGTTCTAAAGTCGATAGCTCTATGAAAAAAGTCGATGGTTTTATGGATGACAGCGGCATCACCGCCAAAGCCAAAGCGGCCTTGGTGGATGACGACGCCATTAAAAGTACGGATATCTCAGTGAAAACCGAGCAGGGCGTGGTAACCCTAAGCGGTTTTGTTGCATCGCAGGATCAGGCTGAAAAGGCCGTCGCGCTGGTGCAAAAAGTTGAGGGCGTGAAATCCGTCAGTGACAAACTACACGTTAAAGACAGCAAACAAGCTTCGCTGAAGGGGTACGCGGGTGACGCGGCCACGACCAGTGAAATTAAAGCTAAGCTTTTAGCCGATGATATTGTGCCTTCGCGTAACGTGAAGGTGGAAACCACCGACGGCGTGGTGCAGCTTTCTGGAGAAGTGGCGAATCAAGCGCAGTCCGATCGCGCTGAGAAAATCGCCAAAGCCATTGAAGGCGTGAAAAGCGTGAAGAATGACCTGAAGGTAAAATCTTAACGCGGGCGCAGCGGCATCGTTTCGGTGCCGCTGGGTAATAAAAACATGATGTTGGATAAGCAGTTCGATTTTCACTATGGTTTAAGGAGAGGCTTATGTTTCGTTGGGGTATTATCTTTCTGGTCATCGCTTTGATTGCTGCAGCGTTAGGTTTCGGCGGTCTGGCGGGTACGGCAGCATGGGCAGCTAAAATTGTCTTTATTGTCGGTATTATTCTGTTCCTCGTTAGCCTGTTCACCGGGCGCAAACGACCCTGACTAAAGCGTTGATGTAACGCTTACCCGCAAGACCCAGTACAGCGGAGACCAGTCATTTGCGACACAATGGATGTCGCGGCAATTGCAATGTGCGGTTGGTCAGGGAATGACAATGACTGGTTCTCCGGGATGCTGGCCTTGCCGCTTCCCTCAGAGCAGCAATTTTACTGAGGGAACCCCGTGGGAATACGTATTCCGGTATCGTTAAACACCCTTGAGCCACTGGCGCTCACGCCTTTTAAATCGCGCAAGATAGCCTTGGTTTGTGAAGGTGGCGGTCAGCGCGGTATCTTTACCGCAGGCGTACTGGATGAGTTTCAGCGCGCAGGCTTTAATCCCTTTCATCTGATGCTCGGCACGTCAGCCGGGGCACAAAACTTGTCCGCTTTCGTTTGCGCCCAGCCCGGCTACGCGCGGCGTGTGATCACGCGTTACACCACCAGCAAGCTGTTTTTTGATCCCGTGCGCTTTGTGCGCGGCGGTCATCTCATCGATCTCGACTGGTTGATTGATGTGACCAAACAGGAGTTTCCTCTGGCGCTCACGGCGGCCCAAACGCTATTTGCCAAAGGCAGTGAATTCTATATGTGCGCCTGTCGCAGCGATGACTACATGGCGGAGTATTTCAATCCCACCGATCTCACGTGGCACGATATCATCAAGGCCTCCAGCGCCATTCCGGGTTTTTACCGCAGCGGCGTATTGCTGGATGGGATCAGCTATCAGGACGGCGGCATCAGCGATGCTATTCCGGTGCGCGAGGCCGCACGGCGCGGCGCAGATACCATTGTGGTTATCCGCACCGTTCCCTCGCAGATGGCCTATACGCCCAAGTGGTTCAGGCGCATGGAGCGCTGGCTTGGCGACAGCGCCCTGCAGCCGATGATCAATATTTTGAATCACCATGAAGCGAGCTATCGTGAGATTCAGCAGTTTATTGAGACACCGCCGGACGATTTGCGCATCATCGAAATTTATCCGCCGAAACCGCTGGCCAGCATGGCGCTTGGCAGCCGCGTTTCTTCGCTCAATCAGGATTATCACCTCGGACGCCGCAGCGGACGCTATTTTCTTGCCACGCTAGGGCAGTGGCTCAGCGATGCCGAACCGGTACTGCGCGTCACTCCGCCCGCTGCGGTGGCTAACGCGCCGGAAAACCGTCCGTTGCTACCGACCGGCGTGGCGGACAACGATCCCGATTTCAGTAAAGGATCGCTGGCATGAGGTTCATGGATACCCACTGTCATTTTGATTTTCCGCCCTTCGTGGATGACCCCGCAGGCAGCATTGCACGTGCCGCTGAAGCCGGCGTCACGCGTATCGTTGTGCCCAGCGTGGACGTCAGCCGTTTTGCGCGCGTGAGCCAACTTGCGCAGCAGCATGAGGCGCTGTACGCCGCGCTGGGGCTGCACCCCATTGCGATCGCGCGGCATACGGAAGCCGACGTGGACGCGCTTAGGCGCTGGCTGGACATGCCCGACGCAAAACGCGTGGCAATCGGCGAGATTGGGCTCGATCTCTACATGCCCGATCCGCAGTTCGACAAACAAACCTGGCTGCTGGATGCGCAGCTTAAGCTGGCGAAGACGTATGATTTACCGGTGATCTTGCACTCCCGTCGCACCCACGATCAGTTGGCGATGCGACTGCGCCGCCACGATTTACCCCGCCGTGGCGTGGTGCACGGCTTTGCCGGCAGTCTGCAACAGGCCGAGCGCTTCGTGCAGCTCGGCTATGCGATCGGCGTGGGCGGGACGATCACCTATGAGCGCGCCAGCAAAACCCGTAACACGCTGGCGCGCCTGCCGCTCTCATCACTGCTGCTGGAAACCGACGCGCCGGACATGCCGCTGCACGGTTATCAAGGGCAGCCCAACCGACCGGAACGTGCGCGCAATGTCTTCGACGCGCTGTGCGCGCTGCGCAGCGAACCTGCGGATGTCATCGCCGACGCGCTGTGGCAAAACAGCCTGCACCTGTTTAACCTGCCTGCCTAATCCCCTGCGGCGATGTGCTAAACCTTCCGCAGACGCCTACCTTTTTCGCGCTTTATTTGTGATAATAGTAACAGGGCGCTGTGCGCGCATTCTGCGGCCTGAACGCGCCTTTTTGTGATTAATGTCGCCATATATATGTATCCTTACCGCTAATTTTTCGTTTTGGTGTGATAAAAGACACGAATTTTCAGCACGCGTTTTGTTAGAATTGTCACATTATCAGGCGGCGCGACGTCGCCACGACTTTTTGGAGAATCCCATGACCGATTTCACCGCTGCCGCGCAGCGCGCCCTGCACCTGATGGATTTAACCACGCTGAATGACGATGACACCGACGAAAAGGTGATTGCGCTCTGCCGTCAGGCAAAATCCCCTGCCGGCAACACCGCCGCTATCTGCATCTATCCGCGCTTTATTCCTGTGGCGCGCAAAGCGCTGCGCGAGCAGGGCACGCCAGACATTCGTATCGCCACCGTCACCAACTTCCCGCACGGCAACGATGATATTGAGATCGCGCTGGCAGAAACCCGCGCGGCGATTGCCTACGGCGCCGATGAAGTGGACGTGGTGTTTCCCTATCGCGCGCTGATGGCGGGCGATCGCCAGCGCGGTTTTGATCTGGTTAAAGCCTGTAAAGAAGCCTGTGCGGGCGCTAACGTGCTGCTGAAAGTCATTATTGAAACCGGCGAGCTCAAAGACGAGGCGCTTATCCGCGCGGCCTCAGAGATCGCCATTGATGCCGGCGCGGATTTTATCAAGACCTCTACCGGTAAAGTTGCGGTCAATGCCACGCCAGAAGTGGCGGCGATCATGATGCAAGTGATCCGCGATAAAGGCGTGCAGCAGCAGGTGGGCTTTAAGCCGGCAGGGGGCGTGCGCACCGCAGAAGACGCCGCGCACTACCTGCAACTGGCCGATGACATTCTGGGTCACGCGTGGGCGGATACGCGCCATTTCCGCTTTGGCGCCTCCAGCCTGTTAGCCAATCTGTTAACCACGCTGGGTCACGAAACCACGACCAGCAAATCAGGTTATTAATCCCATTGGGGCGCACCGCGCGTGCGCCCACGTGATCTCACTACGCCAGCCGGGGAGATAATCGTGTTCCTGCCACAAGAAATCATTCGTAAAAAACGCGACGGGCAGCCGCTTAGCGAGGCGGAGATCCGTTTTTTTATCAACGGTGTGCGTGATAACAGCGTCTCGGAAGGACAAATCGCCGCGCTGGCGATGACCATCTATTTCCAGGATATGAACCTCGAGGAGCGCGTCGCCTTAACCATGGCGATGCGCGACTCCGGCAGCGTGCTGAACTGGCAATCGCTGCAGCTCAACGGCCCGGTCGTCGACAAGCACTCCACCGGCGGCGTGGGCGATGTGACATCGCTGATGCTTGGCCCAATGGTGGCGGCGTGCGGTGGCTACGTACCAATGATCTCAGGGCGCGGATTAGGCCACACGGGCGGCACGCTGGACAAGCTGGAGGCGATCCCCGGCTTTGATATTTTTCCCAATGACGATCGGTTCCGCCAGATCATCCGTGACGTAGGCGTGGCGATCATCGGGCAAACCACCTCGCTGGCCCCGGCCGACAAGCGCTTCTATGCGACGCGCGATATCACGGCCACCGTCGATTCGATCCCGCTGATCACCGCGTCAATCCTCGCGAAAAAACTGGCCGAAGGGTTGGATGCGCTGGTGATGGATGTGAAAGTCGGCTCCGGCGCATTTATGCCGACCTTTGAAGCGTCCGAGCAGCTGGCGCAGGCGATCGTGGGCGTTGCCAACGGCGCCGGCTGTCAAACCACCGCGCTGCTGACTGACATGAATCAGGTGCTGGCCTCCAGCGCGGGCAATGCGCTGGAAGTGCGTGAGGCGGTCCGCTTCCTGACAGGCGAAGCGCGTAATCCGCGCCTGCTTGAGGTGACGCTGGCGCTGTGTGCCGAAATGCTGATCTCCGGTAAACTGGCGGCGAACGAGCGCGAAGCGCGAGAAAAGCTGCTGCAGGTACTGGATAACGGCAAGGCGGCAGAGGTGTTTGGCCGCATGGTGGCAGCGCAGCGCGGCCCAACGGATTTCATTGAACAGCTCGATCGCTATCTGCCCGGCGCGGCGCTGAGCAAAGCGGTCTACGCCGACCGCGCCGGTGTGGTCAGCGCCATGGACACGCGCGCGCTTGGCCTGGCGGTGGTCTCGCTGGGTGGCGGTCGTCGGCAAGCCAGTGAGACGCTGGATTATAGCGTTGGCCTGAGTGAGATGATCGCCCTGGGGACGTCTGTCGATGCCGGACAACCGCTGGCGGTGATCCATGCCGCCACGGAAGCGCAGTGGCAGCATGCCGCCGCGGCCGTTAAGGCAGCGATACGCGTCAGTGATAGCGCGCCCGCACCGACGCCGGTTGTCTATCGGCGCATCGGCGCGTAATACGCTTCTGCGTGCCAGGCAGCAGCCATTCGGGTATACTGATCTGATCGCTTTTTTTTGACTTGTCATCGCGCCATCGCGCAGGAGACTTGCATGAAACGTGCTTTTATTATGGTTCTCGACTCCTTTGGAATCGGATCCAGCCACGATGCCGATAAATTCGGCGATGAAGGATCGGATACGCTCGGCCATATCGCCGAAGCGTGCTTTGAAGGCCGCGCCGACGTGGGGCGTAAAGGGCCACTGCACTTACCGAACATGACGGCGCTGGGCTTAGCCAAAGCGGCGGAACTCTCTACGGGCCGTATTCCGCCAGGAATGGACGCCAACGCGGAGATCATCGGCGCCTACGCCTACGCCAGTGAGCTTTCTTCCGGCAAAGATACGCCATCCGGCCACTGGGAGATCGCGGGCGTACCGGTGCTGTTTGACTGGGGTTACTTCAGCGATAAAGAGAACAGTTTCCCGCAAGCGCTGCTGGACACGCTGGTGGCGCGCGCTGACTTGCCCGGCTACCTTGGCAATTGCCACTCATCAGGTACCGTGATTTTGGATGAGCTCGGCGAAGAGCACATGAAAACCGGCAAGCCGATCTTCTATACCTCGGCGGATTCGGTGTTCCAGATCGCGTGCCATGAAGAGACGTTCGGGCTCGATCGCCTGTACGCGCTGTGTGAAATCGCCCGTGAAGAGTTGACCAACGGCGGCTACAATATCGGCCGCGTCATCGCGCGTCCGTTTGTGGGGGATAAAGCGGGGCACTTTGAGCGCACCGGTAACCGTCACGATCTGGCCGTTGAGCCACCGTCACCGACCATGTTGAAAAAGCTGGTGGATGAGAAGGGCGGTGAAGTGATCTCCGTGGGTAAAATCGCGGATATCTATGCGCATCAGGGGATTACGCAGAAAGTCAAAGCCACCGGCCTTGACGCGCTGTTTGATGCCACCATCGAACAGATGAAAAACGCGCCCGATATGTCAATTGTATTCACCAACTTCGTGGATTTTGACTCTACATGGGGCCATCGTCGCGATATCGCGGGCTATGCGGGCGGCCTTGAACTGTTTGATCGCCGCCTGCCAGAGCTGATGGCGCTGGTGAAAGAGGGCGATATCCTGATCCTCACCGCCGACCACGGCTGCGATCCCAGCTGGAAGGGCACGGAACACACCCGCGAGCATATTCCCATTTTGATCTATGGCCCGCAGGTAAAACCGGGATCGCTGGGTTACCGCGATACCTTTGCGGATATCGGCCAGACCATCGCAAACTATTTTGGCCTGTCCAGCATGGACTATGGCAAAAGCCTGCTGTAACGCAGGCATAACAATTTAAAAAGGAAATGTATTATGGCAACGCCACACATTAACGCCGAGATGGGTGATTTTGCAGACGTCGTGCTGATGCCCGGCGATCCGCTGCGGGCAAAACATATCGCTGAGACGTTCCTCGACGATGTGAAAGAAGTGAACAACGTGCGCGGCATGTTGGGCTTCACCGGCACCTATAAGGGCCGCAAAATCTCCGTCATGGGTCACGGCATGGGCATTCCCTCCTGCTCCATTTATACCAAAGAGCTGATCACGGATTTTGGCGTGAAGAAAATCATCCGCGTAGGCTCCTGCGGCGCGGTTCGCGCGGACGTGAAACTGCGCGACGTGGTGATCGGTTTGGGTGCCTGCACCGATTCCAAAGTGAACCGTATGCGCTTCAAAGATCATGACTTTGCCGCCATCGCCGATTTCGACATGGTGCGTAACGCCGTTGACGCCGCCAAAGCGTTGGGCGTAGACGCGCGCGTCGGCAACATCTTCTCCGCCGATCTGTTCTATACGCCGGATCCGCAAATGTTCGACGTGATGGAGAAGTACGGCATTCTGGGCGTGGAGATGGAAGCCGCAGGCATCTACGGCGTGGCCGCCGAGTTCGGTGCCAAAGCGCTGACGATTTGCACCGTGTCCGATCACATCCGTACCCACGAGCAGACCACCGCCGCGGAGCGTCAAACCACGTTCAACGATATGATCAAGATTGCGTTGGAGTCCGTGCTGCTGGGGGATTGATCCGCCAGGCCGAGCGGGGCGGCGCGCCGCTCGCCCGGCGCAGTGCGATTGATTCGCCGCAGGCAGCGGCTGGTGTGCCGTTTCGCTGGCACGGAGCGACTTTCGATCGCCATGGCACTGGCAGGTGCTTTTGCCACTTGCAGTGGCGGGCTTATGCCGCAGGCAGCGGCTAGCGTGCTTTCTCGCTGGCGCGAAGCACGGTGCATATTTCGTTCGCCATAGCAATGGCAGGTGCCTTTGCCGCGCTGCGGCGACCGAGCAGAGGGCGCCAGGCCGCGCCCTCTGCACTCCCCGGCCCTGCGCCAGCCCCACTCGCCGCTGCGCGGTGCCTTCACTCCCTCAGCCTTCCTGACGGACCGGCGTCGATTCGCTCCTGCTCAACGCCGCCTCTCGCGGCATCCATGCCGCTCGCCCTGGAAGGCCTCACTCGTTCAGCGAGTGGGGATGGCGCTACCAAACCTCGCTGTAGGTCTTTTATGTTTTTCGCAGCCGCCGCGCGGCGGGAAGATTTTTAAGGTGCATCCAGACCGTACGGCGTTAAGCAAAATCCGTCTTTCGCGTTTTTCGTGTTTAGACGCCAGTGCGTGGCGGTAAGACTTTTAAGTAACATCCCGCCCGCACTGTTTTAACCACACGTCTTTTGCCTTTAGTCTTCTGTCTTTTTCAGCCAGTCACCTTTTTTGAAAGGCTGCTTACGGCCGCCCAGCCAACACCACACAGAAAAAAAAGAAAAAGGCTCTTACAGGCGGCGGTGTTGAGCGCCATCCGGAGCGCCGAACGGAGCGTGACGGCCAGGACGAAGCGGCAGGGATGCCGCTGAGAGGGCGGAATGAGCCAGGGATGGCGAATCCGCGCGGTCCGTGAGGCCGTTGCGGCGGAGTGAGGGAACAGCGGAGGCTGGCGCAGGGCGCGGATTGCAAAGGGCCGCGCCCATCGGCCCTTTGCCCGTACGCCGCAGCGGGGCGGCTGAAACTGCCGTGCGGTTAGCGGGCGGAACCCGCGCAGAGTCAGACCAGCACAGCGGCCAATGCGCGAGACCGTGCAAATAAAGACCGGCATAGCGGGCCGGACCCCGCTCAGAACCGGCCCTTTGCCCGTAGGCCGCAGCGGGGCGGCTGGAACTCCCGCAGGGTTAGCGGGCGGAACCCGCTCAGAGCAATGCCGACTGAGCGGCCGGAACCCGCGCAGGGTTCAGTAAAAACCGGCTTGAGCGGGCCGGCCCCCGCTCACCCTTACCCGGCTTTGCGGGCCGGACGCCCGCAGCGCCCCCGTCAACGCCTTGGCCGAAAACATCTGTCACACTTTTACTGAAGCTTGTGCATCTTCGTGCTGGCTCTAAAACAATCTCTGCTTATCATTAGCGTGATAACAAAGAGACTGTGCGCCCTGATGAACCTCCGTAATTTTGAAGCTGAAGAAAAGCTGTTTACCCGCCGCGCGCTTGTCGCTTTTGCCCTGGTAGTTATCTGTTTCACGATCCTTGGTATTAACCTCTATCGCTTACAGGTCGATCAGCACGGCTATTACCAAACGCGATCCAACGAAAACGACATCAAAATGATCCCCATTGCGCCGACGCGCGGGCTGATCTTCGATCGCAACGGGATCCCGCTGGTGCGCAACGTGACCTGGTACGACATCCTGGTTACCCCCTATAAAATCAGCGATATGCAGGCCACGCTCGCGGCGCTGAAGCCGATTGTCGATCTCACCCCAGAGGATATCGAGACGTTCGAGCACGCCCTCAGGCAGAGCAGCCGCTACAAGCCGGTGGAGCTCAAGGCGGAACTCACCGACGAAGAGGTGGCGCGCTTTTCGGTGAACCAATTCCGTTTTACCGGCGTTAACATCGATACCTATCAGGATCGGGAGTACCCCTACGGCGCCGACCTCGCGCACGTGCTGGGCTATGTGTCGAAAATCAACGACAACGATTACAAGCGGCTGAATGCGGAAGGGGTGGCGGAGAACTATGCCGCCGATCACAACATCGGCAAGCAGGGCATTGAAGGCTATTACGAGTCGCTGCTGCACGGTAAAACCGGTTATCAGGAGGTCGAGGTCGATAACCACGGCCGCATTGTGCGCGTGTTAAAAGAGGTGCCGCCGGTGGCGGGCAAGAACCTTTACCTGACGCTCGACCTGCACTTGCAGCAGTATGTGGAGAGCCAGCTCGCCGGGCAGCGTGCCGCAGTGCTGATTGAAGATCCGCACGACGGCGGCGTGCTGGCGATGGTGTCCGCTCCCAGTTACGATCCTAACCCGTTTGTGAAGGGCATTAGCTACAAAGCCTACAAAACGCTGCTGCAGGATAAAAATCTGCCGCTGATCAACCGCGTCACGCAAGGACTTTATCCGCCAGCCTCCACGGTCAAACCCTATATGGCGATGTCGGCGCTGTTGAGCAAAGTCATTACCCCAAGCTTTACGCTTTACGGTGGGCCGACCTGGACCTTGCCGGGCACCGAGCGCAAATACCGCGACTGGAAAAAAACCGGGCACGGCATGCTGGACGTCACCAAAGCCATTGAGGAGTCGGCCGACAGCTTTTTCTATCAGGTGGCGTATATGATGGGCATCGATCGCATTCACGCCATGCTGAGCCAGTTCGGCTACGGTAAACCCACCGGGATCGATCTCAATGAAGAGTATGCCGGGTTGCTGCCGAGCCGCGAATGGAAGCAGAAAGTGCACAAGCGCGTGTGGTATCAGGGCGATACGGTGTCAGTGGGCATTGGCCAAGGATACTGGATTGCTACGCCGATCCAGATGGTGAAAGCGATGGTGGCGCTGATCAACAACGGCCGGGTGATCAGCCCGCACCTGCTGGAAAAAGCGCAGCGCGGGAACTGGCAGCAGCCTTATCAGCCCAGCGCGCCGCAGCCGCAAATTGGCGATGCCAAATCACCTTACTGGTCGTTGGTGCGCCACGCGATGTTCGGCATGGCGAATGCGCCGAACGGCACCGGCTATAAATATTTTCACACGGCACCCTACGGCATTGCGGCGAAGTCGGGCACGTCTCAGGTGTTCAGCCTGCGGCAAAACCAGGTGTATAACGCCAAAATGATCCCGGTGCGCCTGCGCGATCACATCTTCTATACCGCCTTTGCGCCGTTTAACGATCCTAAAGTGGCGGTGGCGCTGATTCTCGAAAACGGCGGCAGCGAAGGCGTCACGGCCGCGCCGCTGATGCGCAATATTCTGGACCACCTCTTTTTGCCCGCCGCCTCGGCCGCGCCGGTTGAAACCGCGCAGAAGCGCTAGCGGCGTTTTTGGCCAAGACGTGATGCGTGCGCCTGAGGGCGCGTATGGCCCGCGATAAACCCTGTCTCGCAATAGGGCCCTGCGGTGAGAAATCCCCTCTCTTCGCGGGTGAAAAACGGCCCGCACGGCGGCCGCTTCGCGAGGTTGCTGTAAAACCCAGCAGTCAGATGCATTTTTGCCGAAAAGCGTTTGACGGTGCGGCCCGAGTAAGGTTTAATGCGCCCCGTTGCCCGGATAGCTCAGTCGGTAGAGCAGGGGATTGAAAATCCCCGTGTCCGTGGTTCGATTCCGCGTCCGGGCACCAACATTCTGAAAACCCAGCCTTTATGGCTGGGTTTTTGCTTTTTAAAGGGCTGAAACAGCGCGCGGCGGCGTTTACGGCTTGCTCCGCTAATGCCGTAATCTGCGTCCCTCTTCGCGCTTCTAACCATTCTACTTTTTTGCTGGCGCTGAACATGGCGGGCTGGCTGTCATTCTGAACATCGATGTGTTATTAAAGATCCGCTTGCCCACTCATTTTTTATTGAGTCACTTGGCTCAGGAATGAAGAGACAGGCCCATACTCCACCCTCAGGAAGGTAACGTTAATATGAATCATCCCGTTAAAAATCCAACCAAAGCAAACAAAACCTGGTTTGAAAAAACGGTCGAATATAATTTCGTTACCCAAGCAAAAGACGTCTGTAATATCGACTTTTTAGCCCCTTTGGATGGAAATTTGGAGCGAATTGGCGATACGGTGATGCTGGCTAATTGTGAGTATTACATTATAGAGTTTAAAAGGTCTCTTAATGATATGAGTGCTGAATATAAAAAATATAAAAGTTCTTCTATAGGGTTTTTAAAAGCCCGGCATAATCTTATTAAGAAAAAGCAGCATGTTGCTCATTATCTCATAGGTGGTGAATTATCAGAAAACGAAACGCTGCAGCTAAAGATAATAGAATATTTTAATTTACCCCCTTCAACTGAAAAATTTGGAAAAGATTATAAAGAATTACGAGGGGACAAGTACGATGCAAAAAAGTTATCAGCTTTAATTGAGTGCATGAATAACGACTCTACTTTAAAAGCAGGCACCATTCATGCCTTTGCCAAAGGCTTCCAGCTAAACGCAGGAATGACTCAGGCAGAGCTGAGAGAATATACATTGGAGCTTACTTCACATCGCGTTTCAAAAAGTGACGATAAGGCAGGCGGTGATGGTGCCGTTCATACCTGCGTTATTGCTGTCCCTACCAGACCGAAAGCCGATGACACCGAACATAATGATAATATCCAACACAAACAGGTCGCCGCACAAATCGTTACGCTGGATTATTACCAGAAATACGTGTTCGATCCTAAACCTGCCAGGAAGCTCGGCTTCTCTGGAGGACGTTCCCTGAAATAAGATTCTGGTCGGCATACCGGGCAGCGCACACAGGCTTCTTGTACGAACAGAGCGAATGCCGGTGTGCGTCCACCCAGCCAACTCCCTCTACCCACACGCCGCTTTTCCTGCTAGTTTTCCTCGGCACTTTACGGGGATGCGCCCGTTTACCGATTGGAAACGTTGATGACCACACAGCCTAACAGCCCACTTCTCAGTATCGTTGTCACCGCGCATAACGCAGAGGCATGGCTCGACGCCTGTCTCGCGAGCGTGGTCAGCGCGGCAGAGGCGGTGATGCAGGTGTCGCAGATTGTCCTGATTGACGATGCGTCCGAAGACCGCACTTACGCCATCTGCCAGCGCTTTTCTCAGCAGTACACCAACGTTGATGTCCATCAGGTCGCGTTCCGCAACATCGGCAAAGTACGTAATTTTGCGCTGGCCCAGTGTACGGGCCAATACGTCACCATGATCGACGGTGATGACGAGATTATCCCCGGGGCATTTGAGCAGATTTTACCGCTGCTGCGCGCGCGCCAGCCGGATGCATTGCTCACGCGTCTGCACGAGGTCTATCCGTCGTCGCACAAGCCCACAAGCCTGGACGCATTTGCCCCTGTGACGCTGACGCGCCATGAGGCCATCTGCAAATTTTTGGTACACCGTGAACTGCAGGCGCATTTTATCGGCCAATTTTTCCGGCGCGATCGGCTGGCTGGCCTGGCCTTTCCGGCGTTCCGCTGTTACGAAGATGCGTGGCTGTTTCCCGCGGTGCTGGCGCGGTGCAGCGCCATCCTGTTTGCCGCATCGGGGCCGTATCTGTACTTCAAACGTGCGGACAGCCTTTCTACGCAGATCGATCCGGAAAAGGTCAACATGCTGATTCAGGCTACCGAGCAGATGAGCGTGGCCTTTGGCGAGCGTTATCGCAACTTAATCGCCTGCCACTGGATCACCATACTCAATCGTCATCAGCATGAGTTCAAAGACGAGGCGGATAACCAGCGCGTTCAACAGGCACTGCGTGCGCTCCCGGCGCTGGATTTCTTGTGCGATCGCCACGTGCGCACCAGCTTCAAAAAGAAATATCTGGCGTTGCGTCTGCGCGGGGCATTTTGAGGGGCGAGCAGAGGAACACGCGCGACCGCTGACAGCGGCAGCGCGTGTCGAAAACTAACGCCGCGGCGCGTCTGCGTGGCGGGGTGCGGGTGTCATCAGGGCATAGCTGGCAAACAGCGCCAGGCACAGCATGGTGACAGACTGCGACTGAATCAGTACCGTATCGGTCAGACCGAACACCATCAGCGAAGCGGGCAGCACCGCAATGGCAGACGAACGGCGCCGTATCGGCACAATCAACAACACACCATAAAACACCAGAATCGAGACGCCGCCCGCGATCCCCTGTAGCGACAGCGTTTCCAGCACGTCATCGTGCAAATGATACTTTACGTTTTTGTAGGCTTCAGGATTGCCGCGCTCGTGCTGCTGAATAAACGCCCGGGCTTTTTCGGTGCGGTCATCCGGGCTCTGACCCATCAGCGACCAGTGGATGCTGGCATAACCGCCTTTCCAAATCGAGAAGCGAGCCCCAATCGAGGTGTCGTTATTGGTGTGATAGGTGTCGACCTCCGCCTGAATGCTCTCAAGACGTTGCCATACCGACTGCGGCATCAGTGCAAAGCCTACCGCCATGGCCACCACCAGCGGGATAAGGGCGTATTTAATATGCCGCGTATGCGACACGCAGAAAAAGGCCAAATACAACACCGGCAAGGTCAACACGCCCGCGCGGGATTCCGTCAGGATCAGGAGCAGGGTATTCAGCACAAAAATGCCAAAGAAGAGGGCCATTCGCACGCCGGTATGCGTGATGGCGCGGTAGCCCATAAACAGCGTGCTTAGCGCCAGCGCGGTCATCAGATAGGAAACGGTGCCGGCGGAGTCGGTCAGTAACTGTACGCGCAGACCGGTGGTAGCGTGCTCATGTAGCGCAAACCCAAGCGTCACCAGCAGACCTGCCAGCAGCACCCCCAGCGCTTTCATCGCTAACTGTTGAGTCACACAGTGGCGCCAGGCAATGATGAAGTAGGCCAGCAGCGCCGAGATCATAAACAGCTTACCGCCCAAACGATAATTGCCCACCACGTCACTGTACTGCGCATGGGCAAACAGCGTGCCCCACGTAAAGCGCACGGCGCCCAAAAACAGCAGCGCGCCCGCCACCGTCAACGCAGAGGCGTCATAGACGAAGGTTTTACGTTTGATGGCCACGACCATAAAAATGATGGCGGCATAGCTGGTGAAATACATCAATTTGCGCGGCCATGCGTCAACGAACAGTGATGTAGCCAGCGCGGTGCAGATCGCCAAAAGCAGCGCGGAATAGATGTGGCTAGTCGAGATCCCTGACCAGCGCTTCGCAAGCAGCATCTTATAAGTACCTCATCTGATAATAACGTATCCACCAATACACGCCGCGGCACAGCCGACGCGTGCGAAACAGAGATTTATACATTTTTTTGGCCTGCTGAGCCTCCGTTGGGCGGTCAAGCGGGTGGTCGGAGAGAGGCGAGCGCTGATAAACCGCGCGGTAGTGGCGACAGACATACTGTTGATTCCACGTCTGCCAAGGCTTATCCGCGCCAGCGTAGTGAATAATGCAGGTGTCGGCCGGGACGTCTCGCTGATAGCCTTGCGCGTCGTGAGCCAGCATCTCAATATAATTAAACCGCCGGTCAATATAGTTAACGCGGCCTTCAAGCACCGTATTCAACGCATCCTGATCGAGATACTGCAGCCGCTGCCCCTGCGCGGCGAGCACGGCCAGCGCCTGTTCGCTGATTGCCGCGCGGTTCCATCTGGCGATATCAATCAGCATCATGCCGGCATTGAAATAGGCGCTACCGCGTAGCCCGACATTGGCGGCAAGCCTGGCTTGCAGCGGGTCGCTCTCCGCCACCACCAGCGCAATAGCCTCCTCGTCAAAAGGCAGCGACCACAGCGCATCGGGGTTGCTGATGCACACCATATCCGCATCCAGATACAGCACCTTACCGGCATTGGGTATCAGCTTGGGCGCCAGCAGCCGATAGTAAGTGGCGCGCGTAAAGAGCTGGGTCGTGGGCAGAGAGACAAAGAGATCGCTGCCCGCGTGATGCAGCGTGAGACCGTGCCGGGTGCCCGATAACACGGCCGTGAAGCGCGCGGCGTCCGCATCAGTAAGGTCTGAAGAGATCAGGTGAAAGTGAAAGGCGGACGCGCCGGCGTGCTCAGCAAGTGACATCAGGGTGATTAACGCGTGCGCAATGAATTTGTTATCCACGCCAAAAAATATGTGCTTGTCGGTGTCGGCGGCCAGGAGTGTCCTGGACCGGATGGCGTCTAGGTTAAGTTGATCCATATACGTCCATTGTTGGTTGAAATCACGCTATCTTGGGCTGCCATAAAGCCTTATGGAACAAGCATTATCAATCACAATGGGTAATTCAGAAACCTGTTAATTCTGATAACGCAGTTCTACAGAAAAAAACGGGCAAACCGCGCTGCCTGGACCGCAGGCAGCCGTGCCATTCTCCCGTATGCCCGGCTTCTGCGCAGGCGAAAATCACGCTGTCTTGCCGCGCGCCGTTAGCCAAGCCGTTTTCTGCAAACCGATTTTCGCCTGTATATAAAGGTTGAACCGAGTAGGGAGAAAAAAGCGCACCTGGCGGAGACCCCGCAATTAACATGCAGGAGGAAATAATGCGATGAGGCAGGCTAATGGAAAAGGAGTGGGAAGGTCGTGACGTGGATAACAGGGATCTGCACGCGTCCTACCATGTAATAAATGCTCGCTTGTCAGCATGGAACTCTTCATCAGGAGGGATCGTCGGGTTAATATTGCCCCAGCCATAGGCTGGGGCATGTATAGCGCCAAAAAACTATTGAGATTCTGCGGTCACACTTTTTCCACGACGACTGACTTTACCGCCTTTACGACCCGCTTCAACGGCGCGGTCCGGGCAATTTTTGAAATTACCGCCGCTCGCTGCGCCGCCTTTTCTGCCCGCGTCGCGCGCGCGCTCCGAGTTTTCTGCAAAATTACCGGCACCGCCTCTACGTTGTGTCATAGGTCACCCCCAGCTAAATAGTGAAATCGTAGAAAATAAAAAAATGCTACCAGCAAGAAGATGGATGATATTGACAGGAAAGCAATATTGAATATGCATGTTTAAAAACGAGGCGGTAAAGAAGATAAATATGAAGCCTCACGCTGCGCTTATAACCAAATAATTTAGCGAAAGAAAAATGAATATTTGTACAAGCTGCCTGATGTCGTATAAGTCTATATGTTTCTTTTTTTGTGATAACAGTCACGCCACCCAGAAGGAATGATTTGCTGCTATCGGCGCTTTTCGGTGGGGCAATGCCTGAATAAAAAGCTGGCTCAGGGTAAGTTGATGAAATAACCGCCAGTGCCAGCGCGTTATTTTTCGTCTGCCGGAATAATAGAGATTTGCCCATTCACTTCCAGTATCGCGTATTTAATCTGATCGAGCCGCTCCAGGCCTTGCGACGCACGGGCTGATTCCAGCACGTCATCGATATTGACACCGGCCATCTTCATCCGCTGCATGAGTGCCTCACCGTGCTCGACCAGAATAACAGGGCCACCTTCGGTGAGCTGTTCCAGGCGTGGAAACCGATTTTTCATTTTGCCCAACACAATATCGATGGTAACCAGCGTAATAATGGTTAAGGCCGCGCCCGTTACCGAGAAGTCATCGCCCAGCAGGGCTTGTTGCGTGGCCTCGCTGATGATCAGCAATAAGATCAGATCGAACGACGTCATCTGAAGGAGCGTGCGTCTGCCTGCGATCTTAAACAGGACCATCAGCAAAAAATAGATGCTGGCTGCGCGCCATACCGTTTCCATTGCGCCTCCTGTCAGGGATATATCCACTGTGAAATGACCACGGGCTGCAAAGCATCGAGGCTCACTCGCAGGGTAATTTTGCCAGCGGATTGCGGCTGCACCCCCAGCCAAATCGCGTGTCCGGCGACGTCATGCGAAGAGAACAGCAGCGTGAGCTGATTGCCAGTACTCCAGGCCTCCAGCGGCTGCGGCTGGAGCGTCTGAATTTGCATCTCGTCCAGCGCATCGCTGGTGAGCGTCACGCTGAAACGAGGGTGCTTTACGACCGCGGTGTTGATCACCATGGCCATGTTGCTTTTTACTCGGCCAAAGCGTTCATATTTAACGCTAAAAGCGTCTTCCTTTGCCGTGATAATACGGTCGCTTAACCAGCCTTTGGAAAAGAGTCCGGCTGCACCCATAATCACCACCATGATAAGCAGATATTGTCCCAGCCGCTGGAGGGTGCTCTCTTTTTTCTGCCAGCGCATATCCTCTTTAACCGGATACGTTCGGCTGGTAAATTCATCGCGTTTCATAGGTGTGCTTCCCGTTTTTAACGCTATCAGTATAAGTCTGCGAGAAATAAAGCGCGCATTGTACCGGGCGATATATTGCGCGGCCCCGAAAGCAGAAGGGGATTTAAGCGTTTTTTTTACGGTGCGCTTATATTACGGTCGAAAGATTCAGGCTAATTTAATTCTATACTGCGTCGTAATGAAGCAATGATGCAGCGGGAAAAGCAATGGGAAATCAGGCTGGGTACGTGGATTGTCGCTTAGCTTATATTCTGGCCCGCTACGCTTTTTTCATTATTTAAGGCAATGAACAGGAGAGAATAATGCAACGTGAACTCAATGAGGTGGCCAGCCAGCTGGGCGCATTTTTACTGGAGCGGCAGCTCACGCTGACCACGGCAGAGTCTTGTACGGCAGGCTGGGTTGGGGAGGCGCTGGCTGCGGTAAGCAACAGCAGCCAGTTCTATAGCTGCGGGTTCATCACCTATACCTATGCGGCCAAACACCGCGTCTTGGGTGTTAGTGAGCAAACACTTACTAATCATACGGCCGTGAGCGAAGCGGCGGTAAGCGAAATGGCACGCGGTGCCAAAGCGTGCTCAGGGGACGCCGTCAGCATCGCGGTCAGTGGCTATGCGGGGCCGGACGGGGGCGAAGATGGCACCCCGGCCGGCACGGTGTGGTTCGCCTGGGGCCTGCCCGATGACAGTATCCGTACCTGCCACAAATGGTTCGATGGCGAAAGCCAGGAAGTCATGCACAAGGCCACGCACCATGCCGTGAGCGAGCTGTATAAAATATTAACGTCATAAATCACGCCTAACGTATGAAATAAGCGAAACACGTCTATTCACTGCTTGATAAACAGGCAGTAAATAAGCGTGGCGGGTAAATTTTATATTAGCGAGGCGGTGTGATTTTTAAATAAAAATAGCCGCCACGCTTGCGAGAAAAGAGATCGCTATTACCCTTAAGTAGGTAACACGTGCATGACGTTAGTCAGCTGTCATGTTAATTCAATCTTTTAAGAGGAAATGAATATGACTGAGCATAGAGGCGGTTCAGGTAACTTCGCCGAGGACAAACAGAAAGCATCTGAAGCGGGCAAAAAAGGTGGCCAAAATAGCGGCGGTAATTTTAAAAACGACCGCGAAAAGGCATCTGAAGCTGGCAAAAAAGGCGGACAGAACAGCAATCGCGGTTCTTGATTTGCCATTAAAGGAATAATTTCATTGGGCAGCGGACGCTCGCCAGTTATTTATTACCTGTAATTTTTTAAAATGAACGCATCACCGCGTCCTGCGACGTGCTGTCTTTCATTTTAATTAACTGCACGTTTTCGCTAAGTCTATTTACGGAAAAATATCATGAAAGTAAAAACATTACTCGATCTCTTCATTCATGACCTGTCAGACGTATATAGCGCAGAGAAGCAAATCACACGTGCGCTGCCGAAAATGGCGCGGGCTGCGTCGGATGAAAGCCTTAAAAATGCGTTTCAGCAGCACCTTGAAGAGACGCGGGGCCAAATCGAACGTCTGGATCAAGTGGTAGAGAGCCATGACGAGCTGCGCATTATGCGCATGAAGTGCCATGCGCTGGAAGGCTTGGTCGAAGAGGCGCAGGAATTAATTGAATCCACCGAGGCCGGTGAGGTCCGCGATGCCGGACTGATAGGGGCCGCACAAAAAGTGGAGCACTATGAAATTGCGACTTACGGCACGCTGGTCGCCATGGCGAAAAAGCTTAAGTTAAACGACGCGGCACGACTGCTGGCGGAAACGCTGGCGGAAGAAAAATCCACGGACGAAAAACTCACTGTTATTGCCAAGAAGCAATAAGGAGACAGCAATGTCGACGACCCCTGCAATGTCGCACTATCACGACTGGCTGCGCGATGCGCATGCGATGGAAAAACAAGCCGAAACCATGCTCGAACAGATGGCGAGCCGCCTGGAGAATTATCCGCAGCTCAAAGCGCGTATTGAGCAGCACATCCACGAGACGCGCGATCAGCAATCAAAGCTGGAAGTGATTCTCGATCGCCATGATATCTCGCACTCCAGCGTTAAAGATGTCATGGGCAAGATGGCGGCGATGGGCCAGGCGTTTGGTGGCGCGTTTGCTGAAGACGAGGTCATCAAAGGCGCGATTGCGGGCTATGTCTTCGAAAATTTCGAACTGGCCAGTTACACCAGCTTGATGAGCGCTGCCGAGCGCGCAGGCGATAGCGAAAGCGTCCCGGTGTTGAAGCAGATTTGTGAGCAGGAAAAAGAGATGGCGAAATGGATGCTTGAGCATCTGCCTGAACTGACCAGCCAATTCTTGTTGCGCAGCGAAGATCCTGACGCGCAGGCGAAACGCTAACGCGCCTTGCTGTGTAACAACGCATTTTTGAGGTGAGCAATGTTCCGACACGTAAAAAAATTGCAGTATACGGTGCGCGTGAGTGAACCGAACCCCGGCCTGGCGAACCTGCTGCTGGAGCAGTTTGGTGGCCCACAGGGCGAACTGGCAGCAGCCATGCGCTATTTTACCCAAGGCTTGGGCGATGAGGATATCGGTCGCCGCGACATGCTGATGGATATCGCGACCGAAGAGCTGAGCCACCTTGAGATCATCGGATCGCTGGTGGGCATGCTCAACAAAGGCGCCAAAGGCGAGCTGGCAGAGGGCACCGAGAAAGAAGGCGAGCTCTATCGCTCCATTACCGGTGCGGGCAATGATAGCCATCTGACCTCGATTCTCTACGGTGGCGGTCCGCCGCTGACCAATTCGGGCGGCGTGCCCTGGACTGCGGCGTATATCGACACCATCGGGGAAGTCACCGCTGATTTGCGTTCAAACGTGGCGGCGGAAGCGCGCGCCAAGATTATTTACGAGCGCTTAATCAACGTGACCGATGACGTGGGTGTCAAAGATGCGCTTGGCTTCCTGATGACGCGTGAAGCGGCGCACCAGCTCTCGTTCGAAAAGGCGCTGTATGCCATTCGCGACAATTTCCCACCCGGAAAACTGCCGCCTATCGAACAGTATGCGCACACCTATTACAACATGTCGGAAGGCAACGAGGTTCGCGGCAGCTGGAATTCGGACGAAAACTTCGATTATGTCGCCGATCCGCAGCCAGCGGTGGACGGCGGTGATGGCTTGGCCAGTATTATTCTGCCGGACGAGCAGCGGAAAAGCGTTGAGGCGCTGGCGGCCAGAACGGCCTCCGATCCGCAGATCGACCCGATCACCGGAGCTGAAGCTGGCAGCAAAAAAACGCATAAAAAAGCCTGATCGTACTTGTCTGTTAAAAACCCGTTTCTGCGTGGCAGCAACGGGTTTTTTTATGCCTTGTTCAGCGACCTGAGACAGGGTGAACCGATAGCTAAATGGCGCGACTCTCTCTATGATGTTTTTCCCGCTCTTTTGGCGGGGGCGAACAGCGACCAGGGAAAAAAAGCACGTCATGACTCTGTTAAACGATCTCGATTTACGCCAGCTGGAAGCGTTCTCGGCGGTGATTTCTGCGGGCAGCGTAACGGCGGCGGCGAAAGCGCTTAACCGTTCGCAACCGGCCGTATCACGCCTGATCCAGGAACTGGAACAGTCGCTGGGCTACCCGCTGTTTATCCGCAACGGGCCGCGTATTCATCCCTCGGAACAAGCCTTGCAGCTGCATCAATACGTGCAAAAGGCGCTGCTCTCTTTGCAGCAAATCCGTCTGCGCGCCCAGGAAATCGCCGATCAGCAGCACCGACCTTTGAGCATTGCAGCCACCCCGGCGCTGGCGGCGGGGTTACTGCCGCAGGCGTTGGCGCGGCTGAACCTGACCAATCGGGTGCAGATCCTTAGTGATTCTGCGGAGCAAACTGCGCATGCGGTGATCACCGCCGAAGCCGATCTCGGGCTCTGTAGTCTGCCGCTGGAACACCATGCTGTGGATGTGCACTGGATCGGGCAGTCACACTGCGTGGCGGCGTTGGCTGAGGACGATGCGCTCGCGCAGCATGACACGCTGTCGCTGAGCCAACTGGCCGGACGTCGGCTGATCGCCCCCTGGAGCCCGCAGCGGCTGCGCGGACGCTACGAGAAGGCGCTGAAAAAGGTCAAGGCGCCGCTGCTCGAGAGCATTGAGACCAACTCGTCCGCCAATATTTTAGGCTGTGTGCGCGCGGGACTCGGTGTGGCGATCCTTGAACCTGTCACCGCGTGGGGCATGCCGCTCGCGGGCGTGGCGATCCGTCCTTTGCAGGAGGCGATCCCCTATTTCTTCGGCGTGATCACCCCGCAGGGCCGCCAGCTCTCCCACGCCACGCATGCGCTTATCGACGCGCTGGCAAGTGCAGCCGCGGATCTGCTGCCCGGCTTCATACAGTTGCCCGGCAGTGAGCATCACCGCGTCATGCGTTCGATCAATCAAGATTGAGCACCGTATACAGCGGGAGTCCGGCCCGCATTGCCGGTCTTTACTGAACCCTGGGCGGGTTCCGGCCCGCTATGCCGGTATGCAGTACACACTGAGCAGGTTCCGCCCGCTAACCCTGCGGGAGTTCCAGCCGCCCCGCTGCGGCGTACGGGCAAAGGGCCGATGGGCGCGGCCCTTTGCAATCCGCGCCCTGCGCCAGCCTCCGCTGTTCCCTCACTCCGCCGCGCCAGCCTCACGGACCGCGCGGATTCGCCATCCCTGGCTCATACCGCGCTCTCAGCGGCATCCCTGCCGCTTCGTCCTGGCCGTCACGCTCCGTTCGGCGCTCCGGATGGCGCCACAAACCTCGCCTTTAAGAGCCTTTTTCTGTTTTTTGTCTGGTGTTGTCTGGTTGGCCGTAAACGGGTCTGCGAAGACAGTGGCTGGCTGGAAAGACAGAAGACAAAAAGGGTCTTGCTCGAAGCAACTCGGGCCGGACGCAACTTAAAAGCTTTACCGCCACGTGGTCGCTGCAAAAAATAAAAGACCCACAGCGGGGGGGTGAAGCGCCATCCCCACTCGCTGAACGAAGGAGGCCTTCCAGGGCGAGCGGCATGGATGCCGCGAGAGGCGGCGTTGAGCAGGAGCGAATCGACGCCGGTCCGTCAGGAAGGCTGAGGGAGTGAAGGCACCGCGCAGCGGCGAGCGGGGCTGGCGCAGGGCCGGGGAGTGCAGAGGGCGCGGCCTGGCGCCCTCTGCTCGGTCGCCGCAACGCGGCAAAGGCACCTGCCACAGCCTGTGGCGAACGAAAGCAGCACCGTGCTAGCGGAAAAGCACCGAGCCGCTGCCTGCGGCATCCCTCTTATAACAATTCCTGCATAACATATAAGAAATCCATTGGTTAAAAGCTGAGCGCAGCGATTGACTCGCTGACGGGGCGGGAGGATTATGCGAAAACTTCGGCGCCATTATGCGCGGTGTAAATAATTAATCTTTTAGTATGTGTTAATTGAATGGTTGAAACGGCTCGGCTGCTGCACGTCATGCGTGCGTGCATGCCGACGTATCCACCCTCAGGGAAATTGCTATGACCAATGCAGCCAATGGCCTCGCGGCGCTCGAAGCGCAGCTTCAGCAGGATTTGGAGTACCTTGAACTCCCGGCTAAACCTTGGGTACCTGAACGTCAGTACCAGGGCCGCGCCGTGCGCGATGTGGTGGTCATTGGCGCGGGCATGTGCGGACTGGCGGCACTGGCAAAGCTCACCCTCACCGGCATCAGCAACGTCGTTGCCTACGATGCGGCACCCGCTGGCAAAGAGGGACCATGGGTGACCTTTGCGCGGATGGAAACGCTGCGCTCGCCGAAAAGCCTGCACGGTCCGGCGCTGGGATTGCCGCAGCTCACCTTTCGCGCATGGTTTACCGCGCAGTGGGGCCGCGCGGCGTGGGACGCGTTGGACAAAATTCCCAAAGCGCAGTGGATGGATTATCTCATTTGGTATCGTCGCGTGCTCAATCTGCCGGTGCGTAATGACGTCCGCGTCAGCCAGATTAGCCAGGCGGATGATCTGATTGCGCTGGATCTCGACGGCGCAGAGACCGGACGCATTTATACGCGACGTCTGGTGCTGGCCACCGGCCGTTCTGGACTGGGCGGCGTGGCGGTGCCCGCCTTCTTGCAGGGCATCGATCGGCAATTTTGGGCGCACTCCGCCGATGACATCGATTTCACCGCGCTGCGCGGTAAGCGCGTCGCGGTCATTGGCGCTGGCGCATCCTCAATGGACAACGCCGCCACGGCGCTGGAGCAGGGCGCAGCGGGGGTGGATCTGCTGATCCGCCGCAAAGCGATGCCGCGCATCAACAAAATGACCGGTATCGGCAGCCAGGGCGTGGTGCATGGCATGCATCATCTGCCAGACGCGTGGAAGTGGAAATTTGTCGCTTACACCGCCACCACGCAAACGCCGCCGCCGCGCGCGTCAACGCTGCGCGTCTCGCGTCATGCCAACGCGCGCTTCCTGCTGGACTGCGCCATCAAGGGCGTCACGCAGGAGCCGCAGGGGCTGCTGCTGGATACCACTCAAGGACCGCTGCGCTACGACTATCTGATTGCCGCCACCGGTTTTACCAACAACTTCCACGGTCGGTCCGAATTCGCCGAGCTCGCGCCGCACATTCGCACCTGGGCGGATGGGCGCTGGCAGCCGGAAATGGGCGCGCCCCGGCCGGGCATGATCGACGCGCCGGATCTGGGCCCGACCTTTGAGTTTCGCGAGCGGGTAGCGGGCGCCTGCCCGATGCTGGCGCACATCCACTGCTTTAACGATGCGGCGATGCTGACGCACGGCAAAGTATCCGGCGATATCCCCGCCGTGAGCGCCGGGGCAGAACGCCTGGTGCGTGGGATTACCGCCTCGCTGTTTGCTGAGGACGTTGAGCAGCACTACGCCCGTTTAGAGGCGTTCGACACCCCTGAATTACAGGGCGATGAATGGGTTGATTCCACCCCGTTACTGAAACAGGAGAATGCGTTGTGAGTGACGCTATTGATAAAGCCGCCGGACTGGCGCCAGACGATGCGCTTTACCAGACGCGCCGCCTGCGGCCTGAATTTGTCGAGGGCGCAGCACAGTGCCAGGCCTCGGTGCTGACGCCGGAGACGGATCAAGGCTTATCCACGGACGTGCGTCTGGCGCTGGCGCAGCGCATGGCCCTGCTTAACCGCGATGCCGCCTTGGTGCAGGATTACCAGACACAGCTGGCGGCGCATCAGCCCAGCGCGGCGCTGCTGGCGCTGGCGGCGGGCGAGCCGGTCTCGGATGAGCCACTGGCAACGCTGGCGCGTCACGCCGACTGGGTCACGCTGAACCCGACGCAGGCCACGGAGCAGCATATTCGCCTGCTGGAGCAGGCGGGCTTTAGCCATCCACAGATTGTGGCGCTCTCAGAGCTGGTGGCCTTTGTGAATTTTCAGACGCGCGTCACTGCGGGTCTTCGCCTGTTGAGGTCCGCATGATTCCGTCCGTTAATCTCAAACCGCTGCATTGGCACCCGTGGATCGCCCCGGTTGAGGTGGATGACGCCACCCCCGCACAGCGCGAAGCGATGAAAGTCACGCCGTCGAACAAGAAAATCTCCGAATATGTGCGCACGCTGGTGCACGATCCCGAGAGTTACACCGCACGTACCGTGTTGTTCAACGCGATTATGTATGTGGAAGGCGGGCTCGATCGCGCCGATCGCGAGCTGGGCGCGCTGGGTGCGTCAATCGTCAACGGCTGCCGCTACTGCGCGGTGGTGCACGCGCGGCGCCATGCGCAGCTGGCGGGCAGTGATGCCGTGGTCAGCGCAATTTATTTTGACCGTGCGGACGCGCTGTCGTCCCGCGACGCGGCGATCTATCGCTTCGCACGCCGTCTGTCGGTCACGCCGTCGGAGGCGACGCCGGAGGATATCGCCGCGTTACGCGCCGAAGGTATGGATGACGCGGAAATTCTCGACCTTATCCACGCCATTGCCATTTTTGGCTGGGCCAACCGTCTCATGCACGTGCTCGGCCATGCCGACCTGAACAAATAAGGGCGCGAACGATGTTAGAGCTCAACAATATCACGCTCGCCTATGGCGATAATCCCATCCTGAAAGGCGTCAATTTGTCGGTCAAACGTGGCGATGTGGTGTCGATCATTGGGCCAAGCGGCACGGGCAAAACCACGCTACTGCGCTGCATTAACGCGCTGGCGAAACCCTCCGCAGGCACCATCCAGCTCGATCAGATCCACATGGATTATGCCGCGCCGAATAAGGCGGCGATCCAGGCGATCCGCCTACGCACCGCCATGGTATTTCAGCAGTTCAACGTCTTTAAAAACATGACGGTGCTGGAAAACGTCATGGATCCGCTGCGGGTGATCCAGGGCAAAAGCAAAGCCGAGGCGCGGACGATCGCCCTGCAGGAGCTGGAGCGGGTGGGGCTGGGCGCAAAATGCGATCACTATCCCTCCCAGCTTTCTGGCGGTCAGTTACAGCGCACCGGCATTGCGCGCGCCCTGGCGGTACGCCCGGATGTGATGCTGTTTGATGAGCCGACGTCGTCGCTCGATCCCGAATTGGTAGGCGAGGTGCTGAAAGTGATCAAAGACGTCACCTCGTCCGGGATCACCTCGCTGCTGGTAACGCATGAAATGCAGTTCGCTAAAAGCGTCTCAAATCGCATTGTATTTATGGATCAGGGCGTCGTGGCCGCGCAGGGCAGCCCGACAGAGATATTTGACCACCCAACCCTGCCGCGCCTTGCACAGTTCCTCAATTCAGAACGCGTCTTCTAATCATAAAAGGAAGCAAAGACATGCCTGCACTCAAAACCACCTTACGTCGCCTGGCCGCGCCCGGCATCATCGCACTGGCCCTGTTTAGCGGCAGCAGCGTCGCTGACGCGGTGCGCACCATAAAAATTGCCACCGCTGCCGAGTCCAAACCGCTCTCCTGGGGCGCGATCGGTCACGAGCCGCAGGGCTATGAGCCCGACGTGCTCAAAGCCATTAACGCCAAGCTGCCGCAGTATAAGTTCGTGATGGAAGGCGCAGCGGATATCGCCCAGGAAACCGGGCTGGCGACCGGGAAATATGACATGGCCACCGGTGGTTATTACAAAGCGCCAGCGCGCAGCAAACAGTTCCTGATCCCGGATGCCCCAATGGGCGCCAGTCTGATGAAGATCTACAGCCGCAGCGATAGCGCGATTAATGGCATGAAGGATCTGGTTGGCAAAAAAATCGTGCCGGTTACCGCAGGCGGCGGCGTTTACAAGTTTGTGATGCAGTGGCAGCAGGACAATCCCAGCGACAAGATCGACATCAAAGCCTCCAGCGCAGGCGTCCCCTATCCGGATCGTTTGAAAGAAGTGCAGAACGGCAAATATGACGCGCTGATCCTGCCGTCAAATCTCGGCGAACAGACGGTGATCGATAACCAGAAACTGGCGATCAAAGCCAGCGAGCCGGTGGCGGTTAATAACACCTATGTGCTGATCCATCGCTCGGCGGACAATCAGGCGCTCAACGACGACATTGCCCGCGCACTGAAAGAGCTGAAGAGCGACGGTACGCTGGATAAGCTATCGCAGAAGTGGTTTGGCGAAGATGTCACTCAATATATGAAGTAAGGGATTTACGGCGCCGCGCGGGTCGCGGCGTCTGCTGTCACCGTTAGCAGGAGTGTTTTATCGTGAATCTCACCGCCATGATTCCCGAATTGTTGTCAGCGCTGCCGCTGACGCTCGGCATAATGTTGGTCGCTATGCTGGTCGGCTTTGTGTTGGCGCTGATCGCCACGCTGTTTCGCGTGCGCCGTATCGTACTGCTCAGCCAGTTGGCCGATCTTTATGTCTCTTACGCGCGAAGCGTGCCGGTGGTGCTACAGCTGTTTGTGGCATTTTACGGCCTGCCCCTGATCGTCGATCGTTTCGGCCTGAGCGACATCTTCACCGCCAACGTCGCGGCGATGATTGGCTTGAGCCTGTATCACGGCGGCTACCTGTCGGAAGTGATGCGACCGGCCTATCTGGCCGTGGAGCGCGGCCAGCACGACGCGGCCGACAGCATGGGCTACAGCTTTCGCCAAAAATTGCTGCGCATCGTCGGCCCGCAGGCGGTGCATTTTGCGCTGCCCGGCTACGGCAATGCGATTATCTATCTCATTCATAACGTGGCGCTGGTGATGTACATCGGTGCGGCTGACGTAATGGCGACCGCGCACCTGATCATGGAGCGTGACTATAACCAGTATCAATTTGGTACTTACCTGGTGCTGGCGGTGCTCTATTCACTGCTGTGTCTGGTGGCCTGGCTGATTATCCGCTTCTTTGAACAACGGCACGCGAAATACAGTGCGAAATCAGCCACGCGCGTGACCTTTACCGGCGTGTGATCGCAAGGAGAAAACCATGTTTGATGCGGACGTTCTGCTACCGGATTTCTGGAGCATTCTCGATGCCGTTCCGGTTACGTTGCTGATGGCGGTGACCATTTTTATCTGCTCCACGCTGCTCGGCGGGCTGTTTGCATTTATTGAGCATCGCCGCCTGCCGGTGCTGCGCCAGCTGGTGATCGCCTATAAAGTGGCTTTCAAAGGCGTGCCGATGGTGGTGGTGATTTTCCTTGCCTACTACGGATTGCCTGCGGGATTGCACGGTCTGGCAACGCTGCTGGGCGTGCAGATTAATGCCCACCTGTTGCCCAATTGGGTGATTATCGTGGTGGCGCTCAGCGCCTGCGTGGCGGCCTTTCAGGCCGAAGTGTGGAAAGGGGCGCTTAACTCGTTTGACAGCGGTCAGTCTGACGCCGCGTTGTCGCTGGGCTACAGCGGCGGGCAGCTGTTTCGCCGGGTGATGTTTCCGCAGATTATCGTGGCGGCAATTCCCGATTTGGCGAACGCCTTTATGGTGATCATGAAAGCGCTCTCGCTGGCGTTTGCCATTGAAGTGGTGGACATTTTTGCCCAGGCGCAGCTCACCGCCGCGCTGAATTTCTACTACCTGGAAGCCTTCCTGATTGCCGCGCTGTTTTACATGGTCATCGCCTATGTGGTGACCAAGGTGGCGGATATGATCGAAGCGCGCTTGCGGATTCGTACTTGATGGCAGCAGTGTGGGCCGCCGCCTCAGGGCGGGGGCATCACGCGTGCTCACCTTGGTTAAACACGCGGATTACGCCTGTTTTCACGGCATCATCAGGCGATCTTTGCTCACCTCAAACAGCGCAATGAGATGATCGGCGAAGGCTCTCACGCGTCTTGAGCTGACCAGGTCCGAATGCATGACCAGCCACAAGGATTGATCCACACCCAGATCGGGATCGAGGCAGCAGAGCCCTTTGTCCCGAGCCATAAAATGGGGTAAGACTCCCAGCCCCAACCCTTCTGAAATGGCGGATACCTGTGCCCGCAGTGTGTTTGCCTCTAACCGACAGGGTTTACCGCGCAGCCTCCGGGTTATCCAGCGTGCGGCAGGCAAGTGCTGGTGTGTTTCAGACCAACCCACATAGTGCGTCTCACTCATCTGTATCTTTTCGAGGTAGGAGGGGGCACCGTATAACCCAAAACCCACGGTGCCCAACCGCCTGATGGTCAGATTCCCCACATCAGGCTTGACCATACGAATGGCCATATCGGCGTCCCTGCGATGCAGATTTACCGACTGGACGCCACTCAACACCTCTACCCGCAGCTCGGGAGACCTTTCAAGCAACGCTTTCAGCGAAGGCAGAATAAAATGGGTGGCCAGATTTTCTGAGGTTGCCAGACGGACAAGCCCGGCAATCTGGCCCTGACGCTGCGCCGACTCGCTGAAAGCGTGTCCCGCCAATTCAAAGGCTTCAGCTCGCTCCAGCAGCGCTTCGCCATCATCGGTTAGCCGATAACCGCTCTGATGTCGGCTGAAAAGCGGAACGGACAGGGACGCCTCAAGCCGGTCAAGGCGTCTTGACGCGGTTGCAATGCCTATCTTCAGCGCCTCTGCTGCGCCACTTAGCGTACCCGCGCGAACAATGGCCAGAAACACGCGCGTATCGTCCCAGTTGAAGTCTTTTTGCATGCTTTTTCCGATTATGGAAAACGAGTATCCGTTTTCATGTCTGTTTTCTAATTTTGATCGCAATGATACTGCAGCCCTCACAAGGAGATAAATATGCAAACACGTAATCTGACGCCAACGCTTCGCGTTTCTGCACTTGGCTTGGGCTGTATGGGGATGAGCGAATTTTATGGCCCGCGTGACGATCGCGCGGCTATGGCCGTACTGGATAACGCGTTGGCCTTGGGGATGACGTTCCTCGACACCGCCGATACGTATGGTTGCGGTCACAATGAAGAGTTACTGGGGAAGTTCATTAAGTCGCGCAAACCCACGCTGACGCTGGCGACAAAATTTGGCATCGTGCGCCAACCTGGCGAATACCAACGGCGGCTGTGTAACAAGCCAGACTATGCTCGTCAGAGTTGTGAGGCGTCACTTAAACGCCTTGGCGTTGAGCATATCGATCTTTTCTATGTGCACCGCATTGACGCCAGTACGCCGATTGAAGAGACCTTGTTCGGCCTGTCGAAGCTGGTGCAAGCGGGTAAGATTGGGCACATCGGATTATGCGAAGTGAGCGCTGAGACGCTCAGGCGCGCCCACGCTGTTCATCCCGTGGCAGCCGTACAAACCGAGTACTCCTTATGGAGCCGCGATGCAGAGACAAGCATCCTGCCGCTGTGTAACGCGCTGGGTATTGGGTTTGTGGCCTATTCCCCCTTGGGGCGGGGATTTCTGACAGGACGATTTCAGCATCAGCCGCTTCCTGACAAGGCGGATTTCCGCCGTTCGCTACCGCGTTTTCAACCGGAAAATATGGCCATCAACCACACGTTAGTGGGGATGCTCACCAGGCTGGCAGAGCGCAAAGGCTGTAAACCCTCACAGATAGCGCTAGCCTGGATACTGGCGCAGGGCGAGAACATTGTGCCTATACCCGGCACATGCAACCTGAGTCGCCTGAATGAAAACGCGCGCGCGCAGGACGTGCAACTCTCTGGCGCGGAACAACAGGCAATACGCGCCGCCCTTTCTCGCATTCCCATTAGGGGGGAACGTTACACGCCTGAAGGCATGAAAGGGATAAATGCCTGAATGCTTAGCAAAAATACCTTTATCGCCCGCCCCTAAATTCTAAGAGTACACATGGTATGAATGACACCGTTTTATCCGTAAGACAAGAATCAACGCGCATTTGGGTGGCCGTTACCGCACTTGGCGTGAGCGCATTTTCAATTGTGACCAGTGAACTGGCACCTGTGGGCATGCTCAGTCTGTTAGCAAAAGATCTGAATCAGACTGCATCGGGCGCAGGCTTGGTCGTGACGGCTTACGGCTGGGTTGCGGCCCTGGCCGCACTGTTGTCTGGCTGCATTCCCGCGCAAATTTCACGTAAAGCCCTGTTAGTGGCATTGATGACGATCCTTGCTCTCTCCTGCGTGGCCGCGGCGCACGCTTCTTCTATGTCCGCGTTAATGTATTCCCGCATGGTAGGCGCGATGGCGCACGGAGCATTCTGGGCGTTGATCGGTATTGTGGCTTCTCAGCTTGTCCCAGCGGAGAAGCTTGGGCTTGCGACAGCGGTAATTTTTGGCGGCGTTTCTGCGGCAAGTGTTCTGGGCGTGCCACTGTCCAGTTTGATTGCCGACATGACTGGATGGCGCACTGCATTTATGGCCATTGCGCTGATCGCCTTTGCCACCGCCTGTGTTCTCTTCTGGACACTTCCGCCGCTATCAGGGGCCCGCCCGCTAAGGCTGGATGTTTACGTTGGGATACTCAAAAATCCCATGCTCCTTGCTTTGTTCGGTGCCACGGCCTGCATTATTACTGCGCACTTTGCTGCATTTACGTATCTGGAACCTCTGTTAACGCAGGCACAGCAGGTCCCCGCGTCCGCTATTTCCGGTTTGCTGCTGATGGCCGGACTCGCCGGCATGCTAGGAAATATTGTTGCCGGAAAACTGATTGACCGCCATCTCAAGAACTTGATCTTATTATCATTAATCCTGAGTTCCGCTGCCCTTGCTATGCTGGGAATCGCCATGACTGCCCCCTTGCCTTTGGTGTTCAGCGGCTTGTTGCTCGCCGGATGGGCTGCAGGTATCGCGATTGTGTTTGTGGGATTGCAGACGTGGCTGCTACGGAGTGCCGGTGAGGCGGCGCAGCCAGCGTCAGGGGTGTATGTTGCCATTTTTAACACCGCGATCGGCACCGGTGCACTTGTTGGGGGGCAGGCGTTAGCGATAGCTGGCCTTCAGGGGATGGCCTTGCTTGCGGCGGGTGTCATGGCGAGCAGCATAGCGCTGATCGCCCGGTTAAAACCCCAGTGAATAAGCGCGATTAGAGAGGGTTCTTGATGCACGTGCCGTCGGTAATGCGTGCCAGTCACGCTGCATCTCCGACGGCGCAAAAGAGGTTAGGCTTTCTTTTTACTGAGTAAGCAGTAGCCAACAAAATAAGCGGCAGCAAACACCACGGCGACCACGTAAAGATGAGAATATTGCGTGAGCAGTGAACCGGTAAATATGGATGAGATCATACCGATGTAAACACCAGCGTACTGCATGGCGGCAATCATCGGCATATCTTTGATATCGCTTTGCAACACGATATCGGCTTGTAACTTAAAAAAGGCCAGTTCGAAAAAGAAGATATAGAAAAAATAAGCGGTGAAGCTGGTGTAAACGCTGATGCCGAGTGAGGTAAGCAGCATGAACAGGGCGCTGATTATGGCCATGTAAAGCGGATTAAACTTCACTCCGCGACGATTATAAACATAGTAAAAAAGTGCGCCAGCCAGGGCGGCACCGCTGTTAATTAATTGCAGGTAGCCCACATAGTTTTCAGGCAGGTTCAATACGTGAGAGGGCAGGGTCACGCGCGAGACGTTAAAAAACCCCTGAAAGAACGTAATAAACAGCACGAAATTAAGAAAGGCTTTTTTCAAAGGGGCATGGGCGGCTAACAGCACAATAAACGACTTAAGCGATCGCGTCTGTTTTTGCCCTTGCGGGTGGAGATTGAGTTTAGGCAACAGGTAAGCGGATACCACCGAAACCACAAATAACACCGAAATCATTGCCATGGCAAGGTGCGGTGACATCTCGCCCTTGATACTGCCCATTAGCATCCCCGCAAGCCCCCCTGCAATAAATTGGGCAGTAAGCGTAAGGGGAACGGTGGTCTCAATTTTATCGCCGCTAAAATAGTGTTTTATCGCGACAATACGGCCTACGCGTTGCAGGGCGTCAATGGAGCCGATGAGCAGTCCGCCTAACAGCGCCAGCGTAGGAAGCGCAGGAAGCAAGCTAAAGATAAAAAGGGTGCAGACGGCGGCCGCGATATTGCTGACCATTAATAATTTTCGCGGCGAGGTTTTTTCCGCAATGCTCTGCACCTGATTAACAAACAGCACGGGCAAAATCATGGGCGCATAAAGCACGGCCTGCGACAGAATAATATTGCCGGTGGCATGGTAAATGTACCAGGAGAGATAGATATAATATAAGGTTGAAGCGCTGATAGAGCAGAGGTTTACCGCCCATATCAACCGACTTGTCCATACCGGCGACGGGGCTTGCAGTGCACGTTCTTCCATGGTGACCACCTTCCTTTTAAGCTTTGTCATGAAATCGTCATACAAGGCGTGTAGGGTAGAAATCATTAAGATACCTAACCTATATGCGCGTTATTTTTATGTCAATTAATGTAATGTTTTCACGCTATACCATTTACATTAGCGTTTATCGCTGTTTTTTATCTCCCTCTCCCTATTAAAAAGGCCTCTTTGCAGAAGGGGTTGCGTTTTGTTCTTTTCACTCGCACCGGGAAACGTTTTTTCCGCTTTTTAAAAAAATCTTCATGCGACAAAAATAACGTTACCTATCACGTTAAACTGATGATAAATATCATTAATGATTTTGTGTGCAACTGTGTCAAATAACGTGCAATGGGGTGTTGAACAGGGTAAGTGGCGCGTAGGGGCAACGGGCAATAAATTTCATCTTGTTGAACGCACCAGCCAAAGGGCTAACGCGCACTTGTGGCGCCAAGCGTTCTGCGCGTAGCCGGGGGCTTCGCTTTGCTCAAGCTTGAACGCCTCGATCGGTGCAGATGCCTTGCCGCAGGCAGATAGATTAATTCAAATGCGAAAAGTGTTCGCTGTACTTAAACAACTCCCGATCCGAACGCAGCCCCAGCTTGCGCAATGCCGTCTGCTTGTGCCCGCTGATGGTTTTACGACTGCGTGCGTATTTACTGGCAATTTGGGTAATGCTTAAGCCGTCAAGGTAGCAGCGCAGCACTTCCAGCTCACGCGGACTTAAGCTACGCAGCATGACTTTATCCACGCTGCCATCTTCGCGCGGCGGCAAATAGTCGTGCATCTCTTGCGCCGACTCATTAAGGCGATCCAGCTCCAGCAGCATGTCGGCCGTGAGAAACAGTTCGCGCCGCGCAACCTGGCGCAGTCCCGCCAGTAAGACTTCTGACGTGTGACTCTTCCCCACGAAACCAAGTACGCCTGCTTTCACCAAAAGCTGAACAATCGCGGGCTTCTCCACGGCGGAATACACTAAAATACGCAGCGCAGGCAGGTGCCTTAACAGCTGGTTTACCAGCGCGATGCCATCCAGATCCTGCTCGTTGAGCATGTAGTCAAGAATCAGGATATCCACCGGGTGGTGCTGTATGAATGCCAGCAGCTGCTGGCGCTGCGTAAACGCGCCCGCCCAGATGAAATCCGTTTCTTCAGCCAGGCGATATTCAATGGCTTTACCAATAAGAGGATGATCGTCCAGAACGACGAGGTGCAACGGCGATGGGCTGTTCATGACGTTATCTCATTTGTGAAGGGGGAGGTTGTGCCGTTGAGCTGCTGGAAAAGGTGCTCCAGCTCGGCGAGCGCCGCGGTGACAGCGGGCATGATCTGCTGTAATTGTTGGGCATCGCCACACTCAGCGGCCTGCTCCGCCGCGAGGCAGCTCTGCTGTAGGCGCGATGCGCGCAGTATCAGTGCGCTGCCCTTTAATTGATGGGCGGCGTGACGGGCGACGGCAAAATCATTGCGCGTTACGGCCTGCTGCAAACGCTTAAAGTCGTGCGCGTTTTGCTTTCGCGCCAGCGCCAGGAGCGTGTGAAGGGCAGCGGTATTGTGCGCCGTGAACAGGTTAAGCGTGTGCAGCGTTGCTTCCTGCCTGGCGGCTAACGCGGCGTTCACGCGTGGCAGAAAATCCGCTAACGCCAGCGGTTTGACCAGGCAGTCATCCATTCCCGCAGCGAGTGCCCGCAGCCTTTCTTGCGTCTCCGCGTTTGCCGTCAGACCAAATAGCAGTGCGCGCTGCCACTGGCGTTGCTGCTCTTCGGCGCGCAGCAGGCGGGCAAAGCGGACGCCATCAATCTCGGGCATGCGGCAGTCGGTCAGGATGCAGTCCGGCTGGTACTGACGCCACAGCGCCAGCGCCGTGCGTGCATTTTCCGCCAGCAGCACCTGATGTCCCGCCTGCATAAGCTGCTGTGACAGCAGCTGACGCTGTATCGCGTTATCATCCACCACCAGCAGGCGCAGTGCGGGGGCGGGGATCGCGCTTGTGGCTATCGGCGGGTGCGCTGCGACAGCCACCGCTGGCGGTGCCGTGAAGTGCAGGGTAAACGTACAGCCTTGTTGCGGCGTGCTCTCTACCTGCAGATCGCAATCGAGCTGCTCTGCCAGTCGTTGGCAAATCGCCAGCCCCAAGCCGCTGCCGCGGGCTTGCGTATTCGAGGTGTGAAACTGCACGAAAGGGTCAAACATGCGCTGCTGCTGTTCCGGCGTGAGCCCCGGGCCGCTGTCGCTCACGCACAGCGTATAGCGGCTCTGCTGGCTATCGCTTTGCTGTAGCGTCACCGTAATCGCGCCGCGCGCGGTAAATTTAATGGCGTTACTGAGCAGGTTGCACAAAATCTGCTTTAGCGCCGTAGGATTGAACAATACGCAGGTGTGGTGCACGCGCAGCGTCACGCTGAGCGCCAATCCTTTCGCCTGCGCCGCCGGGCGAAACAGCGCGTCGACATCGTGCAATACGTTGCTCAGCACAATAGGTTGAGGCGGTGACAAATGTGCTCCGGACTCAATCTTGGCCAGATCGAGTTGCTTGCCCAGCAGATCCAGCAGCGTACATGACGTGCGCCATGCCGCCGTGAGATTGCGCTGGCGCTGCTGGGCATCACGGTGGTTGCGGCGCTCGAGTGCCAGCAGACCGACCAGCGCGGCCAGCGGGGTGCGAATGTCGTGACAGGTATCTGATAAAAAGGCGCTTTTCGCCTCACTGGCCCGCAGTACGATACGGTGCGCCTGGCGTAAGTTACGCAAGCGACAGACAAGTTGGTTTATGCGGCGCTGCCGGGTATGCACCTGCTGCAGCTGGCGCCTCAGCTGTGCGCGCAGCCGCAGGGTGTGCCCGCATAAGCCGAAGAGCCCCATTGCGGTGACACCATGCAGCGCCCAGACAAAATCTAACGCTTCGACAACAGGAAAAGCGCTTTTCCACAATGACACCGCGTCCAGCGTGCTTTCCCACATCATGAGTCTCTCAGTTTAGAGAAAGAAAACCTTCACGCCGCCGGGGCGACGCTTCCTGCTAACTCAGGGTCAGCTTGATAGGAGAGCGACAGCGCATCGGACAAATTTAACGTCGATTTGAGATTTTTCTTAAAATGTGGTTGCGCAGCGCCGTCGCGTTTTACGCTGGATTTTGTCGCGGTCTACGCGTTTATCGCTTCGTTGCGTGCAATTCATGGTGACTAATCTGATTTTTGTTCGTGTGGTTTACAGATGCGCTGCGGCAGGCAAAATAGCCCTTATTTTCTCGCCTGCCGCAAGCCATGTCCGAAGAAGCGTTACGTCAGCAGATTGCGCTGCTTAAAAAGCATAATGCGCGCTTAAAGCGCATCGCGCACGACGCGCGTAACAAGCTCAGTGCGGCGTTAGATGGCACGGGCCTCTGCTTGTGGCAGTTAGATATCCCCAGCGGCAAGCTGGTGATTTTCAATCGGCGCTGGGGGGCGATGCTGGATTTTCAGCCCAACGCGTCCGAAGCCCGTTTTGACGCCTGGCGCGCGCACCTGCACCCTGATGATGCCGCGGAGGTTCTCAACGCGTTTTATGATCATATCGAAGGGCGCGCGCCTTATTATGAAGCGCTGCACCGCATGCTGGGAAAAGATGACAAGATTACCTGGGTGCTGGATCGCGGACGCGTCACGGCGTGGGACGATAATGGCCTGCCGCTAAAAGTGACCGGTACGCATATCGATATGACCAAAGAGAAAGAGTACGAAGCGCAGCTTTCTCTGCTTGCCCACCACGATCCGCTCACCGGCCTGGCGAATCGACATGCGCTGCATGCCCATTTTCTCAGCCTGCGCACCGCAGGTCCGCTGTGCATCGCGTTTATCGATCTGGACAACTTCAAGCACGTTAACGATACGCTGGGGCACCGCAGCGGCGATAAGGTGCTGACACAGTTTAGTCAGCGTATCCGTGACGCCCTCCCACCCAGCGTGGTGATTGGCCGTTTGGGCGGCGATGAGTTTATGCTGCTGATGCCGTTTGACCTCGACAATCCGCTGGTGGGCAAGATCGCGCAGGGGGTGCTGGACGCCGCGCAGGAACCCTTTGAACTTGACAACGGTTATGCGCAAATCGGTGCGTCAATGGGTATCGCAGCGGTACAGGGCAAAGTACGCTTTGACGATGCGCTCACGCGTGCCGATGAGACGATGTATCAGGTTAAGCGGCAGGGCAAACAGGGTATCGGAATCGCGCGATGAGGGCGCTTGGCCGCGCCCCCTGGCCTTTTTGCCGCAGGCAGCGGCAGGGTGCTTTAGCCACGGGCTGTGGCGGGCTTATGCCGCAGGCAGCGGCAGGTGCTTTCTCGCTGGCGCTAGCACGGTGCAACTTTCGTTCGCCAATGGCACAGGCAGGTGCCTTTGCCACTTGCAGTGGCGGGCTTATGCCGCAGGCAGCGGCTCGGTGCTTTCTCGCTGGCGCTAGCACGGTGCAACTTTCGTTCGCCATGGCACTGGCAGGTGCCTTTGCCGCGGTGCGGCGACCGAGCAGAGGGTAGATTCGCCACGGGCAGTGGCTGCGGTGCTTTCCGCTAGCACGGAGCGTGTTTCGTTCGCCATGGCACTGGCAGGTGCCTTTGCCGCGTAGCGGCGACCGAGCAGAGGGCGCCAGGCCGCGCCCTCTGCACTCCCCGGCCCTGCGCCAGCCCCACTCGCCGCTGCGCGGTGCCTTCACTCCCTCAGCCTTCCTGACGGACCGGCGTCGATTCGCTCCTGCTCAACGCCGCCTTTCGCCGCATCCATGCGGCTCATCCTGGAAGCCTTCAGTCGTTCAGCGAGTGGGGATGGCGCTTCACACCCCCCCGCTGCACGCCATGACTTTTTTCGCAGCCACCGCGTGGCGGTAGGACTTTTAAGAAGCATTCAGACCGCGCGGCGTTAAGCAAAACCCTTCTTTCGTGTTTTTACGTCTTTTAAGGTCACTGCGTGGCGGTAAGACTTTTAAGTACCATCCCGCCCGCGCCGTGTTCACCAGAAACCTGTTCAATCTTGTGTTTCTGTCTTCTTCTTCTTTTCAGCCAGCCACTGTCTTCGCAGACCCGTTTACGGCCAACCAGACAACACCAGACAAAAAACAGAAAAAGGCTCTTAAAGGCGAGGTTTGTGGCGCCATCCGGAGCGCCGAACGGAGCGTGACGGCCAGGACGAAGCGGCAGGGATGCCGCTGAGAGGGCGGAATGAGCCAGGGATGGCGAATCCGCGCGGTCCGTGAGGCCGTTGCGGCGGAGTGAGGGAACAGCGGAGGCTGGCGCAGGGCGCGGATTGCAAAGGGCCGCGCCCATCGGCCCTTTGCCCGTACGCCGCAGCGGGGCGGCTGAAACTGCCGTGCGGTTAGCGGGCGGAACCCGCTCAGGGTTCAGTAAAGACCGGCATAGCGGGCCGGAACCCGCTTGGGGCCATATCGGCTGAGTAGCCTGACCCGCGCAGCGGCTAATGCGCGAGCCCGCGCAACTACAAACCGGCATAGCGGGTCGAACCCGCTCAGAGCAATGCCGGCTGAGCGGCCGGAACCCGCTAAGGGTTCAGTAAAAACCGGCTTGGCGGGCCGGAACCCGCTCAGAGTCAGGCCAACGCGCGGGCCTGCGCAACTAAAACCGGCTTGGCGGGCCGGAACCCGCTCAGAGTCAGGCCAACGCGCGAGCCCGCTCACAAATCACCGGCTTTGCGGGCCGGACGCCCGCAGCGATTTGCCAGTGCGCTGGCCCATTACCCTTAGTCCGCTAGCAGGTGTCCGTACATCGTCAGCAGACGGCGTGTCACGCCGTTTGTCCAGCCGAAGCCGTCCTGCAGCGGGTATTCGCCGCCGCCGCCGGGGCGCGCGCGGTCGCCACTGATATCGTATTTCTCGACCAGCTTGTGGTGAATCTTGTAGAAGTTCTTCACCGTAGTGAGCCAGTTGAGGGCGATCTCTTTCGCCAGCGTCTCTTCACCGTAGTGATTAAGACCGACTACGGCCATCCACTGCAGCGGTGCCCAGCCGTTGGGTTTATCCCACTGCTCGCCGCTGTCGACCATGGAGGTAAACAGTCCCCCTTGCGTGAGCAGCAGTTGGCGCAGCGCGATGGCTTGCAGATGCGCCTGTTCTGCGCTGGCAAGGCCCAGGAAAAGCGGCACCACGGCTGCGGCGGTGAACGCACCAAAACGCTCGTCACGCCAGTTGTAATCGCGGTACACGCCCGCTGTGTCGTCCCATAAATAACGGTTAATCGCCTGCTGGCGCGCATCGGCTTTCTTCTGCCAGGCCAAGGCCGTAAGCTCTTCGCCTTTTGCATGAGACAGCGTAGAGATCATCAGCTCCAGCTTGTAGAGAAACGCGTTCAGATCCACCGGAATAAACTGGGTGGTGCGGATACTTGCCAGGCGCTGCGGATCGCGCAGCCAGCGCGAAGAGTAATCCCAGCCCGACGCCGCACCCGCGCGCAGATCGCGGTAGACCTCACTGGCCGGGCGGCTTGATTTACTGGCGGTTTCCACATCTTCCATCCAGGATTCATCGCGCGGCGTGTCGCGGTCATCCCAATAGCGGTTAAGCAGGGAGCCATCGGGCATACGCACCACGTGACGGTAAGCCTGATGCGGCATGAGCTCGCCGGCGCCATCCATCCAGAACTGATACTCTTTCATCAGCTGATCGAGATAGCGTTTTGCGCCGCGAATGCCGTCTTCCTCAAACAGTTCTACCATCAGGGCAAACACCGGTGGCTGCGAGCGGCTTAGGTAGTAGGTACGGTTGCCGTTAGGCACATGCCCATAGTTATCAATCAGCCAGGCAAAGTTATCCGCCATATGACGGAGCAGATCGTCGCGTCCGGCATCTGCCAGACCGAGCATGCTGAAATACGAGTCCCAATAATAGGTCTCGCCAAAGCGTCCGCCCGGCACCACGTAGGGTTTCGGCAGCGGCAATAGTGATGAATGCGGTAAATGCTGCTGTGGCATTTTGGTTAATACCGGCCACAGATCGTCAATATGTTCCGTGATGGTTTTATCCGGATCGGAAACATAAAAACTTTCATTCACCACCGGTAAATAAAAATGCTCGTGTACGAATTGTCCGAGATCGAAATCAGCGGAACGTTTACGACGACGGTAGCGCATTAATATATCCAGCGGATCGTATTTCGGTGCGCAATCTGGAAAGGTCTTGCTATCGTCAAAAATGCGCGCCATCTGCACATGTTCGAACAGTTCAAGATATCGATCGGCAGGGGTTAACGCATCCGGCGCCGGCAGGCCTTCAATTAGCTCTGGCTCTGGCTCCGAATCCTGCATGTCATCGCGGATCAATTCGTGAGGATCGTATTGATACCCCAGATCAGCATGGGCTTCGTGTTCATCGAAAGCTTGGCGTTGCTGGCGGATAGTATTAATAGCGGCCTCCTGAAATTGCCTGGTTGCTCAAAAGACAAATTATAGAACTCTCACCCCATCAGACAACAATGCGAAATATCTATGAACGTAATAAATCTTGTCGATTGATCGCGTTTTCTGGTGAATTTGCAGTGATAACAACGGACTATATTTCAGGAATTGAAAGTGGCAGCTGAAATGACCTTTTTAAATAATGAGACAGAATTTTCTGTAAATGAAAATGGGCGTCCAAATTGCCGAATGGGCGGCGAAATCTTGATCAATTCATGGCAAAGCACTAGGCCGACGCGCGTCGGCCCAGGGACAGGATTACGCCAGCGTTTCACGGATAACAGTGGCAAAAGGCGTGGTAGGGCGTCCAATTAATTGGCTTAAGGTATGGCTATCGTCGAACAGTCCGCCCTGCGCGGCACCCGCATCGGAATCGGCCAGCAGCGCAGCCACGGGATCAGGTAAACCTGCGCCTTTAAGCGCGGCTTCAAACTCTGCAGGCGGTAAATTGACGTAATGCACCTGCTGGCCCGACTGACGCGCGATTTCGGCGCTGAACTCTGCCAGGGAATAGCTCTCGTCTCCAGCCAGTTCGTAGATCTTGCCAGCGTGATGGTCGCCAGCGATGACGGCTGCGGCAGCGGCTGCGTAATCCACGCGCGCGGCTGAGGCGATGCGCCCTTCACCCGCTGCACCCAGGAAGGCGCTGTGCGCCAGCGCAGGCGGAATGCTGGCCGCGTAGTTTTCGGTGTACCAGCCGTTACGCAGCAGCGTAAAGGGGATACCCGATGCGCGCAGCAGGGCTTCCGTGGCCACATGTTCCGCAGCCAAACCGAGCGGGGAGGTATCCGCGTGCAGCAGGCTGGTATAGGCGATGAACTGTACGCCTGCCGTTTTGGCCGCGTCGATAACGGCACGGTGTTGCGCTTCGCGCTGGCCAATTTCGCTGGACGAGATCAGCAGCAGCTTCTCTACGCCGTGGAACGCCTGCGCCAGCGTTGCCGGCTGGTTGTAGTCAGCTGCGCGCACTGTGATGCCGAGGGCCGCGAGATCGGCTGCTTTTTCCGGCGAACGCACCGCAGCAATCAGCGCGTTAGCAGGCATTTTCTTTAACAGCTCGTCAATCACTAAGCGGCCTAATTGGCCCGTGGCGCCGGTAATCGCAATCATGGTGGACTCCTTCAAGGTGAACTGGTGTAAAAGCAGACTAAGAGATAAGCTAACTATTAGTAAGTACTTACAGAATTGTTAGCATGAAGGAAAATAATAAGTGTCTGAAAAATTGAGTGAAAAATTTATACGCGGTGAGCTGCTAAACGTGAACTGCCCCTCGCGCGAGGTGCTGAAGCGCATCACTAGCCGCTGGAGCGTGCTGGTTTTGTTAGCCCTGCGTGAAGACACGCTGCGCTTTAGTGTGCTGCGCCGGAAAATTGGCGGCGTCAGTGAAAGGATGCTGGCTCAAACGCTGCGCTATATGGAAGAAGATGGGTTTGTTGCGCGCATCGCCTACGACGTGGTGCCGCCGCACGTGGAATACCGCTTGACGCCCTTGGGACGCGAAGTCGCAGGGCAGGTGATTGGGCTGGCCGACTGGCTGGAAAGCAACGTCCATCGCATTATCCATCAGGACAAGGTGGGTGAGGCCGGGTAAATAAATAAGGTTCATGCCTTACGTGCTTATAGCGTTTGGTTTTATCGCTTGGCGGTTTAAATAACAACCAAAAAGCGTCGTGCGGAATTATTTACAACGTCAAAAACCAACCGGTGAAATAAACGTGACCGTGGCGTGCATTAAAAAATAATTAAATTAAGCGCTTACCGGATAAGCCGGGAAAATAGCGACCCTCATTAATAACAAAAATGTCACAATGAAGCACTGCGCTTAACTTTAACTCGGTGATTTTAAACAACTACTTTGTGCTAAAAACACTGATCTTAATCAAAGATTACTGTTATAGTTTTACCCATTCCGACTGTTTCTTTTTGTTCCCGCCGCGTGCATTAAAATGGGTGGGAGCGCTCCGGCGTAGCAGGAAATTTATTTCCCGCCACCCTGTGTTAATTATAAGTAAAAAATTCGGTGCAATCTTGTGGCAATGAGGTAAGCAATGTTTGGATTAGATGCCTTCCATCTGGCAAGAATACAGTTCGCCTTTACTGTATCTTTCCATATTATCTTCCCGGCCATTACCATCGGTCTCGCCAGCTTCCTGGCGGTGCTCGAAGGCATGTGGCTAAAAACCCGTAACGAGACCTATCGCGATCTCTACCATTTTTGGTCCAAGGTCTTTGCCGTTAACTTCGGTATGGGCGTGGTCTCCGGTTTGGTTATGGCCTATCAGTTTGGGACCAACTGGAGCGGCTTTTCGCAGTTTGCGGGCAGTATTACCGGGCCGCTGCTCACCTATGAAGTGCTGACCGCGTTCTTCCTTGAGGCGGGTTTCCTTGGCGTTATGCTGTTTGGCTGGAACCGCGTTGGGCCGGGCCTGCACTTCTTTGCAACCTGCATGGTGGCGCTGGGAACGTTGATTTCGACCTTCTGGATCCTCGCGTCCAATAGCTGGATGCATACGCCGCAGGGTTACATCATTCAGAATGGCATCGTGGTGCCGGAAGATTGGTTCAAAATTGTCTTTAACCCGTCTTTCCCTTATCGCTTATTCCATATGTCGGTGGCGGCGTTCCTCGCCAGCGCCTTCTTTGTCGGCGCGTCTGGGGCATGGCATCTGCTGCGCGGCAACGACAATCCGGCCATCCGTAAAATGTTCTCCATGGCGCTGTGGATGGCGCTGATCGTGGCCCCCATTCAGGCGATGATTGGCGATGCGCATGGGTTGAATACCCTGGAGCATCAGCCAGCTAAAATTGCCGCCATTGAAGGGCACTGGGAAAACCCACCCGGTGAAGCCACGCCGCTGATCCTGTTCGGTATCCCGGATATGGAGCAGGAGCGCACCAAATATGCGCTGGAAGTGCCGTACCTCGGTAGTTTGATTCTGACCCACAGCCTGGATAAGCAGGTGCCGGCGCTGAAGAGCTTCCCGAAAGAAGATCGTCCCAATTCGCTGGTGATTTTCTGGTCCTTCCGCGTCATGGTGGCGATGGGGCTGCTGATGATCACGCTGGGCGTGCTCAGCCTGTGGCTGCGCTATAAAAAGCGGCTTTATCAATCACGGCCGTTCCTGTGGTTTGCGCTGCTGATGGGGCCCTCCGGTCTGATCGCCATTTTGGCCGGGTGGTTTACCACCGAAATTGGCCGTCAGCCGTGGGTGGTGTACGGCGTACAGCGCACCATTGATGCGGTGTCAGCGCACGGCGACCTGCATATGAGCATCAGCCTGCTGGCGTTTATTCTGGTGTACTCGTCGGTGTTCGGCGTGGGGTATATCTATATGATGCGCCTGATTAAAAAGGGTCCGGAAACGGGCGAAGGGCACGATGTCTCACTGGGCGGTCCCGGTCAGCATCATACGCCGGCGCGTCCGCTCTCTGCGGCTAAAGAGCGCCTGAATCATCCGCAGGAGGAAAAATAACATGATCGATTTTTCCATAATCTGGTTTGCCATCATCGTTTTCGCCACGCTGATGTACATCGTGATGGACGGTTTTGATCTCGGCATCGGCATTCTGTTCCCGTTCAACAAAGACGCGGTTGAACGCGACATGATGGTCAACACCGTGGCGCCGGTCTGGGACGGAAACGAAACCTGGCTGGTGCTGGGCGGGGCCGGACTTTATGGCGCTTTCCCACTGGCGTATTCGGTGATCGCAGACGCGCTGGCGATTCCCCTGACGGCCATGCTGATCGGCCTGATTTTTCGCGGCGTGGCTTTCGAGTTCCGCTTTAAGGCTACCGAAGAGCATCGCGCATTTTGGGATAAATCATTTATCGCCGGTTCGCTGTTGGCTACGTTCAGCCAGGGGGTAGCGGTCGGAGCCATGATTGATGGTTTTCCGGTGCAGGGGCGCGCGTTTGCCGGCTCGGCAATGGACTGGCTGGCACCGTTCCCGCTGTTCTGCGGCGTGGGGCTGGTCATCGCGTATGCGCTGCTGGGCTGCACCTGGCTCATCATGAAAACCGAACACGAGCTGCACCGTAAAATGTCGGCGCTGGCGATTCCGCTGGTGATCGCGCTGCTGGTGGTGGTGGGTATCATTAGCCTGTGGACGCCGTTTACGCACGACGCCATTTCACACCGCTGGTTCAGCCGTCCGAACCTGTTCTGGTTCCTGCCGGTGCCCGTGCTGGTGCTGCTCTGCTCGTGGGGTATTGTGCGCGCCATCAAGCGAGAGGCGCACTATTCGCCGTTCCTGTTAACGCTGGCGCTGATTTTCCTCGGCTTCTCCGGCTTAGGCATTAGCGTGTGGCCTAACATTATTCCACCGTCAGTGACTATCTGGGACGCAGCATCTCCGCCGCAGAGTCAGGCCTTTATGCTGGTAGGAAGCCTGCTGATTATTCCGATGATTCTGGGCTACACCTTCTGGAGCTACTACGTGTTCCGCGGAAAAATCAAAGCGGATGCCGGATACCACTGATAGACAGGCTGAGGTGATGACGATGAAAAAGCAGAGTGAATCCGCTGCCCCTTGGTGGAAACGCGTGATGTGGCTGGTGGTCATTTACGGCGCAAGCGTGCTGGCGTTGGGCGTAGTGGCCTCGCTGTTTCGTATGATGATGACCGCGGCAGGCATGCGCAGCCACTAACGTACCCGGTGAAAGGCACAGACGGCGTCGGCAACGGCGCCGTTTTTTATTGTTGACCGCGACAGGGGGGCCGCGATGCACAGCAAAAAGTTAGTCACCTAAGCAATTAATGCGAAAACGACCCGGCCAGCTTTACTGTTCCTTACGTTACGCGCACCATTTTGGTATATTTCATTGACACATAACACAAAAGCGCACGCCTCCGCCGCGCAGTAAACTCGCCCACATGCTCAGCCTGACCCTCAAACAGCAATACATCAGCGACCTGGTTGACTGGATCGAAGCCAACCTGACCGATGACCTTAATATCGACCTTATTACGCTTAAATCAGGCTACTCTAAGTGGCATATGCAGCGGATGTTCAAAGAGATCACCGGCCAAACGCTGGCCGCCTATACGCGCAAACGCCGTTTAACGCTCTCCGCGATGGCGCTGCGCCTGACGCATCTGCCGCTGATCGATATTGCCGTGCGCTTTGGCTTTGATAACCAGCAAAACTTTACGCGCGTTTTTAAAAGCCATTTCGGCCTCACGCCTGGCGCTTATCGGCGCATTCCTGAACTGCCCATGAAGCACTTCCACGGTCGTATCTCCAGCCGTCGCGCCCTGACGAAAGCGCGGCTGACGGAAAAGCCTGCGGTGCAGCTGAGCGGTGAAGTGGTGGAGTGGGAGTGCCGCTTTGGTGAGTACATTGAGCATCACAATCATATCGTGGCGCAGTATACGCGGGACTTTATCGCGTTTGCCGGACAGCACGCGAAGCGTGGCTGGTTGGGGTTTCAGTTTGGTCCGGGATTACACTCTGCCGACCAGCAGCGCATCAGCCTGTTCCAGGCGCTGGAAAGCCAGCATGCCAACGTTTTACCGCATCCCGTGCAAAACTGGACCGGCGAGCAGGGCCTGTACGCCGAGATTGAGTGGCAAGGTGCGCCCGAAGAGATCAATGCGTTCACCGCAGAGATGTATTACCGCCATTTACCGGCGCTGGAAGTGGCGCGGCGGCCCGGCAAAGACCTGCTCAAGCTGGATCTGCTGCGCAGCACGCCCGATGTGCTCCACGGTACGTTTTACATTCCGGTGTCACTCGGCGCGTAAACCCTACGTGCGGTCACAGTGAGCAACCGCACGTTTTTATAAGTTTGCCGCGCACGGTGGCGTAAAATACTGCCTTGAAGCCTGAACCAACGTGTTATTCACCCGCCACGCCGCCTCAGGCTGGATAATGTTCTGCCTTTCAGGTCCTTTCCGGACCACTTACGTGAAAAAAACCAAAATGACGCGACTTCTACCGTTGTTTATCTCCACAGCGCTGCTGGGCTTTTCCGCCCTGGCTGCGGCGCAGATGGATGAACCCTTCTCGCCGCCAAGCGGCTTGCATCCTCATCAGCAAGCCTGCGCGCAACAGGAAATCCTGGGCGACAACCGTCTGCCGCAGCACGGCCAGGACGATGCCCGTTTTATTAACTGCCCGCCAAACCTGAACTGATCGCCTATCGCTGTCTCCTGCGCGACGATTTGTTCATGGCATCACGCCGCGTAGCGCACGTTTCGACATTGTGCGCCTTCGACATCGCCGTTAGGCTTGAACGTATTAATGAGAATGAGTGTTAATTACGATTCAGGCCGCCGCGCGGTCTTGGGAGAGCCTTTTGCACCATAACACTACGCCCCGTGCGCCCCAGCGCGTTCGCAATGAACTGCGTTTCCGCCACATTTCCGTTGTCAGCAAAACGCCGATCGCCGAAGCCTTCTGGCGCATTACGTTTACCGGAGACGATCTGGCGGGCTTTCACTCGCCCTCCTTTGATGACCATATCAAGGTATTTTTCGCCCCAGAGGCTGGCGCACTGTCTGTGCTGCCGCAGATGACCGAAGACGGCATCGTCTGGCCCGGCGGCGTGCGGCCTGTGGCCCGTGATTACACGCCGCTGGCGTTCAACGGTCTCGACGCGCTGACGCTGGATTTCTGGCGGCACGATGGCGGTATCGCCAGCGGCTGGGCAGAGCAGGCCGCCGTGGGCGATCGGCTGATCATCGGCGGGCCGCGTGGTTCCAGCGTCGCGCCGGTGGATTACGCCTGGCAGCTCTATGTGTGCGATGAAACCGGGCTACCGGCCGTTAAGCGCCGCCTCGCGGAGATCCAGGCGCAGCATGTTCATTTGTTCGCGTTTGCGGATGCGGACGTGGGAGAGGCGTATCTCGGCGATCTCGACGGGGTCACCGTAAGCTGGCTGGGCAGTGGCACTATGCAGGCAGATACGTTACAGCCGCTGGTGGATCAGCTTGCCACCGTTCCGCTGCCGGAGGCGGACTACTTCATCTGGCTGACCGGGGAAGGCGAGGCGGTGAAGCGCCTGAGCGACTATTTTACCCAGCAGCGGGGCGCGCACCCGGACGTGGTGCGCGCCGTGGCCTACTGGCACCGCAAGTAGGTTGTTAATCGCACATCGCGTCGCCGCGGCGGCGCGATGTTTAGCGACAATCCACCACCACTCTTCCGCGCACTTTTCCTGCTAACAACTGTTCAGCGCCTTCGCGCACGTCACTTAACGGAATCACGCTGTAGAGCGGTTTGAGCAGCGTATCATCCATCACCGAAGCCAGGCGCTGCCACGCTTCTGCACGCAGCGGCGCAGGACACATCACGCTGTCTACGCCGGTTAAGGTCACGCCGCGCAAAATAAAGGGGGCGACGCTGGCGGGCAGATCCAATCCTTGCGCCATGCCGCAGGCGGCGACCACCGCATCGCGCTTGCAGCTGGCCAGGACGTTCGCCAGCGTATGGCTGCCCACGCTGTCAATTGCCGCCGCCCACTGCTCTTTCGCCAGCGGCTTGCCGGGCGCGCTGAGCGTTTCCCGCGCGATGACCGCCGAGGCACCGAGCGTGTCGATCAGGTATTCGCGATCGCTGTTGCGCCCGCTGGAGGCCACCACCTCATAGCCTAAACGCGACAGCAGCCGCACGCTGAAGCTGCCGACGCCGCCGCTGGCGCCCGTCACCAGCACCGGACCGCGATCGGGCGCGATCCCCTGTTTTTCCAGCGCGAGCACGCACAGCATCGCGGTAAAACCGGCGGTGCCGATTGCCATGGTATGTACCGGGCTCAGCGCGGCGGGCACGCGAACCAGCCAGTCGCCTGGCACGCAGGCTTTCTGCGCCAGTCCGCCCCAGTGTTTTTCCCCGACGCCCCATCCGGTGAGCAGACCCGTATCGCCCTGCTGCCAGTGCGCGTGATGGCTGCCGGTGACGCTGCCGACGAAATCGATGCCCGGCACCATGGGAAACTGGCGCACGATCGGGCCCTTGTTGCAGATAGCCAACGCGTCTTTGTAGTTCAGCGAGGAGTAGCTAACGTCAAGGGTGACGTCGCTGTCGGGCAGCTGACTTTCATCGAGATCCTGCAGCGAAATGCGGTATCCCTGCTGATCATTGGTGATTATCCATGCTTTAAACATGCAGCCTCCGGCGGCTCAGGAAGTAGAGGTTTAATACTACGCCGCCCTACGCCATTGGGCCAGGCGCAGGCGGGTTGTTCCCCCTGGCAAAAAGTGCCATCATGGCGGCCCACTTTTCCTTTCTCTCTTGCCGAGGACGCCACGATGACCGCAACGCTGCGCGACTGCGCTTGTGCCCGTTCACCGGCGGCTAAACGACGCTCTGTCATCCGTTGTTCGTGTTGCGCCTTTACGATGCGGTGAGGGCAGTTCCAGCGGTTCGCTGTTGGACATGAGTAAAGACGGAGGCGCTCTGGCTTTACTGATGTCTATCGGTTGCGGCGGCTCTGTCGTCCGAATTGACGTTACTCGTCGGGGAACACTCCTCATTGCTGTGCCACTGGCACCCACTCATCCTTCATTACGGGGATTTGTGTTATGAACCCATTGAAAATTGCTGCCAGCGTAGCGGTAGCGCCTAGCCTCAGTCTCAACACCGCGCGCGATGTGGTGACGCTGGATAATACCGATTTTACCGACGTCGCGGCGGTGGTGGTGTCGCTGGCAGATAGCCGCAGCGGCGTGCTGACGCTGCTGCGCCAAACCGGTTTTAATTTGCCGGTGTTTGTCGCCAATGCCTTCGACGAGGAGGTGCTGACGCTGCCCGGTGTCTCCGGTGAAATCAACGGTGCGCCAGAGGAGTGGGCTGCGCTGGAGCAGGCCGCACAGGCGTATGAATCGGCGCTGCTGCCGCCGTTTTTTGACACGCTCACGCGCTATGTGGATATGCAGAACAGCACGTTTGCTTGTCCGGGACATCAGGGCGGCGCCTTTTTCCGTAAGCATCCGGCGGGGCGCCAGTTCTATGACTTTTATGGCGAAAATGTTTTCCGCTCGGATATGTGCAACGCCGATGTGAAGCTGGGCGATCTGCTGATTCACGAAGGCTCGGCGAAAGACGCGCAGAAGCACGCCGCCAAAGTGTTTAACGCGGATAAAACCTACTTTGTGCTCAACGGTACGTCCAGCGCCAACAAAGTGGTCACCAACGCGCTGCTGACGCGCGGTGATTTGGTGCTGTTTGACCGTAACAATCACAAATCCAATCACCACGGCGCGCTGATTCAGGCGGGGGCGACGCCCATTTATCTGGAAGCGGCGCGCAATCCGTTTGGTTTTATTGGCGGCATTGATGCCCACTGCTTTGATGACGCCTGGCTGCGCGAGCAGGTGGCTCAGGTGGCGCCTGAGCGTGCCCAGCAGCCGCGCCCGTTCCGGCTGGCGATTATTCAGCTTGGCACCTACGATGGCACAGTCTATAACGCGCGGCAGGTGGTGGATCGCATCGGCCATCTGTGCGATTACATCCTGTTTGACTCCGCCTGGCTGGGCTATGAGCAATTTATTCCCCTGATGCAGGACGGCTCGCCGCTGACGCTGGCGCTGAACGAGAACGATCCCGGCATCTTTGTCACACAGTCGGTGCACAAGCAGCTGGCGGGCTTTTCGCAAACCTCGCAGATCCACAAGAAAGATAACCATATTCGCGGACAGCAGCGCTTTTGCCCGCACAAGCGGCTTAACAACGCGTTTATGCTGCACGCCTCGACCAGCCCGTTTTATCCGCTGTTTGCCGCGCTGGACATCAACGCACAGATGCACAAAGGCGAGGCAGGGCGCAGCATGTGGCATACCTGCGTGACCCTCGGCATTGAGACGCGCAAAGACATTCTGGCGCGCTGCGAAATGATCAAACCGTTTCTACCGGAGACCGTGCACGGCAAGCCATGGGCCGCAGCCGATACCGAGGCGATCGCCACCGATCCGGCGTACTTCAGCCTGGAACCGGGGGCCAAATGGCACGGTTTTGACGGCTACGCGCGCGATCAGTATCTGGTCGATCCCTGCAAGCTGCTGCTAACCACGCCGGGGATTGATGCCGCCAGCGGCGAATACGCCGCGTTTGGCATTCCGGCCACCATCCTCGCCAACTACCTGCGCGAGAACGGGATTGTGCCCGAGAAATGTGACCTGAACTCAATTCTATTCCTGCTGACACCGGCGGAAACGCCGGAAAAAATGGCGCATCTGGTGGCGATGTTGGCGCAGTTTGAGCAGCATGTGCGCGACGATGCCCTGCTGGCAGAGGTGCTGCCGAGCGTCTATCGCAAACACGTTGATCGCTACAAAGGCTATACCCTGCGCCGCCTGTGTCAGGAGATGCACGATCTGTATGTGAGCTACGACGTGAAAGATCTGCAGCGCGACATGTTTCGTCAGGCCTGTTTCCCGCCGGTCAAGGTCAACCCGCAGGATGCGCATCAGGCCTACATTCGCGGTGAGGTCGCGCTGGTGCCGATTGCTGAGGCTGAAGGTCGTATCGCCGCAGAGGGCGCGCTGCCTTATCCGCCGGGTGTGCTGTGCGTCGTGCCGGGCGAAGCGTGGGGCGGGGCGGTTCAGCGCTATTTTCTGGCGCTGGAGGCAGGTATTAATCTGCTGCCCGGTTTCTCACCGGAGCTGCAGGGCGTCTACACCGAAGAGGATGCCAGCGGTCACAAGCGGCTGGTGGCGAACATGCTGCTGTGATAAACAACATGGCGTCCCGCAGGACGCCATTTTTATTAGTAGCGGTGATAGCTGCGCTGCGCCTGATTCACTTTATACAGGTAACGGCGCGACTCACCGGAAGGGTGGTTGGTGGTCAGCGTCTGATAAACCTGGCTCGGCGACATGCCGTTAATGGCGGAAAAAGCGCGATCTTTATCGCTGGAGAACACCCGCAGCACGCTGCCCGCGCCGCCGTTGTAGGCGGTGATGACCGCATAGCGCCGCGACAGCGGATCTTGAATACCGCCTAAATAGCTGTTTTGCAGCAGCGAGAGATAAGCGGTACCTGCGTCAATATTGTTGGCCGGATCCAGCAGATAGCTGCGGCTCGGCTTACCCCATTTGCCTTTCATGCGGAACACATCGACGCCCGCGGTGTGCTGCACCACCTGCATCAGGCCAAGCGCATCCGAGTGGCTGACCGCATACGGGTTAAAGCTCGATTCGGTCTGCATGATCGCCAGGATCAGCGAGGCATCGACGCCGTATTGCTCGGCGGCTTTGCGCACCAGCGGCAGGTATTTGTGCGCGCGCTTATCCAAATGGTTCGGCACCATGGGAATGGTCACGGACCAGATGACATGCAGTCCGGAGACGCGCTTTTGCAGCTTATTCTGAATCAAATAGTCCGCGAAGGCGCCGGCGCGGCCCTGCCAGCGGATTGGCTGCCCGGTATTGTCCAGCACCTGACCGTAAAGCAGCGGTTCTTTACTGATTTTAATGTCGTTGGCGTCAGAGTAGAGATCAACGTTACCCGGATCGTCACCGATCAGCAGTGTCGTGATGATCGCCTGACGCAGGCTGGCCATCGGATCAGTGCCGGAAATGGTTTCGATGGTAATGCTACCGCTGTCAAAGTTGATATGACTGCGGGTGTAATAGTTGTCGCTGTATTTGACGTAATCCTTGGGGCCGGCAATCAGGACTTCGTTCATGCCCCAAATATTTTCAATGTTGGCGGCAAACTGCCCCATCAGAATGTCGAAACCGTTGGTGTCCTTGACCCACTCTTCGTGATATTGCGATTTTTTTTGTCCGGAGCAGGAAACCAAAAGCGGAGCAATCACTAACAGGGCTATCAGTTTTTTGTTCATTGTTGATGCGTGCCTGATTCGAAAAAAGGGGCCTCAAAGGAAGGCCCTAAACGGGTTATTTTTCTGGCGGGGTATAACCTTCAATGTGCACATCTTTCCCTTCGAAGAGGAAATTCACCATCTCCTTTTCCAGCACTTTGCGGTCTTCCGGATTCATCATGTTGAGCTTCTTCTCGTTGATCAGCATGGTTTGTTTGGCCATCCACTGCTGCCAGGCTTCTTTAGAAATCTCATTGTAGATGCGCTTACCAATCTCGCCAGGGTAGAGCTGAAAATCCTGACCTTCAGCCTCGCGTTGTAAAAACGTACAAAAAATGGTGCGGCTCATTACTCTTCCTCTTGGATCAAACGCGCGTTTAGCGTTAGCTGTTGGGGATGGCGCAATTCGTGTAACAGGCGCTCAACCGGCGCGGCCAATCCCACTGACGGGGGTTGCGCTAAGTTATACCAGAGAGCGCCTGCTTCATCCATCAGCGACCCGGACGAAGGCCACGCTAGCCACATTGGCACAATGTCTAAATGGAAATGGCTAAAGGTGTGGCGAAACGCGGTGAGTTGCTGAGGTTTGCCAGGAATACCGTGCGCGGCTAACCAGTCGATGAGCGCCTGTTCGCTATCGAACTGGGGAAAGCAGAATAGGCCGCCCCACAGGCCCACCGGCGGACGCTGCTGCAAAAACACCGTATTGTCGTGCTGCATCAGCAAAAACCAGCCGCTACGCTGCGGCAACGTGACTTTGGGCTTTTTGCCTGGATAATCGGCCCAGTTCTGATTGGCATAGGCCTCGCAGCCGCTGTTCAGCGGGCAGACCTCGCATTTGGGACGCGAACGGGTACAGACCATCGCGCCGAGATCCATCATCGCTTGATTGAACTGGCTCACGCCTTCGGCGGGCGTCACCGTTTCGCTGATGGTCCACAGGCGTTTCTCGACCTCTTTTTTACCGGGCCAGCCGCTCACGGCGTAGCAGCGGGCGAGGACGCGCTTAACGTTGCCGTCCAGAATCGGGAAGTGCTGGCCCAGCGACAGCGACAGGATGGCGCCCGCCGTAGAGCGCCCAACGCCCGGCAGTGCGGCCACGGCCTCAAAGGTGCGGGGAAACTCGCCGCCGTGCTGGGTGACCACCTGCTGCGCGGCTTTGTGTAGATTGCGCGCACGTGCGTAATAGCCCAGTCCGGTCCAGAGATGGAGCACCTCATCCAGCGGAGCTGCGGCCAGATCCGTAACGGTGGGAAAACGCGCCATAAAGCGGTCAAAGTAGGGGATCACCGTGGCGACCTGCGTTTGCTGTAGCATCACTTCAGAGAGCCACACTTTATAAGGTGTCTTCTCCAGCTGCCACGGCAGGGTTTTGCGACCAAAGCGCTGATACCATTCCAGCACCTGTTGCGCGAACTGCGGCGCTTGCATCATAGGGGGGAAATTTTCCGTGGTTACTCTACAATCAGGCAGGAATTCCAGCACAGAGACCACAGGGTGTAAACCAGAAGATTGCAAAGGCTTGCTTCTGCTATCTAACTTTGCATAATGCGCGTTTCCCTGAACAGGCTAACCAGCAGGCTTCAACATGATTAATGACGTCATCACCCCGGAATTTGATGAGAATGGGCGGCCATTACGCCGTATCCGCAGTTTTGTGCGCCGCCAGGGGCGCTTAACGAAAGGACAGCAGCTCGCGCTCGACAATTACTGGCCGGAGATGGGCGTGGAGTTTCAGCCTGAGCCGCTGGACATGGTGGCGCTGTTTGGCCGTGAGGCACCGCTGGTGCTGGAGATCGGCTTCGGCATGGGCGCCTCCCTGGTGGCAATGGCGCAAAACAACCCGCACCAGAATTTTCTCGGCATTGAAGTGCATGCGCCTGGGGTCGGCGCGTGCCTGGCCTCAGCAAAAGAAGCGGGCGTGACCAATCTGCGCGTCATGTGCCACGACGCGGTTGAAGTACTGCAAAAGATGATTCCCGATAACAGCCTGCGCATGGTGCAGCTGTTCTTCCCGGATCCGTGGCACAAAGCGCGTCACAACAAGCGCCGTATCGTGCAGGTACCCTTTGCAGAACTGGTGCAGCGCAAACTGAAGCTGGGCGGGGTGTTTCACATGGCCACCGACTGGGAAGCGTATGCGCAGCACATGCTTGAGGTCATGAACAGCATCGACGGGTATACTAACCAGTCGGAAACACAGGATTACGTGCCGCGTCCAGAGACGCGTCCGTTAACCAAGTTTGAGCAGCGCGGGCAGCGACTGGGCCACGGCGTATGGGATTTGATGTTTGAGAGGGTGAAATAATGGCCGTACAGCGTAGCCGTCGTTTACGTAAAAAATTGCACATTGATGAGTTTCAGGAGTTGGGGTTCTCTGTCGCCTGGCGCTTTGCCGAGGGCACATCTGAAGACGAAGTGGACGCCACGCTGGATCAATTCATTAACGAAGTGATCGATCCCAACGGCCTCGCTTACGATGGCAGCGGCTATCTGGTCTGGGAAGGGCTGGTGTGTCTGCAGCAAACCGGCAAATGCACCGATGAACACCGTGAAATTGTGCGTAACTGGCTGGCGCAGCGGAATCTACAGGACATTCAGATTACCGAACTGTTTGACGTTTGGTGGGATTGATCCGCCTCTTTTCTCTGGCACTGTCGCCGTTCGGCAGTGCCCCTGTCCCAACGCCATCTCCCTCGGCGGCGCGACACTGCCGGCCAGTCCGCTGTTCCGTTCTGTCGCTATCGGTTTGAACAAAGGAAAATTGCATGATTCGTAAAGCTCTCTCCACCGCGCTGCTGCTGATGGCCGCCGCCCAGGCGCACGCGGATTATCAATGCAGCGTAAAACCCCAGGATGACGTGATCATTACTCCGCAGCGCGTGCAGGTTGTTGGCAGCAACGGCAACCTTGAGCTCTCGCCCCAGGGCGAGGTGCGTTTTAATGGGCAGAGCGTGACGGTGGACACCGCAACGCGCCAGCAGGCGATTGATTACCAAACGGCCCTGCGCCGCGATTTGCCGTGGGTGGATAACGGCGCCACCACGCGGTTGGAGCGCAGCCGTGCGGCGCTGGATAAAGTCATCGTGGAAAAACTGGGCCCGAACAGCAATGTGCGTCATCGCCTTAGCACGCTCAATGGGCAGCTCAAGCAGCAGATGAACCGCATTATTGAGCACCGTGCGGACGGCTTGACCTTCCACCACCAGGCGATCGATCAGGTGCGTGCTGAAGGGGAAAAGCTGGTACAGAGTACGCTGGGCGGCATCATGCAGGACAGCCTGAATGAGATGGGCAGCAGCCAGACGGCCAGCGGCGGCAATCCGTTGCAGGCGATCATGGGCAACCTGGGCGGCCTACAGCAGGCGGTACAGGCCGAATGGAACAATCAGGAGCAGGATTTCCAGAATTTTGGCCATGAAGTGTGTAACCGCGTCACTGCGCTGGAAAGACAGCGTAAGTCGCTGATGAACAAGGTGAAGAACTGACGTTCCCGGTCATCATCCAGCCTGCCTGCTGCGGGCTGGCTCACCGCGTCCCGCTGTTTTGACGTTTCTTTGCCACGCCATGGCGCTAGCCTACGCCTGATGCGCGGCTGATTAACCTGACGTCCGGCAAGGCGCACCGCAGTGTGTCTTGCCGGATCGCAGTTACATAAACAGTTCCAGTAGAGAGTTCAGGAACAGTTTGCCTTTCTCCGTGATTTGCCACGCGTCTGAGCGTTCTACCACATACCCGGCGGCAATCGCTTTTTCCATCTGCGGGCGGATCGCCTGCTCATCCAGCCCGGTATAGCGGGTGAAATCTGCGCGCGGTGCGGCTTCCAGTAGACGGAAGCGATTCATAAAGAACTCAAACGGCTTATCTTCCTGCGCCACGTCATGCTGCTTATCCAGATAATTGCCTGCCATAAAGCCGCGCGGGTGGCGCGTTTTTACCGTGCGCACGATGCGTCCGTCGGGCTGGGTGAGCTTGCCATGGGCGCCGCAGCCAATGCCGAGATAATCGCCAAAGCGCCAGTAGTTGAGGTTGTGCTCGCAGCGGTAGCCGGGTTTCGCATAGGCGGACGTTTCGTACTGCTGGTAGCCCGCTGCGGTCAACAGCGCGTGACCCTGCTCAAAGATGTCCCATAGCGCATCATCGTCCGGCAGCGCAGGCGGCCGCGAGGCAAACAGCGTATTGGGCTCGATGGTGAGCTGGTACCACGACAGGTGCGGCGGATTAAGCGCAATTGCCTGGCGCAGATCGTCCAGCGCCTCCTCCAGCGATTGATCCGGCAGTCCGTGCATCAGATCGAGATTGAAGCTGCGCAGCCCCAGGCCGGAGGCCAGCTCGGCCGCCCGGCGCGCTTCTTCCGGTCCGTGAATGCGGCCCAGGCGCGTTAATTTTTCCGGGCTAAAGCTCTGCACGCCAATGGAGATGCGGTTGATGCCCGCCCGCTGGTAGCCGCTAAAGCGATCGGCTTCCACCGTACCGGGATTCGCTTCCATGGTGATTTCCGCCGAGGGGGAGAGCGGCACGCGCGCCCGCACGCCGTCCATCAGCATCTGCATCGCCTCGCTGCTGAGCAAGCTTGGCGTGCCGCCGCCGATGAACACCGTACGCACTTCGCGTCCGGCGGTCAGCGGCAGGTCGCGATCGAGGTCGTTGAGCAGGTGCTGCACGTACTCGTTGTGCGGCACTTCACCTTTCAGCGCGTGAGAGTTGAAGTCGCAGTACGGGCACTTCTGCACGCACCAGGGAATGTGAATGTACAGGCTTAACGGCGGTAACTCAGGCATTGCGCATCGCTTCCAGCAACAGCGTCAATGCTTTTCCACGGTGAGAAACGGCGCGCTTTTCTGCTTTCGTCAGCTCTGCGGCCGTTTTCCCCAATTCAGGCACGTAAAAAATCGGGTCATATCCAAAGCCGCCTTCACCGGCGGCCGCGCGGGTGATTTCCCCCGCCCAGCTGCCGTGAAACACCAGCGGCGTGGGATCTTCCGCGTGGCGCAGATACACCAGCACGCAGTGAAACTGCGCCTGGCGCTGGCCGTCCGGCACATTTTCCAGCGCGTGCAACAGCTTCTCAAGGTTCTGCGCGTCGCTGGCGTCCTCACCCGCATAGCGCGCGGAATAGATGCCGGGCGCGCCGCCCAGTGCGTCAACCGCCAGGCCAGAATCATCGGCAATGGCGGGCAGGCCAGTGACCTGTGCCGCGTGGCGCGCTTTGATCAGCGCGTTTTCAATAAAGGTCAGGCCGGTTTCATCGGCCGACGCCACGCCCAGTTCAGTCTGCGCCACAATAGTGAGGCCGAACTCTGTTAACAGATCGGCCAGTTCGCGGACTTTACCCGGGTTACCGGTGGCGAGAACAACGTTTTGCATAACACATCCAAATCAAAGAATTACAGCAGATACCAAAGGCCGGGGAACAGATCCATGCCGAGGAAGTTCAGCGCGTAAAGCACCAGAATGACGATCATCGCCGAGAAATCGATGCCGCCCATGGCGGGCAGGATGCGGCGAATCGGCGCCATCAGCGGTTCGGTCAGTTGAATCAATACGGCATCCATCGCGCCGCGACCCTGGCTGATCCAGCTCATCAGCGAGCGGATAATGATCGCCCAGAACACCAGATAACCGGCGGACTTGAGGAGTGACAAGAGCCCAACCAGTAGGTTGGTGGGATCCACCGAGAAAACGCCGACCTGGATCAGCAGCAAAATCGGGTATTTGAGCGTCGTGAGGACAAAGGCCAGCAGCAGCGATGCCGTATCAATTGGCCCCAGCGCAGGTAATACGCGGCGCAGCGGTTTAATAATCGGTTGGGTAATTTTCACCACAAACTGCGACAGGGGATTGTAGAAGTCACAGCGCGCCCACTGCATCCAGACGCGCAGCAGCAGTACCATCACGTACAGGTCAATCAGCGTTTTGACTAAAAACGTCAGTGTTAACATGGAGTTCCTCAATTATTGTTGTGAAGGTCACGCGTAATTGCGCGCGCCAAATACGGCGGTGCCAATGCGCACCATGGTGCTGCCTGCGGCGATGGCCGCGTCCATATCGTCGCTCATTCCCAGAGAAAGCGTATCGACGTCAGGATACGCCCGCTGTAGCGCATAAAAGGCGTCCGCCATTCGCTGACACACCGCCAGCTGACGCGCGTAATCCTGCTCCGGTGCCGGAATCGCCATCAGGCCGCGCAGGCGCAGACGCGGCAGCGTGGCGATCAGCTGTGCCAGCGGAGAAATGGCCTCCAGCATGATGCCAGATTTGCTGTTTTCGTCACTGATATTTACCTGAATGAGCACGTTAAGCGGCGGTAACTCGCCGGGGCGCTGATCGTTGAGTCGCTGCGCGATACGGTCGCGATCCACGGTATGGCACCAGGCGAAGTGCTCGGCCACCAGCCGACTTTTATTGGATTGCAATGGGCCAATAAAGTGCCATTGCAGGTCTGGGCGATTGGCCAGCGCAGTGACTTTTTCTACGCCTTCCTGCACGTAGTTTTCACCAAAGGCCCGCTGCCCGGCAGCAACCGCCTCGTGAATCGCGCTCACAGGTTTGGTTTTGCTCACTGCAAGTAACGTAATTTCTTCTGGCGCACGGCCGCAGCGTTTAGCCGCCGCGGCGATACGTTCGCGCACCTGCTGTAAGTTGTGCTCAATGGAAGTCATAGTCAGGAGAAACTAAATGGAGTTGGATGACATAGTGGCCCTTAGTGTAAAGCATAACGCTGCCGATCTGCACCTCTGCAGCGGACTTTTGCCCCACTGGCGGCGACAGGGCGTGCTGGAGCCGCTACCCGACGCTCGAACACTGTCCATAGCGTGGCTGGAGCAGTTTAGCCAACAGCACTTAACGCACGCGCAGCAGGATACGCTGGAGGCTTGTGGTCACGTAGATTTCGCCTTGACGCTCGCGCACGGCACGCGCCTGCGCGCTAATCTTTTTAAGCAGCGCCACGGGCTCTCGCTGGCGCTGCGTGTGATCGCCTGCGACCCGCCCGCACTCGATACCCTGCATCTGCCGCCGGCGGTGCCAGTGCTGACGCAGCAAGAGAGCGGATTAATGCTGATTGTCGGTGCCACCGGCAGCGGCAAATCCACCACGCTGGCGGCGCTGGTGGCCAGCCTGAATCAGCATCATGCGCGTCACATCATCACGCTGGAAGATCCCATTGAGTTTGTCCACCACAGCCAGCGTTCGCTGATTCAGCAGCGAGAAGTGGGCACACACTGCGCGTCCTTCCAGCAAGGATTAAAGGCGGCGCTGCGCGAAGATCCGGATGTGATTTTGCTGGGCGAACTACGCGACAGCGAAACCATTCGTCTGGCGCTTACTGCGGCAGAGACCGGCCATCTGGTATTGGCGACGCTGCACACGCGCGGCGCGGCACAAGCGGTGGATCGCTTGGTGGATGTGTTTCCCGCCGAGGAGAAGAACCTGGTGCGCACCCAGCTGGCAAGCAGCCTAAAAGCGGTGCTGGCCCAGCGGCTGGTTGCGGCGCGGCGCGGTGGGCGGATTGGGGTGTATGAACTGCTGATCGCCACACCTGCGGTGGCGAATTTGATCCGCGAAGGGAAAATGCATCAGCTGCCTGGCGTGTTACAAACCGGTGCGCAGGCGGGTATGCAGACCTTTGCGCAGAGCGAGCAGGCACGGCGTGACGCCGGCCTAATCTGAGCCAGGCGCGCCTGCAACACGGAGCAAAAGGGCGTCAGTGGTTTTCGAACCAATCTTCCAGGATAATGACCGCCGATTGCGAGTCTACCTGGCCTTTCTGCAATGCCCGATAGCCGCCGCGTGCAAACAGCCCGGCGCGTGCTTCCACCGTGCTGAGGCGCTCATCCTGCAACTCGACCCGAACGCCAAAGCGGCCGTGCAGGCGATTGGCAAATTTTCGCGCGCGTGCGGTAAGCGGCTGCTCGGTGCCATCCATGTTAAGCGGCAATCCCACGACCACGTAATCGGGTTGCCACTCGTTGAGCAGCTTCTCGATCAGCAGCCAGTCGGGCGTACCATCCTGTGCTTTCAGTGCCGCGAGCGCGCGCGCGGTTCCGGTGAGCTGCTGCCCCACGGCGACGCCGATGCTTTTGGTGCCGAAGTCAAACCCCAGCAGGGTGTCGCTGCTCATCAGGCGTGTCCTGCATCGCTGGTTAGGTTATGAATATCAATCCCTAAACTGCGCGCCGCTTCGCGCCAGCGGTCGGCGATAGGCGTTTTAAACAGAATATCCGTATTAGCGGGCGTGGTAAGCCAGGCGTTTTCCAGCAGTTCGCTCTCCAGCTGGTCTTTCTCCCACGCGCAGTAGCCCAGCGCAACAAACACGCTTTCAGGCTGCGCACGGGTGCCAATGGCTTCCAGTACATCGCGGGACGTGGTGATGACTGTACTCTCGGAAATGCGAATACTTGAGGCATAGACGCACTGCGCGGAGTGCAGGATAAAGCCCCGATCTTCCGCCAGTGGTCCGCCGGCAAATACCGGTTTATCCAGCTTGATGGCGGGGTCACGTTCGGTGGCAGTGATTTTAAGCTTCTTGAGAATACCTTCTACCGTCAGGTTTTCCATGGGCTTATTGATAATCAACCCCATGGCACCCTCTTCGTTGTGCTCGCAGATATACACCACCGAGCGTTTGAAGAGCGGATCTTGCAGCGACGGCATCGCAATCAAAAAATGGTGCTGTAAATTCATTATCACTCATATACCAAAAGTAACCGGCATTACCGCCGCAACGCCGGTTTTGGGTGGTTTACTGCGCTTGTGCGCCAGAACTTGTCTCAGCCCAAACGTTTCTCAATTGCGTCCATGAGCATACCGGTAATGGAAACGGGGAAGGCCGCTTCAATTTCACGTATGCAGGTTGGGCTGGTCACGTTAACTTCAGTCAGTTTATCACCGATGATGTCGAGGCCGACAAAAATTAGCCCTTTGGCTTTAAGCGTAGGCCCAACGCGACGGGCGATTTCCCAGTCGCTCTCGCTCAGCGGACGTGCTTCGCCGCGTCCGCCGGCCGCAAGGTTGCCACGCGTCTCGCCGCCCTGCGGAATACGCGCCAGGCAGTAAGGCACCGGCTCACCGTCCACCACCAGTACGCGCTTGTCGCCTTCTTTAATCGCCGGCAGGTAGTTCTGCGCCATGCAGAAATACTGGCCGTGATTGGTTAAGGTTTCGCTGATCACGCCAAAGTTGGCATCATCCTGCTTAACGCGGAAGATGGAGGCGCCGCCCATGCCATCCAGCGGCTTCAAAATCACATCACCGTGCTCTTGCCAGAAGGCACGCAGCTTCTCTTTATTACGCGTCACCAGCGTATCCGGCGTTAAATCGGCGAACCATGCGGTGTAGAGCTTTTCGTTACAGTCGCGCAGGCTTTGCGGTTTGTTAACAATCAGCGTGCCTTGCTCTTCGGCGCGCTCCAGCAGATAGGTGGCATAAATGAACTCGGTATCAAACGGCGGATCTTTGCGCATGAGCACCACGTTGAGATCGGCCAGCGCAATTTCCTGTTCGCTGCCAAACGTATACCAGCTGTCATAATTCTGTTCCACGCTCAGCAGACGCGTGCGGGCGTAGGTGACGCCGCCGCGCAGCGAGAGGTCGCCCATCTCCATGTAGTGAATTTCGTAACCGCGGCGCTGTGCTTCCAGCAACATGGCGAAGCTGGAGTCTTTTTTAATATTGATGGACGAAATAGGGTCCATCACGATGCCAAGCTTAATCATTATTCTCTCCTCAAGGGGAAGTCAGCCGTCCCGTTTCGTATGAAAGCGTCAGGCTGTTGAATCGGCGCGGGGGGATACGCGCCAAAAATTATCGCTTAACCGAGGTCGCCAAACCTCACCTGAAGTGCCGTAATGGCGGTGAGCGCGGTGGTTTCCGTGCGCAGCACGCGCGGTCCCAGCAGGATGTCGGTAAAGTGTTGCTGCGCGGTCATGGCAATTTCATCTGCTGACAATCCGCCCTCGGGGCCAATCAGCAGGCGCACCCGTGAGACCGGCTGCGCGAGCGTGTTGATGCTGTGACTGGCGCGCGGGTGCAAATTCAGCTTAAGCCCGCTCTCCGGTTCCGCACACCAGGCTTCCAGCGTCATGGCGTCACGAATTTCTGGCACGCGATTACGACCGCACTGCTCGCAGGCGGCAATGGCAATTTTCTGCCACTGCTGAATTTTCTTTGCCAGGCGCTCCGCATCCAGCTTGACGCCGCAGCGCTCAGAAAACAGCGGCGTAATAACATTCACGCCCAGCTCGATCGACTTCTGAATGGTAAATTCCATCTTCTCGCCGCGCGACATCACCTGACCGAGATGAAGGTGCAGCGGCGATTCGCGATCGTCAGGCTGACTCGCCAGCACCCTTACTTTTACACGCTTTTTATCAGACTGGGTGATTTCCGCCTGAAAAGTCAGATTACTGCCATCAAACAGTTCAATATGCTGCCCCGCCGTCATGCGCAGCACGCGCCCAACGTGGTTAGCGGCATCTTCATCCAGCAAGATTTCACGGTCAACGTCGAGGGGGTCGGGGTGATAAATGCGAGGTATACGCATGCGGTTCCTGCCAGCGTTAGGCCGTGCCAGCGGGCACGGCGCAATCAAAAAAAGCTAGTGTAGGTAGGGCATTTAGCGCTGGCAAGCCTGTTGTACGTAAGGGTTATGATTTCCCTGTACTCGCGCAATGCGATTGTCTCGTTCGCACTCCCACGGCGTCACCGGGTACTGTTTATCCCACACGGTAAAGAGCTGCGTTTGCTGACGTGACAGGCGCAGATGGTACTGGTCGCGCATATAGAAATAGGTGCGGGCGATGATGCCACGCGCGCGCTCGGGCGGCTGCGCCAGCTTCTCTTTAAAGTCCACTTTCATGCTGCACTGGCCATACGGCTGCTCGCCGCCGTTCCACTGGCTGTACGGGAAGTTATTGCGGTCGCCGTTTACTTCGCCAACGGCGGGTTGCAGGTTATGGAGATCGCTCTCAATACGGCGATAGTCGGCGTCTTTGGTGCAATTTTTACGACCGCCGTTCTGCCAGCACTGCCGCTGATGGCCAAACTCCCACGCTGGCATCACATGCTCCCACTCAATCCGCTCGGCGCGATTGGCGTTTTTACGCACGGTATAACCGCAGCTATTGAGATCCGGCACGCCTTTTTTACCGTGCCAGGTGATTTTACAGCCGCAATAAAAATCACCGGGTGCATCCGCGTTGATCGCCGCAGCAAAGGTTTTGGCCTGCTGAAAATTGTTCTGATGATACGACGTAGGATCAAGGCTGAATGCGCTCAGCGGCGCCAGTAATAAGGAGAGTAATAACAGCGTTTTGCGAGACATATTCCAAATTTACCCAAAGCGGAAAAGGGCGGCAGGGTAACAGAAGCGGCGCCAGCGGGGAATCAGATTCAGACGCTAACGGGCGGCGAATTCACCGGGCTGTAGGCGTGTGCCGCAGTGAACGCAGCGATATTCGCTCTCGCCCCGCACCACGCGATTATGACGCCGCACCGTAAGCTGATGTTGCTGGCAGTCACAGCGGTAAGGGAAGGTATTGCTGCGCACCGAGGTGAGGGCAAAAGTGTGGGTGCGCCGCGCCGGTACGCCCAACACGCTCTCCATCATCCATTTCCACTCCTTGCCGTGCGGCGGCACGCGGCCGTAGAGTTTCCACACCAGCAGGTGCGCCAGCTCGTGCGGCACCACCTCTTCAACAAACGCGCGGGGGTTCTCCTGTAACAGCAGCGGGTTTAGGCGGATTTCCCACTTTTCCAACCATGCCGTGCCCGCTGCCGTGCCGCGCTGTTGATAGGTCAGCAGCGGCTCATCAAAGGTGCGCGCCAGCCGCTCACTGGCCAGTTGTAAAAAGTGGCGCAGGGAGCGCATAACGTCTTGTTGCAGCGCAATCGGCAGGCGAGGTGTTTTCATGGCGGGCAGCATAAAAAATTGGCGACCATCATTCAAGCGGGCTTAGGGCAAAAAAAAAGGCCGCCCGAGGGCAGCCTTGAGAGAGAAGCGAGCGTTTACTGCTGACCGATATCACGCAGTTTTTTACCCTGCATCAGGTTGCGCTCAATGTGCTCCAGCGAGACGTTTTTGGTCTCTGGGATCAGCGCCAGCGTCAGCAGAATAAAGAAGACGTTCAGACCGGCATAAACCCAGAAGGTCGGCGCATTGCCCAGCGTATTCAGCATGGTTAAGAAGGTCGCACCGACGATCATGTTGGCAATCCAGTTGGTGGCCGTGGAGACCGTAATGCCGAAGTCGCGGCCTTTCAGCGGCTGGATCTCGGAGCACAGCACCCAGATCAGCGGACCGGCTGACATTGCAAAGCCCACGATAAACATCAGCAGCATGGCAATCGCGAAGTACTGCGCAGACGGCGTGTGAATACCCATGTGCAACATGGTGCCCAGCACGCCCATACCGGCAGCCATCACAATGAAGCCCAGCACCAGTGTCGGTTTACGGCCCCAGCGATCCACCAGGCCAATGGCAATAAAGGTGGCCAACACGTTCACCAGACCCACAATCACCGTGCCCCACATCTGCTGGGTGGTGTTCGCGAAGCCCGCGATTTCAAAGATTTTCGGCGCGTAATACATAATGACGTTCATGCCGGTGAACTGCTGCATTACCTGCAACAGCACGCCCAGATAGACCGCGCGGCGGAAGTTGCTGTTGCCCTGGAACAGCTGCCAGCCAGACTGTTTCACCTTCAGGCTTTCGCGGATTTCGTCCAGCTCGCGTTTCGCCTGCTCGCTGGTATCACGCAGGCGATCCAGCACGCGCTGCGCGCTGCGGAAATCGCCCTTTGCCGCCAGCCAGCGCGGGCTGTTAGGCAGGAAGAACACGCCCACCAGCAGCAGCACGGCCGGAATAGTGATGATACCGAGCATCCAGCGCCACGCACCGGCATCGCTGAACGCGGTGTCAGACAGGTAAGCGGCCAAAATGCCAATGGTAATCATCAGCTGATACAGCGAAATCATGCTGCCGCGAATCTTTTCCGGCGCGATTTCAGAAAGATAGAGAGGAGCAGTGTACGACGCAACGCCTACGGCCAGGCCAAGCACCACGCGCGCGGCAATCAGCATTTCCGGGTTAGGGGCCATCGCCGACCAAAGCGAACCAATAACAAACAGGATAGCGCCCGCCATCAGGCTCTTTTTACGGCCCAGGTGCGACGACATCCAGCCGCTGCCGACAGCGCCGATCGCGGCACCGAACATCATGGAGCTGACGATCCACTCTTGCTGATGCGCGGTGACGTTAAAATCCTTGGCGATGAAGGGCAGGGCACCGGCAATGACGCCGATATCCAGACCAAACAGCAGGCCAGCCAGGGCCGCTAAGAAGCAGACAAACAAGGTCATCATCTTGTTTGAGGTTCTGCTTTTGTGAGTATTACCAGGCATTGTGCCTCCGAAGTTTATCCATCATTGTTGTTATCAATGTTATGAAACCCGTCAGCGGAAAAAAGTGAGTACGATCACGCTAGTGTAATCGGTTACACACGCTGAAACCCTGCAATCCAGCATTTCCCGCCCAAAATAGGGTTCAAACCAGTAAGGTATAGCTATCTTTAAGTTTCTGACATCGCTCTTCATACCGGCTATCAGACGACGCTGAAAATAACGCATTTTAATAAGAATAACTACGCTGAAAAATCTCTAAATTTCAGATAATAAAAGGATTTCAAAATGTAATCGTTAACATATTGTTAGCAATGCAGTGCTAACAGTGTAGACAACGAAATAAAAAGCGCCTGGGCCGCCTGGCAAAAGGCACAAAAGGGCGCAAAGTGAGCAGCAAGACGAGTGATGGGGCGGAGTAGGGACAAAAAAAAGCCCGCTCTCAGAGCGGGCGTGTCGGGCAGGCGGGGACGATTACAGGCCCGCAGCCTCGCGCAGCTGCTGCGCTTTATCGGTTTGTTCCCATGGGAAGTGTTCGCGACCGAAGTGACCGTAAGCGGCCGTTTCTTTATAGATCGGCTTCAGCAAATCCATCATCTGGATCAGACCGTAAGGGCGCAGGTCGAAGAATTCACGCACCAGCAGCGTCAACTGTTCGGTTGATACTTTCTCGGTGCCGAAGGTTTCCACCATGATGGAGGTCGGCTCTGCCACGCCAATTGCGTAGGAGACCTGGATTTCGCAGCGATCGGCCAGGCCAGCCGCCACGATGTTTTTTGCCACATAGCGCGCTGCATAGGCCGCTGAGCGGTCCACTTTGGACGGATCTTTACCGGAGAAAGCGCCGCCGCCGTGACGCGCCATGCCGCCGTAGGTATCAACGATGATTTTACGTCCGGTCAGGCCGCAGTCGCCCATCGGGCCGCCAATCACAAAACGACCGGTTGGGTTGATATGGTATTTGGTGCTGGCGTTGATCCACTCTGTGGGCAGTACCGGTTTGATGATCTCTTCCATCACCGCTTCGCGCAGATCGGCCTGAGAAATTTCTTCTGCATGCTGGGTAGACAGCACGACGGCATCGATACCGACAATTTTTCCACCGTCATACTGGAAAGTGATCTGGCTTTTCGCATCCGGGCGCAGCCACGGCAGCGTGCCGTTCTTACGCACTTCGGCCTGGCGCTGCACCAGACGGTGCGCATAGGTCACGGGAGCAGGCATCAACACGTCGGTTTCATTGGTGGCGTAGCCAAACATCAAACCTTGGTCGCCTGCGCCTTGCTCCAGCGGATCGGTACGGTCAACGCCCTGATTAATGTCGGGAGACTGTTTACCGATAGCGCTCAGTACGGCGCACGAGTTGGCATCGAAGCCCATATCGGAATGAACATAGCCGATCTCACGCACGGTATTACGGGTGATCTCTTCGATATCAACCCATGCGCTGGTGGTGATTTCACCGCCTACCAACACCATCCCGGTTTTCACGTAAGTTTCGCAGGCCACGCGCGCTTTGGGATCCTGTTCCAGGATTGCGTCCAGCACGGCATCGGAAATTTGGTCAGCGATTTTATCAGGATGTCCTTCTGATACGGACTCAGATGTAAAAAGGTGTTTAGCCATTCTGTTCTTTACCTTACAAATGGTTTGAATTCGACTGCATAGCGTAAGTGGCCGGGCCGACTCGACGCCCCTTCAGGCAAAGCCGCGAGCAGTAAGGAGTGAGGTGTCAATCACCTGCACCGCCTGATTGTTAATCAGTTTAGATGGAAAACCATCTGGACGGCTATTTTAGGTTACTCTCCAGGCGGTTTTCCAGTGCTTTTTCTGATTCCGCATTTTTTATTGCGCGACTTCTGGAACATTTTCCTGACACGCCCCGCGCGCTCCGACAAAGATTTTGCATTTCCCCCCGTCTGGTTGTATAAATCGCCGCTGCTAACAGCATGAAATGACGCCGCCGTGCGTCGCGCCGTCAGAAACCTTTTCTGACATATACCGGAACCGCTTTTCGTTTGCTGGTCGCAGACGTTGGAGGTGATGAAAACAATGAATCACACGTCTTCGCTTACCGGTTTACCGCGCAACGCCTGCGCGCTGCCATACCTTTCCCGTTTTGTTCTTTTCTCCCGTCACCGCAGGCTGTGTTGCGGTCATCATGCCGACACGTGCGCTGACTAAACTTTTTAGCCTTTATCGCGCTCAGCCTTATTGAGGATGGAAAACCGCTGCCTTCGGCGCGATTTCACCGACTCGAACAGGGTGTTTTACACTTAGCATCAGTTTCAGCGATACGGGGTTGCGCGAAATGAGGCGATACTTACCCGGTTTTTACGCAAGAAAACAGGGCAACTTTTTCATCTTTCAACGGAAAATTGAGGTTCGCGATGTCTGACGACATGAAGAATATCAAGGGTTCGTCAGCTGGCGAACAGGGTGCACTCCGCTCTATGCAGGAAGTGGCGATGAACGATCAAGAGGCCAGCCGTATGCTGCGCACCTACAACATCGCCTGGTGGGGAAACAACTATTACGACGTCAACGAACTGGGCCACATCAGCGTGTGCCCCGATCCCGATCAGCCTGAGGTGCGCGTCGATCTGGCCAAGCTGGTCAAAGAGCGTGAAGCGGATGGCCAGCGTCTGCCTGCGCTATTTTGCTTCCCACAAATTTTGCAGCACCGCCTGCGCTCCATTAACGCGGCCTTCAAGCGCGCGCGGGAATCCTACGGCTATAAAGGCGATTACTTCCTGGTGTATCCCATCAAGGTGAACCAGCACAAACGCGTGATCGAGTCGCTGGTGAACTCCGGCGAACCGCTTGGACTGGAAGCCGGTTCCAAGGCGGAACTGATGGCAGTGTTGGCCCATGCAGGCAAAACCCGCACGGTGATCGTCTGTAACGGCTATAAAGACCGTGAATACATTCGTCTGGCGCTGATTGGCGAAAAGCTGGGACACAAGGTTTACCTGGTTATTGAGAAAATGACCGAAGTGCGTCTGGTGTTGGAAGAGGCTGAGCGCCTCAATGTGATTCCCCGCTTGGGCATTCGCGCGCGTCTGGCGTCGCAGGGGTCGGGCAAATGGCAATCCAGCGGCGGCGAAAAATCCAAGTTCGGCCTGGCGGCTTCTCAGGTATTACAGCTGGTGGACATCATGCGTAAAGCAGGGCGGCTGGATAGCCTTCAGCTGCTGCATTTCCACCTCGGCTCACAGATGGCCAACATTCGCGATATCGCCACCGGCGTGCGCGAATCGGCGCGCTTCTACGTTGAACTGGCGAAGCTTGGCGTTAACATCAAGTGCTTTGATGTCGGCGGCGGTCTGGGCGTGGATTATGAAGGTACGCGCTCGCAGTCTGACTGCTCGGTGAACTATGGCCTGAACGAATACGCTAACAACGTGATCTGGGCGATTGGCGATGCCTGTGAAGAGCACGGTTTGGAGCACCCAACGGTGATCACCGAGTCCGGCCGCGCCGTGACCGCGCACCATACCGTGCTGGTTTCCAACATCATCGGCGTGGAGCGCAACGAATTTAGCACCCCGGTGGCCCCGGATGCCGATTCGCCGCGTCCGATTCAGAGCCTGTGGAACACCTGGCAGGAGATGCATGAGCCGAGCGTGCGCCGCTCGCTGCGCGAGTGGCTGCATGACAGCCAGATGGATCTGTTCGATATCCATACCGGCTACGCGTCGGGCACCTACGATCTCGGCCAGCGTGCCTGGGCGGAGCAGCTTTATCTCAGCATCTGCCACTATATTCAGCAGCACCTCGACCCCAGTAACCGCGCGCACCGTCCTATCATCGATGAACTGCAGGAGCGCATGGCGGACAAAATTTACGTCAACTTCTCGCTGTTCCAATCAATGCCGGATGCGTGGGGCATTGACCAGCTGTTCCCGGTGCTGCCGCTGGAAGGGCTGAACAAAACGCCACAGCGCCGCGCGGTGCTGCTCGACATTACCTGTGATTCCGACGGCACCATCGATCACTACGTTGACGGTGACGGCATCGCCACCACCCTGCCGATGCCGGAATACGACGTTGATAATCCGCCAATGCTGGGCTTCTTTATGGTGGGCGCCTATCAGGAAATTCTCGGCAACATGCATAACCTGTTTGGCGACACGGAAGCGGTGGATGTGTTTGCCTTCCCGGACGGCAGCGTGGAGGTCCAGCTCTCAGACGAAGGCGATACCGTTGCCGATATGCTGGAGTACGTGCAGCTGAACCCCAACGATCTGATGACGCTGTTCCGCGACCAGGTAACGCAGCAAAAGGACATCGACGAAAGCCTGCGCGCGCAGTTCCTCGAAGAGTTCGAAAGCGGTCTCTACGGCTACACCTATCTCGAAGACGAGTAAGCGGCGTTCACAACGCAGTCGTATTTAAGGGCGCATCGCGATGCGCCCTTATTTTTTGCTATAAGTCACGCCCGAGTGATACGTCACGAATAATCCGCCCGCCTTCAGCATTTATATTTCAATACAATGCTAAAAATCTTCCGTTAATTTAAGCGCAGCGCAGAAGACCGTCTGTGGCGTATTTATGTCACCTCGCCTGAAGACCGCGAAAGGCGCACTCTGCTGGTGCGATCACAATCCTTAAAAAGATTACAAAAATTTAAATATCTCTCCATTCCCGTTCGCTGCGCCTGCGGTTTTTTTTATGCGCTTTTAGGAAAACAAAGTTTTTCAGATAAATAAAGTCAGCTGAGAGGCAAAAAGGGGTTAAGATGGCGGTTTTTATTTTAAATCAGGTACTTGAGATTTTTATGTGCGGATAGAGGTCACGCTTCACGCTTTCTCGGTTCAGCAATTTCTTACTCTTAGTGAAATCAAAAGAAATTTAGCAAGGTAATTAATAGGTTTTGGCGATTAAATTTTACCGAAATGAGGTTTGAAATCTATTTTTCAAAGCTAACCTTCTACGTTAGTCTTTTGTTAAGAGGTAAGTTTTATCGATGTTTTTAAGGCGTTTTACGTAAGCCGTTCGCGCATTCACTCTCGCCGTTTTACGCGAGGGAATAAACGAGAAACACCTTAAAGCCTATTTTATTGATGCTCATAAAAATTATATCCCGCCTGCGCCTGCTCAGAAGCAGGAACGTCTTCTCCTGACGGCGCGGTGAAAAATAATAAGCGTTAGCCTGCGCGACATCAGGCGTTCTACCGTCGGCGTTCTGCCGATGATAAATGGTTTTGCTTCCTTCACCAGATCGGAAAAGTTATTCAGTTTTACCACTGCGGGTTGTTACGGAATTGGGTTGCAGGTGTGGATGACGCAAATGCCGCTAGTATTTTTAGGGCCAATAAAATATCGATAAATCAGGCAGGCCTGTTTTACCGTATTGCGAACTTTTCACTTCCCCCCGCGCGCGATTTATCGCGCCGTCCTGTTACAACGCTCGGCGTGACCTGTGTCAGCGTCGCCCGCTGTAGATTAATGACTTTGGTCCCGGTTATTCCAATCAGACGCGATGTGATGCCGAAATAAGGGGAATTTCCCGCAGAGGAAGGCTTTTTATCCCTGCCGCGTTAACCCTCCCTGCGGCATCACGCCCGGTTTCTTGACCGTCTGGCAATGAATGCGACTACGCGGTGCGCCTGCCCAGGAATAAGGGCTATCGCACGCGCTGTCTGACCAGGGTTTTTAAATTAACGCGTTTTTTATGAATAACATACTGGTTTGCTGGAGGTGGCTTTCGCCACAGAAAAAGTGCGATCGGGTCACGCTGCGGGCGCGGTATAGCGCCGTAGTAATGGGCTTTTCTGGGGTGAAGCGCGCGATCCCACTCCCTTACTGGATGTCGGCCACAGGCGATTTCATTGTGTTAATGAGGTCGTTCAGGAGAAGCAATAAATAACAGGGCGTTATTTATTGAAAAAACCGGTTTCTACGGAAGCTGGGTACTTTTTATCAATTCTGATAACCACGCGGGATGTCAATAATATGAACAATATCTCTGTCACGGCTAAAGGTGGAACCATTGCGTCTGAGTTCAGCGGCAGCCAAGTTAATTTAACGGCGCCGAGCGTGGTTAAAGTTCATCTTAATCGTGTTGACGTTCAGTCATTTACACGCAGCGGCAATGATTTAATTATCACTAAACAGTCGGGCGAGAAGATTGTTATTCAGAAATTCTACTCTGCTGACGGTGACAGCGATCTGGTGCTGGAAGACGATCGCGGTGCGCTCTGGTGGGTAGAAGATCCCGCGACGGAGGGTTTTCAGTATGTCTCCATCGACAGTACCGAAGGGCTGTTAGCTGAAAACGTCACCAATACCGGCACTATCGCGGCCTTCGGTATCGGCGGTGCCGCATTGGCTGGGTTGGGCGCGGCCTTTGCTGGCGGTGGCGGCGGTGGTGGTGGCGGTGGTGACAACGGCGGCACAATACCGGGCGACGGCGGCACCACACCCGGTGACGGCGGCACCACGCCGGGCGACGGCGGCACCACACCGGGCGACGGTGGCACCACACCGGGCGACGGTGGCACCACGCCGGGCGACGGCGGTACCACCCCAGGCGGCGGTTCAGCCACGCCCCCCAGTGCGGTGACGAATCTTGCGATCAGCGACAGCGTCGGGCCGATTCGCGGCGCGATCGTGAACGGCACGGCCACCGATGATAACCAGCCTGTGCTAAGCGGCAACGCGACGCCGGGCACGCTGGTTAATGTTTACGATGGCGGCACGCTGCTCGGCAGCGCGGTCACGGGGGCGAACGGCACCTGGCAGTTCACCGCACCCACGCTGGCGGATGGCGCGCACAGCTTTACCACGGTCGTGACCGACAGCGCAGGCAATGCCAGCGCACCCAGCGCGCCCGTCAACTTCACGGTGGACACGCAGGCACCCACTGCGGCGACCGATCTCGCGCTGAGCGGCGACAACGGCGGGGGCGCCAGCAGCATTCCCGCTAACGCCACGACCACAGACAATACGCCGGTCCTGAGCGGGCGCGGTGAGCCCGGCAGCGTGGTACAAATTTACGATGGCACCGCGCCGATCGGTTCTACGACCGTGGATGGCAACGGTAACTGGGCCTTTACCACGCCGGCGCTAAGCAACGGCGCGCACAGCCTGTACGTGACCTTAACGGATGCGGCAGGCAACGTCAGCGCGCCTTCAGCCAGCTGGGATTTCACGGTTCAGGCGAATCTGCCCGACGCCACCTCGCCGCTGGAGATCACCGACGATTCCGGTCCTGCACTGCTCCCGCTCGGCAACGGCAGCAGCACCTCAGATAACACGCCAACGCTGAGCGGTTTAGCCAGCCCCGGCGCGCTCATTGCACTGTACAACGGCAGTACCTTACTCGGCACCGCCGTTGCGGGCAGCAATGGACAATGGATCTTCATCCCGGACGCGCTGGCAGATGGCACCTACGCGCTCTCCGCCACCGTCACCGATACCAGCGGTAACGTCACGCAAACGCCCGTAGTGGTGATCACCGTGGACATCGTGCCACCTACGGCAGCAAGCGGCGTGATCCTGAGCGATAACGACAGCGGTACAGTGGAGCCTATTGCGGCAGGAGGGGCGACCAACAGCACCACGCCGGTGCTCAGCGGCAGCGCCGAGCCCGGCAGCACGGTGACGATTCGTGATGGCGATACGGTGCTGGGCACTGCGCTAGTTGGCAGCAACGGCCGCTGGAGCTTCACTACGCCGTCGCTGTCAGAGGGCAGCCACAGCCTGACCACTACCGTCACCGATGCGGCGGGCAACGTCAGCCCGGCCTCCGATGCGCTTAGCTTCTCTGTCGATACGCTGCCACCCGCGGCGGCGGACGCGCTGGTGGTCAGTGATGACGTTGGCGCGGCAACCGGCCCGCTGGCGTCCGGCGACACCACCGATGACAGCACGCCTACGTTGAGCGGCACGGCGGAAGCCAACGGCATTGTCCGGATTTACGACGGCAGCACGCTGCTCGGCAGCACCGCGGCCGATGCGCAGGGCAACTGGTCTTTCACCCCCCCCGCGTTGAGCAACGGCGCACACGCGCTGAGCGTCACGGTCACCGATGCGGCAGGCAATATCAGTGCCCCCACGTCACCCTTTGACCTGACGGTGGCCGCTGGTGTGCCGCCGACCACCAGCTCGCTGCAGGTGACGGATGACAGCGGCAGCACGCTCAACGTGCTGCCAGCGGGCGGCAGCACGCAAGATACCACGCCGGTATTGAGCGGCGTGGCGGCAGCGGGCGTGCTGGTCACGCTATACAACGGCACCACGGTGCTGGGCAGCGCGATCGCCGATGCCAGCGGGCAGTGGAGCTTTATCCCGGCCGCCCCGCTGGCGGACGGCACCTATGCGTTCCGTGCCGTCGCCGATGACGGCACGGGCAATTTCACCGACTCGATCACGCTCAACATCACCATTGATTCTGTTCCGCCAGCGGCCGCAGATAATCTGCAATTGAGCAGCAGCAACGGCAGCATCGTCACCCCGGTAGATAATGGCGGTACTACCGGCAGCAACGTGGTGACGCTGGGCGGAAGCGCAGAACCGGGCGGCACCGTGGTAGTGAGCGACGGCAACAATGTCCTCGGCAGCGCCGTGGTAGACAGCAACGGTAACTGGCGTTTCACCACGCCCGCGCTGAGCGAAGGGGCGCACAGCCTCACCACCACCGTCACGGACGCAGCCGGTAACACCGGCGCCGCCACGACACCGCTCACGTTCACCGTGGACAACACGCCGCCCGCGGCAATCAGCGACCTGGTGGTCACGGATGATGTGGGTACGGAGCAGGGGCCGCTGACCTCTGGCGACGTCACGGATGACAATACCCCCACCCTGAGCGGCAGCGGTGAACCGGGCGCGCTGCTGGCGATCTACGACGGCAGCACGCTACTGGGCAACACCACCGTGGGCCTTGATGGCAGTTGGACGTTTACCACGCCCGCGCTCAGCAACGGCAATCATACGTTCACCCTCACCGCCACCGACGCGGCAGGCAACCTTGGCCCGGCCAGCGCACCCTTTGTGGTGAATATCCAGGCGGATCTCCCCGCGCCAACCCGCGCGCTGCAACTTATGGATGACAGCGGCAATACGGTTCAGGAGCTGTTCGACGGCGGCAGCACCAATGTTACCTCGCTGGCGTTAACTGGCCTGGTCGGCGCGGGCAATACCGTCACGCTGTATGACGGTGCGACGCTTCTGGGCAGCACGGTGGCGGGCAGCAACGGCCGCTGGGCGTTTCGTCTTAACGCGCTGTTCCAGGGCGTGCACAGCATTCGCGGCACCGTGACCGACGCGCAGGGCAACACCACGGACACGCTGCTGATGACGTTCACCGTGGACAGCGTTGCGCCGGATGCGGCCACGAATCTGGTGCTGACGGACGATACCGGCAGCACGGCGGTGTCCATTGCCGCAGGCAGCCTCACCAAAGATGCCACGCCGGTGTTGAGCGGCACCGCAGAGGCGGGCAGCCTTATTACCGTGCGCGACGGCGAGGTGCTGCTGGGTAGCGTAGTGGTCAACAGCGCGGGCAACTGGAGCTTTGCTTCACCCGCGCTGGCGGACGGCAGCCATAGCCTGACGGCTACCGTCAGCGATGCCGCCGGCAACGTTAGCCCGCCGACCGCGCCGCTGGCGTTTACCGTGGACAGCACCGCGCCTGCCGCCGCCAGCAATCTGGTGGTCAGCGATGACGTGGGCAGCAGCACGGGGCCGCTGACGTCAGGCACCACCACGGACGACAGCACGCCGACCTTAAGCGGCACGGCGGAAGCGGGCAGCGTGGTACGTATCTATGACGGTAGCGTGCTGTTGGGATCGGTCACCGTCGCCAGTGACGGCAGCTGGCGTTTCACGCCGGATGCGCCAATGACCAACGGCCAGCACGATCTCACCACCACCGTCACCGATGCGGCGGGTAATGTCAGTCCGGCTTCACCGGCGTTTACGCTGAACATCGAGGCGGGCGTGCCCGTGACCAACGAGCTGATCGTGATCTCGGACGACAGCGGCAGCACCTATGTGCAGCTGCTCAACAATTCCAGCACCAGCGACAATACGCCAATCGTCAGCGGGCAATCGGGGGCGGGCTTCCTGATCACCATTTACAACGGCACGGTGGAACTGGGCACCGCCACGGCGGACGCCAACGGCCAGTGGGCGTTCACCCCGGCGGCGCTGAGTGACGGCACCTATGTATTCCGTGCCACCGCCACCGATCCTGCCAGCGGAGCTGCCAGCGACACGCCGACGCTGACCGTCACCATTGATACCGTGGCCCCGGCCGCGCCGGTAGGGGTGAGCGTGGCCGATGGCAACAACGCGCCGCTGCCGGATGGCAGCAGCACCAATACCAATACCTTGACGCTCAGCGGCAGCGGTGAACCGGGCGGTACGGTCACCGTCGCCGATGAGAACGGCGTGATTGGCACCGTGACCGTGGATAACAGCGGCAATTGGACTTTCACGACGCCAGCGCTCAGCGACGGCAACCACAGCCTGGTTGCCACCGTGACCGATGCCGCGGGCAACACCGGCTCGGCGTCCGCACCCGTGAGCATCACGGTCGATACGCTGATCCCGGCGGTGGCGGAAAATATTCAGCTCAGTAACAGCGGCGGTACACCGATCGCCGCAGGCGGCGTCACCAACGACACCGCGCCGGTACTCAGTGGCCTGGCGGAGCCGGGCGGCACCGTCACCGTCTCTGACGGCGGCGTGGTGCTGGGCACGGCGGTGGTGAACGGCGACGGTAGCTGGCAATTTACGCCCAATCCGGCGCTCGCCGAGGGTAATCACAGCCTGACTTCCACCGTGACCGATGCCGCCGGCAACCTTGGCCCGGCCAGTGCGCCACTGCTGCTCACGGTCGATACCACCCCGCCTACCGCCGCCAGTGCGATTCAGGTCAGCAACGACAGCAGCGGCACGGCGGAGCCCCTCACGGACGGGGGCACCACCAATGATGTGACGCCGCTGCTCAGCGGCCGTGCCGAGCCGGGCAGCACCGTCAATCTCTTTGATGGCACCACGCTGCTTGGCACCGCGACCGTGGGCAACGACGGTAACTGGACATTCAGTTCACCTGTGCTGGCCGATGGGCCGCACAGTTTGACCACCACGGTCACCGACGCGGCAGGCAATACCGGCCCGGCGTCTGACGCCTTCGTCTTTACCGTGGATACCTCAGCACCGGCTGCGCCCGGCGGCATCCAGCTCAGCAATGACAGCGGCACCACGCCGGTGACGATTGCGCCGAATTCCACCACCAACGATGCCACGCCGGTCTTGAGCGGCACAGCGGAACCGGGTAGCAGCGTGATCGTCTATGACGGTGACGCGGTACTCGGCAGCGTTATCGTCGGCAGCGGCGGCAGCTGGAGCTTTACCACGCCCGCGCTGGCGGAAGGCGCGCATAGCCTGAGCGCGACCGTGACCAGCGCGGCGGGCAATACCGGCGCACCGTCGGCACCGATCGCCATTACCGTCGACACCACGCCGCCGGCGGCAGCGGGTGCGCTGCAGTTAAGCAATGACAGCAGCGGCACGCTGGTGCCTATCGCCGCGGGTTCAACCACGAATGACACCACGCCCGTATTAAGCGGCACGGCGGAAGCGGGCGCGACCGTCACGGTCCGCGACAACGGCGCGGTGCTGGGCACCGCGCTGGTGGACGCCGCGGGTAACTGGCAGTTCACCGCCGCGCCGCTGGCTGCGGGCGCGCATAGCTTCACGGCCACGGTCACCGATGCGGCAGGCAACAGCGGCCCCACTTCGGCGGCGATCCCGTTCAACCTGGATACTACCGAGCCTGTGCCCGCCAGCAATCTGCTGCTGATTAACGATCAAAATGGCAACGCGGTGCCTATCACCAATGGCTTTACCAATGACACCACGCCGGTGTTAAGCGGCACGGCGGCAGCGGGGAGCACCGTGACGGTGCTCGACGGCACCACCGTGCTGGGAACCGTGCTGGTTGGCAGCGGCGGAAACTGGAGCTTTACCGCGCCGACCTTAACGCAGGGGGCGCATAGCCTGACCACCACCGTCACCAGCGCGGCGGGCAACGTGAGTGAGGCCTCAGCGCCGCTGGCGTTTACCGTGGACACGCAAGCGCCGACGGCCGCGCAGGATCTGGCGTTGAATAATGATGCGGGCGAGACGATTCCCGCAGGAAGTGCGACGCGCGACGCCACGCCGACCCTGAGCGGCACGGCAGAAGCGGGCAGTACCGTCATCCTGCTGGATAACGGCAGCACGGTGCTGGGCAGCGCCGTGGCCGATCAAGACGGCAACTGGCAGATCACGCCGCAGGCACCGCTGAGTGAAGGGGCGCACAGTTTGACCGTGAGTGTCACCGACCCCGCCGGCAATGTCAGCGCGGCGTCCGCTGCGGTGAGCGTCATTGTCGATAACACCGCGCCAGAGGAGGCGGCGAATCTCCAGCTCAGCAGCGACAGCAGCGGTTCGCAACAGCCCGTTGCCGCCAACGGCGCGATCAATGACACGGCCCCCATCCTGACGGGCACCGCAGAGGCCGGCGGCATCGTCACGGTCAGTAATGGGGCAACCGTGCTGGGCACTACCGTGGTCGATCCCGACGGCAATTGGCGCTTTACGCCGGACGCACCGCTCGGTGACGGTGACTACAGTCTGACCGTGACCGTCACGGACGCCGCGGGCAACGTCGGGCCAGCCAGCACTCCGCTGACCTTTACCGTGGATACCACACCGCCGCCAGCGGCAGCGGATCTTGTCCTGAACAACGACAGCGGCACTGCGCCGCAGCCGATAGCGGCCAACGGCTTTACCAATGACACCACGCCAGTGCTGAGCGGCACGGCAGAAGAAGGCAGCATTGTCACGGTGCGCGACGGCACCACCGTGCTGGGCTCCACCGTGGCAGGCAGCGGCGGCGCATGGAGCTTTACTTCGCCTGCGCTGAGCCAGGGTACGCACAGCTTCACCGCCACCGTGAGCGATGCGGCGGGCAACAGCAGCGATCCGTCCGCGGCGTTTGCCTTTACGGTGGACACCCAGGCGCCGGACGTCGCCAGCAGCCTGCAACTCAGTAATGACAACAGCGGCAGCGACGTGCCGATTGCGCAGGGCGGCCGCACCAACGACACCACGCCGGTGCTGAGCGGCACGGCCGAAGCCAACAGCCTGATCGTGGTGCGTGATAATAATCAGGTATTGGGCAGCGTGGTGGCGGGCACCGACGGCAACTGGCGCTTTACGCCAGCCGATCCGTTGGCGGAGGGCGCGCACAGCTTCACCGCCACGGTCAGCGATGCGGCGGGCAACGTCAGCGCGCCGTCCGCTGCGCTGGACTTTACCGTGGACACCACGGTACCGGATCAGCCGGCCGATCTCACCTTAAGCAGCGATCTGGGCATCACGCCAGTGACAATTGGTACAGGTGACGTCACCCGGGACGCAACGCCAGTGCTGACCGGCACGGCGGAAGCGGGCAGCACGATCGCTATCCGCGACGCGGGCGCGGTGCTGGGCACGGCGATCGCTGACAGCAACGGCAACTGGCGCTTTACGCCGGATGCGCCGCTGGGAGAAGGGGCGCACAGCCTGACGGCGACGGTCACCGATCTGGCGGGGAACAGCGGCCCGGCTTCTGCTGCGCTGGCCTTTACGGTCGATACCGTGGCGCCAGACGCCGCGCGCGAGGTCATCGCGCAGGACAGCGCGGGTAACACCCTGACCGGCCTCACCAATGACAGCACCCCGACCCTAAGCGGCCTCGCCGAAGCCGGTGGGCTTGTGGTGGTTTACGATGGCGCTACCGCCCTCGGCAGCGTCCAGGCCGATGCCACCACGGGGGCCTGGAGCTTTACCTCACCGGTGCTCACCGACGGCGGCCACAGCCTCAGCGTGCAGGTCATCGACGCTGCGGGTAACGTTAGCACGTCCAGCGAGGCGCTAGCGCTGACGGTGGACACCCGCATCCCGGAAACCGGCGGTATCAGCGTTACTCTTCCCGGCGGGGCGGGCGAAGTGCCGATTGCCGATAACGGCTATACGAATGTGGATACGCCGATTTTGAGCGGTACCACGGTGGCGAACGGTCTGGTGACGCTCTACGACGGCACCACGGCGATTGCCAGCGTCACCGCTGACGCCCAAGGCGCGTGGCGTCTGACCAGCCCAGCGTTGGGCGAGGGCGGGCACGCGCTCGCCATCACCGTGACCGACGTGGCGGGCAATGTCAGTACGCCATCAACGCCGTTCACCCTGAACATTGATACCGTGACGCCGGATGCCGCCAGCAACATCACCTTGAGTAATGACGCAGGTAGCGCCCTGGTGCCGATTGCATCGGGCGGCGTCACCAATGACACCACGCCGCAGCTCAACGGCAGCGCGGAAGTGGATAGCGTGGTGCGCATTTACGATGGATCAACGTTACTGGGGTCGGTCACTGCAGACAGCAGCGGCAGCTGGAGTTTTACCCCTGAGACGCTGAGCCAGGGCGCGCATACATTTAGCACCACGGTCACAGACGCGGCAGGCAACGTCAGCGCCAATTCGTCTGCGATAGCCTTTACCGTCGACAGCGTGGCGCCGGGCGTGGCCACCGACATTACGCTGGTGAACAACAACGGTGCGACGCCGCAGCCCATTACCAACACGGATGTGACCAACGACAGCACGCCGGAGCTGAGCGGTCAGGCCGAGGCCAACAGCACCGTGATTATCTCTGATGGCAGCACGGTAATAGGGAGCACCACGGCGGATGCGCTGGGCGCATGGCGTTTCACTCCCACGCTGACCGACGGTACTCACGCGCTCACCGTGGTGGTGCGTGACGCCGCCGGAAACAGCAGCATCCCTAGCGCGTCACTCACCGTAACCGTCGACACCGCTGCACCGCCAGCGGCCAGCGATCTGGTGCTGACCAATGACATTGGCGGCGGCGCGGTGACGATTCCGAACGGCGGGCTAACCAACGACAGCACGCCGGTGCTGAGTGGGACCGCGATTGCCAATGCGCTGGTGCAGGTGTATGACGGCACCACCCTCATCGGCTCTGCGACGGCGGATGCCGACGGTAACTGGCGCGTCACCACCAGTGCGCTGTCCGACGCCGTGCATACGCTCAACGTGACGGTCACCAATTCGGTGGGCAACGTGAGCGCCGCCGCCTCGGTCTCTCTGACGGTGGATACCTCGACACCGGACGCACCGGCCTCGTTTGGCGTGTATAACAACACCGGCACGGTGTTGGTCGATGTAATCAATGGCGGGTATGCCAATGACAGCACGCCTGTGCTGCTGGGCACCGGCGTGGCGGGCACCACCATCAATGTGTTTGACGGCGATACCCTACTGGGCACCGCGCGCGTTGATGGCAGCGGCGCGTGGCGCTTTGACGCGCCTGCGCTGCTTGACGGGCCGCACAGCCTGTCGGTGTCGGTCACCAACGCGGCAGGCACGACCGGCGCGTTGTCACCGTTCTTTGACTTCACCCTCGACACCGCCGCGCCGGAGGCGGTGAGCCAGCTCACCGTGACGGACAACGTGGGCGGCAGCACCGGCGATCTGATCTCCGGGACCACCACCGATGACAGCACGCCGGCGTTTAGCGGCCAGGCGGAGATCGGCAGCGTGGTGCGGGTGTATGACGGTACCACGCTGATCGGCTCGACCACGGCAGGCAGCAACGGCAGTTGGACATTCACGCCTGGCGCACTTGCCAACGGCGCGCACAGCTTTACCTTTACGGCCACGGACGCGGCGGGCAATGTCAGCGCGGTCAGCGCGCCCGCGTTTGATCTCAACGTGCAGGCTGATTTGCCACCGGCCACCACCACGCTGCAGCTGTTCGACCAGAGCGGCAGCGCGCTGGTGACGCTGGCAGATGGCGCCTACACCCAAGACAGCACGCCGGTGCTGAGCGGGTTAACCACCGCGGGCTACACGGTGCAGATCCTTGACGGCAGCGATGTGCTGGGAACGGTCACCGCCGACGCCAACGGGCAGTGGACCTTCACTCCTGACGCGCTCAGTGAAGGACCGCATGCTCTGTCGGTGATTGTGAGCGATGGCGCGGGCAATGATGTGCAGTCCCCGGTGACCAACATCATCGTGGATACCGTGGTGCCCACCGCGGTTACCGATCTGTCCGCCGCCAATACCAGCGGAACCACCCCGGTGGAGATCGTGGCCGACAGCGTCACCAATGTCACCTCACCCGAGCTGGCCGGAACCACCGAAGCGAACGCGCTCGTCACGGTATATGACGGCAATGCGGTGATTGGTAGCACCGTTGCCGACGCGGCGGGCGCGTGGCGCTTTAGCGTGCTCCGGCTTGCCCAAGGTGCCCATGCGTTGAGCGTCAGCGTGACCGATGCGGCGGGCAACGTCGGTCCGCGCTCTGCGGCGCTGGCGTTTACCGTGGACAGCGTGGCACCGGACGCGGCGTCGCCGCTCGTCACCAATGGCAACAGCAACACGCCGGTGGCCAACGGCGGCCTGTTGAACGACAGCACGCCGCTGCTCAGCGGCACCACCGAAGCGAACGCCATCGTCACGCTGTATGACGGCACCACGGCGATCGGTTCCACCACCGCCAGCGCGGCGGGCGCGTGGAGCTTCACACCCACGCAAGCGCTGAGCGAGGGCAACCACGCACTCACGGTGCGCATCACGGATGTGGCCGGCAACATCAGCGCCCCGTCTGCGGCGCTCAATGTGGTGGTTGATACGCTTGCGCCTGCGGCGGTAGACCTTACGCTCAGCAATAACCAGGGCAGTGCACCGCTGCCGATTGCGGCGGAGAGCATCACCAACGACAGCACGCCGCAGCTTAGCGGCACGGCAGAAGCGGGCAGCGTGGTCAGCGTTTACGATGGCACCACGCTGCTGGGTACGGTGACGGCAGGCAGCAATGGCGCGTGGAGCTTCACCACCGGCACGCTGGCTGACGGCCCGCACACCCTGAACGTCACCGCCACTGACGCGGCGGGTAACGTCAGCCCGAACGCGGCCATTACCTTCACTGTCGATACCACCGCACCGGCGGCGGTAGTGGATCTGCGCGTCACGGACAATGTTGGCAGCATCGTCGGGGATCTGGCAAACGGGGCGGTCACCGATGACGCCACGCCGACCCTGAGCGGCACGGCGGAAGCCAACGCCGTGGTCAGTATCTTCGACGGCAGCACGCTGTTGGGCTCGATCACCGCAGGCGGCGACGGCGCGTGGAGCTTCACCCCCGTCACGCTGAGCAACGGCCCGCACGCTCTGAGCGTGACGGTGCGCGATGCTGCAGGTAACGTCAGCGCGGCATCAGACACGGTAACGATCACCGTGGATACCGTGGCGCCGACTGGCACCACGCTGGCGATTGCCAACGATCTTACGGGCCTCACCATCCCCGACGGCGGTATCACCAATGACGCCACGCCGGTACTGAGCGGCTCGGCGGAGGCGGGTAGCGTGGTAACGATCTTTGACGGCACCACGCTGCTGGGCACGGTCACCGTGGATGAGCTGGGCGCGTGGAGTTTTACCACCGGCACGCTCAGCCAGGGGGCGCACGTTCTGAGCGCCACCGTGACGGATGCGGCGGGCAATGTCAGCGGCACCACCTCGGCCACGATCGCGGTGGACACCGTGGCACCCGCGGCGGTTGCCGACTTGGTATTGCTCAATAACAACGGCAGCTCGCCGATCACCATTGCGGCCAACGGCCTCACCAACGACAGCACGCCGCGCCTTAACGGCACGGCAGAAGCGGGCAGCGTGGTCAGTATTTACGATGGCACGACGCTACTGGCCACGGTCACGGCGGGCAGCAATGGCGCGTGGAGCTATATCAGCTCCACGCTGGCTGACGGATTGCACACGCTTAACGTCACGGCCACCGACGCGGCGGGCAACGTGAGCCCGAACGCCGCGGTGACCTTTACCGTGGATACCACTGCCCCTGCGACGGTGAGCGATCTGCGCGTCACGGACAACGTGGGCAGCATCGTCGGCGATCTGGTGAGCGGGGCGATCACCGATGACGCCACGCCAACGCTGAGCGGTACGGCGGAAGCCAACGCCGTGGTCAGTGTCTACGACGGCAGCACGCTGTTGGGCACGGTCACCGCAGGCGGCGACGGGACGTGGAGCTTTACCACGGCGGCGCTGAGTAACGGCGCCCACGCGCTAAACGTCACGGTGCGCGATGCGGCGGGCAACGTCAGCGCGCCATCGGCCACGGTGGCGATCACCGTGGATACGGTGGCCCCTGCGGCAGCGACGCTGGCGGTCACCAACGATATCACTGGCGCGCTGGTGCCGAACGGCGGTCTCAGCAATGACACCACGCCTGTGCTGAGCGGCACGGCGGAGGCCAACAGCCGGGTGTCGATTTATGACGGCACCACGCTGCTGGGCACTGCGATTGTGGGCAGCAGCGGCAGCTGGAGCTTCGTCTCACCGGCTCTGAGTCAGGGGGCGCACGCCCTGAACGTGACCGTTACAGATGCGGCGGGCAACGTTAGCGGCACGACCTCGGCCTCGGTGATTGTTGACAGCGTGGCCCCGGCGGCGGTCACCGGCCTGCTGGCGTTCAACAACAGCAGCAGCACGGCGGTGGGCATTCCCGGCGGCGGCGTCACCAACGACAGCACGCCGCTGCTCACCGGCAGCGGTGAGGTGGGCGCGCGCGTCAGCGTGTACGACGGGGCGACGCTGGTGGGCACCGCCACGGTAGGCAGCAACGGTAGCTGGAGCGTTATCACCAGTGGCTTGAGCAACGGCCTGCACACGCTTAACGTCACGCAGACTGACGCGGCGGGGAACGTGAGCGCCACGGCGTCCACCGTATTGACGGTCGATACCGTGGCTCCTGCGGTGAGTACGCTGATTGTGACGGATGACAGCGGGGCCAATCCGCTGGCGCTGGTGAACGGCGCATTCACGCGCGATACCACGCCGGTGCTTAGCGGCACCGCTGAGGCTAACGCGATTGTCACGGTATACGACGGCAGCACGGTGCTGGGATCGGTCACGGCGGGCAGCAGCGGCGCATGGAGCTTTACCACCGCGGCGCTGAGCAACGGTGCCCACGCGCTGAACGTCACGGTGCGCGACGCGGCGGGCAACGTCAGCGCGCCATCGGCCACGGTGGCGATCACCGTGGATACGGTAGCCCCGGCGACGACGACGCTGGCGGTCACCAACGATATCACCGGCGCGCTGGTGCCGAACGGCGGCCTCAGCAACGACACCACGCCTGTGCTGAGCGGCACGGCGGAGGCCAACAGCCGCGTCTCTATCTATGACGGCAGCACCTTACTGGGTACGGCTATTGCAGGCAGCAGCGGCAGCTGGAGTTTCACCACGCCGGTGCTGGGCCAGGGGGCGCACGCCCTGAGCGTGACCGTCACAGATGCGGCGGGTAACGTCAGTGGAGCCACCGCGGCCTCGCTGATCGTTGACAGCGTGGCCCCGGCGGCGGTCACCGGCCTGCTGGCGTTCAACAACAATGGCAGCACCGCGCTGGGCATTCCCGGCGGCGGCCTGACCAATGACAGCACGCCGCTGCTCACCGGCAGCGGCGAAGTGGGGGCGCGCGTCAGCGTCTACGACGGCGCGACGCTGCTGGGCACCACCACGGTGGGCAGCAACGGCAGCTGGAGTTTCACTACCCCTGCGCTAAGCAACGGCCTGCACACGCTCAACGTGACGCAGACCGACGCGGCGGGCAACGTCAGCGCCACGGCTTCCACCGCCTTACGCATTGATACCGTGGCCCCGCTGGCCAGTTCGCTGACGATCGTTGATGACAGCGGCGCGAACCCGGTAACGCTGGTGAGCGGCGCGTTCACGCGTGACACCACGCCGGTGCTCAGCGGTACCGCCGAAGCCAACGCCCTCGTTACGGTGTATGACGGCAGCACGGTGCTGGGATCGGTCACGGCGGGCAGCAGCGGCGCGTGGAGCTTTACCCCCGCCGCGCTGGCCAATGGCGCGCACGTTCTGAGCACCACCGTGACCGACAGCGCAGGCAATGTCAGTACCGGCAACGCCACGGCCACCGTCACGGTGGATACGGTGGCACCGGCGGCGGTCGGCGGTCTGGCGATCAATACCGCGGGTACGCTGGTCAGCGGCAGCGGTGAAGTGGGCGCGGTGGTGACGGTACGCGACAGCAGCGGTGCCTCGCTCGGCACGGCAACGGTAGGCAGCGGCGGCACCTGGTCGGTATCACTCAGCACGCCGCAAATCACCGGCGCCAGCCTGTCGGTGGTGCAAACGGATCGCGCCGGTAACACTTCGGCCTCGGCCAGCCTGCTGGGGGCGATCCGCGTGGTTGCCACCAACGACGTGAACGAGGTGGATTATGTGACGACCAGCGGGCTGCTCAACAACGGCAGCACCAACTACAACAGTACTGCACTGCTGAGCGCCAATCTGTCTAACACCGTGAGCGCCAGCGTCCTGAGCAGCACCAACGCCTATCTCTTTAACGTTGGCGCGGGAGACAGCCGCTCGGTGACGCTGCACGGTACGGTCACCAGCCTGGTGTCGCTCACCGCCAACTACACGCTTTATCTTTATAAGCAGAATGCGGACGGCAGCTGGTCGCTGCAAACCAGTAACGCCAACTACATTCAATCGTTCCTGTCACTCGGCACGCAATCCGGGGCCAACATCACCTACAGCAACCTGAACACCGGGCGCTATGCGGTGCTGCTGGGCACCAGTAACGGCGTGGCTGCGCTACCGGCCACCACCATCAGCACCACCAGCGATATCACAACGCTGGCGGTGACGGTGGCGGCGAGCGTCACCGGCAATCTGCTGGCCAACGACACCAGTTCGCTGGCGGGTACGGTGCCAACCGGCACCGCGGTGAGCAGCGTCACGGGCAACGTGATCGCCGCCACCGGTAACACGGTGATCACCTCCAACTACGGCACGCTGACGCTGGATGCGAAAGGCAATTACACCTACACCCTTAAAGCCGGATTGGACGTGGATACCTTGCCTGCCAGCGACGTCTTCACCTACTCGGTGCGCGACGCCAGCGGCGCGGTGACCTCGGCCAATTTGACCATCACGTTGCACAACGGCCTGACGGTGAACACCTTTATGGCGCAGAGCCTGCGGGTGGAGAGCGAGGCGCTGGCCGTGCATGACGCCAGCGGCAGCATCTACGGCGACAGCACCGCCAGCCACAGCGGAACCTTGAGCATTACTAATGAACAAGGTGAAGTGACGCAGGTCAATAGCATCGGTACGACGCAGGTTGCGGGCGTTTATGGCGTGCTGAGTATCGCCGCTGACGGCAGCTACACCTATGCGCTTAACGCCGGCGTTGACGGGCAGACGCTGACGCACCAGGAGGTGTTTAGCTACACGCTGACGGCGGCAGACGGCACCCTGAGTAGCCAGCAATTCACCATCGATCTGCACCCGATCATCGAGGGCACATCGGTGGCGGACACGCTGACCAGCGGCGCCTACGACGACGTCATTACAGCGGGGGCGGGCGCCGATACGCTGGTATACCATCTGCTGGCTAATGCCGACGCCACCGGCGGCAACGGACACGACAGCTGGACGGACTTTAGCGTGGCGCAGGGCGACAAAATCGACATCAGCGATCTGCTGATTGGTTGGAATGATTCCACCAGTAATGTTAATGATTTCGTCAAAGTCGATCATACTCCAGAGGGTAACACCGTGCTGTCCATTGACCGGGACGGCACAGGCACCGGCTTCAGCAGTACCCAATTGATTACGTTGGAGGGCGTAAACGTGTCACTTGAGGAGCTGTTGCAGCAGCCGCATCAGATCCACACGGCGTAATCGCTGACTCAGGGATGCAGTATGGGCACAGGGTGGTGCCCCTTTCTTACTTCATGGGTGAACGCTAAATGGATGTTTTGCAAACGGGCGCGATGACGCGCCGCCGCGCGACGCTTAGCCGCTGGATGGCGGGCGTCATGCTTTTTCACTGTTCTCAACTCATGGCGGCCAGCGACGCGCTCACGCAGGCGGGACATATCGCCGCCAGCCGTCTGGCGCAGGCGCAGCCAGATTTGCCGTCGCTCACCGGGCAGGTGGCGGAACCCGCGCCCGCTGAGATACCGCCGGTCTTAACCGTTAATCAGGCGGTGCAGCGCGCCGTGCAGTGGCATCCTGATATCGCGCAGGCCATTGGTAACATGCTGGAGCAGGCGAATCAGGTGGATGTGGCGAAAGCCAAGTATTATCCGCAGATCAGCGCGGGCATGAACAATGGCTACAGTAACGCCTACAGTGAAAAAGGCTTTAGTCCGTCGTTTGTGCTGTCGGTGTCGCAGATGCTGTACGACTTCGGCAAAGTGAGCAGCTCGGTGCGATCCGCCGAAGCGGGCGTGGCGCAGGAGCAGGCCAACGTGCTGGTCAGCATTGATAGCGTGGCGCACGATACCGCCGCCGCGCTGGTGCAGGTGCAGGGCTATCAGCAGCTGGTGCAGATTGCGCGTCAGCAGCTGGCGGCGCTGAGCAAAATCGGGGAGCTGGCGCGGCAGCGTAACGCCGAGGGGGCGGCGTCGCTGTCTGACGCCACGCAAACCGACGCGCGCATTGAAGGCGCCCGCACGCTGCTGACGCAATATCAGGCCAGTCTCGATCGCTGGCGTGCCACGCTGGCCACCTACCTCGGCTGGCCGCAGGTGCGTGAGATCAGCGAAGCCTTTCCCGACAACCTGACCCGCGCCTGCGCGGTGGGCAGCGTGGATGACGCGCTCAATCCCGCGGTATTGGCCGCCTGGGCGCAGGCCAACCAGGCGCAGGCCAAGCTGGATAACGCCAACGCGCAAAATATGCCCACGCTCTCGCTGGAACCGCAGGTCACGCACTACCTTAACGACCGCTATTCTGGCAGCGGAACGCTGGATCGCACTCAGTATCAGGCCTTTATCAAAGTGGAGATGCCGCTGTACCAGGGCGGGGGTATTACCGCCGCGCGCGACGCGGCGGCGAACGCGTTACAGGCGGCCAATGCCGCGGTTAACTCCGCACGGCTGAAAGCGCGGCAGCAGCTGAGTGCCTCGCAGAGCGAAGCGCTCAGCCTGTCGCAGAGCCTGACCATGATGGCGCGCCAGCAAACGCTGGGAGAGAAAACCCAGCAGCTTTATCAGGATCAGTATCTCCAGCTGGGCACCCGACCGCTGCTGGACGTGCTGAATGCCGAACAGGAAGTGTTTCAAACCCGCTTTACCTTGCAGCAGACCATCAGTCAGCTGCGCACCCTTCAGCTCGACTGCCTTTACAGTACCGGGCACATTCGCACCGCTTTCGCCTTGAATCATCAGCGGATCCAAAACGTGGAGATACAGCCATGACGCAATTATCGATCCCCGATGCGCCGGAAAGTGAAAGCGGCGGCAGCGGTGGCGGAACGCTGAACCGTTGGGCCACCGCCATTATGCTCATCGCCGGTCATTATCGTTTGCCCTGTTCACCGGGCATGATCATGGCGATGACGGCGTGGCAGGGCAATCAAACGCGCGAGAAAGCGCTGCGCCATCTGGCGCGGCAGGCGGGTCTGTCACTGCAGTTTTACCAGCAGGAGGTGCAAGAGATCAGCCGCTGGCGCTTGCCGCTGGCGGTGGAGATGGAGGACGGCCAGGTCGGGGTGATCACCCGTTTTGATGGCGAAGATCGGGTGCGGGTGCACTTTGCTGGTGACGATCAGCCCGCGCCGCTGGCGATCGACGAGCTGCTGCCGGCGATCCGCGTTATCGCCGCGCTGCGTCCGGTGACCGCCGCCAAAGACAGCCGTGTTGATCGCTACCTGAAAGCGGTCAAGCCCGACTGGCTGCGGCGGCTGGTGTTGTACGATATGCGGCCTTATGGCTACGTGATGCTGGGCGCGTTTTTGATCAATCTGCTGGCACTGGTGGGGATCCTCTTCTCTATGCAGGTGTACGATCGCGTGATCCCGGCACAGTCTTATCCCACGCTGTATGTGCTGTATATCGGGGTGATCCTCTCGGTGATTTTCACCTATATCCTGCGCGTGGGACGCGATCACGTCACCGATCTGTTGGGCAAGCGTGCCGACATGCGCGTTTCTGACCGGGTGTTTGGTCATGCGCTGCGCCTGCGCAACAGCGCCGTGCCGCGATCCACCGGCACCTTTATCTCTCAGCTGCGTGAACTGGAGGCGGTGCGGGAAATGGTCACCTCTACGACCGTGACCGCGATTGTGGACATGCCGTTTTTCCTGCTGTTTATGCTGGTGATGGCGATCATTGCGCCGCAGCTGGCGTGGATAGCGCCCATTGCCGTGATTTTGATGGTGCTGCCCGGCGTGCTGAGCCAGAAAAAGCTGGCCAAGCTGGCGCAGCAGAACCTGAAAGAGTCGACGCTGCGTAATGCGGTGCTGGTGGAGAGCGTGCAGGGGCTGGAGGATATCAAGCTGATGCAGGCGGAAGACCGCTTCTTGCAGCAGTGGAACAGCTATATCCGCATCACCGCGCAGTCGGGCATGGAGATGCGCAAGGTGATGCACGCGCTGATCAGCTGGGGCGTCACCATTCAGGGACTGGTGTATGCCAGCGTGATTGTGGTGGGCGCGCCGATGGTCATCAACGGCGACATTACTACCGGGGCGATCGTGGCCGCCTCGCTGCTCTCGTCACGCATGATTGCGCCGATGGCGACGCTATGCGGCGTGCTGGCGCGCTGGCAGCAGGTGAAGGCGGCGAAAGGCAGCCTGGATGCGCTAATGAACCTGCCGGTAGAGAACAGCGCCGACGAGACGCGTATTCACTGCCCGGTGCTGTTTGGGCACTACCAGTTCACCGACGCGCAGTTTCGCTATAACAGCGACTCACTCATCATTGCACTGCGTATCAAAAGCTTGACGATTCAGCCGGGCGAACGTATTGCCGTGCTGGGCCGCAACGGCGCCGGGAAATCGACGCTGCTGCAGGCGATGTGCGGTGGCATGGAGCTGGTGGGCGGCGAGCTGCGGCTGGATAACCTGAGTTTGCCGCACATCGATCTGGCGGACGTGCGGCGCAACGTCGGTTTGTTAACGCAGAACGCGCGGCTGTTTCACGGTACGCTGCGCGAGAACCTGACGCTCGGCGCGGCGCATGCCACCGATGAAGCGATTTTTGGCGCACTGACGGTGAGCGGCGGCGCGGACTTCATCCGCCGTCTGCCGCTGGGACTGGATCACCCGGTGATGGAGGGCGGCGTGGGGCTCTCCGGCGGTCAGCGGCAGTCGCTGCTGCTGGCGCGCATGCTGCTGCGCGATCCCAACATCATTGTGCTGGATGAACCCACCGCCGCGCTCGACGACCACACCGAGAAGGCGTTTATTGAACGACTGGGCGCCTGGCTTAACGGGCGCACGCTGGTGGTGGCGACGCACCGCGCCGCCATTTTGGCGCTGGTGGATCGCGTACTGGTGTTGAAAGAGGGACAGCTGGTGATGGACAGTCCAAAAGAGCGCGCGCTGGCCACGCCGCGTGCCACTGATGCTTTGCCAGAGGAGCCGACTGAATGAAGCGACTTCCGGCTAAATTGCGGCTGGTGACCGCCAGCGAGGTGGATGCGGGCGACGATTTGCTCGCTGAACTGGCCTCAGAGACGCACTACACCGGCGCGGTGCGCTTGCTGATGATGAGCGCCGCGCTGATCGTGGCGGCGCTGATTTGGGCGTGGTTTGCGGTGCTGGATGAGGTGTCAACCGGCACCGGGAAAGTGATCCCCAGTTCACGCGAGCAGGTGTTGCAGTCGCTGGAAGGGGGCATTTTGACCGAACTGCGCGTGCACGAGGGCGATCGGGTGCAGGCGGGAGAAGTCGTGGCGCGGTTGGATGCCACCCGTTCGCAATCGAGCGTGGGGGAGAGCGCCGCGCGCTATCGGGCGGCGGTTGCTGCCGCTGCGCGCCTGCGGGCGGAGGTGAATGACGAGGCGCTGACCTTTCCCGCCGAGCTGAAAGCGTATCCCGATCTGATCGCCGCCGAGACGCGGCTGTACAAAACGCGCCGCGCGCAGCTTACCGATGCCACCCGGCAGTACAACGCCTCGCTGGCGCTGGCCTCGCGCGAGCTGGAGATCACCCAGCGGCTGGCTAAAACCGGCGCAGCCAGCAGCGTAGAGGTGCTGCGTCTGCAGCGCGATAAAGCGGATCTGGCGCTCAAACTCAGCGATATGCGCTCGCAATATTATGTGCAGGCGCGCGAGGAGCTGGCCAAAGCCAGCGCCGAGGCCGACAGCCTGGCACAGGTGATCCGCGGCCGCGAAGACACCGTGACGCGGTTGACTATCCGCGCGCCGATGCGCGGCATTGTGAAAAATATCAAGGTTTCCACCGTGGGCGGCGTGGTGCCACCCAACGGCGAGCTGATGAACATTGTGCCGCTGAACGATCGCCTGCTGATTGAGGCTCGCCTGTCGCCGCGTGATATTGCTTTTATCCATCCGGGTCAGCGCGCCATCGTGAAAATCTCCGCCTATGACTATGCCATTTACGGCGGGCTGAACGGCGTGGTGGAGAGCATTTCCCCCGATACCATTCAGGATGAGGTAAAACCGGAGATCTACTACTATCGCGTATTTATCCGCACCGATAACGACTATGTGCAGAACAAAGCGGGCAGCCGCTTCTCCATTTCACCGGGCATGGTCGCCACCGTGGACATTAAAACCGGTGAGAAAACGGTGATGGATTATCTGGTTAAGCCGTTCAACAAAGCGCAGGAAGCGCTGCGCGAGCGCTAAGGGGGGGCACGCGCGTCGCGGTTCTTGCGTACGACGTGATAGGGTAGGGGAAAGCCTTTCCCTTTACCCTTTCATATAAGCAGGTGTAGCCGATGAGAGTAGAAACCGCGCGTTTGCAGCTTGAGCCCTTTGATGACAGCCACTATGACGGTTTACGGGTGATGGACAGCGATGCCAGCGTAATGCGCTATATCAGCAACGGCGTGGTGAAGACGCCGGAAGAGACGCGGGAAACCATTGCGCGCGTGCAGGCCCGCTGGCAGCAGTACGGGTTTTCATGGTGGGCAATAAAAGAAAAAGCCTCGGACGCAATTGTCGGCGCCGCCTGTCTGCAACATCTGGCGAACGTGGACGGCGCCCCGCTGGAGATTGGCTGGCGACTGGCCCCGGCCCACCACGGCAAAGGGTATGCCACCGAAGCCGCGCAGGCGATCGTCGCGTTTGCGGTTGAGAACGTGGGCGCGACCTATTTAGTGGCGGTGGCCGACCCGGAAAATATCCCCTCGCAGCGGGTAATGCAGCGGCTGGGCATGACCTACAAGGGCATTGAGCAGCATTATGATGTGCCGTGCGTGGTGTATGAATTGCAGGTTGCGGGGGGCGAATAGGGGTCAGCGTGTTTCGCTATGTGCTGCGGGTTTGGGCACGTTAAGCATCCGTTTTCTTGTTAGAAAGAATGATGCTGTGTGTGGAAAAGTCATGCGGGCGATAAAAACGAAATGTGCCGGGGTTGCCAGCGGCACCGTAAAAAGAATTCCTTATGGAGTATAGAAACGTAAGGAAATAATGATTGTTGTAAATTAAATTCTCATTGCCCATCGCGTACTTCACTCCCATACAGGCGAACGTTTAATGGATCTAAACCAGCTTAAAACCTTTGTGACCGTGGCAGAAACAGCGAGCCTGACGCGTGCCGCCAGCCAGCTTTTTCTCAGCCAGCCCGCGGTGAGTGCGCACATCAAATCACTTGAAACGGAGTTCAATGTGCGTCTGTTTCGGCGGACGCCTCGCGGCATGGAACTCACCGCCTCGGGCGTGATCATGCGCGCTGAAGCGCGCCTCGCCCTTGACGCGGCCAGTAAGTTTGTCAGCCGTGCCCGTTCGCTGCACGCTGCCGGTACCTGTGCCCTTGGCACGATCTCTGTGCCGATGATCCTTAATTTGCCGCAAGTCCTTTCCCAGCTGCGTCAGCGTCAGCAGAACGTGAGTTTGACCATCAGGCAGAACATCTCCGGGCACATCATTGACAGTCTGCTGGCGGGTGAACTGGATGCAGGATTTGTGATTGGTGAGGTAAATGACGAACGGCTGGGTGTGATTGTGGTCTCTCCGGTGACGCTGTGTATTGTCGGACCGCGCGCCTGGAAGACGGAGATGGAAACGGCCGGTTGGGATAAACTTCAAGAATTTCCATGGATTGCCACGCCAGAAAAGTGCTCGTTTAGCGCGATTGCCCGTGATTTTTTTGAAAGGAATGGCGCGCGCGTACAGCCTGCTATGGTTGCCGATCAGGAAAAAACGTTGTCAGAGTTGGTGGCGATGCAGGCCGGGATCACCCTGATGCGCGAAGATGTTGCGCTGGTGTCGCAGGATAACGAAGAGATGTATATCTGGCCCGGTGAAAAAACGGTCAGTCAGCTTTGTTTCGTCTGGGATCGTGATAAAGAGCGCTCGCCGGTGGTGGCTGCGCTCATCGATACGGTTCGGGATATTTGGCAGGTGCCGTGTTGAGGGAGAGGGTCCTCTCCGATTGAAGAGGACCCGATGGCGCTTAACGCCGCGCAGCAGCGGTTTTCAGTACGGGCTGGGGGGCGGACTGACGCGCTATTTTGCGCTGGTTAAGGTTATTGAGCACCAGCGCGGTGGCGGTGATCGCGGCGCCGGCAATCTGCACTTCGGTGGGCAACACACCGTTTAGGGCCGAGACAACAAAGGCGGTAACGGGCACCACATCCATAAACAGCACGCCGTTCGTCGGGGTGACAATGCGGTTACCAATATTCCAGCACAGCACTGCCATTAAGCCTGCGATCAGTGACATATACAGCAGATGTGGGATCACGGCGGTGACGGCGGCGGCACTGGGCACCGCAAGGGTCCCTGTTCCCAGCAGCAGCCCATCAATGGCGGCTACGCTGGTCATACCCAGCAGGGTGGTCAGGGTGGTGTAACGCAGCGGACTCCAGCCGGAAAAATAGCTGCCGCCCACGGTGTACAGCACCCAGCAGAGCGCACCGGCAATCAGCAACAGATTTGCCGTGAGATTGCCTGGCGAGTGCAGAACGCTGGCAAAATCGCCATGGGTGATCACCAGCAGTACGCCGCTAAAAGAGAGCAGAATGAAGCCGAAAGTACTGGCACGTGGACGCACTTTTTTCAGCGCCCACACGGTGAGCAGACCGAGCATCGGCATGGTCGCCATCATGATGGAGGCCGTCAGTGCGCCGCCAGGGCCAGCCAGGTGCTGACCTAAAAACACCAGGAAGCCGAATCCGGCGAAGCCCAGCGTGCCGAACAGCCATGCCAATCCCCAGCGTTCACCCTGCAAACGAAAGGCTGACCGTCCTTCACGGAACAGCAGCAGCAGGGCGAAGGCGACGCCAGCGATGCCATAACGCAGGGTAGTGAAGTTAAACGGATCGATGTGCGTCAGCGCATGGGTCATCACCGGAAACATGCCGCCCCATGACAGCGTGGCAAATAAACAGCAGAGCAGTCCTTTCATGTAACTCTTCATTTTGATATTCCCTCTGTTTCAGGCGTTAAGCGATGTGTGAATAAACTATGCCTCCGTTTGCGCAGCGTGAATATTTGTCATTTTTGATGGCGTTATCAGGATTCCTGATAACGGCTGGGTGATGGCTGAAGCTCGCCGCGCACCATTCCCGCATTGCAGGGGGCGCCGATCCTGGCGATAATCACGCTATCCATCCCTTCCTCGTCGGGCCAACGACGCGGAGGGGATTTTTTTCATCTTTATCGACACTTTCACGGGTTAGCCGCACCGACTCACGGATCAAACGAGGACAAGCTATGCACAACACCCTGGGCAATCAGTACGACAACTCCCTGGTTTCTAACGCCTTTGGTTTCATGCGTTTTCCACTGAATTTCCAGCCTTACGACAGCGATGCTGAATGGGTCATCACCGGCGTGCCGTTTGATGCGGCCACGTCTGGTCGTCCGGGCAGCCGCTTAGGGCCGGGCGCGATCCGTCAGATCTCCACCAACCTGGCGTGGGAAGGGTGCCGCTGGCCGTGGAATTTCGATCTGCGCCAGCGCCTGAACGTCGTGGACTGCGGCGATCTGGTGTATGCGTTCGGCGATTCACAGGATTTCGCCGATAAACTGCAGGCGCACGCGGAGAAGCTGCTGGCCAACGGCAAGCGCATGTTGACGTTCGGCGGCGACCACTTCATCACGCTGCCGCTGCTGCGCGCGCACGCGAAACACTTCGGGAAAATGGCGCTGGTGCACTTTGACGCGCATACCGACACCTACTCCAATGGACCGACCTTCGACCACGGCACCATGTTCTTTACCGCGCCGAAAGAGGGGCTGATCGATCCGCAGCACTCGGTGCAGATCGGCATCCGTACCGAATTCGATCCGTCGCTGGGCTTTAATGTGCTGGATGCGGCCCAAGTTAACGACCGCAGCGTGGACGACATTCTGGCGGAAGTGAAACGTACGGTGGGCGATCTGCCGGTTTACCTGACCTTCGACATCGACTGTCTGGATCCGGCGCACGCGCCAGGCACCGGCACGCCGGTGGTGGGCGGCCTCACTAGCGACAAAGCAACCAAGCTGATCCGCGGTTTACAGGGCATGAATATCGTTGGTATGGATCTGGTGGAAGTGGCGCCGGGTTACGATCACGCCGATCTGACCGCGCTGGCGGCGGCAACGCTGGCGCTGGACATGCTGCACGTTCAGGCGGCGAACAAAGGGATTAAATAATTTTCACGAAGAGACAACAAAGCGCGCCGGGTGCGCGCTTTGTTGCGCAGGGTTACTTGCTGTCTGCGGCGATGCGGTCGCGGATGTGCTGCGCGCGCGCTTCGGAATCCGGGTGCGAGTCAAACATCGAGCTCTGACGGCCCTGTTCCATCTTCGCCAGCTTCTCAAAGCTGGTGGCGAGGCCAATCGGATTGATGCCGCGTTTCTTCATCAGGTCGTAGGAGTAGTCGTCCGCCTGTGATTCCTGGGTTTGTGAGAACTGCGCATTCACCAGCTTGGCGCCCATCTCGCCCAACTGCGACTGCGACAGCTGACCAATCATTCCGCCCACCGACGCCGCTGCCGTGCGCGCTGCCGTGGTGGCAAACGCCACCTGCATCGCTTTGCGCGTATGGCCGAGCGCCACGTGGCCCATCTCGTGGCCCAGCACGCCTTCCACTTCGTTGTCCGTCATCATGTCCATCAGGCCGCTGTAAACGCGGATACAGCCGTTGGCCATCGCCCAGGCGTTAACGTCTTTGGTTTGATACACCTTGTAATTGGCTGGCACGCCGTTGATGTTGTCGCCCAGTGCGGCGGCAATTTTATTCAATCGCTGCTGGTAAGCGCTATCGGCAGGCGCAACCTGATTCTCTTTGTCCATTTGCGCGCAGGATTGGTCGCTCAGTTGCTTCACCTGCGCATCGCTCAGCGCATACGCCTGATAGGCCTGCGCGCCCGATTGCAGCAGTGCGTTATTGTCGAGGCCTTCGCAGCCGCTCAGCAGCGAAGCCATGCCCAGAGCCATAAGGGTGGCGCGGATTTTCATGAGGTCGTCCTTAAGGTAACAAGATAAAGAAAACAAACACCTGAAACGATCCCAAGTGTTTAAACGTGTCGGTTATAGCCTGCATTGTGATCAATGACTAGCAGACAAGGCTGGAAATGCAATGGATTAGCATCCTGATGCATGTACTTCTGCCCGTATTTTCATGTACATTGATGTGCAACTTTTTCCCCGCTTCGCCTGATAACTGATGGAATACAACATGTTAAGCGCGGTGAAGCATTAATCCGATCTGGAGTAGAAAATGCCCTCTCGTCAAGAGCTTGCTAACGCCATTCGCGCGTTAAGTATGGATGCAGTACAGAAAGCGAAATCGGGACATCCGGGTGCCCCTATGGGCATGGCGGACATCGCTGAAGTGCTGTGGCGTGACTTCCTGAACCACAATCCAACTAACCCGCTGTGGGCAGACCGCGACCGCTTTGTGCTGTCCAACGGTCACGGCTCAATGCTGATTTATAGCCTGCTGCACCTGACCGGTTACGATCTGCCGATTGGCGAGCTGAAGAATTTCCGCCAGCTGCACTCAAAAACCCCTGGCCACCCTGAGTACGGCTATACCGCCGGGGTTGAAACCACCACTGGTCCACTGGGGCAGGGCATTGCGAATGCGGTGGGCTTCGCGATTGCGGAACGCACGCTGGCCGCGCAGTTTAACCGTCCGGGTCACGACATCGTCGATCACCACACTTACGTGTTCATGGGTGATGGCTGCATGATGGAAGGCATTTCCCATGAAGTGTGCTCTATCGCAGGTACGCTGAAGCTGGGCAAACTGGTTGCCTTCTACGACGACAACGGCATTTCTATCGACGGCCACATTGACGGCTGGTTCACCGATGATACCGCAGCCCGCTTCGAAGCCTACGGCTGGCACGTGGTGCGCGGTGTGGATGGTCACAACGCCGACGCGATTAAAAAAGCGGTGGAAGAGGCGAAAGCGGTTACCGATAAGCCGTCGCTGCTGATGTGCAAAACCGTGATTGGCTTTGGTTCCCCGAATAAGGCCGGAACCCATGATTCGCACGGCGCACCGCTGGGCGACGATGAAGTGGCGCTGACCCGCAAACAGCTGGGCTGGAACCACGCGCCGTTTGAGATCCCATCTGAGATCTACGCGCAGTGGGATGCCAAAGAAGCCGGTCAGGCCAAAGAGAAAGCCTGGGATGAAAAATTTGCGGCCTATGCGGCAGCCCATCCTGAGCTGGCGGCAGAATTTACCCGCCGTATGAACCATGCGCTGCCGGCAAACTGGGCCAGCGAATCGCAGAAGTTCATTGAGCAGCTGCAGGCCAATCCGGCAAAAATTGCCAGCCGTAAAGCCTCGCAAAACGCCATTGAAGCCTTTGGCAAACTGCTGCCGGAGTATCTCGGCGGCTCCGCCGACCTGGCGCCAAGTAACCTCACCATGTGGTCAGGCTCCAAGCCGATCAACGAAGATGCGGCGGGTAACTACATCCATTACGGCGTACGTGAGTTCGGCATGACTGCCATTGCCAACGGCATCGCGCTGCACGGTGGCTTCCTGCCGTACACCGCCACCTTCCTGATGTTTGTGGAATATGCACGCAACGCGGCGCGTATGGCGGCGCTGATGAAGATTCGTCAGATCATGGTCTACACCCATGACTCCATCGGCTTGGGTGAAGATGGCCCAACGCACCAGCCGGTAGAGCAGATGGCGAGCCTGCGCACCACGCCGAACATGAGCCTGTGGCGTCCGTGCGACCAGGTTGAGTCGGCGGTGGCGTGGAAATACGCGATTGAACGCGTGGATGGCCCAACGGCGCTGATCTTCTCGCGCCAGAACCTGGCCCAGCAGGATCGTACTCCGGCCCAGCTGGCCGACGTGGCGCGCGGCGGTTACGTGTTGAAATCATGCGAAGGCACGCCGGAGCTGATTTTGATCGCCACCGGTTCTGAAGTTGAGCTGGCGGTGGCGGCTTACGAGCAACTCACGGCGGAAGGTCGCAACGTGCGCGTGGTCTCTATGCCGTCTACTGACGCGTTCGATAAGCAAGATGCGGCTTATCGCGAGTCTGTACTGCCGAAAGCGGTGGGCGCGCGCGTGGCTATCGAAGCCGGGATTGCTGACTACTGGATGAAATACACCGGCCTGCATGGCGCGGTGGTGGGCATGACCACCTTTGGTGAGTCAGCGCCAGCGGAACTGCTGTTCAAAGAGTTCGGTTTCACCGTTGAAAACGTGGTAAAAACCGCGAAATCCATTCTGTAAAAGGTAATGGCGATGCGTCGCCGTTCTTAACCTGTATCAAGGGCGCTCTTCGGAGCGCCTTTTTTTTTCGCTCACCTGAATCGGTTCAATTATTCCTGCAGTAATAATTTTTTAAACGTAATTTTGTGACGGAGATCCAATATTCGGCAGGAGAATTGATCGCAATCATTCCGGTTATTCCTTGCATGCTTTATTGTAGCTGAACCGTTTCAGTCTTCTGGGCATCTCTATAAAGAGCCTGGGCGCGACGGCAAGAATTCCCTGTACAAAAGGCAATGAAACGCTCAAGGTATTTGGCACGTTTTTTTGGGTACGTTTGCAGGAAGTGAGATGACCCTTCGTATCGCGATTAATGGCTTTGGGCGTATCGGACGCAATGTGTTACGCGCGCTGTATGAAACCGGACGCCGCGCGGAAATCAGCGTGGTGGCGATCAACGAGCTGGCGGACGCCGCCGGTATGGCGCATTTGCTCAAGTACGATACCAGCCACGGCCGCTTTGCCTTTGATGTGCGCCAGGAGCGCGATCTGCTGTTTGTGGGCGATGATACGATACGTATTTTGCATCAGGCAGACATCGCTGACTTGCCGTGGCAGGCGCTCAATGTGGATATCGTATTGGACTGCACCGGCGTTTACGGCAGCCGCGCCGATGGCGAAGCCCATCTGCAGGCGGGCGCCAAAAAGGTGCTGTTTTCGCATCCCGGTGGCCACGATTTGGACGCGACTGTAGTGTTTGGCGTTAATCAGGATGCGCTGCGGCCGGAAGATCGCGTGGTGTCGAATGCGTCCTGCACCACCAACTGCATTATTCCGATCATCAAGCTGCTGGACGACGCCTTTGGCATTGAGTCGGGCACCGTCACTACCATTCACTCCGCCATGCACGATCAGCAGGTGATCGACGCGTATCACAGCGATTTGCGGCGCACGCGCGCCGCCAGTCAGTCGATCATTCCGGTGGATACGCGGCTGGCGGCCGGAATTACCCGTATTTTTCCGAAATTCAACGATCGCTTTGAAGCGATTGCGGTACGCGTGCCCACGATCAACGTGACGGCCATTGATCTTAGCGTATCGGTACGTGATGCCGTGAAGGCGTGCGAGGTCAACGCCTTGCTGCAAAGCGCCTCAGAAGGGGCATTTCATGGTATAGTTGACTATACGGAATTACCGTTAGTCTCAGTAGATTTTAACCACGATCCGCACAGTGCCATCGTAGACGGCACGCAAACGCGGGTTAGCGGTCACCACCTGATCAAAACCCTGGTGTGGTGTGATAACGAATGGGGCTTTGCTAACCGTATGATCGACACCACGTTAGCAATGGCCGCAAGCGGTTTCAGGTAAGACGCAGACTGCGTCTGGCAAAACTTATGAGAATCAACGAGAGGGTTCACCATGTCTGTAATTAAGATGACCGATCTGGATCTTGCTGGTAAACGCGTTCTGATCCGTGCCGATCTCAACGTGCCAGTCAAAGAAGGGAAAGTGACGTCAGACGCACGTATCCGTGCTTCTCTGCCCACCATCGAAGCAGCGTTGAAACAGGGCGCGAAAGTGATGGTTACCTCTCACCTGGGTCGTCCGACCGAAGGTGAATACAACGAAGAGTTTTCCCTGCTGCCGGTTGTGAACTACCTGAAAGAGAAGCTGAATGGCACCAACGTGACGCTGGCGAAAGACTACCTGGACGGCGTCGACGTGGGCACCGGTGAACTGGTTGTGCTAGAAAATGTGCGCTTCAACAAAGGCGAGAAGAAAGACGACGAGACGCTGGCCAAGAAATATGCCGCGCTGTGCGACGTCTTTGTGATGGATGCGTTCGGTACCGCGCACCGTGCTCAGGCTTCAACGCACGGCGTGGGCAAATTCGCGCCTATCGCGTGCGCAGGTCCGCTGCTCTCTGCCGAGCTGGAAGCGCTGGGCAAAGTCATGAGCAACCCTGAGCGTCCGCTGGTGGCCGTGGTGGGCGGTTCAAAAGTCTCGACTAAGTTTGACGTGCTGCAGTCGCTGGTGAACATCGCGGACACCGTGATTGTGGGCGGCGGCATCGCCAATACCTTCGTGGCCATCGACAACAACGTCGGCAAATCGCTGTACGAGCCAGACTTCGTCGAAGCCGCGAAGAAACTGCGCGATGAGCACGGTATTCCCGTACCGGTTGACTCACGCGTGGGCACGGAATTCTCTGAAACTGCTCCGGCAACCGTGAAAAAGGTTTCAGAAGTCGCGGATAACGAAGAGATTATGGACTTCGGCGATGAAACCGCACAGAACATGGCCAAACTGCTGAAAGAGGCGAAAACCATTCTGTGGAACGGCCCAGTGGGCGTGTTTGAATTCCCTAACTTCCGCAAAGGCACCGAAATCGTAGCCAATGCCATTGCCGACAGCGACGCATTTTCCGTGGCCGGCGGCGGCGATACGCTGGCTGCTATCGATCTGTTCGGCATTGAAGACAAGATCTCCTATATCTCCACCGGCGGCGGTGCGTTCCTGGAGTTCGTGGAAGGCAAAACACTGCCTGCCGTTGCCATGCTGGAAGCGCGTGCGAAGCAGTAATCTGGGGGTGACGCTTTGGCGCTGCCTTAATACTGGCCCCGCGTGGGGCAAATAAATCCCAATCCCTCCGGGGATGAACGGTAACGAAACAGGACACAACCATGTCTAAAATTTTTGATTTCGTAAAACCCGGCGTTGTCACTGGTGATGACGTTCAGAAGATCTTTAAAGTCGCGAAAGAGAACAAATTCGCTCTGCCCGCAGTGAACTGCGTGGGCTCGGACTCCATCAACGCGGTACTGGAAGCTGCGGCCAAAGTAAAAGCGCCGGTCATCGTTCAGTTCTCCAACGGCGGTGCTGCGTTCATCGCCGGGAAAGGTTTCAAAACCGACAAGCCGCAGGGCGCGGCCATTTTCGGCGCCATCGCCGGTGCGCATCATGTGCACCTGATGGCCGAGCAGTATGGCGTGCCGGTTATCCTGCATACCGACCACTGCGCGAAAAAACTGCTGCCGTGGATCGACGGCCTGCTGGACGCCGGTGAAGAGCACTTCAAGAAAACCGGTAAGCCGCTGTTCTCTTCCCACATGATTGACCTGTCGGAAGAGTCGCTGGAAGAGAACATTGAGATCTCCTCAAAATATTTGGCGCGCATGGCGAAAATCGACATGACGCTGGAGATCGAGCTGGGTTGCACCGGCGGTGAAGAAGATGGCGTGGACAACAGCCACATGGATGCTTCCGCGCTTTACACCCAGCCAGAAGACGTGGATTACGCTTACACCGAGCTGAGCAAAATCAGCCCGCGCTTCACCATCGCGGCGTCCTTCGGTAACGTGCACGGCGTTTACAAGCCGGGCAACGTGAAGCTGACTCCGACCATTCTGCGCGACTCTCAGAAATATGTGGCAGAGAAGCACAGCCTGCCGCATAACGCGCTGGACTTCGTGTTCCACGGTGGCTCAGGTTCTTCCGCGGCAGAAATCGAAGAATCTATCAGCTACGGCGTGATCAAAATGAACATCGATACCGATACCCAATGGGCAACCTGGGACGGTATCCTGCAGTACTACAAATCTAACGAGGCGTATCTGCAATCTCAGCTGGGCAACCCAAATGGCCCAGACAGCCCGAACAAGAAATACTACGATCCACGCGTGTGGCTGCGTGCTGCGCAGTCTTCGATGGTGGTACGTCTTGAGCAGGCATTCAAAGAGCTCAACGCTGTTGATGTGCTGTAATTAACTGTTACAGTACAAAAAAGGCCCGAAAGGGCCTTTTTTTATGGGTTTTTTTAGTAAAAATCCGCTAATTCAGGTGAATTTTGGCGCCCATCCCCATTTTTGTTTAACCTTGTAAGCGGGAATGCCGGATTAAATCCGGCGGTTTTTGCATTTTCCTGCGGGAAACTCAACAACAGGGCTGACAAATGGAAGACTTAAATGTCGTGGACGGCATCAACAATGCCGGAGGCTGGCTGGTTCGTAATCAGGCATTGATTCTGAGCTATGCGGTAAATATCGTGGCGGCCATCGCCATTATCATCGTGGGGATGATCATTGCGCGGGTGATATCTAACGCGGTGAACCGTGTACTGCGCGCGCGGCACATTGACGCCACGGTAGCAGACTTTCTCTCCGCGCTGGTGCGCTATGGCATTATTGCCTTCACCATTATTGCGGCACTGGGCCGTGTCGGCGTGCAGACGGCCTCGGTGATTGCCGTACTGGGTGCCGCAGGCTTGGCCGTAGGCCTGGCGCTGCAGGGATCGCTCTCTAACCTCGCCGCAGGCGTGCTGCTGGTGACATTCCGTCCTTTCCGCACCGGCGAATTTGTTGACTTGGGCGGCGTGATGGGCACGGTGCAGAACGTGCAGATTTTTTCCACCACGCTGAAAAGCGCGGACGGCAAGATCGTGGTGGTGCCCAACGGCAAAATCATTGCCGGCAACATTGTGAATTTCTCGCGCGAGCCTATTCGTCGTAACGAGTTCATCATCGGCGTCGCGTATGACGCGGATGTCGATCGGGTCATTGCGCTGCTTCAAGAGGTGGTAGAAGCCGATGAGCGCGTGCTGAAAGAGATGGGCATCCAGATCGGGCTTAATGAGTTAGCGGCATCTTCGCTGAACTTTGTGGTGCGCTGCTGGAGCAAGAGCGGTGACCTGCAGAATGTGTACTGGGATTTAATGAAAAACTTTAAGCGTACGCTGGACGCTAACGGTATCGGCATCCCTTATCCGCAGATGGATGTGCATCTGCATCAGGTGAAAAGCGAGCAGCCGCAACCGGCGCGCGCAGAGTAAGCGCAGCGGGCACCGCCGGGTGCCCGCTTATCATCACCTTTCCTAATCGCCAGTTAGTTTTTTTCATTTCCGCTAATATTTACGGCTCTCTATACTGCTCCGCACTGTCATCTGTGCGGGTTAATTTTATGATCTCTATTTATTTACAAGGGCTTGCGCTTGGTGCTGCGCTAATTCTACCGCTAGGACCGCAAAATGCGTTCGTGCTCAATCAAGGTATCAAACGCCACTACCCGTTAATGACGGCAGCGTTATGTTCGCTGAGCGACATCGTGCTGATTTGTGGCGGTATATTTGGCGGTAGCGCGCTGCTCAATCAGTCGCCGATGTTGCTGATGCTGATCACTTGGGCGGGCGTGGCGTTTTTACTGTGGTACGGATGGGGCGCGCTGCGCAACGCGTGGCAGGGCGGTGCCGCAGTAACGCAGGACGCCGCGCTGAAACAGGGGCGCTGGCGCATCATCATGACTCTGCTGGCCGTGACCTGGCTCAATCCGCACGTGTATCTGGACACCTTCGTGGTGCTGGGCAGTCTGGGAAGCCAGTTACCCTCCGTGGCAGCGCGGCGCTGGTTCGCGCTGGGCACCATCAGCGCGTCCGTGCTGTGGTTTTTCGGACTGGCGCTGCTGGCGGCATGGCTGTCGCCGCGTCTGCGTACCGCGCTGGCGCAGCGCATGATCAACCTGCTGGTGGGCGGTATCATGTGGTTCATTGCTTTCCAGCTAGCGCGCCAGGGGATCGCTGCATTGGCATCTTGAAGGGCTGAGGTTAAGATGGAATTTTGAGCAGATCAGAGTTCACTATGTCTTCTCAACCAAATCAAAGCCTCATTGATGGCATTCGCTGTTTGCAGTATTTGGTCTCCTGCGATCAAGCAGTGGGCTGCCGTGAACTGGCGCGCAAAATGGCGATGAACAGCACCCGAGTCAACCGGTTGTTAATGAGCATGGCGTCCATTGGTCTTACCGTTCAGGACGAACAGCGCCGTTATTTGCCGGGACCCGGCATTCATGCGCTGGCGGCGCAGGCTATTCGTGGCTCATCCCTGTTTGCCCAGGCACTGCCGGAGCTGGAGCTGCACGCACCGCGCGATATCGTGGTGGCGCTGGGCGTGCTCTGGGAGGATCAAGTGATCTATATTTGGCACTCCGAACCCGGTGAGCGAAGTCGCACCAGTCGGGCGCTGGCGGGCTTCCATATGCTGCCGGCGTGGCAGTCAGTGATTGGTGTCGCGCTGTTGGCCGCAGAAGAGGATACGGCATTACAGCCGCGCTTCAGTGCGGAGGTCTGGCGACAAATCGCGCCGCTGCTGGCGCGTAAGCGCGAAACCCAGGTGCTGATTTGGCCACGGGAGGAGGAGGGCATTAGTATGGCACAGCCAATTAACCATAACCGCGCCGCGCTGGCGTTTGCCCGCATTCGTGAAACAGAGAAGGCCGATCTGCAAAGGCGGTTGGAGCAACTGCAGGCGCTGGCCCAGCGGCTGACCACATCGTGTGTTTAAAGGCCCTGTGCACAAATATTTGCACCGGATCGGAATGAAAAATGCGACTTGGTCGAACTTTCCTGCGCGGACAAACTCAGACCAAACGCATGGTTTTGTCACGTGTATTTCGCCATAGTGGCGCACTGCAATTTGACCCCTCAAGGAGGATTTTCGTGAAACTCAAAGCACTGGCGCTCGCCGCCGTAATGGGCACGGGTACGCTGTCGGGTATGGCTCTGGCGGACGAATTACCGAATGGACCGCACGTTGTGACATCGGGCCAGGCAAGCGTAGATGCGCGTCCGGATATGGCAACGCTCTCGATTGTGGTCAATGTGTCATCCAAAGATGCGGCGGAAGCCAAAAAGCAGGCGGACGATCGCGTGGCACAATATTTCGATTTTCTGCAAAAAAACGGCATTGAAAAGAAAGATATCGATGCGGCGAATTTAAGCACGCAGCCTGAATATGACTACACCAAAGAAGGCAAGTCGGTGTTGAAAGGCTATCGTGCCGTGCGCCAGGTGCAGGTCACGTTACGCCAGCTCGACAAACTCAATGAGCTGTTAGACGGCGCGCTGAAATCAGGATTGAATGAGATCCGTTCTGTTGAGTTAGGCGTGGCCAATGCGGACAGCTTTAAAGATCAGGCGCGTAAAGCGGCGATCGCTAACGCGACTCAGCAGGCGCGTGCGCTGGCGGAAGAGTTTAACGCCAAATTAGGGCCGGTCTACAGCATCCGCTATCACGTCGCCAACTATCAGCCGATGCCGATGGCGCGGATGTACAAAGCCACGGCAGCGTCGGCTGAAACCACGCCACAGCAAACGTATGAGCAGCAAAGCATCCACTTTGATGATCAGGTGGACGTGGTGTTTGAGATCAAGCCGAACGCGCAGTAAGCGCATCAGGTTCGCCAGGGCGCGTGCGGGAGGCCTTCCGCCGCGCCCTTTTTTATGCGACGTGAGTGACTACGCCGCCGCATCGTCCTGACGCAGCACACGGTGTCCGTGCGCAATCAGTGCATCGGTCACGCTGCGCATCAGGCGGCTTTCCGGCGCAAAGCGGTGCCAGTAAAGCATGCGCCGTTGGTAGAGGCCCGGCGTAAGATCTAACAGTTCGCCCTGAGCCAGCTCCCGTTCAATTTGCAGATGTGGGATCATGCAGCACACGGAACCCTGACGCGCCAGCTGTACAAACGCCTCAGACGAATTGACGATGTGACAGGGCACGCTGCCCGGCGACAGGTCAAAGTTCTGCTGTAGGAACGCCTGATGCATATCATCCAGATGATCGAATGCCACCGCCGGTGCTTTGAGCAGCGCTGAGCGCGTCACGCCGTTGGGGAAGTAGCGCGCGGCGAAATCAGGTGAGGCGCAGAACAGGTAATCCAGCGCGCCAAGTTGATCGACCAGGCAGCTGGGTAGCGGCTGTGGCTGGATACTCACCGCGCCCACCACTTCTCCCCGTCGCAGACGTTCCTGGGTGCGGGTTTCATCTTCAACCTGTAAATTCAAACGCACCGGGGAATCGGCCAACACATCCTTCAGTGCGGGCAGCAGCCAGGTCGCCAGACTGTCGGCGTTTACCGCCAGTGACAGCAGCAGTGGCGTGGTGCCGCTGCTGTCGTCGCCCAGCCACTCCTCTTCCAGCAGCTCAACCTGATGCAGTAGCGCCAACAGCTTTTGCCCCTGTTCGGTGGGCCGGGGCGGTACGGTACGCACCAGCAGCGGTTGGCCAAATAAATTTTCCAGCTGCTTAATGCGCTGGGAAACCGCAGACTGCGTGATGCAAAGCTTTTGCGCGGCACGTTCAAAACCGCGCTCGCGAATAACGGCATCCAGCGCCTGAAGCGTTCGATAATCCGGGCGTTTCATTGTTGTTCTCTCTCGTTCAGGATGGACGTTACTATGCCATAAAAGGCCATCGGTGCGGCCGAGGCTTTTTTGCGGGCTGGATTCCAAAGACTTACATCCGTGGCGTAACAGCCGCGCTTTTTCACAAGCGCTTGTTTTATACTACGCGCCTTCGTTGTCGCACAGGTTTTAAACATACCATGACCCAGGATGAACTGAAAAAAGCAGTAGGGTGGGCTGCGCTGCAGTACGTGCAGCCCGGTACCATTGTTGGCGTTGGCACGGGATCGACGGCGGCGCACTTCATTGATGCGCTCGGCACAATAAAAGATCAGATTGAAGGCGCAGTGTCCAGTTCTGAAGCGTCTACCGTCAAGCTGCAGTCCTTGGGTATTCCCGTGTTTGATCTCAATAACGTGGATGAACTCTCGGTGTACGTTGACGGTGCCGATGAAATTAACCCGCACATGCAGATGATCAAAGGCGGCGGCGCAGCGCTGACGCGTGAGAAGATTGTCGCGGCGGTGGCGAAGAAATTTGTCTGCATTGCCGATGCCTCCAAAGAAGTGGATGTGTTGGGGCGTTTCCCGCTGCCGGTTGAGGTGATCCCAATGGCGCGCGCCTATGTCGCGCGGGAGTTGGTGAAGCTCGGCGGCCAGCCGGAATACCGCCACAATGTGGTAACGGACAACGGCAACATCATTCTTGACGTGCATAACCTGCGCATCCTGGACCCAATTGCACTTGAGCGCACCATTAACGATCTGCCTGGCGTAGTGACGGTGGGCCTGTTTGCGGCTCGCGGGGCCGACGTGGCGCTGATTGGTACGCCGGACGGGGTAAAAACCGTTACTTATTGATGGCCTGCGACGGGCAAAGGCGCTCGCGCGGGCGCCGGTTATTTCTGCATGAAAAATATCTTTTCTTACGTGCGTGAAATTTGGTGACTTATGTCACAAATGATTCATCAACAGCAGGTTCGTACTCTCCCTCAGCGGCATCTCCCGATTTTGTACGGATTTGTGCTGTCTCAGCGTGGGCGCGTGCTGGCGCAGAGGCAATCGATTGTATTGCCGCGCACGAAAATTTTGATATTTTGACAGAAGGCTATCTTATGGTAGCCCTTGTTGAATTCTAAAAGGGTCGGGAAATGGCAAAGGTATCACTGGAAAAAGATAAGATTAAATTCCTGCTGGTGGAAGGCGTTCACCAGAGTGCACTGGATAACCTGCGCGCAGCGGGCTACACCAACATCGAGTTCCACAAAGGGGCGCTGGATGCCGCGTCGCTAAAAGCCTCCATCCGCGATGCGCACTTCATTGGTATCCGTTCCCGTACTCAACTGACCGAAGAGATTTTTGCCGCCGCTGAGAAACTGGTTGCGGTGGGCTGTTTCTGTATTGGTACTAATCAGGTCGATCTTAATGCCGCCGCTAAACGTGGCGTTCCTGTGTTTAACGCGCCGTTCTCTAACACCCGCTCGGTGGCAGAATTAGTGATTGGCGAAATGCTGCTGATGCTGCGCGGCATCCCTGAAGCCAACGCGAAAGCGCATCGGGGGATCTGGAACAAAGTCGCTAACGGTTCTTTCGAGGCGCGCGGCAAGAAGCTGGGCATCATTGGCTATGGCCATATCGGCATGCAGCTGGGCGTGCTGGCGGAAAGCCTTGGCATGCACGTGTTCTTCTACGATATTGAAAACAAATTGCCGCTGGGCAATGCCACTCAGGTGCGCCACCTTTCCGACCTGCTCAACATGAGCGATGTGGTCAGCCTGCACGTTCCAGAAACGCCGTCTACGCAAAACATGATGGGCGCGGAAGAGTTGGCGCTGATGAAGCCGGGTTCGCTGCTGATCAATGCGGCACGTGGTACCGTGATTGATATTCCAGCGCTGTGTGATGCGCTCAAGCGCAAACATCTGGCGGGTGCGGCAATTGATGTTTTCCCGGTGGAACCCGCGACCAACAGCGATCCGTTCAACTCACCGCTGTGTGAATTTGATAACGTCATCTTAACGCCGCACATTGGCGGTTCGACGCAGGAAGCGCAGGAGAATATTGGGCTCGAAGTGTCGGGCAAACTGGCCAAATACTCCGATAACGGCTCGACGCTCTCTGCGGTCAATTTCCCGGAAGTGTCTCTGCCGATGCATGCCGACAGCGCCAGCCGCTTGCTGCATATCCATGAAAACCGCCCGGGCGTGCTGACAGCGATTAACCAGATTTTTGCCGAGCAGGGCATCAACATCGCAGCGCAGTATCTGCAAACGTCGCCGCAGATGGGCTACGTGGTCATCGACATCGACGCGCAGCAGGATGTGGCAGACAAGGCGTTGCAGCTGATGAAGGCGATTCCGGGCACCATTCGTGCTCGCCTGCTGTATTGATCGCGTTGGGCGCCCCTGGGCGCCCTTTTAGTTTCCCTCAGCGTCCCACTGCCAGAGCCGGGCGGGCGTGATAATCGCTGGCAACGGCACATCCCAGTCGGCCGAGGGCACTGCATCAATGTGCTGGCAATCGTGGGCAACGCCGATAGGCAGCACGCCGTGCTGCTGCCAGTTCTGCAGCGTTCGATCGTAAAAACCGCCACCCATCCCCAAACGCTGACCGTGGCTGTCGAACGCTACCAGCGGTACCAGCATCACATCCAGCTGATCCAGCGTCGCCATCTGCGTGATATCCAGTGCCGGTTCAGGAATGCGCAGCTTGTTGGGCGTGAGCAGGGTGTCAGGCGTATAGCGTAAAAACAGCAGGTGTCCCGGCGCGAAAGGGTGAAGCACCGGCAGATAGACCTGCTTTTTTTGCTGCCAGAGGCGGGCAATCAGCGGACGCGTATTAATTTCACCGTCAACGGATAAAAACAGCGCGATGTGCTGTGCCTGTGCAACAGGCGAAAAATTAATAGCGCGCTCGGCGAGCGATTCCGCCGCCTTTTCCTGCTGTTCAGGCGTAAGGTGACGACGCAAATGGCGCACGTGCTGACGGATAGCGTGACGATCGAGAGGAGAGGGTGATGACATACTGCCCCCGGTAGAATCGGCTGTTGTCAGCCACTATACCATACCGGGAGTTTACAACGAGGAACTGAAAGGAGATCTCCGAGATGCCGCCGCAGGCTGTAACCCTTGAACCCTTGGTTCAAGGTGAGTATGCCGTCGCAACCATCAGGCTTCTCGGACGAACCGAGCATGCTCACAGGCTACAGAGCGTCACACTCTGTTGGTATGAAATATCGGCTCAGGGGACTGGCCCGCTTGCAAACATCTCAGAGAAAATTGACTTCACCGTGACTCCAGAAGAGCACCATGAAGTGTTATTCGAATTTAGGGCCCTGGCGTTCAGTTATGTGGCCTTGCTCAACTAACGCTTGTTCGATGGTCTGCTGCAGCATGCGAATACGTTGTTCCATATTGGCTGCATAATCGCGCGTCTTGCTTTTTTCCTGCGCTAGCTCATGACAAATGTTTAAAGCGGCAATGAACACCAGTTGCTCTGTATTTGTGACTCTAGTGCGAACTTTTAAATCTTGCAACCGTTGATTGAGATCCTCTGCAGCCGAATTCAGCGCATCTTGCTGTTCAGGCGGACAATTCACTCTCAATGAACGACCAAAAATCTGAATATCTACCGGTTGTGCAGACATGCCACCATCCTGACTGTTTACTTCGTTCGCCTCTCCTTTGCCTGTCAATGGCTTGGGAGGTGCGAAACTATATAGACCCGTATAAGAAGTTACAACCCCTTTTCTGGAAACCCTGAGGCACCTGGTGGTAGCATAACACGAACTTATTCTGCCAACGACGACCAAAGCCTATGTCTTTACAGAACACCACGCCCGATTACAACGCGCTGGCCGCAGCTCTGTCACAGCAGGGTGTGGGCATGACGCCAGCCGAAATGCACGGACTGCTGTGTGGCATTCTGTGTGGCGGCAACCAGGATACCAGTTGGAAAACCCTGGTGCACGATCTCACGAATGAAGGCATGGCTTTTTCACAGAGCCTGTCGCAACCCCTCGAGGCGCTGCATGATAGCCTCGCTAATACGCTGGAAGAAGAGGAATTTCTGTTCCAACTGCTGCTGCCGGATGAGGACGATATCACCGTCTTTGACCGCGCCGACGCGCTGGCAGGTTGGGTTAACCACTTCCTGCTTGGGCTGGGCGTCACGCAGCCAAAGCTCGATAAAGTCACCGGCGAGACCGGCGAGGCGATTGACGATCTGCGGACCATTGCGCAACTCGGCTACGATGAAGACGAAGATCAGGAAGAGCTGGCGCAGTCGCTGGAGGAAGTCATTGAGTATGTGCGCGTCGCCGCGCTGCTCTGCCACGATACCTTTACCCGTCCTCAGTCGCCAACGGCACCGGAAGTGATTAAGCCTACGCTACACTAATGCGCGTCATGGCGGACGTTGCGTCCGCCTTAAACAGGGAGAGCCACCATGATTTCACTGGAACAATTCCAGCAACGTCGCCAGGCGCTAATTGCACGCATGGCACCGGGCAGCGCCGCGTTGATTTTTGCTGCACCTGAAGTGACGCGCAGCAACGACTCGGAATATCCGTTTCGTCAAAACAGTGATTTCTGGTACTTCACCGGCTTTAATGAGCCGCAGGCGCTGCTGGTTCTGATCAAAAGCAATGACACGCACAACCACAGCGTGCTGTTCAATCGCGTACGCGATCTCACCGCTGAAATCTGGTTTGGCCGCCGTCTTGGACAAGATGCCGCACCAGCAAAGCTCGGCGTCGATCGTGCGCTGCCTTGGGACGATATCGGTGAACAGCTTCACTTGCTATTGAACGGGCTGGATGTGGTTTATCACGCGCAAGGCGCCGATGCTGAAGCAGACCGGCTCGTGTTTGCCGCGCTGGAAAAACTGCGTCGGGGTTTCCGGCAGCACCTCAGTGCACCGCCTACGCTCACGGATTGGCGTCCATGGGTGCATGACATGCGCTTGTTCAAAAGTGAGGCCGAAATCGACCTGCTGCGCCGTGCCGGTAAGATCAGCGCGCTGGCGCACACGCGGGCCATGCAGGTGTGCCGTCCGGGCATGTTTGAATATCAGCTGGAGGGTGAAATCCAGCACGAGTTCACCCGTCACGGTGCGCGCTTCCCTGCCTATAACACCATCGTGGGCGCGGGTGAGAACGGGTGCATTCTGCATTACACCGAAAATGAGAGTGAAATGCGCGACGGCGATCTGGTCCTGATTGATGCAGGATGCGAGTTTCAAGGTTATGCCGGTGACATTACCCGCACGTTCCCGGTGAACGGTAAATTTACGCCGCCGCAGCGTGAAATTTACGACATCGTGCTCGCCTCGCTGTACAAAGCGCTCTCTATGTTCCGCCCGGGCATCAGCATTCATGATGTTAACGATGAAGTGGTGCGCATCATGATCACCGGCCTGGTGGATCTCGGGATTCTCGACGGCAACATCGATACGCTGTTTGAAGAGCAGGCGCATCGTCCTTTCTTCATGCACGGGTTGGGCCACTGGCTTGGTCTGGATGTGCATGACGTTGGTCACTACGGCACGCCAAGCCGCGATCGCAAACTGGAGCCGGGCATGGTGCTGACCATAGAGCCCGGGCTTTACATCGCGCCCGATGCCAACGTGCCGGCGCAGTATCGTGGTATCGGGATTCGCATCGAAGACGACATCGTGATTACCGCTGACGGTAACGAAAATCTCACCGACAGCGTGGTGAAAGATCCTGAAGCCATTGAGGCCTTAATGGCAGCGGCACGTTCAGCATGAGTATCATTATCGCGGGAGGTGGGATGACCGGTGCGACGCTCGCGCTGGCAATATCACACCTGACCCAGGGCCAACTGCCCGTTACGCTCATTGAGCGTAGCCAGCCGGGTAACCGCACGCATCCGGGCTACGACAGCCGCGCTATCGCGCTCGCAGCAGGTACCTGCGAGCAACTGGCTGCAATCGATCTCTGGCGCTCGCTGGCGGACTGTGCCACGCCGATTGCGCACATCCACGTCTCCGATCGCGGTCACGCCGGCGTTGTGCAGATGCAGGCGGAGGATTACCAGCTGTCCGCGCTGGGGCAGGTGGTGGAGCTGCATGATGTTGGTGAGCGACTGTTTCAGCGACTGCAAAAAGCGCCAGGCGTGACGCTGCGCTGCCCGGATGACGTCGCTGACGTGGCGCGCAGTATTGAAGATGTGCAGGTGACCTTGCACAGCGGCGACCGCCTCACCGGCGCGCTGTTGGTCGCCGCCAACGGCACACGATCGCCGCTGGCTGCGTCATGCGGTGTACGCTGGCAGCGTGATGATTACCAGCAGATTGCCGTTATCGCCAACGTTACGCCGCAGCTGCCGCATCAGGGGCGTGCTTTTGAACGTTTCACCGAGCATGGCCCGCTGGCTCTGCTGCCTATGGCTGGCAAGCGCATGTCGCTGGTCTGGTGCCACCCTGCAGCGGCCGAATCCACGATAAAACAGTGGGACGATGAGACGTTCCTGCAGGCCTTGCAGCGCGCTTTTGGCTGGCGTTTGGGACGATTTATTCATACCGGGCGACGGGAAACCTATCCGCTGGCGCTGCAAACCGCTGACCGTCAGGTTGCTCATCGTTTGGCGCTGGTAGGCAATGCATCGCAAACGCTTCATCCCATCGCCGGGCAGGGGTTTAATCTGGGGATGCGTGATGTGATGTCGCTGGCGGAAACGCTGGCAGGCGCGCATCGTCAGCGGCTGGACGTGGGCAGCTATGGCGTGCTGCAGCGTTACGCCCAGCGTCGCGAGGCAGATCGTGCCGCGACCATCGGCGTAACGGATGGCTTGGTGAGGGTGTTTGCTAACCGCTATGCACCCTTGGTGGCGGGAAGAAATCTTGGGCTGGTGGCGATGGATCACCTGCCATGGCTGCGGAACTCATTTGCTGCGCGTACGCTCGGCTGGGTGAAGCGTTAAGCATGAATAAAGGGGCAGCAATGCAAACATTTGATGTGGCAATCGCCGGCGGCGGTATGGTGGGATTAGCCGTCGCCTGTGGGCTTCAGGGAAGCGGATTGAAAGTTGCCGTGCTCGAAAAAACGCCTGAGCCACAGTTTGATCCGACCACGGCGCCCTCCATTCGCGTCTCTGCCATCAATGCCGCCAGCGAACGCCTGCTGCAGAAACTGGATGTCTGGTCGAGTGTGCTTAACCTGCGCGCCAGTGCGTATCACGGCATGGAAGTCTGGGATCAGGATAGCTTCGGCTCAATCAGTTTCGACGATGAGCAGCAGGGATTATCTCACCTTGGCCATATTGTTGAGAATGAGGTGATCCACAGTGCGCTGTGGCAGCGCGCCAGCCAGTGTAGCGATGTGACATTATTGGCGCCGGCGCAGTTGCAGCAGGTGGCCTTTGGCGACAACGAAGCCTTTGTGACGCTTCAGGACGGCAGCATGATGACCGCGCGGCTACTGGTCGCAGCGGACGGCGCAAATTCCTGGCTACGTGATAAAGCGGATATCCCGGTAACCTTTTGGGATTACGAACATCATGCACTGGTGGCGAACGTACGCACCGATATGCCGCACGATGCCATTGCCCGACAGGTTTTCCACGGCGATGGCATCCTCGCCTTCCTGCCAATGCAGGATCCCCATCTGTGCTCCATCGTCTGGTCACTGGCGCCGCAAGAAGCCGCACGCATGCAGTCCATGCCTGACGCGCTTTTCAACCAGCAACTCTCCGTCGCGTTCGATATGCGCCTGGGCCTGTGTCACGTGGAGAGCGCGCGTAAAACTTTCCCACTGATGGCACGCTATGCGCGCAATTTTGCCGCGCATCGGCTGGCGCTGGTTGGGGACGCTGCGCACACCATTCACCCTCTGGCAGGGCAGGGCGTAAATCTTGGGTTTATGGATGCGGCTGAGTTGATTGGCGAAATTCGTCGCCTGCATCAACAGGGCAAAGATATCGGTGAACACCTTTATCTGCGTCGCTATGAGCGCAGCCGCAAACACAGCGCCGCGAAAATGCTTGCCGGTATGCAGGGCTTCCGTGAACTGTTTGCAGGCACACACCCGGCGAAAAAATTATTGCGTGACGTTGGCCTGAAGTTGGCTGATACGTTGCCCGGCATCAAGCCGGTGATGCTAAAACAGGCGATGGGATTAAACGATCTGCCTGACTGGATTCGCTAGTTTTCTTCTCAACGGCGCGCGTTAGCGCCGTTTTTATCTCTTTCCGCTCCGCATTTCACACGATGTCCCTCGCCGTCTGCCCTGAATTGGTGCGCTCCTGCACGCCTATCGCGCCTCATTTGATTTATTCTAATTTCACACCTTAATTCGCATTACTTTTTTTCATGACAAACGCTTTTTTTCAATCTGGCAAATTCCATTCATTGAATCCGTGTTCCATTATTTGGCTGCAATAAACATGTGATGTCTTATTTTGTGCGTGGTTAATCACATAAATATAGTGAATTGTGCTGCATGCTGTGTGCCCGCACCCCAGTGTGAGGCAAAGCTTCACCCTCGTTTTGCTTATGGTTATATCGCCGCGTCAGTGGTAACTTCTGACCAAAGAGAACGTTTGCGTACGTCGGCTCTTGGCGTGCGTGCGGCACACTTATTCGTTAATACAGGACGGTTATGACTCAGCAAACGCCCCTTTATGAACAGCATCATGCATGTGGCGCGCGCATGGTGGATTTCCACGGCTGGATGATGCCACTGCACTATGGCTCCCAAATGGATGAGCACCACGCCGTTCGCACCGATGCCGGCATGTTTGATGTATCGCACATGACCATTGTGGATTTGCACGGCGCGCGTACGCGGGAATTTTTACGCTATCTGTTGGCTAACGACGTCGCCAAACTGACGCAGCCGGGTAAAGCACTCTACAGCGCAATGCTCAATGCTTCAGCGGGCGTCATCGACGATTTGATCGTCTATTTCATGGCTGAAGATTTCTTCCGCTTGGTAGTGAACTCCGCCACGCGTGAAAAAGACTTAGCGTGGATCGCGCAGCATGCCGAAGCCTATGGTGTGGAACTGAAAGAGCGCGGCGATCTCGCGCTGATAGCGGTTCAGGGGCCACAGGCTCAGCAAAAAGCACAGACAATTTTTTCCGACGCGCAGCGCGTGGCGGTAGAAGGGATGAAACCGTTCTTTGGCGTGCAGTCTGGGGCGTTCTTTATCGCCACCACCGGCTACACCGGAGAAGCTGGCTATGAAATCGCGCTGCCTGCGGAGCAGGCGGCTGACGTCTGGCAACAGCTTCTGGCTGCGGGTATCAAACCTGCGGGACTGGGTGCCCGCGATACGCTGCGTCTGGAAGCAGGCATGAACTTATATGGTCAGGAGATGGATGAAAGCGTCTCTCCCTTGGCCGCTAATATGGGCTGGACCCTGAGCTGGGAGCCTGCGGAGCGCGCTTTTATCGGCCGTGAGGCGCTGGAAGCCCAGCGTAAAAAAGGCACCGAGAAGCTGGTTGGGCTGATCATGACGGAGAAAGGCGTGTTGCGTAACGGCCTGCCGGTCCGCTTCACCGATGCGCAGGGGCAGGCGCAGCAAGGGATTATTACCAGCGGATCGTTTTCCCCGACGCTGGGATGCAGTATTGCGCTGGCACGCGTGCCAGCAGGTATTGGCGAGCAAGCGATTGTAGAAATTCGCAACCGCGAAATGCCCGTTAACGTGACCAAACCCGTTTTCGTTCGCGCCGGTAAACCGGTCGCTCAGTAATTTTTCAGGAGAAATGGCGATGAGCAATGTGCCTAATGAATTGAAATACCGTGACAGCCATGAGTGGGTGCGTAAAGAGGCAGATGGCACCTATACCGTGGGCATCACCGAACACGCACAGGAACTGCTGGGCGACATGGTGTTTGTGGATCTGCCGGAGGTGGGCGCCACTTTCACCGCCGGTGACGACTGCGCGGTCGCAGAGTCGGTGAAAGCCGCATCGGATATCTACGCGCCGCTGAGCGGGGAGATTATCGCGGTGAATGACGCGCTGACCGACGCCCCTGAGCAGGTCAACAGCGAGCCCTACGGCAACGGTTGGTTGTTCCGTATTAAAGCCAGCGATGAGTCTGAGCTTGATGCGATGTTGGATGCGGATGCCTATAAAGCCGCCATCGATGAGTAATCAGTCGTTTCTGAAGGTGCCCTTTTGCGGCGCCTTCTTTTTTATCTGACTGATTTAAAGCCGTTTTTCTCCAGCCCGATTCAGGATTTCCAGCACATGACCCAGACTCTCAGCCAGCTCGAACACAACGGTGCGTTTATTGAGCGCCATATCGGTCCTACTCCCGCGCAGCAAGCCACGATGCTGGAGGCGATTGGGGCCAGTTCGCTGGCTTCATTGATTAACGCCATTGTTCCCGCCGATATTCAGTTACCGGGTCCGCCTGCGGTGGGCGATGCGGCGACCGAGCAGCAAGCCCTGGCCGAGCTGAAGGCGATTGCCAGCCAAAATCAGCGCTATAAATCGTGGATCGGCATGGGCTATAGCGCCGTGATCACCCCGCCGGTGATCCTGCGTAACATGCTGGAAAATCCGGGCTGGTATACGGCATATACTCCCTATCAACCGGAAGTTTCACAGGGACGCCTTGAGGCGCTGCTGAACTTTCAGACGCTGACGCTGGATCTTACCGGTCTCGATATTGCGTCGGCGTCGCTGCTGGATGAGGCCACCGCCGCGGCAGAAGCCATGGCAATGGCAAAGCGCATCAGCAAGGTAAAGCACGCCAACACCTTTTTCGTCGCAGCCGATGTGCACCCGCAAACGTTGGATGTGGTGCGCACGCGTGCCGAAACGTTTGGCTTCGACCTGATCGTTGATGACGCAGAGAAAGCGTTAGATCATCACGAACTGTTTGGCGTACTGCTGCAGCAGGTCGGCACCGGCGGTGAGGTTCACGACTACCGCGCGCTGATGACCGAGCTTAAAAACCGCAAGGTGGTGGTAAGCGTGGCGGCGGACTTTATGGCGCTGGTGCAGCTGGAAGCACCGGGCAAACAGGGCGCGGATATCGTCTTCGGTTCGGCACAGCGTTTTGGCGTGCCTATGGGGTATGGCGGCCCGCACGCGGCCTTCTTTGCCAGCCGCGATGAGCACAAACGTTCAATGCCTGGGCGTATCATTGGGGTTTCACGCGACGCCGCAGGCGACACCGCGCTGCGTATGGCTATGCAAACCCGTGAACAGCATATCCGCCGTGAGAAGGCGAACTCCAACATCTGTACGTCACAGGTGCTACTGGCTAATATCGCCGGTCTCTATGCGGTGTTCCACGGTCCCGAGGGCCTAAAGCGTATCGCCTCGCGCATCCATCGTCTTACCAGTATTCTGGCTGCGGGCCTGCAAAACGGTGGCCTAAAACTGCGCCACGCCAGCTGGTTCGATACCTTAACCGTAGAGGTTGCAGATAAAGCCGCGGTGCTGAATCGCGCCTTGAGCTTTGGTGTCAACCTGCGTAGCGATGTGCTTAACGGCGTCGGCATTACGCTGGACGAGACCACCACGCGTGACGATGTGCTGGCGCTCTTTGCCATTCTGCTGGGCGACGATCACCGTCAGGACATTGACGTGCTGGATGCTGCGTTGACCCATCAAAACGGCGCGATTCCCGCGGGCATGCAGCGCGAAAGCGCTTTCCTGACGCATCCGGTATTTAATCGCCATCACAGCGAAACCGAAATGATGCGCTATATGCACAGCCTGGAGAAAAAGGACCTGGCGCTGAATCAGGCCATGATCCCGCTGGGCTCGTGTACCATGAAGCTTAACGCAGCCGCAGAAATGATTCCGATCACCTGGCCTGAATTTGCTGAGTTACACCCGTTTTGTCCGGCCGAGCAGGCGACAGGGTATCTGCAGATGATCGGTCAGCTCTCGCAGTGGCTGGTGCAGCTAACGGGATACGATGCGCTCTGCATGCAGCCCAATTCCGGTGCGCAGGGGGAATATGCGGGTCTGCTGGCGATTCGCCGCTACCATGAAAGCCGCAACGAGGCGGGCCGCAATCTTTGCCTGATCCCGAGCTCTGCGCATGGCACCAACCCCGCCTCGGCGCAGATGGCCGGTATGACGGTCGTGGTTGTCGCCTGTGACAAGCAGGGAAATATTGATCTCAACGACCTGCGTGACAAAGCCGCGCAGGCGGGCGACGCGCTGTCGTGCATCATGGTGACCTATCCCTCAACCCATGGCGTGTATGAAGAAACGATCCGCGAAGTGTGCCAGATTGTGCACCAGTACGGCGGCCAGGTTTACCTTGATGGTGCCAACATGAATGCTCAGGTCGGTATCACGACGCCAGGATATATTGGTGCAGACGTCTCGCACCTCAATCTGCACAAAACGTTCTGCATCCCGCATGGCGGTGGCGGTCCGGGCATGGGACCGATTGGCGTTAAGGCTCACCTGGCGCCCTTTGTGCCCGGGCACAGCGTAGTGCAGATTGACGGTATGCTGACGCAGCAGGGCGCGGTTTCAGCCGCCCCGTTTGGCAGCGCATCGATTCTTCCTATCAGCTGGATGTATATTCGCATGATGGGCGCGGAAGGGCTCAAGCAGGCGAGCTCGGTAGCGATTCTTAACGCCAACTACATTGCCAGCCGCCTGAAATCCGCCTATCCCATTCTCTACGCCGGACGTGATGGGCGCGTGGCGCACGAATGTATTCTGGATATGCGCCCGCTGAAAGAGCAAACCGGTATCAGTGAGTTGGACGTCGCGAAGCGCCTGATCGACTATGGTTTCCACGCGCCAACTATGTCCTTCCCGGTAGCCGGTACGCTGATGGTGGAGCCCACTGAATCCGAGAGCAAGATTGAATTGGATCGCTTCATTGATGCCATGCTGGCCATCCGCATGGAGATTGATCGCGTGGCTAAGGGCGAATGGCCTGCGGACGACAATCCTCTGGTGAATGCGCCTCACACGCAGAAAGAGATAGTGGGTGAATGGAACCATCCTTACACCCGTGAACTGGCGGTGTTCCCGGCAGGCAGCGCCAACAAATATTGGCCTACGGTGAAGCGTTTGGACGATGTATTCGGCGACAGAAACGTGTTCTGCGCCTGCGTGCCGATGAGCGACTATCAGTAATGCCGCGATCAGATATCTGATCACATGCTACATTCAGGGCCGAGCAATCGGCCCTTTTTTATGGGAGAAGTGATGATGGCGTTAGCACTTGTTACCGGCGGCAGCCGGGGAATTGGTCGGGCGACGGCACTGCTGCTCGCGCAGGCGGGATACCGCGTCGCGGTAAATTTTCGCCAGCGTGAAAGCGAGGCGCGTCAGGTGGTCGCAGACATTGAAGCGCAGGGCGGCAGTGCCTTTGTCGTTCAGGCGGACATTGCCGACGAAGCGCAGGTGGTGCGCATGTTCGCGCGCCTGGATCGCGAGCCAGACACGCTAACCGTACTGGTTAACAACGCGGGCATCCTGTTTAAGCAGTGTCGCGTTGAGGAGCTCGATGCTGCGCGTATTCAGCGGGTGTTTGCGACTAACGTCACAGGAACGTTTCTCTGCTGTCGCGAAGCCGTGAAGCGCATGAGCACGCGTCTCAACGGGCAGGGCGGCGCAATCGTAAATGTTTCCTCGGCGGCATCACGCCTTGGGGCGCCCAATGAATATGTGGATTACGCCGCCTCGAAAGGGGCAATGGATACGCTAACCCGCGGCTTATCGCTGGAGGTGGCGGCGGAAGGGATTCGCGTCAATAGCGTGCGGCCAGGCCTCATTTACACCGAGATGCATGCCGATGGCGGTGAGCCGGGCAGAGTCGATCGCTTGGGCGCGGCGCTGCCCATGGGACGGGGCGGTCAGGCGGAAGAAGTGGCTGCGGCAATACGCTGGCTGGTCAGCGACGCCGCTTCCTATGTGACCGGCACCTTTATTGATGCCGCTGGCGGGCGGTAACATCACGTTGCCACGCTGTGCAGCGTGGCAACGCCTGCGTCGTTTATAACACCGCGCCGTTGCTGGCAATCACCTGCTGATACCAGGCAAAACTTTTCTTTTTTGAGCGGGCAAAGGTGCCGCTGCCGTCATCGTGCTTGTCGACATGAATGAAGCCGTAGCGTTTGTTGTATTGCCCGGTGGTAAATGACACGCAGTCGATACAACCCCAAGGGGTATAGCCCATCAGCGCTACCCCATCCAGCGTGACCGCTTTTTTCATCTCTTCGATGTGCGCGCGCAAATAATCTATACGGTAATCGTCTTCGATAACGCCATCGGCATTGGGCTTGTCGATGGCGCCAAAGCCATTTTCGACAATAAACAAGGGCTTCTCATAGCGTTCGTAGAGATCGTTCAGCACATAGCGCAGACCCACGGGATCAATCTGCCAGCCCCAATCAGAGGCTTTAACGTGGGGATTAGGGAGCACACCGTCAAAACCGGTGATCGGATCCTCGACGCCACTCGCCTGGGCGTGTACCGCCGCGCTCATGTAGTAGCTAAAACCGATATAGTCGCAGCAGCCTTCGCGTAGCGTTTGCGCATCGTCGGGGTGCATGGTGATGTGGTACCCTTTTTGCGCCCACTCTTTTAGCGCGTAGGTCGGCCAGGCGCCACGCATTTGCACGTCGCTGAACACGTAGCGCTGGTGCATCGCTGTCTGCGCCAGCAGCACGTCATCGGGATGGCAGGAGAAAGGATAGATCGGCACCATGGCGATCATACAGCCAATTTGGAAGGCCGGATTGATCTCATGCCCGCGCTTCACCACCTTTGCGCTAGCGACAAACTGGTGATGCATCACCTGATACATCAGCTGCTCTGGCTGCGCATGATCGGTGAACACCACGCCGGAGCAGCAGTAGCCAAACAGCGGATACTGCCAGTTGCGCTGATTGTTGATCTCATTGAAGGTCATCCAATATTTCACTTTATGCTGGTAGCGCGTCATCACCACTTCGCTAAAGCGCACAAAGAAATCAACCACTTGTCTGTTGGCCCAGCCGCCGTAGCTCTTCACCAAGTGATACGGCATCTCGAAGTGCGAGAGCGTAATTACGGGTTCAATGCCGTATTTCAGTAACTCATCGAACAGATCGTCGTAAAACTGCAGACCGGCTTCGTTAGGCTCATGCTCGTCGCCGTTGGGAAAAATGCGGGTCCAGGCTATCGACGTGCGAAAACATTTGAAGCCCATCTCGGCAAACAGCGCCACGTCTTGTTTGTAGCGTGCATAGAACTCTACGGCCTGGTGATTGGGATAATGGTTGTCCGGCTGCACGCCGTCGGTAATGACGCGGCTGACGCCGTGTGCGCCGCCGGTGAGGACATCGGCAATGCTGACGCCTTTGCCGCCCTGATCCCATCCCCCTTCCACTTGATGTGCCGCTACGGCACCGCCCCAAAGAAAGTCTTTGGGCAATGACATCTCTTTCTGCATGAAATCTCCTCGACACGCATTTCGCTGAATGAATATCGAGGCAGTTTAACCAGGCATGTATTAATGTCACGCTATAACAGCGCGCTAAAAATGTAACCTGTCACAGGGGAAAAACAGGATGTTTTATTGCGAGATGGCGTGAGAAATATAACGGCCAAGCGCTTCGATAATATAAAGAACCGGCACCTGTGACGTTATATCCAACTGGTTATCCACTTTGACCTGCGGCATATGGTAGGAGAGATTGAAGTCCGCCATTTTGGCCAGCGAGCAGCTATCGTGGTGGGTGATGGAGATAATTTTGCACTGATTCAAACTAAATTGATGGGCAAAACGCAAAATCTCCGCCGTCTCACCGGACACCGAAAGAATAATGGCTAATGCGTTTTTATAGGCGCTTTTGCTCACCGGGTAATAGGGGTCATCAATGTGATGGCTAAATTTACCGCTATTGGAGAGATAGCGTGCGCCATATTTCCCTAAGCTGCCTGACGTGCCCGCGCCAATAAAGAAAATGGATTCAGCCTGCATAATCATGTGTGCCGCGTGGGCGATGTGCTGTTCAAATTCCGCATTATTAATGCTTTTAAAAAAGTGCAGCATATCGCTCACGCCAGAAGGCATGACCGCCGGGGGCGTAACGGTCTGAGACAGGCGGAAGCGAATGCGAAACTCAGACCAGCCATCACACTGCATTTTGCGACAGAAACGTAACACGGTGGTGGTGGAGACCCCGCTCTGCGCGGCCAGCTCGCGAATCGTCATATAGCTGACACTTTCCCGGTGTTTGATGATGTAGTGATAAACCTGCATCTCAAGGTCATTCAGTCGGGACAGATCGCTGTGTGAAAACATGCGTGGGGGCTCATCAAGGAAACGTGGGCTCAGTGTAGCAGATTGGTCCAGGCGGATTTGTCATACGATTTCACACAATTATTTTAGCTTACATGTGTACTCTGAAATCTATCCCGGTTAGGCTGTTGTACGTAAAAAGTACACATTCAGGAATGTCTTGATGGAAAAAAACGGTCAAAACGTGCCCGGTTATTCGCTTGCGGAAGAGATTGCCAATAGCGTTAGCCACGGTATTGGCTGCGTGCTCGGCATTCTGGGGCTCGTGCTAATGCTGACCCAAGCGGTCGAGATGCGCGCGGATGCAACAGCGGTGACGAGCTACAGTCTCTATGGCGGCAGCATGATCCTGCTGTTTCTGGCGTCCACGCTTTATCACGCGATTCCTCATCCGAAAATCAAACCCTGGTTAAAAAAATTTGACCATTGCGCGATCTATCTGCTGATTGCCGGCACCTATACGCCTTTCTTGCTGGTGGGGTTGAACTCGCCGCTGGCGCAGGGGTTGATGGCGGTGATTTGGGCGCTGGCGCTGGCTGGCATCATTTTTAAGCTGACGATTGGCCATCGCTTTGAGGCGATCTCGCTGATCACTTACCTCAGTATGGGATGGCTGTCGCTGGTGGTGATTTATCAGCTGGCGACGCGGCTTTCCGCCGGTGGCGTATGGCTATTGGCCGCAGGCGGCGTCGTCTACTCGCTGGGGGTGATCTTCTATGCTTCACGCCGCATCCCTTACGGTCACGCTATCTGGCATGGCTTTGTTCTGGGCGGTTGTGCGCTGCACTTCTGCGCGATCTATTTCTACGTGATATAAAGCAGGGCGGTAGCCATACCGCCCTGGCAACTTAGTCTTCCAGCGTGTAGGGCAGCGGTTGAATCGTCAACGCGCCGCCTTCATCACCCACCGCGCGCAGGACGCTATCGGCTTCAAGGTCGTTATTCATCACCACTTGTACCCACACGCTGCCGTCATCCAACTGCACACCGCACAGCACGGTGCCGGTCCGACGCCATTTGTCACCCATTTGCAGTTCGAGCGCCTCGCCCGCCAGCGGAACGGTGCTGGCGCGACCCGCTAGCCAATAAAGTGCACGCTTATTGGCACCGCGAAACTTCGCGCGCGCCACCATCTCCTGGCCCGTATAGCAGCCTTTTTTAAAACTGATGGCGTCCAGCGCCTGCAAATTGGTGGCCTGTGGAATGAGCTGCGCCGCCGTGGCGGTCTCAATCACCGGAATGCCCGCTTCGATATCCAGCGCCAGCCATTGCGTGCTGTCATTAAACTGGGCTTCACCCGCCAGCGACGTTTTCAGCGTTTCAGCCTGGGCGGGCGAGGTGACAAGCAAAAAGCGTTCGGCGGGCTGCGCAAACCATAACAGCGTGCTGTCGCCCTGCTGGACCACCGGCGTTTCCGCATCCGGCAAGGTGGTAAACAGATTCGCCAGCGCCGCGCGCGCCTGGTAGCCTGCTACGCCCAGCGTCACGGCGTCGTCGTCAGCGACCAGAGTAACTTTTGAAAACACCGCGTATTTTTTCAGCTCGGTCAGCTGCTGCTCGCGGAGATTGCGTCGCACCAGATACGCGTAACCTTCGCCGCGATGAAACAGACGCAGGTTGCTCCACATTTTGCCTTTTGCATCGCAGTGTGCCGCCGGGCGATGCTGGCTGGCGTCCATGGCAGCGACATCCAGCGTCAGCTGTCCCTGTAAATAGGCCGTGCTGTCTTTGCCGTGTACCGAAACCAGCGCCCATTCATCCAGCGACATCAGCGTCAGAGGCAGGCGCGAAGAGGCAGCAGGCTGGCGAGGCGGAAGGGTGAAAATCGGCATATGTTCATCCTGATTAATAAGGGTTAGCGTAAGGAAAGTGCTGTTAATGTTAAAAGAGCAGGGCGCCAATGCAACCTGTTTGCGGCGTCTTACGCACAAATCGCGCTGACGAGCTGCCCTCTCAAGGATGGCGCTGCGAGCCGTCTCTCATCGTGACAAGCCGCGCCTGCAGCCGGTAAAAAAAGAGAGTACACTGTGCGCCTTCGTTACCCGCCATGGAGAGAGCACATGGATATTCATGATAAATCGCGCGTTCAGTGGGCATGCCGCCGCGGTATGTTGGAGCTGGATGTTTCCATCATGCCGTTCTTTAAGTATGAGTATGATTCGCTGAGCGACACCGACAAAAAGGTGTTTATCGCCCTGTTAAAAAGTGACGATCCTGATCTGTTTAACTGGATGATGAATCACGGCGAGCCCGCCGATCCCGAGCTTAAGCGTATGGTGAAGTTAATTCAGCAGCGTAATCGTGAACGCGGTCCGGTGGCAATGTGATCTCCTGGCGTCATCGCGCGCCCGCGCGCTAAATGTGACGCTGTTTTTGGCCACCGCACTCGGCATGCAGTTACTTCCCTGGCCCACGCTTTGGGCCAGCGCGAAAACCTTACTCATCCTGGCGATGATGATCGAATGTGGGTACAACGAGCGCCGCCTGCGGCGACGCTGCGGTCGGTTGATGCTGGATGAGGAGAATCACTGGCACTGGCAGGGAAAAACGTGGAGCAACGCGCGGCAACCCATCTGGCTCGCAGGCGGTGTTCTGCTGGTATTGCGTAACGCCCAAGGCGAACGCTGGCAACTATGGCTGATGCAGGATAACTTGCCACCGCGCGCATGGCGCTCGCTGCGTGCCTGCTTTTTTATGCAGGCACGCGCCGCCGGGCATTAAAGCCGTGCGGCGGTTTCCGTTAAGATCTGCTCGCACCACTGTTCAATACGCGCATCGCTGTGTTCAAACTGATTCACGTCATCCAGCGCCAGACCCACAAACTGCGTACCGTCTGCGGTAAGCGGTTTTTTACTGGTGAAGGTGTAGCCTTCCAGCGGCCAGTAGCCTACAAACTGTACACCCATGGGCTGGAGCAGATCGTGTAACATGCCGAGCGCGTCGAGAAACCACTCTGCGTATTCAATCTGATCGCCCTGACCATAAAGCGCGACAATTTTGCCTTGGAGGTTCAACCCTGACAGGGTATGCCACACGGCTTCCCAGTCTTCCTGAAGCTCGCCAAAATCCCACGTAGGGATCCCTAAAATCAGCAGATCGTACTGCGCCATCAGCGCAGGATCGTCATCTTTTAGGTTATGCAGCGTGACCAGATCTTCACCAATAAAATCGCGGATTTTCTCCGCCGTCATCTCGGTATAACAGGTGCTTGAACCGTAAAACAGACCGATATTCATGCAATTAATGCTCAGATAAAAACCTCGTTTGGCGCAATTGTATCAGAAGCCCGTGAGTTTCAGGCATAATGAGCACGAATTCACATAAGCAAGGGGAAAGCGTGCAGGATAGCGATCTGATTGAACAATTTCTGGACGCGCTGTGGATCGAGCGGAATCTGGCGCAAAATACGCTGGCCTCCTATCGTCAGGATTTGCACACGCTCGCGGGGTGGTTAGCGCACCATCAACGCACGCTCCTTACGGTAGAAGCGATTGATCTGCAACAGTTCCTTGCTGAACGCATTGAGGGTGGCTATAAAGCCACGAGCTCAGCGCGCACGCTCAGCGCGATGCGTCGCCTGTTTCAGTATCTCTACCGCGAAAAACATCGTAGCGACGATCCCAGCGCGCTGCTCTCTGCACCTAAGCTGCCTCAGCGGTTGCCGAAAGATCTTACCGAAAGCCAGGTGGAGCGTTTGCTGCAGGCGCCCAGCACGGACATCCCGCTTGAGCTGCGCGACAAAGCGATGCTGGAGCTGCTGTACGCGACGGGCCTGCGCGTCTCCGAGCTGGTAGGCTTGACCATCAGCGACATCAGCTTGCGTCAGGGCGTCGTGCGCGTGATCGGCAAAGGCAACAAAGAGCGGCTTGTGCCGTTAGGTGAAGAAGCGGTGTATTGGCTGGAGCAGTATCTGGAGCATGGCCGCCCGTGGTTACTCAACGGCCAAACGTTGGATGTGATGTTTCCCAGCCAGCGCGCGCAGCAAATGACGCGGCAGACGTTCTGGCACCGCATCAAGCATTATGCGGTGTTGGCCGGCATCGACAGTGAAAAGCTCTCACCGCACGTGCTGCGTCACGCCTTTGCGACCCATTTATTGAACCATGGGGCGGATCTGCGCGTCGTACAAATGCTGTTGGGCCACAGCGATCTTTCCACCACGCAAATTTATACGCACGTTGCCACGGAGCGCCTGCGTCAATTACATCAACAGCATCATCCGCGTGCCTGATGGCACAGCGAAAAGGATTAGCCATGAAGAAACAGACAGCGATGCTGGCATTACTGGTCAGCGCTTTTTCCGGTCTGACCCATGCCGATGACAGTGCGATTCAGCAAACGTTGAAAAAGGTCGGCTTGCAGCAGGCGGAAATTCAGCCCTCGCCGCTGCCCGGCATCAAAACGGTATTAACAGAAAGCGGCGTGCTGTACGTCACGGAAGATGGCAAGCACATGATTCAGGGCCCGCTGTACGACGTCAGCGGCGCGCAGCCGGTGAACGTCACCAATAAGCTCCTGGAGGGCAAAGTCAGCGCGCTGGCGCCGGAAATGATCGTCTATAAAGCGCCAAAAGAGCAGCATGTGATCACCGTCTTCACCGATATCACCTGCGGCTACTGCCGCAAGCTGCACGAGCAGATCGCCGACTACAACGCATTGGGGATTACCGTGCGCTATCTGGCCTTCCCGCGCGAAGGGTTGCACGGTCAGGTGGAAAAAGCGATGAAGGCCATTTGGTGCAGCGCCAACCGCAACAAAGCTTTTGATGCGGCGATGAAAGGCGACACGCCACAGATGGCGGCGCCAGACAGCTGCAAGATCAATCTCGATAAGCACTATCAGCTGGGTATTCTTTACGGTATTCAGGGCACGCCGGCGATCCTCACCGACACCGGTACCATGATCCCTGGCTACCAAGGCCCGCAAGAGCTGAAACAGGTGCTTGATAATCAAAAGCGAGGCGGTTAATCCACGGTGATGCATTCTGTTGAACTGCGTCGGCGCGAGGTGCCTGCCGACGCCAGCTTACCCGCTGATATCCCGCCGCTGCTGCGACGTCTTTATTTGCAACGTGGTGTACAAGACGCCGCAGAGCTTGAGCGCGGCGCCAAACATCTTTTACCCTGGCAAACCTTAGGCGGTATTGATGCCGCCGTCACGCTGCTACACGACATGCTGAACGCGGGACGCCGCATTGTCGTGGTGGGCGATTTCGATGCCGACGGTGCCACCAGCACCGCTCTGACCGTGCTGGCGCTGCGCAGCATGGGCGGGAACGTCGATTATCTGGTGCCAAACCGTTTTGAAGACGGCTATGGCCTGAGCCCGGATGTGGTCGAGCAGGCGCGCGCGCGCGGCGCCGAAATGATCCTCACCGTGGACAATGGCATCTCGTCACACGCGGGTGTTGAAACGGCGCACCAGCACGGGATTCCGGTATTAGTCACCGATCACCACCTGCCCGGCGAGACGCTGCCGGAAGCGGAAGCCATTGTTAACCCCAACCTCAGCGACAGCGCCTTTCCTTCGCGCGCGCTGGCGGGCGTGGGCGTGGCCTTTTACTTAATGTTGGCGCTGCGTGCGCACCTGCGCCAGCACGGTTGGTTTGCCGATGGCAGAAGTGAACCGAATCTGGCCGAGCTGTTGGATTTGGTGGCGCTCGGCACGGTGGCAGATGTGGTGCCGCTGGATGCCAACAACCGTATTCTGGTTTGGCAAGGGCTCAGCCGTATCCGCGCCGGGAAATGCCGCGCGGGGATCCGCGCGTTGCTGGAGATTGCCAACCGCGACGCGCGCCAGCTGGCGGCCAGCGATCTCGGTTTTGCCGTGGGGCCGCGCCTCAACGCCGCCGGTCGCCTGGATGATATGTCAGTGGGCGTCGCCCTGCTGCTAACAGAAGATATTGCGCAAGCGCGCATGTTGGCGAGCGAACTGGATGCGTTGAACCAAACGCGCAAAGAGATTGAGCAAGGCATGAAAAGCGAAGCGCTTGCACTGTGCAATGCGCTGGAGCGGCAGCACAGCGACCTGCCGCTGGGCCTGGCATTCTACCATCCTGACTGGCATCAGGGCGTGGTCGGCATCCTCGCCTCGCGCCTGAAAGAGCGCTTTCACCGTCCGGTGATTGCCTTTGCGCCCGCAGGCGATGGCACGCTGAAAGGCTCAGGACGTTCGATACCGGGCTTGCACCTGCGCGACGCGCTGGAGCGGCTCGATACGCTGTATCCGGGATTGATGATCAAATTTGGCGGTCACGCCATGGCCGCCGGATTGTCGTTGGAGACCGAGAAATACGACAGGTTCCGCGAACATTTTGCCGCGCTGGTGGAAGAGTGGCTCGACGGCGAAGCGCTGCAGGGTGTGATCTGGTCTGACGGTGCACTGCACGCGCAGGAGTTTACGCTGCACACGGCAGAAATGCTGCGCGAGGCGGGGCCGTGGGGGCAGGCGTTTCCTGAACCCGTTTTCGACGGGCAGTTTAAACTGCTCCAGCAAAAGCTGGTGGGTGAACGTCATCTTAAGGTGATGGTGGAGCCGCTAGGCGGTGGGCCGCTGTTGGACGGCATCGCCTTTAACGTCGACACGACGTTATGGCCAGACAGCAGCGTGCGTCAGGTGCAGCTGGCCTATAAATTGGATATCAATGAATATCGCGGTAACCGCTCAGTGCAGTTGATTATCGATCATCTCTGGCCCGCGTGAATCGCAGACCCTCGCCGCCTGACGCCTCGAACGCCAGGCGGCGAGCAAAGCTACACAGCAATCGTGCTTTCGGGTAAACTAGCGCGTTAATTTTCCCTTCTCACCGAATCGCCAAAAAAAGACTGAAAAGCCATGTTTGAAATTAATCCGGTCAAAAATCGTATTCAGGACCTCAGCGAGCGCAGCGGCGTTCTTAGGGGGTATCTTTGACTACGATGCCAAGAAAGAACGTCTTGAAGAAGTAAACGCCGAGCTGGAGCAGCCGGACGTCTGGAACGAACCCGAGCGCGCGCAGGCGCTGGGCAAAGAGCGCGCATCGCTGGAAGCCATCGTGCAGACGCTGGATCAGATGTTCCAGGGGCTGGAAGATGTGCAGGGCCTGCTGGAGCTGGCGGTTGAAGCCGACGACGAAGAGACCTTCAACGAAGCCGTGGCTGAGTTGGATGCGCTGGAGGTGAAGCTGGGCGATCTGGAATTCCGTCGCATGTTCTCCGGTGAGTACGACAGCGCCGACTGCTACATGGATATCCAGGCGGGATCGGGCGGCACCGAGGCGCAAGACTGGGCCAGCATGCTGCTGCGTATGTACCTGCGCTGGGCCGAAGACAAAGGTTTTAAAACGGAAATCATCGAAGAGTCCGAAGGCGAAGTGGCGGGCACAAAATCGGCCACCATCAAGGTGATTGGCGATTACGCTTTTGGCTGGCTGCGCACCGAAACCGGCGTGCATCGTCTGGTACGTAAAAGCCCGTTCGACTCAGGCGGCCGTCGCCATACCTCGTTCAGCTCCGTATTTATCTATCCGGAAGTGGACGACAATATCGACATCGATATCAACCCTGCCGACCTGCGCATCGACGTGTATCGTGCGTCGGGTGCTGGCGGCCAGCACGTTAACAAAACCGAGTCAGCGGTGCGTATTACCCACTTGCCGACCAACATTGTGGTGCAGTGCCAGAACGACCGTTCTCAGCACAAAAACAAAGATCAAGCCTTCAAACAGCTGCGCGCCAAGCTGTATGAATATGAGATGCAGAAGAAAAATGCGGACAAACAGGCCGCCGAAGAGAACAAGTCGGATATCGGCTGGGGCAGCCAGATTCGCTCCTATGTTCTGGACGATTCGCGCATCAAAGATCTGCGCACCGGCGTAGAAACCCGCAATACCCAAGCGGTGCTGGATGGCGATCTGGATCGCTTTATTGAAGCAAGTTTAAAAGCAGGGCTATAAGGAACCGACATGTCTGAACAACACCCGCAGAGCGCTGATGCCGCCCTTGAGTTAAACAACGAACTGAAAGCGCGTCGCGAAAAACTCAGCGCGCTGCGTGAAAAGGGCGTGGCGTTTCCTAACGATTTCCGTCGCGACACCACCTCCGACAAGCTGCACGCCAGCTATGACGAAAAAAGCAACGAAGAGCTGGAAGCGCTGGGCGTAGAAGTCAGCGTGGCCGGTCGTATGATGACGCGCCGCATCATGGGGAAAGCGTCGTTCGCTACCCTGCAGGACGTGGGCGGTCAGATCCAGATCTACGTTTCTCGTGACGACCTGCCTGAGGGCGTCTACAACGAGCAGTTCAAAAAGTGGGATTTGGGTGACATTCTCGGCGCGCGCGGTACCTTGTTTAAAACCAAAACCGGTGAGTTATCCATTCACATCTCTGAGCTGCGTCTGCTGACTAAAGCGCTGCGTCCGCTGCCGGATAAATTCCACGGCCTGGCCGATCAGGAAACCCGCTATCGCCAGCGCTATCTGGATCTCATCGCCAACGACGCATCACGTCATACCTTCCAGGTGCGCTCCAAAATCATGGCCGGCATCCGCCAGTTCATGGTAAATCGCGACTTTATGGAAGTGGAAACGCCGATGATGCAGGTGATTCCCGGCGGCGCCTCTGCGCGTCCGTTTATCACGCATCACAACGCGCTCGACATCGATATGTACCTGCGTATCGCGCCGGAGCTTTACCTGAAGCGTCTGGTAGTAGGCGGCTTCGATCGCGTGTTTGAGATCAACCGTAACTTCCGTAACGAAGGCATTTCGCCGCGCCATAACCCTGAGTTCACCATGATGGAACTCTATATGGCCTACGCGGATTACAAAGATCTGATTGAGCTGACGGAAAGCCTGTTCCGGACGCTGGCGCAGGACGTGCTTGGCACCACCGAAGTCCCTTACGGCGAGCATACGTTTGATTTCGGCAAGCCGTTTGAGAAGCTCACCATGCGTGAAGCGATCAAAAAATACCGTCCGGAAACCGATCTCAGCGACCTGGATGACTTCGACAAAGCCGTGGCGATCGCACATTCACTGCACATCAAAGTGGAAAAAAGCTGGGGACTGGGGCGCGTGGTCACGGAGATTTTTGAAGAGACTGCCGAAGCGCACCTGATTCAGCCGACCTTCATTACCGAATACCCTGCGGAAGTCTCGCCGCTGGCGCGCCGCAACGATGAGAATCCGGAGATCACCGATCGCTTTGAGTTCTTTATCGGTGGCCGTGAAATCGGTAACGGCTTCTCAGAGCTGAACGATGCGGAAGATCAGGCTGAACGTTTCCTGCAGCAGGTAAATGCTAAAGATGCGGGCGACGACGAAGCGATGTTCTACGATGAAGATTACGTTACCGCGCTGGAGCACGGCCTGCCACCAACGGCGGGTTTGGGTATTGGTATCGATCGCCTGGTGATGCTGTTTACTAACAGCCACACCATCCGCGATGTGATCCTCTTCCCGGCGCTGCGTCCGACCGGTAAGTAATCTCTGCGGTGCCGACGGCGCAACGCTGTCGGCACCGACTGCATCACGATTTCACGACGTCCGTGAGCCATGCCTGAAAACGCGCGTAGGGCACATACAGCGCCACATTGCGAAACAGCGTTTTACCGCTTTTGTTATCCTCAATTTCACTGCTGTAACCGACGATAACGCCGGCCAGCGTATCATCACTGGCGTTATAGACCGCCCCGCCTGACATGCCTTTCACCACGCCTGCATCCGCCGCTACCACCACGCAATCCGGCTTATTCCAGCTGTTTGCCAACTGGGTATTGGTAAGATTTTTGCCGCTTGAGGCCACGGGCATTGCGGAGATAAAGCTATAGCCGTAGAGATTCACGCGGTCGCCGATGTGGCTATTGCGGAACGTCGGCGGCAGGCGAGGCACGCTGTTTTTATGGTAAACCACGGCGATATCGCATTCGGGATGCCAGGCTTTGACGCGGTACAGAGAAAATTTTGCGACGTGTGCCGCCGTCAGGCTGTATTCCGGCGTTAGGGGAATGGTGGTACCCAGCGTACCGATGCCCAGTACGGTAGGAATACCGGTCACGGTCATGTCCACGCGTTGTGCTGCTTCTCTGCTGTACTCGTAATGTCCAACCGAGCAGCCGCTCAGACTGAGCACGGCCAGCGTCATACGCCATCGCATAGTGTCTCTCTCCCCTTAATGAGATCGCCTGAGGCGGCAATCTTGTGGAGTATCGGCAATGCATTAATATCCTTTACGCATTTAAGTTAAGCAAAACATCACGCGTTCCGCTTCTTACCCTATTATTGCGGCAGCGGCAATACTGCTTTGCCGCCGCAGACGTGGTGGCTTTTTCCCGCCTGTGCTTTAATCGCGATGTGATACAGATCAAATTTTAACAATACGATGTGACAACCGTGCTGCGCTTTACCGCACGGCCCACCTGCACTGTTTCTGGGAGAAAGTTATGCCTGTTGCACTACTGGCACTGGCGCTGAGCGCGTTCGCGATCGGCACCACGGAGTTTGTCATTATGGGGCTACTGCCTGAGGTGGCCGGTGATTTACAGGTGACGATCCCGTCGGCGGGCTGGCTCATTAGCGGCTATGCGCTCGGGGTAGCGATCGGTGCGCCCATCATGGCGCTGCTGACTGCCAAACTGCCGCGCAAACGTACCCTGATTCTGCTGATGTCGATTTTTATCGTCGGCAATGTGCTGTGCGCGCTGGCCTACAGTTATAACCTGCTGATGCTGGCGCGCGTGGTCACGGCGCTGTGTCACGGCGCCTTCTTCGGCATTGGCGCGGTAGTGGCGTCCAGTTTGGTGGCGCCGGGACGCCAGGCTTCTGCGGTCGCGCTGATGTTCACCGGGCTAACGCTGGCGAACGTGCTTGGCGTGCCGCTGGGCACGTGGTTTGGACAACTCTACGGCTGGCGCGCGACCTTTTGGGGCGTGGCGATTATCGGGATACTGGCTTTCATCGCGCTGATTGTCAGTCTGCCCACGCAGCGAGACGAGAAACCGGTTCACCTGGCCCGCGAGATCGGCGCGCTGGCCAACGGCAAACTGTGGCTCTCCCTGCTGATGACCGTGTGCTTTGCGGCGGCAATGTTCGCGCTGTTCAGCTATATTGCGCCGCTGCTGTTGCAGGTCACCGGGATCAGCGATCGCGGCGTGAGCTGGACGCTGTTCCTGATCGGCGCAGGCTTAACGGTGGGCAATATTCTGGGCGGCAAACTGGCGGACTGGAAGGTCGCGTTTAGCCTGATGCTCAGCTTCACGCTGATCGCCATTTTCTCGCTGCTGTTTAGCTGGACCAGCCATGCGCTGTGGCTGGCGGAGATCACGCTGTTCCTGTGGGCGATGGCGACGTTCGCCACCGTGCCTGGCCTGCAGATCAACGTGGTGCGTCACGGTAAAGACGCGCCTAATTTGGTGTCAACCTTGAATATTTCTGCGTTTAACGTCGGCAACGCCTTAGGCGCGTGGGTCGGCGGCGCAGTGATAGCGCAGGGCTATGGCCTGACTGCCGTGCCGGTGGCCGCCGCCGTGCTGGCCGCGTTGGGCCTGATCGTCTGTATGATCACCTTCCGCCGCTCGCGCGGGCAGGGCGAGGCGGTGCGCGCTTAACCCAGGCGCTCGGCAAGGCGCCCAGGAAACGTGGCCACCTGCTGTTGCAGGTGATCGCAAAAGTGATCCACCAGCGCAGAAGCCGGACGGTGCTGCGGACGCACCAGGCTGACGGTGAACGGCACGCTGATACTGAAGCGACGCAGCACCACGCCGCTGTCGGCATAGTCCAGCGCCGTCAGCGGGTTCACAATCGAAATGCCCACCCCGGCGCGTACCATTGCGCACACCGAGGCGGCGCTGTGCGTCTCCAGCGCCAGTCGCCGCTCCACATCATGCTCATGAAACAGGGCGTCCAGCAGTTGCCGATAGCCATCTTGACGCGACAGGCTGACGTAATTTTCCTCGGCGAAATCCTGCGGCGTCAGCACGCTGCGCTGACACAGCGGATGCTGCGGGGGCAGTACGCACACTTCGTCGCAGGTCAGCAGCGGCTGGCGTTGCGTGCCGGCCGGCGCGTGCTGCGTTTCTGTCAGGCCGAGATCGTAGCGCTGCGCTGAGAGCCACTCCTCTAACAGCGGGGATTCCTGCGGAATGATATTCAGGCTGACCTGAGGGTAGCGCTGCATAAACGGCTGCAGCAGCGTGGGCAGCAGCGACTGGGAAAAAACCGGCAGACAGGCAATCGACAGCTCGCCCTGGCGAAATTGGCGTAATCCCTCGGCGGCGTCCATGATGCGATCCAGGCCGTACCACGACCGCTGCACCTCTTCATATAACCGCAATCCCTGTACCGTCGGGTGCAGCCGGCCGCGTATCCGCTCAAACAGCGTCAGCCCAAGCTGCTGCTCTAGCCGTGCCAGCTCGCGGCTGACGGTGGGCTGCGACGTATGCAGCAGCGTAGCCGCCTGCGTCAGGTTGCCGCTGGTCATCACCGCGTGAAAAATTTCGATATGTCGCCAGTTAATTTTTGCCATCGCGTCCTCCGCAGTGCCCATATCATATTTGCATAGCTGCCGCTAAAACAGATATTTTTCTGCATTGCTGAGCTGTGGCTAAATGTCAGCATCGACTCAGGAGAATCCCGATGCCACGTCCACTGAATACCACCGAAACGGCGCTGAATGCCGCCAACTTACTGCCGCTGGCGCAGCGCTACAGCGGTCCATTTTGGGCCTATGACGCTGACGTTATCGCACAGCGTATCGCGCAACTCAGCGCCTTTGATGTGGTGCGTTTTGCGCAAAAAGCGTGCTCTAATATTCACATTTTGCGCCTGATGCGCGCGGCGGGTGTGAAAGTGGATTCCGTTTCGCTGGGCGAACTTGAGCGCGCGCTGGCGGCAGGCTTTGCGCCGAACGGCGAAGACATTGTGTTTACCGCCGATGTGCTGGATACGCCGACGCTGGCGCGCATTGTCGAGCTACAGGTACCGGTGAATGCCGGCTCGATCGACATGCTGCATCAGCTGGGTGCCGTGTCGTCGGGGCATCGCGTTTGGCTGCGCGTCAATCCGGGATTCGGTCACGGTCACAGCCAGAAAACCAATACCGGCGGTGAAAACAGCAAGCACGGCATCTGGCACAGCGATTTGCCGCAGGCGTTGGCCGCCATTCAGCAGCACGGATTAACGCTGGTGGGCCTGCATATGCACATTGGCTCCGGCGTGGATTATGGTCACCTGCAGCAGGTATGTGACGCGATGGTGGATCAGGTCCTGAGCGTGGGCCAGGATCTCACGGCGATTTCCGCTGGCGGCGGCCTCTCTATCCCTTATCACTCCGGGGAAGAAGCCATTGATACCCAGCACTATTACGGCCTGTGGAATCAGGCGCGCGAGCGCATCGCCGCCCATTTGGGCCATGCAGTGAAGCTTGAAATTGAGCCCGGTCGTTTTCTGGTGGCCGAGTCAGGCGTGCTGGTGTCGCAGGTGCGCGCGGTCAAGGACATGGGCAGTCGGCACTTTGTTCTGGTGGATGCCGGTTTCAGCGATCTGATGCGTCCTGCCATGTACGGCAGCTATCACCATATTTCGGTGTTACCCGCTGACGGACGCGCGTTAGGCGATGCGCGCGTTGAGTCCGTGGTGGCAGGTCCGCTGTGTGAGTCAGGCGACGTCTTTACGCAGCAGGAAGGGGGCAAAGTGGAAACGCGCGCCTTGCCTGCCGCTCAGGTGGGTGATTATCTGGTATTTCACGATACCGGCGCCTACGGCGCATCCATGTCATCCAACTACAACAGCCGTCCGCTGATCCCGGAAGTGCTGTTTGAAAACGGCCAGGCGCGCGAGATTCGCCGTGCACAGACCATTCAGGAGCTGCTGGCGCTGGAGTTAATGTGAAGATTGTTCCACTCAGTGACGTGCCGCATCATGCCAGCCACATAACCGACTGGCTGTGGCAGGCGTTTGGCGCAGGCACCGCGCGGGAATTTTACGACAGCATTGTGCGCAGCAGTTTGAACGGGGCTGAGTTTCCGGTGACGTTTGTCGCACTGAATGAAAATGACACGCCACTCGGTACGGTGGGATTTTGGCGCTGCGATTTGATCAGCCGCCAGGATCTCTGGCCGTGGGTCGCCGCGCTCTATGTTGATCCGCCCGCGCGCGGCAACGGATTGAGCGAAGCGCTGCAGCAGCATGTTATCGATTACGCCCGCGCCCGCGGCCACGAAAAACTCTGGCTGTGGTCAACGTTCGGCGGCTATTACGAGCGCTTCGGCTGGGAGTATGCCTGTAAGGCGATTGAGTTCCCCGATATCGACGTCAATGTTTATTCTCGCTCGCTGCGATAGCAGGGGGGCCACGGGCTGTGGCGGAGCTTTAGCCGCAGGCAGCGGCAGGTGCTTTGCCACGGGCTGTGGCGGAGCTTTAGCCGCAGGCAGCGGCAGGTGCTTTGCCACAGACTGTGGCGGGGTTTTAGCCGCAGGCAGCGGCTGACGTGCCTTTTCGCTGGCACGGAGCGACTTTTGTTCGCCGCAGGCAGCGGCAGGTGCTTTTCCGTTAGCACGGTGCAATTTTCGTTCGCCATAGCAATGGCAGGTGCCTTTGCCGCGTTGCGGCGACCGAGCAGAGGGCGCCAGGCAGCGGCTGCGGTGCCTTTTCGCTGGCACGGAGCGACTTTCGTTCGCCATGGCAATGGCAGGTGCCTTTGCCGCGCTGCGGCGACCGAGCAGAGGGCGCCAGGCCGCGCCCTCTGCACTCCCCGGCCCTGCGCCAGCCCCGCTCGCCGCTGCGCGGTGCCTTCACTCCCTCAGCCTTCCTGACGGACCGGCGTCGATTCGCTCCTGCTCAACGCCGCCTCTCGCGGCATCCATGCCGCTCGCCCTGGAAGCCTTCAGTCGTTCAGCGAGTGGGGATGGCGCTTCACACCCCCGCTGCAAGCCACGATTTTTTCGCCGCCGCCGCGCGGCGGGAAGATTTTTAAGGTGCGTTCAGGCTGTGCTGCTTTAAGCAAAACCCTTTTTTATTTTGTTTTTTTAGCCAATGTCGCGTGCTTTTAAGACTTTTAAGTCGCATCCGGACCGCGCTGCGTTGAGCAAAACCCTTCTTTGTTGTTATATCTTTTACCGTCACTGCATATCTGAAAGACGGGTAGTCACATCCCGTCCGCGCGGTGTTCACCAGAAACCTTCTGTCTTCTGTCTTCTGTCTTTCCAGCCAGCCACTGTCTTCGCAGACCCATTTACGGCTTCCCAGACAACACCACACAGAAAAAACAGAAAAGATACCCACAGGCGAGGTTTGTGAGCGCCATCCGGAGCGCCGAACGGAGCGTGACGGCCAGGACGAAGCGGCAGGGATGCCGCTGAGAGCGCGGAATGAGCCAGGGATGGCGAATCCGCGCGGTCCGTGAGGCTGGCGCGGCGGAGTGAGGGAACAGCGGAGGCTGGCGCAGGGCGCGGATTGCAAAGGGCCGCGCCCATCGGCCCTTTGCCCGTACGCCGCAGCGGGGTGGCTGAAACTCCCGCAAGGTTAGCGGGCGGAACCCGCTCAGGGTTCAGTAAAAAACCGGCTTTGCGGGCCGGAACCCGCTCAGGGTTCAGTAAAAACCGGCTTTGCGGGCCGGAACCCGCTCAGAACCGGCCCTTTGCCCGTACGCCGCAGCGGGGTGGCTGAAACTCCCGCAAGGTTAGCGGGCGGAACCCGCTCAGAGCAATGCCGACTGAGCGGCCGGAACCCGCTCAGGGTTCAGTAAAAAACCGGCATAGCGGGCCGGAACCCGCTCAAAGCCCTGCTCCCCCAACGGAGTGCCGACGCACCAGCGTCGGGCTGAACATGTTCGTGACTTCCGGCAGCGGCGTGCCGTTCGCCAGCGCCAGCGCCAGCTGCGCCGCCTGCTGCGCCATGGTCACGATGGGATAGCGGATAGTGGTTAAGCGCGGACGCACGTAGCGCGACACCAGCACATCATCGAAGCCGATCAGCGACATCTCCTCCGGCACGCGAATGCCGTTGTCGCTCAGTACCGCCAGCGCACCGGCGGCCATGGAGTCGTTGTAGCAGGCCACGGCGGTAAAGGGTTTTCCCCGTCCCAGCAGTTCGGTCATGGCCTGTTCGCCGCCCACTTCATCCGGTTCGCCCCATGCAACCAGGCGGTCATTGCACGGTAAACCGTGCTCTTTCAGCGCATCGTAATAACCCTGCAGGCGATCTTCGGCATCCGAAATGGTGTGCGTTGAGCAGAGAAAGGCGATCTGCGTATGGCCCTGTTGAATCAAATGGCGCGTGGCAAGCCAGGCACCGTAGCGGTCGTCCAGGGCAATACAGCGCGACTCGAATCCTTTCAGTAACCGGTTCAACAACACCATGCCGGGCACCTGTTTCATCAGCACTTCCAGATCGGCATCCGGGACTTTTTTGGTGTGCACCACCAGCGCCGCACAGCGATGGCGCATCAGCTGCTCAATCGCCTGGCGCTCTTTTTGCTCATTATGGTAACCGTTACCAATCAGCAAAAAGTTACCGGTTTGTCCGGCCACTTCATCCACCGCTTTTACCATCGCGCCAAAAAAGGGATCAGACACGTCGCCCACCACCAGCCCCAGGGTTTCAGTGGATTGCTGAGCAAGCGCACGGGCGTTGGCATTGGGGTGATACTGCAACTGCTCCATCGCCTGATTAACCGCGAGGCGAGAGCTCTCACTGGCCTTGGGCGAATTATTGATAACGCGGGATACGGTGGCAACCGACACCCCGGCCATGCGGGCAACATCCTTAATGGTAGCCATGCGATAACAGGTATCCGGGTAAACGTTTACACATCTGCTCAGTGTTACGGAAAACAGTACCTGTAGCAAGATGCGAGAATGTCAGCGCTGTCGCAAAAGCACGGAAAATAAGGGGATTCGCGTGGGCTTTAGCCGCAGCGCCTGCGCATGCTATGCTGCCAGCCATCATCACACCTGCCTGCCGGATCACATCATGAAAAAACGCGTACCGCACCTGGCGCATTGGGGTGCATTCACCGCCGTGACGGAACACGATCGCCTGATTGGCTGCGAGCCCTTTTTTGCCGACGCCGACCCTTCGCCCATGCTCAATACGCTGCCAGAGCTGGTCTATTCGGATAAACGTATACGCCAGCCGATGGTGCGGCGATCGTGGCTCAAATCGCGGGAAAACAGCGATCGCAGCCTGCGCGGACGTGAAGACTTCGTGGCGGTGGATTGGGATACCGCGCTGGATCTGGTGGCCGAAGAGAACCGGCGCGTGCGCGATCGCTACGGCGCGTCGGGCATTTTTACCGGCTCTTATGGCTGGTCCTCAGCCGGGCGCGTAAACCATGCGCGCACGCTGGTGCGTCGCTTCTATTTCCAGGGCGGCGGCGGCGTTGACCAGCAGGGAAATTACAGCTGGGGGGCGGCGCAGTTTTTCCTGCCGTATGTGATTGGCACCTATATGCCGCTGACCGGACGCGTCACGGACTGGCCGGAAGTGATTGAGCATGCCGAGATCGTGGTGGCATTCGGCGGGCTGGCGCTGAAAAACGCCCAAGTGGCCTCCGGCGGCGCCGGGCAGCATACGCTGAAACCGGCGCTGGAGCAGCTCAGCGCCAAAGGAACGCCCGTCGTCAACATCAGCCCGCTGCGCGACGATTGCCCTGAATTTGTCAATGCAGAATGGATTCCTATCCGCCCGAATACCGATGTGGCGCTGATGCTGGCATTGGGCTACGAAGTGCTGCGTCGGCAGGCGGTGGATGAGGCATTTCTTGCCAGCCACTGCACAGGCTGGCCGCAGCTGCGCGCCTATTTGTCCGGGGAAGCGGACGGGCTGGCCAAAACCGCCGAGTGGGCCAGCGCCATCACCGGCATCCCGGCGGCGCGCATCGCGCGGCTGGCGCAGCAGCTTATCGGGAAACGCAGCTTTGTCACCTGTTCGTATTCGGTGCAGCGCGCGCATCGAGGCGAGCAGCCTTACTGGATGATGATCGCGCTCTCCGCCATGCTCGGGCAGCCTGGCCTGCCGGGCGGTGGCTTCTCCTTCGGTCATGGTTCAATGAACAGCGTGGGCAATCCGCGCCAGGAAGGGCCCGCGCCGCTCATGGGCACCGGCCCCAACCCGGGCAATCTGTCGATTCCGGTGGCGCGTATCAGCGACATGCTGCTGAATCCGGGCCAGCCTTATCGCTTCCAGGGCGAAACGCTGCACTATCCCGATATTCATCTGGTGCATTGGGCCGGCGGCAATCCGTTCCATCACCATCAGCAGCTGAATCGCTTAGTTGAAGGCTGGCAGCGGCCCGATACCGTGGTGGTGCAAGATATCGTCTGGACGCCCGCCGCGCGTATGGCGGATATTGTGCTGCCCGCCACCACCACGCTGGAACGCAATGATATCGGCGGATCATCGCGCGATCGCTTTGTGCTGGCGATGCACCAGGCGATTAAACCGCAGCATCAGGCGCGCAACGACTTTGATATCTTTGCCGATCTGGCTGACCGCCTTGGCTACCGCGACGCCTTCACGGAAGGGCGCAATGAAATGCAGTGGATTGCGCACCTCTACCAGCAGTGCGCCGTCGCGCATGCGCGTAAAGGCATTGATTTCCCGGAGTTTGACGCGTTCTGGCAGCGCGGATTCGTCGAGATTCCGCAGGGCGGTAAACCCTTCGTCTTTATGGACGACTTCCGCGCCGATCCCGAGGCGCATCCTATCCAGACCGCCAGCGGCAAAATTGAACTGTTCTGCCAGACCATCGCCGATTACCAGCTGGACGACTTTGCCGGCCATCCTGAGTGGCGCGAGCCGCAGGAGTGGCTGGGCGCGCCGCTGAGTCAAACCTATCCGCTGCACATGATCTCCATTCAGCCCTCGGATCGTCTGCACAGCCAGCTCGACGCCACGCCCAGCGTGCAGGCGAATAAAACCGCCGGCCACGAGACGCTGTACATGCATCCGCAGGATGCCGACGCACGCGGCATCGCCGACGGCGATGAAATTGAGGTGAGCAACGCGCGGGGCCGTATGCTGGCCGGTGTGCGCCTCACGGATGGCCTAACGCCCGGCGTGGTGGTGATGTCAACGGGCGCCTGGTTTGATCCCGGCTTTGGCGGTGAGTGGCAGCCGTGGGATCGCGCGGGCAACCCCAACGTGCTAACGCTGGATATCGGCACGTCGTCGCTGACGCAAGGCCCCAATGCCATGAGCTGCCTGGTGGAGATTAAAAAACATGCCGGTTGCAAACCTGCATAACAATCTCACCGCTGGTTACATTTTGCGGGTAACTGTTGCGTTTGAACGATGGTCGCCGCGGTCTGGACCTTGCTAGAGTCAAGGTCCCAGAGGTATTGATGGGTGAACATCAAAAAATTTCTTGATTACACCGACCTGCGCAGATGCGCAGGTTTTTTTTATGCGCACGTTTCGCTAACGAATCGAAACACAGTTTTCCTGTCATAACGCAGTGCCTTTCTTTATAACAGCGAATATTCAGTCAGGATCTCCCTTTTATCGCAGCGGATTGCCATGCCTCCGATTAAAAAATTTCTGGGCAAAGACCAGATTAAAGCGCCGTTTAACCCGTTTCGTTTTCGCCTGATCTGCCTTGGCGTTTTTGGCTGTATGGGCCTGCTGCTGGCGCGCGTGGGCGATTTGCAATTAATTAATCATCCCATGCTGGAACACGAGGCTGACCAGCGATCGCTGCGCACCGTGACCTTGCCCACCAGCCGTGGCACATTGCTGGATCGTGATGGCCAGGCGCTGGCGCTAAGCGTCCCGGCGCGCGATATCATTGCTGACCCGCAGCGCGTGCTGGAAGCTAATCCGGATTTCAACAGTGAAAAATGGGCCTACCTCGCGGCGGCGCTTAATCTGCGGCCTGAAGAGATCCGCGCCCAAATCACCGCGAATCCAAAAAAGCGCTTTCTTTATCTGGGACGAAAAATTGAGCTGGGCATCGCCAAAGATATCGCCAAGCTGCACCTCAAAGGCATCAGCTCGGTTTACAACGACAGCCGTTTTTATCCCATGAGCGAGGCCGCCGCGCCGCTGATCGGTATTGTGGGCGCGGATAGCCAAGGGCTCAATGGCCTGGAAAAAGGCTTTGATCGCGTGTTGCAGGGCGAGCCGGGCAAAGAGGTCTACCGTCAGGACGGCGAAGGTAACATTATCGCGATGATCGATTACGAGCCGCCCAAGCAGCCGCCCACGGTGCAGCTCAGCATTGATAAGTTCGATCAGTTCACGCTTTACAGCAAACTGCGTGACGGCGTGCTGCTGAACAAAGCGGACTCCGGCGCCGCCGTGTTGGTGAAAATCGATACCGGTGAGATTTTGGCGATGGCCTCTTATCCCTCTTTTAACCCGAATAATTTCGATCACGCCACGCCCGCGCAAATGCGCAATGCGGCAATCAATGACAGCTACGAGCCGGGCTCAACGGTTAAACCGCTGGTGGTGATGGAAGGGCTGGAGCGTCATCTGGTTCGCCCTGATTCGGTGATCGATACCACGCCTTATAGCGTTAACGGCCACCTGATCCGCGACGTAGGTCACTGGCCACGGCTGACCATGACCGGCATTCTGCAAAAATCGAGCGATATCGGCGTATCGCATATTGCGCTGGCCATGCCCGCAGAAGCGTTGGTCAACACCTATCAGGCGTTTGGACTGGGCAAGCCAACCGGGTTGGGGCTCACCGGCGAGAGCGTGGGCTACTTCCCCCTGCACCGCGAGCGCTGGGCTGATATTGAACGCGCCACGTTTTCATTTGGCTATGGCCTGCGCGTCACGCCGCTACAAATTGCGCGCGAATACGCCACGCTAGGGTCTTATGGCGTTTATCGTCCGCTTTCTATCACCAAAGTGACGCCGCCGGTGCTGGGCAAACAGGTGGCTAATCCGCAGGTGGTGCAGACGGTGGTGCACATGCTGGAGAGCGATGTCCTGCCAGGCGGCACCGGGGTTAAAGCCGCGGTGCCGGGTTATCGGCTGGCAACCAAAACCGGTACGGCAGAAAAAATGGGCACCAGCGGAAAATATGACGGGGGCTATGTGAACTACACCGCGGGCATCGCGCCAGCCAGCCATCCCGAAGTGGCGCTGGTGGTGATGATTAACCATCCTACCGCAGGCGACCACTTTGGCGGATCGGTGGCCGCGCCAATATTTGGCAACATTATGGGGCCGGTGCTTAAACACATGAACATTGCGCCTGATGCGATTTACAGTAAGCCACCTTCGGATAAATCCTAAGATTATCAGGATGTAACATCACCGCAGCACGCTACACACCTCGTTGCATTTTGCGTCAATCGGTTGCGTTTTGCCGCTGTCATCCACGGCGCGCTTGCGAGACGATAGCGGTCCCAGAGGTATTGATCGGTGTGAAGATCAGCTGCTGCGGCAGCAATACCCGTTAAAAGGTATCCATCCTGATCGCTTGCACCAACCCACGCGGATGCGTGGGTTTTTTTTGCCCGCGCGCCGCCCGCTCTGGCAACCTTTCCCCTGCGCAGGCGCATCGCGAAACGCCCCGGCTTCCTGCGCATCCGCCCAACCTGAGCACAATCACGCTTTCCCTGATTCTTTACTTGTCGGGCATCGCCAGATCCTGCATCGTAAGAGCCCTTTTTCTCCGCTGCTAAGGAGCTGGCATGTTACTCACTGTTCTGCGATTCCTGTGTCGCCTGGTATGGCGCGTAGAGTTGCGTGGCGATCTCACGGCACTGCACAAATCCAGGGTGCTGATTACGCCTAACCACACCTCGTTTCTTGATGGCGCGCTGCTGGCGCTGTTTCTGCCCATTAAGCCGGTGTTCGCGGTCTACTCCTCCATCAGCGAACAGTGGTTTATGCGGCTGCTGAAACCGTTTATTGATTTCGTGCCGCTGGACCCCACTAAGCCGATGTCGATTAAATATCTGGTGCGCACCGTTAACAGCGGTCGTCCGGTGGTGATCTTCCCGGAAGGCCGTATTACGGTGACCGGCTCGCTGATGAAAGTCTACAGCGGCGCGGGCTTTGTGGCAGCGAAGTCGGGGGCCACCGTGGTACCCATGCGCATTGAAGGGGCGGAGTTCACGCCCTTTGGTCGCTTGGGGGGCGTTTTTAAACGGCGTCTGTTTCCCCGCATTACCCTGAGCGTGCTGCCTGCCACGCACATTCCCATGCCCGAAGCCAAACGCGCGCGCGATCGCCGCCAGTTAGCTGGCGAGCACTTACATCACATCATGATGGAAGCGCGCATGGCGGTGCGCCCGCGTGAAACGCTCTATGACGCCTTTCTCAACGCGCGCCAGCGCTACGGGCTGACTAAACTCTGTATCGAAGATGTGAACCTCAAAGCGGATAGCTATACCGGGCTGCTGAAAAAAGCGCTGGGCGTTGGCCGCATTCTGGAGCGCTATAGCCAGCAGGGAGAGTACATTGGCCTGCTGCTGCCCAACGCCACGGTCACGGCGGCGGCCATTTTAGGTGCTTCGCTGCGCGGCCGCGTGCCGGCGATGCTTAACTACACCGCGGGCATCAACGGCATGCGCGCGGCGCTCACCGCTTCGCAGGTGAAAACCGTGTTTACCTCACGCCAGTTTCTCGAAAAAGGCAATCTGTGGCATCTGCCGCAGGGATTGACCGAGGTGCGCTGGATTTACCTGGAAGATTTAAAAGACACCGTCACGCTCAGCGACAAGCTGTGGATTCTGGCGCATCTGCTGATGCCACGCCGTGCCCAGGTTGAGCAGCCGCCGGAGGCGGCGGCCATGGTGCTGTTTACGTCGGGTTCGGAAGGTCAGCCCAAGGGGGTGGTGCATTCGCATAAGAGTCTGCTGGCGAACGTTGAGCAAATCCGCACCGTGGCCGACTTCACCCCGCGCGATCGCTTTATGTCTGCGCTGCCGCTGTTCCATGCGTTTGGGCTAACGGTGGGGCTGTTCACGCCACTGATGACAGGCGCGCAGGTGTTTTTGTATCCCAGCCCGCTGCACTATCGCATTGTGCCGGAGCTGGTGTATGACCGTAACTGTACCGTGCTGTTTGGCACCTCGACGTTTCTGGGGAACTATGCGCGCTTCGCCAATCCCTACGATTTTGCCCGCTTGCGCTACGTGGTCGCGGGGGCTGAAAAGCTGCAGGAAGGCACGCGCCAGATTTACATGGAAAAGTATGGCATCCGTATTCTGGAAGGCTACGGCGTCACCGAGTGCGCGCCCGTGGTGGCGATCAACGTGCCGATGGCGGCCAAATCTCACACCGTGGGACGCATTTTGCCGGGGATGGATTCGCGCCTGATTGCCGTCCCGGGCATTGAGCAGGGCGGTCGCCTGCAATTGCGCGGCCCGAACGTGATGAACGGTTATTTACGCGTGGACAATCCGGGCGTGCTGGAGCCGCCGGTGGCAGACAACGGTGAAGGCGAAATGGAGCCCGGCTGGTATGACACCGGTGATATCGTCAGCTTTGATGAGAGCGGTTTCTGTCAGATTCAGGGGCGGGCAAAACGCTTTGCCAAGATTGCGGGCGAAATGGTGTCGCTTGAGAGCGTAGAGCAGATTGCGCTGCGTGCCTCGGGTGAGAAACAGCACGCCGCATCGCTGCGGCCGGATGGGCAGCGCGGCGAAGCGCTGGTGCTGTTTACCACCGATAGCGCCTTGACCCGCGAGCAGCTGCTGAGCGCCGCGCGCGCCAGCGGTGCGCCTGAGCTGGCGGTACCGCGCGATATTCGTGTGATGACGGCGCTGCCGATGTTGGGCAGCGGTAAACCTGACTACGTCCGCCTGAAACAGCTGGCGGAAGAGGAGTCAGCATGAGCCTGACCTCCCCACGCGACAACGCACTCTTATCGCGCAGCATGCTGGCGGTGATCGTGGCGCAGTTTTTCTCGGCGTTTGGTGACAATGCGCTGCTGTTTGTCACGCTGGCGGTGCTGAAAAACCAGTTCTATCCCGACTGGAGCCAGCCCATCATGCAGATGATGTTTGTGGCCACTTACATTCTGCTGGCACCCTTTGTGGGGCAGATTGCCGACAGCATAGCCAAAGGCCGGGTGATGATGCTGGCAAACGGCCTGAAGCTGCTGGGGGCGTTAACGATCTGCTTTGGCTTCAGTCCGTTTCTCGGCTATACGCTGGTGGGCGTGGGCGCGGCGGCTTATTCGCCCGCCAAATACGGTATTCTTACCGAGATCACTCACGGCGAGCGACTGGTGAAAGCCAATGGCCTGATGGAGTCGTCGACGATTGCGGCCATCTTGCTGGGCTCGGTAGTGGGCGGTCTGCTGGCCGACTGGAATCTGCTGGCGGCACTGATCGTGTGTGCGTTGACTTACGCGTTGGCCGTTACGGCGAATATCTTTATTCCCAAATTGCCCGCGGCGCGTCCAGGGCAACGCTGGCAGATGGGCATGCTGTTGCGCACCTTTGCCGCGTCGGTGCAGCAGCTGTGGCGCAACGGCGAAACCCGCTTCTCGTTGCTGGGCACCAGCTTGTTCTGGGGCGCGGGCGTGACGCTGCGCTTTCTGCTGGTGCTGTGGGTACCGGTAGCGTTGGGCATCAGCGACAATAAAACACCGACCACGCTCAATGCCATGGTCGCGATTGGCATCGTATTAGGCGCTGGCGCAGCGGCAAAGTGGGTCTCGCTGGAGAAGGTGCGCCGCTGCATGCCTGCGGGCGTGCTGATTGGCGTAATGGTGGCGGCGTTTTCGCTGCAGCACAGTCTGCTGTCTGCCTACCTGATCCTGATGCTGATTGGGGCATTGGGCGGATTTTTTGTGGTTCCGCTCAACGCGCTGCTGCAGGCGCGCAGTCAAGCCAGCATCGGCGCAGGAAGCGCCATTGCGGTACAAAACTTCGCGGAAAATATTGCCATGCTGGTAATGCTGGGCGTGTATACTCTGGCGATCAAACTCGGCGCGCCAGCGGTGGCAACCGGCATCGGATTCGGCGTGCTGTTTAGTTTGGCGATTGCCGTGCTGTGGTGGAAAGCGCGGCGCTAATACTTCTCTATCCGACATAAAAAAACGCCGCCCGGCAGTCGCCGCGCGGCGTTTTTTTGTCATGGTTACGGTGCCGGATAGGTGTACTGGCGGTGGATCGCTTCCAGTGCTTCAAGCACTTCAGCGTTCAGCGTGAGGTTAAAGCTCTCCACGTTAATTTTCAGCTGCTCCAGCGTGGTGGCGCCCAATAGCGTGCTGGCCACAAAAGGCTGCTGGCGCACATAGGCCAGCGCCATCTGTGACGGATCCAGACCGTGCTGATTGGCCAGCGCCACATAGGCGGCGATCGCCTGCTGTGACTGTTCGCCGCTGTAGCGCGTGAAGCGGCTGAACAGCGTGTTGCGCGCGCCGGCTGGCTGCGCGCCGTTGAGGTATTTGCCGCTCAGCGTACCAAACGCGAGGCTGGAGTATGCCAGCAGCTCTACGCCTTCGTGCTGGCTGATCTCAGCTAAGCCCACTTCAAAGCTGCGGTTCAGCAGGCTGTAGGGGTTTTGAATCGTTACGATGCGTGGCAGCTCGTGCTTTTCTGCCAGCTGCAAATAGCGCATCACGCCCCAGGCCGTTTCGTTCGAGACGCCAATGTAGCGGATTTTCCCGGCGCGTACCTGTTCGGTCAGGGCTTCCAGCGTCTCCAGCAGCGTGACGCTTGCATTGGCATCGGTGTACTGATAACCGAGCTTACCGAAGTAATTGGTTTGGCGCTGCGGCCAATGCAGCTGATAAAGGTCGAGGTAGTCGGTGTTAAGGCGCTTGAGACTGGCGTCCAGCGCTTCACGGATGTTTTTGCGATCCAGTGCCTGGTGAGGGCGAATCGATGCGTCCGAGCCGCGCACGGGCCCGGCAATTTTGCTTGCCAGGATAATTTTGTCGCGACTGCCGCGCTTTTTCAGCCAGCTGCCAATGTACTGTTCGGTTAACCCCTGGGTTTCCGGGCGCGGCGGCACGGGATACATTTCTGCGGTATCAATCAGGTTGATGCCGCTGCTTACCGCGTAATCAAGCTGTGCATGCGCGTCGGCTTCGCTATTCTGCTCACCAAACGTCATTGTTCCTAACCCCAGCTGGCTGACTTCCAGCGTGCTGTGGGGGATACGGTGATAATGCATTGCCGGCTTCCTTTTTATTATGAAAAAGAATGGTGTGTCATGCAGGACTATAGCCTGTGAAGCAGCGCGGACGAAAGGGGAAAGCGTGGAGGAAATCGCCTGCACGCGGGAAAAATGGCGCAGGCAAGGTATTTCGGCACTTAACGTTCAATGATGGTTGAGACCTCGTCACCGTTAATCTGCATAACGTGGCCTTGCTCATCGGTATATTCTACCAGGCCGGTCTCTTTATCGATGGTGGGCTTGCCCTCGCTCATGATCATGCGTCCATCTTTGGTCGCCATGACATAATCGCTGCTACACCCACTCATTAACAGCGCTGTCAGTATGACACCTGCTACACCCACTAACCCCTTCATGCTTGAGCTCCCTCGTCGCGACATCATCAGCAAAAGTGTAGTAATAAATCGTTTTGCCGCGAGGGGTAATCGCATGATTCCGAAAATCAGTGGGCGAGCACGTGCCGCCCTTGACATTACGAGGCCGCGTTTTTCTTGCCGCGCATCAGGTTGAGGCACTCCACTGCCATTGAGAAGAACATGGCAAAATAAATGTAACCTTTTGGTACATGCACCCCGAAACTTTCCAAAATGAGCGTGAATCCCACCAAAATTAAAAATGCCAGTGCCAGCATTTTGACCGAGGGATGGCGATCAACAAATTCGCCAATGACCCGAGCGGCAAACATCATCATGAGCACTGCGATGACCACCGCCGCCATCATGATAAACAGGTGATCCGATAGGCCCACCGCCGTAATCACGGAGTCGAGACTGAAAATAATATCGAGCAGCATGATCTGGACGATGGCCCCGAAGAAAGAGTGCACGTTGGTTTTGTGCTCCTCTTCGCCGCCCTCTATCGTTTCATGAATCTCCATGCTGGATTTCCACAGCAGGAACAGCCCGCCAAACAGCAAAATCAAGTCGCGCACCGAAAACGCGTGGTCCATGAGGGAAAACAGCGGATTGGTCAGGCGTACCACCCAGGCAATAGAGGCCAGCAGGGCGAGACGCATCAGCATGGCACCCATCAGGCCAATACGGCGTGCGCTGCTTTGCTGATGTTTAGGCAGCTTGGCCACCACCAGCGACAGGAAGATAATATTATCAATGCCCAGAACCACTTCCAGAATGGTCAACGTTCCCAGTGCCAGCCAGGCGTTGGGATCTGCAATCCAGTCAAACATGTGAGAGTTCATTCCTAAACGAAAGTTAAACGGCGATTATACACGTCGCGCAGCAACTTGCAGCGGTGCGCTGCGCGTGAAGCGGTGTGGCAAAGCGGGTGTGTTAGAGAAGAAAGTGGCGCGCTAGCAGGGGACCAGTAAAGGTTTTCTTGAGATAAAAGCCGCGCGGTAAGGTCAGAATGGGTTCACCCTGCTCGCCAATAGCTTCGGTGAGCGCCTTGCTGTTCGCTGCTTTAGGACGAAGCTGCAGCCAGGTGCCGTGCCGCGCGGTGATGCGCTCGACTTTTCCCAACACAATCATGTCCATCAGCTCTTCCCAATCTTCGCGCAGCTGTTGCTCCTCTTCCTGGCTGGGCTGCCACAGCAGCGGCGAGCCCACACGGCGCTCGGCCAGCGGCAATGCGCGATCGCCCTCTACGGGAATCCACAATACGCGCGCCAGCTTGTGTCGCACATGGCTGGTTTCCCATGTGACACCGCTGTTGCCCGTTAACGGCGCCACGCACACAAATGTGGTTTCCAGCGGTTTACCTTGGGCATCCACCGGTATGGTCTTTAACTCAATGCCGAGATGCGCGAAATCCTGCTCGGCCTTGCTGCCTGCACTGGCACCCAAGTGCAGTTCCAGTAGCGTGCCCACCCACCCTTTATCGCGTTTGAGATCGGCGGGAACCGGCAGGCCCAACTGCATAGCCAGGGCAGATAACGTCTGGCCAGCTAACTGATGGGCGCGCTGCAACAGTTCTTCCTCATGATGCGGCGCGGTGGGCAGGGAAGGTGAGCTATTCATGGTGATACTGGCCTGGTTAAATATCATACAGCGTGGTGATGGGACAGTTTTCCACACTGAGCCTACAAGAATGAAGCTGATAATAGCATGATTCGGCATGCTTTTTTTGGGGAATTGTCTGCAAGGCAGATGCAGTAAGGCGGGGTTATCCCAGCTTGTCATCGACAATGAACAGGATCTTACACGCAGTTATCCACAGAAAGGTGGGATAACCGCACACAGAAGTGACCCCTGTTTCCATTTACAGCCTTGACTTTATCGACCTGCGCGCTTTTTTTCCTTTTTTTGACCAGGTTTAGGACATTCTCTGTGGATAAATACGACGCTGGTTACTATTTAGCCGCTTGCGTAGGGCAAGCGGCTGTTCGCAGAAGGTGTGAGTAAAAATGGTGATGAGATTTTTATTTATTTATATGACAAATAATGGTTTTTTTTGTGTCATGATAGTTCTCAATGAGAATTTTCCGAAGCGGTTATTCAATGCATTCCCGTGTTCTACACATAGCTATCCACAGAAAAGGTGAATAAGATCGACCTTAAAAGCCTTGGGCTGTTTATAAGTTGGCAACATTCTGTGAGTTATCCCACTGTTAATAGGCTAACTCCCCTGATATCCAGTGGTTTACCGTCTGTAAGGAGTGTGAAACAATCAAGCCATTCAAATTTAGCTTTGAGGTAGTCCAGTGATCGATGATGATGGCTACCGCCCAAATGTGGGTATCGTAATCTGTAACAGGCAGGGACAAGTGTTATGGGCCAGGCGCTTTGGACAGCACTCCTGGCAATTTCCTCAAGGAGGCATCAATCCGGGTGAAACCGCTGAACAGGCCATGTACCGTGAGCTGTTTGAAGAAGTGGGTTTGCACCGCAAAGATGTTCGTATACTTGCTTCGACCCGTAACTGGTTACGTTACAAATTGCCAAAACGTTTGGTGCGTTGGGATACAAAGCCGGTGTGTATCGGCCAGAAACAGAAGTGGTTTCTTCTGCAATTGATGTGCAGTGATGCGGATATCAACGTGCAACACAGCAGCACGCCGGAGTTCGATGGCTGGCGCTGGGTCAGCTTTTGGTATCCGGTACGTCAAGTGGTCTCGTTCAAGCGTGATGTTTATCGTCGCGTCATGAAGGAGTTTGCTGGCGTGGTAATGTCTATGCAGGAGAGTGCGGGGCAGCGCAATAATCACGCCGCCCATCGACGTAAAAGAGGATAGGCCACGCCCTTTATGCTCACTCAGTTGCGCGAAATTGTAGAGAAAGTGGCGAGCGCACCGCGCCTGAATGAAGCGCTCGACATTCTGGTGAATGAAATCTGCCTGGCGATGGAAACGGAGGTCTGCTCGGTTTATCTGGCCGATCACGACCGCCGTTGCTATTACCTGATGGCCACGCGCGGGTTAAAAAAACCGCGCGGTCGCACCGTCACACTGGCATTCGATCAGGGCATCGTGGGATTAGTAGGCCGCCTTGCTGAGCCTATCAACCTGGCCGATGCGCAGAGCCATCCCAGCTTCAAATATATTCCTGCCGTTAAAGAAGAGCGCTATCGCTCCTTCCTCGGTGTTCCGATCATCAGCCGTCGCCAGCTGCTGGGCGTGCTGGTGGTGCAACAGCGGGAACATCGTCAATTCGACGAGAGCGAAGAGTCTTTTCTGGTCACGCTTGCCACGCAGATGGCGGGATTGCTGTCGCAGTCCCAGCTGGGTCAGTTGTTTGGCCAGTTTCGTCAAACGCGCGTTAAAGCGATCGCGGCTGCGCCAGGCGTGGCCGTGGCGCCCGGCTGGGTCGATCAAATTCAGCCACAGCTTGATCAGGTTACCGCAGCCTCCACGCTGGATGTGCAGCGCGAGCGCGAGCGCCTGAGCCTGGCGATGAGTGAAGCGGCAAATGAATTTCGCCGCTTTAGCAAGCGCTTTGCGGCCAGCGTGCAAAAAGAGAGTGCGGCAATTTTCGATCTCTACTCGCATTTGCTTACCGATGCGCGGCTCAAAAAAGATCTCTTTGCGGAGATCGACCGCGGATCGGTGGCGGAATGGGCAGTTAAGACGGTCATTGAAAAGTTCGCTGAACAGTTTGCCAATTTGCAGGATCAGTACCTGCGCGAGCGCGCGGGCGATCTCCGTGTGCTGGGGCAGCGCCTGCTGTTTCACCTCGACGATACGCTGGTGGGCACCAATGCCTGGCCCGAGCGCTTTGTGCTGGTGGCCGATGAACTTACCGCGACCTCGCTGGCGGAAGTGCCGCAGGAGCGCTTAGCCGGCATCGTGGTCCGCGACGGTGCCGCCAACTCGCACGCCGCCATTCTGACGCGCGCCATGGGGATCCCCACCGTCATGGGCGCCGATATTTTACCGGCGCAGCTCAATAAACGTTTGCTGATTGTCGATGGCTATCGCGGCGAAGTATTAATCGATCCCGAACCGGTTTTAGTTCAAGAGTACCAGCGTCTTATCAGTGAAGAGAATGCACTGAGCAAAATGGCCGAAGGCGTGGTCGAGCAGCCTGGGGAACTGAAAAGCGGCCAGCGTGTGCAGGTGATGTTGAATGCAGGCTTAAGCCCCGAGCATGAGCAGGCGCTGGACAGCTGGGTGGACGGCATCGGCCTTTATCGCACCGAAATTCCTTTCATGCTGCAAAACGGCTTTCCTTCTGAGGAAGAGCAGGTTGCGCAGTACCAGGGCATGCTACAGCTGTTCTATAACAAGCCGGTGACGCTGCGCACGCTGGACATCGGTGCCGACAAGCAGCTGCCGTATATGCCCATCAGTGAAGAAAACCCGTGTCTGGGCTGGCGCGGCATCCGCCTTACGCTCGATCAGCCAGAAATTTTTCTTGTGCAGGTGCGCGCCATGCTGCGTGCGAATGCCGCCTCCGGCAACCTCAGTATTCTGCTGCCCATGATCAGCCATATCGATGAGATCGACGACGCGCGTCGCCTGATCGATCGTGCCGGACGGGAGGTGGAAGACATGCTCGGCTATGCCATCCCGCAGCCACGCATTGGTGTGATGATTGAAGTGCCGTCCATGCTGTTTATGATCCCGCATCTGGCCGCACGCGTTGACTTTATTTCGGTCGGCACCAATGACTTAACCCAATATCTGCTGGCGGTCGATCGCAATAACACGCGCGTGGCAAATCTTTACGATCCGCTCCATCCCGCCATGCTGCGCGCGCTGCAAAGCATTGCTCTCGAAGCCCGTAAGGCCAATCTTGAGCTGTGCCTGTGTGGTGAAATGGCGGGCGATCCAATGTGTGTCGCGCTGCTGGTGGGACTGGGCTACCATCACCTCAGCATGAATGGCAAGAACATACCGCGCGTCAAATATCTGTTGCGTCACTTGGATTACGAAGAAGCGCAAAAGCTGAGTGACGAAGCCGTCGAGGCACACACCGCGTCGGAAGTGCGGCATCGGATCTCCGCATTTATGGAGCGCCGTGGCTTGGGCGGATTGATTCGCGGCGGGCGTTAACTGTTTACATTTCTGCGGAAATTGTACAAAGCGGCTGTGCTATCATGCGCAGCCTTTTATTATATCGACCCCTTAAGTCAGACCCGTTTCAGGGCAGAAAAAACGATGGTGAATGATGACTAACGGCTACATTTCGTTTCCCCAATTCGATCCGGTGATTTTCTCTATCGGACCGGTTTCACTTCACTGGTACGGCTTGATGTATCTGGTGGGTTTTGTCTTCGCGATGTGGCTCGCAGTTCGCCGTGCCAATAAACCGGGCAGCGGCTGGAAAAAAGAGGAAGTTGAAAACTTGCTTTACGCCGGCTTCCTGGGCGTATTTTTGGGCGGGCGTATTGGCTATGTATTGTTCTATAACCTGCCACTGTTCCTTGAGAATCCGCTGTATCTGTTTAAAGTGTGGGACGGGGGCATGTCCTTCCACGGCGGCCTGATTGGCGTGATCGTGGTGATGCTGATTTTTGCGCGCCGTACCAAGCGTCATTTCTTCCAGGTGGCGGACTTCATTGCGCCGCTGATTCCTTTCGGGTTGGGGGCGGGTCGCTTAGGTAACTTTATTAATGGCGAGCTGTGGGGCCGCGTAGCACCTGATTTTAAATACGCCATGCTGTTCCCGGGCTCGCGCAGTGAAGATATTGCGCTGGCTGCTAACAATCCACAGTACCAGTCGCTGTTAAATACCTATGGCGTGCTGCCGCGTCATCCCTCGCAGCTTTACGAGCTGGCGCTGGAAGGTGTGGTGCTGTTTATCATTCTTAATTTATTCATCCGTAAGCCTCGCCCGATGGGCAGTGTTTCAGGCTTGTTCCTGATTGGCTACGGTGCATTTCGTATTATCGTTGAGTTTTTCCGCCAGCCAGATGCGCAGCTCGGCCTGTTTGAAGGCGGCATTAGCATGGGGCAAATTCTTTCAATTCCCATGATTCTGGCAGGCATTATTATGATGGTTTGGGCATATCGTCGCCCGCAGCAACACACACGAGAGGTAAAATGAAACAGTATCTGGACCTGATGCAACACGTGCTAAATGAGGGCGCCGAAAAGGCCGATCGTACCGGCACCGGCACGCGCTCTATTTTTGGCCACCAGATGCGTTTTAATTTGCAGGAAGGGTTTCCGCTGGTCACCACCAAAAAAGTGCATCTGCGCTCGATTATTCATGAACTGCTGTGGTTCCTGAAGGGCGAGACCAATATTGGCTACCTCAAAGAGAATAACGTCACCATCTGGGACGAGTGGGCAAGCGAGACCGGCGATCTTGGGCCGGTGTACGGTAAACAGTGGCGCAGCTGGGGCACCGCTTCTGGCGAAGAGATCGACCAAATCACGAAAGTGATTGAGCAGCTGAAGCGCGATCCCGACTCGCGCCGCATTATCGTCTCTGCGTGGAACGTGGGCGAGCTGGATCAGATGGCGCTGGCGCCGTGCCACGCGTTTTTCCAGTTCTACGTCGCCAACGGCAAACTCTCTTGTCAGCTGTACCAGCGCTCCTGCGATATCTTCCTTGGCTTGCCGTTTAACATCGCCAGCTATGCGCTGCTGGTACATATGGTGGCGCAGCAGTGCGATTTAGCGGTCGGCGATTTCGTCTGGACCGGCGGCGATACGCACCTCTACAGCAATCACCTGGAGCAGGCGCGACTGCAGCTGACGCGTGAGCCTCGTCCACTGCCAAAGCTGGTGATCAAGCGTAAACCCGCGTCGATTTTTGACTATCACTTCGATGATTTTGTGGTTGAGGGATACGATCCGCATCCCGCTATCAAGGCCCCGGTAGCGGTCTAGCGTTCACAGCGCTATGCGCACGCAGCCCTGCCGTATGGCAGGGTTTTTTTTACCCTGAAAGCGTATTATCGCCTGTTATTTTTGAAGCCATCGCACACCCCAACTGCATCTCGCGTAAACGCCCTGCATTGTCTGTAAGCCTCATTCCCTATTCGCAGCTACGCGCTTGTGGGCCCACGCCATAACGCGCAAAGTCATGCGCCATGAACAAGCATCCTTTTACGGGTTTCACCCTGCCTGAGCTGATGCTGGTAATGGCGATTGCCGGAATCATCAGTTTAGGGGGCTTTCAGGGCTGGCAGCGTTGGCAACAGCAGCAACAGCTGCGCGATAGCGCCCGCCAGCTGCAAGGCTTTTTGTTGCGTGTGCGCGCGTACGCTAACTGGCATAACCGTGAGGTCAATCTGTGGTTAATGCCAGGCAAGCCGGGCTGTCTTGGCGCAGGAAAAGCACCGGACATGCGCTGTCAGCCGCCATCGCGCTGGGTGTATACGCCGCCTTATCCCGGCGTGCGGATTCAAAGCCTGATAGGCGAGCCGGGATTTTACGGTCGGCGTGACGTGGCCCGCCCGGGCAGCATCGACATTGAAAGCGAGGCCGGGCGCTGGCGGGTCATCATCTCTTCACGTGCGCGCATCCGTTTATGTCGCCCAGAGGATAAAAAATGCACCTAGATCAGCGCGGCTTTAGCCTGCTTGAAATGCTGCTGGCGATGGCTGTCGGCGCGGTGCTGATGGTGAGCGTGGGGCGTTTTTTGCCACTGCTGCTGGATCACACTCTGCGCCTTCAGCAGCGTGTCCAGCTGCAACAGGAACTGCAGCAACTCGCCCATACGCTGCAAAAAGCGCTTCAGCGTGCAGGCTATTGTCGCGGCACGTGCAGTGGCCCGGCGCTACAGCTCGCCTCTGGCGGTGCGTGTGTGCTGCTGCGCTGGGATGAAAACAGCAATGGCCGTTGGGAAGGCGTTGCTCACAGCGAGAGCGAATGGTATGGCTATCGCCTGCGAGAAGGGCAAATTGAAATGCAGCGCGGGGTAGAGAACTGCGCTGGCGGCGGGTGGGAGCGGCTCACTGATGGTGCGTTTCTTACCGTGGAGACCTTTCGCGTCGTGCGGCAGGGAACGCGTCTGATGGTGTACCTTGCCGCGTCGGCAGGACGTCAGCGGGTTGCGCTTGAGCACTGGGTTCAGGGCATGAATCTGTGAAACAGCAAGGAAACAGTCCTCTGAGCATGGTGCTGTTGCTGATGCTGCTGGGCGGCATCACGCTGCACGCCATGCGCACGCAGCTCTCGCAGAACCTGCAAACCGTGGGGGATGAGCAGCACTATCACAAAGATTATTGGCAAGCGCATTCGGCGCTGGAATGGGGGCGGACACAGCGCTGGCCAAAAGCAGAGGGCTGGCAGTGTCAGTCATGGCCGGCAGAACAGTGGCAAAGCTGCTTGCTGCGCACGGAGGATAATTATGGGTTGCTCTCTGGACGCGGTGAAGATCGCGCGCTCTCGCTGTGGCGCTGGGTCTCCCTGGAAACGGAGGTCCCACAAGCCGCCGCGCATGGATGGATCGACTTCTGCCCGCTGGCAACGCCCGCGGCGTGCATGCCGCAAAATGGCGATACAGGGCTTTAGTCTGACGGAAACGCTGGTTGCGATGCTGCTGTTGGCGCTTACCATCACCGCTCTGCTGCACTATCATCGCGCGCTGGCGCAGGGGTTCAGCCAGCAATGGCTCCAGCGTCAGGCTTGGCAGGCGGCTGCGCAAGCCATGCAAGGACGTGACGTTGCAGGGTGGCGCACGCAGCGTCATCAGCAGGCTGTTTCAGCAAGTTGCACGCTGGAACGTGTGACCGTTACGGGTGCACAACAGCGGACCGCCACGTTAGCCCAGCTTAAATGCCGGTAACCTGCGCGCAGCGCGGTAGGCATTGCATACGATACAAGGTAGAGTGACCAGGCTGCGCTGTCTTTGCTTCTGAGGAGAATTATGTTCCGGGTTTACCACTCCAATCAGCTTGATCTTTTGAAAAATCTTGCCGGGATCCTGATTGAAAATCAGCCATTACAGGATCCCCTGGCGGCTGAACAGGTGCTGGTGCAAAGTCCCGGCATGGCGCAATGGCTGCAAATGGAGTTGGCAAACAGTTTTGGCATCGCCGCGAACATCGCGTTTCCCCTGCCTGCGACCTTTATCTGGAGCATGTTTGTGAAAGTGCTGCCCGGTATTCCTGAAGAAAGCGCGTTCAACAAAGCCAGCATGAGCTGGAAGCTGATGCATCGCTTGCCTGACTTGCTGGAACAAGACGCGTTTCAGCCGCTGCACCAATACCTCAATGACGATGAGGATAAACGCAAGCTGTACCAGCTTTGCGCCCGTATTGCCGACCTGTTTGACCAGTATCTGGTTTACCGTTCTGACTGGTTAAACCGCTGGGAACGTGGCGAACTTGTCGAAGGGCTGGGAGAGGTGCAAATTTGGCAAGCTGCGCTGTGGCGCGATTTAGTGAGCTTTACAGAGCAGCTTGGGCAGCCGATGTGGCACCGCGCTAACCTCTATGCTCGCTTTATTCAAACGCTTGAGCAGGCCACCTCACCGCCCGCTGGTTTGCCTCAGCGCGTTTTTATCTGCGGGATCTCTGCGCTGCCGCCGGTCTATCTGCAGGCGCTTGAAGCGCTTGGCCGCCATATCGATATTCACCTGCTGTTTACCAACCCATGCCGTCACTATTGGGGCGACATCCAGGACTACGCGTTTCTGGCGAAACTACAGAGTCGCCAGCGTCGTCGCCTTCACTCGGATGACGCACAGCCGCTGTTTCGCGATCCCGATGCGGCCACCACGCTATTCAATGAATTGGGTGAACAGCAGCTCACTAATCCGCTGCTGGCCTCATGGGGCAAGCTGGGACGCGACAATCTGTTCTTATTAAGCCAGATGGAGGCCGCTGCAAACGATGTCGATGCATTCGTCGATATGCCCGAGGATAACCTGCTGCATAGCCTGCAGGCCGATCTGCTCAACCTTGAGGACAGGGCGGTCATTGGCCTCACGGCAGATGAGTTAGGCAGCAGCCGTAGCAAGCGCCGACTTGACCCTGACGATCGCTCCGTGACGGTACAGGTGTGCCACAGCGCTCAGCGAGAAGTTGAGGTGCTTCAGGACCACTTGCTGGCGATGATGGAGGCCGATCCCTCGCTCAGGCCGCGCGATATCATTGTGATGGTGGCGGACATTGATAGCTACGCGCCCTTTATTCAGGCCGCGTTCGCGAGTGCGCCTGCCGACCGTTACCTGCCGTTTGCTATTTCAGATCGTCGCGCCAGCCAGGCGCATCCGGCGATTCAGGCGCTACTCTCCCTTCTGATGCTGCCTGAAAGCCGCTTCGCCTCGGAAGAAATCCTGGCGTTGCTCGAAGTGCCCGCGCTGGCACAGCGCTTTTCCGTGGATGAGAGTGGCTTGCGCCTGCTGCGACGTTGGGTAATGGAATCGGGCATACGCTGGGGGCTGGATGATGCCAGCGTCGAAGCGCTGGCGCTGCCGGTAACGGGCCAGCATACCTGGCGCTTTGGCCTGCAGCGCATGCTGCTGGGCTATGCGTTGGAGAGTCGCAATGGCGACTGGCAGGGCATTTTGCCCTACGACGAATCCAGTGGGCTGATCGCCGAGCTCGCGGGCCACTTAGCGAATCTGCTCGCGTGCCTCGATCTCTGGCGCGCGCGATTAAAAGAGGATCGCACGCTGGCAGAGTGGATGCCGCTGTGCCGCGAGCTGATCGATACCTTCTTTATTGCGGATGCCGAGAGCGAAGCCGCGCTGCTGCTGGTGGAAACCCAGTGGGCGCAGATCATTGAACAGGGGATGCAGGCCACCTATCAGCAGCCTATCCCGGTAACGTTGCTGCGTGATGAGCTGCGTTCACGCCTTGATCAACAGCGCATTAGCCAGCGATTCCTGGCTGGCCCCATCAACTTCTGTACGCTGATGCCTATGCGCTCCATCCCGTTTAAGGTCGTGTGCCTGCTGGGCATGAACGATGGCGTTTATCCGCGCACGCTGGCGCCGCTCGGCTTTGATTTAATGCAGCAGCAGACGCGCAAAGGCGACCGCAGCCGACGGGATGACGATCGCTACCTGTTTCTTGAGGCGCTCATCAGCGCCCAAGACCAGCTGTATATCAGCTATATAGGCCGCGCCATTCAGGATAACAGCGCGCGCTATCCTTCGGTACTGGTCACTGAGCTGCTGGATTACCTGAGTCAGAGTTTTTGCCTGCCCGGTGATGAGTCCGCCGAGCCTGACGTCAGTGAACAGCGCGTTCGCTCGCATCTGCAAACGCTGCACAGCCGTATGCCTTTCGCACCGGAAAATTTTCACCCCGGTTTCAGCGGACAAAGCTTTGCCGCTGAATGGCTGCCCGCCGCAACGGGCAGCGGCGTTGCGCAACCGGATTTCGTGCAGCCGTTACCGCAACACGTGCTGACGAGCCTGTCGCTAGAGCAGCTACTGCGCTTTTGGCGGCATCCGGTGCGCGCCTGGTTCCAGCAGCGGCTTGGCGTCTCATTCTGGATGGAAGAGAGCGAGCTACCCGATAGCGAACCTTTTGCGCCTGACAGCCTCGAGCGTTATCAAATCAATGCGGAATTGCTCAACGCGCTGGTCGAGGGCGCGGATCCGGCGCAGCTGTTTGCGCGTCACCGCGCCGCAGGTAACTTACCTTACGGTGCTTTTGGCGAACTCTTCTGGCAGCGCCAAACGGAAGAGATGCAGGAAGTGGCCGAGAACATTGCCGGTCAGCGATTGCCGGCCGAGAGCTGGGAGGTCGCGCTGCCTTTGGGTGAGGTTCTCTTGACCGGTTGGTTAACCCAGGTGCAAGCTGACGGCCTCCTGCGCTGGCGGCCAGGGGTTCTGAGCATGAACGATGGGCTGCTGCTGTGGCTTGAGCATCTGGTGTATTGCGCGCTAGGCGGTAAAGGGGATAGTCGGATGTACGGGCGTAAACAGAGCCACTGGGGTTTTAAGGCGATTAGCGCCGAGCACGCGCAGACGCTGCTTACCGAATATGTTACTGCTTACCAGGCCGGACTGTCTGAACCGCTCCTGCTGCTGAATAAAGCGGGCAGCGCCTGGCTGGATGCCAGCTTTGATGTGAAATCGCATCAGCTGTTAGAGGATGAGCAGACTCAGCAAAAAGCGCGCAATAAACTGCTCCAGGCATGGCAGGGCGGTTATCAGATTGAAGGCGAAGGCAGCGATCCCTATCTGCAACGTCTTTGCCGCACGCTCGACGACGCCGCTGTCGAGGCGATTATTGCCGCCGCGCGTCGCTGGTATTTACCGGTGCGCCTCGCGCATCAAGCTAACGAATAACGCACAGGGTTCACGGCTCATTGTCACCATTTTGCCTTGTTAGTATGGAGTATGTCGCCGTACACACAGCTGGCGATAATCAGTAATCAAAGGGGTTTACATGCGGATTCATGCACGCTGGGTAGGCGCGCTGCTATTAAGTATGCTGGCACTTGAGGCGACGGCTGCCGCCGATCGCGGCTGGCAACCGGTTAATGACAGCATTCGTAAGAGCGAACGCGATCCGCGCAGCTATCAGGCAATCACGCTGGATAACGGCATGACGGTGCTACTGGTTTCTGATCCTGATGCGCCGAAATCACTGGCGGCCCTGACGCTGCCCATTGGCTCACTTGACGACCCCAACGCGCAGCTTGGCTTAGCGCACTATACGGAGCACATGGTTTTGATGGGCTCGCAGCGTTATCCGCAGCCAGATAATTTGGCCGAATTTCTGAAAAAGCACGGTGGAAGCCATAATGCCAGCACGGCATCCTATCGCACCGCGTTTTATTTGGAAGTGGCGAATGACGCGCTACTGCCTGCGGTGGATCGCCTGGCGGATGCGATTGCGCATCCATTGCTGGATCCGGTGAATGCCGATCGCGAGCGTCACGCAGTCAATGCCGAGCTGACCATGGCGCGGTCGCGCGATGGCTTGCGCATGGCGCAGGTTGGCGCCGAGACGCTTAATCCGGCACACCCGGCTTCACGCTACTCAGGCGGTAACCTTGAAACGTTAAGCGACAAGCCCGAGAGCAATTTGCATCAGGCATTGGTGCAGTTCTATCAACGTCATTACTCCGCTAACCTCATGAAAGGCGTCATTTACAGCAACAAGTCGCTGCCTGAGATGGCTGGCATCGCCGCCCAGACGTTTGGACGTATTGCAAATCACCAAGCCAGCGTACCTGCTATCACCGTGCCGGTGGTGACTGACGCGCAAAAAGGCATCATCATCCACTACGTGCCTGCCCAGCCGCGCAAACAGCTAAAAATTGAGTTTCGCATCGCTAACAATAGCGATCGGTTCCGCAGCAAAACCGACACGCTCATCGGCTACATGCTAACCAATCGCAGTGAGAATACGCTGAATGATTGGCTGCAAAAGCAGGGACTGGCGGATGGCGTGAACGCGGGTGCCGATCCGTTCACTGAACGCAGCAGCGGCGTGTTCGCTATCACCGTGTCCCTGACGGATAAAGGGCTCGCGCAGCGTGATAAAGTGCTGGGTGCGGTATTCCGCTATCTAACCCTGTTGCGCGACAAGGGCATTGATAAAGCCTACTTTGACGAGGTTTCGCACGTACTGGCGCTGGATTTCCGCTATCCCTCTATCACCCGGGATATGGATTACATTGAGTGGCTAGCGGATACCATGCTGCGCGTGCCGCTGCAACATACGTTGGATGCGCCTTATCTTGCGGACGATTTCGATCCTGCCGCTATCAAGGCGCGTTTGAGTGATATGACGCCGCAAAACGCCCGAATTTGGTTTATCAGCCCCAATGAACCGCACAATAAGGAAGCGTATTTTGTCCAGGCCCCTTATCAAGTGGATAACATTACTCTTGCGCAATTTAGCGCCTGGCAGCAGCAGGGGGGAGATCTCCCGTTGGCATTGCCAACGCTCAATCCTTACATTCCTTCTGACTTTTCCCTCATCGACGCGCAGGGAAAAACCCTTTCCCATCCGATGGCGATTGGTGATGCCGCAAGTATGCGTATTTACTGGATGCCCAGCGCGGCGTTCGCCAAGGAACCCAAGGCGGCGATAACGCTGGCGCTGCGCAACCAACATGCCATCAGCGATGCGCGTCAGCAGGTGCTGTTTGGTTTAAATGATTATCTCTCAAGCCTGGCGCTTGATAAGTTAAATAATCAGGCGTCGGTGGCGGGAATCAGTTTCTCCATCGGAGAAAATGAGGGATTGGTCTTTAACGCCAGTGGCTTCACGCAGCGTCTGCCTGAACTGCTGCAAAAGCTGGTGGAAGGCTACGCGCGTTTCCAGCCCACGCCGCCGCAGCTTGAACAGGCAAAATCCTGGTATCTCGATCGCCTTGACGCCGCAGAGAGAGGCAAGGCGTTTGAGCAGGCCATTCAGCCAATGCAAATGCTTTCACAGCTGCCCTATACGCAACGCGATACGCGGCGAGACGTGGTCAAAACCATCACACTTGAGGAGGTCACCGCGTATCGTGATGCACTGATTCGTGAGGCGACACCGGAAATGATGGCGGTAGGCAACCTGTCCGCGGATCGCGTCAAACAGCTGGCGGTACAGTTGCGTCAGCAGCTCCAGAGTCGTGGGCAGACAGACTGGCACAGCGATTACGTCGCCATTGATAACGCCAGAAAAGTGAACTTGCAGACCGCAAGCAGCAGCACCGACTCCGCGCTGGCGACGCTCTACGTGCCGCTGGGATACGGCGAATACCAAAGCATGGCCAGCAGCACCTTACTGAGCCAGATTGTCCAACCGTGGTTCTACAACCAGTTGCGCACCGAAGAACAGCTTGGCTACGCCGTATTCTGCTATCAAATGCCCATTGGCCGTCAGTGGGGCATTGGATTCTTGCTGCAAAGCAACAGCAAATCGCCCGCTTACCTACTTGAGCGCTTCCGCGCCTTTTATCCGCAGGCAGAGCAGCGGCTGCGCCAGTTAAGTGACGAAGATTTCGCGCAGTATCAGCTGGCGTTGATAAACGATCTTAAACAGCGTCCGCAAACCCTCGAAGAAGAGGCGAATCGCTATGAGCGTGATTTCAACCGGCAGAACTTTGCGTTCGACACCCGAGAAAAAACCCTCGCCGCCATTGGCAAGCTCACGCCAACGAGTTTGGCAGACTTTTTCCACCAGGCGGTGCTGCAGCAGCAGGGAATGGCAATGCTTTCACAAATTGGCGGTAGCCAGTCATCGGCTCATACAGCCGACTATGCCAAGGTGACGGGCTTCACAACGTGGGATCGCGTCGATAAGCTACAGCAGTCGCTGGACGTAAAGCGTGATATGCCATGACGCAGCAGCCTGAAACGCTTAATCCGCTCACGCTGCCGCTGCGCGGTGAGCGCTTGATTGAGGCCTCAGCCGGTACGGGGAAAACCTTCACCATTGGCCTGCTTTATTTGCGACTATTGCTTGGGCTCGGCGGTGAGCATGCCTATTCGCGCCCGCTGTCGGTCGATGAAATTTTGGTGGTGACCTTTACCGAGGCCGCCACGGCCGAACTGCGTGGCCGCATTCGCGATAATATCCACGAGCTGCGTTTGGCCTGCATTCGCGGCGTAAGCAGCAACGCGATGTTGAATCAGCTGCTGGAGGAGATCGCCCAGCCAGCTGACGCGGCATCGCTGCTGCTGGCGGCCGAGCGGCAAATGGATGAGGCCGCGATTTTCACCATTCACGGTTTTTGTCAGCGCATGCTGAATTTTAATGCCTTTGAATCAGGCATGCTGTTTGAACAACAGTTGATTGAGGATGAGCATCCTCTGCTGCGGCGCGCCACCGCCGACTTTTGGCGACGTCACTGCTATCCGCTGACGCTGGATATCGCACGCGTGGTGGTCAATGAATGGAGCGGGCCAGATCAGCTGCTGACCACGCTGCGACCGTGGCTACAAGGGGAGTCTCCCGGCTTGCGCTTGCCGCCAGCCGATGATGAAACGCTGGCGACTCGCCATGCACGCAATCTGGCGCAAATCGAGAAAATTAAGGCGCAGTGGCGCACTGTGGGTGAGGAAGTACTCACATTAGTCAGCCAGTCTGACGTTGATAAGCGCAGCTACAGCAGCAAGCATTTGCCGGTATGGGTCAATAAAATCAGCGACTGGGCGCAAAGCGAAACCCGTGATTACACGGTGCCGGCTGAGCTGGCACGCTTTAGCCAACGGCTGCTGGAAGAAAAGACCAAAAAAGGCAGCGCACCGCGCCATGCGCTGTTTGACGCAATAGATGACTTTTTGGCACAACCGCTTTCGTTACGCGATCTGATGATTGCGCGCGCGCTGGTGGAAGTCCGCGCGGCGGTGCATAAAGAGAAGCGGCTGCAGGCGCTGCTCGGTTTTGACGATCTGCTGAGCCGCCTGGATGACGCCCTGCACCAGTCCGGCGGCGAACGGCTGGCAGAGGTTATTCGCCAGCGCTATCCGGTTGCCTTGATTGACGAGTTCCAGGACACCGATCCGCAGCAGTACCGTATCTTTCGCACCCTGTACCATCAGCAGCCCGATCGGGCGCTGTTGCTGATTGGCGATCCCAAACAGGCGATCTATGCGTTTCGCGGCGCCGACATTTTTACCTACATTCGCGCACGTAATGAAGTGAGTGCGCACTACACACTGGATACCAACTGGCGCTCCTCGCCTGAGATGGTTGAGGCCGTGAACCACCTGTTTTCACGGCTGCCATCGCCGTTTTTATTTGAGGATATTCCCTTTCTGCCCGTGCGGTTCGCGCCGCCTAATCAGTCGCTCTCACTGACGGTAGACGATCGCGTGCAGCCCGCGCTCCGACTCTGGTTACAACCTGGCGGAGGCTGCAGCGTCAGTGACTACCAACAGTACATGGCGCAGCAGTGCGCCCTCGACATTAGCCGCTGGCTGCAGGCGGGTCAGCAGGGGCGTGCGCTGTTGGGCAAGGCCGGCCTGCAGCGTGGGGTGCAGGCGTCGGACATGACGGTGTTGGTACGCAGCCGCAGTGAGGCTAACCACATCCGCGAAGCCTTAAAACAGCTCGGCATTCCCTCGGTGTACCTGTCCAATCGCGACAGCGTCTACACCACGCCGGAGGCGCGAGAGCTACTTTGGCTACTGCAAGCGGTATTGGCCCCCGAGCAGGAGCGGATGCTACGCACTGCGCTGGCGACCTCGCTGTTTGCGTTTGACGCCGCCCAGCTGGATGCACTCGATCACGATGCGCGCGCCTGGGACGAGCTGGTCGAGACCTTTGCCCGCTGGCAGCAGCTTTGGCATCAGCGCGGCGTCCTGCCCATGCTGCGGCAGCTTATGCTGGAGCGGCATCTGGCGGAAAACCTGCTGGCATCGGAAAACGGCGAACGTCGGTTGACCGATCTGCTGCACCTCGGCGAGTTGCTGCAGGAAGCGGCGGCGCAACTCGACAGTCCTCACGCGTTGGTGCGTTACCTGGCGCAGCAGATAGCCAGTCCGGATAACCAGTCTGCCAGCCAGCAACTGCGCCTTGAGAGCGATCGTCACTTGGTGCAGATCGTTACCATCCACAAGTCGAAAGGATTGCAGTATCCGCTGGTTTGGTTGCCTTTTGCCGCTGGTTTCCGCGAGGCGGATACGGCGCTTTATCACGATCGCGACAGCTTCAATCCGGTGCTCGACCTGCACAGCAACGAAGAGAGCTTGGCGCTGGCAGAAGAGGAGCGCCTGGCGGAAGATCTACGCTTGCTTTATGTCGCCCTGACGCGCTCCATCTTTCACTGTAGCGTTGGCGTCGCGCCACTGTTTCGCGGCACGCGCAAACGCGAGGGAGCAAGCGATCTGCACAAAAGCGCCTTGGGTTTCCTGCTGCAGCGGGGTGAAGCCGCCAGCGCAGAGCAGCTGGCCGTTTTGCTGGGTGAAATCGACCATGTGGGCACCGAGGTGGTGTTGGCCGAGGCGGGTGAAGCGACGCGCTGGCACGACGCACCGCTGCCTGAAGACACGCTGCGTGCACGTGCTGTCACCCGCACGCTAGTCGACCCGTGGCGCGTCACCAGCTATTCCGCGCTGCAACAGCACAGCAGCCATCGTCTGCTGGACGTGATGCCAGGCTTTGATATTGACGCGGCCGGGGAAGCGTCGTCGAGCGAGGAAGCGGAAGCGGCGCTGACGCCGCATCACTTTCCGCGCGGCGCCGCGCCGGGCACGTTCTTGCATACGCTATTTGAATCCCTTGATTTTCCGCACCCGCCGGATGAAGACACGCTCACGCGTCATCTTCAGCAAAGTGGCTATCCCCTGTTCTGGCAACCGATGCTCAGTGAGTGGATTACCCGCGTGGTAAACACGCCGCTAAACGCGCAGGGGCTGCGGCTTGCCAGCGTGAAGTCCAGCGACAGGCTGGTGGAAATGGGGTTTTACTTGCCGATTGACGGCCTGCTGACCGCGCAGGAACTGGATGCGCTGGTGCGCCAGGATCCGCTGTCTACCGCGGCGCCTCCACTGGACTTTCGTCAGGTGCAGGGCATGCTAAAAGGCTTTATTGATCTGGTGTTCCGCTGGCAGGGAAAATATTATCTGCTGGACTACAAATCCAACTGGCTGGGCGACACGCGTGAGGCCTACACGCCAGAGGCGATGGCGCAGGCGATGGTGGATCACCGCTATGACCTGCAGTACCAGCTGTATACGCTCGCGCTGCATCGCTATTTGCGTCACCGCCTGCCTGACTACGATTACGAGCGGCATTTCGGCGGGGTCTTTTATCTGTTCCTGCGCGGTATGGACGGCAGTTCGCCAGAGAATGGCGTGTTTCATACGCGTCCCCGGCATGATTTTGTCACACAATTGGATGGCCTGTTTCGCGGGCAAGGAGCTTCAGCATGAGCGGCATGACCGCGCTATTAGAGCAGGCGATAGCGCTGCGGGCCTTGCGCGCGCTGGACGTGCAGTTCGCCCAGCTATTGGCTGATGAGACACAACCGGCACGGCTGCTAGCCGCCGCCTGCCTGAGCGCAGAGGCGGGAGAAGGGCATGTTTGTCTGCCGCTCTCGCTGCTGCGGCGCGATACGCTGTTTAGTGGGCGTCACCCCGAGTTGGCGCAGGCCATCTGGCAGGCGGCAGGGGAGCCGGAGGACTGGCCTGCGCTGCTGGCGGGCTGGTCAGCGTTGAGCGAGAGCGATCGCGCCGCGCCGCTGGTATTGAACAACGATCGTCTCTATCTGCACCGCCTTTGGCACCATGAAGGACGGGTCGCGCAGTTTTTCCAGACCCGCGCCGCACCGCAGCAATTTGCCGCGGAGCAGATACGAGCGGTGCTAAACAGCTTGTTCGGCGAGCAGCCCGAGGATTGGCAGAAAATTGCGGCCGCCGTGGCGCTTACGCAAAAAACAGCGGTGATTTCCGGCGGGCCGGGCACGGGCAAAACCACCACAGTGGCGAAGCTGCTGGCCGCGCTGATTCATCTCAGTGAGGGCGCGTTGCGCATTCAGCTCGCCGCCCCTACAGGTAAAGCCGCCGCCCGCCTGACTGAATCTCTGGGGAATGCACTGCAGGCGCTGCCGGTCACGGAACAGGAGCGTCAGCGCTTTCCGGCCGAGGCGACCACCCTGCACAGATTATTGGGCGCGCAGCCCGAGTCACAGCGTTTACGCTATCACGCGGGCAATCCGCTGCATCTGGACGTGCTGGTAGTGGATGAAGCCTCCATGGTGGATTTGAGCATGATGGCGAATTTAATTGCCGCGTTACCGCCTCAGGCGCGGGTGATTTTTCTCGGCGATCGCGATCAGCTTGCCTCGGTTGAGGCCGGGGCGGTGCTGGGTGATATCTGTCGCTGCGCCGAGGCGGGCTACAGCCCGGTGCGCGCATTACAGCTCGCCACGCTCACCGGCTGCGCCCTCGAAGGCCGTGACGATGACGTTGCACCGGCGGTACGCGATGCCATCTGCCTGCTGCGCACAAGCTACCGCTTTGCAGCAGATTCCGGTATCGGCAAGCTGGCGGCCGCGGTGAACGGCGGTGAGATTGACGCCGTAGAGGCGGCGTTTGCCGCAGGCTTCAGCGATATTGCGCGGCGCCCGCTCAACAGCGGCGAGGCCTACCAAGCCATGCTGGCTGAGATCACCGAAGGCTACCGACCGTTTATTGAATTGGTACAGCAGCAGGCGACACCCGGCGCGATCTTGCAGGCATTCGCCCGCTATCAACTGCTGTGTGCGCTGCGGGAAGGGCCGTTTGGCGTGCAGGGATTGAATCAGCGCATTGAGCAAAAGCTGATGCAAATGCAGTGGCTGCGTCGGCCCAAAAACGGCAGCCGCTGGTATCCCGGACGCCCGGTCATGGTGACGCGCAATGACAGCACGCTGGGGTTATTTAACGGCGACATTGGCATTGCGCTCGAAGACCACGACGGCGTATTGAAGGTGTTCTTCCCGTTGCCCGATGGCACCATCAAAGCCGTGCAGCCCAGCCGTTTGCCCGTACACGATACGGCTTGGGCTATGACGGTGCATAAATCACAGGGTTCTGAGTTCGATCACACCGCACTGGTGATGCCTGCGCAGTTTGTCCCCGTGCTGACGCGTGAACTGATTTACACCGCCATCACGCGCGCGCGCAAGCAGCTCACGCTGTACAGTGAAGAAGGGGTGTTTCGCCGCGCCGTGCAATTGCAAACCCAGCGCCGCAGCGGCCTGCTACAGCGGCTGACGGAGAGCTGACCGCCGCACGTCACGAGGGAAAGAATAACAGGGCACGATTGCGCGCGTGCCCGTGGCGTTTAGCGTAGATCGGCCATCAGCACCTTTGAGCGGCGCTGGTAGTTGTACATCTGCTTTTTACTTTCAGGCAGCGACTCAATATCCACCGGGGTAAAACCGCGCTCCTGAAACCAGTGGATGCTGCGCGTGGTCAGGACAAACAGTTTTTTCAGCCCCATCTGACGCGCTTGCAGCGCCACTCGCTCCAGCAACAGCTCCCCGCGTGAAGAGCTGCGGTAATCAGGATGCACCGCCACGCAGGCCATTTCGCCAATCTGTTCGTCCGGGAAGGGATAGAGCGCAGCGCAGGCGATGGTCAGATTGTCGCGCTGGATAATGGTAAATTTATCAATCTCCATCTCCAGCTGCTCACGCGAGCGGCGCACTAAAATACCCTGCTGCTCAAGCGGCCTGATCAGCTCCAGAATACCGCCGATATCATTGATATTGGCGCGGCGAATCTGCTCCGCTGACTCCATCACGATCTGGGTACCGATACCGTCGCGCGAGAATAACTCCTGGAGCAGGGCACCATCTTCCTGATAGCTGATCAAGTGGCTGCGGCGCACGCCGCTGCGGCACGCTTTCACCGCGCCGCGCAGGAAGCGGACGGTACCGGAGAGGAAATCGCCGTCGCTTTCCATTTCGTCAATACGCGCCTGCGCATCATTGGGAAACAGCTCGGAGATGATCTCACCCGCGCGGTTGGTCACGCCCTGTTCAGAACAAAAACCGATCATTTTTTCGGCTTTCAATTTAATGGCTAACTGGGTAGCCACCTCTTCTGACGTGAGATTAAAGCTCTCGCCCGTGACCGAAACCGCGACCGGTCCCAGCAGCACGATGGCGTTATTATCCAGCTGGCGGTGAATGGCCTCTTCGTCGATACGACGAATGCGGCCGCTGTGGCAGTAGTCGACGCCATCATCCACGCCCAGCGGCTGGGCAATGATAAAGTTGCCGCTTACCACGTTAATGTGCGCGCCTTGCAGCGGCGTGTTGTTGAGGCTCATCGACAAACGCGCGGTGATGTCCAGCTGTAGACGACCCGCGGCCTGTTTCACCAACTCCAGCGACTGCGCGTCCGTGACGCGCGTGTGCTTGTGATAGATCGGCTCCAGCTGCTGCTGCGCCATGCTGGCGTCGATTTGTGGCCGCGCGCCGTACACCACCACCAGGCGAATGCCAAGGCTGTGCAACAGGCCAATATCGTTGACGATGTTAGAGAAGTTTTCATGCTCAATGGCTTCCCCGCCGAGCATAATGACAAACGTTTTATCGCGGTGGGCGTTGATATAGGGAACGGTGTGGCGAAAGCCCTGTACCAGTTCGGTGCTACGTTCCTTCACGGCAAACCCTCAGTGCATGTTTATTCGAAATTTTCGTATTTTTATTCTCTTTTTGTCGTTTTTGCAAGCCTGACCACTGACGATACTTTACGAATTTTCGGATGCATCTCACGCTAACAGACTGCATTATCTGGTTTTTCTCACAAGACAACCCCTCTCATTTTGCGTAAAGTTTTCATCCTCGATTGATCACTTGGCGATATTTTAGACACCACAGGGCAGTTGGAGCAGTATGTCTCAGGCTTTTACACGACGACGATTATTACAGGGCGCAGGCGCGCTATTTTTGCTCAGTGTCACGCGTACCGGCGCGGCTGCGGGCGCCGCGCACATCGTTGCCGTGCGTATTTGGCCCTCATCCACCTATTCCCGCGTGACGCTGGAGTCCAATGTCCCGCTGAAATATCGTCAATTTGCCTTGAGCCATCCAGACCGTCTGGTGATCGACATTGATAACCTGCATATCAATCCGGTATTGAAAGGGGTGGATAAGCAAGTGCGCGTTGACGATCCCTTTATTAAAACGGCGCGCGTGGGGCAGTTCGACGCCAATACGGTGCGCGTCGTGCTGGAACTCAAGCGCAACGTGGCGCCGAAAATCTTTACGCTGTCTCCGGTCGCCGGCATCAAACATCGCTTAGTGGTCGATCTCTATCCCCGCGAGGCGTCTGCGGAAGAGGATCCGCTGCTGGCGTTACTGCACGATTACAACCAAGGGGATCTGGAACGCGATCAGCCCGCGCAGGCGCCGCTGCCCGGTAAAGCGGGGCGGGATCGTCCTATTATTATCATGATCGATCCCGGTCACGGCGGTGAAGATCCGGGCGCGCACGGCAAATACAAAACGCGTGAGAAAGACATTGTGCTGAAGATTGGCCGCTATCTAAAAGCGCTGATCGAGAAAGAACACAACATGAAGGCGTACATGACGCGCAACGAAGATGTGTTTATTCCGCTGCGCGTGCGCGTAGCGAAGGCGCGCAAACAGCGGGCCGATCTGTTTGTCTCTATTCACGCTGATGCGTTTACCAGCCGTGCCGCGCGCGGTTCGTCGGTGTTTGCGCTCTCAACGCGCGGCGCCACCTCCGCCGCTGCGCGTTTTCTCGCGCAAACGCAGAACGAAGCCGATTTGATTGGCGGCGTCAGCATGAGCGGCGACCGCTATCTCGACCACACCATGTTCGACATGGTGCAGCGTCAAACCATCAGCGACAGCCTTAAGTTCGGCAAAGAGGTGTTAACGCGTCTGGGACGCATCAACCATTTGCACAAGCGCACGGTGGATCAGGCGGGTTTTGCCGTGCTAAAAGCGCCGGATATCCCGTCTATTTTGGTGGAAACCGCGTTTATCAGTAACGTTGAGGAAGAGCGTAAGCTACGCACGCCGCGCTACCAGCATCAAGTTGCGGAGGCGATCCTGCATGGCATTAAGGCCTATTTTGAGAAAGGGGCCGTGCTGGCGCATCGGTGAGAAGGGCGGCAGTATTGCCGCTTTTTTGCGAAGCTACAAACAAAAAAACACCCGTTAAGGTGTTTAATTGAAGTGGTTGCGGGGGCCGGATTCGAACCGACGACCTTCGGGTTATGAGCCCGACGAGCTACCAGGCTGCTCCACCCCGCGTCCGTCTGTCGCATTGTGCGACGTTCATGCTGTATTCTTCTTCAAGACAAATGGTTGCGGGGGCCGGATTCGAACCGACGACCTTCGGGTTATGAGCCCGACGAGCTACCAGGCTGCTCCACCCCGCGTCCGTCTGTTGCATTACGCAACGCTTCACATTGTCTCTTCAGTTAAGAAGAATTGGTTGCGGGGGCCGGATTTGAACCGACGACCTTCGGGTTATGAGCCCGACGAGCTACCAGGCTGCTCCACCCCGCGTCCGTGGATGCGCACTATACACTCGGCGTCTGATGATGCAACCCCTTTTTGCCCTAAGCGCTTAAATTTACGGTTAGTTGATGAATATTTTATCCATCCGATGGTTTATTGAACAGATGTGATGCAGGCCCTTTGTGGCAGATTTCATTCTCGCGGCCCCTTTGCTATCGTCGCCTGCAAACACGCAATAAAAGAGAAGCTCATGAAAGGATATTGGGGCAAAGCTGCCCTTACCGCAGCGTTTCTGGCGCTGCTCGCAGGCTGTAGTTCAAAACCCACCGATCGCGGTCAGCAATATAAAGATGGCAAGCTCGAGCAACCGCTCGGGCTGGTGAATGAGCCGAATGCCAAAGGTCGCCCGGTCAACGGCCGCGATTTTGGCCAGCAGGTCACGCAGATTCAACGCGCCGCCTCGAGCTTATATGGCCGTAACACCAGCACCTATAACGCCGTGCAGAGTTGGTTGCTCTCCGGGGCCGACACGCGGCAGCTGCGCAACTACGGACTCAATGCTTACCAAATGGAAGGCACCGATAATTACGGCAACGTCCAGTTTACCGGCTACTACACGCCGGTGGTTGAAGCACGCTATACGCGTCAGGGCGAATTCCAGTATCCCATTTACCGCATGCCACCGCGCCCGCGCGGGCAGAAGCTGCCCAGCCGTGCAGCGATTTATAGCGGTGCGCTGGACGAGCGCTACGTTATCGCCTGGAGTAATTCGCTGATCGATAATTTTATGATGGATGTGCAGGGCAGCGGCTACGTGGATTTCGGCGATGGTCGCCCGCTGCGTTTCTTTGGCTACGGCGGTAAGAACGGCTGGGCTTACCACAGCATTGGTAAAGAGTTGATCGATCGCGGCGAAGTGAAACGCGAAGATATGTCAATGCAGGCGATTCGCCAGTGGGCACAAGACCACTCCCCAGAGCAGGTGCGCGACGTGCTGGAGACCAATCAATCTTTTGTGTTCTTCAAGCCAGAAGAGTACGTGCCGGTGCGCGGCGCCAGCGCGGTGCCATTAATCGCCAAAGCCTCCGTAGCCTCGGATCGTTCGCTGATCCCAGCCGGTACCGTGCTGCTGGCGGAAGTGCCGCAGCTAAACGAAAAGGGCAAATTCAACGGCAAATATGAGATGCGCCTGATGGTTGCATTGGACGTGGGCGGCGCTATCAAAGGCCAACACTTTGATATTTACCAAGGCGTTGGCCCCGATGCCGCGCACCTGGCCGGTTTTTATAATCACTATGGGCGCGTCTGGGTATTGAAAGCGGCCCCTGGCACCGGTCAGCCGCTGTTTAGCACCCCGCAAAGCAACAACGGTTCACTGCTGATCGGCGCAAATTGATATCCTCCCGGCGGGCTAACGTGGCCCGCTCGTTTGAATAAGGTTAAGTATGACAGTTGTAAGCGACGCCTGGCGGCAACGTTTTGGCGGTACGGCGCGTTTGTACGGTGAAGATGCGCTGCAGCGATTTGCGCAAGCCCATTTTTGCGTGGTGGGCATCGGTGGTGTCGGCTCTTGGGCAGCCGAAGCGCTGGCGCGCACCGGCATCGGGCGCATCACGCTGATCGATATGGACGATGTGTGCATTACCAACACCAATCGTCAGATTCATGCCCTGCAGGGTAACGTGGGACAGGCCAAAACCGAGGTGATGGCAGCGCGCATTCGCGCAATCAACCCTGAATGTGACGTGATCTGTATTGATGATTTTATTACGCCGGAGAACGCGGCGGCCTATCTGGCATCGGATTTTGATTACGTGATTGACGCCATTGACAGCGTACGCCCGAAAGCCGCGCTGATTGCTTATTGCCGTCGCAATAAGCTGCCGCTGATCACCACCGGTGGCGCTGGCGGGCAGATCGATCCCACGCAGATTCAGGTCAGCGATCTGGCGAAAACGATCCAGGATCCGCTGGCGGCCAAGCTGCGCGAAAGACTGAAAAGTGATTTTGGCGTGGTGAAAAACAGCAAAGGCAAGCTGGGCATCGACTGCGTATTTTCCACTGAAGCGCTGGTGTATCCGCAGCCGGACGGCAGCGTATGCGCATCACGCAGTACGGCTGAAGGACCGAAACGCATGGACTGCGCTGCCGGATTTGGTGCGGCGACCATGGTCACCGCGACCTTTGGCTTTATCGCCGTGTCACACGCGCTGAAGAAGTTTCTCGCGCGCGCCAGACGTCAGGCCGCTTGATGCTGCTGCGCAGCCCGTTTTACCGCCTCCGCCAGCGCCTGCAGCCCGCTGCTGCGTGAGGCGCTGAGTTGCGCGCGCAGGCCCAGCGTGTCAAACAGCGCCAGCGGGTCGTGCTGCAGCAGCGCCTGCGGTGTTTGCCCCTCAACCGCCGTCAGAAGCACCGCCAGCAGCCCGCGTACAATGCGTCCTTCACTGTCGCCGTAGAAATGCAGCGTGCCGTCACTTTGCGGCTGACTGCTGAACCAAACCTGATTTTCACAGCCGGACAGGGCGATCTCCTGCGTTTTTAACGCTTCGGGGAGCGCAGGGAGCTGGCGGCCAAGCTGGATCAGCTGCCGATAGCGATCTTCCCACTGCGGTAAGTGGCTAAACGTGGAGGTCAGGCTGTCAACCGTGATATCACGACCAAACGGGTGGGGCGCAAGCAACGTTGTCATCTTATTCACTTAATATGTCTACGGCATGGTGCGTAGCGCGCACCAGCGCCTCTACGTCCTGCAAATTATTATAGGGGGCAAAAGAGACGCGTAGCGTACCACTTACGCCAAGGGCTGCCATGAGCGGCTGAGCGCAGTGTTGGCCTGCACGCAGTGCGATGCCCTGTTCTGCCAGCAGCGTGACCATATCGCTGTGATGAATGCCGGCGATATCAAATGCCAGCAGGCTGGCACTGCCGCAGCGATAGCTGCGAAAACCGGGCAGGGCGCTGAGCTGCTCTTCTGCCAGGCAGGCCAGCTGCTGACACCATGTTTCTGTGCTCTCGGCATTATACTGTGCCAGCCACGTCAGCGCCGCGCTCAGGCCAATCACGCCCGCCACGTTAGGCGTGCCCGCCTCAAAGCACCATGGCACAGGCTGTGGCGTGAAACCGGAAAAATCGACGTGGGTGAGCATCTTGCCGCCCCCTTGCCAGGGCCGCATCTCTGCCAACCGTTCCGCTTTTCCATACAGCACGCCGATGCCCATCGGGCCATAGAGTTTGTGGCCCGAAAACGCATAGAAATCAATATCCAGCGCCTGGACATCGGGCGGACAGTGCACCACGCCCTGCGCACCATCCACCATGACTTTGGCGCCCACCGCGTGAGCCAGCGTGATAGCCTGCGCCAGATCCGGACAGCCGCCGGTCACGTTCGACATCTGACTGACCGCCAGCAGGCGTGTTCTGTGGTTCAGCAGCGCGGGCAGTTGCGCGAGGTCCGGCAGGCGATCCGCGCCTAGCGGCCATTTCACGATTCTGGCGCCGTGCGACTCTGCAAGCATCAGCCACGGCACCAGGTTGGCGTGGTGTTCCGCCTCGCTGACCACAATCTCATCGCCGCGCTGCAGACGCGGCGCCAGCCAGCTGTGCGCGACTAAATTAATCGCCTCTGTGGTGCCGCGCGTCCAGACGATCTGCCGGTCGTCACGGGCATTGAGCCAGCGCGCCACGTTGCCGCGCGCCTCCTCATACTGTTCTGTCAGCGCGCGGGCCGCGGTGAACTGGCTGCGATGGACGGTACCGGCGCTCAGCGAATAAAACTGTGTCGTCGCGTCGATCACCGCCTGCGGCTTGAGCGTCGTCGCGGCGCTATCCAGGTAGACGCCAGCATCGCTCAGCGCCGGAAATTGTTGGCGAAATGCCGTGGGGGAAAAAAGGGTCATGTTTATCCCACTCTTGTAAAAATGTGGCGAGCCGAAAGCCCGTGCGTCAGCTGGAAAAGCTGAAAAAGCGCGTTATGCTAAGTATTGCAAGGTTTGAACCCAATCCCGCGCAGTGAAGCGGCTTTCACTAGTCGAATTCTCTGTCTGCTGGCGTTGTCCAGCGCGGCCGGGAGGTTTGATGCAATCACTCTACAAGGAGATAGAAGATGAAAAAACTCGCCGCAGTGTTGGCCGCGTGTACCATGGCCTTTACCCTGGCTGCCTGTTCCAGCAACTATGTAATGCACACCAATGATGGTCGCACTATTGTTGCCAACGGCAAACCAAAAGTGGACGACCAGACCGGTATGATCAGCTATAAAGATGCGAATGGCAACGAGCAACAGATTAACCGTTCCGACGTAAAAGAAATGGTAGAAATGGGTCAGTAACCCTGAAAGCACCGCGTCCGTGCAGGCCGGAAGCGGTCGCGTTAGCGACAGCGCGGCGCAGGCGACACAGGGATGTGAAGCTAAAAAAAAAGCACCGCAAGTTGCGGTGCTGTTTAAATCACTCTGGACAGACAGGGTAAATCACAGGAATTAAAAAGTTTGATCTGCAATCGTCAGATCAAAATGCAAACACAACATCACGACCACAAGCCAAAAGCTCTCCAAAAGTCTGCGATCTCTCGCACGTTTCCAGAAATCTTTTCGTTCCGGCTCAGGAAGTGCGGCAACTATAGGTATTTGCTGGAGCTTCCTCAACGGACAAATTATAATGGCTCGGATAAAAAAAACTAATACGTAACGACTTTGTGTAAGTTGCAGTATTGCCTTGTAAATCCGCCTACGGAAAACCATGTCTAAACGCCTTCCGCCGCTCAACGCCCTGCGCGTTTTTGATGCCGCCGCTCGCCATTTAAGCTTCACCAAAGCCGCTGAAGAGCTATTTGTGACGCAGGCAGCAGTGAGTCATCAGATCAAATCTCTGGAAGATTTTCTCGGTTTAAAGCTATTTCGCCGCCGTAACCGCTCGCTTTTGCTCACTGAAGAGGGGCAAAGCTACTATCTCGATATCAAAGAGATCTTCTCGGCGCTCAACGATGCGACACGCAAGCTGCAAGCGCGCAGCGCAAAAGGCGCCCTGACGGTGAGCTTGCTGCCGAGCTTTGCTATCCAGTGGCTGGTTCCGCGCCTTTCCAGCTTTAATATGGCTTATCCGGGCATAGATGTGCGTATCCAGGCCGTCGACCGCGATGAAGAGAAGTTGGCCGACGACGTCGATGTCGCGATTTTCTACGGTCGCGGCAACTGGCCGGGCCTGCGCGTGGAAAAACTGTATGCGGAATATTTGCTGCCCGTCTGCTCGCCAATGCTGCTTACCGGCGCACACGCGCTAAAATCCCCGGCGGATCTCGCGCATTTCACGCTGCTGCATGATGCCTCACGCCGCGAATGGCAAGCCTACATTCGCCAGCTTGGCTTGCAGCATATTAATGTGCAGCAGGGCCCCATTTTCAGCCACAGCGCGATGGTGCTTCAGGCCGCCATTCATGGGCAGGGCGTCGCGCTGGCCAATAATGTCATGGCACAAAGTGAGATTGAAGCAGGAAGGCTGGTCTGTCCCTTTAACGATGTGTTGGTGAGTAAAAACGCTTTTTACATCGTTTGTCATGACAGCCAGGCAGAACTGGGTAAAATAGCCGCTTTTCGCCAGTGGATTCTGGAAAAAGCGGCCAGCGAACAAGAAAAATTCCGCTTTCGCTACGAACAATAATGCGTGGTGAGCCGCATCGCATGCGGCTTCAACCTTGAGGATCAGTGAATGTCCAGTCGTGCCATGTTTGTATTTGCCGCCATCAGCGGATTTGTGCTGGTGGCGTTTGGGGCGTTTGGGGCGCACGTGTTGAGCAAGTCGCTTGGCCAGGCGGAGATGGCGTGGATTCACACCGGCCTGGAGTATCAAGCCTACCATACGCTCGCCGTTATCGGATTGGGCGCAGCGATGCTGCGCCGCGCCAATATTTGGTTTTACTGGAGTAGCGCCGCGCTGGCGTTAGGTACCGTGTTGTTTAGCGGCAGCCTTTACTGCCTTGCGCTCTCTCATTTGAAGTTTTGGGTCTTTGTCACTCCCGTTGGCGGGTTGTTCTTCCTGACGGGGTGGTTCTTGATGTTGATTGGCGCACTGCGTCTTAAACCAAAGGCAGAACGCCATGAATAAAGTTTTACTCTATTGCCGTCCCGGATTTGAAAAAGAGTGTGCGGCAGAGATCAGCGCCAAGGCTGCTGAGCGTGAGATCTACGGGTTCGCCCGGGTCAAAGATGACGCGGGCTACGTGCTCTACGAGTGCTATCAACCCGAACAGGCAGAAATGCTGATGCGCACGCTGCCCTTTGCCGAGCTGATTTTTGCCCGGCAAATGGTGGTGGTGGGCGAGCTGCTGCGCGATCTGCCGCCAGACGATCGCGTGACGCCGATCGTCGGCATGCTCACGGGCGTTGTAGAAAAAGGCGGTGAGCTGCGGGTTGAGGTACCGGACACCAACGCGGCAAAAGAGCTGACCAAGTTCTGCCGGAAACTCACCGTGCCGCTGCGCGCCAGCCTGCGGGCCAGCAACATTCTGCTCAACTATGAGTCGCCTAAGCGTCCGGTGGTACACGTGTTCTTTATCGCGCCGGGCACCTGTTATGTAGGCTACTCGCTGCCGGAGAATAATTCGCCGTTTTATATGGGCATTCCTCGCCTTAAATTCCCGTCAGATGCGCCAAGCCGTTCAACGCTGAAGCTTGAAGAGGCATTTCACGTGTTTGTCCCGGCGGATGAGTGGGATGAGCGACTGGCCAGCGGCATGTATGCGGTGGATCTCGGCGCCTGTCCCGGTGGCTGGACCTACCAGCTGGTGCAGCGCAGCATGATGGTGTACGCCGTGGATAACGGCCCGATGGCACCGAGCCTGATGGATACCGGACAGGTGACACACTGCCGCGAGGATGGTTTCAAATTCCGCCCGCCGCGCACCAATATCAGCTGGCTGGTGTGTGACATGGTAGAGAAACCGGTGCGGGTCGCCAACTTAATGACCGAATGGTTGGTCAACGGCTGGTGCCGTGAAGCCATCTTCAACCTCAAACTTCCCATGAAGAAGCGCTATGAGGAGGTGACGCAGAACCTCGCGATGATAGATGCCGCGCTCAAAGCGCAGGGCATTAACGCGCAGATTCAGGCGCGTCAGCTGTATCACGATCGGGAAGAAGTCACGGTGCACGTGCGCAGGATGTGGGCTGCGGTGGGCGGTCGTCGCGACGAACGCTAAACGGCGGCCGCATCGTGCCCTGGGCCACGGCCCCGATGCGTCTCTCCCAACGCGCATCGGGGCCTTTTGCTGTCGCGCTGACGGCGGTCTTAAGGCGTATATCGCAGCGTATTCAGGTTGCCTTGCAGCACCAGATCGCGCTTTAGCGTCGCCACCCGCTGACAGATTTCCGCCATCTCCTGCTGTTGCTGCAGTTTCTTTTGCCATTTCTCAGGCACCCTATCGAGCTGCGCATACAATGACGCCAAGGAGCCAAACTGCAGGATCAATTCGCGCGCGCTCTTGGGGCCGATACCCGGCACGCCGGAAATTTTACTGCTGCTGATGCCGCATAATCCCCAGTAATCGGGAAGCTGAGCGGGGGCGACGCCAAACGCCTGCTCGATGAAGGGCACATCCAGCCAACGCTTTTGAAAATAGTCGCGGATGCGGATGTTAGGTGCCAGCAGCTGGCAATAGCCTTTGTCGGTAGAAACGATGGTCGCCTGATGACCGGCGTTCCCCATTTTCACCGCCAGCGTGGCGGCCAAATCGTCGGCCTCATCCTGCTCCGCTACCCAGCAGCTGACGCCCAGTGTGCGGAAGGCCTCCTGCAACACTGGCATTTCCGCCTGCAAATCGTCAGGCATCGGCGGACGACCCGCTTTGTAATCGGGCAGTAGCTGATGACGCCAGCCGGGGCGGCGTTCTGCGCTGTCGAACACGGCAACAACATGGGTAGGGCGCGTATGGCCCAATAGCTGATGAAGCGCCGCCACGCAGCCGTCGCGGCACGGCGAACCCTGCACCGCGTGAAGTCGACGGATGAGGTTGAGCGCATCAATAATAAGAAGATGAAGCGGCATCGCGATTAGGGCAGCCCGCAGGCTGCCATCCTGGAAAGTTATTTAATGATTTCGTAGCACGGAATATACGCGCTGCCCGGCAGTTTCATACGCTGCTGCGCCACAAAGCCCTGTAACAGCTCGTCCATGCGGTGCATCAAATCGGCGTCACCGCGCAGTTGGTAAGGGCCGCGCTCGCGGATTTCACGAATGCCCATCTCCTTGACGTTACCCGCCACGATGCCCGAGAACGCCCGACGAAGATCGGCCGCCAGTTTTTCAGCCGGTTGATTGGGAAACAGGTTCAGGTTGGCCATGTTTTCGTGGGTGGGATGGAACGGCACCTGGAGATCGGGAGAAATACGGATCGACCAGTTGAAGCTGTAGGCATCGCCGGTTTCACGTCGATACTCTTTGACCTGCGGCATCGCTTTCTTCATCTGACGCGCCACCTCTGCGGCATCATCAATGATAATGGTGTAGTGCTTGCGCGCGGCCTCGCCCAGCGTATTGACGATGAAATCATCCAGCACGCGGAAATAGTCAGCGCTCTCTTTTGGCCCGGTGAGTATCAGCGGCAGCACCTGATCGCTGTTATGCGGGTTCATCAGAATACCGAGCAGGTAGAGCAGCTCTTCCGCCGTGCCCACGCCGCCGGGGAAGATCACAATGCCATGCGCAATGCGCACAAACGCTTCAAGGCGCTTTTCGATATCCGGCATGATGATCAGTTCGTTGACCAGCGGGTTTGGCGGTTCGGCGGCAATAATGGACGGCTCGGTCAGACCAATGAAACGCCCTTCATGATAGCGCTGCTGCGCATGCCCCACCGCCGCACCTTTCATAGGCGCTTCCATGACGCCCGGTCCGCAACCGGTACAAATGTTCAGTTCGCGCAGGCCCATTTGCGTGCCGACGTTGCGGCAATACTGATACTCCACCGCGTTGATAGAGTGGCCGCCCCAGCACACCACGGTGTTGGGATATTCACCGATGTGCAGGGCGCGCGCGTTACGCAGGATAGAAAATACCTGATTGGTGATGTGCGCGGAATCCAGCGCGGTGCGATTGTCGCTGCGCTCAAGCTGGCCGTTAACGAACAAAATGTCGCGCAGCACGGCGAACAGGTTGGCCTGCAGCGAACGAATAATCCGCCCGTCCACAAACGCCTCTTCCGGTGGATTGATCAGCTCCAGCTTTACGCCACGCTCGCGGCGCAGCACGTTGATGTCAAAGTTTTTGAAGCGAGAGAGCAGCTCCTGACTACTGTCGGTTTGGCTGCCGGAGTTAAGCACCGCGAGGGAACAATTACGAAACAGCTGATAGAGGTCGCTGCTGGCAGTTTGCTTGAGCATATCCACTTCAAGCTGAGAGAGCAGATCCATTGAGCCAAGAGGGCTGATATGTGTAATCAAGAGAACTCCTTTACACGCGTAAGCGTGACAGATGACGCTGCGTTTAACGGCTTGAGCGCAGTGACGAAAATCCCTGGGATGCACGCTGTGACCATCGCGCTTCAGACAGAGTAACGTTGTCTACGGGGAATGCTCAAGAAGAACCGCGCGTCCCTGCGACGGCCAACCCGCGTGCAGGCACGCGTTTACTGACGCACCAGGCGGGACAAGCCGGGCGAGAAGGGCACATTGCTGCGCCACGGGTTGATGTCCAGTCCCCCGCGGCGGGTATAACGCGCATAAATCGTGAGAGATTCCGGCTGGCAAAAGCGCAGAATGTCGTTGAAAATGCGCTCTACGCACTGCTCGTGAAACTCATTGTGCTGGCGGAAGGAGATCAGATAGCGCAGCAGCGCCTCACGGTCAATGCGTGGCCCTTGGTAGCGAATCATCACCGAGCCCCAATCGGGCTGATGGGTAATCAGGCAGTTGGATTTCAGCAGATGACTTACCAGCGTCTCCGCAACGGATTCGCTGCCCGTAGCGCCAGCCAGGTAATCGGCATTGAAGGCGTAATCGGCGACCTCGATATCCTGCTCATCGATGACTTCGCCTGCGAAATGGCCAATCGGCAGACCTTCTATTTCGCCCAGACGATGCAGCGCAACGCGCACGTTACCGTTGGCGCAGGCGCGCAAATCACGCTCTAGCGTTTGGCGCACCTCGCCCCAATCGGCGAAGCGCGTCTGATTAAAACTGTTGAGATAGAGCTTAAAGCTTTTGGACTCAATGAGGTTTTCGCTATCCGCATCCAATTGCACTTCGCCCACGGCGACCTGCGGCACGCCTTTTCCGTTAAGCCAGGAGAGCTCATACAGCGTCCAGATGTCTGCGCCGTGAAACGGCAGATTGTCCGGATAAAGTCCCAGCGGCTCACGGTTGAGGCTGCGCGGCACCGATTGCAGCAGCGTGTTATCATAGCGATCAACATAAGCCGTGGGCTTACCTAAGGTCAGGCCGCTTAACGCCTGCTCCTGGTTTTCAGAAGACATACGGTTACCACTTTCCTTTCTCTAAAGGGGCTAAGTGTAACCGATCACACGTGAGAAGATGAATCATGCAGCAAACCGCGGATGCGCTGCGGGCATTTACCGCCCGCTTTGTGCAACACTGGCAGCAGCAGGCCGGGCATCTGCCCGCCAGCAGCGAATTATACGGCGTGCCCTCGCCCTGTGAGGTGAGCACGCTGGACGACCGCGTGCTGTGGCAGCCGCAGCCGTTTAGTTTGCCTGCGACGCTAGATGCAGTCGAACGCGCGCTGGATATTCAGTTGCAGCCTGACGCCAGTGCCTTTTACACCACGCAATTTGCCGGCGATATGTCCGTGCTGCATGGTGAGCGAGCGCTAACGCTATTGCAGGTGTGGAGCGAATCAGATTTTACCCGCTTGCAAGAGAACCTTATTGGTCATCTGGTGATGAAGCGCCGTCTGAAACAGAGCCCCACGGTTTTCATCGCCACCACCGCCTCCGATGAGGCGATTGTCGCGCTGTGCAACCTTTCCGGTGAAGTTATTCTGGAACAGCCGGGCACGAAAATACGTGAAACGCTGGCACCAACGCTTGCGGCGTTTCTTGATGAACTACAGCCGGTCGCCGCCTGATTTGCAGAGTTTGGGTTGACCCGTTGTAAGTGATCTCTTACATGTACTGTAAGAGATCGTCATTTTGTGTAGAATTATTTCCCCATGGCGTTATGTAAAATTATTGTGAATCATCAGCTTATGGCATCATTCTGAAAATGAGTGGATAACACAGACGATTAACGTATGCCGCTAGCTTGTTATTGCAATGGTTTCTGACAGAATAGTCACCACTGGCATGAAGCCATGGATTGAGAGACGTTCAGGAGAATGTCAGCCAAGAGGCGGGAACGTAACGGATTTTACGTCACAAGGAAGGCTTCAGGATGAAGCAGGACACTCAGGATTGAGTCAGGGACACCTCCAGGACGGAGAATGTGAGCCATGTGGGACGTGGCGGGCCAGGATGCTAAGGAATACTGTCATGAAGACAGGCAACGGAGCGCACAGGAAGAGTTGTCATGGATGAGCAGGGAGCATCGGAGTAGCGGGAATGCTGCAAACGAACCGGGAGCACTGTGTTAACAGTGCTCCCTTTTTTTATCCTTTTTTACCCTCGCCGCGACTAATGCTATGCTTGCCGCCCCATTTTCACCGGAGGGCGCTTATGCTGCCGTCTTTACTTATTCAGCAGCTGCAGCAGATTGAAGCCGTGCTGCGCGAACACGGTCACTGGCAGGCCAACCCGCCTGACGCGCAAGCGTTTAACAGTACCCAACCCTTTTGTCTGGATACCTTGCAACCGCTGGAGTGGCTTCAGTGGGTGTTGCTGCCACGCTTGCAGGCGCTGATGACCGCCAATGCGCCGCTGCCGACCAATTTTGCCGTGGCGCCGTACTATGAAGTGGCGCTGCCACCCACCACGCCGGGCTACGGTGCGCTGTTGACCACGCTCACGCGGCTGGATGCGCTCTTCAGCGAGCCTGCGGTCTGATGCTGGAGATTCTCTATCAGGATCCCTGGCTGGTGGCGGTCAATAAGCCCGCCGGATGGCTGGTGCATCGCAGCTGGCTCGATCGCAAAGAAAAAGTGGTGGTGATGCAGACGGTGCGCGATCAGATAGGGCAGCACGTGTTTACCGTGCATCGCCTCGATCGTCCCACCTCCGGCGTGCTGCTGATGGGCCTGTCCAGCGACGTGGGGCGCCTGCTGTCGCAGCAGTTTGAACAGCACCACATCAAAAAGACCTATCATGCCGTGCTGCGCGGCTGGCTTAACGGCAGCGATACGCTCGATTATCCGCTCACCGAGGAGCTGGATAAGATCGCCGACAAATTTGCCACTGAACCTCGTGTGCCGCAGCCCGCCGTGACCGACTATCAGTCGTTGGCGCAGGTTGAGATGCCTGTCGCGATTGGTAAATACGCCAGCGCACGGTATACGCTGGTGGCGTTGTCGCCGCATACCGGACGTAAGCATCAGCTGCGTCGGCATATGGCCCACCTGCGTCATCCTATTATCGGCGACAGTAAACACGGCGATCTGCGGCAGAACCGCGCCGCTGCGGCGCATTTTGGTCTGGATCGGTTGATGCTGCACGCCAGCGCCTTGAGCCTCACTCATCCGGTGACCGGCGAACCGTTGGTGATCCGCGCCGGCATGGATAATGTCTGGCAGCAGATGAGCGCACAGTTCGGCTGGAATGCGGCGATTCTCAATGTCGCCGGGGTTGAGTTTACCCCAGCGTCCGGTCAGGATAAGCCGACCGTTTAAAGGAGTGAGACAATGGCAAAAATAGGCATTTTTACAGGTACCGTTTACGGGAACGCGCTCTTAGTGGCAGAAGAAGCAGAGCCGGTATTAAAGGCGCAAGGCCACGAGGTCAGGGTCTTTGAGGATGCAACGCTCGCTGACTGGCAGGCATACAGCAGTGACATCGCACTGGTGGTGACCTCCACGACCGGCCAGGGCGATTTGCCGGACAGCATCGCGGGGCTGCATCAGCAGATCCGCGAGCGGCTGGGCTACCAGCCTGAGCTGCGCTATGGCGTGATTGCGCTGGGCGACAGCAGCTATGAGCATTTCTGCGGCGCGGGCAAAACCTTCGATGCCACCCTGCAGGATCAGCAGGCGCAGCGCATCGGAGAGGTGCTGCTGGTGGATGCCGTGGAAAACCCAGAGCCGGAAAGCGTGACCACGCCGTGGGTAGAGCAGTGGGGCAAGCTGCTCTGACTGCGGCTGCCCTCCGTCTCATGGGCTAACGTGGGGCGCAGGTTCAACGTCCCACGTTATCAGCGCCGCTCAGGTCACGGGTGCCGGATTAAACACCGCCAGCTGATTATGCAGCCCCCAGCGATCGGACCACGTCTGCTTGCGCCCGCTGGCGATATCCAGAATTAATTCAAACAACCGCCAGCCAACCTGCTCAATGCTCTCTTCGCCGGTGGCGATCGTGCCCGCGTTGATATCCATTAAGTCATGCCAGCGCGCCGCCAGCGTATTGCGCGTGGCCATCTTGATAACCGGAATGGCCGCCAGGCCATAGGGCGTGCCGCGTCCGGTGGTAAACACCTGCAGTGTAATGCCCGAGGCCATCTGCTGCGTACCGCAAACGAAATCGCTGGCGGGCGTAGCGGCAAAGATTAGGCCGCGTTGCGTCGGACGCTGCCCGGGAGACAGCACTTCGACAATCGGGCTACGTCCCGATTTCGCGATGGAACCGAGCGCTTTTTCGACCACGTTCGCCAGGCCGCCCTTCTTGTTGCCGGGCGAGGGGTTGGCGCTGCGATCGGTTTGTCCCATACGCAGGTAGTCGTCATACCACGCCATCTCCTCCAGCAGCCGTTTACCCACCGCCTCGCTCGCAGCGCGCGGCGTTAAAAGATGAATCGCATCGCGCACTTCGGTTACTTCAGAGAACATGACCGTTGCGCCGCAGCGCACCAGCAAATCCGTGGCAAAGCCCACAGCGGGATTGGCGGTTACGCCAGAAAAGGCATCGCTGCCGCCGCACTGCGTGCCCACCACTAACTCAGCGGCAGGGCAGGTTTCGCGCTGTCGCTGGTTGAGTTTTTTAAGATGGCGCTCGGCCACCTGCAGAATGTCATCCACCATGCTGCCAAAGCCCACATGGCGCTCATCCTGCAGGCGCACAATGTCATTCTCCTCCAGCGAAATGGCCTGCACGTCCGGCGTGCCGAGCAGCAGTTTTTCTGGCTGTAGCTTTTCGCAGCCCAAGCCGACCACCATCACTTCGCCGCCAAAATTTGGGTTAAGCGCGAGGTTGTGCACGGTGCGGATCGGCACGACGGCGGCAGGTGCATTAATGGCAACGCCACAGCCATAGAGATGGTTCAAGGCCACCACGCCATCGACGTTGGGGTAACGCGGCAGCAGATCGCGCTCGATGATCTTGACCACGTGATCCACCACGCCCGCCACGCAGTGCACGCTCGTCGTAATACCCAGTAGATTGCGGGTACCGACGCTGCCATCGGCGTTGCGATAGCCCTCAAACGTATACCCTTCCAGCGGCGGCAGCGTCGGCGGCACCTGGGTTGCCAGCGGAAGCTGCGCCAGCGGCGGCGCATCCGGCAGCCTGACCAGCGACTCATCAATCCAACTGCCCGCAGCGATTGGGCGCAGCGCGTAACCAATCACCTCGCCATAGCGCACGATGGCTCCCCCCTGTGGAATTGCCAATAACGCCACCTTATGTCCCTGCGGCACGTGCTCTGTCAGCGCCAGACCGCTGTCAAACCGGGTACCCGCGGGCAGCCCCTGCGTATTGACCACGATCGCGACGTTATCGGCGTCATGGACCTGAATAAAGAGCGGTTTCTCGCTCGGCGGTCGGTTCATTGCTTACCTTCCTGTTAGGGCGCTGTTCATGGCAGCGCGGTTGCCTGCTTTTATCACGTCATCACCGTTTGCCAGCCTCAGTATAAACAGCGGCAAACCGCGCGGGCATTGTGCAACTGACTGGCTTTAAGGTGATTTATCGCGCGCCTTTGTTTCATTTATCCAAATGCAAGCGAGCAACCTCACAAACTCAGCGCCCGCGACCGGTTTACTTCCCATCGGCGGCACAAAAAAGCGCGTTTCGTGAGCCACTGCGCAACGCTATGTGCATATGCCATAAAACCGGTTTTATTTATCGAGAAACCTCGGGCGTTCTTCCAATGTTTCAGCGCAGGGCTGTTCCTATACTGATTTCCGTTTTGCCACGTTTGGTTATTCGTCACGACGCATCATCGTTTTGCCATAACAACAATCGCCGTGTTTAACCCAACATCATTCTGATACCCAACGCGATGTGTATGCAGTCAGAGTAGATGTAGCGTTCGCTATATTTCAGGAGTGCATCATGAACAGTTACAGCCAGACTGCGGAGGCGGTGCAAAAACGCACCAATGCGCGCTACTGGATTGTGGTGATGTTATTTATCGTCACCTCGTTCAACTACGGTGACCGCGCAACCATTTCGATTGCCGGTTCTGCCATGTCCAAAGAGATCGGCCTCGACGCAGTGGGTCTGGGCTATATCTTCTCTGCTTTTTCATGGGCTTATGTTATCGGCCAGATCCCCGGCGGCTGGCTGTTAGACCGCTTTGGTTCAAAGCGCGTCTACTTCTGGAGCATTTTTCTGTGGTCGCTGTTTACGCTGCTGCAAGGCTTCGTCGATATCTTTAGCGGCTTCGGCATTGTGGTCTCTCTGTTCCTGCTGCGCTTTATGGTGGGTCTGGCGGAAGCGCCGTCGTTTCCTGGCAACAGCCGCATTGTGGCCGCCTGGTTCCCGGCGCAGGAACGCGGTACCGCCGTGGCGATTTTCAATTCGGCGCAGTATTTCGCCACGGTGATCTTTGCCCCCATCATGGGCTGGCTGGTGGCCGAAGTCGGCTGGGCGCACGTGTTTTGGTTTATGGGCGGGCTGGGCATCATTCTCAGCTTTGTCTGGCTCAAAGTGATGCATGACCCAAATACGCATCCCGGCGTCAACAAAGCCGAGCTGGAATATATGGAGCAGGGCGGGGCGCTGATTAACATGGACGCGGAAAAAGCGACGCGCAAAGTCAGCTGGGATGAAAAGTGGTTTCAGATTAGACAGCTGCTCTCGACCCGCATGATGTGGGGTATCTACCTCGGACAGTATTGTGTGAATGCCTTGACCTATTTCTTTATCACTTGGTTCCCGGTCTACCTGGTACAGGCGCGCGGCATGTCGATTCTCAAAGCGGGCATGGTGGCCTCAATACCGGCGATTTGTGGCTTTCTTGGCGGCGTGCTGGGCGGCGTGATCTCCGATTACCTGATGCGCAAAACCGGCTCGCTGAACATCGCGCGGAAAACGCCCATCGTACTCGGCATGCTGCTTTCGATCTCCATGGTGATGTGCAACTACACCGAAACCGAATGGGTGGTGGTGCTGTTTATGGCGCTGGCCTTCTTTGGCAAAGGCATCGGTGCGCTGGGTTGGGCGGTAATGGCCGATACCGCGCCCAAAGAGATCAGCGGACTGAGCGGCGGCCTGTTCAATATGTTCGGTAATTTCTCCGGCATCGTCACGCCGATTGCGATTGGTTACATCATCGCCACCAGCGGTTCGTTCGAAGGCGCGCTGGTTTACGTCGGGATCCATGCGTTTGTGGCCGCGTTCAGCTTCCTGGTGATCGCCGGGGATATCAAACGCGTTGAGCTGAAAACCCGCGCTTAAGGAGTGAATATGTCCACACAATGTTCCCCAATCATCACGGAAATGCAGGTCATTCCGGTGGCGGGCTACGACAGTATGTTGCTCAATATTGGCGGCGCGCACAGCGCCTGCTTTACCCGCAATATCGTGGTGCTGACCGACAGCGCAGGCCACGTTGGCGTCGGCGAAGCGCCCGGTGGCGAGACTATTCTCCAGACGCTGAACGCGGCGATTCCACACATCAAAGGGCAGCAGGTGGCGCGCCTGAACCGGCTGGTGCAGCAGGTGCACAAGGGCAACCAGTCGGCGGATTTTGACACCTTTGGCAACGGTGCCTGGACCTTCGAACTGCGCGTTAACGCCGTGGCGGCGCTGGAGGCCGCCCTGCTCGATCTGCTCGGTCAGTGCCTCGGTGTGCCGGTGGCCGAGCTGCTGGGACACGGGCAGCAGCGCGAAGCCGTTACCGTACTGGGCTATCTGTTCTATGTGGGCGATCGCCATAAGACCGATCTGCCCTATCAGGCGGGTACCCCCGACCAGCACGCGTGGTATCAGCTGCGCCACGAAGAAGCCGTGACGGCGGACGCCGTGGTGCGGCTGGCGGAGGCCGCACAGGATAAATACGGCTTCAAGGATTTCAAACTCAAGGGCGGTGTGCTGCCCGGCGAGCAGGAGCTGGAGACGGCGGTGGCGCTGAAAAAACGCTTTCCTGACGCGCGCATTACCGTGGATCCCAACGGGGCGTGGCGGCTGGATGAAGCAATTGCGTTGTGCAAGGGCATGCACGAGGTGCTGACGTACGCCGAAGATCCCTGCGGTGCCGAGCAAGGCTACTCTGGGCGCGAAGTCATGGCGGAGTTCCGGCGCGCCACCGGGTTACCGGTGGCCACCAACATGATCGCCACCAACTGGCGTGAACTGCAGCACGCGGTGCGGCTCGATGCGGTCGATATCCCGCTGGCCGATCCGCACTTCTGGACGCTGAGCGGCGCAGTGCGCGTGGCGCAGCTGTGTGACGACTGGGGAATGACCTGGGGCTGCCATTCAAACAACCACTTTGACATCTCTCTGGCCATGTTTACCCACGTTGGCGCGGCGGCGCCGGGCCAGCCGACAGCCCTCGATACACACTGGATCTGGCAAGAGGGCGATCAGCGCCTGACCAAAGAACCGCTGCAGATTCGACACGGCAAGATTGCCGTGCCGGATAAGCCGGGCTTGGGCATCGAACTGGACTGGGACCGCCTGCATCAGGCGCATGCACGCTATAAGTCCCTGCCCGCGGGCGGGCGGAATGACGCCACGGCCATGCAGTATTTGGTTCCCGGTTGGTCTTTTGACCGCAAGCGTCCGGCCTTCGGGCGCGGTCATGCATAAGGAGCAGGAAATGAGTCAGACACCGAAAATCACCGCCATGCAGGTTATTCCCGTCGCGGGGTACGACAGCATGCTGCTGAACCTGAGCGGGGCGCACGCACCGTTCTTCACGCGCAACATCGTCATCGTCAAAGACAACGCGGGCCATACCGGTGTGGGAGAGATCCCTGGCGGAGAGAAGATTCGTCAAACGCTGGAGGATGCGGCGGCGCTGGTGGTCGATAAAACCGTAGGGGAGTACAAAAACATTTTAAATACGGTGCGCAGCACCTTTGCCGACCGCGATGCGGCGGGGCGCGGTAATCAGACGTTTGACCTGCGCACCACCATTCACGTGGTCACCGGTATTGAGGCGGCGCTGCTGGACCTGCTCGGGCAGCACCTTGGCGTTAACGTGGCTTCGCTGCTGGGCGAAGGCCAACAGCGCGATAGCGTCGAGATGTTGGGCTACCTGTTCTACGTCGGCGATCGCCAGAAAACCACGCTGCCGTATCAAAGCCAGACGCAGGAGGCCTGCGACTGGTATCGCCTGCGTCATGAAGCCGCGCTAACGCCTGACGCCGTTGTGCGCCTCGCCGAAGCCGCGTATGAGAAGTACGGCTTTAACGATTTCAAACTCAAAGGGGGCGTGCTGCGCGGCGGCGAAGAGGCTGAGGCGGTCACGGCGCTGGCGAAGCGCTTCCCGCAGGCGCGCATCACCCTCGATCCCAACGGCGCCTGGTCGCTGAATGAGGCGATTCTGCTCGGCAAGCAGCTGAAAAACGTGCTGGCCTACGCCGAAGATCCGTGCGGTGCGGAGCAGGGCTACTCCGGGCGAGAGGTGATGGCGGAGTTTCGTCGCGCCACCGGCTTGCCGACCGCCACCAACATGATCGCCACCGACTGGCGGCAGATGGGCCATACGCTGTCGCTGCAGTCGGTTGACATTCCGCTGGCCGATCCGCACTTCTGGACGATGCAGGGGGCGGTGCGCGTGGCCCAAATGTGCCACGATTTCGGCCTCACGTGGGGATCGCACTCCAACAACCACTTCGATATTTCGCTCGCCATGTTCACCCACGTTGCCGCGGCGGCGCCCGGCGCGATTACCGCCATCGACACCCACTGGATCTGGCAGGAGGGCAATCAGCGCCTGACCAAAGCGCCGTTCGAAATAGTGGGTGGCAAAGTGCAGGTTCCGCAGACGCCCGGATTGGGCGTGGAACTGGATATGGATCAGGTGATGCAGGCCCATGCGCTGTATCAAAAACACGGTCTTGGCGCGCGCGACGACGCTCAGGCCATGCAATTCCTCGTACCCAACTGGACGTTTGATCATAAACGGCCCTGCCTGGTGCGCTAACCCTTTGGCGCTTCCCCCACGGAAGCGCGGTGAAACACAGGAGTGACACTGATGAGTAATGCCTGGCCCAACGCGTTCCGTCGTCGTTTACTGGCGGGTGAAACCTTGATTGGCAGCTGGTGCGCGCTGGCCAATCCCCTGACCACCGAAGTGCTGGGGCTGGCGGGATTTGACTGGCTGGTGCTCGACGGCGAACACGCGCCCAACGACATCACCACCTTTGTACCCCAGCTCATGGCGCTTAAAGGCAGCGCCAGTGCCGCCGTGGTGCGGCCCCCGTGCAACGAACCGGTCATCATCAAGCGCCTGTTGGATATTGGTTTTTATCACTTTTTAATTCCCTTTGTGGAAACCGAAGAAGAAGCGCGTCGCGCCGTGGCTTCAACGCGCTATCCGCCCGCGGGCATCCGCGGCGTCTCCGTCTCTCACCGCAGCAATATGTACGGCACGCTGCCCGACTATAACGCCACCATCAACGACAACATCACGCTGCTGGTGCAGATCGAAACGCAGCAGGCGGTGGATAACATTGACGCCATTGCGGCGGTTGAGGGCGTTGACGGCATCTTTGTTGGCCCCGGCGATCTCTCGGCGGCGCTAGGCTACCTCGGCCAGCCGGCGCATCCGGAAGTGCTGAAAGTGATCCAGCACGTGTTTGCCCGCGCCAAAGCCGCAGGCAAGCCGAGCGGCATCCTCGCGCCGGTGGAGGCCGATGCACGACGCTACCTTGAGTGGGGCGCCAGTTTTGTGGCGGTAGGCAGCGATTTGGGGGTATTCCGCCAGGCGACGCAGGCCCTGTGTGACAAATTCAAGCAGTAACTGACCAAGAGGAAAGGCAATGAAAATTGGATTTATCGGCCTGGGCATTATGGGCAAACCGATGAGTAAAAACCTGGTGAAAGCCGGTTATTCGCTGGTGGTGCGCGATCACCATCCGGAAAATGAAGCCGAACTGGTGGCACTGGGGGCCCGGGTGGCTAGAACCGCCAAAGAGATGGCTGAGCAGGTAGACGTGGTGATCACCATGGTGCCCAACTCGCCGCAGGTCAAAGCGGTATGCCTGGGCGCCGACGGCATTGTGGCGGGCGCGCGCCCGGGCTTAGTGGTGATCGACATGAGTTCGATTGCGCCGCTGGCGAGCCGTGAGATCCACGACGCGCTGGCCGAAAAGGGCATCAAGATGCTGGACGCGCCGGTCAGCGGCGGTGAGCCCAAGGCCATTGACGGTACGCTGTCGGTGATGGTCGGCGGCGATCGCGCGCTCTTTGACGGTTGCTACGACATCCTGAAAGCCATGGCGGGATCGGTGGTACATACCGGAGAGATTGGCGCAGGCAATGTCACGAAGCTGGCCAATCAGGTGATCGTGGCGCTAAACATCGCGGCGATGTCAGAAGCGCTGTCGCTGGCAACCAAAGCCGGTGTTGATCCGGAAAACGTGTTCCAGGCGATCCGCGGAGGCCTCGCGGGCAGCACCGTTCTGGAGGCCAAAGCGCCGATGGTGCTGGATCGCAACTTCAAGCCAGGCTTTCGCATTGACCTGCACATTAAAGATCTGGCGAACGCGCTGGATACCTCGCATGGCATCGGCGCGCAGCTGCCGCTGACGGCGGCGGTGATGGAGATGATGCAGGCGCTGAAAGCAGACGGTAAGGGCACTTCCGACCACAGCGCGCTGGCCTGCTATTATGAAAAATTAGCCCAGGTCACGATCGCTCGGTAGCCGCGGGCCCGGCATGTGCCACTGTCGGGCCGCTTAGCTTTAGCCGGACGACGGTTCCGCTTCCCTTACGCGCTCGGATTGCCTATGAAAATTGTCATCGCTCCGGATTCATACAAAGAGAGTTTATCGGCCCTGGCAGTGGCTACCGCTATTGAAGCAGGGTTTCGCGAAATATTTCCCACCGCTGAATTTGTCAAAATTCCGGTCGCCGATGGCGGGGAAGGCACGGTGGACGCGATGGTGGCCGCGACCCAGGGACAAATTATTCGGTTAACCGTCACTGGACCGCTGGGGCAGCCCGTAGACGCGTTTTACGGGCTGTCAGGCGACGCAGGTACGGCGTTTATTGAAATGGCGGCCGCCAGTGGCCTGGAGCTGGTACCCGCGACACAACGCAATCCGCTGATTACCACCTCTTTTGGCACCGGTGAGCTGATCAAGAACGCGCTGGATCGCGGCGTCGGGCATATCATCATCGGCATTGGTGGCAGCGCCACCAACGATGGCGGCGCCGGTATGGTGCAGGCGCTGGGGGCCCGCCTGCTGGATGCGCAAGAGCGGCAAATTGGCTTCGGCGGCGGCGCGCTGCCAGCGCTGGCGCGTATCGATATCGCGCAGCTGGATGCGCGTCTCGCCCGGTGCCGCATTGAAGTGGCCTGCGACGTCACCAATACGTTGATCGGTGAGAAAGGGGCGTCGGCGATCTTTGGCCCGCAAAAAGGCGCTACGCCGGAGCGCGTGGCGCAGCTGGACCGGGCGCTGGCGCATTTCGCGCAGATCATTCAGCGCGATCTGGATCGCGATGTGCTCGACATTGCGGGCGGCGGTGCGGCGGGCGGCATGGGCGCGGCGCTGCATGCGTTTTGTCAGGCGGAGCTGCGTCGCGGTATTGAGATCGTCACCGAAGCACTGGGCCTGGCGGAGCAGGTTGAGGACGCCGATCTGGTGATCACCGGCGAAGGGCGCATCGACAGCCAAAGTATCAACGGCAAGGTGCCGATTGGCGTGGCGCAGGTTGCCAAACGGTTCGACAAACCGGTGATTGGCATTGCGGGCAGTTTAACCGCCGACGTCGGCGTGGTGCATGAGCATGGCCTGGACGCAGTCTACAGCGTGCTGTTTAGCGTGGGCACGCTGGAAGATGCGCTGGCGAATGCGGCGCAGAACGTGCGCCTCACCGCGCGCAACGTGGCAGCCACCCTGCGCATCGGCCAGCAACTCTAACCCAGGCGCATTGCCCACCGGCGGGATCGGCGCTTAGCCTTCTGCGGCCAGTACCCGCCGCGCTTCGCGCGCCACGTTGTCCATTTCATCGCACAGCTCCAGCAGCTCTGGCTCCAGCGCGGCGATATCACTTGCCTGATGCAAGCTTCTTTCTAACTGCTGACACAGCTGCTTAAGGCGCGGCACGCCGCTGTAGCTGGCGCTGCCGTGCAGTTTATGAATCGTTTCACGCAGGCTAACCACGTCGTTTGCAGCAATACCGTTCGCCACGCGCGTCTCAACCTCGGGCATAAAATCCAACAGCATTTGTAGCAGATCGCGCGCCAGCGCAGGCTTATTCGCCGCCTGACGCAGCGCCAGCGGCCAATCAAGTGACGGCGGCAACGCAGGGGGCATTATCGCCGAGAGCGCGCCAACGGGCGCATAGCGCCGCAGCAGCTGGCTAAGCTTGTCCTCGTCAATCGGCTTCGCCAGATAGTCATTCATCCCGGCGCTGATCAGCTGTTCGCGTTCCCCGTCCAGGGCATGGGCGGTGACGGCCACAATCGGCGTCTGCGCATGCAGCGGCAGGCTGCGGATAATCTCACTGGCGCGGATGCCGTCGATCTCTGGCATCTGGATATCCATTAAAATCACGTCCAGCTTGTGCTGCTTGGCTTGGTGAATGGCCTGGGCGGCGTTATCGCAGAGCAGAATGTGCTGCACTTGCTCCTCCAGCAGCGTGCCAATCAGTTTTAAATTAGCGGGATTATCATCCACCGCCATGACCGTTAGCGGGAGGCGCGCATCGCCGTGGGCGGCGGCGCGATGGCCGTTGGGCAGATCCAACAGCATCGGCAGCAGGCGCGTCAGCGAAACCGGTTTAGCAATACAGCCTGCAACGCCGCGCGCCCGCAGATCGTCAGCATAGAGCATCATTTCGCCCGGCAGCGCCAGCAGCACCTGGTCGGCCCGCGCGCGCAGCTGCGCAATCAGCGCATCGGGAAGGGGCGTGGAATAGGGCGGATTGACTGGCAGGCCCATCAACAGCAGCGGGAAACGCTGCTCGGGCATCTCATCCAGGCTGGCGAAATGCGTGACCTGTAGCGGTGTGATGCTCAACATTTCTTGCACCACCTTGGCGACTGCCGCATGCGGTTCAACATAGGCCAGGCGCGTGGCGCGCAGATCGTCCAGCACGCGGGGGATGGCCGGTGCATTCGGATTCAGATCGAGCTGAATGTGCACGCGGAAAATCGACCCCTGATTCGGCTGGCTGGAGAAGGCGATTTCCCCGCCCATCTCTTTGACCAGCTTTTGGGTAATCACCAGGCCAAGCCCAGTGCCGCCGTGTCGCCGTGAAATGCTGGCGTCCGCCTGGCGAAACGCCTGGAACAGCTGCGTCTGCTGCTGCTCGGAAATGCCGATGCCGGTGTCGTGCACCTGAAGCTCCAGCCCAACGCGGGTGCCGCTGAGACTGCGCAGTTCAACGCGCAGATCGATATGACCGCGCTCGGTAAATTTGATCGCATTACCGATCAGGTTAATCAGGATTTGCTGCAGGCGCAGCGGATCGCCAATCACATTGTCCGGCACCTGTTTTTCCAGACACACGGTGATCTCCAACCCTTTTTCGTGCGCGGAAGGGGCCAGCAGCACCAGCGTCTCATCCAGCGTGGCGCGCAGCGGGAAGGGAATCGATTCCAGCACCAGTTTTCCCGCCTCGAGTTTGGAGAAGTCCAGCACGTCATTGATGATGCTCAACAGATTGATCGCCGAGCGTTCAATAGTGGTCATATAATCGCGCTGGTTAGTGCTGAGGCCGGTTTTGAGCATCTGGCGCGTAAAGCCAATGACGCCGTTGAGCGGCGTGCGCAGCTCATGGGACATATTGGCAAGAAACTCGGACTTGATACGCGCGGCTTCCTGGGCGCGTTTTTTGGCCAGATCCAGCTCAACGTTTTGAATTTCCAGCTGCTCCAGCGTTTCACGCAGGTCATAGGTGGCCTGGTCGATATTCTGCTGCATCTCTTCGTGGTAGGCGGTGAGCGACATGGCCATCGCGTTGATGCCATTCTTCAAAATGCTCAGTTCCCCCAACATGTAACCCTCGACGCGGCTGTCGAGCTGGCCGCGGCGGATGCGGTCCACGGTGGAGACCATATTGCGGATAGGTCCGGTTACATCGCGCATCAGCCGATAGGCAAACAGCATCGCGATGCACAGGCAAAACAGCAGCAGCAGCGTGGCAACAAATACCTCTTTGTACTGCGCCAGCCGCACCGATTGTAGATCCAACGCAATCGCCACATACCCCAGCGGATTGCCGTCAGGTTTTGCCTCTTCGTCCGACGGCTCATCCACTGAATAGCCTTCGGCGACGATCGGCGTACGCAGCACCATCAGATTGCCATGGCGCTCTTCCGATACGCCTTCCTGCAGCGAGGCGGGATCCTCTTTTTGCAATAGCGCGATGTTTTGATTGCTGTTGGAGGTGACGTAAACGCGATTATGGTTGTCGAAAACCGTAATGGAACGGACAATATCGGAGTGGCGACGGTGCAGCAGACTGACCAGAGCGCGAATTGAATCCCGGTTATGCCATGTCATGCCGTACTCGCTGGATACCGCCAGCGGTTCGATAATATTGGCGCCCGCATCGCGGACCTGATGCTGCAATTCGTTGTAGCGATGAACCACAAAGAAGGTGCTGAGCAGCAGGCCGATCATCAGGGTTGGCGCCAGTATTAAAATCATCATTCGCGCCCGCAGGCTGTATTTGGTCATAATTGTGGCCTGGTCGCTCTTGGCATTTTTCATTCCTGTGCGCGCCCCATGCGTGGCAGCACACCGACTTATAGTGAGAATTCACAATACTATGGCGCAATTTTACTCCGCAAAACAGCGTGTGACGACCAAGCAGCGGATCACCGTCACGGTCGAGGATCTCGATCCCTTTGGTCAGGGCGTAGCGCGCCATAATGGCAAAGCGATGTTCGTGAGCGGCGCGCTGCCGGACGAGCAGGCCGACGTCACGGTGTTGGAGGATAAACGACAATTCTCACGCGCCAAAGCCGTAAAAATCCATCATCCCAGCGCCGAGCGCGAGACGCCACGCTGCGTGCACTTTGGCGTGTGCGGCGGCTGCCAGCAGCAGCACGCGTCGATTGCGCTGCAACAGGCGAGCAAAGCGCGGGCGTTGAGCCGGCTGCTGGGCCGAGAGGGCGCGTCACCAGTGACGGTCGATGCCATCCTCAGCGGCAGTCACTGGGGCTATCGCCGCCGTGCCCGGCTGGGGTTGCAGTGGCAGCCCAAACAGCAGCGCTTGCTCATGGGCTTTCGTCAGGCGGCAAGCAACGACATTGTCGCGGTGAAGCAGTGCCCCGTTTTGGTGCCCCAGCTTGAGGCGTTGCTGCTGCCGTTGCACCACTGCTTAAGCGGCTTACAGGCCGTGAGACGACTGGGCCACGTGGAACTGGTGTTGGCCGATAACGGGCCGCTGATGGTGCTGCGTCACCTCGATCCCCTGAGCGCCGGGGATCGTGCTGAATTGGAACGCTTTTCGCATAAGCACCAGCTGATGCTGTGGCTGGACGATGGCAGCGCTCACCCGCAGCGCATCGGTGACGGCGAACCCTTTTATCGCATCCACGATCTGACGCTGCAGTTTCATCCGCAGGATTTCATTCAGGTCAACGCGGAGGTCAATCAGCAGATGGTATCGACCGCGCTGGCGTGGCTAGATTTGCAGCCCGCCGACCGCGTACTGGATCTGTTTTGCGGCATGGGCAACTTCACATTACCGATAGGAAAGCGCGTACAAATTGCGGTGGGTGTGGAGGGGGTTGCAGCATTAGTGCGTCAGGCAGAGTATAATGCACAGCGGAATAACCTGAGTCACGTCCGCTTTTTCCAGCATAATCTGGAAGAGGATGTCACCCACCAGGCGTGGGCGCGTCAGGGCTTTAACAAGGTATTACTGGACCCGGCGCGCGCCGGAGCCGCAGGCGTGATGGCGCATATCGTTAAACTTGCGCCGCAGCGTGTGGTCTATGTGTCCTGTAATCCCACCACACTCGCGCGCGACAGTCAGGTATTGCTGTCGGCGGGCTACCATTTGGAAAAGGTCGTGATGCTGGATATGTTTCCCCATACCCGTCATCTCGAATCCATGGTGCTGTTTAGCAAAGAGTAAGCGACGGCAACATCATTACGGCAGGAGAGGATATGGTTGCGGTTAGAAGTGCGCATTTGAATACGGCGGGGGAGTTTGCCCTCGACCAGTGGATAGCCAGCTTAAGTATTACTAATCCGCAATCCTGTGAGCGATTGGCGGAAACATGGCGCTACTGTGAAGCCGAAACGCACGGTCATCCCGATCAACCTCTGCTGCTGTGGCGCGGTATTGAGATGGTGGAAATACTGACCATGCTCAGTATGGACATCGATAGCCTCCGCGCCGCGCTGCTGTTTCCGCTCGCCAACGCCGACGTGGTTAGCGAGGACGCGCTGGAGGAGGCGTTTGGCAAGGGCATCGTCTCGCTGGTGCACGGCGTGCGCGACATGGACGCCATTCGCCAGCTAAAAGCTATCCACAACGACTCCATGGCCTCCGAGCAGGTCGATAACGTGCGCCGCATGCTGTTAGCGATGGTGGAAGATTTCCGCTGCGTGGTTATCAAGCTGGCCGAGCGCATTGCGCATCTGCGCGAAATGAAGGACGCGCCGGAAGACGAGCGCGTGCTCGCGGCCAAAGAGAGTACCAATATCTACGCGCCGCTGGCGAACCGCTTGGGCATCGGCCAGCTCAAATGGGAACTGGAAGATTACTGCTTCCGCTACCTGCATCCGGACGAATACAAGCGTATTGCCAAACTGCTGCATGAGCGCCGCATCGACCGCGAACAGTACATCGAAAACTTCGTGGATAACCTGCGGAAAGAGATGCAGAAAGAGGGCGTGCGCGCAGAAGTGTATGGCCGTCCCAAACATATCTACAGCATCTGGCGCAAGATGCAGAAAAAATCGCTGGCGTTCGATGAACTGTTTGACGTGCGCGCCGTGCGTATCGTTGCCGAGCGTCTGCAGGATTGTTACGGCGCGCTGGGCACGGTGCATACGCTTTATCGCCACCTGCCAAGCGAGTTTGACGACTATGTCGCCAACCCCAAGCCCAACGGCTACCAGTCAATCCACACCGTGGTGCTGGGTCCGCAGGGAAAAACCGTGGAAATCCAGATCCGCACGCGTCAGATGCATGAAGATGCGGAGCTGGGCGTGGCCGCGCACTGGAAATACAAAGAAGGGCCCACCGCCAGCAGCGCGCGCGGTGCCGCCGGGCACGAAGAGCGCATTGCGTGGCTGCGTCGCCTGATTAGCTGGCAGGAAGAGATGGCCGACTCCGGCGAAATGCTGGAGGAGGTGCGCAGCCAGGTGTTCGACGATCGCGTCTACGTGTTTACGCCCAAAGGCGACGTGGTGGATCTGCCTGCCGGCTCCACGCCGCTGGATTTTGCCTATCACATTCATAGTGATATCGGTCATCGCTGCATTGGCGCGAAAATCAGCGGACGCATTGTGCCCTTTACCTATCAGCTGCAGATGGGCGATCAGATTGAGATCATCACCCAGAAGCAGCCGAATCCTAGCCGCGATTGGCTTAACCCCAATCTCGGCTATATCACCACCAGCCGCGGGCGCTCCAAAGTCCACGCCTGGTTCCGCAAGCAGGATCGCGACAAGAATATTCAGGCGGGCCGTCAGATTCTCGACAGCGAGCTGAGCCAGCTCGACATCAGCATGCGCGAGGCGGAGAAAGTCTTGCTGCCGCGCTATAACGTGAGTTCGCAGGACGAGCTGCTGGCGATGATTGGCGGCGGCGATATTCGCCTGAATCAGATGGTGAACTTCCTGCAGGCCAAGCTGCACAAGCCGAGCGCGGAAGAGCAAGATCGCGAGGCGCTGCGCCAGCTGACGCAGAAGTCGTATCAGCCTGCGTCGTCGCGTAAGGAGAGCGGCCGCGTGGTGGTTGAGGGCGTCGGCAATCTGCTGCACCACATTGCCCGCTGCTGCCAGCCGATTCCCGGTGACGATATCGTAGGCTTCATTACGCAGGGGCGCGGTATCTCCATCCACCGTGCCGATTGTGACCAGCTGAGCGAGCTGATTTCGCACGCGCCAGAGCGCATCGTGGATGCCGTATGGGGCGAGAGCTACTCCAGCGGCTATTCGCTGGTGGTGCGCGTCACCGCCAACGATCGCAGCGGCCTGCTGCGGGATATCACCACAATTTTGGCTAATGAAAAGGTCAACGTGCTGGGCGTTTCCAGCCGCAGCGACACCAAAAAGCAGCTCGCCACCATCGACATGGACATTGAAATCTATAACCAGCAGGTGCTGGGTCGGGTGCTGGCACGCCTGAATCAGGTGCCGGATATCATTGATGCCCGCCGCCTGAATTAAGCGTTTTTGCGCAGCGGACCGTACTCACAGGTCGCCTTACCGGCGGCCTTTTTTATCGTAAAATTTGAGGAAATCCCATGACTGCCATCGATCGGCTTCTGACCATTATGCAAACCCTGCGCGATCCGGCGCGCGGCTGTCCGTGGGATCGGGAGCAGACCTTTACCTCTATCGCGCCTTACACGCTGGAAGAGACGTATGAAGTGCTGGACGCTATCCAACGCGAGGATTTTGACGATCTGCGCGGAGAACTCGGCGACCTGCTGTTTCAGGTGGTGTTCTATGCCCAAATGGGGGCCGAGCAGCAGCGCTTTGATTTTGATGACATCTGTCACGCGATCAGTGACAAGCTGGAGCGACGTCACCCGCACATCTTCGGTGATGAAAAAGCGGAAAACGCGCAGGCGGTACTGCGCAACTGGGAAGCGATAAAACAGCGTGAGCGGGCGGAGAAATCCCAGCATTCGGCGCTGGATGATATCCCCAAAGCCCTGCCGGCGCTGATGCGGGCGCACAAAATCCAGAAGCGCTGTAGCAGCGTCGGCTTTGACTGGGACAGCCTGGGGCCGGTGTTGGATAAAGTGCATGAAGAAATTGATGAAGTGATGCACGAAGCGCAGCAGGCGGTGATCGATACCGACAAGCTTGAAGAGGAGATTGGCGACTTGCTGTTTGCTACGGTCAACCTTTCACGCCATCTGGGCAGCAAAGCCGAAGTGGCGCTGCAGAAAGCCAACGACAAATTTGAGCGTCGTTTCCGCGAAGTCGAGGCGATTGTCGCGCAGCAGGGCCTCACCATGGCGCAGGCGACGCTGGCGCAGATGGAAGCAGCGTGGCAGCAGGTTAAAGCGGGTGAAAACAAGGGGTAGCCTTCAGGGGCAGCGTGCGTGATTATTCCTGCGCTGTGCATAAAGTGGACGTCTGCGCTTACTCGATTCAGCTTTTGCCTTAGTTTGTGACGCAGGTCAAATTTCAATGCGAGGTTATCGGCTATGTTGCAGACTGCAATGCGTGGGAGGATGGTGTGATTCATCAATTGTGGCTGCGGACGACTTCGGGTATACTGTTTTCCCGTCCTGGTTATTCCACCGTCTTTAAACCTAAACTCTCAGGTTCAGCATGACAACGAATTATATTTTTGTGACCGGCGGGGTCGTTTCCTCTCTGGGCAAAGGCATTGCCGCAGCCTCCCTCGCAGCTATCCTTGAAGCACGTGGTCTTAATGTGACCATCATGAAGCTCGATCCGTACATCAACGTCGATCCGGGCACCATGAGCCCCACCCAGCACGGTGAAGTCTTTGTCACCGACGACGGGGCCGAAACCGATCTGGATTTGGGTCACTACGAGCGCTTCATCCGCACCAAAATGTCGCGCCGCAACAACTTTACCACTGGCCGGATCTACTCCGAAGTGCTGCGCAAAGAGCGTCGCGGCGACTATCTGGGCGCCACGATCCAGGTTATTCCTCATATCACCAACGCCATCAAAGAGCGCATCATTGAAGGTGGCGAGGGCCATGACGTCGTTCTGGTGGAAATCGGCGGCACGGTTGGGGATATCGAATCGCTGCCGTTCCTTGAAGCGATTCGCCAGATGGCCGTAGATGTCGGCCGTGAGCACACCATGTATATGCACCTGACGCTGGTGCCGTATATGGCAGCGGCGGGCGAAGTGAAAACCAAGCCGACGCAGCACTCGGTGAAAGAGCTGCTCTCTATCGGGATTCAGCCCGATGTGCTGATCTGCCGCTCTGACCGCGCAGTGCCAGCCAACGAGCGCGCTAAAATTGCACTGTTCTGTAACGTGCCAGAAAAAGCCGTTATTTCGCTGAAAGACGTGGACTCCATTTATAAAATCCCCGGCCTGCTGAAATCGCAGGGCTTGGATGATTACATCTGCAAGCGCTTCAACCTCAACGCACCCGAAGCGAATCTGGCCGAGTGGGAGCAGGTGATTTACGAAGAAGCCAATCCAGGTGGCGAAGTCACCATCGGTATGGTGGGCAAATACGTTGAGCTGCCGGACGCCTACAAATCGGTGATCGAAGCGCTGAAGCACGGTGGCCTGAAAAACCGCGTGACTGTGAATATCAAGCTGATTGATTCGCAGGACGTTGAAACGCGCGGCGTGGAAATTCTTAAAGATCTCGATGCCATTTTGATCCCGGGTGGCTTTGGCTACCGCGGCGTCGAGGGCAAACTGCTCACGGCGCAGTACGCGCGCGAAAACAAGATCCCGTATTTGGGTATTTGCTTAGGCATGCAGATCGCGCTGATGGAATTCGCCCGTAACGTGGCGGGCATGGAAGGGGCAAATTCCACGGAATTTGTGCCAGACTGTAAATACCCGGTGGTTGCGTTGATCACCGAATGGCGTGATGAGAACGGTAACGTCGAGCAGCGTACCGAGCAGAGCGATCTGGGCGGCACGATGCGCCTCGGCAGTCAGCAGTGCCAGCTCACGCCAGAGAGCAAGGTGCGTCAGCTGTACGGTTCTGATGTGATCACCGAGCGTCACCGTCACCGCTATGAAGTGAACAACATGCTGCTGAAGCCTATTGAAGCGGCCGGGCTGCATATTGCCGGTCGTTCGGGTGACGATCAGCTGGTGGAGATCATTGAGATTCCTAATCACCCGTGGTTTGTCGCCTGTCAGTTCCACCCGGAATTTACCTCGACCCCACGCGATGGTCATCCGCTGTTTGCCGGCTTTGTTAAAGCCGCACATGAACACCAGAAGCGTTTAGCGAAGTAAAAGTTTAACGAACAGCGCGCGAACTTTTCGCGCGTTGTTTGTCTTAGGATTGACTAACTTGTACTGAGGAAAATCGAATGTCCAAAATCGTTAAAGTCATTGGTCGCGAAATCATCGACTCACGTGGTAACCCAACTGTAGAAGCAGAAGTGCATCTGGAAGGCGGTTTCGTTGGTCTGGCTGCTGCGCCATCCGGTGCGTCAACCGGTTCACGCGAAGCACTGGAACTGCGTGACGGTGACAAGTCTCGTTTCCTGGGCAAAGGCGTGACCAAAGCGATCGCGGCGGTTAACGGCCCTATCGCTGACGCGATTAAAGGCAAAGATGCCAAAGACCAGGCGAACATCGACAAGATCATGATCGAGCTGGACGGTACAGATAACAAATCTAACTTCGGTGCAAACGCGATTCTGGCGGTTTCACTGGCAGCTGCGAAAGCCGCTGCGGCCTCAAAAGGCCTGCCGCTGTACGCACACATCGCTGAGCTGAACGGCACGCCAGGCAAATTCTCTATGCCGCTGCCAATGATGAACATCATCAACGGCGGTGAGCATGCGGACAACAACGTGGATATTCAGGAGTTTATGATTCAGCCCGTGGGCGCGAAAACCCTGAAAGAAGCTATCCGCATGGGTTCAGAAGTGTTCCATCACCTGGCTAAAGTGCTGAAAGGCAAAGGCATGAGCACCGCTGTCGGTGACGAAGGTGGCTACGCGCCTAACCTGGCCTCTAACGCTGAAGCGCTGGCGGTTATCGCTGAAGCGGTGAAGGCGGCTGGCTACGAGCTGGGCAAAGACATCACCCTGGCGATGGACTGCGCGGCTTCTGAATTCTACAAAGACGGCAACTATGTGCTGGCGGGCGAAGGTAACAAATCGTTCACCTCTGAAGAGTTCACGCACTTCCTGGAAGATCTGACCAAGCAGTATCCTATCGTCTCCATCGAAGACGGCCTGGATGAGTCTGACTGGAACGGCTTCGCTTACCAGACCAAAGTACTGGGCGATAAAATCCAGCTGGTGGGCGACGACCTGTTCGTGACCAACACCAAGATCCTGAAAGAAGGCATCGAGAAAGGTATCGCTAACTCTATCCTGATCAAGTTCAACCAGATCGGTTCACTGACCGAAACTCTGGCCGCGATCAAGATGGCGAAAGACGCTGGCTACACCGCGGTGATTTCACACCGTTCTGGCGAAACCGAAGATGCGACCATCGCCGACTTGGCGGTGGGTACGGCAGCGGGCCAGATCAAAACCGGCTCGATGAGCCGTTCAGACCGTGTGGCGAAATACAACCAGCTGATTCGTATCGAAGAAGCGCTGGGTGACAAAGCCCCGTTCAACGGCCTGAAAGAAGTCAAAGGCCAGGCGTAATCGCCTGCTGATGCTGCTGCATGCAGCATCGCCGTTGTGAAAGCCCCGCCTTGTGCGGGGCTTTTGCGTTATAGCGCACAATGCGACAGTGAAGCGCCGTGGAAAATCTGCCATAATCTGCGCCCCCAATTTCAGATACGAGTAAAAAATGTTCTACCCGATTAACGAAATGTTCCAGACCTTACAGGGCGAAGGGTTCTACACCGGCGTACCGGCGCTGTTCATCCGCTTGCAGGGATGTCCGGTGGGCTGTAGCTGGTGCGACACCAAGCACACCTGGGAAAAGCTGGCCGATCGGGAGACCTCGCTGGGCGATATTCTGGTAAAAACCGTGGAAAGCGATGCCTGGGGCAGCGCCGATGCGGCAACGCTGATTGATACGATTGCCCGTCAGGGCTGGACGGCGCGCCACGTGGTGATCACCGGCGGCGAGCCGGCGATATATGATTTACGTCCGCTGACGCAGGCGCTGGAGGCGGCAGGATTCCAATGCCAAATCGAAACCAGCGGCACGCATGAGATACGCTGTTCAGACGCCACCTGGGTCACGGTGTCGCCCAAGGTGAATATGCGCGGCGGTTATGATGTGCTTTCCCAGGCGCTGGCGCGTGCTGACGAAATTAAACATCCGGTGGCGCGTGAGCGTGACGTTGAGGCACTGGACGCGCTGCTGGCGGAACTGCACGATGATAAGCCGCGGATTGTGGCGCTACAGCCTATCAGCCGGGGCGATGCCGCGACCAAACTGTGCATTGAAACGTGCATTGCCCGCAACTGGCGGCTTTCGATGCAAACGCACAAGTATCTGAACATTGCCTGATAAAAAGGCGGCCATCGGGCCGCCTTTTTGCTTTTACCTTACCCGCGGTAGACGCAGCCCGCGGTGCAGGTTTCTTTGATCATCACCGCGCTGAGCTCGGGCAGCAGCGGCTTCATTTCATCCCAAATCCACTTCGCCAGCACTTCACTGGTAGGATTCTCAAGCCCTGGAATGTCATTGAGATAATGATGATCGAGGCGCTCGTACAGCGGCTTAAAGGCCGCTTTAAGTTCGGCAAAATCCATTACCCAACCGGTATAGGCATCCACTTCACCGGTAATTTCCAGCCGTACCAGAAAGGAGTGGCCGTGCAGACGACCGCATTTATGCCCTTCCGGCACGTGAGGTAAGCGGTGAGCCGCTTCAAACTGGAACTCTTTAAACAACGTGGTAGACATAATGGCTCTCTGACGAAAAAACCGCTGAAGTCTACCGTAAAAGCAGATTTTCCGCACTCGCTGGCGCAGAAAAGCCCGTTAAACAGCGAAGCATTGGCGAGCAGGTTATCAATACGTTGAATATAAACATATTTATCTACCACTTTTTTCGATTTCATCTACCCATAAAACCTCTTAGTCGTTTTGGTTATTATTTATGTCGAAGGCGTCTTTAATCGTTAATATACAGCACAGTAACCTACCGACTCTTCCGTCACTAAACGGTCCATTTGACCTGGAATTTTTAACGCGATGACGACTCAGGCACCTCCCGCAATGCTTCCGCTTTCACCGGAGCAACTTGCACGCTTACAGGCGGCGACCACCGATTTCAATCCTACACAGTTGGCCTGGCTTTCGGGCTATTTCTGGGGCATGGTCAATCAGGCACCCGGAGTGGCCGCTCCTGCACCGGCGCAGGCTGCCCAGCCCGGCATCACGCTGATTTCCGCGTCCCAGACCGGCAACGCGCGCCGCGTAGCCGAACAGTTGCGCGACGATCTGCTGGCAGCCAAGCTGCAGGTCAACCTGGTCAATGCCGGTGACTACAAATTCAAACAGATTGGCCAGGAAAAATTGCTGGTGGTGGTGACGTCGACACAGGGCGAAGGGGAGCCACCGGAAGAAGCCGTGGCGCTGCATAAATTCTTGCTGTCGAAGAAAGCACCGACGCTAGACGGCGCCGCGTTCGCCGTGTTTGGACTGGGTGACACCTCTTACGAGTTTTTCAGTCAGGCTGGCAAAGATTTTGACCGACGTCTCGAAGAACTGGGGGCTTCACGCTTGCTGGATCGCGTGGATGCCGATGTTGATTATCAGGCGCAGGCCTCGGCCTGGCGTCAACAGCTCACGGAAATCCTCAAAGCGCGTGCGCCGACAGAATCCACGGCGGCTGTCGCCGCGTCGGCGACGGGGGCGGTCAACGATATTCATAGCAGTCCGTATACTAAAGAAGCGCCATTGACCGCGACCCTGGCGGTCAACCAGAAGATCACCGGACGCGACTCGGATAAAGACGTGCGCCATATTGAAATTGATCTGGGGGATTCCGGTCTGCGCTATCAACCGGGAGATGCGCTGGGCGTATGGTATGAGAACGATCCCGCGCTGGTTGAGGAGTTACTCGCGCTGGTGTGGCTCAAAGGCGACGAGCAGGTTGAGGTTAACGGCCACGCCATGCCGCTGGCTGAGGCGCTGCAAACGCAGTTTGAGCTGACGGTCAATACCGCCCAAATTGTGGAGCAGTATGCCGCGCTGACGCGCAATGAAACGCTGCTTGCACTCGCGGGCGACAAAGCCAAGCTGCAGCGCTACGCGCAAGATTTCCCCATCGTGGATATGTTCCGCCAGGCACCCGGTGAACTTAACGCCGAACAGTTAATTGGCCTGCTGCGTCCGCTGACGCCGCGCCTCTACTCCATCGCGTCTTCGCAAGCGGAGACCGAGAGCGAGGTACACATCACCGTCGGCGCCGTGCGCTATGACATTGACGGTCGCCCGCGCGGCGGCGGTGCCTCTACCTGGCTGGCCGATCGCCTGGAGGAGGACGCGGCGATCCGCGTGTTCATTGAACACAACGACAACTTCCGCTTGCCCGCCAACCCCGATGCGCCGGTGATTATGATTGGCCCCGGCACCGGGATTGCGCCGTTCCGCGCCTTCATGCAGCAGCGTGAAAACGACGGTGCCAGCGGTAAAAACTGGCTGTTCTTCGGTAATCCGCACTTTACCGATGATTTCCTGTATCAGGTGGAGTGGCAGCGCTATGTCAAAGAAGGTTTACTGACCCACATCGACTTAGCGTGGTCACGCGATCAGGCCGAAAAAATTTATGTCCAGGACAAACTGCGCGCGCGCGGCGCTGAAGTGTGGCGCTGGATTCAGGAGGGCGCGCACCTGTATGTGTGTGGCGATGCCAACCGAATGGCGAAAGACGTCGAGCAGGCGTTACTGGATGTGGTGGTCGAGCACGGCGGCATGGATCGTGAAACGGCTGACGAATTTTTAAGTGAGCTGCGCATTGAGCGCCGCTATCAGCGAGACGTTTACTAATGAGCGAAAAACACCCCGGGCCGCTGGTCGTGGAAGGCAAACTGTCTGACGCTGAGCGACTGAAAAAAGAGAGTAACTACCTGCGTGGTACCCTTCTCGAGGATCTGGACAATGGGCTGACCGGCGGCTTTAGCGGCGATAATTTCCTGCTGATCCGTTTCCACGGCATGTACCAGCAGGATGACCGCGATATTCGCGCCGAGCGCGCGGCGCAAAAGCTCGAACCGCGTCACGCGATGATGCTGCGCTGCCGCTTGCCGGGCGGGATCATCACGCCCACACAGTGGCTGGCTATTGATAAGTTCGCCACGGAAAAAACGCTGTACGGCAGCATTCGTCTGACCAACCGGCAGACCTTTCAGTTTCACGGTATTCTGAAAAAGAACGTCAAGCCGTCGCATCAGATGCTGCATGAAGTGGGGCTCGATGCGCTGGCTACCGCTAACGACGTAAACCGTAATGTGCTGTGCACCTCGAATCCGGTGGAGTCGGCGCTGCATCAGGAAGCCTACGAGTGGGCGAAAAAACTCTCCGAGCACCTACTGCCGCAAACCCGCGCTTACGCCGAAATCTGGTGGGATAAAGAGAAAGTGGCCACCACCGATCAGGAACCGATTCTTGGTCAGACCTATCTGCCGCGTAAATTCAAAACCACCGTGGTGGTGCCGCCGCACAATGACGTGGATCTGCACGCCAATGACATGAACTTTGTCGCCATTGCCGAGAACGGCAAGCTGATTGGTTTCAATCTGCTGGTGGGCGGCGGGTTATCCATTGAACACGGTAACAAAGCGACCTATGCGCGCACCGCCAGCGAGTTTGGCTTCCTGCCGGTGGAGAAAATTCTGGCTGTGGCAGAGGCGGTGGTGACCACGCAGCGCGACTGGGGGAACCGCACCGACCGTAAAAATGCCAAAACCAAATACACGCTGGAGCGGGTGGGCGTTGACACCTTTAAAGCCGAAGTTGAGAAGCGCGCCGGATTCACCTTTGAGCCGATTCGCCCTTACGTGTTCACCACGCGCGGCGACCGCATCGGCTGGGTGAAAGGCATCGACGAGAAATGGCACCTGACGCTGTTCATTGAAAATGGTCGTCTGCTGGATTATCCCGGGCGTCCTCTCAAGCGCGGCATCGCGGAAATTGCCAAGGTGCATCAAGGGGATTTCCGCCTCACCGCCAATCAAAACCTGATCGTCGCTGGCGTACCTGAGCAGCAGAAAGCGCAGATTGAAGCCCTCGCGCGTGAGCATGGCCTGATGGAAAACGTCACGGCGCAGCGCGAAAACTCCATGGCCTGCGTGGCGTTTCCTACCTGTCCGCTGGCGATGGCCGAAGCCGAGCGCTTCCTGCCGTCGTTTGTGACCAAAGTAGAAGGCATCATGCACCAGCACGGCGTGGGTGATGAGCATATCGTACTGCGCGTTACCGGCTGCCCGAACGGCTGCGGGCGCGCTATGCTGGCGGAGCTGGGGTTAGTGGGCAAGGCGCCGGGCCGCTACAACCTGCACATCGGCGGCAACCGTATTGGCACGCGGATTCCGCGTATGTATCGTGAAAACATCACCGAAGATGAGATTCTCGCCGTTATCGATGAGCTGGTGGCGCGCTGGGCCACGGAGCGCAGCGACGGCGAAGGTTTCGGCGACTTTACCGTGCGCGCCGGGATCGTCAAAGCCGTGCGGGATCCGGCCCGCGATTTCTGGGATGCGGAGGGCGTATGACATTACCCGATCTGACCACGCTGAACGCGTCGTCTAAAGTCGATCGCATTATGGCGCTGGCGGCGAGCAACGTGGCGCTGGAGAAGCTGTCGGCGGAGGCGCGTGTGGCCTGGGCGCTGGAGCAGCTGCCGGGCGCATTCGTGCTCTCGTCCAGCTTTGGCATTCAGGCGGCGGTGCTGCTGCATATGGTCACGCAGCAGAAACCGGATATCCCGGTGATCCTGACGGATACCGGCTACTTGTTCCCGGAAACTTATCGCTTTATTGATGCGTTAACCGACGCGTTGAACCTCAATCTGCACATCTTCCGCGCGGAAACCTCGCCAGCGTGGCAGGAAGCGCGCTACGGCAAGCTGTGGGAGCAGGGCGTTGAGGGGATCGAGCAGTACAATATGATCAACAAGGTGGAGCCGATGAACCGGGCGCTGCAGCAGACCGGAGCGCAAACCTGGTTTGCTGGACTGCGCCGCGATCAGTCCGGCAGCCGCGCCAGCCTGCCGGTGCTGGCGGTGCAACGCGGTGTATTTAAAATTTTACCTATCATCGACTGGGATAACCGTCAGGTGCATCAGTATCTGAAGCAGCACGGCTTGCCCTACCATCCGCTGTGGGATGAAGGCTACCTTTCCGTTGGCGATACCCACACCACGCGTAAATGGGAGCCGGGCATGGCGGAAGAAGAAACCCGCTTCTTTGGTCTCAAGCGCGAGTGCGGCTTACACGAAGGGTAAGGCGGCTGGCGCCGCGATTATTCAACTAAGAGCGCGAACCTGCGCTCTTTTTTTTGCCTGAAGATCAGCGGAGCTTTGTCAGCGCACCGAAGCGCGCGCAGGGCGTATGCCGCGGCTACACGCGCCCTGTCAGCGGCATCATCTTTTGTGCCGCTCCAGCGGCGGAGCAGGGAGCCCGCGCTTTTTAGGGCATCTCATCGGACGAAAAAAATGGCCGCCAGCAGGCGAAGGCCATCGCGATGACATGCGGTGCGCTGCCCCGAAACACCAGCAATTTCATCCGTTAAGCACAAATTGTTATCAGCAATCCCGGTGCGTTATTCCATTCGGTAACTACTAATGCCAATTCGTAATTTCATCTGCCAGAAGTCCGGGACGTATAGTCGCGTTAACTTATTGTAAATCTAGCAAGGTTCACGTGGATTATCTGCCCCTCTTCGCCGATCTCAAACACCGCCCGGTGCTGGTCGTCGGCGGCGGCGACATCGCTGCACGCAAAATTGAATTGCTGCGACGCGCCAGCGCGCACATACGCGTTGCGGCGCGTGAAATCGGCCCAGAACTGCAGCCGCTGCTGGAAACTGGGGAGATTGAGTGGATTTCCCCGCGCTTTGAACCCGCCCAGTTGGATGACGTCTTTCTGGTGATCGCCGCGACCGACGACAACGCCCTCAACGCCCAGGTGTTTGACGAAGCCAATGCACGCCATCGTCTGGTTAACGTGGTGGACGATCAGCCCAAGTGCAGCTTTATCTTTCCTTCCATCGTCGATCGCTCGCCGCTGGTGGTGGCGATCTCCTCCAGCGGCACCGCGCCGGTATTGGCGCGCCTGCTGCGGGAAAAAATTGAGGCACTGCTGCCGGGCAACCTTGGCCAAATGGCGGAAGTGGCAGGGCAGTGGCGCGATAAAGTCAAACAGCGCTATCGCCGCATGTCCGATCGCCGTCGCTACTGGGAGCGCGCCTTCAACGGGTTGTTTGCCAGCCAGATGGCGGCGGGCAACGTCAATGAAGCGCGTCAGACTCTGGATCGCGAACTGGAGAACAGCGATGACCGTCAGGGCGAAATTACCCTGGTGGGCGCCGGTCCCGGCGACAGCGGCTTACTGACGCTGCGCGGCCTGCAGGTGATGCAGCTTGCTGACGTGGTGCTTTACGACCATTTAGTCAGCGACGAGGTGCTGGACCTGGTGCGCCGCGACGCCGATCGCATCTGCGTGGGCAAGCGCGCCGGTGCGCACTCGGTGGCGCAGGAAGAGACCAATCAGATGCTGGTGACGCTGGCGCAACAGGGCAAGCGCGTGGTGCGGCTTAAAGGCGGCGATCCCTTTATCTTCGGGCGCGGCGGCGAAGAGCTGCAGGCGGCGAAAGCGGCCGGTATTCCGTTTCAGGTAGTGCCGGGTATTACCGCAGCGGCGGGTGCCACGGCCTATGCGGGCATTCCGCTGACGCACCGCGATTATGCACAAAGCGTGATGTTCATTACCGGCCACTGCCGCGCCGACGGCGACGGTATTGACTGGGCGGCCCTGGCGCGCGCACGGCACACGCTGGCCATTTACATGGGCACGGTGAAAGCGGCAGAAATTGCCAGCGCGCTGATCGCCCACGGCCGGGCGGCCACCACGCCGGTAGCGGTGATTGGCCGCGGCACGCGTCAGGATCAGCAGGTGCTGACCGGCACGCTTGAACAACTTGAGGAACTGGCCGCTGCGGCGCCTTCGCCGGCGCTGCTGGTGATCGGTGAAGTGGTGAATCTGCACGCGCAGCTGGCGTGGTTCCAACATTCGGTACAGCCCGGGGCTCGCGAGTCCGCGGTTGTCAATTTGGCTTGAGGAAAAATTATGGACCAAAATCGTCTTACTCATCTGCGCCAGCTTGAGGCGGAGAGTATCCATATCATTCGCGAGGTGGCGGCCGAGTTCAGCAACCCGGTGATGATGTACTCCATCGGCAAGGATTCGTCGGTGATGCTGCATCTGGCGCGCAAGGCGTTCTTCCCGGGCACGCTGCCTTTCCCGTTGCTGCACGTGGACACCGGCTGGAAATTCCGTGAGATGTATGAATTTCGCGATCGCACCGTGAAAAACATGGGTGCCGAGCTGCTGGTGCATCGTAACCCGGAAGGCGTGGCGATGGGCATTAATCCGTTTGTGCACGGTAGCGCGAAGCACACCGATATCATGAAAACCGAAGGGTTGAAGCAGGCGCTCAACAAATACGGTTTTGATGCGGCCTTCGGCGGCGCGCGGCGCGATGAGGAAAAATCACGTGCCAAAGAGCGCATCTATTCATTCCGCGATCGCTTCCACCGCTGGGATCCTAAAAATCAGCGTCCAGAGCTGTGGCACAACTACAACGGCCAGATCAATAAGGGCGAAAGCATTCGCGTCTTCCCGCTCTCTAACTGGACCGAGCTGGATATCTGGCAGTACATCTTCCTGGAAAACATTGAGATCGTTCCGCTCTACCTTGCCGCGCCGCGTCCGGTGCTCGAGCGTGACGGCATGCTGATGATGGTGGATGACGACCGCATCAACCTGCAGCCGGGCGAAGAGATCACGCAGCGTATGGTGCGCTTCCGTACGCTGGGCTGCTGGCCGCTGACCGGCGCGGTAGAGTCCGACGCGCAGACGCTGCCCGCCATCATTGAGGAGATGCTGGTCTCCACCACCAGCGAACGCCAGGGGCGCGTGATCGATCGCGATCAGGCCGGTTCGATGGAACTCAAGAAACGTCAGGGTTATTTCTAAGGAGACGCAGATGAATACCGTAATTGCCCAACAAATTGCCGAACAGGGCGGCGTGGAAGCCTGGCTTACCGCGCAGCAGCATAAAAGCCTACTGCGTTTTCTCACCTGCGGCAGCGTTGATGATGGCAAAAGCACGCTGATCGGGCGTCTGCTGCACGATACTCGCCAGATTTATGAAGATCAGCTCTCGTCACTGCACAATGACAGCAAGCGCCACGGCACGCAGGGGGAAAAACTCGACCTGGCGCTGCTGGTGGACGGTTTACAGGCTGAACGCGAGCAGGGCATCACCATCGACGTGGCCTACCGTTATTTCTCCACGGAAAAACGTAAGTTTATCATCGCCGACACGCCGGGCCACGAACAGTACACCCGCAACATGGCAACCGGCGCGTCCACCTGCGATCTGGCGATTTTGCTGATCGATGCGCGCAAAGGCGTGCTGGATCAAACGCGCCGCCACAGCTTTATCTCCACGCTGCTGGGCATTAAACATCTGGTGGTGGCGATTAATAAAATGGATTTGGTGGCGTACAGCCAAGAAACGTTTGAGCAGATCAAGCAGGCGTATCTGGATTTCGCGACGCAGCTGCCTGCGGATCTCGATATTCGCTTTGTGCCGATGTCGGCACTAGAGGGCGATAACGTCGCCACGCCCAGCAGCACCATGCCGTGGTATAGCGGTCCGACGCTGCTGGATGTGCTGGAAACCGTGGAGCTGAAGCGGGTGGTCGACACGCAGCCGATGCGTTTCCCGGTGCAGTACGTCAATCGCCCGAATCTGGACTTCCGCGGCTACGCGGGCACGCTGGCCTCTGGGGTGGTGTCGGTCGGACAGCGCGTCAAAGTGCTGCCATCGGGCGTGGAATCGACCGTTGCGCGCATTGTCACCTTTGACGGCGATCTGCCGCAGGCGGGCGCCGGGGAAGCGATCACCCTGGTGCTGAACGATGAGATCGACATTAGCCGCGGCGATCTGCTGGTGGATGCCAGCGCCGAACTGCAGGCGGTGCAATCGGCGTTGGTTGATGTGGTATGGATGGCGGAACAGCCGCTGCAGCCGGGCCAGAGTTATGAAGTGAAAATCGCCGGTAAGAAAACCCGCGCGCGCGTGGAGAAGATCGTGCATCAGGTGGAGATCAACACGCTGGAGAAACGCGACGCCGACGCGCTGCCGCTGAACGGCATCGGTCTGGTTAACGTCACGTTTGATGAGCCGATGGTGCTGGATGCGTATCAGCAGAATCCTGTCACCGGCGGCATGATCTTTATCGATCGCCTCAGCAACGTCACCGTGGGAGCGGGCATGATCAATCAGCCGCTGAACGATGCACCCGCCCGCACCGGCGACTTCAGCGCGTTTGAGCTGGAACTGAACGCGCTGGTGCGCCGCCATTTCCCGCATTGGCAGGCGCGCGATCTGCTGGGACGTGACTGATGGCCCAGCATGACGAGAACGTGGTGTGGCATGACCATCCGGTCACGCGCGCCGCGCGTGAACAACAGCACGGTCATCAAGGCGTCGTGCTGTGGTTTACCGGCCTTTCGGGGTCGGGTAAATCCACCGTGGCGGGCGCGCTGGAGCAGGTGTTGCACCGCGCGGGCGTCAGCACCTACCTGCTGGATGGCGACAACGTGCGGCACGGCCTGTGCCGCGATCTCGGCTTTAGCGAGCCGGATCGCAAAGAGAATATTCGCCGCGTCGGTGAGGTGGCAAAGCTGATGGTGGATGCCGGGTTGGTGGTGTTGACCGCCTTTATTTCACCGCACCGCGCGGAGCGTCAGATGGTGCGCGATCTGATTGGCAACGATCGCTTTATCGAAGTGTTTGTGGATACCCCGCTGGCGGTATGTGAGGCGCGCGATCCCAAAGGCTTATATAAAAAAGCCCGCGCCGGCGAGCTGGCGAATTTCACCGGAATTCATAGCCTTTATGAAGCCCCGGAGGCGCCAGAAATCCATTTGGAAGGGGAACAATTGGTTACAAACTTGACCGGCCAATTGTTAGACCTGCTTCGCCGCCGCGATATCATCAGATCCTGAACCGACAGCGGCAAACCCAGCGGTTTGCCGCGCTGCAGCGTCAACAGGATCTCTATGCAAAACGTTACCCCTATGCTGGCCCGTAAAGATGAACGTACCCCCGATGAGCCACGATCGTCGCTGCCGGGGGGCGTGATCGGCTTTCTCTCGTACTGGGGCGCGCTGGCCATTCCGTTCTTGCTTTACGGTTCTAACACGCTGTTTTTCTTCTTGTATACCTGGCCATTTTTCCTTGCGCTGCTGCCGGTGTCGGTGCTGATTGGCATCGTGCTGAGCCTGATCATCCGCGCCCATCTGCTGTGGAGCGCCCTGGTTACCGCTGCCACCGTTATCTGTCTCTTCTGGCTGCTGTTCTCTTTTCTGTCGGGCTGGTAACGCGCGGGTGATGAGCAAACGCATCCTCCGGTTACAAAACTTTACCTGCCATACCGTCTGCTATCCTGTTTCTCGCTGCCCGGCAGCGGCATTTTCGCCGCCACTGTGGAGTCCGGCGTGAACTTATGGGATGATTGAGCCGTTTTTCAGGGGGCGGGGATGGGAAAGCTGACGTTACTGTTACTCGTGCTGCTGGGATGGCTTCAATATTCCCTGTGGCTGGGCAAGAACGGTATCCATGACTATACGCGCGTCAACGAAGACGTCGCGGCACAACAGGCGAATAACGCCAAACTTAAAGCACGCAACGATCAGCTGTTTGCCGAAATTGACGATCTCAATGGCGGCTCAGAGGCGATCGAGGAGCGCGCACGTAGCGAGCTGGGCATGATTAAACCCGGCGAGACTTTCTATCGTCTGGTGCCAGACCAAAACAAACGTAATGCGCAGCAAGCCGCGCAGAACCAACAACGATAACTCATGAATCCACTCTTTTCTCATGCGGATGTCATTGCCGTGGTGCCTGCCGCGGGCGTCGGCAGCCGCATGCAGGCGGCCTGCCCTAAACAATATTTAACCATTGGCGAATTAACGCTGCTGGAGCATAGCGTGGCGCGCTTGCTGGCCCATCCGTCGGTGAAACAGGTGGTGGTGCCCGTGAGCAACGACGACGGCTGGTTCGCGTCGCTGCCGCTGGCGCGCGACCCGCGTATACTGCGCGTGACCGGGGGTGAGACGCGGGCTGAATCCGTTCTCGCTGGCCTGCAGGCCATTGCGCACGGCGAGTGGGTGCTGGTGCATGACGCTGCGCGGCCGTGCCTGCATCCCGACGATTTAGCGCGACTGCTGGCGGTGCGTGAGCACAGCCAGGTCGGCGCCATTCTTGCGGCACCGGTGCGCGATACCATGAAGCGCGCGGAGCCGGGTCAACCGGCCATTGCCCATACTGTTGAGCGCGAAGCGTTGTGGCATGCGCTCACGCCACAGTTTTTCCCCCGTGCGCTACTCACTGCCTGCCTGACGCGTGCGCTTCACGAAGGTGCAACCATCACCGATGAAGCCTCGGCGCTGGAGTATTGCGGCTATCATCCGCTGTTGGTGAGCGGGCGCAGCGACAACATCAAGGTAACGCGGCCGGAAGATTTGGCGCTGGCGGCCTTTTATCTCACACAGATTCAGTTACAGGAGAGCGCATGATGCGTATCGGTCACGGTTTTGACGTTCACGCGTTTGGCGGCGAGGGTCCGCTGGTGATTGGCGGGGTGCGAATTCCCTTCGAACAGGGTTTTTTAGCGCACTCTGACGGCGATGTTGCGCTGCATGCGCTCACGGATGCGCTGCTGGGCGCCGTGGCCATGGGGGATATTGGTAAACTCTTCCCGGATACCGATCCCGCTTACAAAGGGGCGGACAGCCGTGGGCTGCTGCGTGAAGCCTGGCAGCGCATTCAGCAGAAAGGCTACCGTATCGGTAACGTTGACGTCACCCTCATCGCCCAGGCGCCCAAAATGCTGCCACACGTGCCGCAGATGCGCATTAATATCGCTGAGGATCTCGGTTGCCATATGGACGAGGTCAACGTCAAAGCCACCACCACCGAAAAACTGGGCTTTACCGGGCGTGGTGAAGGCATTGCCTGCGAAGCGGTAGCCCTGTTGGTGAAGGCATGACCGTACTGCATTACCTGCACGGGGCACCGCGCGCCACTGGCGTTATTAAGGCTCAGCCGGAAGATTTCGTGGTCATCGAAGATCTGGGTTATCCCTACGATGGCGAAGGCGAACAGGTGCTGGTCCGCGTGCGCAAAACCGGCTGTAACACGCGCTTTGTCGCGGAGGCCATCGCCAAGTTTTTGGGCGTGCCGCCGCGCGATCTCAGCTATGCCGGCATGAAAGATCGTCACGCGGTGACCGAGCAAACCCTCTGTTTTCGCGTGCCGGGCACCGCGATGCCGAATCTGGCCGGTTTCACGCTGGAAGGCGTGGAGATCCTGCAGGTGATTCGCCACAAGCGTAAACTGCGCATTGGCGCGCTGGCAGGCAACGCGTTTCGTTTGGTGGTGCGCGAGGTCTCCGATCGTGCTGACGTCGAAACCCGGCTGCAGCGGATTCAGCAGCAGGGTGTCCCAAACTATTTTGGCGAACAGCGTTTTGGTCGCGGTGGCAATAATCTCACTCAGGCGAAACGCTGGGCAGAAGAAACTTTTCGTCCACGCGACCGCAGCATGAAGGGCATTTTACTCTCGGCGGTGCGCAGTCAGCTGTTTAATCAGATCACCAGCGCGCGTCTTGAACAGCAGGGCACCTTGCGTCACGTGCTGACGGGTGACGCTTTGCAGCTGACCGGGCGCGGTAGCTGGTTTGTGGCGACGGCAGAAGAGCTGCCGATCTTGCAGCAGCGCGTGGATAACCACGAATTGCGCATTACCGCACCCCTAGCGGGTCGGGGTGAACCCGGCACCCAGAGCGAGGCGCTGGCCTTTGAGCAAGCCCAGTTGGCCCACGAAACCGCGCTGCTTGACCTGCTGGCGCGCGAACGCGTTGATGCGGCACGGCGTGCGATGCTGGTGGTGCCCTCCTCGTTGCGCTGGACGTGGCGTGATGATGCCACGTTGGAACTGGCGTTTTGGCTACCCGCGGGCAGCTTCGCCACCAGCGTGGTGCGTGAATTGCTGAGCAACGGTGCCAGCGCCGAACTGGGCGACGAGTAACGTATTTTGCGCCCGGCCTGTGCGTCGGGCCGCTCTCCTGCGCAGGCGTGCGGCACGCACCCTGGGTCACATGATTTTCGTCTACCACTTCCTGCGCCCCGCCGCTAGAATGCAAACATCTTTGCCTCGCGGGTGCCGCAGAGTGTCACAACAGCCATCACTCGGGCAGGCTTAGGGACAGTTGAATCCATAAAGGTCAGGTACAGATGCGGATATTGTTGAGCAACGACGATGGAATCCACGCGCCAGGTATTCAAACGATGGCGCGCGCGCTGCGTGAGTTTGCCGAGGTGCAGGTTGTCGCGCCCGATCGTAATCGAAGCGGCGCGTCCAATTCGCTGACGCTGGAAACGCCTTTGCGCACCTTTACGCATGACAATGGTGACATTGCAGTGCAGATGGGAACGCCCACCGACTGCGTCTTCCTCGGCGTTAACCACCTCATGCAGCCGCGTCCTGATATCGTGGTCTCCGGCATCAATGCGGGGCCGAACCTGGGCGATGACGTGATTTACTCCGGCACGGTCGCCGCCGCGATGGAGGGGCGCCATCTGGGTCTGCCCGCTTTAGCGGTGTCGCTCAATGGTCACCAACATTACGCCACTGCGGCGGCGGTGACCTGCACGCTCCTGCGCGCGCTAGCGCGTACGCCGCTGCGAACCGGCCGTATTCTTAACATCAATGTGCCCGATGTGCCGCTTGCTGAGATCAAAGGGTGGCGCATTACCCGCTGCGGTAGCCGTCATCCTGCCGATCAGGTGATTTGTACCGAAGATCCGCGCGGCCAGCCGCTTTACTGGATCGGACCGCCCGGAGGCAAATTGGATGCAGGCCCGGATACCGATTTTGCCGCCGTTGACGCAGGCTTCGTGTCGCTCACCGCGCTGCACGTGGATCTTACGGCGCATGCCGCCCACGACGTGCTGCACGACTGGTTACGCGAGGCCGAGGTAACGCTCGCATGGTGAACCGGCGTATCGAGGCGCTGCTCGAACAGCTGCGCAAGCAGGGGATTCATGATGAACCGCTGCTCAAAGCTATTGCCGATGTCCCGCGCGAACGCTTTATTGATGAAGCGTTTGAACACAAAGCGTGGGAGAACGTCGCGCTGCCCATCGGCAGTGGGCAAACCATCTCCCAGCCCTACATGGTGGCGCGTATGACGGCGCTGCTGGAATTGAATCCGCATTCACGCGTGTTAGAAATCGGCACCGGATCGGGTTACCAGACGGCCATTCTGGCGCATTTGGTGGATCACGTTTATTCCGTTGAGCGCATTAAAGGGCTGCAGTGGCAGGCCAAGCGCCGCCTGAAACAGCTGGATCTCCACAATATCTCGACGCGCCACGGTGATGGTTGGCAAGGATGGGCTGCGCGTGGCCCCTTTGATGCCATCATTGTCACCGCAGCCCCGCCTGAAATTCCGACTGCGCTGATAGCGCAATTGGGTGAAGGAGGCAAAATGGTGCTACCGGTTGGCGAGGATCAACAGGTGCTTAAGCGGCTTCATCGCCGAGGCGGGGAACTGCGGGAAGAGATTATCGAGCCGGTGCGCTTTGTGCCTCTGGTGCAGGGCGATCTTGCCTGACCCCCCTTAAGCAAATCGACACAACTGTTACATAGCACGGCGCAGTTGATATTGTTACTATCCTTGTTAATCAATGTAAAAGACCGCGTTTGCGCGTATGCGCAGTGAAAAATGCGGTCAAGAACGTTACATCGTTTTATTCAGGTTGGCCATCACGGGGGATTAATGAGCACGGGAAGCACAACTTTTCAATTACGCCGTCTGGCGACACTTTCACTGGTGGGTTTTTGGCTGGCAGGCTGCAGCTCTGGTGATAACACCCAAGCGCCCATAAGCCAGATTGGCAGCGGTGGCGACAGCGGTATGTCAGCCCCGGCGAACGCTCCCAGCGGCGGCATGATGGCTTCGCAAAACAGCACCGTTCCGGCCATGCCGCACGGCGGCATGTTGAGCGGCGGTACGCCTGCAGCAGCGCCCGCAGGGGGAATGATTAGCGGCGGTACTGCATCCGCAGCGCCCTCAGGCGGAATGATAAGCGGCAATAATAATGTGACCACGCAAAACGGTCGTATTGTGTACAACCGCAACTATGGGAATATTCCGAAAGGCAGCTATGGCGGTGAGACGTATACCGTGAAGCGAGGCGACACGCTGTTCTATATCGCCTGGATCACCGGCAACGATTTCCGCGATCTCGCTCAACGCAATAATATCTCGGCGCCCTACAGCCTTGAAGCCGGGCAGACGCTTCAGGTAGGCAACGGTAATGGTCAAACAATCACCGGCGGCAACGCGATAACCGCAGCGGATGCAACGCAAAGCGGTGTGCCTGGGACAAATGCCCAGACGCAAATTAAATCGGCTCCTGTTGCACAGCAACCTGTTATTACGTATTCTGATGATTCGGGTTCGACAGGCAGTAAATTACTGCCGTCGAAAGGAGCAAATAATGTGGCAACGACCACAGCTCCTGTTACCGCACCCCCTACGGTTAGCAGCACAACCACCAGCACAACCCCAGTGGGAAGCTGGCGTTGGCCGACCGATGGGAAGATTATCGATAACTTCTCTGCCGCAGAAGGCGGCAACAAAGGGATCGATATCGCCGGGTCGCGTGGACAACCTGTGGTGGCTACCGCATCGGGAAGGGTGGTTTACGCAGGCAACGCGCTCCGCGGGTACGGTAATTTGATCATCATTAAGCACAACGATGATTACCTGAGTGCCTACGCCCATAACGATTCAATGCTGGTCCGGGAACAACAGGAAGTTAAGGCGGGGCAGAAAATCGCTACGATGGGTAGCACCGGCACCAGTTCAGTACGATTACACTTTGAAATTCGTTACAAGGGGAAATCCGTAAACCCGTTGCGTTATTTACCGCAGCGATAATCCGGCAGAACCTTGGTGTTCTGCCCTTGGATCACGGGTAGGAGCCGCTTATGAGCCAGAATACGCTGAAAGTAAACGAGTTACATGATGATGCGGAATTCGACGAGAACGGAGCTGAGGTTTTTGATGAGAAGGCTCTCGTTGAGAACGAACCTAGTGATAACGAAGTAGCAGAAGAAGAGCTGCTGTCACAAGGTGCGACGCAACGCGTGTTGGATGCGACACAGCTCTATCTTGGTGAGATTGGTTATTCTCCATTGCTTACGGCGGAAGAGGAAGTTTTCTTTGCCCGTCGCGCACTGAGAGGTGACATCCCATCTCGTCGCCGCATGATCGAAAGTAACTTACGCTTGGTGGTAAAGATTGCCCGCCGTTATAGCAATCGTGGTCTGGCTTTGCTGGATCTGATTGAAGAGGGTAATCTCGGCCTGATTCGCGCCGTAGAGAAATTTGACCCAGAACGTGGGTTCCGCTTCTCGACTTACGCCACCTGGTGGATTCGTCAGACCATTGAACGGGCTATCATGAACCAAACCCGTACTATTCGTCTGCCGATCCACATCGTAAAAGAGTTGAACGTTTACTTGCGTACCGCGCGTGAACTTTCTCACAAGCTCGATCATGAGCCGAGTGCGGAAGAGATTGCTGAACAGCTGGACAAGCCCGTTGAAGATGTCAGCCGTATGCTGCGCCTCAACGAGCGTATTACCTCAGTTGATACACCGTTAGGTGGCGATTCTGAAAAAGCGCTGTTGGATATCCTGGCCGATGAAAAAGACAACGGTCCGGAAGACACCACGCAAGACGATGATATGAAGCAGAGCATCGTTAAGTGGCTGTTTGAACTCAATGCCAAGCAGCGTGAAGTGCTGGCGCGTCGTTTCGGCCTGTTGGGCTATGAAGCGGCAACGCTTGAAGACGTGGGCCGTGAAATCGGTTTAACCCGTGAGCGCGTGCGTCAGATTCAGGTTGAAGGGTTGCGTCGTTTGCGTGAAATTCTGCAGACGCAGGGCCTCAACATTGAAGCACTGTTTCGTGAATAAGCCATAATCGGTAAATAAAAAAGGTGACCTCAGCGGGTCACCTTTTTTTTATGCTTTAAACCGCACCAGGCGCGTTTAAATCAGCGTTTTCAGCCGATAGATCCACTCCAGCGCCTGCTTGGGCGTCAGGCTGTCGGGATCAAGCGCTTCCAGCGCTTCAACCGCAGGGGAGCTTTCCGCCGCCAGCAGCGGTAGCTGCGATCCTTCCACCGTAGAGGTGGCAGAGTTGCCAGACAGCGTTTCCAGCTCTTTAAGCTTATTGCGCGCGCGCTTGATGACCTCTTTCGGCACGCCTGCCAAGGCGGCCACGGCCAGACCGTAACTTTTGCTGGCGGCGCCGTCCTGCACGCTGTGCATAAAGGCAATAGTGTCGCCGTGCTCAACGGCATCCAGATGCACATTCACCACGCCTTCCATTTTTTCAGGCAGCGTGGTCAGTTCGAAATAGTGCGTCGCAAATAGCGTCATGGCTTTGATACGGTTTGCCAGACTCTCCGCGCAGGCCCAAGCCAGCGATAAGCCATCATAGGTTGAGGTGCCGCGACCAATTTCATCCATCAACACCAGGCTATGTTCCGTGGCGTTATGCAGAATATTCGCCGTTTCCGTCATCTCCACCATAAATGTTGATCGGCCAGAGGCGAGATCGTCCGCCGCGCCGACGCGCGTAAAAATACGGTCAAGCGGGCCAATAGCCACGTCATCCGCAGGCACGAAGCTGCCGATCCACGCCATGAGCGCAATAAGCGCCGTCTGACGCATGTACGTGCTTTTACCGCCCATGTTGGGGCCGGTGATGATCAGCATGCGGCGCTGCGGCGCAAGAGAAACCGGATTGGCAATAAACGGCTCTTTCAGCACCTGCTCAACCACCGGATGGCGACCCGCGGTGATGCGTATTCCCGGCTTCTCCTGCAGCGTCGGGCAGCAGTAGTTGAGCGTCCATGCGCGCTCCGCCAGATTGGCCAGCACGTCGAGTTCCGCCAGCGCCGCTGCGCTCAGCTGCAGCGCTTCCAGGTGCGGCAATAGCTGATCAAACAGCGCTTCGTACAAACTTTTTTCCAGCGCCAGCGCTTTGCCTTTAGAGGTGAGGACCTTGTCTTCATACTCTTTCAGCTCGGGAATGATATAGCGCTCGGCGTTTTTCAGGGTCTGACGTCGGACATAGTGAATCGGCACCAGATGGCTCTGCCCACGGCTGACCTGAATGTAGTAGCCGTGAACGGCATTAAAGCCCACTTTGAGCGTATCAAGGCCCAGCTTTTCACGCTCTCGTACTTCCAGCCTGTCCAGATAATCGCTGGCACCGTCCGCCAGCGCGCGCCACTCATCCAGTTCCGCATTGTAGCCAGGGGCGATAACGCCGCCGTCGCGAACCAGAACGGGCGGGGATTCGATAATCGCCTGCTCCAGTAGCGCGCGTAGGGCGCTAAAGTCGCCCATCTGGCTGCGCAGCGTTTTCAGATGCGGCGCGTCCGCCTCGGCCAATAGCTGGTTAAGCTCAGGCAGCTGTTGGAAGGCATGACGCATTCGCGCCAGATCGCGCGGGCGGGCGGTGCGCAGCGCCAGACGCGCCAAAATACGCTCCAGATCGCCCACCTGACGCAGTACGGGCTGAAGCGCTTGACTCAGCGGCTGCAGCTCCGCAATGGAGGTTTGTCGCTGCCGAATGGTGTCCACATTCCGCAGCGGCATATGCAGCCAGCGCTTCAGCATGCGGCTGCCCATCGGCGTCACGGTTCTATCCAGCACCGCCGCCAGCGTATTGTCAGTACCGCCCGCGAGATTCTGGGTGATTTCAAGGTTGCGACGCGTGGCCGCATCCATGATCACGCTATCCTGCTGGCGCTCCATGCTCAATGAACGGATGTGCGGCAGGGTGGTGCGTTGGGTATCTTTTACATACTGAAGCAAGCAGCCAGCGGCGCGCAGCGCCAAGTGCGCCTGTTCTACACCGAATCCGCTGAGGTCGCGCGTGCCAAATTGCAGGTTTAACTGCTGGCGGGCGGTATCAATTTCAAATTCCCACAGTGGGCGCCGCCGTAAACCGCGACGCGACTCAATCAGCGCCATGGCATGAAAATCTTCAGGGTAGAGCAGCTCTGCAGGATGGGTGCGCTGCAGCTCCGCTGCCATCGCTTCTTCATCCGCCGGTTCGCTCAGGCGAAAGCGGCCGGAGCTGATATCGAGCGTGGCATAGCCGAAGCCGCGCGGGGTTTGCACAATGGCAGCCAGTAGGTTGTCCTGACGCTCATGCAGCAGCGCTTCGTCGCTGATAGTGCCAGGCGTCACGATGCGCACCACTTTGCGCTCTACCGGGCCTTTGCTCAGCGCGGGATCGCCAATTTGCTCACAGATGGCCACCGACTCACCCAACTGCACCAGCTTCGCCAGGTAGCCTTCCACAGCGTGGTAAGGCACGCCAGCCATGGGAATGGGCTCACCGGCGGAGGCGCCGCGCTTTGTCAGAGAGATTTCCAGCAGCTGCGAGGCACGCTTCGCGTCATCAAAGAAAAGCTCGTAGAAATCGCCCATGCGATAAAACAGCAGGATGTCGGGATGTTCGGCCTTCAGTCGCAGATACTGCTGCATCATTGGGGTGTGGGAAGCTAAGTTTTCTAATGTACTCATCGGCCTGTGATATCCATTACCTTGAAATGTAGCGCGTACGGCTTAACAACGGCGTTGCTGTCATGACGACAGGGCATGATAACGGAGTCTGCTGGGGAGGAAAACCAGTGCGGAAGCTTATTCGTGCGGGGAAACGTGCAGGTAAAGCGTGGGGCAATGCGGTATCGGTGTGAGACGAGTGGGGAAGTTCAAGAGGCGGCACACCAGCCGCCTCCGAATAATTTATTGCGCGTGCGTACCCTCTACCAAGATCCAGGCATCCTGCCAATTTGAGCCGATGCCGGGCTCAAATTGATTCGCGGTGGCACTGTAGATTTTGCACCAGCCAGCGTATGGGAACGGCTTACATTCGAAAATCTGTTTGGTTTTGGGCTGTAGCACGCGGGTGCCAGCCGCATATTTTTCAATGTTTTCCGGATAAGTGTACTCCGCGTTACCCGCGCCCTCTTGCACCAGTGTCGTATCAAACGACTGTTGATAATTGATACCCGTTGGCGCACGCCCTTCTACCACAAAGGTGTGTTTACCGGGGAGTGCTTTCCACAGATCCACCACGACGGTTTGCTCGTTATCTTCCAGCAAGGCGGTACCAAAGCCCACGTTTTCTTGCTTATCATTGTACAGTCGGGCGTTGATAATCATTTTACCCACGGCTTTAACCTTGATAGGCAGCGCATTTTTGCCTTCAGTCAGCGTATATTGCGCCGGCGTCTCGGTCAGGGTAATGCCTGGGTGGCTATCGCTCTGCGCATTCACTTCGATTTCAATACGCACAATGGGGCTATCTGCACGCGCATAGAGCGTGTTGGTGCCTGCTGCCGGAACCACTTCACCTTCGCTGTTCTTCACGCCAGCACGCACGTGATCGTAAGTGGCATTGATTTTCTGCGCCAGCGCCAGTGCCCAGGCATTAGCTTGACCTGCTTGCTCACTGTCGATCGCGACGCTTACGCTGAGGTCTGGTCGTTCACCTTTAGCATCGAACAGGCGTGCTTTTACGCTGTCACCTGCGCTGAGGTTACGTGAAGGTTGAATTGTCCCTACGGTGCGTTTCCACTCGGAGGCGACATCATCAAACTCTACGTCGATCACTTTATAAAACGTGGCGGCGGTATCTGACACATCCCATGCGCCATAAATGATCTGATAGCCACGGCGTTCCGGCAGGTTACAGGTATGGGTGGCCTCGCCACTGGTTTCCGCCGGGCCGCCGGGGATCACGCAGAATGGCGTCAATTCGAACGCATCGCGCGTCAGAGGGTGGTTGGGATTCCAGTCCTGCTTCGTGATGTAGTAGCGGTAGTCGGCAATCGGATGCGCTGCCTCAAAGTGCCAGGTAATATCCAGCGGACCCGGTGCCACCTTGTGTTTAACCCAGCGGTCACTGCTCTGCTGGTTTAACGCTTCGCCAATCCAGTTTGTCGCGCCGCTGCCGCTGGCCAGTTCACCGTCCTTTGGACCCGCAGCAGGAAAACCATCCGGGCCTTCTCCGGTACTTTGCGGTTCATATTGCGCCTGACCGCAGTTCACGTTAGGTGTGGATGGATTGCGGCACATTTCGTCACGCGAGGCGGGTTCACTAATATAGCCGTGCGCCATGACACCCCCGCTGAACGTCAGCGCCGATATTGCCAATACCATTTTTTTGAGCTTCATCATTCCTCTCTTTCTCTTCCATTATTGCGACATAGTGATGCGTTTAATACTTCGCGTATTGAGAGTAAGTAATGAAAAAGCAGGGAATGACTTAATCTTTATTAAAGTCATTAATTTTATTTTTAATGAGAATTGGGTTGTGTTGGTTTTAAGTGGATGGTAATCAATGACGCATTCAATAATAAAGTCATCTCGCATTAGCGCGATTGTAATGCGATGTCTGTAATATTTATCAGGAGAGAAAAATGCCGTTGTGCCGTAAATTAAAATCAATGCTGTTCATGAGTTCCTTAATATTAAGCGGTTGTGAAAGTGCTCGCCAGAACGTCCCTGATAGCCACACGCAGCGTCAACAGCTGGCCGCACTGATTGCCTCGGCAAACTGGCTGCGCGACCACTGCCATCGATTAGATATTCCTGCTGAACCCAGGGTCATCGCGCACGCGCTGGCGCAGGCTGAGAAAAAAGGCTGGATGATGAAAAATATCAATCAGCAAAAGCTTCCGCAGGACATCCGGGCACGCTACCTGGCAATCCGCGACGATGAAATGACACCCGTAAATAAATGTGGGGCACTCAACCGTGCCAGCGCCCCTTTTTTGCAAGGCATTAACCGTTGACGGCATTATTTAGAAAAAGAGTGATGCCAGCCAGCGCCAAATAAGGACCAAACGGCAGCGCAAGGTGTAAAGGACGCTGCCAAACCAGGCGCGCGATGAGGGCGGTCGCCAGGCCCGCTGATGAGGCAATCATCACCACCATGGGCAGTGCTTGCCAGCCCAGCCAAGCCCCCAACGCGGCCAGCAATTTGGCATCGCCCCCGCCCAGTGCCTCTTTGTGTCGAATCACGCGATACGCCGTAGAGAGTATCCAAAAGCTTAGATAGCCGATAATGGCACCTGCAACCGCGTCACCCAGCGTGATGGCGGGCAAGATTCCGCCGGTCTGCAGCGCCAGACCAAGCCACAATAGACTTAACGTGAGCGCATCGGGCAGCAGCTGATGATGCACGTCGATCAGCGTCAGCGCCAGGAGCATCCAGCTAAAAAGCAGGGCTGCCAACAGCAGGCTATTCCACGGCAGTGCCCAGGCCAGCAGCAGGGTGATCGCCGCCGTGGCGGCCTCAATGAGGGGATACGCCGCCGAAACGGCATGCCCGCAGGTGCGACACCGACCGCGCAAGATTAACCAGCTCACCACCGGGATAAGATCGCTTAACCGCACGCCCTGCTGACAATGTGGGCAGTGTGAGCGCGGCAGCAGGAGGGAATAACCCGGCTCAGGCGCCAGAATCATTTTAGGAAGGCGATAAATCACCACATTCAAAAAGCTCCCGACGCACAGGCCCGCTGCCGTGAACCATAGCCAGGCCGCCATCTCATTTTGCATAGCGCAACTCCATTTGCTCTAACAGGATGTAGGAAGAATGCTGGGTGATCTCCACCTGGGTGGCATACAGTTGGAAGCGACGTTCAAGTTCTTGCAGCCAAACTACCCAGTCGTTGAATGAAATGCGGGCAGGCTCAACCAACACCGTAACGCCATTCTCTTCTTTCAGCTTGATGGCTAAACGGTGCACCTCCGCGCAGCTTTGGGGGGAAAAGCACCCATCGGCGGTTGCTTGCGGTGCGCTTTTAAACTGCGAGAGCGCCTGTTCAAGTTGGGGGAGCTGCTGAAGCGCGCGCTGTTCACTCAACAGCGTCTGCCAGGCGTTATCTCGCCAGAGAGCGCCGCACTGATAAAGGCGGGTGAGCAGTAACAGGCTTAGGATCGCCGCGCCTACCCGTAGGCGGTGGTGCTGTTTTTTATCCTGTTTTTGCCACCAGCGTGCCAAACGTTTCATTGTGACCGACCTATCGTGATGTCGTGACCCGTGATGTTCATCGTGAGGTCCGGCGGAGGCTGCTGCGGCAGATCCGCGCGAACCGGTTGGCTGAATGTCAACCTGAGACGTTTTTCCGCACTGTTCCAGCGCAGCGCCCGAACCGGATTATCCGTCAACGCAGCCAGCACTGGACTGATATCCTGCAGCACCGTGGGCAGGGAGTGTGTGGCCTGATTCCGCTGGTGCGTTTGCACGGTCTGCTGAAATTGCCAGCGCGGTTTGTCCGGTATTTCACCGGGGAAATAGCGCTGGTAGCGACTGAGCCAAAGGTGTTGCAGATGAGCGATGTCGCGCGTGTATTGCCAGCCTTGCCAGAGCGGAAAGAGCAGTATTGAAAGCAGCAGCGTCAGCGAGGCGCTCAGGGCGATCTTTTGCGCAATTACGGCGCGGCGCGGCGGTGCAAACGCGCCGCGCAGTAGATTATAGGGGGTGGAAATGGCCGCCTCAGCCAGCGCCACGAAGTCTTCGTTCTCTTGCCAGCGCAGAGCGTGTAAATCTGACCCGGTATCCCGGTATGGCGCGATGCAGGCTTCCGGTAGCGCCCAACGCTCGCCTGCTGCCGTATGGATAATCCACCGACCGCTGACCTTCATGGCCGTTCCGACCGCTAACGCAAGTGTGTCAGAGAGCGCCCGCGTGGGTTCATAGCCTTTTTCGCGTAGCTGCTCAAGGCGCGTCCGGAGCTGTGCGGCGTCAATGCTGGCCACCAGATGGGTATTACCGGAAGAGGCTAATATAACCGTGTGCAGCTGCTCTGGCGGCGTCAGCATGCGGGGTTCCAGTTGCCACTGAATACGCTGCGCGTTGGCCGCTTTTAGCGTTACAGAGGTGATACTTAGCGCTTCTCCCGGCAGCAATAGCAGCGTATTCGCGCCGTGGGGCGGCGGTAGGCTGTCAAATCCGTCGCCGAATAAGCCTGTTTGTTGATCGTACCAGCGCACCTCTGACGCACCGCTGGACGGAAAATAAATCACCCGCCAGTGTCTGTTTTTTGTTTTGAGATTCATGATCTACTCTCCGGTTAAGCCATACAGTCGGTAGCGAATCTCGAACGCGCGATCGCGCTGAATAAGACGTGTGCGCTGTACGGCAAATGCGCTGGCCGATCGCATCCACAATTCCAACTCCCACTCGCGGCTGTCGAAACGTGTGACGCTTTGTAGATGAGAGCTTAATGCGGGCAGTGGGCGCGGTAATGCTTGCAAAAATGCCTCCCGTGAATGCCAGCCTTGCGCCGGACGCTGCGCGATAATGCGTGCGACTTCTGCATCGTCGAGCAGCCCCAGCAGCAGCGCCCGAAAGAGCGGTGCAGTGGCTGTCGTCAGAGCATTAAGATTGAGAGAGAGCGTCGTACTTGGCAGCACGCACAGCTGCTGCGCCAGCAGCGGCCAAAGCGCGCTGGGAATCAGCCCGAAATGGCGCAGTTGCGAGGGGGTGTCCAGCACCGGCAAGGGGCGAGTGGCGGATTGTGCAAACAGGCGCGCGCTGATGGCCTGCGTCAGCAGTGCGCTTTGCGCGCTGTTCATACCATAGTTTTGCAGCAGCGCGGCAAACACGCGCTGGGCTGCTGTCAGACCGGGCGCAGATGCACTGCTGTCTGCGGCGGGCACGACCAGTGCGTTGAGATTAAAGCAGGTATTCCTGTCATGCCAGCGATAGCGCACCTCGTGCTCTTCCAGCCGTAGAGACTGTTCATTGCCTGGACGAGGGGACGTGGTGCTGTTGAGAATAATGTGTTCCGCGCCGTCCAGCGTCCACTTTGCCTGGTGTTTAAAGCGTTGTCCCTGTGCAAGCTGGCGCGCCGCCGTGCTGTCACGCAGCATGTTCAGCGTCACTGTCGCCATCAGCGTCAGAATCCCCATCACGGTAATCAGTGCCATGCCCCGGTGTGTGTTCATTTGCCCCCCGCGCCGAGCAAGACAATACGCTGTAGCGCTCCTGAGTTGCGCAGCGTGACGGTGACCTCAATGGCCTCAGGGAGTGCGAAGCCCGCCTGCCAGCGCGCCTGCCAGCGCCCCGCTGAATAGAAGCGCAGGTTCACGGCAGTCACGTCGTTGAAGTGGGCAGTCGGTTGCAAGGGATCGCCGCTGTAACGGCTCAGTGTGGTGTTGGATAATCGCCAGCGAACGCGTTGAAGCGCGGCGTTTGAATTCACGCTACTACGGCGTACCAGCGCCAGTAAATCATTGCCTATGCCTGCGACAAACGACGGCTCTGCCAAGGCGATCCCGCCATTGGCTGGAATGAGGGCGTGTTGCAGATCGCGCTCCAGCAGCGAAAAAAGCCGGGTTAGGAAGCTCATGCGCGCCACATCCTCCACCAGCTGAGCCTGACTGCGCAGGTGCGTTTGCAGCAGTTGATAACCCGCAAGCGCCACCAGTGAAAAAAGTGTTAAGGCCAACATCATTTCCAGCAGCGTAAAGCCGCGCTGTTTCGCCAGCTTCATGGCACTTGCTGCCAGCCATGAAGCTGCGCCAGTACGGTATTGAAGCGTGCATCCTCGGCAACCGAAACTTCAATGCCGTACACGCCAGCCCGATCGGTAGGACGCACCTGCTGCCGCCAGTACCAACGCTGGTCTGCCATCCACGCTTCACCCTGCTGATTCTGCGCTGCGCGCGGCGATGCTAAGCGTGTCAGCGCCAGCTGATTCTCAGCGACCCAGATCGCCAGCTGCTTCCGCGTGAGTTCACCTTGAAAGCGAAGCTGTTGCTGGCTACTGCTGAGCATAGCCACGCCGGCAATAGCCAGCATGGCCATGGCGACCATGACTTCCAGTAGCGTCATGCCTGACTGTTTCATGGCGTTCCCTGATGGGTAATGAGGGCAGCGGTAATCGGCAGCGATAAAGGATCGCCATGGGGGGGCTGGAAGGCTAACGTGACGTCATCGGTTTCACCTTCCGGTGAGAAAGTGATAAGTGCCGGTGTGCGTTGCAAGGCGGTGGGCGACGCATCAAAAAAAGCGCCGTGCGTTAGACGTCCTTCCGCGCCGCGAAACGACACTTTCTGCCAGACGGTATTCGGCAGCGAACCGGGTTCGCCCTGATTGCCAGCGACCAGGCGGGTGAGATACCAGCGCTGAGCAAAAATATGCAGGCGATAGGGGACACCCTCCGTTTGCGCAAGACGGCTGGCCCAGCGCGCGCTGTGCACCACGGCAGCAAAAGGATCGCCAGGCGAGCGGGGGGGCAGCGCCATCACGGCCAGCCGGGCGATTGTGCCGAGTATGAGCACCGTCACCATCATTTCCATTAGCGTAAAACCGTGCGGTTTAGCGGGCATCATCACGGCTGTCGAGCTGCCAGCTTACGACGTCATCATCCGTATCAAGCAGGCCATCCGGACCCAGCGAAAGCACCGAGATCGCGCCATGTCCGGCGCTGAAGCTCAGCTGGTAGTCGTTGTCCCACGGGTCGCGCGGCAAGCGGCGCAAATAACCCCCCTCGCGATAGTTGCGGGGCACCGGGGCAAGGTCAGATTTGGTGGTCAGCGCATTGAGTCCCTGCTCCAGCGTGGGATAGCGACCATTATCGAGTTTGTACATCTCCAGCGCATTTTCCAGCGTGACCAAATCGCTGACGGCTTTTTGCCGATCTGCTCGATCTTTATTCCCCATTAAATTGGGAATAACCATGCTGGCCAATACGCCCAAGATCACCACGACAACCATAATTTCCAGCAGGGTAAATCCGCGCTGACGATGCAATGCTGGTTGACACAATTCCATATTCTTCTCCTTTATAACAATGAGTTGAGTTGCAATATCGGTTGCAAAATGGCGAGGATAATGAACAGCACTACGCACGCCATGGACACCGTCATCAGCGGCTCAAAAAGGCCGATGGCCACGCGCATCTGGCTGTACATTGTCTGCTCCTGGATATCAGCGGCGCGTCTAAGCATGATGTCCAATTCGCCGCTGCTTTCGCCGCTTGCCAGCATGTGATGCATCATGGTGGGGAGCAGTCCGGTGTGTTCAAGCGCCTGCGTGAGCGACGTGCCTTCGCGCACGCGTTCCGCGGCGTGATAAAGCTGCATTTGCATGTGGTGATTCTGTGTCACGGTGGCGCTGAGGCGCATTCCTTCCAGCAATGGCACCGCGCTCTGGGTCATGATGCTAAGCGTGCGAACATAGCGCGCCATGCTGGTCGCCAGCAGCAGGCGACCCCAGATGGGGATACGCAATTGCCAGCGATGCCAGCGGTGCCGCCATGCGGCGTGTCGCTGTGCCAGCAGCAGCGCGACAGCGGTCACCATGAAGATCGCAGCCAATAGCGGCGTGCTGGCTCGCAGCGTGTCACTCAACAGCATGAGCACGCGCGTTGTCCACGGCAGCGCATGCTGCATGTGGGTAAACTGCGCAACCACATCGGGCACGACCGCTGTGAGCAATATCACCACCACGCCGCAGGCCACCACCAGCAACAGCGCCGGATAAATCAGCGCCTGAAGAATACGGCTCCGCATCTCCTGGGTTTTTTCGCTGTACTCCGCTAATTGGCTGAGGACATGACCCATCTGACCCGTGGATTCGCCGGCTGCGATCATCGTGGCGTAAAGCGCAGGAAAGGTTTGACGGTGCTCGGTCATGGCCTCGGCCAGCGAGCAGCCTTCGCAAACGCGGCGATGCATATCCAGCAGCATGGCGCGCTGTGCGGGTTTATGGTGTTGCTGGGCCAGCGCCTGAAGGGTTTGATCCAGCGGTAAGCGAGCGCGTATCAGGGTGGCCAACTGCTGCATAAACGCGGCGCGCTCGCGCGGGTTAAACGCGGGGCGCTGGCGGACAAGTGTTTTTGACTCAGTGATGCTGAGTGGTTGCAGCTGCTGTTCACGTAGCCATTGCCGCACATGGCGCGCAGATTCGCTCTCCAGCGTGCCAACGCGCCGCTGCCCCTGCGCATCCAGCGCCCGGTAACGAAACCGCATTACGCACCCTCCCGCGTAACGCGCAGTAGCTCTTCCAGGCTGGTGGTGCCTGCTAATACGGCTTGCCACCCGTTTTGCAGCAGCGGCACGCGATCTCGTGCGCGCTGCTGCAGTGTGTGCTCACTTTCTCCAGCGCTGATGCCGACGCGCAGCGCCTCATCAATCACCACCAGCTCATGAATACCTGCACGTCCGCGATAACCGGTGTGATGACAGGCTTCGCACCCGTTGGCACGGTAGAGCGGGATCGTTTCCGGCAGCGTCTCCGAGAGGGCGAAGGGCAGTAAATGTCGAGGTTGTTGTACGGGCTGGCGACAGGAAAGGCAGAGTTTACGCACCAGCCGCTGTGCGAGCACCGCACGCAGCGCGTTCGCCAGCAAATAGGGCTCGGTGCCCATATCGCGCAGACGCTCAATTGCGCCAAGTGCACTGTTCGTATGCAGCGTGGAGAGCACCAGGTGTCCTGTCAGTGCGGCCTGAACGGCGATGCGCGCCGTTTCGGTATCGCGTATTTCACCGATCATCACGACATCGGGATCCTGACGTAAAATCGCGCGTAACCCGCGGGCAAATGTCATCTCGACTTTGGCATTTACTTGGGTCTGACCCACCCCCTCTAACTCATACTCCACGGGATCTTCAATGGTGAGGATATTTTTACCGGGCGAGCCGATCTCCCGCAGCGCAGCGTATAACGTGGTGCTTTTGCCTGAGCCCGTTGGCCCTGTGACCAGAATAATGCCGTGCGGCAGAGCGAGCTGCTGGCGCAATAGCTGCTGAAGAGATGCGTGCATGCCGGTCTTCTCCAGATGAAGAGGCATGCCGTTTTTATCCAGAATACGTAGCACGACGCGTTCGCCGTGACGAGCGGGAAGGGTAGAGACCCTCACGTCTACGCTTCGGCCCCCAACGCGCAGCGTGATACGTCCATCCTGCGGCAAGCGACGCTCGGCGATATCGAGCTGTGCCATGATTTTAATGCGTGAGATCAGAAACCGGCTTAGCTGTGGCGGCGGTGATAAAATCTGCCGCAGCATGCCGTCAATACGAAAGCGGACGCTAAGGTGTTTTTCAAAGGGTTCTAAATGAACATCCGAGGCCCCTTCGCGCACTGCCTCGCTGAGAATGGCATTGATAACTTTGATCACTGGCGCACCGTCGTCGCTGTCCAGTAAATCATTGTCATCGGGTAGCGCATCGACCAGCGCTGAGAGATCGAGCGCGTGTTCCCATGCTTCCACCATTTGCTGCGAGGCGCCATGTTGTTGATAGTGCGCAGCGGCCTCGCGCTGGAACGCTGCCGGTGAGAGCGGAATGAGCGTGGCATCTGGCGCCACGCGGCGCGCCTCCGCAAGGGCAAATAGCGCGGCATCTGCGCGATAACAGAGGCGCATGCCGCTGGCGTCGCTAAGCAATACCACACCGTGTTGTTCCACCCACGGCCAGGGAAACCGACGATCGTTCATCGCGCGCGGTCCTGATAAAAGTCGTCGATCAGGCGCGTGGTCTCCTGCACAGCGCGGTGCGTGCTTTGGCGGGAGAAAAGCACGTCCGACATGCCTTCAACCGCTGTACGCATCTCCCCATCCTGTGCGCGACGCAGTGGCACTGTTTGAGCGACGTCTGCCGAAAGCTTGCTGTGCTGCAGCCGCGTAGTGGCGCTAAAGTCGCGCGCAGAGCGGATAATGGTGGGGCGGATAAACAGCATCAAATTCCGTTTGCTGTCTTTCTCCGTGCTGGCACGAAATAGCGCGCCAATCAGCGGAATTTTACCCAACAGCGGTACGCTGTTCCTGCCTGACGAGCCGCTGTTATCCAGTAAACCGCCGACCACCACGGTCTCTCCGCTGCCAACTCTGACAGAATTGCGCACCGTGCGGGTATTGAACGTGGGGCCCAGCGTATTATTGTTGCTCTCTTCCAAAACGCTGGAAACTTCCTGCTCAATCTCCATTAATACGGCGTCGCCGGTGTTAATCTGCGGTTTAACCTTGAGCTTAATGCCAACGGTACGGCGGGAGACACTTTGCAGGATGCTGTTACCGCTGGCGCTTTGTGAACCGGTGAGCACGGGGACGTCTTGCCCCACGTTGAATTCCGCTTCGACGTTATCCAGCGTGACAATGCTTGGGGTAGCGAGAATATTGTTGCGGCTGTGGGTTTGTAACGCGGTGAATAAACCTGCCCAGTTGCCCCGATAGAAGCCTGCCGCCAGGCCATGTGTTTTCGCCAGCGCTTGGCCCAGCGTGCCCGTGGTTAAGCCAATCACGGATGAACCTGTGCCTGGAAAGAAGGTTCCACCGCTTTGGGTATTAAACCATTGAACACCGAGTGCCTGAGCCTCAGCATCCTGAATCTCGACAATAATCGCTTCAACCAGAACCTGAGCGCGATCGATATCCAACTGGTGGATAATGCTTTCCATTTCGCGCAGCACATCGGGCGGTGCAGTAATGACCAGGGCGTTAGTATGCTTGTCCGCCTTCACCACCACCTCTTTTAGCATGGTGATGGCGGTCTGAGTCAGTGGGGCCGCAGTCTGATTACCTGGCTGGGTATTGATGCCGGTAAGCACTTCAAGCAAATTTTCTGCTTTGGCGTGCTGGAGGTAAATGACCCTGGCGCTGCTGCGCTGACCGTTTTTACCGTCTAACGCCCGCGCAGCACGGCTGAGGGCATCACGGGAGGCACGTTGTCCGCTAATCAGCAGCGTATTGGTGCGACTGTCCGCCACGGCTTTGGCGGGAGCCCGTGCGCCTGGACGATCGTCTGCCAGATTATTGAGCAGCTCGGCCACCTGTGATGCCGACGCATTTTCCAGCACGAGACGCTCCACCGCATCATCGGGTGCCTGGTCCACGCTTTCAATGATGGCCGCGAGGTGATCGATGACCGCCGCGCGGCCCGTCATTAAAATCACGTTGGTGGGATCGTAATGAACAACGCTGCCGGCCGCGACATCGTTGAGTTGGCGCAGCAGCGGCGCAAGATCTTTGGCAGTGACATGCCGCAGTGGCACCACCCGCGAGACAAGCTCGTCACCTGCCCGCGCACCTGATGCGCTGACCAAAGGAAGCGGACTGCTTTTCGCATTTTTCGCGGGAATAACCTTCAACAAATTGTTGTCCATGGGAATCACCGCGAACCCATAGACCTCCAGCACGCTCAAAAAGAATTGATAATATTGGTCGGCAGAGAGGTGTTTATCACTGCGCACGCTGACGTTACCTTTAACCGTGGGGTCGAGAATAATCGTTTTATTCAGGTTACGGCTTACGGTATTAATAAACTCGCCGATGTCGGTGTTTTTAAAATTGGCTTCAAAGTCTTCAGCACGCAGCGAGGCGCTAAATAACAGGAAAAAAATACATAACGCCCCGGCGAGTGGGTAAGCGATATAATCGCATATTTTCTGATAAAAAAGCATTGTTCTTATTGACCTGCTATCAAAATGTTAAATGAAGCGATTCATAGTTATCCTTGTGCTGAATAATGATGTGCTCAGGATAAATATGGGCGATAAGCGCTTCAGTGCCGGGGAGTTTTTCGCCGGTTTTGAGCGTGTGCTGTGTGCCGCCTGATAACAGGATCGCTAAAGAACGATCGGCTTTTGAACTGTATACAATGCCGGTCGCCGTTACGGGTAGACGCGTTACTGGCGCGGCTTTTAATCGAATATCGTCAGGCGACATGTCGGCTAAATTAAAAGGCGAACGACGACCGTTTTCCTGGAATAAAGGGATCAGCACCTTGTCGACCGATTTGCGGGCGGCAAGAGGGGCAGGCAGCAATGCCTGCTCGTGGGCGGATAACCGTTCTTGAGAGACCACGGCCACGGTCCAAAAGAGCAGCAATGCGCCCACAGCGCCTGCCGCTGCGCAGTACGTTAAGCCTATTTTATGTTTCTCAATCCGCTGCTTGAACATGATCGTTACGTTAACCGGTGAAGGATGTAACGCTAAAAGATCGAGCGGGCAAAGGCTAACAAGCGAGGGAGTAATGCGCCCTGTTTTGTCGAGGATGCCTTTTCGTCGTCATACGCCTCGTTTTCTGCCGAACATTCAACCAGAGAGTGAAGCAGTTGCTCATTGAGTTTAAGACCGTAATTGGGAATAGTGATAATCAGCTCGCCAGGCAATCCATTACGTTGAAAGAGCGCCCGCATTTGAAACACCAGCTGATGGTAATTATTATCGTTAATTCGCTGATGATTCTCCTGCCAAACCAGCGCGATAATTTCACGTTTAATATTGATGCCATTAAGCAGGCACAGTAATAACCGCTTTTGGGTCTCATTGAGAGCAATACGTAATGAAAGCGTTGGAAAGAATAGCGTATTTAATTGACAATCAAGGGTGAATATCTGCTCGTAGTCAATCTTTTTTAACGCCATTAATGTCGCGCATTTTTCCGTGCTTGGCACCGGTTATCCTCCCTGGTGGTTGCTCGTTAATCAAATGATTAATCAATAAGGCGGTAGGGCTCATTCGAACTATGTCGACACTTTATTCAGACAACTTAAATCAGCGGCATTTTTTTAATGTTAAAATTTATCTTGTGATCTTCAGCTTTTCGCTTGGCGCCTTGCTTAAGGAAAGAGATTTTCATGCTGAAATATCCTTAGTGGTCTGTTTAATTGATTAGCATAGACATGCTATTTAACTCGTTGAGTCTATTATCCTTTCATGCGCTACTCGTCCCTTTAAGAACGGTCTCAAACTCCCAATCAATATGCGTTTGATTCCCCGTGCGGCGCATGGGAAAGGGGAACCGTTATTCCGGCAGGCTGCACGGCGATAGGGGGGATTTTTGCGTTTTACTCTGTTTATCCCGTGAGTGAGTGACTATCATCATTCACTCTCTTTTTCTTCCGCGTTTCCAGGGATAACGAATGCGCTTTAAGACAGCACTGCTTCCGCTCATTGTTCTGCTTGCCGCCTGCAGCAGTAAGCCCGCTTCCCATCCGCAAACCGCCGCGGTTGTGCCTGCACCAAAGGGGGGATTCTTGCTTGAGCCTTCTCACGCAATCCAGCCGATGTTTGGCGATTTTGCCGGTAATCCTGCCGCTGAGCGTTTTATCGATCAAATGGTTGCTAAGCATGGTTTCAACCGCGACCAGTTACATGCAGTGATTGGCCAGGCGAAGCGTCTTGATTACGTGTTGCGTTTGATGGATCAGCAGGCCCCAAGCTATACCCCGCCCGCGGGGCCAAACGGTGCCTGGATCCGCTATCGAAACAAATTTATTACCCCGGATAATGTGCAAAATGGCGTAGCGTTCTGGAATCAATACCAGGATGCGCTGCAGCGTGCGCAGCAGGTTTATGGCGTGCCGCCAGAAATCATCGTCGGCATCATTGGCGTTGAAACGCGCTGGGGCCGAGTGATGGGAAAAACGCGGCTCCTGGACGCGCTGGCGACGCTCTCTTTCAGCTATCCACGTCGTGCAGATTACTTCAGCAGCGAACTGGAAACCTTCCTGCTTATGGCGCGTACCGAGCAGGATGATCCGCTCGATCTGCGCGGGTCGTTTGCCGGTGCAATGGGATACGGTCAGTTTATGCCTTCGTCGTACAAAGAATTTGCGGTGGACTTCAACGGCGATGGACACATCAATTTGTGGGATCCCGTTGATGCAATTGGCAGCGTAGCTCACTACTTCAAAGCGCACGGCTGGCGCGCCGGAGAAACGGTAGCCGTGCCTGCAAGTGGACAGGCACCTGCGCTGGAAAACGGCTTCAAAACGCGCTATCCGGTGGCAACCTTGATGGCAAACGGGTTAACGCCGCAAGGTCCGTTAGACGGTAACGATCAGGCCAGCTTGCTGCGTCTCGATTTAGGCACCAGCTATCAATACTGGTATGGCTTACCTAACTTCTATGTCATCACCCGTTACAACCACAGTACGCACTATGCCATGGCTGTATGGCAGCTGGGTGAAGCCGTCGCGAAAGCGCGGCAGGGCAATCTGCTTTAGCGCTGTCCTTATAAAGTGTGAGGGTATAAGATGGCGCCCTTTTGCGGTGCCGTTACGGCTTTACACGATTTCTAAGGATGATTTATGACCCCATTACCAGCCTGTCCGGTTTGCCAGGCGGATTACACCTGGCAAGACGGTGAAAACCTTAACTGTCCCTCATGCGGCCATATTTGGTCTGCGGCTTCAGATACTGTGGAGGAGGGGCTGGTGGTGCGTGATGCTAACGGCAATCTGTTGGCAGACGGGGATGATGTGACCGTGGTCAAAGATCTGAAAGTCAAAGGCAGCTCCTCCACCTTGAAAATCGGCACCAAAGTAAAAGGTATTCGATTAGTCGAGGGCGACCACGATATTGACTGTAAAATTGACGGCTTTGGCCCGATGAAACTCAAATCCGCGTTCGTTAAAAAGAGCTAATATCTGGACGGCGTTGCGCCGTCCTATGCCCTTTCTTTCAGTAAAGCGTCCTGTCGCAAAAAGTGTCTTCTCGCGCTTTTCTTTTCGGCACAGTTCAGAAATCGGCGTAATGTAAGATGCTTCCCTCACACAGGAGCATGCGCATGCAAGACTGGAACCCCACTCTTTATCGTCAATTTGAAGCGGAACGTACGCGCCCTGCCCGAGAGCTGCTGGATCGCATTCCCCTCCCTCACGCACTTCGCGTGACTGATTTAGGCTGCGGACCGGGTAACAGTACCGAGTTGCTCACGGAAAAATGGCCTGCTGCGCATGTCATCGGCATCGATAGCTCAGCGAACATGCTTGCCCAGGCGCGCGCGCGATTACCTGACTGTACATTCCAGCTGGCAGATATCCGGGAGTGGCAGGCACAACAGCCGCAAAAGGTTATTTATGCCAATGCGTCTCTGCAGTGGATACCGGATCACGAGACGCTGCTGCCCCATCTGGTTGAGCAGCTCGATCGCGATGGCGTGCTGGCGGTGCAGATGCCTGACAACTTGCAGGAAGCCTCGCATCGGCTGATGCGCGAGGTGGCGGCCAGCGAGCGTTGGCGCGACCGAATCGCGCCGCAGAGTGCGGAGCGCAAGCACTTGCTAACGGCGGAGCAGTACGTTGATCTTCTTAGCCAGGCGGGGTGCGATGTGGATATCTGGCGTACCACTTATTACCATCCCATGGCGGATGCACAGGCGATCATCACCTGGCTGAAGGCAACGGGATTACGCCCTTATCTTGCTGCGCTGAATGACACTGAGCAGACGGCGTTTTTGCACGACTATCATCAGGCTTTGTTGCCCGCATACCCGCCGCGTGCGAATGGACAAGCATTATTGGCCTTCCCGCGTCTGTTTATGATTGCGGTAAAACAGCCCAAATAATGTGGCACGGTGGTCGCAAAAGCGGTCGTTGCGCTTGAAAAGCCTGCGTGTCCCCACTATCTATTGCTTACCTTAAATGCCACCACTTGGAGAAAGCCATGGACGACATGAAGCTCCAGCAGTTGAGCCGCCGCGTTGGCGAACAGTTAGTACAGCGTCGGGCTACCGTAACGGCAGCTGAATCTTGCACCGGCGGCTGGATAGCCAAAGTTTTTACGGACATCAACGGCAGTTCCGCCTGGTTTGCACAAGGCTTCGTGACCTACAGCAACCAGGCCAAACAGCAAATGGTGGGCGTGCAGGCGGACACGCTGGCGCGCCATGGTGCGGTAAGTGAAGAAACCGTGCGCGAAATGGCCGCCGGCGCCTGTCGAACGGCGGCGGCAGAGTACGGTATTGCGGTAAGCGGCATTGCGGGGCCAGAGGGCGGAACCGCAGAGAAGCCGGTGGGCACAGTCTGGTTTGCCATTGCAGGTCCTGACGGAGAAATGCTAACCCAGCGGCGCGTTTTTACGGGCGATCGCGAGGCGGTACGTCGTCAGTCCGTGGCGTTTGCACTCCAAACGCTGCTTGATGAATTTCTGATAAATTAAACTTGATACTGTATGGTCATACAGTATAATTATCCGCAACAGAACGAGCTGGCATATTTCGATGTCGGTTTACCCAGCATGATTAGGAGTAGAAATGGCGATTGACGAGAACAAACAGAAAGCTTTAGCTGCCGCACTGGGCCAAATTGAGAAGCAATTTGGCAAAGGCTCCATCATGCGTTTGGGTGAAGACCGTTCGATGGATGTAGAAACTATCTCAACAGGTTCCCTGTCGCTGGATATCGCGCTGGGTGCCGGTGGCCTGCCGATGGGCCGTATCGTTGAGATTTACGGCCCTGAATCTTCCGGTAAAACGACGTTGACGCTGCAGGTTATTGCGGCTGCGCAGCGCAAAGGCAAAACCTGTGCCTTTATCGATGCCGAGCATGCGTTGGATCCGGTTTATGCGAAAAAGCTGGGCGTAGATATCGATAATCTTCTTTGCTCTCAGCCGGACACGGGTGAGCAAGCGCTTGAGATTTGTGATGCCTTAGCGCGTTCTGGTGCTGTTGATGTGATCATCGTCGACTCCGTTGCCGCCCTGACGCCAAAAGCCGAAATCGAAGGTGAAATTGGCGATTCACACATGGGGCTGGCGGCACGTATGATGAGCCAGGCCATGCGTAAGCTGGCCGGTAATCTCAAGCAATCCAACACGCTGCTGATTTTCATCAACCAGATCCGTATGAAAATTGGTGTGATGTTTGGTAACCCTGAGACCACGACGGGGGGTAACGCACTGAAGTTTTATGCTTCCGTTCGTCTCGACATTCGCCGTATCGGTGCCATCAAAGAGGGCGACGAAGTCGTCGGTAGCGAAACGCGTGTTAAAGTGGTTAAGAACAAAATTGCAGCGCCGTTCAAGCAGGCTGAATTCCAGATTATGTATGGTGAAGGTATCAATACCTTTGGTGAGCTGATTGATCTGGGCGTGAAATACAAACTGGTTGAGAAGGCCGGTGCGTGGTACAGCTACAACGGCGATAAGATTGGTCAAGGTAAAGCAAACTCGACCAACTTCCTTAAAGAAAATCCGGCCATTGCCAACGAGCTTGATACTAAGCTGCGTGACATGCTGCTGACCGGTGCGACCGCCAACGGCGACAACGATCCTTCTGCTGAGAAAGTTGAAGAAGCCAGCGAGTCCAACGAAGAGTTCTAATTATCCACGGGAGCAGCGATGCTCCCGTTTTCGCATTCCCCACACCCGCTTTTCCTCCGCCTTCTCTTGCTTTACCCTGCGTATTCGTCAGAACAAGGTAAGTCCCATGACATCATCTTCTCCGGCTTCGCCACCCACTTTTTCCCGTTTGCTTGACCGCGCGATGCGTATATTGGCCCAGCGCGATCACAGTCGCGATGAGCTAAAGCGCAAGCTTCAGTTATCTTCGCAACGCGCAGCGTGGCTAAAGCAACAGGATAACGAGCCGATACCCGACGTATTACTGGAAAAAGTGCTCGACTGGTGTCAGGAAAACGGCTGGCTCAACGATGAGCGTTTTACCGAACGCTTTATTCAAAGTCGTGCGCGCAAAGGATACGGTCCGCAGCGTGTGCGGATGGAGCTAAAGCAGAAAGGCATCGACCGTGACGCGATTCATCAAGCAATAAGCGAGACCGATGTGGACTGGAGCCAGCGCGCAGCGGAACTGGCGAAGCGAAAGTTTGGCGAGCCCTTGCCGCAAACGTGGGCCGAGAAAAGTAAAATACAACGATTTTTGCTGTCGAAAGGCTTCATGATGGAGGATATCCAAGCCATTTTCAGAAATATTGATGACTGAAAGGCGATGGGATTTTACTTCGCACGGAAGAAAATTTATCTTATTCCCACTTTTTGTTCCTTACTCAGCGGTGGGCCGTGAGGATACGGTTGGCCTGCGAAAGGGAACGTTCGTTAGCGTGATTCCAGGAATTTTATGAGCAAGAGCACTGCTGAGATCCGTCAAGCGTTTCTCGACTTTTTTCATAGCAAGGGACATCAGGTTGTAGCCAGCAGCTCCCTCGTACCGAATAACGACCCGACCTTACTGTTCACCAATGCCGGCATGGTGCAGTTTAAAGACGTTTTCCTTGGCCAGGATAAGCGTGATTACTCCCGTGCTACCACTTCACAGCGTTGCGTACGCGCGGGCGGTAAACATAACGATCTCGAAAACGTGGGTTACACGGCGCGTCACCACACCTTCTTTGAAATGCTGGGCAATTTTAGCTTTGGCGACTACTTCAAAAAAGAAGCGATTGCTTACGCCTGGGAGCTCCTGACCGGTGAGCAGTGGTTTAAACTGCCCAAAGAGCGCCTTTGGGTAACCGTATACGAAACCGATGACGAAGCGTTCGACATCTGGGCCGACGAAATTGGCGTACCGCGCGAGCGCATCATTCGTATCGGTGACAACAAAGGCAGCGCTTACGCCTCCGATAACTTCTGGCAAATGGGCGACACGGGTCCCTGCGGCCCGTGCACTGAAATTTTCTACGATCATGGCGATCATATCTGGGGAGGCCCGCCGGGCAGCCCAGAAGAGGATGGCGATCGCTATATCGAGATCTGGAACATCGTGTTCATGCAGTTCAATCGCCAGGCGGATGGCACCATGCAGCCGCTGCCGAAGCCGTCGGTGGACACCGGCATGGGCCTTGAGCGCATTGCGGCGGTGTTACAGCACGTTAATTCCAATTATGAAATCGATCTGTTTGCCAAGCTGATCAAAGCGGTGGCTGACGTTACGGGCGCAACTGACCTCAACAACAAATCTCTGCGCGTTATTGCCGATCATATTCGCTCGTGTGCCTTCCTGATTGCGGATGGCGTGATCCCGTCTAACGAAAATCGCGGCTACGTTCTGCGCCGTATTATTCGTCGTGCGGTACGTCATGGAAACATGCTGGGCGCGAAAGAGGCGTTCTTCTATAAGCTGGTGGCGCCACTGATTGACGTTATGGGCGCGGCAGGGGAAGACCTCAAGCGTCAGCAGCAGCACGTGGAGAACGCGCTGAAAAACGAAGAAGAGCAGTTTGCTAAAACGCTGGAGCGCGGCTTGGCGCTGCTTGATGACGAGTTGGCCAAACTCAGCGGCGATACGCTGGACGGCGAAACTGTCTTCCGCCTGTATGACACGTTTGGCTTCCCAGCCGATCTCACAGCGGATGTCTGCCGTGAACGTAATCTGAAAATCGATGAAGCAGGCTTCGAAGTGGCGATGGAGCAGCAGCGTCAGCGCGCCCGCGAGGCCAGCGGCTTCGGCACTGATTACAACAACGTTATCCGCATTGACGCGGTGACGCGTTTTAAAGGCTATGACCACCTGCAGCTGGACGGTACCGTTCAGGCGCTGTTTGTTGAAGGACAGCAAGTCGAACACATCAGCGCCGGTCAGGAAGCGGTTGTGATTCTTGACGAAACGCCGTTCTACGGCGAATCCGGTGGTCAAGTGGGCGATACCGGTACGCTGAAAGGGAAGAATGCTGAATTTAACGTTCAGGATACGCAAAAGTATGGCAAAGCCTTTGGCCATATCGGTAAGCTAGCGCAGGGTGAATTGCGTGTGGGCGATCGCTTGCACGCGCAGGTTGATGAAGAACGCCGCGCGCGCATTATTCTCAACCACTCCGCCACGCACCTGATGCACTCGGCGTTGCGTGAGGTGCTGGGCGATCACGTTGGACAGAAAGGCTCATTGAACAACGATAAATATCTGCGCTTCGACTTTTCACATACGGAAGCCGTGAAGCCTCAGCAGCTTCGTGCGGTGGAAGATATCGTCAATGCGCAGATTCGCCGCAATTTGCTCATCCAAACCGACGAGATGGATTTGGAAGAAGCCAAAGCGCGCGGCGCAACGGCGCTGTTCGGTGAAAAATATGACCAGCGCGTGCGCGTGGTGAGCATGGGCGAGTTTTCCGTTGAACTTTGTGGCGGTACCCATGCCGCGCGTACCGGCGATATTGGCCTGTTCCGTATTCAATCAGAATCCGGCACTGCGGCCGGTATTCGTCGTATTGAAGCATTAACCGGTGAAGCCGCGCTGGCGCAATTGCACGCCCAGAGCGACCAGCTGCATGAGATTGCCCAGGTGGTTAAAGCCAACAGCAGTAACCTCAACGAAAAGGTGCGCGGACTGGTCGATACGGTGCGCTCGCTTGAGAAAGAGGTGCAGCAGTTACGCGATCAGCAGGCGGCACAGGAGAGCGCTTCACTGAGCAACAGTGCTGTAGACATCAAAGGCGCGAAGTTACTGGTCAGCGAATTGCGTAACGTTGAGCCGAAGATGCTGCGTACCATGGTTGACGATCTTAAAAATCAGTTGGGATCGGCAATCATTGTTCTGGCCACCGTCGTGGATGGCAAAGTGTCGTTGATTGCAGGCGTAACGAAGGATCTCACCGACCGCGTTAAGGCGGGCGAACTGGTGGGTGAATTAGCGGCTCAAGTAGGCGGGAAGGGCGGTGGTCGTCCTGATATGGCCCAGGCTGGCGGCACCGATGCGCACGCGCTCGCGCAGGCGCTGGCAGGCGTATCAGCATGGGTAAGTCATCGGTTGTAAAGAATTAAAACTAAGTAGCGATCAGGCGTCAGCACCTCCGGTACTGGCGCTTTTTAACGCAATGCACACCAGGTAACGACAAAGTCCGGTTGATGTAGTGTATTTCGGCTAAACTAACTATCAGCAGAATGTATTGGCATGGCGAAACACAATGGTGTATTTGTCATAGGCATTGTTCAGCGTTATATGATGGATATGGCCGGGAGCCCTACAGGCCCGACTCTTTTAATCTTTCAAGGAGCAAAGAATGCTTATTCTAACTCGTCGAGTTGGTGAAACCCTCATGATTGGCGATGAGGTGACTGTAACGGTGCTGGGTGTTAAAGGTAACCAAGTCCGTATAGGCGTCAATGCGCCAAAAGAAGTGTCTGTTCACCGCGAAGAAATTTATCAGCGCATTCAGGCCGAGAAAACGCAGCAGACAAGCTTCTAAGCTAACCGCTGTAAACGGATTCAGCGCCTCGCCCTCTGGCGAGGCGCTACTGTTTTGACTCTTCGCACGCATTTTCTCTGTTAATCCCGTCTTTTATTTCCTCGTTGTTTATTTGCGTAGCGCCTGTTTTGCTGTTGATAAATCAACCTTTTTGCCGCTAAATCATGCGGATTGAGCGTCATTTGTTCAAACAAACGCGTATTGGAAAAAAGTCGGGAGAAATTGTTTGACTTATAAGTCCGGGAAAGTAATATGTGCGCCACGCAGTGCCGATGAGCAGAAACAACGTTCAGAAGCACGGTTCGCAAGAACGCGTAAGGTGAGGTGGCCGAGAGGCTGAAGGCGCTCCCCTGCTAAGGGAGTATGCGGTCAAAAGCTGCATCCGGGGTTCGAATCCCCGCCTCACCGCCATTTTCCGATGCATCCATAGCTCAGCTGGATAGAGTACTCGGCTACGAACCGAGCGGTCGGAGGTTCGAATCCTCCTGGATGCACCATTCGGAAAAACAAAAAAGGTTATCCCTTTCATGGTGAGTTGCAATCACCCTGCGCTGTACAAGAATTATCCAATGCATCCATAGCTCAGCTGGATAGAGTACTCGGCTACGAACCGAGCGGTCGGAGGTTCGAATCCTCCTGGATGCACCATTCTCGTCACGTTCTCAGGTTGTCAGCAGTAAATCATCGTTAGAAAAAACATCAATGCATCCATAGCTCAGCTGGATAGAGTACTCGGCTACGAACCGAGCGGTCGGAGGTTCGAATCCTCCTGGATGCACCATCTTCTCGTCATACCCTTAGATTCGTTGCGGTACAGCATCGCGAATAATCTCTCAATGCATCCATAGCTCAGCTGGATAGAGTACTCGGCTACGAACCGAGCGGTCGGAGGTTCGAATCCTCCTGGATGCACCATCTTCCGTTTTGAATCATCCCTCTTGTCATGTTCCATGTCGTTTTACGCCTTTATGCAGCCCTTCCTGTCGTGTGCCGCGAGTTTTGCCAGTGCGTCTACCCCGTCTCAATCGCCGCAAAATGACGCTTTTACCCCGGGGCCGATGCAGGCTGCGCTAAGCGACCTCTTTACTCGGGCCGATTGAAATTGTTGATTTTACCGCCATTTATCCCTGGTATCGCGCTCTGACCTTTTTCTGAAAAGGAAAATAGCTAATGCATTCAAAGCATTTGCGGTTAATCGCCCCTGGCGACAACCTGAGCGCATTACGCTAAAGTAAGGTCTCATTTTGTGGTGCAGGACGGAGCAAAAATGTACGACCAATATGATGCCCTGATTTTCGATATGGACGGCACTCTTCTTGATACTGAGCCGACACATCGAAAAGCCTGGCAGCACGTGCTGCGCCGCTACGATCTCACCATGGATGAAGAAAAAATGGTGAGTTTCAATGGTGCGCCGTCATGGCAGTTGGCGCAGTTCATCATTGATCTCAATAATGCTTCGCTCGATCCTCATGCGTTAGCGGCGGAAAAAACCACAGCGCTGAAAACCATGCTGTTGGATGATGTCCGTCCGTTACCGCTAATGGATGTAGTGAAAGCCTGGCACGGTCACCGTCCTCTGGCAGTGGGTACCGGCAGTGAACACAGCCTGGCGAAAATGCTGCTTGACGCTTTGGATGTTTATCACTTATTCGATGCCGTGGTCGGTGCAGATGATGTTACGCGCCACAAACCTCATCCTGATACGTTTCTGCGCTGCGCACAGCTTATGGGCGTTGATCCCACGCGATGTGTGGTATTCGAAGATGCCGATTTTGGGATTCAGGCGGCTAAAGCAGCGGGCATGGACGTTGTTGATGTCCGTTCACTGTGAGCGCACTCCTGAGCTATGGCGCACTGTTTGGCAGTAGTTTTTTAAGCGCCACGCTGCTCCCCGGAAGTTCAGAAGCCGTCCTGGTTGCTTTACTGGTCGCCAAAAAAGGATCGGTCTCCGGATTATTACTGGCTGCATCAGTGGGAAATACGCTGGGTGGTCTTACTAACATTTTACTTGGTCGCCTTCTGCCGCTTAAAACTCAAGGGCGATGGCATGACACAGCAATGACGTGGTTACACCGACTGGGGCCTGCAGCACTGCTTTTTAGCTGGTTGCCGGTAGTGGGCGATTTATTGTGCGTTCTGGCAGGCTGGCTGCGTTTTGCATGGCTGCCCACCGTACTGTTTCTCGCTTTGGGTAAAACCCTGCGTTATAGCGTTATCGCGATCGCCACTTTACAAGGTATGGAATGGTGGCATTGATTCGCACAGATTCGAGGCTACGTTTAACATTATGCTGAACAAAAATAAATTATTCGCACAGCGGGAGGGTAATGTGATCCCGGACGTATCTAAAGCGCTCGCCTGGCTTGAGGCGCATCCTGACGCGTTAAAGGGGATTGGTCGTGGCATCGAACGTGAGACGCTGCGTGTTGATCCTGATGGCCGACTTGCGACCACGGGTCATCCCGCGTCGCTGGGTTCAGCGTTAAAACACGACTGGATTACCACTGACTTCGCGGAAACGCTGCTGGAGTTCATTACGCCAGTGGATCAAGACATCGATCGATCGCTGGCCTTCCTGCGCGATATTCACCGCCATGTGGCGCGTGAGCTCGGGCATGAGCGGATGTGGCCCTTCAGTATGCCAGGGTACGTTGAGGATGCGGAAAACATCCAGCTGGCGCAATACGGCAGCTCAAACATCGGCAAAATGAAAACGCTCTATCGGCAAGGGCTTAAGAATCGTTACAGCGCCCTGATGCAGATCATTTCCGGCGTGCATTATAACTTCTCGCTGCCGCTCTCTTTTTGGCAAGAATGGGCCGACGTTAAAGACGCGGAAAGCGGTAAAGAGACGATTTCTGCGGGTTATCTGCGGCTGATCCGCAACTATTATCGCTATGGCTGGGTCATCCCTTACCTCTTTGGCGCCTCGCCCGCGATCAGCAGCTCTTTCCTGCAGGGCCGCGTCAGTAAGCTGCCGTTTGAAACCGATGGCAAAGACACGCTCTGGCTGCCGTATGCCACCTCACTGCGCCTGAGCGATTTGGGCTATACCAACAAATCGCAAAGCGGTTTGGGAATTACCTTCAATTCACTGGACGGCTACGTGGCTGCCCTTAAAGCGGCTATTAAGACGCCGTCGGAAGAGTTTGCCGCAATGGGCGTCAAAGATGCAGACGGTCATTGGCGCCAGTTGAACACCAATGTGTTGCAGATCGAAAACGAACTTTATGCACCTATCCGTCCGAAACGCGTGACACGCTCCGGCGAAGCGCCTTCTGATGCGCTGCTGCGCGGTGGCATTGAATATATCGAAGTGCGCTCGCTCGACATCAACCCATTCTCGCCGGTGGGCGTGGACGCCGATCAAGCACGTTTCCTCGATCTCTTCCTGATATGGTGTACGCTGGCTGATGCACCAGAAATGAGTGCAGATGAACTGCTGTGCAGCCGTAAAAACTGGAACCGCGTGGTGATGGAAGGGCGCAAGCCTGGCCTGATGATTGGCGTAGGATGCAGTGAAACGGAGCATGCGTTAGATGACGTGGGTAAAGCGCTGTTTGCCGATCTCCGTCGCGTGGCGGAAGTATTGGACAGCCACCACAATGACACGCAGTATCAGCAGGTAAGCGATCAACTGGTAGCGTCGTTTGACGATCCTGAGCTAACCTATTCGGCGCGCATTCTCCATGCGATTAAAGAGAATGGTCTGACAGGTGCAGGCGCCGCGCTGGCAGAACAGTATCATCATATGCTGTGCGAAGAAGCGTATGAGATTTTGACGGAAGACGACTTCAGCCGTCAGGCGAAAGAATCCGTGCAGGCGCAGGAGAAGCTAGAGAAGAGCGACACGCTTGATTTCGAAGCGTACCTTGCGACGCGGGAAGGGTAAAAAAGAAAATGGCCACATCACTGTGGCCAAAAGTAACATCTCTGTTGTTAGGGATGATGATAACAAATGCGCGTCTTTCATATATTCAGACGCTGGGCAAACGGAAAAGTTTCATCTTTTTTTAAAAATTCTCAAAACAGGAGGTGACGTATGCCACTACTGGACAGTTTTACCGTTGATCACACCATCATGAATGCGCCAGCCGTACGCGTGGCAAAGACCATGAAAACTCCGCATGGCGATACCATCACCGTTTTTGACCTGCGTTTCTGCCGTCCGAACATTGATATTTTGACCGAGCGCGGCATCCACACGCTGGAGCATCTGTTTGCTGGCTTTATGCGCAACCACCTGAACGGTGATGGCGTTGAGATTGTTGATATCTCGCCAATGGGTTGCCGCACCGGCTTCTACATGAGCCTGATTGGCGCACCGGACGAGCAGCGCGTGGCAAAAGCCTGGAAAGGCGCGATGGAAGATGTACTGAAAGTAAAAGATCAGAACCAGATTCCAGAATTGAACGAGTATCAGTGCGGCAGCTACAAGCTTCACTCCCTCGACGAAGCGCAGCAGATCGCACGTAATGTGCTGGCGCACGATATTGGCGTCAACCGCAACGAAGATTTGACGTTGCCTGCTGAAAAGCTAAAAGAGCTGCATCTCTAATAGCAGACAAAAAAAACGCCGCTGATTCAGCGGCGTTTTTTTCTATGTGGCCGTCAGGAACCGATTGACGACTTCAGCGGCTGATGCGGCGTAATGCGCACCTGCTTCACCATGTTGTCCTGCACATCAAGAATATTGATATCGTACTTGCCGACCTGCACGCGGCGGCCCACGCGCGGGATCTCCTCCAGCGCTTCAAGCAGCATGCCGTTGATGGTACGCGCTTCTTCTTCTGGCAGTGACCAGTTAAAAACTTTATTGATTTCACGCACGTTTGCGCTGCCTTCAATCAGCACGGAGCCGTCATTCTGCGGCATCACTTCTTCTGCCAGCGATGGCGACATAGACGTGGTAAAATCACCGACGATCTCTTCCAGAATATCCTCGATGGTGATCAAGCCTTTAATATCACCATACTCGTCGACCACCAGACCGACCTTTTTCTTGTTGCGCTGAAATTTCACCAGCTGCACGTTCAGCGCGGTGCCTTCTGGCACATAGTAAATTTCGTCAGCAGCGCGCAGCAGGCGGTCTTTATTAAACTCTTTTTTCTCAGTCATCATGCGCCAGGCTTCGCGCACGCGCAGCATACCGACGGTGTCGTCCAGAGAGTCGCGGAACAACACAATGCGTCCGTGTGGAGAGTGACTCAGCTGACGCACAATGGATTTCCAGTCGTCGTTGACGTTAATGCCCACGATCTCGTTACGCGGCACCATAATGTCATCCACGTTTACTTTTTCGAGATCGAGCACGGACAGCAGCATGTCCTGATTACGGCGAGAGATCAGGCTGCGCGACTCATACACAATGGTACGCAGCTCTTCTTTGCTTAACGCCGCGCTCACGGAGCCTTCGGTTTTGATACCTACCATGCGCATTAAAAAGCGCGTAATGGTATTGAGCAGCCACACCAGCGGCAGCATCACATACTGCAGCGGCGTCAGTAAAAAGCTGCTGGGGTAGGCCACTTTTTCGGGATAGAGCGCGGCAATGGTTTTCGGCAGCACCTCTGCGAACACCAGCACAACAAAAGTCAAAATACCGGTTGCGATGGCAACGCCCGCATCGCCATACAGTCGCATGCCGACTATGGTGCCCAGTGCCGACGCGAGGATATTGACGAGGTTATTACCGATCAGCACCAGGCTTATCAGGCGATCCGGTCTACGTAGAAGCTTTTCAACGCGACGCGCGCTACGGTTACCGCTTTTGGCTTTGTGGCGCAGCTTGTAGCGGTTTAGTGTCATCATGCCGGTCTCTGACCCGGAGAAATAGGCAGAGACCAGCACCATGATGACCAGAATGATGATCAACGTGGTGGTTGAAACCTGTTCCAACGCAAAGTTCCTTTAATGAGAAGTGAGCAGGTGCTGAAGCATACGACTGCCGAAATAGGCCATCGTCAGTAAAAGCGCGCCGCCGCAGTTGAACCACACGACACGCCGTCCTCGCCAGCCTTCGCGGTAATGACCCCAAAGCAAAACGATATAGACGAACCAAGCGATGATAGAAAGTACAGCTTTATCAATATTTTCCGCGCTAAACAGGTTATCCATGAAAAACAGCCCGGTGCAGAGCACCAGCGTCAGGAGCACGACGCCAATTTGCGTGATATGAAACATTTTGCGCTCAATGCTCAACAGCGGCGGCATATCTTGCGTAAACGCGAGCTTTTTATTTTTCAGCTGGTAGTCAATCCACGCCAGCTGCAGCGCATAAAGCGCAGCAATAATCAGCGTGGCGTACGCAAATAACGATAGGCCAATATGGACCATCATGCCCGGGGTGGTTTCAAGATGCGTAATAAAAGCATTTGGCACAAAGGTGGCAAAAGCGAGATTAATCAGGGCGAAGCCATAAACGATGGGCAACAGCAGCCAGCCGCGATTGCGCGAGGCGACAATCGTCATGATGGCGCAGATCAGCAAACTCACCAATGAACCGATATTCAGCAGGCTGAGGTTTTGCCCGTTATCCACGGCGAAAATACGCTGCTGCAGCGCCACGGCATGGGCAATAAGGGCTACACAGGCGGAGAGCACGGCAAAACGGCGCCAGCCGCTATTGCGTTTAAGCAGGCTGGGGATAATCAGCGCAAGGCTGAGTGAGTAGGCGAACAGCGCTACGATCGCAAAAACGGACATAGATCCTTTCAGGTCTCGGTCAAACAAGGAAAAGAAGTATAGCGCCAGCCGAAGCAGGCTCCAAACGATCTGAAGGTCAATTGCAGAGATCGGCCGGGCTTCGTGTTATAATCCGCCGCATTGTGCCGCTCTGGCGGCCTCGCTACGGGTCTTAAGTGAGAGAGCATGTTTGATAATTTAACCGATCGTTTGTCGCAAACCCTGCGCAACATCAGCGGCCGTGGAAGGCTGACCGAAGACAACATTAAAGACACGCTGCGCGAAGTGCGCATGGCATTGCTTGAAGCTGACGTCGCGCTGCCGGTGGTGCGTGAGTTCATTAACCGCGTTAAAGAAGCCGCGGTGGGGCATGACGTCAACAAAAGCCTGACGCCGGGTCAAGAATTCATCAAAATTGTCCGTAACGAACTGGTTGCGGCAATGGGCGCAGAAAACAACGCGCTCGCGCTTAATGCGCAGCCGCCTGCCGTTGTGCTGATGGCGGGCCTGCAGGGCGCAGGTAAAACGACCAGCGTCGGTAAGCTGGGTAAGTTCCTGCGTGAGAAACACAAGAAGAAGGTGTTGGTCGTTTCTGCCGACGTCTATCGTCCAGCGGCGATTAAACAGCTGGAGACCTTGGCCCAGCAGGTGGGCGTGGATTTCTGCCCCTCTGATTTGAGCCAGAAGCCGGTTGATATCGTTCAAAACGCGCTGAAAGAAGCCCGTTTGCAGTTCTACGACGTGTTGCTGGTGGATACCGCCGGCCGTCTGCACGTTGATGAAGCGATGATGGATGAAATCAAACAGGTGCACGCCGCGATCAATCCGGTGGAAACGCTGTTTGTGGTTGATGCCATGACCGGTCAGGATGCGGCGAACACCGCCAAAGCCTTTAACGAAGCGCTACCGTTAACCGGTGTGATTCTGACCAAGGTTGACGGTGACGCGCGCGGCGGTGCCGCGCTGTCTATTCGTCATATCACCGGCAAGCCCATCAAGTTTATGGGGATGGGCGAGAAAACCGATGCGCTGGAGGCGTTTTATCCTGAGCGTATCGCGTCGCGTATCCTTGGCATGGGCGATGTACTGTCGCTGATCGAAGATATCGAAAGTAAGGTCGATCGCGATCAGGCCGAGAAGCTGGCGAAGAAGTTGAAAACGGGCGACGGCTTCGATCTCAATGACTTCCTTGAGCAGCTCAAGCAAATGCGCAACATGGGTGGCATGGCAAGCCTGATGGGCAAGCTCCCCGGTATGGGTCAGCTGCCTGACAACGTGAAGTCGCAGATGGATGACAAAGTGCTGGTGCGCATGGAAGCCATCATCAATTCGATGACGCGCAAAGAGCGCGAAAAACCCGAGATCATCAAAGGTTCTCGCAAGCGTCGCATCGCGACGGGGTCGGGAATGCAGGTGCAGGATGTCAACCGTCTGCTGAAGCAGTTCGACGACATGCAGCGCATGATGAAGAAAATGAAGAAGGGCGGTATGGCCAAAATGATGCGTGGCATGAAAGGCATGATGCCGCCCGGCTTCCCTGGTCGCTAAGCGACCACCGATAAAGACGGAAATTTGACGCTCATAGGTTGCTTTTTACGCCAAAATGAGTAAAATTTTCGGGCTTTTTATATCGTGCTCGGGCCCCGTTCCTCGATGGGGCCCGAGTGCTTTATTAACTAATGAGGATGTTATGGTAACAATTCGTTTGGCACGTCACGGCGCGAAAAAGCGTCCGTTCTATCAGGTCGTCGTCACTGACAGCCGCAATGCACGTAATGGTCGCTTCATCGAGCGCGTAGGTTTCTTCAACCCGATCGCTTCTGGTCAGGCTGAAGGTCTGCGTCTGGATCTGGACCGTATCGAGCACTGGGTTGGCCAGGGCGCAACGCTTTCTGATCGCGTTAACGCGCTGATCAAAGAAGCAAAGAAAGCAGCTTAATCTGTCACGGTGGTGAGCATGAGCAGTAAACCTGCCGCACAGCCTCCCGTTAACCCAATCGTATTGGGCAAAATGGGTGCCGCTTACGGAATTCGGGGTTGGCTCAAAGTGTTTTCCTCCACTGAAGACGCTGAAAGTATCTTCGACTATCAACCCTGGTTTATCCAGCACGTCGGTAAATGGCAGCAGGTAGAGCTTGAGGGTTGGAAGCACCACAATCAGGACCTGATCATCAAAGTCAAAGGCATTGACGATCGGGATGCTGCCGCTCAGTTGACCAATTGCGAAATCACGGTTGACTCGACGCAGCTGCCAGCCCTGGAAGAAGGCGATTACTACTGGAAAGACCTTATGGGTTGCAAAGTGGTAAACCTTCAGGGCTATGAGATGGGCAAAGTCATTGATTTGATGGAGACCGGCTCAAACGACGTGCTTGTCGTTAAGGCAAACCTGAAAGATGCATTCGGTGCACAAGAGCGGTTAATCCCGTTTCTTGATGAACAGGTTATCAAGAAAGTCGATCTCTCTACTGGCACGATTGAAGTAGATTGGGATCCTGGTTTTTGATCTCCGGACATTCCGGTAACGCAACGGCGAACGCGATGTGGATTGGTGTTATTAGCCTGTTTCCAGAGATGTTTCGCGCTATTACCGAGTACGGGGTAACTGGCCGGGCAGTAAAAAATGGCCTGCTCAACATTGAAAGCTGGAGTCCTCGTGACTTCACGCACGACCGGCACCGTACCGTGGACGATCGTCCTTACGGCGGCGGACCGGGAATGTTGATGATGGTGCAACCCTTACGGGATGCCATCCACGCAGCGAAAGCAGCGGCGGGGGATGGCGCCAAGGTGATTTATCTTTCACCTCAGGGCCGCAAACTGGACCAATCGGGCGTTTGCGAGCTGGCGACCCACCAGAAGCTGATTTTGGTTTGTGGTCGTTATGAAGGGATCGATGAGCGTGTGATTCACACTGAGATTGACGAAGAGTGGTCAATCGGTGATTACGTGCTCAGCGGTGGTGAGCTACCCGCGATGACGCTGATTGATTCAGTCGCCAGGTTTATACCCGGCGTACTGGGGAAGCAGGCATCAGCCGATGAGGACTCCTTTTCGGATGGGTTGCTGGATTGCCCTCACTATACCCGACCTGAAGTGTTAGAAGGGATGGAAGTACCGCCAGTGTTACTGTCGGGAAACCATGCTGACATTCGCCGCTGGCGTCTGAAACAGTCGCTAGGCCGTACCTGGCTAAGAAGACCTGAACTTCTGGAAAACCTGGCTCTGACTGAAGAGCAAGCAAGGTTGCTAAGTGAGTTCCAGCGGGAACATCAGCAGCAACAAAACGATGAGGTGGAAGAGTAATCTTCCCTGACTATCAGTTTACCCAGGATATGAGATTTAATTATGAGCAACATTATTAAGCAAATTGAACAAGAGCAGATGAAGCAGGACGTACCTTCATTCCGTCCGGGTGATTCCGTGGAAGTGAAAGTGTGGGTCGTTGAAGGTTCTAAAAAACGTCTGCAGGCATTCGAGGGCGTGGTTATCGCTATTCGTAACCGCGGTCTGCACTCTGCATTCACTGTTCGCAAGATTTCTAACGGCGAAGGCGTTGAGCGTGTCTTCCAGACTCACTCTCCGGTAATTGACAGCATTACTGTCAAACGTCGTGGTGCTGTGCGTAAAGCCAAACTGTACTACCTGCGTGAGCGTACTGGTAAGTCTGCTCGTATTAAAGAGCGTCTTAACTAAGAGCTCGCGTAAGCGACTTCTCAAAGTTAATAGCAAACAAGGGGTTGGCCGATTGGCCAGCCCCTTTTTTATGCGCGTTTATGCAAAGGTCCTTTTCTCCAGAAACGCCTGCCGTTCTCTTTCTCTGGTGTCTGCGGGGTGAAAAAAGGCGTCTTGCTAGCACATCCATTCTGGCGGCGTGTGAATGAGCGCTTGAGAGCGTGGCCAGCCTTCAAACCTGCCTTGCCTTATCCAGGTTAAGGTGTTAATCGCAAATCACATTGTAAGTGAGTGAGATTGCGTCAGAGTTGCTGATGTAATTTAATGTTTACACCTATGCGGCGGCGGGTTGGTGGGTTATTGTTAGTTTAAGATTATGAATTTTATATATTTATTAATAATAAATGAGTAGCGTCTTATTGATTGGTAATAAATGTGTACACCTATGGATTGCAAAATGTACATAGTTTGGTAGAGTGACGTTGTCCTTCATAAGGATCGCAAACCGCCTAACGAGTACAAAAGGATCGCCACCATGCAAAAAGACGCGCTGAATAATGTGCACATCGCAGACGAACAAATACTGATCACCCCCCAAGCGCTCAAAGCGAAGTTTCCGCTGACGGCGGCGCAGGAAGCGCAAATTGCCGCGTCGCGTCAAACGGTGGCAGATATCATTGCGGGACGCGATCCGCGCTTGCTCGTGGTATGCGGGCCGTGTTCTATTCACGATACCGAAGCGGCGCTTCAGTATGCGCGTCTGTTGAAAGATTTGTCTGAGCAGTTGAAGGATCAGCTGTATATCGTTATGCGCGTCTATTTTGAAAAACCCCGTACCACCGTTGGCTGGAAAGGGCTGATCAACGATCCTTACATGAATAACTCCTTTGATATGGAAGCGGGTCTGCATATTGCGCGTCAGCTGCTGGTGAATTTGGTCGAGATGGGCTTACCGTTGGCGACCGAAGCCCTCGATCCTAATAGTCCGCAATACCTCGGCGATCTCTTTAGCTGGTCCGCGATTGGCGCACGCACCACGGAATCACAAACGCACCGTGAAATGGCGTCAGGGCTTTCCATGCCGGTTGGGTTCAAAAATGGCACTGACGGCAGCCTGGGAACGGCCATTAACGCCATGCGCGCCGCGGCGATGCCGCATCGCTTTGTGGGGATTAATCAGGCAGGGCAAGTGTGTCTGCTACAAACGCAGGGGAACCCCGACGGGCATGTGATTCTTCGCGGCGGCAAAGCGCCCAATTACGGCCCGGAAGATGTCGCGCAGTGTGAAAAAGAGATGGTCAAAGCAGGACTCCGTCCGGCCTTAATGATAGATTGCAGCCATGGTAACTCTAACAAAGACTACCGTCGCCAGCCTGGCGTAGCCGAATCGGCTATCGCGCAGATCAAAGATGGTAATCGCTCGATCATCGGCCTGATGCTGGAAAGTCACCTGCACGAGGGAAATCAATCCTCCGAGCAACCGCGTAGCGAAATGAAATACGGTGTATCGGTTACGGATGCCTGCATCAACTGGGAAACCACCGAGATGCTGCTGCGTGAACTGCATCAGGATCTGCAAGGTGTGCTGTCGGCGCGTCTGTCACACGAGGTGTAATGATTCATGGTGGCTGAACTGAACGCATTGCGCGATCAAATTGATGAAGTGGATAAAGCCCTGCTTGGCCTATTGGCTAAACGACTGGCGCTGGTAGCCGAGGTGGGCGACGTTAAAAGCCGCCACGGGTTACCTATTTATGTCCCGGAGCGTGAGGCGAGTATGTTGGCCTCACGTCGTCAAGAAGCGGAAGCGCTGGGCGTCTCGCCGGATCTCATTGAAGATGTGCTGCGGCGCTTAATGCGTGAGTCATACGCGCATGAAAACGACAAAGGCTTTAAAACGCTATGCCCCACGCTTGGCCCAGTGGTGATTGTCGGCGGGCGAGGCAAGATGGGCTCGCTGTTTGAAAAAATGCTGACGCTCTCCGGTTACCAGGTACGGATCCTGGATAAAGACAACTGGGATGAGGCGGATACGCTGTTTGAAGGGGCGGGGATGGTTATTATCAGCGTGCCTATCCACCTGACCGAGCAGATTATCGCCTCGCTGCCGCGGCTGCCGGACGACTGTATTCTGGTGGACATTGCCTCGGTGAAAAACCAACCGCTGCAGGCAATGTTAGCCGCGCACAACGGGCCAGTATTGGGATTACATCCCATGTTTGGGCCTGACAGCGGCAGCCTGGCGAAGCAAGTTGTTGTGTGGTGCGATGGGCGCCAGCCGGAAGCGTATCAGTGGTTTTTAGAACAAATTCAGGTCTGGGGCGCACGGCTTCATCGGATCAGCGCGACCGAGCACGATCAAAACATGGCGTTTATCCAGGCGCTGCGCCACTTCGCGACATTTGCGTATGGATTGCACTTGGCTGAAGAGAATGTCGATCTCGAGCAGCTGCTGGCGCTCTCTTCGCCAATCTATCGGCTGGAGCTGGCGATGGTCGGGCGGCTATTTGCGCAGGATCCGCAGCTTTATGCTGACATCATCATGTCGTCCGAGAATAATCTCGCGCTGATTAAGCGTTACTATCAGCGGTTTGGTGAAGCTATTCATTTGCTTGAGCACGGTGACAAACAGGCGTTTGTGGCGAGCTTCGAACGGGTATCTCACTGGTTCGGTGATTACGCTCCGCGTTTCCTGATTGAGAGTCGCAGTATGCTGCGTTCGGCTAACGACAGCCGGTAAGTTAAAAAAGGCATCCACGTGGGATGCCTTTTTTATTACAAGCGCGGTTCCACCGGCACGACATTTTCGCCCGGATAACAGCCTAATACTTTCAGTGAGCGCGTAAGCCCGGCCAGCTCATCCAGCGCCTGTTGCATACTCTCTGACTGCAGGTTGCTTTGCACATCGATATAAAACATCTCTTCCCAAGGATTACCGTTAATGGGACGGTTTTCCAGCTTGCTCATAATCAAGTTATGTTTACGCAGCACCAGCAGTGCTTCAACCAGAGCGCCCGCTTGCTGACCGGTAGCCATGATCAGCGTGGTTTTTGCCGGCACCTGGCTGGAAACGTCAATCGGTTTACGGGCCAGCACAATGAAACGCGTATGGTTTTGCTGCTGGTTTGCCAGATTGCGTTCCAACACCTGAAGCCCATAAAGTTCACCGCCAGCCTCACTGCCCAGCGCGGCCACCTGCGGCGAATTCATCGCAGCCACTTTCTCCATCGCTGCTGCCGTGCTTTCGGTGTATTCGATTTTCCAGTGTGGAAAACGGTTGATGAACTGGCTGCACTGCTGGAAAGGCTGGGGATGACTGTAAACCACCTTAATCTGCTGCAGATCGGTGGTACCGTTAACCAGCACGCAGTGTTCAATAGGAATGGTTAGCTCGCCCACGATAGAGAGGGAGGTATGCTGCAATAAGTCGTAGACGTCGTTGATGGAGCCAGAACTGGTATTTTCCAGCGGCATAACCGCGTAGTCCGCTTGACCGCTTTCCACCTGATGCATGATATCCACAAACTTTTGGCAACCCATCTCGACCATGGAGTCGAAATGGCGTGACGCGTATTTACGTGCGGCGAGGTGAGAGTAAGAGCCTTTAGGGCCAAGGAACGCAATACGAGGCGCGTGTGCATGAGGATGGTTGAGGTTTTTTTGCAGCAGAGCCTGTTGAGTGAGCACGGAATCTTCGATAACTAACTGGAACAGGCGAGTAATGTAGTGGGCATCTAACTGGTGCTGTTTTCCCAAAGTGATCAAATTTTCCAGCAGGGCGCGCTCGCGTTCAACATCACGGATCGGCCGGTGGGTAGCCAGCTTCGCTTGAGCAACCTCAACGGCCAGCGCGCGTCGTTCAGCCAACAGGCACAAGAGTTTCTCATCAACCGCGCTGATCTTATCGCGCAGGGCCAACAAGGGATTATCGGGGGTCATGATGCTCACCTGTAAAATATTCAATAAAAAAGCCTCCCGGTTGGGAGGCTTTGTCGTTCGTCTTCGCTTTCATTTTCGCACGACGCATCGCCTCCCAGTCAGGGGAAGGTAAAAAAGAAGGCGAAGAAGAACGGCTGAGATTTCATCGTGATTTCCTGGTAAAAGTGGATTGAGATTAACCGCTGGGATTTCACGCTGTCAATAAAAAACGCGCCCGGAGGCGCGTGGGTAGAACCGAGTGATTTATTCGGCTGGAATAAAATCTTTCACGCTGGCCGTGGCGCGACGCGCTTCAGGTTTATGCTGAGCTTTGTTGAGCTGTCGCTCCAGCTTCGCAATCAAGTCATTGATGGCGGTGTACATATCAATGTGTTTCGCGCTGGCAACCAGCGTGCCGTTAGGTGTATTGATGGTGGCGTCGGCCACAAATTCTTTCGGCTCTTTCGATAACACAATGTGCGGATTAATCAGGTGAGTTTGCCATTTTTCTAGCTTGGCGAGACGGTCTTCGACATGGTTGCGGATTGCCGCAGTGATTTCCATTTGTTTGCTGGTAATGTTCAGAATCATCGTTAAACCTCTCTGTCATTTCCGTCTTGGTAGATCCAGCATACCGCGAAGATGACATTTTTATGTGATTTAGATCACAAAAAAATGTCACTTTTTGTCAATCAAGATGAATTGTGAGAGAGGCTCGGAAACACAGGGAATTCCCTTGAAAGTGCAGTCATTAGGCGGCAAGATTGACGAGTTAACCGGAACGAAAATACTTGAGCGGAATAAAAAAAAGCAGCCATAAGGGCTGCTTTTTTGTGGGCCTGTTATCGTTACTGATTTGCAGCGATAATTTTTGCAACCTTATCGGCTTCTGCAGTTAACTGCAGCTGGCGGTACGCGTTTTCCATTAATGGCAGTGCCTGACGCGTTGCGTCTGTGTCAGGGTAATCCTTCATCATGGCTTCCACGCGATTAACAACGGCGACATATGCTTCCCGTTTGGTATAGAATTGCGCCACCGAAAGTTCATACTTCGCCAGACGCTCCTTCAGGAAGGCTTGGCGCTTTTGCGCATCAGCTGCGTATTGGCTGTTCGGGTAGTTGCGCAGCAGCTGGGAGAAATCCCGGAAGGCGTCGCGTGCATGGGTAGGATCGCGATCGGAGCGGTCAATACCAAAGAAGCCCTGCAGCGCCGAATCATCCAGCGCCATGTCCGTCAGACCTTTCATGTACATCACATAATCGATGTTAGGATGCGTCGGGTTCAGGCGCATAAAGCGAGAGATCGCTGCTTGCGCGAGCGGCAGGTCAGCATTTTTATAATACGCGTAGATCAAATCCAGCTGTACTTGCTGCGAGTAGGGACCAAAGGGATAGCGGTTATCGAGCGCTTCCAGTTGCTTAATCGCCGCTTTAAAGTTACCGTCCTGCAGCTTTTGCTGGGCTGTGGCATAGATTTCAGACGGCGGGCTGTCTGGGACTGGGTCAGATGAGCCAGAACAACCCACCAGTGCCAGGCTCAATGTGGCAGCAGCCACCAGATGTTTCATACGCGTCATGACGAAATGATTATCCTCAAAATGTTATGGCGGAAGCTGTCCGTATAGCTCCCGGTTATTACCAGGTACGATAGCACATTATATTAAACGGCATCGCCGTGAAAACCCAACGTTAACGAAGAAGCTGTATATGGCACAACAAGTTCACCTCACCGCAACGGTGTCCGAAGCACAACTTGGACAACGCTTAGATCAAACTTTGGCGGAATTGTTCCCTGATTATTCACGCTCTCGCATAAAAGAGTGGATCCTCGAGCGCCGGGTCAGCGTCAACGGTGCCATCATCGATAAACCCAAAGAGAAAGTGTTGGGCGGTGAGCACGTTGTGATCGAGGCGGAGATCGAAGAAGAGCAGCGCTGGGAGGCGCAAAATATTCCCCTCAATATCGTTTATGAAGATGACGATATTCTGGTGATCAACAAACCGCGCGATTTGGTGGTGCACCCCGGTGCAGGCAATCCAGACGGCACGGTACTTAACGCACTGCTTTATCACTATCCGCCGATTGCCGATGTGCCGCGCGCGGGCATTGTGCACCGTCTTGATAAAGACACCACCGGTCTGATGGTGGTGGCAAAAACCGTCCCCGCCCAAACGCATTTGGTGGAAACGTTGCAGCTGCGTGAAATCACGCGTGAATACGAAGCGGTAGCCATCGGCACGATGACCGCGGGCGGCACCGTCAATGAGCCGATGGCACGGCACGCCACCAAACGCACGCACATGGCCGTGCATCCCATGGGCAAACCGGCAACAACGCATTATCGCATTATGGAGCACTTCCGTGCCCATACGCGTCTGCGTTTACGCTTAGAGACCGGCCGTACCCACCAAATTCGCGTACACATGGCGCACATCAACCATCCGCTGGTGGGCGATCCGCTGTATGGCGGCCGTCCGCGCCCGCCCAAAGGCGCGTCTGAAGCATTTATCACTGCGCTGCGCGGGTTTGATCGCCAGGCGCTGCACGCCACCATGCTCCGTCTCTATCATCCAATAACCGGTATTGAAATGGAGTGGCACGCACCATTGCCGCAGGACATGGTTGCGTTGATTGACGCATTGAAAGCCGACACCGATGAGTTTCGCGATCAGATGGACTGGCTGTGAGTCATTGGATCATCCCGGACTGGCCGGCTCCCGCGTGCGTCCGGGCATGCTCCACCACGCGTCACGGCGGCGTAAGTGCCGAACCCTGGCATTCGCTCAACCTTGGGGTGCACGTGGGGGATATAGAAAGCCACGTGAGAGAAAACCGCCAGCGCTTGGTCGTTGAGGCACTGCTGCCGTCTATGCCGCAGTGGTTAAACCAGGTACACGGTACGGATGTGGTGCGTTTGCCCTCTGAAGTTATCTTGCCTGATGCAGATGCAGCCATAACGCGTGAATCGGGCGTCGTGTGCGCGGTGATGACGGCGGATTGCTTGCCCGTGCTGTTTTGCAGCAAAGACGGTAAGGAAGTGGCGGCTGCCCACGCAGGCTGGCGCGGCCTGTGCAACGGCGTCCTTGAAAAGACACTGGCGCAGTTTCACTGTTCACCTGCAGATATCTTGGTCTGGCTGGGGCCCGCTATTGGCCCGCAGGCGTTTGAGGTCGGCGAGGAAGTTCGCGACGCTTTCATGACGTTTGACCCCGCAGCACAGCAGGCTTTCCGCGCAGTTGGAGACAACTATTTTGCCGATTTATGGCTGCTGGCGCGCCAGCGGCTTAGCGCGGCGGGCGTGAATGCCATCAGTGGCGTGACGCGTTGTACTTACACCGAAAGCGATGATTTTTTCTCCTGGCGACGCGATGGCGTCACCGGACGTATGGCAACTTTAATCTGGCTGAGATAACCTTACGCCGCAAGACGATCCAGTAGCGTATTTTTCGCTCACAGCGCAGGTCATTAAACTTGAAAATTTGAGGGATGACCTCATTTTAATCTCCAGTAGCATTCTGACCTGTTTTGGAGGAATTATGCGTCTGGATCGTCTTACCAATAAATTCCAGTTGGCCCTCGCCGATGCACAGTCCCTTGCTCTGGGACATGATAACCAATTCATTGAACCCCTTCACTTGATGAGCGCATTGCTTAATCAGGAAGGCGGATCTGTCTTGCCGCTGCTGCGCAATGCGGGTGTTGATATCGCCACGCTGCGCACAAGTATCGAACAGGCAATGAGTCGTCTGCCGCAAGTGGAAGGCACGGACGGCGATGTGCAGCCCTCGGCCGACTTAATCCGCGTGCTTAATTTATGCGATAAGCTGGCGCAAAAACGCGGTGACAACTTTATCTCATCTGAACTCTTTGTTCTGGCTGCGCTGGATTCGCGTGGGTCGCTGGCCGATCTGCTGAAATCCGCTGGCGCCACCACGGACAAAATCACGCAAGCGATCGAACAATTACGTGGAGGAGACAGCGTGAACGACCAAGGGGCTGAAGATCAGCGTCAGGCGTTGAAAAAATACACCATTGATCTCACCGAGCGTGCGGAACAAGGCAAGCTGGATCCGGTTATTGGGCGAGATGAGGAAATTCGACGCACTATTCAGGTCCTGCAACGGCGCACCAAAAACAACCCGGTTCTGATCGGGGAGCCAGGTGTGGGTAAAACTGCCATCGTTGAAGGCCTGGCGCAGCGCATTATCAACGGCGAAGTGCCGGAAGGATTGAAGGGCCGCCGAGTGTTGGCTCTGGACATGGGCGCGCTGGTGGCAGGAGCAAAATACCGCGGTGAATTTGAAGAACGCTTGAAAGGTGTGCTGAACGACCTCGCTAAACAGGAAGGTAATGTCATTCTGTTTATTGATGAGCTGCATACCATGGTGGGGGCGGGTAAGGCCGACGGCGCAATGGACGCGGGAAACATGTTGAAACCCGCGCTGGCACGGGGTGAACTTCACTGCGTTGGCGCTACCACCTTGGATGAATATCGCCAATACATCGAAAAGGATGCCGCGCTTGAGCGTCGCTTCCAAAAAGTGTTTGTCGCCCAGCCCAGCGTGGAAGACACCATCGCGATTCTGCGTGGGCTGAAAGAGCGTTACGAACTGCACCACCATGTGCAGATTACCGACCCGGCCATTGTTGCTGCCGCTACGCTGTCGCACCGCTATATCGCCGATCGCCAGCTGCCGGACAAAGCCATTGACTTGATAGACGAGGCGGCATCCAGCATCCGTCTGCAGATTGACTCAAAACCTGAACCGTTGGATCGCCTCGAGCGGCGTATTATTCAGCTCAAACTAGAGCAGCAGGCGCTGAAGAAAGAGTCAGACGATGCCAGCGTGAAGCGGCTAGAGATGCTCGAATCAGAGCTGGAGCAAAAAGAGCGCGACTATGCGGGCCTCGAAGAGGAGTGGCGCGCGGAGAAAGCCGCACTAACCGGTACGCAAAACATAAAAGCGGAACTGGAGCAGGCGCGCCTTTCACTTGAGCAGGCGCGACGCGTGGGCGACCTTGGTCAGATGTCAGAGCTGCAATATGGCAAGATCCCTGAGTTAGAAAAGCAGCTCGCCATTGCAACACAGTCTGAAGGCAAAACCATGAAGTTGTTACGCAACCGCGTGACAGAGGTAGAGATCGCCGATGTGCTGGCGCGCTGGACCGGGATTCCGGTGGCGCGAATGATGGAAGGTGAGCGCGACAAGCTGCTGCGCATGGAAAGCGATCTGCACGCGCGCGTCATTGGGCAGAACGAAGCCGTCGAGGCGGTATCAAACGCAATTCGACGCAGCCGCGCGGGGCTCTCCGATCCCAATCGACCCATTGGTTCTTTCCTGTTCCTGGGGCCGACGGGGGTGGGTAAAACCGAGCTGTGTAAAGCGCTGGCCAACTTCCTGTTCGACAGTGACGATGCGATGGTGCGTATCGATATGTCGGAGTTTATGGAAAAACATGCGGTGTCGCGCTTGGTTGGTGCGCCTCCCGGCTACGTGGGTTATGAAGAGGGAGGCTACCTCACTGAGGCCGTACGCCGCCGCCCTTATTCGGTGATTTTGTTGGATGAAGTCGAGAAAGCGCATCCGGACGTGTTCAATATTCTGTTGCAAGTGCTGGACGATGGTCGATTGACGGATGGACAGGGACGCACCGTCGATTTTCGGAACACGGTTGTGATCATGACATCGAACCTCGGCTCGGATCTGATCCAGGAACGCTTTGGCACGCTGGATTATCCAGCCATGAAAGAGGTGGTGATGTCGGTGGTCGGTAATCACTTCCGGCCGGAGTTCATTAACCGTATTGATGAGGTCGTGGTCTTCCATCCGCTGGGTGAGCAGCATATTGCGTCTATCGCACAAATTCAGCTGCAGCGTCTTTATAAACGGTTGGAAGAGCGGGGCTATCAGTTAAACATCACCGATGAGGCGCTGAAGCTACTGGGCAAAAATGGCTACGACCCGGTTTATGGTGCTCGGCCCTTGAAGCGTGCCATTCAGCAAGAAATTGAAAACCCGCTGGCGCAGAAGATCCTCTCAGGCGCTTTTGTCCCGGGGAAACCGATTGAAATGGATGTGGAAGCGGGGGAAATCGTTGCTCATCAATAAATGCAGCGTACAAAACGGGCCAACCGGCCCGTTTTTTTGTGTGATGAATCCCATTATGTTGCTTTTTAAAGCGTGTTGTTTGGAAAGTGAGCGGTTGAGCAAAAACTTTAAATTAGCACTTGTCAGCCGGAATTAACGCCCTATAATGCGCCACCACTGAGACGGCAAAGCGGCAACGCAGACGGCTCAGCAGGGCGCGGAGTGATTCGGCCCGCCGGAGAAAAACGCTGAAAAAAGTGTTTGACTCTGAAGGAGGAAAGCGTAATATACGCCACCTCGCGACAGCAGGCTCCACGCCGCGTCGCACTGCTCTTTAACAATTTATCAGACAATCTGT
>NZ_JAJSDX010000026.1:228-525 GCF_021272205.1 Pantoea sp. Mb-10 | reverse complement strand
TGATATGGCGCTTATACGAATGCCGACATCTTTCGCTCACGACAAGAAGCTTACCTTCGTTCAGCAATTCCGACGACGCCCCGCCGCTGGAGGATTTTTTTCACCAGTAAGGTCTTGGTTGCTCTAGGTCCTGTTAAAGGCTTCTTAACTGATATGGCGCTTATACGAATGCCGACATCTTTCGCTCACGACAAGAAGCTTACCTTCGTTCAGCAATTCCGACGACGCCCCGCCGCTGGAGGATTTTTTTCACCAGTAAGGTCTTGGTTGCTCTAGGTCCTGTTAAAGGCTTCTTAA
>NZ_JAJSDX010000026.1:0-131 GCF_021272205.1 Pantoea sp. Mb-10 | reverse complement strand
TAACTGATATGGCGCTTATACGAATGCCGACATCTTTCGCTCACGACAAGAAGCTTACCTTCGTTCAGCAATTCCGACGACGCCCCGCCGCTGGAGGATTTTTTTCACCAGTAAGGTCTTGGTTGCTCTAG
>NZ_JAJSDX010000025.1 GCF_021272205.1 Pantoea sp. Mb-10 | reverse complement strand
CAAAAGAAGTAGGTAGCTTAACCTCCGGGAGGGCGCTTACCACTTTGTGATTCATGACTGGGGTGAAGTCGTAACAAGGTAACCGTAGGGGAACCTGCGGTTGGATCACCTCCTTACCTGAAGATACTTTCCCGCGAAGTGCTCACACAGATTGTCTGATAGAAAAGTAACGAGCAGGACGGCTGCGAAGTCGTGACACATTCGTGTCCCCTTCGTCTAGCGGTTAGGACTCCGCCCTTTCACGGCGGCAACAGGGGTTCGAATCCCCTAGGGGACGCCACCTGCTTGGCGACAGGTGAAAGATGTCTCCACGATGTATCGCAAAACTGACCTGCGGGTCACGTTTGCGATATATGCTCTTTAACAATCCGGAACAAGCTGAAAATTTGAAACGACGCGCCTTATCAATGCCCCGTAACAGGCGGTGAATGAGGCGCGGTCGGGTCTCTCAAATGCTTGCAATGCGCAGCGCTGAAAAACGCCTGTGGGTTGTGAGGTTAAGCGACCAAGCGTACACGGTGGATGCCCTGGCAGTCAGAGGCGATGAAGGACGTGCTAATCTGCGAAAAGCGTCGGTAAGGTGATATGAACCGCTACAG
>NZ_JAJSDX010000023.1 GCF_021272205.1 Pantoea sp. Mb-10 | reverse complement strand
AGTGGCTTCCGGAGCTAACGCGTTAAGTCGACCGCCTGGGGAGTACGGCCGCAAGGTTAAAACTCAAATGAATTGACGGGGGCCCGCACAAGCGGTGGAGCATGTGGTTTAATTCGATGCAACGCGAAGAACCTTACCTGGCCTTGACATCCACGGAACTTGGCAGAGATGCCTTGGTGCCTTCGGGAACCGTGAGACAGGTGCTGCATGGCTGTCGTCAGCTCGTGTTGTGAAATGTTGGGTTAAGTCCCGCAACGAGCGCAACCCTTATCCTTTGTTGCCAGCGGTCCGGCCGGGAACTCAAAGGAGACTGCCAGTGATAAACTGGAGGAAGGTGGGGATGACGTCAAGTCATCATGGCCCTTACGGCCAGGGCTACACACGTGCTACAATGGCGCATACAAAGAGAAGCGACCTCGCGAGAGCAAGCGGACCTCATAAAGTGCGTCGTAGTCCGGATCGGAGTCTGCAACTCGACTCCGTGAAGTCGGAATCGCTAGTAATCGTAGATCAGAATGCTACGGTGAATACGTTCCCGGGCCTTGTACACACCGCCCGTCACACCATGGGAGTGGGTTGCAAAAGAAGTAGGTAGCTTAACCTCCGGGAGGGCGCTTACCACTTTGTGATTCATGACTGGGGTGAAGTCGTAACAAGGTAACCGTAGGGGAACCTGCGGTTGGATCACCTCCTTACCTGAAGATAC
>NZ_JAJSDX010000022.1 GCF_021272205.1 Pantoea sp. Mb-10 | reverse complement strand
CCCGCCGGAGAAAAACGCTGAAAAAAGTGTTTGACTCTGAAGGAGGAAAGCGTAATATACGCCACCTCGCGACAGCAGGCTCCACGCCGCGTCGCACTGCTCTTTAACAATTTATCAGACAATCTGTGTGGGCACTCGCAGGATTGATATCAAAGCCTCCGGGCTCTAAAAAATATCAAGTCTTTGCTGAGTGAACACGTAATTCATTACGACGTTTTAATTCACAGAGCACCGCTTAACGTGTTTAAGCAAATCAAACTTTAAATTGAAGAGTTTGATCATGGCTCAGATTGAACGCTGGCGGCAGGCCTAACACATGCAAGTCGGACGGTAGCACAGAAGAGCTTGCTCTTCGGGTGACGAGTGGCGGACGGGTGAGTAATGTCTGGGAAACTGCCCGATGGAGGGGGATAACTACTGGAAACGGTAGCTAATACCGCATAACGTCTTCGGACCAAAGTGGGGGACCTTCGGGCCTCACGCCATCGGATGTGCCCAGATGGGATTAGCTAGTAGGTGGGGTAACGGCTCACCTAGGCGACGATCCCTAGCTGGTCTGAGAGGATGACCAGCCACACTGGAACTGAGACACGGTCCAGACTCCTACGGGAGGCAGCAGTGGGGAATATTGCACAATGGGCGCAAGCCTGATGCAGCCATGCCGCGTGTATGAAGAAGGCCTTCGGGTTGTAAAGTACTTTCAGCGGGGAGGAAGGCGGTGAGGTTAATAACCTCA
>NZ_JAJSDX010000021.1 GCF_021272205.1 Pantoea sp. Mb-10 | reverse complement strand
ATCACCACCGTACTGGCTAAAACCAACGGCGGCCAGGCTCGTGCATTCGACCAGATCGACAGCACCCCTGAAGAAAAAGCACGTGGTATCACCATCAACACCGCACACGTAGAGTACGAAACCGCTGGCCGTCACTATGCACACGTTGACTGCCCGGGACACGCCGACTACGTGAAAAACATGATCACCGGTGCTGCGCAGATGGACGGCGCAATCCTGGTTGTTGCTGCGACTGACGGCCCAATGCCTCAGACCCGTGAGCACATCCTGCTGGGTCGTCAGGTTGGCGTTCCTTACATCATCGTGTTCCTGAACAAGTGCGACATGGTTGATGATGAAGAGCTGCTGGAGCTGGTTGAGATGGAAGTCCGTGACCTGCTGTCACAGTACGACTTCCCGGGCGACGACACGCCAATCGTACGCGGTTCAGCGCTGAAAGCACTGGAAGGCGACGCGGAGTGGGAAGCGAAAATCATCGAGCTGGCTGGCCACCTGGACAGCTACATCCCGGACCCGGTACGTGCAATCGACCTGCCGTTCCTGCTGCCAATCGAAGACGTGTTCTCAATCTCTGGCCGCGGTACAGTTGTAACCGGTCGTGTTGAGCGCGGTATCGTTAAAGTCGGTGACGAAGTTGAAATCGTGGGTATCAAAGATACTGCGAAATCTACCTGTACCGGTGTTGAGATGTTCCGTAAGCTGCTGGACCAGGGTCAGGCAGGCGAGAACTGTGGTGTTCTGCTGCGCGGTATCAAGCGTGAAGACATCCAGCGTGGTCAGGTTCTGGCGAAGCCAGGCTCAATCAAGCCACACACCAAGTTCGAGTCAGAAGTTTACGTTCTGTCTAAAGACGAAGGCGGCCGTCATACTCCGTTCTTCAAAGGCTACCGTCCACAGTTCTACTTCCGTACCACTGACGTGACCGGTTCAGTCGAGCTGCCAGAAGGCGTGGAAATGGTTATGCCTGGCGACAACGTGAAAATGGTTGTTACCCTGATTCACCCAATCGCAATGGACCAGGGTCTGCGCTTCGCAATTCGCGAAGGCGGCCGTAC
>NZ_JAJSDX010000002.1 GCF_021272205.1 Pantoea sp. Mb-10 | reverse complement strand
GCGAATCGACGCCGGTCCGTCAGGAAGGCTGAGGGAGTGAAGGCACCGCGCAGCGGCGAGCGGGGCTGGCGCAGGGCCGGGGAGTGCAGAGGGCGCGGCCTGGCGCCCTCTGCTCGGTCGCCGCAGCACGGCAAAGGCACCTGCCAGTGCCAGTGGCGAACGAAATTTGCACCGTGCAGCGAGGAAGCTTCGCCGCTGCCTGCGGCATAAGCCCGCCACTGCAAGTGGCTAAAGCACCTGCCAGTGCCATGGCGAACGAAATTTGCACCGTGCAGCGAGGAAGCTTCGCCGCTGCCTGCGGCATAAGCCCGCCACTGCAAGTGGCTAAAGCACCTGCCAGCGGCAGCCTCCCCCTTATCCCAGTGACTTATCCCGCTTTAATGTTATTAGCGTTGGAAACAAAAACAGCGACTGCCCCAATCCTCGGTTGGTCATTGACCACACCGCCACCGAGCAAAGCGAGCAGATTGCCACCATCGCCAGGGGATAGAGGCAGGCCCACAGCACCGAAAACCAGGCGTATTCAAAGGCGTGGTAACGCTGTGCCAGCAGAATGGCTGACATACCAAAAAACTCAAGAAAAATGCGGTGTATCACATAAATCTGCAGTGTGTTGCGACCAATCCAATTGAGGACGGTCATGCTGAAATGCTGATTCAGCCAGCGGCACACCGCCACACTCGCCATCACCGCCAATGTGCACAGGAAAAGGTTCTTCTCGAGACCAAAGAGAAGCTGAACGCCGCCCAGCGCCACCAGCAGCGCCCAGGGCAAAAGGTTTTGCCGGTGCCACTCACTCATACGCAACAGCGTCGGGCTCCAGAACGCCCCAAGCAAAAAGAAAAGAAAATACTGCGCCACGCTTTGCGGGCCCCAGAAAGGAATGATTTTTGTCACGGCAAGATAATTCACGGCTATCGCCACTGTCAGCAAGAGCCCTTTATGCTGGCGAAACAGTTTGGCAAAAAGGAAATAGAGTGCAAGACCGTAGAGATACCAGGACGTGCTCATGGCCATAAATGTCAGGGTAATAAATTCGATGAGCGAGCCAGCGTAAGCAGCATTCAGATTATGCGAAATGCGCTGGCCAGTGATTTCGCTGGAAATACCGATAATAGACCACCACTGAATCACACCCCATAAAATATAGAGATAAAAAAGGTTCATTACGCGGCTGGTCATCACCTGCTTCCAGGTGCGATTTAAAATACCGTTGGTGGCAAGTAAACCCGAAACAAAAAAGAATGCAGGCATCCGCAGCGGGGACAACACGGTATTAAATTGCACCCACATGTCTGCTGGCAACCACCCGGCGGTTAAATATTTCAGCGTGCCTTCAAAACCGGGCAACACGGTGTGGTAAAGCACCACCAGCAGTATGCAGGCGCCCTTGAGGGTATTAATCCAGCCAATATCATTTTTTGTGCTGTTATTCATAAGATTAACTCCCGTTACTGTGTTGCGTCAGAAGAGAAAGCGGAGGCGAAAAGAAACGAATAGGCGTTATGATTATTTGAGGGATAGTAACCCTGCAGGCTGCGAGTGACTGTAGCGAAACTCTTAAATACCCTTTACTGGTCCTGCGCGGCGGCAGCGATCCCCTGCCGTTGGGTTTTTATTTTGTGGGAAAAGCGCGCAGTGACCTTCTGAATATAACGCGACGAGACCGATATAGCCTCATAATGTGAGGGTGATCGCATTTAATAATTAAGAACAATCCAGACGGATATATTCCAAATAAAAATACACTGCGTAAGATTATTTCCTGCAATGTGGCAAATGATTAAGAAAATAAGTTCATTATGTGGTGAGTAAAAAAGGGCCAGCAAGCTGGCCCTCGTGATGATTATGGCGTCGCGGCCGGTTTCGCGTCCGTCGCTGATTGCCGCAGCAAACGCGGATGAAGAAACAGTATCCGGCCTGGCCCGCGGTTCAGCAGGTTCCACACCAGCAGCGACAGCATCACACAGATGGCCACGCCGCTCACCGGCATGATCAGCGCCCATGTCCAGCTGAACGCGGCATTGCCAAACCAGCCGTAATGCAACGCCAGAGAAATCGCGCCCAAACCGAGCAGCTCAATAAAGATCCGGTGCAACACATAAATCTGCAGCGTATTGCGGCCAATCCAGTTAAGCCAGGCCATATTGAAATGCGCATTCAGCATCCGGCACACCACAATACCGAACACAATCGTCAGCAGGCTATAGAACGGGTTCTTGTAGCTGCCGCCAAGGTGGTGCGCCACGCCCAGCGCCGCCACGCCCGCCAGCAGCAGCCAGTGCTGTCGCTTCAGCATGCTAATCGCGATCACGCGCTGGCTAAAGAACACGCCCAGCAGGAAGTAGAGGTAATTTTGCGCCACGCTGGTCGGTCCCCAGCCGGGAATCAAACTAAATTGCGCGGCATAATTAGCCAAAACAGCCAGCAGCACCAGCGCCATCTTTTGGCGATAAAACAGCTTGGTAAACAGGAAGAATCCGGCAAGCGCATAGAGGTACCACAGGCTGGTCATCGCGGTCATCAGCAGCTTTAAGAACTCCAGTGGCGTATCGGCATACGCCGCGTTTTTGGTGCTGGAAAGGCGCTCCCCCAAATGCGTGGAGATGTAGTGAATACTGATCCACTGAATCACGCCCCAGAGCAGATAGAGGTAGAGAATATTGCTGAACTTTTTGGTGAACACCTCTTTCCAGCGCTTTTTCACCACGGAATTAGCCGCCAGCAGGCCAGAGACAAAGAAGAAGGCGGGCATGCGCAGCGGCGAGAGGTAAGTATTGAATGTCACCCACGCGTGCGCAGGCACCAGCCCCGCCGTGAGGTGATGCAGTGAGGGCGCGAAGGTGGTGATAATCGAATGGTGTAGCACCACCAACAAGATACAGGCTCCCTTGAGGGTATTGATCCACAAAACCTCATTCTTGGCTGTTTGCATTTTTAAATCCTGGTTGAGACATAAATTCGTAAAGAATTATTTATAAATATGAAGATGTCTCAATCGGGCTGCTCCTAAAAATACAGACAAGGCGTAAGCGTGCCCTACATCAAGAATAAAAATAATTATTATCAATAATTTAATTAAAAAAGGAAAAAGAAAAACCAGAATAAACTTAGGGTCTTTATGCGCGGAAAAGTAAGAAGCGCGCCGTCCGAACCAGACGACGCTTTAGATTATTGATTAAGAAACTTGTCTAAAAATTGCCGGGTACGGGCGTGCTGCGGGTTACGGAACAGTTCGCTGGCGGCGCCCTGTTCTACAATACGGCCCTGATCCATGAAAATGGCGCGATCGGCAACGTCACGTGCAAAGCTCATTTCGTGCGTCACGATCACCATGGTTCGCTTCTCTTCGGCCAGCGCACGTATGGTATTCAACACTTCTCCCACCAGCTCAGGGTCGAGCGCCGACGTGGGTTCGTCAAACAGAATCACTTCGGGCCGCATCGCCAGCGCACGCGCAATCGCCACACGCTGCTGCTGCCCCCCCGACAGGCGGCGCGGGAAGCTGGTTTCCTTACCCTGCAGGCCCACTTTTTCCAGCAGCACGCGCGCACGCGCCACGGCTTCCGTCTTGTCCTCACCTTTAACAATCACCGGCCCTTCAATGATGTTTTCCAGCACCGAACGGTGCGGGAACAAGTTGAAGTTCTGGAACACAAACCCCACCTGTTGGCGCAACTGTCTTACCTGCTGCTTCTGCTTGCTCAGGCCAAGGCTGGCGTCTATGGCGATATCACCCACCTTGATGTGCCCCTGCTCTGGCACTTCCAGCAGATTGATACTGCGCAGCAGGGTGGTTTTACCCGAGCCGCTAGGGCCGATAATGGCCACCACTTCCCCGGGCGCCACATCAAGGTCAATGCCGTGCAGCACCGTCTGGCCGTTGAACCGTTTGACCAGCTGGCGGACTTCAATCGCACTCATTTCGCCTCCCGATCCTGCTTATTCACGTGTGCTTCCAGCCGATTCTGCAAGGCGGAAAGTACCGTTGCCATCACCCAATAGATCAGCGACGCGGCCAGATACATAGTAAAGACCTCCAGCGTGCGCGAGGTGATCAGCTGCGCCTGGCGGAACAGTTCCGGCACCTGAATCGTGGCGGCCAGCGACGTGTCTTTTACCAAACTGATAAAACTGTTGCCGAGCGGCGGCAGCGCCGTGCGCGCGGCCTGCGGTAAGATCACCCGGCGCAGCGTTTGCCACGGCGTCATCCCGATGCTGGCCGCCGCTTCCCATTGACCGCGTTCAATTGACGCAATCGCGCCGCGCAAGGATTCCGACGCATAAGCCGCAGTATTCAGCGACAGGCCGATCATGGCGGAGGGAATCGGATCCAGTTCAATACCAAACTGCGGCAAGCCGTAATAGATCATAAACAGCTGCGCAATCAGTGGCGTCCCGCGAAAAATCGACACGTAGATACGCGCCAGCCACGCGATCGGCCAGAACGGTGAGAGACGCATCAGCGCCAGCACAAAGCCGAGTAGCAGGCCGAAAAACATCCCGCCAATACTCAGCTCCAGCGTAAACAGGGCGCCTTTAAGCAAAAAAGGTGCTGAATCCAGCACCAGTTGTAGGCTTTCCTGCATTATTTGGTCACGTCCGCGCCGAACCATTTCTCAGAAAGCTGGTGCAACGATCCATCTTTCTGCATATCGGCAATCGCGCCATCAATGGCTTTCAGCAGCGATTCATTGCCTTTGCGCAGCGCCACGCCAGCCTCAAGACGCGAGAAGGCAGGGCCCGCTACGGCCATGGTATTGCCGGTTTTCTTAACCAGATCCAGCGCGGCCAGACGGTCAACCAGAATGGCATCAACGCGGCCTGAACGCAGATCCTGATACTTGGTCGGGTCGTCATCATAAGTGCGGATATCTACGCCTTTGACGTTGTCACGCAGCCACTGTTCGTAGTTTGAACCTAGCCCCACGCCCACTTTCTTACCCGCCAGATCGGCCGGTTTCTGGATGGTGTCGGCGTTCTTTTTCAGCGTCAGCGCCTGCACGCCAGAGATCGTGTACGGCGTTGAGAAGTCATACTTTTTCTTGCGCTCATCGGAGATAGTGACTTGGTTAATCACCACGTCGATGCGTTTGGAATCCAGCGAGGCCAACATACCGTCCCATTTGGTGGGTTTCAGCGCGGCTTTTACACCGAGGTGCTTGGCCAGCGCTTGGGCAAACTCCACTTCAAAACCGGTGAGCTTGCCTTTTTCATCCTGAAAACTGAACGGCGGATAGGTGCCTTCCAGGCCCACGCGCAGTTCGCCTTTGCTTTTTACCTGCGCCAGCAGGTCGTCTGCGGCGAAGGTGTTAACGTTAACACCCGCCGCCAGTGCGACCGCCATAAATCCCATCACCATCTGGCGACGAATCGGAGAAAATTTCATGTTTACCCCATTATTGTGATCTGTTGTGTGCTGTGAGGCGGCGAAACCACGCGTGCCGCCCGTTTTTTGTAGGCAAAACCGGTGCAGAAAAACACCGGTAAGCGCCGGATTATAAATCTTTTTTTGCCGCTGTCTCAGACAAAAGGATGATAAGCAAATAACGCGGGCGATCCACCGGTATGCACGAACAGCAGCGGCCCCTCACGCTGGAAGCGTCCCTGGCTGATACCCTCGATCAGCCCGGCCATGGCTTTGCCCGTATAAACGGGATCGAGCATGATGCCCTCAAGGCGCGCCAGCAGCTTCACCGCCTCCATGCCCTCGGCGTTGGGCTCGCCGTAGCGCGGAGCAAAATAGTCATCCCACAGGGTAATTGGCGCGTGAACCGGCAGCTCAAGCTGCGCCGCCAGCGCCGTGCGCAAGCGTTCGACAATCGGCTGCTGTGCCGCCACGCTGCGGGAAACGGTGACGCCCACCAGCTCGGTTTGCGGCAATAACTGCTCCAGCCCGACGGCCAACCCCGCGTGCGTACCCGCACTGCCCGAGGCCACCACCACGGCGGCGAAGTCTACGACGCCTTCACTCTGGTGCGCAATTTCTAGCGCGCACTCAACATAGCCCAGCGCGCCCAAGGCGTTAGAGCCGCCTACCGGCACGGTATAAGGGCGAAAACCTTGCGCCTCCAGACGTTCGGCCTGCTCGGCGAGTTGCGCGGTAGGATCGTGTAATGCATCCACCATGATGATTTCGGCGTCCATCAATTCCAGCAGCAGGCGGTTACCGTTGCTAAGGTAGTTTTCCGCCGTCGTGGCAATCGGGTTTTCCAGCAGCGCCACGCACTTTAATCCGAGGCGCGCGGCCACGGCAGCGGTCTGGCGTACGTGATTGGACTGAATCGCGCCCGCGGTAAGCAGCACATCGGCCCCCTCCCGCAGCGCATCGGCGGCGAGAAACTCCAGCTTGCGCAGTTTGTTGCCGCCTAATGCGACCGGGGTGACGTCATCGCGCTTAATAAAGATATCGCGGCCGAGGTAATCCGACAGTCGGGGTAAGTGTTCAAGCGGCGTAGGCGCACCGAGAAGTTCGAGTCGAGGGAACTGGTGCAAAAGATCTAAGGACAATGCAGCCTCCATTCAGGCAGTGTGCAAATATCCATACAGTGTTGCAGAAGATGCGAAAAGTCGCATCCAGAAATCTATGCAGGCGCGCCTTGTTGCTGATAGTCGTATCAACAACAAGGACAGGATCCCATTTAGCTGCGCTGCCAGCCTAAAAACTGATCGTATTTACGCAGCGCAATGCGGTAGTTATTATTACCCGCATCGGGTAAATCATTTTCCAGACATTCATGCCAGCTGTTGCCCCGCAACCGATCTGCAGGAAAATTTTTCGCTTTCAGCATGTCATCCAGACGACGCAGTCGAACCACATATTCACGAATTGTGCTGTGGCTCATTTCGGTCTGCTCAAACAAATATTGTTTGAACGCCATAATGTCGAAGTAATTAGGGTGAGTATTGCAAAATATATCGCTGCAAAAACGACACAGTGCGGTCAGTTCAGGTTGAAGTTTCATCCAAACCTGATCGTCAATCATTTGATCCATGCGCGCAATGGCTTCTTTATTAATGATCTGACCACGAAAAACTAACGCCATTCGGTCTAACACTTTGCCACAATGTGAACAATTCGTTTGGCTGTGTTTGTAGTCTTTAAGATAACGACTTAAAGGTCTGGCTTTAATTTTGGCTCCCATTGCTGAGTCCCCGGTTTTTTTATTTTTCGATCCCCAGGAACTGAGTCTGTTAGCGCGCACCCGAAAGCCGGGCGCGAAGGCGTTTAATAGCCTGACTGTGCAGCTGGCTTACGCGAGATTCTCCCACGTCCAGCACCGCACCAATCTCTTTCAAATTCAGTTCTTCCTGGTAGTACAGTGTGAGCACCAATTTTTCACGCTCAGGCAGAGCCTCGATCGCTTCAATGACGCGGTCACGCAGGTTCCCTTCCATTAACTGGTGCAGCGGATTGGCTTCTTCATGCCCGTCCGTCACCAGCTCCGCACTGTCACCGTGCTCTTCCCGATACTCGTCATACGAAAAGAGTTGGCTATTGTTGGTATCAAGCAGAATCTGCCGATACTCTTCGAGCGAAACATCCAATTGCTCAGCCACTTCCTGCTCGGTAGCCGAGCGCCCCAACGCTTGTTCTACCCGATGCATTGCCCCGGCCACTTCACGCGCGTTACGACGTACGCTGCGTGGTGCCCAGTCGCGGCTGCGCAGTTCATCCAGCATTGCGCCACGAATGCGCTGCACGGCGTAGGTGGTAAAGGCGGTGCCTTGTAGCGCGTCGTAGCGCTCCACGGCGTTCAATAAGCCAATGCCCCCTGCCTGCAGCAGATCATCCAGCTCAACGCTGGCTGGCAGCCGCACCTGCAGGCGCAGCGCTTCATGCCGCACCAGAGGAACGTAACGCTGCCAGAGCGAATGTTTGTCCATCACGCCATCAGCGGTATAGAGATCGTTCACGTTGACTACCCTGCGTTAGTAAAGTTATCGGCATGATTATCCAATTCTGTAGAGGTTTCGATTGGCAGAATAGGCGGGCAAAAGCGAGGTATTTTTAAATTTGATATAAGTAGCGGTGCGTTGCACCGCTACCCCAGTGTGGCTTAGCGCGGAAGGCGCAGTCGTGCTCGGGTGCCGGTGGGCACCGCCTCCCAGAGCGCACAGGTTTTACCGTCAAGCGCCTGATAAAATTCGCTAATAGCGGCTTCCGATTCCAGCAGCGGATTAAACCGAACCTGCCCGGTTTCACTGTCAATGCTGATCATTTTATTAATAAACAGGCGCTGCAGATCGCTCCGCAAGAATAAACCGTTGTCCACGCTATTATCCGCAAGCATACCCTCTTCATTCTCTTGCGTATCAATGTGACAGGCTTCGACCCACGGCCAGCTATGGCGTTCCGTAAGCTGCGTCCCCGTGATAATACAGGCGCCGTAGCGGGCTTTCACCGCAGCAGTAAACTCCGCCTGGCTGGCACGTTGAAACACTTTGGCCTTCACGCGTCGACCCACTTCCGTGCCCGGCATCACGGCGGTAGGCACCTTATGCTGCGGCGTACTCAGGACCACCAGAAACTGGACTTTACGCGACAGCGGAAAACAAGGGTGGGCGTTGGGATCAAACAGCTGCCAGTACTCATCCTCTTCCGTCTGGCGCATCAGCACCAGTTTAAAGCCGCGGCTGTTCAGCAGATTCTGCGCGGCCGCCGAGTGGGGATCGAGCATGGCGTATACCTGCGTTTCGCCCACTACGCGCCAGCGCCCCTCTTTCTTACTTTCGTCGGTGCGGCGGAAGTACAGGAAAGCCTGCTGACTTTTCAGGTAGTGCTCAAAGCGGCGCAAATAGTTTTTCCGCTCATTGTCTTCTGAGACAAACAGCAGATCTTCCAGCGGACTGTTCTGCTCCTGCTGGGCAAACACCGCACGGATAATCAGGTTGCGGAAGCTGGTGGACGGACTCAGCAAGCCGCGCGCAGTGAGCTCTTTTTCTTCCGGATGCTGCTGGGCATAGCGCAGCGCGATCTCCTCGAAGGTGAGCATCTCACCGGGTAACAAGTCATAATTGAAGCGCATAGACACCCCAGAAACAGGAAACAACAACCAAGAAATGAACAAATATTCTGAGGAGTGTTATCGGCAGATTAAGCAAGGACTGTAATTCACGCGCGGTTTTTTATGCCGCTTGTGAGCAGAACGGTAAGCAGCCCGATGTCGCCAGGCAGCGGGCGATGGCGGAGGCGGATTTCACTTAAAATGCACCACAGATAGCGCTCTTTTCACAGCATTAAGCGCGCGCCGCAGCAGATAAAATACGCAAAGCACCCATTGAACCAAGGAACTTTCAGTGCCTACTTTCGTTATCTGCCATCAAGATCTGCCGTGCTTTCCTCTGCCCGATGATGCCCGGATTGTCTGGTTGAGTTCTGAGGCGCCGCCCGAGAGCGCGCACAAACTATATTCCGGCTATGACTATTTCCCGGATGGCCAAGCCTTGCACAAACGTATTTCTGGCGCACTGGGCCCGCTGGCAATCCGCCGCATACTGGAAAGCGAAACGAGCAGTGATGACACCGTCACGGTATGGCAGTATCGGAAGTTCGTCACCACGCAAGAGTTCGGTATACCTTCGCGTAACTACGGCGGTATTAATACCCTGAGCATTGACGAGGCCAAAACCTTATCGATTGCGCCCACGCCGCGCAACGATCAAAGCTTTATTATTGCCCTGCCCAGCAAGATCCACAGTACCTATATGCAGTACGGCGGCGTGCATAACATCGTCGATTTATTACGATACACGCAACTCGCGGTTGAATTGAATGTATTAAGCCTGCATGAAAGCTATGAATTTCTTAATTTCCCTTCGTTAATTATTGGCGGCATGGAGCTAGGCACCTATCCGCGTGAATGGTGGCAGGCGTGCTTTGAATATATTGAGATGGTCACGCTGGAATTTGAAAAACGTTTTGACGCATTTGATAGCGAAGATCCCTATCAAAAACGGGCCGTGGCGTTTTGTCAGGAACGATTGGGCTCCTATTTTTTACAAAAAAACCTGATGTTAAATACCGGCAATAGCATTCCTGCGTCCCTGTTCGGCTTTGTGCACAGCGTGTCGGAAAGCGGCAATTATCAGCGCGGCACCTAATTTTCGGAGGTTGTATGAAAGTGGTTATTCTGGCAGGTGGACTGGGTTCTCGCTTATCTGAAGAAACCGTTGTTCGCCCTAAACCGCTGGTGGAAATAGGTGATAAGCCGATCATCTGGCATATCATGAATATCTATTCCCATTACGGTTTTAATGATTTTATTATCTGCTGCGGCTATAAAGGCTATCAGCTAAAAGAGTATTTTTCGAATATTGTTTTGCACCATAACGATATTACGGTTGATTTGATCAACAACAAAATTGAATACCACAACTGCTCGGCGCCTGACTGGAAAGTTACGCTGGTGGACACCGGGATCGACTCGATGACCGGCGGTCGCATCAAGCGGATTAAATCCTGGCTGAAGCCGGATGAGCCTTTTATGCTGACCTACGGTGACGGCGTAGGCGATGTGAACATCCGTGAAGAACTTGATTTTCACCTGTCGCATGGCCTCAAAGCCACAATGTGTACCGTGATCCCCCCTGCCCGCTTCGGTACCATTCACGCCGACGGCTTCCGTATCACCAGTTTTGCAGAGAAACCGCGCGATCCCTCCGCGCGCATCAACGGCGGCTTCTTTATTCTGGACCCCTCGGTTATCGATTTGATCGAAGACGATCAGACGGTATGGGAGACCGGCCCGCTGGAAAAACTGGCCAACGCCGGTCAGCTTGCCGGGTTTATTCACGATGGCTTCTGGCAGCCAATGGATACGCTGCGTGAGAAAGTGTACCTCGATGAACTGTGGCGTAACGGTGAGGCCCCATGGAAAGTCTGGTAACGCCTGCTTTTTGGCAGGGAAAAAAAGTCCTTATTACCGGCCATACCGGCTTTAAAGGGTCGTGGTTAACGCTTTGGCTCGAGCAGATGGGCGCCAAGGTCAGCGGCATTTCCCTCGCCAATCCTGAGGCGCGTAGCCACTATGCGTTGGTGCAGCGCGGGCGTGATATCCAGGACATCACGTGTGATATTCGCGATAAAGCGGCGCTTGAAGCACACATTGCGGCCATTCAGCCCGAGATGGTTTTTCACCTGGCCGCTCAGGCGCTGGTGTCGTGCGCCTATGACGCCCCCTGGGACAATTTCACCAGCAATGTCTCCGGCACGCTAAATCTGCTGGAAGCGCTGCGCGAAAATGACAGCGTGCAGGCTATCCTCGTGGTCACGACCGATAAAGTCTATGCCAACGATGGCGTGAAGCATCACTTCTTTAAAGAGACCGATGCGCTGGGCGGGCAAGATCCTTATAGCGCATCCAAAGCCATGACGGAAATCCTCTGTGCCTCCTGGCGCGAGAGCTTTATGCGAAAAAAAGGGGTGCCGTTAGCCACGGCGCGCGCCGGTAATGTCATCGGCGGCGGCGACTGGGCCAAAGATCGTCTCATCCCGGATTACTACCGCGCGCGCGACGCACAGCAGACGCTACACCTGCGCTATCCCGACGCCGTTCGCCCCTGGCAACACGTGCTGGAGTCACTGCGCGGCTACTTGCTGTACGCAGAATATTTGCTGCACAACCGTGACCACTATGTTCCCGCGCTCAATTTTGGGCCATCCATGGCGAATCAGCTCACCGTTAAACAGGTGTTAGAGGCGCTCAGTGCCGTTGCGCAGCAGACGCCTGAAGCCGTACAGCAAGTTCCCCCGGCAAACAGTGAAGCGCTCTATTTGAACCTCGACTCCACGCAAGCGGCGCACACCTTGGGTTGGCACCCGGCCCTGAACATGCCTGCCACCCTGAGACTGACTCATGCCTGGTATGCGACGGCGCGCGGGCAAACGAACATGCGCGAGTTTGCTGTTGAACAGCTCAACGACTATTTGCGCACCTGCAGTGCGGCACAGTAAGGAAAGCCATGAACCTCATTCCAACGCCGATTGCTGGCGCCTTTGAAATCCTCCCGCGCGCCTTCGAGGATAATCGCGGATCTTTCACCCGGCTGTTTTGCGAAAATACGTTTAAGGCGCACGGCCTCGCGTTTCATTTCCCGCAGTGCAACCTGTCACGCAATCCGCAGGCGGGCACGCTGCGCGGCCTGCATTTACAGCGCGCGCCGCACAGCGAAGTGAAGCTGGTTCGCGCCCTAAGCGGCAGCATCTTTGACGTAGCCGTGGATCTCCGCCCGGACTCCCCGAGTTACCTGCAATGGCACGGTGTAGAACTGCGCCACGATAAACAGAATGCGTTTTACATTCCCGAAGGATGCGCCCATGGCTTTATCACCCTGGAAGCGCACTGCGATTTGCTCTACCACGTTTCAGCGAACTGGACGCCAGAGGCGGAACAGGGATTTTTATGGAACGATCCGACCTTTGCTATCGCATGGCCCTGTTCGCCGGTGCTGATCAGTGAGAAGGATCAATCCCATGCGCGTTATCCTGCGGCGGCACAACCATGACGCGGCATATTCTACTCACCGGCGCCAGCGGTTTTGTGGGCCGTGCCCTGCTGGAGGCTTTTGCACAGCATGATGTCAGTATCACGATCGTTGGCCGACACGCGCTGCCTGAGTTTGCCGACTACGACACTATCCGCAAGGTCATCACCGTGGATTCGCTGTTTACGCTTTCGGTTGACGCGTGGCGCGACTGGCTGAGTGATGTCGACTGTGTGCTGCATGCGGCGTGGTACGTTGATCCCAAAGATTACCTTCATGCCGCGGAAAACCTGCAGTGTCTGCAAGGCTCGCTGAATCTGGTGCAGGCGTGCCGTGCCGCCAACGTTGCCGCATTTTGCGGCATTGGCACCTGCTTTGAGTACGATCACGCCGAGCCCGCCCTGCGCGTGAGCACGCCGCTGAAGCCGCAATCCGTGTATGCCGCCAGCAAAAGCGCCCTGTGCAGCGTTGCCCAGCAGTTACTGAAAGAGACGTCCACCGCGTTTAGCTGGTACCGCCTGTTTTACCTGTATGGCAAACACGAAAAGCCGGGCCGCTTCGTCAGCTATTTGCGCGATCAATTTCAGCGCGGTCAGCCTGCTGTGGTGAACAATCCCACGCTACAGCGTGACTATATGGACGTAGCAGACGCCGCCGATAAGATTGTTGCCTCGGTACTCAGAGGTGGGCAAGGCGTTTTCAACGTCTGTTCAGAACAGCCGATTTCTCTCGGCGCCCTCGCCAAACGCATCGCGGCAGAGCATCACGCCGAACATCTGCTCACGCTGACCACACCGCTCGGCGGTGCACCGAGCGTGCCTGTGCTGTACGGTATTAGCAATTTGGAGACCGATCGCCATGACTAACGTCCCTGTGCTGTTTGCACGCCAGGATTACCCTGTGTTCCAGAACATTACCTTTCCCAGCGCCGAAGCGGCACGCAACGCCACGCGCGTGAACATCAGCCTGATTCAGGATCCGGTGACCGGCACGGTGAAAAACCGCGACTTTGATGCGCAGCTGATGACCTACGATGAGAATTATCACAATGAGCAGGGACTCAGTGACGCCTTCAAAACCCATCTTTTGCAGGTAAGCGAGCTGATCGCCGCCTACATGCCGCAGCACAAGTTGGTGGAAATTGGCTGTGGTAAAGGGGTGTTTTTGGATCTGCTCAGCCAGCAAGGTTTCAGCATCAGCGGCTTTGATCCCAGCTACGTTGGCGACGATAGCCGCATCCGTAAAGCGTATTTTAACGCCCAATCTAATGTGGCCTGCGACGGCATTATCCTGCGGCACGTACTGGAGCACATTGAGGATCCGCTGTCGTTCTTACATCTGATCAAATCCCAGGCGCCTTCCGGCACTAAAATCTACATCGAAGTGCCTAACCTGGATTGGATCCTCGCCAAAAACGCGTGGTTTGATGTGTTTTACGAACACGTCAATTACTTTCGCCTGAGCGATTTCCAGCGTTACTTCAAACGCACGCTGTCGCTGGGTGATATCTTTCATCAACAATACCTGTATGTGATCGCCGATCTCGATGAATTGCAGGATGTGGCGTCGTTACCGGCCGAGCCCGCGCGCCTGGCGCCTTTCTCGCTGGGGCTGGGCAGCGCGCTGCTGGCGCAATTGCAAAGCGAGCAGCCGATCTCTATCTGGGGCGGCGCGTCGAAAGGGGTCATTTTCGCGTTGAATTTGGCACGCATGGGGCTGAAAGTCGCACGCATTATCGATATCAATCCGAAAAAACAGGGGCAGTACACGGCGGTGACGGGCATTCGCATTGAATCCCCAGAGGAAGCGCGACAAGGCATGCGCGACGGAGAGTCACTTTATGTGATGAATTCGAATTATCTGGAGGAGATCAAGACCATGACCGCCAACCGTTTTACCTACCATATTATTGAAGACAACTAAGCATGCATTTAGGGCCCGCGTTACCGCAGGCCCTTTTTCATTATGGCAGCCAGGCTTTACGCCAGTCTGTTAATCCTTCATCGCGCAACATCCACTCTGTATGCACCGCCTGACGCAGCCGATCGCCCCGCTCCGCCAGCTGGCCGCTTTGCCACTCCGCGAGGTGCGCACGAATCGCTTTCATCCAGTCTTTATAGCGGTTAGCCACCAGCGTCACCGGTAAGCCGCAGCGATAAGGTTCAATGTCGGTGCAGATCACCGGCACGCCCAGTGCGCCCAGCTCCAGCAAACGCAGGTTACTCTTACACTCATTGAAGTAGTTGTTCTCCAACGGCACCAGCGCCAGATCCAAATTCAGCGTGGAGAGTTTTTCGGGATAGTAATCAAACGGCACGCCAATGTGGTATTCGCACTTCACCCCTTGCGGCTTCATGCCCATAAAGACCCAGTCAACGTCGTTTTCCAGCTCTTTAATAAACGGCAGAAGAATTTCCAGATCGCCCGTGTGGCTGCTGCCGCCTGCCCAGCCGACGCGCGGCTTCTTACCCTGCATACGCAGGCACTGCAGGTTTTCCCATAGCGTGACGTCGAGACGGTTTTTCGCCACGCGGATGTCCGAATGGAATGGCGCATAGGCCTCCGCCAGCGGCTCGGTTGATACCACCAGCCAGTCGGCTTGCTCAATGCCGCGGCGCAGCAGGCTAGGCATATCCTTCGGCACGACTTTGCGGAACCGGTTTTTCATCGGCAAGTTGAGGAAATAGTCATCGTATTCAAAAATGATTTTGGCATTGCTAACTTCACGGTATTGCTGCACGCGCTGTTTGATCTCCGCGTCCATCACCAGTTCAAGCAGCAGCACATCCGGCTGGGCACTGGCCACTTCCATGGCCGAAGGGATACCGTGATGCAGCCCCCCTTCCAGCACGACGTTTTGCTCAAGCGCGTTAAACGGCATGATGACGCGATAGTTACCGCAGCCGGTGAAGTTTTTATTGCAGGCCATGATCACGGGCAGCGGTCGACCCGGCAACGGCTGCTGCATATCGGCCTGGCGAATGCCTAACTGGAAGTTACTGCCGACCTTCGCAAGGTTGCGATTGTAGCTCGGATCGTCGCGCAGCGCGGCGCCCCATTTTTTACGCAACTGTCCATAGTGCTCGTCGCCGGGAGCCGCCACAACGTTGATTTTTTCACCCAGCACGCGCGTTGCGCCGCCCATATGCACCAAGCGCGCATACGGCGTCCACACATTCATGAAGCCCGCCGCTCGGGCTTTTAAGCCCAAATCCACGTCGCCAAAGTAGTGCGGGAACGCCTCGTCGTCGAAGCCCCCCAGCTCCTGGAACGTCTCTTTACGCACCATCATGCAGGCGGCGCTGACGGCGGTAACGTTATTGACGCTCTGCAGGCGATGCAGGTACCCCAGCGTGCCGCCGGCAATGCCTTCATAGATTGACGAGATGCCAAGCCCAACGCCCGCCACAATACCGGCGTGCTGAATACGGCCATCTTCAAACTCCAGCCGTGCGCCGACCACGCCCACTTCCGGGCGCAGCACCTGCTCCACCATGGCATCAATCCAATCAGACGCGACAATTTCGACATCGTTATTCAGATACAGCAGGATGTCGCCTGCGGCATGGGCGGCGGCAAAGTTATTAATAGCAGAATAGTTAAACGGCTGAGGCCAGCGCAGCACCTTGATTTGTGGAAGATTCAGTGCCACCAGCTGGTCGAGGTATTCACACGCGTCAGGCTGAACGGAGCCGTTATCCACGATAACCACTTCGTAATCTGGCCAGCGGGTTTTTTCCAGCAGGGTTTCAAGGCAGCGGCGCAGCAGCGACTGACGATCGCGCGTAGGAATAATGATCGAGACTTTAGGCACCTGCGGGTGGTGATAGCGCACGCGATGCAGCCCGGTTTGCATGCCCGGCTCTATTGTGGCCTGAATACCACAGCGCGTCACGTGCGCCTGCGTCAGAGGCGGATGCTCAGCCAGCACCGTTTCATCGGTGAGCCAGTCTTTAAAGCTATAAGGGATGTGCATCACGACTTCAGAAACGTGACCAACGCTCTGCGCCCCCACCGTTTCCACCAGCCGCCAGATGAGATCTTGCACCGCCAGCTTTTTATAGCGCGGATCAAAACCCCCGGCGTCGCGCGCGCGCGCCACGTCGATGACCACCTGGTTGCCAATGTAGGGCTGGCTACGCAGCATGTCGACGCTGAAATCAGGTTTCAGAATGGCGCTAAGCTCCTCACTGCTTTTGCCGTAGAGCGCATCGCTATACCACAGGGCTTTACTGGGTTCGCGCAGGCGATGTTCGATAATGCTCAAGAGCGCGTGGGGGAAAAGCAGAACGCCCGCTTCCACCACCAATACGGCACTGGCGGTACAGCTTTCCAGCGCGGCGGCCAGCCCATCGGCGGGCACCTGCTGAACCGAGCTGGCCGGCCAGTACTGTTGTTGCAGCGCGTGCTGAGTTTTTTCAACGGCGTCCGCGTCGCCGTTATCGACGATCAGCGCGGCGATATCGCTCTGTTCTGGATTCTGCTGGGCAAAGGATTTCAGGATCGCAATGCGGGTCGCCGACGGCACCCGTTTTTGCAGCCATTTCTCCAGAACGCGTGACTTTTCCGCTTCATCGCCGACGACTTTACGGTGCAAGGTCAGCGCCGCAGCCTGTTTTTCAGTGATAGTGAGCGGCGCTGGCGTTGGCAGTTGCTGCACCAGGGCATCAAGACGGGCGGTTAATGACCATTGTTCGATAGCGGCATCGCGGAACGTCTGCGTCCAGCTTCGTGCTGCGTCGAAGCCACGTTTGATCTCCTCGGCCAACGCCTCCATGCTTTCCACGGTGACATCGCCGTTCGCCAGGAAGTGACGCCGCAGGTGACTGTCCAGATTATTATCCGCGACGTAGCCGCCGTTGTAGGTCAGATCGGTGGTGAAGGCCGGAATGCCCAACGCCAGCGCCTGCGGAATAGGCCGGAACTGGCCCATAATCACTTGGTACTCAGCGAAAAGGGCCGGCGTGTGTTTATCAACGGTATGTTCAGTGCCCAGAAAATCCAGCGTGATGTTGTCTCTGGCAAGCGTCTCTTTTAATTTTAAAACGTCTTCGTTTTCTTCTTCTGCTATTAACAGAATACGGCGCAGCGCAGTGACCTCAACGGCTTCATGCTGCACAAACGCATCGCTAACGGTAAGCGGAAATAACTCAAGTTTACCCTCTTCAATGCCCCGGTTAACCAGCTTTGCCCACGCGCTATTGGAGACCGCCAGCGCACGCCAGGCGAGCCGGTTTTCAACGTCAGCGCCGTAGGGCAAATCCTGGTCGGCATATTTGTGGTAGTGTTGGAAAAGGCAAACGCCAGTGATTTCCTGCTGCTCCAGAGCGCGAATCAGGGTATGACTCATGTAGCCCTGGCAAATCCAGATCAGCTGATACTCTTTCTCCAGCGGGTGTTCATCTTCAAAGTGCGTCGCGAGCCGACCCTGCTCTTTAAGCTGATTAATCCGCTGTAAAAAATGCCCTTCAATTTGACGCGTAACCAAATCCACCTGCCAGCCAAGGCGGTGAAAGTGGTTGATGATGTCGAGGCATGTTGTTTCAACTTCGTTAAACCGATTTAATTTATCAATGGCGATCAATAACTTCTTCATGCTTCTCTCCGCGCCCCTCATCGTGGGCTTACAAGAAAAAACCCGGCCATAGGCCGGGTTAAGGTTTTCACAAGTCTAAAGTGATTAGCCTTGCAGCAGAGACAGCACGCTCTGCGTTGTCTGGTTAGCTTTCGCCAGTACTGAAGTACCTGCCTGCTGCAGAATCTGCGCACGAGACATGTTAGAAACTTCAGTTGAGTAGTCAGCATCCTGAATACGAGACTGAGATGCAGACAGGTTGTTAACAGTGGTGTTCAGGTTGTTGATGGTAGATTCGAAACGGTTCTGAATCGCACCCAGGCTGCTACGTGCAGTGTCAACGTCTTTGATACGTGCATCCAGGTCAGACAGTGCGTTAGCACCGGTAACGCTGAAGGTGCTGCCCAGAGTAGAAGCCTGGAAGCCGTCGCCGCTCAGGTCGATAGAGATAACGTTCGCACCAGATGCATCATCAGAACCTACCTGGATGCTTACAGAAGCAGCAGTACCGGTCTGGTTGAAGATTGATTTGTTGTTGAAGGTGCTGGCGTTACCGATACGGGTAATTTCAGCCAGACGTGCATCAACTTCTTCCTGGATTGAAGAGATATCGTCGTCGCTGTTGGTGCCGTTTTTCGCCTGAACAGTCAGCTCACGGATACGCTGTAAGTTGGTGTTGATTTCGTTCAGTGAACCTTCAGCGGTCTGCGCCATTGAGATACCGTCGTTGGCGTTACGTGCTGCCTGAGTCAGACCTTTGATCTGAGAGGTCATACGGTTGGCAATTGCCTGGCCAGCCGCGTCATCTTTTGCGCTGTTGATACGCAGACCAGAAGACAGACGCTCGATTGCAGTGCTCAGAGAAGCCTGTGATTTGTTCAGGTTGGTCTGAGTAGTCAGTGACATGATGTTGGTATTGATAACGGACATAATAAGTTCCTTTAAAATCAGTTGGGTTTCGGTCTGAGCTTTGTCAGCTCACGGCGTCTCTCACCGTCAACCAAGTTATCGTCAGCCTTTTTCCTAACTTTAGAAAATTTCCTTAAAATGAATTATCTTTCTGTTTTTATAAGTGTTTTTATTTTCACGCCGCGCCTTTCTTATCTATTTACCTGGCAAAAGCATTGCCGCGGCTTATCTATAGAAGGAAGAGCGTAGGAAAGAGAATATGACTTAACCGCAATTTTCGATGCGGCTAAATAGCTCATTATCGCTACTCTATTCGCCTCATCATTTGCGCTTAACAAAAATTAAACTTCAGGTATGGATGGCCGATAACCTCGGTACATCTTTTACACTGAGGAATCATCATGGCAAGTATTAGTAGCCTGGGCGCAGGAACAAGCCTTCAGCTTGACTCGCTCTACACGCAGCTGGAAACCGCAGAGAACTCCAAGCTGACGGTGATCACCAATCAGCAGTCAACGTATAACAGTCAGCTTACCGCTTACGGCAAGTTGCAAAGTTCGCTTTCTGCTCTGGAGACAGCTACCGCCGCGCTAGGGAAAAGCACCACCTTCAGTGCCACCAGCGTGAGCAGCACCACGACCGCGTTCTCTGCGACCACAGACAGCACCGCGACCGTGGGCGACTATAACGTGACGGTTCAGCAGGTCGCCAAAGCGCAGTCGCTGATTTCGAATTCCTTTAGCAGTAAAAGCACGCAGCTTGGCGACGGCAGCGGATCGCGCACGCTGACGATCACCCAGCCCGGCACGACCGATCCGCTGAATATTACGCTGACCGACAGTCAGACGACCCTTTCGGGTATCGCCGATGCGATCAACAAAAGCGCCGGCAACGTCAGTGCGACCATTATTTCCGCTAGCAACGGCGACTATCGCCTGATGCTGACGTCAAAAACCTCCGGTACCACCGGCGATATGACCATTACCAGCAGCGATAGCACGCTGCAAAGCGCCGTTGGTTACAGCGCGAGCGCGACCGGCACGCAGAATATGTCGGTGCAGACCCCGTCGCAGAATGCCAAGTTTTCGGTCAATGGCATCGCCATGGAGCGCAGCAGCAACACCGTTTCAGATGCACTGACCGGCGTGACCCTGAATTTAAAGAGCGCCAGCCCCACCGCCAGCGGTGAAACGCTGAGCGTGTCTCGTTCCATCGACAGCAGCAAAACCGCGGTGAAAGCGTGGGTCACGGCCTACAACTCGCTGCAATCCACGATTGCCAGCGTGACCAAGTACACCGCGGTGTCGCAGGGTGCAGATCAGGCGGCCAGCAACGGCGCGCTGCTGGGTGACAACACGGTACGTACCGTGCAGACCAAACTGGCCAGCATGCTCACCAATCTGCAGAGCGGCGGTGCCTACTCCGTCCTGTCACAGCTGGGGATCACGACCGATCCAACCAAGCAGGCCGACGGTTCGCTGGGTGCGTTAACCATCGATGACAGCAAACTCACCGATGCGCTCACCAATAACCCGCAGGCGGTGAGCAGCTTCTTTGTGGGTGACGGGAAAACCACCGGTTTTGCTACCCAGATGGATACGACGCTGAAAGCGATGCTGAGCACCACTGTGGGTCAAGAAGGCATCATCAAAAACGCCACGGACGGGATCAATAACACCCTGAAAGATCTCAGCACGCGTTACGATGCGATGCAGGACAGCATTGATGCCACTATGGCGCGCTATAAGACACAGTTTACCAACCTCACTACGCTGGTGAACTCCCTGACCAATACGTCGACTTACCTGACGTCTCAATTTAATAACTCATCATCATCTAATTCCTAATAGATGAAAGGGTAAATGTATGTACACGAATTCGGGCGCGCAGTTTTACCAGAAAGTCGGCATTGAAAGTGCCGTAATGAGCGCCAATCAAGCGCAACTCTTAATTATGTTGTTTGACGGCGCATTAAGCGCGATGACGCGCGCCCGTCTTTTCTTGCTTGATGGCAATATCGAAGGGAAAGGGTTATCGCTGTCTAAAGCGATCAACATTATTGAAAATGGGCTTAAACAAGGTCTGGAAACGGATAGCGGTGATGAACTCACCGATAATCTGTTGGGCCTATATGATTACATGGTGCGTCGTCTGTTACATGCCAATCTGCGTAACGATGTAGAAGCTATCGAAGAAGCTGAAGGTCTACTTCGTAACATCGCTGATGCCTGGAAAGAAGTCGCGCAAACTCTACAACTTCAGGACGCCGTCTAATGAATACCGCACCGCAACTGATTACCGTTTACCAGCAGATACTCGACCTGAGCCACGGCATGCTGCGTCTGGCCGCCAAAGGCGAATGGGACGACTTAATTACCAAGGAAGTTGACTACGTCAGTGCGGTGCAGCGGCTGGCGCAATCCACCGAGGCGGCTCCGCCGTCACACCAGCTCCAAGAGCAGCTGCGTCCGGTGCTGCGCCATATTCTGGACAATGAAAGTGAAGTGCGACGCCTGCTGCAGGCGCGTATGGATGAACTCACCAGCCTGGTGGGGCAATCCACTAAGCAAAAGTCGGTGATGAATGCCTACGGTAAACAGGGCAACGTCTGGTTACCGCATAACGCTTGAGTGCGTTCTGTCGAAACGCAAACGGGTGAGCCATGGCTCACCCGTTTTTTTTGCGCCTGCGTCTGCTATTTTTGCGTCGCGGGACGCATTATCTGCGGTTCAATGTCCTGAATCACGCGGACGTTGGGCTGCTGCTTCATCTTTTCCAACGCCTGCTGACACTCAACGGTCGGCTGCGCCACTTTGCGCAGACGTAAACCATCGTAGTGCAACTCCCCGTCTTCCACCTCAAGCGGCATAACGCGCACGAAACGGTTCACGTTTACCCACGTATCGCCTTCACGCGTCAGCTTGCCAGGTTTGGCAATCACGCGCTGCCACTGACGGCAATCCAGCGTATCGCCCTGCGGGGTAATGATGAGGCTAGCCAGCGCGCGGTCGCTGATTAAATCGCTCTGTGGACCAACGGATTGCCAGTTGCCCTGCAGCGTCTGCGGCGCAGGCGTTTTGACTGCTTCATCGTAATTGCTGATTTGTGCACACCCGCTGAGCACCAGCAGCGCAGACAGTGCCATCCACTTCTTCATTATTTATCCCTACAATCGCCTTAATGGCGGCTACGTTATAATTTTTACGGGCGGTTGCGCAAGCCATCCCTGCCTGCTTATCCCTTCTTCGCAAGGGGATGCCGATAAAAACGGCGATGCACCGTTGTACCGCGCTGCCAGCCTGACAAGCGTCGCGACGCGCGTTACACTGGCGCCTTAGTTTATAGCAGGAATAGCGTATGAAAACCCCTCAAGAATATTACGCGCAGGCGCGCACAATGTTTTTCGCCGCGCACCCCGATTTCCAGGCCGCGCTGGATGAGCTCACGGAGCGCGATGCGCGTGCGGCCAACCTGTCGCTGCGGGAGTTACGTGAATGGCACGCGGAACGCATCTACGCCGCGTTTCTGCGGCAGAAAAAGCTCGATGGTATGCTGTTTTCCATCCAGCTCGCCGAGCCGGACAAAGAAGTGGCCGCAGAAGCGATTGAAACCTATCTGAAATCTCACGCTGAAGCACTGGGGATGACGTGGGAAGAATTTTGCATCAAGAACGAGCTGTAAGCTGGAGACACTACCGCCCAAAATAATGGCTGTACAACGCAAGAATAACTTGTACAACTTTTTAAATACTGTATAACTTAGCATCACGACGTCAGTCGTAGATTGTCCTTGAACGAAGGTGCTTATGCGCCGCCTCTGGAGGTGTTGCTGGATTTCCACCTCCAGAGGTCCCCTTTTTTCGCCGCTTTAAATCTCTCTTCGCCCCCCTTTTTTCTGTGCTTTACGCTGCGCGAGTGGTGCGTCACGCGGTGACATCCCAAAAAAATCGCTCACCCACCTGCATAGCTGCTTGCCACTGTTTTTATTTACAGTATTATTAGCCACCCAGTTTAACTAAGGGCTATCACCGATGTTTGTGGAGCTGATTTACGATAAGCGTAACGTCGCCGGATTACCGGGCGCGCGTGACATGATTTTACAGGAGCTGGAGAGGCGTGTGCATCGCGTGTTCCCCGACATTGACGTGCGCGTGAAACCGATGGAGCGCAATGCGTTAGAGACGGACATGAGTAAAAATGACAAGGCGACCATTGCCCGTCTTGTGGAAGAGATGTTTGATGAAGCCGATATGTGGCTGGTGGCTGACTAGCCACCAGCATGGGCCAGTTTAACTTTCCTGTTCGCTTTGGTTGATAGCGATTTCAATGTCCTGAATGGTCTGATCAATCTCATCCAGCAGCTGGCCTTGCTTGTTGATTAGCGTATCGAAGCGCGCCGCGTGCTCGCTATCCTTATACTCGCCTGCGTCAAACGCAAGCCAATGGCTAGAGAGCGTTTCGGTGTTGGTCTGCGCGTAGTGACGCATCTCTTTGAGCTGTGAAGTGACGTCACGCAGGTAGTCAGTTTTGCTTTTGATTGCCTCAGAATCACTCATGCTATTTCCCTTTTTGCTTGGTTAGCCAGTTAAAATAACGTACTCATTATTAAAACTAGCGCAAAATAGCGAAGCCGCACCAGGATTAATCGGAAGTTACCTGTGGGTCTCCAGCAGTGCCTGCCGGAAGCCCACGGTATACCGCGCGTTAGCGGGCTCAATGCGCGTCCCGCGCCTGTCGCTGCGCCTCGGCGCGCCGTTTTTGACTCTCCTCGCGCGCGGTGAAATCGTCCAGCTTGTGCTGCAACGTGGTTAACTGGCTGGTCAGCTCCGCCACCCTTGCTTCGCGTCGGTCAGAGATGGCGCGATACTGCGCACGAATATCCTCCACGCGCCGATTCGCATTATTGTTGACGTAAAGAAACAAAATGGTCATGGCCACGCAGATCAATGAAAGCATCAGCAGCGTACCGCCCACTATCAGCTGACGACGATGCGTCAGGGTAAACTCAGGGTTTATCTGCACCATCACGGCTCTCCTCAAGAGTGGTAATTAATTGATTAATTTGACTGCGAAATTTATCCGTATGTTCTGATTCCGTGGTCGCCAGTAAAATACCCAGCGCGTTTTTGATCAGCCGCAGATCCGTTTCCAGTGAAGAGATACGGCGCAGGTTTCGGTCATGACGGATCCGCAGTTCGTCATTTTCCTTACGCATCAGCGCATGGCTCTCCTTCAGGAGCATTACCTGCTCTTTGTAGCTGGTAATGATTTCACCGCCGGCGCGATTGCTGGTTACGATGGCGGCCACGCCCGCCATTAACGGCTTCCAAACTACGGCTGCCGCTCCGCCGCCGAGAAGCAGCGCACCCACACTGGTGATTAAACTACTTTCCATGCTTCACCTCTCAACACTGGCAAGGGATCGAACGGGCTATCTCGGCCACCCTTGCCAGTGCGTGGCCAAGCCCAATTTAAGTTTACTTAATATCTCAAATTTAAGTATACTTAAGTTAACACACGAGGAGTTGTCAAGATGAACCAGACAGAAACGGCAGGTATGCGTATGCGTGCGAGGCGTCAGGCGCTGAACATGACGCAAAAAAACCTGGCTAGCGTGATTGGCGTATCGCACGTCGCGATATCACAGTGGGAAAAAGAAGAGACCGTCCCGCGCGGAGATAACTTGCTCCGGCTCGCTGAGCATTTGCAGTGTACGCCAGCGTGGATCATTGACGGGGATGGCGAGCCGTTCGCACCGCCGCATAACATTAGTCAAGGTCAGGCGGTTCCGCTGATTGCGCTGACACAGGCGGCAAGCTGGCTGTATACGCCGACCACTCACCCACAGCGCGCCGCGCACGTTCTTTATACCGATCTCTCCCTCAGCGAGCGGGCGCTCGCGGTGGCGCTTGATGATGACGCCATGCAGCCTGAGTGGCGGCCGGGAGATATTCTGATCTTTGACCCCGCGCCCCTGCCACGCCCCGGCGAGGTCGTGCTCGCCACCATCAACGGCCTGCCACAGGTGCGCATTTATCAGGTTGTTTCACAGCGGGGCGACGAGGCGATTGTCTCGTTACGCGCGCTCAACGCCGATTTTCCGTCCTACACGGCGGTTGACAATCACATTGCCGTCATTGGCACCCTGCGCGAGATGCGTCGCAGCTATTCGCGGGGCATCTCTTCGCCCTTCTCGTCTGCGGGGGACTGAAAGCCGGAGCGTTACGCCGCATCGAGCGGTGACGTCTCCATAAGCTTATCAACCACCACTTTGCCGCCAGCATCGCGCTGCGTGAGGCGATATTCGGCGGGCCATGACCGACGGGTGCTGAGCTTGTCATAAAGCATCACAGTGCCTTTGGGTTGCCCGCCCGCGCTGAGTATACGCCAGCACATCACCGTTGCGGGGTCGTGGTGTGCAACCCCGTGCTTTTCCAGGCGATCGTTGGCATCAAGATGAAGATATTGACGTAGCATTGTTTCCCCCTTTGTTAACGGGGCATCACCATACGCCTTTTATTTATCCATTCAATCGAATTTATTAATCGTACAGTGAGGTTTCCGGTAAACGTTTACTTTGGCGAAACACTGCGTGCCCAATTAACGCTTCGGTTAAATGATTATTTTAAGAAAAGTGTCGGTAAATCACCTATTGTTATGGACATGCACCGCGCTTCGGCTGCTAATCTACACAATAAAATAACGATATGTCTGGAAAGCCTATGTTGACCACCATCATTTATCGCAGCCATCTTCACGATCACGTTCCCGTTAAGACGCTGAGCGATATGGTGAACAAAGCCAATAGTAAAAATCATTTATCTGAGATCACGGGTATTTTACTGTTTGACGGGATCCACTTTTTCCAGCTCCTGGAAGGACCGCGCGATGCGGTGCAGAAGATTTATGACCGCATCCGTCATGATGCGCGCCATCACAATTTGGTGGAGCTTATGCACGACTATGCTCCTTCTCGTCGCTTTGGCAACGTCGGCATGGAGTTGTTCGATCTGCGTGAGCACGATAAAGAGAGCGTGTTGCAAGCGGTACTGGATAAGGGAACTTCACGCTATCAGCTCAACTATAACGACCGTGCGCTGCAGTTTTTACGCACGTTTGTTGAAGCGCGCGAGAAAGAAAACTACTTTGAAATTCCTCCTGCTACCTCGTGGGAATTTGTCGCAGACGAGTCGTTGTCTAATCAGCTACAAGATATCGATGAAAAGCTGCAGGATTGTCGCTTCGCTTTTCAACCCATCGTGGATCCTTTTGCACGGCGCGTGACCGCATTTGAAGCGTTAATTCGCACGCCGGATGGGGGATCGCCAGCGGACTATTTCTCAGCGTTTGGCGGCGAAGCGATTTACCACGCCGATATTCAGGCTAAACGTCACGCCTTCCGCCATGCCAAGGCGCTCGGCATTGGCGAACACAGCCTTACCGTGAATCTCCTGCCCATGTCACTGGTGACGGTGCCGAACGCGGTGGAGTTCTTACTGGCGGAAATTGAGGCAAGCGGCCTCATTCCCGAGCAAATTATTATTGAAGTGACGGAAGACGAGATTATTTCACGCGCGGATGAATTTACGCTGCAGGTACGTAAGTTAAAGGCCGCCGGCATTAGCCTGGCGCTGGATGACTTTGGTGCCGGATTTGCCGGACTTGCGCTGCTCTCTCGCTTTCAACCTGACAAAATCAAAATTGACCGCGAAATTATCCGCGACGTACACAAAAGCGGCCCGAAGCAGGCGATTGTGCACGCTATCCTGAAGTGCTGTTCGTCACTCGAGATTGCGGTGATCGCAGAAGGCGTAGAGCAAGCCGAAGAGTGGATGTGGCTTGAAGCCGCCGGGGTTAATCAGTTTCAGGGATATCTGTTTGCCAAACCGATGATGAACGGCTTCCCCGCCATCTCGTGGCCCGAAATTAAATAATCGCACCGCCATCCACTACTCCTGAGCAACGTGCTTCCCTGCGGACGGAGCCGTAAGTTGAGGGCTCAGGATTTTATAGCGCATCATCTCAAAGGTGCGCTGCGTCATTGGTATCGAACTGCAGGGACGAAACCAGCCAAACTGTTTACGGTAGAGCCACACTTCGGGATGCCGCTCGCCGTCCTTCACCCAATAGTAACCGTCATTCATATGCACACTTCGTAAAAAGGATCGGGCACGCCTGTGCCATAAGTTACCCGCGGCAGCGCTAGTGCTGAATGGCAGACTCTACTGCCAGTTCAAACATCAACGGTAGCAGCTGTATCTGCGAGAAAAGCGTTTTTGCGCGTGACGCCATCCATCAAAGAGGAAGTGACAATACGCAAAGCGCGCTAAGCTGCAGGATATGAACTATATTCAGAATAGCACGCACTTACGCTTCTGTTTCATCACCCGGACGGTGTATTACAATTTCCAGTGCTTTACGATATATATCCTGTTTTTGGAAATCGCGTTCGGTCTCTAAATTTTCCAATAAAACCAAAATGATGTCTTTCTGACTCACGCGCATCTTTATCGCAGATAACCGCTTATAAATTCCCGCGATGACTTCTTTTTCTGCACTATTCCCGACACTGTTAGCATGAATATTGGGGTTATTCTCGAAATGCGTGGTGAATAATTGTGACGTTTCCATATGAGCCTCATGGGTTGCAGCGATCAGAGCAGACATCGCTCAAAAAAAAGCCTCTGAAGGTGGAAATCCACTGCACCTTCAGAGGCGGTGCAAAGCACCTATCGTTACGTGTGACTTAGCGCCACTGAGGGTCAAGTTATACAAAAAATTACAACTTGTACAACTTCATGATGATCAATTCGTGTGGTCTGACAAGATTCATCGCGTTCAGCCAGACCTCTCGAACGATGGTCACATGAATAATAAACCCTAAAAACAATGATTTGATCATAAGATTTATACGAAAAGAATGTTATTCAATTGCAGATATTTTCTATAATGGATGAAACGTGGCAGGCAGGAAAAGCGGTCTATACAGACGGCTCAAAGTTGTACAGCTTTGAGCAACTGTACAACTTGCCCACTCTGCGTGTAAAGTGACACAACGCGTTCAGCCAACGCCCACGCCCCGACCTGCTTTCAGCGAGCGGATTGCAGGCCAGCATCTTGATGGAGAGCGAAATGCACAATCAACACTCTAATAAAGATCGTAATAAAGAAGGTGACGTTCACAAGGGATTACCTGAAGCCGCCCCTCACGCCAATAATCCCTATGAGGAGGATGATCACCCGGTGGTGGATAACGCGGACCCGCGTGGTGAGATCCCACGCACCCGAGACGACAGCGAGGACGATAAAAAAGATCCGTATCGCGACCAATCAAAATGAACTGAATAACCTCGTGTTGAGGTGCCTTTATAAAGGTGCCTCAACTACACGTGTGTGCGATAAGCGCAGCGGTATTAATATTGATCAATGGATGTAACTATTACATTATTTGCGGAAATCAGAGAAGGCGTGCCTTCATTCATTTCTGGAGAGCACTGATGGAAACGGGTTTTTACTGGGTCGGCAGCAGAACAACTGAGCCGGAAGTATGGTTTTGGGATGCTGGGCGCGGATTTTACCGCCCCATGGAACCTATCCCACTCTCACTGCCGCGCTTCAAATCTGCCGGTTTTGAGCTCCTCAGCGAGAAGCTGGAACCGCCTGAAACAGAGGACTGACTTCGCGTCTGCTACCAGTCTTCGCTTTTATCGCAGAGAGAAGTTGTTAAGCGAAGCGTAGATTGACTATAGTCGTCACCGGAGGTGATGACTATGCAAGAAGGATATTATTGGGTGCAGCATGACGATGACCAACCTGAAGTCTGGTTCTGGTCAGATAATGCCGTGACAGGTTGGTTTAAACCCACACATCATGAACCCCTTGACGCGCAGGCTTTTGCCGCACAGGGTTATAAAGTTGTCAGCGACCGGCTCTCATGGCCCTGACATCACAGCCGCCTTTATCCGGCGGCTTTTTTGTTTTTATCAATTTGTCACCGCAGTGGTACACGTAACCTTTTCGGCAGAGGACTTGGTCTACGCTTACTGACCCCACCCCGTAAGCCGACTCAGATTGGCGCGGTTTACCTCTGCCCCGTCGCCGGGGCTTTTTTTCGCGCCAAATTTCACGCAGGCGCATCCGGCAGGGCGTTAACGAACCTTACTTAATAAGCACGCCAGGTTTATGATTAGCGTCACATTCGTCGCGCGTTTGTTCCAACTATTACGGAGAGGGTGATGCAAAAGCATATTTATAACGGTGTTGAGTACGATATTGAGGTCGCCCACGGTAAGCCGGTGGCGGTGTATCGACAGGGCGAGCGGATCGTCGGCCCCCTTGCCGATGCAATTATGGCGCACTTTACTCAACAACATGTGGCACCTGAGCCGGTCAAAAGAGGCTTTAAACGCTAATCGGCTGATGGTCGCCATTAACGAAATGCGGTTTATCCGCATCAGCTTCAAGCCAGCGCAGAACCGTGCCGGCACTGATTGGCGACAAAGCAAAAGCCCGGTGAGTGGTATTCCGAGGCGGCTAAATCCATGATGGAAAGGGGATAAAGACCCTCTCTCGCTGCCGCGGGAAGAGATGAAGCGCAAAGGCAGGCGCTGTTTGTCGTGTGAATCCTATCATTTATTTTATTTATTCATCGTACTGCTGGATTTCCCTGGTGCCTTGCGCCATTACTTGCTGGGGTAAGGCCAGGCGTGATCGACGCCGGTCGAGGAAAGGATCCCGGTCACTGCCAGATAAGCCAGTACCAGCGCGAACAGAATAATAGCTGATATTTCAAATACCTTTAAAACATGATGCTTTGCCATAAATATCCCTCTTCATAGTGCGTGTTTAAGTGCCACCCTCTGAAAATAAGATGTTACCGGTAAAAAGCAAGTCAAAATCACACTTTGAAACATAAAGAACGGCTTATGTAATTTATATTCCTGATGCGGTTTCCTGATGCAATGGATGGCGACGCTGCTCACGGCATGCGTCGATACGCGCACCTTTCTTTAACCACGCTGACTCGCCCATCAACAGTAAGGCGGATAGGCTGAAACGGGCGGGAAGGAATAGAGAAATAGGCGACAGGTGGCACGGCTGCCTGAAGGGGATCGCCGTTCACCTATGTCCAGACGTGATAGATAAACCGCGCAACGCGACAGCATAACCCCTGCGCGCAGCGTGCTGCCTTGCACAAGCACTCTCACGCCAAGCCGCGGGCGAAACGCGAATGCGCAAAGCGAATCCCAACTATGTTGCAGCATAGGGAGGCACTCCGCTGCGCAGCATGTGGCGGAGGGACCGAGCAGGAGGTCGATGGGCCTTACAGCTCAGCACACCATCACGCGTCCGCATAAGCGGCGGGCAACAGCACAGCGGTGCGAAGTATCCGGCCCTTCCCTGCGTCGTCTGGCGAACTACACCTGCATATTCATGATTTCGCTATAGGCTGAGGCCAGCTTATTGCGCACCTGAATGCCCATCTGCATGGAAATAGACGACTTTTGCAGATCAATCATCACGTCATTGAGCTGCACGCCGGGTTTACCCATTTCAAACGCCTGCGCCTGGCTGCGCGCGGTGGTTTGGGTTTCACTGATCTTATCCAGCGCCGCTTTCATCGTGGTGCCGAAATCGACGTGATTACCTGCATCCGCTTGCTTACCGCTGGCCTGCAGTGACGTGAGCTGCAGCTGCTGCAATACACCCTCAATGGCCTGAATTGACATGCTTTGTACCTCATTGGTGATGGGATTAGTTTTTGACGCTCGAAAAGTTATCACACTGTCAATAGGACAAAGGCGCTAAATGAACGTAAAAACCCCGGCTTATCCACCCATCGAAATAAGTCAAATCATCAAATAATGCGTGCCATTGAATTGGAATTTTCATTTTCATTTGTTTCCCGAAAGCGTTCACGCTGCGTTACTGCGGTCGGTTCGCCCCTCTCAGGAAGCTTATCCAGATAAGTGACAGAGATGAACGAACGTAAAAACCAACAACGCATGAAGCACTTAGGGGAAGTCAGGGAGCCCGTTTTGTCACCACAACTCACCCGGTCAATATTGTCAGGCAGGAATCGGTCATGAATGCGAGTGCAGCCGCTACACAGGATACAAACAAGAAGGGCTTCAATGACCTTTTCGCACGCCTGCGCGCCAATCCGCGAATTCCCTTAATCGTCGCCGCTGCCGCCGCTATCGCGGTAGTTTTTGCATTGGTGCTATGGGCGAAGACGCCCGACTACCGCGTCCTTTATAACAACCTGTCCGATGAGGACGGTGGCGCGATCGTCACGCAGCTGACGCAGATGAATATCCCGTACAAGTTTGCGGAAAGCGGTGGCGCCCTGATGGTGCCGGCAGACAAAGTGCATGAGCTGCGCTTGCGTCTGGCGCAGCAGGGTCTGCCGAAAGGCGGCTCAGTTGGCTTTGAACTGATGGACAAAGAGAAATTTGGCATCAGTCAATTTAGCGAGCAGATCAACTATCAGCGTGCGCTCGAAGGTGAGCTGTCGCGCACCATCGAGACCCTGGGCCCGGTGAAAGCGGCACGCGTTCATCTCGCGATGCCAAAACCTACCCTGTTCGTGCGCGAGCAGAAAGCGCCGTCAGCGTCTGTCACGCTGACGCTGCAGCCAGGTCGCGCGCTGGATGAAGGCCAGATTCAGGCTATCCAGCACATGGTATCCAGCAGCGTAGCGGGTTTGCCGCCGGGCAATGTGACCGTGGTCGATCAGGCCGGTCGCCTGCTGACGCGTAACGACAGCGAAGGTCGCGATCTCAGTGATACTCAGCTGAAGTACGCCGCGGATGTGGAATCGCGCTACCAGCAGCGCATTGAAGCCATCCTTAACCCGATTTTGGGTCAAGGTAACGTTCACGCGCAGGTTACCGCCCAGATCAACTTCGATCGCAGCGAGCAAACTGACGAGAAATATCAGCCAAACGCCAACCCGAACAGCACCGCCATTCGTTCGCGCCAAACCAACTCCAGCGAGCAGAACGGCAGCGCCTATCCGGGCGGCGTACCGGGTGCCCTGTCGAATCAGCCTGCGCCAGCCAACACCGCGCCGGTGACGAATCCACAGCAGCAAAACGGTGCCAATGGTCAAGCCAACAACGCGCAGAACACCGGAACCAGCACCAGCACGGCCTCACAAAACAGCGGCCCGACGAATTCCACGCACAATGACACGGTGAATTACGAACTGGATCGCACCATTCGTCACACCAAGCTTAACGTGGGCGAAGTGCAGCGTCTGTCCGTGGCGGTTGTGGTGAATTATCACGATGACGGCAAAGGCAAAGCGGTCGCGCTGAACGATCAGCAGATCAAACAGATTGAAGATTTAACCCGTGAAGCGATGGGGTATTCACAGACGCGCGGTGACAGCATCAACGTGGTCAACTCGCCGTTTAACATCACCGAGCCTGCAACGGGTGACCTGCCCTTCTGGCAGCAACAGTCGTTCTTTGACCAGCTGATGAGCGCCGGACGCTGGCTGTTGGTTGCGCTGGTGGCCTTCATTCTGTATCGCAAAATGGTGCGCCCGCAGCTGCAGCGTAAGCGTGCCCAGGAGCAGGCTGCCGCAGAAGCCCAAGCCGCCCGCGTCAACAGCAAACAAGAGCAGGAAGCGTACAGCGTTCAACTCAGCAAAGATGAGATGGACCAGGAGCGGAAGTCCAATAACCGTATGAGCGCCGAGGTGATGAGCCAGCGCATCCGAGACATGTCTGAGAACGATCCGCGCGTCGTGGCGCTGGTTATCCGTGAATGGATGAGTAACGAACTATGAGTCTGACCGGTACTGAAAAAAGCGCCATCCTGATGATGACCATCGGCGAAGAACGCGCTGCGGAAGTGTTCAAGCACCTGAACCAGCGTGAAGTGCAGCATCTCAGCGCCGCGATGGCCAGCATGAAGCAGGTGTCACATAAGCAGCTGACTGAAGTGCTGCGTGAGTTCGAAGCGGATGCCGAACAGTTTGCCGCGCTGAGCCTCAACTCCAACGATTACCTGCGTTCGGTGCTGACCAAAGCGCTGGGCGAGGAGCGCGCTTCCAGCCTGCTGGAAGACATCCTCGAAACCCGCGAAACCACCAGCGGTATGGAAACGCTGAACTTTATGGAGCCGCAGGCCGCCGCCGATCTGATTCGCGACGAGCACCCGCAGATCATTGCCACCATTCTGGTTCACCTCAAACGTGGCCAAGCGGCGGATATTCTGGCGCTGTTCGACGAGCGCCTGCGTCACGACGTTATGCTGCGTATTGCTACCTTCGGCGGCGTGCAGCCTGCCGCACTGGCCGAGCTGACCGAAGTGCTGAACAGCCTGCTGGATGGGACCAACCTCAAGCGTGCGAAGATGGGCGGCGTAAGAACGGCAGCCGAAATTATCAACCTGATGAAAACCCAGCAGGAAGAGGCCGTTATCGAGGCGGTACGCGACTTCGACGGCGAGCTGGCCCAGAAGATCATCGACGAGATGTTCCTGTTCGAAAACCTGGTGGAAGTGGACGACCGCAGCATCCAGCGCCTGCTGCAGGAAGTGGAGTCGGAGCAGTTGCTGATCGCCCTGAAGGGTGCCGAGCAGCCGCTGCGCGAGAAATTCCTCAAGAACATGTCAGCACGCGCCGCCGATATTCTGCGCGACGATTTGGCCAACCGTGGTCCGGTGCGCATGTCTGCGGTGGAGAACGAACAGAAAGCGATTCTGTTGGTGGTACGCCGTCTGGCCGAGTCCGGCGAGATGGTAATTGGTGGTGGCGAGGAAACCTATGTCTGATGCCTTTTCCGCCCGTGCGTGGCAGCGCTGGCAGCCTGACGATTTAGGCAGTCTGTTCAAACCCGAGCCGCAGCCGGAAATTCACTACGACGCGCCAGCAGAACCGCTGGAACTCAGCGCCGAAGAAGAACAACAGCAGCAGCTTGAACGGCTGCAGCAGCAGATGCGCAAAGATGCGCAGACGCAGGGCTATAACGAAGGCTATCAGAAAGGCTTCGCGGAATCGCAGCAGGCTGGCTACGACGCGGGTTTCCAGCAGGGGTTGGCCGATGCGCAGCAGCAGCAGGCGCCCTTACAGGCGCGCATGCAGCAGCTGGTCACGGAGTTTCACCATACGCTAGAGGCGCTGGACAGCGTCATTGCATCGCGCCTGATGCAGCTGGCGCTGGAGGCCGCGCGCACCGTGATTGGTCAGGCGACGCAGGTGGATGGCACCGCCCTGCTGCGTCAGATTCAGCAGTTAATTCAGCAAGAGCCCATGTTCAGCGGTAAGCCGCAGCTGCGCGTGCACCCGGACGATCTGCAGCGTATTGAGCAGACGCTGGGCCCCACGCTGGATCTGCACGGCTGGCGCCTGCTGGCTGATAGCACGCTGCACCCTGGCGGGTGCAAACTCAGCGCTGAAGATGGCGATTTGGACGCCAGCGTCGCAACGCGCTGGCAAGAGCTGTGTCGCCTTGCCGCACCGGGGACACTGTAATGACCTCGCGTCTTTCTCGTTGGCTGGGTGCGCTGGATGCGTTTGAACAGCGCATTACGCAGGTACAAACCGTCCGTCGCTACGGCCGCTTAACGCGCGCCACCGGCCTGGTGCTGGAAGCGACCGGCTTACAACTGCCGCTGGGCGCAACCTGCATTATTGAACGCAACGACGGCCAAACCATTTCGGAAGTGGAAAGTGAAGTGGTGGGCTTCAACGGCCAAAAACTGCTGATGATGCCGCTGGAAGAAGTCGACGGTATTCTGCCCGGCGCACGCGTTTACGCCCGTTTCAACGGTGAGAGTGCGCAAAGTGGCAAACAGATGCTGCTGGGTCCTGAACTGCTGGGCCGCGTGCTGGACGGCAGCGGCAAGCCCCTGGACGGCCTGCCTGCACCGGAAACCGGTTATCGCGCACCGCTGATCACCGCACCGTTTAACCCGCTGCAGCGCACGCCGATTCACGATGTGCTGGACACCGGCGTGCGCGCCATCAATGCGCTGCTGACGGTGGGCCGCGGTCAGCGCATGGGCTTGTTTGCTGGATCCGGCGTCGGCAAGTCTGTCCTGCTGGGCATGATGGCACGTTACACCAAAGCCGACGTGATTGTAGTAGGCCTGATTGGTGAACGTGGCCGTGAAGTTAAAGAGTTTATTGAAAACATCCTCGGTGCCGAAGGCCGCGCGCGTTCGGTGGTGATTGCCGCGCCGGCGGACGTCTCGCCGCTGCTGCGTATGCAGGGTGCCGCTTACGCCACGCGCATCGCTGAAGATTTTCGCGATCGCGGTCAGCATGTGCTGCTGATTATGGATTCCCTCACCCGTTATGCGATGGCGCAGCGTGAAATTGCGCTGGCGATTGGCGAGCCGCCCGCCACCAAAGGCTATCCACCGTCGGTGTTTGCGAAACTGCCTGCGCTGGTGGAACGTGCCGGAAACGGTACGCACGGCGGCGGATCGATCACGGCATTTTATACCGTGCTCACCGAGGGTGATGACCAGCAGGACCCGATTGCCGACTCGGCGCGCGCCATTCTTGACGGCCATATTGTCCTGTCACGTCGCCTGGCCGAAGCGGGACATTATCCGGCCATTGACATTGAAGCCTCAATTAGCCGTGCAATGACATCGTTAATCGATGAAACACATTACGCACGCGTGCGGCAATTTAAACAACTCCTCTCCAGCTTCCAACGTAACCGCGATCTGGTGAGCGTCGGCGCCTATGCCGCAGGCAGCGATCCCATGCTAGATAGAGCCATCAAGCTCTATCCTGAAATGGAAGCGTTTTTGCAACAGGGTATTTTTGAACGCAGCGACTACGATGACGCCTGTCTCCATCTCCAGGCAATGTTCGGTTAACGCTGACGTGATGTGAGGTTGAGCGATGAAAACAGCGAAGGCTATCGACACGCTGCGCGATCTGGCGGAGCAAGATTTAGAACAGGCAGTGATCCACTTGGGCGATATGCGCCGCGGCGTCAAACAGGCCGACGACCAGCTTTCGATGCTGCTTGATTACCAGGATGAGTATCGAAATAAGCTCAATCAGGATATGTCAGGCGGTATTGCCAGCAACCGCTGGACCAACTATCACCAATTTATCCAGACGCTGGAAAAAGCCATTGACCAGCATCGCCAGCAGCTACAGCAGTGGAATCAACGCCTTGAGCAGGCACTGGTCAGCTGGCGAGAGAAACACAAGCGGCTCAATGCGTATCAAACATTGATTACCCGCGCGGAAGAAACCGCATTACAACAAGAAAACCGTCTCGATCAGAAACGGATGGATGAATTTGCCCAACGGGCCGCGATGAGGAAAGGCGAATGATTACGCTGCCAAATGTGAATGCGCAAGCATCGATCAAGGGAAACGTCAACGCTGCGGCGGCGGCCGAGGGCGCCAGCGCAGAGACGCCCCTCTCACAAGGATTTATGACCGAGTTGGGCAACCGTCTGCTGACATTGGTTCAACAGCAAGGCGATACTGCACAACCGGTTGATCTAAAAGCACACGCTGACGCAAAGTCGGATAAAAAAGCCGCGCTGAACGTCCTGCTGCAGGCGCTGGAAAAGCCTGACACCTTAAACGCACTTTTACAGCCGGAAAACCCTAAAGCCGGGGTGAAATTAGCCGATGATAAGGACAACAGCGCAGTAACTTCGTTAACTGCCAGCGACTTACAGAATATGCAGGCGCTGTTTGCCATGCTGCCGGTTGCCCCAACGCCACCGACGACACCGCAAACCGCCCAGTCAGCGCTCACCGAGCAAATCGCTGACGCTGACGTCACCGCCGCGGGCGGCAATGGCAAACGCGCCGCGCTGTTGGAGAGCCTGCTGAGCCATACGCTGCAGCAGAGCGATAAAGAAGAGACACAGGCCGATGCCTCAACCGCGTCGAACAAGCCAGCTGCCGCACAAAGCGCGCTCAGCCAGGCGGTGGCAAGCGCCACCGGCAGCGCGTCTAACGCCGCGCCTGCCGCATCAACGAACGGCGCGGCCTTGACGCTGGATGCCAGCTTTAAACAGGTCCTGAGCAGCGTGAGTAAAGCGGACACGCGTGACGCCAGTGGCGGTGTTGAATCCGTGATCCAACCCACCGCGATGCCGATGAGCAGCGCCGCGGCACCGCTGGTCACCGGTGCGACATCGAGCAGCATGACGCCGTCAACGCCGATGCTGAATGCCCAACTCGGGAGTCACGAGTGGCAGCAGGCCCTGGGCCAGCAGATCGTGATGTTTAGCCGTAACGGGCAGCAAACCGCCGAGCTGCGTTTGCATCCCGCTGATTTGGGCGCCATCCAGATCAACCTGACGCTGGAAAAGGATCAGGCACAATTAACCATGGCTTCCAGCCACAGCCAGGTACGCGCGGCGCTGGAAGCAGCGCTTCCTCAGCTGCGTACTGCGCTGGCGGAAAGCGGTATCAACCTGGGACAGAGCAACGTCAGCAGCGATGCCTTTGCACAGAGCCAGACGCATTCGGGCCAGCAGGAGGGTCGCCGCGATGGCCAGCACGGCAGCTTCACGCTCGCCCAGGACAGTGAAAACGAGATAACGCCGATTGCCGTTCCGGCCGCCCTGCAGGCACGCGCGGCAGGCAATGGCGCTGTTGATATCTTTGCCTGACAGCGGCTAAACGCTGAAGGTAAGCGTAAAACCCGCGTCTTTTCACCCCATTGTTTGACTTAAGACGCGGGATAATCTGTCCAGTCGAGTCGAGAGGCTTGGCCATAATTCACAGGAAGTAACTGCAAGATGTCTGATAACGCGAAAGCAAAAGGCCGCAAACGTTCAATATTGATTCCGGTGTTACTCATTGTAACGCTGGCCGCTTGCAGCGTGGCAGGCTATGTAGTCTGGCGAATGATGAATAAACATGAGGGCGACAAGCCGGAAGCGGCGAAAGTCGAGCCACCTGCCGCCCCCATCTTTTTTGCATTGGATACGTTTACGGTTAACCTGGTCAATGCGGACAACGATCCCGATCGTGTGCTGTACGTAGGCTTTACCCTGCGTCTGCCGGATGAGGACAATCGTCGTCGCATGAATGATTACCTGCCCGAGGTGCGCAGCCGTCTGCTGATGCTGCTCTCGCGCCAGAGTAGTACCGCCTTAGCCACAGAGCAAGGTAAGCAAGCCCTGGTCGATCAGATCAAACAGGTGCTGGCGCCGCCGCTGGTGAAAGGTCAACCTCCTCAGGTAGTCAGTGACGTGCTGTTTACCGCCTTCATTTTGAGGTGATTTAATGGGCGATAGCATTCTCTCCCAAGCTGAAATTGACGCGCTGCTCAACGGCGACAGTGACAGCGCGGAAGTAGAGAACAGTTCCAAAGGGGCCGATGGCGACATCCGCCCCTATGATCCCAATACGCAACGCCGCGTGGTGCGTGAGCGCTTGCAGGCGCTGGAGATCATTAACGAGCGTTTTGCCCGTCATTTCCGTATGGCTCTGTTCAACCTGCTGCGCCGTAGTCCGGATATCAGCGTGGGTGCCATCAAGATTCAGCCATACCATGAGTTTGCCCGCAACTTGCCGGTGCCAACCAACCTGAACTTGATTCACCTGAAACCGCTGCGCGGGACTGCGCTGGTGGTGTTTTCGCCAAGCCTGGTGTTTATCGCGGTGGATAACCTGTTTGGCGGCGATGGACGTTTTCCAACCAAAGTCGAAGGACGTGAGTTTACCCATACTGAACAGCGCGTGATCCGTCGCATGCTGAAGCTGGCGCTGGAAGGCTACAGCGAAGCGTGGAAAGCGATTTACCCGCTTGAAGTCGAGTATGTACGTTCTGAAATGCAGGTAAAGTTCACCAACATTACCACCTCCCCGAACGATATTGTGGTGAACACCCCGTTCCAGGTGGAGATTGGCAACCTGGTGGGCGAATTTAACATTTGTATTCCGTTTTCCATGATTGAGCCGCTGCGCGAGCTGCTGGTCAATCCCCCGCTGGAGAACTCGCGTCGGGAAGATACCCACTGGCGCGACAATCTGGTGAAGCAGGTGCAGCATTCAGAGTTGGAGCTTATTGCCCACTTTGCCGAAACATCGCTGCGTCTGTCGCGCATTTTGCAACTGAATCCCGGTGACGTTCTGCCTATTGAGAAACCGGACCGCATTATTGCGCACGTCGATGGCGTACCGGTTCTGACGAGCCAATACGGCACGCTGAATGGTCAATATGCACTGCGCGTTGAACATCTGATCAACCCGATTTTGAATTCGCTGAACGAGGAACAGCCCAATGAGTGACAGCAAAAACACGTCCGATGATATCTCCGCGGACGACCTGTGGGCTGAGGCAATGAACGAACAGACGGCAACCCCTACGCCGGACCCCGCAGCAAACGTGTTTAAATCCTTTGACGCGCCAGGCGGTAACGGTGCGATGCAGGATATCGATCTGATTATGGACATCCCGGTCAAGCTGACCGTGGAACTGGGCCGCACCAAAATGACCATCAAGGAGCTGCTGAAGTTAACGCAGGGTTCCGTGGTGGCGTTGGATGGCCTGGCCGGTGAGCCGTTAGACATTCTCATTAATGGCTACCTGATTGCCCAAGGGGAAGTCGTGGTGGTCAACGATAAGTATGGCGTGCGCATCACCGATATCATTACGCCATCAGAACGTATGCGTCGCCTGAGCCGTTAATTATGTTGAAAAACGCGCACACCAGTCAGCCCGTTCACAGCCAACCGGTGGTCTCCACCGGTTCGGTCGTCGGACAAGTTTCCAGCGTGCTGGCCGTGATTGTTTTACTTATCCTGGCCTGCGGCTGGCTGGCCAAGCGGCTGGGCTATGCGCCGAAAACCGTCAGTACGCACGCGCTGAAGATCAGCGCCAGCGTACAGGTTGGGCGCCAGGAGCGCGTGGTGATTGTGGATACCGAAGATGCGCGTTTAGTGTTAGGCGTGACCGCACAGCAGATTACGCATCTGCATTCGCTCCCACCCTTACCCGCCGACGCGCAGGCCGCGCCCTCCGCGCCAGCGCAAGACTTTCGTCAACTTTTTCAGAATCTGGTTAAACGTCCCGGAAAGCCACAATGATGCGTCGACTGCTTGCTCTTCTGCCGCTGCTGCTGCTGGCACCGGTTGCCCACGCGCAATTACCCGGTTTAGTGAGCCAACCTTTGGCTAACGGTGGCCAAAGCTGGTCTCTGCCGGTACAAACGCTGGTCTTTATCACCTCACTGACGTTTATTCCGGCCGTGCTGCTGATGATGACCAGCTTTACACGCATCATTATCGTGTTTGGCCTGTTGCGCAACGCCATGGGTACGCCGTCAGCACCGCCCAACCAAGTGATGGTTGGCATGGCGCTGTTTTTGACCTTCTTTATTATGGCCCCCACCTTCGACAAAATTTACGCCGATGCCTACCTGCCATTCAGTCAGGATAAAATCAGCATGGAGGTGGCAATAGATAAAGGGGCCCAGCCGCTGCGCGCCTTTATGCTGCGTCAAACGCGCGAAGCCGATTTGGCGCTGTTCGCCCGCCTGGCCAATACCGCGCCCATTGAAGGCCCGGAAGCCGTACCGATGCGTATCTTATTGCCGGCTTACGTGACCAGCGAATTGAAAACCGCGTTTCAGATCGGCTTTACCGTTTTCATTCCGTTTTTGATTATCGACTTGGTGGTGGCCAGCGTGCTGATGGCACTGGGCATGATGATGGTGCCGCCCGCGACAATCGCCCTGCCCTTTAAGCTGATGTTGTTCGTTCTGGTGGACGGCTGGCAGCTGCTGGTAGGCTCCCTGGCACAAAGTTTCTACTCCTAAAACCCTCTCTCTTTGATTTAACTGGAGTGCAGCATGACACCCGAATCCGTGATGGTGATTGGTCAGGACGCGATGCGCATCGCCCTGATGCTGGCAGCCCCGATGCTGCTGGTGGCGCTGATTAGCGGTCTGATTATTAGCATTCTGCAAGCGGCCACCCAGGTCAATGAACAGACGCTGGCGTTTATCCCGAAAGTGCTGGCCGTTGCTGCAACCGGTGTGATTGCGGGTCCGTGGATGCTGAATCTGATTCTGGATTACATGCGCACGCTGTTTACCAACCTGCCCTATATCATCGGCTGATGATTAACCTCGACAGCAGCCAGCTGATCCATTGGGTCGCGCAATTTTTTTGGCCAATGGTCCGCCTGCTTGCCCTGTTCGCCACCGCCCCGCTTTTAAGTGAAAAGGCGATCCCTAAACGGGTGAAAGTGGGTCTGGCTCTGCTGATTACCTGGGTCATTTTGCCGGTGCTGCCACCGGTAGAAGTCACCTTGTTTACCCCGGCGGGCTTTTGGATCTTGCTGCAGCAATTGCTGATTGGGGTGGGAATTGGCTTTACCATGCAGTTAGCGATTGCCGCAGTGCGCATGGCCGGTGAAGTGGTGGGCCTGCAAATGGGCCTCTCTTTCGCCACCTTTTTTGATCCTGCCAGCCGTCTGAACATGCCGGTGCTTGCACGTTTTCTCGACATGTTGGCCATGCTGCTGTTCCTGACGTTCAACGGACACCTGTGGCTTATCTCGTTGCTGGTGGACAGTTTTCATACGCTGCCGATTAGCGATCGACCACTTAACGCAAATGCCTTTATGGCGTTGGTTAAATCAGGCGGATTAATTTTCCTTAATGGCATGATGTTAGCGCTGCCGTTAATAGTTCTATTGCTCACGCTAAACATGGCCCTGGGTTTGTTAAACCGTGTTGCATCTCAACTGTCGATCTTTGCCATTGGTTTCCCGGTCACCTTAACGGTTGGGATACTCAGCCTGGGTATGGTCATGCCCCTTCTCGCCCCCTTCTGTGAACATCTCTTCGGGGAAGTCTTTGATTTACTCGCGCAGTTTGTGTCAGAACTTTCTCGCGCAGGATGATTAACAATACTGTCGAACGGCTAATACGATAGTTAAATAATCAAAAACATTCTGTGCATTTTTCAAACCATATTTGTCAGAAATCAACTGAGGTTTTTCTGATAAATGCGCACTCAGAGTAAAAATCATTCTTATTAAACCGCGCCTGGAGTATTTTAGTCAGACGATTCCTAAGCCGCATGGCAGAAGGGATTGGTTGATAAAATGCTCAAAAGGCTGTTTTTAAACAAAAAAAATTTAAACGCGATTTTTCTTGTCTAAATCCCTTTTTTCCGGCATTGTCAACACTCGCTGAAACGTCACACTTTCGCGTTCTAAATGTTTTTAAGAATTGTCCTATCAGATTTGTCTGTGACATGCGCGATAGTGACAGGGCTCTCAAAAACAGAGCGATGTACATACTTAAAGCAAATTCCAGGCGATTCCCACTATCGCAGGGGCTAAGTGACGTGGACGCAACACATAAAAAAAACTTCGCAGAGGGGTTCAGGGAAGACTCATTTTGGCGCACGGCTGCATTACGCCAGTCTGCCGAGCAAAATAAAAAAAGTGTCTTTGTAAAATTCTCTCGTACCGCAAACGCGTATTCATCGTTGATTTAAACGGATAACAAATTGGTGAGGGTCGCTATAATGCCAACGATTATTTTGGATTCATGTAATTACACACGCCTGGGACTATCGGATTATATGTCTGCTAAGGGAGTCAAAAAGAAAAATATTACTCCCGTCGCTGACATTGACCAACTTCAACAAAAATGCGAACAACTTAAGCCAGGAGTGGTTTTTATTAACGAGGAATGCTTCATTCATGAAGCTGATTCAAGCGATCGTATTCGCGCCATTATCACACAGCACCCTGATACCTTATTCTTTATCTTTATGGCTATCTCGAATATCCATTTTGAGGAATACCTCTACGTTCGTAAGAACTTGATTATTACGTCAAAATCGATAAAAACATCGACATTAGATTCGCTGCTGGGAACCTACCTGCAAAAGAAACTTAATGCATCCCCGCGTATTTCTGCCGGGATGGATATTCATCCACTGACATTAAGCCAGACGGAATCTAATATGCTGAAAATGTGGATGTCAGGCCATGACACCATTCAAATTTCAGACAAAATGCAAATTAAAGCCAAAACCGTTTCGTCACACAAAGGTAATATTAAGCGCAAAATTAAAACGCATAATAAGCAAGTGATATATCATGTTGTTCGCTTGACGGATAATGTCACTTCCGGAATTTATGTAAACATACGCTAGCCGTAGCGGACTGAATTTTCGCTTTCTTACGCACGCGCCGTTCCAATGTCGCCAGACCGGGGTCTAACCGGGTCTGGCGTTTTTGTCTATTTTGCGACCTGGATCCCACTTCCCTGCCTAATCCTTTCTCGGGCGATGCCGATGCTTGTTTTCAGCACCCCCTACCTAAAAACGAGAGCAAGGATATGAAAACAGCATCTATTGATGGGCAGCAAAAGCTCAGCATCTGGCAAAACCTTCGCCTGATGCCTCTTTTCAGCATTATTTTTGGTGGCATTCTGCTGCTTTTCGCACTGTGCATTGGCCTCGCCAGTTATTTTCTTGTGCTGGGTAACCAATCACTCAACGATGCAACGAATGAAATTCAAATTCGCATGGGGCTGTCGAATAGCTCGAACCACCTGCGCACAGCGCGTCTGAATGTTATTCAGTCGGGTGCGGCGGCCCGTATCGGGGAAATGGACAGCTATCGGGCCGACTTAGCGCGAACCCAGCAGCGTATTAACCAGGCGCGGGAAGGGTTTAACTTTTACATGAACCGCCCGGACAAAACCCCTGAGGGTATTGCACTGGACGGCCCGCTGACCACCCGCTTCAACGACTACGTTGAGAAAGGCCTCAAGCCGATGATTGAATCGGCTAAGCAAGGCAGCTTTGAAAGCATTATCGCGCAGGAAACGGACGTCACGCGCAAGCTGGACGATGCCTATAACGAGATCTTGTTAAAAGCGATCAAAATTCGCACCGACCGCGCCAACGCCATTAATGCCCAGGCCGCGCGTCAGTCACACCTGGGCTTTATCGCCATGGGCGTCGCCTTCGCCAGCGCCGTGTTGCTGGTGCTGCTGACCTTTATCTTCTTACGTCGGATTGTTATCACCCCGCTGCGTCACTCTGTCGAGCGCATCGAACGTATTGCGCAAGGGGATTTAACCGCGCCTGAGCAAGCCTGTGGCCGCGGCGAAATTGGTAGCCTGCTGCACAACCTGCAATTGATGCAGGCTTCGCTGGTGCGCACGGTGGGCACGGTGCGTGAAGGCGCCGTGGCTATTTATCAGGGCTCCAGCGAAATCTCGGCAGGAAATACCGACCTCTCGTCGCGCACCGAACAGCAAGCCTCCGCCCTTGAGCAAACGGCGGCCAGCATGGAACAGCTCACTGCCACCGTGAAGCAAAATGCCGAGAACGCGCACCACGCCAGTCAGTTGGCTGCTGATGCCTCTGGCAAAGCACGTAACGGCGGTGATTTGGTGAGCGGCGTGGTGAAGACCATGAATAATATTTCCGGCAGCTCGAAGAAAATCGCTGAGATCACTAACGTGATCAACAGTATAGCTTTCCAAACTAACATTCTGGCGCTGAATGCCGCCGTGGAAGCGGCGCGCGCCGGTGAGCAAGGCCGCGGGTTCGCTGTGGTCGCCAGTGAGGTGCGTAATCTGGCGCAGCGCAGCGCCCAAGCGGCAAAAGAAATTGAAACGCTGATTGCTGAATCGGTCGGCCTGATCGCCAACGGATCGCATCAGGTCAGTGAAGCGGGCAGCACCATGGGCGAAATTGTGGAAGCGGTTCGCCGCGTGACCGACATCATGTCCGAGATTGCGGCGGCATCGGATGAGCAGAGTCGTGGCATCCAGCAGGTGAGTTTAGCCGTGACCGAAATGGACAATGTGACGCAGCAGAACGCCTCACTGGTGGAAGAAGCCTCCTCTGCCGCCGCGTCGTTGGAGGATCAAGCGGGTAAACTGACGCAGGCGGTGGCGGTGTTCCGTTTAAATGAGCGCGCTGCCGAGCGCGCGGTCGCCGTCGCTCCCGCGCTGAAGACGCCGGCTGTTACGCCCCGCCCTGCGCTGGCAGCATCCGGTAGTGACAACTGGGAAACGTTCTGATTAGGCCGCAACGTGTTGACTTCCCTCCATGCGGAAGCCAACACGCCGTGTTGCGCGGCTAGGGGCCTTGATAAGGGGTGACAAACACCCCTTCTGTATGATCATTCTCGTTGAAAAACCAGATCCCCAGCGGATAATCCTCCAGTGCCACCAGATACATGGTGCCCTCATTAAAGGCTTCCACCGCCAGCACCGTCCCCACGCGACGGGGTCCACCGTCGGTCTTTACTGATACCCGATCGTTTACCTGCATGCGTTTTACTCCCGCTTTCATCGTGCATACAGTGTACCGAAAGATAACGCGCAGAACCCGATCGCGATCAACGGCGGGCGATAACCCACACGGCGTGAACGATGCCCGGAATATAACCACACAGCGTGAGCAGAATATTGAGCCAAAACGCACCGCCAAATCCTACCTGCAGAAACACACCCAGCGGCGGCAGTAAAATAGCAATGATAATGCGAAAAAGATCCATGTTAACTCCCTGATAGTGTTCTTAATTGGTCAGCAGTAAGCATAGACGATGCGCTTCGCCCGCGCAGGTGCACCCGGTAAAGATGTGTCAAGGGCAAGCTTTTCACTCTCTTAACGTTTTGCTGCGAGACGCCTGACGCAACCGCGTTTTACACTCTCTTCCACTGCCCACCCCAAAGGCGCAGTCAACCAAGAAGTAACAAGGATTTTGCCCGCGCAGCGCGGGCTTTTTTTTGCCTGTTCCCTGCCTAACGCGCGACTATACTCAATACTGTCGCTGGCTTTTGAGGAGAGGGGCAATGACAACGGGTGAACAGCGAGATGCGCCGCGTGAAGCAACCCTCGACGTGGAGGCGCTGCTGGAGGCAATCAGTAAAACAACCTCGGGTGAGATACAAACCTATATGGAGGGCGAGCAGGCGCAGTGGGTCAGCGTCGGTGAACGTTCCTTTACGACTTATCGCGAGCTGGCGGAGGCGTTCGAACTGGACATTCGCGATTTCACCAGTATCGAGGCCAACCGATGAAATCGATTTCAAAAAAAGGCCCAGCATAAGCCGGGCCAAATGATTCAGTAGGTTCGTTACACCAGGGAACTCTTAACACAGCGCTCAGATTACGCTTAAGCGCGCATAACACAAGCCCTGAGAGCACCGCTAAATAAGCGTCTGACAGACGTACTTTTTATAGCCTGTTGATCGCCATACCTTTTGTTTCCTCCCCGGCCGATTTTGCCTGCGCCCAACGCGATTCAAACGCGTTTTTTAAGATTACTCCTGGAAATCGTTGCCGCCGCCGAGCAGCAAAGTGCGATTGGCATAACGCTATTATACTGATTACTCGCTACTTTACCGACGTCACTGGCCCGAGGAGTGTTGCGATGCCTGCGTTTGATTCATCGCTGTTAGTGGTAACCGATCTGGATGGCTCTCTGCTGGATCACCATGATTACAACTGGGAGGCCGCCCGCGAATGGCTTACTCGCTTGCAGCAGCAGCACATTCCCGTGGTGCTCTGCTCAAGTAAAACCGCCGCCGAGATGATTCCCTTGCAGAAAGCGTTGAGGATTTCTGGCGCCCCCTTTATCGCTGAAAACGGCGCGCGCGTCTCCACAGGCGAAGATTACACCGTCCGCGACGAACCGGGCGAGGCCTACCAAGCGCTTTGCGCCACGTTGCGCCCCCTAAAAGCGCAATTCTGTTTTGATAGCTTTTGTGATTTCAGCGACGCTGATGTGGCTAACTTCACCGGCCTGACGCTGGCTGATGCCCGTAAGAGCCGCATGCGCGAAGCCTCCGAGGTGCTGCTGTGGCGCGATGATGCCGACAAGTTAGAGGCGTTCCGCACGGCGCTGGCCGCACATCAACTGTCGCTCACGCAGGGTGGACGCTTTTGGCACGTTATGCCTGCGGGCTGCGGCAAGGGCGTGGCGCTGGCACAGGTGCTTCACCATCTGGCTAAAAACGAAGGCTTAACGCGTACCACTATCGGGTTGGGCGATGGCCCGAACGATATTCCCATGCTGGAAGTGGTCGATTATGCCGTCGTCATTAAAGGTTTCAGTAAAACCCCGGTCGCGCTGCAGCGCAGCGACACTGACCGCGTTTACCGCACGACGCACACCGGCCCTGAGGGCTGGCGTGAAGGGCTCGACCACTTCCTGGCGTAATCCCCCCCTTTTATTAAGGATGAGACGATGAGTGATTTTTACCAAAACGGCGTGATTACCAACTTTCATAATCTCACCCACCGCAGCGTTGAGTCGCTGGAAAAGGAGATGGTACGCTTTGCCCGCCGACGCAAAATGGGCCTGATTTTACCGTCGCTGTTCTCGGAGCTGGAAGGTCCGGCGCTGGACAACATCGTGAACGAACTGGCGAAGGTACCCTATCTGGATGAGATCGTCATCGGGCTCGACCGCGCCGATCGCGATCAGTTTCTGTTTGCGCGCGACTTCTTCTCGCGTCTGCCGCAGCGGCACCGCATTCTGTGGAACGACGGTCCGCGCCTCAAAGCCATTGACGCGGAACTGGACAAAGAGGGTTTGTCACCCAGCCAGCCGGGGAAAGGCCGTAATGTCTGGTTCTGCACCGGCTATACGCTGGCGTCGGATCGCACGCAGTGCGTGGCGCTGCACGATTGCGACATTGTGACCTACGAGCGCGGCATGCTGGCGCGCCTGCTCTACCCGCTGGCCAACCCGGCTTTCCAATATGAATTTTGCAAAGGGTTTTATGCGCGCGTCGCCGACGGCAAACTCAATGGCCGCGTAGGCCGCCTGTTAGTTGGGCCGCTGCTGCGCTCGCTGCAAAAAGTCTACGGTCACTCCGAATACCTCGATTACCTCACCAGCTTCCGCTACCCGCTGTCGGGCGAATTTGCCATGCGTACGCACGTGCTCAACGGCATTAAAATTCCCGGCGACTGGGGCCTGGAAATTGGCGTGCTCTCGGAGATCTACCGCAACTACACCACGCGCCAAACCTGTCAGGTGGAGATCGCTGACAACTACGATCATAAACACCAGCCGCTGGCCGAAGAAGATGGCACTGGCGGGCTGAAACGCATGAGCAACGACATCGTCCAGTCACTCTTGCGCAAGCTGGCCACCATGGGCGTACCGTTGACCAGCGATTCATTCCGCGTATTGAAAGCCACCTACTACCGCAACGCGCTGGATATCATGGAAACCTACAACCACGAAGCGGCAATGAACGGGCTGAAATTCGATCAGCACGTTGAAGAAGCGGCCGTGGAAATGTTTACCCAAGCCATTCTCGACGCAGGCCAGGCGTTTATTGAACGCCCTAACGAGAAACCGTTTATTCCAAGCTGGAGCCGCGTTCAGTCTGCCTTCCCCGACATTTTGCAGCGCATCTATAAAGCGGTAGAGGAGGACAATCAGGGCGACGTTTAGCCCTGCGCGCACACGCAATTGCGGCCACGATTTTTGGCCAGATACAGGCGGCGATCGGCTGCCGCCTGCAAACGTTCAGGGTGATATTCGCCCTGCTCTTCGCTGCTACTGACCCCCGCCGACAGCGTAACGGTAAACGTGGTGCTGGCATTCACCAGCAGCGTTTTTGCCGCCAGCCGCGCTCGAATACGCTCGGCCACGGCTTCTGCCTCTTTCAGCGGGGTATCCGGCAGCACAAGGCAAAACTCCTCGCCGCCGATACGTCCTGCAACATCGTGGTCGCGAACCGTATGCTTCAGCACCCCCGCCACCTGCACCAGTGCCTGATCGCCCGCATGATGTCCCCAGGTGTCGTTGACCCGTTTGAAGTGATCAATATCCAGTTGAATCACCGACAGCGGCCGCTGCTGCTGTTGGTGCTGTTTGGCCAACATCACAAAGCGATCAAAAAAGGCGTTGCGGTTTAACAGCTGCGTTAAGCCATCGTAATTGGCGCGCCAGCGCAGTCGGCTGGAGAGCGCATCCATACGTGCGACCGCCCGAATAATCACCCGATGGGCCACCCACAGCAGCAGCGTAAACAGTAGCCACATGGCGAACAGGAACAGCAGCACGCGCCCGGACTCCTCTGATAACGCCTGCTTCAGGCTCTGCACGTTGATGAGATAGGCATCGACGTGGGCCAGTTTTTTCCAACTGATAAACTGGCTGCCAAGATGCATTATTCCGGACGGCTGACGCGCGACCTGCTGCAGGAGCCACGTCCGCTGTTGTGGGCTAAGCGCGTGCGCATCTTCGCTCTCCAGCCGTGCAATTTCGTGCAGGGATCGATCCACCATCACTAATCTGCCCGGCAGCAACTGCATGCGCGCGTTGGCCAACAGCTGGCGGATACGCTGCTGGGTAAAATCCATAGACAGCACGCCAAACCAATAGTCATCGCTCACGATAGGTGTGCTGACGGTGATCATCAGCCCTTCATTAAATTCGCCTTGATAGGCCGTGGTCCAGCGCTGCCGCGCATGGTGCGGATTATCCGGCGCTTGGGTACGAAAATAGTCACGCTGAACCATGGTGGCATAGCTTTTTTCCAGGGTCTGCGGCGAGTCCGGCGGACGTGAACTGATGTAAAAACCCGCGCGGGACAGGTACCAAAAGCGCGAGTGAAACGCCTGATTAGGATCGGAAAATTGCAGGATATAGCTAAATTCCAGCGCGGCGCTGAGCTCCTGATGCAGGCGCGCCTCGCTGCGCACCAGCAAGGGATCGCGCGTAAGCCAGTCATCACTCACGCCGTTGAGCGGCACGCTGCGCAGCGTGGTGAGTTGCAGCTGCCAGGTTGGCTGCTGGCGCAGCGTATCAAAGCGGGCAAAAATCTCGCGGGTGCGGTTGTGGTCAAGCGGATGATGCAGCGCGTAAGTGAGCATTTTTTCGTAATACACCAGTTCATCCAGGCTTTCCTGGAACGCACTGTCGAGATTTTTTTGCACCTCCGCCAGCTGCGCCGCCTGCCGCGCTTCGTAGTTGTTTTTGAGTTCCCGCGCTTCATACGCCGTAATACAGGCGGAGAAAATAAATACCGCCAGAAAACAGAGATGCACGCGCAAAAAGGGATTCGCCCGAATCGCTGACAGAGGAGAAATAGGCATCAGCCAACGAACTCCGATGACAAAACAGTGGAAACAGTGTATCTAGCGCGGAAGCGGTCGTACAGCGTCTGCGTCAGGATAGCCGATACGGCATCAAAGAAAGCGGCAGAGGTGGGCAGGAAAAACAGCGCGCCAGTCAAACCGGCGCGGCATAAATAAAAAACGGGGCGCGCTTGCTGCCCCGTTCCGTCATCAGTTGGCGAGCGGGCTCTCCGCTGACGCATGCGTCAGCTCATCGCTGCGGAACGCCTCTCGACGCACGCTAAAGCCATCGTACCAACGACACTCCACCATTCCGCTGGCATAGCCGGTCACCACCATAACGGGACCGCCCTCGTTGTGCTGAACTTCGTCGCTTATCGCAAAATTCATACCGCACTCTCCCTTTTACCGTTGATTAAACGTATTCAGGTATAGCAGCTCTGTGGCGTAATTGCCTATAGGATAATGTTATTAGTGTGACGAATTCGGAATAGGGAGTGAAAAATGTTGTTTATAAAAAAAGCCGATAAGATTTCTTACCGGCTTTGAACAGTGCTTCGGAGAGTTTAGATTTTGCAGCCTTCGCAGTCCGCTTCGTCGCTGAGATCCGTCGGGACTTCATTCGCTTTCTCTGCCGCTTTGGCTTCAGCCTGCTCCAGCTGTGCATCGATATCAAATTCGAACATATCGTCGTTCATCGTCGTTCTCCTGACCTGTGATTAATTTTACCCGCGCTTTATACCTGTTAGCTGCGGAGCTTCGCAATCAGATTTACCCCCAGCAGCACAATCGACCCAATGATGAAGCCCAGCACCAAGTTGGCCCCGTTGCTGAGCAGCGAAGCCACCATACCCGTGAACCCCTCACTGTACGCGTCAATGGCGTGATGCAGCGGCGCAATGCCGTGTACCACAATGCCGCCCCCCACCAGGAACATGGCAAGCGTGCCCACTACGGTGAGTATTTTCATCAGCCAAGGCGCCAGCGCCAGCAGGGCACCGCCCACTGCCTGCGCCAGCGTGGAGGATTTTTCGCGCAGCCAGTAGCCCACGTCATCAATTTTCACGATCATCGCCACAATGCCATACACGCCGATGGTCACCAAAATGGCGATGCCCGCCAGAATCAATACCTGATTCAACAGCGGCGCGTCTGACACAATCCCCAAGGTGATAGCCACGATTTCTGCTGACAGGATAAAATCGGTGCGGACCGCGCCTTTGACTTTATCTTTCTCGTATTCGCGTGGATCTTGCTGTGCCAATTTGTCGAGGCGCTGCTGTCGCGCTTCCGGGCTTTTTTCCGCTTTGTCGTGTTGCAAACTGTGCAGCACTTTCTCTACGCCTTCATAGCAAAGATACGCCCCGCCGATCATCAGCAGCGGGGTGATGAGCCACGGCGCAAACGCGGAGATCACCAGCGCAAGTGGGACCAGGATCAGTTTATTAAGAAACGACCCCTTTGCCACGCCCCACACCACCGGCAGCTCCCGGTTGGCTTTCACGCCCGTGACCTGCTGGGCATTCAGCGAGAGATCGTCCCCCAATACGCCCGCGGTCTTCTTTGCCGCGACTTTCCCCATTACCGAGATATCGTCGAGCAGCGTGGCGATATCGTCCAAAAGCGTGAGTAAGCTGGTGCCTGCCAAAATGATTTTCCTTATTCCGGTTGGTGATCCTGACAACAGGGACAGCGTTCTACCACCGTAACGGCCATGTCAGCAATGCCGATACAATCCCACTCAACGCGCGGTGTCTGTCCCGCCAGTTCTCCGGCGTGCACGTACTTGCTCACCGGACTTTCCGTCATGCCGGTAATCTCTTCTGTGGCAACCAAACGGTCGCCGAGATAGATACGCGCGGTAGCCCGCGTGTTCACCATGCGCTCATTGTGTAATTGATACAGGCGCTTGACCGTCAGTTTGATACTGCTCATGGTAAATTCCGCGTCCCAGATAAAAGGGGGTGATCTAAGCGATTTTGCCGCGCGAAAGCAACTTTTTCGCCTTAGGTTTCACGCCAGGGGTGCAGCCCTTGATGATCTATCTCCCCGCTGGATTCGCTGGCCAGTAGCCACTCTTCCAGACGCTCGATCAAGGCGTTCTCAGACAGCTGCAGCTTACCGCGCAGCGCACACTCCCAGACAATCAATACTTTCCAGTGGCTCTGCTGCAGCTGCTGCACATAACGCCGGTCGCGCTCGACGTTGCTGTTGATTTTACCGCGCCAAAACTCTGTTCGCGTGGCAGGCATCTTAAACAAATAGCAATGATGGCGATGCCAGAAGCAGCCGTGAACAAAAATAATGGCTTTTTCCTGCGGCAGCACGAAATCCGGACGGCCCGGTAGGGTTTTATCCTGCACACGGTAGGTAAACCCGCGATCTTTGAGTATGGCGGCAACGCGCAGCTCAATCGCCGTATCCTGCGTACGGATAGCGCGCATGTTTTTGCTGCGAGTCTCCTGGGAATGGACGTCAGCCATGGCGTCTCCTGTTAAACAAGGCTTCTACAACTTTAGCGGTTTAAGGCAAAAGCGAAAGTTTCTTCGGCCAGGGCTTACAGGCTTAACAACAGGCGATGCGATAGCGCGTCGCTCCCTCCAGCAGTACGGCCGCAACAGAGGATGAGCGCGCCGGATGCGTGAGCGATAAGCCAGGCGCGGCAATAAAAGTTAACGCGCCTCAGCGGCGTCACGTCGGGGCAATGGACAGTAACAGGAATGGGCAAGGGCGTGGCGCAGCTAGCCTGGCAGCGTTGGCCGCTGGGCAGGCGCATTCAGGGCAAAAAAAACCCATCACATAGGATGGGTTTTTCGTTATGATTTTTTCTTGCGGTTTTTCTTCAGCAGCAGGCGAATCTGCTTGAGTTCAGATGCCGTAAGCTGATCCGTCACGGTTTCTTCAGTGTGCAGACTATCAACGTCCGGCTGCTCACCCCTGTCCAGGCTGGCTTGCAGACGATTCACTATCTCCTGACTCATGGAAATTTGATGCTCAGCAGCCAACTGTTTGATCTGTTCTTTCAGCGCCGGGTCGATCTTGATGGTCAAGTTAACGGTCTCAGTCATTTTGATACTCCCTTTTTTATTTCCAACAACGTAACGGAAGCGGCAGAAAGTTAACAGACTGTCATAAAAATTTAATATTCCGGCTGTAGGGGACTGAAATCGCTTAACACAGAGGCTTCCAATGACGTGAGATCGCCCTGTAATTCTGCGCACAATTTTGCCATGTAGTGCACCAGGAAATTGGCGTTATGCTCCGCCAGCGCCCGTCCCCTCTCGGTTTGCATGGTCTCAGGCAAACGCAAAAGTTTGGTTTGAAAGTGATCGAGCGTCCATTTGACTTCATCCAGCTCGCGCGTCCTGCCCAGCGGATCTTCACTGTCAAACAGCGGTCGTCCCAGCGCACCCGCAGTGTAAAACACCCGGGCCAGGCCAATCGCGCCGAGTGATTCCAACCGGTCGGCGTCCTGCACAATTTTGGCTTCCAGCGTGCGCGGAGCAATGCGCGCGCTGAAGCTATGCGCGCGTACGGCATGCGCTACAGCATCAATTAAGTCGGCGGGAAAGTCGGGGAAATCCTGCTCCAGGATACGGCGCGTCTCTTCTGCTGCATACGTTGAGGCAAGATGGCGTTCGGGATGATTTTTCGGCAGGTTCACAATATCGTGAAAATAACAGGCGGCGAGCACCACGTAAGGATCGGCCTGGCTGTCTTGCATAATACGCTGCGCGGTCATCCAGACGCGGCGCAGATGCGCGATATCATGGGCTTTATCGTCGTGCAGCCAGTTCAGTTGCAGCCAGTGTTCATAACGTTGCTGCCAGCGGGTCAGTGACATCGTGCTCTCCTTGTTGAGCCTTATATTGCCGTGCCTGTTCTGGGCCGTGCAAACGCATCATAACGGTCAGGCCATGACACTTTTTTGACATTTTCTCCGCACCCATCGCACCACCGCCTGCAAAAAGGCCCCCCAAGCCGCGGCGTTTCACCGCTAATCCATGATATTTTGAGGGTTTTCGCCCCTCTTCACAGACGTTTACTTTAGCGCCATCCCTTAAACATCAGTAATCAATTCAAACCTGAAACCACCTCGCTATTGGCACAATTATCGGGTGAACAGGAAAGCCACTCTACCGGTGTTCGCTAAGAAATACCTGGGGTAAAATCTGAAAAGATTCCCATTGCGCCCGTGATAACGTACTGTATAGGGAAAATTTCCGGCTTTGATGACCCCGGCGCGGCAGTGAATTGCCCTGCTGCTATCAACGCCATTTTAATGTCCGGAATCCCTGAAAAGAGTCAGATACTGCAGCGAGAAATTATTAAGCAAATTGATTCAAACTCATTATGCTGATTTCTATATTTAAGAATGCGGATGTCTCGGTGAGACCTCCGGGCCAGCGATAAAACATGAGGTACACAATGAAAGAACGGCCGATTCTTTTTTCTGAACAGCGGGTACGCGCCCTGCTGATTGGTCAGCAGACCCAAACCCGACGCATTATGAAAACGCAATCATTTGGTCCAGGCCAGGATCATCACGAGGGCGTTCATGCGTTTGACGTTACGGCTAACCATCAGCATGGTCGCCGATTGATGTCAATGGCAGACGTCAGCTCACACTGCCCGTTTGGCCAGCCCGGCGACCGCTTGTGGGTCCGCGAAACCTGGCGCGGTCCGCTGGTGCCAGAGGCACAGCTCGCGGACTATGAACGCGACCCGCTGCCGTTCCGCAATCCCAGCTTCTGCCAGTACCGCGCCGACAGTAATGAATTGGGCCAGCTCGAAGAGAACGTACAGGATGCCGACCAGTTTGGTTGGCAAACCGCGATTCATATGCCGCGCTGGGCGAGTCGTATCGATCTTGAGATCACCGCAGTACGGGCAGAAAAGATTCAGGACATCAGCGAAGAAGATATCATTGCCGAAGGCGTGCAGACCGATTCGCACTTCCTGAATAATTTTTTCACCATGAACATGAATGCTGAATCCCCCAAAGAAGCCTATCGCAAAGCATGGCAGAAGCAGTACGGTGCCACCAGCTGGGAGGTCAACCCGTGGGTGTGGGTCATCGCGTTCAAACAAGTTGAACGTCTCAGTTAACGTGCGAATTGGCGGTCTCGTTGACCGCCTGTTTGACCTGGTGCGTTCGCCACTTTGCTAGAACTATCACAGACACGGCTTTAAGCAACTGTTTGAATAGGCGGCTTGATGCCGCAGCGTGCCGCATCACACTCTCCCTTCTCTTCGCAAAGTGAGTCATGCATGTTCAAATGGCCGTGGAACGGGCAGAACGATGCCGCTGTGATTGCGCTGCCCTGGCAACAGGCGCTGGCGCAGCCGATTTTCTCTCTGCTCACCCGCGACGAACAACACGCACTTGCCCGCCTCGCGCAGCGCTTTCTGCTGCTTAAAAAAATCACCCCGCTGGCGGGCCTGCGAATGGGTGAATTACAGACCGCGCGCCTTGCGCTGCTGTTTTGCCTGCCGGTGCGCGAACTCGGGCTGGCGTGGCTGGACGGCTTTCATGAAGTGTTAATTTATCCTGAACCTTTTCACGTTGAAGATCGCTGGCAAGACGACAGCGGACTGGTGCACCACGCTGCGACACTGCACGCCGGCCAAAGCTGGACGCAAGGGCCGGTGGTATTGAACGCCGTTGACCTGGAAGATTCGTTTGACCTCTCAGGTTTTAACCTGGTGATCCATGAAGTGGCGCATAAGCTGGACGCGCGCGGCAGCGGTTATACCAGCGGCGTTCCTGCCCTCGCCCTGCGCGACGTGGCCCAGTGGGAAAAGGATCTGTTGCAGGCCATGGACGATATCGACGCCGAGGTGGCGCTGGTCGGTGAGCAAGCCGCCACCATTGATCCCTATGCCGCCAGCGATCCTGCCGAATGCTTTGCCGTACTGTCTGAATATTTTTTCAGCGCGCCCGATTTAATTGCCGATCGCTTTCCCGCGATGTATCACCATCTGCAACGTTTTTACCGTCAGCACCCTCTGGCGCGTTTGGCGGCGTTATCGCCGGAATCAGCCTAATTCACTCGCGCATTGACGAATTGCTAGCCAATTGAATAAGTGCGTGTTTTTTAGTGTTGACAGCACAATAGGCTGCCCTTAATATGCGCCTCGTTCACACGATTCCTCTGTAGTTCAGTCGGTAGAACGGCGGACTGTTAATCCGTATGTCACTGGTTCGAGTCCAGTCAGAGGAGCCAATCTTGTGTTCACCCCTTCCGTGAATCCTGACATCCCTGTATTTGACCCATTCGCGTAAACGCTCACTGATTCTTTTTTTGTCTCGTCTCGCCCTTGTCGTAAAAAGCAGGCCTGAGTGCGCCTGGCGCTGTTTGCGTTATCACGGCTACTCAGCAGTCACTCTACACCTCCGCCAAAGCGGCTTACTTTCCAGCTTTTCGCCGCGTGTTTTTATTTACCCACGCGTCACCTGCTTCCTATTCCTCCACTCACGCGTCGGTTGAGGCTTCATTCTCTTTCCGGCTGGCGTCCAACTCATAGTAAATTGCCAATTGACGCAGCGTTGATATTTCAAGGTTGATAACGGCTTGTCCCGTGCTGGTCTCTCTTTCAAGCACCCCAGGATTTAGCAAAAACACACGGAAATACCTGACGTTTTCTGTGGCCAGAATGTCATCGATATAATGACCAAACCGGCCTTGCGCCATGAGATCTTTACTCACGTATAAGCGAACAGGTTTTTCCTCATGTTTATCAAAGAAATTCATCAGAAAACCCCGCCCGTACCGATGCACTAAGGTCGCGCCGCCATAAATAACGCCCGCATGAGGGTGAAGTAATCCTCGCTGAATGTGCCTGACATATTGATGTAGGTAGACCTGACCGTGATGAATGATCTTCAATCTCAACGCCTTAAATTCATCCTGCGGCAGCGTTTTTCTCGCTTCCTGCCACGTATCGATCAGCCGCTGCAGTTGATTGGTTCGCGTATAGCGGCTCCAGCGTGGCTCTGCAGCTGCATCGCCCGTTTCATCCGCTTCAACGGGCGTTTTTACCCGCGTTGGAACAACAAGATGTTCAGCATCTGCAGGCTTTTCGTGGGGATCATTAAGGGTGGGGTCAAAACAGTTGATCGCGTCCGTCAGCTTTTGCCGGGCTTTTCTTTCGGTAAAATCAGCCTCGGATTCACTGGGTCGCCTCTCCTGATCCGCATCCTCGTTGAACGCAATCCATTCACATCCGAACGCATGAGGCTGGGGCGAGCGGAAATGGGCCGCTTTAAATTTTTCACCATCCTCCGCTTTAACGTGATAGTTAACACCGCTGATCGTGACATTACAGTTTCGATCGCTACAGGAAAAAGTGAATCGTTTTCTTTGTTCCGGCTTTCGGGAAAAATACTCGGTCCGCGCTTCATCAATGGATAAGCAGCGATCAAGTTCCAGACAATAAGCGAACAATACTTTTGTTTTAGGCATACTCCCTCCATTTGGTTACCGGATAGAGGCATATCACAGGATAAACCTCTGCTCCGCTCGCGCCAGGCAGCGAATATTTCGCGATGCGTAATACGCCACAGAAATACGGCAATCGCCTTCAGCCGCGCCAACGCGCCCTTTCCTCACCCTGTGCAATAGATGCCCTGTCTAATGAAATAACGGGGCTAGCATTATTCGCTCCAGTCTCACGGAATCATATTGTCATAAATGAATGACGCAATCATTCGACATGCACGCATTCAAAAACAAACACTCGGAAACACCTTTTACTCTTCGCAGACATTAAAAAAGAAATTATGGTTAAGCACGCTTGTTATTGACTACCTGTTTTCTTTATTACCTGTTTTCACAGTTAATGGATGCAGAGGAGAAATGGGCTCCCCGCCCGTGCGTTTTTTCCTTTTTCTTCATTTCGCCCGACTCGCATATTGCTTGAATAAAGGCCGAGGAAATGGAACAGCCACTCTTTCGTAAACAAGTACTTGATGCACCTTCTCGGGAATGGCTGGGTAGCGTGCAGCTCGCCACACCGATTTCCGATCAAATCTGGGCCGCTATCGCCGTCAGCATCGCGGTCGCCATTGTGATCTGGCTGTTTACCGGCCACTACACCCGACGTGTGCACGTCACTGGCATATTGGTGCCCAAAGCGGGCCTGATCACCGTCAGCGCGAGCTCCGCAGGCGTGGTGGAAAACGTTTCTGTCAGCGAAGGCGGACACGTGCGCAAAGCCACGCCGCTGATCCTGATTTCCGGTGAGCATACCAGCCGTTCCTTAGGTGCTACCTCAGCCAGCGTCACCGTGCAACTGCAACGTGAAGCGGCCAGCCTGGTGCAGGATATCAAGGATACGCAGTCCCTGGAGTCGCAGCAGACGCAAGATAACCAGTTGCAACAAGCGATGCTGCGCGGCCAGATAGATCAGCTCAATGCGCAGCTTGAGATTGAATCCCACCAGATCGCCATGGCGCAAGAGCTGGTGCTTAAATGGCGTCCGCTGTTGGCTAAAGGCTACGTGTCAACCCTGCAGTTCGAGCAAGAGCAGTCGCAGGTCTGGAGCGATCAAAGTCAGTACAAATCGCTGGTGCAGCAGCGTTACGTCACGCGCCAGCAGCTCAGCGCGCTAAACGATCAGCTGGCGCAGCTGCCGCTCACCACCTCGGCCAAGCTCAACGAGCTACAGCGTCAGCTGGCGCAGATTCAACAAACGCTGGCGCAAAATGAGGCGACGCGTGACAGCGTACTCTATCCGCCCGCCGCTGGCATGGTCTCTTCCCTGCTGGCAAAAGTGGGTGACACCGTGGCGGTGGGCCAGCCGCTGCTGTCCATCGTGCCGGACGGCACCACGCTGGAGGCGCAGGTGCTGGTGCCCAGCCAGGCGATTGGCTTTGTCCACCCCGGCGTCGGCGTTGTGCTGCATTATCAGGCGTTTCCCTATCAGAAATTTGGCCTACAGAAAGGCACCGTTCTCACGGTCTCCCGCAGCGCGCTGTCGCCGAATGAAGTGACGCAGCTGCTGGGCGGCGCACAGCCCCAACCCGCCTCTCCCGATCCCTATTACCGGGTACAAATCGCCCTAAACGCGCAAACCATTCATACCGACGCGCGCACCGAATCCCTCAAACCCGGTATGGCGCTGGATGCCGATATGTTACTGGAGCGCCGTCGCATGATTGAGTGGATTTTTGAACCGCTGCTAAGCATGGGTTACTGGGCCAAAACATCATGAATCAACACGATCCCAACGCCGAACGGCCAAGCCGCATGGAGGCGCTCTCTTTTTGGCGACGCCATCGCCTGCCCGAAATCTTGCAGGCGGGTGCCGCTGAATGCGGCCTGGCATGCCTGGCGATGATTGCCTGCTATCACGGCTACCATATTGATCTTGCCGCACTACGGCGCCGTTTCTCCCTGTCGCTCAAAGGCATGACCGCCAGACAGCTGATTGAAGCTGCCCACGGGCTGGGGCTACAGTGCCGCGCGGTGCGTCTCGACATGGACGAGCTGGGGCAGCTTGCGACACCGTGCGTGCTGCACTGGGACCTCGACCACTTTGTGGTGCTGGCGCGCGTGTCCCGGCGCGCGGCGGTGATCCACGATCCGGCGGTGGGGATGCGTCGCATCAGCCTCGACGCGCTAGCCAGCCACTTCACCGGCGTGGCGATTGAATTTTCACGTGGGCCAACCTTCCGACGCCGCCGGGCCGATCCGCCGGTGTCGCTGCGGGCGCTGGCGGGCGCGGTACGCGGCCTCGGCAAAGGCCTTGCAGTGATTTTCAGTATGGCGCTGGTGCTGGAGCTGTTTGCCCTGCTGGCCCCGCTCTTTATGCAGATGATTGTCGACCAGGTGCTCACCGATGGCGACTATGACCTGCTGACGTTCCTTGGCCTGAGCTTTTTGCTGCTGTTACTGCTCGAAACCACCGTCTCTGCCCTGCGCAGTTGGTCGGTGATCCGCCTCAGCACGCACTTTAATCTCGGTTGGACCGGCAACGTTTTTCAGCATCTGCTGCGGCTGCCGCAATCGTACTTTCACGCGCGTCACCTCGGCGATGTGGTGTCACGTTTTGGCGCCATCGAAACCATTCAGCAAACCCTCACCACCCGTTTCGTTGAGGTGATCCTCGACGGCATGATGGCGACCCTCACCGCCGTGGCGCTGTTTGTCTATAACCCGCTACTGGCGGCCATCACCTTGGTGGCGATGCTGATTTATGGCCTGCTGCGCTATCTCTATTTTCGTATTTATCGTGAATCCAACCTCAGCCAGATCACCACGCGCGCCCAGCAGCACAGTCGCTTTCTCGAACTGGTGAGAGGCATCCAAACCATACGTCTCTACAACCAAGAGTCCGGACAAACGTCGCGCTATTTAAACGTCACGGCGAACGCGTTGAATACCTCGGTGGCGGTACAGCGGCTCGATATGCTGTTTACTGCTCTGCAAAACCTCACGTCGGGCGCCCAGCGCATCGGCGTGCTCTGGTTGGGCGCCTGGCTGGGGTTAAAGGGACAGATGACGGTGGGCATGCTGACGGCCTTTGTGGCCTACAGCGACCAGTTCAGCAGCCGCGTCGCCAGTCTTATCGATTACGGCATTGAGCTGCGTATGCTGCGGCTGCAAACCGAGCGCCTGGCGGATATCGTGTTGACCCCGCCGGAATCGCATACCCACGCCGGTCACGTTGGGCCCGATCCCGCGCCGGGCATCGCGTTTGAGAACGTGGCGTTCCGCTATGGCGAAGGAGAACCGTGGGTGCTGAAAAACTGCTCATTTGTCATTCAGCCCGGCGAGTGCGTAGCCATTGTCGGCGCGTCCGGGTGCGGAAAAAGCACGTTAGTGCGTCTGCTGCTCGGGCTGCTTGACCCGCAGCAAGGCATCGTACGCGTGGGCGAGATGGATCTCCGCCGCTTGGGCAAAGCGAAATACCGCGCCATGACCGCCAGCGTGATGCAAGACGATCACCTTTTCAGCGGATCCATCGCCGACAACATCACCTTTTTCGACGATCGGGCCACGCCGCAGGCCATTGAAGATGCGGCGCGCCTTGCTGGCGTGCACAACGACATTATCGCCATGCCAATGGGCTACCACAGTCTGGTGGGCGATATGGGCTCGGTGCTGTCAGGGGGCCAGCGTCAGCGCCTGTTTCTCGCCCGCGCCCTGTATAAGCGCCCGCAGATTTTAGTGATGGATGAGGCCACCAGCCATCTCGACGTTAATTTGGAAAAGCAGGTAAACCGCGCCATTGCCGCGCTCAATATTACCCGCATTCTGATCGCACATCGTCCTGAAACCATTGCGCAGGCCGACCGCGTGATTGAACTTACCCGCGGCATGGCCCAGCCGCGCGTAACGGCAGTGCCGCAAAATGGGCCAGAAGATGCGGGAACAGGCGAAGCCTGCGGTGTCCCCGCTTAATCGTTCTCTAAACAGTAAGGAATAAGCTATGCGAACGTTAGATATCGTTGAGATAGATCTGGTAGCGGGAGGCGCAAGAAAATCCCTTGGCGCCGAGCCGGTGGAGACGTCCATTCACCATGCGCACGCCCACAAAAAAGTGCACGAAGCCAAAGCCCGCACCCATCACGCCGCGCTGCATCAATCCGCGAAGACGGCGACGGCCCAGTCCAGCGTGCACGTGCTGTCGGAAAGCGACGGTGATGGCGGTGACGGTGGCGACGGAGACGGTAGTGACGGTGGCGACGGCGGTGACGGTGACGGTGATGGCGGCGACGGCGGTGATAGTGGCGACGACGAAGGCGATACCGATGAAAGCAGTGATGGCAATGATGTCGGCAGCGATGGCGGTCTGGGCGGCGATGTCGATACCGGTGAATATGGTGACTCAGGCAACTTTGATGGTATTGGCGATAACGAAACCGGCAATGATGTTGCCGCCTCCGATCCCGATGGCGCGGTAGCCAGTCAGGTCGCCAGTGATGTCCATGCGGGTGATTATCAGTCAGCCGAAGCCACTATCTCAAGCAATGCCCAATCGGTGGCCGATCAGGCGCAACAGGGCGCCAGTGCCTCCCCGGATTTATCACAGGGCTTCCAGGATCTTGAAAATGCCGGCATTCACGGTGTGATGGCGGCTGCGGGCATGGGCTTGGCCGCTGCGGCCTTCGATGAGGGCAACATTCCATCGGGCATGATGCTTGGCGCGCAGGCGCTCGATAATGCGGAAAAAGCGATTAATGAGGCCACGACCGCCAACGCCCGCGCCGCGCTTGAGGACATTGTCCAAAGCATAGAAAAAACGTTCTCAAACGCAGTGCCGCAGTCGTGACCTGCTCACGGTCGCCGTTGCCCACGTTGCTGACGTGTCCGTTAAGGCAACGCTGATCGAAAGCGAACAGGCCTTGCGCTAATACCGCAGGCTCCGCATCGATCGGGGGTCAATGTGCGTACCAAAAGGTTGATTGACGCGCGCACGCGTCAATCAACCTTCCTCTGTGACAGCCGCGTTAAGCGCGTGGGTGATTTTTCCGCCGACATTAACGCCTTCGCAACCGGATTATTTCGCTTTGGAGGTTATGATGCATCTCAAGCTCCCGCAGAAGAAAAAAGTCAGCCTGCTTGTACTGTGTATTTTTGCGTTGCTGTTTATTCGTCTGTTGGCCGACGGTCTCTCTTATTTGCACCTCTTACCGCCGGTGGATTTTGGCACCTCGTACGATTTAATGCTGTTTTTCGGTCTGCTTTTTCTGGCAGGGCAACGCTATTTTACCGAGCGGCTCACCCGTCCCCATTGGCGCACAATAATGAAAGTCGGCTTGCTGGTTTTATTTATCGCGACCATCGCATTCACCTTTTATGCCCGACGCCATCCCGGCCTCGATCCGCGTTATTTACGCATTCCCATTGATGCGCTGTATATCGCCGGACTGCTGTTCTTTTCGCTGGATTATAAAAAACAGGCCGCAAGCCCTCATAAATAGCCCTGCGGCGCGTTAACGCTGCGCATGTATTCGCGCCCGATTATCGCCATGCCGCTCTGTTATTCGGTGCGGCATCGCCTTAACCCAAAGGAGGGGAGCATGTCTTGTGACAATGCATCAATAAAAATCATCAATCAGTTTGTTGACGTCGCACCGCTCTATGCGCACGTGGTGAATCAGCAGGGATGGCAGTATGGCCTCTATCCGGGACTGCTGGGTGAGACGTATCCGGCGTGGCATATCCATCTGTCCGGTCGCGCGCATGCCAAAGACAAAGCCACCTATGACGAGGTGCTGTATGCCGCGCCGGGGCTGCAACCGATCGCCGATCTCTACGCCACGATCAAAGAGGAGCTGGCACCGGGGTACGGGCTGGTGCGTGCGTATATTAATGGCCACACCTATGGCATGGAAGGCTTGCCGCACCGCTACGCGAAGCCGTCCGATCGTGAAAAGATAGTGGTGATCTATCTCAACCCGGAGTGGCGGGATGATTGGGCAGGTGAAATGGTGTTCTACGATCCGGCGCGGGAGTGCGTCTCGGTGCGCCCGCGTCCCGGCCGTCTGCTGATGTTTGACGGCGCCCTTTTGCGCGCCTCGCGCCCGCCGGGACGCCTTTGCCCAACGCTGTGCATGACCTTATGTTTTCACCTGCGCCCATTGCGCCAGCAGCCTTGACCGTTGAAAGCGAGGTGCCACCCATGCCTTTATTGCGCCTTTTTCTGCTCGCCCTGCTTCTGCTCGACGCGACCGTTTCCACCGCCGCAGTGCGCTTTGCTGCGGAACCGGACATCCGCGACGCGCCACTGCATATTCCCATTGCCGATCCGGCAGGCGGCAGTGCACAGCTGCAGGGGCATCTCTGCTTTCCGGCCTCGCCGGCACAGCCCAGAGTCGTGGTGATCAATCATGGCTCACCGCCCTCGGACGCCGATCGCCCTGGCCTGACGCTGGCTGGCTGCCACAGCGAAGCCGTACGCTGGTTCCTGGACCGACACTATGCGGTAGCCTTGGTGATCCGTCTGGGCTACGGCGCCACGGGCGGTTCGTGGAGCGAAGGCTATACGCAATGCAGCACGGCGGACTTTTACCAAGCCGGACTAGAAACGGCCCGGCAGATCAACGTCATCGTGGATTTTCTGGCCGCCAACCCCGCGTTGAATCCCAACGGCATGGTTATCGTCGGGCAATCGGCGGGCGGCTGGGGCGCGATTGCCTATGACAGCCTGCCGCACCCTCACGTCGCCGCGTTTATCAATATGGCCGGCGGTCGGGGCGGCCATTACCACAGCCAGCCAGGCAATAACTGCCACCCGGAACGGTTAGTGGCGGCCGCCGCGCGCTATGGCCACAGCGCCCGTACGCCCGCGCTATGGATCTACGCGCAAAACGACAGCTATTTCGATCCGCCGCTCGCCCAGGCCATGTATCGCGCGTTTACCCAAGCCGGTGGCCGCGCGGAGTGGCTCGCGCCTGCGGCGTTTAGCCGCGACGGCCATCACCTTTTCTTCGGCAAAGGCGGGACGGCAATCTGGGGCCCGCCGGTGGCGCAATTCCTTCATGTCGCGCCCTGATTTCCTCATGCCCATGCTCACTAGCTGACAGGACAACCCACCATGACCCTGAGCGACATGCAGCAGCTCATCGCCCGTAACGGACTTCATTTTGGCGATGAGGGCGCGCCCTTGATCAACAAACGGGGTGGCCGTTACAACTGGCTATTCGATCTGCGCCGCGTGTTTATGGATGCGCACGCGTTAACGGCGATCGCCACCGCCTTCTGGCAGCGCTACGCTGACCACCCCCCTTTTCAACTCGCGGGCATGGAAACCGGCGCGATTCCGCTGCTGACTGCACTCATGTTAAGCGCGCCGCCGCAGCGCGGTGCCGTTAACGGCGTGATTATCCGCAAGGCGCGTAAAACCTCCGGCCTGGCGCGCGCGGTGGAAGGCGAGCTCCGGGATCTGCCGGTGTTGCTGGTGGATGACACGCTGAATTCCGGCACCAGCGCTGAGAAAGCCTGCGCCGTGCTCTCCATGGCGGGCCACGAGGTGCGAGAGCTGTTTGTGGTGATTGATTTTCAGTCGGAGCGCGGGATGCACTGGCGCGAAAGGCGCGGCATCACCGTTAACACGCTGTTCACCCTCGCCGATTTCGATCTGCCTGCGGACACGCGATCGCCTGCGCCTACCCAAGCCTGGCGCGAACGGTGGCGCACCGCGACGCCGGGCGGCATTGCTTATCATGTGGTGCCCAAATCAGCACCGCTGCTGGTGGGCGATCGCCTGTATCGCGGCTGCGATGCCGCCAAGATGCAGGCCTTCTCCACGGAGACCGGCGGCGTGCTCTGGGAGTTCGAGGCCACGGGCGCGGCAGGATCGCGCAAGGGCATCTGGTCCAGCCCCGCTTATCATCAGGGACGGATCTATTTTGGTGCCTATAACGGTACGCTTTACTGCCTGGATGCCGATACCGGGCAGGAAATTTGGGCGCATCCCGACGGCGAATGGGTCGGATCGTCGCCGCTGATTGTGCCGCAACATAATCTGGTGTGCGTGGGTATTGAGTATGCGCGACCTTGGGCGCAGGGCAGCCTGGCCGCTTACAATCTGGATCACGGCGAGAAAGTGTGGGAACACCAGGTGCGCGGCTTGCAGCACGGATCCGCCGCTTACTGGCCCGAGGGTGATTTGGTCATTTGGGGCAGCGCCGACCATGAAATGCTGGCTCTGCGGGCTCAAACCGGCGAGATCGCCTGGCGCTTCCCGACCCGTCGCTCGGTGAAATATGCGCCGGCCATCGACAGCACCCGCCGCCTGACCGCCTTTGCGTCGTTTGATAAGTCCATTTATCTGCTGGATGTCGCCACCGGCGAAAAGCGCGGTGAATGGCCCACCGGTGAAATTTGTTACACCACGCCGCTGTTTGTCGGCAACAAACTCTTTTGCGGCTCCGGCGACAGGCATCTCTACATCATCGATGTCGATCGTATGACACTGCTCAAGCGAATCAACCTGGGCGCGCGCGTTTACGCATCGCCCTGCGCGGTAGAGGATCGCGTGGTGGTTGCCACCAACGGCGGTCGGGTGATTGAGATTGACGTCGACACGCTGGAGATCAAAGGCATTCTGCAATTGCCGGATGCCGTCACCAATGCCGTTGCCCTGTCTGACGATGGTCGCGGTCTTTATGTCTCAACCTATATGAATCATCTTTATGCGTTCGATCGGCTGCGGGAAGGCGAGCAGGCTGCGCCCCGTACCGACGCCCCCGTTCCTGCGCTTTCGTCCGTTGAGGCAATAAAAGAGACGCAACGCTGGCTGAGTTTTGAGCAGATCCGCCGCGATGTTGAGGTCAGCGCGCTGCTGGCCGAGGCCGCGAGCACGCCAATACATCAGCCGTCGTTAGCGCACTTTGCCGCGCAGTACCCGCACTGTATGCGCTGGCTCACGGCGTTTGCCCAACAAGAGGGCAAGCGCCTCAGCGCGGCCGCCTTGGTCATTTTCCCTTCTCCCGCGCACACGCAACATGCCCCGTCTGCGGCGTATCAGGACAGCTATCACTTGATTCTTGCCAGCGCGGCTGACGCAAGAATGATCTGCGGGGATGAGGCGGTAGCGCCCGAAGCGGGGGATCTGTGGTGGGTTGATAACCGGTCCATTACGGTGGCGCACAGCGGCAGCGGTGCGCCGTCCGTTCATCTCGTGTTTCAACTGTCCTTTGCGGAGTAGCGCCGTCAAGCAGAGTCAAAACAATGCACCCGCCGCGTGGCGGGTGCGGCCGCGCGCGCACAGCTCATTCCAGTAGCTGTAGCGCATCAGTAAGTGCAGACGTTCATCGCTCATGATAGCGGGACAGCGACGGATGAAATTCAATACCATAAAGTTGGCTCACCGGGATCAGTAAATCCATCTGATAGCCCTTTTCCTCTGGCCCGTGGCTAAACAGGCGACGGAACCAGTGCTGCCAGCGCGTTTTCATTATCAGGCTCTCCACGTGAGATTTACCCTGACAGTAAACCTCACGCCGTACTCGGGCCCAAACGATCTGTTGTTGCATCAATATGCGCAATGCGCATAACCGCCGCTACGCCCTGCTTTTCTCCAGCATACGTCGATAATTATTCAGCCATTTTCCACTGGTTAAACGCCACCAGAAGCACGCACCCCGCACGCTCCAGTCGAGGAACATGCCGAGCCACACGCCCACCACGCCCATGCCGAGCACAATCCCCAAGACATACCCGGCCACCACGCGCGCGCCCCACATGCTGAACATCGACACGTACATGGTGTAGCGCGCATCGCGCGCGCCTTTCAGGCCCGCAGGCAGCACCCACGACGCGGTCCAAATCGGCATGAACGCCGCGTTCAACCAGATCAGGTGTTTTGTCACCGCAATAACCTGCGGATCGCGGGTGTAAAATTGCGCCAGGGTGCCGGCGAGCGGCACGGTAATCAACGCCAGCGTGCACAGGCCGATCATCGCCAGCCAGAACACATGCTTGATCTGGCGCTCGGCCTGCATCACCTGATTTCTCCCCAACCGTTTACCGGTGATAATCGTCGAGGCGGAGCCCAGCGCATTGCCCGGCAGGTTGATCAGCGTGGCAATGGAAAAAGCAATAAAGTTGCCGGCAATTTCATTGGTGCCCATGCCCGCCACAAAGATCTGCGTCAAGAGCTTGCCACCGTTAAACAGCACCGACTCGATACTGGCGGGCACGCCGATACCCAGCACTTCCAGTAAAATGGCGCGATCCCAGCGGCGGAAATAGCTTGCCAGGGTAATTTTTAACGCGGGGGTGATACCGCGATAGAGCACGTACAGCGCCGCTGCCGCGCCGATGTAGCGTGAAATGGTCAGCCCCAATCCCGCCCCGACAAAGCCCATGCCCTCCCAGCCCATCGCCCCGTAAATCAGGATGCTGCTGATGATGATATTAAGAATGTTCATACCGCCGTTGATCAGCATGGGGATCTTGGTATTGCCCGCACCGCGCAGCGCGCCGCTGCCAATCAGGGCAATCGCCGCCGCCGGATAGCTCCACGCCGAGGTTTGCAGATAGCTCAGCGCCAGCTGTTTGACTTCCGGCTCCGCGCTGCCTGCAATCACATCGATAATGCGATGTCCCCAGAACTCGATGGCAATCACCAGCACAAAGGCCAGCACGGTCATCAGCCCCAGCGACTGTCGCGTGGCCGCGCGTGCACGCTTGCCGTTGCGTTTTGCCAGGCTGAACGCCACCACCACCGTGGTGCCGAGGTCAATAGCGGCAAAAAACGAGATCACCACCATGTTAAAGCTGTCTGCGAGACCCACGCCCGCCATGGCCTCTTTGCCCAGCCAGCTCACCAAAAAGGTGCTCAGTACGCCCATCAGCATCACGCAGAGGTTTTCGATGAAAATGGGCACCGCCAGCGGCGTGATTTCACGCCAAAAAAGCGTGCGATAAGCGCGACGTTTCGGATACCACGCCGTGTTTCTGACCGCCCGCATCACTGCTACGCCAGGATTTTGCAAGGGAGTACCAAATTTGTTGGGAAAAAGAGAGAGGAGTCATAATGATGATAGCGTGCTAAGCATTATGCAAAGTCTTTCCCCGCGCTATTCAACGATTATTACAAACTTTTTTGCTCATGCCGCAGCGTCAACCGCCCACCCTCGGCGGCTCGCGATGCCCTGCCGCCCGGCGCGTGCGCGGATCACCACAGATTCTTCACCGTACTGCAGGATTTATCCGCTATGCTCAGGCACAACTGTCCCCGTTATTTCAGGAGAACGTATGCACACACAACGGAACGGATTAAGCAGCCAGCAGGCGCTGGATCAGCTAGAGCGCCTCTACGACGATGCCGTTAACGCGCTGCGTAACGCCATTCGCGATTTCACCGAACAGGGCACGCTGCCCGATGAAGCTGCCCGCCAGCAAGGGCTGTTTGTCTATCCCGAGCTGCGCATCAGCTGGCAGGGCGAAGGCCCGCAGCAGAATCGTACCCGCGCCTGGGGCCGCTTTACCCACACCGGCAGCTACAGCACCACCATCACGCGTCCGGCGCTGCTGCGTCATTATCTGGCCGAGCAGCTGCAGATGCTGGAGAAAGAGTACGCCGTGGAAATTACGGTGGGGCCGTCGCAGCAGGAGATCCCCTTTCCGTACGTGATCGATGGTTCGGATCTGTCCCTGGACCGCTCCATGAGCGCCAGCATTGCGCGCCACTTCCCCACCACCGAGCTGTCGCAGATTGGCGATGAAACCGCCGATGGCTTATTTCACGCCAACGCCTCTTTTCCGCTCTCCCATTTCGATGCGCTGCGCACCGACTTCTCGCTGGCGCGCCTGCGTCACTACACCGGCACCGCGGTGGAGCATTTCCAGCCGTTTGTGCTGTTTACCAACTACACGCGTTACGTTGATGAGTTTGTGCGCTGGGCCATTGAGCAGGTGCAGGATCCCACGACGCCTTACGATAGCCTGGCCTGCGCGGGAGATGTGGTGATCACCGCCGACACCCGCGACCCGGAAGCGATGATGTCGGATCTGGCGTGGAAAAAGCATCAGATGCCGGCCTGGCATTTGACCTCGCCTAACCATCGCGGCATCACGTTAGTGAACATTGGCGTGGGCCCGTCTAACGCCAAGACCATTTGCGACCACCTGGCGGTGATCCGCCCGCACGCCTGGCTCATGATCGGCCACTGCGGCGGCTTACGCGAAAGCCAGCGCATTGGCGACTACGTTCTGGCCCACGCCTACTTACGCGATGACCATGTGCTCGACAGCGTGCTGCCACCCGATATTCCGATTCCGAGCATCGCGGAAGTGCAGCGCGCGCTGTACGACGCCACCAAGGCGGTGAGCAATATGCCGGGCGAAGAAGTGAAGCAGCGGTTGCGCACCGGTACGGTGGTCACCACCGACGATCGCAACTGGGAGCTGCGTTATTCCGCTTCGGCACTGCGTTTCAACCTCAGCCGCGCGGTGGCCGTGGATATGGAGAGCGCCACGATTGCGGCACAGGGCTATCGCTTCCGCGTCCCGTACGGCACGCTGCTGTGCGTGTCAGACAAACCGCTGCACGGCGAGATCAAACTCCCCGGCCAGGCCAATCGCTTTTATGAAGGCGCGATTTCGGAGCACCTGCAAATCGGTATCTGCGCGGTGGAGCTGTTGCGGGCGGAAGGCGACAAACTGCACTCGCGTAAGCTGCGCACGTTCAACGAACCGCCGTTCCGCTAGTTGCATTACATCACGTGTGCGGAAGCGAGGGCAAACCGCGCGCCGTCATAGGAAAGAAAGCGAGAAAAACCAGAACGGAAGCCCGAACGGGCTTCCGTTATTCCACTTAGGCGCTCAGCCAGCCCAGCTTAATCACAAACAGAATCGACAGAATGATCAGTGCCGCGTTGATTTCGCGCGTGCGCCCGCTCAGCAGCTTCACCACCGTCCAGGTAATAAAACCAAACGCAATCCCGTTAGCGATGGAGTACGTCAGCGGCATGGTCAGCGCCGTCACGGTCACGGGCGCCGCCGTGGTGATATCTTTCCAGTCGATATCCGCCAAGCCTGAAGTCATCAGCACCGCCACAAACAGCAGCGCAGGCGCAGTGGCGAAGACCGGCACGCTACCCGCCAGCGGCGAGAAAAACAGGCTCAGCAGGAACAGCACCGCCACCACCATCGCAGTCAATCCGGTGCGTCCGCCTGCGCTCACGCCCGCCGCCGACTCCACGTAGCTGGTGGTGGTTGAGGTGCCCAGCAGCGAGCCGAACAGCGCCGCGGCGCTGTCCGCAATCAGGGCGCGCCCCATTTTGGGTACATTGCCCTGCTCATCCGCCAGTCCAGCGCGCTTGGTGACACCCAGCAGCGTGCCGGTGTTATCAAACACGTCCACAAACAGGAAAGCGAAGATGACGCTCACCAAACCCACGTTAAAGGCGCCCGCGATATCAAGCTGCATAAAGGTTGGCGCGATAGACGGCGGTGCGGAAAACACGCCGCCAAACGGCGTAAGGCCGATGCCCATGGAAATAAAGGTCACCACCAAAATCCCGATCAATACCGCCCCGGTGACGCGGCGCGCTTCCAGCACCACAATAATGAAAAAGCCCAGCAGCGCCAGCAGCGGCCCCGGCTTGGTGAGATCGCCTAAGCCCACCAGCGTGGCCGGGTTATCCACCACAATGCCCGCGCCTTCAAGCGCAATGATGGCAAGGAACAGACCAATACCGGCCCCGATGCCCGCGCGCAGCGGCAGCGGGATACTGGCGATAATCCACTCGCGAATTTTAAAAATCGACAGGGCAAAGAAGATCACCGCCGACAGAAACACCGCACCCAGCGCAATCTGCCAGGTGTAGCCCATGTGCAGCACCACGGTATAGGTGAAAAACGCATTGAGCCCCATGCCAGGTGCCAGTGCGATCGGGTAGTTGGCAATCAGCCCCATCAGAACGCAGCCAATCGCCGCCGCCAGGCAGGTCGCCACGAACACCGCGCCTTTATCCATGCCGGTTGCCCCAAGAATACTGGGGTTAACAAACAGGATGTAGGCCATTGCCAGGAACGTGGTAATACCGGCAATGACCTCGGTACGCACGGTGGTGTTATGCGCTTTCAGTTTGAAGAGTTTTTCTAACATCATCATCTCTCATAAGCGGAGACGGCCGAAGGCGCGTTCTCTCTTGCCAATGTGGTTAAGCTTTATTCTCCTGGCCTCAGCGGCACTGCCTACGCGGCAACCTCATGAAACCGGAGCATAATTGTCGTTGTGAAAGCGAGCGAGTCGGACGCAAGGCTTGCTGCCTTCCGCTTTCCCCTGTCCACTGAGCAATTGCTGTGCCACCCGCAAACGCAAACGTTTACGTCAAAAAAGCAGCCAATGCTCAGATAATTCCGAACCAGAACGAGGCGCGATTATGGTGCATTGCACCACTGACGCGCAATCGTTTTCCTGTTGGCCGCTACCGCCCCTAAAAAAATTGCGGTAACGCACGCTTTCGCACACTTGCAGGCGATATGGCTCACGTTTTTATCGGCGAATACAGCAGGCCAAAATCAGCAGGTTACACTGCTTTTACCCCTGTATGACCCCGAGAGGCAGCCCAATGAAGCCCGCGATATTAGTGGTAGATGACGATCGTGCTGTGTGTGAACTGCTGCACGACGTGCTGAATGAACACGTTTTTACGGTTTATAGCTGCCATCAGGGCCGCGAAGCGCTGTCGCTGCTGGCACAACACCCGGAGATCTCGCTGGTGATGCTGGATATGATGCTGCCGGATACCAATGGCCTGCTGGTGTTGCAGCAGATGCAGCGTCAGCGTCCCGATCTGTTGGTGATTATGCTCACCGGCATGGGATCGGAAGCCGATATGGTCGTCGGGCTGGAGATGGGCGCGGATGACTACATCGCCAAACCGTTTAACCCGCGCGTCGTGGTGGCGCGCGCCCGCGCCGCACTGCGCCGCTGCGGACGTTTGGCACAGCCGGCGGTGGAACACGCCAGCGGCTGGATGTTTAACGGCTGGCAGCTGGACGACAGCCGCTGCCAGTTGTTCAATCCGCAGCGTGAGAGCGTGCCGCTGACGCAAGGCGAATATACGCTGCTGCGCGCGCTGGTGGGTCACGCGCGTAAGGTGTTAACCCGCGATCAGCTGCTGGAGCTGACGCACAGCGAAAGCCTCGACGTCTTCGATCGCACCATTGACGTGCTGATCATGCGCCTGCGCCGCAAAATTGAAGCTAACCCGCACCAGCCCAGTTTGATCCGCACCATTCGCGGCCTGGGTTATGTGTTTTCGGCCGACGTGATGCGTCCTGCCGTCGATCAGCGTGCGTCGCAGATCGCCTGATCCATCCAACGCTGCATCTCCGCCAGCGTCCGCGCCCCGTCTAACGCATTGGCGGCGCGCAGATTAAAGCAGGCGCAGGTGTGCGCCAATTTGAGTGAATCCGCGAGCGCCCAGCCTTCGTGGCTGGCGTAGAGCATGCCTGCGCAAAACGCGTCTCCCGCCCCCACGCTGCCCACAATGTCCTCTGAGGCGAGTCGCCACGCGGGTTGCCACTGGCCTGTTCGCGGGCCTTCGCTGCCCCACGCCCCCTCCGGCGCGTGGATCACCACCCGCTGCCGGATGCCCTGCGCCAGCAACGCCTCGGCGGCGGCGGCAAACGCGGCGGGCGGGGACACGCCGTGTTCGGTGCGCAGTGTGATACCGGTTAGCGACTGCGCTTCCAGTTCGTTAATCACTAAAAAATCGAGCCAGCGCAGCGCGGGCAGCACCTGCGCACGATACTCCCCGGCGCGGGACACCAAATCCAGCGAGGTGAGATAGCCGCGCTGCTGCATCTGCGCCAGCAGGCGCGCACTGCGCGTGCCGTACTCGGCATCCGCGCGATCCAGGCTGTCCAACAGCAGCAGATAGCCCAAGTGAAAAATGCGGTGATCGGTGTTGACCTCGCTGAAGTGCGCCACACCTAACTGCGTATTCGCGCCGCGCGCGTGGAAAAAGGTGCGCTGGCCATCCGGCGTGGTCATCACCTGCGTCATGCCGGTGATCGCGTCGGCGCGGCGCTGCACGAAGCGGCGATCCACTTGATGTGCGTCCAGCAGCTGCAACAGATAATCGCCATCGCCGTCGTCACCCACGCAGCCGGCGCACGCCAGCGGTAACCCAGTTTCCATCCGCGCCAGCGTCAGCAGCACGTTTGGCGCGGCCCCCCCGCTGCCTTTGTCGCTGTGCTGGATTTCCGCCAGCCAGCCCTGCGCGGGCCAGTGGCTAATGCGCTGCACATAGTCCACCAGCAGCGTCCCCGCGGCCAGAATGCCGCTGCGCGCCGTCATCTCAGGCTTTTCCCGCACTGCCAAAGATCTGCATTTGCTGCGCCACCACGCCGGTAATGGCCTGCTCCACCGACATCAGCAGCTCCGCAAAGCCGTCGTAGCGCGCCTCGCGCTGCGCGATCTGCGCTTCAACGGCATCCAGCGCCGCCTGCGACATGCCGGTATAGAAATTGATTTTATGGATACCCAGACCAATGGCGCGCTGGAAATCCGCGTCGCTGATGCCCGAGCCGCCGTGCAGCACCAGCGGGATACCGGCCGCCGTGCGGATCGCCGCCAGCCGTTCAAAGTCGAGTTTGGGCTCGCCTTTATACTTGCCGTGCGCGTTACCAATCGCCACTGCCAGACAATCGATGCCGGTGGCCTCAACAAACGCCGCCGCGCGATCGGGATCGGTGAACTTGCTGCTGTCGGCCTCACCAAACAGCGCGCCGCCCTCATCGCCGCCGACGGCACCCAGCTCAGCTTCCACCGAGACGCCTACGGCGTGGCACAGTTTCACCACCTCACGCGTCTGGCGCACGTTCTCTTCGTAGCTTAACGCAGAGCCATCGAACATTACCGAGGTAAAGCCGAGGCGAATGGCCTGCATCACCGCTTCAAAGTGCAGGCCGTGGTCGAGATTCAGCACCACCGGGAGGTCGTGCAACGCCGCTTCGGTGCGGATCGCCGCCACCAAATGCGGCAGGCTGACATATTTAAAATGCACTTCCGCAATATTGATAATGAACGGCGATCGCTGCTGCTCTGCGGCACTGAACAAGGCGCGCAGAAAGTGGGTGTCCAGTACGTTGAATGCACCGAGCGCGTAGCCGTGCTGTTGCGCATGTTGCAAACCCTGAGCAAGTGAAATCAGTGCCACGGTAAACTCCTTCAGGCCAGCCAGTGGGGGTAGTCGTTACACAGCAGCCAGCGCGGCTGCTCATCTTCTTCAATCTGGTTGAAACGCGGTAACGGGGTGAGAAACACATTGTCGTGCTCGTCGTCGTTGGGCAGTGAGACCTCGCCCACCAGCACATCGCCAAAGCCCTCTTCGCCCCAGAAGCTGTGCCAGATCCCCGCAGGCAGCGTGACGCTCTCGCCCGGCGCCAGCCGCAGCTGCGAACCGGCCGCGTGCGTCTGGCGAAAACCGTCCAGCGAGACCTGCACCGGCGTGTCGCCCAGCGCGTCGCCCTCGCGGTTGTAAAGCTCAATAATCAGATTTCCGCCGCCGCGATTGATAATGTCTTCCATTTTCTGCGGGTGGTAGTGCATCGGCGTGAGCTGACCGTCGCGCACGTGCATGATCTTTTCTGCATAGGGTTTATGCCAGGGATGGCCGCCGCGCGAGCCGTTGCGCAGCGTGAAGAGCGTTAAACCAATGTGGTTGAAGTTGCTGGCGCCAAAGCTGGTTACGTCCCAGCCCAGATGCAGCGTCAGCAGCTCGTCGGCGGCGGCGAGGTCCAGCGCGCGCCACTGGCTCACACCGTAATCCGCCCAGGCGGGCAAGTGCACATCCTGACGGGTAAAAAATTCGCGGGTGCGCTGCAGAATGGCATTCACTTCGGATCGTTGCATAACAGCCCCTTGATGATGGGGGCGGCGCGGTGCCGCCCGCCCAGCTTATTTCACGGTCCAGCCTTTGTAGCTACCCACATTATTACGATCGATCAGCGTGACCGGAATCAGCACCGGTTTATCCGGAGCTGGCTTGCCCTGCAAAATGTCATAGCCAATTTCCACTGCTTTCGCGGCCATGACCTGGGGATCCTGCGCCGGGGTCGCCACAAACAGCGAGCCTTTGCGTTTCAGCGCCTCTTCACCGTCTGGCGATCCATCCACGCCGACAATAAAGAATTCGCTACGCTGCGCCTGCTTCGCCGCCAGATCGGCACCGATCGCGGTCGGATCGTTGATGGCAAACACCGCATCGATCTTCGGATGCGCCGACAGCAGGCCGGTCATCACTTCCAGGCCGCCTTCACGACTGCCTTTGGCGTTCTGGTTGGAGGAGAGCAGCTTCAGATCCGGATGTGATTTCAGCTCGGTCATGCAGCCTTCCACACGGTTCTGTACGGCAGACACCGGCGGTCCGTTGATGATCACCACATTGCCTTTGTCTTTCAGGCGATCGGCGATGTACTTACACGCCATGGCGCCCGCCTGGGTGTTATCGGAGGTGATGGTGGCGTTGGCCCCTTCGGCTGCCACGTCCACCGCCACCACCACGATGCCGGCATCGCGCGCGCGTTTCACCGCAGGCGCAATGCCTTTTGAATCGGCGGCGTTGAGGATGATCATGTCCACTTTGGCCGCAATAAAGTTATCGATTTGCGCCACCTGCTGGCCGAGGTCGTAGCCGCTGGACACCAGCGTCACATTGACTTTATCGCCCGCCAGCTGGCGCGCTTTCATCTCCGCCCCTTTGGTGATCTGCACAAAGAACGGGTTGGCAAGGTCGCCCACGGTCACGCCGATGGACTTTAACTCTTTGGCCTGCACGAGAGGCGCACTTAGCAGCGTGGCAGCCAGCAGTCCGGTAATAATCGGATTAAAACGCATAGTCGATGTTCTCCTGCTTTTTTTGCTTTATAAGGACGCCTCTCAAGCCAGCGTCCGTGTGGATGCGTCGGTGGGCGGCTGCCCTTAGCCGACGTGGTGCCGGGTACGGTATTTGTCGATCAGCACGGCGATAATGATCACCGCGCCCTTGATAACCAACTGCCAGAAGTAAGAGACGCCCATCAGCGTCATGCCGTTATTAAGCGTGGCGATAATCAGCGCGCCCACCAGGGTGCCGGTGATGGTGCCAATACCGCCCACAAAGCTGGTGCCACCGAGGATCACCGCCGCGATGGCATCCAGTTCATAGCCGACGCCGAGGTTGCCGTTGGCGCTATAGAGGCGCGAGGCGCTCATCAATCCCCCCAAGCCGGACAGCAATCCGCTCATGGCGTAGACAAACAGCAGCACCGCGCCCACTTTAATGCCGGTCAAGCGGGCCGCCTGCACGTTGCCCCCCACCGCATAGATGTGCAGGCCCAGCGTGGTGCGGCGTAAGATGAACCAGCAAATGGCGATCACCGCAAAGGCAATCACGATAAGCCAGGGTACCGGACCGAGATAGCCATTGCCTATCCACTCAAAATTGATGTCGGAGTTGATCACCGTGGTGCCGTTGGCCAGCAGGTAGGCCGCGCCGCGCAGCGCGGTATAGGTGCCCAGCGTCACAATAAACGGCGGCAGTCCCGCCCACGCCACCAGAATGCCGTTGAAGACGCCCATGATCAGGCCCGCGCCCAGCGCCGCCGGAATGGTCAGGCCGGCAAACGCCGGATCGAGCGACACCACCATCGCGACCACCGCCGTGGTGCCCAGCATTGATCCCACAGAAAGGTCGATACCGCCGGTTAAAATCACAAAGGTCATGCCTGCCGCCAGCACAATATTGATGGACGCCTGGCGCGTGATGTTCAACAGGTTGCCTTCGGTAAAGAAGTTGGGTGCCACAAAGCCAAACACCGCCACAATCAGAATCAAAATCGGCAGGATGCCTACCGTTTGCAGCATATCGCCCATCAGGGCACGCTTAAGCGTCGGACTTTTCACGCGTGCGGTTTCACTGGTCATTGCGCTCTCCTCAGGCCTGAACCGGCTGCGCGCCGGTGGCCAGTGTCATGATATTTTCCTGGGTCACTTCATCACCGGTCAGCTCGCCTGCCACGGTACCTTCACGCATCACATACACGCGATCGCTCATGCCGACGACTTCAGGCAGCTCACTGGAAATCATCAAAATCGCGACGCCCTGCTGCGCCATCTGGTTCATCATGCGGTAAATCTCGCTTTTCGCGCCGACGTCCACGCCGCGCGTCGGCTCATCCAGAATCAGGATGCGCGGGGCAATCGCCACCCAGCGCGAAATCAGCAATTTTTGCTGATTGCCGCCGGAGAGCCCGCCCGCCCGCACTTGGGCATGGGGGACGCGAATATTGAGCGCCTGAATGGACTGCTGGGCCAGGGTTTGGGCTTTACGCCGGTTCATCAGGCCGTAGCGGGCGTCACGCTCCACCGTTGCCATCACGATGTTCTCCTGCGTCGCCATCTCCAGAAACAGCCCCTGCTCTTTGCGGTTTTCCGTGAGAAAGCCGATGCCCAGCGCAATCGCTTCACGCGGCGAGCCGATCTGCACCTTTTCGCCGTCGATCCAGATGTCGCCGCCTTTGGGCGGATGCACGCCAAAGATCAGCTGCGCCAGTTCGCTGCGCCCAGCACCTACCAGTCCGGCCAGTCCGACAATTTCACCGGCGCGCACCGTCAGGCTGCTGGGAAACACTTTGCGGTTATCGCACAAGTGATTGACCGCGAGGCGCACCTCGCCAACGCTCAGGGTGCGATCTTTGTTAAACAGATCGCTCAGCGGCCGCCCCACCATCATGCGCACCAGTTCACTGGCGTTGAGCTGTTCACGCGTCAGGCTGCCTACATACTGGCCATCGCGCAGGACGCTCACCCGATCGGAGAGTTCATACACTTCCGCCATGCGGTGACTGATATAGATAATCGCCATGCCTTCGCTGCGCAGGCGCTTGATCAGCGCAAATAGCTGTTCGGTTTCACGGCTGGAGAGCGCCGCCGTGGGCTCATCCATGACTAAAATGCGGCTGTTGCGGTGCAGCGCGCGGGCGATTTCTACCTGCTGCTGCTCGGCAATACTGAGTTTGCTCACGAGATCGGTCGCGCTGAACTGCGCGCCGAGGCGGCTGATGACCTGCTGCGCTTCCTCCACCATTTGCCGCCGCTTCACCAAGCCGCCGCGCGAGATCTCACTGCCAAGGAAAATGTTTTCCGCCACCGTAAGATTCGGTGCCAGATTAATCTCTTGATAAATCAGCGTTATCCCCGCCGCCAGCGCCTCTTTCGGTCCTTTAAGGGTGTAACGCTGCCCGTCGATGAAAATCTCGCCGCTGCTGGCGGTGTAAGCACCGGCAAGAATCTTCATCAGCGTGCTTTTACCGGCCCCGTTTTCGCCCATCAGCGCGTGCACCTCGCCCGGCCAGACCGACAGATCCACGCCTTTAAGCGCATAGAAGCTGCCGAAGCGTCGGGTGATGTCGCGCATTTCTAAGATTGGTGTTGCCGTCATCGCCAAACTCCGCTTGTCAGATATAGCGCGAGTGTGGCAACGCCAGATAAATGGAAAATGTCAGAGGCCGTTCATATTTGTCATATTGCGCCTGCGCCGCCCTCCTATACTCGCCCGAGGTGAACGAGAGAGGTATTCACATGCGTCATACTCTGCGCTGGTACGCGGGCGCGCGCGGGCGTCTGCTGATGTTTAACTTGCTGGTGGTCGGTGCGACGCTGGCGGTGGGCCTGGTGGCGATTATGGGCTTCCGTCACGCCGGACACATTCAGGAGCAGGCGCAGGCGCAGACGCTGGCGGACATGAACGGCAGCCTGGCGCTGGCGCGTGATACGGGCAATGTGGTAACGGCCGCCGTGCGGCTCTCGCAGGTGGTGGGCGCGCTGGAGTATCAAAGCGAATCCGCCAAATTACAGCAGACGCAGCAGGCGCTTCAGCACTCCCTCACGCTGCTGGCCCGCGCCCCGCTGGCGGCGCAACAGCCCGCGCTGCTGGCGCGCATCCGCGATCGCAGTGAAATGCTTGAGCAGAGCATTAATCAATTGCTGCACGCCGGGCATCAGCGCCACTTACAGCGCAACGACATGCTCAGCGGCCTGTGGCAGGCACAGCTGCCGTTGTACCAGCTGGACGCGCAGGCGAACGGCCCCGCTTTTTTAGCGCTGCGGCAACAAACGCACGCGCTGCTGCAGGTGGCGATCCACTCTTCCGCGCCGCAGGCGGCGGAGCAGCAGCTGCAGCAGCTGTTGCCGCGCTGGTCCGCCCTGAGATTACCGGAGACGCTGGCGCTGCAGCGCGATCGCCTGGTCACGGCACTCACCAGCCTGCGTCCGATAGCGGAACAGCTGGAGTACAGTGATATCGCCACCGCGTATGCCACCTATCGCATTAAAGCGCTGGTGGCGATGCTCAATGGCGATATCACCCACTATGTGCAGCTGGTGGCGCAGCAAAGTGACGCCCGCAGTCAAACGGCCCACCGCGAGCTGGACTCCATCATTGGCTTTATCGCCCTGTTTATGCTGCTGGCGCTGCTGATCACCGGCTACGCGGGCTACTACATTTATCGCAACCTTGGCTCCAGCCTTACCGCGATTGCTCAGGCGATGACGCGACTGGCGCAGGGGGAAAACAGCGTCAACGTGCCGGGTCTGTCGCGCCGCGACGAGCTGGGCGATCTGGCGCGTGCCTTCAACGTGTTTGCACGCAACACCGCCTCGCTGGCGCAGACTTCACGGCTGCTGAAAGAGAAAAGCAATCAGCTGGAGTCGACGTTTCTGGCGATGCGCGACGGCTTCGCGCTGTTTGATAACGCTGGCCAGTTGGTGGTGTGGAATGCGCAATATGCCGAGCTGCTCGGTATTCCGCCGCGCGAACTGCATCGCGGCTTACCCTATCAGCGTCTGCTGGAGCGGATTAACGTGACGCTAACGAGCCTGCACGATGCCCAGGAAGTGCGCCTGCCGGACGGGCGTACGCTGGAGCTGCGCTTCAGCCCGGTTCCACGCCGCGGCATGGTCAATACCGTGCTGGAGCGCACCTCGCGTAAAGTGCTGGAGGAGGCGCTGCTGCACAGCCAAAAAATGAAAGCGGTCGGTCAGTTAACCGGCGGCCTGGCGCACGATTTCAATAATCTGCTGGCGGTGATCATCGGCAGCCTGGCGCTGACTGAACATCAGCTGCCGCCCGGCACGCTGGCCACCCGCGTAGAGCGGGCGCGCCAGGCAGCGGATCGCGCCGCGCAGCTGACGCAGCGCCTGCTGGCATTTTCGCGCAAACAGGCGCTCTATCCACGCGCGGTCTCGGTGGTGGAGCTGGTCGACAACCTGCACGGTCTGCTCCAGCATTCGCTGCTGCCCGGCCAGCAGCTGATCGTGGATGCGCAGCGGCCCGGCTGGCCGGCGTGGATCGATGCTGGCCAGCTTGAAAACGCGCTGATGAACTTGGTGGTGAACGCGCGCGACGCCATGGAGAAGCAGAGCGGCGAGATCCGCTTACGCATCTGGAACCAGCGCGTGCAGGATGCCGAGGGCAAGCGCGACTGCGTCACCGTGGAAGTCACGGATCACGGCTGCGGCATGTCGGCCGAGGTGCGGGCGCAGGTGTTTGAGCCGTTTTTTACCACCAAAGCCACCGGCAGCGGCAGCGGCCTTGGCCTCTCGATGGTGTATGGGTTTGTGCGCCAGTCCGGCGGACACATTGAGCTGGAAACGGCCCCCGGCCAAGGCACCACCGTGCGGCTGCTGCTGCCGCGCGCCGCCGAAGCGGCACAGGCCGCGCCGCTGCCGAAAACCCTCCCGCCCAGCGACAGCGCCGACCGGCTGATTCTGGTACTGGATGACGATACGGCGGTGCGTCAAACGCTGTGTGAACATCTGCATCAGCTTGGCTATTTGACGCTGGAGTGCGGTGATGGCGAGAGCGCGCTGACCCTGCTGCGCCAAACGCCGGATATTGAACTGCTGATCAGTGATTTGATGCTGCCGGGACGGCTTAACGGTGCCGATGTGATCCGCCAGGCACAGCAGCAGTGGCCGTCGCTGGCCACGCTGCTGATCAGCGGACAGGATCTGCGTCAGACGCCGGTCACGCTGCCGCTGTGTGAACGGCTGGCGAAACCCTGGCACCCGTCGCAGCTGGTGCAGGCGCTGGAGCGCGCCTGGCAGCGCAGCGCGCGGCTTAATCGCGCACGGGAGGCTGCCACAGCGGAATCGCTTTCCCGGTGATATAGCGTTTACGCAGGCGGCTGGAGAGCGCATCCATCAGCATCACCACCGCCACCAGAATCAGGGTCAGGAACATCACCACGTCCCAGTTCCACAGCCGCATGTTCTCCGCATAGACCAGTCCCACCCCGCCCGCGCCCACAAAGCCCAGCACGGCGGCGGAGCGGGTATTGGACTCAATCTGATACAGGCTGAGCGCCAGAAAAGTGGGAAACGATTGGGTAAAGATGCCGTAGCGGTGTTTTTGCAGGCTATTAGCCCCCACGGCGCTCAGGCCGCGGCTGGGCGACCGCTCCACCGCTTCGTGCCCTTCCGCATAGAGTTTGCCCAGCAGGCCCACGTCCTGCAGCACGATCGCCAATACGCCCGCCAGCGGCCCCATGCCCACGGCGCGCACAAAAATCAGTCCCCAGATAGCCATATCAATGCCGCGCAGGATATCGAGCAGGCGCCGCACCACGAGCGAAACAGGGCGCGTCACGCGGCCTTGCATCACATTGCGCGCGGCCAGGAAAGAGATCGGCAGCGCGATCAGCGTCGCGGTGAGCGTACCGGCAAACACAATCGCCAGCGTAATGCCGACCTGCTGAAAGTAGTAGCCAAAGGGCCAATTAAGAAAATCGTGCCAGACGAACATACGCAGAAAGTAGCGTCCCAGCTGCTGGCAGCCCAGCGTGAAGCGGCTCCATTCAATGCCAAACGTCTGGAAAAAGAACAGGTAATAGAGCGCCACCGCCAGCGCAATCAGCGCAATACGGCGCAGGTAGCGCTGTTGCGCGGCGAACAGCACGCCGTGCTGCTGTTTTAGCCACGCCACGTCAGGGGCTTGGGCGATCATGTCATCTCTCCTTCTACCACGCGGCGCCGCAGCCAGCCAGACAGCGTATCCAGCAGCGACACCACCACCACAATCAGCAGCAGCGTGATGCTGACCTGATCGTAGCGATCGAGTTTGATGTTGGTCATCAGCTCTTGGCCGATGCCGCCTGCCCCAACCAATCCCAGAATGGTGGAGGAGCGAAAATTGATCTCCAGCCGCATAAAGCTATAGGAGAGGAAGGTCGGCTTTACCTGCGGCCAGAAGCCAAAGCGCATCCGCTGAAGACGGCTGGCTCCGCAGGCCGTCAGCCCGCGCACCGGCTTGTCCGATGCGCTCTCCAGCGCTTCATAGAACAGCTTGGTGAGGCTGCCAACGGTGTGCAGCGCCAGTGCGAGAAACCCGGGGATCGCGCCAATGCCAAACGCCATGACAAACATCACCGCCCACGCCAGTTCCGGCATGGTGCGCAAAAAGGCCACAAACGCGCGGACGGCGACGCGCACCCCGCGCGGTGTGTGCGTGTTATCCGCGGCAAGAAACGCCAGCACAACGGCACAGGCCACCGCCACCAGCGTTGAGGAGAGTGCTAATTGCAGCGTTTCCCATATCAGCGGCAGCTGAATGTGCAGGCGATAGCCCCAATAGGCCAGCGACCCTTGGGTTTTGCCATCGGCGAACAGCAGCGGCAGGTGCAGCACCGGCAGGGTTTCGCGCAGGTAGTCAAAAAAATGCGGCAGAGATTGCCACACCGTGAGCAGATTGAACTCTGCCATGTTGCCTGCCGCCAGGTAGAGCGCCAGCAGCAGCAGCGACCACAGTAGCGTATCGCGCTTTTGCTGACGCCGGATGCGCTGGTAGTAGTGTTCGAAGTCGGTCAAGGCGAGATCCTGTCAAGGGCTGACGATGCGTGCGTCAGGGCGGCATCCCGCCCTGCGCCGTGAGATTAGCCGCGCGATCCTTTCATCAGTTCGCGCTTCATATCGATGATGTTTTGGTAATCCGCCACCGTGGCCGGTCCAATATGCTGCGCGCCGCCCACGGCCTTGATAAAGCAGCTGTGATCTTCTTTATCCAGCGCCTTGATCGCCGCGACCACTTTCGCCTTGAAATCAGGCGGCAAATTGTTGCTCACCAGAATCGGACCGTTGGGGATCAGCGGGGACTGCCAGATAATGCGGATCTGCTTCATCAGGTCAGGATGATCCATGCGCATCATGCGCGTAAACGCCCCCGACGTGTAGCCCGTGTTGTAGTCACCAATCATTGAGGTCCAGGTCACCGCGCCGTCAAATTGCCCGTTCAGTACGCCGAGAATGTCCTGCTCGTGCCCACCAGAGAAGGTGACGCTGGAGAAGAAGCCGTTGTATTTGTCATCCACCGAGCCACCAAAGGTTTTTTTGAACGCCTGGTTGGGCATCAGGAAGCCCGAGGTAGAGTCCGGGTCGGCCATGCCGAACGCTTTGCCTTTGAGGTCTTCCAGCTTTTTGTACGGACTGTCGGCTTTAACGATCACCACCGAGTGATAGCCGCGCGAGTTGTCTTTGTCGTCCACCACGAGCCCTACCACGTCCACCGCCTTGGGATTTTGCAGATAGACCGATGCAAACGAGGCGGGAGACATGCTGAGCACCATATCGATTTTATTGCCCAGCAGGCCCTGAATCACGCCGGAATAGTCAGACGAATTACGCAGTTTGGTCTCCACGTGCAGCGTTTTGTCGAAGAAGTCTTTCACGCACTGGTTATCACCGATCTGCTGTGTGGCGTTCTGGCCGCCCAAAATCCCCAGATTTAATTCTTTAGGTGCGTCTGCGGCGGCGGCACCGAAGGTCAGCGCAGCCGTCAAAAAGGCAAAGGAAGTCAGTTTCATGCTGTTTTTTTCTCGTGCTGTGGAGGTTAGTGAATCTGATTGATTTCATCGCCGTACAGCGTGTGCAGCAGGCTGTCGGTTAACTGTGAAGGGTGGCCGTCAAACAGCACGCGACCGCGCTGGATGCCGATCGCCCGCGTGCAATATTCTTTCACCAGCTCAATGGAGTGCAGGTTGACCATCACGCTGATGCCCTGCTCGCTCACCTGGCGCAGCACGTCCATGATGCGGCGGGTATTTTTCGGGTCCAGTGAGGCTACCGGCTCATCCGCCAGCAGGATTTTAGGGTTCTGCATCAGCGCCCGGCAGATGGCCACGCGCTGCATCTGGCCGCCTGACAGGTTCTCAGCGCGCTGCAGGGCGTGCGGCAGCATGTTCATCCACTGCAACAGCGTAATGGCGCGTGCGCGATCGGCTTCGGAAAACACTTTAAAGAAGGATTTAAGCGTGCCGGTTTGGCTCAGGCGGCCCAGCAGCACATTGGTGAGCACATCCAGGCGCGGCACCAGACAAAAGTCCTGAAAGATCATGCCGCATTCGCTGCGCCACTCGCGCAGTTGGCGACCGTGCAGCGTGGTCACATTGCGGTCGGCCCTGCCTTCGGCATAGCTGATGATGGCGCCCTCGCTGTGCGTCAGGGTGCCGTTGAGCAAGTGCAGCAGCGTCGATTTTCCGGCACCCGAGCGCCCAATCACCGCCACCAGTTCGCCCGCGTGCAGGTCAAAGCTGATCTTATCCAACACGCGCGTCTCGCCCCACGCCTTGCTCAGATCCTGTACTGACAACACTTTGCTGCCCTGAGCCACCTGCGGCATGGCGGGGTGATCGTCCACGGGTTTACGTAATGCCTGTGCCATAGTGCGCTCCGTCATTTAGCGGGTTACTTGCCCGCTATTACGGGCAAACGCGGTGAAGCGGTGATGACATTTCTATGATGAAAGCGTGACAGCGCAGCGCTGGCGGCGAGAGGCACGCGCGGTTCAGGCGGTCACGGCCAGCAGCTGGCGCAGCTGGTGCAAGGTCTCAGCGAGATCACCGTCGTTATTGAGCGTATGGCACTGGGCGGGCAGGGGATCGGCGGCGCGCGCCAGCCGCTGCGTAATTTCGGCGTCGGTTTCGCGGCCGCGCTGGCGCAACCGCTGCGCCAGCACCGCCGGCGAGACCTGCAGCACCAGCGGCAGCACACAGGCGCCATAATGCTGCTGCACCACCGGCAGATGCTGGCGCGATCCGTTCACCAGCACGGTTAAGCCGCGCGCCAGCCAGAGATCGATCTCCAGCCCCAGCGCATAGTGCAGCCCATGCGCCTGCCAGCTGATGGCAAACAGGCCCAGCGCCTCACGTCGGCGAAACTCCGCCGCGGTGAGCGCCACGTGGTTTTCCCCCCCGGCGTCGGCGGGCCGCGTAATATAGCGATGGGCGACCACCAGCTGCGGCGGCGGGGCCGCACGCAGCGCGTTAAGTAGGCTGTCTTTGCCCGCGCCGGACGGCCCGGTGAGCCAGATCAAGCGCGCCATCAGAATACCTGCCTGCCCTGCGACCACACATGGCGCACATGCACATGGCCATGCTCGGTGTGGGCCAGCACCAGATCGGCACGCAGCCCTTCGGCAAGGGCACCGCGGTCGTGCAGGCCGATGGCGCGCGCCGGATTGCGCGTCACCAACGCCACCGCCTGCGGCAGCGTCAGGGTATTACGCGCATCGTCCACCAGGCGAAATACCGCGTCCAGCAGGCTGGCGGGATAGTAGTCCGATGAGAGAATGTCCAGCAGCCCTTCCGCGGCCAGCGTGGCGGCCGCCACGTTGCCCGAGTGAGAGCCACCGCGCACAATGTTCGGTGCGCCCATGAGCACCTGCATGCCGCACTCGCGCGAGGCGCGTGCCGCTTCCAACGTGGTGGGAAACTCAGCGATGTGGCTGCCGACCGCATGCGACTCCGCCACGTGCGCGAGGGTGGCATCGTCGTGGCTGGCAAGGGGAATACCCCGCGCGCGGCACAGCTGGGCGATGGCATTGCGGTTCGGCGTTGAGTAGCGCGCCGCCAGCGCGCGCTGATCGCGCTCGTAGGCATCCATCTCCGCGTCGTTCAGGTGATATTTGCCCTGATAATAGAGCCGGTACATCTCCAGCGAGGCGTACTGGCGCTGACCGGGCGAGTGATCCATCAGCGACACCAGCGAAAGCTCCGGCGTCTCGAGTAGCGTTTCAAACAGCGGCAACGTGGTGCTGTGCGGCAGCTCGCAGCGCAGATGCAGGCGGTGATCGGCCCGATTAAGCCCGCGCCGGGTACTCACCTGAATGGCCTGAATCATTTTGCTGAGGTTTTCCAGCCGATGGCCGCCGTCGCGCACGTCGCCTACGCCGATGGCGTCCAGCACCGTGGTAATGCCGCTGGCCACCATCTGCGCGTCGTGGCTGCTCATGGCGGAGTGCGCGGGCCAATCCACTTTGGGCCGCGGCGTAAAACATTTATCCAGATTGTCGGTGTGCAACTCCACCAGCCCCGGCAGCAAATAGCCGTTAGCGCCATCCAGCGCACCGGGCAGTGCGCTTGGGCTGTCGCTAAAGCGGGCAATGCGCCCATCGCGGATCTCCAGCGATCCGCTGACCACTTCCTGCTCAAGCACCAGACGAACATTATTAACGATCATGCTTCAACTCCCGCGTGAACAGGGTGCATCACGTGCAGGCGATCGGCGACGCGCGCCCGCACCGTTTCATCATGAAAAATCCCCACGATGGCTGTGCCGCGCGCCCGTGCCTGCTCAATCAGCGCCACCACGGCGGCGCTGTTAACGGCATCAAGGGACGCGGTAGGTTCATCCAGCAGCAGCACCGGGTAGTCCGCGATAAACCCGCGCGCAATGTTGACGCGCTGCTGTTCACCGCCGGAAAAGGTCGAAGGCGCCAGTGACCAGAGCCGCTCCGGTACGTTCAGCTGAGTCAGGAGATCGCGGGCGCGCGCTTCACAGTGGGCACGCGCCACGCCGCGCTCCAGCAGCGGCTGCATCACAATATCCAGCGTCGGCACGCGCGGGATCACGCGCAGAAACTGACTGACCCAGCCCACGGTGTCGCGCCGCACGGCCAGAATCTGCCGCGCTGGCGCCTGGGCCATATCGATCCACTGTTGCTGATGCACCAGCCAAATGTGGCCGCTGTTGGCCTGATAGTTACCGTACAGCGCGCGCAGCAGGGTGGATTTTCCGCTGCCGGAGCGACCGTGCAGCACCACGCATTCGCCGCTGTTTACCGTCAGGCTGGCGTTGTGCAGTACCGGTAACGTCGTGCCGCCCTGATTGTGCAGCACAAAGGTTTTGCTGAGATTTTCCACGCGCAGGCGAGGTTGCATTGTGATGTCCGTCATGAGTGAAGCACCGATGAAACCAACAGTTGGGTATACGGATGACGCGGATCGTCGAGCACCCGATCGGTTAAGCCGCTCTCCACCACCTTGCCCTGCTGCATGACCAGCAGCCGGTGCGCCAGCAGGCGCGCGACGCCTAGGTCATGCGTCACGATCACCACCGCCAGATTGAGCTCACGCACCAGCGTGCGCAGCAGATCCAACAGGCGCGCCTGTACCGACACATCCAGCCCGCCGGTGGGCTCATCCATAAACACTAACTTAGGCTGGGTGACTAAATTGCGGGCGATCTGCAACCGCTGCTGCATGCCGCCGGAAAAGGTGGTGGGCAGATCGTCAATGCGCTGCACCGGGATCTCCACGTCCTGTAACCAGCGCATGGCCTGCTGGCGAATCTCACCATAGTGGCGATGGCCGATTGCCATCAGCCGCTCGCCGATGTTGCCGCCGGCGGTGACGTGCGGACGCAATCCGGCCAGCGGATGCTGATGCACCACGCCCCACTCGGTGCGCAGCAGGCGGCGGCGTTCGCTTTCGCTGACCTGCCAGAGATCGGCGCCGCGATAGTGGATCGTGCCCTGCTGCGGCGCGAGGCGCGCCGAGAGGCTGTGCAGCAGCGTGGTTTTACCCGAGCCGGACTCCCCGACAATGCCGAGTACTTCACCCGGATAGAGCGTAAAGCTGACGTCCTCAAAGCCTTTGCCGGGCGCATAAAGATGCGTGAGGCGGTTGACCGCAAGCAGCGGCTGTTCACTGTGCATGCTGTTGTTCCTGCTGCTGGTGGCAAAAGTCGGTATCGGAGCAGACAAACAGGCGCGTACCGGCATCATCCATCACCACTTCATCAAGATAGCTGTGCTGCGAACCACACAGCGCGCACGGCTGGTCCCAGCGCTGTACGCTGAACGGGTGATCGTCGAAATCGAGGCTCTCGACCTTGGTATACGGCGGCAGCGCGTAAATGCGTTTTTCACGCCCGGCACCGAACAGCTGCAGGGCGGGCATCATGTGCATTTTCGGATTGTCGAATTTCGGGATAGGTGACGGGTCCATGACGTAGCGGTCGTGCACTTTCACCGGATACGCATAGGTGGTCGCAATGTGTCCAACGCGCGCGATGTCTTCATACAGCTTGACCTGCATGATGCCGTACTCCTCCAGCGCGTGCAGCGTGCGGGTTTCCGTTTCGCGCGGCTCGATAAAGCGCAGCGGCTCGGGGATCGGCACCTGATAAATCAGCACCTGATCTTCCACCAGCGGCGTTTCAGGAATGCGATGGCGCGTTTGGATCAGCGTGGCAGCACGCGTGGATTCGGTGGTGGCGGCCCCGCTGACACGCTGAAAAAAACGGCGTATCGAAACCGCGTTGGTGGTGTCATCCGCGCCCTGGTCGATCACTTTCAGCACGTCGCTCTCACCGATCATGCAGGCGGTGATCTGAATGCCGCCGGTGCCCCAGCCATAAGGCATCGGCATTTCGCGTCCGGCAAACGGCACCTGATAACCCGGAATGGCCACCGCCTTCAGAATGGCGCGCCGTAAGGTGCGCTTGGTTTGCTCATCCAGATAACCGCTGTTGTACCCCGTTAATTCACCCATGATTTGGCTCCCCTGCGCGCAGCTGTTTCAACAGCGCCAGCTCCGCCTGAAAATCCACGTAGTGCGGCAGTTTGAGGTGCGAGACAAAGCCCGCCGCTTCGACATTGTCGGCATGCGACAGCACAAACTCTTCATCCTGCGCCGGGCCGGCAATACGCTCCTGATAATCCGGCGCCTGCAGCGCGCGATCCACCAGCGCCATCGCCATGGCCTTGCGCTCGGCGCGGCCAAACACCAGCCCGTAGCCGCGCGTGAAATGGGGATCACCCTGCTCCGGCACGGTCATGCCGTTGACCATGTCGCACTCGGTCAGCAGGAGTTCGCCGATCTCAATGGCAAACCCCAACTCTTCAGGGCAGACAGATACGCTGACATAGCCGGTGCGGATCTCGCCGGCAAACGGGTGATTTCGTCCGTAGCCGCGCTGCGTGGAGTAGCCCAGTGCCAGCAGGAACCCCTCATCGCCGCGCACCAGCTGCTGCAAACGCGCGGCGCGCGTCGCCGGATACCCCGGCGGCGCACGCGTGATGTCGCAGGGTTCGCTGCCATCATCCTGCTCTTCTGCCAGGAGGGCTTCTGCGGTCATCATGCTGGAGACGTGCGGGCAGGCTTCGGCTAGCGCCGCATCGCTGCGCGGCGCGGCGGGCGCGTCGCCGTTTGCCAGCAGGGTAAAATCCAGCAGCCGGTGGCTGTAGTCATAGGTGGGGCCCAATACCTGACTGCCGGGCAAATCTTTATAAATCGCCGAAATGCGCCGCTCCAGCCGCATCGTCTCCGTAGCCAGCGCCAGGCTGTCGGCGAGGCGCGGCAGCGTCGTGCGATAGGCTCGCAGCAGGAAGATGGCTTCAACCAAATCACCGCTGGCCTGTTTGATCGCCAGTGCCGCCAGCGTCGGATCGTAAATGCCCCCTTCCGTCATCACGCGGTCCACCGCCAGGCCAAGCTGGCCGGCCACTTGATCGCAGCCGAGTTCTGGCACGCGGCGGTCGCCTCGTCGCAGATCGGCCTGCAGTTGATGCGCGCTATCTATCGCTTTTTCACCGCCTTTTACCGCGACGTACATCAGCATACCTCCACGTCAGTGGTACGCGGCAGCGCCATCATGGCTTCGCCGCAGGTAAAGATCAGATCCACCCCTTGCGGAAACGGGTGAGGCCGCTCGCGGAGATAACGCAAAATGGCCGCCGGCAGCTGCGGCGCAATGGCGCGCGGCTCGCGCAGGCCCGGTCCAGAGAGGCGCAGGGTTAATCCGCCACTCAGCGCCGCGACCTCGACGATCAGCGTGGTGCTTTTTTCCGGGGCGAGGTTGTCGCCTGCGGCAAACTGCGCCGGATCGGGATCGCTGGCTGCATGCGCCAGCGCAAAGGGTGCAGTGCACGCCTCGACCAGCGGCACGCCGGTATGAAAACGCACGTTGCTGCGCACGATATCGCTGTCTATATGCGGGTCAAGCCACAGGGCGCTCTCCTGGTCCACCAGCGTCAGCAGCACGGCGGTCGCGGCCGGTGAGAGCGCCCCCCACCCTTGCGCCAGCGGCAGCGACACCACCACGCCCGGCTCGCTCATGGCTTTGAGAATGCGACGAAAGGCGCGCTGCGCATCGGCCACCGGATGGGTAAAACTTGCCAGTAATGTCATGCGTTATCTCCGCGCATCAGGGTAAAGAAATCGACTTTCGAGCTGGCGATCTGCTGCGCACGCACTTGGCGCTGCTCGTGACGCAGGGCCGCCAGCGGGGCAATGATTTTTTCATGGAGTAGCGTGCGGGTTTCCGGCTGCTGCATCAGTGCGTCCACCAGCGCGCAGCGTTCGGCGTGCGCTTTGTCGCGGCCCAGCACATAGCTGACCCCCAGCGTGCCGTCCGGGAGTTTCACTACGGCGCGGGTAACGGTGGCATCGCCGAGGACAAAACGTTTGCCGCTGCCGCCCATGCGGGCCTGGAGGCGCGTCAGCCCCACCTCGGCTGGGCGCACCTGCACATAAGCGGGCTGGAGTGATACGGTTTGCCAGAGCGCGTCCAGCTGGCTCGCCGTGCTGTGTGCCAGCACCGACATCCAGTGCTGGCGTTCGGTAGGCTGTGTCATGTGTGCTCCAGCGTCAGCTCAATCATGTCGCCGCGCGTCACGCTAACGGCGTATTCCGCCACCTGACCGTCGCGCTGGGTATTCAGGGTGCGCACGCACAGCAGCGGCGAGTGCAGCGAAATTTCCAGCTGTTTACACTCCTTTGCCTGCGCCCGTCGGGTGCTGATGCGGGTTTGCTTACGGGTCAGCGTGAGTCCCATGTGGCTTTGCATAAACGCGTGTAGCGATCCGCTGTGAAACTGTTGCAGCGTGGGCCACCAGCGGATGTCAGCAAAATAGTGATTGATGACGCACACCGGGACGCCGTTGACGCGGCGCAGGGTGCGCAGATGAATCACGTTATCGCCCTCCTGGCATCCCAGCGCGCTGGCCACGTCCTGAGTTGCCGGACGCAGCACCGCCAGCAGGCGCTCGCTGGTCGGATCGCTGCCCTGCTCCAGCAGGTTCTGGCTGAAACGCGCCTGCGCGTGCAGTGGATAGTCATAAGGGCGCATCAGCACCAGAATGCCCACGCCGTGACGGCGCTGTAGTAACCCTTTATTCACCAGTTCGTCCACCGCGCGGCGCAGGGTATGGCGGTTAACGGCGTAACGGTCAGCCAGCTGCTGCTCAGAGGGCAGATAATCACCACAGCGGTACTGCGCCTGCAGTGACTGCTCCAGCTGCGCGGCAACCGCCTGGTAAACAGTGGTCGGATGTCTGGATATCTCCATGACGCTCAAAGCCTCATTCAGGTCAGGTTGAGGAAGGCAGCGGTTCAGGCTGCGGCATGGCGATTACAATGCGCGTGCGGGATGACAGTGCGGTGACGGCACGGTGACGAATCAAAGAAGGTGGGCCAAGGCGTTGGCGGGGCGCTGCGGGTGTCCGGCCCGCAACGCCGGGAGTTCGTGAGCGGGTTCCGGCCCGCTCAAGCCGGTAAGGCACCCGGCGGGTGCCGAACGCTGCCCGCTGCGCGGGGGCCCGCCGCTCAGCCGGTTTTTAATTGCGCGGGCTCGCGCGTTGACCGCTGCGCTGGGCTGACCCTGAGCGGGTTCCGGCCCGCAAAGCCGGTTTTTACTGAACCCTGAGCGGGTTCCGCCCGCTAACCGCACGGCAGTTCCATCCGCCCCGCTGCGGCGTACGGGCAAAGGGCCGATGGGCGCGGCCCTTTGCAATCCGCGCCCTGCGCCAGCCTCCGCTGTTCCCTCACTCCGCCGCAACGGCCTCACGGACCGCGCGGATTCGCCATCCCTGGCTCATTCCGCCCTCTCAGCGGCATCCCTGCCGCTTCGTCCTGGCCGTCACGCTCCATTCGGCGCTCCGGATGGCGCTCAACACCGCCGCCTGTAAGGGCCTTTTTCTTTTTTCTGTGTGGTGTTGCCTGGGGGGCCGTAAACGGGTCTGCGAAGACAGTGGCTGGCTGGAAAAGACAGAAGACAGACATTAGAAACGGCTTCTGGTTAACACTGCGCGGGTGGGAGGTTGCTTAAAAGTCTTTTCAGCAACGCGCTGGCGTCTAAAGACCAAAAACGCGAAAAAAGGTTGTTACTTAACGCAGCGCGGTCTGGGTGGTACTTAAAAATCTTACAGCCACGCACTGGCGTCTAAAGACAAAAACACGAAAAAAGGGTTTGCTTAACGCAGCCCGGTGCGGATGTACCTTAAAAATCTTCCCGCCGCGCGGCGGCTGCGAAAAACATAAAAGATCCACAGCGAGGTTTGGTAGCGCCATCCCCACTCGCTGAACGAGTGAGGCCTTCCAGGATGAGCCGCATGGATGCGGCGAGAGGCGGCGTTGAGCAGGAGCGAATCGACGCCGGTCCGTCAGGAAGGCTGAGGGAGTGAAGGCACCGCGCAGCGGCGAGTGGGGCTGGCGCAGGGCCGGGGAGTGCAGAGGGCGCGGCCTGGCGCCCTCTGCTCGGTCGCCGCAACGCGGCAAAGGCACCTGCCAGTGCCATGGCGAACGAAATTTGCACCGTGCTAACGCCAGTGAGAAAGCAACGAGCCGCTGCCTGCGGCAAAACCTCCGCCACGGCAAGTGGCTAAAACCGCCCCTCCCCTATTTTTTGCCGCCGATCAGCTGACTCGCGGTATCCCCGATGACCTGCGCGATGCCGCGATCCCCTTTCACCATGGAGGCCATAAAGGCTTTCGCTTGCTTCAGGGTAATGTGCGGCGGCAGCGGGGCGACTTCAGGATCGGTTTTAACCTCCAGCACCACCGGGCGGGTGGCGCTGAGCGCCTGCTGCCACGCAGCGGCAAGGGCGTCGGGCGTATCCACAAAAATGCCCTCCAGCCCCAGACTCTGTGCAAAGCGGGCGTACGGCACATCGGGTAGCTGCTGGCTGGCCTCAAAGCGCGGGTTGCCCTCCATCACGCGCTGCTCCCATGTCACCTGATTGAGATCCTGATTGTTGAACACGCAGACAATAAGACGCGGATCGGCCCACTGCTGCCAATATTTCTGGATAGTGATCAGTTCGGCGAGGTTGTTCATCTGCATCGCGCCATCGCCCACCAGTGCGACCACCGGCTTGTCGGGCCAGGCAAATTTTGCCGCGATGGCAAACGGCACCGCCGCGCCCATACAGGCCAGCCCGCCGGAGAGCGTGGCGCGCTGTCCCTGCTTAACGCGGAAATCACGCGCGAACCAGTTAGCGCAGGAACCGGAATCTGAGGTCACAATCGCGTCTTCCGGCAGCAGCGGCGACATCTCCCATACCACGCGCTGCGGATTCACCGGATGCGCCGGGGCCATGGCGCGCTTCTCCATCAGCGCCCACCAGTCGCGCACCTGCAGGGCAATCTGCGCCTGCCACTGACGATCGGTCTGCTGGGTAAGCAGCGGCAGCAGCGCGCGCAGCGTCTCAGCGGCGTCACCGTGTAGATTTACCTCGCAGGGGTAGCGCAGTCCGAGCATGGCCGGATCGATATCGATTTGCACGGCCCGCACTTTGCCTTCGGGCGGCAGGAATTCCGTCCACGGAAAGCCCGTGCCGATCATCAGTAAGGTGTCGCATTCCTGCATCAGATCCCATGAGGGTTTGGTGCCGAGCAGGCCGATGGTGCCGGTGACAAACGGGGCGTCGTCGGGCAGCACATCTTTGCCCAGCAGCGCCTTGGCAACGCCCGCGCCCAGCGTATTCGCCACCTGCACCACTTCTACCGCCGCGTGACGCGCGCCGGCCCCAATCAGGATGGCGACCTTACTGCCTGCATTGAGCACCTCGGCCGCACGGCGCAAATCGTCCTCGTAAGGCACGATTTTCGGGCGTTGATAGCCCGGCCCGGAATGGGTAAAACCGTGCGCATGCTGCGGTGGCTGCCAGGGTTCATCTTGTAAATCTTTCGGTAAAATCAGCACCGCGACGCCGTTCTGCGCTTTGGCAATCCGCACGCCGCGATCCACCAAATGCTGAACCTGCGCTGGGGCAGCGGCTTCCTGCACAAAGTTCGCCACATCGGCAAAGATGCGATCCAGATTCATCTCTTGCTGGTAGCTGGCACCGCGCGCGGTGGTCTCCGCCTGTCCGGCAATCGCCAGTACCGGGGCATGATCCATTTTTGCGTCGTAGAGTCCGGTAAGAAGATGGGTCGCGCCGGGTCCGCCGGTCGAGAGGCAAACGCCCAATTCGCCGGTAAATTTGGCGTGACCTGCCGCCATAAACGCAGCCATCTCTTCATGACGCACCTGAATAAACTCAATGCCTGCGCCAGCTTTATTCGCGCGCTGTATCGCGCCCAGCACCCCGTTGATGCCATCGCCCGGATAGCCAAAAATGCGCGTGACGCCCCACGCCTGTAAGCGTTCCACAAAAAAATCACTGGTCTTTTTACTCATCGTCGGCGCTTCCTGTTGCAGTCGGTTAAGACTGTTAAGGGTAGCCGACGCTGCGCATCTTACAGGCGCAGCGGCAATTAACGCGGGGATTCGCGCGATGTCAGACGTGTTAGCTGCACGTTCGCCCGCGTTTCGTTTTTATCCCATCGCCTGGCTCATCAGGCCGAATGCCTGCATCCCACCGACAGGGGGTTGCCACGGCGTGCCGTACACCATCATGCAGGGGCAATCTACCTGCGTCATGCCCAGATCCGCCAGCCACGCGGCCAGCGGCAACGCGGCATCGGTATCAATACGCACAAACTGGCCCTGCACGGCGGGCATTAAGCCGGCGATGAGCGCCTGCGCCTGTGGGAGATCGCGCGCGATAATCGGTCCGATTGACCAACCGTGACCAAAGCGGCGCAGGCTGGCAAATCCTTGTACCTGCTGCTGCGCATCCTCCAGCAGCACGGTGCGGTGCGCACGCAGTAGCTGCTCAATCAGCGCCGGGCGGTGCAGCCCGTGCGCCTGGCAATCGCACGCGGTTAAAACGTCTGCGTCCGCTGCCTGTGCCGCACGCAGCGTATTGCCCGCAGGCAGCGTCAGCGGCGGCAGCGTGGTCAGCGCGCGCGTTTGATACTGCAAAATGGTGCCCGTCTCCACAAAGCCCAGCTGGGCATACAGCCCTTTGCCCATTTCCGTGGCGTGCAACCGCAAGGTGTAGCCTGGAAAGCGCGCCATTATTGCCTGCATGAGCTGCCTACCAATGCCGCGCCCGCGAAACGCCGGATTGACCAGCACCAGCCCGATGGTGGCGGCCCGCTCGCCCCAGCGCCAGCCGAGCGCGCAGCCCGCAAACTCACCGTGCTCTTCCGCTACGACGCCTTCTGCCAGCGCGATAATCTGTTGCCAATCTTCGCGACGATGCGGCCAGTTAACCCGCTGCGTTGCAGCAAAGCCGTGTTCAATGTCATCCAGCGTAATGGTGCGGAGGGTGATCATGTGCAGCTCCTTGATGTCGACACCTGAAAATAGAAATTTTATACGGTGCTTGTCGCCATAAAGCTACGCATGCGCGCGGGAAAATCGGCAAGACGCGGTGCGGCACCAGGTCGCCGCACGCGGTTAGATTTGAAAGTCGAGCGCCGGTTCCTCGGCGGTATCGTAGGAGAGGGCCTGCCGCTTGATCTCCTCCAGCGACAGATTGGCATTACACAGCTCAAGGAACTGCCAAACGTAGTTTCGCTGCAGTTGGCCTCGCTTTAGGCCAAGCCAGACGGTATTCGCCTCAAACAAATGGCGGGCGTCAATTTTGACCAGCGCTTCTCCGTCGTGGATATCACAGGCTTGGTCAGCGAGCACGCCAACGCCTAAGCCCAGCGCCACATAGGTCTTCACGACGTCAGAATCCTGTGCGCTCAATACGATATCCGGCTTAAGTCCGGCAGCCTGAAAAGCGCGGTCCACGCGAGAACGTCCGGTGATGCCCTGTCGATAGGTAATCAAGGGAAACGCACTCAGCCCTGAGAGCGTGACCGGCTGGTGTTCCAGCAGCGCGTGATCGCGCGGCACCAGCAGTGAATGGTGCCAACTGAACCACGGAAACGCCGCCAAACTGCCGTTGGTCGCTAACTGCTCAGACGCAATGCCGACATCCGCCTCCCCGGCCAGCAGCATGGCCACAATCTCCTGCGGCGATCCTTGGTTAAGTTCAAGCCTGACGTTGGGATAAAGCTGGCGAAACGCTTTGATCACGCGCGGCAAGCTGTAGCGCGCCTGCGTGTGGGTGGTGGCTATTGTCAGTACACCGCTGGTTTCATTGGTGAACACATCCGCCAGACGACGGACTTTACCGGCCTCATCAAGGATGCGTTCAGCAATGGTCAGCAACGCCTTACCCGGTTCCGTCATGCCTAACAGGCGCTTACCGCGTCGGATAAAAATTTCCACGCCCAGTTCATCTTCGAGATCGCGGATATGACGACTGACCCCGGATTGTGAGGTAAACAACGTGTTCGCCACTTCTGTGAGATTAAAGTCGCACCGCGCCGCCTCGCGTATAATTTTAAGCTGCTGAAAATTCACGTTCTTTCTCCCCTTTCCCCCGCTATGTTTGGTTCATGTTATGAAGTTAGTGTGAGTGCAACAAATAATAAAAAACCGTTTGTTATGATAAATAGGAATAACGAACCAGGGCGATGGTGGGGCGCTGCGGGGGCCGGGCCGCAAAGCCGGTTTTACTGGACCCTGAGCGGGGTCCGGCCGCTCAGCCAGTATGGCTATGAGCGGGTTCCAGCCCGCTATGCCGGTATGACTATGAGCGGGTTCCGCCCGCTAACCCTGCGGGAGTTGCAGCCGCCCCGCTGCGGCGTACGGGCAAAGGGCCGGTTCTGAGCGGGTTCCGGCCCGCTATGCCGGTATGACTATGAGCGGGTTCCGCCCGCTAACCCTGCGGGAGTTGCAGCCGCCCCGCTGCGGCGTACGGGCAAAGGGCCGAGGGCGCGGCCCTTTGCAATCCGCGCCCTGCGCCAGCCTGCGCTGTTCCCTCACTCCGCCGCAACGGCCTCACGGACCGCGCGGATTCGCCATCCCTGGCTCATTCCGCCCTCTCAGCGGCATCCCTGCCGCTTCGTCCTGGCCGTCACACTCCGTTCGGCGCTCCGGATGGCGCTCAACACCGCCGCCTGTAAGAGCCTTTTTCTTTTTTTGTGTGGTGTTGTCTGGGGCGCTGTAAGCAGGTCTGTAAAGACAGTGGCTGGAAAAGACAGAAGACAGAAGGTTTCTGGTGAACACTGCGCGGACGGGATGTGACTACCCGTCTTTCAGATATGCAGTGACGGTAAAAGATATAACAACAAAGAAGGGTTTTGCTCAACGCAGCGCGGTCCGGATGCGACTTAAAAGTCTTAAAAGCACGCGACATTGGCTAAAAAAACAAAATAAAAAAGGGTTTTGCTTAAAGCAGCACAGCCTGAACGCACCTTAAAAATCTTCCCGCCGCGCGGCGGCGGCGAAAAAATCGTGGCTTGCAGCGGGGGTGTGAAGCGCCATCCCCACTCGCTGAACGACTGAAGGCTTCCAGGACGAGCGGCATGGATGCCGCGAGAGGCGGCGTTGAGCAGGAGCGAATCGACGCCGGTCCGTCAGGAAGGCTGAGGGAGTGAAGGCACCGCGCAGCGGCGAGTGGGGCTGGCGCAGGGCCGGGGAGTGCAGAGGGCGCGGCCCGGCGCCCTCTGCTCGGTCGCCGCAAGGCGGCAAAGGCACCTGCCAGTGCCATGGCGAACGAAAGTCGCTCCGTGCTAACGGAAAGGCACTCTGCCGCTGCCTGCGGCAAAAGCACCTGCCAGTGCCATGGCGAACGAAAGTCGCTCCGTGCTAATGGAAAGGCACCCTGCCGCTGCCTGCGGCATAATCATCTGCCATTGCTATGGCGAACGAAAGTCGCTCCGTGCTAACGGAAAGGCACCGTGCCGCTGCCTGCGGCGAAGGCACCTGCCATTGCCATGGCGAACGAAAGTTGCACCGTGCAGCGAGGAAGCTTCGCCGCTGCCTGCGGCATAAGCCCGCCACTGCCTGCGGCAAAAGCGCCGCCACAGCCCGTGGCAAAAACCCTCTGCTGCGGCACCCTCCTCGCCTGCGGCGTTTCCCCTATCCTACGAGCATCAGCTCGCGATCCTCTACGGCGGGCTTATTGAGCAGCGACAGCAGGATATTTTTCACTGCCTGCGCCGACGGTGACAGCGGCAGACGCGCGGAGAGGTTCAGCGACAGAGGGAGATGAAGCGACGGGCTGTTGATACGCGCCATCCAGGCATGGGTCGAGCTAACCAGCGCGCGGGCGGCGGATTCCGGCAGCACGGTGACACCCATACCGCTCGATACCGCTGCTGTTAGCGTGGAAATGGATTCAATTTCACCGATGATTTTGGCGCTCAAACGGCGCAAAGAGAAAGCTTCGTCCACGCGCTTGCGCACCGCGCTGTAATCTCGCGGCAGGAACAGGCTCATCTGTGCCACGTCAGCCAGATCGACAGTGGTGCCCGGACAGGCCGTAGCCCCCACCAAATAGAGCTCTTCCTTCATCAGTGGAATACTGTTGATGCCCGCAGTGGGCGCGCGGTCGTAGAGCACCGCCATATCCAGCTGACCGTTCATCACTTTGTCGTTCAGCGAACTGCCGCTGTTTTCATGCAGGTAAACCAGCACGTCTGGATACTGCTCACGCACGGTTTGCAGCAGCGGCATGGTCAGTGAGGACGCCGCCGTGCCAGGCGCGAGACCAATAGAAACCTGTCCGTTCAGTACCTGGCCTGCGTTAATCACGGCGGTTTGCGCTTGTTCACACTGGCGCAGAATGGTACGCGCATGGGTATAGAGAATTTTGCCCGCTTCGGTCGGTGTCACGCCGCGCTTGGTGCGGATCAACAATTGCTGATCGAGTTCATTTTCCAGCGTAGCAACCTGCTGGCTGAGCGCAGGCTGCGCGATATGCAGCACTTCAGCAGCTTGCGTCAAGCTGCCGATATCGACGATTTTCACAAAGTATTTCAGTCGTCTTAAGTTCATGTTGCCTCCATCATTCTGGAAATGCCCGGGAAGGGGTTCGGCCCACTGGCGTATGTCAGATATGTTGCAATATGCAGGCCAGTTTTTTCCGACGGAAACAGGATGTAAGACAGAATATTCCTAACGGCCCGAAAAATAAGCCATTCTGATTACCTCTCAGGAGGTAATAAGCGCAGGCGATAATCACAGCACAGCGTAACGGCCGGTCGCTGCACTCTCACGGTGCAAAGCGTGCAAGGCAGGCGTGCAAAAAAGTGATGGATGAGAGGCGATAAACGGTGCAGAACGCGCAAAAGCGCGCATAAAGCCAACAAAGTGCGGATAAAAAAGCCCAAGAAAGAAAATCGGTCAGCCAGAAATCTTATTGCTGAGCACAGAAAAAAGCCCGTGTTTTCCTGCGCGGAAAACACGGGCTTGGACAGTGGACCCACGTCGCTAACGCTTTTTGCGGTTGCGATGCATATCGATGGAGACGGCCGCCACAATGATGATCCCTTTGATGATGTCCTGCACGTAAGCATCGACGCCAACAAAGGTGAAGCCGCTCTTGATCAGCCCCAAAATCACCGCGCCAATCAAGGTGCCGGTAATCCGCCCCACGCCACCCATCAGGCTGCTGCCGCCGATCACGGCGGCGGCAATCGCATCCAGCTCGTAAGCCATGCCCATGCTTGACTGACCGCTGCTGACGCGCGCCGCCAGGACTACGCCCGCCAGCCCAGAGAGCGCCCCGGCGATGGTATAAACGATGATCAGATACTTGTTGACGTTAATGCCAGAGACTTTGGCTGAGGTCATATTACCGCCGATGGCGTAGACGTATTTGCCATAGCGCAGGTGTTTCAGCGCGATATGGAATACAAACGCCACCACGAGGAAAATGATCACCGGCATGGCACCCTGACCAATCGAGGTGAAGCCATCTGACAGGAAGCTGATGGGATTTCCTTGGGTGTAATACTGCGCCAAACCGCGCGCCGACACCATCATACCCAGGGTGGCGATAAACGGCGGGATGCCCGTTTTGGTGATCAGTACGCCGTTCACTAAGCCACACAGCAGCCCAACGCCAATGCCTGCCACGATGGGTACCACCGCAGGCAGATTCACCAGTGAAGGATACATGGGCGTGAGGCTGTCGGACGTCTGCGCCAGACTGGCCGCGACGACCGCGGTCAGCGCGATCACCGACCCCGATGAGAGGTCGATCCCGGTGGTAATAATCACTTGAGTTACCCCTACGGCGATAATGCCGATGATGGCAACCTGCAGCACAATCAGCACCAGGCGGTTGGTGTTAAGCAGGAAAGACTGATCGCGAACGTACCAGCCAGCGATTTCGAAAATCAACGCAATGCCCACCATCACCACAAAGATGCCGGTATCTTTTGGCAGCTTGTGGCGCAGGTTAGCGAAAAAAGAGGTCTGGTCAGTGGCCTGCGGGGCCGTGGCTTTCACGTTACTCATAGTTGTCTCGCGCCTCACTCGGATGCCAACGACAAAATGGTTTCCTGGTCGGCCTCTTCTTTATCGAGGATGCCGGTTATACGCCCGCCGTGCATCACCATCACGCGATCGCTCATGCCAAGGATCTCTGGCAGTTCCGACGACACCATGATGATGGCCACACCGCGATTGGCCAATTCGCTGATTAAGCGATAAATTTCCGCCTTCGCGCCCACGTCGATGCCGCGCGTCGGTTCGTCCAGAATCAAGATCTTCGGCTGCGCCAGCAGCCAGCGTGCAATCAGCACCTTCTGTTGGTTGCCACCGCTAAGGTTGTTGATGATCTGATCCATGGTGGGGGTTTTGATGTTGAGTTTGCGGATTTGCTCCATACAGTCCTGCGCCATTTTTACGTGGCTCACAAACCCGCTTTTGCCGATGTAGTCCGGCATGTTGACAATACTCATGTTCTCCATAACCGACAGCACAAGGAACAGCCCCGACTTTTTGCGATCTTCAGTGAGGAACGCCATGCCCTTTTCGATCGCCGTAGAGGGCGAATCTATCGTCACTGGCACGCCATCAATCAGAATCTCGCCGCTGTCGAAAGACTCCATGCCAAACAGGCTTTCCATCACTTCACTGCGCCCTGCCCCCACCAGTCCGGCGACGCCAAGAATCTCGCCTTTGCGCACGCCAAAGCTGATATCGGTAAAGCGATCTTTGCAGGTCAGGTTGCGTACCGTCAGCACCTCTTCACCGAGGGTGCCGTTGAATTTCGGGAACAGCTGCGTCAGTTCGCGTCCCACCATTTGGGTAATCAGCGACTGCCGGGTAAAGGCGGTGGTGCTGTTGCTGCCCACCCACGTGCCGTCACGGAAAATGCTGATTTCATCGGTGATGGCGAAGATCTCATCCATTTTATGGCTGATATAAATGATGGCTTTGCCCTGCGCGCGCAGGTCGCGAATGATGGTAAACAGATGCGCCACCTCGGTTTCGGTAAGCGCCGAGGTGGGCTCATCCATAATCACCACATCAGCGTTCCAGGAGACCGCCTTGGCGATTTCCACCATCTGCTGCGACGCAATGCTGAGCTCACCGACTAGCCGATCCGCTTTCAGCCGGATATTGAGTTTATCCAGCAGCGCCTGCGTCTGTTTATTCAGCAGCGCGTGATCCACGAAACCGAATTTCATCGGTTCGCGGCCCAGCCAAATGTTTTCCGCCACCGTCATGTAGGGAACGAGGTTAAGCTCCTGATGAATCATGGAGATACCAGAACGGAGCGCGTCCATCGTATCCTGAAACTGCACTGGCTCACCCTTAATACGGATGGTGCCCTTATCGGGACGGTACATCCCGATAAGGCACTTCATTAAGGTAGACTTGCCCGCGCCATTTTCACCCATCAGGGCATGTACCGACCCCGGCTTGATACGCAGTGAGACGTTGTCGAGCGCCTTCACTCCGGGGAAGAACTTGCTGATGCCTTCGGCTTCAAGCGCAAAAGCGGTCATACGTCACCTCCAAACAGCTTTTGGGGAAGGGATTACTTCTGGTTACGGTTCTCGAACTGCGCCATGTTGTCTTTGGTGATCAGCTGGTAAGGAATGTTGATCACGCGTTCGATTTTCTCGCCGTTGGCCAGCTTAACGGCCGCTTTCACCGCACCTTCACCCTGCCCTTTGGCGTCCTGGAACACGGTGGCGACCATTTTGCCGTTTTTCAGCATTTGCAGCGCATCGGGGGTGCCATCCACGCCCGCGATCAGAATGTGGTTTGGATTTTTGCCCAGCGCCTGCAGCGCACCAATGGCCATTTCATCGTTATTAGACGCAATCGCCTGGATATCGTCACCCGCGGTCATCCAGTTACTGACGACGTCTACCGCATCATTACGGGTAAACTTGGCCGTCTGTTTTTGGACCACTTTGATGCCTGGATATTTCGCCACCACGGCTTCAACGCCCTTGGTGCGATCGCGGGTGGACTCATTCGCTAAATCGCCCATTAAGATCGCGACGTTGCCTTTGCCATTCATGGCTTTCGCCAGCGCTTCCATCTGCAGGCGACCCGCCAGCTCTGAGTCCGAACCGACGTAAGCCATTTTGCTGGTCAGTTCGCCGGCCGGTTTACGGTTAACGAACACCAGCGGGATATTGGCTTTGGTGGCCGCATCCATGATCGGTTTCACTGCGTTGGTGTCTACCGGGTTGACGATAATGGCATCCACACCCTGACCGATGAAGTTTTGTACCTGCTGCAGCTGTTGCGACACGTCGCCTTTGGCATCCTCAACCTGGCCTTTCACGTTATCGGTCTGCATCTCTTTCTGCATTGCTGTACGCAGAATGGTGAGGAAGTTGTCATCAAACAGCGCCATCGACACGCCTACCTGAAGATCTTTTGCCATCACCGCTGCCGGTAACATGCAGGCTATCAGGGAAGTCACTAACGCTTTTTTGAATTTCATAGGGCACCCTTTTTATACGTTAACGTGCGCAGCCTGACTGAGAAGACGAATGAAAAATATCTTTTACATTCACCCAGCGCCGCTGGCAGGATTTATGTGTTTATGGAGGTAAGGCTTCTGGTTAAACGCTCTTTTTTCACTGCATGCTTTCACTTAAACTTTTTACTTATCAGAAATTTATTCTCGACACCGTGTTTTACGCGATAAAACGCATTTCGGGCGTCAGCGTAAACAGTTCATTTATTTCATCGGTACATCATTTGAAATTTTCATCATAAAAGCACTGAAACGCTTGTTTTAAAATCAGCAAATAACAAAACTTTGACACGCCTCTAACATCTCAAAGGAATTGCCGTCGAATTGCGATCCTGTCGGCAGTTTACAATTTGTGCGCTCAAGCCTTAAAAAACACCATGTTGCTGTTTTTGCGCGCACTTAAACCGGAAGTGTGCGATCGGCCTTTGACATCGCTGCCGGGCATCGCTACTATTCGCCTCGTTCACACGATTCCTCTGTAGTTCAGTCGGTAGAACGGCGGACTGTTAATCCGTATGTCACTGGTTCGAGTCCAGTCAGAGGAGCCACATTTAGAAAAGCCCGCTCAGGGAAACCTGAGCGGGCTTTTTGCATTCTGCCTGTCGCGAATCGAGGCTTAGAGCAAATCCGTCCATGCCATCACCAGCTGCGCTGGCAGCGGCTGCGTCAACAGCGTCGCGTCCGGCTGCCAGCTATCCCAATGGCGAAACGCGCTGAAATTGAGCCCGGTCAGGCTCTCCAGCGCGCTGACCGAAACGCGGTATTCATCAACATTGGGCACCGCTTCCGGCTGCAGGGCTGGCAACACGCGGCGCGGCTCATCCAGTAGCGCATCCTGGCTCACCAGCAGCGCGGTGGCCTGCGGCGCGCCCTGCGGCCCAATGCGCAGCACCACTTTCCAGAACATCAGCGGCACCGATAAGTCGCCGTACTGGCGTGCCCGATCGTTCAACACTGGACCGGTCAATACGCTTATTTGCTGATGCGTTTTTAGCACGCCAAATTCGAGAATATAGCGCTCAACGCCCTGCCAGTAAGTGAGGCTTTGGTTGAAGCGAAAGTGCTGCGGCGAACAGTTGGTAAAGTGAAACGTATCTTTATTGGCGCGCACCGCTTCCGCCGCGGTGCCCCACGTGGGATCGCTGCGGCGAGTCAGGTGGCCGCGATCGAACCAGCGGCTGAACGCGCGATAAAATGCCTGCCCGGTGACATAGCGGCTGTCGATGCGACTGTCGTCGACCCAGCGATCGCCCTCCGCCAGCAGTGAGGGCTGGCCGCTGCCGCGGTCAATATTGATATAGCGCGCACCGTCAATGTTGGTGGCGGTGAAAAAAGCCAGTTTGCGTTCCGCGCTCATAAACAACGAGAAGTGCTCGTAATCGAGTCGGGCTTCCGCACCGGTGCGGCCATCACGCAGCGGTGCCACGTCGGCTGCACGCGGCGCGATGATGTCGGCCAGCGCAATCGGCGTATCGCGCAGAAAATCGGCCTGATAGCCCGTACGCGCCGCGAGGTTTTCGTCACGCGGCGCGGTCGCGGTACCAGACGCGGGCGTAAACGCTGCGCCCACGCCGGTTAACGCCTGCATGAGCAGTGCCTGCTGCGGTGCGGCCAGCGCGGCCAGCTCGCCTTTAAGCCAGTCAACGATCGCGCTGAGGCGGATGCCCTCGTTGACCCATTTGCCGCCCTCCTCGACGGCACCGTGATGCAACGCCACCAGCTGCCAACCGTCATTAAACACCGGTGAACCAGAGGAGCCGGCGTCGCTATCGGTCTCGTAGTGCAAAAACTGTTCATGACGTGCCAGCAGCGCGTTATTGCGCAGCGAGAGCTGCTGTGGCGCACCGCCGGGATGATGGATCAAGTTGAGCGGCATGCCCAGCGCGTGCTTATCGTGACGGTCATTGAGCGCGAGCGGCAAGGGGTCTTCACCCACGCGATCAAGCGCCTCGCCCAGCGCAATCAGCGTACAGTCGAGCGCCTCGGTGGGGTTGCTCAGCCAAAAGCGCTCGGCATCGACGGTAAAGCGCCGCCCCGCTATCACGCTGCCCGCCTCCCCCTGACGGAAGCCAAATTCCACGGTGATGCGTCCCGGTGCGGGCGGATCCGACAAGACATGATGATTGGTGACCAACAGATTGCCGTGGATTAAAAAACCGCTGCCTTTGGGCACCCCGTCTTCGCGGATAAGCGCCACCGCGCGTGCTGCCTCCAGCCCCTGCTGTAAGAAAACCACCGGCAGCCGGTCGTCGGTATCGATGATAACGCCTTGTCTAACGCGTTGCTGAAACGCATAGCGCTGCGCCCGCTGCTTATCCGGTTCTGCGGGCTGGTCGTGGGCCAGCGCATCGCGCGTCTGCTGTCGTTGCTCGGCGGTCAGCGCCAGCCTTGCGGCGATGGACGCGTGCGGGGAGGTATTCATTGGCATCTCCTTGAGGACGGGGTGACTTTAACCATAGCCCGCCGCGCGCGCGCCGCGTGTGACAGCTGTGTTACCATGCGCGTTTTAACGATCTGTCACGAGCGCTATGTCGGATTCCCCTCTAAAACGCAAAAACGATCCGGAAGGATTAAAGAAACGCATCCTCGCGGGCGCCCTGAAAACCTTTGCTGAATTTGGCATGCAGGGCGCGCGTCTGGAACAGATTGCCGAGCACGCGCAAACCACAAAGCGCATGGTGGTGTATCACTTTGTGAACAAAGAGCAGCTGTATATCGCCGTGCTGGAGCAGGTCTATCAGGCCATTCGTGAACATGAGAGCGGGTTGAATCTGGCGGTCATGGCGCCAGAGCAGGCGATGATTAAACTGGTGGAAGCCAGCTTTGATTATCACGCCGCCCACCCCGATTTTATGCGCCTGGTCTGTACCGAAAATTTACTGCGTGGTCGCTACATTACGCAGTCCTCGCGCATTAAAGCCATGAACAAAAGCGCGCTGGATCTGCTCGACGATATTCTCACGCGCGGTCAACAGCAGGGCGTATTTCTGGACGATCTCAACACCGTGGATGTGCACCGCTTGGTGAGCAGCATTTGCGTACACCATGTCGCCAACCGCTACACCTTTCACTATCTGTTTACCCCCGACGACAGCGAAGCGGACAGCCTGCGCCGTAACCGCCAGCTGGCCGTAACGGCGACGCTGCGCTACCTCAAAAAACATCAATAACCTTTAACTTGCAGGGCTATCCTGCAAGTTAATTTCCTCTTAACGGTTCGCTTGCTCATTATTATTTGGCACTGTTTTTAGCCGCGCAGATCTCCCATTTTTTGCTATATCAGCTGCTGCTTCGCTTTTTACCGCCACTTTGCGCGCCAGGGCATTACTCTGCTCATCACCACTGTTCGTTATGCGTAACCCAAAAAACGCAGAAGTCCATCTCGCGCCGACACTAAAAAAATTTATCTTGACTTCAATACGTCTTATCAGCGGCTTCGTTCTGATGGTCTACGCTTAAAGCCTTAAGGCTGACACAGATCACATTTTAAGGAATGCCGCGGTGAACAAAGACTCCCTGCTTTATCCCCTACGTAACCCGCGTGAGACCGCGCATGACAGCGCACTCTGGAACTGGGCGCAAAATTCGGTGGTCGGTCAGCGGTCGCAGCTGCAGCAGCCGCAAAACGAAGCCGAAATACAACAGCTGCTACGCGATAGCCAAGGTAAGGTGCGCGTGATTGGCAGCCGCTTGTCGCCTGGCCGCATGCTGTGCGTTCAGCCTGACGATCTGCTACTCGACCTCAGTGCCCTGGCAGGCGTGCTGGGCCACGATGAACACAGTGTGACCTTTGCTGCGGGAACGCTGCTGCAAGACATCTTCGACACCCTGACGACAATGGATCGCATGCTGGGCTGCTCGCCGGGCGTTATCGCGGTGCAAACCCTGGCCGGCGCCATGGCCAGCGGCACTCACGGTCAAGGACTGGATCAGAGTTCACTGGCCGATGAAGCGCTGCGCCTGCGCATGGTGCTGGCCGACGGCAGCGTACGCGAGTTGCAGCGCGGTGATGCGGATTTTCCGGCGGCGCTGACGTCGCTGGGCGCGCTCGGCATTGTCACCGCCGTGACGCTGCGCACCCGCCCCTTCCGCATTTTTAGCTGCCATAAGTTTGCGGCCTCCGCCGATACGCTGGAGCAGGATCTGCTGACGTGGAACCGCGAGCATGAACTGAGCAAAGCGTGGTGGTTTGTTGACGATAATCTGATGCACGTGTGGAATGCCGATCCGGCCAGCGCCGCGGATGCCGAAGCGTGGCACGATAACCAGCGCGAGGTGATTGAGCACAGTGACGACGCGGACAGCAGTCTCAATGACACCATCGATCAGACGCTGGCGCACATGCACCGCGATACGCAGATCCACGGAAAGGGGGGAAAACAGTTCCGTACCGTCACGCGGTTCCGCGATTTTACCGATATCACGGGTGACATTTACCAGCTGTTTTGCCGTGGGATCGCCGTGCCGCAAATCAACGTGGAGATCGCGGTGCCGCTGGCGAATACGCCACGCGCTATTCAGCGCATCAAGGCCTGGTATGCCGAGAAGCACCCGCACATGCATTACCCCATTATTCTGCGCTGTACCGGCCCTTCAGACGCCTGGCTGAGTCCTGCGCATCAGCAGGAGAGCTGCTTTTTCGGCTTCGTGGTGTATTACGCCGACGACGGCTCGCTGTCGCAAGAGGGCCTGCACTTCCTGACCCACGTTGAGAAGCTGCTGGCCGCCGAAGGGGGGCGCCCGCACTGGGGTAAATATTACGATCCGCAGCGCTATCAGTGGCGCGATATCTATCCACAGTGGGAAGCGTTTCGCGAAGTGCGCCAACGCTTTGACCCCCAACACCGTTTTAGCAATGACTACCTTACGGCCCTTTTTGATTAATACAGGGAGAGTTTATGTTTGCCTGGGTAACGCTGCTGACGCAGCCTGAGTACGTCATCGGCGTTCGCGCCCTACACCGTTCACTGCAGCGCAGTAAGACGCAATGGCCACTGGTGGTGATGGTGACAAAAGCCATCCCACAAGAAACACAGGCGGCCTTACGGGCGCAAGGATGTGTTATTCATGCGGTTGAGCCCCTCTTGCCCAATGATACGCTTGAGCAGCATTACGCCTCAGCGCAATTTGGCGAGGTATGGAGCAAACTGCGCGTTTGGGAGCTCACGCACTATCAGCGCGTCGTGTTTCTGGATGCCGATATGCTGGTGCTGCGCAACATGGATGAGCTGTTTACGCTGGATATGGGCGATTCACCTTTAGCGGCGTGTCACGCTTGCCGCTGTAATCCCAATAAGATAGCCAGCTATCCGGCCAGCTGGCAGCCCGATAACTGCCACTATACCTGGCAGGCCAGCGGCAAATCCGCACCCGCCGACCTTGACCGCTACCTGAACGGGGGTTTTTTGGTGCTAAAGCCCGATCGCGAGGTATTTGCCTGGCTGCAACACAAAGTGAAAGCGATTGACGATCTGCGCCGCTATCCGTTCTCGGAGCAGGATCTGCTTAACGAGCTGTTTAAAGATCGCTGGCTGCCGCTCTCGTGGGTGTATAACGCCTTAAAAACCCTGCCTTTCCAGCATGCTGGTCTGTGGCGTGACGATGAGGTGAAGAACCTGCATTACATTCTGGCCAAGCCCTGGCAGCGCGACAGGAACCCACCGGTGAGCGAGCGCGATCGTTACTATCCGTTAGAGCAACTGTGGTGGGAAGTGGGGATGGAATGAGGTGTGCCAGCGGCACAGGGCGTTTGCCACTTGCAGTGGCGGGGCTTTAGCCGCAGGCAGCGGCGGTGCTTTAGCCGCAGGCAGCGGCGGTGCTTTTCCGTTAGCACGGTGCCTCTTTCGTTCGCCATGGCACTGGCAGGTGCCTTTGCCGCCTTGCGGCGACCGAGCAGAGGGCGCCAGGCCGCGCCCTCTGCACTCCCCGGCCCTGCGCCAGCCCCACTCGCCGCTGCGCGGTGCCTTCACTCCCTCAGCCTTCCTGACGGACCGGCGTCGATTCGCTCCTGCTCAACGCCGCCTCTCGCGGCATCCATGCCGCTCGCCCTAGAAGGCCTCACGCGTTCAGCGAGTGGGGATGGCGCTTCACACCCCCCGCTGCACGTCATGATTTTTTTCGCAGCCACTGCGCGGCGGTAAGACTTTTAAGGTGCATCCGCACCGCGCGGCGTTAAGCAAACCTCTTTCATGTATTTGTATTGAGGTGCCAATGCGTGGCTGTAAGATTTTTAAGTACCATTCCGCCCACGGGGCGTTAACCAGAAGCCGTTTCTGCCATGTGTTTTCTATCTTTTTCAGCCAGCCACTGTCTTCTTAAACCTGCTTACAGCCATACAGACAACACCAGACACAAAAAAAGAAAAAGGCTCTTAAAGGCGAGGTTTGTGGCGCCATCCGGAGCGCCGAACGGAGCGTGACGGCCAGGACGAAGCGGCAGGGATGCCGCTGAGAGGGCGGAATGAGCCAGGGATGGCGAATCCGCGCGGTCCGTGAGGCCGTTGCGGCGGAGTGAGGGAACAGCGGAGGCTGGCGCAGGGCGCGGATTGCAAAGGGCCGCGCCCTCGGCCCTTTGCCCGTACGCCGCATCGGGGCGGCTGCAACTCCCGCAGGGTTATCGGGCGGAACCCGCTCGGGGTCAGGCCAGCACAGCGGCTAACGCGCGAGCCCGCGCAACTAAAACCGGCATAGCGGGCCGGAACCCGCTCAAGGTTCAGTAAAAAACCGGCTGAGCGGCCGGCCCCCGCTCAGGGTCAGCCCAGCGCAGCAGTCAACGCGCGAGCCCGCGCAACGAAAAACCGGCTTTGCGGGCCGGCCCCCGCTCATGCCCCACCGGCATGGCGGGCCGGACTCCCGCCGCGCCCGGCCATCGCCATGGCCCCCTTTTAGCGCCAACCCAATTCGGGTGCTACGTGCGTCAGGATACTGTCGATAACGTGGGCACAGTAGTCGACGCCAAGCTGATTAGGAATGGTAAGCAGCAGCGTATCCGCTTCCGCAATGCCCTCGTCTTCAGCGAGCTGTCTGATGAGCTTATCCGGTTCTGCGGCATAGCTGCGACCAAAAATAGCGCGGGTTTTTTCGTCCAGGAAGCCCACCGAGTCGCGATCCTGGCCGCTGCGGCCAAAGTAAGCGCGATCGAGATCGTTGGTGAGCGCAAAAATGCTGCGGCTCACTGAGACGCGCGGCGTACGCTGATGTCCTGCAGCTGCCCATGCTTCCCGGTAGGCCCGAATCTGCTTCGCCTGCTGAACGTGGAATGGCTCGCCGGTTTCATCGTCTTTTAACGTCGAGCTTTGCAGGTTCATGCCCTGCTGCGCCGCCCAAACAGAGGTTGCATTGGAGCCTGATCCCCACCAGATACGCTCACGCAGGCCCTCCGAGTAAGGCTCAAGGCGTAACAGGCCCGGCGGGTTCGGGAACATGGGCTGCGGATTGGGTTTCGCAAAGCCTTCCCCACGCAGCACCTCTAGCAGCTGTTCAGTGTGGCGTCGTCCCATGTCCGCATCGCTCTCGCCCGCTTGCGGGTGATAGCCAAAATAGCGATAACCTTCGATAACCTGCTCGGGAGAGCCACGGCTCAGGCCAAGCTGCAGGCGTCCGTTGGCAATCAGATCCGCTGCGCCAGCATCTTCCGCCATGTAAAGCGGGTTTTCATAGCGCATATCAATAACGCCCGTGCCAATCTCGATTTTATGCGTTTTCGCCCCAACCGCTGCCAGCAGCGGAAACGGTGAACTCAGTTGACGCGCAAAATGGTGCACGCGGAAATAGGCACCGTCTGCGCCCAACTCTTCTGCTGCCACGGCCAGATCGATGGACTGCAATAGCACGTCCTGGGCAGAGCGGGTGGCGGACTGCGATGACGGCGTCCAGTGACCGAACGATAAAAAGCCAATTTTTTTCATGGGAAATTCTCCTCGCGGGGCAGTGCCCTTTCAAACCGATAGCACAAGATTACGCCAGCGCAGAGATGACTGATAGCCAATAGTTTTCGCGCGCTTTATCAACTTTTTTGTACAACATCATGGGAAGTGGCAAGGCGTTGTCCTCTGGCGTTCGGTGACGATGACGCAATATCAACTATGATTTTGTACATTACCGTTTGGGTTTGGCTTGGTACGCCCAGCGCAATGTCAAAAGGATCCCAGAATGCCGTTAATTTCGATGCCCATGTACGATATCCATCGCCCATCTACTGAGGCTCTGGCCACCACAATCGCTCAACTGTTGATCAAGCACGACGTGCATGCCGAGGTGGTGTGGCCGCAGGATCTGCTGTCGCACTGGCGCGACGACCGACTGTTACTGAGCGCGAGCTGCGGCTACCCGCTGGTAAACTATCTGCCAGGCGTTCAGCTGGTGGGCGCGTTTCACTCTCTGGCTCAAGGCTGCGAGAACTTACGCTCTCGCAGCTGGCTGGTGGCACGCAGCGCGGACGAAGGCCGGCCCCTGAGCGACTTTCACGGTCAGCGCGCGGTGTGTAATAGCGAGGATTCCCATTCGGGATTTAATGCGCTGCGTTACCTGATTGCTCCGCTGGCGCAGCACGGCAAATTCTTTAGCCAGACGCTGTTCAGCGGTAGTCACGTGGCGTCTCTGGCCGCTTTACGCGCGTCACAGGCCGATATCGCGGCCATTGACTGCATCACGTGGGCCTTGCTGCGGCGCTATCAGCCTGAAGCCCTAAACGGCTTGGCGATTGTGGGCGAAACCCCTCTGTGCGCAGCCTTACCTTTAATCACCTCTGCCAGCACCGACGCCTTACTGATGGAGAAGCTGCGTAGCGTGCTGTTTGAAATCACCATGGATGAGGCGTTTCATCCGATTATGGAAGCGAACCTGATTGCCGGTTTTGCGGTGCCGCCGCGCAGCTATTATGACGAAGTTTTAACGTTTGAGGTGTTGCCTGACGGGCAGTGGATGGGAGAGCGCAGCCAGAGCGCTGGCCATTCGCGGCGGGAGTCCGGCCCGCAAAGCCGGTAATGTGTGAGCGGGGTCCGGCCCGCTATGCCGGTTTTTCGTTGCGCGGGTTCGCGCGTTGACCGCTGCGCAGGTCTGGCCCTCCGCGGGTTCCGGCTGCTCAGCCAGTATGGCAATGAGCGGGTTCCGGCCCACTATGCCGGTCTTTACTGAACCCTGAGCAGGTTCCGCCCGCTAACCCTGCGGGAGTTCCAGCCGCCCCGCTGCGGCGTACGGGCAAAGGGCCGAGGGCGCGGCCCTTTGCAATCCGCGCCCTGCGCCAGCCTGCGCTGTTCCCTCACTCCGCCGCAACGGCCTCACGGACCGCGCGGATTCGCCATCCCTGGCTCATTCCGCCCTCTCAGCGGCATCCATGCCGCTTCGTCCTGGCCGTCACGCTCCGTTCGGCGCTCCGGATGGCGCCACAAACCTCGCCTTTAAGAGCCTTTTTCTGTTTTTTGTCTGGTGTTGTCTGGTTGGCCGTAAACGGGTCTGCGAAGACAGTGGCTGGCTGAAAAGAAGAAGAAGACAGAAACACAAGATTGAACAGGTTTCTGGTGAACACGGCGCGGGCGGGATGGTACTTAAAAGTCTTACCGCCACGCAGTGACCTTAAAAGACGTAAAAACACGAAAGAAGGGTTTTGCTTAACGCCGCGCGGTCTGAATGCTTCTTAAAAGTCCTACCGCCACGCGGTGGCTGCGAAAAAAGTCATGGCGTGCAGCGGGGGGTGTGAAGCGCCATCCCCACTCGCTGAACGAATGAAGCCTTCCAGGACGAGCGGCATGGATGCCGCGAGAGGCGGCGTTGAGCAGGAGCGAATCGACGCCGGTCCGTCAGGAAGGCTGAGGGAGTGAAGGCACCGCGCAGCGGCGAGTGGGGCTGGCGCAGGGCCGGGGAGTGCAGAGGGCGCGGCCTGGCGCCCTCTGCTCGGTCGCCGCAGCGCGGCAAAGGCACCTGCCAGTGCCATGGCGAACGAAACACGCTCGGTGCAAACTGAAAGCACCACAGCCACTGCCCGTGGCGAATCTACCCGCTGCTCGCGGCAAAGCACACGCCACGGCAAGTGACTAAAGCATCTGCCATTGCCATGGCGAACGAAAGTCGCTCCGTGCTAACGGAAAGGCACCCTGCCGCTGCCTGCGGCAAAAGCCCGCCACTGCAAGTGGCACAAGCCCCGACACGGCAAGTGACCAAAGCACCCTGCGGCAAAAATTGCACTTTTTCTGGCAACACCGCTGGCGTCAGATTATGTTACGGTTTTCTTTTTTTAAGGACATCCCAATGCGCATTCTCATCGTTGGCGCTGGTGCAACCGGCGGGTATTTTGGTGCGCGTCTCGCTCAGGCGGGACGCGATGTCACGTTTCTGGTGCGCGAACGCCGCTGGCAGCAGCTGCGCGAGCACGGGCTGATTCTGCAAACGCCGGAAGGCAGAGAGGTCATCACGCCGCAGCTGATAAAAGCGGAGCAGTTAACTGACCCCTTTGATGTGATTATCCTGACGGTGAAAAGTTTTGGTCTGGCGCAGGCCATAGCCGATATTGCCCCTGCGGTAGGTGCGCAGACGCTGATCGTGCCGATTCTCAACGGCATGCGCCACATCGATACGCTGCGCGCGCGCTTTGGTGACAAGGTGATTGGCGGACTGTGTAAAATCAATGCGACCTTGGGCGAACAGGGCGAGGTCGTGCAAATGACGCCGCTGCATATCCTGTATTACGGCGCGCTGAAGGGCGAGAATCATGCACGTCTGCAGCCGCTGGATGCCACGCTCAAGGGAGCCGGCTTTGACACGGTGTTCACCGCGGATATCCTGAGCGAACTGTGGGAAAAGTGGCTGTTGCTGAGTACGCTCGGGGCGGTGTGCTGTCTCGGCCGCGGCAATACACAGCAGGTACTGCGTTCGCAAGGGGGCGAAGCGCTGCTGCACGGTCTTTTCACCGAGGTGCTGGCGGTGATCGCTGCTGAAGGCTATCAGGAACGTCCGGCAAACACCGCCAAAATCTATCAGATGCTGAACAATCCACAGGTCGCGATGACCTCCTCTATGTTCCGCGATTTAACGCAGGGATATGCCATCGAGGCCGATCAGGTGATCGGCGATTTATTGGTGCGCGGCGCGCGCAGCAGCATAAACACGCCCTTATTAAATGCGGTGTATGTGAATTTACAGGTTTACCAACAACAGCGTTAAGCATCCGGGATTGAGCGACACGCCGCACCGTCGCCAAAATTTGCTACACTCGCCGCGACTATCTCTGGAGAGTTTATGACCGCGCGTTCCATCACCCTCGACGATGTCGCTCAGCTGGCAGGCGTCTCCTATCAAACCGTGTCGCGCGTGCTGAATCACTCGCAGCAGGTCTCGCCTCGCACGCGGGCCAAAGTCGAAACGGCTATGCGGCAGCTCAACTACGTGCCCAATCGCGTGGCGCAGCAGCTCGCGGGCAAAGCGACCCGCACGCTTGGGCTGGCCACCAGCGATTTGGCCCTGATGGCTCCCGCGCAAATTGCGTCAGCCGCCCAGAAGCGTGCGGCTGCACAGGGTTATCATCTGGTGATCGCCATGGCAACGCCGGGCCGCGACGCGCAGGAGACGGTGAACGAACTGCTGGCGCAGCGTGTGGATGCCCTACTGATTAATCTTCCGCTGACGGCTGCGCAGGCGGTGAGCATTGAAGCGCAGTGTGCGGGCAAGCCGACGCTATTTTTGGATGTGGAGCAGCACGCTAGCGTTGCGCAGTGTCAATATCCCAGCGCAAAGGGGGCGCAGCAAGCGGTGGCCCATTTGGTTGCGCTGGGGCATCGGCAAATCGGCTTGCTCAACGGGCCTGCGGAATCGGCTTCGGCGCGAGCGCGCTACGAGAGCTGGTTGCAGGCGCTGTCAGCACATGAACTTGACCCGTTTTGCGTCCTACAGGGCGACTGGAGTGCGGCGTCGGGCTACCAGGCGCTGCTCACGCGGCTGCCGGATAATCTGCCGCAAGCGCTGCTGGTGGCCAACGACCAAATGGCGCTGGGCGCGATGCGGGCGCTGCATCAGCACGGCGTGAAACTGCCCGGCGATATGTCGCTGATTGGCTATGACGATACCGCTGAAAGCGCGTGGTATCAGCCGCCGCTCACCACCATCCGCCAGGATTTACAGCAGCTCGGCGTGGTCAGCGTGGATCGCCTGCTGGCGCGGCTGCGCGGGAATACGCCCTCACCCGTGCCGCTGGAAACCGAGCTGGTATTGCGCGAAACCACCGCCCCGCCGCGCTCGCGCGCCGTGAGTCTGGTGGAGATTGCACAGCAGTTGCACCAGCTGGCCCAGCAGCTGACGATGAAATAAACCAAAAAAACGGGGCCTTCAGGCCCCGCGATCGTTACTGTGGTTTTGGCTCGCCCATCGATTTTAGTTTCTTCGACAGGTCGCGGCGCTCTTTCGACAGCTCGGCGTTCTTGATGATGTACTCATCGACGCGATCTTCATAATCAACGCGCATCGACGCGATGATCTCCTGCACCGCCTCAATGCTCATGCCCGGCTTAATGTATTCGCTCAGGTTATCCAGCAGCAGCACGCGCTTCTGGTTATCACGGATTTTTTTCTCGTTGTCCGTGATTTCGCGCTGCAGTTTGTTTTTACGACGAAACATACGCACAAACTCCAGGACGTCCTGAAATGATTGCTTGGCATTTTCCATGTTGGCACCTTTCTTAAGGCCTGCCGCAGCAGGCGGAATAGTCATACATTTCAGCTTAGCGGCTGATTTAATGAGGTAGCACTATACACAACGTCTTACGCACCGGACCTTATCTTAGCGCAAAGCACGTGTATTTCACATTAAGTCATTGCCTGATAAACCTATTTACGCAGCGCCAACCGCACCAAATCGGTGACGCGCTCCAACTGTCGCGCCTGCTCTAAACTCAACCAAACGTAGCCATAAATCGCCGTGGTTTCGAAGCGTTCGCTGCCGCTGGCAATCAGCGCCTCCAGCTCTTGGGTGATCGCCTCCAGCTCATGGCTGTTGGCAATGACCTGCTCGGTCTCCCCTTTTACCACCAGCGTCGCCAGTGCGTTGAGCGTGTTTTCGGTCATCTGCTGCGTGCGGCGCAGCGTCGGGGCGTTGAGCAAAATTAAATGGCTGGCACGCGACGACCACCACGCCTCAATTTGCATCTGCAATGTGTTGACCATATTGCGGTTAATGGTCTGAATCGCTTCAAACACCGATTTCGGAATACGGGTCTCTTTGCTTGAGGGTTCCAGCAGAGCGCGCATTTTTATCACGCTGGTCAGTAAGCGCTGAAAGCGTGGATTGAGGCGCGGTTTTTCAACCAGATTGGGGGAAAATCCGGCGTGATGAATGGTGGCCATCTCGCGAAACGCATCCGACAGCTGAATACGCCAATGGGTATACGCCCGCTGCGCCCAGATGGCGCTGAACAGCAGGGCCATTAGCGACCCCAGAATCACATCGCCGCCGCGCCACAGCGCCACGGTGAAATCGCCTGCGGGTGCGCCGACCACCACGCCCAAGGTAATGCCAATCAGCAGCGCCATATACGGGTGCTTACCAAGCGTGAGATAGCCACAGACAATCATCACCAGCATGCACCAGGCGAGCATCAGCGGCAGGGAAAGGAGCTCCAGCTTAAGCGCGATCAGCCCCGAAGCCAGCCCGGCGAACGTGCCGCTGATGCGCTGCACCACGCGCGGCAGCACGTTTCCCCACGTAGAGATGGGCCCCATGACCACCACCAGCGTGATCAGCGGCCAGGTGCCTTCCGGGATGTTAGTCAGGCGTACAAACAAAAAGCAGAGCACAAAGGCCACCGCAATACGTACGCCGTGCACGGCGCGATAGTGGCGATAGAACCAGAACTCAATGGCGGAAATGGGTTTGTCAGCGCGTAACATGGCGATCCGGAAAGGTTGACATCATCGACGCTATGTTAGCGTAGCCCTGCGGCGATCAAGAGTAATTTCGGTGATTTTTACGCATTACAACAGCGGCGTTACATAAATGATTCTGAGCAGAAACAAGGATGTAACGCAGCAAAGCAAAGCCGGCAGGCGCATCGCCTGCCAGGCCTCTTACAGCTTCTGTTTCAGATAATCGCTGATGCGCGTGATAATGCCCGCTTTTTCCACGCCCTGCAGCGCATAGAGCGGATAAGTCGCCAGCGTCTTGTCTTTGTCGATCACCTGAATTTCACCAATTTGCTCATTGGCTTTTAACGGCGCTTCCAGATCTTTACGGTCAATCACGTACTTCGCCATAATATTGGCGACTTCCGCACGCGGCAAAGAGAGATAGATATCTTGCGTGGTGCCGACATCCACCTTGTGCGGATTACCGTACCAGACGTTCTCGGTGCCAATTTTTTTGCCCGCGTGGAACAGCTGCACGGTGTCGAAGTTGTTCTGTCCCCATACCAGCAGTTTGCGCGCTTGCTCTTCCCGCCCTTTCGAACTTTTCCCGCCCATGATCACCGCGATCAAGCGATGGCGCCCGACCACGTTGGAGGCCACAATGTTGAACCCTGCGCTCTCGGTGTGGCCGGTTTTCATGCCGTCAACGTGCAGGTTTTGATCCCACAGCAGGCCGTTACGGTTGTTCTGCGTAATGCCGTTAAAGCTCAGGGTTTTCTCGCTGTACATCGCGTAGAAGTCCTGCTCGCCGTTGATGATGGCGCGCGACAATACCGCCAAGTCGCGCGCGGTGGTGTGCTGGCCCGGTGCGTCAAGCCCGTGCACGGTTTCAAAGTGGGTGTGCGTGAGGCCCAGCTTTTCGACGTAGTGGTTCATCATCGTCACAAAACTGTCCTGGCTCCCTGCGACATAGTCAGCCAGCGCTACGCAGGCGTCGTTACCTGAATCAATGATGACGCCGCGCATCAGATCGCGCACCGTGACTTTATCGCCCGGCTTGAGGAACATCAGCGATGAGCCTTTGAATACCGGATTACCCGCCGCCCAGGCATCTTTGCCCACGGTGACAACATCGTCGCGGGTGATTTTTTTCTGATCCACCGCGCGGTCTACCACATAACCGGTCATCAGTTTGGTCAGGCTTGCCGGATTACGCTCTTCATCGGGGTTACCCGCCGTGAGGATCTGCCCGGTTGTGGCGTCCATCAGCACCCATGAGGCCGCGTCAACCGCTGGCGGCGTGAGCGGGAACGGCATGCTGTCATCGGCCTGCGCCGACGATGCCAAAATAATCATTCCAGTTACAGTTACCAGCAGACGCCTTTTCACCACTTCTTCCTCAGATCATAAAATGAATTTCCGCCGCACGTTTTACGGCAATTAGGCCGTTGCAGCTTGAATAAATTGAAAAAAAGTATGAACTGCGAATTAAACGGCTGCGCAGCGGCACGCGCGGTGCCAATGAGGTTGTGCTGGACGGATGGGACGACTATCCTGTGCGTTGATTTTTCATCGCCAGGATATCGCCGTGCCCGCCTCTGAGTTCAGCTTCCTTTTTCACGATTACGAAACCTTCGGCAAAAGCCCCTCGCTGGATCGCCCGGCCCAGTTTGCCGGTTTGCGGACCGACAGTGATTTCAATCCCGTTGGTGAACCGCAGGTGTTTTACTGTCAGCCTGCCGATGACTATCTGCCACAGCCTGAAGCCGTGATGATCACCGGCATCACGCCGCAAATTGCTCAAGCGCGCGGCGTAACGGAAGCCGCCTTCGCCGAGCGCATTCACGCGCTGTTCAGCGAACCGCAAACCTGCGTCATCGGCTACAACAACGTGCGCTTCGACGACGAAGTAACACGCAATATCTTCTACCGCAACTTCTTCGATCCTTACGGCTGGAGCTGGCAAAATGGCAATTCACGCTGGGACCTGCTGGATGTAATGCGTGCCTGCTATGCGCTGCGTCCGGAAGGCATTGTCTGGCCGGAAAACAGCGACGGGTTCCCCAGCTTCCGCCTTGAGCACCTGACGCACGCCAACGGGGTGGCCCATGAGCAGGCGCACGATGCGATGTCAGACGTGTACGCGACGCTGGCAATGGCGAAGCTGGTTAAAGAAAAGCAGCCCAAACTGTTTGCGTTTCTGTTTGCCCATCGTAACAAACAGAAACTGATGACGCTGATTGATATCCCGCAGATGAAACCGCTGGTGCATGTCTCTGGCATGTTTGGCGCCGCGCGCGGCAATACCAGCTGGATTGTGCCGCTGGCTTGGCATCCTGAGAATCGTAATGCGCTGATCGTGGCCGATCTGGCCGGTGATATGTCACCGCTGCTTGAGCTGACACCGGATGCGCTGCGCGAGCGCTTGTACACGCGACACACTGATTTGGGCGACGCCGCAGCGGTGCCCATCAAACTGGTGCATATCAATAAATGTCCGGTATTGGCCCCAGCGAGTACGCTGCGCCCTGAAGACGCGGCGCGGCTGAATATTGATCGCGAGCACTGCCTGGCCAACCTGGCGCTGCTGCGACAGCACCCCGACGTGCGCGAGAAAGTGGTGACGCTGTTTGCTGAGGCGGAGCCGTTTACCCCGTCGGATGACGTTGATGCCCAACTCTATGATGGCTTCTTTAGCGATGCCGATCGCGCCGGCATGAACATCATCCGCCAGACGCCGCCGCAGAATCTGCCGGCGCTGGATCTCACCTTCAACGACAAGCGTATTGCGAAACTGCTGTTCCGCTACCGGGCGCGCAACTTTCCCGGCACGCTGGATGATGCCGAACAGCAGCGCTGGCTGCAGCACCGCCGCGAAGCGCTCAATCCTGAGCGGGTACAGGCGTTTTTACTGGAGCTGGAGTCGCTGGCCACGCTGCACGAAGGCGACAGTGACAAGATGGCGCAGCTAAAATCGCTGTATCTGTACGCGCAGGCGCTGGTGTCATGATGGATGCCGCCCTTCTGCGGGGCGGCAAGTTTGATGGCGGTTAATGGGCCGAGCGTAGGTATTTTCACATCCCTGAGAAAATGAGTCTCATTTTATTAAGCACGTAGCAGGACGCGCAATAAGCGTTTATTAGCCGTGGGGATCCTTAAAAGCAAGAAGGACGTGAGCGAGATCGCAATACCGACGCTTTTCTTAAATTTATTGTATATGTGAAAGTAATGCAGAAAAGACGGCGTATAGGACGAAAGGAGAAGCTTACGGCAAGGCTGGGCGGTGAAATAATGAATGGGAAAGTGTTAAAGTCTCGCGGATCCGGGAAGTATCCGCTGGAAAACACTAAAAATATTACCTTAGATATTAATGGCTTAACAAATAAATTAAACAGCTAACACCTGCTCGTTACGCGCTATTTTAGCATATCCGCGTTATGGTTGTTTTGATTGACTGATTTCTATCAAAAGTGTGGCGTGATGGCGCTAATCACTCTCATACCCACCGAGAAAATCATGGCACAAAGCCCTCCTGTACACGAATTAAACAAATGTAACGTAGTAATGCGTACTCGTATTACCCCTTCTTCACCGATCAATCTAAGTCATTGAAAATAAAGAAAATAAAGAAAAGGTTTTGGCTACTAAAATAACGCTAATTATATGACGTTTTGCAAGCCAGTCTGTTTATAACGCGTTGAATGACGCAGCACGCAGTTATGTATTGTTTTCGTAAAAAAAAATTAATAAACTGTCAAAACCTGTTTCAGGTGATTGAGCCTGCTTTTTGCTAACAGGATGTGGGTAACGGGTTTTGAATTCAAAGCTTCTGAATCTAAAGTATAATTATTTTCTAGAGATGGGTTATGCATTTTAATAAAGAATCCCTTCAACGTGCGTTCATAAGTTTATTATACCTATTGCCGCTATTAAGCCTTTTTGTTTCAGCCGTTGACTTGCTAAAATACGGTATTGACATGCCTTTCTACGATGACTGGCGTGAATATGCTGCAAACAGAATGGGGAGCTTTGAATTACCTTATCTTTTTAAGCCAGCAAATGACACTTTATATCCTTTCGGGTTATTTTTGGATTCTTTAGCATTCATTTTTTTAAATGGAAACAGCATTGCTTACCAGCTCATTAGTTTAATTTGCGTTCAGGGAAGCATACTTTTTTTAATCTACAAACTCATCAGCAAATGTGAAACCAGCCCTGTCAATAAAGCTCTCGCATTTTCGCTTACAATCCTTATAGTTCAGCCGGATAGTTATTGGGGTCTACAAAACCTAGCTTATCATCAAGCCATTCCACTAATCTGCATTTTAACAAATATCTATTTATTTCTATCTAATAAAAAATTCAAAAGCATCGTTTACTTTATTATGGCGTTTTGCTCTGGGTTGTCATATACCAGCGGCGCATTCAGCATGTTGACTTTAGGAATGATTTTTCTTGCCATCAAGTTAATAGCACCTAAAGAAAACTCGAAAGATAGTTATTCAAATTTATTCTGGCTTATCCTGCCTTCAATAATCACTACGCTGGCACAACTCTGGGTAATCGTTGGCATTCAGCACGGCACGCATCGCGCTGATGTTCCGATGGCATTCCCATGGGAGTCTGATTTTTGGCTGTACATGCTCGGAAAAGTGAGTCGCTCACTGCTCTTCCCCGCAGGCCACCCGTTACTGTCTCTGGTTCTTACGATTTTTGTTATTGTAATAACAATCTATTTAATCATCAGAACATCGCGCTTATTTTTCCAATGTACCTCCCGCATTCAAGAACAGAAATATAATTTATCCGTAGTGTTAGTGAGCTTATTCTCAACTGTTTTTGTCTACCTAATTCTAGTGAGCGCGGGAAGAGCAAACATGCGTCCCGCAAATATCATTGACACATTAGATGTTTTCATTAGTGGGTATGCAAGATTCCACTTCTATTGGATAACGTTAATCTGGCCTTTTGCAGCTCTGGCTGCGTTAAGCTTCACAAACACTAAAATCACAAAAGCTATATTGGCGTTTTCGCTCTGCTTGTTCTTATCCATTATTGTTAAACCAGCGTTTGACCATGAACTGACGTTAAAATACGGACAAAGCTTGCGACTCGAGGGGATTTCCTGTGTTCAGTCCGCACTTGACAATGCCGACAAATCTATTTTATGCCCAACGTTAAAACCAACGGAGCTCAGGCCTGCTCTTGCCAATGCAATTAATACAGATGCCTCATTCTTGCATTACTTCTTTAATCCATCGCCTAACATTCAGACACGGACATCCAATGAAACGTTTAGACTTTCAAAAAAACCTGAACTGGTATCAGTTAACAATATAAAAACGCACTCAGTTGTGAATAATGGTAAGTCACTTTCATTAACTACTGCGATGGATTCTCAGCTTTATTTCAATACTGACAGTGGTTTAATGCGAAACTGCCTTTTGATGGAAGTGAATGTTTCCATCCATAGTCGCCTCGAAAATGAATATGCTCAGTTGTTTTACCGCCCTACAGGCTCGGCAGGCTTCACCGAGGAAAACTCTCAACGCATCATTCTTAACAACAGCACAAGTCAACAATTTAATTTCATGGTTAAAAGCGGTAATGGATTCGAAGATGGTATTCGATTTGATCCCGTTACTGGAAATGAAACGCTCGTAATTGATGACCTTGTCGTCAAATGCAGATTTTATCGTTAATATTAATTTAAGGTTTGGTATGTCAAATAACATTAATGAAGTAAAGTTCTTTTCGGCCAAAGCTGTAAATGAACGTTATGATTTTAAAGCCGTGGCGGCGAAGGTACTCGACAGCCACTGGTATATCTTGGGTGAGGAAGTAAAAAAATTCGAAGAAGAGTTTGCTGCGTACAACGGTGTAGGACACTGTATTAGCGTGGCAAACGGCTCGGAGGCGCTGGAGATTGCACTCAGAAGCGTAGGCGTTAAGGCTGGCGATAAGGTGCTTGCCGTGGCCAACGCGGGCTTTTATAGCAGCACCGCGATTCACGCCATTGGCGCAGAGCCCGTTTACGTCGACATTGATTCTGACACCATGACAATGTCCTCTTCCGCACTGGAAGAAGCATGCGCATGTAAGCCCAAAGCGATTATTATTACCCATCTCTATGGTCAATTGGCTGATATTGAACGCGCGGTTAATATTGCTAAACAGGCTGGCATTCCATTAATTGAAGATTGTGCTCAATCCCACGGTGCGCAGATCAATAATAAAAAAGCGGGTAGCTTTGGTGATATTGCCTGTTTCAGTTTTTATCCCACTAAAAATCTTGGCGCACTCGGCGATGGCGGCGCGATTATCACATCCAACGATGCGCTTGCGGCAACGGTACGCCAGCTTCGCCAATATGGCTGGTCACAAAAATACAATGTTGCAATGGCCGGCGGTAAAAACAGTCGTTTAGATGAAATTCAGGCTGCCTTTTTACGCGAGAAATTGCCGTTCCTCGACGGTGATAACGAGAAAAGAAGAGAGATCGCCACTCGCTATAATCGTGCTTTTGCACAGCTCAATATTATTCTGCCGGCCCATCTGGATGAAAAATATGTCGCGCACCTTTATGTTGTTCGAGTTGCTGATCGAAAGGCGTTCTCTGAACATTTAAAAGCGAACGGTGTGAGTAGTGATATCCACTACCCTATTGCCGATCATCATCAAACGGCTTACCGCACCTCCCCGCTCTTTTCATTGGCAGAAACGGAAAAAGCCTGTGAAACAGTAATTTCCCTTCCTTGCTACCCTGGCATGACAGAAGGTGAAGTAACGCAAGTGATAGATGTGGTATGTGCTTTTTTCAAATAAAGGAGACGGGACGTGCTTAGTTTAGTCATCCCCGTGTATAAAAATGAGGGTTCAATCCCTCATTTACTCGAAGCAATAGCCCTGCTTAATCAGAAGCTTGAGGGTGAATTAGAGACCGTGTTTGTTATCGATGGAAGCCCTGATCGCTGTTATCAGTTGCTTAGCGCTGCGCTTCCGGAACAACCCTTCAAGTCGAAGATGATTTTGCTATCACGTAATTTCGGGTCGTTCATGGCGATTCGTACGGGATTAGAACATGGCTCTGGCGATCGTTTCGCGGTGATGGCAGCAGATTTACAAGAGCCGCCTGAGTTAGTACTGGAGATGAATCAACAATTAATACAGCATGATGTTGATATCGTTTTTGGCGTGCGCGAAGCGCGCGAAGATCCGGGACTTTCAAAGTTATCGTCTACGCTTTTTTGGTGGGTGTACAAAAAATTTGTCATTCCTGAAATCCCACAAGGCGGCGTAGACATGTTTGCCTGTAATAAACAAGCCAGGGATACGCTGCTGCTTCTTGAAGAGAGCCACAGTTCGCTGGTTTCGCAGCTCTTTTGGGTCGGGTTCAAGCGGGGCTATGTGACCTACAAAAGGTCGAAAAGAGAACATGGTAAATCTGCCTGGACTTTGCGAAAAAAAGTTAACTATTTAATGGATAGCGTCTTCTCTTTCACAGATTTGCCTATTCGTTTACTGGTTCGCTTTGGGGCCTTAGGGACCATACTGGCAAGCTTGTATGGTTTATCGGTGCTGTTGTTAAAAGCCTCAGGTTCTATTTTGGTACCGGGCTATTCGACAACCATTTTCCTTATTTGCTTTTTCGCAAGCCTCAACATACTCGGTATAGGGATAGTTGGATCTTACGCTTGGCGTACATACGAAAACACGAAGAAACGTCCCTTATCAATACTTATGAAATTAGAGAAGTTTGAAGGTAAATGAATATGGCTAAAGATTTTTTCGTACATGAAAAAGCACTGTGTGAATCAGTAAACATTGGTGATAACACGCGAGTATGGGCTTTCGCACATATTTTGCCTGGCGCAGTGGTAGGCGCTGAATGTAATATTTGCGATGGCGTTTTTATTGAAAACGACGTCAAAATCGGCGACCGCGTTACCCTGAAGTGTGGCGTTCAAATTTGGGATGGCATTACGCTCGAAGATGATGTTTTCGTTGGGCCAAATGTGACCTTCACCAACGATAAATTTCCGCGCAGCAAAGTTTATCCTGACGAATTCTTAGGTACGCTTGTAAAACGGGGTGCCTCACTGGGCGCCAACTCGACCATCCTGCCAGGCATCACCATTGGTGCCAATGCCATGGTGGGTGCAGGCGCCGTGGTGACAAAAAGCGTTCCACCTAATGCGATTGTGGTAGGAAATCCCGCTAAGATTGTGGGTTACGTTAATGCCGATAAAGCAGAAGAGACCAAGCTTAAAGACAACGCGCAGGCTGATGCTGTAGTCCAGACCAGCGTAAAAAATGTCACGCTCCACAATTTGCCTATCGTTACTGACATTCGCGGCAGTCTTTCTGTTGGTGAATTTTCGCGTCATATTCCTTTCGACGTTAAGCGTTATTTTATTGTTTATAACGTCCCGACCAAGGAGACACGTGGCGAACACGCCCACCACGCCTGTAAGCAATTTTTAGTGGCTGTTAAAGGCACAGTGCATGTGGTTGCGGATGATGGAAAAAATCGGCAAGAGTTTGTTCTGGATGCACCTAACAAAGGGGTTTATCTCCCTGAAAAGACTTGGGGTATCCAGTATCAATATTCAAATGATGCGATCCTGCTTGTCTTTGCATCTGAATATTACGCTGATGAAGATTACATCCGCGATTATGACGACTTTCTTGCTCTCGCATGAACAGTCTTGTAAATAAGATGCGCTACTGGTTAGCGCATCATGCTTTTCTGCGATTTTTGTTAGCCGGTGCTATCAATACAGGTCTGACGTGGTGCCTGTATCTGATTTTATTGCTCTTTTTAGAATACAAGACAAGCTATACGCTTTCCTATGTTACCGGCTTGTTCATTTCATATTTGATTAATCGCTACTTTGTCTTCAAGGAGCATCGCGGTATCTCTTCAATTCTACTTTTTCCCTTAATTTATTTGGCTCAATACATTTTAGGGCTATTTATAGTATGGTTTTGGGTTGAACAGATTAAGATGAGTGCCACATTTGCGCCTATTGTTTCGATTATCATCTCTATTCCGATAACCTTTGTTTTGAGCAAGTTTGTGTTCAAAAAACGCTGATTTCATGACATAAAAAAAACCGTAGCCCTAAAGGGCTACGGTTTTCTATTCCAACGCAAAGAAATTAATTACACTTCTTCGCTGAATTGCGGAACCGGATTACGGAAGGTACGGGTGACAAACGCGAGGTAAACAATACCAATCGCAGCCCACACCAGGCCCAGCACCATAGAGGTTTCTTCCAGGTTGACCCACAGCGCCCCGACGGTCAGTGCGCCCATGATTGGCAGCACCAGATAGTTCAGGTGATCTTTCAGCGTTTTGTTACGCTTTTCACGGATCCAGAACTGAGCAATCACCGACAGGTTCACGAAGGTGAACGCCACCAGCGCACCAAAGTTAATCAGCGCGGTCGCGGTAACCAGATCGAAATTGATTGCCAGCAGCGCCACGGCACCGACCAGCAGCACGTTCAGCGACGGCGTGCGGTATTTAGGATGCACGAAGCCGAAGAAACGCTGCGGGAATACCCCATCGCGCCCCATTACGTACATCAGACGCGAAACGCCCGCATGTGCTGCCATGCCGGACGCCAGCACCGTCACCACTGAGAAGATCAGGATGCCGATTTGCAGCGCTTTACCGGCCACAAACAGCATGATCTCAGGCTGCGACGAGTCCGGATTCTGGAAGCGCGAGATATCCGGGAAGTAGAGCTGCAGGAAGTAGGAGACCGCGATAAAGATCACCCCACCAATCAGCGCCGTCAGGAAAATCGCGCGGGGAATGGTACGCTCTGCGTCTTTGGTTTCTTCGGACAGCGAACTGATGCCATCAAAGCCCAGGAACGAGAAGCACAGAATCGTCGCACCAGTGATCATCGGCACCACGTGCGCATCCGGTGACCAGAACGGACGCGTGCTGGTCAAGGTACCTGAACCCACGCCGTGCGCCACACCGTACACCACCATACCGGTAATCACGGCCATCACCACCACTTGCAACACCACAATGACGCTGTTGAAGTTCGCCACGGTTTTAATGCCGCGCAGGTTAGAAATGGTCATGAATGCCACGAGCAGCACCACAAAAATCCACGACGGAATGCCGGGCACCAGCGATTCAAAGTAGCTTTTCGCCAGCAGAATGTTGATCATCGGCATGAACAGATAGTCCAGCAGAGATGACCAGCCCACCATAAAGCCAACGTGCGGACTGATTGCCTTTTGAGCATAGGTGTAAGCGGAGCCCGCAGATGGGAAGCGGCGTACCAGCTTGCCGTAGCTCACGGCAGTAAACAGAATCGCGATCAGCGCGAAGGCGTAGGCGGTGGCGACGTGACCGTCGGTCAAGCCTGACACGATACCAAAGGTATCAAACAGCGTCATCGGCTGCATGTAGGCAAGGCCCATCATAACGACGGGGATCAGCGTCAGGGATTTTTTCAGGTGTGCACGCTGCGGTGCGGAGGTGTTAAGCGACATTGTTCAGACCCCCTACAGCAGCAACTGAAGCCAGTTGTACCACAGGAGTACTGCGCAAAATCTGGCAGTGAGAAGTGATATTAGTGTTTGCGATTGTCGCCGCGCCGTAATCATCACGAAAGCGAGAACCAGCTTGCGCTGGTGCAATTGTAAACAGCCCCATCTTTGTTTTCCTCAATTCCCACGCCCAAGCGTGTTGTCAGTGTCTATCTATCCGGCTACGTGTCCGGCCTCGGTAATTAAGTGGTTGCATCATCTGCAAAAAAATAACCGACGGGATAAGCGTCGGTTATTTCTCTGTTTTGCAGGGGGCGTATTCTGCCCCAAAATGGGCCTGCGGCACAAGATGTCAGGGACAATCTTCTGCTGATCAGGCGTTCTTTAACATCCAGTCGATTTCGGTAGCGGTGATAAGCCGTTCAAACTGCGCCAGTTCATAGGCTTTACAGCTTTGCCATACCCGACTGAAGCGTTCGCCGAGCAGTTTCTGCAGCGGATAACTGCTCTCAAACTCATACAACGCGTCGCTCTGACGCGTTGGCAAGGCGAGCCCTTCCGCTTCATGGCCATTTCCTGTCACCGCATGCGGTAAAGGTAGCTGATTATCCAGACCGTGCAAAATTCCGGCAAGAATAGTTGCCATCACCAGGTACGGATTGGCATCCGCACCGGCAACCCGATACTCCACGCGGCGGTTTTCCATTTCACCGCAAGGGATGCGCAGCGCCACGGTGCGGTTATTATGCCCCCATGACGCATGCAGCGGTACGTAGGCATCCGGCAGGAAGCGCCGATAAGCGTTGACGTTGGGCGCCAGTAATGCCATTGACGCAGGCATCAGGTTGACCATGCCGGCCAGTGCGCGCTTCATCAGCGGGGAGTCGCTGCCGTCGTCGAGCGCAAACGCGTTGTGGTCGGCCGCATCCAGCATGCTGATATGCACATGCATGCCGCTACCCGCGTATTCTTCATAGGGCTTCGCCATAAAGGTGGCGGTCATGCCGTGGTTTTCGGCCACCTGGCGCACCAGTCTTTTCAGCAGAATGGCGTGATCGCACGCTTTTAACACATCGCGCGTATGGTGCAGGTTGATCTCGAACTGCCCCGGTGAGGCTTCGGCCAGCGCGCCATCGGCGGGAATCCCCTGCTGTTTGGCCAGATCGTCGATGTCACGCAGCACATCGGCAAAATGGTCGAGATTATCCACAGAATAGACTTGGCTCTGCATGTTGCGCTCATCGCTGCCGGGTGCACACGGTGGCTGGATATAACCTTCGGCGTCGCGCTTTTTGTCCACCAGATAGAACTCCAGCTCTACCGCTACCACCGGAAACAATCCGCGATTGCGCAGCTGTTGCCACAACCGATTCAGGACATTCCGGGGTTCAACGTCAAAGGGAGTACCATCTTGGTTACACATGGTCAGCAGGAGCTGCGCAATACGCTGCGGATCGGCGGCGGAGGGCATCAAGGTGCCAGGCACGGGAAGACAGAGATTATCGGGTTCACCTAAAGATTGTCCAAGCCCCGCCTCTTCGACGGTATTGCCGAGAATGTCCATGGCAAATACAGAAGCAGGAAAATAACAGCCCTTTTCCAGCTTGGCCAACGCGGAGACGGGGATACGTTTGCCGCGAAAAACCCCATTGAGATCGTTCAGAAGGATATCGACATACTGCGTTTCAGGATGGCGTTCCAGCCAGGTTTCAACTTCCAGCTGGAACGCGCTGGTTCGTTTCTCTTCACTGTGTCGCGTGAAGTCTTCTACTTCTACGAGGTTCGTCATGATCCACCCGCCCTATACCGTTGATGGGAGATTGCACGTTGCTCAAAATAACAGCCACTCATCTAACATAGCGCTAACCCAAATGGTGTGCAAATGTAACAAATCAGTTTGAAAAATCGGCAGCTTGCTTGCTAGATTGACAGTTTATTGCACACTTTTACCTGTATCGGCTCATTCTGGCGAAAATATTGAACAGCAGCCCGGAGGCGTAATGGGCATTATTTTTGACAAACCCTTGATTGGCGTAGTGATGTGCCAGAATCTACTGGGCGCGCATCCTGCTCAAACGCTTCACAATAAATACCTTGATGCCATTGTCATGGCAGGCGGGTTGCCCCTGCCTTTGCCCCATCAGCTGATGCAGGCTCCCGATCTATTAGAAAACAGTATTACGCTGCTGGACGGTATCTTGCTGCCCGGCAGTCCCAGCAATATCGAGCCCTGGCATTACGGTGAAAGCGGCGAGGAAGCGGATGCCGACCCGGCACGCGATCGCATGGCCTTCGCGCTGATTACTCACGCGATAGGAAAAAAAATGCCGCTATTCGGCATTTGTCGCGGCCTGCAGGAGATAGTGGTCACCAACGGCGGCGCGCTGCATCGCCAGCTGCATACCCTCGGGCATTATCAAGACCATCGCGAAAACAAAACGCTGCCGCTAGCCGAGCAGTACGCAGCGGCTCACGCGGTACAGCCAGTGCACGGCGGCGTACTCCACACGGTGTTGGGCAGCGAGGCGCCGTTTGAGGTGAACTCCCTACACGCACAGGGCATTCGCGCACTGGGACCACAGTTGCAGGCAGAAGCGCACGCCCTTGATGGGTTAATTGAGGCGGTAAGCGTTCGGCATCATCCCTTTGCGTTGGCGGTGCAGTGGCATCCCGAGTGGCGCTCGCAGGACAATCCGGTTTCTCAACGTCTGTTTGCGGCTTTTATTCAAGCGGCCCGCGGCTATCACAAGGAAAACAGCCATGACTGACGCCTCCCTGGCCCCCGGACGACGTCTGGCGCAGCTGCGTCAATCGCTGGGTTTGTCGCAGCGTCGCGCAGCTGAACTGGCGGGATTGACCCACAGCGCCATCAGTACTATCGAGCAGGACAAAGTGAGTCCGGCCCTGAGCACGCTGCAAAAACTGCTGAAAGTGTATGGGCTGTCGCTGTCAGAGTTTTTTTCAGAGCAAAAAGTGAATCAAACGCCGCGCGTCATTGTGCGCCCGGAGGAGTGCGTTGAGATAGGCAGCCAGGGTGTGTCGCTGCGCCTGATTGATAACGGTGCCAAAAACCGCGCGCTGGCGATGCTGGTGGAGCGGTATGAGCCGGGAGCCAGTACCGGTGAGAAGCTGCGTCATCCGGGCGAGGAGACCGGTACGGTGCTGGAAGGCGAGATCACGCTGGTAGTGAACGGCGAGCGCTATAAGCTCGGGCAGGGTGAAAGTTACGTTATTGATACCGGTCTGCCGCACAGTTTTACCAATATGTCCGATCGGCCTTGCCGCATTATTAGCGCGCATTCGCCGGCAACGTTCTGATGGCCTGCGCATTGCGCATAAGGAGAATGGGATGCACCACGTGGACAGTTACTACGCCGCAACGGCGAATCAGCACGCCCCTTGGTCGGAACTGCAAGACGCGATTCAGTGTGATGTCTGCATTATCGGCGGCGGCTTTACCGGTCTCTCCTCGGCGCTGTTTTTGACCGAGGCGGGCTACGATGTCGTGGTGCTGGAAGCGGCCCGCATTGGCTTCGGCGCCAGTGGACGCAACGGCGGTCAGGTGGTGAACTCCTACAGCCGCGACGTGGACGTGATTGCGCAGCGCTACGGCAGCGATGTCGCAAAGATGCTGGGCAGCATGATGTTTGAGGGGGCCGAGATCATTCGCGATCGCATTGATCGCTATGCCATCGCCTGCGACTACCGCCCCGGCGGCATTTTTGCGGCGCTCAATCAGCGTCAGATGGGCCACCTGCGCAATCAAAAAGCCAACTGGGCACGCTATGGCAATCACGATCTGGAGCTGCTGGATGAGCGCGCCATCCGCCGAGAAGTGGCCAGCGAGCGTTACGTTGGGGGCCTGCTGGATCGCCGCGGCGGCCATCTTCATCCCCTCAATCTGGCGCTGGGAGAAGCGGAAGCCATCCGGCGCCACGGCGGACGCATTTTTGAGCAGTCGGCTGCCATCTCCGTCCACTACGGCGCGCCACATCGGGTGACAACCGCGAAAGGCGAAGTCAGCGCCACCTTCGTCATTTTCGCCGGCAATGCCTATCTTCCTTCAGCGCTGGAGCCGCGCTTAAGCCGCAAAAGCATGCCGTGCGGTTCACAGATTATCACCACGGAGCCGCTGAGCCGCGACCAGGCGCTGACGCTGCTGCCCAATAACTATTGCGTTGAGGACTGTAACTATCTGTTGGACTATTTCCGCCTGACCGCCGACAACCGGCTGCTGTATGGCGGCGGCGTGGTGTATGGCGCCCGCGATCCCGGGGACATCGACGCGCTGATTCTCCCCAAACTGCTGCGCACCTTCCCTCAGCTGCAGGACGTGAAAATCAGTCATCGCTGGAGCGGCAATTTCCTGCTCACGCTGTCGCGCATGCCGCAGTTCGGGCAGTTGGAAAAGAATGTGTTCTTTATGCAGGGGGACAGCGGACACGGCGTTACCTGCACCCACCTCTCCGGTAAACTGATTGCTGAAGTGCTGCGCGGTCATGCAGAACGCTTTGATGCCTTCGCCAGGCTGCCGCATCTGCCCTTCCCGGGCGGACGCCGCTTCAAGGTGCCGCTCACCGCCATGGGCGCGGCGTGGTATGCGCTGCGCGATCGGTTAGGCGTGTAGCACCAGACCAAGAGATGAACATGCCGCTCACCCCAGCGGCATGTTCATGGGATCGGCATAGCTGTATTCGAAGCCCAGCTCATTGCAGATTTTGGTGCCATCGATAATTTTGCCGCCAGAGGGCGCGGATTCCGGCGCAAATGTCGGCGGTTGCAGCCCGAGCTTTTTGGTGACGAACGGATAGAAATCGGCGCGCGACGGGTGCTTGGGTGCGCTTAAATTGTAGATCCGGCCGCCTTTCGGCGACTGCAGCAGCAGGATAATGGCGTCAACCACATCGTCAAGGTGGACCAAATTGACGGCGTGGCTGCCGTTTTCAAGGTGGGTTTTTCCGGCAAGAAAGCGTCCCGGATGGCGATTAGGCCCCACCAGTCCTGAGAGACGCAAAATGTCGACGCCGATGCCGGGCAGATCGTGCAGCCAGTTTTCCAGTTCCACCAGCGTCTTACCGGCAACGGTTTCGGGGTGCAGCGCGCTGTGCTCTTTCATGACGCCCGCACTTCCGCCATAGACCGAGGTTGAGCTGGTAAAGACAATGCGCGGTACCTTGTGCGCCAGCGCCGTATCCACCACGTTTTGTACCGCCTGCAGATACGCCTCACTGCCCTGTACGGTACGGCTGGCAGGTAGCGTTACCACCAGCGCGTCGACGCTCATCAGCGCGTCCAAATCGTCGGCTTCACAGGTGATTTCCGGCGTGAGCACCAGCAGTTTCGCATCAATACCGCAGCGGCGCGCGGCGTCGACACCATCGGGCGAGGTTTTAGTGCCGCTGACCTGCCAGCCGCGTGCGGATAAGGCCATCGCCAACGGCATACCCAGCCATCCCAGCCCCAGAATCGCTACTTTTTTCATGTTCTCTCCTGCTTAAGCGCCAATAACGCCCATCATAGTGCCCGGTTGTGTACCAAACCAGCGCAAACTGTTGCGGAAGGTTCCGGAAACTGACCTTAAAAAAGGGTTGCTAAGTGCGGTTATCTTCGTTAGGTTAATCAGCACGCAAATGAATAGCCATTCAGCAACGGAATTTTTATGACTCGCACTCAGTTTAACCATCATCACCACCATCACCCTGACTAGTCTTTCAGGCGATGTGTGCTGGGAGACGTTCAGGATCTTCCAGCGGCGCGAGTCAAAAAGAGAGCCCCCGGAAGATCGTCTTCCGGGGGTTTTTTTATGGGCTGACGCGAACCACCCTTTTCAGACAGGACAGAAGCAGAGGACAGGAACCATGTTAGATAACACCCGTTTACGCATAGCTATGCAGAAATCTGGCCGTTTAAGCGATGAATCACGCGAACTGCTGGCGCGCTGCGGCATCAAGATTAACCTTCAGCAACAGCGCCTGATTGCGTTTGCGGAGAACATGCCGATCGATATCCTGCGCGTGCGCGATGACGATATCCCCGGCCTGGTGATGGATGGCGTCGTGGATTTGGGCATTGTGGGCGAAAACGTGCTGGAAGAAGAGCTGTTAGATCGCCGTGCCCAAGGGGAAGACCCGCGCTATTTTACCCTGCGCCGCCTCGACTTCGGCGGCTGCCGCTTGTCGCTGGCGATGCCGGTTGACGCCGAGTACACCGGCCCGCAGTGCCTGAACAACGCACGCATTGCCACCTCTTATCCGCACCTGCTGAAAAAATATCTCGATAAACAAGGCGTGGCCTTTAAATCCTGCCTGCTCAACGGCTCGGTGGAAGTGGCCCCGCGTGCGGGTCTGGCCGATGCCATTTGCGATCTTGTCTCCACCGGCGCCACGCTGGAAGCCAACGGCCTGCGCGAAGTGGACGTCATTTACCGCTCTAAAGCGGTGCTGATTCAGCGCGACGGCGAATTGCCAGCCGCCAAGCAGGAGCTGGTGGATAAGCTGATGACGCGTATTCAGGGTGTGATCAAAGCGCGTGAATCGAAATACATCATGCTGCACGCGCCCAGCGAGCGGCTTGAAGAGGTGATTGCGCTGCTGCCGGGTGCCGAGCGCCCCACCGTGCTGCCGCTGGCTGGCGAAGTCAGCCGCGTGGCAATGCACATGGTGAGCAGCGAAACGCTGTTCTGGGAAACCATGGAAAAGCTCAAAGCGCTGGGCGCCAGCTCGATTCTCGTGTTACCCATTGAAAAAATGTTGGAGTGATCGATGAGCACAGTAATGACTCCGCTTGTTTGGCAGCAGTGCAGCGCCGAACAGCAGCAGGCGCTGCTGCAGCGTCCGGCGATTTCCGCCTCGGCCAGCATCAGTGAAACGGTGCAAAGCGTCTTGCGTCAGGTTAACGTCGAGGGCGATGCCGCGCTGCGTGAATTGAGCGCCCGCTTCGATAAGGCGCAGGTCGAAAACCTGCGCGTCAGCGCAGACGAGATGCAGGCCGCAGGCGATCGCCTGAGTAATACGCTGAAAGACGCGATGGCCGTGGCCGTGAAAAATATCGAAACCTTCCACAACGCGCAGGTTCTGGCGCCGGTGGAGGTGGAAACCCAGCCCGGCGTCCGCTGCCAACAGCTCACCCGCCCGGTGCGCTCCGTGGGCCTGTATATTCCCGGCGGCTCAGCGCCGCTGTTCTCAACCGTGCTGATGCTGGCCACGCCTGCGCGCATTGCCGGCTGCGGTCGCGTGGTGCTCTGCTCACCGCCGCCGATTGCCGATGAGATCCTGTATGCCGCGCAGCTGTGCGGCGTCGAGGAAGTGTTTCAGGTCGGCGGCGCGCAGGCGATAGCCGCCATGGCCTTTGGTACCGAAACGGTACCGAAAGTCGATAAGATTTTCGGGCCGGGCAATGCCTGGGTCACCGAAGCCAAACGCCAGGTCAGCCAGCGCTTCGACGGCGCCGCCATTGATATGCCCGCCGGTCCATCTGAAGTGTTGGTGATTGCCGATGAGGGGGCGACACCCGCGTTCGTGGCCGCCGACCTGCTGTCGCAGGCGGAACACGGCCCCGACTCTCAGGTGATTCTCCTGACGCCTTCCTTGACGCTGGCCGAGGCCGTGGCGCGCGAAGTGGACGCCCAGCTGGCGCAGCTACCGCGAGCGGCCACCGCGCGCGAAGCGCTGGCAAGCAGCCGCCTCATTGTGGCGCAGGATTTAGCGCAGTGCGTCACCATCTCCAACCGTTATGGACCCGAGCACCTGATCATTCAGACGCGCCAACCGCGCGATCTGGTGGACGCCATCACCAGCGCCGGTTCGGTGTTCCTCGGTGACTGGTCGCCGGAATCGGCAGGCGATTACGCTTCTGGCACCAACCACGTGCTGCCGACCTACGGTTATACCGCCACCTGCTCCAGCCTCGGCGTTGCGGATTTTCAGAAGCGCATGACGGTGCAAGAGCTGACACCGCAGGGCTTCATGAATCTGGCCGCCACCATCGAGGCGCTGGCGGAGGCTGAACAGCTTGACGCCCACAAAAACGCCGTGACTCTGCGCGTTAGCGCCCTTAAGGAGCAAGCATGAGCCAGAATATTGACGCATTAGCCCGCGCCAACGTGCGCGCGCTCACGCCGTATCAATCGGCCCGCCGTCTTGGCGGCAATGGCGATGTCTGGCTAAATGCCAACGAGTTTCCGCTGCCGGTGCCCTTTGAGCTGTCGCAGCAAACGCTGAACCGCTATCCAGAATGCCAGCCTAAGCGCGTGATTGAGCGCTATGCCGCCTACGCCGGTCTGACTCCCGAGCAGGTATTGGTGAGCCGCGGCGCCGATGAGGGTATTGAACTGCTGATGCGCGCCTTCTGTGAACCTGGTCAGGACGCGATTCTGTTTTGCCCGCCGACCTACGGCATGTACAGCGTCAGCGCGGAAACCATCGGTATTGAATACCGCACGGTGCCAGCACTGGATAACTGGCAGCTGAACCTGCCGGCCATCGCCGCGCAGCTTGAGGGCGTCAAAGTAGTGTATCTGTGTAGCCCTAACAACCCCACCGGCAACCTGATCAATCCGGACGATATCCGCACGCTGCTGGCCATGACCGCGGGCAAAGCGCTGCTGGTGGCCGACGAGGCGTACATTGAGTTTTGCCCGGAGGCCACGCTGGCAGGCTGGCTCAAGGACTATCCGCATCTGGTCATTTTGCGCACCCTCTCTAAAGCGTTTGCGCTGGCGGGGCTGCGCTGCGGTTTTACGCTGGCCAACAAACCGGTGATTGACCTGTTGATGAAGGTGATTGCGCCCTACCCGCTCGCCACCCCGGTGGCCGATGTGGCTGGCCAGGCGTTGAGCGAGGAAGGCATCGCGCTGATGCGCGAGCACGTCCGCGAGCTGAACGCCAATCGCGCCTGGCTGCTGGAGCAGCTGCCGCAGCTGGCGGTGGTGCAGCAGGTCTTCGCCAGTGAAACGAACTATATTCTGGCGCGCTTCAGCGATTCCCCGAAGGTGTTTAAAACACTCTGGGATCAGGGCATTATTCTGCGCGACCAGAACAAAAACCCCGGCCTTGCGGGATGCTTGCGCATCTCCATTGGCACCCGCACTGAGTGTGAGCGCCTGATCGCCGCGCTACAGGCATTATCCGTGGAGCAAGCATGAGTCAAAAGACCCTTTTTATCGATCGCGATGGCACCCTGATTTCTGAGCCGCCCAGCGATTTTCAGGTAGACAGCATGGCGAAGCTGGCGTTTGAAAAAAACGCTATTCCAGCGCTGTTGGCGCTGCAACAGGCCGGTTATCAGCTGGTGATGATCACCAATCAGGACGGCTTGGGCACCGAGCGCTTTCCACAGGCCGATTTTGACGGCCCGCACAATCTGATGATGCAGATCCTGACGTCGCAAGGCATTCAGTTCAGCGACGTATTGATTTGCCCACACATGCCCGAGGAAGGCTGCGACTGCCGCAAACCCAAAACCAAAATGGTGGAAGCCTGGCTGGCGGAAGGCGTGCTTGATACCGCCAACAGCTATGTGATCGGCGATCGCCTCACTGATTTACAGCTGGCAGAAAATATGGGCATTCAGGGATTGCGCTATGGTCCTGAGGGCAGCGATTGGGACGCCATTCAGCAGCAGCTGACGCGTCGTGACCGCTACGCACAAGTGAACCGCAACACCAAAGAGACGCAGATTCAAGTAGAGGTGTGGCTGGACCGCGAAGGCGGCAGCAAAATCAATACTGGCGTCGGCTTCTTTGACCATATGCTCGATCAGATTGCGGTGCACGGCGGTTTCCGCATGAACATTGATGTCAAAGGCGATCTCTATATCGACGATCACCACACGGTGGAAGATACCGGTCTGGCGTTGGGCGAGGCGCTGCTCAAGGCGCTGGGTGACAAACGTGGCATTGGTCGCTTCGGCTTCGTATTGCCGATGGATGAGTGCCTGGCGCGCTGCGCGCTGGATATTTCCGGTCGGCCACACCTCGAATTCAAAGCGGAATTTAGCTATCAGCGCGTCGGCGATCTCAGTACCGAAATGGTCGAGCACTTCTTTGGCTCGCTCTCCTACGCCATGATGAGCACGCTGCATCTTAAAACCAAGGGCAAAAACGATCACCACCGCGTGGAGAGCCTGTTTAAAGCCTTTGGCCGCACGCTGCGCCAGGCCATTCGCGTGGAAGGCAATACGCTGCCGAGTTCAAAAGGAGTGCTCTGATGAACGTGGTCATCCTGGATACCGGCTGCGCCAACCTCTCCTCGGTAAAATGGGCCATTGAGCGCCTCGGCTACACGCCTGCGGTCAGTCGCGATCCCGACGAGGTACTGCGCGCCGACAAGCTGCTGCTGCCCGGCGTCGGCACGGCGCAGGCGGCGATGAATCAGCTGGAAGAGCGAGAGCTGATTTCATTAATTAAAGCCTGCACCCAGCCCGTGCTAGGGATTTGTCTTGGCATGCAGCTGCTGGGGCGCGGCAGCGACGAGAACGGCGGCGTGAGCACGCTCGGCATTGTGAATGAACCCGTGTCGCTGATGGACACGCAGGGCTTACCGCTGCCGCATATGGGCTGGAATCAGATCACCGCTAAAGCGGGCCATCACCTGTTTCGTGATATTCCGGACGGCAGCTATTTCTACTTCGTGCACAGCTACGCTATGCCGGTCAATGCCGCAACCATCGCCCAGTGTGAATATGGTCTGCCCTTCACGGCCGCCCTACAGAAAGATAACTTCTTTGGCGTGCAGTTCCACCCGGAGCGATCGGGCAAAGCGGGCGCACAGCTGCTGAAAAATTTCCTGGAGATGTAATGATTATCCCCGCATTAGATTTGATCGACGGCAAAGTGGTGCGCCTGCATCAGGGCGACTACGGACAGCAGCGGGATTACGGCAGCGATCCGCTGCCGCGCCTGCAGGATTATGAGCGCCAGGGCGCAGAGCTGCTGCACTTGGTAGATTTAACCGGGGCCAAAGACCCCACACTGCGCCAGATTCCCTTGTTAACGAGCCTGCTGCGCGGCGTCACGGTGCCGGTGCAGGTCGGCGGCGGTATTCGTCAGCGCGATGACGTTGCCGCGCTGCTTGCCGCAGGTGCCAGCCGCGTGGTGGTGGGTTCCACCGCAGTGAAGAATCCCGCAGAGGTCAACGCGTGGTTTGCGGAATTTGGCCCCGATGCGATTGTGCTGGCGCTGGACGTGCGCATTGATGCGGCGCAGCGTAAAGAGGTCGCCATCAGCGGCTGGCAGGAAGCGGCGGGCGTGACGCTGGAAGAGGTTATTAGCTGGTATCAGCCGTCGGGCCTCAAGCACGTGCTGTGCACGGATATCTCGCGCGATGGCACGCTGAGCGGCTCGAATGTCGCGCTCTATCAGGACATCGCCGCCGCCTTCCCGGCCATTGCGTTTCAATCTTCTGGCGGCATCGGCTCGCTGGACGACATCGCCGCCCTGCGCGGCAGCGGTGCTCAGGGCGTGATTGTTGGTCGCGCGCTGCTGGAAGGCAAATTCAGCGTAACGGAGGCGATCTCATGCTGGCAAAACGGATAATTCCCTGCCTTGATGTGCGTGATGGGCAAGTGGTGAAAGGCGTACAGTTCCGCAACCACGAAATCATCGGCGATATCGTGCCGCTGGCACAGCGCTATGCCGCTGAAGGTGCCGACGAGCTGGTGTTTTACGATATCACCGCGTCGTCCGACGGTCGTGTGGTCGATAAAAGCTGGGTGTCGCGCGTGGCGGAAGTCATCGACATTCCTTTCTGCGTGGCGGGCGGCATCAAGAGCGCCGAGGACGCGGCGCGCATTTTGCAGTTTGGCGCCGACAAAATTTCCATTAACTCGCCGGCGCTGGCCGATCCCTCGCTGATTACGCGTCTGGCCGATCGCTTTGGCGTGCAGTGTATTGTGGTGGGCATTGATACCTGGTTTGACGAGGTCAGCGGTAAGTATCACGTTAACCAGTACACCGGTGATGAAGCACGCACCCGCGTAACCCAGTGGGAAACGCTCGACTGGGTGCAGGAAGTGCAAAAACGGGGCGCGGGTGAAATTGTCCTCAACATGATGAATCAGGACGGCGTCCGCAACGGCTATGATCTGGTGCAGCTCAAAAAAGTGCGTGACGTCTGTAAGGTGCCACTGATTGCCTCCGGCGGAGCGGGCACCATGCCGCATTTTCTTGACGCCTTCGAGCAGGCCAACGTGGACGGCGCGCTGGCCGCATCGGTGTTTCACAAACAAATAATTAATATCGGCGAGTTGAAAAACTTTTTGATCGCCAACGGGGTGGAGATTCGCGCGTGTTAACAGCAGAACAGCTGGCCAAACTGGATTGGGCCAAAACAGCGGGCATGATGCCTGTTATTGTGCAGCATCACGTCTCAGGCGAGGTGCTGATGCACGGGTACATGAATCACGATGCGCTGCAGAAAACGCTTAATGAAGGGCGTGTCACCTTCTTTTCACGTACCAAGAATCGCTTGTGGACCAAAGGCGAAAGCTCGGGGCATTTTTTGAATGTGGTGAGCATCACCCCCGACTGCGATAACGATACGCTGCTGGTGCTGGTTAATCCGATCGGCCCAACCTGCCATCTGGGTACCTCCAGCTGCTTCTCGCCCGCGTCACCGGACTGGACCTTCTTGTACCAGCTGGAGCAGCTGCTGGCTTCGCGTAAAAGTGCCGATCCCGAGAGTTCTTACACGGCGCGGCTTTACGCCAGTGGCACCAAGCGCATTGCGCAAAAAGTGGGTGAGGAAGGCGTTGAGACCGCGCTGGCCGCCACGGTGAACGATCGCCACGAGTTGACCAACGAAGCGTCCGATCTGCTGTATCACCTGATGGTGCTGCTGCAAGACCAGTCGCTGGATCTCAGCACGATCATCAATAACCTGCGCGCGCGTCATCAGTAATTCGACGCGTTGACGCCAGGGCGCACCCCGGTGCGCCTTTTTTATTTTCAGGAGCCGCGATGAACACCCATGAAAAATTACTCGACCTGCTCGACCGCCATCAGGCGCGCTATCGCGTGATGACGCATGAAGCCACCGGTAAATGCGAAGCGGTGGCGGCGATTCGCGGTACGGCGATCGGCCAGGGCGCGAAAGCATTGGTGTGCCACGTAAAAGGCAATGGCGTTAAGCAGCACGTGTTGGCAGTCCTGCCGGCCGATCGTCAGGCCGACCTGAGCAAAGTGGCGGCGGCAGTGGGTGGACGGCGCGCCTCGCTGGCCTCGCCAGCAGAGGTCGATGCCCTAACCGGCTGCGAATTTGGCGCCATTCCCCCGTTTAGCTTCCATCCCGCGTTGGCGCTGGTGGTGGACCCGCTGCTGTTTGAACGTTATGACGAGATTGCGTTTAACGCGGGCCGGCTGGATGCGTCCGTGGTACTTAACGTTGAGGATTATCGCGCGTTGCACAATGGTAACGTGATGAAAATAATCCTCTAATTGCCATCGCCGACAGCGGGCGTTACTCTGCGGTATTCGTATATCACAAGGAAGCTCCCGTTTATGGCACGTTCACGTTTTCCCGCACGCCTGCGTCAAACGCTGGCGATGACGCTGCTCGCAGGCTTAGCCTTTGGCACCCAGGCAAAGATTGAGCAGGTGCGCTTTGCCGTTGATCCCACCTATCCCCCGTTTGAGTCAAAAACGCCGAAAGGAGAACTGGTCGGCTTTGACATCGACTTAGGCAACGCGCTGTGCGCACAAATGCAGGCAAAATGCGTCTGGGTTGAAAGCCAGTTCGACGGCATGATCCCCGCGCTGAAAGCGCGCAAATTTGATGCGATCTTGTCCGATATGGGCATCACCGAGGAGCGCCTCAAGCAGATTGACTTCACCGTACCGCTTTACGACACGCACACCCAGTTGATTGCGCGGAAAGGCGCGGGCCTGCTGCCGACCGCCGCGTCGCTGAAGGGCAAAACCGTTGGCGTAGAACAGGGTACCGTTCAGGAGCGCTACGCGCGCGCCAAGTGGCAGCCAGCGGGCGTGCAGGTGGTGCCTTATGGCGATCAGGCGCAGGTGGAGAGCGATTTGGTTTCCGGCCGTCTTGACGCGGTGTTTACCGATGCTGCGCAGGCCGCCAACGGCTTTTTAAAGCATCCGCAGGGCAAGGATTTTGAGCTGGCAGGCCCGATCGTACAAGATCCGATTATTGGCCCCGGCACGGCCATCGGCCTGCGTAAAGGCGATACCGAATTGAAAACGGCGCTGGATAACGCGTTTGCTGAAATCAAGAAGAACGGCACATTCGATAAGCTGCAAAAAAAATACTTCGCCAACGACATTTCTATTCAGCCCTAACCGCATGGACGGCTTTTTGCCGTCCTTTTTTTTCGCAGCACTATAATTCTACTCATCAATTTGATTTGGCGTGATTGAGCCTGCGCCGCGAAAAAAGGATATCGATAGCCTTATGCAACAACAACATCACCCGTTATTCAGCGCCTCACTGGGCACCCAGCGAGAAATTGTTAGCTTTCACTTTGGCAGCGATGCAGAGAAACGCGTTTACATTCAGGCCACTCTACACGGTGATGAACTCCCGGGTATGGCAGTCGCCTGGTATCTCAAGCAGAAGCTGCAAGCGCTGGAGTCAGCGGGCAAACTCAAAGCTAAGTTTACGCTGGTGCCGGTTTCCAACCCGCTGGCCATGGGACAACACTGGCACGGGAGTCAGCTGGGTCGCTTCCATACCCCGACCGGGCAAGATTTCAATCGCGGTTTTCCCGCGCTGGGCGAGACGCTGGCGGCCGAGCTGGCCGGATCGCTGACCCAGAGTGAATATGAGAACCGGCGCCTGATCCGCGACGCCATTGATCGCCACTTTCGCGACACCGTCGCGAAAACCGAGCTTGAATCACAGCGCTTTACGCTGATGCGCATGGCCAGCCAGGCTGATTTAATGATCGACCTGCATTGCGATTGGGATGCGGTTCCGCACCTCTATACTACGCCGCACGCCTGGCCGGATATCGAACCCCTGGCGCGCTGGCTTGGCAGTGAAGCGCAGCTGCTGGCGCAGATCTCCGGCGGTGAGCCATTTGATGAAGCCTGCTGTGAGCCTTGGTTGACGCTGGCTGCCCGCTTTGGCAATGACTACCCCATGCCGCGCGGGTTGCTGCCGGTGACGCTTGAGCTGCGCGGCATTGCCGATGTGTCACCTGAGCAGGCCGAGAAAGATGCGCAGGCCATCATCAATGCCCTCACGGAAAGCGGCTATATCAGCGGCGAGGTGGGCGAAGCCCCTGCCCTGATTCATCCGCCGACGGCGCTGGCAGGATGCGAATATATTTATGCACCGCATTCCGGGCTGGTGCTGAACCGCCGCAAACTGGGAGAGTGGATTAAAGCCGGAGAGGTGGTGGCCGAGATCGTCGATCCCATCACCGATCAGGTGACGCCGCTGGTGACGCGCTTTGGCGGCGTCCTCTATGCGCGAAATCTGACCAAGTTTGCCACGTCGGGCATGCTGGCAGTAAGGCTGGCGGGTGAAAACGCGGGACGTGAAGGCGAGTTGTTAGTGGTGTAAAAAAAAGGCTTCCCGAAGGAAGCCTTTTTGCTGTTAGTCCAGCCACTCGGTGTGGAACACACCGTCTTTATCGATGCGCTTGTAGGTATGCGCACCGAAGTAGTCGCGCTGCGCCTGAATCAGGTTAGCCGGCAGCACTTCTGAACGGTAGCTGTCGTAGTAAGCAATGGCCGCCGAGAAGGTTGGCGTTGGGATACCGTTCTGAATCGCGTAGGAGACCACGTCACGCAGCGCCTGCTGATACTCGTCTGCGATGTTTTTGAAGTACGGGTCCAGCAGCAGGTTAGCGATGTTCGCGTCTTTAGCATACGCATCGGTGATTTTCTGCAGGAACTGCGCGCGAATAATGCAGCCCGCGCGGAAGATCTTCGCGATTTCACCGTAATGCAGATCCCAGTTATTCTCTTCTGACGCGGCACGCAGCTGTGAGAAGCCCTGCGCGTAAGAGACGATCTTACCGAGGTACAATGCACGACGCACTTTCTCAACGAACTCCGCCTTATCGCCGCTGAAGGCTTGTGCCTGTGGTCCGCTCAGCACTTTAGAAGCTGCAACACGCTGTGATTTCAGCGAGGAGAGGTAGCGCGCAAATACCGATTCGGTGATCAGGGAGAGCGGTTCGCCGAGGTCCAGCGAGCTCTGGCTGGTCCACTTACCCGTGCCTTTATTGGCAGCTTCGTCCAGAATGACATCGACCAGATAGTTACCGTCTTCGTCTTTCTTCGTGAAGATATCTTTGGTGATGTCGATCAGGTAGCTGCTCAGCTCGCCGTTGTTCCACTCAGTGAACGTCTCAGCCAGCTCTTCGTTGTTCAGGCCCAGCGCGCCTTTCAGCAGCGCGTAAGCTTCCGCGATCAGCTGCATATCACCGTATTCGATGCCGTTGTGCACCATTTTGACATAGTGGCCAGCACCGTTTGGACCAATGTAGGCCACACAGGCTTCACCGTCTTCCGCGCGAGCAGCAATTTTATCCAGAATCGGCGCAACCAGTTCGTACGCTTCTTTCTGACCGCCAGGCATGATAGAAGGCCCTTTCAGCGCGCCCTCTTCCCCACCGGACACGCCGGTGCCGATAAAGTTAAAGCCTTGATCAGACAACTCTTTATTACGACGAATAGTGTCTTTGTAGAAGGTGTTACCGCCGTCGATCAGGATATCGCCCTTATCGAGATGCGGCGTCAGTGAAGCAATCGTTTTGTCAGTGGCCTCGCCCGCCTGCACCATCAGCAGAATACGGCGCGGCTTTTCCAGTGATTCAACAAACTCTTCAACCGTATAAAAAGGCGCCAATTTCTTGCCGGGATTCTCTGCGATGACTTCGTCGGTCTTTTCGCGAGAACGGTTGAAGATAGAAACAGTGTAACCGCGGCTCTCAATGTTAAGAGCCAAATTGCGGCCCATCACTGCCATACCTACAACGCCGATTTGTTGCTTGGACATTTTTTACTCCTGTCTGGGTATAAAAGCTTTAATGGCTTTAGCCGTATAAAGGGCAATTCCGTAACATTACCAATGACTTCGCTATTGTACATCACCAATGATGCTAATCATCCCAATAAAATCCGAAATTATCAGTCAGGGTGATTGGTGAGCAAACGCAATTTATTTAAGATTTAAAAATTAATTATATTACTTCTTAGGAAGCGCGGATAAGCAGCATGAATTAAGCTTTTCTCGTTCTTTATCAACCAGCCATCCCCACTTATTAAAATATTGGATAGCTGACGTTATATGATAAAGAAGGAATTTAATATCACGGTACGAACGCCGCTGGGACTCATGCACGACCGTTGAAGAGGGGCAATATTCAACAGGTAAGTTAGCGCTACACACGCGACGACTTAAATCCACATCTTCCATATACAGAAAATAGCGCTCATCAAAACCGCCAATAGTGTCAAGCGCATCACTGCTAATGAGCATAAAGCAGCCCGAGAGCGACGGTGCGAAGAAGGGACGATTATAGTCTGCGTGATGCAGTTCGTAGTCCCGATTCATGTTTTGCGAAAGCGAAGCGCCGAAGCGGCGCATAAACAATTGCCAAGGGTTAGGCAGAAGTTTACAGCCATGTTGTAAGCTACCATCAGGATAAATGACTTTTGGTATGGCCAATCCGCTTTGACGCTCGCGACAATAGTTATACAGCTCATCGACTTGCCCGTTTAAAAACGAGATATCAGGGTTACAAATCAGAACGTATTCACAACGTTGTCCGTATCGATCAAAAACTGCATTATGACCGCTACCAAAACCACGATTTATGACTAACGGTATGATTTCAATTTTAGGATGAGTAAGTTCTTTCAACCAGTCACAATGGTTTCCATTGTCAACAATGCAAACTTTATCGATGCAGTTTTCATTTAGGAGCGAAGTAAGGGTTTTGTCTATATCGGAAAGTTGATGACGATATAGAACCAAAGAAGCAATAATTTTCACTGCATCACCAAATAATTACATACGATTGAATATTGTATGAGATAAAGTGGTTAACGTTCCTACCCATTGTTGATGATAGACACCAGACTTTTTAAGTAGACAAAGACGTTCTATTAACGAACGATCTCTAATTGATGAAAATTCGCAAAGCGTTTTTCGATTTTCATCAGTCATTAACGTTTCGATTTCTTTCATCATAGCGATATTCGTATCATTCCAAATCATTTTACGTCGCTGATGAGCATGAATGTAATTAGTAAGGCGTGTCATAAATGACATACCATTACCAATAAGGTTATTATCATGCTGCCGATATAAAACAGAGGGGGAAGGATCATAGTAAACCTTCCCACCTACGCCCGTGACAGCAAGATATAACGCCCAGTCATGAATCACCATTGACGCATCACTTATACGCCTTAATAAATCGCGAGCTTTATTATTGAAAACCATGCTATTTCCGCTGGCAATATTTTGAAGCAACGCATTCTGGAACGACGGAGGTTTAGAATATCTTGGAGAAAACCCAATAGGTTTTCCTGCAACATCAATCAATTGAGTTCGACTACAGTATAACGCAGGAACAGCATCGCCCACACTATCAAGCCATTCCACAGCGGCTTGTAATTTATGATTTGGCCAAACGTCATCTTGGTCTGAAAAAGCGTAATACTTTTCATGAATATTATTATTATTAATGAGTGACATAAAGTTCTTGCACACGCCACTCTTAGGCCCTTTCAAAATGTTAACCGGATTAGTATTATTTTCGGAAAACAAATGAAGTTTATTAGCAGTATCGTCATCTGAATGATCATCAGATACCCATAAAGACCAGTTTTTATGTGTCTGTGCAAGATAAGATGATAATTGCTGATCAATAAATTGGCCGCCATTATACGTGCACAGTAAAATGGCTACAGATGATTCTTCATGATTACGCATAGGCACAACTATGACTTTGAATAGTCGGTAAATTTAATGGTTTGGTTACGTGAGCTTGCCCATGAATCAAAGTTTTCAACTTCATGGAAGAGTGGCTGATTACGCCATTCCTCTTTCGCTACTAAGTCCACTAAGGATTGTGCGAGTTGCATCGGGGAAAATTTAATCCCAATGCGCTCTTTAAAAGCAAGGAAATCGTTGACGAAAACATCCATTCCTTCATTAAGGCTACTGATAATATTATCATGGTTAGCGGCCTTCGCACGCCCTTCGTCCTCTATTGGAAGGACGCTACTTTTATTAGGCAAATAGCCAATTACAGTCGCGTGCGGTGCAGAGAAGAAAAGTTCAGCCACAATGCGATTTTCATAAATCTTGTCTACGGTATGTTGCCCAGCAGATTGATTGCTTATTAATGCTTTCATATTTAACGTAGCATCGCGACGTTGTTTTTCTGGCGTATTTGCTAAACAGAAATAATACCCAATGATGTCAACATCCATAAATGTACTGACAGCATTTACAAATGCTTCTTGAGTGGTACCGCTCCAGCCCACATCAACCATCGCAAGTCTATCGCCGGGTTTTATACCCATGCCAGTCAAATACATAAAGAGGCCACGACGCGTTTGCTGACAAACTTTGAGTATTTCAGTGCGATAACCGACAATGAACTTTCTCACTAACTCGACATTACTGTGCGAAATTATTGTATCGCAAGGAATACCCAGCCCGTTCATAACCTCTTCGCTTGGCGGTTCTACGCCGATTCGCTCTAACAGTTCACCTGGTGACAAGCCATCAGAACCTGATAACAGGAAAGGAATATGGTTCGTGAAGTTTTCCTCAGTAATAACAGCTAAACTAAAAGCAATTCGCGATCCAAGAAAATAATGAAAATCAGGCAGTTCTTTTTTGAGATACTTACTGGCGAGCTTTTCAAGTGAAAAACCATCTCGTGAGACAAAAAGCAGTTTAGTGACTTTATCATGAATACATTGTTGCTGTATCCACTTTAGAAAACCCCATGTAGCGGGTGCCTGATATTTATAACCTAACTCACTGAACGTCCCCGCAGCAACGCGATTATCAGAACGCGAGCGATATAATCCATTCGCGATGGAGTGTATCAGCGAATGGTCTTTTGATTTATTCTGCAGATGTAATGGATTGTAATGCCATGTAGAAAGGCCTTTTTCAGAAGGACGGATAACATCTGCAGTTTGATTGTCACCAATATGCAGTATATTCTGAGGATCAACCTTGAAATCTGAGATAATTTTCAGAAAAATTTCACCAGAATCTCTTTTTGTAGCGTTTTGATCCGCAGAGATGTAGAGCGGCACTTGTTTAACATTAAATTTATCAAGTGCACGCTTAAAGAAATCTTCGCCAAAATACATATCAGAGGTAATCACAACGTGTTTACCCTGATTAATCATTTCATTGAAGAACGCAAGCATAGGTGGGTTAGGCTCGACTAAGTTTAGCTCAATATCAATTTCTGCTTGCTGTAAGACGGCTCTTAGCTCACCTGCTTCAACGAAATTGTCATATATGTTATCTAATGTAATTTCTTTACGCCCGTTCTTAATCATTTCCTTAAAAGCTTCAGTTTGAGCTTTACGGCGTAATTGTCTGAAATTAGGGAAATCGAATTTGTACCCAATCAGATCAAAAGCATCTTCAGGATTTTCTAAAGGGCGAGTATATAAGGTATCAAAGAAATCAAAAGAGATAACCTGAGCGTTTTCAGCCAAAAACTCAAGTTTATAAACTTCTTGTTCGTTACCAAGCGTTTCGATCAAAGCGTTCATGCTAGAATTGTCCATTATTTCATGATCTCGAAGTTATATCCATTAGGCGCCAGGTTGCGATTGAAATATGGGTCAAATTGATAGTAGTAAGAATGTTTAATATTCAATCTATTTAATTCGCCTTTGAGACGTAGCGCTTTAGTTTCATCGATATGGTCTACACCACGTGAAATGGATTCATGATGAATTAGCGTAACGGCTTGACACATGATGTTGTGATACCCTGCTTTGCTAAGCGACATGCAAATATCAACGTCATTATAGGCGACCGGGAATGACTCATCAAAGCCGGAAACGGCTTCGAATTTTTTACGTTCAATCATCATGCAGGCACCCGTTACGATAAGCCAATTGTACTCGACCTGATTACGTAAGAAATAGCCTGGATAATCTTTATGTTGACGCAGAAATGCATGGCTAGGACCATTACGTAAATTCAGCACGCCAGAATGCTGAATCGTTTTTCTATCGCCATAAAGCAGTTTAGCGCCCACTGCACCTACATGCGGTAGCTGAGCAAAACCGACCATACGTTCGAGCCAATCATCATGCACGACTTCCGTATCATCATTCAGGAAGAGGAGAACTTCACCGGCTGCATTTTTTACACCGTAATTATTTAACTCTGAGAAGTTGAAAGGTATATCATGTCTAATAACGGTGATTTTATCATGTGCATTGAGACTCTGCAGAAGTGCAACAGTTTTTTCATTAACTGAACCATTATCAACGATGATAATTTCATACTTCTGATACAGCGTGTGATTCAATATTGAGTTCACACAGCTATTCAATACATCGTGATTATCTCTGGTAGGAATGATAATCGAGACCAGAGGATCATTTACAGGCTTATAATTTACACGGAAATAACCGTGGTAGTTAGGCAACTCTTCAACAATTCCGGTGCATCCACGACGTTCTAAGGCTTGCTCACGTACTGCTTTGGACGCTGCAAGAACGTAAGGCTTAGCCGTAATATCTGATGCAATTGAAGCTGGTATAATGCGCCAGTGATACAGTACTTTTGATATATGGCTAATTTTATCTGTTTTCTCAGAAACGCGCAGGACAAAATCCCAATCCTGGCATCCGTCAAATTCAGATCGGAGTCCACCTATCTCACGAGCGAGTTGAGTCTTGACACAAGATACGTGACAAGTATACATCGTACTCATCATGGTGTCAGGGGACCAATCGGGTTTGAAATGAGGTTGGGTGAAATTGCCTTCTGGTGTGAGCTTATCCTCATCGCTATAAATAAAGTCAGGCGATTCAAGGTTAATACATTTCACAATTTCGAAAAGGCAGTCCGGGGTTAACTCATCATCGTGATCCAAGAAAACAATGTATTCTCCAGTAGCATTATCAATCGCAACATTTGTTGCTCCGGCAATGCCTTTATTTTCCTGGAGATGCACAACTCTTATTCGTTTATCATTCTGCGCTGCACGATGAAGCAGTGGTTTAATTTCTGGTTGGGGGCTGGCATCGTTAACCAGTAACAACTCCCAATTCGTATACCACTGTTTATTCACCGATGAGAGCATAAATTCAAAAAGCTCAGCTGGAGTGTTATATATCGGCACGACTATTGAAATTTTCGGCTTTACAGCTAGCTTTGAAACTGTCTCGTCGAAGTAAAAAGGTTTATTAGGAGGAATATATACATATTCGTCAGGTACTGCGGAGAAAACATAACCCTTTTGGGCATCATAATTTATAAATGCATTCTCACATGTATTTCCTGAAACTGGAGCATGTGTCGACATCGCATTAAAATGAGGGTGATTTCTAAATCCTTTTGGATAAATCCTCATCGCAATGGCAAGCGCTTTAAGCTGATATTTAGCAGGCATGCGTTGATAGGTTTTTTTTGCGATGTGACGCAATGCTTTTTTAGCTGTGTTCACTGAGCCATTATTATCCGCATGTCGTTTCACTTTTCTTAGAACCGAGACGGATTTTATTTTAACAATTTGTAGTGATTTAAAACCTAGCGTAAAAAATCTTCTCAGCGCTACTCTAATTCGCTCAGGAAGGTGGCGACTGATAATGCGCACTGGGGATGTAATTCTCCAGCTTACAGAACTTAAAATATCCTGAATATCAGAATGATAGTTGTTTAACTTATTCTGTAATTGAATATTTTCACCAAGAATTAATTTATTAACTCTCTCAAGCTCCTTTAACCTCTCATTGAGATGATGAATCTGATTCATCAAATCACTATTTTCAGACTGTCCATTGTCTAAATTTTTCATTTTAATCTTTAATGCTTCCAAATTATTGTTGAGCGCTTCTTTTTCCGCTTCATATTCTGCTTGTGCGGTTTCAAATACATTGACATTAATAAGCTTTTTGGCACGAATAACCAACGGCAATGATTTTAGATCATTATATAGTTTTACCTCATCTGATAATTGCACTTTAGCAAGGAACTTGGCTTCTTTCTTCAAATATAAATCAAGATGAGCTCTATCAACTTGTAAATGCATTTCATTCAAAATAATAAAAGTCAGATCTGCAATATTCGAAGTTGGACAATTTACGCTATGGCTTACTGAAGTCATTCTTAACAGTGAATGATAAATACCACGGAATACAACATAGCCAAGAGTAGGCTTATCCGTCTCCCATTCCAGATCAAAAATTTTGGACTCACCTTTCGGCGCAGTCACAATATTAAATGGAAGCGCATCCTGATACGAATCGGGGAAAATGGTATCTTTAGTATACTCATTTACTTCCCCAGCTTTCACGAGTAATTTAGAAAGCCACTTGTTTGCCCATTCGGAGATATAAGAGATCTGCCAATCAGGTTTATTTAGGGCATGTAGTAATTCGAACCACAGAGAATCCCCTCTAAAAAACTCACTAAAGTGGGCCATCTGTCCTTCATTTTCACCCTTTTCAAGCGTTTTATTCGTAACTTTAACTTTTAAATCGTCGTCATTGAAATGATGAAACTCAGTGACCTTACGCAAACCTGATAATCTATCATCTGAATAGTGAATAGCTGCAATATTTTCTGAACCATAGTCAAACGGCGTTTTTGCTGCAACCATCAAAAATGAATTCGCTAAATCAGCGGCAAGATTGTTATTCCAAACGTTGCGCATACCCTGTTCGGCAGAGAAAATATGTTCAAATCCAAGCTGTGGATCTTTATGGATACTTTCAACGGCAAGTTGACAGAGATCAGACGCATGTTCACGCCATCCTAAAGGCGTAACTACCGATGTCGGAAGCTTATAGTCAGGGAGCGGTAAATACTCTTCAAGATGGTTAAATCCTTGAGAATTCAGTAGCGTCTTTAGTTCATTACGCCCAAAAGTCACCACACTCGTGTCGGTATAAGAATTATTTATTCCGAACATTGGCTGGTTTACATGATCTTCATGTGCGCCAGCAAAGTATTTGATACCAAGTTTGTTCTCTATCGCTACAAATAACTTCCCATCTTCATCCAGGCGTTCATGGCACTCAGCAAGCAGCGTCTCTTCGCCTTTAGGGCCGACAAAAACGCGAGCGTACTCAAGCACGCCGATTAATAGCACAAAGTCGAACTTGCCTAAATCAGGAAGCTTATCTGCTGGATTACAGATAATCTCTACGTTTTTAAGATCGCGACACCGGGTGCGTGCAATTTGTGCCCGACGGAAACTGCCTTCAACTGAGACAACGTGGGCCCCTGCTTCTCCCAGGAAACGCGTTATTGCACCGCAACCACATCCAATCTCCAAGATTCTTTTATTTTCAAAGATATTTTCAAAAGGACGTAACAGATTTGAGCGTCGCGGACTGAGATGATAAGTCGAAGGCCAGTCGATCATTTTTGTCGTTAACTCATCGGAATCAACGCTTAAATCAGAAGCTTCTTTTAGAACATTAAGAATATAATTTTCGGCATCATCACCATCGTTATAGGCGAACTCTTCAATTTTTTCTGGGTGCCAAATCCCTATTTCATTATTAAGATGGAAGCCCGATTCTTCTAAAATATTTTTAATGTTAGTATTCAACTTTTATTCTCGCATTTAGATCAGCCAGCCCTGTGAATTTTGCAACAGGTCCTGTTGTAATATGAATTGAGTCATAACGACGATCGTGAGGGATAATTTCACCAAGGGTATTACTGCTAGCAACACCCACTGATATAAAGTAGTCGCCTTCGAATAATATATTATCAACTTTGAATGATATAATTAACTCGGAACCTTCTTTCCCTTCGTCGGTGATCTCAACTGATTGCCATTCTGAGTTTGTATTGTAAATTGTCACGCCATCTTTTGTTTTAATTGCAAAACCAAAAATTGGACGGAATACTTTACTAATAAACTTAATTCTAAACGCTATATTAAATTCTTGATTGGGTTCAAGCGTTGAGGGATACGCTCTCTCGCCCTGTTCAATGTAAAAATCTTTGATTAATGCGGCTTCATCGCCCCAACGATATTCATTTGGACTGTAGTTTGGTCTTTCCTCGAATTTTCCGCCGAGTAATTTACTGTATCTGCTCGTCTCAGCTTTACTTTGGATTTCTCGATCTAGACGTTCTAACTCGCCTTTAGACGCTTCTTCTATTTGTGTGTCAACGATTTTTCTTTCAGCATTGTTTCCACTTTTCTTACCAAATAGAATGTCTAGATATTGATTTACAATATCTTTTGGCTTTCCAATCGCCTGTGCGACTCCGCTATTAAGTAAAATAGCGCTATCACAATGCGTAACGATTTGTTCCGTCGCATGAGATACAAATAAAATTGAAGCGCCATTCTCTTTCAATTTTTTAAGTCGAGCAAAACATTTGGCTTGGAATTTTGCATCACCGACAGCAAGTGCTTCATCAACAATGAGGATTTCTGGATCGATTTGGGCCTGCACGGCGAATGCCAAGCGAACCAGCATTCCGCTTGAATAAGCCCTTACTGGGGAGTCAATGAAGTGGCCAATATCTGCAAATGAGAGAATATCATCAAGTTTGTTGTCAGTTTCTTCTTTTGTCAGCCCTAGCAAAGATGCATTAAGGTAAACGTTTTCTCTGCCCGTAAAATCATTGTTAAAACCCGCGCCCAGTTCGAGCAGTGCCGCGACTCTTCCACTGACATTGATCTCACCACTGCTTGGGCTTAATGTGCCCGCAATAATTTGGAGTAATGTAGATTTACCTGAACCGTTTCGTCCCACTATCCCCATGGTTTGACCACGAGGCAGCTCGAAGGAAATATCGCGTAATGCCCAGAAATCATTATGGTAGATACGCGCTTCTCGGCCCAAGGCATTATCGATACGCGGGAAAAGAAATTGTTTAAGTCTTTGCGTCGGATTTTCGTATACTTTAAAACACTTACTGACGCCACTAACTTCTATTGCATTATCTTTAAAGGACATCGGCAAAGCCCTTTCTTGTTTTCTGGAACCAAAAGAAACATAGCCACATTAAACACAGGGCAGCAATTGAGTAGAGTGCTAAACCTATAAAATCAGGCAGTTTTCCCCAGATAATAACATTTCTTGACTGCTCAATAATGAATGTTAGCGGATTTAGCATAATCACATGCTGAAATTTTTCAGGCAGCGCACTGACTGGATAAAATATTGGCGAAAGAAACATTAAGATCATAGTGAGAATCGCTATGGTTTGTCCTACATCCCGGATGAACACGCCAAGTGAAGAAAGAAACCATGACAGTCCGACAGAAACTATTATTAAAGGGAAGAACACCAGCGGGATAAAAATTACTGTCCAATGAATAAAGCCATTAAAAATAAAAAACGCGCTCAATAAAACAATCAAACTGATTACAGAGTGAAATAAAACTGAAGCAATGCTTGTTACCGATAGTATTTCGAGCGGAAATATGACTTTCTTAACATAGTTCACATTCCCTAAGATTAGCGTTGGTGCGCGCATTAGCGTTTCAGCAAACAACGTATGAACTATTAACCCTACAAATAAAATTATGGCGAAATCCGACTTCGACTCGCTTACTGCACCGGTTCCCCAGCGTGCTTTAAATACTACCGAAAAAACAAATGTGTAAACCGTTAACATTAGAATAGGATTAATAAAAGACCACAGTACTCCCATAAATGAGCCACGATATCGCCCTGTAATCTCGCGCTTTGTCATCTGATAAATTAAATGTCGGTTTGCAATGATACTTCTTAACAAAACGATAATCGATGTAGATTTTACTGAGTGCGGGTTCATAATGAATCCATTAATGTAACGGCTACTTGCGCCCTAAATCTATGCTTATGAATAGCGAATATATTTAAGGCGGTTAAAGTCAAGACTAAACGAGCTGAGAAAGTTTCTTACCCTGCTGATCTTTAACGGATAACAGGGGTGATTCAACAGGCCATTTAATGCCAACCTCAGGATCGTTCCACAATAAACAACCTTCACTGCTTGGATCGTAGTAATTGGTACATTTATATTCAAAATCCGCAAAGTCTGATAGCACTACGAAGCCGTGCGCCAATCCAGGCGGGATCCAGAATTGGGTTTTGTTTTCTTCTGATAAGATCACGCCAACCCACTGTTTAAAGGTTGGCGATTCAGGACGAATATCTACCGCAACATCGAAGACTTCCCCTCTTACTACGCGAACAAGCTTACCTTGCGGATTATCACGCTGGAAATGCAGACCACGCAGTACGCCTTTGGCAGAGCGCGAGTGATTGTCCTGTACGAAATCACCCTCGATATTCAGCACTTCCAGGTAACGTTCTTTCTGAAACGTCTCGAGGAAAAAGCCCCTTTCGTCGCCAAACACTTTCGGCTCAATGATTTTGACGTCTGGAATCTCGGTTTCAATAATCTTCATCAAATTTTTCCGTTATAAAGCGCCATCAGATATTTACCGTAATCATTTTTCAACAACGGCTGCGCCAGCTCTTTGAGCTTTTCCGCGTCAATAAAGCCCATACGATAGGCAATCTCTTCCGGGCAGGCCACTTTCAGGCCCTGACGGGTTTCAATCGTCTGGATAAAGTTATTTGCCTCGTTGAGGCTCTGATGCGTGCCGGTATCGAGCCAGGCGTGGCCGCGGCCCATGATTGAAACGGACAGCTCACCCTTCTCCAGATAGAGGTTATTAATGTCGGTGATTTCCAGCTCGCCGCGCGGAGAGGGTTTGAGATTTTTTGCCATTTCTACCACGCTGTTGTCGTAGAAATAGAGGCCGGTGACCGCATAATTACTTTTCGGCTCGGTTGGCTTTTCAACCAGTGAAATGGCTTTGCCGCTGCTGTCGAACTCCACAACGCCGTAACGCTCTGGATCGTGAACATGATAGGCGAATACGGTTGCCCCGCTCGGTTTATCCGAGGCTTCTTCCAGCTGTTTATGCAGATCGTGACCGTAAAAAATGTTGTCGCCTAAGATCAATGCGCAGTTATCGTTGCCCACAAACTCTTCACCGAGGATAAATGCCTGCGCCAGCCCGTCCGGACTCTCCTGCACTTTATATTGAATCGACAAGCCCCACTGCGAACCGTCACCCAGCAGACTTTCAAAACGTGGCGTATCCTGCGGCGTACTGATAATCAGGATCTCACGAATACCGGCCAGCATCAGGGTGCTCAGCGGATAGTAGATCATTGGCTTGTCATAAATAGGCAGAAGCTGCTTACTCACCGCCATGGTCACCGGGTAGAGGCGCGTGCCTGAGCCACCTGCAAGAATGATTCCTTTTTTACTTTTCATCGCTATTTCCTTTATCTATTCAGTTTCCAAGCGAGCACCGCTCAGCTGTAGAGTTCATCCAGCATACGAACCACGCCTTGCTGCCACTCTGGTAGCGTCAGGTCAAATGCAGTCGTAAATTTTTCTGTGTTAAGTCGCGAGTTGTGCGGGCGCTTAGCCGGCGTGGGAAACGCGGCGGTTTCCACCGTGTTGATCGCCGATACCTTTAGCGGAATCCCTTTTTGCCGCACGTAATCGATCACCAACGACGCGTAGGCATGCCATGTCGTTTCCCCTGAGGCAATCAGGTGGTAAATACCCGCTTTTTCAGGCTGGCTCAATGTCGCTTTAATCGCGTGAACGGTACTGTCGGCAATGAGCTCGGCGCCGGTGGGCGCTCCAAATTGGTCGTTGATCACAGAGAGCGTTTCGCGCTCCTGTGCCAAACGAATCATGGTTTTCGCAAAATTATTGCCTTTGGCCGCATAAACCCAACTGGTACGCAAAATCAAGAAGTTAGCGGTATTGGCAACAATGGCCTCTTCACCTTGCAGTTTGGTTTTGCCGTAGGCGTTCAGCGGTGCCGTGGCGTCGTCTTCTTTCCAGGGGCGGTCGCCGCTGCCATCGAACACGTAATCCGTAGAGTAATGCACTAACAGCGCATTGACGCTGTGTGCCGCGCGCGCCAGCGCGTCCACGCTCGTTACGTTGATTAACGCGGCATTCTCACTGTCGCTTTCGGCTTTATCCACCGCCGTATACGCCGCGGCATTCACAATCACGTCAGGCTGGGTATCGCGCACGGTTTTCGCGATCCCCTCCGGATTGCTGAGATCGCCACAATGCGTTTTTGAATGGCGATCCAGCGCGATCACTTCGCCTAACGGCGCCAGTGCACGCTGCAGTTCCCAGCCGACCTGCCCGTTTTTACCCAACAGCAGAATTTTCATTAGCTACGCTTCTCGTAGTTTTGTTCGATCCAGTTCTGATAGGCACCGCTTTTCACGTGCTCGACCCACTCCTGATTATCCAAATACCACTGCACGGTTTTACGCAGGCCGGTTTCAAAGCTTTCCTGTGGTTTCCACCCCAGTTCGCGCTCAATTTTTGAGGCGTCAATGGCATAGCGGCGATCGTGGCCAGGACGATCGGCCACGTAGGTAATTTGCTGCGCATAAGGGGTGTCTTTTGGACGCAGTTCATCCAGCAGCTCACACACTTTGTGCACCACTTCCAGGTTTTGCTTCTCGTTATGTCCACCGATGTTATAGGTGGTGCCGGTTTTTGCTTGGGTGGCCACAAGATAAAGCGCACGTGCGTGATCTTCGACGTAAAGCCAGTCGCGAATCTGGTCGCCTTTACCATAAATCGGCAGCGGCTTGCCTTCGAGGGCGTTGCTAATGATCAGCGGAATCAGTTTTTCCGGGAAGTGGAAAGGACCGTAGTTGTTTGAGCAATTTGTCACGACAACAGGCAGGCCATAAGTCCGGCCCCAAGCCCGCACCAGATGATCGCTGGCGGCTTTGGTAGACGAGTAAGGGCTGCTTGGTGCATAAGGCGTGGATTCGGTGAACAACGGCAGCTCACCGGTCATCTCGTCAGGGTGCGGCAAATCGCCGTAAACCTCATCGGTAGAAATGTGGTGGAAGCGGAACGCACTTTTGCGCGCTTCGGGCAGATTCATCCAATACTGGCGGCTGGCTTCCAGCAGCGCGTATGTGCCAACCACGTTGGTTTGCACGAACTCGGCGGGCCCGGTGATGGAGCGGTCGACATGGCTCTCCGCCGCAAGGTGCATAATCACATCCGGCTGATGTTCATCGAGCGCTTTCGCAACCGCGATACCGTCACAGATATCAGCATGGCAGAACGTGTAACGCGGATTATCGCTAACCATTTTCAGCGATTCCAGGTTGCCCGCATAAGTCAGTTTATCCAGGTTGATCACTTCATCTTGGGTGTTCTGGATCACATGACGAACCACAGCCGAACCGATAAAACCTGCACCACCAGTAATTAAAATCTTCATGACGTTGGGCTATTCCTGACATTGCGGTCGAGCCATCCCGACCCGCTTAAGTAAATATCGACTGACAATAGACAATGCTACCGCCCTTGGGTTGCAGCTCCCAGCGTGCTGATAGGTAAAAAACGGTCCCTAAGCATAGTGCGTTTTCCCAGAGCGCTGCACTATATGTATGAAACTCTGTAATTCTGTAAAATCAATTAAAAAGGATGGATTATTTCAGATCAGGAATTTTACCACTGCGGTTTAATGAACACGAACAAAATGGCCTATACCTTTAAGTGATGGTTCAATTATTAACCAATTGTGCGTAAGTGCACGGGGATATCGTTCACCTTGCGCCTGATGGCTGCAATCAGAAAGTGACGAAAAGAACACGGGCGGGAGAAGACAATAAAAAAGGCGGGCCTGCTGCCCGCCTCACTGTGCCGCTTAATTAAGCGCTGAGGTTAATTGAAGCCATTGGGGTTCTTCGACTGCCAGTTCCAGGTATCGCGCATCATGGCATCGATGCCGCGCGTAACGCGCCAGTCCAGCGCCTGATTGGCGAGGGTCGCATCCGCCCAGAAGGCTGGCAGGTCGCCATCACGGCGTGGTTTGATCTCGAAGGGAATGGTCTTGCCGGACGCTTTTTCGAATGCTTTAATCATTTCCAGCACCGAGAAGCCTTTACCGCCCCCCAAATTAAAGGCGGTGTAGCCCTCAACCTTGTCCAGATGATCCAGCGCTTTGAGATGCCCTTCTGCCAGGTCAACCACATGGATGTAATCACGCAGGCAGGTACCGTCCGGCGTATCATAATCGCCGCCAAACACACCCAGCTTTTCAAGACGGCCAATGGCCACCTGCGCGATGTACGGCAGCAGGTTGTTCGGGATGCCTGAGGGATCTTCTCCAATCTCACCCGATTCGTGCGCGCCAACCGGGTTGAAATAGCGCAGCGCAATCGCCTTGAATTTCGGCTCGGCTTTGGCGAAATCGCGCATGACAAATTCGATCATCAGCTTAGAGGTGCCATAAGGGCTAGTGGTGCCACCAATCGGTGTGGTTTCCACATACGGCACGGGCGCATCGGCGCCGTAAACGGTAGCCGAGGAGCTGAAAATGAAGTTCCAGACGCCCGCCGCGCGCATCTCTTCCAACAGAACGACCGTACCCGCAACGTTGTTTTCATAGTATTCCAGCGGCATGCGGGTTGACTCTCCCACCGCTTTCAGCGCGGCAAAGTGAATCACGGCACTGATGTCATTCGCAGCAAACAGGTCGCGCAGGCAGGCGCGATCGCGGATATCCCCTTCGATAAACACCGCTTTTTTTCCTGCCAGCTTCTCAACACGACGGATAGCTTCGCGCGACGCATTACAAAGGTTATCGAGGACAACAACGTCGTCGCCGCGCTCAAGCAGCGCCAGCACCGTATGAGAACCGATGTACCCGGCTCCGCCCGTTACCAAAATAGCCATGTATACTCCTTTAAACCGCGCCGCGGGCGCGGCACGAAATATTATTTCGCCAGAATTTTTTGAATGGATTCGCGGAACTCACGGCCCTGCGCATTGCTGCGTAAGCCATAAGACACGAATGCCTGCATGTAACCCATTTTACGGCCACAGTCAAAGCTGGTTCCGGTGATCAGCTGCGCGTCCACCGGCTTTTTCTTGCTCAGCGAGGCGATGGCGTCGGTCAGCTGAATACGCCCCCAGGCACCCGGCTCGGTTTTTTCCAGCTCATCCCAGATATCCGCAGACAGCACGTAGCGTCCGACCGCGGTCAGGTCTGAGTTCAGCGCGTGATTTTGATCCGGCTTTTCCACGAAATCGGTGATGGTGCTCATGTCGCCCGGATTTTCCAACGGCTGCTCGGTGGTCAGCACACCATATTCAGAGAGATCGGCGCCCGGCATGTGCTTAGCCAACACTTGGCTGCGTCCGGTTTCTTCAAAGCGCGCCACCATAGCGGCCAGGTTATAGCGCAGGTGATCGGCGGTGGAGTCATCCAGCAGCACGTCTGGCAGCACAACCACGAACGGGTTGTCACCGATCATCGGGCGTGCGCACAGTACCGAGTGGCCCAGCCCCAGCGGGTTGGCCTGACGCACGTTCATGATGGTCACGCCCGGGGGACAAATAGACTGCACTTCGCTCAACAGCTGGCGTTTGACGCGCGCTTCAAGCAGCGCTTCCAGCTCGTAAGTGGTGTCAAAGTGGTTTTCCACTGCATTTTTGGAAGCATGGGTGACCAGCACAATCTCCTTGATGCCTGCCGCCACGCACTCGTCAACGATGTATTGAATCATCGGCTTATCAACGATAGGCAGCATCTCTTTCGGTATTGCTTTTGTCGCTGGGAGCATATGCATACCGAGACCCGCAACCGGGATTACTGCTTTAAGCTTGGTCATATTTAGTCCATTTCATGAAGTGAATACGTGGGTCGATTATGCCGGATCGGCCGAAGTTGCAAGTATAATCTTTATCTGAAAAACCGACACTAACTCTCTGTCACAGCGTAAAAAATTCAGAAATTCTCGCACTATAAAGCCACGGCGCTAAGTGAAATTTCTCCGCTAAATCGCTGAAAAATGGACGCCGATGCGCCGACTGGACCAGCGGGACTGAGTCCACTTTTTTTTAGAAAAGAGGCAGGGAATAAGGTTGTTGTGATGGGATTCCGGCAGGGAAAAGCAAAAGCGGCCCGCAGGCCGCTTAGGAAGGCATTACAACCAGCCGGCAAACCACTCCGGCATGATAAACAGATTAAAGTGATTCACCAGCAGCATCAGCCCGACAAACACCACGGACACCGAAACCCACTGACGCGCGTAAGGCATGAAGCGGATGCCGATCACCGGCTTAATGAAGAACGGATGCGCAAAGGCGGAAATCAGCACCTGGGAAATCGACAGCGTCAGCGCCACGTAGAGGACATTCGGCCAGATGAAGGTGGTGGCGAGCACCACAATCACCACCAGGCTGGCCACCACGTTCCAGTAAAACTCCACATTAGTGCGCCCGTTGGCCTGCGAGATGGCACCGGTGAGCCCGCCCATCGGGCGCAGCATGCCAAACAGCAGCATCAGCGGAATCAGGTGATAAACCTGCTCATGCGAGGCACCGTACAGCACACGCACAATCACCGGAGACAGAATACCGATAGCCAAATACATTGCGCTACTGAACAGCATGATAAGCAGCGTGCCCTTCAGGAACAGCTTTTGCAGCTGCTCAGGGTTATGCTGCTGTTCCGCAAAGCGCGGCAGCGCCAGGCGATTGATCACGGGTGAGACCAGCTTCAGCGGCTGCAAGATCAACTCTTTGGCCAGCGAGTACACGCCCAGCATCTCGGCGCCCATCACTTTGCCCACAATCAGCGCATCCGCTTGGGTGCGGAGCTGGTTTATCGTCTGCGAACCAAGCTGATAAATACCGTAACGTACCGCGCTAGCGAAGGTTTTTCCATCAAATTCCCACGTTGGCCGCCAGGACTTTTCGCCGAAATAGATCATGCAGAGAATGCGCGTGAACGCGTTGATAAACAGGCCGAGAATCGCGGCTGCCACCGTTAACGAGGTGAAATAGAGCATCAGCACGGTACACGCAAACGCAAACAGCTTGGTTGCCATCTCAATTTTGGCCAGCAGCACCATACGCTTGGTTTTAATAAAGTGCGCTTGATACTGCGAAAGATGCCCCAGCACCAAAAAGTTCAGGCTGGTCAGCATGATCAGCCCGGTCAGCTCCGGCAGATGATAAAACCACGCCACCGGCCAGGCGATCGCCAGCATAATGACGCCCGTACACAGGCTGAGCGACACGTTAACCCAGTAGATAGTACTTTGCTCACGGCGGTTAATGTCCTGACGGTGGACGATATAGCTGCTCATCCCCATATCCTGCAGCACGGTTGCCACCGCCAGAATGGCGTTGATAATCGCCAGCAAGCCCAACTCATGCGCTTCCAGCTTGCGTGCCAGCACGCTGAGTTGCAGCACCTGCAGCAGCGCCGCAAAGCAGGTACTGCCAAACAGCCAGACCGCCTGTTTTTTTAATCCACTCACACCATGCGCTCCAAAACGTTAGCCAGGTCACCGTAAGCAATGTGCTGATTAAATTCGGTTTCCACTTTTTCGCGCGCCGCGGCCACCACCGGTGCGACGTCAACTTCCCCGCGCGACAGGCGCAGCAGCGTCTCTGCCAACGCCTCGGGGTCGTTCTCCGACACCAGCCAGCCGCTGACGTTGTTTTGAATCAGCTCCGGAATCCCGCTGTGGTAGGTGGATACCACTGGCAGCCCCACGGCCATCGCTTCCATCAGCGCCACCGGAATGCCTTCCATATCGCCATCGGCGGCGGTTTTCGATGGCAGCAAAAAGATATCCGCCTCATTCAACGCCTGACGAATCTCCTCCTGCGGCTTGAAGCCCGGCATCGACACGCAAGATTCCAGTCCGGCGCGCGCAATGTGCTCACGCATCATGCCGTCCTGCTCGCCATTACCGATAATGGTAAATTGGAATTCACCACCTTTGTCGCGCAGGATTTCACTGGCTTTTACCGCCACATCCAACCCTTTCTTTTCTGTCAAACGCGCCACAGAGACAATACGCAGCGGCTGATGGAAGGCCTTGCGAGGCGTAAAGTTAAACTTCTCCGGTTCAATGCCCATGCGCGTCACGTGCACCTTCTCACGCGGACAGCCCATCTCGATCAGTTTGTTTTCCCACAAATGGCTGATCGGCAACATCAATTCGCTCTGCTTAAACAGATTGAGGTAATCGAGTTTATGTTCTTCCAAAATGTGGCGGCGCGAAATATCCGCGCCGTGGAACACGGTGGCCTGCTTCCCTTTCAACACCCCAAGTTCGCGCAGTTTATTCGCTAACGCCCCCGCATAACCGAAGTGCACCAGAAAGACGTCTGCGGTGAAGGTCTGTTTGGCGTTCGCGACAATCGCCGGCAGCAGCAGCTTTTTCGCCTGCGCGCCGTAGCGTCCGACGTTGAGCGACTTTAGCAGCGAGCGCTTGCCGATTTTCGGCAGCATCAACCCGATACGCTGCGTGAGCTTATCGAGATTCGATACTTTCTCTTCCGGCAGCAGGTAATGGGTGCGGGCCGCCAAATCATACTCATCGAATGCCGCGTGGCGATTGATCATATCGCCAGGAAAAACCGAAATGATCTCCACCTCATAGCCAGCGTCAATAAAGTGCGTTACCTGATTGAGCACAAACGTCTCGGAGGCAACGGGAAAACGCATGGTGAAAAAGGTTAGCTTCATGACTTACCCCAGCACGTTGAGAATTTCTGCCGTAATGCGGTTACCAATCTCACGCTCCTGCGCTACCGCAGTGTCCACTTTGTGCTTCACGCTGTCGTAATCGGCCAGCACGGTGTGCACTTTGTCGATCAGCGAGCCGTCCATCAGGCTTTTCACGTCGGTCGCCATTTGCGGCAGGCCAAGCTGCTTCATCACGCCCAGCGACTTATGCTCATAGTTGATCGCCACGGCTGGGGTGCCGAAGTTCATTGAGATAATCGCGGAGTGCAAACGCGTCCCGATGGTGAGATGACATTCACTCAGCAGAATGCCCAATTCCAGATCGTTGAACTCATCCATAATCACGTGATAGTGCTCAGGCTGTTCAACGTGGTCGCGCAGCGTCAGTGCCACCATGCGATCGTCTTTCGCGTAGCTGTCGATGCCGGTACAGGTTGAAAACGCCACCACCTGATAGCCCTCGGCAATCATGGCGTTGATCACGCGACCAAACGCCGCTTCGTACTCTTTTTGCGTCACGCCCAGGCGCTTGTCGAACGGCGCCAGCTCACGCACGGTGATGGCGATGGTTTTGCGCGCACGAATAATGTTTTGCCAGTGCAGCAGGTTGTGGCTGGGGTTCTCTACGCTGCGCGCTTTCACCAAAAATGCGGTGTCTACGCCTTTTTTCACGCGGGAGGTGGTGACGCCATCCTGCTTGAGGCGGTCAAGACTCACCTCTTCGCGCAGCACCAGGCTGTCTACGCGATCGAACACAAAGTTTGCCAGCGCGTTGACGCGCGGGTTTTCAAACGGTCCTACCGAGTGACCAATCATGTGGAGCGGTTTCTTTGCCATCAGCGCACACAGCGCATGATCAAACTGGGTCACGCCGTAGAGATCCACGAAGAACGAACCGCCGACCTGAATAATGGCGTCATACTGCGCCAGGCTTTGGGTAAAGGCGGCCAGATGCGGTGGCACCGAAAACGATTTGTACAGCCCCCCTTTGCCCAAATGCGCCATCATGATGTCGGGCATGAGCCGGTTAGCGACTTTGCGCTTAAAGCTGCCTACCAGGCCTTTGCCTGATTTGCTGTTGTGCAGGAACAGCGAATCCTGCTGGATATGCTGTTGCAGTAAATAACCGGAGCTGGTTGGATAGCGGCTGATGACATCGATATCCAAATCCTCTCGTGCAGACTGCAGGGAATCAATCAGTCCACGTAAAATCGCGCCATCCCCACGATTTCCACAGGTATGGTTACCCACCAATAAAATCTTCATAAAAACTCCAGATAAATTTTTGTAATTTTTACAACTGTGCCATTTCCTGAACCGGCAAAATGAACGCTGTTAAAACGTCGCGGGACGTAAATGCCCCAAAAAGTGTGTGACTGACAGACAGGGCACCGATGCCTGTGCCCTGTCTCCGGCACGTAGTGTGCAACGCGCCGTCGAGCTTTATCCTTTCAGGGCAAAATAGGGCAAAGCAACCTGCTCACCATTGATCACCACCGAAACAAATCCTTTCGGTTCGCGCGTATCCACCTGATTAGCGTTCAGCGGACGCGACGCCAGCAGCAGATCGCCCTGCTCATTGCCGCCGACGCCCGCTTTACCGTTGTGTAAGCTGAAACGCTGCGGTGCCTGCTGGCTGCCGCTGTCAGGGCTGCCCTTTTCCATCACGGCATCGACGCGGGCGCAACGCCCGGCCAAAAAGCGATCTTTGGCGGTGCTCTTGATCAGCACCGCGGTAGTTGGCGTCCATCCCGCTAACTTCACGAACACTTTGGTGTCCGTTTCGCTGCGCGGATCGAAGCGCACGTCCACCACCGGCGAACTGCCCTCTGCCGACCAACTCACCTCTGCATTTTTAGTTTTGCGCTGCAGGTGGATTACCGCCCGTCCGCCGGTATTTTTACCGTGGATAAGATCCATCAGCGGCTTGTCGTCGCTGCCGTTATTGAACTGCGACTGACCAAATACTTCGATTTCCCAGCTATCGCCCACGGTCGGTGAGTAAAAGTTGCCCAACTCAAACCAGGTTTCCTGGTTGGTGTTATTGGTCAGCCGGTAGCGCGAGGTGATGTAGTTGTATTTCAGGCTGCCGTCGATCGCCACGCCATACGATTCCACGCGCGTGGAGCCCATCTCCCAGATGTTGAGCCAGCGTTCACCCTGTAGCGAATTATCGATCCAACTGCCGCTTTGCAGGTTGGTTTGACGCATGTTCAGCCGCGAGTTATGGGCAATCAGCGGATTTTTGCAATCTTCCAGGCTCAGTGCGTCGATGATCCACTGCCCGTTAGAGATATCGCCTGGAAACTCGCTGTGCTCAATCCAGCCGTTATGGATAATCGACTGGCTGCAGCGCGGCAGGTTCAGCACTTTGCCACCTTTACAGTGTTGCGCATTGAAGTTGGATAGCTCGATAGCGGTGCTGTGATCCCATACCCCCACTTTTTGCCCGGACCATGTCGCTTTAATCACATCCCCGGTACAGCTGTCGGCATACCACTGGTCAATTTTACAATCCAGCGTGTCAACCAGATGCAAGCTGACGCCACCTACGTGGTTGAAGCGCAGACAGGCACCGCGGAAGAACTGGCCACCCGGGCAGGTGTTGTGGAACAACCCCTGTTTATTCGGATGCTTGTCGTTGTTGCCGTTGAAGTTCAGGTTCGACAGCTCGGTCCAGCGCGCGTTGACTTGAAACAGGAACTCAGACTGGCCGTCAGACACCAGCGTGGTGGCCGGGAAGTAGCCAAAGTTGACCATCGCGCCGGAGATGCGGAAAAAGCGCTGCTGCTGGTCGCCAAAATCACAGGCCGACACAAAGAACGTACCGGCAGGGAACTGCACGCAAATCGGCTGGTTAGCGTCCTGCGACCACTGGTACATGGCTTTGATGGCCGGCGCCGCGTCGGTTTTGCCGTCGGCAATGGCACCGAAGTCAAACAGCGTCAGGCGGTTAAAGTCATCCACCACGCGGCGCCAGGTGAACCCCTCTCCGGCGAAATTCACCCCGCCGTCATCTTTGCCTGCGCCGTAGCTGCCCACAAACTCGCCGCCGCCCACTTCCAGGCCTTCGTGCCAGCTTTTCAGTTTGATTTTGGCACCGGCAAACAGCGGCCGCGTTTTGCGCAGCTCGGCCACCGACGGGATTTCACCGATCAGCTGGTAGCCGTTGGGCTGCGCGAGGCGCTGGCTAAAGTTACTGGCATTCGGGCGCGAAACGTCGTCAATGGAGAAGAGCGTGTTGCCGTCATTGTCCTGCACCACCATGGAGTGGGCAGGATCGGCGATCAGTGCCGCGTTGTCATGAATGAACTGCGCGAAATTGCCCTTGTTAAGCGCAATCGGCTGACCGATCTGCGAGACCTTGCCGCTGGCGTCGCGCAGGTACACCGGGATTTGGTTGCCAGACTGGCTGGCGTCGCTGCCCGCTTTACCGATCCACAGTTTGCCCTCGAAGTTCTGCCAGAACTGGGGCGGCATGGTATAGACGTTTTCCGGCGTTAAAATCGGCACGTCGCCTTTCGGCACGCTAGCGGGATCAACCGCTTTCAGCACAGGCTGGCCGTTTTTCGCGGCATAGCTGGAAAACGCACTCGCAGAGAGTGCGGCGACAATGGAGGAGGCTGCGGTCTGCAAGACTTCTCTTCTTTTCATGCGTTACATCCCGTGGTCATTATTGGGGCCGCAGAGCGGCCGAAAAGTTATCCCCGGAGGCACGAGAATCGGCACTCACACCAATGCCAACCAGCTTTGTTTGATCTGATTACCGTCAAACTTCAGCGCCGTTTCTTTGGTCTTATCACTCATGGCAAACAGCAGACTATCGTCGCTCGCCAGCTGGTCCATTCGCGCCAGGAACGTCGCTTTGTCGTTCATGGGCACCAGGAAACCATCTTCCCCGTGATTAATGATCTCCTGCGGGCCGGTTGGGCAGTCGTAGGCGACCACCGGCAGCGACCAGGATTTGGCTTCCAGCAGCACCAGCGGCAACCCCTCATAGCGCGAGGTCATCAGCGCCATGTCGCTGTCGCGGTAGTAATCGTTGATATTGCTGACCTTCCCGACAAACTTCACGCTCTGCGTGATGCCCAGCGCCGCAGCCTGATCGTGCAGCTGCTGCCGCTGCTCACCGTCACCGGCGATCGCCAGCGTCCACTCGGGATGGGTTTTGCTGAAGTCGGCCCAGATATCTAACAGCAGATCAAAACCTTTCTGGTGGTCAAGGCGTCCTACCGCCAGCGCCTGACGGCTGCGCGTCTGGCGTTCAAAGCCTTTATAAACAATCGGATTCGGGATCTGCTTGCTGGGAATGTGCCAACGGCTAAAGACCTGATGATCTTTATCGGTTAGCACAATGACGCGATCGTAGTAGCGCAGCATTAACCACTTCAGCAGCTTAATTGGCTTGCTGAAGGAGTTAATGGCAATGTGCTCGCAGGCGTAGGCTTTAAAGCGCTTTTTCTTCATGGCCAGCAGATTCCAAAACGCAAACATCACGCTCAATCGGCCCATGCTGATCAGAAAAACGGTATCAAAGCCCGCGTCATGAATACGCGTTACAGCCTGTTTTATGGGGTTGCTTTGCCCTTCAAAGCTGACAATCTCTTTGACATGCTTAAAGGGATAAAACGTTTTGCCGTGGCCTTCTAATGAATAAATGGTGACGTCATGCTCCTCGCCCAGACACTCCGACATAAAGTTGCAGATGTTCTCTGTGCCCGCATAGGAGTAGGCATCTTTAATCACCAAAACAATTTTTTTCATTTGACGCTTTCTACCTCAGTAAGGCTTAACGCACACCCGCTTCCTACCCGCGCTCGTCATGCATAGCGAACGCCATCCGGCACGCTTTCGGGAAGGGAATGTCAGGTATCAGCGATGTTTCAAGGTAAAGAGAACACCGTTGAGCATATACCAGCCGTAATAGTAATAGATTTTTAAAGGATTGTTTTTATAGATAATTCTTAATAATTCGAGGTGCCATTTAGCGGCTTTGTTCTTATTGCGCGACAGGGAATCGCCCAGCTCGTAATAATTAACCAGCGTTTTCTGGATCACCCGAGCCTGCTTGTAGCGTAAGAACAGTTCATAGAGGAACAGGAAATCTTCATGACCCTTGCGTTCAAAGAAGATGCCCTGAGGAGGACGGCGGAAACAGACCGAGGAGAAGCAGACGCGATACTGCTTCTTCACGAAATTTTCCTGCTGTAGGTAGGGTTTACTGTAGAGAATATCGTGATCGGCCTTTTGGGTTTTGTAGTGATAGTGCGTGATCACAAAGTTGTCGCCGGCGGCGATGGCGGCAGCCTGCTCAGCAAGCTTTTCCGGCAGCCATTCGTCATCGCTGTCCAGAAACGCAATAATCTCTTCTTTGGCTGCACGAAGCCCCTGGTTGCGCGTCTCTGCGGCGCCCATGTTGACCTCGTTGCTCAGAATGGTGATGCGCGGATCGGTGCAGTGCTCGCGCACCCAAGCCAGTGAGTCATCGGTCGACTTATCGTTAACCAAATAGAGATGCCAGTCGGAATACGTTTGGTTGATGATCGACTCAACCGCGCGCAGCACGGTCTGACGCGCGTTATACATCGGCATCACAATACCGATGGTGCCAACATGATTTGTCATGGGGATACCCGAAGTGTCAGGAACCTAAAAATTGCCCCCAAAGCGGGAGCCAGTAAATGTGTCATCACGTTTATGATGCCGTGCGCCCGCCGCCAAAGCGGGATTTCACTTTGTCGATCAGCCGATTGAGAAAGTAAGCACGGTTGTCGCGGTTCGTCAGGAAGAAGTAGCGCGCAAAGCTCATGCTGGCCTGCAGCGATTTTCCGTCCATTTTGTAACGCAACGGCAGCTTGAACGCTTTGTACGTATGGATATCGCGCGTGGTGAGATGCGGTTTCATGGTATCCAGCCAGAAGAACGAATATTTCACCGATTCGCCCTTGTGCTTAGAACCAAACTTGGTCACCAGATGGTAGGTCGCCAGCGGCTTGTCGATCATGACAAACGCATAACCCATGCGATCGGCGCGAATACAGAAATCGTAATCCTGATGGCGGATGTAGCGGGTATCGAACTTGATTTTTTCGGCATCTTCGCGCTTCAGCACGATGGTGCTGGTCTGAATAAAGCCATAACAACCAAAAAGATATTCCGCCACCGTCTCATTTTTACCCGGAGGCTGCATCGGCATCACTTTCAGGAACGCACCGTCCTGATGAATGTTCACCTGGCTGAAGATCAGGTAGCGCGACTTGCCCTGCGCTTCAAGCGCGGTGATGGTGCGCTGCACTTCCAGCAGCTTGTCAGGATGCCACTCGTCATCGGCGTCGAGAAAGCTGATGAAATCGCCTTCTGCCAGCTCGATGCCTTTGTTGCGCGCGCCTGCGCCGTTGAGTTTGACCTCAGACAGCTCCAGCTTGATGTCCAGCTCCTGGTAACGCTCGCCGCGCACCACCTGCGCCAGTTCGGCAGCATCAGCCGATTTGTCATCCACAATGATGACTTCAAAATTGCGATACGACTGCGCTTTCACGCAATCCAGCGTTGTGACAATTGACTTCGACGCGTTGTACGCGGGAATGACAATTGAGAAGCGGATGTCCTGCATTGCCAGCACCTCTTATAAAGCTGTTCCAGACTTAACGGTAGCGCGGATAGCAAGGTGAAAGAAATCGGCTTTGTTCTGAAAAATCATGCCGTTAATCCTCTTACCCGTGCGAGCCACGTTAGCCACCACGGAATGACCTAAGATTGTGCTGTGTGTATTGATAACGCAAAATTCCCCCGCTTTTCGTCGGCGCCGGGGAAGAAAAAGGGGCGGAAAATCCGCCCCAAATGGTCGTGCTTAGCTTTTGGTCTCTTTGCCGTATTCGTAGTTGTAATAGTCGTAACCATACCCGTAGGCATTCGACGCTTTGCGTACCACGGCGTTGAGGATAACCCCTTTGATTTCAATACCGTTCTGCTCGAAGCGCTTGTAGCTCACATCCAGCTCTTTCGCAGTATTGGTTTCGAAACGTGCGACCATCAGCGAGGTGCCGGCCAGCTTACCGATAATGGACGCGTCGGTGACGGCCAGGATCGGTGGCGTATCGATGAGCACCAGATCGTAATTCTGACTGGCCCACTCCAGCAGCTCCTGCATACGGCGATGCATCAGCAGCTCAGACGGGTTAGGTGGCACCTGTCCACGCGGCAGGAAGTCAAAGCCGTACACGCCTTTCTGAATCAGCGCTGGCGTGAACTCGGTTTTGCCGGACAGCACGTTCGAGAGACCCACTTTGTTGTCCGCACCCAGCAGCTCATGGGTATAGCCACGACGCATATCGCCGTCGATAAACAGCACACGCTGACCTGCTTTTGACACCAGCGTCGCCAGGTTGGCACAGATAAAGGTTTTACCAATACCCGGGCTGGCACCGGTGATCATCAGGATGTTGTTTTTCGCTTCCATCATGGCGAAGTGCAGGCTGGTGCGCAGGCTACGGATCGCTTCAATAGAGAGATCGGTCGGATTACCCAGCGCCAGCAGCGTGTTGTGCGGATCGCTTTTCTCTTTGTGATGGCCGCGGCGCGCCAGCGCTTCGCTGTCTTTCTTACGCTGCCATTCAGAAAGCGGTACGCTCGCATACACGTTCATGCCCAGCTCTTCCAGCTGCTCTGGGTTTTCAATGCCGTGATGGAACAGCGCTTTCAGTAACACCAGCCCCACGGAGAGCAGCAGGCCAAGAATCAGGCTGGCAGCAATGATCAGCGGCTTCTTCGGCGCAACCGGGCTACCGGCCGTTTCGGCACGGTCAATGATACGCACATCGCCCACGGTGCTGGCCTTGCTAATGCTCAGCTCCTGCTGACGATTCAGCAGCTGCATGTAGATTTCCTGACCGGACTGCACATCACGCGTCAGACGCAGAATTTCCTGCTGCGTTTGCGGCATGCCAGCAATCTTTTTGTTCAGCTCAGCCTGTTCCGACTCCAGCGTTTTGCGTTTTTCCAGCAGCGCACGGTAGGTGGGGTGATCTTTGGTGAACAGCTGTGACACTTCTGCTTCGCGGAACGTCAGCTCATTCAGCTGACTCTGCACGCTGACAGAAGAATCCAGGGCCGATTTCGCCTCCAGCGACATATCCACCGACTCGTTCTGACGACGATAGGTATTCAGCTTGTCTTCGGCTTCATCCAGATTCGCGCGAACTTGCGGCAGCTGATTGCGCAGGAACTGCAGACTCTTCTCAGCCTGTTCTGACTTGCGCTCAACGTTCTGCAGCAGATAGTTGTTCACGATCTGGTTTAGCACGCGGCTGGCTTGCTCGGGATCTTCATTGACGTACTCCAGACCCAGCACGCCGGTGGTTTTGCCTTTGTCCGCCACGGTGAGTGCGCCCAGCACGTTTTTGATCGCCTGCAGCTCGTTCAGCTTGGTGACGCTGAAGCTGGTACCTTTATCGGCCTCAATGCCGCTTACCAGCATGGTAACGTCGCCGTGCTGCTCCAGCTGGCCAACACGCCCTTTGAACAGCTCATCGCCGTCTTTGCTCACGGTGTAGGTCTGTGGGCCGGTGACTTCCAGCTCAACGGTGCGCTTATCAATAGAACGGGGAATTTCCAGGCGGGAAATGGCGATCTGTGCGGGCTTGTTGCCCATCAGGCGCGAAAGTCCTTTGCCAATGACCGGGAAATAATTTTGCTGCACCACGGTATCCAGACCCAGGTCATCTACCGTTTTTCCCAGCACCATGCGGGATTCAACAATCTGAATCTCCGTGTCCGACGCAGGCGTGGAAGGCAGTACATCCTGCAGCTCATTCAGTACCGAGGCGGTATTTTTTTGCTCGACCTGAACCATAGCGTCAGCGCTGTAGATGGGCGTTGCAAACAGTGTGTAGAGCGTTCCCACCAGCATAAAGAAGGCGGTGACGGCAACAATGATCCAGCGGTGATCAATAAGCTGTCCCACAAGATGCGCCAGATCCCATCCATTCGAATCTTCCTTTGGCGCGGTCATAACCTTGTTTTTGATATTCATGGATATTCCCAACTATCGGCTTAATACGTTGACCCACTTCTGGGTAGCGTTTTCCAGTAACCCGTAGACCTCTTCAAAGGCCTCGCGGCTTTTTTTATACGGATCCGCAATTTCCTGCTGCCCAAGCCAGTGGCCAAGCAGCATCGTTTTGCCGCGAGCGGCTGGGTCGATTCTATTTACCTGCTCAATGTGGCGCTTTTCCATCACCAGAATCAGATCGTATTCACGGCACAAATTGGCCGTTAACTGCTGTGCCTGATGGCCCGCCAATGACAGGCCGCGTTCAGCGGCTACGTCACTGGCGGTCTGGTCCGCCGCATGGCCCTGCAAGGCACTGAGCCCCGCGGACGCCACGCGAATATCAGGTAGCGCGCGTTTGAACAGCCGCTCCCCGGTAGGAGAGCGGCAAATGTTGCCGACGCAGACAACTAACACGGACTTGATCATGCTAAACCTTGCTTCTACCAGTTATGGATACGCTGTGCCGCTGAGGTTGCGTTATCGATACCGACGATGGTTGGCAGCAGCCCAGAAATCACACGGTTCCAACGCGTGATCGGCGTGGAGGTCACGTACACGATATCGTACGGCTCAAGCTGGAATTCCGTTCCCATCACCATGGAAGCGGCATCTTTGGTGTTCAGCTGGTAGACGTTGGCAATCTTGGTGCGATTCGTGCCGCGAATGGTACGAATAACGAAGACCCCGGTGGCATCGGAGGTGGTTTGGTCCATACCCTGCGCGTTGCCCAAGGCTTCCGCCAGCGTCATACCGCTGCGATCCATTTTCAGCGTCGCCTGCTGCTTCACTTCGCCCATCACAAACACTTTCAGGTCGTCGTTACGCGGCACGAATAAGATATCGCCAGGATAGAGCAGATGGTTCTGGCTCAGGTCGCCGTTTTGCATCAGCGCCTGCAGTGAAATACGCTGCTCGCGCCCGTTGTGCGTCAGCACCACGTTGCGCCAATCGGCATCGGCAGCAAGGCCACCGGCGGCGTTGATGGCATCCAGCACCGTGAGCGGCACGTTGGTGATCGCCTGCTGGCCTGAATTGGTGACGGAACCCGTCACGTAGGTTTTCTGCGAGCGGAACGCGGCAATGTTCACGTCCACCTGCGGGCTTTCGATGTACTGCGCCAGACGGCGCGCGATTTCGGCGCGAATCTCACCGACGGTACGGCCCGCCACGCGCACTTTACCGATATAGGGATAGAAAATGGTGCCGTCTGCCTGTACCCAGTTACCGGTGTCGCTGGCGCTGCGGTACTGACCAGCAGGCGTGGTCAACTCCGGGTGATCCCACACGGTGACGTTCAGCACATCGCCAATGCCCACGCGGTACTCATAGCTTTGAATCTCCGTTTGCAGCGCGGGGTTAGCCTGCGCCACATTCTGACGCGGACGCATCTGCTCAACCAAGCGCGGCGTGAGCGGAAAGACGTTTACGTACTTGTCGATGTCGAAGTTACTGTCCTGTTGCTCAACGACATCTTTTCCACTGGTGGAAAGGTGCGAACCCGGTTCGATGGTGCACCCGGAGAGAAAAGTTGCGGATACCAGTAAAGGTATCAATTTAGTTTTCATTATCATCTGATTCTTCGCTATCAGTTAATGATCGATCAAGGCGAAAACGCCGCTGTGTAGCGTCTATGTAAAAGTAAACGTGACGAATTAACGACTAAAACTTAAGGCCATTTTCCTTTGCTCCCGTGGTTTTGCGTCGTCACCGTGCCTGAGACGACATGCGCTAAAGTAGGGTATTGACCTTGCGGAAAAATAGCCCGCTTTATTATGGCTCGGTAATGGCCGTTGTCAGATAAAAGCACGTTAAATATTGGCGGTGCAGGATGGGGAAGCATACTTTTGTTCCCCTGCCCTGCGGTCAGTAGGCACCGTCGCGTTTCAGCACGACGCCAACCGTCTTAAACAGAATCGCAATGTCATTCCACAGCGACCAGTTTTTGACATACCAAGAGTCGAAATAGACGCGAGTTTCATAGTCCACGTCATTACGACCGCTTACCTGCCACAATCCCGTCATGCCTGGCTTCGCCATCAGGTAATAGTCGACATCACCGGCATAACGACAGAGTTCATCTTCAATAACCGGGCGCGGGCCAACAAGGCTCATATCGCCACGCACAACGTTCCACAGCTGCGGCAGCTCATCCAGACTGGTTTTGCGGATAAAGTGGCCAACTTTGGTGATACGCGGGTCATTTTTCAGTTTGAAATCTTTATCCCATTCGGCGCGCGCAACCGGGTCAGTGCGCAGCACTTCTTCCAGCACCTCTTTGGAGTTGATCACCATAGAGCGGAATTTCAGGCATTTGAATTTGCGGCCGTTCATGCCCACGCGTTCGTGACCGTAAATGGGTGGACCACCGTCACGGCCAACCATAAAGCCGAGCACCAGCAGCGCGGGCGACAGCGCGATAATAATGCTGAGCGCACCCACGATATCGAACGTGCGCTTCAGGAAACGCGAGGTGCGTTTCGCCAGGTTGTTGTTGACGCGCAGGATCATCACTTCATGGCTGAAAATGTAGGCCATGTCGGTACCGTACAGCGGCACACCGCGTAGCGTAGGAATCACGGACACTGAGCGGCAGTTGTGTTTGGCCAGCGTCTTCAGCCAGTTATCACGGTGCTGACTCTGTTCAAACTCCACCGCGACAATAAATTGGGTTTCGGTGTTCGTGAGCTGCCACACTTCTTCTTCGCTGCGCAGTACCGGCACGCCGGCAATGCTTGCCTGTGGGCAGCTGCCGTCGACATCAAAGAAGGCGATCACGTCAAATCCCATCACCTCTTCGCTTTGCAGTGCCTGCCAGGCTTCCTGCGCATTGTGGTTGCTGCCGATGATGATGGTCTGCTTTTTCCACATGCCATAGTGATTCAGTACGCGTTTAGACAGGGCACGCGCGACAGGAATTAACACCAGCGCCAGCAGCCACGTCAGGACCCAGACAAAACGGGAAATTTGCCACTGCGACAGCGCAGAAATGGACAAATCAATCACGGAGAAAATCAGAACGGTGCGGAAAATCTCTTTAAGTTCGAACCAAAAAGGTTTGCGGTAAGTGTAATGACGCAAACGCACCCAGAACCAACCCGTGCAAATTATGGATAAGCAGATGTGCGTGGCGATTTTTAAATTCAGATCTTTTTCAGAGATATCTGCCAGCGGAGAATGTGTGAACGAATTAATGAGCGCCAGAGCAATAAACAACGCTGCGTTGAAACAAATTAAATCCGAGCACGCCAGTAAAATTTTTGTCAGAAGACTTTTATATGTAAATTCGTTATCGCGCATATTTAACTCTTTTATTTTAATTCCGTAATCCCTGATGCCTCGCTGCTGCGTAATAAATCAGCAAAACGTTAACTGCAATTCAGGAGGCAATCTGCGGCTTCCACGTTGGCTCTATGCTAATTCCTACTCAAGTTAAGCAAGGTAATTGTCTTTAATACCAACAGATTACTCTGACTTATCGTGCCCGCTACTGAAACAATTCCGCAGATGAAAACGTCATTTCAGGCACGCTACCGCCCTTAGCTGTCGCTGCCAATATCGCGTTGAAACCCTGTTTTTTTGAACAAAGATTGTGCATTAGCTGTGCACGATCACAATTCACGACATTAAGCAGCCAATACAGCGCGCGATAACCCACATTCACGCAGACATTTTCTAACCCGTTGCTATACTAGTTATTACTGGCCTGTTTACAAGTAGGCCTCGTGTCCCCTGCTCTATTTTAGGAAAAAGACTACCAGTCATAAGTATTGCTGCCATCCCCCTCATACCCATCCGCCGCAAAATTCAGATTAATTCGATACTCACTGCATAATGCACGCATCAAAGGCGACGTCGCACCGCAAGATTAAATTAATAGCATTAACCTGAGATATATCTGATTTAGCTATCGGAAAAACGTATGAGCCGCCCATTTACCCGAGAAATAAAAGCGTAATGTTGTTGCGGCAGCGGGCACGGCAGCTCGAGGGCTATTTTTACCCTGTAACCTGATTAATTTTCATCAGAATGCGCTTATTTCTGGAATTGATTACCACGGTGAAGCGAGGAAGGGCTCAGGCTGCGTGCTGGCAGGCAGCGCTGACCGGCGTGGCGGCAAGGGAGACACGGGCATGTAGGATAGCGGGTAATAGAGAAAGGGAGTGATGGTATCGCGCTTAACGCGTCACCCGGCGCGCCTTGCGGCCACGCCGGGCAGGCGAGATCGCTAGTGCGCGGGTTTCGCGGCTTGCTGTCGGTCTAGCCACTCATTCAATCGCGCTTTCGCTTTGTCCTGCACCTGTTGGCGCACGACCTCATCCACCGGTAAAGCGTATTGCAGATCGTCCCAGCGGCCGTAGACGCGCAGCGGGATCGACTGTTTGTTTAAGATGTCAGCCAGCTGGTCATCGCCTTTCCAGCCGCGCAGCATCATGTTGATAGTGACATCAAGCAGCTGATTGACCACGTCCACGTTGCCCTGCGTTTGCACCGCCATCCGGCTATTGCCGCCGTGCAAATCGGGCAGTTGCACCTTGCCCTGCTGCAGCGCGATATGCCCGCTTAGCTGCTCAATGCTCTGGCTGTCGGGCTGGTCATTGCTGACGCGACTACTTAGCCGCGTCACCGCACGGCGCACCATTTGCTGTAGATCCAGCTGGCTTAACTGCAAATTATCCGCTTCCAGATCGGCGCTGCCCTGCCAGAAGCGCTTGGCCTCCGCCACGCTGAGTCCATTGCCCTGCAGATCCCCTTTCAGAGAAACGCTGCCCTGCAGCGCAGCGGGCAGCTCAAAGGCTTTAAGCAGCGGCGCCAGCGCGATGTTGTCTAACTCAGGCTGAAACGCCACTTTGGTGACAGGCTGGCGAATATCTACGGTGCCAGGAATGGAAAAGTGGCCGGGCCCCACATTGCCCTGGAGTGCATTAAGGGCAATCAGGCCCTGCTGATTTTGTAAATCCACGCGTAGATTGGTTAGCGCAAGGCCACGCCACGTGGCGCTGTCGGCGTCAAGCCGCAGCGTCAGGTCAAGGTCAGCCAGCGGCGAGTCGGCGTTGTCGCGCGTAAGCGGTTCGGCAATCACCGGCGGCCGCATCACGCTGGCGTGTTGCGTCACGCTGCTATCAGTGCTCGCCGCACCCGCGATCAGGGAATCAATATTCAAGGTACTCGCCTTCAGCGCCAGTGTAAGCTGCTGCGGCAGTGCCAGGCGACCTTGCGCGCTGCCCTGCAGGGCACTGTCGTTGGCGCTGAGCTGTACATTTTGCAGAGAGAATTGTTGGTTGTCGCCGTCCCATTCGCCCTGCCCGCTTAACGTTCCTTTGATGCCTTGCGGCGGTAAATTCACGCCGTCGAGGGTATAGTTGAACTCGTCAATTTGACCGCTAAGCCGATGGGGATATTGCGCGACATTCATGACGCCATTGAGGCGGACGCTAAGGTTGCGCTGGTTGCGTGAGACGCGAGTCGCCAGGTCAAGCCGGGCATTTTGACGCTCATCCTGACTCATCGCCAGGTTGAGATCGCGGAAATTGTATTCGGCGCCTCCGCGCTGCCGCCAAATCAGCAGGCTGTCAGCCAGGCGCAGTTTGCCGATGGTAAACGACCATCCATCGCTGTTATCGCCAGACGGCTCATTGTCGCCCGGCCCGACGGGTGCGCCTTGTGGCCGCTGCGCATCACTGTCAGGCGTGGCGCGGATCACGGCATTCTTTAGCATGACCTGACTGACGCTGAGCCGATGGGACAGCAGCGGCCATAAATGGACATCGAGGCGCATATTGTCTGCTGTGACCACCGGCTGGGTGGCACCCGGTGCGGTGAGGCTCATACGTCCAGCCAGAATGCTAAGCTGGGGCCACACGTGCCAGCGCAAATCGCCGTTGATCTCAAGCTGATAACCGCTGCGCTGCGCGACCTGTTTGACCATATAGTTACGAAAGTCGTTGGGATTAACCAGCAGCACCAGCGCCGTCATGCCCGCCACGACCACCACTAACAGGATGGCCAGCGTGGTTATCACTCTTCTCATTGCATCCTCAAAGTCTTATTGGCCGTTCTGCAGCATCCTACGCATAAGGCAGAAACGGCGGCGTGTTATCCCGCCGCCTGCGGCACGCACCGGTTAATCTTTATCAATGCGGCTGGCGTCTGCGCCCTGCTGACCGCGATACTTGGCGTCTTCACGGCGATTATAAGGACGCGCGGCCGGGCCTGATAGCGGCTCAAAGCTCAGCGCGCCAATCAACATGCCAGGACGCAATGCCAGCGGCAGTTTACCGGAATTATAGAACTCCAGTACGATACGGCCCTGCCAGCCGGGATCGATGCGGTGTGCGGTCACGTGCACCATCAATCCCAAACGCGCCAGTGACGAACGCCCGTCAAGCCAGCCCACTAGATCGTCAGGTATGGTCACGGATTCTAGCGTCACTGCCAGCGCCAGCTCCCCGGGATGCAGGAAAAAGGCTTCGCCCTCGGGCAGCACGATTTCGTCGCTCATAACGCGGTCCAGCGCAGCACTGACTTCGTGCTTCGGGCCGCTCAAATCTATATACGCGGCGGTGTGTCCGCTGAACGTGCGAAACTGGTTGCCCAAACGCACATCAACCGTGGCGCCGTTGATGCGCTCTACGGGTGGACGAGGCGAAATAGCTAACTTACCGCTGTCCAGCCAGGCCTCAATGTCGCGATCGCATAATCTCATCGCTGATACTCCCTAAATTAGTGTAGCGAAAGGCTGGGCAAACGTGACGTCCCTGCGTCACGTCCCGCCGCACGGGTTGATCTGTGGCAACCTTTTCGCCCGCCACAGACCGATCAGCCTTAAAGGTACTGGTTAATTTTGGCCTTGAGGATATCAATGGCAATGCGATTTTTACCCCCGCGCGGCACAATAATATCGGCGTATTGTTTAGACGGCTCAATGAACTGTAGGAACATTGGACGGACGGTTTTCTGGTACTGACTCATCACCGAGTCCATGGAGCGACCGCGCTCGTTGACGTCACGCTTCATGCGGCGCATCAGACAGATGTCCAAAGGCGTATCGACAAAGATAGAGAAGTTGAGTTCCTGCCGCAGGCGCGCATCCGTTAACAGTAAGATCCCTTCAAGGATGATGACTTTTTTTGGCTTCAGATGGATGCACTGTGTCGTGCGGGTGTGTTCAACGTAGCTGTAAACTGGCAGTTCAATGTCTTCGCCGGCTTTAAGTGCGCGAAGATGCTGCAAGAGCAAATCGTGATCCATGGCGCTGGGGTGGTCATAGTTCGTTTTTACCCTCTCTTCCATGGTGAGGTGGCTTTGGTCTTTATAGTAGGCATCTTCGGGAATGACCCCAATATGCTCGTCACCGACCTGGTCACGGATTTCACGATAGAGCGTGCTGGCGATAAGACTTTTTCCGGATGCAGATGCGCCTGCAATGCCAACGATCACGCACTGATGGGACTTGTCAGTCATACTTTTTTGGGACCTGATAACTGGAGCACATTACCGCCAAAGCAGCAACGAGCCGAATGAGAGGGTTTGTTGGCGGCAATTATAGGTATTTCATCAGTGCGTTGCCAGAGAAATGGGGCGGCGGCTTTTCAGATTATCCCCTTTATGCAGCCAGACGGTTAATGGATACACTGTTCCCCTGCCCGCCTTGTCCCCAACGCGGACGGACTCGAATACTTTTAAGGAAAAATATGAGTTGGAAAACCCTGACCTATTTTGGGGACAGCATGTTGCTGCTTCCCACCGCAGTGATTATTGCGTTGGTGCTGCCCTGGAAAAGTGACAATCGCCGCAGCGTTTGGTACTGGCTGCTGGCGTTTGGCCTTGCGGGATTATTGGTGAGCACGTCAAAAATTCTGTTTCTTGGCTTTGGCATTGGTAGCGCTCGCTTTAACTTCACCGGATTCAGCGGCCACAGCGCGATGTCCGCGACGCTGTGGCCCGTGATGATGTGGCTGGTCTCCGGTCGGTTTTCCGCTGTCTGGCGCACCGTCACCATTGGCATGGGTTATCTCATTCCGCTGCTGGTCGGTCTGTCGCGCCTGGTGATTCACGCGCACTCGCTGAGTGAAGTGCTGGCTGGACTTGCGCTGGGCTTTACCCTCAGCAGCGCGTTCCTGGTTACGCAGCGCCACACCGCATTGAAAGGCTTTAGTCTGGGCCAGATTAGCCTGGCGCTGCTGCTGCCGCTGCTGCTGCTGACCCACGGACGCGTAGCCACCACGCAACAATTCCTTGAGCGCTTTTCCGCCAATCTCGCCGGGCTGGAAAAACCCTTTACCCGTGCCGATCTCTACCGGCGTTAACCGCGCGCCGTCAGCCCCTACTGTAAGGCAATCCCTTGAATACCGACTAAAAAACGATTAATGCGCAGAGATTTTAAGCAGATGTGCTAGCATGAAAAAAACATCTCTGGCGCATTTTTTGTCGGAAGCGAATGCGCGCTGCTGGATTCGTGCATGACACTTGAGCTCTCGCCTTCGCCGGACAGGCCACATCCTATTACGCGCCACGCGGTGTCGCTGGCCTTGTTGGCCTTTGTGCTGACGCTGTTCTGCCTGGAACTGATTGTTGTCAGCGGGCATATTTCCCCTTTGTGGTACTCGACGGCGCTGATGACGGTTGTGGTATTTCGTGCACCCGTAAGGCAATTGCCGCTGCTGTTGGCCTGCTGCGTGCTGGGTACTGCCTTCGCCAATATGCTGGTGATTGGCCCCTCGTTAAGTAACATTAAATTCTCGCTGCTGAATATGCTGCAGGCGCTGCTGGGCGGGGTGCTGCTGCGCGCCCTGCTAAATCGCCGTCATCAGCTGGATTCGCTATTAGACTGGGTCCGCTTCGTGGCGTGCGCGGGCCTGATCGCCCCGCTGTTGGGGGGGTTGGCGGCCGTTTGGATGTTGAACGTCGGCCACCAAGCCTCATGGGCTTTCTTTTCCACATGGGTTATTGCGGAAATTGTCGGTGCCCTGGCGTTGGGTCCGGTACTGTTGCTGTGGCCAAACGGCCCGCTGCGCAAGGCGATCGCGCCTGAACATCAGCTTGAAACGCTGCTCATGCTCGCCGCCACGCTGCTCGCCAGCTATCTCTCACTGCGCTTTCTGCCGTGGCCCTTTACCTTTATTGTCATGATTCTGTTTTGCAGCGCCGTGCGGCTGCAAAAGTTCGAAGCCTTTCTGCTGTTTTTCCTGAATGCGACCTTTATCTCGCTGCTGCTGGCGCTGGGCTGGGTTGATCTCGCGCCCAACGCGCGTGCCGCGGGCCATGTTGGCATGTGGTTGCCCTTTTTGCTGGTGCTGCTGCCGAGCCACGTGATGGCCATGGTGATGGACGCGTTCCGCCGCGAGAAACACAACATCAGCGAGAGCGAAACCCGCTTTCGCCACGCGATGGAGTATTCCGCCATCGGCATGGCGCTGGTGTCGCCTCAGGGCAGCTGGCTGCAAGCAAATCAGTCTCTGTGCCAGACGCTGGGCTTCCGAGAAGAAGAATTAAAGAAGCTCACCTTCCAACAGATCACCCATCCCGATGACCTTAACAGCGATCTTCAGCAAGTGGCGCGCTTAATCGCGGGCGTCATTCAGACCTACACCATGGAGAAACGCTATTTTCGCAAAGACGGCGAGATCGTTTGGGCGCGGTTAACGGTCTCGCTGGTGCGCGACGCCGCCCTTGAGCCGCTCTACTTCATCGCGCAGATTGTCGATATCTCCGAACTCAAGCAGAGTGAACAGATCAATCGCCGCCTGATGGAGCGCATCACGCTGGCCAATGAAGCGGGCGGCATCGGCGTTTGGGAATGGAACAGACTCTCCGGCGATATGCTGTGGGACAAGCGCACCTATGCGCTGTTTGGACTGGGTGTGGATCAGCTGCCTACCTACGAGCTTTGGCTCAGTTTGATTGAGCCTACCGAGCGCGAGGGCGTAATGTGGACCGTGCAGCAAGCCATTGAGCATCGTACCGCCTTCCACCTTGAATACCGCATCAACCTGGCGAATGAGGTGCGTTATATTCGCACGGAGGCCAACCGCATTTTGAGTCAGGACGGTCAGATTGAACGTATGCTGGGCATCTGCCGGGATATTACGCCGCTGCGCCTGCTCAACGATGCGCTGTTTCAGGAAAAAGAGCGCATGGCGATCACACTGGCCTCCATCGGCGAAGCGGTGATCAGCACCGACGATGAAATGCGCGTCACCTTTATGAATCCGGTCGCGGAAACCCTCAGCGGCTGGCCTCAGGCGCGGGCGGCGGGCGTGCCGCTGGCTGAACTGCTGCATATTACGCGCGGTGCCACCGGTGCGCGCGTAGCAAATCTCCTGCTATGCCAATTGCCTGGTGAAAAAACCACGCCGGATCTCGAAGAGGAGCTGGTACTGCATACGCCAGAAGGCAGTCAGGTTGAGATTCATTACAGTATCACGCCGTTAAAAACCCTCGAGGGCGTCAGCATCGGCGCGGTCATGGTTATTCAGGACGTGAGCGAATCACGCAGAATGATGAAGCGCCTGAGCTACAGCGCCTCGCACGACATGCTGACGCGCCTGCAGAATCGCCACAGTTTTGAACAGCAGCTCAAACGGTTGGTCAGCGACGCTGCCGCGCATGACGCCCGCCACGTGCTGGTGTTTATCGATCTGGATAAATTCAAAGCGGTCAACGACACCGCCGGGCATGCCGCCGGCGATCAGCTGCTGCGCGAATTGGCGAAGCTGATGCAAACCCTGCTGCGCGAAAGCGATGTATTGGCGCGCCTGGGCGGCGATGAGTTTGGCGTGCTGCTGCCCCACTGCAAGGTGGAACAGGGGCGCGAGGTGGTGCAGCGCATGGTGAGCGCTATCGGCAGCTATACCTTTCTCTGGCAGGGCCAGCCGTTTCACGTTGGCGCGAGCGCCGGTCTTACGCAGATAGATGCCAACAACTGCACCAGCAGCGCGGTGATGTCGCAGGCCGATGTGGCGTGCTACAGCGCCAAACATAGCGGGCGCGGCCAGTACCGCGTTTATCAGGACGTCATGCCCTAATCTTATACGCCTGCCCATTGCCAGCTTGGGCAGGCTGCGCTAAAGTCGCCCCCTTTTTTCGGGCATGGGGGAAAATAATGTTTATTGGATTCGACTACGGCACAGCCAACTGTGCTATCGCCGTGAGTGAAAATGGCACGCCGCGCGCGCTGATGCTGGAAAACGATCGGCCGCTGCTTCCCTCCATGATCTGTGCCCCTACCCGCGAGGCGATCAGCGAATGGCTGCATCGTCACCACCACGTGCCGACGCCTGATAGCGAAGGCGCGGCGTTGCTGCAGCGTGCGCTGCGCTATAACCGCGATGAAGATATTGAGGTGCTGCCGGGCAGCGTGCAGTTTGGATCAACGGCCTTACAGCAGTACATGGTGGATCCGGAAGAGGTATGGTTCGTAAAATCGCCCAAATCGTTTCTGGGCGCAAACGGCCTGAAGCCGCAACAAATTGCGTTTTTTGAAGATCTGGTCTGCGCCATGATGCTGCACATTCGCCAGCAGGGTGAACGTCAGCTGGATGCCGCAATTGAACAGGCGGTCATTGGGCGTCCCATCAATTTTCAAGGCTTAGGCGGCGAAGACGCTAACCAGCAGGCACAGGGCATTTTGCTGCGCGCGGCCAAACGCGCGGGGTTCCGCGACGTGGAATTTCAGTTTGAACCGGTGGCGGCCGGGCTCGATTTCGAAGCCACGCTCACGCAGGAAACGCGCGTGCTGGTGGTGGATATTGGCGGCGGTACCACCGACTGTTCAATGCTGCTGATGGGACCACAATGGCGTCAGCAAACCGATCGGCGTGCAAGCCTGCTGGGCCACAGCGGCTGCCGCGTGGGCGGTAACGATCTCGACATTATGCTGGCTTTTAAAACGCTGATGCCGCTGCTCGGCCTGGGCGGACAAACCCAGAAAGGCACCGCCCTTCCCGCCCTGCCGTGGTGGAATGCGGTGGCCATCAACGACGTGCCCGCACAGAGTGATTTTTACGCCGCCGCCACCGGCAAACAGCTGCGCGAGCTCATTCGTGATGCGCAAGATGCTGAGCAAGTGGCGCACCTGCTCAAGGTGTGGCAACAGAAGCTGAGCTACCGGCTGGTGCGCGCGGCAGAAGAGAGTAAAATCGCGCTGTCGGCGCAGTCACACGCCGAAGCCTCATTGGGGTTTATCGCGCCGTCGCTGCGGGCCGCACTCTCTACCGACGTACTGGAAGAGGCCATTAATCAGCCGCTGGCGCGTATTCTGGAGCAGGTTCAGCTCGCGCTGGCCACCAGCGAGGCGAAACCCGAGGTCATTTACCTCACCGGCGGCAGCGCCCGATCACCGGTGCTGCGCGCCGCGCTGCAGCAGGCGCTGCCGGATACCCCCATTGCCGGTGGCGATGATTTTGGCTCCGTGACCGCTGGCCTGACCCGCTGGGCGGACGTTATTTTCCGCTAACGGTTTCAGCCCTGCCGCTCCCCCCTACAGAAAGGGCGGCCCTTAGCGCCGCCCTTTTGTCCATCAGCGCCGACGCGCATCAGAAGTTAATGTTTGCGGAAATGCCGCCGACAAAGGCATCTTTCACTTCGCTCACGGCGCCGGGCGCGACGACATATTGCAGGTTCGGGCGCAGCTGCAACCATTTGGTGAGCTGAGCATTGTAATAGATCTCGTAGTTGTACTCAGATCCATCCTGAATCGGCAGATAGGTCGGGCTGTTAAAATCCGTTTCACCATTGGCGTTATTCTGCTCACGCAGCGCGCGCGTGTAATCGCTGTTCACGTGAATGCGCGCCGCGCCGACGCCAATCTCATCTTGCGGACGCGCGTCAAACGGCCCTTTCCACGTAAAGCTGATGGACTGATAGTTGTCCGTTTTCGACGTTTTATGATCGTTCATGACCGCCTGCACGCTGACGCCGAGCCCCCGGCTAACATCACCGCCCTGCGCCGTGAGCTGCTGCTGCAGCAGCACGTAGCCGCCATAGGCATGATTTTTCTCTTGATACGCCCCGTCACGCCAGCTGCCGTAGTTGTCGCCATTGGCCGAAGAGTAGTAATAACCAATACGGTAATTGCCCGGCAGATTATCCACGCCCAGCGTCGGTTTCCAGCCTAATTCCACCGGCACCAGATTGCCTTCGGAGTGGCTGGTATCAAGGCGGAAACCGTCGCCACGATCGTAGTTCGCGCGGTTTTGGTTGTAGAAGCCCACCTGGAAGAACACCTCGGGGGTGAAGTTGACCTTAACGCGCCCGCCCCACTGCGACACCGGCCAGTTGAACCAGCGATCGCCACGCCAGTTGCCTGCCTGCCCGCTACCAAAGGCGAGGTTCTGGAACTTACTGTCGAAATTATCGAAGTCTTCACCCACGGTGACGCGACCGGCCTTGAGATTGACCGTGTTATCAAACAGGCCTTTGCTCAACCAGAATTGTGTCAAACGCCAGGTCTGCCCGCGACCATACACCTCTTGCGTTGAGGAGAGCATGCCGGTGCGGCGATCGGCCACCTGATCGGAGATATTACGGCCGTTACGATCGGTCACCGTCATCTGGAACTGCGCATCCTGCCAGTTCAGCAGCTTTTCTAGATCGAAGTTGGCCCCGAACGCCCACTGATCGCTGTAGCGCATTGAAGTGTGGGAGTCGGCCCCGCCACCCAGGTTAGACGCGCTCTCCATGGTGTAGTTAACGTCAAACTTCACGCCAGCCTGTTCCCACTGGGTGCGCGTGCCGCCCCAGTCGCCAAACAGGTAGGGTGAGTCATAGCTGAACGCGTCGGCTGCCATGGCAGAGGTACTCACCATCGCCAACATTAGGGTGCCCGCTGCCAGGCGGGGCATAGGCTGCACTGCTTTATGTGTTTTCATCGTCGTTATGCTTTTTTTAGGTAACGGAAAGGATCGCAAAGAGGATAGTGCTGAGGATATGTCAACTTTTGCAAATATGTGCGCAGCCGGTGTCAATGAGGGCGCGAATGCCAGCAACTGTGATAAGGGTCTATGAATAACGTTTTTTTTCAACAAAAAGCACATTTGGTGAGGCAAAACGGGGCGCTGACGCGCCCCGCTGGGCTTAGGGCTGGCTCGCGCGGGACAGCTCTTCAATCTCTTGCTTGCTCAAAGTGAGCTGCGTGGCCTTCACCAGTTCGTCGAGCTGCGCAAGTGAGGTGGCGCTGACAATGGGGGCGGTGATACTCGGCCGGGCAATTTGCCAGGCGAGCGCAACCTGCGTTGCAGACGCATCGTGCGAGGCCGCCACATCCTCTAGCGACTCCACAATATTTTTGCCGCGCGGCGTGAGGTATCTCTCAACGATGCCCTGACCGCGCGCGCTTTTGTGCGCATCTTCGGGTTTTTTGTACTTGCCACTGAGAAAGCCGCTGGCGAGCGAGTAGTAATTAATGACGCCGAGACCGTGCTGCAGCGCAACCGGCTCAAGCTCGCTTTCATACGGCTCGCGATCGTAAAGATTGTATTCGGGCTGCAGCGTTTGATAGCGGGCCAATCCTGCTTGCTGGCTCACCGCCAAGGCCTCTTGCAGACGGGCTGCGCTGTAGTTGGACGCCCCTATCGCCCGCACCTTTCCCGCTTTGATTAGCGCATCAAACGCACCCAGCGTTTCCACCAGCGGCGTATCCGCATCGTCACGGTGCGCCTGATAGAGATCGATGGTGTCGGTTTGCAGACGGCGCAGGGAATCCTCCACTGCTTGACGAATATAGGCGGGCTTGAGGCCGGTTTTCTCCGCCGACATCTCCATACCCACCTTGGTCGCCAGTACAATGCGATCGCGCTTACCGCTTTTTTTCAACCATTTGCCAATAATGGTTTCGGATTCGCCGCCTTGGTTGCCCGGCGCCCAACGTGAATAGACGTCGGCGGTATCAATAAAGAACAGCCCTTTTTCCACCAGCGCATCCAGCAGGGAAAACGCGGTTTTTTCGTCCACCGTCCAGCCGAAAACATTGCCGCCGAAGGTCAAAAGCGGCACCTGGATTCCCGTATCGCCCAGCGGGCGCGTGTGCTGTCGAGACATCTTTCTCTCCTGTGGTCGTTGAAAGCGGTGTGCGTATAAGCGTAGCAAATGCCCGCTTAGGGCGAGTTTTTCACAAAACATACATACTTAGCGCGAGCGGAACGATATTCTTAATTCCTTCAATTTTTGCCCGATTGGGGCGACTACAATCATTCGTTTGCGAAATGACCTTTTTGCTTTCGCACGTGGGGAAAACGAAACCGCTGGAGAGCACACACATCCATGAACAAGCCTTTTACGCGCACCCTGATTGTCCTTGGCGTGGTTGCCGCGCTGGCAGCTGGCTATTACACCTGGCAGCACACCGCCCACCCCGATGATCCGCAGGCGCAGGAAAAACCGGGAGGCAGGCACGGTGCAAATGGCCGTCGCCCGCTGGCACCCGTGCAGGCCGCCGCCGCCACCACCCAAAGCGTCCCCTGGTATCTTAGCGGGCTCGGTACCGTGACCGCCGCCAATACCGTCACGGTGCGCAGTCGCGTCGACGGCCAGCTCATGGCGCTGCATTTTCAGGAGGGGCAACAGGTTGAAGCCGGTGCGCTGCTGGCGGAGATCGACCCGCGCCCGTATCAGGTCGCGCTGACGCAAGCCCAAGGCCAATTGGCCAAAGATCAGGCGACGCTGGCTAACGCGCGGCGCGATTTGGCGCGCTATGAAAAGCTGGCGAAAACCGCGCTGGTGTCACAGCAGGATTTGGATACCCAACGCGCACTGGTCAGTGAATCATTGGGCACGCTGAAAGCCGATGAAGGCAGCGTCGCCAGCGCTCAGCTTAACCTCACCTACAGCCGCATTACCGCGCCCATCGCGGGACGCGTAGGCCTGAAACAGGTGGACATGGGCAATTACGTTACCTCGGGCGACACCAACGGGCTGGTGGTGATCACGCAAACCCATCCCATTGACGTGATTTTCAGCGTGGCGGAAAACAACATTAGCCAAATCCTCAAGGCGCAAAAAAGTGGCCAGCCGCTGGCCGTCGAAGCCTGGGATCGCAGCAACAAAACGCTGCTGACCACGGGCACGCTGCTCAGCGTAGATAATCAGATTGATGCCACTACCGGCACTATCAAGCTGAAAGCGCGCTTCAATAATCAAGATGATGCCCTGTTCCCCAACCAGTTTGTAAACGCACGCCTCAAGGTTGACACGCTGCAGGATGCGGTTGTGATCCCCACCGCTGCGCTGCAGATGAGCAACGATGGCCACTTTGTCTGGGTGGTAAACAGTGAGAATAAGGTCAGCAAAAAACGCGTTACCGCCGGGCTGCAAGACAGCGAGAAAGTGGTGATTGCCGCGGGATTGAACCCGGGTGACCGCGTGGTCACTGACGGTCTTGATCGCCTGACTGAAGGCGCCACGGTGGAAATTGTCGCGCCGCAGAGCACCGCCACGCAGAATACGCGCGCCACCCAACCGGCCCGTGGAGAGCGTCAATAATGCAGGTTATGCCTCCCGACGCCAGCGGCGGTCCATCGCGTTTATTTATCCTGCGCCCGGTGGCCACTACGCTACTGATGATCGCCATTCTGATTGCGGGCGTGCTCGGTTATCGCTTCCTGCCCGTCTCGGCGCTGCCGGAAGTGGATTACCCAACGATTCAAGTGGTCACCCTCTATCCCGGTGCCAGTCCAGATGTCATGACCTCGTCGGTCACGGCACCGCTTGAACGCCAGTTTGGTCAAATGTCGGGGCTGAAGCAGATGGCGTCGCAGAGCTCCGGCGGCGCCTCGGTGATCACCTTGCAGTTCCAGCTGTCGCTGGCGCTGGATGTCGCTGAACAAGAAGTGCAGGCAGCGATCAACTCTGCCAGCAATCTGCTGCCCAGCGACTTGCCCAATCCGCCGGTGTACAACAAAGTGAACCCGGCAGACCCGCCGATCATGACGCTGGCGGTCACCACCACCAGCATGCCACTGACCCAAGTGCAGGACATGGTGGAAACGCGGGTGGCGCAAAAAATCGCGCAGGTGAGCGGCGTGGGGTTGGTGACGCTTTCTGGCGGGCAGCGTCCGGCGGTGCGGGTAAAAATGAATGCGCAGGCGCTGGCAGCCCTCGGCCTCACCAGTGAAAGCGTGCGCACCGCCATTACCAATGCCAACGTCAACTCGGCCAAAGGCAGCCTGGACGGTCCAGAACGCTCGATTACGCTGTCGGCTAACGACCAGCTCACCTCGGCAGAGGATTACCGTAAGCTGATTGTCAGCTATAAAAACGGCGCGCCGGTGCGGCTCGGTGACGTAGCCACGGTGGAACAAGGGGCAGAAAACCGCTGGCTGGGCGCGTGGGCTAATCGTCAACAGGCGATCGTTCTCAACGTACAGCGCCAGCCCGGTGCCAATATCATTGCAACGGCAGACAACATTCGTGCGCTGCTGCCGTCGCTGACCGCTTCGCTGCCGAAATCGGTAGACGTCAAGCTGCTCACCGACCGCACCACCAATATTCGCGCCTCGGTCACGGATACTCAGCATGAGCTGCTGCTGGCGATGGCGCTGGTGGTGATGATCATTTACCTGTTCCTGCGCAACGTGCCCGCCACCCTTATCCCGGCGGTTGCGGTGCCGCTCTCGCTGATCGGTACGTTCGCCGCCATGTACTTCCTCGGTTTTTCCATCAATAACCTGACGCTGATGGCGCTGACCATCGCCACCGGCTTTGTGGTGGATGACGCCATCGTGGTAATTGAAAATATTTCGCGCTATATCGAGAAAGGGGAAAAACCGATGACGGCGGCGCTCAAAGGCGCAGGCGAAATCGGCTTTACCATTATCTCTCTGACGTTTTCGCTGATTGCCGTGCTGATTCCGCTGCTGTTTATGGGCGATGTCATTGGGCGGCTGTTCCGCGAATTCGCCATGACGCTGGCGATCGCGATTTTGATCTCGGCGGTGGTTTCCCTGACGCTGACGCCGATGATGTGCGCACGCATGCTCAGCGCGGAATCACTGCGCAAGCAAAACCGCTTTTCGCGCGCCAGCGAGGCGATGTTTGAGCGCATTATTGCCCGCTATGGCCGCGCGCTGACGCGTGTGCTGCGCCATCCGTGGCTCACGCTCTCGGTGGCGCTGGGCGCGCTGGCGCTCACGGTGATGCTGTGGATCCTCATTCCTAAAGGCTTCTTCCCGCAGCAGGACAACGGCATTATTCAGGGCACGCTTCAGGCGCCGCAGTCGGTTTCCTATGCCAGCATGGCAGAGCGCACGCGCGATGTGGCCTCGCGCATTATGCAGGACCCGGCGGTGCAAAGTTTGACCTCGTTTGTGGGCGTGGACGGTACCAATGCCGCGCTGAACAGCGCGCGGTTGCAGATCAATCTCAAACCGCTGAGCGAGCGTGACGACCGCATCCCGGCGGTGCAGGCGCGCCTGCAGCAGGCGATCGATCGCGTTCCCGGCGTCTCGCTGTGGCTGCAGCCGGTGCAGGATCTCACCATTGAGACCCAGTCGAGCCGCACGCCGTACCAGTTTACGCTGCAATCCGGCTCGCTCGCCTCACTGAGCACTTGGGTGCCGCAGCTGTTGACCGAACTGAAGCGCTTGCCGCAGCTGCGCGATGTCAGCAGCGACTGGCAGGATCAGGGCCTGGAAGCCTATATTCGCGTGGATCGCGACAGCGCCAGCCGCCTTGGCATCACCATGGCCGATGTGGATAACGCGCTGTACAACGCCTTTGGACAGCGGCTGGTCTCCACCATCTATACGCAGGCCAACCAATACCGCGTGGTGCTGGAGCAGAACAACGCGTCTACGCCGGGCTTGGCCAGCCTGGACGGGATTCGCCTCAACAGCAGCGACGGCGGCAGCGTGCCGCTCAGCGCTATCGCCCAGGTGGAGCAGCGCCAGGCGGCGCTCAGCGTGAATCATCTGGATCAGTTCCCGTCGGCGACCTTCTCGTTTAACGTGGCGGACGGCTACTCGCTGGGCGATGCGGTGGAAGCCGTGGGGGCCGCTGAGGCCAATCTTGGCCTGCCCGCCGAGCTGATGACCCAATTCCAGGGCAGTACGCTGGCCTTTGAGGCCGCCCTGAGCAGCACCGTGTGGCTAATTGTCGCCGCCGTGGTGGCGATGTATATCGTGCTGGGCGTGCTGTACGAGAGCTTTATTCACCCGATCACCATTCTTTCTACCTTGCCCACCGCAGGCGTCGGCGCGCTGCTGGCGCTGATGTTGAGCGGCAACGAGCTGGATATCATCGCCATCATCGGCATTATTTTGCTGATCGGCATCGTGAAAAAGAACGCCATCATGATGATTGACTTTGCGCTGGCCGCCGAGCGAGAGCAAGGTCTGCCGCCGCGTGAAGCGATTTATCAGGCAAGCCTGCTGCGTTTTCGCCCAATTCTGATGACCACGCTGGCCGCCCTACTCGGCGCGCTGCCGCTGATGCTGAGCACCGGCGTCGGCGCCGAGCTGCGTCATCCGCTGGGCATTGCCATGGTGGGCGGCCTGATCCTCAGTCAAATCCTGACGCTCTTCACCACCCCAGTGATTTATCTGCTGTTTGATCGCCTGGCACACGCCACGCGGCGTCGTTTTGGCAGAGCGGAGGCGCGGTCGTGAGGTTTTTTGCGCTGTTTATCCATCGGCCGGTTGCCACCACGTTACTGACGCTGGCGATTGCGCTGGCCGGCATTCTCGGCTTTCGCCTGTTGCCGGTAGCGCCCCTGCCGCAGCTGGATTTCCCGGTGATCATGGTGTCTGCCTCGCTGCCGGGCGCCTCGCCGGAAACCATGGCCTCGTCGGTGGCGACGCCGCTGGAGCGCTCGCTGGGCCGCATTGCGGGCGTCAGTGAAATGACCTCCACCAGCTCGCTCGGCACGACGCGTATTATTTTGGTGTTTGATTTCAACCGCGACATTAACGGCGCGGCGCGCGATGTGCAGGCGGCCATCAACGCGGCGCAGAGCCTGCTGCCCTCCGGTATGCCAAGCCGCCCAACCTACCGCAAGGCGAATCCCTCCGATGCGCCAATCATGATCCTTACCCTGACCTCGGATATCTACAATCCGGGCCAACTGTATGACTACGCCTCTACCCAGCTGGCGCAAAAGCTGTCACAGCTGGAAGGCGTGGGCGACGTGACGGTGGGCGGCAGTTCGTTACCGGCGGTACGCGTCGATCTCAATCCTCAGGCGCTGTTTAATCAGGGCGTCTCCCTCGACGCGGTGCGCACCGCCATCAGCAATGCCAACCAGCGACGCCCTCAGGGTGCCATTGACGACGTTGAGCAGCGCTGGCAGGTGCAAACCAACAGTGAGTTACAAACCGCCGCGGAGTATCAGCCGCTGGTGGTGCACTACAACAACGGCGCGGCGGTGCGCCTGAGCGACGTCGCCACCGTGCAGGATTCCGTACAGGATGTGCGCAACGCCGGTCTGACCAACGGCAAACCTGCGGTGCTGCTGGTGGTGCGCAAATCGCCTGACGCCAACATCATTGATACTGTGGACCGGATTCGGGCGGAAATGCCGCTGCTGCATGATGTGATCCCCGCCGCCATCGATTTACAGATCGCGCAAGACCGCTCGCCCACCATTCGTGCGTCGCTGCACGAGGTAGAGCAATCGCTCATTATCGCAGTGGGGCTGGTGATTTTGGTGGTGTTCCTGTTCCTGCGCGACGGACGCGCGACGCTGATCCCGGCGGCGGCTGTGCCGGTGTCGCTGGTCGGCACCTTTGCCGCCATGTATCTGTGCGGTTTTAGCCTCAACAACCTTTCGCTGATGGCCCTGACCATCGCCACCGGCTTTGTGGTGGATGACGCGATTGTGGTGCTGGAAAATATCGCGCGGCATATCGAATCGGGCATGAAGCCGCTGCAGGCCGCCCTGACCGGCGTGCGCGAAGTGGGCTTTACCGTGCTGTCGATGAGCCTGTCACTGATTGCGGTATTTTTGCCACTGCTGATGATTGGCGGCATTATCGGGCGCTTTTTCTCCGAATTTGCTATTACGCTGTCGGTGTCAATTCTGATCTCGTTGTTCGTCTCAATTACCCTGACGCCGATGATGTGCGCCTATTTGTTGCGCGCGCCGCGCGCCGTGCACGACACCCCGCCTGCACGGGGCTTCGCTCGCCTGATGAGCGGCGTGCAACAGGGCTACGCGCGATCGCTGCGCTGGGTACTGAACCATGCCGTCTGGGTGCTGCTGCTGCTGATCACCACCGTGGCGCTCACCGTCTGGCTGTTTATTAGCGTACCAAAGACCTTTATGCCCGAGCAGGACACCGGGCGACTCAACGGCTTTATTCAGGCCGACCAAAGCATCTCCTTCCAGGCGATGCGCGGCAAAATGCTGGATTTCATGAACATCATCAAAGCCGATCCGGCGGTGGACAACGTGACCGGCTTTACCGGCGGCATGGGCACCAACAGCGGCCTGATGTTTGTGGCGCTCAAACCCCTTTCTGAGCGCAGCGAGAATGCGCAAGCGGTGATTGCTCGCCTGCGCACCAAGTTGGCAAAAGAGCCAGGCGCCAATCTTTATCTGAACGCCGTGCAGGACATCCGCGTTGGCGGGCGCGAATCCAACGCCAGCTATCAGTACACGCTGCTGTCCGATAACTTGGCCGATCTGCGCACGTGGGAACCCAAAATTCGCGAAGCGCTAGCAGCCTTGCCGGAGCTGGCCGATGTCAACTCAGACCAGCAAGATCACGGCAGTGAAATGGCGTTAACCTATGACCGCGACCGCATGGCGCAGCTAGGCATTGACGTGTCGGCAGCGAACGCGCTGCTGAATAACGCCTTCGGACAGCGGCAAATTTCCACCATTTATCAGCCGCTTAATCAGTACAAAGTGGTGATGGAAGTGGATCCGCGTTACACCCAGGATATTAGCGCGCTGGATAAGATGTTTGTTATCAACAGCGACGGCGCGGCGATCCCGCTTAGCGGCTTTGCTAAGTGGCAGCCGGCTAACGCCCCGCTGTCGGTCAACCATCAGGGGCTGTCGGCGGCCTCTACGGTCTCCTTTAACCTGCCGGAAGGCGTCTCGCTGTCGCAGGCCTCAGACGCCATCGATCGTACCATGACGGCGCTGGGCGTCCCGTCCAGCGTGCGCGGCAGCTTTGCCGGGACCGCGCAGGTGTTCCAGCAGTCCCAGTCTAATCAGCTGTGGCTAATGCTGGCGGCGATTGCCGCGGTGTATATCGTGCTGGGCATCCTGTACGAAAGCTATGTGCATCCACTGACCATCCTCTCCACCCTGCCCTCGGCGGGCGTGGGCGCGCTGCTGGCGCTAAAACTGTTTAACACACCGTTTAGCCTCATCGCCCTTATCGGTATTCTGCTGCTGATTGGCATCGTGAAGAAGAATGCCATCATGATGGTGGACTTTGCCCTTGAGGCCCAGCGCAGCCGTAATCTGACGCCGCGTGAAGCGATCTTCCAGGCCTGCCAGCTGCGTTTTCGGCCAATCCTGATGACGACGCTGGCCGCGCTGTTCGGTGCCCTGCCGCTGGTGCTGACCCGCGGCGACGGTGCGGAGCTGCGCCAACCGCTGGGCATTACTATCGCCGGTGGCCTGGTGATGAGCCAGCTGCTGACGCTCTACACCACGCCGGTGGTCTACCTGATGATGGATAAGCTGAGCCGCCGACGTAAAACAGTGGCCCACCTTAATGAGACGCGCGCCCGGTAAAAACCGGGCTGGGGAGTGAATGTGGAAACGCAACCCGCCAGCGTGCGCTGGCAGCTGTGGATTGTCGCCTTCGGCTTCTTTATGCAGACGCTGGACACCACCATCGTCAACACGGCGATCCCGTCGATGGCGCGCGATCTCCACGTCAGTCCACAGCAAATGCATGCGGTGATTGTGGCCTATGTGCTGACGGTCGCGGTGATGCTGCCGCTCAGCGGCTGGCTGGCGGACCGCGTTGGTGTGCGCAAGGTGTTTTGCAGCGCCATCGTGTTGTTTAGCTTAGGGTCGCTGCTGTGTGCCCTGGCGGACTCCCGCGATCAGCTGGTGCTGGCGCGTGTCGTACAGGGCATCGGCGGCGCCATGCTGGTGCCGGTGGGCCGCCTGACGGTCATGAAAATTGTCCCGCGCGAACAGTATATGTCGGCGATGACGTTCGTGACGTTACCGGGGCAAATCGGCCCGCTGCTCGGTCCGGCGCTGGGCGGCGTGCTGGTGGAGTACGCCAGCTGGCACTGGATTTTTTTGATCAACATTCCGGTGGGCATGGTCGGTGCCGTGGCTGCCTTACTGCTGCTGCCCAACGGCGCGCTGCCGCCGCGACGCTTTGATTTCCTCGGCTTCACCCTGCTGGCTATCGGTATGGCGACGCTCACGCTGGCGCTGGATGGCACGCGCAGCAGCGACTCGACGTGGCGATTGGCGGTGCTCGTGGTCACTGGGGTGTCAGCGCTGCTGCTGTATTTGTGGCACAGCCGCGGCAACGCGCGCGCGCTGTTCAGCCTGCGGCTGTTTGATAACCGCCTGTTCCGTATCGGTCTGCTGGGCAGCTTAACCGGGCGCATCGGCAGCGGCATGCTCCCGTTCATGACGCCGATCTTTCTGCAGGTCGGCCTCGGCTTCAGCCCGTTTCACGCCGGGCTGATGATGATCCCCATGGTGCTGGGCAATATGGGCGTTAAGCGGGCAGTCGTGCAGTTGGTAAACCGGTTTGGCTATCGCCGGGCCCTAGTGGGCGCGACCCTGGCGCTTGCGGGCGTGGTGCTGCTGTTTCCGCTGGTGGCGCTATTGCAGGTGTGGTGGTTGCTGCCGCTGGTGCTGTTTTTACAGGGCATGGTCAATGCGGTGCGCTTCTCTTCCATGAATACCTTAACCCTGAAAGATCTGCCGGACGATCTCGCCTCCAGTGGCAACAGCTTGCTCTCCATGGTGATGCAGCTGGCCATGAGCATCGGCGTGACCGTGGCCGGTTTGCTGCTCGGGGCCTTTAGCCATGGCGCGTTGGGCAACGGTGCGGCGGTGCAACAGACATTTATGTACAGCTGGCTCTGTATGGCGGTCATTATCGCGCTGCCCGCGCTGGTGTTTTGGCGTGTTCCCCGCGACATCAGTAAAAACGTGGTACTCACCCGCAGGAGAAAATCATGAAACAGCCGGTCAGACTCGGCATTGGCGCCAAACTGTTTATCGCCATCTTTTCAACCTGCATGTTGGTGATTATTACCATGCACTGGGGCGTGCGCCTCAGCTTTGAGCACGGTTTTGTGGATTATATTAAGCGCGGCAACGAGCAGCGTCTCACTCTGCTGAGTGATGCGCTGGCCGACCAGTACGAGCAGCACGGCAGCTGGGATTTTTTACGCAATAACGATCGCCTGATTTTCACCATCTTGCGCTCGCTGGAGCAGAACCCTGGCAGCGGCAATCAGCTGCCGCCGCACGGCTGGCGCACCCAGTTTTGGATCATCGATCAGCAGTATAAGGTGCTGTCTGGCCCGCGCGCCCCGGTGCCGCCGGAAGGGTCTCGACGCAGCATCACCACCAGCAATGGCAAAGTGGTGGGCTGGGTCATCGCCTCCCCTGCCGAGCGGCTCACCCGCAGTACCGACATCAATTTCGATCGCCAGCAGCGCCAAACCAGCTGGATGATTGTCGCGCTAACCACGCTGCTGGCCGCGCTGGTCACCTGGCTGCTGGCACGCGGCTTGCTGGCGCCGTTAAAGCGGCTGGTGGACGGTACGCACCACCTGGCCGCGGGCAAATTTGCCACCCGCGTGGAAGTGGATAGCAGCGATGAGATTGGTCAGCTGGCGCGCGATTTTAATCAGCTCGCCCGCTCGCTGGAAAAGAATGAGAGTAACCGCCGCGCATTTATGGCCGATATCTCCCACGAGCTGCGGACGCCGCTGGCGATCCTGCGCGGCGAGTTAGAAGCGATGCAGGATGGCGTGCGACCGCTGACGCAGGCGGCCGTGGCCTCACTGCAAAGCGAAGTGGTGGTGCTCACCAAGCTGGTGGAGGATCTGCATCAGCTTTCGCTGTCGGATGCGGGGGCGCTGGCCTATCGCAAACAGCCGGTGGAGCTGGTGCAGCTGCTGGAAGTGGTCGCGGGCAGTTTTGCCGCGCGCTATCGCAGCCACGGCCTGACGCTGCAGCTTGCCCTGCCCGCTGAGGCCGAGAGCTTTGGCGATCCCGATCGGCTGATGCAGCTGTTTACCAATTTGCTGGAAAACAGCCTGCGCTACACCGACGCAGGCGGCACCGTGCAGCTTAGCATGGCGCTCTCTGGAGAGCAGTGGCAGTTGGATTTTGCCGATAGCGCACCCGGCGTGGAGGCGACGCAGCTGGCGCAGCTGTTTGAGCGTTTCTTCCGCGCGGAAAGCTCGCGCAATCGCGCCAGCGGCGGCTCCGGTTTGGGACTGGCCATATGTAAAAATATCGTTGAAGCGCACGGCGGCACGATTTCTGCGCGTCACTCTGATTTAGGTGGACTGCAAATCAGGCTAAACTTGCCGTATGTTCCCTACCAGAAATGACTTATGACCCCGGACAGCCACGATCCCCTGATTCTTGTTGTAGAAGATGAGCCCAAGCTGGCACAGCTGATGATGGATTATCTGCAAGCCTCTAACTATCGCACGCACCATATTGCCGACGGCAGCGAGGTGCTGAATTATGTGCAAAATACACCGCCTGACTTGATGCTGCTGGACCTGATGTTGCCCGGCCGCGACGGCCTGACGCTGTGCCGGGAGATCCGCCGCTTTTCCGAGCTGCCAATTATCATGGTCACGGCACGCACCGAAGAGATTGACCGCCTGCTGGGCCTGGAAATCGGCGCGGATGACTACATTTGCAAACCGTTTAGCCCGCGTGAAGTGGTGGCGCGCGTGAAAACCATTCTGCGCCGCGTACGCCGCTCGCCGGAAGAGGCGCAGCTGACGTCGCCGCTGATCATCGATGAAGGCCGCTTCCAGGCCAGCTGGCGCGAGCAGGCGCTGGAGCTCACGCCCGCCGAATTTCGCCTGCTGAAAACCCTGGCGTTGGAGCCTGGCAAAGTCTTTTCGCGCGAGCAGCTGTTAAACCACTTGTACGATGACTATCGCGTGGTGACCGATCGCACCATCGACAGCCACATTAAAAATCTGCGGCGCAAGCTGGAGAATCTGGATGCTGACCAGCCGTTCATTCGCGCGGTTTACGGCATGGGTTATCGCTGGGAAGCGGATGTCTGCCGTGTGATCTAGCGGCGTTGATCGCGATCAATTTACTTCGCGCCCGCGTCCGCCTAAAATCCCCACTTTTTGCAGGGCTGTTTGCCGCAGCCCTGTGCGGTCATCCAATGACCGGCCGATTCGACAGCCGCGAGACGCCCCATGTTTAAACCCGAACTCCTTTCTCCAGCAGGCTCGCTGAAGAACATGCGCTACGCCTTTGCCTACGGCGCCGACGCTGTTTACGCGGGCCAGCCGCGCTACAGTTTGCGCGTGCGTAATAATGAATTTACCCACGAGGTGCTGGCGCAGGGCATTGCCGAAGCGCACGCGCTGGGTAAGAAATTCTATGTGGTGGTGAACATTGCGCCGCATAACGCGAAGTTAAAAACCTTTATCCGCGATTTAGCGCCCGTGGTGGCGATGCAGCCCGATGCGCTGATCATGTCCGATCCTGGGCTGATCATGCTGGTACGCGAGGCGTTCCCCGCCATGCCGATTCATCTTTCCGTGCAGGCCAATGCGGTAAACTGGGCCACGGTGAAATTTTGGCAGCAGAGGGGCCTCACGCGCGTGATCCTCTCTCGTGAACTGTCGCTGGACGAAATTGCCGAGATTCGCGCGCAGGTGCCGGAGATGGAGTTGGAAATTTTTGTGCACGGCGCCTTGTGCATGGCTTACTCGGGGCGCTGCCTGCTGTCCGGCTATCTCAACAAACGCGATCCCAACCAAGGTACCTGCACCAATGCGTGCCGCTGGGAATACAACGTGCAGGAGGGCCAGCAGGACGACCTCGGCAATATCGTTGGCATTCATCAGCCCGTGACCGTCCAGCCACCCACGCTGGGCGTCGGCGCCCCCACCGATCGGGTCTTCCTGCTGGAAGAAAAAATGAAGCCCGGCGAGGTCATGAGCGCGTTTGAAGATGAACACGGCACCTACATCATGAATTCCAAAGATCTGCGCGCCGTGGCGCACGTGGAGCGCCTGAGCCAAATGGGCGTGCATTCGCTGAAAATAGAGGGGCGCACCAAGTCCTTTTACTACTGCGCGCGCACCGCGCAGGTCTACCGCCGCGCGATTGATGATGCCGCCGCGGGAAAACCCTTTGACGCCTCGCTCCTGGAAACGCTGGAAGGCCTGGCGCACCGAGGCTACACCGAGGGCTTTTTACGCCGCCATACGCACGACAGTTACCAAAACTATCAGCAGGGTTTTTCGGTGTCTGAGCGGCAGCAGTTGGTCGGTGAATTTACCGGCGAACGGCGCGGTGACTGGGCACAAATCGCCGTAAAGAATAAGTTTATGGTGGGCAATGCCGTGGAGATCATGACGCCTGAGGGCAACCTCAATGCCACGCTGGAGACGCTGCAAAACGATCGCGGCGACGCGGTGCAGGTCGCGCCCGGCGACGGGCACCGGGTCTGGATGCCGGTACCGGCCTCGGTGGCGCTGACGTATGCCCTGCTGCTGCGCAACTTTAATGGCGAAGGCACCACGCAGGCGCCGCGTGGTTGAGATCCCACTTTCGTAAAGAAAATGGGGAAGTTAGAACAGGATCACAGACCGCCAGGCACGTGCGCCTTATCATCGCGCCTGCTGCTAACGAGTAACAACTAACGGCAAGTTCTATCAGGAACCACCTCATTCACCCGCCCGGCTCCCCCGTGCGGGTCTTCTTTTTTTCCGCCTCCGCAAAATAAAGTTTTCGCCGCAGCTATGCTATAACCACTGCACTGAATCACGCATCAAGGAACTGATTATGCAAACTAATTCGCTCACCATGCTGATCCTCAACGGGAAAGGCGCGGGCAACGAAGATCTGCGCGCCGCCGTCACCACGCTGCGTGACGAGGGGTTTAACGTGGCGGTTCGAGTCACATGGGAAAAGGGCGACGGTGAACGCTATATTCAGGAAGCCGTGACGCTGCAGGCGGAAACCGTGGTCGCTGGCGGCGGCGATGGCACCGTCAATGAGATCGCCACGGCATTGGCAAAGCTGCCTGCTGAAAAGCGCCCGGTACTGGGTATTTTACCGCTGGGCACCGCCAACGATTTCGCCACCAGCGTGGGCATTCCCGCGGAGATGGAGCCCGCGCTGCGTCTGGCGCTGGTGGGCAAAGCGAGCGCTATCGATCTTGCTTGCGTGAACGGCGATCGCTTCTTTATCAATATGGCGACCGGCGGCTTTGGCACGCGAATCACCACGGAAACGCCGGAAAAGTTGAAATCCGCGCTGGGCGGCGTCTCCTACTTTATTCACGGCTTAATGCGCGTGGATGCCCTGAAGCCAGATAGCTGTGAAATCAGCGGGCCGGGCTTTGCCTGGCAGGGCGATGCGCTGGTGATCGGTATTGGGAATGGGCGTCAGGCGGGCGGCGGGCAAAAACTCTGCCCGGAGGCGCTCATTAATGACGGCGTACTGAATCTCAGCATCGTGACGGCGCAGGAGTTGCTGCCTACGCTGCTGCACTCGCTGACGCGTGACGATGAGAACCCCAATATCGTCACCGCACAGCTGCCGTCCCTGACCATACGCTCGCCCAATGAGATGACGTTTAATCTCGACGGCGAGCCGCTGACCGGCAGTGAGTTTACCCTTGAGGTGATGCCTGGCGCGCTAAACTGCCGTCTGCCACCGCAGTGTCCACTGCTGGCGTGATCGCCACGGGGCGTCAGACGCCCCTTTTACACTTTGACCCAGCGACGCTCCACTGCCGAGATGGCTACCGCTTCCAACACCTTTTGCACCTGCAGCCCTTCCGTGAAATCCGGCCACAGACGATCGCCGGCGGCGATGCCATTGATCAGATCGCGGATCTCCACGGTTTTTTGATCGTTAAAGCCAATGCCGTGCCCCGCCGACACACAGAAGTTGGCATAGTCAGGGTGCGCCGGTCCGGTCAGTAAGGTTTTAAACCCCTGGCGCCCGGCGGGATCGTCGTGATTGTAGAGCGCAAGTTCCGCCATGCGCTCTTGGGTATAGCGCAGCGTGCCTTTGGTGCCGGTAACCACGTAAGTCAGGCCCATTTTGCTGCCGCAGGCAATGCGCGAGGTTTCAAACACGCCGTGCGCACCGTTTTTAAAACGCAGCAGCGCGCTGGCCTGATCTTCGTTCTCCACCGGCAGCAGCCGCGCGGGATCCTTGGGGTCGGGACGCTGGGCGATGACCGTCATCATATCGCCGCTGACTTCCTCGATCTCACCCACCAAATAGTGCGCCATATTGACGATATGGGCGGCCAAATCGCCCAGCGCGCCCAATCCTGCCAGCGCTTTTTGGCAGTGCCAATCCAGCGGCGTCTCGGGACGGGCGAGATAATCTTCGTTATGGGTGCCATAAAAGTGCACCACGTCGCCAATTTCGCCAGCGGCAATGATCTCCCGCGCCAGTTGGCTGGTGGGGTTTTTCATGTAGTTAAAGCCTACCAGCGTTTTTACACCGGCCTGCTGCGCGGCGAGCACCATTTCTTCTGCGTCCGCGACCGACAGGGACAGCGGTTTTTCTGAGTAAACGTGTTTGCCGTGGCGGATTGCCTCAAGCGCCATCGCTTTATGCAAAAAGTTCGGGGCGCAGATATCCACGACGTCAATCTGCGGATCGCTCACCAATTCGCGCCAGTTTGCCGTGGCGCGCGCAAAACCGAACGCGGCAGCCTGTGTCCTGGCCCGCTCGATATCCACCTCGGCCAGCATCTCACGCACGATTTCGCCCTTGAGCGGGAAAACCGTCGGCGCCTGCGCATAGGCAATGGCGTGACAACGACCAATATAGCCACTGCCGATCATACCGATTCTGACTTTGTTCATGCTGCACCTGCTACAGGAGGGGAGATGATGCGGAATATATGTTTCGTTTTTTGCCGTCACAACGGCGAAATGAAATATCTGTGATCATCTTTGCGAGGTATCTGACATAACCGACAAATCAGGATGTAATTTTGCACAACAATAGTGATTTCAATCACAAACAGCCGTGCTATTCGCCGTCATCGCTTCTTCGCGACGGCAGATTGACGCTTTATTCGGCAGTCAGAAAAAATTATGAAAAAGGGCTTTGACAACCCTCAGCCACCCCGATAATATGCGCCCCGTTCCAAACGATTCCTCTGTAGTTCAGTCGGTAGAACGGCGGACTGTTAATCCGTATGTCACTGGTTCGAGTCCAGTCAGAGGAGCCAAATTCTTGAAAAAAGCAGCCTTTACGGCTGCTTTTTTTATGCCCGTTGCTCAGCCGCGCGGCGCTGACCTCCCCTACGCTACGCCGTTGATGGCCCCCGCTGTGAGCCGGTTCACAACCTTCACCCTTAGGGTTGTCGGGTAGAATCGGTAACGCTATGTTGCCCTCTCTTGCTGCGCGACGTACCGCCATGCTCGCATACTTCCCGCGCGAGGGCCCCTTCGTCGCTCAGGCAACAGGCGGCGAGCTCGCCGATTGCTCACCCGCTGCGCACAGGGGCAGTCGTTTTCATTTCAGGCTAGCCGTGCTGGCCGTAATACGGATATTGCCGCATGTCGACCGCCTATACCCTTACCGCCAGCGAGCCTGTTAATCAGCAGATCTACCGCTATTTGCGTAGAGATATCGTCACCTGTGCCATTCAACCGGGCGCACTGCTGTCGGAGAAAGACGTGTCTACGCGCTTTAACGTCTCGCGTCAGCCGGTGCGTGAGGCCTTTATTAAACTGGCCGAAGCGGGATTGGTGCAGGTATTGCCGCAGCGCGGCACCTTCGTGCGCAAAATTTCTTTGCAGCGCGTGGCCGACGGGCGCTTTATTCGCGAAGCCGTGGAGGTTGCCGTGGTGCGCCGCGCCGCGCTAACGCTGACCGCCAACGGGTTAATGGCGCTGGAACACAACTTACAGCTCCAGCACCTCGCCGCAGAACGTCACGACAGTCAGGCTTTTATGCTGCTCGACGATGAGTTTCATCGTCTCATTGCCGAGGGCATTGATTGCCTGCTGGCATGGGAAACGGTCGAGAACATCAAAGCCACGCTGGATCGCGTGCGTTTTCTGACGCTGAGTGCGCTGGCGCCGCCGGAGAGCCTGATTCAACAGCACAGGGCAATTTTTCAGGCGCTGCAAGCTGGCGATGCTGACGCCGCAGAGTGCGCCCTGCGCCACCATCTGCAAGCGATGATGCTTAACATGGCCCCGATTGCGGCGCAGAACAGCGCGTGGTTTGAAACGCCCTAGCGCCGGACAGCTCCGGCATTAGGCTAACCTGCGGCTTACCACCAGTGATGAAAATGGTGCACCGGCCCAATCCCCTTCCCCACCTCCAGAGAATCCGCGTGCCGCAGCGCCTGCTGTAGCCAGTCTTTTGCCGCCGCCACGGTGGCTGGCCAATCCGGCTGCTGTGGACGCAGCGCGGCCAGCGCCGCCGAGAGTGAACAGCCGGTACCGTGCGTGTGGCGCGTCGCCACGCGCGCGGCGGTAAAGCGCTGGTGTCCACGGCGCGTAATCAGCCAATCGGGGCTTTCGGCGTGCAGCAGGTGCCCGCCCTTCATCAGCACCGCGTCGCAGCCGAGTTGCAGCAGGGCGTCCCCCTGGCGCCGCATGTCCGTTTCATCCTGCGCCTGCGCGCACCCCAGCAACGTTGCGGCTTCAGGCAGGTTGGGTGTGATGAGTGACACCTGCGGCAGCAAACGCTCACGCAGCGTCGCCACCGCCTCGGGCGACAGCAGCGCATCGCCACTCTTTGCCACCATCACCGTGTCCAGTACCACAAACGGCAGTCGGGCCTGTTCCAGCCGCTGCGCGACGGTCTCGACGATGGCCGCCTCGGCGAGCATGCCGATTTTGGCGGTATCAATGCGTACATCATCCAGCACCGCGTCCAGCTGAGCGGTGACAAAGTCTGGATCAACGCGATAGACCGACCGCACGCCGCAGGTATTTTGCGCCACCAGCGCGGTGATTACGCTGGTGCCGTAGGCGCCCAGCGCCGAGAACGCTTTGAGATCGGCCTGGATTCCCGCGCCGCCGCTGGGATCGGTGCCTGCAATCGTCAGGGCATTGATGCGTTTCATGCCGCCGCCTCCGTCGCGCCGTTGATGCCAGTGAAAAAGGCGCCGCAGGCAGGCGGAACGGTGAGTATCCGGCAACAAACGTGTGGCGGTAAGAAGGCAGGCGCGCACGGCGCGTGAGCAAGAAGGTCAGGTTGATAGGTCATAAGGCTCCCAACCGGCGATCAAGAAGGCGAATGCGGTCAGGCATCTGACTTCCCTACGCTGGCATTATCCAGATCAGGTAATACGGGTATTTCTCAGCCTTCACAAAGAAGGGCACCCCGAGTCATTCAGTAACAGGCGTTACTGCGCCTCAGCATACGGCAAGGCGCGGGAACAGCGCAAGCCGCACGCGCGCAGGCAGATTGAAGGTGGCGAAGCGTGCGCGCCCACGTCATTTTCCCGGCGCACATCCCCCTCGGGCAGCGACTATTTTTGCGCCGCCCTCGGCGATACCTTGCCAGATCAATGCCCGGCGTCCATTGCGCTGCAGCGTAAAGCGCTGAAGTTGCGCTATTCGACACCAGGAAGTAAAAAAGCGTGCGGTAAGGCCGGAGCTTGATACATATCAACGTCATCGCGACGCCGTGCGGGCTTAATCCCTGCGGTTTAACGCTTTTCTCACGGACTCAAGATGATCTCACGGCTTCTGGCTTGGATTCCCCACGCCCATCGCTGGCACGTTATGCGCATTACGCGGTGCGGCGCGCAGCGTCCTGATGGACGACAGGGCATGTGCACGTATGTTCAGGCGCGGTGCACAGGCTGCGGGGTGCGACTGCACAAAGTGTTTTATCGCGATATCAGTGATGCACAGGCGCGTCGGTGGTTGGGATAAAAAAAACCCCGCAACACAGGTTGCGGGGTGATGGCGTGGCTATCGCAGCATTATTCAGCCGGCTTGGTGCGGATCAGATAATCAAAAGCACTTAGAGAGGCTTTCGCACCTTCGCCGCTGGCGATGATGATCTGCTTGTACGGCACCGTGGTGCAGTCGCCTGCTGCGAATACCCCTTTCAGGCTGGTCTCGCATTTGGCGTCGATGAGCACTTCGCCCATTCTGTTCAGCTCAACCGCGCCTTCCAGGAAGCCGGTGTTCGGCAGCAATCCAATTTGCACAAAGATGCCGCTCAGTGCGATCTCATGGCTGGTTTGGTTAGTGCGGTCGATGTAGCTCAGGCCGGTGACTTTACTGCCGTCGCCTTTGACTTCGGTGGTTTGCGCATTGAGGATCACATCCACGTTTTTCAGGCTGCGCAGTTTATCTTGCAGCACTTTGTCGGCGCGCATTTCGCCCGCGAACTCCAGCAGCGTGACGTGCTCAACGATGCCCGCGAGATCGATGGCCGCTTCGACACCGGAGTTACCGCCGCCAATGACCGCCGTACGCTTGCCCTTAAACAGCGGGCCGTCGCAGTGTGGGCAATAGGTCACGCCCTTGGTGCGATACTGCTCTTCGCCCGGGACGCCCATGTTGCGCCAGCGCGCGCCGGTGGCAATGATGATGCTGCGCGATTTCAACACCGCGCCTGAGGCGGTTTCGAGCGCGTGTAAACCGCCCGCTTTTGCCGCCGGAATCAGTTTGATGGCGCTCTGGGTATCAATGACGTCAACGTTGTAATCTTCCACGTGCGCACGCAGGGAACCCGCCAGCTTGGCGCCTTCGGTTTTCGGCACGGAGATGTAGTTTTCGATGTCGACCGTGTCCAAAACCTGACCGCCGAAGCGCTCGCCCATCAGACCGGTGCGGATGCCTTTACGCGCCGAGTAAATGGCTGCTGCCGCCCCTGCCGGGCCGCTGCCAACAATTAGCACGTCGTAGGCCGCACGTTTATTCAACTCTTCTGCGGCGCGCTTGTCGGCGTTGGTATCCACTTTACCCACAATCTCAGCCAGGCTCATACGGCCCTGACCAAACTCTTTACCGTTGAGGTAAACCGCCGGCACGCCCATCACGTTACGTTCGGTGATCTCGTGCTGGAACATACCGCCGTCGATGGCCGTGTGACTGATGCGCGGGTTCAGGATCGCCATCAGGTTCAGCGCCTGTACCACATCCGGGCAGTTATGGCACGACAGCGAATAGTAAGTTTCAAAGTGCAGCTCGCTGTCCAGCGCCGCAACCTGCTCCAGCAGACTTTGCGCTTCTTTAGAAGGATGCCCACCGGTCTGCAGCAGTGCCAGCACCAGGGAGGTAAATTCGTGGCCCATTGGGGAGCCGGCAAAACGCGGCCCGCCGCTGCGGCCAGGATTGGTAATCAAAAACGAAGGTTTACGCACCGGCCGATCGTTCTCTTCGCGGAAGCTGACTTTTTCTGACAGGCTGGCGATGTCGGTCAGCAGCGTGCGAATCTCAGCAGATTTCGCGCTGTCGTCCAGCGTAGCAATCAACTCAACCGGTTTTGTTAATTTCTCAAGGTAGGCCTTGAGCTGCGTTTTTAAATTGGTGTCGAGCATAGTGAGTTCCTGTCAAGAAAATCGGGTGCCGCAGCACCCGATTGAGAAAGATCGAAGGGCTGGGCGGTGGTTAGATTTTGCCAACCAGGTCCAGTGATGGTGCCAGCGTGGCGTCGCCTTCTTTCCATTTAGCCGGGCACACTTCACCTGGGTGAGAAGCCACGTACTGGGCGGCTTTCACTTTGCGCAGCAGGTCAGAGGCGTCGCGGCCGATGCCTTCTGCGGTGATTTCGATCGCCTGGATGATACCTTCTGGGTCAACAATGAACGTACCGCGATCGGCCAGACCTTCAGCTTCACGCATGATTTCGAAGTTGCGGGTCAGTGCGCCAGTTGGGTCGCCGATCATCGCATACTGGATCTTGGCGATGGTGTCAGAAGAACCGTGCCAGGCTTTGTGGGTAAAGTGCGTGTCAGTGGAAACGGAGTAGATATCTACGCCCAGCTTCTGGAACTCTTCATAATGGTCTGCAACATCACCCAGCTCAGTCGGGCATACGAAGGTGAAGTCAGCCGGATAGAAGAAGAAAACACTCCATTTACCTTCAACGTCTTTTTCGGTTACGTCGATGAATTCGCCGTTTTTGAAGGCGGCATTTTTAAAGGGTTTGATCTTGGTATTAATAATGGACATGAGTGACCTCCGTTAAAATATGTGATGCAAGTTACATAATTTTTGGGCCAACTTCTAATAAGCAGGCGTTATCACTCAGATAACCAAAAGCTATCAAGTGGCCCAAAGCCAGATTTCATGCGGCTTGCCGCGGCATTCTACACAGATTAACCCGGCATTTAACAGGCTTTCTCGCCTTTGGCGTCGCCTGCTACTTTTAGAGTATGACCTCTATTGCGGGAGCCTGATGTGGAGATTCGTTTGTTTAAGGAAAGCGACCGGCCCTTTTTGCGCACGCTCTATCTGGCAGCGCGACGCCACAGCTGGACGTGGCTAAAAGGCGATGCCTGGCAGCTGGAAGATTTTGATGCGGTAATCCTGGGAGAAACGGTGCTGGTGGCAGAGTTAGAAGGCCATCGCGTCGGTTTTGCCGGGGTGTTGGACAACGATAACTTCTTACACAGCCTGTTTGTCGATCCTGCTTTCCAGGGGCGCGGCGTCGGCAGCGCCCTGCTTACCGCGGCGCAGCAGCGCTTCACCTCGACCGGCGCGCTGAAGTGTCTGGCGCAAAACCGCGCGGCGCTGGCTTTTTACGAAAAACAGGGCTGGCATCGGGAAGCGCTGGGTGAAAGCGAACAAGGCAAATACGTGCTGATGCACTTGCCGCTGGCGGCGCGCGCCAGCGGCAAGGCTGCGGGTTAGATCGCCCGGAAGGCGATATCGCCGGGAATGACGCTGCCCTGCCAGTAGAGTTGGGCCGCTACGCGCCCCGCCAGCTGGCGATACAGTGCGGTAAATTCGCTGTCCGGACGGCGTATTACGGTAGGCTCGCCGTCGTCCAAATCTTCCCGCAGCGTGATGTGCAGCGGCAGCTGAGCCAGCAGCTGGATATGATAATCATCCGCCAGCCGCTGCGCGCCGCCGGTGCCAAAAATGGGTTCGTGATGCCCGCATTCGCTGCAGATATGGATACTCATGTTCTCGACCACACCCAGCACCGGTACGCTGACTTTTTCAAACATCACCACGCCTTTACGCGCATCCATCAGCGCAATGTCCTGCGGCGTGGTAACCACCAGCGCGCCGGTCACCGGCACGTTTTGCGCCAGCGTAAGTTGAATGTCGCCGGTGCCCGGCGGCATGTCCAGCACCAGGTAATCCAGCTCAGGCCACAGCGTTTCATTGAGCAGCTGTGTCAGCGCTTTGCTCGCCATCGGCCCGCGCCATACCATCGCATTGTCCTCGGAGGCCAGGTAACCAATTGAGTTAGTGGCTAAACCGTGGGCGAGAATAGGCGCCATGTGTTTGCCATCAGGCGAGGTGGGACGTTCATGCGAGGTGCCCAGCATACTGGGCACGGACGGGCCGTAAATATCCGCATCGAGCAGACCGACGCTGGCCCCCTCCGCCGCCAGCGCCAGCGCCAGGTTCACGGCGGTGCTGGATTTGCCCACGCCGCCTTTGCCCGAACTCACGGCAATGATATTTTTTACGCCGCTCACGCCCGGCAGGTTTTTTACCCGCTTCAGCGTGGCGACGTCGTGACGCAGACGCCAGTCGATGGCGCGCGCCTGGGTCAAACGCAGCAGCTCGGCGCTGGTTTCGGCTTTCAGTTCGTCAAAGGCGCTGCCCCACGCAAACGGCATGAGCAGTTCGATATGTAACGTGTCGTCCAGCAGCGCCACGTGGTGCAGCGCTTTCAGCGTGACCAGATTGTGACGCAGCGTGGGATGGTCAAAGCGATTCAGGACGCTGATAACCACAGCGCGCAGGGCTTCAGGGGTGTGATGCTGCCGGGATTGTGAAGTCATCCCTACTCCTCTCTTTTCATGGCGCCAGCGATCGGCGATGTGCTTTCAATGATATCAGATAGCCATTAAAAGTGACGTAGCGGAGCAGCCGTGTTTACGCCAGAGGGTGCATCAGTTAACATCTAAACCCGATTTTTCATTCACGGAAAGCTACGCAAATTATGACTCAAGTCACTAAAAAAATTCTGGTAACGTGCGCCCTGCCGTACGCAAACGGCTCTATCCACTTAGGTCACATGCTTGAGCATATTCAGGCTGACGTGTGGGTCCGTTACCAGCGAATGCGTGGCAACCAGGTTTACTTCATCTGCGCGGACGATGCGCACGGTACGCCGATCATGCTGAAAGCACAGCAGCTCGGCATTGCGCCCGAGCAGATGATCGCGGAGATGAAGCAAGAGCACGAAGCGGATTTTGCCGGCTTCAATATCAGCTATGATAACTACCACTCTACGCACGGTGAAGAGAACCGCGAACTGGCTTCGCTCATTTATTCCCGTCTGAAAGAGAACGGTTTTATTAAGAACCGCACCATTTCACAGCTCTACGATCCTGAAAAAGGCATGTTCCTGCCGGACCGTTTTGTGAAAGGCACCTGCCCAAAATGCAAAGCGCCCGATCAATATGGCGATAACTGTGAAGTATGCAGCGCGACCTACAGCCCAACCGAGCTGATTGATCCGAAATCCGTGGTGTCGGGTGCGACGCCGGTGATGCGCGATTCTGAGCACTTCTTCTTTGACTTGCCGTCGTTCAGCGCCATGCTGCAGGCGTGGACGCGCTCCGGTGCGCTGCAAGAGCAGGTCGCTAACAAAATGCAGGAGTGGTTCGACGCCGGGCTGCAGCAGTGGGATATTTCCCGTGACGCGCCCTACTTTGGCTTTGAAATTCCCGATGCGCCGGGCAAGTATTTCTACGTCTGGCTGGACGCGCCAATTGGTTACATGGGATCGTTCAAGAACCTGTGCGACAAGCGCGGCGACATTGATTTCGATGAATTCTGGCAAAAAGAGTCGACCACCGAGCTCTACCATTTCATTGGCAAAGATATCGTTTATTTCCACAGCCTGTTCTGGCCAGCGATGTTGGAAGGCAGCCAGTTCCGCAAGCCGACCAATCTGTTTGTGCACGGCTATGTGACGGTGAATGGCGCCAAGATGTCAAAATCGCGCGGCACCTTTATCAAAGCCAGCACCTGGCTGCAGCATCTCGACGCCGACAGCCTGCGCTACTATTACGCGGCCAAGCTCTCCTCGCGCATTGACGACATCGATCTGAACCTGGAAGATTTTGTCCAGCGCGTGAACGCCGACATCGTCAACAAAGTGGTGAATCTGGCTTCGCGTAACGCTGGCTTCATTACCAAACGCTTTGACGGCCAGCTGGCCAGTGAGTTGGCTGACCCTGCGCTTTATCAGACCTTTGTGGACGCCTCCGAGCGCATCGGCGAGGCGTGGGCAAATCGTGAATATAGCCGCGCTATTCGTGACATCATGGCGCTGGCGGATAGCGCGAACCGCTACGTTGATGAGCAAGCGCCGTGGGTGGTGGCGAAACAGGAAGGCCGCGACGGCGATCTGCAGGCCATCTGTTCAATGGGCATTAATCTGTTCCGCGTATTAATGACCTGGCTGAAACCGGTGCTGCCTGCGCTGAGCGAGCGCGCCGAAGCATTCTTGCAGAGCGAACTGCAGTGGGATGCGATTGCCCAACCGCTGTTGAATCACCAGGTTGCCCCGTTTAAAGCGCTGTACGGACGTATTGAAATGGCGAAGGTCGACGGGCTGATTGCGGCCTCTAAAGAGGATGCGGCAGCGGCCAACGCGCCTGCACCAACCGGTCCGCTGGCGGATGCACCGATTGGCGATACCATTACCATTGATGATTTTGCCAAAGTGGACATGCGCGTGGCGCTGATCGAGCAGGCAGAGTGCGTGGAAGGCTCCGACAAGCTGCTGCGCCTGTCGCTGGATCTGGGCGGTGAGAAGCGCCAGATTTTCTCCGGCATCCGCGCGGCATACCCGGATCCCTCGGTGCTGGTGGGTAAAATGACCATCATCGTCGCTAACCTTGCGCCGCGTAAAATGCGCTTTGGTGTCTCAGAAGGCATGGTGCTGTCTGCGGGACCGGGCGGCAAAGACCTGTTTGTGCTGTCCGTGGACAGCGGCGCACAGCCCGGCATGCCCGTGAAGTAAGTGAACCAGCCGCCTGTCAGGCGGCTTTTTTATGGGGTTAAACGTCAGGAGCCTGTTGTGTTAACTGCCTGTTGGCGCTATCTGCGCGCCTTTATCATTATCTACGCTGCGCTGTATGCCGGTAACGGGCTGGCGCGCTTGCTGCCGTTTACGCTGCCGGGGAGTATCCTCGGCATGCTGATGCTGTTTATGCTGCTGGCGCTGCAAATTTTGCCAGTAGAGTGGGTGAAACCCGGCTGCCATCTGCTGATCCGCTATATGGCCCTGCTGTTCGTGCCGATTAGCGTGGGCGTAATGAGCTACACCGATCTGCTCACCGCCCAGTTTGGCCCGATTGTGGTCTCCTGCACGCTCAGCACGGTTCTGGTTCTGCTGATTGTGGGGTTGAGCGCAGACCGCCTACAGCAGCGGGGAGGAAAATCCCATGAGTGATGCCTGGTGGTCGCTGCCGCTGACCCTGGCGGCCTTTCTGCTGGCGCGCAAGCTGGCGAGCAAACTCAAACTGCCACTGGTCAATCCCTTGCTGGTGGCGATGGCGATCATCATCCCTATTTTGCTGCTGACCCATCTGCCTTACAGCCGCTATTTTGCCGGCAGCGCGCTGCTTAACCAGCTGTTGCAGCCTGCGGTCGTCGCGCTCGCGCTGCCGCTCTATGAGCAGATGCACCAGATTCGGGCGCGCTGGAAAACCATCATTACCGTCTGTTTTATAGGCAGCCTCACGGCCATGGTGTCCGGCACGGCCATTGCGCTGTGGATGGGGGCGACGCCGCAAATTGCCGCCACGATTCTGCCCAAGTCCGTCACCACACCGATTGCCATGGCGGTGTCGGGTTCGCTGCACGGCATCCCCGCCATCAGCGCAATCTGCGTGCTTATCGCTGGCGTACTCGGCGCGGTGCTGGGACATACGCTCCTGAACCTGTTTGGCGTGCGTAAAACCGCCTCGCGCGGGCTGGCAATCGGTAACGCCTCGCACGCCCTGGGCACGGCGCGCGCCGCCGAGGTCGATTACCAGGAAGGTGCGTTCAGCTCACTGGCGCTGGTGATCTGCGGCATTATTACGTCCCTGTTGGCGCCGTTTATTTTCCCGCTGCTGATGCGGTGGTTGGGCTAAAACTTTGCGAGAGATCTCGCAAAGTTGAAACAACCTAAGCAACTTGCATTGTCATAGCGACATGGATCACATATAAACCTCAGGCGGCGCGTTGCCGCCACCGCGTTTTATGAGGTCATCACACCATGCATCCACGATTTAACCCGGCATTCGCTACACTGCCCGTTACCTTACAACGCGCCCTTCAGCCACTGCTGGACGATGAAAATTTTCACGGCGTGTTAAACCCACAGGCGGTGACGCAGCTGCAACAGGCAACCGGAATGGATGACGATGCGCTGGCGCTGGCGCTACTGCCTATCGCTGCCTGCTGCGCCGTGGCTCCCATATCTCATTTTAACGTGGGTGCTATCGCACGTGGCACCAGCGGCGCATGGTATTTCGGCGCCAACATGGAGTTCACGCACGCCACCATGCAGCAAACCATTCACGCGGAGCAGAGTGCCATCGCGCACGCCTGGCTACGCGGAGAGCCTGCGCTGGCGACCATCACGGTGAACTACACGCCCTGCGGTCACTGTCGGCAGTTTATGAATGAACTCAACAGCGGCACCGCCATCCGCATTAGCCTGCCAGGTCGCGCCGTGAATACGCTGGCCGATTACCTGCCAGACGCGTTTGGACCGGCCGATTTGGATATTGCTGAGCGGTTGATGACGCCCAATCAGCAAGGTTTCGTGCCGCACGGCGATGCGCTGCAGCAGGCCGCCATTACGGCTGCGGACCAGAGTCATGCGCCGTACAGCCGCAGCTACAGCGGCGTGGCGCTGCGCACCCGCGCCGGCAATCTTTATAGCGGTCGCTACGCTGAAAATGCGGCGTTCAATCCGAGTTTACCGCCGCTGCAGGCGGCGCTGATTATGCTGAACATGCATCACGAAGACGTTCACAGCGTGCAGCAGGCGGTACTGGCGGAATGTGAGGCGTGCACCCTGACCCAGCGCGACGCCACGCGCGCCACGCTGGCCGCACTGGGCTGTGACGATTTTTCAGTTACTTTAGTTTCAAAAACATCAGTTTAGTGATCGTTTCATCGCTTTTGTGACCTGCTGTTAACAAAAGCTGTACATCTGCAAGAAATCTCATAGGATCGGGCGCCAGAACGTCGTTAAAAACAGGTCTGGCGTCTCGCTCTCCCGTCGACGCGCCAGCAGACACTGCAACCGGAGCAAACACTGCATGGAACTCGAGTACGAAAGTAAACGTCCGCTGTATATTCCTTACGCGGGTCCGATCTTGCTGGAATTTCCGCTGTTGAACAAAGGCAGCGCATTCACGCTGGAAGAACGTAACGAATTCAACCTTAACGGCCTGCTGCCTGACGCCGTTGAGACCATCGAAGAGCAGGCAGAACGCGCCTGGCGACAATTCCTGGATTTCAAAAACAACAACGACAAGCACGTCTATCTGCGCAATATCCAGGACACCAACGAAACCCTTTTCTATCGCCTTCTCGACAATCATCTCGAAGAGATGATGCCCATTATCTACACCCCCACCGTTGGCGCGGCGTGCGAACACTTCTCGGAAATTTATCGCCGCGCGCGCGGCGTGTTTATCTCCTATAACAACCGCGATCGCATTGAAGACATGCTGCAAAACGCCACCAAGCAGAATGTGAAGGTGATTGTGGTCACCGACGGCGAGCGCATTCTTGGCCTGGGCGACCTGGGCATCGGCGGCATGGGGATCCCTATCGGAAAACTGTCGCTGTACACCGCTTGTGGCGGCATCAGTCCGGCTTATACGCTGCCGGTGGTGCTGGACGTCGGCACCAATAACCAGCAGCTGCTGAACGACCCGCTGTATATGGGCTGGCGTCATCCGCGCATCACGGGCGAAGAGTACGAAGCTTTTGTTGACGAATTTATTCAGGCAGTGAAACGCCGCTGGCCTAACGTGCTGCTGCAATTTGAAGATTTCGCGCAGAAAAACGCCATGCCGCTGCTGGAACGCTATCGGGATGAAGTCTGCTGCTTTAACGATGATATTCAGGGCACCGCAGCGGTGACGGTCGGCACGCTTATTGCCGCCAGCCGTGCGGCAGGTAGCCGCCTGTGCGAGCAAAAAGTGGTGTTCCTCGGCGCCGGTTCTGCCGGATGCGGTATCGCCGAGCAGATTATTGCGCAGATGAAATCGGAAGGTCTGACTGACGATGAAGCGCGCGCACGCGTCATGATGGTCGATCGCTTCGGCCTGCTGACCGACAAACTGCCAAATCTGCTGGATTTCCAAACCAAGCTGGTGCAGAAAAGCGAAAACCTCAAAGAGTGGGACGTTACCAACGATTCCATTTCCCTGCTCGATGTGGTGCGCAACGCCCGTCCAGATATTCTGATCGGTGTGTCAGGCCAGCCAGGGCTGTTCACTGAAGAGATCATTCGTGAGATGCACAAACACTGCCCGCGTCCGATTGTGATGCCGCTCTCGAACCCGACATCACGCGTTGAAGCGACGCCAGCGGATATTATCGCCTGGACCGACGGCGCGGCGCTGGTGGCCACCGGCAGCCCCTTCTCTCCGGTGACCTGGAAAGGGAAAACCTATCCTATCGCCCAGTGCAACAACTCCTATATCTTCCCGGGAATTGGCTTGGGCGTGATCGCGGCCGGTGCCACCCGCGTGACCGACTCCATGCTGATGACCGCCAGCCGCGCGCTGGCCGATTGTTCGCCGCTGGTGAACGACGGTGAAGGTCCGGTCTTGCCGGAGATCAAACACATTCAGGGCGTCTCAAAACTGATCGCCATGGAAGTGGGCAAAGCGGCGCAGCTGGCGGGCGTGGCGGTAGTCACGTCAGAAGATGTGCTGTCGAAAGCCGTTAACAACAATTTCTGGCTGCCGCAGTATCGTCACTATCGCCGTACCTCCATCTAACCGAGGGCGTTTGCCGGCGCCCTCCGGCAACGCTTAAAAAAACGCCAGGCAACTGGCGTTAACTTGCTTACCGCACCCGCCTCAAGTAGCCTTGCTGCATTCGGTTTATCCGCCATCTGAGTGCCCGCGCGCATGATTAAACGCGTTTTCATCGGTCTGATTTTCATCATTTTAGCGATGATGGCGACGGCGCTCGGCCTTGATCGCTGGATAAGTTACAAAACCGCGCCCTACATCTACGACGATGTTGCCTCGCTGCCCCATCGTCAGGTTGGCGTGGTGCTTGGCACCGCCAAGTACTACCGCACTGGCGTCATTAACCAATATTATCTCTATCGCATTCAGGGTGCGCTTAACGCCTATAACAGCGGCAAGGTGAACTACCTGCTGTTGAGCGGAGACAATGCGCAGCAGAGCTATAACGAGCCAGTAACGATGCGCCGCGATCTGATCAAAGCGGGGGTCGATCCCGCCGATATCGTGCTGGATTATGCTGGATTCCGCACGCTAGATTCGATTGTGCGCACGCGGAAAGTATTTGATACCAACGATTTTATTATCATCACGCAGCGCTTTCACTGTGAGCGTGCGCTCTATATCGCGCTGAACTTGGGTATCCAGGCGCAGTGCTACGCGGTGCCCTCACCGAAAAATATGCTGTCAGTGCGTTTCCGCGAAGTGGGTGCCCGGCTTGGCGCGCTGGCCGATCTCTACCTGATGAAACGCGAGCCGCGCTTTCTCGGCCCGCTGGTTCCTATTCCAGCCGTGCACGACGTCCCGGAAGATGCGCAGAGCTATCCAGCGGTAACGCCTGAGCAGCTGCTGGAGCTGGACGAGAAGCGACAAAAATAGCGCTGGATAGCGGAAATAAAAAAGGCCGCGACAGTCGCGGCCTTTTTCTGCAGAGAAAAGCTATTTTTTACGCGCGTATTTCAGCGAATCCAGCGCCACGGCAAAGATAATAATGCCGCCCTTGATGATGTACTGCCAGTAAGGGTTAACGCCGATATAGGTTAAACCATAGTTGATCACGGTGAAGATGATCACCCCGGTCACGACACCCGCCACGGTGCCCACGCCGCCGGCAAACGACACGCCGCCGACCACACACGCCGCAATCGCATCCAGCTCGTACATAAAGCCCAGGTTGTTGGTGGCACTGCCGATACGGCCCGCTTCCAACATCCCGCCGAACGCATAGAACACGCCAGAAAGGGCATACACCAGAATCAGGTTCAACGGCACGTTGACGCCAGAGACTTTAGCCGCTTCCGGGTTACCGCCGATGGCAAAGATATTTTTACCAAAACGCGTTTTGTTCCACAGGATCCAGACAAACACAATGGCGATGATGGCGTAGAAAGTGATGAACGAGAGTTTAAAATCACCAAAGCGCAGGAAGCCTTGGGTGAATTTAGAGAAGCCTGCGTCAAATCCGGCAATCGGCGACGCGCCCACGAAGTCGTAATAGAGCGAGTTGATACCGTAAACGATGATCATGGTGCCCAACGTCGTGATAAACGGCGTCACTTTGAGGTAAGCAATGATCACACCGTTAACCAGACCGATAACGCCACCGATGATGCACACCGTCAGAATCACCAGCGGAATCGGCACGGTATCCAGATGCGGGAACACTTTGTTGGCGTTGTCCATGGATTGCAGCAGCGTGGCGGCAACCACCGCGGCCAAGCCCACCTGACGTCCGGCGGAGAGGTCGGTCCCTTGCGTAACAATCAATCCGGCAACGCCCAGCGCAATAATAATACGCACCGACGATTGCGTCAGAATGTTACTCAGGTTCATTAAACTTAAAAATGTGGGATCCTGGAAAATAATAATTGCCAGCAGTACGAACAGGACAACATAGATGCCGCCCTCTTTTAACCAGGTCAGCGCATTCTTTTTAGTAGTCGCTTTCATGTTAAAGCCCTTGCTTCATTAAAGGTGTAATGACGCTAAACGCAGGATTTCATTCTGCGAGGTCGTTTTGGTATCAACAATGCCCGCTACCTGGCCATTACTCATCACTAAAATACGATCGGTAATTCCCAGCAGTTCTGGCATTTCGGAAGAAATAATAATGATGCCTTTTTCTTTCTTTGCCAGTTCAGCAATCAATTGGTAAATTTCAAATTTCGCGCCCACATCAATACCGCGCGTTGGCTCATCCAGCATCAGAATTTCTGGCTGCGTTAATAACCAACGTCCGATAATGACTTTCTGCTGATTTCCACCTGACAGCGATCCAATTTGCGTGTGATGTCCCGGCGTTTTAACGCGCATCGAATCGATCACCCATTGGGTATCGCTTTTCATGCGTTTATTATCAAGCAGCCCCATGCTGGATTTATACTTTTTGATGTTGGAAATAAGCGAGTTAAATCCAATATCCAGGTAAGCATAAATACCGGTGGAGCGGCGCTCTTCGGTGACCAGCGCGAAACCGTGATTGATGGCCTCATTGGCGCTGTGGTTGTTAATCGCTTTGCCGTGCAGCTTAATTGTGCCCCCCGACTTTTCGCGAATGCCAAACAGCGTTTCCACGATATCGGTACGCTTGGCGCCCACCAGTCCGGCAATGCCCAGAATCTCACCTTTGTGCAGGTCAAAGGAAACATCGCGAATAGACGGCTGACGCAGCGAGGTTAAATTACGCACCTCAAGAATCACTTCGCCCGGCACGTTGTGTTTATCCGGGAAGCGCTGGTTCAGCGAGCGGCCTACCATCATGGCAATGATCTTGTCCATATCCAGCCCTTCCAGCGACTGGGTGGCGATCCACTGTCCATCACGCAAAATGGTGATTTCATCGCACAGCTGGAAAATCTCTTCCATCTTGTGCGAAATATAGACAATGCCGCAGCCGCGATCTTTCAGCTTGCGGATAATGGTAAACAGATGGTTAACCTCTTTTTCCGTCAGCGAGGAGGTCGGCTCATCCATGATCACGATTTTCGCGTCATATGAGAACGCTTTGGCAATTTCAATCATCTGCATTTGCGACACAGAAAGATTGGCTACTTTATCGCGTGGATCGATATCAATATCTAATTCATCAAAGATCGCTTTGGTGTCGCGATACATTTTTTCCTGATCGACAAACACGCCTTTTTGTGGATAACGGCCCAGCCACATGTTATCCATTACGCTGCGCTGCAGAACCAGGTTTAATTCCTGATGCACCATTGATACGCCATTTTCCAGCGCCTCTTTGGAGCTCTTATAATCAATTTCCTCACCCTGAAACAGGATGCTCCCCGTATCCTTTTTATAAATACCAAACAGGCATTTTAATAATGTCGATTTACCGGCGCCGTTTTCGCCCATTAAGGCATGGACCGAGTGCGGCCGCACTTTTAAATTCACATTATCTAAGGCTTTCACCCCTGGAAATGATTTCGAGACATTCGTCATCTCCAGCAGATATTCACGCTGTGTGGTCGGATTCTCACTGGCCATAATTTACCTGGCTAAAAAAAGCGTTGTTCAGAGGCAACATGGCGCGGCGTTAAAACGCCGCGCCCGTGACGAATTACTTCACAAACTGAGACAGATTTTCTTTATCAACCGGTACGTAAGGCACGCGCACCACTTTATCTACCAGCTTGAAGTTGGTGCCCGCCGTTGGCTCTTTGCCCTGCGCGAGGTTGTTCGCCATATCAATGGTGGCTTTTGCCTGGTTTTCCGCGTCATTCAGCACGGTACCCGCCATCGCACCTGATTTCACCAGCGCCAGCGCTTCTGGCAGCGCATCCACGCCAAACACCGGAATGGAGGTTTTGTTGTGGGCTTTCAGTGCTTCAACCGCACCCATTGCCATGGCGTCGTTATTCGCGATGACCACTTCAATTTTGTTGGCGTTCGGGCCTGAGAGCCACGCATCCATTTTGTCTTTAGCCTGCGCGGTATCCCACATTGCGGTATCCATCGCCAGCTGCTGCGTTTTGATGCCATCTTTGTTCAGCGTATCAATAACGTATTTGGTGCGGGCTTCCGCATCCGGGTGGCCTGGCTCACCTTTCAGGAGCACGAACTGAATCTGACCGTCTTTGTTCAGATCCCACGCTGGCGTGGCTTTCCAGTGCTTTTCAATCAGCTCGCCCTGCTTGATGCCTGACTCTTTAGAGTCAGTTCCCACGTAGTAAGCTTTGTCATAGCTGGCCAGCACTTTGGCGTTAGGTTCTTTGTTGAAGAACACCACCGGCACATCGTTAGCGCGAGCTTTGTCGATCACCACTGCCGCAGCAGCGGGATCAACCAGGTTAATGGCCAGCGCTTTCACGCCCTTCGCCATCAGCACGTCAATCTGATCGTTTTGTTTGGACTGATCGTTCTGCGAGTCGTTCATCAGCAGCTGAATGCCGCCGAGGCTTTTCGCTTCTTTCTCGATGTCCTTACGTACCATCGACATGAAGTTGTCATCGTATTTATAGATGGTCACGCCAATGCGGGTATCGGCGGCGTGCGCGGCTGCACCAAACATCATGCTGGCAACCAGTGCTGTGAGCGTGAAAACCTTCTTATTCATGGTATCTCCGGTTTTTTTATGTAGGGCATATCATCATTGCGCCTGCTGCCTGCGGGCCGCCTGCGCCGTCGGTTACAATCGGTGTGGTGCGGACGCGTCACGCAAAACCGGGCCACGCGTACGTGCCTGACTTCCCAATGCGAAAACGCTTCCTGATGCATGTTGTGTGCTTTTTCAATCGGCTGCTGAAACATGCCTGTACGCAGGATGCGGTGTTACATGCTGTTTCAGTCCGGTGAGACGCTGCCATCATAGTGAGGGGGCTGTTAATTAACTGTGAATACAATCACAGATTGGAAACGGTTACACGGCGGTATCACCTGAATTAGTGACCGACTCCACAATTTGCCGCTGAGCCACCGAGTGGCGACGCACCAGCGTGGGCAGGAAGCAGTGAATGCCCTGTGGATCAAGCTGTCCTGTAGCGCCTCTAAGCGCCAGCTCAGTGGCAAGTTTTGCCATGGATACAATGGGATAGCGTACAGTCGTCAGTTGCGGATCGGTGTAACGGGAAATCGGGATATCATCAAAGCCGATGACGGAAAAATGCTGCGGCACCTGAATGCCGTTATCTTTTAGCGCGGTCAATGCCCCGGCAGCCATGCCGTCGCAGTAGGAAAACACAGCGGTCAGATGCAAATTTCTGCCCAGCAGCTCGACCATTGCGGCCTCACCGCCCTGCATGTCCGGTTCGCCGTGGGCAATCCACGACTCTTGTGGCGTAATGCCTTGTTCTGACAGGGCTTGCAGCCAGCCTTCCCGCCGCTGACTGACATCTTCAATGGGATGGCTGGAGCTGAGATAACCGATGCGCTGGTGCCCCTGTTGTAACAGCATGCGCGTGGCGACCAGCGCACCGGTGGTGTTGTCGAGGCACACGCAGCGGTGGGCATAACCGGGAATAGTGCGATTAATCAACACCATACCCGGCACCTGGTCCATAAAACTCGCCAACTCAGCGTCTGAAAGCGTTTTCGCGTGCACCACCAGCGCGTTACAGCGCTGACGAATCAACACCTCAATGGCGTGTCGCTCTTTCTCTTCCTGATGCCACGAATTGCTGATGAGCACGTGTTTGTGCATACGCTGCGCCACGGTATCCACCGCTTTTACCAGCGCGCCAAAAAACGGGTCGGACACGTCCATCACCACGACGCCAATGGTGTCGCTGACCTGCGTGGCCAGCGCCTGCGCGTTGGCGTTCGGGCGATATCCCAATGATTCTACCGCCTGGAGTACCGCATCGCGGGTGTCGGGCGTGACGGCACTGCTGTTATTGAGCACACGCGAGACGGTGGCTACGGATACACCGGCCTGACGGGCGACATCTCGAATCGTTATCATGCAGTGATTCCACAGAGGCTATAAATGCGCAGGGTGCGCGTAACGGCGCTATTCTGGCAGGCCGAGGCAGGACACTACGTGAATCACGTCACACCAATGAAAGCGGTTACATGCAATTCTGTAACCTTTGTGATGCAGGTCATTATCTGATAGCAGAGGATGCAGCAGATTTTCCCGCGGCCAAACGCGTCAGCCGACGCCACAGCCACTCCATCGGCCCCTGCCGAAAGACGCGTAACCACAGTACGGAAAAGAGAATATTGACCAGCCAGACAGCAGGCACCAGCGCCAGCAGCGTCAGGCGGTCAAATGCCATAAACAAGTCAAAGCGGTAAAATAGCGTGGTGCAAATCAGCGTCTGGAGCAGATAGTTACTTAACGCCATGCGTCCCACGCACTGAATGGCGCGACTGATGCGCGTCGCGCAGATATGCGGCCATAGCGCGAAGCAAAGTGCGGCATAGCCCAGGCTGATGAACGGGCTGGCGAGGTCGCGTGGCAGCTGCAGGTAAAACCCGCTGTAGCGATAATCCCATCCCAGCCACCACTGCCCCACAATGCCCGGTAACGCGATCAGCCAACCTACCGTCAGCAGCAGCGCTGCTGCGCGCCGATAGTGCTGCACGCTAAACTCCCCTTTCAGCCAGCCGCTGCGCAGCAGCGCGCCGCCGATTAACATCAATCCAGCCAGCTGCCAGCCATACTGCGCGGCAAGCGCCATTAGCCCTGACGAGAGCTGTCCGAGTCGGTTTTGCATCGCTTCCAGACCGCCCTGCACTTTCCAAAAATGCTCATATTCCAGCGTCGCGGCGCCCGGTAGCCAGTTTTGCGGCGCGGTCGGGCTTGAGACGACGCCAAACGCCAGCAGCGCGCCACAACCCAAGAGATACAGCAGCGCCCCGGTTTGCAACAGCGCCTGATTGGAGGGAGCGTCGCGCAGCATGCGCCAGACGATCAGCCCAATTAAGCCATAATCCAGCAGAATATCGCCGTCCCAGAAAAACACCGCGTGTATGAAACCCAGCAGCACCAGCAGCGTCAGGCGAGCGGTGATCCAGCGCGTGCCGCGCGCTGACTGCAGCGACAGTCCAGCACCAAACAGCAGCGCGAACAGCGTTAAAAATTTGAGCTGTGCCAGGGCATCCATGATGGCCCATGTCCAGGCATCGGAAAGCGAGGCGCTGCCCTGCCATGCCGGATTGAGGTAGGCCGCCGACGGTAAGCCAAACGCCACGATGTTCAGCAGTAAAATGCCGAGAATGGCGCAGCCACGAATGAAATCCAGCGCAAGATAGCGTTGCATGCAAACCTTAGGCGTAAAAAAGGCGGCTGTTGAGCCGCCTTGGGATCAGCTGTGACGCACCGCGCGCAGGAACTCCTGACGCGTGTTCTGGCTGGATTTAAATAGGCCGCCAAGCGACGTCGTGGTGGTGGCGCTGGTGGCGTCTTTCACCCCGCGCGCTTTAACGCAGTAATGCACGGCGTCAATGGACACCGCGACGTTGTTGGTGCCAAGCAGCGTTTGCAGCGCCACCAGCACCTGCTGGGTCAAGCGCTCTTGCACCTGCGGACGCTGGGCAAAAAACTGCACAATGCGGTTGATTTTAGAGAGGCCGATGACCTTATCTTTTGGGATGTAGGCCACGGTGGCCTTGCCGTCGATAATCACAAAGTGGTGCTCACAGGTGCTGGTCAGCGTGATGTCGCGCACCGTCACCATCTCATCCACTTTCATCTTGTTTTCGATGACGGTGATTTTTGGGAAGTTGGCGTAGTCCAGGCCGGAAAAGATCTCATCCACATACATTTTGGCAATGCGATGCGGCGTTTCCATCAGGCTATCGTCGTTCAGATCCAAATTCAGGAGCTGCATGATTTGGGTCATGTGATCGGCGATTTCGCGCTTGCGGGTTTCGTCATCCATTTCGCGCACCGGGGCGCGCAGCGGCGTTTCCAGGCCACGCGCCAGTAACGCTTCATGAACCAAGGCGGCTTCCTGACTTAAGGTGCTCATCGTACTCTCTCTCCGGCTGGTGATGCACCCGCGGCGAACAGCCTGCGGGGGAAATTCTGAGCGCGTATTGTGAAACACAATACGCGCGTAATCCAGCAATCAATCTGATTGGACAGGCACGGGATTTAGCGCGTCGTGCGGCGCAGCACCAGCGCACCCGCGATCAGTAACCCCATACCGGCCACCCAGAGCGCCGGATCGAGTCGCTGCCACAGTGAGGTCGCGATCCACGACAGCAGCGGCCCACCCAGCTGGCCCAGCGCGTAGCCGGTGGTGAGCAATCCCGCCAGGTAGCGCGCATGCTGCGGCGCCAGTTCGCGGCCATATTGCAGCGCCATCTGCACGACGCATAAAAAGCCGCCTCCCACCAGCAGCGCCCCTATCAGCAGCCCCGGCAGGCCGTGAACCACTATCGCCGCAATGACGCCCAGCGCCTGCGCCCACAGCACCATCGCCAGCCGGAGATGCGTGCTGCCCCAGCGGCGCGTCAGAATCCCCAGCACAATGCCGACAACCGACGCCCCGCCGAACACCGGCCAGACAAACTGCGCAAACGCGCTGTCGGGAAAGCGTGCCGCCGCCATTTGCGACAAAAATGTGGCGGGCAATATATAGCCAAAACCCGCCAGGCTGTAGCTCAGCACCAGACGTTTGAGATCGCCATTGAGCACCAGCGGCGCGGGCGCTTCGCTGGGACGATGCAGCTGCCCGGTGCGCGGCAGGAAGCGCGCAATCACCGCAATCAGCAGCAGCGCCATCACGCCGTAGGTTGCCCAGGCAAACGCGGCGCTCACACCGCTGGCGTGGAGCACCACGGCGACAATGCCGCTGAGGAAAATACCGGTGCCGGGGCCCGCAAACACCGCCGCGGAAAGCCCGGGCCGCCCGTGGTGGAGCAGCTGCTCATTGCTCCACGCCGCCACCAGCACCAGCGCCCAGCCGCTGGCGCAGCCAATCAGAAAGCGAATCAGCCCGTGCAGCCACGGTCCGCTCACGCAGGCCGAGAGCAGCGTCAGCGCCACCGCGCCCCACACGCCCGCCTGCAGTCGCCACTCAACGCGACGTCGCGCGCGCATCGCATCGAACGATCCACAGAGATAACCGAGATAGTTGAACGCTGCGACCAAACTGGCGCTGCTTAGCGTCAGCTGGTGGTCGTGAATCATCAGCGGTACCTGCGGCGTAAACGCAAACCGACCAATCCCCATTGCAACCACTAAACTTAGAAACGCGCTCAGCGCGACGCGAAATGCCATCCTGACCTCAAAGACCTGTGATTTACCCTTGTCACCAGCATGCTGGATGTTTAGACTCACGAAAAGTGAATATTATTAACCAAGTTGCTCACGAGGAGAGAATATGGATCTGGTACAGCTGCGTATGTTCTGCTCTGTGGCCGAAACCGGCTCCCTGGCGCGCGCGGCTGAAGTGCTTCATCGTGTGCCCTCTAATCTCACCACGCGCCTGCGTCAGCTGGAAGAAGAAATTGGCGTCGATCTGTTTATACGTGAGAAACAGCGGCTACGCCTTTCGCCTATGGGACACAATTTTCTCAACTATGCTCAGCGCATCCTGGCACTTAGCGACGAAGCGCTGAACATGGCGCGCGCGGGTGAGCCGGGGGGCAATTTTGCGTTTGGCTCCATGGAGAGCACCGCCGCCACGCGCCTGCCTGCTCTGCTGGCCGCTTACCACCACCGTTATCCCAGCGTGGCACTGTCACTGGTAACCGGCACCTCCGGCGATATCATCGATAAAGTGCGCGCCGGTACGCTGGCCGCGGCGCTGGTGGACGGCCCGGCGAGCCACGACGATCTCAATGGCTGTATCGCATTTCACGAAGAGATGGTGTTGATCACCAGCCTCGACCATGCGCCGATACACAGCGCGCGTGACGTGCAGGCGGACACGCTGTTTGCCTTTGGCAGCAGCTGCTCATATCGCACTAAACTGGAATCGTGGTATCGCGAAAGCCATACCTCGCCGCACAGCGTGATGGAAATTCAGTCGTATCACGCCATGGTGGCATGCGTGGCCGGCGGCGCGGGCGTGGCCATGATGCCCGCCTCGGTGCTGGCGCAAATGCCTGCGCAAGCGCGTGTGCAGCAGCATACGCTGCCACCCGCTTACCGTGACACCGCCACCTGGCTGATGTGGCGCCGCGACGCGTTCACACCGAACGTGGAAGCCCTGAAATATTTGATTATCGATATGTTTGACGACCGACCGCTCAATGATGAGCTGCTGCATCCGCTGCAGTCAGCCGACTGAGCGTTTTACGCTGTAATTCACCACGACATCAAAGGAAGAGTGTATGAACATGATTAAAACCCGCGCAGCCGTTGCCTGGGCAGCGGGCGAACCGCTGAAAATTGAAGAAGTGGATCTCATGCCGCCGCAAAAAGGCGAAGTGCTGGTGCGCATTGTCGCCACCGGCGTTTGCCATACCGATGCGTATACGCTCTCCGGTAAAGATCCCGAAGGCGTGTTTCCCGCCATCCTCGGTCACGAAGGCGGCGGCGTGGTGGAAGCCGTCGGTGAAGGCGTCACCAGCGTCGCGGTGGGCGATCATGTGATCCCGCTTTACACCCCTGAATGCGGCAAATGTAAGTTCTGTCTTTCTGGCAAAACTAACCTCTGCCAGGCCATTCGCGCCACCCAAGGCAAAGGCCTGATGCCAGATGGCACCACGCGCTTCTTTAAAGACGGTAAGCCGATTTTCCACTATATGGGTACCTCCACCTTCTCCGAATACACCGTGGTGCCGGAAATCTCGCTGGCGAAAATCAGCAAAGACGCGCCGCTGGAAGAAGTGTGCCTGCTGGGCTGTGGCGTCACCACCGGCATGGGCGCAGTAATGAACACCGCCAAGGTAAAAGAAGGGGATACGGTCGCTATCTTCGGCCTGGGCGGCATTGGCCTCTCAGCGATCATCGGTGCAAAAATGGCGAAAGCCGGCCGCATCATCGCCATCGACATCAACACCAGCAAATTTGACCTGGCGCGCAAGCTGGGTGCAACCGACCTGGTCAACCCGAAAGATCATGAAAAGCCGATTCAGGACGTGATTGTTGAGATGACCGATGGCGGCGTAGACTTCTCCTTTGAATGCATCGGTAACGTCAACGTCATGCGCTCGGCGCTGGAGTGCTGCCATAAGGGTTGGGGCGAATCGGTGATTATCGGCGTTGCGGGCGCGGGCGAAGAAATTTCTACGCGTCCTTTCCAGCTGGTCACCGGGCGCGTTTGGCGCGGCTCCGCCTTTGGCGGCGTCAAAGGCCGCACGCAGCTGCCAGGCATCGTGCAGGATTACCTCGACGGGAAATTCGCGCTGAATGATTTCATCACGCACACCATGCCGCTGGAAGAGATCAACGATGCCTTTGACCTGATGCACGAAGGCAAGTCGATCCGTTCGGTGGTGCACTTCACCAAATAAGCAGGGGGCGTGATGACAGGCAATTTGGAGCTGTTGGAAGAGCACCGTATTTTTGGCGGCTGGCAGCAGCGCTGGCGCCATGCGTCAGACGTGCTGAACTGCCCGATGACGTTTAGCATTTTTCTGCCGCCGCCCAAGCAGGACACGCCGCCACCGGTGGTGTGGTTCCTGGCGGGACTGACCTGTAACGACGAAAACTTCACCACTAAAGCGGGCGCGCAGCGCGTGGCCGCGGAGTTGGGTCTGGTATTGATCATGCCGGATACCAGTCCACGTGGTGATGCCGTCGCGGATGACAGCGGTTATGATCTGGGCCAAGGCGCGGGCTTCTACCTGAACGCCACGCAGCCGCCGTGGGCGACCCATTACCGGATGTTCGATTATCTCAGTGAAGAGCTGCCCGCGCTGGTGGCCGATAATTTCAAGCTGAGCGATCGCCAGTCGATCATGGGCCACTCAATGGGTGGCCACGGTGCGCTGGTCTTGGCGCTGCGACTGGCCGGGCGCTTCGCCTCCGCCTCGGCGTTCGCGCCGATTGTTAATCCAATGGACGTGCCCTGGGGTCAAAAAGCCTTTACGGCCTACCTGGGCGAGGATCGCAGCACGTGGCGCGAATGGGACAGCTGCTGGCTGATGCAAAACGTGGAGCAGCGTCTCCCGCTGCTGATTGACCAGGGCGATGGCGATCAGTTCCTCGCCGATCAGCTGCGCCCCGAGCAGTTAGAGGCGGTGGCGCAGGCGCAGGGGTTCCCCTTTGCGCTGCGCATTCAGCCGGGCTATGACCATAGCTATTTCTTCATCGCCAGTTTTGTGGAGGATCACCTGCGCTTCCATGCGAAGCATCTGTTGATCTAACGGCATAACGCGGGCGCGCGCATGGCGCGCCCTGCTTTTTAGACCAGCGACTCCGCGACCAGTCCGTCAATCATCACTTGCGGCATCCCTTTCGAACAGTGCTCGATACGGCCACGCACCCCGTACACGTGCGCCAGGGTGTCTGCCGTGATCACCTCGGCTGGCGCGCCCTGCGCTTGCAGCGCGCCGTCTTTCAGCATCAGCGCATGATCGGCGTGGCGCAGCGCGATATTGATGTCGTGCACCACCACCACCGTCACCATATTGCGCAGGCGCGTTTCACGACGCACCAGATCCATGACGTGGAACTGGTAATTCAGATCCAGCGCGCTGAGCGGCTCATCCAGCAGCAGCAGCTCCGGTCGACGGATCAGCGACTGCGCCAGTCCTACCAGCTGTTTTTGACCGCCTGAGAGCTGGTCAAGGTAGCGCATGGCCAGGTGTGCGATGCCGAGTTGTTCCAGCAAATGCATGATTTCCGCTTCGCTGGACGCGCTATGTAAGCCGCCAGACGCACGCTGCGCCACGATAATGGATTCCAGCACGTGCAAATGCACACCCGCTGGCAGGCTTTGCGGCAGATAAACCACCCGCTGCGCCCGTTTGCTAAACGGCTGGCACATCAGCTCTTCGCCGTTCAGCCACAGTTCGCCCCGCCCTTTACCCAAACCGGCCAGCGCACGCAGCAGCGTGGATTTGCCACAGCCGTTGGGGCCGAGCAGCACGGTAATGCGGCCACGCGGCAGCGGCGTAACGCTAAGATCCTCGATGACGTTGCGTTTTGGATAACCGGCGTGGAAATGACGCAGTTGTAACCCTTGTTCCATCAGACGGTCCCCCGGTGGCGCAGAATGATGCTCAGGAAGAACGGCACCCCGACCAGCGAGGTCACAATACCCACCGGAATAATGACGCCCGGAATGAGGTTTTTCGACGCCACCGAGGCGAGCGACAGCACCAGCGCCCCCACCAGCGCGCTCGCTGGCAGATAATAGCGGTGATCTTCGCCGAACATCATGCGGGCAATGTGCGGTGCCACCAGCCCAATAAAACCGATGGGGCCGACAAACGCGACCGCTAACGCGGAGAGAATACTGATGCGCAGCAGCGTCGCCAGACGCAGGCGGCGCACATCAATGCCAAAGCTTACGGCGCGATCTTCCCCAAGACGCAGCGCCGTGAGTTTCCAGCTGCTGAGCAGGGAAAAAGGAACCAGTATCGCAAACGCGGCGCTGAGCACCCCCAGCTTTTCCCACGAGGCGCGCGCGAGGCTGCCCATGGTCCAGAACACCAAGCCCTGCAAGGTGTCTTCGCTGGCAATAAACTGCATCATTGAGACCAGCGCGTTGAAGGTGAAGACCAGCGCAATCCCAAACAGCACCACGCCGGAGGTCGAAACTTTGGTCCAGCGCGTCACCGCGTCCAGCATCAGGGCAGCGAATAGCGCGAACACGAAGGCATTGGCTGAAATAAACCATTGATCGGGAATACCGGGAATGCCAATGCCGAGAATGATGGCCAGCGCGGCGCCGAACGCTGCCGCCGACGAGACGCCCAGGGTGAAGGGGCTGGCCAAGGGGTTATTCAGGATGGTTTGCATTTCCGCGCCGGCCAGGCCGAGCGAGCAGCCTACGACGACCGCCATCAGCGCGTAAGGCAGGCGGATATCCCAGACGATGACGCGCGTTCCGGCGTCCATAGTGTCAGGCTGCGTCAGGGTTTGCCACAGGGTGTCAAGCGACAGGCCGGCTGGGCCCAGCGTGAAATCAAGAACAACGGAGGCCAGTATCATCAGGACCAATACGCCTATCATCAGCAGGCGCTGACGCAGAATCTGACGATAATGCGTCATGGTTTCAGCTTCGCGGCGATTATCCGCCATGAGCGCGGAGTCCGTGGTGTGCATTTTTCATCCTGTTTCTTGTCGAAATCGTAACGGCTGCCACAATAGTCCAGGTGATAATAATTATCAATTATAACAGTGTTACAAATCCCAAAAAAACGGGAGAGCCAGCAGATCCTGCGGCGATAAACAACGCGGCCGAGGCCGCGTTGACAGAACTACTCTTTGAAAGCAGGAAATTCCATTTCACTGTATTTCACGATGCGCGTGCGCCGCACCAGCCGGTAGGCGAGCCAAATCAACAGAAACAGCGGAATGCCAATGTAGGTTGCCGCTACGCTGTACCAGTCAATGGTGTCATTGAGAAACGCCTGATAGTTTTGGCCCAGCGTAATCATTAAGCACAGCACAAAGGCAAAAATCGGGCCCAGCGGGAAGAAGCCCGAGCGATATGGCAGGTCGGCAACATTGTTGCCCTGAGCAACATAGCCGCGACGGAAGCGGTAATGGCTAATGGCAATACCCAGCCACGCGATAAAACCGGTCATACCAGAGGTGTTCAACAGCCACAGATAGACTTCCTGATTGCCGAACTTCGAACTCAGGAAGCAGAGCGTCGCCACCACCGTCGTGGCGATTAGCGCGTTGCGCGGCACGCCGCCTTTGGAAAGACGCGCAAACAGGCGCGGCGCCTTCCCTTCCAGCGCGAGGTTATACAGCATACGCGTCGAGGCATACATGCCCGAGTTACCCGCTGACAGTACCGCCGTCAGGATTACCGCGTTCATCACGGCCGCCGCCGAGAGCAGACCCGCGTTCTTAAACACCAGCGTAAACGGGCTGACGCTGATGTCGGTAACATCGTTATGCAGCAGCTGCGGGTCGGTGTAGGGCAAAATCAGGCTGATAATCAAAATGGCAAAGATGTAAAACAGCAGAATACGCCAGAATACCTGACGCACCGCGCGCGGAATGTTTTTCGCCGGATCTTCTGATTCGCCTGCAGCAATACCGATCAGCTCCGTGCCCTGGAACGAGAAACCCACAATCATCGCCACGCCGATCATCGCCGCAAAACCGCCGGCAAACGGCGCTTCACCCACCGTCCAGTTGTGCCAGCCCGCGTGCTCTGCGCCGCGCAGGATGCCGGTAATCATCAGCACGCCCACCGCGATAAAAATCACCACGGTGACCACTTTAATCAGTGAGAACCAATATTCCGCTTCGCCAAAGCCTTTGACCGAAATAACGTTAAGTAAAAACATCAGGCCGAGGAACAGCGCGCTCCAGATCCAGCCGGGCGTGTCCGGGAACCAGTAATTCATCACCAGTTGAGAGGCAACCAGATCCACCGCGATGGTGACCGCCCAGTTGTACCAGTAGTTCCAGCCCAGCGCGAAGCCAAAGCCTTCTTCAACGTATTTGGCGCCGTAGGTGGCGAACGAACCGGAAACCGGCATGAAAGCCGCTAACTCGCCGAGGCTGGTCATCAGGAAGTAGACCATCAGGCCAATCAGCGCATAGGAGAGCAACGCCCCGCCGGGGCCTGCCTGGGAGATCGTCGCGCCGGAGGCGACAAACAGCCCGGTGCCAATCGAACCGCCAATGGCGATCATGGTGAGGTGACGCGCTTTTAAGGCTCGGCGCAGGCCAGGTTGTTGTGTTGTTTTTGTGTCATTATGCATGTGTAAACGCTATAGCGGATAAAAATAAGGCGCGATTGTAGCAGCTAACCCTAAGCTGTATAGCATTCCCAGCGGGTTATTAGTTACCTTCATAATCGCCCGCTGATTATTAGCCTGGGAAGGGTTATTCCCGACAATACGTAAGGAAACGCTGCAGCGCGTTGGAGAGGTGTTTTTGCCGATGATGAATGCGATAAAGCGTGCGCGTTAGCCGCGGCAGCGGCGCTTTGACTTCAAGCAGTGCGCCGCTATCCAGCAGATCGGTAATGACGCGGCGCGATAAGCAACTGATCCCCATGCCGTGCCGTACCGCGTGTTTGATCGCTTCCGAATTGCCCAACTCCATGCCAAGCTGGAACTGCGGCAGATGCGACAGCAGCTGATAATCCACGATCTCTCGCGTACCGGACCCGCGCTCACGCAGAATCCAGGGCGCGGCGGCCAGCGTCGCAGGCGTCACAGGCTGCTGTAGGATCGCGGCATCGGGCGCGGCAAAAATGACCAGTTCATCCTCCAGCCACGGCTCACTGATGATCTCCGGCTCGTGGCACGGCCCTTCAATAAAGCCAATGTCCACGCGAAAATCCGCTACGGCATGCATCACATCCTGGCTGTTGCCGACGCTCAACTCCAGCGGCAGGTGCGGGAAATCGCGGCGGTAGTGGGCGATCATACCGGGCAGGAGATAATTGCCAATGGTGCTGCTGGCAGCAAGCCGCACGGCACCGTTATCCTCGCTAAACAGCTGTTCTATTTCGCCCGCCTGCTCCAGCAATCCCACCGCGCGCGGATAGAGCAAGCGCCCGTGCTCATTCAGCACCAGACGTTTACCCACGCGATCAAACAGCTGCACGCCCAGCTGACCTTCAAGGTCGGCTAGCGCAGCGCTCACCGCAGATTGCGACAGCGCCAGCACCTGTGAGGCTTGGGTGGTAGACCCGCTTTTCAGCACCTCGGTAAAGACCTCAATCTGACGCAGCGTGATGTGCAAGCATCCTCCTTACAGTGCGTAATGCTTAACAAGATACGCAATAGCCGCCAGCCACATCAGCACCACAATGGCCAGGCCGCTACGACTGATGATTTTTTTGCCGCGTGCGCGCTGCACCTCGGCCCGCTCCGCACTGCTGATGCGAATTTCACGCGGCAACAGGCGCAGCAAAATGATCACCCCGAGCGGTACGATAATGGCGTCATCCAGTAGCCCCAACACGGGAATAAAATCAGGAATGAGATCGATGGGGCTGAGGGCATAAGCCACCACGCCAAACGCCAGCAGCTTAAACCACCACGACGTACGCGGATCGCGGCAGGCGAACCACAGCGTCAGTACATCCCGTTTTATCAGCCGAGCCCAGCGGCGCAAGCGCACGAACATTGCTATCCCTCTTGTCACGTCGTGTGGTCGATAACCTATCGCGTGAGTATTGACGGTATGAAACCGGTAATGCCACGATCGCAGGCGCTACCATACCCTGATGCTGACGGTTCCGCTATGATGGGCGCTTTGTTTCACCTATCGCCCAACCGGAGAGTGGCATGAAATATATCGGCGCACACGTCAGTGCAGCAGGCGGCGTAGACCAGGCAGTGCTTCGCGCCCATGAGCTTGAGGCCACCGCCTTTGCCCTGTTTACCAAAAATCAGCGTCAGTGGAAGGCAGCCCCGCTGTCAGCGCAGGTGATTGACGCCTTTAAACGCGCCTGTGAACAGTATCATTTTACCGCTGCGCAAATCCTGCCGCACGACAGCTATCTGATTAACCTCGGCCACCCGGTGCAGGATGCACTGGAGAAGTCACGTGAGGCGTTTCTGGATGAAATGCAGCGTGCCGAACAGCTGGGGCTGACGCTACTCAATTTCCATCCCGGCAGCCACCTGCAGCAAATTGATGAAGAAGCCTGCCTGAAACGCATTGCTGAGTCGATTAATATTGCGCTCGATAAGACGAAAAATGTGGTGGCGGTGATCGAAAACACGGCGGGCCAGGGCAGCAATCTGGGGTTCCGCTTCGAGCACCTCGCCACCATCATTGAGCACGTTGAAGATAAATCGCGCGTGGGCGTCTGCATTGATACCTGTCACGCGTTTGCCGGCGGCTATGATTTGCGCACCGAAGCCGCGTGTGAACAGACGTTTGCCGACTTTGCGCGCATTGTAGGCTTCCAATATTTACGCGGCATGCATCTGAATGACGCCAAAAGCGCCCTGGGCAGCCGGGTTGACCGGCACCATAGCCTGGGTGAAGGCAACATTGGCAAAACGGTGTTTAGCTGGTTAATGAAAGATGCGCGTTTTGACGGCATCCCGATGATTCTGGAAACCATCAACCCTGACATTTGGCGGGATGAGATTGCCTGGCTGAAGGCCGAACAACGCGCTAGCGTGAGCGCATAAAAAAAGGGAGCCAAGGCTCCCTTTTTTATTGCCGGTAACGCTTAAGCCGCTTTGGCCAGCTCTTCTTCCGGACGTTTCAGAATGGCGTAACCGAGACCCGCTACCGCAGTACCGATCACAATCGCCAGCAGATATCCCAGCACCGGGGTAATAGCCCCTGGAATCAGCAGCACAAACAGCCCACCGTGCGGTGCCATCAGCTTGGCACCAATCGCCATGGAGATCGCGCCGGTGATGGCACCGCCCACGATACAGCAAGGCAGCACGCGCATTGGGTCGCGGGCGGCAAACGGAATGGCACCTTCAGAAATGAAGCACAGGCCGAGCACCAGCGCCGCTTTGCCCCCTTCCTGCTGGCCTTTGTTGAACTTACGACGTGCAACCAGCGTCGCCAAGCCCATGGCCAGCGGTGGAACCATACCCGCCGCCATGATCGCGGCCATTGGCGCATAGGTTTGTGAACTCAGCAGCCCCACGCCAAATGCGTAAGCCACCTTGTTGACTGGACCGCCCATGTCGGTGCACATCATGCCGCCCAGAATGGCGCCCAGCAGCACGGCGTTGGCGGTGCCCATGTTGGACAGCCAGTGCGTCAGACCGCTCATGATGCCCGCTACCGGTTTGCCCACGACGTAGATCATCAGCAGGCCAGTAATCAAACTCGCGACCAGGGGAATGATCAGAATGGGTTTCAGCGCCTCCATACTTTGTGGCAGCTTCAACTTGCCGCTGATCAGCTTCGCTGCATAGCCGGCAATAAAGCCCGCGATGATCCCGCCCAAGAACCCTGCGTTGATGCTGGTGGCGATCATACCGCCAATCAGGCCCGGCGTCAGACCCGGACGGTCCGCGATGGAAAAGGCAATAAAGCCAGCCAGCACCGGAACCATCAGCGCGAAGGCGCTTCCTCCACCGATTTGCATCAGCGCGGCGGCCAGGGTGCCCTGCTCTTTGAACGCGGTGATACCGAAGGCAAAGGAGAGCGCAATGCTCAGGCCGCCGGCAACCACCATCGGCAGCATGTAAGAAACCCCGGTCAGCAGGTGACGATAGGCGCCCGCTTTCTCTTTACTGTCACCTTGGCCGCTGGCAGCGGCGCTATTGCCCGAAGGCTGATAGACTTTGGCTTCTGCCTGCGCCTTATCCAGCTCCTGCGCGGTTTTCTTCAGCGCCAGGCTGGTGGAGGTGCGGTACATCGGTTTGCCCGCGAATTTCGCCAGATCCACATCGATGTCGGCCGCGACGATCACCAGATCGGCTGCCGCCACTTCTTCTGGCGTAATCGGATTGCCTGCGCCCACTGAGCCGCGGGTTTCAACTTTCACCCACCAGCCGCGCTTTTTCGCCTCAGCATCAATGGCTTCGGCAGCCATAAAGGTATGCGCAACGCCCGTTGGGCAGGCGGTCACTGCCACGATGCGTTTTTGCGCGCTGCCTGTTGCAACCGTTGTCGCAGCCGGTGCCGCTGCGGGCTGCCAGGTTTTCGCCTGGGCTTTGGCCTGATCAATGGCCGCCAGCGGATCGCGCAGCAGCTGCTGCACATCCACCAGCGCGACAGATTTTCCTGCCAGTGCCGCATCCTGCGGCGCCTGATGGCCCGCAACCAGCACCAGCTCGGCGTCTGCGGCGTTATCGGTTAGCGTCAGTCCTGCCTGCGCGGCACTGGCGCGCAGGCGCTCAAGTGCAAGGTGTGCGGAAGCAAGGCCAAGTGAAGCATCTTTTATCAGCAGCGTTTTCATTATCGCTCTCCTGCTGTCAGTTAACGGGTTGTAAGTCGACACGCGCCATCATTGCGGCCAACTGGGTACGATCGGTAACGCCAACGTTGCTTTGGCTGACGGCCATCGCCGCCACTGCCGTGGCCAAACGCAGCGTGTGTTCACTGGATTCGCGCATCAGCAGGCCGTAAATCAGTCCGCCGACCATCGAGTCTCCGGCCCCCACCGTGCTCACCACTTCGCACGCAGGCGGCTTGGCGATCCATTCGCCTGAGGCATTCACCCAGAGCGCACCTTCCGCACCCAGAGAAATCACCACATGCGCAATGCCCTGCTCGCGCAGTTCATGTGCGGCTGCAATCACGTCCTGCAGCGTAGGCAGTTTGCGGTTCGCCCAAATTTCCAGCTCGCGGCGATTAGGCTTCACTAACCACGGTGCCGCTTTCAGCCCTGCCACCAGCGCCTCGCGGCTACTGTCGAAAATAATGCAGGGGCACAGCGTGCGCAGATCGCTCATCCACTGGGTAAAGGCTTCGGGCGCCACGCCTTCGGGTAAGCTGCCGCTCACGCACACCATGTCAAACTGTCCGAGCCAGGAGAGGGAATCGGTGGTGAAACGTTCCCAATCCTGCGCCGTGACGGTAAAGCCCGAGAAGTTGAGATCGGTGACTTCCCCATCTTTTTCGGTGAGTTTGACGTTAATGCGCGTACGGCCCTGCACCACCTGAAAACGGTTCGCAATGCCTAGCTCGCTAAACAGCTGCTGAAAGCCGTCCTGATTCTCTTTGCCAAGAAAACCGCCAACGGTGACGTCAATGCCCAAATCTTTAAGGACTTTGGCCACGTTAATGCCTTTACCTGCCGCATGCAGTCCGGTGGTTTTCACCAGATTGACTTCACCGCGCTCGATCTCGGGCGTATAGCCCACCAAATCGTAAGCAGGGTTCAGTGTGATGGTTGCAACACGACGGCTCATGCCACCCCCTCGCCCAAGCCGCTGTTAATGGCTTCACCGATGGCGTCGATTGCTTGCTGCGCATCTTCGCCGCTGGCGGTAAAGCGCAGGCGGTGGCCTTTCTTGACGCCCAGCGCCACCACTTTCATCAGGCTGCGTCCGTTGGCCGGTTTGCCGCTGCCGTCAAGGTTGGTGACGGTGATGTCACTGTTAAACTGCTTAATCACGCTCACCAGCGCCGTGCCCGGACGCGCATGCAGCCCGTGCTCGTTGCGGATGGTGAATTCCGCTGTCAGCACATCGGCCGTTTCATCTACTTCGCTGGTCAGCAGCGCCAGTACGCCCGCCGCATCCGCGTCAAGCAGGCGCTGGGCTTTGTTATTCTGCAGCAGCGCGCTCAAATAGCTCAGCACCTCAAGCGGACGCGCGTCCGTGGCGGCCACGGTCAGCAGCATGGCGACGCTTTCGCCCTGATGGGTAAACGGTGTCGCGGCGCGGCTTACGGCGATGGCGCTCTGAAGGTTGCCTTCGGCGCTATCGTTGAGCCAGATGCCCTGTCCCAGACTCAGCGGCGTGGTAGAGATGGCCTGCGTCACAAAACGCGCATCAACAGCGCCGATGGACTGTAAACGACCCGCGTTCAGCGCCTGCAGCGTCATCAAATCGTTTGCCGCGACATCAACGGCAATCAGCGAGGTATCAAAGCTGAACTCCGCCGCCTGCTTCTCACCCATCAGCAGCGCGCGCAACTCGTCAGCGGAAGCCGTTTTCAACTGGGCCGCTACGCTGTCGTCACTCAGTACGTGGGTGAGCTGGCGCAGCAGCGCAAGATGTTCATCGGATTTGGCGGCAATGCCGATAGCCACATAGGCGGTTTGTCCGTCGCCCCAGTCCACGCCTTGCGGAAACTGGTAAACCTGTACACCGGTTTTTAACACTAAGTCGCGGGTGTCGGTGGTGCCATGCGGGATTGCAATCCCGTTGCCCAGAAACGTGGTGGTTTGCTGTTCACGCGCCAGCATGCCGTTGACGTAACCTTCGGCGACGTTTCCGGCAGCGGTCAACGCCGCTGCGACCTGACGAATGGCCTCTTCTTTGTTTTGTGCGCTAGCACCGGTATGAATGGCCTGAACTTCGAGCTGGAACATATCTCTCCTCACTTGCTGAATTGAATCGTTTCAGCCTGATGGCGACATAACGCGTTGCGCGCGTCGGCGTAAGCCCACGTAACAACGCTGAAACGTTTCAGGGAATATGGTACAGCGCCCGCTAACAGGCAAGGAAATGTGCGAAGGGATTAGCAGATTTTTGACGTTACGCACACTTCATTCGGGATTTAAGAATTTTCTTGCTTTGCAAGCTGAACAAGGTGCTGTAAGCGCAGCGACAGGCAGGCGAGCGCGGTCAGCAGCCCGTCAGCTTTTCGGGGGCGGTCTCTGCTTCCAGCGTCAACAGGTAGGTCATCGCCGCGTCACGATCGCGGCCGCACATTTCGCGGCTGGGTTGCAGACCGGCGCACACGGCAGGCCGCAGCGGCGAGCCAAAGATTTTACAGCGTTGCTGCTCATCAAGCTGCACGCAGCGCGTATTGGCTGGCTTGCCGTGAGGCATACCCGGAATCGGCGAGGAGATAGAGGGGGCGGTGCAACAGGCGCCGCACTGGTCACGACAAAACATCAGCTGCTCCTGTAAAAATCTGGCGCGACAATAGCAGTCTCCTGACGCAATTACTATGCGGGGGCAACAATTTTAGCGCGGCCGACTTGCCTGTTTTTCAGCGCGGGCGTAACGTGGCGCGCATCTTTATTCCGCTAACGAGAACGCATCATGCCCAAGGCAAATGAGATTAAAAAAGGAATGGCTGTCACCTGGAACGGCAAACTGCTGCTGGTGAAAGATATTGATGTGCAAAGCCCCAGCGCGCGCGGTGCCGCCACGCTGTATAAAATGCGTTTTACCGATGTGCGCACCGGGCTCAAAGTAGAAGAACGCTTTAAAGGCGACGACATCATTGATGCTATCCAGCTCAGCCGTCGCGCCGTGACATTCTCCTATATCGACGGAGACGAATACGTATTTATGGATGATGAAGATTACACCCCCTACTCCTTCAAACGGGATCAGATTGAAGAAGAGCTGCTGTTTATTCCTGAGGGCGGCATTCCCGGCATTCAGGTGTTGACCATGGACGGCCAAGTGCTGGCGCTGGAGCTGCCGCAAACCGTGGATATGGACATTGTTGACACCTCGCCCGGCATTAAAGGCGCTTCAGCCAGCGCACGCACCAAGCCAGCCGCCATGAGCACCGGTCTCTCTATTCAGGTGCCGGAATACCTGAGCAATGGCGACCGCATCCGCATTCATATTGCTGAGCGTCGCTATATGGGCCGCGCCGATTGATTACCCGCTTTTCCGGCTGCGGCGGGCTGTTATAATATAACAGCCTCGTCCGCGCCGGGCCTGTTGCTCTGCGCGCTAACACAGGGAGTTATTTATGACGCGCGTTAATATCCTGACTGGCTTTCTCGGCAGCGGCAAAACCACCACGCTGCTGCATCTCCTGGCGCACAAACCGGCCGACGAAAAGTGGGCGATTTTGGTGAATGAGTTCGGTGAAATTGGCATCGACGGCGCGCTGCTGGCCGATCGCGGTGCCACGCTGAAAGAGATCCCCGGTGGTTGCCTGTGCTGCGTCAACGGCTTTCCGCTGCAGGTCGGGCTGAATATGCTGCTTAAACAGAATCAGCCCGACCGCGTGATCATCGAACCCACCGGACTCGGTCATCCCAAACAGCTGCTCACCCTGCTGCGCTCTGCGGTCTATCAACCCTGGATTACCGTGGAGGCGACGCTCACGCTGCTGGATCCGCGCCAGCTCGCCGACGCGCGCATCGCTGAGAACCACACTTTCCGCGATCAGCTTACCGCTGCCGACATTATTATTGCCAACAAGCGCGACCGCTGGTCCGACGACGATCGCGCGCGCTTAACCGACTGGCAGCGCCATTCGCTGGGTGACCGTACGCTCGTGGAAACGGCATGGGGCGAGATCGATCCGACGCTGTTGCAGCAGTCGGCCTTAGCGGATCGTGCGATACCGGATGCCATTCACCACGCGCATGCCGCGCCGCGAAACGGGCTGGCCGCGCTCAAGCTGGATAATTCTGCCCGTTGGCGCCGTGCGCTTAATGAAGGTCAAGGCTATGCTTCGTGCGGGTGGATTTTCGATGGCGAGACGGTGTTTGATACCATCGCTGCGCTGGAGTGGGCCCGGCACGCACCGGTTGATCGCGTAAAAGGGGTTCTGCGCACGCCAGACGGGGTGGTCACCATTAATCGTCAGGGGGATGACCTGTTCATCGAAACCCGTCCTACTTCACCGCCGGACAGCCGCATCGAACTGATTCATCATCAGCCGGCTGACTGGAATAGTTTGCAAACCGCGCTGTTGAAGATTCGTTTAAATTAGCTGCGTTAGGTTGCCCCGTTATTTTTCTTTTTGAGTTATTTCTTATGCGCGCAACACGTTTAATCACGATCCTGCTGCTGAATGCGCTGGGCGTGATGCTGTTTCTTTCTTGGTACTTGCCTCCCGACCACGGCTTCTGGTTCAACATTGATAAGGCCATTTTTTTCGGCTTTAACGATCAAATGGTGGATCACCACGCTTTTGCCCTGCTGGTGGCGATCGCCAATTTTCGCGGCTTTGACGCCGTATCGCTGCTGGCGATGGGGCTACTCTATTTGCATTACTGGCGCAGGGAAACGCCGCAAGGACGGCGGCGCCTGTTTGCTATTGGCATCACAATGCTGCTTACCGCGGTGGTGCTGAATCAGCTCGGTCACCTGCTGCCGGTGAAACATTCCAGCCCCACGCTGTTCTTCGATAACGTGCATCGCGTCAGCGAACTCACTGGCATCCCCGCGAAGGACGCCTCCAAGGACAGCTTCCCCGGCGACCACGGCATGATGCTGATCATCTTCGCCTGCTTTATGGCCCGCTATTTTGGCGTACGGGCCTTTGTCGGTGGCGCATTAATTGTGGTGCTGTTCTCGCTGCCGCGCGTTATGGCGGGTGCGCACTGGTTCACCGACATTGCTGTAGGCTCACTTTCAGTGATTCTTGTTGGCCTAAGCTGGTGGTTGTTAACCCCCGCCAGTGACGTGCTCGTCAATTGGTTATATCGCACACTGCCTGGCAAATATAAGCCACAACGGTAATTGTTAAGCGCGGGTGAACTGGCTCGCTTAGGGGTTGTCCCCGCGCTTATCAAAATTTTATCAATAATCATTAGCAACCTAATTTTTTTACTGATAAAAGAAAAGATTATGGCAACCCCCCGCTCTGCTAGCCTTTATCTGAAGCCTGTCCACCCAGAACCCTCTCAAAATGCACCTTAGCCGGTGAAATAGCGCCTGTTCCTGCCGCTAATTGGCCCGTAAACACGACCAATCGATGATAAAGTAGCCAGAGTGTCACAAATTGATTTCACATCAATAAAAGCTATCGAAATTTATTTAAAAGCACTCGCCACGCGGCCTGTAATCGGTTAACCTCGATTCCGATCTCAAGCAAGTAGCATAAAATGCGGTGCCTTAAGCAGCGAAAAATGTGTGCATTAACACATTTTAGTAATTAAGGAATTGTCTTAGAGAGTCGCTCTTATTAATCTCGACCCGTTTTGTCATCTGGCTGGCGACATTTTGTCGTAAGGACATCGAAGGAAATCACCGATAATGGTCAAGTCTCAACCAATACTGAGATACCTCAGACATATTTTACCCGCAGTCGCTTTAGCAACACTTTTATCGGCATGTAGTAGCACACATAACGGTCAGAGCGCGAATAACGAGAATCATGAAGTTAACAACCAGAATGGTTTTTTACTTCAGGCGTCTCAAGACGAATTTGAACAGATGGTGCAGAACGTGGACGTTAAGTCCCGCATCATGGAACAGTACACCGATTGGAAAGGCGTACGTTACCGTTTAGGCGGTGACACCAAGCGCGGCATCGATTGTTCTGCTTTTGTTCAGCGCACCTTTCGCGATCAGTTTGGTTTAGAACTGCCGCGCTCTACGTCAGAGCAGCAAGATACCGGCAAAGAGATTTCACGCAACAAACTGCGTCCAGGTGATTTAGTCCTGTTCCGCGCCGGTTCAACCGGTCGTCACGTGGGCATTTATCTTGGTAACGACAACTTTGTTCACGCGTCCACCAGCAGCGGCGTGATGATTTCCAGCCTCAATGAGAGCTATTGGAAATCTCGCTACCGTGAAGCGCGTCGCGTATTAGCCAAACACTCAAGCTAATTTGCGCCCGATATCCTTCTCAGCCAGAGAAAATGAAAACGCTGCCATGCAGCGTTTTTTTTTGCCCAAAATACGCGCAATCGCGGTAGAAAAGTAATTAAAATCAAAAATATAACAAGACTTTTTTTGCGCGCTCGGTATATCCTCATTTGCTTGCTGACCGCAACAGTCAGCGCTGAAATGACCGGCCAGACGACGCGCGCACAGCGCCTTCCGTCGCTGCCTGCGCTGCTATTAAAAAGAAAATGGCGTCATAAAGAGGAATGCACTCCATGCCACTGTCGGGGACGTTTAAACGTCATGCCACCTACGTGCGCCGGGTCGCTTGGCTGAGCGCGCTAAGCGGACTGGGGTTTTTCCTGCTGTTTGTCACCGTTTTATTGACCTTGACCTGGCATAAACGCATTCAACAGCACGAACAGCTGCTTATTCAGAGCCGTGACGATCTTGAGCAAGTCATCAGCACGCTGGAGGAGACCCTCTCCCCCTTACAGCCCTACTCGCAGCGCCCCTGCGCCAGCGTCAGCCAGGCATTAACGGCGCACGCCGCGTTTATCAGTAATTTGCGCGCCATTCTGCTGGTGGATCGCGGCAACGCGTATTGCTCGTCAGCCACCGGCGCGTTTTTGCTGGCGGTCAACCGCATATCACCGAGCTCCAATCTGCAGCGTGAGTACGATATCCGTCTGCTGGAAGGCACCCCCATGCAGCCGATGAAACCGGCGCTGGCGCTGTGGATGAAACGCTCCGGCGCGGAACAGAGCGGCATCTTTGCCACCCTGAATATCACCCTGACGCGTTATCAGCTTCTGGCCTCTTATCACCCTGAAATCACCCGTTTAGCCTTGGTGGTCGGTAACAAAGCGCTGTTGAGCGGCAGCAATCAGGTGATTAACGTTAGCGATTTGCCACCCGCGCTTAATACGCTGGCGGTTAACCACAACGACATGCAGTTTTTGCTGTACGGCAGCACGGTCTCCGCGGGCGATCTGCACATGATTTTAGTCAGCGGCCTGCTGTTTTCGCTGTTGATGGCGGGCACAAGTTGGCTGCTGTTAACGCTGTGTCAACGACCCGGTAAAGAAATTTTGCAGGGCATAAAGCGCGGACAGTTTCACGTTGAGTACCAGCCGTTAGTGCTCGCGCATAACGGTCAGCCGTATGGCGTAGAGGCGCTGCTGCGCTGGCGTCATCCCACCGAAGGCCTGATTCCGCCTGACGCGTTTATCAGCAGTGCTGAAGCGCAAAACCTTATTGTCCCCCTGACGCAGCATCTTTTTGCTTTGGTGGCGCGCGACGCTCACACGCTTTGTCATACGCTGCCACGCGGCACGCGTATGAGCCTCAACCTCTCGGCCCTGCATCTTGCCGCAGCGGATTTCCGCCAGCACGTTCGAGCCTGGGTTGACGCCATGCCGCCCGACCATTTCAGCTACGTGTTTGAAATTACAGAGCGCACTATGGTGGGAGAGCATAACGCCGGTGAGCATTTTGCCTGGCTGCACCAAAACAACATCAAGCTGGCGATTGATGATTTTGGCACCGGCCACAGCGCCCTGCTCTATCTGGAAAAATACCCGTTCGACTACCTGAAGATCGATCGCGGCTTCGTACAGAGCATTGGCAGAGAAACCGTCAATTCGCCGGTGCTGGACGCGGTACTGCTGCTGGCAAAACGGCTCAATCTGAAAACCGTGGCGGAAGGCGTCGAGAGCACCGATCAGATGACGTGGCTGGTTAATCACGGTGTAACCCACCTGCAAGGCTATTTGTTCAGCCGCCCGTTATGCCCGGAAAGGCTCATCAACTATTATCAAAATCCGTCGCTGTTGGCCTAAAAGGCTTGCGTGCAAGGCTATTGTTTCATGGAGAATCCCGCTCATGCTGCTGCGCATTGTCACTGCACTCGTTATAAGCTGTGCGCTTCCCCTGCAGGCCGCCACCGTTAGCGAGAGCCACGCTTTCGCCAAGCTGGGCGAGCCTAAGTATGGCACCAACTTCACCCACTATGACTACGTGAATCCCGGCACGCCAAAAGGCGGCAAGCTGTCGATAGCGGTTGTCGGCACCTGGGATAACTTCAATCGCTATGCGTCACGCGGGAATCCCGGTGTGGGCACAGAAACCCTGTATGACGGGCTCTTTACCGCATCCGATGACGAACCCGCCAGCTTCTACCCGCTGATTGCGCTGTCGGCGCGCTATCCTGCGGATTTTCGTTGGATGGAGGTCACGCTGAATCCACTTGCGCGCTTCCACAATCACCTTCCCATTACGGCGCAGGACGTGGCATTCACCTTTGAGAAGTTCATGAAAGAGGGGGTGCCGCAGTTTCGCGTCGCGTTTCGCGGCGTTGAGGTTAAGGCGCTGGATCAGCGCATCGTGCGCATCACCATGCCCAAACCGGACAAAGACTTGATTCTGAGCTGGCTGACGCTGCCCGTGCTACCGCACACCTTTTGGCAGAACAAAAAATTCAATGAGCCACTTGGTTATCCGCCGCTCTCCAGCGGCCCTTACCGCGTTACTGCTTACAAGCAGGGGCAGTATATTCAGTACGGGCGCGTCAAGGATTACTGGGCCGCCGACCTGCCGGTTAATCGCGGCCGTAATAACTTTGATACGCTGCGCTATGACTATTATCTGGATGACAACGTGGCGTTTGAGGCCTTCAAAGCGGGCGCGGTGGATCTGCGTGAAGAGGTGTCGGCGAAAAAGTGGGCCACCCAGTATCACGGCCGCAACTTCACCCAGCATTTCATTGTGCAATCCACCACGCCCAATCGCGTGTCCACCGATACCCGCTGGCTGGCGTTTAACAATGAAAAAACGCTGTTTGCCGACCGCCGGGTGCGTCAGGCGCTCACGCTGGCCTTTGATTTTGAATGGATGAACAAGGCGCTGTTTTACGGGGCCTACCAGCGCGCCAGCAGCTACTTCCAGAACACCGACTACGCCGCACAAGGCGTTCCCGATGCGGCACAGCAGCGCGTGCTCGCGCCGTTCAAAGCAACACTGCCGCCGGCGCTGTTCACCGAGCCTTACCTACCGCCGCGCTCTGACGGCACCGGATTTAATCGCGCGAACCTGCTGAAGGCTTTGCGCCTGCTGAACGACGCCGGCTGGCACGTTAAAAATCAGCAATTGGTTAACGATAAAACCGGACAGGTGTTCCGCTTTGAATTGCTGCTACGCAGCGGGGCACAAAATGACTGGGCGCTGCCGTTCCAGCACAGCCTGCAGCGTTTGGGGATCAGCATGTCGCTGAGACAAGTCGATAACTCGCAGTTTCTGCGGCGTCTGCGCAACGGCGACTACGATATGATCCAGACGCTGTATCAGGCGATGCCGTGGCCTTCCACCAGCCTGCAGACCATCTGGCAATCGCCGTATATCAACTCGTCATGGAATACGCCGCGCGTGAAAGATCCGCGGGTGGATAATCTGGTGCAACAGATTGCCGATCGCCAAGGCGATCGTACCGCCCTGCTGCCGCTCGGGCAGGCACTGGATCGCGTCTTGCTGTGGAATGCTTATATGATCCCGATGTGGTATGACGCCGAGCAGCGACTCGCCTGGTGGGACAAATACGCCTCGCCTGCCGTAAAACCGGCCTACGCTACCGGGCTGGAAAACTGGTGGTATGACGGCGCGAAAGCCGCCAGGCTACCCGCCGATCAACGTTAAGGAGGTCGCGTGGCGTCCTATTTTTTTCGTAGACTGTTGCTGGTGATCCCCACGCTGTGGGCCATCATTACGCTCAACTTTTTTATCGTGCAGATTGCGCCCGGTGGGCCGGTGGATCAGGCGCTGGCCAACGCCCAGTTTGGCCACAGCAGCGGCTTTGCCAACGGAGGGCCCCCCGCCGCCAGCGAACGCAGCGTGCTGGCTGCGGCCAATCCGGGTGACAGCCAATACCGCGGCGCACGCGGCCTTGACCCCGAAGTGGTCGCGGAGATCACCCACCGCTACGGCTTTGATAAACCCCTTTTGCAGCGCTACGGCGACATGCTGTGGAACTACCTGCGCTTTGATTTTGGTGACAGCCTGTTCCGCAGCGCCTCGGTATTGCAATTGATCAAAGAGAGTTTGCCGGTCTCCATCAGCCTCGGCCTGTGGAGCACGCTGATTATCTATCTGGTCTCGATCCCGCTCGGCATCAAAAAAGCCGTGCACAACGGCAGTCGCTTCGATATCTGGAGCAGCACATTCATTATCATCGGCTACTCGGTGCCGGCATTCTTGTTCGCGATTATGCTGATTGTCCTGTTTGCGGGCGGCAGCTATTTAGACTGGTTTCCGCTGCGCGGCCTGACCTCCCCGCAATTCGATAGCCTGTCCTGGTATGGCAAAATCGGCGATTACCTCTGGCACATTGCGCTGCCGGTGCTGGCCACGGTGATTGGCGGCTTCGCCACGCTGACGATGCTGACCAAAAACGCGTTCCTGGATGAAGTACGCAAACAGTACGTGGTCACGGCGCGTGCCAAAGGCCTTGATGAAAAAGGTATCCTTTACGGCCACGTGTTTCGTAATGCCATGCTGCTGGTCATCGCCGGTTTTCCGGCCACCTTCATCAGCATGTTCTTTACCAGCTCGGTACTGATTGAAGTGATGTTTTCGCTCAACGGCTTAGGCCTGCTGGGCTACGACGCCACCCTTCAGCGCGACTATCCGGTGATGTTCGGCACGCTCTATATCTTCACGTTGATAGGTTTGATGATGAATATTCTCAGCGATCTCACGTATACGCTGGTGGATCCGCGCATCGATTTCGAGGGACGCCAATGACGCTCTCACTGATTAACCAGCAGCGCTGGCAGCGCTTCCGCCACAACCGGCGTGGTTACTGGTCACTGTGGATTTTCCTGGTGATTTTTGTCCTCTCCTTGGGCGCAGAGCTGCTGGCGAACAGCAAACCGCTATTGGTGCGCTATCAGGCGCGCTGGTATGTGCCGCTGCTGCATACTTACAGCGAACGCGATTACGGCGGCGAGTTTGCCACGGCAGCAGATTATCAGGACCCGTGGCTGCAGCAGCGCATCGCGCAGCAGGGCTGGGCGATCTGGGCGCCGATCCGCTTCAGTGACAGCACCATCAACTTCGCCACGCAGGTGCCGTTCCCCTCGCCGCCGTCTGCACAAAACTGGTTGGGAACCGATGCTAACGGCGGCGACGTGCTGGCGCGGCTGCTCTATGGCACCCGGGTTTCACTGCTTTTTGGCCTGTTGCTGACGCTGTTTTCCAGCGTGATTGGCGTGGTGGTCGGCGCGATTCAGGGCTATTTTGGCGGGCGGGTGGATTTGATCGGTCAGCGTCTGATTGAAGTCTGGTCCGGTATGCCCTCGCTGTTCTTGCTGATTTTACTTTCCAGCGTGATTCAGCCCGGTTTCGGTTGGCTGCTGCTGGTGACGGTGCTCTTTGGCTGGATGAGTTTGGTCAGCGTGGTGCGCGCCGAGTTTCTGCGCGCGCGCAATTTTGACTATATCCGCGCCGCACGCGCGCTGGGCGTCAGCGATGCGCGGATTATGCTGCGCCATATTTTGCCCAATGCCATGGTCGCCACGCTGACCTATCTGCCCTTTATCCTGTGTGGATCCATCACCACCCTCACCTCGCTGGATTTCCTCGGCTTCGGCTTGCCGGTGGGCTCACCTTCGCTGGGGGAACTGCTGTTGCAGGGTAAAAACAATTTACAGGCACCGTGGCTCGGACTCGCCGGTTTCTTCACGCTCGCGCTGCTGCTGTCGCTGCTGATTTTTATTGGCGAAGCCGTGCGCGACGCCTTTGATCCAAGTCGAGGTCAGTAAATGAGTCTGTTATCCGTCAAGCACCTGGCGATAGCGTTTGATGGCCAGCCCGTGGTACACGATGTTTCGCTGCACGTTGAGGCGGGTGAAACGCTGGCGCTGGTGGGAGAATCCGGTTCGGGGAAAAGCCTCACGGCGCTGGCGATCATGCGGTTGCTGCCGCCGCCGGTAAGCTTTCCCCACGGCGATATCGTTTTTGCCGGACGCGACATTTTGCAGGCCAGCGAGCGCGAGATGCGCGGCCTGCGCGGCAACCAGATGGCGATGATTTTTCAGGAACCCATGGTGTCGCTGAATCCGCTGCACACCCTTGAAAAACAGCTGTATGAGGTTCTCTCATTACACCGCGGCATGCGGCGCGAAGCCGCGCGCGGCGAGATACTCAGCTGCCTCGATCGCGTTGGCATCCGGCACGCCGCGTCGCGCCTGCAGGATTTCCCGCATCAGCTGTCGGGCGGAGAGCGGCAGCGCGTCATGATAGCCATGGCGTTGTTAACCCAGCCCAAATTGCTGATTGCCGATGAGCCTACCACCGCGCTGGACGTTACCGTGCAGGCACAAATTCTACAGCTGCTGCGTGAGCTGCAGCGCGAGCTAAACATGGGCATGCTGTTTATTACCCACAACCTGACTCTTGTGCGGCAGCTGGCGCATCGCGTCACGGTGATGCGCCACGGCCGGGAAATCGAGAGTCAGGGCAGCCGTGCACTGTTCCTGCAGCCACAGCATGCCTATACGCGGGAACTGCTGGACGCGGAGCCCGACGGCCTGCCCGTTCCGCTCGCGGATGCGCCGCCGCTGCTCGACGTAAAGCAGTTACAGGTCCGTTTCGCGGTTCGACGCGGTGTGTTTAAACGTACCGTGCGTGAGAAAACGGCATTAACAGACCTCAGTTTCACCCTGAAGCCTGGCGAAAGCCTGGGGCTGGTGGGAGAATCGGGATCCGGTAAAAGCACCACCGCGCTGGCGTTGCTGCGCTTGATTACCGCACGCGGTGAAATCTGGTTTGAGGGTGAGCCGCTGCACCAGCTCTCACGGCAGGCACTGCTGCCGCTACGCCAGCGTATCCAGGTGGTGTTTCAGGATCCTAACGCGTCACTGAATCCGCGCATGACGGCGCAGCAGATCGTTGCCGAAGGACTGGCGGTTCATCGGCCCGAACTGAACCCTGCCGAACAGGAGGCGCGCGTGATCGCGGTCATGGAAGAGGTCGGTTTGGATCCAGCCAGCCGTTCGCGCTATCCGGCCGCGTTTTCCGGTGGCCAACGTCAGCGCATCGCCATTGCACGCGCCCTGATTTTACAGCCGCGTCTCATCGTGCTGGACGAGCCCACCTCTTCACTCGATCGATCGGTGCAGAAGCAAATTCTCATCCTGCTGCGCCGTTTACAGCAGCAACATCAGCTGGCATATGTGCTCATTAGCCATGATTTACAGGTGGTGCGCGCGCTATGTCATCAGTTGGTGGTGCTACGCGAGGGAAGTGTGATAGAGCAAGGCAGCTGCGAGGCGGTGTTTAACGCCCCTGCCAGCGACTATACGCGTCAGCTGCTGGCTGCGGCGATGGGCGAGCGGTGATGTCAGTGTCCTTCGAAGGTTTCCGCCATGGCCACGCCCTGATTTTTCAAACAGCAGCTGGTGGCGCTTTCATCGCTGCGTCGAATCAGTAAACACGGCTGTCCTTCATATTCGGCAATTTTGCCTTCCACTTGAATCTGCGCCAGCGTCTCTTGCAGCTGGTGCAGAATTTCCAGCGCCGATAGGCCTTCATGACTGAGCAAGCGCAGCGCCACCAGCCCCTCATCCGCGGTGCCGCTGAGCGCATCCTGCTGTTCTATTTTACCTACATGATCCAGCGACCACCGATAAAGCTGCGGTAGACGATGCATAACGGAGAGTTGCAACATAGGTCCTGTCCCCAGAAACGTGTACGTGGTTCACGGCGATCGCTATTGCACTAAGTCGATTGCTCTAAAGTTAATGTCAAGGCGAGTCTTCGCGTTTTGATAACGTAGCGCGCTGAAGATTTACTTTTTGCGGGCATTCTCGCATTTAAGCGCATCTTTGCGCGGTTCGCCAGCCATAGACATTCATTTTAGACGCAATCTCTTTACTTTTTTTCTTATTATTTTTCACAATCAGGAAACATTTAGCCGCTGCACGCGACGCGTTTGCCACGAGGCGAGGCGTGAGGGATCGACAACCCAGGCGCAGGTGGGCGCCGCGCCCCCACGAAAGGCGGCGCGAAGGGCCTCGCGCGCTTAGCCCGCGCGAGAAGGACGAGAAGCGTAGCTAAACAGGATAAGAGAGAGCGTCGCGCACAGCGCAATGGAAGCCACCATGGGCCATGCGCTGTTCAGATTGACCAGTGAAAGCAGCGCCCCAACCAGCGCGCCGACGCCAAAGCGCAGCGTACCCGCCAGCGAAGACGCGGTGCCCGCCATGTGCGGAAAGGCGTCGAGGATCACCGCCATGGCATTGGAAGAGACCACCGCCACGCAGCCGATGAACATCGCGACGCCAAACACCAGCGGCAGAAATCCCAAATTGAAGGCGCTGACCACCAAGAGCCACAGTCCCATGGAGAATTGAATCAGCAGCCCCAGCCGGAACATCGCCAGCGGACCAAAACGGCGCACCGCGCGACTGTTGACAAGCGTCATAACAAACAGGAACACCACATTCAAACCGAAGTAATAACCAAAGTTCTGCGGCGAGACGTGATTGACTTCGATATACACAAACGGACCGGCATTAAGAAAAGTAAACAGGCCCGCAAAGGAGAAGCCACTCGCCAGCATGTAGCTAAACGCCCGCTTGTGCCGCACCAGCGTAACAAAATTGCCCAAGGTGGTACGCAAATGAAAACGCTGCCGCTGTTCCGGTTTAAGCGTCTCGCGAATTTGCGTCACCACCAGCACGGTGGTGATCAGCGCCGCCAGCGACAGCGCCCAGAAAATGGCGTGCCAGTTCCACAGTAATAACAGCCAGCCACCGATGATCGGTGCTAACAGCGGCGCAATGGTGGTGATTAACATCACAAACGACATCATGCGCGAGAAGTCCTCTTTGGAGTAGCTGTCGCGCATCAGGGCGTTAATCACCACGCTTGCGGCCGCAGCGGATAAACCGTGCAGGAAGCGCATTAAAATCAGCTGATCGATAGAGTGTGAGAGCGCACAGGCCGCCGCCGCGCAGGCGAAAATCAGCGTTCCCAACACAATCACCGGCTTGCGGCCATAGCTGTCGGCCAGCGGCCCGTAAACCAGCTGTCCAATGGCGAACCCCAGAATGTAGAGGTTGAGCGTCATTTGCACGCTGCCAGGCGCGACGCCAAATTCACGGGCAATTTGCGGCATGGCAGGCAAATACATATCAATGGAGAGCGGCATCAGCATCGCCAGCAACCCGAGTATCACCACCAAGCCCGCCGGTGAATTTTTTTCCTTACGCACGGCCTCTCCTCTTTATTTAGACTGTTTAAGCTCGTCAGGCAGCCCGATGCTGTCGACCTCTTCCTGAGTTAACTCACGGTACTCACCTTCACCCAGCGCCTCATCCAGCACAATGTCGCCAATGCGCTCGCGGTGCAGCGCCACCACATGATTGCCCACGGCGGCGAACATACGCTTGACCTGATGGTAGCGCCCTTCACTGAGCGTCAGGCGCGCGGCTTTCTCATCCAGGATTTCAAGCTCGGCGGGTTTGGTCAGGGTTTTCTCATTGTGCAGCTGAATCCCGGCGGCAAACGTCTCCACCAGGGCGGGATCAAGCGGCGCTTCCAGTTCAACTAAATAGCTTTTCGCCAGATGGTGGCGCGGCGAAGTAATGCGGTGCGACCATTGCCCATCGTCGGTGAGCAGCACCAAACCGGTGGTATCAATATCCAGGCGGCCTGCGGCGTGCAGCTTGAACGCCGCAGGCTCGTCGATAAAGTAAAGCACGGTGGGATGATCGGGATCGTCGGTGGAACAGACGTAGCCTTGCGGCTTGTTCAGCATAAAATAGCGCGGGCCGTGCTGAACCACCAGCGGATGGCCGTCATACTCGATGACGTCCTGCGGCTGCACTTTGTACGCGGTGTCACGCACCACTTCGCCATTGAGCGTGATTTTTCTGGCGCGTATTTCACGGCCAGCAATTGCGCGGCTAACTTCCAGCTGCTGAGAGATGAATTTATCGAGTCGCATGAATGTGTTTTTTGCCTGTTACTGCGGAGGGAAATGTCACGGTGTTATGTCCCGCTGCGCCCAAGGCGCAAACTTGCCGGGAGATCCGCTAAAAATGTCTCGGCAGTATAGCCTTTTCCTTCGCCTGCTAACAGTAGTGCGCCTGCGTTTCCGTGCCTTTCATGGCATACTGGGTGTCCATTCAGTAAAAAGTTAATGTCGATGTCATTTACGCTCCGTCCTTATCAACAAGAGGCCGTTGACGCCACCCTCGCGCACTTTCGTCGCCATGCAACGCCCGCGGTGATTGTGCTGCCTACCGGCGCCGGTAAAAGCCTGGTGATCGCCGAACTGGCACGTCTGGCGCGCGGTCGCGTGCTGGTGCTGGCGCACGTAAAAGAGCTGGTTGAGCAGAATCACAGTAAATATCAGGCCTACGGGCTGGAGGCCGACATTTTTGCTGCGGGCCTGCAGCGCAAAGAGGCGCGAAGTAAGGTGGTGTTTGGCAGCGTGCAGTCTGTAGCGCGCAATCTCGACCAGTTTGACAGCGCCTTTTCGCTGGTCATCGTGGACGAGTGCCACCGCATCGGCGACAGCGAAGAGAGCCAATATCAGCAACTGTTCGCACACCTTCGCCAACACAATCCGTCACTGCGGCTGCTCGGCCTGACCGCCACGCCGTTTCGCCTCGGCAAAGGGTGGATTTATCACTTTCATTATCACGGCATGGTGCGCGGCGATGCGCAGGCGCTGTTTCGCGATTGCATTTTTGAACTGCCCCTGCGCTATATGATTAAACATGGCTTTCTCGTCCCGCCGGAGCGACTGGATATGCCGGTGGTGCAGTATGATTTCAGCCGTTTGGTGCCGCAAAACAGCGGCTTATTCAGCGAAGCCGACCTTAACCGCGAACTCACCCGACAGCAGCGTATTACGCCGCAAATTATTCGCCAGATCGTTGAGTTTGCGGAGGAGAGCCGCGGTGCGATGATCTTTGCCGCCACGGTGGAGCACGCGCAGGAGATCTTGTCACTGCTGCCGGAAAACAGCGCCCTGATCTCGGCTAACACGCCGGGCAAAGCGCGCGACGGCATTATCTCCGCGTTTAAAGCCCAACAGCTTAAATTTCTGGTGAATGTTGCCGTGTTGACCACCGGCTTTGATGCGCCGCACGTGGATTTGATTGCTATCCTGCGCCCCACTGAATCGGTCAGTTTGTATCAGCAAATCGTTGGGCGTGGCCTGCGTCTCGCGCCGGGGAAAACCCGCTGTGTGATTCTGGATTACGCGGGTAATCCGCACGATCTTTTCACGCCTGAAGTGGGTGCCCCCAAAGGCGCCAGCGACAACCAGCCAGTGCAGGTGTTTTGTCCGGCGTGTGGCTTCGCCAACACGTTCTGGGGCAAAGCCACCGAGGATGGCCACGTGATCGAGCATTTTGGCCGCCGCTGTCAAGGCGTGCTGGAAGATGACGAGGGCGAGCGCGAACAGTGTGATTATCGCTTTCGCTTCAAAAACTGCCCGGACTGCAACGCAGAAAACGATATTGCTGCGCGCCGCTGTCATCAGTGCGCACGCGTACTGGTTGATCCTGACGATATGCTTAAAGCCGCCCTGAAGCTCAAAGATGCGCGCGTGCTGCGCTGCGGCGGCATGACGCTGGAGCAGGGGCGCGATAGCCAGGGCGAATGGCTTAAAGCCACCTATTACGATGAAGAGGGCACCAGCGTCAGCGAACGCTTCCGCTTACAGACGCCCGCGCAGCGTAAAGCGTTTGAGCACGTTTTTATGCGTCCGCACCAGCGCGCGCCCGGCGTGCCGCTGGGCTGGCAAACCGCCGCTGACGTCATCGCGTTGCAACCGCTGCTGCGCCATCCCGATTTTGTGGTCGCGCGCGCGAAAGGTCACTTTTGGCAGGTGCGAGAAAAAGTGTTCGACTATCAGGGCCGCTTTCGGCGCGCCAACGAACTGCGCTGAGCGGCGGAATCATTTGCCCCCCTGCTCCGATACGGCTATAATGCCGCCCGCTTTTGCATCCGTAAAAGCGTTTGAATAACCGTTCTGTTGCTGGGTCGCCTGTAACAGGAATAACGAAGAGATATCACGATGTTCACTATCAACGCAGATGTACGTAAAGAGCAGGGTAAGGGTGCGAGCCGCCGCCTGCGCGCAGCAAACAAGTTCCCGGCTATCGTTTATGGCGGAACTGAAGCACCGGTTGCTGTTGAACTGGATCATGACCTGGTCATGAACATGCAGGTTAAGCCTGAGTTCTACAGCGACGTGTTGACGCTGGTTGCTGATGGCAAAGAGATCAAAGTAAAAGTTCAGGCTGTTCAGCGCCACCCGTTCAAGCCAAAACTGCACCACATCGACTTCGTTCGCGCCTAATCGCTGCGAGTTGATAAAAAAAACGCCGCACTTGCGGCGTTTTTTTATGGCTTTCTGTCAGCTTGCCCGACGGGGAAACGACCCGCCGGGTGCGCGGATTCACTGACCGCCGGTGCGGCGCTGTAACTGGTCGCGCAGATTCGGCGGTGTACCTTTGATGGTTAAGGTGTCCGTTGTCGGGTCCCAAAAAATACGTTCTCCCAGCAGCATCGCGTCAAAGTTCAGCGTTAAGCCCCCGCCGCTACCGGCAAATTTGGTGAGCTGGCGCAGCGTGCTGCGATCCGCAGGGAAGTGCTCCTCAAGCGCATAGCCTTGCTCTTCGGTAAAAGCCTGGAAGGTTTTCTCCCCCAGCGGCGGCAGTTCGCTGGACAGATCCTGCAGCGCTATCTCCTCACCGGCCTGCAGCTGTTCGTTGCAGTAGCTATACACTTGCTGGCGATAGTTTTGCCGTTCTGTTTTATCCAGATTGGATTCCGCACAGTAGTCGTCCACGGCCTGCAGCAATCCACGGTTCTGCGCTTTGGTGTCCAATCCCACGCTGGCGCCAAGGAAATCCATGAAAAAATCCGCCACCTTGCGCCCTACGCGACCGCGCAGGAAGGTGAGATAACGAGTAGACTCCGGCTGGGTTTCCCATTCGGTGAGATCGATGCGCGCCACAATATCGGCGTGGTTAATGTCGAGATAGTGCGTGCTGCTGATATCCAACTGCTCGTTGACGCGCATGCTGGACTGGCTGTTCAGCACGGCCACCAACAGATACTCCACCGCCAAATAGCGGTAATGCAGGAAAAGCACCACGCCGCCTTCGGCAAACGGGTACTTGCTCAGTTCGTCGCGCAGGCGTCCGGTGGCGGCGCGGCTGAAAGCCAGAAAGTCATCTTGACCCTGACGGCATTGGCGCAACGCCTCGGCCAGTTCGCTTCCTTCGTTGAACAGTCCGTACGCTTTGCTTTTGGCGCTATAGACGCGGTGCAGCTCTTCGGCCATCTCTTCGACCGCCCGCGTCGTGGGCAGCAACGTATCGCGTAACACCAGCTCCAGCTGATTCTCATCACGTTTCACTAACTGATGCAGGGCAATCTGGTCGATATCCAGACTCATGGTAAACTCTCCTTTGGGCTCAGGCGCGTATTCAAACACCGCCCGACGCCGCTTTCAACTCCGCGCACAAAGGGATCGCTTTGCTTGCGATAAAAGTGCGGAAAAAAGGGCGTTGTTACGGTACTATGTCGCCCTTTCACACTTGATTAATCGACGATATGCCACAATCATCCCGTTACAGCGACGAGCGCGTTGAACAGCTGCTCGCACAGCTGGCGCAGGTTCTTGAAAAAGACAAAGCGCCTACCGATCTTTCCCTGATGGTGTTGGGAAACATGGTCACTAATTTGATCAATACCAGTGTCTCTCCGGCCCAGCGCCGTAGCCTGGCACGCTCTTTCGCGGACGCGCTGCAGTCTTCCGTGCGCGATGACAACGCCCATTAAATTGCACATTTGACCTTATAAATATGGTAACCAACCGGCAGCGCTACCGTGAAAAAGTCTCCCAGATGATCAGCTGGGGGCATTGGTTCGCCCTGTTTAATATCCTGTTCGCGCTGATATTGGGCAGTCGCTATCTGTTTGTTGCCGACTGGCCCGCGTCCCTTGCGGGCCGCATTTATGCTTATACCAGCTGGATTGGCCACTTCAGCTTTATTGTGTTCGCCGCGTATCTGCTGATCGTTTTCCCGCTTACCTTTGTGGTGATGTCGCAGCGCCTGCTGAGGGTGCTGTCCGCGATGGTCGCGACGGCGGGATTAACGCTGATCATGGTCGACAGCGCAGTGTTCAATCGCTTCCACCTGCACCTGAATCCGGTGGTGTGGGAGCTGGTGATCAATCCCGACCAGAGCGAGATGGCGCGCGACTGGCAGCTTATGTTTATCAGCGTGCCGCTGATTTTCCTGGTGGAGATGCTGTTTGCCACCTGGAGCTGGCAGAAACTGCGCAGTCTGAACCGCCGCAGCTTTGGTAAGCCGCTGGCGGCACTGTTCATTACCGCTTTCTTTGCCAGCCACCTGTTGTACATCTGGGCCGATGCCAATTTCTATCGTCCTATTACGATGCAGCGCGCTAACCTGCCGCTCTCTTATCCCATGACGGCACGCCGTTTCCTTGAACGTCACGGACTGCTGGACGCGCAGGCTTACCAGCGCAGGCTGGTGCAGCAGGGCGATCCGGAAGCGCTGTCTGTGCAATATCCACTTAGCGATATCACGTTCCGCGATGCGGGTTCGCGTCACAATCTGCTGGTGCTCACGGTAGAGAGCCTGAACAATGCCACGCTGAGCAAAGCCTTGCCGACGCTGAATCAGTTTGCCAGTGAGAACGTGCGTTTTACCCAGCATTACAGCGCGGGTATCCAGCCGGATAAAGGGCTGTTTGGCCTATTTTACGGCATTTCGTCGAGCTACATGGATGGCGTCCTGGCCATGCGCATGCCCTCGGCGCTGCTGTCGGCGTTGAACCATCAGGGCTATCAGTTCGGTCTCTTCTCTTCTGACGGTTTCAGCCAACCGCTGTACCGCCAGGCGCTACTCGCCGACTACACGCTGCCGGAAGCAAACGGACAGCCCGACAGCACCACCGTGAGCCAGTGGCAAAGCTGGCTCAAGGGCCAGCAAGATAACCGTGCGCCGTGGTTCTCGTGGATAGCGCTCAACGGCATCGATACCAAAGGCGATAACGTGAAAGCGCGTCAGCGTAGCTATCTGCGGCAGGCGGCGGGTGTCGATCAGCAGATTGCCGCCGTGCTGCAAACGCTTCAGCAGCGCGACTTGCTCAAAAACACTGTGGTTGTGATCACGGCGCAGCGGGCGCAGGCCCTGGACGACAAAGAGGACAACCCGGGCAATCGTGCGACGCTTCAGGTGCCGCTGGTGGTGCACTGGCCAAATACGCCAGCCCAAACCATCAACACCCTGACCGATCAGCAGGATGTGATGACGACGCTGATGCAGCGCTTGCTGCATGTGCGTAATAATCCCGGCGACTATTCGCAGGGCCAGGACTTGTTTGCCGCCCCGCGTCAGCACAATTGGGTGGCCAGCAGCGAAGACGGCAAACTGGTCGTGACCACGCCTAACGTCACCCTGGTGCTGAATAATAACGGCAGCTACAGCGCCTATGATGCCGAAGGGAATAAGCTCAAGGATCACAAACCGGAGCTGGCGCTGCTGTTGCAGGTGTTAACGGAAGAGAAACGATTTATCGCTAACTGATTAAATATAAGGCAGTTAGCGCGTCTGCATCTTGCAAATGCGCGCGAAGTCAGTAGACTACTTCTCCACGATCGGCACGTAGCGCAGCCTGGTAGCGCACTGTCATGGGGTGTCAGGGGTCGGAGGTTCAAATCCTCTCGTGCCGACCAAATAATCCCAAAAAAAAGCAGCCTCCCAAGGCTGCTTTTTTATTGCCTATTTCTTGGGGGCGATTTTCATGTTGTCGTCCCAGCGACCATTATCGACCGCATCCAGCCCCTCTTCCTGCAGAATAAACTCGCCGTTTTGCTGCGCGATCTGTTCACCGGTATCGGTGATGGCGTTCTGCAGGAACAGGGACGCCTGCGCGCCATTCACATAGGTTAATTGGTGAAACGCGGTTTTCCCGCCCCAATCCTGTGACGGTGCCGAAATGTAGCGAATGGTGTAGGTTTGATCTTTGATACTGCCCTGCTGCACATACAGGCCGTAGTGGTTCTCTCCCTGCGACAATATCTTATACACCCCGTTGCTGTAGTAATAGATCACCGCATCGGGAAAGGGCTTCTCCTCATAGAGTTTGCGGTAGTGCAGTTTATGCAAAAACAGCAGCTTTCCGGGCTGCATCTCGATGTTGCCCTGCGGATTGAGAAAAGAAAGATCCGCCGCCTGTACGGCGGTCGTGCTCATAGCCATGGCCAGTAAGAGGCTTGAACCGGTATGCATATTCATACTCCCCATAAACGTCGTCTCAGGTGGCGTCAGCGTAGCGGTAAAGGGTGACAGCTTTATGGCAGCGCGAGCCGCCGCCACCGCCAGCAGGCCGATCGCGATGCGTTATTATTTATGCATATAATCAAACGGTTATTTCAAGCAATCCATGATGATCGCGATCACGTTTTCATGCGCTTTTCTCAGGACTTCATCAAACTGAAACAAAAACGTCACACAATCGTTTTACTCTGGTCTCCCCTGTTTGAGATGGACAACGATTATGGTTATCAAAGCAAAAAACCTACAGGACGCGGAAGAGCTTCTGCATTCTGGCATCAGCAAGGTCGAACTGGCTTATGATATCGATAGCGACGACTTCTTCCGCCTGGCGTCACGTTGGTGCGACCGCGGTGCGCGCATTACTAAAGGGCATCAGCATTTCGTAGTACAAATTAAAGGTATGGCTATTCCACCCAACCATTAAGCGACGTTGGCTTGTCCCTCGCGCGGCTGGCGGGTAACACGGTGCGTTAACCGTCAGCCGCGATGCGCTATTTTCCGTTTGCTCCTGCTTTTCGCCCTGCTCGCCCCTTTCTTTATTGGTCCGCAGCCTTAAAACTCAATACGCATTACGCACCGTTTTACCTGATGTTCACTGGCCGGTATCGGTGCGCTGTACCGCATCTAACGTCGCCAGGTCACGTTCATGACCAACCAGTTCAACCAGCCGCCCATCGCGCATTTCTAACAGGCGATCAGCATGGGCAAAGTAATGATCGTCATGACTGATGGCAAACACGGTTTTTCCCGCAGCCTGCAGCCACGGCAGCAGTTCCCGGTAAAAAATACGGCGGAAATGCGGATCCTGATCGGCAGCCCATTCGTCCAGCAGTAGAATGTCACGCTCCTCTGCCACCGCCAGCAGCAGCGCGAGCCGTTTGCTTTGTCCTTTCGACAAATGCAGGTCGCGCACCTGATTCCCCTTTAGCTGCAGCTTGTTTTGCATCTTAAGCCGTTTCAGCCACTGCTCAACCAGCGCCGGATCGGCTGGCTGCGCGCCCTGGGTAATTAAACGATCAAACAGGTGAACATCGGTGAACACCGCCGAGAAGTGCTGGCGATAGCTGTCGATGTTGCGCCAGTCAACGGCTTGCCCATCCAGCAGCACCGTACCGCCGGTAGGCTGATAAAGGCCGGTTAGCAGCATCGCCAGCGTGGATTTCCCGCTACCGTTGCCGCCAATCAAAAACACCAGCTCGCCGCGGCGTAGCGTCAGCGTGATCGGCCCGATGTGAAAGCCCTGCTCGCCGTAGTGAAAGCAGACATCACGCAGCTCCAGCGTTTGCCAGGTCTTGGCGGGCGCGGGCGCAGCGAAATCACGCCGATAGGGTTCGAGGTCAAAAAGATGGATTTTGCGAAACGCCACCTGCGCGCTCAGTAAGGTGGGCAGCGCACCCACCGCCGCCAGCAGCGGCGTGCGCAAAAACAGCAGCGTCAGTGAATAGGTCGCGGCCACGGCGGTGTTAGCCCAGCCCAAGCCGTTCGCCATGTAAAACACCATACCTATGGCACCGAGCATCATGATGTTTGACCAGTTCACTGCGCTCAGATGGAACGTATCGGCACGCACAATATGGTGGCGATAGCGTGTAGCATCTACCTGATAAACGCTGTCGTAAATCAGCTGCGCCCGCTCACGATTGAGTCGAAGTTCTTTGCGCCCGTCGATAATGGTTTGGAAATCCCGGTAGAGATCATCTTCTATGTCGCGCAGCTTCGCCATATGCTGATACACGCGCGACACCAATAGCCAGCCGCCCACCAGCGTCACCGCCAGCCACAGCAGCGTAATCAGCAGCATTTTCGGTGACAGCCACGCCAGATATAGCGCGGAACCCAGCGTAATAATGATGCCCTGAATCAATTCTGGCAGGCGCACAAACGCCAGCGTTATCGCCCGCACATCGCTGGTGAGTCCCGCCAGCAGCTGCGCGCTGCCGATCTGCTCAATGCGTTCAAGGCGAGTATCGAGGATGCGCTTAATGAATTCGCCGCGCAGGCGCCAAACAAAGTGGTGCCCAAGCTGCGTTAAGGCCAGCTGTGAACCCAGCGTGACGGCCATCAGCAGAATCAATTGCCCGAGGAAACTGGGCAGGACGGAAAAGCCGGTATCCACCGCAACGATCAGGCGGGTATTAATCCAGGCAATCAGGCCAATGCCCAAGACGGCGCTTAACAGAGTCAGCAGGATAACGCCAATAAACGGCCAGCGGTACTGGCGAAAAACAACGTGCAGTAAAGCCATGAAGACATTCCGGTGGTCAATCAAGCAGCCTGCAGTTTAATGACGCACCGGATGATAGCAAGAATAATTCTCATTTCAGTAACGCTAGCGCGCACGGCGGAAGGTTAAATTAAAGCGATAGGGCCCGGCGTCCGGGTGGACGCCTGCTTTTAACGGTAAAATGCCGTGGTAGCGCAGGCGTGACGGTCCGCCCCATACCACGATATCGCCGTGCTCCAACAGCACGCGCTGCGTCGCTTCGCCGCGTTCGAAGCCGCCAAACTGAAAAACGGCGGGCAGTCCCAGCGACACGGACACAATCGGCTGCCGCAGATCCTTCTCGTCTTTATCCTGATGCAGTGACAGCTTGGCACCGGGCTCATAGCGGTTGATCAGACAGGCATCAGGATTGAAGTCAGGAAACCCCGCCTCCCGCGCGCTTTGCAGGGCGAGCGCGCGAAACAGGTCGGGCATCGGTGGCCATTTCTGTCCGTTGGCATTGTCTCGTTCGCTGTACTGGTAGCCGCGCGCGTCGGTAGACCAGCCCACGTCGCCGCAGTTGGTCATCGCCACCGACATGCGATAGCCGCCCGGCGTGATGCGGTGTACAAACGGGTTTTGCGCCGCAATCGCTTCAATGGCCGCCAGCAGCGCGCAGGCCTCCTCGCGGGCGCGGCGGCGTAAAATGACCGCCCCTTCCGCGAGCGGCTCTTGCCACGGTGCCTCATCACCAAATAAATCCAGCATCTGCGCCTCCGTAGGTTAGTGGGTTTTATCGATCAGAAAAGAGGCAAACTGCGGCGACATCCAGTGGCTGAATCCGTCGCCCTCTTTACTGATCAAATACACCGCCAGATGTTCTTTTAACGCCAGTTTCTCGGCGCGCTCACGGCCCAGTACCATCAGTCCCGTGTCCCAGCCGTCGGCTTCCAGCGCGGTGGTGGCGATCACCGTCGCCGAGACCAGCTTGTGCGTAATGGGCCGTCCGGTTGCCGGGTCAATGACGTGCGAGATACGTTTGCCATCTAATTCATAGTAGTTGCGATAGCTGCCGGAGGTGCTGATGCCGTGCCCCTGTAAATCCACCCGCGCTTCCACCGCGTTTTCACGATCGGTGGGCTTCTGAATAGCCACGCGCCACGGCTGATCGTCAGCGTTACGCCCGCGGCTCAGGACCGCGCCGCCGACCGAGACCAAATAGCGGGTGATGCCCTGCTGTTCCATCAGTCGTGCGAGATGATCGGTTGCATAGCCCTCGCCCATGGTTGAAAGATCGACGTACAAGCTCGGTAAATCTTTTTGCAGCCACTGCCCATCAACGCCCTGCAGCACGCGCAGATGCTGCAGGCCGGTTTGCGCCTTTGCCGCGGCAATCGCGCGCGTGTCCGGCGTATGGGCAGGTGGTTTACCGGGGCCAAATCCCCACAGGTTCACCAGCGGGCCGACGGTAATATCCATGGCACCGTCGGTTTTGGCGCCGATGCGCAGCGCTGCGGTCACAATATCCGCCATATCCGCACTCACCGGCTGGGGGGCTGTGCCCTGATAGGCATTGAACTGCGACAGCACAGAATCCTTTTTCCACGTGGAGAGCTGGTGGTCATCTTCATCCAGCTGCTGTTGAATCAGCCGCTGTAACGCAGGCTTGCGCGTCACGTCAACCCCCGCCAAACTGACACGCCACACGGTGCCCATGGTTTTCCCTTCCAGCACCAGCGTGCGCGGCGCATCAGGTTTATCGCAGCTGCTGAGTAAGAAACCCACACCAATGACCAGCAGAATCCGCTTAATTTTCATCCATCAACCCTCTGTAACACACTTATTCCCGATGTTTCAAAGCACAAATAGCATGTAAACCAGGCTAAATCTGGTTGAAGTCACGAACACGATCTCTCAGGATGGTCCATTACTGCCCCCCTCATGAAAGGAGAGACAGATGCTATTTATGATTGTTGCCGTTTCCGCCGTATTGTTCATTTATGGATCGTTTCGCAGCTGGCAGCGTTACCGCCATCGCCTGATCCAGCATTACCCATCACGTCGCCGCTGAGCGTCGCACCAAAAGGGCTACGCCCTGCACTGTGCCAGGGCGGTAAGAGTGTAACAAAGCGGCCGCGGCGCATGTGGCGCTGCGAGCGGTGTACTGGCATGAATCCTGCATTGTTGAAGCTGTGTTGAACAACAAGCGAGATGCAGTATGGAAAAGGAAAAAACGGCACGTACCCGCTGGCGGGATTGGCTCAATTTTTCTGCCTTTACGTTGGCAGGCGTCGCGATGGAAGGCAGCGCCACCGCACTGAATCACGCGGCGCAAACTGATGAAGCGCGCCTGCGGCGGCGCAAAATACATTAAGCTAACGCTCACTGCTCGCACAGGCCCGGATGCGCGTCCGGGCGCCTTCTCGCATTGGTACTGTTGATATGCCGTGTGATAATCGAACAGCGGTAGGAGTATCGCTTGCTTCTAAAGCTCTTGCGGGCTGAACGCGGCCCGCACCGTGAGTCAGAACCCGGGAAAGCATGGGCTTTGAGGCATCAACGGCGGCACAGCGTGGCCCGCAGGCCACGCAACCGCGCATCAGAACTGGTAAACCAGGCCCAGCGCCACGACATCATCGGTATTGATTCCAGCGGCATCCGTGAAAGTATTATCATCCAACAGGTTGATTTGATAATCGACGTAGGTCGACATATTTTTGTTGAAGTAGTACGTCGCGCCGACATCCACGTATTTTTTCAAATTCTGGTCGCCAAAGCCTTGTACGTTGCCGCGTGATGACACAAACGCCAGTGACGGACGCAGCCCAAAGTCGAACTGATACTGCGCCACCAGCTCCCAGTTGTCCGCGGTATCGGCAAAACCGTATACGCCATCGCTGCTGGTACTGTCGCCAAAGCGGGTGGCGTTGTAAGAGCGGGTGTACATGGCGGCAAGGTAGACGTCGTTCGCATCGTATTTCAGGCCACCGGTATACGCCTGCGCTTTGTCACCGCGGCCAAGAATCGTCGCGGTACGCGGATTGTTGCCATTCTGGTTGTTGGTGCGATCGGATTGGAACGTCGCCGCACCAATGCCAAAGCCCGCACCGAGGTCATAAGTGGTGCTCAGGCCCCAGCCATCGCCGTTCTCACCCAGCACGTCGCGACCGGAACCGATTGCTTCCGTCGGATTATCATTTTTGCCCTGATACTGCACGGCAAAGTTCCAGCCATCCACCAGCCCAAAGAAATTGGTGTTGCGATAGGTCGCCATGCCATTGCCGCGCTGGAACATGTAATTGTCCGCGCCGTAGGTATCACCACCAAATTCGGGCAGCACATCGGTCCACGCGCCAATATCATAGGCCACGCCATAGTTACGGCCGTAATCAAAGGAGCCGGCATCACCGAAGCGCAGCCCCGCAAAGCCCACGCGGGTATAGCTATTTTTGGTGCCTTCGCTCTCAGCGGTATTCAGCGCAGCCTGATACTCCCACTGGCCGTAGCCGGTAAGCTGGTCAGCGATTTGCGTTTCGCCCTTAAAGCCGAAACGCAGATAAGATTGATCGCCATCTGAATCATCGTTGTCAGAGAAGTAATGCAACCCATCAACTTTGCCGTAAAGGTCTAATTTATTCCCGTCTTTGTTATAGATTTCAGCTGCGCTGGCTGACCCCGCCGCCAACACAGCAGGAACCAGTAGGGAGAGAACGCGACGTTTCATTTTATTGCCCTCGTAAAATGTGCCTTTTATATATGCCACTGCGAACCGAATGGATAAAATTCAGCCGGCACGCCATTGTTAATTTATACGAGGCAATAATCTATTGTGAAAATGATACTAAATTTCCAAAAGTGTCTCTTTGTCTTTAATATGTATTTCAATTTGTAAATTACGCGGAACTTCTCAGCAGCACGATTGATTAAAAATAATCGCACAGAATGACAAGTGAAATTTAAAATCATAAGAATCATTGATTTACAAAAACACCCATGCCGCACTGAATGATAAAACTTCTGGACTTCGAGCGCCTACAATTACTCCCGCTATCATCATTTATTTCATTATTACCTTCATTCACCCCGAATGATTCAATTACCCTGATTCCTGCCGGACCTTGTGTCCGGCTTTTTTTTGCTCATTCTCCCTGCTTCGCTTAATAACGTGTACCGCACCTGTACTCACAGAAAAATTAACATCCACTTAGACGACTCGCTCTGGGTTTACGCCTTCGGTTTAATGCGCACATTATACTTCCCTCAAGCGGGTTAATTTATGCGCTAAACAAAGTAAAAGGTTCTTACACCACGCTTTTCTTTCTTTCATTGCACCATTTTCTTGCCCTGCTCCTCTTATTGCGGCTGGCAATGCCTGTTCAAACCACACTGCCACAGACGCTGAGGCAGCCCAGGAAAGTTCTGGAAAAATGCCACGGTGCTAAAAACATCGGTAATATGCCGCGTAGTGAATGTGCCATGTGCGACGCGCGCGACGATGAGATGCCGCGTATGTGTTCGTTTTAATGCTAAACTTCCTGGCTTTACTGGTTAATGAAAACCCCTTTATGACATCACTGGACGCCGCACAGCGTAACGCTCTTCATCCCCGTGTCCACGCCGGCACGCGCCTTGTATTTTTGATTGCTGGATTGAGCATGTCAGCATGGGCACCGCTGGTGCCCTATGCCAGCGAGCGCCTGGCGCTAAGCGGAGCGTCACTTGGCGGCCTGCTGCTTTGCCTCGGCATGGGTTCACTGGTGGCTATGCCGGTGACCGGCGCGCTGATTGCTCGATTCGGCTGCCGCCAGGTGATCCTGTGCGCCAGCGTGGTGGTGCTGGCCATGCTGCCGCTATTAACCTTTGTCGATACCGTCTGGCTGATGGCCCTGACGCTCGGCGTTTTCGGCGCTGGCCTTGGCATGGTTGATGTGGCGATGAACGTCCAGGCGGTTGAGGTGGAAAAAGCGGCGCGCACCCCCATGATGTCAGGCTTCCACGGCTTCTTTAGCCTGGGCGGCATTCTGGGGGCTGGCTCTATCAGCCTGCTATTAAGCGTCGGCTTGACGCCATTACAGGCCGTGGGGCTGGTGATGCTCCTGATCGCTATCTTGTTAATGCTAAGTCTGCCCACGCTAATGACCGAACGTCTGGATCAACCCGATCAGCCGTGGCTGGTGGTGCCGCGCGGTTGGGTCGCCTTTCTTGGCCTGCTCTGCTTTATCCTGTTTCTGGCCGAAGGTGCCGTGCTTGACTGGAGCGCCCTGCTGTTATTGCAGAGCCAACAAATCAGCGTGGCGCACGCCGGTCTGGGTTATGCCATTTTCTCGGTGGCGATGACGCTGGGCCGCCTGACGGGCGACCGCGTGATCCAACGCTTTGGACGCTATCCGGTGATGCTCACGGGTGCCCTGACCGCTGCCGCCGGAATGACGCTTGCCGTTTTGCTGCCGTGGCCGCAAGTGGCGCTGCTGGCTTTCCTGTTGGTGGGTTTCGGTTTGGCCAACACGGTGCCCATGCTGTTCAACGCCGCCGGAAACCAGCGTGAAATGCCCGCAAATCTGGCGATTTCCGCCATGACAACGCTGGGCTATGCAGGTATTCTTTCAGGCCCGGCTTTGATCGGATTGATTTCCCAGTGGCTCAGCCTGAGCGGCGCATTTTTACTTATCGCCTTGCTGCTGCTGGCCGTTGCCGCCAGCGCCCGTCTGGTAACGCGATAATTGCAGGATCCTGAAACAATATGCTGCCTTACAAATTTCCGTTAACGTCCGGCAACGTTACCCGCTTTTTTGTGGTGTTTAACCTGGTCCTGTTTCTTGCGCTGGGTGCCATGGTGCATAACAGCATCAATGCCCGGTTGACCGATAAGCGTTATGCGATGAGCGATCTCGCACGGGCCATGCAAAAGCGCATTGATGCCTATCGTTTCGCCACGTGGCAAATTTATGAAAACCTCGCCACCAGCGCCGTAGGCTCCACGCCCAACAGCAACCTTCAGGAAACACGTCTGCGCCCCGATGTTTACTATCTGGAAAAAACCCGGCGTAAGACCGAAGCGCTGATTTTTGGCTCGCACGATGGCAGCACGCTGGACATGTCGATGCGTATGTCAAATTACCTCGACACGCTCTGGGGCGCCGAGAACCCCACGTGGTCGATGTATTTTCTGAATGGGCAGGACAACAGCCTGATCATGATCTCCACGCTGCCGCTGAAAGATATGGCCACGCGTTACAAAGAGAGCGCAATCACCTCGCTGGTGGACAGCCGCCGTGCAGAGATGCTGCAGCAGGCTAATGCCTTGGATGAGCGCGAAAGCTTCTCGCCGCTACGCCACTTTAGCTGGCAAAACGACCACTACTTCACCCTGCGCACCACCTTCAATCAGCCCGGCCACCTGGCCACCGTGGTGGCGTTTGACCTGCCGGTTAACGACCTGATCCCCCGCAATATGCCGCTGGAGAACTTCCAGCTGCGCCAGGAGACCGGCACGACGACCTCGGGCACCAGCGACGATACCACCAGCGAATCCACCCATGTGTCGCTGGTGAATCCTAACCTGGAAATCGCCGCGACCTTACCCAGCACGTCGCTGCAGCTGGTGTACCGCATCCCACTGACGGTGTTGGCTGTGGATACGCTGCACAATCTGTTGTGGCCGCTGTTGATTTATGTGGCGCTGGTGCTGCTGTCGCTGGCGGGCATCACGCTGCTGCGGCAGCAGTCGCTGCGGCCAAATGAAAACCAGAGCGCCGAGCTTGATTCGCTGCGGATGCTCAACGAAGAGATTGTTGCCAGCCTGCCTGTGGGCCTGCTGGTGTATGATTTCGCCACTAACCGTACGTTGTTAAGCAACAAGATTGCCGAGCATTTGTTGCCCCATCTTAACCTGCAGAAAATCATCAATATGTCCGATCAGCACCAGGGCGTACTGCAGGCCACCATTAACAATGAAGTCTACGAAATTCGCCACGCACGCAGCATGCTGTCGCCACATACCCAGCTGTTTATGATGCGCGATCAAGATCGCGAGCTGCTGGTGAACAAAAAGCTGCAAAAAGCGCAGCAGGTGCTGGATCGCAACCATCAAATGCGCCAGCAGCTTATGCACAATCTCGGCCACGCGCTGAATAAGCCGCTGGAAAGCATGGTGGCGCAGCTGGTGCAGCTCAGTCAGCACACCGAGGATGAGAGCGTGCTGGATCTGCTGGATGAGAGCCAGGGGCTGGCGCGGCTGGTGGACGATATCGTGCTGCTGAATCGCCTCGAAGCCCACGACTGGTCGCCAGATGCGAGCGTGTTTAGCCTGCAAGAACTGCTGGATGAGATCGCGCTGGAGACGCTGCCGCTGCTGCGCCGTAAGGGGCTGGCGCTGGTAATGAATAATCATCTGGCCAACGACGAGATGCGTTTTGGCGATCGTCGTGCGCTGCGCAAGGTGCTTACCACGCTTATGCACTATGCTTTGACCACCACGCGCTGGGGTAAAATTACGCTGGAAGTCAACGCGCACGAAACCAAACCGGACACCGTCCTGCTGCAATTGGTCGATACGGGTTCAGGTTTGAGCGTGGATGAGCTGGCAAACGTCGATTTCCCGTATTTAGGTGAAACGACCCAAGATCGCTATGGTCAGGCTTCTGGCATGGCTTTATTCCTGTGCAAGCAGCTTTGCAAGCAGATGGGCGGCCAGCTGGATATCACCGCGAGACCGGAGATCGGCACGCGCTATCATATCCAACTGCCGCTGACGCTTGAGCAGCAAAGCGAACAGGAAGAAAAACTCCTGGAAGGCGTCACCGCGCTGGTGGATATCGCGGTGGAAGATGTGCACAAGATCGTTTGCCGCCATCTGGAAAACTGGGGCGCGAAGTGCCTCACGTCTGACGAACGCTTGTCTGGACAAGAACACGATGTGCTGGTGACCGACGATCCCGGTCGTCTCACGGGCTGGGCACTGTTGCTCGCCGGTGACGAAATGGGGTACCACGCTCTGAACGAGCAGCAGTACCGCGTGAATTTCAATCTCAGTAGTGCGCTACTTGATGCATTACTGGGACTGATTGAAAAGCAACTGTCTCATGATTTGCTGGAGGAGAGCCGCGAAGAAGAGGCTGAGACTCCACTGCTGAGCGGAGGCTATTTTCAGCTGTTTACCGAGACAGTACCGCCTGATGTGAAGAGACTGTATACTGAGTCGGCGGAGAAGGACTACGCCTCGCTTGCTCAGACAGCGCATCGCCTGAAAGGCGTATTCGCCATGCTAAATCTGGTTCCAGGTAAACAGCTTTGTGAAGAGTTGGAACAGCAGATTAAACTCTGTGATGATCTGACGATTAAAAATACCACCAGTGAAATTGACGCTTACGTCAATCAACTGCTGCAGCAAGGTAACCAATAAGATGAATAACCTGAATGTAATTATTGCCGATGACCATCCAATTGTTCTGTTCGGTATCCGTAAGTCACTGGAACAGATTGAATGGGTTAACGTTGTAGGCGAGTTCGAAGACTCGACAGCATTGATCAATAGCTTATCCAAATTGGATGCTAACGTCCTGATTACCGATCTCTCCATGCCGGGCGAAAAATACGGCGATGGCATTACCCTGATCAAATACATCAAGCGCCATTATCCGGATCTGTCGATTATCGTTCTGACCATGAACAATAACCCGGCGATCCTGAGCGCCGTGTTGGATCTCGATATCGAAGGGATTGTGCTGAAACAGGGTGCTCCTACCGATCTGCCTAAGGCGCTGGCCGCCTTGCAGAAAGGCAAAAAATACACGCCAGAAAGCGTGGCCAAACTGCTGGAAAAAATCAGCGCGGGTGGCTACGGTGACAAGCGTCTGTCGCCGAAAGAGAGTGAAGTGCTGCGTTTGTTCGCTGAAGGCTTCCTGGTAACGGAAATTGCCAAAAAGCTCAACCGCAGTATCAAGACCATCAGTAGCCAGAAGAAATCTGCCATGATGAAACTGGGCGTGGATAACGATATCGCGCTGCTGAACTACCTTTCATCCGTCAGCGCCACGCAGGTCGACAAAGATTAATACCCATACGGGCGCACCTGCTGCGCCCGTTCATTCGTCTCTTCCCTACCCTTCCCGACCTTTTCTTACCTGCGCCGCGTAGCGCGCCAACGTACTTTTCAGCACATCCAGCGTCACCGGCTTCGACAGGCAATTGTCCATGCCTGCATCCATGCAGCGCTGTTTCTCTTCTGCCAACGCGTTGGCCGTGACCCCGATAACCGGGAAAGCATGTCCCAGCTGGCGCAAGCGCTGCGTCAGGCGATAGCCATCCATGTTCGGCATGTTGACGTCACTCAGCACAATATCAATGTGATTGCGGCTGAGTACGTTAAGCGCATCTACGCCGTCCTGCGCCGTTTTAGTTTGATAGCCCAGCGTGCCAAGCTGTTCCGACAACAGCATACGGTTGATCGGATGGTCATCCACGATCAGCACAATAATGTCGTCGTAATTTTCTGTTTCGCGTGCGCCCGGCAGCGGCAGCGGCGTGCTGGTTTCGCTGTCAACGTTCAGGCGATAGATACGGCCCAGCAGCAGAGGCAGATCGTGCAACGTCGCGCTGCAGTGTACCCACTGGCCCGGCGCGCGTTCCTGCGGCATATCAATGTGGTCGCCGCTGATAAGAATGTGCGCGCGCACGGCCTGGTCTAGCGCGTCCTCATGGTCACTGATGATCACGTCATCGGCTGCCGCCTCGCCTTGGTAATCCGCGACCTGGATACCCTGCTGTTGCAGCAGCCGCAGCAAGAAGCTACCGAGATAGTCGTTTCGCATATCCAGCCAGATGGCTTTCTCTTGCAGACCATCCAGCAGCGGCGGCGCAGGTTGTTGTCCCGCGTAGATCGGGATGCGGACAATAAATTGGCTGCCCATGCCCGGCTCTGAATCCACCTCGATATCGCCGTCCATCATGTTGATGAGTTTTTCGCATATCGCCAAGCCCAAACCGGTGCCCTGGAAGTTACGCTGCACGCCGGAACCGACCTGGAAGAAAGGATCAAACAGACGCGTCACCTCTTTCGCTGGAATGCCCACGCCGGTATCACGCACGCGGAAGGCCAAATACCCCTCTTTAACATACACGTGCAAAATAATGCATCCCGTGTGGGTAAACTTAATGGCGTTGTTAAGCAGGTTGGAGATCACCTGCTGCAAGCGCATGGGGTCGCCCTCCATCGCCAACGGCACGTCGTTTTCCATCAGGACGTAAAGCGTCAGCCGTTTACGCAGCACCAGCGACAGATAATTACTGGCGATGTGGTTTACGACTTCGCGTGGCGAGAAAGGCCGCGGCTCAATTTTCAGCTGCTCTGATTCGATTTTAGAAAAATCGAGAATATCGCTGATGATCTTCAGCAGCAGGCTGGAGGAGTTATTCATTGCCGTGACCAGCGACTCCACTCCTTTGGGTAGCGCTTTGGTTTGCAGCAGGTCAAGGTTGCCGATAATGCCGTAGAGCGGCGTACGCAATTCATGGCTCACGGTCGCCAGGAACATGGATTTGGACTGGCTTGCCTGTTCGGCCGCATGCGCCATCTCCTGCAGCGACTGCTCCATACGCACGCGCGCTGACACGTCCACCAGCACGCAAATCGCGACGTTTTCGTTGCGATAGCGCGAGTGGACAAAACTGATCTGCAGGTTGGTATTACTGCCGGTCAGCACGTCAACGAAGTTAACCTGCTGACCGCCAATCATTTCATTAAGCCGCTGGCGATCTTCGTGCGTCAGCAGCGTCAGGTAGTTATGCGCCAGTTCGTTACTGAGGATGTTGGTGCCGTCGCGGGTCCGCAGAATACAAATTCCCACCGGCGCGGAGGCGACGATCTTGCGGTTGAACTGCTCATGCTCTTCCAGTCGGTGTGCGCTGTCTTCGGCCGGCATGAACATGCGGCGTTCAAAGAACCACGCCAGCGTAAACAGCACCAAGGCGCTAAGCAGATTCAGCAGCAGCGCATTGATCAGCAGCAGCTTTAGCTGGTCCATCAGGACATCGGTGGACAGCGACCACACCACATTGAGATTAGACGGCGGCAGCGGCTTTTTTAGCACCAGCTGGCGATAGCTGTCCAGGTAGCCGAACCAGGTACTGTCATCGGGCAGATCGTCGAGCGAAAAGCCCGGCCCACCGCGCCGCGAACTGATCAGCGGGCGATAGTTCTCATCCGTCAGGGTCGCCACCACCGGTAAGCCGCCGGGCTGAATAAACTCGTCCAGACGAATATTCTGCTCAACACCCAGCAGCGCCTGCAGCTTGTTGGCGACGTAAACCGGCATCAGCATGTAGAAGGTGCCGACGCCGGGCTGGGCGCTGGCGGTGATCCAGTATATCGGGTTACGACGCTGCTCTTCGTTGCTGCTGCGGTAGTGGAGCACGCGGTCGCGCAGCGCTTTCAAGCTACGTTCACGTTCGACGGTATTGTTGTTGCCCAAGGTAAAATCAGCGAGGCACTGGTTTTCGCCGCCGATAAAAAACACCCGGTTCAGCTCATAAGCGGAAGCAAAGTTGCTTTTCCAGTAGTTAATGAAATAGCTTAGCGCCTCGAGGGAGTTACGCCAGGTGGAACTCATCGCCGTGCAATCACCGTCAGAAAACAGCGGGGTAAACTGCGGCAACGTCTCTCTGCTGCCGGGAAACGCATTCAGCACCTCCATGCCCGTGCCGCCGCTCAGGCGATTCTCGGTGATGTATTTGAGCTCGCGCATCATGTCCGCAGAATGGCGCACATACCACTCGGTTTGCCCGTAATTGGTGGCGAACTCCTGGCGCACCCCGTTCTCTTTCTGGTGCAGCACATTGATGATGTAAAAGGTGGTTAACAGCGCGCCCACCGTCCAAAGCAGCAGCGCCAGCGCACGGAAAAGATAGCGCGAGATGCGAAGCGTGGTGCGAAAGGAGACCAGATATTTCAAAGGAGACTCACAGGCGATATGGGGTTATTGGACGTGTAAAACGTTCTCATACACTAGCTTTATCAGGGTAAAAAAGCCAGCCAGCGCGCCCGTTTGGGCCTAAAACTCAGACAAAAAAACGGCAGGTCGGTTGCCCGCCCTGCCGCTGTGCTACCGCGCCAGATTACTCGTCTTCGTCTGCGTCGGGTGCGTCATCTTCCGCGTCCACTTCCGGTGCGATCTCATCTTCACCTTCAGGTACGCTGCCGTCGATGGCGTCAAGCTCTTCTTCTTCAACCGGCTCCGCTACGCGTTGCAAGCCCACCACGTTCTCGTCTTCGGCTGTGCGAATCAGGATCACGCCTTGGGTGTTACGGCCCACCACGCTGACTTCGGATACGCGGGTGCGCACCAGCGTACCGGCGTCGGTGATCATCATGATCTGATCGCCATCCACGACCTGCACCGCACCGATTACCGGTCCGTTGCGTTCGGTGACTTTAATCGAGATGACACCTTGCGTCGCACGTGACTTGGTCGGGTATTCGCTGTTGGACGTGCGCTTACCGTAGCCATTCTGCGTCACGGTGAGGATCGCGCCCTCTTCACGCGGCACAATCAATGACACAACTTTGTCACCTTCGGCCAGCTTAATGCCGCGTACGCCGGATGCCGAGCGTCCCATTGCACGTACGGCACCCTCTGCGAAGCGCACCACTTTACCGCCGGCGGAGAACAGCATCGCTTCATCGTTGCCGTTGGTCAACGCGACGCCAATCAGCTCATCATCTTCGCGCAGGTTAATGGCGATGATGCCGGCGCTACGCGGACGGCTGAACTCCTGCAGAGCGGTTTTCTTCACGGTACCGTCAGCGGTCGCCATGAAGATGTTGTAGCCTTCGGTGTATTCACGCACAGGAAGAATGGCGGTAATACGCTCGTTGGCTTCCAGCGGCAGCAGGTTGACGATAGGACGACCACGCGCCCCACGGCTTGCTTCTGGCAGCTGATAGACTTTCATCCAGTAGAGACGACCACGGCTAGAGAAGCACAGGATCGTATCGTGGGTATTGGCCACCAGCAGGCGATCAATAAAGTCTTCTTCTTTGATACGCGCCGCAGACTTGCCTTTGCCACCGCGACGCTGCGCTTCGTAATCCGAAAGCGGCTGGTATTTCACGTAGCCCTGATGGGAGAGCGTGACAACCACATCTTCTTGATTAATCAAGTCTTCGATGTTGATGTCCGCGCTGTTGGCGGTGATTTCAGTGCGGCGGGCATCGCCAAACTGATCGCGCATCGCTTCCAGCTCTTCGCGGATCACTTCCATCAGGCGCTCTGCGCTCTGCAAGATGTGGAGCAGTTCAGCAATCTGCTCAAGCAGCGCTTTGTATTCGTCCAGCAGCTTTTCGTGCTCAAGCCCGGTGAGTTTCTGCAGGCGCAGATCCAAAATGGCCTGTGCTTGCTGCTCGGTCAGGTAGTAGGCACCGTCGCGAATACCGAACTCAGGTTCCAGCCACTCCGGACGCGCAGCGTCGTCGCCAGCACGTTCCAGCATCGCTGCCACGTTGCCGAGATTCCACGGCTGCGCCAGCAGGCCTGATTTCGCTTCCGCAGGCGTTGGCGCGCGGCGAATCAGTTCGATGATGGGCTCAATGTTGGCCAGCGCAATGGCCAGACCTTCAAGGATGTGCGCGCGGTCGCGCGCCTTGCGCAGTTCAAAGATGGTACGACGCGTCACCACTTCGCGGCGGTGACGAACGAAGGCCTCGATGATCTCCTTCAGCGTCATGATCTTTGGCTGGCCCTGATGCAGCGCCACCATGTTAATGCCGAAGGAAATTTGCAGCTGGGTCAATGAATAGAGATTGTTGAGAACCACTTCACCGACCGCATCGCGTTTGACTTCAATCACGATGCGCATACCGTCTTTATCCGATTCGTCGCGCAGGCCGCTGATGCCTTCAATACGCTTCTCTTTAACCAGCTCGGCGATTTTCTCGATCAGGCGCGCTTTGTTAACCTGGTACGGAATTTCATTGACGATGATGGTTTCGCGACCGGTTTTCGCATCGGTTTCGATCTCACCGCGCGCGCGAATATAAATTTTGCCGCGTCCGGTGCGGTACGCTTCTTCAATACCCCGGCGACCGTTGATAAACGCCGCGGTCGGGAAATCCGGACCGGTGATGTGTTCCATCAGACCTTCAACGGTGATGTTTTCATCGTCGATAAAGGCCAGGCAGCCGTTGATCACTTCCGTGAGGTTGTGCGGCGGAATGTTCGTGGCCATGCCGACGGCAATACCGGACGCGCCGTTTACCAGCAGGTTCGGAATTTTGGTGGGCAGCACTTCCGGAATCTGCTCGGTGCCGTCGTAGTTAGGTACGAAGTCGACCGTCTCTTTTTCCAGATCGGCCAGCAGTTCAGCGGAGATTTTCGCCATACGCACTTCGGTATAACGCATCGCGGCAGCGGAGTCGCCGTCCACTGAACCGAAGTTACCCTGACCGTCAACCAGCATATAGCGCAGGGAGAACGGCTGAGCCATACGGACGATACTTTCGTAAACCGCAGAATCACCGTGCGGGTGATATTTACCGATCACGTCACCGACCACACGGGCGGATTTCTTATAAGGTTTGTTCCAGTCGTTACCCAGTTCGCTCATGGCGAAAAGCACACGGCGGTGCACCGGCTTCAGGCCATCACGCACATCAGGTAAAGCTCGGCCAACGATGACCGACATGGCGTAATCGAGGTAAGAGTTCTTCAACTCTTCTTCGATATTGACCGGTGTAATTTCTCTCGCAAGGTCGCTCATGGAGCCGCTATCCCTCTACTTAATGCCGGTTTTTAAAGGTGCGAAAGTATATCACATCGCTTACGTGCGGTGAACGTAAAGCGGGGTTTAATGGCGCTTTTCCTTCGCGCTGAAAGATGCGCTGGGCTGGCTTAAGCGTTTATACTGAAGCCATATTTTGCCAGGAGTAATGATTCAATGAGTGAACAACCGCAGGAAAGCCGCCAGAACGTCGATCACGCTGAAATCGCCAAATTTGAAGCCGTGGCCTCACGCTGGTGGGATTTAGAGGGTGAATTTAAGCCGCTTCATCGTATTAACCCCCTGCGACTTGGCTGGATTGCGCAGCACAGCGACGGGCTATTTGGCAAAAAAGTGCTCGACGTCGGCTGCGGCGGCGGCATCCTCGCCGAGAGCATGGCACGCGAGGGCGCAGAGGTCACCGGGCTCGATATGGGCGCAGAGCCGTTAGAGGTTGCTCGCCTGCACGCACAAGAGAGCGGCGTTAGCATCAACTACGTGCAGCAAACCGTTGAAGATCACGCCAACAGTCACGCTGGGCAGTACGATGTGGTGACCTGCATGGAGATGCTGGAGCACGTGCCGGATCCGCGCTCCGTGGTGCTGGCCTGCGCGCGGCTGGTGAAACCGGGGGGCGAAGTCTTTTTTTCCACCATCAATCGTAATCCCAAGGCCTGGCTGCTGGCAGTCTTTGGCGCAGAGTACGTATTGCGCATGGTGCCGCGCGGCACGCACGACGTGAAGAAATTTATTCGTCCTGCTGAACTGCTGAACTGGGTTGATGAAACGCCGCTGCGTGAAAAGCACATGATCGGCCTTCATTACAATCCTCTGACCAATCAGTTCCGCCTCGGACGCGGCGTTGACGTTAACTATATGATTCATGCCCACTGCCAAGCGGACTAACCCCGGTTGACCACGCTCATGCCTGAGAGCATAAGGGGCATCTTTTGCTTCCGCTGTCAGGCTGATTTGTCTTGCTGGCTTCAGGGTCAGCAAGCCCACCGGCTTCATCAGATCAATTTCCTCTTAGACGCTCCCATCCCTTTTCTCTAGGCTGTTTTCGTCACAAAAATTTCACACCGTTTGCGGTAAATGTTCGCTGCGACTCGGCGCGCTGACGGGTTATTTGCGCTAAGAAAATTCTTGCACTGCTGCCGTTGAGCAATAAACCAGCGCTCGATCAAACTATGAAAAAAAAGTGCTGCCCGGTTGACAGCTGTTGTAAGCCTTGTGGCATGGGGATCCAGGATTTTAGCCACCCCCGTAGACGGATTTTTTTGTGAAAATCAACTCTTGTGATGAACAGAATGCTGGCTAGAATACTCACCATATTGTTGTTCAAACTTCCCGCACCCCCTATATATAGTGTTTATCCACAGGTTTACTCACAATGAGCGACTTGTGCATAGACCTTGTGCATACCGGGGGATAATTTTGTATTTCATGGACAGGTAAACACGCGACATGAACCAAAGTCTGCTCGTTACTAAACGCGATGGCCGTCAAGAACGTATTGATCTCGATAAGATTCACCGAGTGCTGGATTGGGCCGCTGAGGGCCTGAACAACGTCTCGGTCTCTCAGGTTGAGTTACGCTCGCATATCCAGTTTTATGATGGGATCCGCACCTCTGATATCCATGAGACCATTATCAAGGCCGCAGCAGACCTGATTTCACGCGATGCGCCGGATTACCAGTACCTGGCCGCGCGCTTGGCGATTTTCCACCTGCGCAAAAAAGCCTATGGCCAGTTTGAGCCACCCAAACTCTACGACCAAGTGGTAAAAATGGTCGAGATGGGGAAGTACGATCGCCATCTGTTGGAAGATTACAGCGTGGAAGAGTTCGAGCAGATGGACGCGTTTATCGACCACTGGCGCGACATGAACTTCTCCTACGCCGCCGTGAAACAGCTTGAAGGGAAATACCTGGTGCAAAACCGCGTAAGCGGTGAAATCTACGAGAGCGCCCAGTTCCTGTATATTCTGGTTGCGGCGTGCCTGTTCTCCGGTTATCCGCGCGATACCCGTATGGACTACATCAAACGCTTTTACGACGCGATCTCGACGTTCAAGATCTCGCTGCCTACGCCGATTATGTCGGGCGTGCGCACCCCTACCCGTCAGTTCAGCTCCTGCGTTTTGATTGAGTGCGGCGACAGCCTCGACTCCATTAACGCCACCTCCAGCGCCATTGTGAAGTACGTGTCACAGCGTGCGGGTATTGGCATTAATGCGGGCCGTATCCGCGCGCTGGGTAGCCCAATTCGCGGCGGTGAGGCGTTCCATACCGGCTGTATTCCGTTCTATAAGCACTTCCAGACGGCAGTGAAGTCCTGCTCGCAGGGCGGCGTACGCGGCGGTGCCGCCACGCTGTTCTACCCTATGTGGCATCTGGAAGTCGAAAGCCTGCTGGTATTGAAAAACAACCGCGGCGTGGAAGGCAACCGCGTGCGGCATATGGACTATGGCGTGCAGATCAACAAGCTGATGTACACCCGCCTGCTGAAAGGCGAAGACATCACGCTGTTCAGCCCGTCTGACGTACCGGGCCTGTATGACGCCTTCTTCGCCAATCAGGACGAGTTTGAGCGTTTGTACACGCAGTATGAAAAAGACAGCAGCATTCGCAAACAGCGCGTGAAAGCCGTGGATCTGTTCTCGCTGATGATGCAAGAGCGTGCCTCAACTGGCCGCATCTACATCCAGAACGTGGACCACTGCAACACGCACAGTCCGTTTGATCCCAGCATTGCGCCGGTGCGTCAGTCTAATCTCTGCCTGGAGATCGCACTGCCAACCAAGCCGCTGGAAGACGTGAATGATGAAAACGGTGAAATCGCTCTCTGTACGCTCTCTGCGTTTAACCTTGGCGCCATTGAGAGCCTTGATGATCTGGAAGAGCTTGCGACCCTTGCAGTGCGTGCGCTGGATGCGCTGCTGGATTATCAGGACTACCCAATCCCGGCCGCGAAGCGTGGCGCGATGGGCCGCCGTACGCTGGGCATTGGCGTCATTAACTACGCGTACTACCTGGCGAAAAACGGCGTGCGTTACTCCGACGGCAGCGCCAACAATCTGACGCACAAAACCTTTGAAGCCATTCAGTACTATCTGCTGAAAGCCTCAAATGAACTGGCCAAAGAGCAAGGTGCCTGCCCGTGGTTCAACGAAACCACCTATGCGCAGGGCATTCTGCCGATTGATACCTACAAAAAGGATCTTGACGCGGTGTGCAGCGAGCCGCTGCATCTGGACTGGGAAGGTCTGCGTACATCGATCACGCAACACGGCCTGCGTAACTCTACGCTCTCAGCGCTGATGCCGTCTGAAACCTCCTCGCAGATTTCAAACGCCACCAACGGCATCGAGCCTCCGCGCGGTCACATCTCGATCAAAGCGTCGAAAGACGGCATCCTGCGTCAGGTGGTGCCGGAGTATGAGCGTCTGAAAGATCAGTACGAACTGCTGTGGGAAATGCCTTCCAACGATGGTTATCTGCAGCTGGTCGGCGTGATGCAGAAATTTATCGATCAGGCCATCTCGTCGAACACCAACTACGATCCTGGCCGCTTTGCCAACGGCAAAGTGCCGATGAAACAGCTGCTGAAGGATCTGTTGACGGCGTATAAATTTGGCGTGAAAACCCTGTACTACCAAAACACCCGTGACGGTGCGGAAGATGCACAGGACGATTTAGCCCCGTCCATTCAGGATGATGGCTGCGAAAGCGGCGCTTGTAAGATCTAACCGCAAGTCAGGCGCTTTTTCATCTCAGGGCTGGCACAGCCAGCCCGTTTCACTTTTTGGACTCAGTCATGGCTTACACCACATTTTCGCAGAACAAGAATGATCAGCTGAAAGAACCGATGTTCTTTGGTCAATCCGTTAACGTTGCGCGTTTCGACCAGCAGAAATATGACATTTTTGAAAAGCTGATCGAAAAGCAGCTCTCCTTTTTCTGGCGTCCGGAAGAAGTCGATGTCTCACGCGATCGCATCGATTATCAGGCGCTGCCCGATCATGAAAAGCACATCTTCATCAGCAACCTGAAGTATCAGACGCTGCTGGACTCGATTCAGGGCCGCAGCCCCAACGTGGCGCTGCTGCCGCTGATTTCGATTCCCGAGCTGGAAACCTGGATTGAAACCTGGGCGTTTTCCGAGACGATCCACTCGCGCTCTTACACCCATATCATCCGTAACATCGTCAACGATCCGTCGCTGGTTTTCGACGACATCGTGACCAACGAGCAAATTCTGGCGCGTGCCCAGGATATCTCAAAGTACTACGATGACCTGATTGAAATGACCAACTACTGGCATCTGCTGGGCGAAGGTACGCATCAGGTGGCGGGTAAGACGGTGGAAGTCAATCTGCGCAAGCTCAAAAAGCAGCTGTATATCTGCCTGATGAGCGTCAACGCGCTGGAAGCGATTCGCTTTTATGTCAGCTTCGCCTGCTCTTTCGCCTTCGCCGAGCGTGAATTGATGGAAGGCAACGCAAAAATTATTCGTCTGATTGCACGTGATGAAGCGCTGCACCTCACCGGCACGCAGCATATGCTGAACCTGATGCGCAGCGGTGAAGACGATCCGGAAATGAAAGAGATTGCCGCCGAATGCCGCGACGAGTGCTTTGAATTGTTCAAAAAAGCCGCCGAGCAGGAAAAAGAGTGGGCGGAATATCTGTTCAGCGGCGGTTCAATGATCGGTCTGAACAAAGATATTCTGTGTCAGTACATCGAGTACATCACCAATATCCGTATGCAGGCGGTGGGCCTCGACCTGCCGTTCCAGACGCGTTCAAATCCAATTCCGTGGATCAATGCCTGGCTGGTGTCTGACAACGTGCAGGTCGCGCCGCAGGAAGTGGAAGTGAGCTCGTATCTGGTGGGTCAGATTGACTCCGAAGTGGGCGAAGACGACTTTAACGATTTCCAGCTGTAATCATGAGTCGTTCTGTCGTCATTCTGCGCAGTTCCGGCTCCCGGCTGGAGTGCGCAGACGATCACCCCAATCTCTTGACGACGCTGGAAGCGCACAATTTGTGCGTGGAATTTCAGTGTCGCGAAGGGTACTGCGGATCCTGCCGCATGCGCTTGTTAAAAGGCGAAGTGGATTATGCAGAACCCCCCCTGGCGTTTATTCAGCAGGGCGAGATTTTGCCCTGCTGCTGCCGCGCCAAGGGGGAGATTGAGATCGAGCTTTGATGTCAGGCCGCCTGTTCGGGCGGCCTCAGCTTTTCACCGTTTCCAGCACGTCAATCCAGCCGTACCCGGTGGTGACGTCACTGCCATGCAGCCAGCGGCGCAGCATATTCATCGCCATCATCGCCACCACTTTTTGCCGCGTTTCCAGATTATGACGCCCCGGCGAGAACTTCACGCGCTGCCCCCAGCTGGCTTCCGGCGTGTGTAGGGCCAGGGCAATTTCTCCCTCGTGTAAATCGCCCACCGACAGCGCCAGCATGGTGCCTTCCCGTGCGGCCAGCGCGCGCGTGCGCGCCACCTGCGTGTCGAGATCTTCCTGCTGCGGTGGCAGAATTTCCGCTGCGCTCAGCGGCACTGCCGCCGACGCTAACTGCCAGTGCAAGAGACCTGCGGTAAACTGTTCGCTGAGTGCTAAACGAAAACCACGCTGCTGTAGCTCACGCGCCAGCGCAGGCGGCAGGCCTTCTCGCCCTTCAAAAATGGTGCACTCTGCCAGCAGCAATTTCACCTGCTGCCACACCTGCTCCATCGCCACGCGCTGTGTTTCCGGCCCGGTCAACTTGATTTCAATAATGGGCATGGAGGTGCGATACCCCATGACCACGCCCTGCGGCAGGGGCAGCGGTTCAAGCTCGTTGGCAATGTCACTTTCGCCGCGGCCAAAGGTGGTTAGGCGCAGGCAGAGCGGCGGCGCGGGCAGCTCAAAGCGCTGCTTAAGACGCGGCAGGATCTCCTCTTCAACCATGGTTTTAAACTCAGACGGCACGCCCGGCGTGAAGAACATCCAGCAGCGGTTGAGTTGCATGGCAAAGCCGCAGGCGGTGCCCACCGGGTTATTGAGCATTTCAGCGCCAGCCGGGATCTGCGCCTGCTTGCGGTTACTGGGTGCCATGACGCGGCCGCGTCCAGCGAACCACGCCTCCATTTTTTCCAGCCACGCCTCGTGCATCACCAGTTCCGTGCCGCTGGCCTCGGCGGCGGCCTGCGCACTGAGATCGTCGCTGGTGGGACCAAGGCCGCCATTGACGATCAGTACATCGGCGATGTGGCTACGCTGTACCAGCGTTTCCACCAGCGAGGACATCGCATCGCCAACCGTGGTGCGGCTGGTCATAGGCAGGCCGTGCTGAAACAGCAGTTCGGCCAGCCAGGCGGCATTGGTATCGACAATTTGCCCGTGTAAAACTTCATCGCCCGTGGCGAGCATTTCTACGCGTATCACGTGAGTTTTCTCCTTGTCCCTGTAGGCATTAACTGTAGGAAGGAGACGCGTGAAACACAATCACGAAGCGTGCGAAGTCATCAGAAAGAAGAAAGCGGGCGAGGAAAGAACGGGCGCAACCGCGGTTACGCCCAAAGGGATTAACGACGGGCTAACAGCAAGCCAACAAACAGGCCGGCCGCCGCGCCGATGCCGATACCCTGCCACGGCTTCTCATGCACATAGTCATCAGCCTGGTATGCCACCTGTTTTGCGCGGTAGTAATAGCTGTCAGACGCCTGGCTGACGCGATGTTTTACATCTTCCAGCGCCTTCTCTGCCTTCATTTTCAGCTCGATATACTTCTGATCGGCAGGATCGCCCGAGGATTTCAGCACTTCCTCCAGCGTCTCCGTCAGCAGCGCCAAATCATCATCAAGGTGGGTTTCAAAACGGTTTTCAAATTGATTGGTAGATGACACGATGCAGTTCCTCCATGTAATAACTCGTCGATTAACTATAGTCATTAATTTCCGCTTTGCGGGGCTGGCTGCCAGGATCCCACGCTATCGGGGTGATAAAGCCGCATCCCAGAGAAAAAAACGTTACGTGCGGCAACGAAATCTGCTTCGCTTAGTTGATTAATCTGATAAATTTTCAGCGCACTGAATTTTTTGTTTTCGCCACTGTCGTAACTCCCTGAAGCCAGACGCCCTGCGTCCTTATGGCAGTTAAATACACCCGAGCAGCTAAGGATTAGAACTCCGGCATGAATCGTAGAAAATTTATGAAAGCGTCCATGGCCCTCTCTGCCGTTAGCGGTATGACCGGGCTCTCCTCGCTGTTTGCGCAGTCTGCCTGGGCCGATGACGGCATCGCTGACGGCACCGCAGTGCGTTTCGATTTCGATGTATTGAAAAAGAAAGCCGCTGCGCTCGCGAAGCAGCCTTGGGGCGGCGCCCCCGGCCCATTGCCCGCCACCTTGGCCAATCTAACGCCGCAGGCCTATAACGAAATTCAGTACGACGCCAATCACTCGCTGTGGAACAACATCCCCGACCGGGAGTTGGATGTGCAGTTTTTCCACGTGGGCATGGGCTTTAAACGCCGTATTCGCATGTTTTCCGTGGATGCTGCCAGCCGCGAAGCGCGCGAAATTCACTTCCGCCCTGAACTGTTTAACTACCATGATGCGAATGTGGATACGCAGCAGTTGGTCGGTAAAACCGATCTCGGTTTTGCCGGCTTCCGCGCCTTTAAAAAACCTGAGCTGGCGCGACGTGACATCGTCTCCTTCCTCGGTGCCAGCTATTTCCGCGCCGTAGATGAAACCTATCAGTATGGCCTGTCAGCGCGCGGCGTCGCGGTCAATACGTTCAGTAATGGGCAGGAAGAGTTCCCTGATTTCACGGCATTTTGGTTTGAAACGCCCAAAGCCGACGACACCACGTTCGTGGTATACGCCCTGCTGGACGGCGCCAGTCTGACCGGCGCGTACAAGTTCACTATCCACTGCGAAGAGAAGCGCGTGGTGATGGAGGTGGAGAACCACCTGTTTGCACGCAAAGAGATCCGTCAGCTGGGGATTTCCCCCATGACCAGCATGTTCAGCTGCGGAACCAACGAACGCCGCATGTGCAATACGTACCATCCGCAGATTCACGACTCCGATCGCCTTGCCATGTGGACCGGAAAAGGCGAATGGATTGCACGCCCGCTGAACAATCCACAGCGGCTGCAATTTAACGCTTACGAGGATGAGAATCCGCGTGGGTTTGGCCTGTTACAGCTCGATCACGACTTTAAAAACTATCAGGATGTGATCGGATGGTATGACAAGCGTCCGAGTTTGTGGGTAGAACCGATTGGCAAATGGGGTAAAGGTGCTATCAATTTGATGGAGATCCCCACCACCGGTGAAACGCTGGATAACGTGGTCTGCTTCTGGCAGCCCAGCGAACCGGTGAAAGCGGGCAGTGAATTTAGCTTCCAGTACAAACTCTACTGGAGCCAGCTGCCGCCGGTACGCAGCGGCCTGGCGCGCGTGGATGCCACCCGCACCGGCATTGGCGGCTTCCCGGAAGGCTGGGCGCCGGGGGAACACTTCCCGGATACCTGGTGCCGCCGCTTTGCCATTGATTTTATCGGTGGCGACCTGAAAGCAGCCGCGCCGAAAGGGATCGAGCCGGTGATTACCGTGTCTGACGGGACGGTCAAACAGGTGGAGATCCTCTACGTTGAGCCGATCGATGGCTATCGCATTTTGTTCGATTGGTATCCAACCAGCGCGTCCACTAAACCGGTGGAGATGCGGCTATTCCTGCGTACCAAAGAAGAGACGCTCAGCGAGACGTGGCTCTACCAATACTTCCCACCGGCCCCGGATCAGCGTAAATACACCGACGATCGGCAAATGACGCCGGGCTAACTCAGCACAGGCGACGAGGTGCACACCTCGTCGCTATCCTCTCTGCATACCGATATGCGGAATGTTGTCTTCCAGATACACCTCCCCCACCGCGCTAAAGCCTAAACGGCCGTAGAACCCTTCAAGATGTGCCTGGGCTGAAAGATAAATGGCGTGCTGCGGCCAGTGTTGCTCACAGCTCTCCAGCGCCTTCTCCATCAGGCGGTAACCCAGCTGTAGCCCCCTCGCCTCCTGTGACACGATCACGCGGCCAATCATCACCGGTGCGGCGTCGTCGGCAGGCGTGAGCACGCGCGCATAAGCCAGCAGCTTCCCCTCCAATTCCCCCAGAATATGACGATTGTCGCGTGCCAGATCCTGCCCGTCGATATCCAGGTAAGGGCAGTTTTGCTCGACGATAAATACCTGATTACGTAACGCCAGTAACCGGTGCAGCTGCTGCACGTTTAGCGCCCGGTGATGGCAATCAACCCATTGAATATCCATAATAATTCCTGATATGCATCGGAGAAAGGAAAGTGCAGAATAACACACCCCGCGCCGCAGGGACGCTCACATCTGGCTTTGTCTGGCCAAGCGGTAGGCAAAAAAAATCAGGCCCGAAGGCCTGATTAGTGTGCGGCTGTGAAGGGTTACATCAGCGGTTGCGCCATCTGCACCAGCGAGATCAGCGGCTGCGGATACACCCCTAACAGCAGCACCAAAATCGCGGAGATCAGCACCACGACGCCACCTGCCGTAAATGCCCAGTTGGCGGGCGTATCGCGGGTGTGCAACTCCGGCGGGCTGAGATAGAGGCTTACCGTTACGCGCAGGTAGTAATAGAGACCGATGGCACTGCCCGCCACCACCGCCCCCGTGAGCCACCACAGGTGTGCATTTACGCCAGACGCGATCACGTAGAATTTGCCAATGAAGCCGAGCGTCATCGGAATGCCCGCCAGCGACAGCATCATCACGGTCATCACCGCAGACAGAATGGGACGGTGCCAGAACAGACCGCGGTAAGAGTAGAGCGAGTCGGCATCCGGGCCACGGTAAGGACTGGACATCAAACTCACCACGCCAAAGGCGCCGAGGCTGCTGAACAGGTAGCCTGCCAGATACACCCCCGCCGTCTCCAGCGACAGCTGATGGGTTTTCACCGCAATCAGCGCCACCAGCAGATAACCCAAGTGCGCAATAGAAGAGTAGCCGAGCAGACGCTTGATGTTGCTCTGCGAAATCGCCATCAGGTTACCAAACAGAATCGAGACAAAGGCAATCACGCCCAGTACCGTGCGTACCGCTTCGCTGTCCGTCACCGGCGCGTACATAAACAGGCGCATGATCACGGCAAAAATCGCGATTTTACTGGCGGTAGCCAGGAAGGTCGAAACTGGCGCGGGCGCGCCCTGGTAGACATCGGGCGTCCACAGGTGGAACGGCACCAGCGACAGCTTAAAGCCAAGGCCGATAATCATCATGCCCAACCCCACCAGCAGCAGCGGCTGCTGAATCATGCCGTCATTCAGGCTTTTTCCCAGCTGAACAAAGCTGAGGCTCCCGGAATCGGCATAAATGAGGGCGATACCAAACAGCAGGAACGATGAGGCGGCCGCAGAAAGGATGGTGTATTTCAGCGCGGCTTCCAGCGACCGTTTCTGACGGAACGCATAGCCAATCAAGCCAAACAGCGGCAGAGACAGCAGTTCAATACCAATAAACAGCGCCGCCAGATGGTTGGCGCTGGCGAGCACCACGCCACCCAGTGCGGCAATCAGCACCAGCAGATAAAACTCGTCCTTGTTGTCAGGGTAGCCCGCCAGCCACGGATACGCGAAGGTGCAGGTGGCCAAACTCGCCAGCATTACCAGCGCGGTATAGAACATGGAGTAGCCGTCCACGCGCAGCAACGGCGTGACATCCAGCGCACCCACGTGGCTAACAAACCAGAGTGAAAACAGCGCAAGGTTGAGTCCAATCACTGTCAGGGTGGCATTAACAAAGTGGTTGCGTCGCCACGCAATGGACAGCATCACAACCACCACCGTCAATCCGACGATTAACAGCGGCAGTAACGCGATCAATTGTTGAGGAGTTATTGTCATGGCGAATTACGGCCTTGTAGTTGAAATTGAAGCGGTAAACCACTGCTGAATATTGCTCATCGCAGCGTGGGACGTGTCGAGGATCGGCTGAGGATAGACGCCCAACAGCGTCAGCAGCACCACCAGCACGCCAATGGTCATAAATTCACGCGGGGACATGCCCGGCAGCGGCTCGGTAGATTTGGCTTCACCGTAGTAGGCACGCTGCATCATGATCAGGGAGTACACCGACGCAAACACCAGACCAAAGGTGGCAATCACGATGATAACCGGCACCACCTGGAAACTGCCGGTAAGGATCATAAACTCGCCGACAAAGTTACCGGTGCCTGGCATGCCGAGATTCGCCACCGCAAAGAACAGCGATAAGCCCGGGATCCATTTAATACGTGACCACAAACCGCCCATCTGGCGCAAATCACGTGTATGCAGACGCTCATACAGCTGACCACACAGAATAAACAGCGCGGCAGCGGACAGGCCGTGGGCGATCATCTGGATCACCGCGCCCTGGAACGCCAGCTGGCTGCCGGTATAGATGGCAATCAGCACGAAGCCCATGTGCGAGATAGAGGTGTAGGCGATCAGGCGTTTGATATCCGTCTGCGAGAACGCCATCCACGCGCCGTAGAAGATGCCGATAATACCCAGCCACATGGCGATAGGCGCAAATTCGGCGGAAGCGTGCGGGAACAGCGGCAAGCTGAAGCGCAGCAGACCATAGGCCGCGGTTTTCAGCAAAATACCGGCGAGGTCGACCGAGCCTGCCGTCGGCGCCTGACTGTGCGCATCGGGCAGCCAGCCGTGCAGCGGTACGACCGGCATTTTCACGGCGAACGCGATAAAGAAGCCCAGCATCAGCAGGTATTCAACGGTATGCGACATCGGCGTCTTCAGCAGCTGCTCGTAGCTGAAGGTCCATTCACCGGTGGCACTGTAGTGCACAAACACCAGCGCCAGAATCGCAATCAGCATCACCAAACCGGACGCTTGGGTATAAATGAAGAATTTGGTGGCCGCAGTGATACGGGTTTTGCCGTCAGACGCTTTATGACCCCAGAGCGCGATGAGGAAGTACATCGGCACCAGCATCATTTCCCAGAAGAAGAAGAACAGGAACATGTCGATGGCCAGGAACACGCCGATTACGCCACCGAGGATCCACATCAGATTGAGGTGGAAAAAGCCCTGATATTTCTCAATTTCGTTCCATGAGCACAGCACCGCCATCAAGCCCAGCAGCCCCGTCAGCACGACCATCAACAGGGAAAGCCCATCAATTGCCAGATGGAAATTGATACCAAAACGCGGAATCCACGGCACAAGGAACGTCGATTGCCACTGCGGAATACCGGCAGCCTGCGTCAATGAATAGCCTCCCTGCAGCCACAGCTGCAGGCCAAGCGCCAGCGTCAGCCCCATGGTGATCATGGCGATCCAGCGCGGCACTTTCGCGCCGAGGCGCTCCGCTAACCAGCAAAGCAAGCCCCCGACGAAGGGGATGATTATTAGCCAAGGTAATAACACGGCGAACTTCCCTTTTTATTGCCTGACTTCAGGCAATTTTGACATTCTAATTGGGCGAGCGAACTCGCCCCGCTCATCAATCTTTAGATCACCAGCATCAGCGCCAGCACAACCACAGCGCCAATGCTCATGGACGCAACGTACCAGCGCAGGTGGCCATTCTCACTGGTCACCAGGCCTTTATTGCCGATACGCGACAGCAGCGCAGGCAGGTTCATCACGGCATTCAGCGGATCGCGCTGCAGCAGCCACGCCACACCCAGATAAGGTTTAACGAAAACCTTATCGTAGAGCCAGTCGAAGCCCCAAGCCGCGAACCACCACGTGCCAAAGAAGCGACCCGGTGCGCTGTTGGCCACGCGGCTCACCAGCTGACGTTTACCCAGCCAGAGCGCGGCAGCGATCAGAATGCCCAGCACCGCGACCACCCCAGAGGTCACTTCCAGCGCCACTTTGCCTGTTTCGCCAAAAGTGTTCTCCGGCAGAACGCCCGCCAGCGGCGGCGTAATCAACGCGCCCACGAAAGTAGAAAGCACCAGCAGCACAATGAGCGGTAAGTGATGCGTAATGCCTTTACCGGCGTGCGCATGAATTTTTTCTTCGCCGTGGAAGACGATGAAAATCATGCGGAAGGTATAGATTGAGGTCAGGAAGGCGCCGACCAGACCCGCCACCATGAGATTGACGTGACCATTTGCCAGCGCACCGAACAGGATCTCATCTTTACTGTAGAAACCGGCCGTCACCAGCGGCAGTGCCGCCAGCGCTGCGCCACCCACCAGGAAGCAAACGTAAACCAGTGGAATGCTCTTACGCAGGCCACCCATCTTGAAAATGTTCTGCTCGTGATGGCAAGCCAGAATCACCGAACCGGACGAGAGGAACAGCAGCGCTTTGAAGAAGGCGTGCGTCATCAGGTGGAAGATGGCGGCATCCCACGCCTGAACGCCCAGCGCCAGGAACATGTAGCCGATCTGACTCATGGTGGAGTAAGCCAACACGCGTTTGATGTCGGTTTGCACCAGCGCTGCAAAGCCTGCCAGCACCAGCGTCACGGCACCGACAATGCCTACCAGATGCAGCACGTCTGGCGTCAGCAGGAACAGGCCATGCGTGCGGGCGATCAGGTAGACACCGGCTGTCACCATGGTCGCCGCGTGGATCAGCGCTGAAACCGGTGTCGGACCGGCCATGGCGTCCGCCAGCCAGGTTTGCAACGGCAGCTGAGCCGACTTACCGACCGCGCCGCCGAGCAGCATCAGCGTGGCCCACTGCAACATATGGTTGTCTGCGGCAAAGTGCGCAGGTGCCAGGGTCATCAGTTCGCGGAAGTTCAGGGTGCCCAGTTCGTTGTAGAGAATGAACAGCGCGAAGGCGAGGAACACATCACCCACACGGGTGATAATAAAGGCTTTCATCGCCGCCTTGCCGTTCTCTGGATTGCTGTAATAGAAGCCAATCAGCAGGTAAGAACAGAGGCCCACCCCTTCCCAACCGAGATACATCAGCATCAGGTTGTCCGCCAGGACCAATACCACCATGCTGGCGATAAATAAGTTGGTATAGGCGAAGAAGCGTGAATATCCCTCTTCACCGCGCATGTACCATGAGGCGAACATGTGAATAAAGAAGCCCACGCCCGTGACCACTGACAACATGGTTAAAGACAGGCCATCCAGCACCAAATTCACTTTGATATTGAACTGGCCAACCTGCATCCAGGTCCAGAGCGGCTGGGTAAATGGCTGTTGGCCGTGGCTAAAGAACTCCATGCCAACAAACAGGGTGGTCAGAGCGGCAAGCCCCACCGAGCCCATGCCCACCGTCGCCGACAGGTTCTCCGACCAGCGACCACGGGAAAACGCTAACAGCAAAAAGCCGATCAGCGGAAACAGTACGGTTAAGTAGAGAAGATTCATCCGCGCATCTCGCTCACAGTGTCAATGTTCAGCGTCTGACGACGACGATAAAGCTGGAGCAGCAGCGCCAGACCAATACTGGCTTCGGCCGCCGCGAGGCTGATTGCCAGAATGTACATCACCTGGCCATCGGCTTGTCCCCAATAGCTGCCCGCCACCACCAGCGCAAGCGCGGCGGCGTTGATCATGATCTCCAGACCAATGAGCATAAACAGCAGATTGCGGCGCAGAACCAGTGAGGTCAGGCCGAGAACAAACAGCACGGCAGCCAGCATCAGGCCATGTTGTAACGGGATCATGCATGCTCCTCCTTCTTCGCTTGCGCATCCGTTGGACGGTTGCTTAGCACTTCGCCCTGACGCTCGTCACGCCCAATATGGAAGGCCACCACCAAGCCCGCCAGCAGCAGCATCGAAGCCAGTTCCACAGCCAGAACGTACGGGCCAAACAGGCTAATTCCCACCGCTTTCGCATCAATGACCGTGCCATCAATGCCCTGATCGTGCGCGGTGCTAATGGCGTAAATCATCACTGCCAGCAGCAGCAGAGAAACAATGCCAGGACCGATCCACAGCGTCGGTTTGAGCCATTCGCGCTCTTGATCCTGCTGCGCTTTGCCCAGGTTGAGCATCATCACCACGAACACGAACAGCACCATAATGGCACCCGCGTAGACGATGATTTCCAGCGCACCGGCAAAGTAGGCGCCCATTGAAAAGAACACGCCCGCAATGGAGAGCAGTGAAATAATCAGGTACAGCAGTGCGTGAACCGGATTGGTATGAGTAATGACGCGCAGCGTTGTTAGCACCGCCACCAGTCCGCAAAGATAAAACGCAAATTCCATAGCTGGCTCCTTAGGGCAACAAGCCTTTGACGTCGATGGGCTTGGCTTCGTTTTCCGCGTCGCCTTTCTCTTTACCGTCGATCGCCATCCCCGCCATGCGGTAGAAGTTGTACTCCGGATATTTACCCGGGCCGGAAATCAGCAGGTCTTCTTTTTCATACACCAGATCCTGGCGTTTGAATTCACCCAGCTCAAAGTCAGGCGTCAGCTGAATCGCCGTGGTAGGACAGGCTTCTTCACACAGACCACAGAAAATGCAGCGGGAAAAGTTGATGCGGAAAAACTCCGGATACCAGCGGCCATCCTGCATTTCCGCTTTTTGCAGCGAGATGCAGCCGACCGGGCAGGCTACGGCGCACAGGTTGCACGCCACACAGCGTTCTTCACCGTCAGGATCGCGCGTCAGCACGATGCGTCCACGGTAGCGCGGCGGCAGGTAAACCGGCTCTTCCGGGTACATCTGCGTCTCACGTTTGGCGAAGGCATGCATGCCGATCATCCAGATACTGCGCACTGTCGTGCCGAAGCCAACGACAATATCTTTTAATGTCATTTCTAAAACCCCTTACTGCGCGCTGTACAGAATCACTGCGGCGGTCGCCAGCAGGTTCAATAACGTCAACGGCAAACAAACTTTCCAGCCGAACGACAGCACCTGGTCGTAACGTGGACGCGGCAGCGCAGCACGAATCAGGATAAACATCACCATGAAGAATGCCGTTTTCAGGGCAAACCAGATGAACGGCGGCAGGAATGGACCGTGCCAGCCACCGAAGAACAGCGTCACAATCAGCGCAGAAACAGTGGTAATCGCCACATATTCGCCCACGAAGAACAGACCGAACTTCATGCCGGCATATTCAATGTGATAGCCATCGGCCAGCTCTTGCTCAGCTTCAGGCTGGTCAAACGGGTGACGGTGACACACCGCCACGCCGGCGATGCAGAAGGTAACGAAACCAAAGAACTGCGGGATGATGTTCCACAGGTGCGCCTGGTTCTCAACAATGGCATTGAGGTTGAACGATCCTGCCTGCGCAACGACGCCCATCAACGAAAGTCCAAGAAACACTTCATAGCTCAGCGTTTGCGCTGAAGCACGCATCGCGCCCAGCAGTGAGTATTTGTTGTTACTTGACCAGCCAGCAAAGAGCACGGCGTAAACCGCCAGTCCAGCCATCATCAGGAAGAACAGCAGACCGATATTGAGGTCAGTCACCATCCAGGTCGGTGAAACCGGCACAATCGCAAACGCCAGCAGCAGCGACACAAAGGCGATGACCGGCGCCAACGTGAAGATAAAGCGGTCGGTAAACGGCGGAACCCAGTCCTCTTTGAAGAACATTTTGATCATGTCCGCAGCCAACTGCAGCGAGCCGCCCCAGCCGACGCGGTTAGGACCGTAGCGGTTCTGCCATAGGCCGAGCAAGCGACGCTCGGCGAAGCTCATAAACGCACCGCAGGCCACTACCACCAGCAGGATCACGATGGCTTTCACAATCTGGAGGATGATGTCGATAACGTCCGGTGTCAGCCAGCTCATTGTGCCGCCTCCTGCAGTTTGTCAATGTGCGCACCGGAAAGGAACGGTGGTACGCCCGGCATACCCAGCGGCAGCCCCACCTGCCCTGCCTGCAACGCGGCAGAGAAACGAACGGGTAAGCGCACCGTTTCGCCGGCGCACACCAACTCCACTGAAGCCCCTGGGTTCACACCCAGCTTTTCTGCATCGGCAGGGTTAATCACCAAGGTGGCCGGTGCCATACGTTTTTGGAAGGTAGGTGAACGCTGCGTCATCTCCTCACTGCCAAACAGCTGGTAGTAAGGCGCAACGCGCCACTGCTCGCCTTCGGTGAAGCGCGCCGGTACGGCAGTGAACCACGGAAGCGTACCGTTTCCCGCCTCAAATAAACGCACGCCAGGATCGCCGTGGCGCAGTTTACCGCCCACTTCATCCTGGAACTTGTTCCACGCCTGTGGGGAGTTCCAACCGGGCGCCCAGGCAAATGGAATCTGCGAACGCGGTGCGCTTGGCTGGTTGTTCCCTTCCATTGAGAAGGCAAACATGGTGTCTTTGTCCTGCGGCTGACGCGGCTCGTGTACGCTGATATTCGCACGCAGGGCGGTACGGCCACTGCTGCGGTGCGGCGAACGGGCCAGTTTTTGACCGCGAATACGGAAGCTGGCGTCAGGCGCCGCGTCTTTAATGCCTTTTAACTGCGGCAGCGCCACGATCGCCGCGTCGATCACGTGATCGAGCTGCGTCCAGTCAACGTGACGGCTTTCAAGCGTGCTGTGCAGCGAGTGCAACCAGCGCCAGCTTTCCAGCATCACAATGCTCTCGTCGTAATAGGCCGGATCGTAAACCTGGAAGAAACGCTGCGCGCGGCCTTCGTGGTTAATCGACGTGCCGTCGCTTTCCGCAAAGCTGGCGGTTGAGAACACCAGACCGGCTTTCTCCAGGGTCGCAGTGCGCTGGTGATCCACCACGATAACGTTCGCGGTTTGCGCCAGTGCGGCATCGACCACGGCTTTAGGCGCGTGACGGTAGAGATCGTTTTCTAACACCACGAGCGCATCGGCTTCACCGTTACGCAACTGCTCCAGCGCCTGATCCAGCGTTTGTCCGCCGATCATGCCCAAGCCCATGCTATTGGCGGCATCAGCCAGCAGCGTAATACCGACATCAGATCCGCGCGCTTTCAGCGCTTTCGCTACGTTGGCTGCGGCTTCAATCATGGCGGTGCTGCCTGAGTGCGTACCGGAGATGATCAGTGGCTTTTTGGCACCCGCTAGCGCCTGTACCACAACATCCAGTTTACCGTCCAAGGTGCTGTCGAAATCGGCGACTGACGGCGCCGTTTCATCCAGCGCGTGGGCGATGGCAAAGCCGAGGCGCGCCTGATCTTCAACCGGGGCGCGATAGCTCCACGCGGCAATATCATCCAGACGGGTCTCATCAACGTTGGTGACAAACAGCGGATGCTTTGCGTGCTGGCCAATGTTAAGGATGGCGGCGATCTGCCAATCGGCCACTTTCTGTGCCGCCGCCATGTCGCGCGCTTTGCCTTTTACGGCCTGGCGTACAGAGAGCGCAACGCGCGCACCGACCTGCGTCAGATCTTCACCCAGCACCAGTACCGCATCGTAGCTTTCGATTTCGCGCAGCGAAGGCGTGTAGATCCCTCCCTCACGCAGAATATCTAACATCAGGGCAACGCGTTCCTGCTCACCCGCAGGCATACCCGTAGAGAAGTTTTCGGCACCCACCAGTTCACGCAGGGCAAAGTTACTCTCAATGCTGGCGCGCGGCGAACCAATACCAATCACTTTATTAGCCTGGCGCAATACGTCAGCAGCGGCATTCACCGCCTGCTCAGCGTTGAGCGTGATCCAGCTATTGCCGCGCAGCTGCATCGGCTGACGGGGGCGATCTTTACGGTTGACGTAGCCATAGCCGAAGCGACCGCGATCGCACAGGAAGTAGTGGTTTACCGTGCCGTTATAGCGGTTTTCGATACGGCGCAGTTCGCCATAGCGTTCGCCGGGGCTGGTGTTACATCCCACGCTGCACTGTTGGCAGATGCTTGGCGCAAACTGCATATCCCACTTGCGGTTATAGCGTTCGGAGTGCGTTTTATCGGTAAAGACGCCGGTAGGACAGATTTCCACCAGGTTACCGGAGAACTCGCTTTCCAGCGTGCCCTCTTCGGGACGGCCAAAGTAGACGTTGTCGTGCGCGCCGTAGACGCCGAGATCTTTACCGTCAGCGTAGTCTTTGTAGTAGCGCACACAGCGATAGCAGGCAATACAGCGGTTCATCTCATGAGAAATGAACGGGCCCAAATCCTGATTCTGATGGGTACGTTTGGTGAAGCGATAGCGACGGAAGCTGTGTCCCGTCATCACCGTCATATCCTGCAGGTGGCAGTTACCGCCCTCTTCACACACCGGACAGTCGTGCGGGTGGTTAGTCATTAACCACTCCACCACGCTCTCACGGAACTCTTTCGCTTCGCCATCGTCAATGGAGATGAAGGTTCCATCCGAGGCCGGCGTCATGCAGGACATAACGAGGCGGCCGCGCGTGTCTTCGGCATTCTGGAATTGCTTGACCGCACACTGGCGGCAGGCACCCACGCTTCCCAGCGCGGGATGCCAGCAAAAATAAGGAATATCAAGGCCCAGAGAGAGACACGCCTGCAGCAGGTTGTCCGCTCCGTTCACATCATATTCTTTACCGTCTACATGAATTGTAGCCATAGTGAACATGCTTCCGTAAGGCTCGTCCGCGGACGAGCGTTAAACATCTAATTCTCTACCCGCGCGCGTGCGCAGCGGGCGTCCCGTATAAAGCAGCGGCTTACCAGCGCGCTTTCAGCAGGTTGGGCTGAATGCCCCCGATGGATCGGGTATTCCCGAACACCTGCGGCGCGATGCCGGCCTCAAACTCTTCACGGAAATATTTAATGGCGCTCTGGAGTGGCTCGACGGCACCCGGTGCGTGAGCACAGAATGTCTTGCCGGGTCCGAGCTGGCGGCAGAGCTGCAGCAGCGTTTCAATGTCGCCCGGTTGGCCCTGTTTCTGCTCTAGCGCGCGCAAAATTTTCACGCTCCACGGCAAGCCGTCGCGGCAGGGCGTACACCAGCCGCAGGATTCACGCGCAAAGAACTCTTCCAGGTTGCGCACCAGCGACACCATATTGATTTCGTGATCCACGGCCATCGCCAGTGCGGTACCCAGGCGGCTACCCGCTTTACCAATGCTGGCAAATTCCATCGGCAGATCGAGATGCTGATCGGTCAGGAAGTCGGTGCCTGCACCGCCCGGCTGCCAGGCTTTGAATTTCAGGCCATCGCGCATGCCGCCAGCGTACTCTTCAAGAATCTCACGCGCGGTGGTGCCAAAGGGCAGCTCCCAAACGCCAGGGTTTTTCACCCGTCCGGAGAAGCCCATCATTTTGGTGCCGGTGTCTTCACTGGTAGAGATATTCTTGTACCATTCCACGCCATTCAGGAAGATGGCCGGGACATTGGACAGGGTCTCGACGTTATTCACGCAGGTGGGTTTGCCCCACACGCCCGCACTCGCCGGGAACGGCGGCTTAGAGCGCGGGTTCGCGCGACGGCCTTCCAGCGAGTTGATCAGCGCCGTCTCTTCACCGCAGATGTAACGTCCTGCGCCGGTATGCACAAACAGCTCAAAATCAAAACCGGTGCCCAGAATGTTTTTTCCGAGGTAGCCCGCTTCCGTGGCTTCCGCGATGGCGCGACGCAAATTCTCGGCCGCTTCCACATACTCTCCGCGCAGGAAGATGTAGCCCCGGTAAGCTTTGAGCGCATAGGCGCTGATTAGCATGCCTTCCACCAGCTGATGCGGTAACTGCTCCATCAACAGGCGGTCTTTATAGGTGCCCGGCTCCATTTCATCGGCGTTACACAGCAGGTAACGGATGTTCATGGATTCATCTTTGGGCATCAGGCTCCACTTCAGGCCGGTGTTGAAACCCGCGCCACCGCGGCCTTTCAGACCGGATTCTTTGACGGTGGCAACGATCTCATCTTGGCTCAGCCCCTTGAGGGCTTTTTCTGCGCCAACATATCCGTTTTTACTGCGGTATTCGTCCAGCCAAATCGGCTGCTTATCGTCACGCAGACGCCACGTCAGAGGATGTGTTTCCGCAGTACGAATGATCTGTTTAAAGGTCATGGATACTGCTCCAACAGGTTGGCGATGCCTTCCGGCGTCAGGTGAACGTGCGTATCGTCGTTGACCATCATGGTTGGCCCTTTATCGCAGTTACCCAGACAGCAGGTCGGCAACAGGGTAAAGCGGCCATCGGCCGTGGTTTGGCCCGGCTTAATGTTCAGGTTTTGCTCTAGCGCGGACTGAATACCCTGATAGCCAGTGATATGGCATACCACGCTGTCGCAGTAGCGAATAACGTGGCGCCCCACTGGCGTGCGATAAATCTGGCTGTAGAACGTGGCTACCCCTTCTACGTCACTGGCAGGAATGCCAAGAACGTTAGCAATGGCGTGAATGGCACCGTCTGGCACCCAGCCGCGCTGCTTCTGCACAATCTTTAACGCCTCGATCGACGCGGCGCGTGCATCTTCATAATGGTGTTTTTCATGCTCGATAGCGTGGTGCTCGGCCTCGCTCAGCACAAAGACCTCGTTAGGGTCGATGGTTTGAATGGCAATTTTTTGATCGTGCATAATTAGCGGTCCACGTCTGACATAACAAAATCGATGCTACCAAGGTATACGATCAGGTCGGATACCAGACTGCCGCGGATTACCGAAGGAATCTGCTGCAGATGCGGGAAGCTCGGCGTGCGCACGCGCGTGCGGTAGCTCATGGTGCTGCCATCGCTGGTCAGGTAATAGCTGTTGATACCTTTGGTCGCCTCGATCATCTGGAATGATTCGTTGGCTGGCATCACTGGGCCCCATGAAACTTGCAGGAAGTGCGTAATCAGGGTTTCGATGTGCTGCAGCGTGCGCTCTTTCGGCGGCGGTGTGGTCAGCGGATGATCGGCTTTGAACGGGCCTTCCGGCATATTTTTTAAGCACTGCTCAAGAATGCGCAGCGACTGCCACATCTCTTCCATTTTCAGCTGAACGCGCGTGTACGCGTCGCTGATGCCCGCGCCCACTGGCACCTCGAAATCAAAGTTTTCGTAGCCTGAATAGGGACGCCATTTGCGCACGTCAAAATCCAGACCTGTGGCACGCAGACCCGCACCGGTAGTTCCCCACGCCAGCGCTTCATCCATGTTGTACGCCGCAACGCCTTGTGAACGGCCCATCAGCACGGTATTGCGCAGTGCGGCTTTGTCATACTCTTTCAGACGCTTGGGCATCCAATCGAGGAATTCACGCAGTAAGCGTTCCCACCCTTTCGGCAGGTCATGCGCCACGCCGCCAATGCGGAACCAGGCCGGGTGCATACGGAAACCGGTAATCGCTTCGACCACATCGTAAATTTTTTGACGATCCGTGAAGGCAAAGAACACTGGCGTCATGGCGCCGACGTCTTGAATAAAGGTTGAGATGTACAGCAGATGGCTGTTGATGCGGAATAGCTCAGAGAGCATAACGCGAATCACATTGACGCGATCCGGTACTGTGATGCCGGCCAACTTTTCTACCGCCAGCACATAAGGCATCTCATTAACGCAGCCGCCCAGATATTCAATACGGTCGGTATAGGGAATATAGCTGTGCCACGATTGACGCTCGCCCATCTTTTCGGCGCCGCGGTGGTGATAGCCCACGTCCGGTACGCAATCCACAATCTCTTCACCATCGAGCTGCAGAATGATGCGGAACGCACCGTGCGCCGACGGATGGTTTGGCCCCAAGTTGAGGAACATGAAGTCCTCGCTGTTGGTGCCGCGCTTCATTCCCCAGTCTTCAGGTTTGAACGTCAGCGACTCCATCTCCAGATCCTCTTTTTGCTTGGTCAGCGTAAAAGGATCGAATTCGGTGGCGCGCGCGGGATAATCTTTGCGCAGCGGATGCCCTTCCCACGTCTGCGGCATCATAATGCGCGTAAGGTGTGGGTGACCGTTGAACGTAATACCAAACATCTCCCAGGTTTCGCGCTCGTACCAGTTGGCATTGGCGAAAATTTTGGTGATGGTGGGCACATTCAGATCGTTTTCGGATAACGCCACCTTGAGCATGATGTCGCGGTTACGTTCAATAGAAAGCAGATGGTAGAAAACAGAGAAATCCGCCGCCGGGAGACCGGCACGGTGGGTGCGCAAACGTTCATCTACGCCATGCAGGTCATACAGCATGACGTACGGCTTAGGCAGCTTGCGCAGGAACTCGATGATTTCTGGCAGCTGTTCACGCTTAATCCAAACCACCGGAATACCGGTGCGGGTCGCCTGAACGGTAAAGGCATCAGGCCCAAAACGGTTACGCAGCTCGCCGATAACCGGATCATCAAGGTGATCGCGGGTTTGCCAGCCAGGCTGAGCGAGATCTTGCGTGGTCAAATCTGTCATACGTTACTCACCATTCCGGCCTGTACTCAGGCACTCAAATGAAAGCGTCAGGATGGCGGCACACAATAAATTGTCATGTTCTGCTGCGGCCGAAATGCCATCCTTCTACGGGTCGCTTAAACTTCGTCTGGGGTTCTCAGGTTGGTAACGGCGATACGTTCACCGCGCTTCCTTTCACGCTCAGACTGCATATTGGCACGGTAAACACCTTGGTCGCCTACCACCCAAGAGAGCGGACGACGCTCTTTACCGATGGATTCACGCAGCAGCAGCAGCGCCTGCATGTAAGCCTCCGGACGCGGCGGGCAGCCTGGAATATAGACGTCTACCGGCAGGAATTTATCAACGCCCTGCACCACCGAATAGATGTCGTACATGCCGCCTGAGTTCGCGCAGGCGCCCATGGAGATCACCCATTTCGGTTCCAGCATCTGGTCGTACAAACGCTGAATGACCGGGGCCATTTTGGTAAACGGCGTCCCTGCAATGACCATAAAGTCAGCCTGACGCGGCGAAGCACGCATAACTTCGGCACCAAAGCGCGCCACGTCGTGCACTGCCGTGAATGACGTCGTCATTTCCACGTAGCAGCAGGAAAGGCCGAAGTTATAGGGCCAGAGAGAGTTTTTGCGTCCCCAGTTCACCATGTCGTGCAAAGCATGCTCAAGCTTGCCCATATACACGCTACGGTGCACGTGCTGTTCCAGAGGATCAGTCACAATCTCTTGTTTTTGCAGGGGATAACGATCGTTATCGCCGCCGTTCGGGTCTACGCGTGTCAGCGTGTAGTCCATCTTATTGCCTCGCTTTTACTGCTTATGAGGATTGGTGTGGTTATGGCTAACCGGGCTTGATTTGACCACCACGCGGCGGCGCGCAGGTGCCCAATCCAGCGCACCAATGCGCACCAGATAAACCAGGCCAGCCAGTAGCACCAAAATGAAAATTGCGGCTTCGACAAAGCCGATCCAGCCGCTTTCGCGGATAGAAGTCGACCAGGCGTATAAAAAGAGGGCTTCGACGTCAAAAATCACAAAGAACATCGCAACCAAATAGAATTTAGCGGAGAGGCGAATGTGGGTATCACCTACGGACTCTATGCCCGACTCGAACGGGGTATTTTTATGGCGCGCACGCGCACGACCGCCCAGCAACCAACCGCCGGTAAGCATAAAGGCGCAGAGACCGAATCCAATGACGATAAAAACGATAAATGCCCAGTTGTGGGCAATGACTTCAGTGGCTGTTGACATACTCTTTGCTTACTCATCAAAAGTGGCGATGGCATCCTGCTCGCGCGCAGCAAACGCACCACATCGATTCAAGGGAAGGAAAAAAACCTTATAAACTGTGCTGTCATTGAGGAATAAACAGCAATTTTATAGGGGTTTTTACTCCTTTCTATAACCTTTTGTCAACTTTGACAAAAGTATCCAAACATTATTTTACACCCGCATTATATTATTAACATTCCCCTTCCTGAGCGCCAGCTAAATCGCTTCAGTCTGTGAGGTTATTTTCAGTGTAGTGGGGATTCGCATGCATGGATCGTGCAGTTAACCCCCATATTTTGGCAGGTCTTACCGGGATTTCCGCCCCCTAAACAGGGCTATTTTTATGATCCAGAACACATAATTATGTTTTTTGGTGCAAAAACAAGCAGTATCACGGCGCAACCACGGCGCAGTAACTGCTAACAAAATGATAAGTAACTTCCAATTGATTCCAAAATGGAATAAAAATGCTTTCGCGTGGTGTTTAGCAGTTTACTTTCACTATAAACGCTAAAAACCCTCGATTGAGGGGCATAAAAAAAGCCTTAGCTGCACAATCGCAGTCTAAGGCTTATTTTCGCGTGTTTATTGGCGTCAGGGCGCGGTATAAAAGCCCCCGCTATTTCATGCTTTACTCTTCGTCATCCAACAGCAGCGCGCCATCGGCGTTGGCACTCAAGTTGTAAGGATCGTTCGTTGATTGCATCGCGTTGAAGATTGCCAGCGCCAACTCATTCTCGCTGTCCGGGTTGCGGCACAGCAGGTACTGGGTATCGGGCAGAACTGGCAAGCCTTCCGCCGCACCCATGACGCGCAGTTCCGGGCTCATCATTTCAACCGGACGCGCCGTCACGCCTAAACCGGCTTTTACCGCTGCGCGCACCGCAGCCAACGTTGAGGCAACGTAAGAGATGCGCCAAGGAATGCCGGCTTCGTTAAGGTGGTCAATCGCCATATCGCGGTACGGGCTTGGCTCATCCAGCAGTACCAGTGGAATAGCTTCCCCGCGCTGGAAAATGTAGTCCGCCGCGCAGTACCAGAGCGTGGGCGACGTACGTAGCACCTGATGCGTAAAGTTTCCCGGACTGGAAGTGGTCACCACCAAATCCACTTCGCCTTGGTTGAGCATTTCCATCATGAAGGGATTACGCTTAACCCGGACGTCGATGGCCAGTTTTGGATACACCGACGTTACGCGGTTAAGCAGAAACGGCAGAATGGTATCGGAAGTATCATCAGAGGCGCCAATGGTCAGGACACCCTGGATATTGCTGTACATTAACGAGGTGCAGGCTTCGTCATTGAAGCGCAGGATCTTGCGCGCGTAGCCCAACAGTTGAATGCCGTGCTCCGTAAGCAATTTATTACGTCCATGTCTGGCAAACAGCTCTTTACCTACCAACTGCTCCAGACGCTGCATCTGCTGGCTCACCGCTGACTGCGTTCTGCACACGGCTGCAGCCGCGGCTGCAAACGTATTCAGGTCAGCAACGGCAACAAAGGTACGCAGCAGATCGAGGTCGAGATTGAGTATCGGACGATTTGCATTAGTCATGTTTTTTCTTCACTTATAAGATTTTTTTAAACTACTACCCTGGTGTATCACCGCTTATCAAAGCGACAAGCGATAATGGTGCTTGACGGCCGCCCTGTGTTGAAGCGTCCATCCAAAATTGTATTAAACGGAAACCGACGCCCTTCTCTCCCATCCCTCTGGAGCAGCGTCATCAATCAAAGACAGAACAACTTTGGGCTAAAACTGAGTGCAAAAGATGCAGGCAGCTGCGTAGTTGTCTGGTTTCCCGCGAAAAAGGCCGGCGGGGCAAAAGCGGTAACAGCGTGTTTTGCTGATGCGATGCGTTAAGGCGCATCAAATAATAAGTTATACTTAATCATTTTTAGGCCAAAAATGGAAATGTTTTTGTGCCAAACCGTGCGATTTTACTGCGTATTGCCCATAAAATACCGCCTTTGCGACTTTTAACGTTTCGGAAAACCGTTCCGTACCGTTTTTCAACAAGTGCTAAAGATCCAACAAAAATACTATTTAATCTCTGTTTACTGTCGTGTTTGAGGTCAGCTCGCTTTCAGGTTTTATGGCGCAAAAGTGAATAATCATTCACTGGCGAAATTGTTTTATCTCTTTCCCCGCCATTAAGTGAACAATTATTCGGCATCTAAAAAGATTCCTTTAACTATTTCATCACGTCGCTAATCACTTTATTCATCGCGTGCGACAAAACTATCACCGCTTTTTAGTCTGATAACATAGGACGAAGCCGGAAACGCCCGAAATGAAATATGGCGCAATACTCTAAATATTTACGAAATTTTAGATTTAAACACTAGTAATGATGATGTTATTCCTTTTTCATACCATCTATGACCGCAAAAAATATGAAACGCGCCAAAACCCGCCGCTGCCCTTCTTTTGTCGCAGTGAGAGGAGTAAATTGGGCGGGTTTTATTTTTTGCGGCAGGTTAAAGGACTCTGCCCACTGAGGCGGTAACAATGAATTTTCAAATTGATAAATCCGGAAAGCTGGAAAATGTCTGTTACGACATCCGTGGTCCAGTGCTTAAAGAAGCAAAACGCCTTGAAGAAGAAGGTAACAAAGTTCTCAAACTGAACATTGGCAACCCCGCCCCTTTTGGTTTTGAAGCCCCCGATGAAATTCTGGTTGATGTGATTCGCAACTTGCCGAGCGCGCAGGGTTATTGCGATTCAAAAGGACTCTATTCCGCACGTAAAGCCATCATGCAGCACTATCAGGCACGGGATATGCGCGACGTGACGGTAGAGGATATCTATATTGGCAATGGCGTTTCTGAGCTTATTGTTCAGGCCATGCAAGCGCTGCTGAACAGCGGCGATGAAATGCTGGTACCTGCGCCGGACTACCCACTCTGGACCGCCGCTGTGTCGTTATCCGGTGGTAAAGCCGTACATTACCTTTGCGATGAATCTGCCGGTTGGTTCCCGGATCTTGACGATATTCGCAGTAAGATCACCCCACGCACGCGCGGCATCGTGATCATTAACCCGAATAATCCTACCGGCGCGGTTTACAGCAAGGCGCTGCTGATGGAGATTGTCGAGATTGCCCGTCAGCATAATCTGATCATTTTTGCCGATGAAATCTACGACAAAATCCTCTATGACGAGGCGCAGCATCACTCTATCGCCGCTCTGGCACCGGACCTCTTAACGGTGACCTTTAACGGGCTCTCCAAGACCTACCGCGTGGCGGGTTTCCGTCAGGGCTGGATGGTGCTGAATGGACCGAAAAACCACGCTAAAGGCTATATCGAGGGGCTTGAAATGCTGGCGTCGATGCGCCTGTGCGCCAATGTGCCCGCGCAGCATGCTATCCAGACGGCGCTCGGTGGCTATCAGAGTATCAGTGAATTTATTGCACCCGGTGGACGGCTCTACGAGCAGCGGCAGCGCGCATGGGAGCTGATCAACGAGATTCCCGGCGTAAGCTGCGTCAAGCCGCAGGGAGCGCTCTATATGTTCCCACGCATTGATGCCAAAAAATTTAATATCCTCGACGATCAAAAAATGGTGCTCGATTTCCTGTTGCAGGAAAAAGTCCTGCTCGTACAAGGCACCGCGTTCAACTGGCCATGGCCCGATCACGTGCGCATCGTCACGCTGCCGCGCGTTGACGATCTGGAAATGGCGATCAACAAGTTTGGCCGGTTTATTCTCGGCTATCGTCAGTGATCCTCGCCGCAGAAGGGAGGCCGCTGGCATCCCTTCTGCGGTGGCGGCATGAAGCGTATATACTGTCATGCTTTCAGTGAGGCACCTACTCGCAGCAACAGGAATCCGTCATGACCCGTAGTCACTTCTTTGCCCATCTCTCGCGTCTCAAATTGATTAATCGCTGGCCGCTGATGCGCAACGTGCGCACCGAAAATGTTTCAGAGCACAGCCTTCAGGTCGCGATGGTGGCGCACGCGCTCGCGGTAATTAAAAACAAAAAGTTTAATGGCAACCTCAATGCCGATCGCATCGCCATGCTCGCGCTATATCATGACGCCAGTGAAGTGTTAACCGGCGATTTGCCTACGCCCGTTAAGTATTACAATGCGCAAATTGCTCATGAATATAAGAAGATAGAAAAAATCGCACAGCATAAGCTGATTGAGATGCTGCCCCCTGAGCTGCAGGATGCCTACCGGCCACTGTTAGATGAGCATCTGCATACAGAAAGCGAGCAAGCGGTGGTCAAGCAGGCGGATGCGCTGTGCGCCTATCTGAAATGTCTGGAGGAGCTGTCGGCGGGCAATAATGAGTTCCTGCTGGCAAAAGCGCGGCTGGAAAAAACCCTGGCGCAGCGGCGCTCACCCGAGATGGACTATTTCGTCGAGGTGTTTATTCCCAGCTTCAGCTTATCTCTGGATGAAATTTCTCAAGACTCACCGCTTTAAGCTGAACGGGCCTCACTGGCCCGCCTTCTAGCGTAAGGTGGTTAATGCCACGTCGCCCGCCGCGTTTTTTTCAACCCGCAGCGGTGCGAGGTTATCCACGCGAAGCATCAGCTCATGGCCACGCGGCGCGTTGGCCGGTGGGTTAACCGCCACCACGGCGCAGCCCGCGTCTAATCCAGCGATAATCCCTGCTGGGGCGTCTTCAACCACAATACATTCCGTTGGCGCGAGTCCTAAACGCTTGGCCCCCAATAGATAGGGCTCGGGATGCGGCTTGCCGTGCGTAATATTCTCTGCCGTGATAAAAACCTCTGGCAGGGGTAATCCGGCGGCCTTGTGGCGCGCATGTGCAACCGGTACAGAACCCGAGGTGACGATGGCCCATGGGATCTGCTGCGCATTCAATGACGCTAGCAGCGTTGCCGCGCCAGCAATCGCCTGCACGCCATCGGTGTCTTCCGCTTCAAGCCGTTCCAGCCAGCGAAACTCCGCCTGAATCGCCTCCTCGCTCTGGCCGGGCATAAAGTGACGCAGTGAACTCATGGCCGGTTTGCCGTGAATAAAGCCCAGTACTTCCTCAGCTGCAATGCCGTGGCGTTCGGCCCAGCGCGACCAGGCGCGAACCACTGCAGGCAGGGAATCCACTAGCGTGCCATCGAGATCAAACAGAAAACCCTTGTACTTCTTCACGCGTTGCTCCTTTTACAGGCATTGGAATGCTCTAGGCGCGTTAGTGTGCCATAGGCAATGGCGGATCGGTATGCCCGCGCATGTTGCTGCGGGCAGAACGTGTAAGAGAAGCAGAAAGGAAAACGCCCCGCACGGTTGGGGGCGTTTTTGAGGCATTACAGGTCGTCGAGGAAGGTGCGATCGAGTTGTTTAAATGCGCGCTTCAGCACGTCGGCCAGCGACTGATACGTCGGCTTACCCTGCACCGGCGCGCTGGCTTGTCCCGCCTCTTCCAGTTTCGCGCGCACTTCATGAAACCAATTCAACAGCGAAGGCGGCAGCGGCGTGATGGCGCGTTTACCTAGCCACCATAGCCCCTGCATGGGCAAGCTGCAGGCAAAGAGCGCGGTGGCGATCGCAGGGCCAAGCTGACCGCCCAGCGCAATCTGCCACGTCAGCGTGAAAACCGCTAACGGCGGCATAAAACGAATCGCGAAGCGGGTGGCCGTTACCACGCGGTTCTCAGGGAAAACCGGCGCGAGGCGCTTATCCGCCGGCCACGTCTTCATATAGTGCTGGCCGCGCTGAAATAATCCAAACCAGCCAGGATTGCCCGTGTCATTTGCCATGAGAGACCTCAACTAAAACTGCAATTTTTAAAAAAAATAGCCACTAACACAACTTTACGTAACATCTTTCAAAAGATTTTGTCTTTGAAGGTCACACTGGGTATTCTGACGCCGTTTTAACAACATTACCGGAAGCTTTAGCGTAATAAAAGCGTGCGTCAGCGGCATATTAGCCCAGTGGATTTCAAAATAATGCGTAAAATTACCGAAATTTTTTGCGCATCCAGGCTTTTTTGACTAGCGCATGATGTTAATCATAAAGTGACCCGCATTCATGGGCTACGCTGTTAGTCTGATTGCGTCATTTTTCGCCACTACTAAATCAAATAGGTACTTCCATGTCGACGAAGTTAGTCCTGGTTCTGAACTGCGGCAGCTCATCCCTCAAGTTTGCCATCCTCAACCCTGCCACTGGCGACGAATACCTTTCAGGTCTGGCGGAGTGTTTTCATCTGCCCGAAGCACGCATCAAATGGAAACTGGAAGGCAGCAAACAGGAAGCACCGCTTGGCGCAGGCGCCGCACACAGCGAAGCGCTGAACTTCATCGTTAAAACTATTTTGGCACAAAAACCCGCGCTTTCTGCACAAATCGCTGCAATTGGTCATCGTATCGTCCACGGCGGCGAAAAGCTGACAAAATCGGTGATCATTGACGAGTCCGTGGTGCAAGGGATCAAGGATGCCTCCTCTTTCGCGCCGTTGCATAACCCCGCGCACCTGATCGGCATTGAAGAAGCCATGAAGAACTTCCCGCACTTGTCTGACAAAAATGTGGCAGTGTTCGACACCGCTTTCCATCAGACTATGCCGGAAGAGTCTTATCTTTACGCCCTGCCCTACGCACTCTATCGCGAGCATGGCGTTCGTCGCTACGGCGCACACGGCACCAGCCACTACTATGTGACGCAGGAAGCCGCCAAAATGCTCAACAAACCGGTGAGCGAGCTGAACATCATTACCTGCCACTTAGGCAACGGCGGTTCCGTTTCTGCCATCCGCAATGGCGAATGCGTCGATACCTCAATGGGCCTCACGCCGCTGGAAGGCCTGGTGATGGGCACCCGCAGCGGTGACATCGATCCGGCTATCGTCTTCTTCCTGCATGACGCCCTCGGCATGAGCGTCGATGCCATTAATAAGCTGCTCACCAAAGAGTCTGGTCTCCTCGGCCTGACGGAAGTCACCAGCGACTGCCGCTACGTTGAAGATAACTACGCGACGAAAGCGGATGCCAAACGCGCCATGGATGTGTTCTGCCACCGCCTGGCGAAGTATATCGGCAGCTACACTGCACTGATGGATGGCCGCCTGGATGCGGTGGTCTTTACCGGCGGTATCGGCGAGAACGCGGCGCTGGTGCGAGAGTTGGCATTGGGTAAACTGGCCCTGCTGGGCTTTGACGTCGATCATGAGCGCAACCTCGCAGCGCGCTTCGGTAAGGCGGGCTTCATTAATAAAGAGGGCACCCGCCCGGCTGTCGTGATCCCCACCAACGAAGAGCTGGTCATTGCCCAGGATGCGGCGCGCCTCACCGCCTGATTCCTCCCTTTATCTCCGTCAGCGCAGGCTGACGGAGCGGTTTTAGCCCGTCTGCACTTCCTGAGAGGTTTTTATTGTGTCACGTACAATCATGCTCATTCCCACCGGCACCAGCGTCGGCCTGACCAGCGTCAGCCTTGGCGTGATCCGTGCGATGGAGCGCAAAGGCGTACGCCTCAGCGTGTTTAAACCCATTGCTCAACCGCGAGCTGGCGGCGATGCACCCGATCAGACCACCACCATCATCCGCCAACACTCCGCCATTCCAGCCGCCGTGCCGCTGCAAATGTCACGCGTAGAGTCGCTGCTGGGTTCCAACCAGCAAGATGTGCTGATGGAAGAGATCATTGCCAACTATCACGCGACCACGCAGGATGCTGAAGTGGTGCTGGTCGAAGGCTTAGTGCCAACCCGTAAACACCAGTTTGCTTCCGCGCTTAATTATGAAATCGCCAAAACGCTCAACGCGGAAATCGTCTTCGTGATGGCACTGGGCAACGACTCGCCTGCGCAGCTTAAAGAGCGCATTGAACTCACGCAGAGCAGCTTCGGCGGCAGTAAAAACAAAAACATCACTGGCGTTATCATCAACAAACTCAATGCGCCAGTCGACGAGCAGGGCCGCACGCGCCCGGACCTGTCAGAAATTTTTGATGATTCCTCGAAAGCCAGCGTCGCCAATATCGATCCCAAACAGCTGTTCGCTAACAGTCCGCTGCCGGTGCTGGGGTGCGTTCCCTGGAGCTTCGAACTGATCGCCACGCGCGCTATCGATATGTGCCGCCACCTGAATGCCGAGGTCATTAACGAAGGGGAAATCCACACCCGCCGGGTGAAATCGGTCACGTTTTGTGCGCGCAGCCTTCCGCATATGCTGGAGCACTTCCGACCTGGCTCGCTGCTGGTGACCTCAGCCGATCGCCCTGACGTACTCGTTGCCGCCTGCCTGGCCGCAATGAACGGCATTGAAATTGGTGCCATTCTGCTGACCGGCGGCTATCACATTGAAGCGCCGATTGCCCGCCTGTGCGAGCGTGCCTTCCAGACCGGCCTGCCGGTATTTATGGTCAAGACCAACACCTGGCAGACCTCGCTTAGCCTGCAAAGCTTTAACCTTGAAGTGCCTGCCGACGACACGCAGCGCATTGAAAAAGTGCAGGAGTACGTGGCCAACTTTATCAATGCCGAGTGGATTGAGTCGTTAACGGCGACATCAGAGCGCAGCCGCCGTCTGTCGCCGCCTGCGTTCCGCTATCAATTGACCGAGCTGGCGCGTAAAGCCGGGAAGCGTATTGTGCTGCCGGAAGGTGACGAGCCGCGCACCGTCAAAGCCGCGGCCATCTGCGCGGAGCGCGGCATCGCGACCTGCGTGCTGCTGGGCAATCCCGATGAAATTCAGCGTGTCGCTGCAGCGCAAGGCGTTGAGCTGGGCAAAGGCATCGAAATTGTTGATCCGGAAGTGGTGCGCGAACGCTATGTGCCGCGCCTGGTCGAGCTGCGTAAGAGCAAAGGCATGACGGAAGTGGTGGCGCAGGAGCAGCTGGAAGATAACGTGGTGCTGGGCACCATGATGCTGGAGAGCGGCGAAGTGGACGGCCTGGTATCAGGTGCGGTGCACACCACCGCCAACACGATTCGCCCGCCGCTGCAGCTGATCAAAACCGCGCCCAACAGCTCGCTGGTCTCTTCGGTGTTCTTTATGCTGCTGCCTGAGCAGGTGCTGGTTTACGGCGACTGCGCCATCAACCCCGATCCGAATCCCGAGCAGCTGGCCGAGATTGCCATTCAGTCCGCCGATTCCGCGAAAGCCTTTGGCATCGATCCGCGCGTCGCGATGATCTCTTACTCAACCGGTAATTCTGGTGCAGGGAGTGACGTGGAAAAAGTGCGTGAAGCCACGCGTATTGCCCAAGAAAAACGTCCCGATTTGGTCATTGATGGTCCGTTGCAGTATGACGCCGCCATCATGGAGGATGTGGCGAAATCGAAAGCGCCAAACTCGGCGGTGGCGGGCCGTGCCACGGTATTTATCTTCCCGGATCTCAACACCGGTAATACCACGTACAAAGCGGTTCAGCGCTCCGCCGATCTGATCTCCATCGGGCCAATGCTGCAGGGCATGCGTAAGCCGGTCAACGATCTGTCGCGCGGCGCCTTGGTTGATGACATCGTCTATACCATTGCGCTGACGGCGATTCAGTCGCAGCAGGCCGAAGGTTAAGCAGCCGCAGCTCCTGGTATAAAGCGTATGCGGGCATGAACCGCATGCGCTTTTTTTTGAGCTGGTATCGATGAATTTGCCCGCACGCAGGCCACACTCTCTGCAGGGTTACGCTCTCCCCCGCTAATCAGCCGCTCTGTGGCGGGTTACCGCACGCGGGGCAGAAAAAAGGCGCCAATAGGCGCCGTTTCTTACGTATATCGTTATTATGCTTCGCTGCTCTGCTGGCTGCGCGTTGCTTCGCTATTGCGGCTTAGCCACAGCGACAGCGCTTTGAGCGAGTCATCGGTAAATTCATCGCAGCGCGCGGTGATCTCCTCGGGCGTCATCCAGAACACTTCATCCACTTCCTCTTCCTGCATGGCAAACGGACCGTGTGAGACGCAGCTGAACAGACCGCCCCAGACGCGGCAGTGCGCGTCTTCAAAATAGAACTTGCCGTGTTCGGCAAACGGCACGGCGGCGATGCCCAGCTCCTCTTCGGCTTCGCGGCGCGCAGATTCCAGCAAATCTTCCCCGCTCTGCACGACGCCACCTGCAGTGGCATCCAGCATGCCCGGCATGAAGTCTTTGGTTTCCGTGCGTCGCTGTACCAAAATTTTCCCCATGCCGTCGTGCACCACAATATAGGTTGCGCGATGACGCAAGCACTGCGCCCGCATCTGCGCACGGGTAGCCTGCGCAATGACCTCGTTATCTTCATTGACGATATCGACCCACTCGATTCCGTCTGCAGCCGTTTGATCCACCATCCATAACCCTTTTTACGTTTTCGGCGTGCCTGGCACGCGCCCTGTTTGCCATCTCTTATTAGAATGTGCGGTAAGGTAAAGCGTTCTTTTCGCCTCTGCAAGGCGCATCGTGCTTAGCGCGTTTTACCCGATTCCGCCAGCCACAGCTGCACCGAAGCACGCTGCCACTGGAACGCCGCGTAGTGCTGAAGTTTCACTGGCAGCGTGTCACCGTGCAGCGCCAGACGGTTAATCATCAGCGCCAAATCGGTGTCGGCTATCGACCACTCGCCAAACAGATTCTGCTGCCCATCGGGCAACAATCGCTGTACGGCGGCGATGAGTTTTTGTTTTGCCTGCTCGCCTGCTGAGGTAAGCGGACCAAAGCGCTCGTCGGCAAATAACACCTCAGTGGGGCGCTCCGCGCGCAGCGCGGTTAAATCACTGCGCAGCCATGCCTGAACTTCACGCGCACGCGCACGTTTTTCGCGATCGGCCGGGTACAAACGTTCAAACGCCGGTGCGGGAAAGCGCTCCTCCAGATATTCGGCGATCGCCGAGGATTCATTGAGGCTCAGATCGTCTATTTGTAGCATGGGAACCCGGCAGGTAAGCGACAGCGCACGGTAGGCATCGTCGTGCTGCCCCTGCTGTGCCAGGTCAACGCGCTTGAGGCTAAAGGGAATGCCTTTTTCGGTTAAGGCCACGTACACTGACATCGCATAGGGGCTAAAAAAGGAAGCATCAGACCAGAGAGTGAGGGACGGGTAGTTCATTGACGGCCTCAGGTAAGCGTCAGGGGTGCTTCTTATTTACCTATTTTTTTCGCCTATAGCAATGGCGCAATGCGGATCATTTTTCACCACGATTACGTGACACAACGGTGGCTTTTTTTCAGGCTCACCTCAGGCCGAACGCGCCACCGTAGCGCTTCTCTTCTATGCTCAATCTTGAGCATAAAAAACATGACAAGGAGGCTCACATGCACCTGCTTATCACCGGTGGAACCGGCCTGATTGGCCAGCACCTGATTCCGCGTCTGCTCGCCCTTGGGCATCAGGTCAGCGTGGTCACACGCGATGTTGCCAGTGCGCGCGAAAAACTGGATGCGCGCGTGGCGCTATGGTCGGGTTTGAATCAGCAGACCGATCTCAATGGCATTGACGGCATAATCAATCTGGCTGGCGAACCCATCGCCGACAAACGTTGGACTGCGCAGCACAAGCAGCAGCTGTGCGAAAGTCGCTGGCAAATCACCGAGCAACTGGTTTCGCTGATTCATGCCAGCAGTCAGCCGCCCCAGTTTCTCCTCTCAGGCTCCGCCACCGGGTTTTACGGCGACACGGGCGAGCTGGTGCTCACCGAAGAAGATCCCGGTCAGGATGAGTTTACCCATACGCTTTGCGCCCGATGGGAAGATATCGCGCTCAACGCGCAAAGTGAGCAAACGCGCGTATGTTTACTGCGCACCGGCGTCGTGCTCGCCAAAGAGGGCGGCGCGCTGGCTAAAATGAAATTGCCGTTCAAATTGGGCGTAGGCGGCCCGATCGGCAGCGGCAAACAGTATCTTTCATGGATTCATATTGACGATATGGTCAATGCGATTTTGTGGCTAATCGATCACCCGGCGCTCTCCGGTCCGTTCAATATGGTCGCGCCATATGCGGTTCGCAATGAACAGTTTGCCGCCACGCTTGGCCGGGTGATGCATCGTCCTGCCTTTATGCGCACGCCCGCCAGCGCGATCAAGCTCATGATGGGCGAGTCCGCCGTGTTGGTATTGGGTGGGCAGCATGTGCTGCCGAAGCGGCTGGAAGCGTCCGGGTATCGTTTTCGCTGGTACGATTTGGAGGAAGCACTGCAGGATGTGGCGGGGTAAGCGCGTCTCCAAAGCCTGACGCCCGGGTCAGGCTCTGTGGTTTGGATGGCGCTACTTCAGCGACCCTTTGAGGAACTGCTGCAAGCGTGGGCTTTGCGGATTGCCGAATACGGCGTCAGGCGGCCCCTGCTCTTCAATTTTACCCTGGTGCAAGAAAATCACATGGTTTGAGACATGGCGTGCAAACTCCATCTCATGGGTGACGACCACCATGGTTTTCCCCTCTTCCGCCAGTTTTTGCATGATGCGCAACACTTCTCCAACCAGCTCAGGATCCAGTGCGGAGGTGGGTTCATCAAACAGCAGCACGTCAGGCTCCATCGCCAGCGCACGCGCAATAGAGACGCGCTGCTGCTGGCCACCGGACAGGTGCACCGGATATTTCGCGCGCGCGCGCGCATCAATGCCCACTTTATCAAGGTATTTAATCGCCCGTTCGCGCGCCTCGGCTTTACTCAAGCCCAATACCTGAATCGGCGCCTCGGTCACGTTATCCAGCACCGTCATGTGGCTCCACAGGTTAAAGTGCTGAAACACCATGGTGAGACGCGTGCGCAGCAGACGCAGCTGCTCTTTATTGGCAACTTTTAGCTGGCCGTCGGTATCACGCACCAGATTAATCGACTCATTGTTGACCGTGATGGCCCCTTCGCTCGGCTTTTCAAGAAAATTGATGCAGCGTAAAAAGGTGCTTTTCCCGGACCCGGACGAACCGATAATGCTGATCACATCACCGGCATTGGCCTGCAGTGATACGCCTTTTAAGACTTCATGCTCACCGTAACGCTTGTGCAGTTCGGTAACGCTTAATTTTTTTTCAGCCATAGTGTTAACTCAGTGCGTCGAAGAAGGTTTTATATGCGCCAGGAAGCGGCGTTCCGCCAGGCGGAACAGGCTAATCAGCCCATAAGAAATAATAAGATACAGCACAGCGGCCAGACCAAAGGCGGTAAACGGCTGGTAGGTGGCCGAATTAATGTCGCGCGCGATCTTGAGCAAGTCTGGCACCGTAGCGGTAAACGCCAGGGCGGTGGAGTGCAGCATCAGTATCACTTCATTACTGTAAGCCGGAAGTGCAGTACGCAGCGCTGAGGGCAGGATAATGCAGCGATATAGCTTAAACGTTGAGAAGCCATAGGCGCGCGCGGCCTCAATCTCGCCGTGCGGCACGGCGCGGATGGCGCCCGCAAAAATTTCCGTGGTATAGGCGCAGGTGTTCAAGGTAAACGCCAGCAGCGTACAGTTCAGCCCGCTGCGGAAAAAGGCATTCAACAGTTCGGAGCCCTTCACCACCTCTAACGTATACATCCCGGAATAGAACACCAGAAGCTGCACGTAGAGCGGCGTCCCGCGAAACACATAGGTAAACAGCCAGACCGGCGTGGAGATGAAGCGATTAGCGGACACGCGCGCAATCGCCAGCAGCACGGCAAGACATCCGCCAATCACAACCGAGAGGATCAGCAACCACAGCGTGATCGCCACGCCGGTAAAGCGATAGCCATCGGTCCAGAGCAGCTGTTTCCAATATTCCTGAATAATGTCGATCATAACTCTGCCCTTTTCACGCCGACCGAGTAGCGGCGTTCAAGCCACCACAGCACGCCGTTTGACAGCGTGGTAAACACCAGATAAATCACCCCGGCCACAATCGCGAAGTAGAACGGCTGCCAGGTGCTTTTCCCCGCCAGCTGCGTGGCCTTTACCACGTCTTCCAACCCCAGCAGCGAGACCAGCGCGGTGGCTTTGAGGATCACCTGCCAGTTGTTGCCGATACCGGGAAGCGCGAAGCGCATCATGGCGGGAAACAGAATGCGCCTGAACGTTTGCGATCCGGTAAAGCCAAACGCGGTGGCGGCTTCAATCTGCCCTTTAGGCACCGCCAGGAACGCGCCACGGAAGGTTTCAGTAAAGTAAGCGCCATAGATAAAGCCAAGCGTGATGATGCCGGCCACCATGGGATCAATATCAAACTGCGCCATGCCCAGCGCATCGGTGACGGCATTAAGCGCAATTTGCAAACCGTAGAAAATCAGCAGCATCAAGACTAAGTCGGGCACACCGCGAATCAGCGTGGTGTAACCTTCAAAGAGCATTGCCAGGGGGCGATTGCGGGAGAGCTTGGCACCGGCGCCAATCAAGCCCAGCACCACCGCCAGCAGCACGGAGCTGAGCGCCAATTCGAGCGTGACCAACGTACCTTTGAGGATGACTTCAGAATAGCCATACAGCATGGGATCGATCCTGTCGTGAAAAAAAATAACCTACGCTGCCCAACATGTTACGGACAGTCCTGACCGGGATGGGAATCACATAATGGAAGGCGGCAAACGTATGAACTCCGGGAGTTTACATAGGTAAGCACCCGGAGTGAATAGTTATGAGCGATCCTGTGAAAATTCCTTCGCTGACGTCAGGAATCAGGATACTTAATCGCCATAAACGTTGAAATTAAAGTACTTCTTCGCAATCTTGTCGTAGGTGCCATCTTTGCGCATGGCATCAAAAGCCTTATCAATGGCGGCTTTCAGATCGGCATCATCTTTACGCAGCCCCATGCCGGTGCCCACGCCAAAAATTTTGTCGTCTTTAACCGCTGGGCCAGCAAAGGCGTAATTCTTGCCGACCGGCTGTTTCAGGAAGCCTTCGCTCGCTTGCACTTCATCCTGGAACGCCGCGTCGATACGTCCAGCGTTAAGATCCTGATACACCAGATCCTGATTAGCATAAGGCGTTACGGTCACGCCTTTTGGCCGCCAATATTGGTTAGCATAGGTTTCCTGCGTGGTACCCTGCAGCAGGCCGATGTTTTTCCCCTTCAGCGACGCCACGGTGGGTTGCAACGTCGAGCCTTTTGGCGCCACTAAGCGGGCGTTCGCCGCGTAGAGTTTTTCTGAGAAGCCAATCTCTTCCTGACGTTTCTCGGTGATGGAGAGCGAGGAGATGATGGCGTCGATCTTTTTCGCCTTCAGCGACGGGATCAGCGCATCAAAGTCACTTTCTACATAGGTGCATTTGGTCTGAATACGCTTGCAGATCTCATTGGCTAAATCGATATCAAAGCCCACCAGCTGGCCCTGCGCATTTTTTGACTCAAACGGCGGATAGGTCGGATCCGTTCCGATACGCAGCGTTTGCGGCACTGCGGCGAACACGCTCGCAGCGCTGGACATTGCCAGCATCAAAGAGAGAGCCAGAACTCGCTTTTTCATAGAAAACCCTCAAGTAAAGTGCTTATTGTTATGTGCGTCGTGATGTGTTTGCGCTAAGTGAATTGCAGGTTTCATGCCAGTTATGAGAAATGGCTGCGGGTGAGACAAGCAGTGCATTTTGCCTGCCTGCGTCGCCGTGCAAACGCTTAGTTTGTGAGGGAAATATAACAGCGGCGTGGGGAAGAGAAAGCGACATTGTTAACTTTTGGTGCACGAGATGCACGAACAGTGATCGCGGACGCGATTTTGCACCGCGACCGCGCATCACTGCACCATTATGCACCACGCCAGCGGGTAAAGAGATCTTCTGGCAAAGTGATATCAAACTGATCCAGCACGCGATTCACCGTCTGGTCGACTAAATCGTCAATGCTTTGCGGGCGGTGATAAAACGCCGGTACGGGCGGCATAATTAACGCACCCAGTTCTGCGGCGGTGGTCATCATACGCAGATGCCCCAAGTGCAGCGGGGTCTCGCGCACGCACAGCACCAGCTTACGCTGCTCTTTGAGCACCACATCGGCCGCACGCGTCAGCAGGCTGTCGCTGTAGCTGTGTACAATGCCGGAGAGCGTTTTCATTGAGCAGGGCAGAATGGCCATACCGAGCGTTTTGAACGAACCGGAAGAGATGCTCGCGGCGATATCGCGCACGTCATGCACCACGTCTGCAAGCATCTGCACATCGCGCACGCTGTATTCGGTTTCCAACGCCAACGTTTGCCGCGCCGCCGGACTCATCACTAAATGGGTTTCCACTTCCGCCAACGGTTGCAGCACTTGCAGCATCCGCACGCCGTAGATCGCGCCGCTGGCGCCAGAGAGTCCAATGATGAGTCGTTTCATAATTCAGCCTTGCTCGTTCAGATTGCGGCAATCATAGCGTGCACCACGCAGAATTGCGCTCCCGCGCCGAAAAAAGGTCAAAAACAAACAGGGCGGGATTGCGCCCGCCCTGTTAAAAAAGATGACGTTATGCGTAACGTTACCCTTCGTTGTGGATCTCCAAGCCTTCCACTTCGTTCTGACGCTGCAACGCTTTTGCGTCGTCGTTGCGCAGAGATTGCAGATACTCCAGGTATTGCTGATCCACGTCTTTGGTAACGTAAATGCCGTTAAACACCGAGCACTCAAACTGGGCAATGTCCGGATTCTCTTCCCGCACGGCTTCGATCAGATCGTTGAGATCCTGGAAAATCAGCGCATCGGCTTTGATTAACTGACGAATCTCTTCAACTTCGCGGCCGTGCGCAATCAGCTCGGTCGCGCTCGGCATGTCGATGCCGTAGACGTTGGGGAAGCGAATTTCTGGCGCAGCAGAGGCCAGATAAACCCGCTTCGCGCCCGCTTCGCGCGCCATCTCGATAATCTGCTCTGAGGTGGTACCGCGCACGATGGAATCGTCTACCAGCAGCACATTTTTATCGCGGAACTCTGCACGGTTGGCGTTCAGCTTACGGCGTACCGCGCTGCGGCGCAGATGCTGCCCCGGCATGATAAAGGTGCGGCCGACATAACGGTTCTTCACAAACCCCTGGCGATAAGGCTTGCCGAGGATGCGGGCAATTTCCAGCGCCGTATCGGTCGAGGTTTCCGGGATAGGAATGACCACGTCGATGTCGAGATCTTCCCACTCACGCGCAATTTTCTCACCGAGTTTGGTGCCCATGCGCACGCGCGCGCTGTACACCGAAATCTTGTCGAGGAAAGAGTCAGGACGAGCAAAATAGACGTACTCAAACAGACACGGATTGCTTTTAGGATTCTCAGCGCACTGACGCGTAGAGAGTTGTCCCTGCTCGGTGATGTACACCGCTTCACCCGGTGCCACGTCACGAATAAACTCAAAGCCGAGCGTATCCAGTGCCACGCTCTCAGACGCCACCATGTATTCCGTGCGACCGTCTGGCAGTGCGCGCTTACCCAGCACCAGCGGGCGAATGCCGTTGGGGTCGCGGAAAGCGACCATGCCGTGACCGATAATCATCGCTACTACGGCGTAGGCACCGCGCACCTGACGATGCACCGCCGCCACAGCAGCAAAAATGTTTTCGGCTTCAAGCGGATAGTGCTGAAAACGATCCAGCTCCTGGGCGAAAATGTTGAGCAGAATTTCAGAATCTGAGGTGGTGTTAACGTGACGCCGTCCGACTTCAAATAGCTGCTTACGCAGCTCATGTGCGTTGGTCAGATTACCGTTGTGCGCCAGCGTGATGCCATACGGCGAGTTCACATAGAAGGGTTGCGCTTCAGAGGCGCTGGAGCTGCCTGCGGTCGGGTAGCGCACGTGGCCAATGCCAATGTTCCCCTGCAGGCGCTGCATATGACGCGCTTCAAACACATCACTGACCAATCCGTTTGCTTTACGCAGGCGAAAGCAATTCAGCGCATCGATGGTACAAATGCCGGCAGCATCCTGGCCGCGGTGCTGCAGCACCGTTAACGCGTCATAGATCGACTGGTTTACTGGCATAAAACCGGTGATACCAACAATACCGCACATGTTGTCATTTCCTCATTAGCCGCACTCCCGATGGCGTCACCGGGGTATAAAACTGGACGTGCTCTTCAGGTAATCAAAAAACCACCTGATGATATAACTGAACTGGGGAATGAGTTGAGACTGCTGCCAGTCCGGACTTTTTGCAAAGCCGGTGAATGTATCCAGGAAGAAAAGAATGGCAGACACGATCAGCACGCCACGCAATGCTCCGAAACAGACACCCAACACCCTGTCGGTTCCTGACAAGCCGGTTTTCTCAACCAGCGAGCCGATCACATAGTTTACGATGGCGCCGACAATCAGCGTGGCGACGAATAACACCGCAATGGCAATACCGTTGCGCACCAGTTCGTCGCTAAACCCCGTAAACCAGACGGCAAGGAAGGGATAGTAATGACTGGCGACAAAAAACGCGCATCCCCAGGTAACAAGAGATAAGGCTTCACGGACAAACCCACGAATCAGGCTGACCAGCGCCGAAAAACCAACTACCGCAATAATGACGTAATCAATCCAGATCATGAACTCTTCCAGCCCGGTGCACAGGCACCCCTGCATCCAGTTCGGGGCGCATTCTAACAGAAAAAGAAAACGTTTGCGTAGGGTTTTCCGGTTCTGTATCCATAAAAAAGGCGATGAAAAAATCTTTCTTCGCCCAACGGCATTTCAAGCAGTTAACCCACTGAAATATAATATTTAATTTTCAACGCTTCGCTAAAAAGAGACAGGATAAGCCGCGCCTGTTGCTGCCATTGGCGCGGCTTATCGGCCCTTAGCGTGCGGCGTAAGGTTTTACTACCCCACCCAGTCCGGACAGGCTTTGCAGTTCGCTTAGCGAGCCCTGCAATTTTGCCTTTGAAGCGTCGGGACCGACATACAGGCGGGTAATCTGCCCCTGCACTGGCGTGGCCGGTACGGTAAAGGCGCGATAGCCCGACAGCCGCAGCTTCGCCACAATCTCACTGACTTTCGCCGCATTTTTCAGCGCGCCAAGCTGAACCACATACGCTTGTCCAGTCGGCGCCGCGTTAGACTCGCTCTGCTTAGGCTGCTCTGCCGGTTTGCTGCTCTCCACCGGCTTCGCCTGCTCGACCGGTTTGCTGCTTTCAACCAGCTTCTGCTTGGGTTGCTCAACCGGCTTGCTTTTCTGCGTCTCAACCGGCTTGGATTTTGCTGCTTCTACCGGCTTGGTCTGTGCTTTAGGCACGGACGGCTGATGCACAGGCGGCGGCGTCACCACCGTCGGCTCACTGTTTTGTACCGGCCGGGCGCTGCCGCTGCTGGCGCCGTTTTGCCCGCTGCTCGCATTCTGCTGCTGTGCAGCCTTGGCGCCTTCCGGCGGCTGTGCAGGCAGCGGCTGCGTCACCGGCGGCACCGTTTCGCTGTCCTGCTGATCGTCCGGTTTCGGCACCAGCGGAATGGCGGCGAACTCTTCTTTGTAGTGCTTTTTCTTACCGTCCAACAGGCCCGGCAGCACAATTACGCCAATCGCCACCAGAATAACGGTGCCGACCAGGCGGTTTTGAAACTTACTCGCCACTGTGGTTCCTCGCTGCCATCAATTCCATAACCTGTGCTACGGTGTGGAAAGAGCCACACACCAGAATCACATCCTCTGGGTTAGCCCGCTGCTGGGCTGCATGCCAGGCGGCCGCTACGTCATTGAACGCCGCACCGGCGTTAAGGTGTGTCATGAGTTCTGCGGCAGTCGCGCCGCGCGGGCCGTCCAGCGGGGCACAGTACCATTCATCCACTTCGGGAGATAGCGCAGCCAGCGTGCCGGCGATATCTTTGTCGTGCAGCATGCCCACCACAGCGTGCACCCGCCCGTGCGACGGCAGCGCCGCCAGCCGTGAGGCAAGATAGTGCGCGGCATGCGGATTGTGGGCCACATCCAAAATTACCTGCGGCGAGGTGCTCACCGTCTGAAAACGGCCAGGCAGCATCGCCAGCGGCAGGTGTTCGCGCACGATCGCTTCGCTGACGTGAAGGGGCGAGGCGCGAAGGGCTGCCAGCGCGGTAGCGGCGTTGGGCAACGGCACCTGCGGCAGCGGTAAATTGGGCAGTGCCCCTTGCGCGTCCTGAAACGACCAGTGCGTATCCTGCTGCTGCCACTGCCAGTCGCGGCCGATCTGCATCAACTGCGCGCCCTTCTCGCGCGCCACCTCCGCAATGGTGTGCGGCATGTCAGCCTCACCCACCACCGCCGGTTTACCCGCCCGGAAGACGCCCGCTTTTTCCCGGCCAATGCTTTCCCGATCGGGGCCAAGCCAGTCGGTGTGGTCCAGCGCGATACTGGTGATCACCGCCACATCGGCATCGACGATATTGGTAGCATCTAACCGGCCGCCCAATCCCACTTCGAGGATCACGACGTCCAGCTTTTCCTCGCGGAACAGATTGAGTGCGGAGAGCGTACCAAACTCAAAATAGGTCAGCGAAATGTCGCCACGTCCGGCGTTAATTTGCGCAAAACTTGCGCTATGTCGCGCCTCTTCCAGTTCGGCGCCCTGAACGCGCACGCGTTCGGTATAGCGCACCAGATGGGGGGAACTGTACACACCCACGCGGTAGCCCGCGGCCATCAAGAGCGTTTCCAGCGTGCGACAGGTGGTGCCTTTGCCGTTGGTGCCGGCGACCGTGAAAACAACGGGAGCGGGTTTGAGCAGGTCGAGGCGTTCAGCGACGCGTTGAATACGATCCAGGCCCAGTTCAATAGCCTGAGAATGCAGATTTTCGAGATAATGAAGCCACGTGACCAAGGGCGACGTGGCTTGAGGAAGGCGATGCGTGTCCATGTGTCCCGTTTTTAATCAATACACCCGCGCCAGCGATGGCGAAAGTGCCAGGCGTGCTGTTGTGGTCACGGCAGCCTGCAGGGTTGGGTGTAGACGGTGCATTGGTAAAAAGGCGCAGCGCGCGCCTTTCCGTTGCCTGTCAGGCCTCGCTGCTTTGAGGGTCAGCCGGCGTCGGCTGTTCACCATCCTGCTGCGGTGCCGGCAGGTTCATCATTTTTGCCAGCAGGCTAGCCAGCTTAAAGCGCATTTCGGGACGACGAATAATCAGGTCGATTGCGCCTTTTTCAATCAGGAACTCGCTGCGCTGGAAGCCCGGCGGCAGCTTTTCACGTACCGTCTGCTCAATCACGCGCGGACCCGCAAAGCCAATCAGCGCTTTGGGCTCTGCTACGTTAAGGTCGCCCAGCATGGCAAAGCTGGCAGAGACGCCGCCCATGGTGGGATCGGTCAGCACAGAGATATACGGCAAGCCGCGCGCCTGCATTTTTGCCAGCGCCGCGCTGGTTTTCGCCATCTGCATCAGCGACATCAGCGCTTCCTGCATACGCGCACCGCCGCTGGCGGAGAAGCAAATCAGCGGGCAGTTATCTTCCAGTGCCTGCTCAACCGCACGCACAAAACGGGCGCCAACCACGGAACCCATTGAGCCCCCCATAAAGGAGAACTCAAACGCAGCCGCCACCACCGGCATACCGTGCAGCTGACCTTTCATGACGATCAGCGCATCTTTTTCGCCGGTGTCTTTTTGTGCCGCAACCAGACGATCTTTGTACTTCTTAGAGTCGCGGAACTTCAGCAGATCTTTGGGTTCCAGTTCGCTTCCCAGTTCTACCATTGAGCCTTCGTCCATCAGGCTTTGCAGGCGATCGCGCGCGTGCATGCGCATGTGGTGATCGCACTTCGGGCAGACTTCAAGGTTGCGCTCTAATTCGGCGCGGTACAGCACCTGACCGCAGCTGTCGCATTTGGTCCAGACCCCTTCCGGGATACTGGCTTTGCGCGAAGGCGTGGTAGTGCTTTTATTCAGTATGCGTTCAATCCAGCTCATTGATGACCTTTCTGTTTAATGCTGACCTGGTCCAGTCTTCGTGTTACTGCTGAAATCACCTTCAGCAGGCCGTAAATGTCGCTCATTAAACCACAACCCGTTCTCGCTGTGGATAAAAATCTGGTTCCGCGCTTACTGCGATTTTTGCTGACGCGCCTGACGACGGTGACGCCATACTTCAATGACCCCTGGCAGCACAGAAACCACAATAATGCCCAGAATCAGCAGTTTTAAGTTCTCCTGTACCACCGGCAGATCGCCAAACAGGTAGCCCGCGTACGAGAACAACAGCACCCACAGCAGCGCGCCCGTGACGTTAAAGAGCGCGAAGTGGCGATAGGACATGTGCCCCATCCCAGCAACAAAGGGGGCAAAGGTTCGCACGATTGGCACAAAGCGCGCAAGTATAATGGTTTTCCCCCCGTGACGATCGTAAAACGCATGGGTTTTATCCAGATAGCTGCGGCGGAAAATTTTCGAGTGCGGGTTACTAAACAGCTTTTCACCGAACAGGCGGCCAATGGTGTAGTTCACGGCATCGCCAAGAATCGCCGCGACAACCAACAGCGTCACCATCAGGTGGACGTTTAGATCGTTGCCCGGCAGCGCCGCCAGTGCTCCCGCGACAAACAGCAGCGAATCGCCCGGCAGAAACGGCGTCACCACCAGACCGGTCTCGCAGAACAGGATCAGGAACAGAATGGCATAAATCCAAACGCCATACTGCGCTACCAGCTCCGCGAGATGCACATCAATGTGCAGGATAAAATCGACGATAAAGTGCAGAAACTCCATAACAGCTCCCCTGGCCCCTCGTGCTCCAGATTGCCCGCGCTTAGGCGGCAACCCGTCGAATCCGGGTTTCCATTTTTAAAAGTTAATCCGCGAGAAACAGAGGTCCCAGCGCGGGTTGAGGTAAAGCAAAGTGTTCGGGGTAATCCACCGCCACCAGATACAACCCTTCGGCTCTTGCCGTGGCCGCTGCGCGCGTGCGGTCTTTCGCTGCCAGCAGCTCTGCCATCCAGGATTCAGGCCGGTTGCCGCAGCCGATCTCCATCAGGCTGCCGACAATGTTGCGCACCATGTGATGTACAAAGGCATTGGCTTTGATGTCGACAATCACATACGGCCCCTGACGCGTGACGTTCAGGTGCATGACGTTGCGCCACGGCGTGCGCGACTGACACTGCACGGCGCGGAACGAGGTAAAATCGTTCTCGCCAATCAGGCACTGCCCGGCGCGCTGCATTTTTTCAGCATCCAGCGGATGATAAAAATGGGTGATCCCCTTGCCGAGAATCGCGGGCCGCAGCCGCTGATTGTAGATCACATAGCGATAGCGACGCGCGGTGGCGCTGAAGCGGGCATGGAACGTATTGGGCACCGCTTTCACCCAGCGCACGGCGATATCATCCGGCAGATTGGCATTCACCCCCAGCGTCCAGGCGCCGTCGGCGCGCAGCGACGTGGTTTCAAAGTGCACCACTTGCCCAGTGCCGTGTACACCGGCATCGGTACGCCCGGCGCAGAACACGCTCACCGCGTGATTCGCCACCTTCGACAGCGCTATTTCCAGCTTCTCCTGCACGCTGCGCACTTCATTCTGACGCTGCCAGCCGTAATAGCGGCTGCCGTCATACTCCACGCCCAGCGCCAGTTTGTACGTTGTAGCTTCAGACGACATTAATACAGGTACTCCTGCACCAGTTTCTCCGCCGTTTTTACCGCCATCAGCGCGCCGCCAAAGCGAATATTGTCCGCCACGGACCAAAACTGCAGCAGTTCCGGGATGCCATAGTCATTACGCACGCTGCCGATGCTCAACTGGTCGCTGCCTGAAGCATCGCCCACCGGCGTCGGGAAGTCGCCCTCATCGCTGAGCGCAATATCTTCGGCGCGCGCGAGCTCATCGCGGGCCTCTTCCGCCGACAGCGGGCGCAAGTTTTCGATATAAACAATTTGCGCGCTGCCATAAAACACCGGCGCCTGCAGGCTGCTCACCGCAATCGGTAGCCCTTCGTCTTGCAAGACTTTGCGCACCTGATCAACCAAACGGCGTTCGCTGGCCACGCTGCCCTGATTATCCACCTGCTGCGGCAGCAAATTAAACGCTAGCTGGCGACCGAAATAGTGTTCATCCGCTGGCACGCCGTTGAGCAAGCGCGCGCTCTCGCCCGCCAAACCGTCCACCGCCGCTTTGCCATGGCTGGACACGGACACCAGATTCGTCACCTGTAAACGGCCGAGCCCTGCGCTGTCGACCAGCGGTTTAATGGCGCTTAGCAGCTGGCTCACCAGCGCATCCGCCACGCTAATAATATTGCGGTTCCGGTAATCTGCCAGCACCTGGGGATTCACATCCGGCACCACCAGCGGCACATCGGGTTCAAGGGCGAACAGATCGCTGCTGTCGATCACCAAGGTGCCTTGGCTGGCAGCCTCTTCCGCATAGCGCGCCGAGGCGTCACGTCCGGCCACAAAAAACGCCAACTGCGCCTGCGACCAGTCAAACGTGGCGACATCCTGCACGCGCAGTGAGCGGCCGTCAAAACGCAGGCTTTCACCGGCGCTGTTTTCACTCGCCAGCACATACAATTCACCAACCGGGAACTGGCGTTCCGCCAGCAGTTCCAGTACAGCGTTCCCCACTGCGCCTGTTGCGCCCAAAAGCGCAATATTCCAGCCGTCAGACATGTTGGTTTACCTCAGACAATGACATAAAAACAGAGAGCGGTAGCGATACCGCTGATGAAATCAGACGCTTCCCATGCCGCGGCCCGCGCGGCATAGACTTAGCATTGCGCACGAAAGCCGAGCTTTTCCAGCATGGCGGCGGTAGCGGCGTCGTCACAACTTACCCGCAGAGAAGACCATTCACGGCGCTCCTGATACTGCTTGCGCAGGCGATCAAACGCCCCCGGCTGGGTAGCGACTTTGCGCAGCGGCGCATCGTCGCGGCGCACATCATACACCAGGTGCACCAGCCGTTTCAGCACGGCTTGATCGAGCGCGCCATGCAGCGTCACCGCGCTCACGTCCGGCACCGGTAACAGACTCTCCAGCGCCACCTGCTGCGGCTGTCCCAGGAAGTCGCACCACGCTTCAAACACCTGTGTGGTGCCGCGCGCTTTGCCTTCCAGCGTATAGCCCGCAATGTGCGGGGTGGCAATGTCTACCTTGTCGAGCAGCGCGGGATTGAGATCCGGCTCGGGCTCCCAGACATCGAGCACCGCGCGTAGATCCGGACGCATATTCATCACCGCCAGCAGTGCGGCGTTATCGACCACCGGGCCGCGGCAGGCATTGATTAAAATAGCGTTGGGCTTTAACGCCATCAGCAGGGCCGCATCGGCAAGGTGCCAACTTTTGTAAGGCCCCGCTTTGAACAGCGGCGTGTGGAAGGTGAGAATATCTGCCTCAGCCACCAGCGCCTCCAGCGAGCGGAAGTCACCGGCATCGCCGCGATCGGCACGTGGCGGATCGCACAGCAGCGTATTGACGCCCCACGCCTCCAGCCGCGCTTGCAACCTGCTGCCGACGTTGCCCACGCCAACAATGCCCACGGTGCGATCGCGCAGCTCAAAGCCGTCTCGCTCGGCTAAAAAAAGCAGCGCCGAGAACACATATTCCACCACCGCGATCGCGTTACAGCCGGGCGCCGCCGAAAAGCCGATACCTGCCGCCTTCAGCGAAGCGTCATCAACGTGATCGGTGCCCGCCGTGGCGGTGCCGACAAACTTCACCGGCGACCCCGCGAGCAGCGCAGCGTCGACCTGCGTAACCGAACGCACCATCAGGCCGCTGGCATCCTGGAGCGCGGCTCCAGGCAGCGGGCGTCCCGGCACCGCAATCACTTCACCGGTGCGGCTGAACAGTTCACGGGCGTAAGGCATGTTTTCATCAACGACGATTTTCACTGTGGCGGTCCTGTGTGCAGATGATAATGAGGGCGCACATTCTGACATAAAGCCGGACATTCGCCTAACCGACGCGCCCCGGCCGCGCGCGATAAAAATGTGAGATTTTCACTACCTGTTTCTGGCCGCTCGCACGTAAACTCGGCGCGGAGTATTTAAGGAAGCGTGCCATGAATATGCTGTTCCCGCTGATCGCGGTACTGATCTGGTCGATTAACACTATCGTCAGCAAACTCTCGGCCAACAGCATCGATCCGGCGGCGATTTCATTTTACCGCTGGCTACTGGCCTTTTTGGTGTTGACCCCTTTTTGCCTGCCATCGGTCTGGCGCCAACGCGCCGTGGTGAAAGCGCACGCGTGGCGCTTATTGCTGCTTGGGCTGCTGGGCATGGTGCTGTATCAAAGCCTCGCCTATTACGCGGCGCACAGCGTGTCGGCAGTGATGATGGGGATTTTGGGGGGCACGATCCCGCTGCTGACTATTCTGCTTAGCGTGCTGGTGCTGCGCCTGGCGCCGACGCGCGGCATCCTGGCGGGCGGTGTCTTATCGTTTGCAGGATTAGTGTGGCTGGTCAGCGCCGGAGAGCCTGCGCGGCTGCTGCATCAGCCGCTGGGCGCAGGCGAAGTGATGATGCTGGCGGCGTCCACGTCCTATGCGCTGTACGGCGTGTTAACCCGGCGCTGGGCGATTCCGCTCACGGTGTGGCACAGCCTGTACGTGCAGATTTTTTGCGGCGTGCTGCTGCTGCTGCCCGGCTTCCTGCATGCCCCCACGGTGGCGCTGACTGCGCGCAATCTGCCGCTGGTGCTGTACGCCGGGCTGCTGGCATCGATCCTCGCGCCTTATCTCTGGATCCAAGGCGTGCAGCGCTTGGGTGCCAGCAACACGAGCCTGTTTATGAACATTGTGCCGGTGTTTACTGCCGTGATTGCCGTGCTGTTTCTGCATGAGCAACTGCACGCCTATCACTGGATCGGCGGCGGGATGACGCTGGCAGGTGTGATCGTGGCACAGCGTGTGCAAACGCCACTGCGCCGCTCCCCGTCAATCAGTGAAAGCGAACCGTAATGCGCAGACCGCCGAGCTGCGGACTGCGGTCCAGCTGCAGCTGCGCGCCGTGCCACACGCAAATATCGCTCACCAGCGCCAGGCCAATGCCCGCCCCCGGCTGAGCTTGACCATCAAGACGACCAAAGGGGCGCAGCGCCTGCTGCTGCAACTCGGCAGCGATGCCCGGCCCGCTGTCTTCAATCACCAAAACGCGCTGCTGCACGCGGGCGGTAATCACCCCACCGTGCGGCGTGTATTTCACCGCGTTATCCAGCAGATTGGCGCACAGTTCGGCCAACAATACGCCGTCGCCCTGCACATCGCACGCCTCGTCGCCCTCAAACCCCAGATCGATCTGCTTGCGCCGTGCCGCTGCGTAGCTGCTCAGGCAGGCCTGTTGCACAATGTCACTGAGATTGACGCGGCTCAGGTTTTTCTCTTCGCCGTGGCGCGCTTTGATCTGCGCCAGCTGCAGTAAGCGCCCGGTTAGCGCGACGGTGTCATCCAGCGTGTCCCGCATGCCTTCCAGGCTTTCGCGCCACTGGCGCGGTTCGTCGCTGCTGAGGGCGACGCTGACCTGGGTTTTTAAGATGGTCAGCGGCGTGCGCAACTGGTGAGAGACATCGGCGCTAAAGCGCTCCTGCCGCGCCAGCAACCCCCGCAGCCGCGCCAGATGGCGATTAAACGCCGCGATGAGCGGCTGTAACTCGGCCCACGGCAGCAGCGAAGGCAGTGGCGTGAGCTCACCCGGCGCGCGGCGCAGCATCATACGCGATAGGCGCCGCAGCGGCCGCAGCACCTTACGCAGCAGCAAGCTGGCCAGCAACAGCGTCATCAGCACCAGAAAGCTTTGGCTGATCAGCGCGGTATGCAGCAGCCTTTCGGCAAAGGCGTGTCGCGAGTTCAGCGTCTCAGCCACCAGCACCAGCACCATTCCTTCAACGCCCTCTTCGCTGACTGGCTGCCACAGCGCGGCGACGCGAATCGGCTGCTTGCGATAGTGCGCATCGTAAAAGTGCACCAGCGCCGGATAGGCGTCCGAAAGCGGCGCGTTACGCGGCAGCACGGGCAAATCGGGATAGCCAGACAGCGTTTGTCCCTGCGGTGAAATGACCTGGTAAAACAGCTGATCGTTCATGTTGCGCTCAAAGCTGTCCAGCACCACCCATGGCACATCCACCTGCAGCTGCTGATGGCGCACTTCCAGCCGCTCCGCCACGGTGCGCGCCGACGCCAGCAGGGAACGATCATACGCCTGATTGGCGGCCTGTAAGGCGCTCTGATAATGGGTATAAACCGACAGCGCCCACAGCAACAGTAAGGGGGCGCCCAGCCACACCAGCAGTTCCCCGCGCAGCGTGTTAATCAGGCGCATGCGTGGCACTCAAGGCTATAGCCAAGACCGCGCAGCGTGACGATCGCCACATCACTGCCCGCCAGCTTTTTGCGCACTCGATGGACATAAAGCTCAATGCTTTCCGGGCTGGCTTCATCGTTTAAGGTGAAGGTTTGTTCATACAGATGCTGGCGCGAAACGGGACGACCCGGCCGCTGCATCAGCGTGGCGAGCACGCTGGCCTCGCGCGGCGTCAGCAGCAGCGGCTTGTGATTCAGTAAAAAGTACCCTTCACTATCGCGCTCCAGCTGCCCGACCCGCTGGTTTTGCAGCGTCTGTCCGTGGCTGCGACGCAGCAGGGCGCGCAGCCGCGCTTCGAGTTCGTCTAACTCAAACGGTTTGGTAAGATAGTCATCAGCACCGCCGTTTAACCCCTGCACGCGCTGCTCCAGCGCACTTTGTGCCGTCAGCAGCAGTACCGGCACCCCCTGGCCGCGCTTGCGCAGCCGCGCCAACACAGCCAGCCCATCAAGGCGCGGCAGTGACACATCCAGTACGACCAGCGCGTACTCTTCACTTTGCAACACGTGATCGGCCGCAATGCCGTCGGCGACCCAATCCACCGCAAAGCCTTTTTGTGTGAGCGCCTTCTGTAACCACTTCGCCAGCTCAACCGTGTCTTCCACTAGTAAGAGACGCATATCACATCCTTTCATTTTACCCGTGGGCTGAAAGGTAAATGAAAGGTTGCTGTTTTAACAATTCAGCAACCGTGAATATTGGGTAGCAATCACATACTGGAAGAGAGAGTGAAGCGAATGATGAGAAAAACACTACGCGGCCTGGTGACCACAACCCTGCTTGCCATGACCGTTTCTGCCGCGTGCGCCGCCGCACCGGCGCGCACCGAGTGCATCGCGCCGGCCAAGCCCGGCGGCGGGTTCGACCTGACCTGTAAGCTGATCCAGGTTTCACTGCAGGAAACCGGGCAAATCCAATCCCCTATGCGTGTGACCTATATGCCCGGCGGCGTCGGCGCCGTAGCTTACAACGCTATCATCGCCCAGCGCCCGGCAGAAGCCGGCACGCTGGTGGCGTTTTCTGGCGGATCGCTGCTGAATCTGGCGCAGGGGAAATTTGGCCGCTATAGCGAGAGCGACGTGCGCTGGCTGGCGGCGGTGGCCACGGATTACGGCATCGTGGCCGTACGTCAGGATGCGCCGTGGAAAAATCTCGGCGAACTGATGACCGCCATGAAAAACGCACCGACCAAAGTGGTCGTGGGCGCCGGCGCCTCCATTGGCAGTCAGGACTGGATGAAAACAGCGGTGCTGGCGCGAAAATCGGGCATCGATCCGCGCAAAATGCGCTACGTCGCCTTTGAGGGCGGCGGCGAGGCCGTGACCGCGCTGCTCGGCAACCACATTCAGGTGGTGTCGGGCGACATGAGTGAGATGGTGCCGCACCTGCAGGCTGGCAAACTGCGCGTGCTGGCGGTGATGGCGGATAAACGCCTGCCGGGCGAACTGGCGAACGTGCCCACCGCCAAAGAACAAGGCTATGACATGACCTGGCCCATTATTCGCGGCTACTACCTCGGGCCAAAAGTCAGCGATGCCGATTACCAGTGGTGGCAGGACGCGTTCAAAAAGCTGGTGGCTACACCGGAATTTCAAAATCAGCGCGAACAGCGCGGCCTGTTTGAATTCAACCTGTTTGGCAGCGAACTGGATACTTACGTGAAAAAACAGGTGGCGGACTACCGTGAGCAAGCCAAATCCTTTGGCCTGGCGAAATAGCGGAGGCGACGATGAGCGATCGTATTTTTGCTGGCCTGTGGCTGGCACTGTGTGTCGCCGGGCTGTTTATCGCCTGGCAGATCCAAAGCGAATACAGCTACGAGCCGGTGGGCCCGCGCCCGTTTCCGATGCTGCTGCTGGGATTGATGGCGATCTGCGCCGTGCTGATGCTGGTGCGTAAGCCCGACACGGTGCAGTGGCCGAACGCCGCTATCTTGAAAAAGCTGGCGCTGCTGTGCGTGATGCTGGTGGTCTACGGCTGGCTGTTTGAACGGCTGGGATTTGCGCTCTGTACCGCCTTGCTGACCTTTGGCATCGGCCTGCTGTTTGGCGCACGCGCCTGGGCCGCTGCGCTGTCGGGCGTTGTCATGGGCAGCGCGCTGTTCTACGCCTTTGATCGTTTACTTGACGTCACGCTGCCCGTTGGCAGCTGGCTGAGCTAACCGGAGTCATTATGGATACCTGGTCTTTTTTGATGCAGGGTTTTGCGGTTGCGATGACGCCCGAAAACCTGATGATTGCGCTGATCGGCTGCTTTATCGGCACGGTGGTGGGATTGCTGCCGGGGCTGGGGCCCATCAACGGCGTTGCGATTCTGATGCCGTTGGCCTTTGCGCTGCACCTGCCGGCGGAGTCAGCCTTGATCTTGCTGGCGACGGTTTACATCGGCTGTGAATACGGCGGCCGTATTTCCTCTATTTTGCTGAACGTGCCGGGCGACGCCGGGGCAATTATGACGGCGCTGGACGGCTATCCCATGGCGCAGCAGGGCAAAGCGGGCGTGGCGCTGTCGATTTCCGCCGTCAGCTCCTTTATCGGCTCCACCATCGCCATCCTTGGCATTATTCTCTTTGCACCGATTCTGGCCAGCTGGTCGCTGGCGTTCGGCCCGGCGGAATATTTCGCCCTGATGGTGTTCGCGATTGCCTGCCTCGGCAGCATGATGAGCCATAACCCGCTGAAATCGTTTTTAGCCGCGCTGATTGGGCTTGGCATGGCCACCGTGGGCGTAGATGCCAACACCGGCGTGTACCGTTTCACCTTTGAGAGCGTGCACCTGTCTGATGGCATTCAGTTTGTGGTGGTGGTGATTGGTCTGTTCTCCGTCAGCGAAATTCTGCTGATGCTGGAGTCCACCAGCGGCGGACAGAAACTGGTTCGCGCCAGCGGCCGCATGATGTTCAACATGAAAGAGGCGGCGCAGTCCACTGGCGCCACGCTGCGCTCATCGTTTATTGGTTTCTTTGTGGGCATCCTGCCGGGTGCCGGCGCCACGATCGCCAGCGCCATCGCCTATATGACCGAGAAGAAAATCAGCGGTAGCGACCAGTTTGGTAAAGGGGATATTCGCGGCGTGGCGGCCCCGGAAGCGGCCAACAACGCCTCCGCCTGTGGTTCATTTATCCCGATGCTTACGCTCGGCATCCCCGGCTCCGGCACCACCGCCGTGATGGTGGGTGCGCTGACGCTGTATAACATCACGCCCGGTCCGGCGATGTTTACCGAGCAGCCCGATATCGTTTGGGGCCTGATTGCCGCGCTGCTGATTGGTAACGTGATGCTGCTGGTGATGAACATTCCGATGATCAACATCTTCGCGCGCATGCTCTCCATTCCGCTGTGGTTCCTGGTGCCAGCGATCGCGGCGATCTCTGCGGTCGGCGTGTATGCGGTGCACAGCACCACCTTTGATCTGCTGCTGATGGTGGGGCTGGGCATCTTTGGCTATATTCTGCGCAAAATGGATTTTCCGATGTCGCCGCTGATCCTCGGTTTCGTGCTGGGTGAAATGCTGGAGCAGAACCTGCGTCGCGCCCTCTCCATCAGCAACGGCGAGCTGCCGATCCTGTGGGAAAGCCCGATTTCTAAAGTGCTGCTGGTGCTGGCGATCGCCGTGCTGGTGGTGCCGCCGCTGTGGAAACGGCTGCGTCGCAAGCGCCTGCAAACCGCAGACGTGAAATAAATCACTGTCTGACCGCGTCTACTGCTACCGCCCCCGTGGATTTCCCGGGGGCTTTTGCTATCATATGGCCTCGTTTTTCCGGCGCACCCGGATCTGACCTCGTTTTCAAGGATTCCGCCATGCAACCTCTCAGCGGTCCCGGTGTGCCCGCGGGCGATCGTTCACCTCTTACTGATGCTCCTGGCGCGCTGCGCCCCGGCGGTCCGGCCGGCGAGCAGCCGCTCTCCCCGGCCCAGCGCACCACGCTGGAGCGTTTGATTGTGCGCATCCTGTCGCTGAGCACGCTCAAAGCGCCTGAACTCTGGGCTGGCGTGCGCCATGAAGTGGGGGTGAAGAGCGATGGCGAGCTGCAGTCGCGCCATTTTCCCGCCGCAGAGCAGTATCTGAATAATCGTCTGACTCAGGTGCAGAACAGCCACGCGACGCGTCAGCTTCAGCAGCAGCTGATGGATAAATTGCCGCAGGGCAACAATCGCCAGGCGGTCAGCGATTTCATTCGTCAGCAGTTTAATCAAACGGTGCTCAGCGCCCTGACCCAGGACCAACTGCGCCAGGTGTTGACCATGCTGCAAAACGGGCAGATGGCCATTCCGCAGCCGCAGCAGACGCGCGTGTCCGATCGCACGCTGTTACCGGCCGAACAGCAGGCCCTTAATCAGCAGGTCACACGCCTCGCGGCCACGACCGGTGAATCACCGGTGAAGCTGCTGGCTGACACCTTAAAACTGGCAAACCTGAAGAGCGGCGATCCGATTCCTTCGCGCCACTTCCCGCTTTTATCTCAATATCTGCACGTGCGTCAGACGTTGGGTCAGCACAGCGCGCCAACGCTGCTCATGCTGGAAAGCTCGCTCAAGCAGCCGATGAGCCAGGATGAGCAGCGGCTGCTGGAAGAGTACAGCCTGCAGCGCTTCCAGGCCACGCCGCAAACCGTGCTAACCACCGCACAAACGCAGGATCTGCTGAACCTGCTGTTTTCACGTCGTCTGGAGCGCAGCAGTGAGCAGCCGCTGGCTGACAGCGCCATGAATCCGCAGCCGATCTGGTCGCCGCTGGTGCCGTTTCTGCCACGCCCGCTGGCACAGCGCCCGATGCTGACATTGGCGCTTGCCATGGCGCTGGTGTTTTTCCTGATCTGGCTATTGGTGTAGCTCAGCAGCCGCACGCCGCGCCAGTGCGCGGCGACGGCCATTCACCTGGCGCGCTGCCCCACGCCAGCGGATGCCCGTCGCGCGTCCAGAAATCCAGCCCGCCGATCAGCTCCTTAACCTGAAAGCCCAGCGAAGCCAGCTTGAGCGCGCCCTTGGTGGAGCCGTTGCAGCCAATGCCATCGCAGTACGTGATATAGACTTTGTTTCGGTCCAGCGCGGCGACCGTGGTGGCATCCAGGGTGCGGTGAGGAAACGCGATCGCGCCGCAAATATGACCGCGCTCATAGGCTTCGCGGGCGCGCACATCAAGCACCACGATCTCCGTTACGCCCTGCGCTAAATCCTCTGCCACATCCCAGGCATCGGCGTAGTGCGCCAATTTTTGCTCAAGCCACGCGACGCTCTGTGCGGGGCTGGCGGGGGGAAAATGTAAGACCGATGACATCATGCTCTCCTGCTGTTAATTTCCTGCAGTTTACGGCAAAGTGGCCTGCTGTTTGAGACCACTTTGCGCGACGTGATAAGACCACGATGACCCCTTCGTTATTGACCCTGTTTGATCAGCAGACCGCAGGCGGACGGCGGACGCGCCTGTGCCGCACGCTGCGTCAAGCCATCGTCGAAGGGCATCTGCGCCATCAGCAAAAATTACCGTCTAGCCGTCAGCTGGCACAGGATTTGGCGCTGTCGCGCGTTACGGTAGAGGCGGCTTACGCGCAGCTGGAAAGCGAAGGTTATCTTCAACGGCACGCCGGGCGTGGCACCTTTGTGCTGATTGACATCGCGCCGCCACCGCCACCGCGGCGCCCGCAGCCGACACCGGCGTTTTCGCGTCGCGGTCAACAGGTACTGGCCACCGGCGGCTGTCAGGATCCGCCGTTTCCACACGCTTTCGCCGCGGGATCGCCCGAACTGCGCGCCTTTCCCCACGTGCAGTGGCAACGTATTAGTCATCAGGTGCAGCGCTCGCTGGGTAGTCGTGCCATGGGCTACGGCGATCCGCTGGGCTATGCGCCGCTGCGCCAGGCGGTGGCCGATTACCTGGCGCTTTCGCGCGGCGTGCGCTGCAGCGCTGAACAAATCGTGATTCTGACCAGCTCACAGCAGGCGCTACAGCTGCTGGCGATGCTGTTTTTGGACAGCGGCGACACCGTATGGCTGGAAGAGCCCGGCTACCCGGGTGCGCGTAACGCGTTTGTTGCGGCGGGCGCAACCTGTCGGGCAATGCCGTTGGACAGCGACGGTGCGGTGCCACTCGACGGCAGCGCCAGACTGGTGTATCTGACGCCGGGACATCACTACCCCAGCGGCACGGCGATGAGCCTCGCGCGCCGCCTGCAGTGGCTTGACTGGGCGCAGCAGCAGCAAAGCTGGCTGATTGAAGACGATTATAACGGCGAGTTTCATTTTGATGAGCGCCCTGCCCCCGCGCTGCAAGGCCTGCGGGATGAGAGCCGGGTGATCTGCCTTGGGACGTTTTCGAAAACGCTGTTTCCCTCACTGCGGCTGGCGTGGATGGTGCTGCCCACGCCGCTGGTGGCGCCGCTGGGCCGCGCGCGCAGCGTGATGGACGGACACAGCGCGCTGCTGCCGCAGGCGGTAACCGCCGAATTTTTGCAGCAGGGCCATTTTGCCAGTCATCTGCGCTTGATGCGCCAGCTCTATCACAGCCGACGCGATCGCCTACTGCAGCAGATCGGCACGCGCCTGCAACCGTGGCTGACGCCGCTGCCCAGCGCGGGCGGCCTGCAATTAACGGTCACGCTTACCCAAGGAGATGAGGCACACCTGACGCAGCGGGCGCGGGAGTGTGGGCTGTTATTACCGCGTTTGTCACCGCTCTACAGCGGATCGGCGCGCCAGGCGGGCTGGATATTGGGCTTTGCCGCGCTCACGCCGGGCGAAATCACGCGCGCCTGCGACACCTTGGCAACATTGCTTGCGCGAGCGCTGCCGCGCGCATAAAAAAAGGGCCGGATTAACCGGCCCTGAGAGAGGTTCAACGCATTACGCCTGATATTTACGCATCGTCAGCGTCGCGTTAGTGCCGCCAAAGCCGAAGCTGTTGGACATCACCGTGGTCAGCGCTTTTTCCGTGGGCTGAGTGACAATGTTCAGACCTTTGCCCGCTTCATCCAGCTCTTCCACGTTAATGCTCGGCGCGATAAAGCTGTGCTCCAGCATCAGCAGCGTATAAATCGCTTCCTGCACGCCCGCCGCACCCAGCGAGTGGCCGGTCATGGCTTTGGTGGCTGACAGGTAAGGTGAGTTGTCACCAAACACTTCGCGAATGGCGCCAAGTTCTTTAACGTCGCCCACCGGCGTAGAAGTACCGTGCGTGTTGAGATAGTCGATAGGCGTGTCCACGCCCTGCATCGCCATCTTCATGCAGCGCACTGCGCCTTCACCTGAAGGTGCCACCATATCGGCGCCGTCAGAGGTGGCGCCGTAGCCCACGATCTCAGCATAGATGTGTGCACCGCGCGCCAACGCGTGCTCCAGCTCTTCCACCACGACCATGCCGCCGCCGCCAGCGATCACAAAGCCGTCGCGATTGGCATCATAAGTCCGTGAGGCCTTTTCTGGCGTCTCGTTGTATTTGGTAGACAGTGCGCCCATGGCGTCAAACTCACAGGCCATTTCCCAAGTCAGCTCTTCGCCGCCGCCGGCAAACACCACGTCCTGCTTACCCAGCTGGATTTGTTCAACCGCGTTACCGATGCAGTGAGCAGAGGTCGCACAGGCGGAGCTGATGGAGTAGTTCACACCGTGGATTTTAAACGGCGTGGCCAGGCAGGCAGACACGCCTGATGCCATGGCTTTGGTCACCACATACGGACCCACACCTTTCAAACCGCGCGGGCCGCGCATGGCATCCGCGCCGAAAACCTGGAAGCGCGGCGAACCGCCGCCGGAGCCAGCGATCAGACCCACGCGCGGGTTGTTCTGATACTGCTCATCGGTCAGGCCGGAATCTTTTACCGCTTCTTCCATAGACAGGTACGCGTAAATTGACGCGTCACTCATGAAACGCACAATTTTGCGATCGATGAGCCCGGTGGTATCCAGCTTGACGTTACCCCACACGTGGCTGCGCATTCCGGCGTCTTTCATCTCTTCAGAGAAAGTGATGCCCGAACGGCCTTCACGCAGAGAGGCCAGCACTTCCTGCTGGTTATTACCAATGCTGGAAACGATACCCAGGCCAGTAATCACTGCACGTTTCATTCAATAGTCCTCAATTACCCATCTTTTGGAATGACGTGCACTCTAGCGTACAGTTGTACGCCGAACAAGTCCGATCAGCCATTTCCTTTTGTAAATTTGCGTCATGTGACGGCACTCGCTAAAATCGCGCCACTGCCTGAAAATGAGCCTTTCCCGTGACCGCATCCGCCATCAAACACGCCCAACTGACCTGGAACGATCAGGGTACACCTGTTTCCCGAGCGTTCGACGATGTCTATTTCTCAAACGATAACGGGCTAGAAGAGACGCGCTATGTGTTCCTTGATGGCAACCAGATTCCGGCGCGCTTTGCCCATCACGCGCGCGACCTGTTTATCGTTGCCGAGAGCGGCTTTGGCACGGGTCTGAACTTCCTTACGCTGTGGCAGGCGTTTGATGATTTTTGCGCACAGCATCCACAAGCGACGCTACAGCGGCTGCACTTTATTAGCTGCGAGAAATTCCCGCTCACGCGCAGCGACCTTGCGGCAGCGCATGCGCACTGGCCTGAGCTGGCACCCTGGGCTGAGCCGCTGCAACAACAGTGGCCCGAGGCGCTGCCGGGCTGTCAGCGCCTGCTGTTCAACGGCGGCAAGGTCACGCTCGATCTCTGGTTTGGGGATATTAACGCGTTAATTGATACGTTTGATGACAGCCTTAATCGTCAGGTAGACGCGTGGTTTCTGGACGGTTTTGCTCCGGCCAAAAACCCCGACATGTGGACGCCCGCTCTGTTCAGGGCCATGGCACGGCTCGCGCGACCAGAGAGCACGTTAGCGACCTTTACCTCAGCGGGTTTTGTCCGTCGCGGCCTGCAAGAGGCGGGTTTTGATGTGGTGAAGCGCAAGGGCTTTGGCCGCAAGCGCGAGATGCTGGTTGGCACCCTGCGCGCGGCCCCGCCCCTGCCGCACAGCCAGCCGTGGTATGCGCGCCCGCAGGCACAAACGCGCGACGTGGCGCTGATTGGTGGAGGCGTAGCCAGTGCGATGCTGGCGCTGGCGCTGCTGCGCCGCGGCTGGCATGTCACCCTCTACTGCGCCGATGAAGCCCCCGCGTTAGGGGCCTCCGGCAACCGTCAGGGCGCACTTTACCCGCTGTTAAATCAGCACGATCAGGCGCTGGCCACTTTCTTCCCTGCCGCCTTTTCGTTTGCGCGTCGCCTGTATGATTCGCTGCCGGTGATGTTTGAGCACAGCTGGAGCGGCGTGCTGCAGCTGGGTTGGGATGATAAGAGCCGTCACAAAATTGCACAAATGCTGAAAATGGATCTGCCCTCTGACGTTGCGCATGCCGTGACGCCCGCAGAGGCAGAGGCCCTCGCGGGCGTGCCGCTCGGCCACGGCGGCATTTTCTATCCGCGCGGCGGCTGGCTTTCCCCCGCCGAGCTGACCAGCAGCGTGCTCGAAGCGGCGCAGCATCTGGGTTTGCGCCAGCACTGGCTGCATTCGCTGACGCAGCTGGAACCGCACAGCGAAGGCTGGACGCTTCACTTCGCCGCACAGCCCGCAGCGGTGCATGGGCAGGTGGTCCTCGCCAGCGGCCCTGCGCTTCTGGATCTGGCGCAAACGCGTGCGCTGCCGGTCTATCCGGTGGCCGGTCAGGTAAGCCACGTTCCGGGCACGCCCACGCTGGATACGCTGCAAACCGTGCTGTGCTACGACGGCTACCTGACGCCGCGCAGCCCGCAGTTCGGCACGCACTGCATTGGCGCGAGCTACCACCGCGGTGACACCCATACCGCGTTTCGCCCGGAGGATCAGCAGCAGAACCGTCAGCGTCTGATCGACTGCCTGCCGGAAAAGGCGTGGCCGCAGGCGGTGAGCGTGGCGGATAATGCAGCACGCGTCGGCGTGCGCTGCGCCAGTCGCGACCACCTGCCAATGAGCGGCAGCGTGCCCGACTATGAGGCGACGCTGCGTCACTATGCCGAGCTCGCGCAGCAGCGCCAGCGCGGCGCGCCCGTTGCATCGGCGCCGGTTTACCCCGGATTGTTTGTATTGGGCGCCCTCGGGTCGCGCGGCATTTGCAGCGCCCCGCTGGCAGCCGAAGTACTGGCCGCGCAGATGAGCGGCGAACCGCAACCGCTCGACGCCGCCACGCTGGCGGCGCTCAATCCAAATCGGTACTGGGTGCGAAAACTGCTGAAGGGAAAAAAAGCAGAATAAGAGCAGAATCACGCGGCGACCTGCGCCGCGTGGATTAGGCGGTTTGACGCGCCTGCTGGAACAGATTATCCCACATGCCCACCACCAGTGCCTGATCGCGCGGTGAAAGCTCGCCGGCGGCAATGGCGTTTTGCAAGCTGTTGCTCACCTTGGCCTGCAGCGCTTCCGGCGTATGCTCGCCGCTCTGCTCAATTTCAGCGACCGCCAGCGTTAAGTGACCGCGCAGATAGCCGCTGGCAAACAGTTCGTCGTCGCTGGCATGGTCAACCATATCGTCGATCAGCGCGAGGATGCGGGACTCAAATTCTACAATCATCGTATTAATCCTTTAGGTGAAGGCGGGCGAATCACAACGCTTCCGGCCAGGGAAAATGGGCCGCGCTGAGCGCTGGCGTGCCGTAGTAGTGCTGGAGTGCTGCGATAAAACGGGCTGGGCGCGACGGAATGCCCTGCGCCAGCCAGTGCATTACCTGCGCATGAACCTTGCGCTGAAACCCGATACGGTCGGGTTCGCAATCGCCTTCCAGGTTGTCGCAGCTGACGTTAAACGGAAAATTAGCGGCCACGCAGAACATCCACTCCAGCGCCTGCGGTTTAACCTCAACCGCCTCAAACTGGCTTTGCGTCTGCGCATCACGGCCATCAGGACAATACCAATAGCCAAAATCGACCTGCTGGCGGCGCGCTTCACCGGCAATGCACCAGTGGGAAATTTCATGCAGCGCACTGGCATAAAAGCCGTGGGCAAACACAATGCGATGCCACGGCGAGTGCTCATCAGCAGGAAGATAGATGGGTTCGTCGTCGCCTTTAATTAGACGCGTCTGAAAGGCGTCCTTGAAGCAGCTGTCAAAAATGTCGATCAGCTGCTGATAATGATGCTCAGTGCTCATAATAGTTTAATCTTTAAAAAAACCGGCGCCATTGTCGCACTGGCTGCCGGTCTTGACGAGTGTTCAATTACAGCGTGGCAAACCAGGCCATAAGTTCACTGCCGTGGCTATCCCATAGCAGTTTGGCGCTCATCACGGCGGATACCGTGACCACCATCGGACGAATCAGCTTTTGTCCTCGGCTCAGCACCAGTCGTGCTCCTAGCCGCGCGCCGATAAACGCGCCGATCAGCATGACAATGCCGGTGCCCCACACCACTTTGCCGCCAAACATAAAAAACAGCAGGCTGCCAAAATTGGAGGTGAAATTCAGCACTTTCGCATGGGCCGTGGCTTTGGCCAGGTTAAACCCGCACAGCGTGACAAACGCCAGCGCATAAAAGGAACCGGCCCCGGGCCCAAAAAAGCCGTCGTAAAAACCGACGCAGCCGCCACCGACCAGCGCATACGCCAGTCCTTGCAGCCGCTGTTCGCGATCCACCTCGCCCAAACGCGGCATCAGCAGGAACCAGAACCCAATTGCGAGCAGCAGCAGCGGCAGCACCTGCCGCAGCACGTCAGCCTGAATATGCTGTATCAGCACGGCACCGCACACCGCCCCTATAAACGTCATCGCAATATTCAGCCGCTGCTCGCGCAGGTTTACCGCGCCGCGTCGCACAAAATAGAGGCTGGCAGAAAACGATCCACCAACGGACTGTAATTTATTGGTTGCCAGCGCCTGCGCCGGGGAGAGGCCCGCAGCCAGCAAAGAGGGCACCGACAGTAAGCCGCCGCCGCCCGCAATGGAATCAATAAACGCCGCTAATACCGCAACCAGGAACAGCACGCCCAACAGCAGTGGGCTGACAACAAACAGATCCATTAACGTCTCATTGCAATTAGTCAATACACCCACAGCGGTGCGCCAGGGCACGGGATCACCTTAGAGCAGGTGGCGGTCCAACAGCGCCTGACACGACGGTGGCAGCGGCGGTGGGGCTTTTTTTACCGGCGGCTGGCTGCCCGGTTTTTTCGGCAAGAACCAGCTCTCCAGCTCCGCACCGCAGCCATCGCCGGGCGGCGGTGGCGGCTGGTCTTCGCATTCGAGACTGTTCGCCGGACAGCGTAAACGCACGTGCATGTGCGCGCGGTGGGCAAACCACGGCCGCACTTTGTTGAGCCATGCCCGATCTTGCCCGGCATCGGCACACAGCTGCTTTTTGATCGCGGGATTAACAAAGATACGCGTCACGTCATCATCGTTGGCTGCCAGCTTAATCAGGCTGTCAATTTGCGGCTGCCAATGACGGGTGATGACCTGCTTATCGTCCGGCGCCACTAAATCCAGCGGCTGCGGTTTCAGCAGCTGCTGCGCCGTCCAGCGCGTTTGCGGCAGCTGCAACCAGATATCCACGTCCAGGCCGGTTTGGTGGCTGGCGTGCCCGCTACTGAAACGTCCGCCCGCGGCCATGCCCATGTCGCCAATCAGTACCTGCCCCAGCTGCCGTTGATGCGCCTGCTGGCTGAGGCGTTGAATAAACGCGATGAGATGGGGATGGCCGTAATAGCGGCGCTGATCCTGCCGCATTACCTGATAATGCGGGGCATTGAGCGGCAATGCCTGTGCGCCCACGATGCAGCCGTTGGCGAAGCTGCCAATCGACTGCGGGCTACCGGGGATTGGCTGATGAATTTGCTGCCACGGGGTGGCGGCCGTGGCGGCCATGCTACCTAACAGGGCAGCGAGCGCGATAAGTGGTCGGCGCATCAGGGCGTTACCAACGTGGCACGCTGCTGTTGACGTCACCGTTTTGCGCACGCTGGCGCAGCAGGTGATCCATCAACACGATCGCCATCATCGCTTCGGCAATCGGCACGGCGCGGATGCCCACGCACGGATCGTGGCGGCCTTTGGTGATCATTTCCACTTCTTCGCCGGTGCGGGTGATGGTATTGCCCGGCACGGTGATACTGGAGGTGGGCTTCATCGCCAGATTGGCGCTGATGGTTTGCCCGCTGCTGATGCCGCCAAGGATACCGCCGGCATGGTTGCTCTGGAAGCCGTTGGCGCGCAGCTCATCGCGATGCTGGCTGCCGCGCTGGTTGATCACCGCAAAGCCATCCCCAATCTCCACGCCTTTTACCGCATTGATGCTCATTAGCGCATGCGCCAAATCGGCATCAAGGCGATCAAACACCGGCTCGCCCAAGCCCGGCGGGACGTTTTCCGCCATCACGGTGACTTTCGCGCCGATGGAGTCGCCCTCTTTTTTCAGCGCGCGCATCAATGCGTCCAGGGCGTCCAGTTTGTCCGCATCGGGGCAGAAGAACGGGTTTTCTTCGACGATGGACCAGTCTTTGAGCTCGCAGGCCACGTCGCCAATCTGCGCCAGATAGCCGCGCACCTGAATACCGTGCTTCATGTGCAGGTATTTTTTGGCGATGGCACCCGCGGCCACGCGCATGGCAGTTTCACGCGCCGACGAGCGTCCGCCGCCGCGATAGTCGCGCAGACCATACTTCTGTTCGTAGGTGTAGTCCGCGTGTCCGGGCCGGAACAGATCTTTGATCGCACCGTAATCCTGTGAGCGCTGATCGGTGTTTTCAATCAGCAAACCGATAGAGGTGCCCGTGGTGACACCGTCAAATACGCCGGACAAGATCTTGACCTGATCCGGCTCGCGGCGCTGCGTGGTATAGCGAGAGGTGCCGGGACGACGGCGATCGAGATCGTGCTGAATATCCGCTTCAGTCAGCGGGATGCCAGGCGGCACGCCATCAACAATGCAGCCAAGCGCAATGCCATGCGACTCGCCAAAGGTGGTAACGCGAAAAACGTGTCCGATGCTGTTTCCGGCCATGGAGATTCCTTGTTGCGATGTTGCGGGCGAGCGCTCGCCCTATCTTTTAGTCTTTATAGAAAGAGAAATGGTGCTGCGCCGCGATAATCTGCTCGCGCGTGAGCATGAACACGCCGTCTCCGCCATTATCAAACTCCAGCCAGGTAAACGGCACATCAGGATACTGCTCCATCATGTGCACCATGCTGTTCCCCACTTCGCAGATCAGCACGCCTTGCTCGCTGAGGTAATCTGGCGCACAGGCGAGAATACGGCGCACCAGTTTAAGGCCGTCGCTTCCTGCCGCCAGGCCCAGTTCAGGCTCGTGGCGATACTCGCCGGGCAGATCGTCCATATCTTCTGCATCCACGTACGGTGGGTTGGTGACGATCAGGTCATATTTCAGCTGTGGCAGCTGGCGGAAAAGGTCGGCGCGAATCGGCGTGACGTGGTGCAGCAAGCCGTGCGCTTCAATGTTTTGTTCAGCCACTGCCAGCGCGTCGCTGGAGATGTCTACCGCGTCCACTTCCGCTTCCGGGAATGCATATGCACAGGCGATAGCGATACAGCCACTGCCGGTGCACATATCGAGAATGTGCTGCGGCTGCTGGGTCAGCAGGCCCGCAAAGCGGTTTTCAATCAGCTCGCCAATCGGCGAACGCGGCACCAGCACGCGTTCATCCACAAAGAATTCGTGGCCGCAGAACCAGGCTTTGTTGGTGAGATAAGCCACCGGAATGCGCTCATTGACGCGGCGGATAACGCGCTCAACGACACGATGCCGTTCGCTGGCGGTCAGGCGCGCATGGCGCATGTCTTCTGGGATATCCAGCGGCAGCCACAGCGTTGGCAGCACCAGTTGGACGGCTTCGTCCCAGGCATTGTCCGTGCCGTGACCATACCAAATACCCGCTGCCGTAAAACGGCTGACCGCCCAGCGCAGCATATCTTGAATGGTGTGCAGCTCGTTCACTGCCTCATCGACGAAAATCTTGTCCACGTAGCCCTCCGCAGGCCGTAATATCAATCGGCCGATAGTTTGCCATGAAGCCCGAAAGAATTCAGCGCAGCGAGGTGAAAAAGCTGACATTTGTTGACGCTTAGCGTTAAGGTAAGGGGCAGAATCCAGCCATTTCTGATAACTTCCAATTCATGAATAAAAAAACGCCGCTCAGTCAGGACGATCAGGCGCTGTTTCGTCAATTAATGACCGGGACGCGTAAGCTCAAACAGGACACCATTGTCCATAAACCCGCCGTAAAGACGCGGGAAGTGCCGCTAAAGCGTCTGCTGTCCGAACAAGCTGACAATAGTCACTACTTCTCGGATGAGTTCCAGCCCCTGCTGTCGAACGACGGCCCCATGCGCTACGTGCGCGCCGATGTCAGCCACTATGAACTCAAAAAGCTACGCCGCGGCGACTATACGCCAGAGATCTTTCTCGACTTGCACGGGCTTACTCAGCAGCAGGCAAAACAGGAGCTAGGTGCATTGATCGCTGCCTGCCGTCGCGAGCATCTGTTTTGCGCCAGCGTCATGACCGGGCACGGCAAGCACATTCTCAAACAGCAGACACCCTTATGGCTGGCCCAGCATCCACACGTGATGGCGTTTCATCAGGCGCCCAAGTTGTTCGGCGGCGACGCTGCGCTGTTGGTGCTGATTGAAGTCGAAGAGTGGCATCCCCCAGAACTGCCCTGAGAGTGGGTGACAACGGGAGCATCATAAAGGAAGGGCCGCTGAAGCGGCCCACGGAAAGGTTAAATGGCTTTCGCTAATTTTGACGGGCTGACCTGCCATACCAGCGTGCCATTGCCCTGCGTCGCATCCTCGACGTTCACACAGGCGATGGCAGATGTAGCGAACATCGGCGGTGTTTCATGGTGGCATAGCTCCGAAACCAGATAGCCCACCAGCGGTAAATGCGAGATCACCAGGACCGATTTCACCCCTTGGCTTGCCAAAGCATGCAGATAGCATGCTACCTGGCCGGGATCGCCGCCCGGCGTCAGCTCGGGTAACACCTCTTCGCCTTCCGGCAGTTTCAGCGCTTCCCGCACCGTGGCGAGCGTTTGTTGCGCACGCAGATAAGGGCTAACTAACACCCGGTCAATGTCCGGCGCCTGGCTATTCAGCCAGCTCGCCATCTGGCGCGATTCGTCACAGCCACAGATCGTAAGCGGACGAACCGCATCACTTGCTGCCTCCAACGCTGCATCGCCATGACGCATGATAAAAACTTGCATAAAGCACCGCTGTTGTTTGTCGATATCGTCGGTACCACAGCACCAGACGCTTCATTCTGCGAATGAACGGTGTGTTTTACCCCAATGGATTGAGTATAGTCAACCGGTTGTTTATTAAATAAGCACCTTGCAGAATGGGCCGCGCTTGGCCTCTGCGCGGCCTCCAATCTAACCCACTGAATCTGTACGCCTATTCATGTCTGTGCCGAAGTGTAAAATTTCGTTTTACCCTCGGCCTGCACGATGAGCGCCGCGCAGGGGGTAAAACGTTCGCCGTGCTGCTGCATTAGCGCGCGTAATGTTTCCACCACCGTCGCGGCCCCGAGTCGATCAATGTCACGGAAGGGCCCGCCCAGAAACGGCGGGAAGCCAATGCCAAATACCGCAGCGATGTCGCCGTCGCGGGCGCTACGAATCACCTTTTCATCCAGGCACCGCACCGCCTCATTGAGCATCATCATGACGCAACGCTCGGCTATCTGACGCGCACTTTGCGTAGCCTGCGGCGTAAGATTCAGCAACGAGTAGATTGCGGCATCCGCCTGACGTTTACGCGGCCAGCGGACGGGATCGTAGCGGTAAAAACCCTGACCATTTTTACGTCCTTTTCGCCCGCTCGCGAGCAGCCTTTCCGCCGCAGCGGGCGCGCGAAAGCGAGCCCCATAAGCCTGTTCCAGCAGCGGACTGATTTTACTGCCGACATCAATGCCCACTTCATCCAGCAACTGCAGCGGCCCCACGGGGAAACCAAACGCCACCAGCGCCCGATCGATATGCTCAATGGGCTCACCTTCCAGCAGGCAGCGCAGGGCCTCATTAATATAAGGCGCGAGGATGCGGTTAACATAGAAGCCGGGGCGGTCCGCCACCACCACCGCGGTTTTACCCTGCTGTCGCGCAAACTGCACCGTGGTCGCCAACGTAGTCGCCGAGGTGCCGGCATGGGGAATCACCTCCACCAGCGGCATTTTGTCTACCGGACTAAAGTAATGAAGGCCAATGACGTTTTCAGGACGCTGCGCCTGCGCGGCAATATCCGCAATGGACAGCGACGACGTATTAGAGGCAAAAAGGGTGTGCGGCTGACAATGGTGCTCAATCTCTGCCACCATCTGCTGCTTAAGCGCCAGGTCTTCAAACACCGCTTCAATGACCATATCCCGCTGTTGGAAGCCTTGATAATCCACACCGCCGCTGAGGCGCGCCATCTGCTGCTGACGTTCAGCAGGCTTAAGCTGGCGGCGGGCCACTTTTTTACTAAGGCGATCCCAGCTGTATTTCAGTGCGTGGTTCACGCCCTCCAGATGGATATCTTTGATGCGGACCGGTAATCCCGCATTCAGCGCCGTGACGCTCGCGATTCCCCCGCCCATCAATCCACCGCCAAGCAGGCCAATGTGCGTCAGCGCACGCGGCTCGGCGTCTGCAACAGGCTCTTTTTTCAAAGCCGTTGAGGCGAAAAACAGGCTGCGCAGCGCGGCGGATTGCGGCGTCATGGCCAATTCACCAAAGGCGCGCGCTTCGGCGGCGTGCCCTGCCCTGCTGCCCTGCTCAAGTCCGGTGCGTACCACAGACAGAATGCGATCGGTGGCGGGATAATTTCCCTGTGTTTTTTGATCGGTCTGGCGCTTTGCCAGCGCAAACAGCGCCGAACGCACGCCTGGCGCTTGCAGCAGGCGATCGCGACGCGACAGCGTGCGCAGCGTACGCTTTCCTTTATGCACCCATGCTACCGCCGTTTCCAGCAGGATCGCCTGCGGTACCGCGTCATCAACCAGACCGAGTTTTAGCGCTTGCCGGGCGCGCAGCTGCTTTCCGCTTAGCATGAGCGTCAGGGCCTGCTGCACGCCAATCAGGCGCGGCAGCCGCTGGGTTCCGCCCGAGCCGGGCAGTAAGCCGAGCTGAACCTCCGGGAGCCCCAGCCGCGTTTTATCATCCAGCGTGCAGATGCGCGCGCTGCACGCCAGCGCCAGCTCAAGCCCACCGCCCAGGCAGGCGCCGTGGATTGCCGCGACCACGGGAAACGGCAGCGCGGCGATCTCCGCCATGACATCCTGCCCTTGCGTCGCCAGCGCTTCCGCCTGCTGCGCCGTGTGGCAGGCGGCAATCATCGCGATATCTGCACCCGCAATGAAACTGTCGGGTTTGCCAGAAATCAGCACCAGGCCGGCAAGCTGCGCATGGCTGCGCGCCGCGCTTAGCACCGTGCGGATTTGCGTGACAAACTCTGCCTTGAGGGTATTCATTTTCTCGCCCGGTACATCCAGCGTAATCACGCCGACGTGGTCTGGACGCACGTGCAGTGTAAATGCAGACTCGCTCATCATTCAGCCTCCAGAACCATGGCGCTACCCAGTCCGCCCGCCGCGCAGGCGGTGACCAACCCCAGCCCGCCGCCGCGGCGGCGCAGCGCATGCAGCGTTTGCGTGATCATGCGCGCGCCGGTGGCCGCAAAGGGATGCCCGTAGGCGATAGAGCCGCCCTGCACGTTGAAGCGTGCCTCGTCTACCTCGCCGAGCGCATGCGGACGATTGAGCACTTCGCGCGCAAAGCGCGCATCGTGGAACATCTTTAGGTTGGCCAGCGTCTGCGCCGCAAAGGCCTCATGCATGTCGATTAAGGTGAGATCCTGTAGCGTAATGCCGGCGCGATCCAGCGCCAACGGTGAGGCGTAAGCCGGCCCCAGCAGCATATCTTGTCGGACATCAATGGCGGTGAAGGCATAGCTGCGCAGGTAGCCCAGCGGCGCGATCCCCAGCTCACGGGCGCGGCCTTCGCGCATGAGAATCACCGCCGCTGCGCCATCAGTAAGCGGGGTACTGTTCGCCGCCGTGACAGAGCCGTGCTGACGGTCAAAGGCAGGACGCAGCTTGGCATAATCGGCCGCGCTGGCGTTGAAGCGGATATTGTTGTCCTGGGCGATCGGCGCTTTCCACGGCGGGACAAAGGCGGGCATCACTTCCTGCGCCAGCACGCCAGATTGCCATGCCTGTGCCGCCTGCTGATGCGAGCGCAGCGCCAGCGCATCTTGCGCTTCGCGCGTAATACCGTGGGTTTTCGCCATCTGCTCCGCGGTGTCACCCATGCGTAAACCGGTGGAGTATTCTGCCACTGCGGGCGGCACCGGCAGCAAATCGCGCGGCCGCAAGCGGCGAACAATCGCCACCTTCTGGCTAAACGTCCGTGCCTTATTCAAATCAACCAGCGCGCGCGCCAGCGTTTTACTCACGCCAATCGGCAGCACCGACGACGAATCCGCGCCCCCTGCAATACCCACGTTAATGGTGCCCGCCATCAGACTTTCAGCCACGTTGGCCACCGCCTGAAAGCTCGTGGCGCAGGCGCGGCTCACGCTATAGGCGTCAGTATGCACGCTCAATCCACTGCTCAATACGATCTCACGGGCAATATTAGGGGCTTCCGGCATCTGTACGACCTGACCAAATACCAGCTGATCGATGACCTCAACGGGAAGTGCGCTGCGCGCAAGCAGTTCAGACACCACCATTCTGCCTAACTCCAGCGCGGGGATACCGTGAAAATCTGTCGCCTGTCGGGCGAAAGGCGTGCGTAATCCGTGCGTGATGGCGATACGTTCACCCTGACGCGTCAGCAGCCGCTGCGCTTTGCTCATTGCATTCACCAATAATTTATGACCCCAGCATCATTGCCAAACAGGTCTGACCTGATCAGTGTTAACCAGGTACTTCGGCGTCGCCAATAGCGGAAGAAAAAAAGTGCGAAGGGAAACACGAAAAACAGTGAAGGCTGCCGGACAGGGGTGCGGCAGCGGCAGGGTTAGCGTAAACCGAATTGAAAAATCAGGCTCTCCGCCTGGCAGCAAAACGTAAAATCCATGTCCAACTGCACGCCCGTCCCACGCGCGGTAAAGGTTGCGTGAACAGTGCAGGGCTCCGATGCGGCACGCTGTGCGCGATCGCTTAGCTGTGCCAGCATCACCTCTGCTGTCGCGCGGTCGGAGAAATGACCCGACCAGTGGGCGGTGCAGTCGCTGTTGTCGATCACGGTGCCAATCTCCACGCAGCAGCAGGCCGCCGTGTCTGTGCAGGGCGTAACGTTTTCTCGCATTCTTCTCTCCTCTGATGGGGTAAACCCTGAACAGGAGTCTACGCCCGACGCAAAAGCGCAGCCATCTTTTCCCGGCTAAGTCACGAATATCACACAATAAATTGATCAGGGACAATTTTGTGACTTAATGGCGTCAGGACGGTGGCAAGATTTTGTTAAGCAGATCTGATTTTGTCGATCAAACTAGAAATATCTAAAAAACATTATTGCAACAAATACACAGGTCGGACCTATACTCGTCGCACTGGTCTGATATGTGTCGCTGTCATCAGTCCCTACAATCCGCCGTCCTTTGTTACGCGTCGTAACATCGTTTAAAAATAATTAAGATGAGGTTGTGGTCATGAACCATAAGAACCTGTTTGCAAAGTCAGCTGTGGCAGCTGCTGTGGCGCTTGTCTCTTCCCATGTTTACGCCGCAGGCTTTCAACTCAATGAATTTTCTTCTATTGGATTAGGCCGCGCTTATTCCGGTGAAGGTGCGATGGGCGACACCGCTGCTTCGGCGAGCCGCAACCCGGCCACCATGGCGCTGATGGATCGCCCGGCGTTCTCGATCGGTGCGGTTTACATTGACCCGGATGTGAATATCAGCGGCCGCAGCCAGTACACCGGCAACAGCCTTGACGCGAATAATATTGCCCCGAATCAGTGGGTGCCGAATATTCACTACGTACAGCCCATTAACGATCAATGGTGGGTAGGTGCATCCGTTACCTCTAACTATGGCCTTGCCACGGAATTTAATAATAATTATGCCGCAGGGGGATTAGGTGGAAAAACCGACCTGACCACCGCCAACGTCAACCTCAGCACCGCCTACCGTTTAAACGAACACTTCAGCTTCGGCGTGGGTTTTGACGCCGTGTATGCAAAAGCAAAAATTGAGCGTTATGCCGGAGAAGTCGGTCAAATTGCCGGTTTGCCACTGCCTGCAGATACCCAAATGGCGCGCCTGAAAGGTAACGAGTGGGCTTACGGTTGGAACGCCGGTATCTTGTATGAAGTGGATGACAACAACCGCTTCGGCTTTACGTATCGCTCTGAAGTCAAAGTGGACTTTGACGGCGAATACCGTAGCAATCTCCCAAGCGCCATCAACGGTTCACCGCGCGCCGTGGCGGCGGGCCTGCCGTTCGGTACCAATGGCAGCACAATTCCGGGTTCATTGACCCTGAACCTGCCAGAGATGTGGGAAGTGTCTGGCTGGCATAAAGTGGCGCCGCAGTGGGCGGTACACTACAGCCTGGCGTACACCAGCTGGAGCCAGTTCCAGGAGCTGAAAGCCACCGGCAGCAACGGACAGCAGCTGTTCTATAAAGATGAAAGCTATCACGATGCGTATCGCATCGCGCTGGGCACCACCTACACCTATGATGCGAACTGGACGTTCCGCACCGGTATCGCCTTTGACGATAGCCCGGTTCCAGCCGAAAAGCGCTCTATCTCGATTCCGGACCAGGATCGTCTGTGGCTGAGCGCCGGTGCCTCTTACGCATTTAACGATGATGCGTCGGTGGATGTGGGCGTTTCCTATATGCACGGTCAGAAAGTCACCGTACAAGAAGGCACCTATACCTTCAATTCAGAAGGGAAAGCCTGGCTCTACGGCGCCAACTTCAACTACAAATTCTGATGCAGCAGGCATAAAAAAACGGCGACCACAGGGTCGCCGTTTTTTATTGTCGTATACCCCGCGCCCGGGCTTATTGCGCGTCGATCTCTTTTAAGTCGTCCTGAATCGCGCTGGCGTTAGGGTTTTCTTCGGGCTTCAGTTTGCCGCCGTTAGCAATAAAGTCATTGCGTTGGAAGTACGCATTACGAATGAAGGCGTAAGGATCCGCCTGCTGACGCAAAATCGCATCGGAATCCAGCAGCTGCGCACGCGTCTCTACCCCTTCCAGCGTCCACTTGCCGATTGACATCGGCCAGGTCAGCCAGCTCAGCACCGGATAGAGCGTATCGACATAGTCGCCGCCGTCCTGTCGCACAGTAAAGCTGCCGTAGCCCGGCAGCACCACGTAAGGTCCATAGCCCACGCCATAGTGGCCCAGCGTACTGCCAAAGTGATGCGGCACTTCTCGTGCCAGCTGCGGGTTGGCCCTTCCCGCCACGTCGATAAAGCCGCCTAAGCCCAACACGCTGTTGAGGAAAAAGCGCGTAAAATGCACGCCTGCCTGGCGCGGTTCCCCCACCAGAATGGCATTCAGCATACTGGCTGGCTCATCCAGGTTGGACAGGAAATTGCTCAGACTGCCGCGAGCGGGCGCCGGCACGTAGTCGCGCCACGCCACCGCCACCGGCCGCAGCACATAGGGATCCAGCACGCCATAGTTGAAGTTAAACATGGTGCGGTTGAAGCCTTCCAGCGGATCGCTGCGCTGGGCGGGTTCGGCGTCATCAGCTGGTTTGGAGCTGGCGCATCCCACCAGCAGTACGCTAGCCAGCGCCAGACCGGTCAGGCGAATATTCATTGTTCTCTCCCTGTGCAAACAAAGAAGGTATCACTTCAGGGCTGCTGTTGATTAATGTCCACAGCCAGTGGTTGCTGCCCGTCCCACGGCGTAACCGCGCTCAAACCAAACCAGTCGCCTGGCTGCGGATTGGCGCTGCCGTCGCGCGAAATGCGTGCCCTCACCTGCACCTGATGCTGCGCCGACAGCAGGCGATCGGGCATCATGGTATTGCTGTCATCCAGCGTAAGCGAGAGCGGAAAGTGACTGAGTGGTAAACGTTTAACCGCCACCGGCACCGGTGATACACCGTCAGACACAGAAATATACAACACTCCGCCCGGCGGTAACATTTTTTCTGCCTGCGGCGCTAAGCGCACCGACAACGCCAGCGAACGCGTCTGCTCGCCGGCATCGGTTTTCGCCTGTTCGATACTGCGCTCAATCAGTGTAATGCGTTTATCGCCTGCCGGAAGGTCTGTTAGCATCCTTTGCCACGTGGTGATGGCCACCGCATACTGCTGCAACGTAAAGGCGTTATACGCAAGCAAACCCAGCGTGCGCAGATCGTGCGGATCGCGCGCCTCGAGCGCCTTAAGCACCACGCTGGCCTGGCGGTTATCCTGCGGATCGCTGGAGCGGGTTAACACTTCCGCATAATCCTGCTGCAGCGCCGCATCGTTAGGGCTTAGCTGCAGCGCACGTTCAAAAGCCTGACTGGCGAGCGTGGCGTTGTTGAGCACCATGCCCAAGCGCCCGAGCATCGTCCAGCCAGTGAGATCGCGGGGCGTGTCCTGCAGCGCGCTGCGCAGACCCAGCTCCAGCCGCGCCAGTTCCTCCATGCTCAGCGGCTGAGCATGCGGATCCATCAGGCGCGCGCGCAGTGCCGGATAAGCATCCTGTACGCTTTTCCAGCTGGCGAACTGCGTTACGCCGCCGACGTGCAGATACATGCCGAGACTCAGCACCACCAGCACCAGGGCGCCAGGGAGCAGCACCCAACGGCGCGTAGGCCGCGCGTTGACGGCGTCACGATCGGGTACGTCAGCCAGCAGCGTATGCTGTAATTCGCGTACCATTTCGTCGCGTTCACCGACCACGCCCTCTTCTTCATCGCGCGTCAGCTCGCGCAGACGCTGCTGGTAAAAGGCGGTGTTCAGGCGATCGCGATCGTCTGGGTGCGCAGCGCGCTGACGCCAGCCTGCAGCGAGAAACAGCGTCAGCGCGGCGGCCAGCAAAACGATTACGGTAATAAGAAATTGCGACATTACGACTTCCCGTCACGTTTAAGAATGGCCGCCAGCCGCTGCTGTTCGCGCGTATCAAGCGCGTGACTCGCGCTGTTGCGACGGCTGCGCAGAATGATCACCAGCGCACCCAGCACCACAAAGATCGCTGGACCGGCCCACAAAATCACGGTAGATGGCGTGACAGGCGGCGCATACGTCACGAAATTGCCGTAGCGTGCCACCATGTAATCGATGATTTGCTGTCGGCTCTGGCCCTGCTTCATCAGCGTATAGACCTTTTTGCGCATGTCGGCGGCAATCATGGCGTTGGAGTCGGCAATACTGTTGTTCTGGCACTTCGGGCAGCGCAGCGAGGCGGTCAGATCGCGGTACTGCGCTTCCTGCTGCGGCGAATCGAAAGATAAGGTGTCAATCGCCGCCCAGACAGACGCACTGAGCATCATCCCCACCAAGAGGAGCATGAGCCGTTTCATACGCCCGCTCCCCGACTGTATTTGTCCCACAGCGGTTTCACCTCTTCACGCCACACGCGAGCGTTCAGGTCCCCCGCATGGCGATAACGGATAATGCCCTGTCCATCGATCAAGAAGGTCTCTGGCGCGCCGTAAACGCCCAGATCGAGTCCTAACATGCCGTCACCGTCGTACAGGCTCAAGGCATAAGGATTCCCGAGCGTGTTGAGCCAGGTGACCGCTTTGGTGCGATCATCTTTATAGTTCAGCCCCACCACGCGAATGCCTTGCTCTGCCAGCGAATTGAGATACTGATGCTCTGCGCGGCAGGTTGGACACCAGGTCGCCCACACGTTAAGCAGGATCGGTTTACCGTTCGTGAGCACCTGCTGATCGTAAATTTTTCCGGGCTGATCCAGTGCTTCAAGCGTGAAGCGCGGCACCGGTTTCCCGATCAGCGCAGACTCCAGCCGCGTGGGATCGTCCCCCTCCGCGTTGCGCGTCAGCTGCCACAGCAGCGCCGCCGCGAGCAGCAAAAACAGGATCAACGGGATATACAGCATCTTCTTCATGCCTGCGCCTCCTGCGGCGTTTTCTTGCGGGCGCGATAGCGCGGATCGAGCAGACACAGCAGCCCGCCCAGCGCCATAAATACGCCGCCAAACCAGATCCAACGCACAAAGGGTTTGTAATAAATACGCACCGCCCACGCGCCATCATCCAGCTCCTCGCCCAACGCAGCGTAGAGATCGCGCGTGAAGCCGCCGCTGATTGCCGCCTCGGTCATCATGGTGCGGGCCGCAGTGTAAAACCGTTTTTCCGCACGCAGTTCCGCTTCCGGCTTACCGTTTCGCGTGACATCAATCAGCGCGACGCCGCCGCTGTAGTTCGGGCCCTGGAGGTCATGCACGTCGCGAAAAACAAAGTGATAGTCGTGGATATCCAGCGTGTCGCCGGCCTTCATGCGCACATCGCGCTCAACGCTATATTGCGTACTGAAGGCGATGCCCACCACCGTTACCGCCACGCCGAGGTGGCCAAGCACCATGCCCCAGTGGCTACGCGAGAGATGACGTAACCCCTTAAGCAGCGAGTGGCGATGGGTGGCACGCTCGTGCAGCTCCATCAGCGTCAGCACTGTCACCCATACCGCCATCAGCAAGCCAATAACCGTCATGGCCTCAATGCGATCTTGCAATAGCCACGGCAGCGTCACGGACAGCAGCAGCGTGACCACCAGCGCCACGCCCAAACGGCGCACTAATTTCTGCGGCTCATCACGCCGCCAGCGCACCAAGGGCCCGATACCCAGCAGCAGCGCCAGCGGCGCCATCAACCACGTAAAAAGCGTATTAAAGAAAGGTTCACCGACGGAAATGGTGCCGAGACCCAGCTGCTTATGCACCAGCGGCAATAGCGTCCCCAGCAGCACCACCAGCATCGCAGCAATCAGCAGCACGTTATTGCCAAGCAGGAAGGACTCGCGTGACCAGGCCTGATTCTGTACCCGGCTGCGTACCTGGCCGCCTTTAAGGGCGTAAAGCAGCAGCGAACTGCCGATCACGATGATCAGAAACGCCAGGATAAACATGCCGCGTGCCGGATCGGACGCAAACGCGTGCACGGAGACCAATACCCCGGAACGCACTAAAAACGTGCCTAACAGGCTGAGTGAAAAGGCGGTAATCGCCAGCAGCACTGTCCAGGATTTGAAGCTGCCGCGCTTTTCCGTGACCGCCAGCGAATGCATCAGGGCCGTGCCCGCCAGCCACGGCATAAAGGAGGCATTTTCCACCGGGTCCCAAAACCACCAGCCGCCCCAGCCCAGCTCGTAGTAAGCCCATGCCGAACCCAGCACGATACCGATGGTGAGGAAAATCCACGCCGCCGTGGTCCATGGACGCGACCAGCGCGCCCAGGCGGTATCCAGGCGCCCGGTCATCAGCGAGGCGATAGCAAACGCAAATGCTACGGAAAAGCCCACGTAGCCCATATAGAGCAGCGGCGGATGGAAGATCAGCCCAATATCCTGCAGCATCGGGTTCAGATCGCGTCCCTCAACGGGAAAGTCCGGCAGCGTGCGGGTAAAGGGATTGGAAGTAAGCAAAATAAACAGCAGGAAGCCAAAGGTGATCATGCCCATCACCGCCAGCACGCGCGCCAGCGCATCCTGCGGCATCCCGCGGCTAAATTTCGCCACGGCCACCGTCCAGGTACTTAACAGCAGCACCCACAGCAGCAGCGAGCCTTCATGCGCGCCCCAGGTTGCGGCAATGCGGTAGTACACCGGCAGCAGGGTGTTAGCGTTGTTGGCGACGTACGCCACGGTAAAGTCCGTGACGATGAAAGCATGCACCAGCACCAGAAACGCGGCGGCAATACAGGCAAACAATCCCCACGCCAGCGGCCGTGCCGTGGCCATCAGTCGGCCATCACCGCGTGCCGCGCCCCACAGCGGATAGATGCTCAGCAACAGCGCCAGCCCCAGCGCCAGACAGAGCAGAAACGTGCCTATTTCCGGCATCATGAGCGCGGCCCTCCCTGCGTATTGGATACCGCCGCGCCCCTTTGAGGTTTTTTCATCGCATCCTCAATTTCTGGCGGCGTGTAGTTTTCGTCGTGTTTGGCCAGCACTTCTTGCGCCATGACCCGATTACCCGCGGCCAGGACGCCCTGCGCGACCACGCCCTGTCCCTCTCGAAACAGATCCGGCAGGATGCCTTCGTAGCTCACGCTGACCACGCCGCGGGCGTCGTACAGCTTAAACGTCACCGCCAGCGACGTGGGATCGCGCCGCACGCTGCCCGGCATCACTACACCGCCCACGCGTAAACGCTGCCCTGCCTCCGGCTTCTCCTGCGCGTCTCCTTTGCCATAGAGGATCTCGCCGGGCGTATAGAACAGATCGATATTGGCGCGCAGCGCATACATCACCAGCGCGGTGGCCAAACCTAAGCCCAGGAGAATAGCAATCACGGCCACAAGGCGGTTACGACGACGAAGGTTCATCCCGCCTCCCCGGCGCTGCGCGCGGCTTGTTGCTGCCGTGCCGTGCGCATACGGTGCTCGCGGGCGTGGCGCATCCGCACCTCAGCCAGTATGCGGCGCCGCTGCACCACGGTGTGCAGCAGCAAGCTTACCAGCGCGATCAGCGTCATCGCGACGGCAAGCCAGACGTAAAAGGCATAGCCGCCCATTGCGAAAAAAGCCTGCCATGATGTAAATGCCGGCGTCATGCTTTGCGCCCTCCCTGAGCCACGTCGCTGACCCACGGGCGGTGACGTTCAGTAAACAGAATCAGATTACGTAGACGCATCAGCGTCAGCGATACAAACACCAGCAGATACCCGAGGATCGCCCAGCGCAGCGGCGTGCGCATGCTTGGGGCAATCGCCTGTTGCAGCAGCCCGGATGAGCCCTGGTGCAGGGTATTCCACCACGCTACCGAGAAGTGAATAATAGGCAGATTGACCACGCCGACCAGAATCAGAATACCGGCGGCACGCCCGGCGGTGCGGCGATCCTCGAACGACTGATAGAGCGCGATCGCGCCCAGGTAGAGAAACAGCAGCACCAGTTCCGAGGTCAGCCGCGCATCCCAAATCCACCAGGTGCCCCACATGGGTTTGCCCCAGGCAGAACCGGTCACCAGCGCGATAAAAGTAAAGACGGCCCCGATGGGCGCCATGGCCGCCGCTACCAGATCGGCCATTTTCATCTGCCACACCAGTCCGGTGAATGCGGCTATCGCCATTGCAGCATAAATGCCCATCGACCACATCGCTGCGGGCACGTGAATGTACATAATGCGGTAACTGTTTCCCTGCTGATAATCCGCAGGGGCAAAGCCAAAACCCCAGCCCCAGCCCAGCAGCAGCGCGGCGAGCCCCGCCACGGCAATTGGCGGTAGCAAACGTCCGCACAGGTGATAAAGCCGCTCCGGCTTTGCCCACTGGTTTACCCATTTCCACATGTGTTGCTCACCCTAAAAGGAGATCAAATTCTGGCCGCGCGGCGGCCATGGTTAGTGCAGGCTGATGCGCAGCGCTGCGGCCGTTGCGAACGGCGAGAGCGTGGCGCTGACTGCCAGCATGGCACCCAGCACCGCCAAATAACCGCCAATCGGCAGCCCCTGCGCGGCAGCGTTGATGGCCGCCGTGGCAAAAATCAGTACCGGGATCGACAGCGGTAACACCAGCAGGCTGAGCAGCACGCCGCCGCGCCGCAGTCCTACCGTTAACCCCGTGCCAATCGCACCGAGAAAACTTAGCGTGGGCGTGCCGAGCAGCAGCGTCAGCGCCATCGCGCGCCAGCTGGCCATATCCAGCGATAGCAGCAGCGCCGCCAGCGGTGACAGGATAATCAGCGGCAGTCCGGTGATCAGCCAGTGGGCGATCACTTTGCCCAATACCGTCACCGGCAGCGGCGTAGGCAGCAGCAGCAGTTGCTCCAGCGATCCGTCGAGAAAATCGTCGCGGAACAGGCGTTCTAACGCCAGCAGCGAGGCCAGCAGTGCGGCAACCCAAATCACGCCCGGCGCGATACGCGCCAGCTGCTGCGGCTCCGGGCCAATGCCAAGCGGAAACAGCGTAATGACGATCAGAAAAAACCACAGTGGATTCACCACTTCCGCCCCGCTGCGAAAGGCGATTTTGACTTCGCGCTGAATCACGCGTCCTAACATGGCTGAGCCTCCGCGCCGAGCCGAATCTTGCGCACGCGGTTGCCCGCGTCGGGCAGATCCTGATGCGTGGTGAGGATCACGGCTCCGCCGTTATCCGCATGCCGGGCGAAGCGCGCCGCCAGCGTCACGACGCCGGCTTTATCAATGGCGGTGAGCGGCTCATCAAGAATCCACACGGGCGACGACGCCAGCCACAGACGCGCCAGCGCCACACGACGCTGCTGACCGGCAGAAAGCTGCGCGACCGGCATCTCTTCGTACCCCAGCAGATCGACCTGCTCCAGCGCGCTAAACAGGCGCGCGTCATCGCCGCGGCCGTACCAGAACTGGAGATTTTCCAGCGCGGAGAGCGCGGTTTTGACGCCCGGTTGATGGCCGAGATACAGCAGGTTTTGCTGCCAGCGCTGCCGCTGCTGATCAATCGCTTCTCCCTGCCACCGAATGTCGCCGGTGTCAGCACGGCTCAGCCCCGCCAGCAGGCGTAGCAGGGAGGTTTTTCCCGCACCGTTCGGGCCTTCAATTTGCACGATATCGCCCGGCAGCACGCAAAAACTCAGCCCCTGAAACAGGGTTCGCTCATCGCGGACGCAGGTGAGATTGAGGATATCGAGCATGAAAGAGGGAGTCGCAGCCAGTAAATGAGGCCGGGATAATACCACAAGGAATCTGTGGGCCGAAGTCTGTGAGACAGCTCTCATTTCACCAAATTTGAGCAATCGTGCGTATTTCACGGCAAAACCGCGTCCGCAGCGGGTGAGGTTAAAATTTTGTTACTTTTATTTTTGCGCGACCGCCGCGTTTCGCCCCGCATAAAACCGTCTACGCTTATTACGCATTGGCATTATCACCGGAGGAAATATGACCCCATCGCCGTCCCATGCCCAAGATGACAATGACGTAGAGAGCGAAGAGAAGGAAAAAGGCACTGAAATTGAAGTGGATGAAGATGCCCTGCCCTCGCGCGCGGCGGCTATCCATGAAGAGATTCGTCAGGACGGTGAGAAAGAGCTGGAGCGTGACGGCATGGCGCTGCTGTGGTCTGCCATTGCCGCCGGATTGTCAATGAGCGCCTCGCTGATGGCCAAAGGCATTTTTCACGTGCATCTGGAGGGCGTGCCGGGTGCGTTTCTCCTGGAAAACCTGGGTTATACCTTCGGTTTCGTGATCGTCATTATGGCGCGCCAGCAGCTGTTTACGGAAAACACCGTTACGGCCGTATTGCCGATTATGCATAAACCCACCGGCAGTAACTTCGCGCTGCTGCTGCGGCTGTGGGGCGTGGTGCTGGCAGGCAATATGATCGGCACCGCGCTGGGTGCGCTCGCGTTTAACCATATGCCGATTTTTGATGACGCCACGCGCCAGGCGTTTACCTCTATCAGCGAAAAGGTGATGGCGCATACGCCGGGCGAAATGTTTGCGAATGCGGTGATTTCCGGCTGGATTATCGCCACCATGGTGTGGATGTTCCCGTATGCCGGCGGGGCCAAAATTGTGGTGATCGTGATGATGACCTGGCTGGTCGCGCTGGGCGATTTGGCCCATATCGTGGTGGGATCGGTGGAGGTGCTGTATTTGGTGTTTGCCGGGACGCTGCCGTGGCAGGACTTTTTATGGCCTTTCGCCCTGCCAACGCTGTTGGGCAATATCACCGGCGGGACGCTGATTTTCGCCCTGATCAGCCACGCGCAGATCCGCAACGACATGAGCGAGACCGCCAAAGCCAAAGCGCGTGCCGATCAAAAACGCAAAGAGAAGCAGCAGAAGCGCGACTAAATTGCTGATACGTTGCGCAAGCACGCGCTTTATCGTTACGTTTTGCCAGGCGGCGCGCTAGACGGCGCGCCGCGTCCTCTGAGTTAAGGTAGGGTTATAATGAATTGTTTTAATTACTTAAAAACCAAAATAATTAAGAGTTGATACGCAAACAGGTATGCACCCCGTACATCCTTTTTTCTTCAAACTCTTACTGCTAAACATGCTGAAGTGAAGTTCATGGGTAAACGTTGAACGAACAGGTGTTCCAGCATGAGATGATAATCAAACGTTTCGCGATGTGCGGCGTTAAGGGGTTAGCGTCTTACAAGTTTCACTTCTTGCTGCGCGCGCTCATGCGCGATGACTATTGAGCTCGCCACATTCGCTTACTCAGCAGAGTTGTACCGGCTGACCCCTTGGCCATCGGCCACAACAACGGCGTTCCGGCCGCCTTTTTTTGCCTCATACAGCGCTTTATCTGCCCGGTTCAGCAGGGAATCCCAGTCCTTTTCGTCGTCGCTCAGGCTCGCGACGCCTGCAGAGACTGTCATTTCACCTGTGTATAAAAACGTTTCGGACGCCACGGTACTGCGCAGACGCTCTGCGAAGCGGGCCGCATCAGCCAGTGAGGTCAGCGGCAGCAGCACAATGAATTCCTCACCGCCAAAACGGCTGACGACATCACCGGTGCGGCCTGCATGACGAAGAAGCGCGGCGACCTGTTTCAGCACCGCATCCCCAGCATCGTGGCCAAACCGGTCATTCACTTTTTTAAAGTGGTCGATATCCACAGCTACCACGCAAAGTTCCCTTAACTCGCTCCACTTTGTGACCAGTATGCTGAAGCCACGGCGGTTCAGCAGGCCGGTCAGCGGATCAGTAATGGCGTCGTCATGCAACTCGGCAAGATGACCGGCTACTGCGTGCCGGTGCGTCTGGATGGCTTCCCTGAGCTGTTCGGCTTCGTGATACCAGCCTTTAACGGAATCCAGCGAAGAAGGCTCTACCTCGCTGCCATCGTCACGCACCCTGGCTGCGAGCTTTTCCAGCGGTGAAGCTAACAGGCCGGCAAGAAATGCCACCACCACGGCGTTCAGGACAATGATAATCAGCAGGAACCAGAACGCTTTACGCACCGTTGAAGCGAGTATGTTTTTCACCGTTTCACCCGTACCGGCGATGTAGATGTTCCAGTCTGTGACGTGTACGGCGGCATACCCGTTAAGAAACTGCTTACCGCCGGCGTTCACAATCAGGCGACCGCTGTCGGTCGTGGCAACCTGCCTGATAAGGCTCTCGTTCATAGGGACCTGTCTGCCGACCAGCGCAGGATCATTACTGTAGATTATCAGCCCACTGCGGGTGACAATGCTGACAAGCGTATGTTTCCCGTTGGTGTGCTGGCCGATGAGGTCGCTGAACATACCTTGTTTTTTGAGATATATCGTACCGCCGATATAGCCGAGATAGTGACCGTCCCGGGACCGTAAAGGCTGCGAGATGAACACCACATAATTGCCTGTGACAGTCGTAAAAGGCGATGAAATGAAGGGCTTCTGCGAGAGGATTGCGCGGCGGCTGACATCGGAAGTAACCGCCCTGCCCGTGAGAGCCCTATCGGCCGGCGAGATAGCCACTATTGTGGCGTTACGGTCAACCACTGCAACAGAATTAAAGAGACCGGACTGGCGTCGCAGTCGCTCTGTTTCGCGTCCGAGTAGGTCTTCATCGGCGAGGTCCCGGATCTGCGTAGCGCTCCATAAAAGTTCTTTCTGCGCCATGGTCAGGAAGAAGTCCGTGGTTTCTGCCAGCTTGCGGGCATAGGCAATGTTGCTTTCAAGCAGGCTGTCTTCAATATTGTTTTTCTGAAAAATCAGCAGTGCCCCCAGGATCAGGCAGGAGGTCATGACGATTCCTCCGACAGCGAGGAAAATCAGCAGGGTGCGAAGGCGCAACTTTCTCACTGGCAAAGGCTCCGTTCAGACGTATTATGAGTGTATCCAATGGCCTATCCGCCAATGAAATGAACAAGCCCCGTTTTGCCGCTCTTTTCAGTTGTATGAAATACGTTTGCAGGACCGCCAAATCGCAAGAAGTCGGAGGCGATGAAATACGGGTCTGAACGTAGTGTGTGACGGCTTCCGGCTCAGGCTTAGCCTGAGCGTTATATCCGTTTGTTAAAGCGTGTGCGGTGTGAAAGGTATACTGCTGCGGACTACGACTGTGCGCTCAAAGAGGGCCGTTAGCGCGACCGTATGCTGTGTGACAAAAGCGGACTTCGCAAAAATCACTGATAAGGACGTAGCAGGTCATAACGTATGTTCTTCATCGCCCACTTTCCATCAATTCAAGCGTCTGCCCATCGGGGCTTTGTACATATATCACTCTGGTTCCCTGCATGGGTCCTGACAAGACTGTTTGAGGTCTCCCTGGCGTCTTCCAGCCATAGTCCGATATCTTGCTTAACAGTGTATCAAGATCCTCGACCATAAACGCAAGATGCGCGTAGCCTGGGATGTAGGGGGCTGAAGGCGCTTCGGGCTGTTGAATGTTATCGTATTGCAGTAATTCAATCTTAATGCCAGCCAGCTCAAGCAAAGCCATGCGTACATCAGCTCCCCTGGCGCCTGTTACTTCATCAATAATAGGTCCAGACATTTTTCCTTCGCGTAATAACTTTCCGCCAAGAATGTGAGTCCAAACGAATAACGAGTCCTCAATATCTTTCACTGAAAAACCGACGTGATTAGCACTTAAAATCATGAGATTGTCAGCTCCTGTTGCTTAAACGCGACTGCGTTACAAGTCTGTCTCTATCATAGAAAACTGTGAATGTCCGCTTTTCGCGCATAGCGGACGTACATTACCTGCCAGCATTGCGCATCTTTGAAACACCCTTTCTGGCTGACATAAAACACAACTGCTCAACCGCCACACATTTTTCTGGCGCTCAACGTTTCATCAATTTCCGAAGCCAAATGCAGAATCGCAAACAGAGTGATCTAAAATGACCCTGTTTTTTTGCAAATAACATTCAAAGCGATCCAGTCAAAAACGCAAAGAGAAGCAGCAGAAGCGCAACTAAATTGCTGATAAGTTGAGCAAACACGCGCTTTATAGTTAAGTTTTGCCGGGCGGTGCGCTATACTGTGCGCCGCGTCCCCTTAGTTAAATGGATATAACGAGCCCCTCCTAAGGGCTAGTTGAAGGTTCGATTCCTTCAGGGGACACCAGCGTTACCAGACCTTCTCCGCCCCGCTTCCTGACCTCTTTAAAAAAACACAGGCCGCCACCGCGACGACCTGCGACTCCCTATCTCCGCTTTTCGGTCATTGCTGCGCCTGCGATCCCAGCTGCGCTTCCGCGCGCGCCAGCAGTTCACGTAAGGTCAGCGGAGTAAAGGGCGCGAATACCGGCGAGGGGCGGCGAGACGGCGGATAGGGCGTATTGACCGCATTCCCCACTTTACTGTCGCGGTTACCTGCGCTGCGTTTGGAGACGGGCGCGGCGGTTTTGATGTCTGCGGCAAACTGGCGCGGCGCGGCGGGTGCGGGTGGGTTTGCCACGGTACGTGGCTGGGCAAAAGCTGCAGCGGCTTGACTCGCCTGCTGAAGGTGGGCACGCGCCTCACGCACCCGCTGCACATTTTTTTGTTCCTTTTCTCGATTAAACGCCGCCATATCACGCGCGTTGATGGCGGTCGCCGTCTGATCAAGACGCGTTCTGAGCATGCCCTTGTCTGAGGCCAGCACCGCCGTGTTACCTTGCCAGGCCTGCGCGCGGAGATCGATGTGCCCAGCGCGGGTTTGTAACGCCACGCGATCCAGTTCGCCACTGACTTTGATCTTGCCGCCATCCGGTCCGTTCAACCACATCTGACTGCCCTCTGCAGCGGCATTCTTTATCTGCGTAAAGGTGTGGATCCCCGGCGCGGCGCGGGCGGCGTCGGATTCAATCACCACGTTTTTACCGCTCAGGGTGAGCAAGGCCGGAATGTAGCGGCCGGTCACGGTTTTCACCGCAACGCCCAGTTTTGCGCGTGCGTCATAAGGCATCAGCGCAGATGACGCGGGCGGTGCGGTGAGCGCGCGGGCTGACTCCGCGGCGGTCAGCGACGCCTGCGGGGTGTGATCGGCGTGCTGCGTCAGCGCCCGCTGCGGTTCAGGTGCGCGCCGGGCCGCGTCAATGGCCAGCATCTGCTGCACCGTGGCAGCACCTTGCGCGCGCGACTCCGCTAAGAGCGCTTGTCTGCGCTGCTGGACGCGCGCCTCGTCCCGCACGCGCGCCTGCACGTTGGCCACTTCTGCCGTTTGCTTAGCGGCTTTTCTGACGGCGGCGGCCACATTGGCTTCATCGGTTTTGCTCAGGCTATACGACAGCATGGCCTGACTGTGTTGCTGGTGACGCGCCTGCTTGTCTTCCGCCTCGGATCTTAGCCGGGCGAAAATCTGTTCCTGCCGCTGATAGGCCGGCGTATTAACGACCGCCTGCTGCGCCTGCAATACCTGCTTTTGTCGCGCTTCACGCTTGACGTGGGCCTCACCCGCCGCCATCAGGCGCGGCAGAGCATCCGTTAACGGCAGCGCGGGCGGAACCCTACGCAGCGTTGCCGCTTGACCCCTTTTTACCGCTTTGACCACCGCTTTGAACGACGCCGACAGCGCCTGCTTAACGTTGTCGTCCCCCACCACCTGCTGCTTAAGACGTTTGCGCACCCTCTCAATGCCGGTCTGGATTGCCGCCTGAGCGGGTTTGAACGACGCCAGACTGTGGGTGAGATGCAACAGCTGCTCGCCAACCCTCTTCACATCCGGGAACGGCAGCCAGGGCGCTAGGGTTTCAGCCACATGTTTACCGTTTTGCTGCGGCGTAAACAGCAGGCTGGCAAGCTGCGCGTCGCCCTGATCGGCGGCGAGCGCCTGCGTGTTGGTCAGAACGTCCAGCAGGTGCGACACCGCCGCCACGTTGGCCCCGCCTGGGTGTCGACGCGTATCCTGTTTATCCATTTGCTGCACCAGCGCAGGCAGTATCGCCAACGCCACCTCGCGCTGCTGAGGCGCTGGCAGCGCGGTGGTGGCGGTGAGTGACGCCAACAAATCCGTTAGGCGATGCGTGTCAATCAGGGCAACGAGATGCTCGGTGATGGCCGCCAACTGCGGTGCGGAGAGCGGTGTGTTCGGGGTGGCGGTGCTTGACGGCACAATCGGCGCGGAGATCGGTGCCACGCGTGCGGCCACCTCACGGTCGATTAGCGCTGGGGCGCGATGGCGCGTTAGTGGACGACTCTCTGATCGCATCTCGGCGGCGACCGTCGGGCCGGATACCGCCGACGCTATCGCGAGTTGCTCCTCAAATTGCTGCATATCGTCATGCTGCGTCAGCCACTGGCTAAATTCGGCGCGCAAGCGTTCACCGCCCATGCTGAGGGAAGAAGCAAGCGCATTGGTTAAACAGAGGCCATCGCGGGCAATGGGCGTGATCCTGATGCTGTCGGGCGCGAGCATCCAGCGTCCGTTCCGCTGCGTCAGCTGATACCCACGCGGATCGCGCGGCGAGACCGCATCATAGTGCGGCGCGGCCCCGTCAGCGTTATCCAGCCGCAGTACCACCGCATTTTGCAGATCCGGCGGCCCTGCCGAAAAATGGGTCAGCGCGCCCTGATTATCCACAATCACCAGCCGATCAAAGGCGATATAGGGCGATTCGGCCAGCATCCGATTGAGCAGCAGCGGCACGACATCAAAGCGCGCGTCGCTCCACGTGCTGGTACGGCGGATATTCTCCACCAGCCACGCGAGATGCGGTGTGTCTGTGGCTGGCGGCGGCTGCACACCCTTGAGGTCATAGTTAAACGTATCGGCCCAAGAGTTATCTGCGTCCGCTTGATAGTCACAAATCTGGATGTTAGGCGCAAAAGGAAACAGGCTGACGGTGTGGGCATCCAAGGCGAGCTCGCTATTGTTTTCTGCAACCGCCTGCTCAACACGTTTGAGGACCGTATCAATGCGCGGATCGCAGCGCCGGAACACCTCGGTAAAGCAAATGGCACCGCAGGTCGCTTCGATATCCATTAAGGATTGCAGCGCGCTGAGGCCCATGCCGCCGTAGCCGTGCGCATCGATCTTCAGCAGCTGATTGAAATTCGCCAGCTGCTCTTTGCTCACCTGCTCGATGATTTTGTTGTCTTTATGCGCCAGATAAGGCCGGGTAGGAATAAAAAGTGGGCTTTCTTTTAGGCTGGCAGGAGAGCTGACTAATATCTCATCCGGTGCCGCTGAGGCTCTGGTCCAGTCGATCGGCGAGGTTATCGCATCATCCACATCGACATACATCAGCGATTCCACGCGGTTGTAGGCAAAGCGCATGAGATCGGAGACCAGCGAGAAGCGCGACTCTTGCATCAGCGTTTCACTCACCGGCCAGACATCGCTCTGCCGGATACTCTCTAACGCCGGACTTCTGCCGAGATCCACACAGGTGATGTTGCGCGGCAGCACCTCGGCAAAGCCCGACTTCGCGATTAATTGCGGCGTGCTGCTGCTGCGGGTGTCGTGCAGTAACACGGTGATCCTGGCGTCGGGATTTTTCTCTGCGCATACCTTGATATTGTTCAGGTTTTTCTGCGCAATTTTATTCCCTCCCACCCAGATAAAGAGAATATTTTTATCAATTAGCGTTCGCTGCTCAGGGGCCAGATTGAACGTCGCAACGCTGGCAGTGGAGGGGCGCCATGCCGCTTCGGCGGATGTCGGCGCGTAGTGCCCATGGGTAAGCCATGACTGCATGTCGTGATGACGCACATCACCCGTGAGCGGCGGGCTAATCTGCCGGTTGTGGACGGCCGTAACCTGCTGGCAATAGCGTCCTCCCTGCGCTGCGTGCGAAGAGGGAGCCGCAGCGCGCGCGGATGATGGGGAAGAGAAAGAAGGAGCTGCTGAAGAAGAGGAAGATGAGGCCGCGTGCATGATGCGTCTCCGGTTGAGATAAAGGAGGCGCAGCCTACTCCTGAAATGTCTTACCCTCTTTCAGGAATCACTCATGGCCTCCTGCCTGACGCCATGCCGAAGGCGTCGTACCGTGCAGCTGACGAAAACGGTGGCTGAAATGGCTGGACGAGTGGAATCCGCAGCGCAGCGCAATCTCCGTCAGCGGCAGTGCGGTGGTACGCAGCAGGCGCTGGGCTGTTTCCATACGATGGCGCATCACATACTGATGCGGCGCCTCCCCCACGCTGCGGCGAAACATGCGCGCAAAATGGTATTCGCTGAGCGTCGCCTCCTGCGCCAGCTGCATTAGCGTTAACGGGCTCTCGAGGTGGGCATCAATAAACGCCAGCACCCGGCGCAGTACCGCAGGTGCCAGTCCGCCACGAACCGCAGGCAATTGCCACTGCTGGGTGCTGTAGCGCTGTAACAGGTGCGTCATCAGCAGCGTTGACGCGCTGCTGAGCATGAGCTGGTTGGCGGGAGAGTGCCAGTCGGTGCTGAGCAAGAAGTGACGATAAAGCTGCGTTATGCGGTCATCATCCGCGAAAATTTTCTCGTGCAGCGCGAGGCTTGCCGGGCTGCGATCCCAGATCTGCTCGCCCAGCTGCCGTAAATGGGCTTCGGTGCAGTAAAGATGAACAAACGCGAGGTCGGCGCGCAGATCCCAGGTCGACTCCACCCCCGATGGCATCAGGCAAAAGCGATCCGGCGCGCCGCCGTTACGCCAGCCACCCGGCGTTTTATGCCAGGTGTCATAGCCGCCCGCGGTGTAAAGACTCAGGGTATGGTGATTGCTGAGATTAGTGACCCGATCGCCGCTGTTAAACCAAGCGGCGAGCTGGATACCGCCAGACAGCTGCACGCTGTCACGCAGCTGCGCTTTGTGGCGCTGAAGCATCGTAAAGGTCTGGTATTCAGGCATCATTCGCTATTTTTCACCGTATTCATCACTGCAGTTTACGGGCAGGGCCGTTCAGAGAACAGCCCGCGGGCGACGCAGAGAAAAAAAAGCGCAAGAATTTGCAACTGCCGCGCAACGCCGTGCAAGCGAGCGTCGGCATGATTGCGCCATCCTGTCGGTTCAATTCATCACGGAGCCTGTGCAATGAATGGCGTGTTATACCTTGCAGTGGTGCTGATCTGGGGCACCACCTGGATTGCAATTTTTCTTCAGCAGACGGCCGCACAAACCCCGGTGCTGACGGCGGTGTTCTGGCGCTTTCTAATGGCCGCCTTGGTGATGCTGCTGGTGCTGAGTCTGGTGAAGCGGCTGCATACGCTTACCCGACGCGACCACGCGTTTTGCTTACTCCAGGGCTGCTGCGTATTTGGCTTTAATTTCGTCTGTTTTTATCATGCGGCGGCGTGGATTAGTACGGGGCTGGAATCCGTAATCTTTTCCATGGCGGTACTGTATAACGCCCTCAACAGCTGGATTTTTTTCCGTCAGCGCCCTTCTTTCCGCTTGCTGCCCGCTAGCGTATTGGGATTGGGCGGCATGATCGCCCTGTTTTGGCACGATATCCAAACCGCCGACAGCCATCCCCATCTGTTGTGGGGCGTTGGGCTGAGTGCGCTCGGCACACTGGGTTTTTCCCTCGGCAATATGATTGCGACACGCCATCAGCGACAGCGGCGCGACATTTTAACCACCAACAGCTATGCCATGCTCTATGGCGCACTGATGATGGGCGTGCTGGCATGGGTACGTGGTGAGGCGCTGACGCCGTCCTGGAATGTGCAGTGGGTGGGCGCGCTGAGCTATTTAGCCCTCTTTGGATCGGTCATCGGCTTCGGGGCGTATTTCACGCTGGTAGGCCGCATCGGTGCCAGCCAAGCCGCGTACAGTACGCTGCTGTTTCCCCTCGTGGCACTCACGCTCTCCACGTTTTACGAAGGCTATACGTGGCACACCAATGCGATTGTCGGGTTGGTCATGATATTGGCAGGCAACGGGGTGATGTTTATACGCTGGCCGCGCGTTTACCGCTCGCAGACAGCCTGAAAAAAGCAAGAGCGGGCACCCTGCCCGCTCGCGGCGCGACTAACGCCAGCCTTGGACGCCGATATCAAGCTGGTGCGGTTTATTCACCGCTTTTCGGGCAATCCAATAAAGTAGGACACGTTCATCGTCGGTGTCGCGATCGGCCATTGCCAGGAGCTTGTGCGCCAGCGTTGCTTTATTGACAGGCTGATGCTCGTCGCTTAACTCGACCACCGCCTGACCGATGATGCAACACACTTCGTCTCCGCTGGACATGGATTCATATGCTCGGTCTTTCATATTTCCTCCTGTTGAGTGAATGTACAGCCTGGCAAAAAAATCGCCATGTTGCAGGCGGATCGGTGCGCTTATCACATTAGGTTACACCTATTAACCAAGCGTAACGGCTGTGCCATAAATGACATGCTTTTTGCCTGCGCGCGCCATTCATTCCCTGTCTGCGGCATTTCATGCCGCCCCCGCTGCCCTTTATGCCCTTTGTCGTCGCGCCCGCGCGAGGGCGGCTTATGCTGAGCCTAATTTCCGCATTCCCGCAGGGGAGAAATGACAATGAATACGGCAATATCCCGGCTATACGCTCGTCAACGCACGCTGACGCTGATTGGCACCGTGATCACCCAGTTAGCGTTGGGGTCGGTCTACACCTGGAGTTTATTTAATGGGCCACTGGCGCAAAAGCTTCATGCACCGATCGGTGACGTCGCCTTTTCATTCGGCCTGCTGAGCCTTGGCTTAGCCATTGCTTCTTCCCTGGCGGGCAAGTTGCAGGAGCGCTTCGGCGTGCGCAATGTCACGCTGGGCGCGGGCGTACTGATGGCGATAGGTTTCTGGCTGACCGCCCATGCAAATAACATGATGATGCTCTATCTCAGCGCGGGCATTTTGGTTGGCCTGGCCGACGGCGCGGGTTATTTGATGACGTTGTCAAACTGCGTGAAGTGGTTTCCCGCGCGCAAAGGGGTGATCTCCGCCTGCGCCATCGGCGCTTACGGCTTGGGCAGTCTGGGTTTCAAGTTTATCTGTGGAGCCCTGCTGAGCCGCTTCGGTCTGGAAAATACCTTTATGATCTGGGGCGTGCTGGCGATGGTGATGATGATAGGCGGCGCGCTACTGATGCGCGATGCGCCGATGCAGGAAAACGCGCGGCGGGCGGATGAAACGCGCAAAGAGTTCACGCTGGCGCAGTCGGTGCGGCTGCCGCAATACTGGATGCTGGCCTTGATGTTCCTGACGGCCTGCATGAGCGGTCTCTATGTCATTGGCGTCGCCAAAGATATCGGTGAGGGCATGGTGCACCTCAGCACGCAAACCGCGGCGAATGCGGTCACGGTCATCGCCCTTGCCAATCTGAGCGGTCGCCTGGTGCTGGGCGTATTGTCCGATAAAATGGCGCGGATCCGCGTGATCTCGCTGGCGCAAATTGTGTCGCTGTTTGGTATGAGTATTCTGCTGTTTACCCACATGAACGAGACCACATTTTTCGTCTCGCTGGCCTGCATTGCTTTCAGCTTTGGCGGGACAATAACCGTGTATCCGGCGCTGGTTAGCGATTTCTTTGGGCTAAACAATCTCACCAAAAACTACGGGCTGATCTATCTGGGCTTTGGTATTGGTAGCGTCCTGGGCTCGCTGGTGGCCACGCTGTTTGGCGGCTTTACCGTAACATTCAGTTTAATTATGACGCTGTTGGTCTTATCGCTGGTGCTTTCATTAAGTATTCGTTTGCCGCAGCGCCAATCGCTGCGTGATTCGCTGCCCACTGCATAATTATGCGATAAACGGGCATTAAGCCATCGGCCGCGCCCGTGTATTACCGCCTTTTTGTTGATTGCATTATTTTTCACGCCTTGCTTTTCGGAATATTCGCGTTATTATTTAGTCGCATTCGGTTTTTTCTGATTAACTTCTTTTTCGTTGTGCCGTTTTTTTTAACGGAAGCGGAAATATCTCGTAATAGTTGCAGAAATAACTCTACACTGGCTGCATCCTCGCTCCACTTTTCCTGCGTAACCTGCAAGCATTGGAAAAGAGGAGGACTGTCCATGAGAAAGTGTATAAAGGCCGCGTCCGTGTTGATGTTAATAAGCGTGTTAAGCGGCTGCATCATTCACGATGGACGGGGGCCCGGATGGCATCATGATGGACGCGGGGACTGGCATCATGACCGAGGCTATCACCGTGGACATTATTGGTAGTTGGGCAAAGCACACACAGCAAATAATAAAAAATTAAGTAAGGGCGGGAATTACCCCGCCCTTTTTTTAACTTTTGATTGCGTAATTACACTGGTACCACGTTTTTTTCAATCCTGGCAGATAACTGTCCTGCGCCGGCAGTGATTCCACCTTATCAAATCCGCGTTGGTTACAATAACTCGCCAAATCCATCTCCATAGCGTCTTTATTAACGTGCTGGGGATCGTAACGATATTGAACAGTATTGGCGCGCGCATCTTCATCGACGCGTTCAAATCCACCGGGTTTATTTACGCTGCAACCAGCCAGCAGCAAAAGCGCAATGGCGCTGATAAAGATTTTTTTCATCATGGGATCCTCGTTAAGCGAAGCAGTGTAAAAGGCTTCGCCACGCGCTTCTATAGGAAAGAAGCGCGAAATGTCTGCAAAGGGTTAGCTTTTACCAATCAAATTGATACAACCAAACGGTTTTTCTTATCTATTGAGCGGTGAGAAGATGCAGTCAGACAACACGCAGTCTGCACCACACCAGGTAATACCCCGAAATAAAAACAGTAAGAGTGACCTTGATGCCCGCGCACTGCGGGCATTGTTTCGTCGTCTAACCGGTAAGGCTGACCATTTTACGCAAAACGTTGGCAGCCTGTTTGGCAGGCAATGCGAGGATGCCCTGATAGAGCCCAATCGACATGGCACAGAGGGCACCGCGGTCCACGGCGGTGTCGGCTGGCAGTGAAAGCTGCTGCAGTTTATCTCCCCACTGGCCGTTGAGCGTGGCGACAATACGCTGCAGGTCGCGCTGCGCCAGCGCCTGATCCACGGGTCGCGGCGCACCGGTGCTGTTTTGCAGCAGCTGATCCAACGCCTGCGCGTCGCGCTGCCAGAGCGCGGGGGGCAGCGTTTGCTGCAAATTAACGCCGCCACTTACCTGCGGATATAAAAAGCGAAAGCACTGTTGCGGGCTAGCCTGCTGCAGCGCTTGCATTTCCTCTACGGAGACATGCAAATAATTGACCAGCGTCTCGTCGTCCGCCCTTGCCATGCGCTGGTTCACCAGATCCAGCAGCCAGCCGCGCAGTTCGCCCAGTGCGCGATCGGCAGGCACGCCCGCCTGACGCTTGTGCAATAGCTCCCGGTTCAGCAGCTGCCACAGCGCCGGTTCCTGCGCTTTGAGTTGACGGTAGCCAGGCGCCATACTCAGCTGCGTCGCTACCTCCTGCGCCATCGCTTGCCGCGCCTGACGGGGTTGCAACCAGCTGAACCACAGTATATTCGCGAGCAGCAGCGGCAATAAAAACAGCGCAATGCCCTGCCACGCACGCAGCGAAGTGGTGCGCACCAGCAGAAAAATCACGCCCGCCAGCAGCGCCAACGCCGCCAGCGTAAGAGGAAGAGAAGCAAACATGCGCGCGATTAATCCTTGCGAACGTCAATCAGTACCGGGCAGCGGGCGTGCTCAATCACCGCCGCGCTGACCGATCCTTTCAGCAAGCGGTTAAACGGCGAGAGCGGTCGGCGGCCCATAATAATCATGCTGGCATGCAGCGCATTGGCCTGCGCCACGATGGTTTCTGCGGCTTCGCCCGCCACAATCAGGCCGCGTGCGGTGATGCCGGCGCGCAGCAGCGGCGCGAGGGCCTGACGCACAACTTTCTCCGCGGTGTTCTGTTCATCTTTAGCAACGGCGAAATCGTCCGGATCTTCACCCGCCGCGATCTCAATCGGTAAATTGCAGGATGAATATGCCGGATCGATGCAGCACAGCACGGCAACCTGCGCCTGCTGCGCCTGCGCTTGTTCCAGCGTCAGCGCCACCACTTTTTCTGCCACCGGTGAATTATCAATCGCCATCAATAACGTTTTCATCTGTCCCTACTCCTCCACGACGGTCATTTTCCCGATTTCGCGCATCAGCGCGTCCCGACACCTCACGATCTCTGCGCGGTAACGCGCCTCGTGCTTTTGGAAGCGCCCGTCTGGCACCAGCAGAGAAATTGAGAAGCGGCCAAGCAGCGTGTCGATGGCCACCGCCATCGTCGATATGCCTTCCAGCGTTTCGCCACGGTCGATCGCCAATCCGCTGGTGCGCACCTCGGAGATCAGTGTTAGCAGCTGGGGCAAGGTTTTTACGGTTTTTTCCGTGAGTTCTTTATAGGCCTCGCCCACGATAACGCGCACGTCCTCATCGCACTCCAGCGCCAGCAGCGCACGCCCGCCGGACGTGCTATACAGCGGCAGATTGAGGCCCATACGCGGCACCACGCGCAGCTCGCGGGAAGCCACCACATAGTGCACGATGGCGAGCTGGGTGCCGCTGGCGCGTGAGAGCGTCACCGTTTCATTCACCGCCGCAGAGAGCTGTTCAAGAAAAGGGCGTACGATATCCACCACGTCGCTGTGCACGCTGGAAATCAGTTTCAGCAAGGCGGGACCCAGCCGCAGGCCTCCGGCCCCGCTGCTGCGCACCAGCTGCGCATTATCCAGCGCGGCCACGATGCGTTGCACCGTTGAGCGCGGTAAATCCACCGCTTGCGCGATTTCACCGAGGCTCATGCCACTGGGATGTTCGCCCAGCGCATGGAGTATTTTTGCCGCACGCGCGATGACCTGAATGCCACCGGCTTTTTCATCCTCGCGGTTTGAGGGACGTTCCACCATTGTGCGTTCCTTTTTGGCCTGCCTTACTCTAGCGCGAATGATCGCACTTTCACACCCTGTATCACATTGCAATACATCATATCGAAATGTAAGATGCGCCTTCTGTATCACATTGCAGTACACTGCACCAATAAACTCAGAGATCCTTACCATGCCCGCCCAGCCTGCAGCGACTCCTGCTCCGCATCCGTTTACCCTGCGTCTGGCGCTGGGGTTAGTGGGCGTACTGATTGCGGCATTAACCTCCGGCCTCAACGACCGCGTGACCGATATCGCGCTGGCGGACATTCGTGCCGCCCTGGGGCTGAGCGCCGACCAGGGTAGCTGGGTGATTTCCGCGTATCAGGCGGCCGAAGTGGCCGCCATGATGATTGCCCCCTGGTTTGCCGTCACCTTCTCGCTGCGCCGCTTTGCACTGGCGGTTTCGCTGGGCTTTACCCTCTGCGGTATGGTGTTACCGCTGCTGCCCACCGCCCCGCTGTTTATCGCCCTGCGCGTGGTACAAGGCGTGTTTGGCGGCGCGCTGCCGCCGCTGCTGATGACCGTCGCGCTGCGCTTTTTACCGCCGCCGATCAAGCTCTATGGCTTAGGGGCTTATGCATTGACCGCCACCTTTGGTCCCAATCTTGCCGCGACGCTGGCGGCGTTTTGGACGGATAACGTCGGTTGGACGTTCGTGTTCTGGCAAATTGTGCCCGCGATGCTGGTTGCGATGCTGCTGATTGGCTGGGGATTGCCGCAGGACCCGCTGCGCCGTGAGCGCTTTCAGCAGATGGATCTGTTCGGCATGCTCACCGGCTGCAGCGGAATGGCGCTGCTGATCCTCGCACTCACCCAAGGAGAGCGGCTGGACTGGCTTAGTTCGCCGCTGTTTAGTGCCTTAGTATTCAGCGCCCTCGCGTTGCTGATCGTGTTTTTTATTAATGAATGGTTTCATCCGTTACCGCTGTTCAAGCTCCAGATGCTGCGGCGGCGTAACCTTGCGCACGGGCTGTTGGGATTAGCGGGCGTACTGATTCTCACGCTCTCCGGCTCGGCGTTGCCCTCCGCCTATTTCAGCCAGGTCGCGGGCTTCCGTCCGCTGCAGTTTGCCCCGCTGGCGCTGGCCGTGGGTCTGCCGCAGCTGTTGATTGCCCCGCTGATCGCGGCGTTGCTCAACCTGCGCGCGATCGATTGCCGCTGGGTGCTCACTGCCGGAGTGGGATTATTGGTGACGGCCTGTTGGATGGGCATGCATGTCACCAGCGACTGGGCGCGGCAAAACTTTTGGTCCATTCAGATTTTGCAGGCGTTCGGCCAGCCGATGGTGATTTTGCCCATTCTGATGAGCGCCACCAGCGTGGTCGCACCGCCGGAAGGGCCGTTCGCCTCTGCGATGTTTAACACCGTGCGCGGCTTCGCCAGCATTGCCGCCAGCACCCTGGTATCGTGGTTTATCAGCCACCGCGAACAGTTTCACTCCAACGTTTTGCTAAATCGCGCCGCAACGCAGCCGTGGTTGATGACGGCACCGGACGCGGCACAGTCAAGCCGCAGCCTGCCTTTGTTGCCAGACGGCACGCCCGCCAGCACCGAGGCGCTTAGCGGCTTCGCCGCGCTGGTGAAACACCAAGCCATGGTGCTCAGTCTGAGCGACGCGTGGCAAATGCTCACGGTGTTCGCCGCCCTGTTGCTGCTACTCACCGCCTGGCTGCCAACGCGCGTCTGGCCGCCACACACCCTTATTCAACCTGCTACGACCACGTCGGGATAATCGATATGCCTGCTTTTGCTTCAAAAAGAACGCTGCTGCTGTGCGCCCTGCTGCTTGTGCTGCTGGCCATGGCCTTTTTTGTCTGGTCAGCGCTGACCGCCCACGACCGCCGCACCGACGATGCCTATGTCAACGCCGACTACACCTTGGTCGCACCGAAGGTGTCGGGCTATGTGGCGCAGGTCAACGTGCAGGATAACCAACCGGTCAAGGCTGGCGATGTGCTGGCCACGCTAGACGATCGCGACTACCGCGTGGCGCTGGAAGCCGCACAGGCGAATGTGCAGGTGAGTCAGGCAAAGCTGCTGAGCAGCCAGGCGCAGCTTGAACAGCAGCGCTCCACCATCGCGCAGGCGCGCGCGGCGCTGGCGGCCAGCGAGGCCGCTGCGCAGTATGCGGGTCAAAGCGCGTCGCGCTACGATCGGCTATTCAAAAGCGGCACCATCGCCGCCGACGCACAGCAGAAAGCCAACGCAACCCAGCGTAGCGCTGCCGCGACGGTGCGGCAAAGTGAGGCAGCGCTGGCTGCGGCGCAAAAGCAAGTGGGCGTGCTGCAGGCCGCAGTGGGTCAGGCGGCAGCGGATGTCAGCACCGCCGAAGCCAGCGTCGATCAAGCGCGATTAAATCTTTCTTATACGCGCATTGTGGCGCCGGTTGACGGCATGGTGGCGCAACGTACCGTGCGCCAGGGCGCTTACGTCAGCGCGGGCACCCGTCTGCTGGCGGTAGTACCGCTGCAGCAGGCTTACGTCACCGCGCATTTTTTGGAAACGCAGTTGGGTGATGTGCAGCCGGGACAAGCGGTAAAGATCCGCGTAGATGCCCTGCCCGGAACCGTTTTCACCGGCCATGTCGACAGCATTGCGCCGGCCACCGGGGCCACCTTTTCTGCAATTGCGCCCGACAACGCCACCGGTAATTACACGAAAGTGGTGCAGCGCCTGCCGGTGAAAATTGTGCTGGATACGCATCAGCCGAATCTGTCTAAACTGCGCGTGGGGATGTCAGCGGTGCCGGAAATTCAGCCCCGCTGAAAATGTGAGCAACTTCTCAGAACTGACCTATTTATTTTTGAGAAAAATGCGGGTAGATTAGCGCTCGATCCTGTTCTGGGCCTGCCTGGAACCACCTGAGATGAAAGCGTGCAGCACCCATGAACTCCACCTTTCTCTTGTTCTGTTCGGGTTACGCTGGGTTGGGATCGCCAGCATGATAACTGCTCAGAGGAGTTGTTCTGTGAGATACGCTTTGATGGGAATCTCTTTTTTCCTGTTAATCTGGGTTGGCACCTTTGTGCTGATGCTGAAATGATGCCAGGCAGGGCGACCATCGGGTCGCCCTCTTCATTTACTCCGCGTCTTCTAACGTCTTCACCGTGCCCGGCAAAATACCGTCCGCGCGAAACATGCTTTTAATGCCCCGTACCGCCTGACGAATCCGATCGCTGTTCTCGATCAACGCAAAACGCACGTGAGTGTCACCGTAATCACCAAAGCCAATGCCCGGCGAGACGCACACCTTCGCCTCTTGCAGCAGCAGCTTAGCAAACTCCAGCGAGCCGAGATGCGCGTAGTGGTCGGGGATTTTTGCCCACACGTACATGGACGCTTTGGGCAGATCCACCATCCAGCCCGCCTCGTGCAGCCCTTTGACCAGCACGTCGCGACGGCGCTTGTACTGTTCGGCAATATCGCGCACGCACTGCTGATCCCCTTCCAGCGCGGCGATGGCCGCCACCTGCAGCGGGGTAAAGGTGCCATAATCGTGATAGCTTTTAATACGCGCTAATGCCGCTACCAGCTCTTTGTTGCCGACCATAAAGCCGATGCGCCAGCCCGCCATATTGTAGCTTTTCGACAGGGTAAAAAACTCCACCGCCACGTCGCGTGCACCGGGCACCTGCATGATCGACGGCGCTTTCCAGCCGTCGTAGGTAATATCCGCGTAGGCCAAATCGTGGATAACCAGCACGTTGTACTGCTTCGCCAGCGCAATCACGCGCTCAAAGAAATCCAGCTCGACGCATTGCGAAGTGGGATTCGACGGGAACCCCAAGATCATCATCTTGGGCTTGGGATAGCTTTCGCGGATGGCGCGTTCGAGTTCGTTGAAGAAGTCCACGCCGGCGACCAGCGGCACTGAGCGCACCTGTGCACCAGCAATCACTGCGCCATAGATATGAATGGGGTAGCTGGGATTGGGTACCAGCACGGTGTCACCGTGATCCAGCGTGGCCAGCATCAGGTGCGCCAGTCCCTCTTTTGATCCAATCGTGACAATCGCTTCTGATTCCGGATCGATATCGACCTGATAGCGATCGGCATACCAGCGAGCGATTGCACGACGCAGGCGCGGGATACCTTTTGACGTGGAGTAGCCGTGGGTATCTTCCCGCTGTGCCACCTGGCACAGTTTTTCCACGATATGCGGCGGCGTGGCGCCGTCAGGATTGCCCATCGAGAAATCGATGATGTCTTCGCCGCGCCGACGCGCAGCCATCTTCAATTCAGCAGTGATGTTAAACACATAGGGCGGAAGGCGTTCTATACGCGAGAAACGACGGGGGGTGCTGTTATCAGCCATGTTATCCTCGGGATTACGTTAGCGCCCGGACCGTCCGAGCGACGTTGGTCACTGCGGTGACCGAAGCATGAACATAACGCGTTGCGGATAACGCTGTCGAGCGCAGCAGAAAATATTTTTTACGCGCGCGGATTAAGGCGGCCAAACGCCCAGTCGTTTACCCAATCGCCTTTTAGCAGATAATTATCCTGCAAAGTTCCCTCAAGCACGAAACCATTCTTTTCCAAAATGCGCCGGGACGGCCAATTCCCCTCCACCACCAGCGCTTTGAGTTTATGAAATTCTGCATCGAGCAAAAAGGTGCAGAGCGCCGCCAGCGCTTCGCTGCCGTAGCCCTTGCCGGTAAACGCTTGCGCGAGCATATACCCCACTTCCGCCTGGCGATGCGGCGCCCACTCTGCGCTGCAGCCAAACAGGCCGATAGGTTCGCCGCTGTCGCGGAGCCGCGCTACCAGGCAGAGCATATGAAAACTGGTGATCTGCCACGGCACGAGGCGCTCGGTGAAGCGCTGGCGGATATCCTCTTCATCGGGAATGTCGCTCACCCATGTCATGGTGGCGGCCTGCTGGTGCACGGTTTTAAAAATGTGCCAGTCTTCCGGCTGAAGCCGGGTCAGGCACAAACGCGGGGTCATTAATTGCATAGCGCTACTCAGTGAATCGCTCCCCGGCACGATAGCAAACCGTTTCGGCGACAACCAGCGCGCCGCACAAGTTACGTGCCTGGAGCGCGTGTTACAACGGCAAAAAATTGATGTAGATGCGCACAATGGCAGGTTACGCGCCGCAGTGCTGGCAGTTGGCGGACACATTTTTTATCATGAGCCTACCCCCCTCGGCGCTGAGAGATCCCTTTGCTTTCCCATTTTGATATGCTGCTGGCCGTGTTTGACCGCGCCGCGCTGATGCTGATTTGTCTGTTCTTCCTCACCCGCACGCGCCTGTTTCGTCAGCTGTTGCAGAAAGATGAGCACACACTCGGCGAAAAAATGGCCGTCACGGCGATCTTCTCGCTGTTCGCCCTGTTCAGTACCTGGTCCGCGATCCACGTTGAGGGCTCGCTGCTTAACGTGCGCGTGATCGCGGTAATGGCGGGTGGCATTTTATTCGGTCCGTGGGTAGGCATTGCCACTGGGGTCATCGCGGGCGTTCACCGCTATTTAATTGATATGGAGGGCATCACCGCCGTGCCCTGCCTCATCACCAGCCTGCTCGCGGGCCTGGCGTCAGGGCTGATTCACCGGCGCGTTGATAAGGCCCGCCGCTGGCGCATCGGCATTGTGGCCGGCATGCTGTGCGAAGCCTTTACCATGCTGCTGATTGTGCTGTGGGCCAAGCCAACGGCGCAGGGTTGGGTGATCGTATCTGACATCGCGCTACCGATGATTCTGGGCGCGTCAAGCATCGGCCTGATTGTGCTGCTGGTGCAAAGCGTGGAAGGCGAAAAGGAGGCGATTGCCGCACGGCAGGCCAAGCTGGCGCTGGACATTGCCAACAAAACGCTGCCGCTGTTTCGCCAGGTCAATAGCCGTTCGCTGCGCCAGGTCTGTGAAATCATCTGCAACGATATTCACGCCGACGCGGTGGCCATCACCAACACACGCCAGATCCTGGCCTACGTGGGTTACGGCGCGCAAAACTACCATAACGGCGACGATGGCATCAGCCCGACAACCGCACAGGCGATCGCTTCGGGGAAAATCATTATCAAAAACAATGATGAAGCGCACCGCACCAAAGACATCCACTCTATGCTGGTGATTCCCTTAAGGGAAAAAGGCGAGGTCACCGGTACGCTAAAAATCTACTACCGCAAAGCGCACCGCATTACTGACGCGCTAAAAGAGATGGCGGTAGGCCTGTCGCAAATTATCTCTACGCAGCTGGAAGTGTCGCGCGCTGAACAGTTGCGTGAAATGGCCAACAAAGCCGAATTGCGCGCGCTGCAAAGCAAAATTAACCCGCATTTTCTGTTTAACGCGCTCAATGCCATCTCCGCGTCAATCCGGCTGAATCCGGACACGGCGCGCCAGCTGGTGATCAACCTGTCCCGCTATTTACGCTACAACCTGGAGCTGAACGATGACGAAGCCATCGATATTAAAAAAGAGCTGTGGCAGGTGAAAGATTACATCGCCATTGAGCAGGCGCGCTTCGGCGACAAGCTCAGCATGATTTATGACGTGGACGAAGATCTGCACTTTGCGCTGCCCAGCCTGCTGATTCAGCCGCTGGTGGAGAACGCCATCGTGCACGGTATCCAGCCGTGTCGCGGCAAAGGGGTGGTGACGTTGAGCGTCAAAGATTTAGGGGATCGCGTGCGCATCGCGGTGCGCGATACCGGCGCCGGCATCAGCGATGCGGTGATGGCCCGCGTGGCGCGCGACGACATGCCAGGCAATAAAATTGGCCTGCTCAACGTGCACCATCGCGTCAAGCTGCTTTCAGGACAAGGCTTACAGATTAGCCGCCTGAATCCCGGCACGGAGATCGCCTTTACGCTGCCCAAAGCCGGGCAGCGCACGCTACGTCCCTCCTCTCACCTCACGGAGCCCACCGCGTGAAAGCCATTATCGTAGAAGATGAATTTCTGGCCCGTCAGGAGCTGAGCTGGATGATCGCCCAGCACAGCCAAATCAGCGTCGAAGCCTGTTTTGATGACGGGCTGGATGTGCTGAAATATTTGCAGCAGCATCGGGTTGACGTGATTTTCCTCGACATCAACATTCCGTCGCTGGACGGCATGCTGCTGGCGCAGAATATCAATCAGTTTGCCCACAAGCCGCTGATTGTGTTTATCACCGCGTGGAAAGAGCACGCCGTTGAGGCGTTTGAACTGGATGCGTTTGATTACATCCTTAAGCCGTATCACGAGGCGCGCATTATCACCATGCTCAATAAGCTGGAAGCCAGCGTCTCTCATGCCCAGGCGCAGCCCACCAGCGCGCTCACTGCGCCGCAAACGGTGAATCTGCTCAAGGACGAGCGCATTATCGTGACCGATATCAACGATATCTATTACGTAGAAGCGCATGAAAAACTGACGTTTGTGTATACCCGGCGCGAAGCCTATGTGATGTCGATGACGCTCGGGGAGTTTTGCAGCCGTTTACCTGAACAGGTGTTTTTCCGCTGCCACCGCTCTTACTGCGTCAACCTGAGTAAAATTCGGGAAATTGAGCCGTGGTTTAACAATACCTACCTGCTCAAACTGCGCGACCTGACGGCGCAAGTGCCGGTCAGCCGCAGCAAGACCAAGGCGTTTCGGCTGTTGATGCGGCTGTAAGGCGAACGGCTGGCACCGTTCGCCCGAGGATTAAAGCTCGCGACCCAGCGTCTGACGCAGGTGCGCGCCGGCACCGAGCAGGCCCGGCTGATCGTGCGTGATCATGTACACCGGAATATCCACCAGGTAATCGCGGAAGCGGCCTTTATCTTCAAACGCGGCGCGAAAACCGGATGCCTTAAAGAAATCCAGGAAGCGCGGCACGATGCCGCCTGCGATATACACGCCGCCGAAGGTGCCGAGGTTCAGCGCCAGGTTTCCGCCAAAGCGGCCCATGATGACGCAAAACAGCGAGAGCGCACGACGGCAGTCGATACAGGTGTCCTGCAGCGCGCGCTCGGTGACATCGCGCGGCTTGAGGTTTTCCGGTTCACGCGCGTCGGATTTCACAATGGCGCGATAAAGATTTACCAGGCCCGAACCAGACAACACGCGCTCCGCTGAAACGTGGCCCAGTTCGGCGCGCAGTACATCCAGAATCACGCTCTCTTCTTCGCTGTTTGGCGCGAAGTCCACATGACCGCCCTCGCCCGGCAGGCTGACCCAGCGTTTATCCACGTGCACCAGGTGGCTCACGCCTAAGCCGGTGCCGGCGCCGTAAATGGCAATAGGCTTGCCTTCAATCGGATCTTTGCCGCCAAACTGAATCACTTCATCGCGACTGAGCATCGGAATGGCCATCGAAACCGCCGTGAAATCGTTGATGATTTCCAGGGTCTCAAAGGCCAGGTTCGCCTTCATGGCGCGGGTGGAGAAGGCCCAATCGTGGTTGGTCATTTCAACCCAGTCTTCGGTTATTGGGCAAGCAATGGCGATACAGGCATGCTTAACATCCTGTTTTTGCTCATCCAGATAGTGGCGAATTACCGCTTCAAGATTGTCGTAGTCTGATGTTGAGAATGTTGTGGCCTGGGAGACGGCGCCGCTCTCCACCTCACACAAGGCAAGACGGGCGTTAGTACCACCCACATCGCCGACCAGGGCGTATTTTGTCATTCTTCTGCTGCTCCGCTTGGGTCATAAATAATTGCAGGACACTATAAAAGCCTGCCAGTAAAACAACAACGCCCACCTGCACGATGGGCGCCTTCTGTCTGGTGTGAGGCACAGCCTGGCGATTGCTGAGCCCGCTGTATAGAGGCAACTTTCCGAAACTTAGCCGCTATTGCGCTGGTGCAGCGCTGCAGTAACCTTGCGCAGCAGCGGCGGGAGATCCTGTTTTTCCATGACCACCTCTACCAGCGACAGGCGACGCGACGCCGCAAGCTGCACCATCACCGCTTCCAGCTGGGCCGTTTCGCTCACCCGCCAGCTTTGCGCGGCACTGTTGCAGCTCATTGCCTGTGGCAGCGCCGTCCAGTTCCACTGTGCAATATCGTTGTAGCGCTGCTCGGCACCGTGAATCGCCCGCTCTACGGTATAGCCTTCATTATTGAGCAAGAAAATGATCGGCTGCTGTCCGTCGCGCTGCATAGAGCCCAGCTCCTGAATGGTGAGCTGCGCCGAACCGTCGCCAATAATGAGGATCACGCGGCGCGTAGGCTGCGCCGTTTGTGCGCCAAACGCTGCTGGAAGAGTATAGCCAATGGATCCCCAAAGCGGTTGCACCAGCAGCTGTGCCGCTTGCGGCAACCGCAGCGCCGCCGCGCCAAAGGCTGCGGTGCCTTGATCGGCAAGGATAATATCACCGGGCTGCAGGAAGCGCTGCATCGCCTGCCAGAAATGGTGCTGACTGATTACCGCAGCAGCAGGAAGCGGCGCGTCTTCTTCCGCTGCAGGCTCCGCCAGCGGCCAGCGGGCACAGTAGCGCTGGTAAATCGGCTGCAGCGCGTCCAGTGCCTGTTGCAGAGTGAGCGGCGCAAAACGTTCGCCGCCCACCGTGGCGTGAAACGGTTGGAGGTCGATAACGCGCTCGGTGGGCAACTGCTGGGTAAAACCCGCCGTTAGCGTATCGGTGAAGCGCACGCCCACGCACAGCGTGACGTCTACCGTCTCAATCGCCTCACGCACCGCCTCGCTGCTGCCTGCACCGGCGTAAGTGCCCACGTAGCCCGGCTGCTGTTCGTCCAATACGCCTTTGCCCATTAATAAGGTGGCGCTGGGGATGGCGCGCAGGGTGCGCAGCGCGCAGAGTGCAGCGTGTACTTGCCAACGCGACGCGAGGAAGTCAGCCAGCAGTGAGACGCGCTGCGCCTCACCCAGCATGCGCGCCGCCGCCGCGGAAAACGCCGCCATTGCGTCAGTGACAGGCGTCCGGGCAGGTTGCTTTACTGCCCCAGGCGTGACGCTGGCGCTAGCCACATCAACCGCCAGCAGCAGGTAACCCGGACGGTGCTGATACCGCGCTTCATCTATCACACGATCAATCTCCGCCACGGCGTTTTCATGATTCAACACCGCCACGGCGGCGCTGATCTCCTGCGCCATACGCAAAAAATGGCCAAAATCGCCGTCACCCAGCGAATGGTGTACACAGTCGCCCTGCTGCTGCGCCCGCGTCGACGGCGCACCGACGATGTGGATCACCGGCACGTACTCGGCATAGCTGCCCGCGATACCGTTCATGGCGCTGAGTTCGCCTACGCCAAAAGTGGTGAGCAGCGCCGCCGCGCCGTTGCAGCGACCATAGCCGTCAGCCGCGTAGGCCGCGTTCAGTTCGTTTGCGCAGCCCACCCACGTAATGTCAGGGTGGGCGATGACGCTATCCAAAAATTGCAGGTTGTAGTCGCCCGGTACGCCAAACAGATGCCGGATGCCCGCCTGCTGTAAACGGTGCAGTAAATAGTCGCCAACGGTCAGGGATTTCATGAGGCATTCCTTCTCAAGGGAGTCCTTCGATTATCACCGATGTGGCTGAATTGGCGATATTTTCACCGCGATCGTCCGGTGATGTCTGGCAAGCGATCGTTACGACAACAGATCATTCTGAGGGATGTGATCGGCGCAGTATTTCAACGCAGTGTAAACGCATACACTGCTGGGCTGACGTCTTTTTCACTTTCGCTGAAACAGGAAAATCCCGCATGACTGCTTTTCCCCATCCGCAACGCTATCAACAGATGCAGTACCGTCGCTGCGGCCGCAGCGGCCTGAAGCTGCCGGCGATTTCTCTCGGCCTGTGGCATAACTTTGGCGACAGCACGCGCGTGGATAACAGTCGCGAACTGCTGCGCCACGCGTTCGATCGCGGTATCACCCATTTTGATCTTGCTAATAATTACGGTCCGCCGCCGGGCTCTGCGGAGGCCAACTTCGGCCGCATTCTGCGGGAAGATTTTCACGGTTTACGCGATGAGTTGGTGATCTCCACCAAAGCGGGCTACACCATGTGGGAGGGGCCTTATGGCGATTGGGGATCGCGTAAGTACCTGATTGCCAGCCTCGATCAGAGCTTGAAGCGCATGGGCCTGGAGTACGTGGATATCTTCTATCATCATCGCCCGGATCCCGACACGCCGCTGGAAGAGACCATGCGCGCGTTGGATCAGGTGGTGCGTCAGGGAAAAGCGTTATACGCGGCGATTTCAAATTACCCGGCGGATCGGGCCGCAGAGGCGATCGCAATATTGCGCGATCTCGGCACACCTTGCCTGATCCATCAGCCGCGCTATTCGCTGTTTGAGCGCACGCCAGAACAGGGATTGCTGGATGTACTGGGTGACAGCGGCGTTGGCTGCATCGCCTTCTCCCCGCTGGCCGGTGGCGTGTTGACCGACCGCTATCTGCAGGGCATTCCAGAGGATTCACGCGTCGCCAGCGGCAGCCAGTTCCTCAAGGAGAATCAGCTGACGCCAGAAAAGATGGCCAAGGTCGCGCAACTTCACGCTCTCGCGCAGTCGCGTGGACAAAAATTGGCGCAGCTGGCACTGCGCTGGGTACTGCGCGATGCGCGGGTAACGTCGGTGCTGATTGGCGCCAGTAAAACCACGCAGATTGACGATGCTATCGCCATGCTGAGTCAGGCCGCGCTGACGCCAGAGGAGCTCGAAACCATCGACAAGATCTTGGTGTAACCGCTTACCTGCTCAACCAGCAGTGAAGGCTTGTCGCAGCAGAAAATTCTCATTTCAGATTTTCCTGACGCTTTTCAGACTGCGGCGCAGCGCGCGGCGGTGCCGCTATGGCACACTGGCGTGACGGCAACCTCGACGTTGCCGCAAGGAGAAAGTATGAAACGTGTTCTTTTGTTTGCCGCTTTGCTGGCAAGTTTGAGCCCTCTGGCACCGCACACAGCAGAAGCCAATGGCGCGACCATCAATTTAGCTCCCGGCGTGACACTGCAGCTCGGCGACCGCGATCGGCGCGGTTACTACTGGGACGGCGGCCACTGGCGTGAGCCGCGCTGGTGGAACGATCGCTATCGCTATCACGATAACCGCTGGTGGCGTCACGACGCATGGCGGCAGCATCAGGCGTATGAACGTGAACGGGAGCGACGCTGGCGCGAGCGCGAGCATGAGCAGCGCGAGCACTGGCGTCACGAACGTCGCCACGAACGCCATAAACATCACCATCATCACGACTAAAAAAAATCCCGGCCGCTGTGCCGGGATTTTTTTGCATACTCGGAGCTACCAGCCCAGCGCTTCCCCCACCAGCAGGTAGAGGTTGAGCGCCACCACCAGCACCACAATCAGGCGACCGGTATTCTGCATCAGCCGTGAATTCACTAACTGATCGCCCATCAGCTCACGGTTGCCGGTGAAAGCCAGCAGCGGCATCAGGGCGAGCGCAATACCAAAGCTCAGCAGCACCTGGCTCATCACCAGAATGCGGGTGGGATCCCAGCCCGCCCAAATCACAATAAAAGAGGGCAGCATGGTCACGGTGCGACGCACCCACAGGGGAATATGGAAACGAATAAAGCCCTGCATCACCACCTGCCCCGCCAAGGTGCCCACCACGGTGGAAGAGAGGCCTGCCGCCACCAGGCTTAAACCAAATACTATCGCTGCGGCATGTCCCAGCAGCGGCTGCAGCGTCAGATAAGCTTCATCGAGATCGACAATGCTGGTGTGACCGCTGAAATGGAACGCCGCTGCCGCCGTGGCCATCATCGCCAGATTGACGAAGCCTGCAATGGTCATGGCGATCGCCACGTCCAGTTTGGTTGACGAGTAGCGCTCTGCTTTGCTGCCCCGATTGCCGTGCTGCGTCAGCGCCGAATGCAGGTAGATCACGTGCGGCATGATGGTGGCCCCTAACACGCCAGCGGCGAGGAACACCGCATCCGAGGTTGGCAGCGTTGGCAGCGCCATGCCCTTTACCAGCGCACTGACGTTAGGCTGTGAGAAAAAGAGCTCCACAATATAGGCCGCCGCGACAAACAGCAGTAACCCGCCGATCACCAGCTCCAGCGGTTTCTGACCGCGACTTTGCAGCATTAAAATCAGGAAGGTGGCGATACCGGTTAACACTGCCCCCTGGAACAGCGAGATGCCCAGCAGCAGTTTAAAGCCTAGCGCGGCGCCAATGAACTCCGCCAGATCGGTAGCCATAGCGATAATTTCCGCCTGCACCCAATAGAACCATACGGCGGGACGCGGGAAGCGATCGCGGATGTGCTCCGCCAGATTTTTACCGGTGGCAATGCCCAACTTGGCCGACATCAGCTGAATCAACATCGCCATCACGTTGGCCCACACCACGACCCATAGCAGCTTGTAGCCGTAGGCCGCTCCGGCCTGAATATTGGTGGCGAAGTTGCCGGGATCGATGTAGCCAATCGCCGCAATAAAAGCAGGGCCCAGCAGTGCAAGCTTGATTTTTCTGGCTCCGCGAGCCACGCGCTCAACGGTGCGACTTTCTGCCATAGTGATTAACCCTGTCGTGATGCTGGATGACCGATGCAGGCTAGCGGTTCATCAGCGCAGATGATAGTTGGTTGTAATTATCGCAGTGATAGATACTGCTATAAAGTATAGCCATTGCTATACTTAAACGCAAAGTCAGCCCTTGCCAAAACTGTGCCTCAGCGCTCAATCTACGCGCAGGTCAAATTATAGACAATCTTTTTGTGGATATTTATTGTGACGCTTTTGTGAAAAGGATGTGAGCGGTAAAACTTATCTTAAAAATAACGTGATACCGAATACTTATAATGTGGTTTTGATCTCGTTTTTAAGTAACGCGTTACATAGAATACGCAGCAAAATACAACCCTCCTCAAATTTGGAGCCCCCATGTTCCCTATTTTGCACTTTCTGTTGGCATTAGTGGTGGTTGCTGCACTGGCTTTGCTGGTAAGCCACGATCGCAAAAGCATCCGCATTCGCTACATCGTACAGCTCTTGGTTATTGAAGTTCTGCTGGCCTGGTTCTTCCTCAACTCCGAGGCGGGTCTCGGCTTTGTAAAAGGCTTTGCCGGTCTGTTTGACCACCTGCTGCAGTATGCCGCACAGGGCACCAACTTTGTGTTTGGCAACATGAGTGAAAAAGGACTCGCCTTCTTCTTCCTGAATGTTTTATGCCCGATCGTGTTTATTTCGGCGCTAATTGGTATTTTGCAGCATTTTCGTATTCTGCCGTGGATCATCCGCGGCATCGGTACCGTGCTGTCGAAAATCAACGGCATGGGCAAGCTGGAGTCGTTTAACGCCGTCAGTTCGCTGATTCTGGGACAGTCAGAAAACTTTATCGCCTATAAAGATATTCTGGGCAAAATGTCGCAGCGCCGGATGTACACCATGGCGGCCACGGCGATGTCCACCGTTTCAATGTCGATTGTCGGTGCCTACATGACGATGCTGCAGCCCAAGTACGTGGTGGCCGCGCTGGTGTTAAACATGTTCAGCACCTTCATCGTGCTGTCGCTGATTAACCCCTACCGCGTAGACAGCGAAGAAGATCTGCAGCTGCAAGCGTTACATAAAGGTCAGAGCTTCTTTGAGATGCTCGGTGAATATATTCTCGCTGGTTTCAAAGTCGCCATTATTGTTGCCGCCATGCTGATTGGTTTTATCGCCCTGATTTCAGGCTTGAACGCCCTGTTTGAGCTGATCTTTGGCATCAGCTTCCAGGGCGTTCTGGGCTACGCTTTCTATCCTTTTGCATGGGTAATGGGCGTGCCATCCAGTGAAGCGCTGCAGGTTGGCAGTATCATGGCGACCAAGCTGGTATCGAATGAATTTGTCGCGATGATGGATCTGCAGAAAATTGCCGGGCAGCTCTCTCCGCACGCCGAAGGCATTTTGTCGGTGTTCCTGGTGTCGTTTGCTAACTTCTCGTCCATCGGCATCGTGGCGGGCGCCATTAAAGGCCTGAACGAAGAACAGGGCAACGTGGTGTCGCGCTTTGGATTGAAGTTGCTGTATGGATCAACGCTGGTGAGCGTGCTTTCCGCTGCTATTGCTGGACTGGTGCTGGCGTTCTGATGACCCAGGGCGAGCTGCGGCTCGCCCTGCTCCCTTCCCATTCTCTCTGCGATTCTCCCTGCCTGTTCTGGGCGCACGCCTTCTCACTCGCATAGATGACGTCATCGCGCACGCCGTCGATCGCGCTGTCGTCACTGATCAACCGTTAAAACGCAGGGGCCACCGATCGCCAAACGCAGGGCGTAGCACATTGCCATCAGCGATCGCAGGAAAAAATAAGCCTATCGGAATAAAAGAGTGTGTTACGTGCGTTCTGAATGAACGAAGAGTTGGTGGAGATAAGCGGGATCGAACCGCTGACCTCTTGCATGCCATGCAAGCGCTCTCCCAGCTGAGCTATACCCCCACATCTGGAAACTGTTTTTTCGACTCAAACCGTTGGGCGCGGTTTGGTGGAGCTAAGCGGGATCGAACCGCTGACCTCTTGCATGCCATGCAAGCGCTCTCCCAGCTGAGCTATAGCCCCGTACCGAAAAAACCGCCGAGTTGCCTCGACGGACGGCATAATATGAGACCGCCTCAGGAGTGTCAACGCTAAAATCTCGTTCCGCGTTTAATCGCTGAAAAAGGCGGCAACGCCACGTTAATCTGACACTTTTTAACCTTATGAGCGCCTCACCTTCTGCCTAAAGACGTGCGGAAGGCGTTACATGCAGGTTAACGGTGTTAGGAATAATCTTGTGTTCGTTAACGGTACGTGTAAACTTAGCGCGCTAATTAACCGATTCGCTTTCCAGGGTTAACACACGCAATCGGTAGCATTTCCCCTAAACCAATAAAAGAAACCTGAACTATGTCACTTCATACACCCAAAGAGATCGCTCAATTGGCGATTCAGGCTGGCGTGGCAAAAAGCCGCCTGCCGGTCTCAACCCTTATTATCCTGGGCTTTATGGCCGGTGCCTTTATCGCCACAGGGTTCTTACTGGATTTGCACGTTATTAACCAACTCCCCGCAGAATGGGGATCCTTTGGCGGCTTCCTTGGCGCAGCCGTATTTCCCGTCGGTTTGATTTTGACCGTGCTGGCAGGCGGTGAGCTGCTGACAGGCAATATGATGACGCTGCCGATTGCCTGGTTCGCGCGCCGCATCAGCGGCCTGAGCGTACTGCGCAACTGGTTCTGGATCACTATCGCCAACTTCCTTGGCAGCATCGCGGTTGCATGGTTCTTTGGCCATATGCTGGGCATGACGGAAGGTGACTATCTGAAAAAGACCGTGGCGATTGCGCATGCCAAGGTGAACGCCGATTTTATGCACGCGTTCATTTCCGGTATCGGCTGTAACTGGCTGGTGTGCCTCGGCGTCTGGCTGGCATTCGCCAGTAAAGACGTGGTCGGTAAAATTTTTGGTATGTGGTTCCCGGTGATGGCGTTCGTGGCCATTGGCTTCCAGCACGTGGTCGCAAACATGTTCATCGTGCCTGCCGCCATCTTTGCTGGCCAGCTGAGCTGGGCCGATTTTGCCCCTAACGTGGTTGCCGTTTTCCTCGGAAATGCCGTGGGCGGCGCCGTTTTTGTCGGCCTTGCCTACTTCCTCGCATTCCGTCCTGCTGCTGAACAAACCAGCGAAGCCTGATCCTTTCTCTGCCTTTTGTCGCTCGACAAAAGGCATTTTCCCGCCTGATTACTTTTTCACGTAACGTTTTGTTGTAATATGTACTGCTAATGTATTTAACAGGGACAGCATCGTGAAAAAGGAATGGCTTACCCCCGAAGAGCTCGCACAGGAAACGGGCTACAGTCGGCAAACGGTGAATAAGTGGATCAAGCGGGAAAACTGGACAACCACGCCAAAGCCCGGCGTTCAGGGCGGCAAGGCGCGGTTGATACACATTGATGAGCGTGTAAAAAGTTTTATTCAGTCAACGCGACACGCCAGTGAACCGACGGCGCACTATGGCGCCCAGCAAAATACGTTACCTGCGTTATTAATTAATTCTGTCCAGCAAATGACGCCCGCCGAGCAAGAACAGCTTGCTGCGCTCCTGCTAAGAGAAGGGATTCGCGGCGTGCTAACCCGCCTGGGGATCAGCGAAGCATAAAAAAACCGGAAGCAGTGGCTTCCGGTTTTCGTCTTTATTGGCGTAGCGTTGTGCGATTACGCGTTGGCTTCCCGCTCGGCGATAAACGCCAGCGCCCTATCAATACGGGCAACGCTGCGGCTGCGGCCAATCGCCTCGACCGTGACATCCAGCGCAGGTGATTGGCCCGCACCGGTGACGGCCACGCGCAGGGGCATCCCCACTTTCCCCATGCCCAGTTCGAGTTCATCTGCCGCGCCCTGAATTGCCTGATGGACGCTTTCAGCACGCCAGTCGCTATCACTGATGGCCGCCAGTTTGTCACGCACCACTTCCAGCGGCTGACGCGCAACCGGACGCAGATGTTTCTTTGCCGCGTCAGCGTCAAATTCATCGAACTCTTCATAGAAGTAACGGCAGGACGCCGCCATCTCTACCAGCGTCTTGCAGCGCTCACCGAGCAGCGTCACCAGCTTTGCCAGCTCTGGGCCGGTGCGGGTATCAATCTTCTGCTGCTCGATATGCCACTGCAGGTGCGTAGCCACGTACTCGGGCGGCAGGGAATTAATATAGTGGTGATTGAGCCACTGCAGTTTTTCGGTGTTGAAAGCACTGGCGGATTTGCTGACCGCGTCGAGCGTAAACAGCTCGGTCATTTCGGCTACGCTGAAAATCTCCTGGTCACCGTGGGACCACCCCAGCCGCACCAGGTAGTTGAGCAGCGCTTCCGGCAGGTAGCCGTCATCGCGATACTGCATGACGCCCACCGCGCCGTGGCGCTTGGAGAGCTTTTTGCTGTCATCACCCAGGATCATGGAGACGTGTGCGTAAGTCGGCACTTCCGCGCCAATCGCCTTCAGGATGTTGATTTGACGCGGCGTGTTGTTGATGTGATCTTCACCGCGAATCACATGCGTAATGCCCATATCCCAGTCGTCGACCACCACACAGAAGTTGTAAGTGGGGGAACCATCGGTACGGCGAATGATCAGATCGTCCAGCTCAAGGTTGCTGAATTCAATCGGCCCCCGGATCTGATCGTCAAAAATCACTGATCCTTCCTGAGGGTTACGGAAGCGCACCACGCAAGGCTCATCCGCCGCATGGTGTTCATGGCTGTCGCGGCAGTGGCCGTCGTAACGCGGTTTCTCACCGTTGGCCATTTGTTCTTCACGCAGCGCTTCTAAACGCGCTTTTGAGCAGTAGCAGCGATAAGCCGTGCCCGCTTCTAACATTTCATCAATTACCGCGTTATAGCGATCAAAACGTTTGGTCTGGTAATACGGACCCTCATCCCAATCGAGGCTCAGCCAGTTCATGCCATCCATGATCGCTTCGATGGCCTCCGGCGTTGAGCGTTCTAAGTCGGTATCCTCAATACGCAGAACAAATTCACCCTTGTAATGGCGGGCAAACAGCCACGAGTAAAGAGCAGTACGGGCACCGCCCACGTGCAGGTAGCCCGTGGGGCTGGGTGCGAAGCGAGTTTTGATTTTCATTCAGCATTGCCTTAGATGCGCGGGTTTCTTCATCTGGATGACAAAAAAACGGGTTAACGCGAAAAAACAGTGCGCACATTCTAGCAGGTGGCGATGATTCCTCAATGACTGTTGCCACCGCCTCACGGCGCAAAGCGGCTTTTTCTGCCAATAAAACCAGCACATTGGCTAAAAGCAGCGCAGGATGCCTAAATTTAAAGCGAACGCACATTTAAGTTTTAAAAAGCGTTGACTCACTTTGAAGGATCCCTATAATGCGACTCCACACAGCGGGGGTGATTAGCTCAGTTGGTAGAGCATCTCCCTTACAAGGAGGGGGTCGGCGGTTCGAGCCCGTCATCACCCACCACTCTTAAGGTGGCCCGCAGTGAACAAGTGTTAAGATATGGGTGATTAGCTCAGTTGGTAGAGCATCTCCCTTACAAGGAGGGGGTCGGCGGTTCGAGCCCGTCATCACCCACCATATCTTAGTCAGATGACACGCTTGTTAAGCAGTACCGAAGTGGGTGATTAGCTCAGTTGGTAGAGCATCTCCCTTACAAGGAGGGGGTCGGCGGTTCGAGCCCGTCATCACCCACCACTTCGGGTCGTTAGCTCAGTTGGTAGAGCAGTTGACTTTTAATCAATTGGTCGCAGGTTCGAATCCTGCACGACCCACCAAATTCAGAGAAAAGCGCCTAACAGGCGCTTTTTTCGTTTCTGTGCGCCGAACGCTAACGTGCAGGATGAGAACCTGCCGCAGGTTCGACTGCCTCGCCGCGCGAGGCAGGCTGATGCGTCAGCATCACCCGCAGGGCGAGGCCCATCGGGCCGATGGCTATCCTGCACGACCCACCAAATTCAGAGAAAAGCGCCTAACTGGCGCTTTTTTTGTTTCTGTGCGCTGAACGGGTCGCCCCCCTTCTCTTTCCATACGCCACTCGGGCACGTTTGCTTACTGTCATCATTCTCCCCTCAAGTGCGCCTCTGCAATGCCGATACTGATGAGGGCAACTACCAAGGAGAAACCATGTCCACGATATCAAGCGCTATTGATTCAGTCAGTACGGGTGGTGGTGGCGGCGGCACTGCGGCTTCGCAGATCGCCGCGCTGAATAAGCAGATTCAAAGCGTCATGAAACAGCTGAAAGAGCTGGCCAACGACACGACGCTGACCACCGAGCAAAAGGGGCAGAAGCAGCAGTTACTGGAATCACAGATACAAATGATCCAGGCACAAATCGCGCAGCTTCAGCAACAGCAGGCCGAAAAAGCAGAGCAGAAACAAGAAGCTGCAAAGCCTGAGACGGCGAAGGCGGCGGATGGGGTTAACCGCCCCAGTAGCACCAACCAGCTCGACGTGTACGTTTAAAACGCAGGCTCACGCGTGCGCTGTAGCGTCAGCAGGTCCGCCTGCTGACGCACTTCCTGCCAGATAGCCTCCGCGGCGGGCGTCAACGACCGATTCTTACGCTTGATCAGCATCAGGCTGCGAAAGATTTCCGGATAAAGGCGACGCACCTTAAGCTTTCGCCCTGCCGGCAGCGGTAGCGCGAGCGCCGGTAAAATGCTGATGCCAATGCCTGCTTCCACCATAGGATAGAGCGTGGCGGGATGACCGATTTCCTGCGCCACCTGCACCGACACGCCCTGCGCCTTTAGCGCCGCATCCACCAGCAAACGACTGCCCGAGGCATAATCTTGCAGGACCATTTTACGCCCCGCCAGCATCGCCCACTGCGCTTTATCGACTTGCGCCAGCGCGTCATTTTCGTGGCATAACAGCAGAAATGGCTCATGCAGTATCGCTTCGCAGTCGAATTCGCTGTCGGTTAGCGGGCCAATAACAATACCAAAATCCACTTCGGCGTTACGCACGCTCTGCAGCACCCACTGCTGGACGCGATCGTGGAGCATCACGCGAATATCCGGATAACGCTGCTGACAGCTGGCCAGACACTGCGGCATCAGGTGCGCGGAAGGCGTTTGACTGGCGGCCACGCGCACCGTGCCGCTGCGCTGTTCGCCATAGCTGCGGACATCCAACAGCGTGGTATTCAGCTCCTCCAGTAAGCGTTCCAGCCGGGTGGCAAGCTGCTCGCCCGCTTCGGTCAGCATCACCTCGCGCGTCGTGCGATCCAGCAAGCGCACGCCCATTTCTGCCTCCAGCTCTTTAATACTGTGGCTTACCGCAGACTGGCTTAATCCGATCGCTTGCCCTGCCTGGCTAAAACTGCCCTGCTGCGCGACGGCGACAAAGGTTTTCAGTTGACGCAACGTGTAATTCATCGATACAGCTCATAGATTAATGCAATAAATCAATTTTATTTCTAAACCCGTTTGACGCACAATCCCCCTTATCTTTTCACCGTTAATCGGATTGTAACAATGGGCTTTCTCCGTCTTGACCCGATGATGATTAAACTCATTATCACCGTGCTGCTGGCGAGCTTTTTCCCTGCCAAAGGCGGCTTTGTGGATTTCTTCGAATACCTCACCACGGCGGCGATCGCCCTGCTGTTCTTCATGCATGGCGCCAAGCTGTCACGTGAAAAAATCATTGCCGGCAGCAGCCACTGGCGACTGCATTTGTGGATTATGTGCAGCACCTTTGTGGTGTTTCCGATCATGGGGTTGCTACTGGTTTGGTGGCATCCGGTCAACGTGGGGCCTGAAATCTATACCGGCTTCCTTTACCTTTGCATTTTGCCAGCCACGGTGCAGTCCTCCATTGCCTTCACGTCGATGGCGGGTGGCAACGTTGCCGCGGCGGTCTGCGCCGCCTCTGCGTCCAGCTTGCTGGGCGTTTTTATTTCGCCGCTGTTGGTAAACCTGGTGATGAATGTGCACAGCGATGCGCCCAGCAATGGGTTGGAGCAGATTGGCAAAATCATGCTGCAGCTGCTGGTGCCTTTCGTATTGGGGCACCTTTCACGCCGCTGGATCGGCGGCTGGGTGGAAAGACACCGCAGCCTGATAGGCAAAACCGACCAAACCTCCATTTTACTGGTGGTTTATTCCGCCTTCAGTGAAGCGGTGGTAAACGGGATCTGGCATCGCGTTGGCGTGGACACACTGCTGTGGATTTTGGCAGGCAGCATTGTGGTGCTGTTTATTGCTCTCGCCATTAACGTGGCCGCCTCACGCCTGTTTGGCTTCAGCCGTGCCGATGAGATCGTGGTGCTGTTTTGCGGTTCGAAGAAGAGTTTGGCCAACGGCGTGCCGATGGCCAATATTCTGTTCCCGGCAAGCAGCGTGGGGATGATTGTGCTACCGCTGATGATCTTCCATCAGGTACAGCTGATGGTCTGTTCGTTTATCGCCCAGCGCTATAAGGTCGGTAACGAGAAGCGACTGGCGCATGAAACCGCGCAAACGCCACTCCAGAAATCCTAAGAAACCCCGGCCCGCCATGCGGGCCGTTTTATTGCTCGCGCTGCCTGAGCGGTTCCACCAGCGCTTGTAACCCTTCGGTTTTAATGGTCAGCGTGAGCTGCATTAACGCGCCCAATGTTCCAGCGGGAAACGCCTCTTTGCGCGCAAACCACAGCAAATACTCCTCGGGTAAATCAATCAGCATACGCCCACGGTATTTGCCAAACGGCATCGCCGTGTTCGCGATGGCAACTAACTGATGCTTATCCACGCGCCTCTCCGAGTAGGCGAATCATCTCGGCTTCGTCAATCACGGGGATGCCCAGCTCCTGGGCTTTCGCCAATTTTGATCCTGCCGCTTCGCCCGCAATCAACAGATCGGTCTTGCTGGAGACGCTGCCGCTGACTTTCGCCCCCAGCGCCGCCAGGCGCGCTTTGGCATCGTCACGATTCATCTGGGAGAGCGAACCGGTTAGCACCACGGTTTTGCCCGCGAATGCGTTATCCAGCGCGGCCACATCCACCACTTCCGGCTGCGGCCAGTGCACGCCTATCTCTTGCGTCAGCTCGCGTATTACCTCGCGGTTACTCTCTTCTTCCATGAAATTACGTACGTGGGCGGCGACCACTTTGCCGACATCCTGAACGGCAATCAGCGCCTCGAGATCGGCATCCATCACCTGCTCCAGCGAGCCAAAATGATTGGCCAAATTGGCAGCGGTGGCCTCCCCGACCTCCCGGATACCCAACGCATAAAGGAAGCGCGGCAGCGTGGTGGACTTCGCTTTTTCCAACGCATTCACTACGTTCTGCGCAGATTTCGGCCCCATGCGATCGAGTCCGGTCAGCTTGCCCGCTGAGAGGCGGAATAAATCTGCCGGGGTTTTGACATACTCCTTTTCCACCAGCTGATCGATGATTTTGTCCCCCATGCCGTCAACGTCCATCGCCCGACGTGAAACAAAGTGCTTTAACGCCTCCTTGCGTTGGGCGCCGCAGATCAAGCCGCCAGTGCAGCGCGTGACGGCCTCGCCTTCTACGCGCTCTACGTCAGAGCCACATACCGGGCAGTGGCTGGGGAAAATCACTTCGCGGGTGTCATCCGGGCGCTCAGACTCCACCACGTTGACCACCTGCGGAATCACATCACCCGCACGGCGAATGACAACTTTGTCGCCAATACGCAGTCCGAGGCGTGCAATTTCGTCGGCGTTATGCAGCGTCGCATTGCTCACCATTACGCCCGCCACCTGCACCGGTTCAAGACGCGCCACCGGTGTAATGGCGCCCGTGCGGCCCACCTGAAACTCAACGTCACGCACCACGGTCAGTTGCTCTTGCGCCGGGAATTTAAACGCAATAGCCCAGCGCGGCGCGCGCGCCACGAAGCCGAGCTGCTCCTGCAGCGCCTGGGAATCCACTTTGATCACCACGCCGTCGATATCGAATCCCAGACCGGGACGATCCTGCTCAACCTGATGGTAAAAGGCCAACACCTCATCCGCGGTATGCGCTAAACGAATACGCTCGCTGACTGGCAACCCCCATGCCTTAAATTGCTGCAGACGCTGCCAGTGGCTGGCGGGCATCTCGCCGCCTTCCAGCAGGCCAAAACCGTAGCAGAAAAAGGTTAACGGACGTTTGGCTGTGATGCGTGGATCGAGCTGACGCAGCGAACCGGCTGCCGCGTTACGCGGGTTCGCAAACACTTTTCCACCGGTGCGCCGGGCTTCTTCGTTCAATTTTTCAAAGCCGGTTTCGGTCATAAACACTTCGCCACGCACTTCTACACGCGCCGGAATATTGTCGCCGCGCAGGCGCAGCGGGATGGCGTGAATAGTGCGCACATTTGCCGTGATGTTTTCGCCCGTGGTGCCATCGCCGCGCGTGGCGGCACGCACCAGCAGACCATTTTCATACAGCAGACTTACCGCCAGGCCATCCAGCTTGAGTTCACAGCAGTAAGTGAGATCGTCACTGCTTTTGAGCCGATCTTGCACGCGCTTATTGAATGCCAGAAAGCCCGCTTCGTCGAATGTGTTATCAAGCGACAGCATTGGCACTTCATGCCGCACCTGTTCGAACGCCGTGAGGGGCGCGGCACCCACGCGCTGCGTCGGCGAATCGGGCGTAATCAGTTCAGGATGGGCAGCTTCAAGCTCCCGAAGCTCACGCATGAGGCGGTCGTATTCGGCATCCGGAATCTCTGGCGCGTCCATGACGTGATAGAGGTATTCATGATGATGTAACGTGGTGCGCAGCGCGGTAATCTGCTCCTGAACTGATTTCATTTTGTGTCATCCGATAAAAAACCCCCGACAGGCGGGGGTTTAGTTGATATGCATCGCAGTGGGATTCTGTTAGCCAATCACTTCACGAATCCGGGATTTATAGGTTTCCAGCTTTTGCGGCGTCATCATGCGACGCTCATCATCCAGCACCACGCCGCCGACGTCATCGGCAATGCGCTGCGCCGATTGCAGCATCAGCTTGAAGTTCTGATTCGCATCGCCGTAAGACGGCACCATCATAAAAATGGAGATACCGGGCGTGCTGAAGTCGCTCATTTCATCCGGGTTAAAGGAACCGGGCTTCACCATATTGGCCAAGCTGAACAGCACAGGGCCGCTGCCGGCTGGGCTAAGATGGCGATGGAAGATGTTCATCTCGCCGAACTGGAAGCCTGCTTGCAGAATACCCTGCAACAGCGCTTCGCCATTTAATACGCCCCCGGCGTGCGCGGCTACGTGCAGCACCAGCACGGCCTCTTTTTTGCTGCCTGGCGCAGCGGCAGGTTCAGCAGGCTGCGGCGCTGGCGCTTCTGCGCTGGCCGCAGGCGCGTCGTGCGCATACTCAGGTTCTGGCTCGTCAGCAGCACTGAATTCCGGCGCAGGCTGTGTGGCAGAAAGCGGTTCGTTATCCAGCAGCGGATCGGCTTGAATAGTTTGATGCTGTGGCTGCGGCTTAGGCTGCGCAGCGGGCTGCGGTGCCGGACGCGGCGGAGCAGACGGCGGCTGTGGCGCAGGCTGACGCACCGGTTCGTTATCCAACAAGGGATCGCCCGTCAGCGCATTTTCCTGACGTGAAAATGGCGAGCGCGCAGCCTCTGACGCACGCGGTGCAGCAGGCTTCGCCGCTGGCGCCTCAAAATGAGGTTCATCATCGGCGTCACGATGACGATGGACGCGCACTTCACCGACGCCATCTTCTTCATCATTCAGCAGATCGTCTTCGGCTTCTTCACGCTGTTTCAGACGTTTATGCGGGCGATCGCGAAACACAGAAGAGCGCTCTTTACGGCTGGTCCACAGCCCGTGAAGAAGCAGTGCTATTATGGCGATCGCGCCAACAACGATTAATATCAGACGCAAATCCTGCATCATTGTATTCTCTGTTGTTCCAATACCTTGCCACCGCGGCAAACTTTATCCCTTAACTGTATTTGCCCTGCTAAACAAGTGCAAGTCTGTGCAGTATTTTCTGACAAATTAGATAGCTCCGACGCCCCTTTTTGTTGTTTTTTCGCGCAAAGTTCGCCTGTGTCAGTGAAAAAGCCAGGTTATGATGGTTGCGCCATGTAAAAAAGGAGAAAGGCTCGCTATGCCTGTGACACAGTCGGTTTCATCGTTCAACGGTCTTCATTATTTTGCTACGGGCTGGAAGCTGGTGCGTTTGCCCGGTATTCGGCGTTACGTCGTGGTTCCACTGCTGGTCAATGTGCTGCTGCTTGGCAGCGCGTTTTTCTGGTTGTTTAACCGACTCGGCGTCTGGATCCCTGCCTTAATGGCACAGGTTCCTGACTGGCTGCAATGGCTGGGCTACGTGCTATGGCCGCTGTCGGTGATCTCCATTCTCCTGGTGTTCAGCTATTTCTTCTCCACGCTCGCCAACTGGATTGCCGCGCCGTTTTGCGGCCTGCTGGCGGAACAGCTGGAAGCGCGCCTGACCGGTAAAGCGCTTCCGGACAGCGGCTGGGCAGGCATGGTTAAGGATGTGCCGCGCATTATGAAACGCGAATGGCAGAAACTTGCCTATTATCTGCCGCGTGCGCTGGGTTTGCTGCTGCTCTATTTCATCCCCGGCTTTGGCCAAACGGTCGCTCCCGTATTGTGGTTTTTATTCAGCGCATGGATGTTAGCCATTCAGTATTGCGATTACCCGTTCGATAACCACAAAGTGGGTTTTCAGCAAATGCGCACCGCGCTGCGCCAGCATAAAACCGCCAATATGCAATTTGGTGCCATGGTGAGCTTGTTTACCGTGATCCCGATCCTCAACTTGGCCATCATGCCGGTCGCCGTGTGCGGCGCGACGGCAATGTGGGTAGATCGCTATCGCCAGCAACACGCCCGTTTGCCCTAGGCGCTGGCCTTATGCACTTTTTCGCAGGGCTTATGGTCGTGCGCTATATAGATATACGATTTCTTTCCTTCCGCGCCGGGTCAGAACGGGTATGCTCTGAGGGTTCCCAATATTTCATACAGTTAAGGACAGGCAATGAGTAAGATCTATGAAGACAACTCGCTGACAATTGGTCATACGCCGCTGGTTCGACTGAACCGCATCGGTAATGGACGCATCCTGGCGAAGGTTGAGTCGCGTAACCCTAGCTTCAGCGTCAAATGCCGCATCGGTGCCAATATGATTTGGGATGCTGAAAAACGCGGCATTTTGAAGCCGGGCGTTGAGCTGGTGGAGCCCACCAGCGGCAATACCGGCATTGCGCTTGCCTACGTGGCGGCTGCGCGCGGGTATAAATTAACGCTGACCATGCCTGAAACCATGTCCATTGAACGCCGTAAGTTGCTCAAAGCACTCGGGGCCAATTTAGTGCTCACCGAAGGCGTGAAAGGGATGAAAGGCGCAATTGCCAAAGCGGAAGAGATTGTCGCCAGCGATCCGGATAAATTTGTGTTACTGCAGCAGTTTAGTAATCCGGCTAACCCGGAAATTCACGAAAAAACCACCGGCCCCGAAATTTGGGAGGACACCGACGGTGAAGTGGATGTCTTCATTGCGGGCGTCGGTACCGGCGGTACGCTGACCGGCGTGAGTCGCTACATTAAAAACACCAAGGGCAAAAAAGATCTGATTACGGTCGCGGTCGAGCCAACGGATTCGCCGGTCATTGCGCAGGCGATAGCGGGTGAAGAGATCAAACCCGGCCCGCACAAGATTCAGGGCATTGGTGCCGGTTTCATTCCAGGCAACCTTGACCTCAATCTGGTAGACCGCGTGGTAGCGATTTCCAACGAAGAAGCGATCGCGACGGCACGCCAGCTGATGGAAGCAGAAGGTATCCTGGCGGGCATTTCTTCTGGTGCTGCGGTAGCGGCGGCCCTTAAGCTGCAGGAAGATGAGGCGTTTGCCAACAAGACGATTGTGGTGATTCTGCCCTCCTCCGGCGAGCGCTATCTCAGTACCGCGCTGTTTGCCGATCTGTTCACGGAGAAAGAGTTGCAGCAGTAATCGTCAAATTCCGAAAGCACCTGAAAAAGCACCCTCAGGGGTGCTTTTTTGTGGCGCAGATCTCACTTTCACTACCATGCTGATTGATTTCAGTGATGCGGCTCTGGTATTTAAGCTTCCAATTATTTCGGTGCCTGAAATTAATCCGCCTTTGAAGTGGATCAAGGCATACCGAATTACCGATTTGGTGAAACGCTAAATCGCGGCATAATTAGAACAGTGACGATTTCGCGCAGTTTTTGACCTGCAAGTAAAAAACGCACGTTTTCATGCGCAGTTGGCCCGTTTTGGCCACTGGCGCGCCTATACAGGCTAAAGTTGTGGCTCCAGGCTAGACTTTAGATTCATAACACCAAACCTGAATAAGTTGGGGAAACCGCATGTTCCAGCAAGAAGTTACCATTACCGCACCAAACGGCCTGCACACTCGTCCCGCTGCTCAGTTCGTCAAAGAAGCCAAAGCTTTCCAGTCAGAAATCACCGTCACCTCTAACGGCAAATCCGCAAGCGCGAAAAGCCTGTTCAAACTGCAAACGCTGGGTCTGACGCAAGGCACCGTCGTGACGCTGTCCGCAGAAGGTGAAGATGAGCAGCAAGCCGTTGAGCATCTGGTGAAGCTGATGGCTGAGCTGGAGTAATTCCGCTCAGATCGTCATCAAAACGACCTCTTTGCCCCATTGAGTGCAAACATATTGATCGCGGACAACCTGTCCGCGTTCTTGCTTCCTTAGAGTAGGCTCCGCGACAGTGGCACCGCATTGGGTCAACAAGCCATCGTGATTAAAAGGTAGGGTTATGATTTCAGGCATTTTAGCATCACCGGGTATCGCTTTCGGCAAAGCACTGCTGCTGATCGAAGATGAGATCGTCATCAACCGTAAAAAAATTACTGACGACCAGGTAGAGCAGGAAGTTCAGCGCTTTCTTGACGGACGCAGTAAAGCGGCTGAACAGCTTGAGGCTATTCGCATCAAAGCCGGTGAAACCTTCGGCGAAGAGAAAGCGGCGATCTTTGAAGGTCACATCATGCTGCTCGAAGACGAAGAGCTGGAGCAGGAAATCATTGATCTGATCAAAAAAGATCGCCTTACCGCCGACGCCGCAGCGCACTCCGTTGTCGATGGCCAGGCGAAAGCGCTGGAAGAGCTGGACGACGAATACCTGAAAGAGCGCGCGGCTGACGTGCGTGACATCGGTAAGCGCCTGCTGCAAAACATTCTGGGCCTGCACATTGTCGATTTGAGTGCGATTGCCGAAGAGTCGATTCTGGTAGCGAAAGATTTAACGCCGTCAGAAACCGCACAGCTGAACCTGAAAAAAGTGCTGGGCTTCATCACCGATTTAGGTGGCCGTACATCACACACCTCCATCATGGCGCGCTCGCTGGAGCTGCCAGCCATTGTCGGTACGGGCAACGTCACGGCAACGGTGAAGAACGGTGATTTCCTGATCCTGGACGGCGTAAACAACAAAATTTACGTGAACCCAAGCGAGGACGTGCTGGAGGAGCTGAAAGCCATTCAGGCGCAGTATCTCTCTGAAAAACACGAGCTGGCGAAACTGAAAGATCTACCTGCCATCACGCTGGACGGGCATCAGGTTGAAGTCTGTGCCAACATCGGCACCGTGCGCGATGTGGCCGGTGCAGAGCGCAACGGCGCAGAAGGCGTTGGCCTGTATCGCACCGAGTTCCTGTTTATGGATCGTGATTCACTGCCAACGGAAGAAGAGCAATTCCAGGCGTATAAAGCCGTGGCGGAAGCCGTAGGCGCTCAGGCCGTGATTGTGCGCACCATGGATATCGGCGGCGACAAAGACCTGCCTTACATGAACCTGCCGAAGGAAGAGAACCCGTTCCTCGGCTGGCGCGCTATCCGTATCGCTATGGATCGCAAAGAAATTCTCCACGCTCAGCTCCGCGCCATCCTGCGTGCGTCGGCCTTTGGTAAGCTGCGCATCATGTTCCCGATGATTATCTCAGTAGAAGAAGTACGCACGCTTAAAGGCGAGCTGGACACGCTGAAAGCGCAGCTGCGTGAAGAAGGCAAAGCGTTCGATGAGACCATCGAAGTCGGTATCATGGTAGAAACCCCGGCTTCTGCCGTGATTGCCCGCCATCTGGCGAAGGAGGTCGATTTCTTTAGTATTGGGACAAATGACCTGACGCAGTATACTCTCGCCGTCGATCGTGGTAATGATTTGATTTCACACCTGTATAACCCTATGACGCCGTCTGTTCTTGGCCTCATCAAGCAAGTGATCGATGCGTCACATGCCGAAGGGAAATGGACCGGCATGTGCGGTGAGCTGGCGGGTGATGAACGTGCTACACTACTGTTACTGGGAATGGGGCTGGATGAATTCAGCATGAGTGCCATTTCAATTCCTGGCATCAAGAAGATCATTCGCAATACTAACTTCGAAGATGCGAAGGCATTGGCGGAGCAGGCTCTGGCTCAACCCACGGCGGAAGATTTAATGAATCTGGTCAACAAGTTCATTAAAGAGAAAACGCTCTGCTGATCCACGAGATGCTGGCCCCAAATTACTGCTTAGGAGAAGATCATGGGTTTGTTTTCTAAACTTTTTGGCGAAAAATCAGAGAGCGCGTCAGGGACCATTGATATCGTTGCGCCTCTGTCAGGCGAAATCGTGAATATCGAAGACGTACCTGATGTGGTGTTTGCAGAGAAAATCGTGGGTGACGGTATTGCCATTAAGCCCACTGGCAACAAAATGGTCGCGCCTGTTGATGGCACCATCGGCAAAATTTTCGAAACTAACCACGCTTTTTCCATCGAGTCAGACAACGGTATTGAGCTGTTTGTCCACTTCGGTATTGATACGGTGGAGCTGAAAGGCGAAGGCTTCAAGCGTATTGCTGAAGAAGGCCAGAAAGTGAAAAAAGGCGATGTGGTGATCGAATTTGATCTGCCGCTGCTGGAAGAGAAAGCGAAATCCACGCTGACCCCGGTGGTCATCTCCAACATGGACGAGATCAAAGATCTCACCAAGTTAACTGGCCAAGTGACCGTGGGTGAAACCCCGGTGATTCGCATTAAAAAATAACCTCACGGTTATTCAACAAAACGGCACCTTCGCGGTGCCGTTTTTGTTTCGATGCCCCTCCGCGCCCAGCTACTTTTCGGGCCGCCAGTGCGGCAGGCGCAGCGTCAACTCAAGGCCGCCTTCTGGGCAATTGACCGCCTGCACTTCGCCGTGATGCGCCAACACCACCTTGCGTACAATCGACAGCCCCAAGCCATAACCTTTGCCCAACAGCGGTGAATTGACGCGCACGAAGGGATCGAAGATGCTGGAGAGCTTCTCGTCGTCCACGCCCGGCCCGCGATCGCGCACGCGGATCGCCAGCCAGTGATGCTCTACCTGCAGGCTGACATCAATACGCTGCCCCGGCGTGGAAAAACGCAGCGCGTTGCGCAGCACATTCTCGACGCCGCGACGGATCAGTTCGGCGTTGCCGTGCACCGTGTAGTCGTGCCCCTCATCCACCGCTAGCGCAATCTCCACGCCGGGGATTTGCGCCTCATAGCGCACATCGGTGACCACGGCATGCAGCAAACCCGTGAGGTCAAAATAGTGCTCTCCCGGCATGCTTTCATGCTCTGCGCGCGAGAGGGTTAACAGCTCGCCGATCATCTTGTCGAGCCGCCGCGCTTCTTCATCAATGCGATCCAGCGAGGATGCGACGGAATCGGGCGTCTGGCGCGCCAGCCCGGTAGCCAACTGTAAACGCGCCAGCGGCGAGCGTAGCTCATGAGAAATATCGTGCAGCAGCTCTTCTCGCGCTTTAACCAGCGTGTCGAGGCGTTCCACCATGGCATCAAAATCCTGCGCCACGCGTGACAGCTCATCGTGACGTTTGCGCATCACCGGATAGAGACGCACCGATAAATCGCCGTGTGATACGCGCGCAAAGCCCTGTCGTAACTGGCGCATTGGCCGCGTCAAATTCCAGGCCAGCAGCAGGCTGAACAGCAGACCCACGACGCCCGCGAAGATAAACATCGGTTCGGGGATATTGAGAATACGTCGTCCCCGATCGCCACCCATTTTGCTGTCTTCGCGCAGCCCTTTGACGTCGTAGCGCAAGAGATAATGGTGGCCATCCGGCCCGTCTACCCAGCGTTCCATCACGTCGGGAAATGCGCCGTGAAGCGAAGAGGTCGACGTGACGTCAGCGACCGCAGAGGACGCCGGCGGCGTATCATGCAGCGCCACCGAGAAGAATTGACGATCGTTAGGTGCCCAATCAGCCATCATATCGCGCAGCGCCTCAGGCCCCCCGCGCTCCAGCACCGACGCCGCTGACGCCATTTGCAGATCAACAATGCGGCGCACTGCCGCCATTTGCGGTGGCTCCCGGTGTGAGCCAGAGAGCGTAAAACCCAGCCATATCAGCTGGCTGATGATAAAAAATACCAGCCAGAATCCCAGCAGGATCTTCCAGAACATACGACCACGATAGCGCGAGTTCATCGAATGCGATAACCGATACTGCGCACGGTTTCGATGGTGATGCTATCCGCTGTTAGCGCCGCCAATTTCTGCCGGATATTGCTGATATGCACATCAACGCTGCGATCGTAGGCTTCACGCGGACGTCCCAAGCCTTTTTCTGACAGCTCATCTTTGGAGACCACGCGATCCGGGGCGCGCATCAGCAAATCCAGCAGGTTAAATTCCGAAGCGGTGAGGTCAAATGCCCTGCCCTGCCATTCGGTCACGCGCGTCGCGGGATTCAGCGTGAGATCGCCCCAATGCAGCAGCACTTTTTTATCCACCAGCGGCGGCGGCTCGTCAAAACGGCGCAGTACCGCGCGAAGGCGTGCCACCAGCTCACGCGGATAGCACGGCTTCGGCATATAGTCGTCGGCCCCCATTTCCAGGCCAATTACCCGATCAATATTGTCGCCTTTCGCTGTAAGCATGATCACTGGCAGACGGCTGTTCTGCCGCAGCTGGCGCAGCACGTCAATGCCGCTCATATCGGGCAGCATGATATCGAGGATCATCGCGTCATACTGCCCTGACATTGCGCCAGCAATACCGGCAGCGCCAGTCAACGCCAGCTGCGTTTCAAAACCTTCACCAATCAGGTACTGACTCAGCATGGTGCCAAGCTCTAGATCGTCATCTACCAGCAGAATTTTCATCGTGTTCTCTCGTGCAAAATTGCCGCTATTTTGTCCTGAGTCCGCGCCGGACGCAGCCGCTTTTACGCGATCCTTACAGTGACGTGCTGCGCTGCGCCCGTAAATAAAAAAGCCTGTGTACAGCGTTATACTGCACACAGGCTCACAATAAAATAACGCGGTCAGATCAGCGGAACACGCCAGTAGAGAGATAGCGATCGCCACGATCGCACACAATCGCCACCACCACGCTTCCCGGCTGCGCCTGCGCCACGCGTAGCGCACCGGCCACGGCACCGCCAGAGCTCACGCCACAAAACACCCCTTCCCGCTGTGCCAGCGCGCGCATGGTCTCTTCGGCTTCGTGTTGCGCCATATCGATGATGTCATCAATAAATTCCGGGCGGAAAATGCCCGGCATATAAGCGTCAGGCCAGCGGCGAATACCCGGAATGCTGCTGCCTTCCTGCGGCTGCAATCCGATCACTTTGACCTGCGGTGCGTTCTGTTTGAAAAACCGCCCCACGCCCGAAATGGTGCCGGTGGTGCCCATGCTGGAGACAAAATGTGTGATGCGACCCGCCGTTTGCTGCCAAATCTCTGGCCCTGTAGTAAGAAAATGGCCAAGCGGATTATCCGGATTATTGAATTGATCCAAGACTTTTCCCTCACCCCGCGCCGCCATCGCCTGCGCTAAATCGCGCGCGCCTTCCATGCCAACTTCACGTGAAACCAGCACCAGCTCGGCACCGTAGGCACGCATCGCATCCTGCCGCTCCTGACTCATGTTCTCCGGCATCAGCAGCCGCAGCCGATAGCCTTTCATGGCGGCGATCATCGCCAGCGCAATGCCGGTATTGCCGCTGGTTGCCTCAATCAGCTGGTCGCCGGGTGTGATCTCGCCGCGTCGCTCTGCCTGATGAATCATCGACCAGGCGGCCCGATCCTTCACCGACCCAGCAGGATTATTGCCCTCAAGTTTGAGCCACACTTCGCTGCCGTTGGCGGGCGCAAGGCGCTGCAACTTGATCAGCGGCGTGTTGCCGATGGTGTTTTCCAGTGTGGTCACGATTTAATTCCAGCAGAAGAGAGGCAAACAAATCGGGCGGGGAAAACCCGCCCGAAGGAGTGCCAAAAATATCAGGCGCTTTCGGCAAAGGCAACCGGACGCAGCGGGGACGTGCCTTGGTAGAGTCGCGCCTGTTGTAAGCCCACAAACAGGCGATCGCCGCGCACGGGCGCCGCCTGCTCTGCCTGATACACCACCGTGAACATGTCGCCCTTCCAGCCCAGCGGTTGCACTACCAGCTGCCAGAAGTGACCACGCGGACTCACTTCCAGCACCTGAACCGGCAAGGGTGTTTCAAGGCTGCTCTGGCGTGAAACGTCCACTTCCCACGGACGCAGGAACAATTCAACCGCACCCTGATGCGCAGGCGTGTAACCCAGCGGCCAACGGTGTGCGCCAACATGGAACTGTGAGCCATGGACCTCGCCGTCAAAGCGGTTGACCTCGCCCAGAAACTCCAGCACAAAGCGCGTCGCGGGCTCACGCCAGACTTCGTCCGGCGCACCAACCTGCTCAATATTGCCTTGGCTCATCACGACCACGCTGTCGGCCACTTCCATCGCTTCTTCTTGATCGTGCGTTACAAAGACGCTGGTAAATTTCAACTCTTCATGCAGCTGACGCAGCCAGCGGCGCAGCTCTTTACGCACCTGGGCGTCCAGCGCGCCAAAAGGCTCATCCAGCAGCAAGATTTGCGGCTCGACTGCCAGCGCGCGCGCCAGTGCCACGCGCTGCTTCTGGCCGCCCGAAAGCTGGGCGGGAAAACGGTTCGCCAGGTGGCCCAGCTGGACCATTTCCAGCAGACGCGTGACGCGCTGTTTGATTTCTGCGCTGGACGGGCGCTCACGGCGCGGCAGCACCGTGAGGCCAAAAGCAATGTTGTCGAAGACCGTCATGTGACGGAACAGCGCGTAGTGCTGAAACACAAAGCCCACCTGGCGTTCGCGTGCGTGAATGCGCGTCACGTCTTTGCCGTGGAAAAAGATCTGCCCGCTATTCTGGTGTTCAAGTCCTGCAATAATGCGCAGCAGCGTGGTTTTCCCGGACCCAGAAGGTCCCAGCAGCGCCACCATCTTGCCGGAAGGAATGTCCAGAGAGATATCGTTAAGCACCTGCGTGCGGCCAAATGCTTTATGAATGTGTTTGATCTCAATGCTCATGATTTTCCTCCTGTTGGCGCGTTTGCTGATGCGCGAGTCGCCATTGCACAATGCTTTTCAGAAACAGCGTCACAATTGCCATCAGGGTCAGCAGTGCCGCAGCGGTAAAGGCCCCGACGGTGTTGTAATCCTGATGCAGTAATTCTACCTGCAGCGGCAGGGTATAGGTTTCGCCGCGAATCGATCCTGACACAACGGAGACCGCACCAAACTCACCGATGGCGCGCGCGTTGGTCAGCACCACGCCGTATAGCATGGCCCAGCGGATGTTCGGTAAGGTGACGCGACGAAACATCTGCCAGCCGGAAGCCCCGAGCAGCACGGCCGCCTCATCTTCCTGACTGCCCTGGCTCAACATCACGGGCACCAGCTCGCGTACCACAAACGGGCAGGTCACAAAAATGGTTGCCAGCACCATGCCGGGCCACGAGAACATCAGCTGAATATGGTGGGTATCCAGCCAGCCGCCCGCGGTGCCGTTGACGCCCCAGAACAGCAGATACATCAGTCCCGCGACCACCGGCGACACCGCAAACGGAATGTCAAACAGGGTCAGCAGCAGCTGGCGTCCGGGAAAAGTAAAGCGCGTCACCAGCCAGGCCAGCAGCGTGCCAAACAGCAAATTCACCGGCACGGTAATCAGCGCCACCAGCACCGTCAGCCAGATGGCGTGTAGCATGTCGCTGTCCTGGAGATTGGCTAGCGCCTGCCCCAGGCCCTGATGCAGTGCCTCCCAGAAAATCGACACCATCGGCACGACCAGCAGCAGCAGGGAAACCAGCACGCCGATGCCAATCAATAACCACTTCGCCCAGTTGATCGGCTGGCGCGCAGCGTGATTAAGCTGTGAAATCTCTGCCATCAGTGGCCTCCCAGGCGGCGGCCAAAGCGGCTCTGCAGGGTGTTAATTGCAAATAACAGCAGCAGCGAGGCCGCCAAAATCACCGAGGCGATAGCGCTGGCGGCCGGATAGTCGAACTCCTGCAGACGAACAAAAATCATCAGCGAGGTCACTTCGGTTTTCCAGGCAATATTGCCGGCAATAAAGATCACCGCGCCAAATTCGCCCAAACTACGGGTAAAGGAGAGCGCAGTTCCCGCCAGCAGCGCAGGCGCCACTTCCGGCAGCACGACACGCCGGAAACTTTGCCACGGCGTGGCACCCAGCGTTTCAGCCGCTTCTTCATATTCCGGGCCTAACTCTTCCAACACCGGCTGCACCGTGCGCACCACGAAGGGAATGCTGGTGAAAGCCATCGCTACCGCGATGCCGAGCCAGGTGTAAGAGACTTTGATGTCAAACTGCGCCAGCCACTGACCGTACCAGCCGTTCACCGAAAACAGACCCGCCAGGGTTAAACCGGCAACCGCCGTGGGCAAGGCGAAAGGCAGATCCATCAAGCCATCCAGAAGTGTGCGGCCAGGAAAACGGTAACGCGTGAGGATCCACGCCATCAGCATGCCAAACACCGCGTTAAACAGCGACGCCACGCCTGCTGAGAGCAGCGTCACTTTATAGGCAGCAACGAGCTGCGGGCTGCTGATCACTTCCCAGTACTGGGACAACGTCATCTTTGAAAGCTGTAACAGCAGCGCACTGATGGGCAACAGCAGGATCAGGCAGGTAAAAAATAAGCTCGTGCCCAGGCTCAAACCAAAGCCGGGCAGGACGCGTTTCTGTGCAGATGCAAACATCAGCCCCGCCCCGCTTCCAGTAATTTATCCAGCTCACCGCCGCTGGCAAAATGGGTTTGCATCACCTTGGCCCAGCCACCAAAGGTCGCTTGCACGTTAAACAGCGCGGTTTGCGGGAAGCGATTTTGTTGCTGCGCCATCAAGGCGGCATTGTTCACGCGATAGTAATACTGGGTAATAATTTTCTGTGCCTCAGGCGTATAGAGATAATTCAGGTAGGCTTTGGCCGCGTCAGTTGTGCCGTTGCGCTCAACATTTTTGTCCAGCCACGCCACGGGGAACTCGGCCAGGATGTTATTTTTAGGCACGATAACCTCGTACTCATCCTTGCCATACTGCTGGCGGATGGTGTTGACCTCTGACTCAAAGCTAATCAGTACGTCGCCCAAACCACGCTCGGCAAAAGTGGTGGTCGCGCCGCGTCCGCCGGTATCAAATACTTCAACATTTTTCAGTAGGCGCGTCATGAAGTTGCGGGTTTTGGCCTCATCGTTGCCATCGGCCCGATCGGCCGCGCCCCACGCCGCCAGATAGGTATAGCGGCCGTTACCGGAGGTTTTAGGATTCGGGAACACCAGCTTGACGTCATCGCGTGCCAAATCCGCCCAGTCATGAATCTGTTTCGGATTCCCTTTGCGCACCAGGAACGCCATGGTGGAGTAAAACGGCGAACTGTTGTTGGGCAAGCGCGACTGCCAGTCCGCCGGAATCAAATTGCCTTTGTCGTGCAGCACCTGCACATCGGTAACCTGATTGTACGTCACCACATCAGCCCGGAGACCTTGCAGGATCGCCAGCGCCTGTTTTGAAGAACCGGCGTGAGATTGTTTAATGGTGAGCGTGTCGCCAGGATGGGCGGCATTCCACTGTTTTTCAAAGGGCGCATTCAGGGCAACAAACAGCTCGCGTGAAACATCATAAGAGCTGTTCAACAACTCCGTGGCCTGTACGCCACCGGCTAACGCCAGCGACAGTACCATGCCGCTCACCCATTTTTTTGCCACCGGAAGTGTCATGCTGCACCCTGATTTTTCAGCGCTTACGCCAATGCCATTAGATGCAGTCAGTGTATTTATAACTTCAGGGAAAGCTGTAACAGTTTTATATATCGTTTAGGGATTTCAAAGTAAAAAAAAGCATAAGGGGAGAGGGCTTTGCCACAGGCCGTGGCGGGGCTTTAGCCGCAGGCAGCGGCTGGGTGCTTTTGCCGCAGGCAGCGGCTGGGTGCTTTCTCGCTGGCGCGATGCACGGTGCATCTTTCGTTCGCCATGGCAATGGCAGGTGCCTTTGCCACAAGCCGTGGCGGGGCTTTAGCCGCAGGCAGCGGCTGGGTGCTTTTGCCGCAGGCAGCGGCAGGTGCTTTTGCCGCAGGCAGCGGCTGGGTGCTTTCTCGCTGGCGCGAAGCTCGGTGCCTCTTTCGTTCGCCACAGGCTGTGGCAGGTGCCTTTACCGCGTTGCGGCGACCGAGCAGAGGGCGCCAGGCCGCGCCCTCTGCACTCCCCGGCCCTGCGCCAGCCCCACTCGCCGCTGCGCGGTGCCTTCACTCCCTCAGCCTTCCTGACGGACCGGCGTCGATTCGCTCCTGCTCAACGCCGCCTTTCGCCGCATCCATGCGGCTCATCCTGGAAAGCCTCACTCGTTCAGCGAGTGGGGATGGCGCTATCAACCCCCGCTGCAAGCCATGACTTTTTTCGCAGCCGCCGCGCGGCGGGAAGATTTTTAAGGTGCGCTCAGGCTGCGCTGCGTTAAGTAAAACCTTTCTTTCGCGTTTTTTGTCTTTAGACGCCAGTGCGTGGCTGAAAGACTTTTAAATAACATCCCGCCCGCGCGGTGTTAACCAGAAGCCGTTTCAATCTTGTGTTTCTGTCTTCTGTTTTTTCAGCCAGCCACCGTCTTTGCAAACTGGCTTGCAGCCCCCAGACAACACCACATAGAAAAAAAGAAAAAGGCTTTTAAAGGCGCGGGTGTTGAGCGCCATCCGGAGCGCCGAACGGAGCGTGACGGCCAGGACGAAGCGGCAGGGATGCCGCTGAGAGCGCGGAATGAGCCAGGGATGGCGAATCCGCGCGGTCCGTGAGGCCGTTGCGGCGGAGTGAGGGAACAGCGCAGGCTGGCGCAGGGCGCGGATTGCAAAGGGCCGCGCCTTCGGCCCTTTGCCCGTACGCCGCAGCGGGGCGGCTGCAACTCCCGCAGGGTTAGCGGGCGGAACCCGCTCAGAGCAATGCCGACTGAGCGGCCGGAACCCACGCAGAGTCAGGCCAGCGCAGCGGTCAACGCGCAAGCCCGCGCAACTAAAGACCGGCATAGCGGGTCGGAACCCGCGCAGAACCGGCCCTTTGCCCGTACGCCGCAGCGGGGCGGCTGCAACTCCCGCAGGGTTAGCGGGCGGAACCCGCTCAGGGTTCAATAAAGACCGGCTGAGCGGCCGGACCCCGCTCACAATTCACCGGCAGTTGAGCGGGCCGGACCCCGCTCACGATATCCCGGCGTGGCGGGCCGGACACCCGCCGCGCCTTGCCAGCGCTCTGGCCCCCTCCCCTTATTTCTCCCACACGAGCTGGGAAAGCTTCCACGTCTTCAGCGTCTCATCCGAGGGCATCAACCCGGTTGGACCGTGCCACTCGCCGCTGTACACATAGGAAATATGCTGGCTACCCGGCGCGCGGCACACCACGTCACGCGCTTCCGTGCCAGACAACATTTTGCAGTTGTTAAATGCCTTACTGAATTTCGCGCTGAACGGATCGCCAAGTTTACTGCCGTCCGCGCTTTTCGCGCGCTCATCGGTTACCGCGATGCGCGCCACGCTGGATTGGCCGCTGATCTGCAGCTTCACTTTGCCATCGTCGAGCGCCTGCCAGAAATCTTCCACCTGCCCGTTCTGGGTACGCATGCCTTGACGCAGCTGATAATCACCGTCAAGCGCGCGCTCGATGGCGGCTTCCGTCATGGGCGTGCTGCCGTTCAGGCCCGCCACGCCCTGTTCGCTCACCGTCAGCGATGAGCCAAACCAGTGCAGCGGGTTAAGCGCCGACCAGTGATAGCTCAGCGGGTTATACCAGTGACTTTCACTGGCGCTGGAAGAGGAGGACGAACTGGCGCAACCGGCCAGCAGCATGGCACTGGCGAGCAGAGCGGGACCAACAACTTTCATGAACACTCCTTGATGTGATTGCCGAATAGCGTGCCTGTTGGAGTCGTAATGGGGCAAAAAGTTTAGACCAATGACGCAGACGCAGGCAGAAAGCAGTCGCGCAGGCGGCGATGCGTAAGCAGCGCCCACAATGCCAGCCCATCAAACAGCATCAGTAAGAGCGGCAGCGGTGACGTCGCACTCTCATCGCCGCTAACGTCGATTGCCTGCGCAATCACACTCACCAGGAATGAAACGCCCAGCACATAGCGCCAGCCTGACCAGAGTCGCGGCCAGCGCTGGCGGTAGCCGGTGAGCAGCAGCCCGGCGGCGGCAGGCACTCCCAGCGCCAGCCCCAGCCAAAAGGCGTGGGCATCGGGATAAAACAGCGCCAGCAGATCGCTGCCCTGCTGGCGAGAGGCTCCCGCCATCACCAGCAGTAGCCAGGTGCGCGCCTGTAGCACCAGGATCAGCCAGAAAAAAAACGGCAGCCGCAGCTGCCCTTTCGCATCGTAATCTTCTGGCATGTAGTTCAACCGCGTCATGGCGGCTTAATACTCGCGATCTTCAATTAGCCGTTTGCCCAACAGCATCGAATCGACCGGCTCATAATCCAGCTTTTCATAGAACGCGATCACCTGATCGTTCTCTTCACGCACCATCAGGTTAATTTTGGGGCAGCCGCGCGCAATCAGCTTTTTCTCCAGGCGGTTCATCAGCGCATTGGCAAAGCCGCGCCCCTGGTAATCCGGGTGCACGGCCAGGTAATAGGCCGCGCCGCGGTGGCCGTCGTAACCGCCCATTAGCGTCCCCACAACTTCGCCGCCCACTTCTGCCACCAGAAACAGCTCGGGGTCGTGGTTCATTTTGCGCTCAATATCCAGTTCCGGATCGTTCCACGGACGTAACAAATCGCAACGCTCCCAGAGCGTAATTACTTCTTCAAAATCTTCCTGGCGGAAAGATCGGATTTCCATCAACCTTACCCTGCTAGTAGGCACAATTCGCTGATTATCACGCATTCTTTGCCCGGTGCAACCCTCTCGCCACGCAATGGCGGAAAAAAGCGGCGAACATGCTGTTAGCGGGTGGAAATACAATTTAATGGGCTGAAATAGTTCGCTCGTCGCTCCGCGCCACCGGTTAGGCTATAACACGGTCAGGATTTTTATCAGGGATATCAAATGACAACCATTTCATTGCTGAAACGGCTCACCAATCGCCGCCAGCTGATTCTTTCCGGCCTGGCGCTGGCGGTGCTGTCGCCGCGCGGCGTTCAGGCCGAAGAGGCGCGCTCGTCGCTGCGCACGCGCGCAACGCCCCCTAAACCTGCGTCAAACGGTAAACACATCGTGATGCTCGACCCTGGCCACGGCGGCATTGACTCCGGTGCGGTGGGCGAAGAGGGATCGGAAGAGAAACATGTGGTGCTGGCCATTGCGGAGACGGTGCGCTCCCTGCTGCGTGAGCATCCCAAGGTCGAGGCGCGCTTAACGCGCGAAAGCGATCATTTTATTCCCCTGTATCAGCGCGTGGAGATTGCCCATCAGCACGGGGCCAGCCTGTTTATGTCGATTCACGCCGACGGCTATACCAGCCCAGACGCCAACGGCGCTTCGGTGTTTGCCCTGTCCAATCGCGGTGCCAGCAGCGCCATGGCGCGCTATATGTCACAGCGTGAAAACGATGCCGATAAAGTGGGCGGCGTGGCGGTGCAGGAAAAAGATAACTATCTGAACCAGATCCTGTTTGATCTGGTGCAAACCGATACCATCCGTAACAGCCTGACGCTGGGCAAACACGTGCTGGATCATATTCGTCCGGTGCATCACTTACACAGCCAGCATACCGAGCAGGCGGCATTCGCCGTACTTAAATCCCCGTCTATTCCTTCTGTACTGGTGGAGACGTCATTTATTACTAATCCTCGCGAGGAGCAGCTACTCGGCACAACCGCGTTCCGCCAAACGATCGCCAGCGCGATTGCCAATGGCATCATTAAGTACTTTGACGAATACGATCGGCGTCAGGCTTAACCGCGTGCTGTGCTAGAATCGCGAAAATTTTCTGGAGTGAGGCGCCCCATGAGCAATCCCGATATTTCGCGCGTTAAGGCTTTTTTACTCGCGCTGCAAGATGACATTTGCCGCCAGATCGCGGCCGCCGATGGCCAGGCGACGTTTGCGGAAGATGACTGGCAGCGCCCAGGCGGCGGCGGCGGACGCAGCCGCGTGCTGCGTAACGGTGCGGTATTTGAGCAAGCCGGCGTCAATTTCTCGCACGTGTACGGCGACCAGATGCCAGCATCCGCAACCACGCATCGCCCTGAACTGGCCGGACGCAGCTTTGAGGCGATGGGCGTGTCGCTGGTGATCCATCCTGAAAACCCTTACATCCCCACCAGCCACGCTAACGTGCGCTTCTTTATTGCCGAGAAGCCGGGCGAGGATCCGGTGTGGTGGTTCGGCGGCGGCTTTGATATGACGCCCTACTACGGTTTCGAAGAGGATGCGCGCCATTGGCATCAAACCGCGTTTGATCTCTGCCAGCCCTTTGGCGAGGATGTCTATCCCCGTTACAAAAAGTGGTGCGATGACTATTTCCACCTTAAGCACCGCAACGAACAGCGCGGCATCGGCGGCATTTTTTACGATGATATGAACACCCCTGACTTTGACCACTGCTTCGCCTTTATGCAGGCGGTGGGCAATGGCTACCTTGATGCCTATCTGCCGATCGTCGCGCGGCGCAAAACCCTCCCGTGGGGCGAGCGCGAGCGCGAGTTCCAGCTTTACCGCCGCGGTCGCTACGTGGAGTTTAATTTGGTCTGGGACCGCGGCACGCTGTTTGGTCTGCAAACCGGTGGTCGCACTGAATCGATTTTGATGTCACTGCCACCGCTGGTGCGCTGGGAATACAGCTACGCGCCGGAACCGGGATCGCCCGAAGCGGCGTTATATACCGATTTCCTCGCCGTGCGGGATTGGGTGTGAGCGGGGGCCGGCCGCTCAGCCGGTTGATGGTGAGCGGGGTCCGGCCCGCTATGCCGGTATGTAGTACACACTGAGCGGGTTCCGCCCGCTAACCGCACGGCAGTTTCATCCGCCCCGCTGCGGCGTACGGGCAAAGGGCCGGTTCTGCGCGGGTTCCGACCCGCTATGCCGGTCTTTAGTTGCGCGGGCTCGCGCGTTGACCGCTGCGCTGGCCTGACTCTGCGTGGGTTCCGGCCGCTCAGTCGGCATTGCTCTGAGCGGGTTCCGCCCGCTAACCCTGCGGGAGTTGCAGCCGCCCCGCTGCGGCGTACGGGTAAAGGGCCGAAGGCGCGGCCCTTTGCAATCCGCGCCCTGCGCCAGCCTCCGCTGTTCCCTCACTCCGCCGCGCCAGCCTCACGGACCGCGCGGATTCGCCATCCCTGGCTCATGCCGCCCTCTCAGCGGCATCCCTGCCGCTTCGTCCTGGCCGTCACGCTCCGTTCGGCGCTCCGGATGGCGCTCAATACCGCCGCCTTTAAGAGCCTTTTTCTGTTTTTTGTCTGGTGTTGTCTGGGCGGCCGTAAACGGGTCTGCGAAAACAATAGCTGGCTGAAAAAACAGAAAACACATGGAAGAAACGGTTTCTGGTTAACATCCCCGCGGGCGGGATGGTACTTAAAAGTCTTTCAGCCACGCACTGGCGTCTAAACGCAAAAAACGCGAAAGATGGATTTTGCTTAACGCCGCGCGGTGCGGACGCACCTTAAAAATCTTCCCGCCGCGCGGCGGCTGCGAAAAAAGTCATGGCTTGCAGCGGGGGTTGATAGCGCCATCCCCACTCGCTGAACGAGTGAGGCTTTCCAGGATGAGCCGCATGGATGCGGCGAAAGGCGGCGTTGAGCAGGAGCGAATCGACGCCGGTCCGTCAGGAAGGCTGAGGGAGTGAAGGCACCGCGCAGCGGCGAGCGGGGCTGGCGCAGGGCCGGGGAGTGCAGAGGGCGCGGCCTGGCGCCCTCTGCTCGGTCGCCGCAGCGCGGCAAAGGCACCTGCCAGTGCCAGTGGCGAACGAAATTTGCACCGTGCAGCGAGGGAGCTTCGCCGCTGCCTGCGGCATAAGCCCGCCGCTGCCTGCGGCGAAAGCCCCGCCACGGCTTTGTGGCAAGGCCAACAGGCGCGGTCAGGCGCCCCTTACAACGGTTCTGTCTGCGCCTCCACTACCGCGAGCGCCACCATATTCACAATCCGCCTTACTGATGCAATGCGCGTCAGTACGTGCACTGGCTTGCTGATCCCCATCAGCACTGGGCCGACGGTTACGCCCTCAGAGCAAGAGACGCGTAGCAGGTTATAACTGATTCGCGCCGCCTCCACGTTCGGCATGATCAGCAGATTCGCGGTGCCTTTCAGCGGGCTGTCGGGCATGAGTTCGCGGCGGATACTCTCCACCAGCGCCGCATCGCCGTGCATCTCGCCATCGACCTCAAGCTCGGGCGCGCGCCGTTGGATCAGCGCCAGCGCGTCGCGCATTTTCTGCGCACCGGGCGCGTTTGACGTCCCGAAGCTGGAGTGCGACAGCAGGGCGACGCGCGGCTCTATGCCAAACCGCCGTACCGTCTCGGCCGCTAACAGCGTGATATCCGCCAGCTGCTCCGCGCTGGGGTCCTCATTGACGTAGGTGTCAGCGATGAAGGTATTCCCGCTGGGCAGCAGCAGCGCATTCATCGCGCCCGCCACCTTCACGTCGTCGCGTAAGCCAAAAACCTTCTCCACGACGTCATAATGTTCACGGTAGTCACCAATGGTGCCGCAAATCAGCGCGTCCGCTTCACCGCGCAGTACCATGATGGCACCAATCAGCGTTGGGTTGCCGATCACCGCCCGCTGCGCCATTTCCGGCGTCATGCCGCGCCGCTTCATGATCTGGTAATACTCATTCCAGTACGCCTTGAAGCGCGGGTCGGACTCATTATTCACAATCTCAAAATCCTTCCCGGCTTCGATCTTCAATCCCTGCTTTTGTAGGCGCATCGCAATCACATTGGGGCGGCCGATCAATATCGGCTTCGCCAGCCCCAGCGAAACCAGCTCCTGTGTAGCGTGTAACACCCGTACCTCTTCTCCCTCTGCCAGCACCACACGTTTAGGCGCCTTACGCGCCTGGGAGAAGATCGGTTTCATAAACAGGTTGGTTTTATAGACGAACTCCGTGAGCTGCTCACGGTAGGCATCAACGTCGGCAATCGGCCGCGTCGCGACGCCGGAATCCATCGCGGCTTGCGCCACCGCCGGCGCAATTTGCACAATCAGACGCGGATCAAACGGCTTGGGAATCAGATAATCCGGGCCAAAACTCAGCTCTTGATCGTCATACGCTGATGCCACGACGTCGCTCTGCTCCGCCTGCGCCAGCGCGGCAATCGCCCGCACGGCTGCCAGCTTCATCGCTTCATTAATGGCGGTAGCGCCCACGTCCAACGCGCCGCGAAAAATAAACGGGAAACAGAGCACATTGTTCACCTGGTTAGGAAAATCAGAGCGGCCGGTACAGATAATGGCATCGGGGCGCACCTGTTTTGCCAAGGGCGGCATGATTTCCGGTTCGGGATTGGCCAGCGCCAAAATCAGGGGATCGGGTGCCATTTTCGCCACCATCTCCGCCGTTAACGCTTTGGGACCTGAGCAGCCAAGAAAAATGTCGGCGCCGCCGATCACCTCATCCAGCGTGCGCGCACCGTTATCCTCAATGGCGTAGGCCGCTTTGGTTGACGCCATATCGGCCTCGCGATCGCGGTAAATCACGCCCTTTGAGTCACACACCACAATGTTGCGCTGCTGCAAGCCCAGCGCCACCAGCAGATTCAGGCAGGCAATGGCCGACGCGCCTGCGCCTGATACCACTAGCCGTACGTCGCTGATGGCTTTTTTTACAATGGTGAGGCCGTTCAGCACCGCAGCGGTGCAGATAATCGCGGTGCCATGCTGGTCGTCATGAAACACCGGTATGTTCATGCGCTCGCGCAGTTGCTGCTCAATGTAAAAGCATTCGGGCGCTTTGATATCTTCAAGGTTGATGCCGCCGAAGGTGGGCTCCAGCGCAGCGATCACTTCAATGAGCTTATCGGGATCGTGCTCGTCGATTTCGAGGTCAAACACATCAATGCCGGCAAACTTTTTGAACAGTACGCCCTTTCCTTCCATCACCGGCTTGCCCGCCAGCGCCCCGATATTGCCGAGGCCTAATACCGCCGTGCCGTTGGAGATCACCGCCACCAAGTTACCGCGTGCGGTGTATTGGTGTGCGGCCAGCGGATTGGCGGCAATCTCCAGACAGGGCGCGGCCACGCCGGGCGAATAGGCCAACGCCAGATCGCGCTGCGTCGCCAAGGGCTTGGTGGGAGAAACCTGAATCTTTCCCGGAGTGGGATACTGGTGGAAATCGAGTGCGCTTTGCTTCAGTTGATCGTCCATTGGGCATCCTATGGCTCGGCTGAAAAGGCACCAGTATAAGGAGACCGACGCGCCAGGAGAGTGAAGATGCTCAAAGATCACACAGCCAAGGCTGCACAGTTCGTCACGGCTTCGCCTGCGGCTTTGGCGCAGCCTGCTATCCTTAGGGATGGTATAAAAAAGAGCTGAAACGTTTAGGCAGTCTCCTCTCTTACAAACGCGCCCTGACGCCACAATCAGAGAAAACGCATTTTCTTCATGATGTGACTGTTGCACTGTGTTGAACCGGCATGAGGCCGGGACGCAACGAGGCCCACGGCTGCCAGTGCGGCTCTTTTGCCCCCTTTATTGCTATTCAAGGAGTTAAGCGATGAACCAGCTAGACGCATTAAAACAGTTCACCACCGTGGTGGCCGACAGCGGTGATATTGAATCCATCCGCAATTATCATCCCGAAGATGCCACTACCAACCCTTCTCTTATCCTGAAAGCCGCCGGTCTGGAAGGCTATAAGCATCTTATTGATGACGCCATCGACTATGCGAAAAAGCAGGGCGGCAGCAAAGAGACGCAAATCATTAATGCCAGCGACAAGGTGGCAATCAATCTCGGTATGGAAATTCTGAAAAGCGTACCGGGCCGTGTTTCGACCGAAGTGGATGCGCGCCTCTCTTTCGATCGTGGCATGTGTGTGACCAAAGCGGAAAAGCTCGTGCGTCTGTATGAAGAGTATGGCATCGATCGCTCACGCATCCTGATCAAACTGGCATCAACGTGGGAAGGCATCAAGGCCGCCGAGGAGCTGGAAAAAAATGGCATCCACTGCAACCTGACGCTGCTGTTTTCATTCGCCCAAGCGCGCGCCTGCGCAGAGGCCGGTGTGTTCCTGATCTCGCCGTTTGTCGGCCGCATCTATGACTGGTACAACACGCGCAAACCGCTTGACCCTTACGTGGTGGATGAAGATCCGGGCGTGAAATCCGTGCGTCGCATCTATGACTACTACAAAAGACACCGCTACAACACCATCATCATGGGTGCCAGCTTCCGCAAAGTAGAGCAAATTGTCGCGCTGGCAGGCTGCGATCGCCTGACCATTTCGCCAAACCTGCTGGAAGAGCTGGCCAACAGCGACGCCCCGGTTGAACGCAAACTCACGCCATCGACGGAAGGTTTTCATCAGCCGGCCCCGCTGTCTGAAGCAGAGTTCCGCTGGGAACACAATCAGGACCCGATGGCGGTAGAAAAACTCTCTGACGGTATTCGCCAGTTTGCCGTGGATCAGCAGAAGCTGGAAGACGTGCTGGCGGCGCGTCTGTAAGTCACTTTTACCCAGGACGGGCGAATCCGCTCGTCCTCTGTGCCCCACCTTAGAAGGGAGAACCCTATGTCTTCACGCAGAGCGTTGGCGAACGCCATCCGTGCTTTAAGCATGGACGCGGTACAAAAAGCAAATTCCGGGCATCCGGGCATGCCAATGGGCATGGCGGATATCGCCGAAGTGCTATGGCGCGATTTTCTCAAGCACAACCCCACCAATCCAGCCTGGGCCGACCGCGACCGCTTTATTCTGTCGAACGGCCACGGATCGATGCTGCTTTACAGCCTGCTGCACCTGACCGGCTACGATTTGCCGATGGAAGAGTTGAAGAACTTCCGCCAGCTGCACTCTAAAACGCCGGGGCACCCGGAAATCGGCTACACGCCAGGCGTGGAAACCACCACCGGCCCGCTGGGCCAGGGCTTGGCCAATGCAGTGGGCCTGGCGATTGCAGAACGCACGTTAGCCGCGCAGTTCAACCAACCCGGCCATGAAATTGTCGACCACTTTACCTATGTGTTCATGGGCGATGGCTGCCTGATGGAAGGGATTTCTCACGAAGTGTGCTCGCTGGCGGGCACGTTGGGACTCGGCAAGCTGATTGGCTTCTACGATCACAACGGCATTTCTATCGATGGGGAAACGGAAGGCTGGTTTACTGACGATACCCATCAGCGTTTTGAAGCCTATAACTGGCACGTCGTGGGCAGCAAAGAAGGCATTGACGGACACGATCCGGACGCCGTCGCCGCTGCCATTAAAGAGGCGCAGAGCGTCACCGATAAGCCCTCGCTGATTATCTGCCGCACGGTAATCGGATTTGGATCACCGAACAAGGCCGGTAAAGAGGAGTCGCACGGCGCTGCGCTGGGTGACGACGAGATCGCGTTAACGCGCAAGCAGCTGGGTTGGGATTATCCGCCATTCGAGATCCCGGACGATATCTATCAGCAGTGGGATGCCAAAGCCGCCGGTGAGCAGCAAGAGCAAGACTGGAACGCGAAGTTTGCCGCCTACCAGCAGGCACATCCCGCACTGGCCGCCGAGTTCCAGCGTCGCCTGAACGGCGAAATGCCGGCTGACTGGGAAAGCGAAACGGCGAAGTTCATCAGCGAACTGCAGGCGAATCCGCAAAAGATCGCCAGCCGCAAAGCGTCGCAGAATACCCTGGAAGCCTTCGGCAAGATGCTGCCAGAGTTTCTCGGCGGATCGGCTGACCTGGCCCCCAGCAACCTCACGATCTGGTCGGGATCTAAATCGCTGAAAGACGACGCTGCGGGTAACTATATCCACTATGGCGTGCGCGAGTTTGGTATGACGGCCATCGCGAACGGTATCGCGCACCACGGCGGGTTTGTGCCGTATACCGCGACCTTCCTGATGTTCGTGGAATACGCGCGCAACGCAGCGCGCATGGCCGCCTTGATGAAAGCGCGGCAAATCATGGTCTACACCCACGACTCCATCGGCTTGGGTGAAGATGGCCCAACGCACCAGCCGGTAGAGCAGCTGGCGAGCCTGCGTCTGACGCCGAACTTTAGCACCTGGCGCCCGTGCGATCAGGTGGAGACCGCCGTGGCCTGGAAAGCGGCGATTGAACGTCATCACGGCCCCACCGCCCTGATCCTGTCGCGCCAGAACCTGCTGCAGCCCGAGCGCAGTCAGGCGCAGGTGGAGAACATCGCACGCGGCGGTTACGTGCTCAAAGATTGCGCGGGCACGCCGGACGTGATTCTGATCGCCACGGGCTCTGAGGTCGAAATCACGCTGGGTGCCGAAGCCAAACTCAGCGCCGACGGCCATAAAGTGCGCGTCGTATCGCTGCCAAGCACCGACGTGTTTGACAAGCAGGACGTCAGCTACCGCGAATCGGTCCTGCCCTCTACCGTGCGCGCACGCGTTGCGGTCGAGGCGGGCATCGCTGACTACTGGTACAAATACGTGGGCATTGACGGCAAAATTGTCGGCATGACCACCTTTGGCGAGTCTGCGCCGGCTGGCAAGCTGTTCCCGGCCTTTGGCTTCACGGTAGAGAACGTGGTGAGCCAGGCGGAGTCACTGCTTAAACCGGCCTAACCTCACGGCCCTTTCCCGCCGGGAAAGGGCCGTTTCGTTTCATAGCCTGATACAGAAAAAAACCTTATCTTCCCCCTTCCCGCTGCGCGCAAACTGATTACTATAAGCTTTTCTCAGATTCTGAATCCGGACGCTTTCCCGTTGAAAAATCGTACTCCTTTATTACTGGCCCTGCTGGCGTCGCTTCTGCCGTTCAAAAGCCAGGCACAGACCTCACCGAACCCGCTGCTGGCCTCGCAGATCGTTGATCGTTATGCGGAACACATCTTTTATGGCAGCGGCGCGACCGGTATGGCGCTGGTGGCGATTGACGGCAACCAGCGCGTGTTTGCCAGCTTTGGCGAAACGCGCCCGGGCAATAATGTGCGTCCTCAGCAGGATTCGGTGATTCGCATCGCGTCCCTGAGCAAGCTAATGACCAGCGAAGTCATGGTAAAAATGGCTGAGCGCGGGCAAATTCGCCTCGACGATCCGCTGAGCAAATATGCCCCTGCCGGCGCGCGCGTCCCCACTTACAATGGCCAGCCCATTCGCCTGATTAACCTCGCCACCCACACCGCCAGCCTGCCGCGCGAGCAGCCAGGCGGCAGGCCGCAACGTCCGGTGTTCGTCTGGCCTACCCGCGCCGACCGCTGGCAGTGGCTGCAGCGTGCGCAGCTGAAAGCCACGCCCGGCACCCAAGCCGCCTACTCAAACCTTGGCTTTGATTTACTCGGGGACGCGCTGGCCAAAGCGGCAGGCATGCCCTATCCCTCCCTGCTGCAGCAGCTGGTGACCCGGCCGCTCGGCATGAAAGACACCACGTTTACGCCGTCGCCGGATCAGTGTCAGCGTTTGATGGTGGCGGAAAAAGGCGCCAGCCCCTGCAATAATACGCTGGCCGCCATTGGCAGCGGCGGCGTCTACTCTACGCCGGATGACATGGGCCGCTGGATGCAGCAGTTCCTGAATTCGGCAGTGAATCACCGCACACCGCAAATTGATCGCCTGCAGACGCTGATTTATCGCCGCGATCAGTTGACCAAAGTAGAAGGCATGGACGTGCCAGGTCGCGCCGATGCGCTCGGTATGGGCTGGGTTTACATGGGGCCGAAAGCAGGTCGCCCGGGCATTATCCAGAAAACCGGCGGCGGCGGCGGCTTCATCACCTATATGGCGATGGTACCGCAGCGCAACGTGGGCGTGTTTGTGGTGGTGACGCGTTCACCGCTCACGCGCTTTACGCCGATGAGCGATGGCGTGAATAATCTGCTGGCGGAACTGGTAGGCAATCAGAACGGATCGCCGATGATGGTACAAGCCATTCCCTGACAGGCGCGCCAGCACAAGCGCCGCGTTAACGTGACAGCGGCGCACTCTGCGGCTGGCTGACCCACAGGGTGGGCCAGTCATCGCTGCTGTGCCAGGCATCACAGGTCTTCTCTTCCGCATATTCTGCCAGCACAAACGTTTTACCGTCGTACTGCCAGCGCGTCGCGATGCCGCAATCCCCCAGCCCGCGCCCTTTACTAAAGGTATACAGCATGCCATTGCTGGCATCGAAATCTGCATTCATGAGTTCCAGCTGCGTATCACTGCGCGACGGCGGCGTAAACGGGAGCGTCAGCGTCAAACCGCGTGACATATAGGGCGGCGCGCGAGAGACTTCAAATGCTAAATCAACGACGTTATACGCCCCGGCCTCACAGCTCATCAGCAACAGCGCTTTGCTGTCGGAAAGCGGCGCGACGCTGACCTCGCGCCGCAGGGGATCGAGTGAACAGTTATCCGTGTTGATGCGCCACGTGCCGTAATCAATGAGCCCGGCTGCCTCATCATGGGTTAGCGGCGCGGGCGGCGGCAACGGCGCTGGAAGCGCGGGCAAGGCGGGCGGCGGTGGCACATCCCACTGGGCGCGGGTGCCGCGCTTGACCCATGCGCTGGCCCCGTTGACGCGACCCTGCACATCATCCATCAGCAGTAGCGCGGCTTTCATGCCGCGCAGTGACACCATGGCGCTGGGCTGGAACGTTAATTGCAGGTTGCTCGCATCCAGGGTTTGCGCCAAAAACTCGTCAATGGCAATCGCGTTGCTGGTCGCAAGATGATGCGGCTCCACCGTCCAATGCTTTAAATCGGGCGTCAGACGGCGCTGATCCAGTAATAAATTCTCTTTTAGCGTGCCGCCAGGCAGTTCTCCGCTGTAGCTGCTGCCATAGTCGATGCGCAGCAGCGGACGATCGTCAACGCCCGCATGACGCGAAATCGTCATGACTAACCCTTTGTCGCCAGGGAAACTCCGCGCCACGCAGAAGGCTGCATTATTGCAGGTGATTTGCCAGTCAGAAAACGCCTTTTGCAGTGGCTCAGCCTGAGCGCAGACGACGTAAAAAAAAGGCAATACATGCAGCGACTTCATCCAATATGACATCAACGAAAACCAATCCCCATTCCCGGAAAGAAAATAATAGCGCAACGTCAGCGCCGCTATCAGCGTGAAACTGTGAGCTAGCCCAAAGAGCCCGACTCACTGCTGAAAAAGCCGCCGTCTGGTAACGTCATAAGGTGGAAAAGTCAGCATTCATCATCGGTTTCACGCTTTTCACGCTCAATCGGATTCGTCGGACAAATCGTGCCGAAAGCAGACAGCGCATCGTAAAATGTCTGCGGCAAGTCTGATAGCCAAAGCCCCTGTATCATCGGCTTACCGTGTGGGTATCCCTCTCACGACGTCCGTTGATATGACCTTAACTCATCGTGTCATCGTTCTCACTGACTGATTTCCCTGAACTTTAACATCCTTACTCAGGGTACGCGCTTTTTGGTGGTGCCCCGCTCATCACCACTCCGCTGCGCGCTTTCTTAAATGAAGACCGCGTGAACGATACTACGTTATTTTCCATAACGGCTACTCGCCGCAAAAATACCCACACCCGCGTATTCTCTGAAAAAATAGCCCCCTCACCCAGCAGTGAATTACTCCAACATGTCCCTTTGGAAAAATAACCGGCGTGCAGTGGCGCGGTGCGCGTCAGCAATGCACCTCGTCCTGACGAGCCGGGCGACAAGATTGTGTGGAATGGCCAGATAGGGACGCAGGCGGGGTTGAAAGGCGGGGGCAAGAATGCCGCAGGCACCTTTGATCCCCAACGGGATGGGTTTTACCCCGTTCGAGGCGCCAATAACCGCCCGCTCTATAGCACTGAAATCAGTGAAAGCAGCCTGAATTCAAAGAGTAAGAAAGTGTACGCCAATAAAACGGGGCCTTCATTAATCATCCTTTAATGAAACCGGTGAGATCAAAAAACGCCAGGCAGAACGGGGACGAAGCGATGATTATCGTTATCAACCGCAGAGAAAAGGACGCTATTCCGGTGATAACGCGATGTCGTTTGCAAGCGCGAGCGGACCTGGATTATGACCGAACGGCGCCGGGCGCGCCGCGCGTTATCCTGCCCATTCGCTTGGCCACGTGCGGATCGTTTAGGCTTTTAACCAGCCGGCCAGTTGCGCATGCTGCAGTAAAATGACCGCTTTGCCGTCGCAAATCCGCCCATCTTTTACCCGCGCCATCGCCTCAGGAAACGACAGTTCAAGCACCGCGATCTCTTCATCATCTACGCCGCCGCCGGCGCTGGCGCGCATGGCTTCGCTGTATTCCGCAGCAAAAAAATGCACTTGCTCGGTAACGCCGCCGGGCGACATGTAAAGCGTAAACAGTTTTTCAACTTCCCCCACCTGATAGCCCGTCTCTTCAATGGCTTCTTTACGGATGCACGCTTCTGGGGTGTCGTGGTCCAGCAGCCCGGCACAGGTTTCGACCAGTTCTCCGCTGGCATTGCCGTTCAGGTAAGTGGCAATGCGAAACTGGCGGATCAGCAGTACGCTGTTTTTTGCACGGTTGTAGAGCAGGATGGTGGCACCATCACCTCGGTCGTAAACTTCACGTTTATGACGAATAACCTCGCCATTGGTGCGCGTGAGTTCGTAAGTAAGGTTACGCAGGATAAAGTAGTTATCTGACAGTAACTTATCTTTAATGATGGTGATTTTTAACGACATAGCCGCTCCACTACCGCATTGAGGGAGCCTGAAATAATAGGGCTATATACACAAGAAAACTATCCGAAATGTAAAGATGAACGGCCCCTTCGCGTGCCATTAGCAAGGCGGCTTGCGGGAGAACGCTGGGTAGGTTGCGGCAGATCGTAGAAAAAAAACGGGAGCACAGAGGCTCCCGTCAGGCAGAGACAGGACGATTAACGCGAGCCTTCTTCCGCCAGCGTTGACGCATCATCCTGATCGTCATGATGCTCGTGCTCTTTCATGGCTTCCGCGTGCACACGCTTGCGTACGCCAAACCAACCCAGCACCAGCAGCACCGCAATCAGCGGAATTGAGGCGATGGTGTAAGTGCCGTTCGGGTAGTCAAAGGCCATCAGCACCAGCACGCTCACCAGGAACAGCAGCGTCAGCCATGATGTCACTGGCGCCCACGGCAGTTTGAAGCTCACGTCTTCGGCTTTTCCCTCTTTAATGGCTTTGCGCAGGCGCATCTGGCACACCACAATAAAGCCCCATGAAGAGATAATCCCGAGCGAGGCCACATTCAGCACGATCTCAAAGACCTGAGACGGCACATAGTAGTTCAGCACCACGCCCACCACATACACCGCAATGGTCACAAGAATACCGGCGTAAGGCACCTGCTGCTTGCTCATTTTCGACATAAACTGCGGCGCGGAACCGCCCATCGACATGGAGCGCAGAATACGCCCGGTGGAATAGAGACCAGAGTTAAGGCTGGAGAGCGCGGCGCTGAGCACCACGATATTCATGATGCTCCCGACGTAAGGCACGCCCAACTTGGAGAAGAAGGTCACAAACGGACTCTGCCCCGCCTGGTAAGCGTTCCACGGCAGCAGCATCACCAGCAGCACCACCGAGCCGACATAAAACAGGCCAATACGCCAGATTACGCTGTTGATCGCTTTCGGCAGCATGGTTTTCGGGTCTTTACACTCCCCTGCAGCCGTACCGACCAGCTCGATCGAGGCAAAGGCAAAGACCACGCCCTGCACCAGCACCAGCGCGGGCAGCAACCCATGCGGGAACAGACCGCCGTTATCGGTGATCAGGTGGAAACCGGTGGCGTTGCCGTCCAGCGGTTTGCCGCTGCCAAGAAACACCACGCCCACGATCAGGAAGACGACGATCGCCAGCACCTTAACCAGCGCAAACCAGAACTCCATTTCAGCGAACCATTTCACGCCGATCATGTTCATGGTGCCAACAATAGCTAGCGCACCTAACGCAAAGACCCACTGCGGCACATCACCAAACGCCCCCCAGTAATGCATGTAAAGGGCAACGGCAGTGATATCAACGATGCCGGTCATCGCCCAGTTGACAAAATACATCCAGCCGGCAACGTAAGACGCTTTCTCGCCGAGAAATTCACGGGCGTAGGAGACGAAACTGCCGCTGGAGGGACGGTGCAGTACCAGTTCACCGAGCGCGCGGAGGATAAAGAAGGAGAAGATGCCGCACACCAGATAAACCAGCGCGAGTGCCGGACCGGCCATCTGCAAACGTGCACCCGCACCCAGAAACAGACCGGTGCCGATTGCGCCGCCGATGGCGATCATTTGTACCTGTCGGTTACCCATTGCTTTGTGGTAACCGGAGTCGTGGGAATTGAGCCAGCGTCTTTTCGCAGCGCGCTGTTCGGCTGCGGTTTTTTTAGTAGGTTTCATAGCTTTCCTGTTTGTCCTGACCATCAATCACCGCATGACCAAACGTTTGCGTTTAGCGGTGCGAAATGGAGTAAAACCTGCTCACATCGCGGCGGAACGGTGTCGCGCAGCGAGCCGGGAAATTACGGCGATGAATCCTACCCGTTCTGCAAGAACGAAGCAAAATATACCTTTTGGTTGCACGAGTTGTTTTGTAAGAATTGGTCGCGGTGCACAAAAAAACCGGCCAGATGGCCGGTAAAGAGGGGTTACACGGAGAGTGAATCGGTTAATAAACAACCAAAACAAGCGCTAACGATAAATTTCTGCGCTCCCACTCCACAGGCTGGAGTCGCCGGGATTCTGCATGCCGATCACGCGATAGTGGCTGGCGCCCATCTCCTCCGCTTTTTGGGAAAGATGGCGGGTGGCATCATCCAGCGATCCCCGCACACCGGTCACGGACACTGTGCCGGATGGTTGCAGATTTTGTGCCTCCGCGGCACTGAGCGGTTGCGCGGCCAGCGCGGTAAAGCTGGCGCTGGTCAGAAAGGCAGCAGTCAGAATAGCAAGTGGCTTATTCATAAATTCTCCTGTTGTTCTTCGCATTGAAAACGGACAACTGAATTATTATTGCTGTAATGAAAACCAGGTTATGCGTGCGTAAATACGCTCAATATTTCGCCAGCGTTGCGTCGGGAATATAAGGAAACGTAAAGAGACGTGGATATTTCTGTGAATCCCTTCCGTCTACCGCAGTCATGGCCCTGCCCTGTGTCTTGCGCGGTAGGTCAGAGGAAGCAAAAGTGATCGTCGCACGTCCGGTTACCCGCACCATCGCGCGTGCGCTGGGGCTGATTGTACTGCTGTCGGTCGTCACCACCGGCCTCGCGCTTGTGACGCTTTCGCGCAGCCTCTCCGATGCTGAAGCGGTTAACGTGGCCGGTTCGCTGCGCATGCAAATTTACCGACTGGCATGGGATGACGCGCGCGACGCGCAGCGGCTCGCACGCCATTTCCAACTTTATCAACAGACGCTGCAATCCCCCGCCCTGACCCAGCTAGAGCGGCCTTGGGTGCCCAATGAGGTGGTCAGTCGCTATCGCTATCTTCGTGACAGTTGGCCGGATTTACAGCAAACGCTGCAACCTGAATCGGGCCGTGTTTATCAGCAGAGCATTGCCAGCTACGTGGGTGAAATCGATCGCTTTGTGCTGGCGCTACAGCGCTATGCAGAACTGAAGATGCATTTGGTGGCGGGCAGCAGTCTGTTTGGCGTGCTGGCGATTGTGGCGCTTGCGCTGTGGACGCTGCGCTTTATCCGCCGCCGCGTGGTGCTGCCGCTCAATGACCTGATGACTGCCAGCCATTACGTTGAGCAAGGCAACTTTGTCTTTCCGCCGCTGTGCAGTGCCCAACCAAATGAGCTGGGCGTGCTGGCGGAGGCGTTTACCACCATGGCCGCGCGGCTTCATGAAAACTATCAATTACTTGAGTCGACGGTGCGCCACAAAACTGAAGCCTTGACCGAGGCCAACCGTACCCTCACGCTGCTCTATGAAAGCTCGCAGATCCTCACCAGCAGCACGCTTGAGCCAGAACTGTTTCAGGCTGTGCTTGATAAGGTGCTGGCGCGAGAAGCCCTCAGCGCCTTAACGCTCGAGGTCAACGATGTGGCGTTCCACACTGGCTCCCATGATGCCAGCCGCGGCTGGCAGCGCGTTGAGGTGGCGCAGATGAACCAACTGCGCGGAGCGATGCGCTGGCAGACATCAGGCCATTCGCCAGACCTCGCGCTGATGCAAAGTCTGGCGAACATGCTGGCGCGATCGCTGTGGATCTGGCAAACACAAAAGCAGTATCACCAGATGTTACTCACGGAAGAACGCGCCACGATTGCGCGCGAGCTGCACGATTCGCTGGCTCAGGCGCTGGCGTTCATGCGCATTCAGCTGACGCTGCTGCGGCGTCAGATAACGGACACGGCGCCGCAGACGCTGGCGATTATTACCGAGTTTGATCGCGCGCTGACCGAGGCCCATCAGCAATTGCGCGAACTGCTGACGACCTTTCGGCTCACCATCAATCATGCCGATCTGAATCTGGCCATGCAGGCCATGATCGCACCGCTGCAGACGCAGACGCCGGCAGAGATCCACTTTCACACGTATCCCGGTTTACCCGCGCTGGATGCGCAGCAGCAGGTGCACGTGTTGCAAATTGCGCGTGAGGCCTTGCTCAACGCGCTGCGCCATGCGCAGGCACGCCATATTCATGTGCGCTTTCAGCCACAGGACAACGGTCAGTGTGACCTCAGCATTGAGGATGACGGCTGTGGTATGCCTGCGCACGACGCCGTGCCGGGCCATTTTGGATTGGCAATTATGAAGGAACGCGCTGCGCGCCTCGCTGGCACCTTAACGGTCACATCGCAGCCGACGGGTACCTGCGTGACGCTGCTGTTTCCCTCACGTGAAACGGGCCCAACAGCGCCGCCTTAACAGGAGAAATCACCATGTCTTCCCCCCTTACGGTAATGATCGTGGACGATCATCCGCTCATGCGCCAAGGGATTCGTCAGCTATTGCAGCTAGAGCCACAGCTTGAGGTCATTGCCGAAGCGAACAACGGCACGGAGGCGCTGGCCGAAGCGCGGCGGTTATTGCCCGACGTCATTTTGCTGGATCTCAATATGAAAGGCATGTCCGGACTCGATACGCTGAATGCGCTGCGCGCCGAGGGCATTACCGCCCGCGTGCTGGTGCTCACCGTCTCTGATGCGGACAGCGATATTCATGCGCTGCTGGAAGCTGGCGCAGCGGGCTACCTGTTAAAAGACAGCGAACCGGAATTACTGCTCACGGAGATCGCGCGCGGCGCGCGCGGGGAGCGCGTGTTGAGCGCGGCGGTGGAAAGCGCCATCGCGACGAAAGCGTCAAACGCCGATCCGTTTCAACAGCTCACCGAGCGTGAACGTCAGGTGCTGCAGGAAGTGGCGCGCGGCCTGTCGAACAAAGAGATCGCTGCTCTGTTGTGCATTGCCGAGGAGACGGTAAAGGTCCATATACGCCATCTCCTACGCAAGCTTGAGGTGCGTTCTCGCCTCGCCGCGACCCTGCTCTGGCTGGAGCGCCGCGAGAGGTGAGCGCCCGTCAGGCGTCGGACGGCATTTACACTTTCTCCATGATTTATCCACTATTCTCATCTCAATGCTGCGTAGAGTAAGCGCTGGCAAGCGTAGACGGGCGCTTTTGCGTTGCTGCGCCCGTCTACGTCAAGGGGCGTCGGCGTTCGCCACATAATACGTAAAATACGCAGCTGAGGAGTGTCGGTTTCATGTCGAACTTTTTTATTGACCGCCCCATCTTTGCCTGGGTGCTGGCTATTTTGCTGTGCCTGTGTGGGACGCTGGCCATTGTTTCGCTGCCGATTGAGCAGTATCCCGACCTCGCGCCTCCCAATGTGCGCATTACCGCCAACTATCCCGGCGCTTCAGCACAAACGCTGGAAAACACCGTGACGCAGGTTATCGAACAAAATATGACCGGCATCGATAACCTGATGTACATGTCCTCCAACAGCAGCAACACCGGCCAGGCGCAAATTACGCTGACCTTCAGCGCGGGTACCAATCCCGATGAAGCCCGTCAGCAGGTACAGAACCAACTGCAAACGGCGCTGCGTAAGCTGCCCGCCGCCGTGCAATCACAGGGCGTGACCGTGAATAAAACCGGTGACAGCAACATTCTGATGATTGCCTTTGTCTCAACCGACGGCAGCATGGACAAACAGGATATTGCTGATTATGTCGCCAGTAACATTCAGGATCCGCTGAGCCGCATTGAGGGCGTGGGCCAAGTGGATGCCTACGGTTCGCAATACGCCATGCGCATCTGGCTCGATCCCAATAAGCTTATCGCCTACGCGCTGACCACCGATGATGTGGTGTCCGCCATCGAGGCGCAGAACACGCAAGTGGCGGTGGGCCAGGTGGGCGGCCTCCCGTCGGTTGACAAGCAGGCGCTCAACGCCACGGTCAACGCGCAGTCGATGCTGCAAACGCCGGCGCAGTTCCGCGCCATTACCGTCAAAAGCAACAGCGACGGATCCGTGGTGACGCTGGGCGATGTCGCCACCGTCGCCCTCGGCGCCGAAAAATACGATTACCTTAGCCGCTACAACGGACAGCCTGCTTCCGGCCTTGGCATTAAGCTGGCGTCCGGTGCCAATGAGATGAACACCGATAAGCTGGTGCGCGCGCGGGTGGACGAGCTGTCGCACTATTTCCCGCACGGGCTGGAAGCCAAAGTCGCCTTTGAAACCACGCCATTCGTCAAAGCCTCCATCAAGGACGTGGTGAAGACGCTGCTGGAGGCGATCGTGCTGGTGTTCCTGGTGATGTATCTGTTCTTGCAGAATTTTCGCGCCACGCTGATCCCCACTATCGCCGTGCCGGTGGTGCTGTTCGGCACGTTTACCGTGCTCTACGCCTGCGGCTTTACCATTAATACGCTGACCATGTTTGCCATGGTGCTCGCCATCGGCCTGTTGGTTGACGATGCCATTGTGGTAGTCGAAAACGTGGAGCGCATCATGCGCGATGAGGGACTGTCACCCCGCGCGGCGACGCGCAAATCCATGGGCCAGATTCAGGGCGCACTGGTGGGGATTGCGCTGGTGCTGTCGGCGGTCTTTGTGCCGATGGCGTTTTTTGGCGGCACGGTGGGCGCCATTTATCGGCAATTCTCCATCACCATCGTTGCCGCAATGGTGCTGTCGGTGCTGGTGGCGATGATCCTGACGCCTGCGCTGTGCGCCACGCTGCTAAAACCGCTGTCTGCAGGCGAGCAGCACGGTCAGCGCGGCTTTTTTGGCTGGTTTAATCGCAACTTCAACGCGGGAGCCGAGCGCTATGAGCGCGGCGTTGCGCGCATCGTGGCAAAAGGCGGACGCTGGCTGGTGATCTACCTCGCGCTGCTGGGCGTGATGGCGTTTCTGTTCTTGCGCCTTCCCACCTCTTTTCTGCCCCAGGAAGATCGCGGGGTTTTCCTCACGCAGGTACAGCTTCCGCCGGGCGCCACGCTGGAGCAAACCGCCAAGGTGGTGGCAAAGGTTGAGCACTACTATATGACCGCCGAGAAAGAGAACGTCGTGTCGGTGTTTTCAACCATTGGGGCCGGTCCGGGCGGTAACGGACAAAACGTCGCGCGCCTGTTCATACGCCTGAAAGATTGGGAGGTGCGCTCCAGCAGCGATCGCACCGCCTTTGCCATTATCGATCGCGCCACCAGCGCTTTCAAAAAAATCAAAGAGGCGCGGGTGATCGCCAGCAGCCCGCCCGCCATCACCGGCCTCGGCAGCTCCTCCGGCTTCGATTTGGAACTGCAAGATCACGGCGGTATCGGCCATACGCAGCTGATGGCCATGCGCGATAAATTGCTGGCGCTGGCAGACAATAATGCGGCGCTGTCGCGCGTGCGGCACAATGGTCTGGATGACAGCCCGCAGCTACAAATTGATATCGACCAGCGCAAGGCGCAGGCCCTCGGCGTCTCCCTGAATACAATCAATGACACCCTGACCACGGCCTGGGGCTCCACCTACGTGAACGATTTCCTCGATCGCGGCCGAGTGAAAAAGGTATACGTCCAGGCCGCTGCGCCGTTTCGCATGCTGCCAGACGATGTAAACAAATGGTATGTGCGCAACAGCAGCGGCGGAATGGTGCCCTTCTCAGCCTTTGCCACCAGCCACTGGGAAACCGGTTCACCGCGCCTGGAGCGCTACAACGGCTATTCGTCGCTGGAGATTGTCGGTGAAGCAGCCAACGGCGTCAGCAGCGGTACCGCCATGGATGTGATGGAAAAACTGGTGCAGCAGCTGCCGCTGGGCGTTGGCTTCCAATGGACAGGTGCCTCTTATCAGGAGCGACTGTCTGGATCGCAGGCCCCGGCGCTCTATGCGATTTCCCTGCTGGTGGTATTTTTGTGCCTGGCTGCCCTCTATGAGAGCTGGTCTATTCCGTTTTCCGTGATGCTGGTCGTGCCGCTGGGGGTGGTTGGCGCGCTGATCGCCACCTGGCTGCGCGGGTTGGAGAATGACGTCTATTTCCAGGTCGGGTTGCTCACCGTCATTGGCTTGTCCGCCAAGAACGCCATTTTGATCGTGGAGTTTGCCAATGAGATCAACACCAAAGGCACCGAGCTCGTCAACGCTACGCTGGAAGCCTCGCGCCAGCGCCTGCGGCCTATCCTTATGACTTCACTGGCGTTTATCTTTGGCGTGCTGCCAATGGCCATCAGCAGCGGCGCGGGCTCGGGCAGTCAACATGCCGTTGGCACAGGCGTGATGGGAGGCATGATTTCCGCCACCCTACTGGCCATCTTCTTTGTACCGCTGTTCTTTGTGCTGGTGCGCCGACGCTTTCCGCTGCGGGCGAAGCCGCACGACTGACATAAAAAAGCCGCTATGGCGACATAGCGGCTTTTATTGCTCTGTGTGGTTAGAATACAAACAAGTTGGAATGCCCTGCTTGTTCTCCGCGTGTTACTTATTGCGCAACATCGCTTCGATGAATTCTTTCCAGTTCCCCATTTCGGTGTCGACCATGTTTTACCTCTCTTATTGTAGAAGCAATTCTACGCCGTTTTTTTCTGCAGGTGAATACGTTTCCATCTCTCGTCACCATCGATAAAAACACTTAAAGTTTGCCTGTTAGCAGAATTGCGGACTGACGCACACTTCAGCAACTTGTTATTACGACTCACAAAAACACGTTGTTAAATCGTGTAGCACACTTTCACGCTTAGGATAATCCTTAGAGCACTAATGATACGCTCAGCAATAATTTGGGCCGTGAGTGAAAACGTTTACTGGACCGGGTTTGCGACCAGCCATCGCCTTAACGGCATGCGAAAAAAGCGTGGCGTGTTTAGGGCAAAGATCCCCCCGCAGGCGGGCGCTATGATAAACTCGCGCTTTATTTTCACAGGATGGGGAGCAGGTAATGACGGCGCAGTGGGTGATGTACGGGATCAAGAATTGCGACACCATTAAGAAAGCACGCAAGGCACTTGAGGCCGCCAACATCGACTATGTTTTTCATGATTATCGCGTTGACGGCCTGGATGACGCGCTGCTGCATGCGTTGGTCGAGCAGGTGGGCCACGAGGCGCTGCTCAACACACGCGGGACCACGTGGCGCAAGCTGCCCGAGGAGGCACGTGACGCCGCCCAGAGTGCAGCGGGTGCCCGCGCCCTGATGCTCGCCCATCCCGCCATTATCAAACGCCCGGTGCTGGCAGCCCCCAACGGCACCTTGCTGGTGGGGTTCGACGCCGCCCGTTATCACACCTTTATCCAGGAGAACGACTAGCATGTTTTGTCCGGTTATCGAGCTGGCACAACAGCTCATTCGTCGCCCGTCGCTCAGCCCGGATGATGCGGGTTGTCAGGCGCTGCTGATTGCGCGTCTGGAAGCCATTGGCTTTACCATTGAGCAGATGCATGTCGGCGATACCCTCAACGTGTGGGCCACGCGCGGCCACGGCGAGACGCTGGCGTTTGCCGGGCATACCGATGTGGTGCCGCCGGGAGACGCCAATCGCTGGATCAACCCGCCGTTTGAACCCACTATTCGTGACGGTATGCTGTTTGGCCGCGGCGCGGCGGATATGAAAGGCTCGCTGGCCGCGATGGTGGTGGCGGCAGAGCGTTTTGTGGCCGCGCACCCGCAGCATAAAGGGCGCCTGGCATTCCTTATTACCTCAGATGAAGAAGCCAGTGCCGTTAACGGCACGGTAAAAGTGGTGGAGCGCCTGATGGCGCGTAACGAGCGGCTGGATTATTGCCTGGTTGGCGAGCCGTCCAGTACGGAGATCGTGGGCGACGTGGTCAAAAACGGCCGCCGCGGCTCCATGACGGCTAATCTCACGCTGCACGGCGTACAGGGCCATGTCGCCTATCCGCACCTGGCCGATAATCCAGTGCATCGCGCCATGCCCGCCTTAAACGAGCTGGTGGCCACGGAGTGGGATCAAGGCAATGAATTTTTCCCGCCCACCAGTATGCAGATTGCTAACGTGCAGGCTGGCACCGGCAGCAATAACGTGATTCCGGGCGAATGCGTTGTACAGTTCAATTTCCGCTTTAGCACCGAGCTGACCGACCAGATGATCAAAGATCGCGTTCAGGCGCTGCTGGATCGCCACCAGCTGCGCTATACCCTGACGTGGACGGTATCAGGCCAACCGTTTCTGACCACGCGCGGTAAGCTGGTGGACGCCGTGACCAACGCCGTTGCGCACTATAATGAAATTAAGCCCCAGCTGCTGACCACCGGCGGTACCTCAGACGGACGCTTTATTGCGCGTATGGGTGCGCAGGTGGTGGAGCTTGGCCCGGTGAATGCCACCATTCATAAAATCAATGAGTGCGTAAAAGCGTCCGATCTGCAACTGCTGAGCCGCATGTATCAGCGCATTATGGAACAGCTGATCGCGTAAACACGCCGAAGGAGAACAGGCATGGAGTGGATAAAAGAGTACTGGTGGGTTCTGGTGATCCTGCTGATGGTGGGCGTGCTCATGAACGTCTATAAAGATCTCAAACGCATCGACCATAAAAAATACATGGAAAACAAACCGGATTTGCCACCCCATCGTGACTTTAACGACAAGTGGGATGACGAAGACGACTGGCCGAACAAAAAGAAATAACGTCTGCCAACCTCAGCAGGGCGCATCATGCAGCGCCCTGCGCTTTTCCTGCCCGTTTAGAGCATCATCACCACATCGTCATCGCCGGGTTTGCCGCCGCTGAGCGCCTCATCAAAGTAGCGGCGCGGCACGGTATAACGCAAATGGTTTAGCGCAAACTGCATACTGCGGTCGTCGATGGCGTGCGGCAGATCGTCCACCACATCCAGCGTCACGTCACCGCCCAGATGCGTCAGCTGCTGCATCGCTTTTTCCGCATGATGCAACGGCACTTGCTCATCGTAATCACCGTGGATGAGATGAATGGTATTGCGCGTGGTGGCGCGCTCAGGCAGCGTAATAAAGCGGCTGCTGAAAGCGATGACGCGCCCCGCCAGCCCCGGTTCGGCCTTAATGCCTTCCAGCACCATCGTACCGCCCTGCGAAAAGCCTACCAGCGCCGTGGCCTGCGCCTGAACGCCGCTCTGCTGCTGCCAGTGATGGACCGATTCAATAAAGGTCGGCATCACCGCATCCACGCACTGCTGTTGGGAGCGATCGTGCTCAGGGCGTTCCGCAAACCACTGTCGTCCCTGCGGCACGCTGCCGGGATAGGGCGCGCCCACCGAAACCACCAGCGCTTCGGGAAAGGCGTTGGCGAACCAGCTACCGATTTGCGCCATGGCGTCCGGATTATCATTCACGCCGTGATAAAGCAAAAATAGCTGCGCGGCGCGGCTAGGTTGCTGAACAATTACATATCGTAGTGCCATACATTCCTCCTCCGATCACTCTACGCCGCAGCAATAAAAATGATAGTGGGAAAATTTGAATGCCTTGACGCATCTATTTCAACAAGGCTAACCGAGCCTGCCACTGCTGCGCGGCATCGCTATCCAGCACGGAGAGCGCGACTGCGGTTTCATCGCGCAACGCCTGAATCAGGGCTTTGCGCCCGCTGAGGCCCGCCCGCGCAGCCACCTGGTGTAGCGGCTGCTTCTCAAGCAGCAGCTGTGCCAGCCTCTGCTGCGGGTGACATCGCACCAGACGCTGTAGCGCGGCATAGCTCGCTTCATAGGGCCGCTGCGCCCAGGCAAAGCCGGCCAGCAGCGGCCAATCGTCCTCGTTCACCTGCGTATCCACGCCGTGAGGTTCGGTGGCCAGCGGCAGCGCGATCAGATCGCGCAGCCAGAGGCTGTCGCGTGCCAGGCGCTGCGCCGCCCGCTGTTCCAGCGCTTTGCCCGCTGGCGTGAGCGCGCGCATCGCCATCGCGGCATAGCAGCCGCTGCTGGCTTCACGCTGGGTGCCGATGCGCACCAGCGTAAAACCGCAGCGGTGCCAAAAGCGCCATAGCGTCTCGGTGTAGCCAAAACTGACCGACAGATAGTCACAGTCGGCCTGGGCACAGGCTTGCGCCACCAGCCGTGTACCCACCCCCTGCTGACGCCGTGCCGCCTGTACGGCGATGCGGGTAATACGCTGCGATCGCAGCGTAGCCGCTTCCGCAAACCCGGCGTGCGCCGCCAGCGATTGCGCGACCAGATTTCCGCGCGGTCGCCGCACGCCCGCCCAGACGGCCGCGGCCACTGCCGCATCCAGCCCGCCCTCGTCCACCAGCCAGAGCGCCGCTACCACGGAGCCTGCCTGTTGCGCCAGCCAAAAGCGCATGCCGGGTGCATCCAGCATGCGCCGTAAATCCAGCGGCGAGGTACGATAGTGGGCGCTTGCCAGCAAGCGATAACCGGCTTTCAGCGCATCCCTATGCTGTTCGGGGCTGGCCTGGCTCACGGTAATGTCCCCCTCTCCCGCGCTCTCCGTTGCGTCCTCAAATAGCAGCGCCTGGCTGACCCACTGCTCAAGCGGATCGTTCGCCGCCCAGCGAAGCGGCGTATCCAACTGAAAATAATGTACGTTGGGCAACGTGGCACAGAAGCGCAGGATAAATCCGCGACCGGTGCCTTCATAACCTTGTACCGTGGTGGTGAGGAGCACGCGGGGAAAACGCTGCACCAGCTGCTGCAACAGCGGCGCGGGGATCGCCGCCGCTTCATCAATGATGAGCCATGCGGTCCGCGGCGTCACCGCCTCGGCCAAAATGGCGTCCGGGGCCATAAAGCGAAACGCGTCGCCGGCAAAGCGTGCCATGACATCGGTAGCCACTTTGGCAGGCGCAGTGACCAGGCTACCCGGCACATGCCGCGCCAGCATCCCTGCCAGCGCAGATTTACCGCGCCCGCGAGCAGCGGTAAGTACCGCCACGCCCGCATCAAGGTGAAGCAACTGCTGCATTATGTTCGCCTGCTGCTGCGGCCCCGTGTGCTGCCACGCAGGGCGACGGTGGGCGCGCGGCAGACGCGGCGGCTCGCCCTGACGTACCAGCAGAATGTCAGGATCGCGCAGCAGGCACGCCTGCAAGTGGCGAATAAAATGCGGCGTGGCGATGGGCTGCGCCACGTCAGCCCAGCGCAGACTATCGTCATCCAGCTGTTCAGCCCACGTAGGCCAAGGTGGTACCAGCAGCAGCAGCCAACTGCCCGCGCGCAGCGTACCCGCGAGCGCAGCAAATGCCTCGGCGTGAAAACCGCGGCGGGCATCAAAAATTGCGTGCTGAAATTCGCGGCCCAGCAGCTGACGAAAGGCAGAGAGGCTTTCACGCTCGGGCCAATCGGCGGCATCACTCAACGTGAGCCAGTCGCCGGGCAGCTGGCGCTGCCACGGCTTACTTTGCGCCAGCGCCCAATCAGGCTCACCGGCGATCACGCACAGACCACGAATCCCGGCGCGCGCTAATTCGGCGGTCAATTCAGAGGGCGACATCAACGTTCAGCAAAGGTATTACACTGCCCCGGATTGCCGCTGTCGAAGCCGCGCTTAAACCAGGTGTATCGCTGCTCTGATGTGCCGTGGGTAAAGCTGTCAGGCACCACGCGGCCTTGGCTCTTTTGCTGTAGGCGATCGTCGCCGATCGCTTCCGCGGCGTTGAGCGCTTCCTGCAGATCGCCCACTTCCAGCATATTCTGTTGTTGCACGTAGTGGCCCCACACGCCGGCAAAGCAGTCGGCCTGCAGTTCCATTTTCACCGACAGCTGATTGACTTGCGTCTGCGAAGCGCCCTGCTGCATTTGCCGTACTTTCGGCTCAATACCCAGCAATTTTTGCACGTGGTGTCCCACTTCATGGGCGATCACATAGCCTTGAGCAAAATCGCCGCCTGCGCCGAGCTTGGTTTTCATTTCATCGTAGAACGACAAATCGATATACACGGTTTGGTCCGCCGGGCAGTAAAACGGCCCCATCACTGACTGCCCGGTGCCACAGCCGGTGCGCGTGGCGCCGCGATACATCACCAGCTTGGGCGGAACGTACTTTTTGTCCATTTTCTGGAACAGCGTGCTCCAGGTGTCTTCGGTGGTGGCCAGGATCACCGAGGTAAATTTTGCATCCTCGTCACTCTTGGCGCTGTTTACCGGCTGCGATTGCGAAACGGGCGCGCCGCCCTGTAGCAGTGCCGTCAGGTCATAGCCGTAGTAACCCGCTATTGCGACCACAACCAACAGAATAATCCCACCTTTACCGCGCGGAATACGGATTTGCCGCCCGCCGCCGCCGAAACCCGGTGACGCATCACGACGATCTTCTACATTGTCGCTTTCGCGACGCCCTTGCCAGCGCATGGCCTGCTCCTTTCCATCTTCAGCGGGTGTTGCCTGATTTTAGTTGGCGTCGCGACGAAGCACCAGCACGGTGCGTGAGGGAAACGGCGGAAAAGACAGAAATAAAAAAGGCCGTCTACGATGACGGCCTGCGGATAAGACGTTTAGCGCTGCTGCCGTTAATCCAGCTTGACGCCCAGGCGCTGCGCCACCGCTTCATACGCTTCGACTACGCCGCCCAGGCTCTGGCGGAAGCGGTCTTTGTCCATTTTATCCAGCGTCTCTTTGTCCCACAGACGCGCGCCGTCCGGGGAAAACTCATCGCCCAGCGTCACTTCGCCGTTGAACAGACCAAACTCCAGCTTGAAGTCCACCAGGATTAAACCGGCATCATCGAACAGCTTACTCAGTACGTCGTTGGCTTTAAAAGTCAGCTCCTGCATACGCGCCAGGTTGGCTTTACTGACCCAGCCGAAAGTCTCGCAGTAAGATTCGTTGACCATCGGGTCGTGTTTGGCGTCATCTTTCAAAAAGAGATCAAACAGCGGTGGATTGAGTACCATCCCCTCTTCCACGCCCAGGCGCTTCACCAGCGATCCGGCTGCGCGGTTGCGCACGACGCACTCGACCGGCACCATCTCCAGTTTTTTTACCAGCGCTTCATTGTCCGACAGCAGCGCTTCCATCTGCGTGGGAATGCCCGCTTCCTGCAATTTGGTCATGATGAAGTGGTTAAACTTGTTGTTGACCATGCCTTTGCGATCAAACTGCTCGATTCGTGCACCGTCGCCTGCTGACGTATCGTTGCGGAACTCAAGTACCAGCAGATCCGGATTGTCGGTGCTGTATACGGTTTTCGCTTTACCGCGATACAACTCAGCTCGCTTTTGCATCTTGTTAACTCCAAACATGAAAGAACCCGTGTTCAGCGGTGTTTCACCGCGCGATGACTGCGTGACGCAATCGTTTACCTCGCCGGGCGCTATTATGCCAAAACCAAAACAAAAAGGCCGGAGAATCTCCGGCCCTTTGGCAATTTATTTGTTCAGCGCGCCCTGGAGCACGGCCACCAGCGCGTCGTTTTGCGTCTGGGTAAGCACATGGCCCTTTGGATCGATGAACTGCAGGCTGCTGCGGTTATCAAGATCGCCGACCTGCAATTTGTAATCACCGTTTGGCAGCTCAGGATCTTTCGCGCCAATCGCATCGAACGCGCTGGTGCCCGGTGCGCTGTAGCTGACCTTCAAACTGCCCTGCGAGCGGTTGTCATCTTTCACGTCCATGCCCACACGTTTCAGTGCCGCTGGCAGGCGCTGCCAGGTCACGTTAAACGGTGCGCGCAGCACCAGCAGCGGCAAACCGGTATCGTCTGCGCCGCTCTGCACGTCGATTTGGCCGTTGGCACGACCCGAAGCAGCGTCGGCATTGGCGGTATCGATTTTATCCAGGCCGGTACTGATATCGTTAAGCATCTGGCCGGTATAACGCTGAACCTGCGCCGGAGACGTGACCGTCTTGCCCTGCTGCTGCAGCTCTAACAGACGGACCGTCAGCACCTGCTGGTAGCTCTGTTTCTGCACGCTAATCTGATAGCGTCCGCGATACTGGTTATCTTCGTCGGCGCGGTTCCACTGCACCCAATCCGTGGTCAACTGCTGAGAGGCGTCGTCGCGCTGCGCAATCGGGAATTTATAGGATTGCATCACGCTGACCACCTGCGGCCAGATCGCACTGCGGCTGTTTTCAATCGCAAGCACACCCGTATTGCCGCTAAACTGGGCCCGCGTACCGTTGACCAGCGCCAGCGGTTGCGCAGGCGGACGGATATCCAGCGCTTTGCCTACGGCACCTTTAGCCACGGAATGCGGCACATCGTAATCCCCATTCTGCAGCGGCAGAATCAAGCCCGACGGGGCTTTTAAATCACGCAGTTCAGGCGCCTGCAGGTAAGATTCATCACCGCTGACCTGGCGCTTATAACGCTGATCGCTGGAACATGCTGTTAGCAGCATCAGCGTGGAAAGACCCACCGCCGTTGCCAGCGTCGAGCGCTTAACTGAATAACTCATTGACTCTCCCTAAATTAGCGCAAACCCGCTTTGATAAGCGCCTGACCCATTTTCGCCTGACCAGCGTCGGTCAGCGGCGTCATTGGCAAACGCAGCGTGTCATCCGCGATTAATCCCAACTGTTTTGCTGCCCATTTTACCGGGATAGGATTCGGTTCACAGAAAAGCGTCTGGTGCAGGTGCATCAGACGCTGATTCAGGCGACGCGCTTCGGCGAATTTGCCCTCTTGTGCCAGCGCACAGAGTTCAACCATTTCACGTGCAGCAACGTTGGCCGTGACCGAAATGACACCTTTTCCGCCCAGCTGCATGGCGTCCAGCGCCGTAGCGTCATCGCCACTGACAATAATGAACGCTTCTCCAGCCAGCTCTTGGATCTGAGAAACGCGCGATAAGTTCCCGGTTGCCTCTTTGATTCCGATAATATTTTTGATTTCGGCCAGGCGAGCGACGGTTTCAGGCAGCATATCGCAACCGGTGCGCGAGGGGACATTGTAGAGCATCTGCGGCAGATCGGTGCTTTCAGCAATCGCTTTAAAGTGCTGATAAAGCCCTTCCTGGGTGGGACGGTTGTAATACGGCGTCACCGTCAGGCAGCCGACCACGCCGGTGCCCGTGAAACGTTTGGTGAGAGAGATGCCTTCGGCAGTGGCATTGGCACCGGTACCCGCAATCACCGGGATACGGCCGTCGGCCAGCTCAAGCGTTTGCAGCACCACATCGCCGTGCTCTTCGTGGCTCAGGGTGGCGGATTCGCCGGTGGTGCCAACAGAAACAATCGCTGCGGTGCCGCTGGCAACATGATAATCAATCAGTTTTTTGAGACTTTCGCGGCAGACATTACCTTTTTCATTCATTGGCGTAATGAGCGCAACAATACTTCCGGTGAACATGGGCTATCCCCTCGACAAACAAGTGCCTCATGTTACGGTTTACCCTGAAAGAAAAGCAAGCGAGCCACGCCATTCCCGCGCTTGTCAGCAGTTTTTTTTATGTTTACCTTATGGTTATTAGCGAACGTACAGGAAACGCCACTTTGTCGCAGTTACAGCCTCACCATTTGGTGATCACCGCAGTGGGCGTTGATCGTCCGGGTATCGTCAATACCATCACCCGCCACGTCAGCAGCTGCGGCTGTAATATAGAAGACAGCCGTTTGGCGATGCTCGGTGATGAATTCACGTTCATCATGCTGCTTTCCGGCAGCTGGAACGCGATAACGCTGATTGAATCGACGCTGCCGATGAAAGGTGCGGAACTGGAGCTATTGATCGTGATGAAGCGCACCAACGCGCGCGTGACGCCACCGATGCCGGCCACCGTTTGGGTTCAGGTTGAAGTGCCGGACTCCCCACACATCATTGAGCGCTTTACGGATTTATTCGATAAACATCAGATGAATATCGCCGAGCTGGTGTCGCGGATTAAACCCGCCCAAGACAATGCGCCGCCCACCCTCTATATTCAAATGACAGCGCACAGTCCGGCGAATCATGCCAGCGCACCGTTTGAGCAGGCCTTTACCGCGCTATGTGAAGAACTGCATGCGCAAGGCGCGATTCGTCTTTATAGTGTCAAAGACGGCGCTGACAGCACCGTTTAACCAGGCTCCGGGTTATTTCGCCACACACTCTGTCCCCGTGACATGCCGTGTTGTGAAATAACCCAGAGGGTTACGCCCCGGCGCGGTAAGCGCTGCCGGTGTTTACCCACAGCATGCACAGAAAAATGGAGAGTTGTGATGAATCCACTGAAAGCCGGTGATACCGCACCGAAATTTAGCTTGCCCGATCAGGACGGCGAACAAGTAAATTTGGCCGACTTCCAGGGACAGCGCGTTCTGGTCTACTTCTACCCGAAAGCCATGACGCCCGGTTGCACCGTGCAGGCCTGCGGTCTGCGCGACAATATGGATGAAATGAAAAAAGCGGGCGTAGAAGTGCTGGGTATCAGCACCGATAAGCCGGAAAAACTGTCACGTTTCGCGGAAAAAGAGCTGCTGAACTTTACGCTGCTGTCGGATGAAAACCATGAAGTTTGCCAGCAGTTTGGCGTTTGGGGTGAAAAGACCTTTATGGGGAAAACCTACGACGGCATTCATCGCATCAGCTTCTTGATCGATGCCAATGGCAACGTTGAGAAAGTGTTCGATGATTTCAAAACCGCCAACCATCACGATATTGTGCTGGATTATCTGAAATCCGCCTGAGCCGCTGTCATACACGCTTGTCCCGCCCAGCGCAGATTGCGCCAGGCGGGCACCTGTCACGGCTCGCGTTTAATACTGCTCACCAGCGCATCCTGCCCAGCAATCATCACGCAGTTTCGTCCAGCGTTTTTCGCCTGATAGAGCGCGGCATCCGCCTGTTTTAAGCTCTGCTCCTGACTGCTCTGCCCCACCTGCCAGCTGGCAATCCCCACCGACAGCGTGATGTGTCCAACGCGCTCAATCTGGCTTTCCGCAATGCTGATGCGCACCCGCTCGGCGATCGCGCGCGCTTCGTCCAGCGGCGTGGCAGGCAGCAGCATTAAAAATTCTTCTCCGCCGTTGCGACACACCACGTCACTTTGGCGCGCACTCAGACGCAGCGTACGCGCCACCTGCTTGATCACTTCATCCCCAACGTCGTGACCGTAGTTATCATTCACCCGTTTAAAATGATCGATATCCAGCGCGAGCACGGCAAAAGGCTGCTGCATGGTACTAAAGTAATCCAGCACCGCACTGAGACCACGGCGATTCAGCAGATTGGTCATCGGATCGGTCTGCACCTCGAATTTAAGCTTGCCGATTTTATCCTGCACCACGCCAATACCGGTGAGCAGCGCGCGCTTAACCTGTGCCGCTTCAAAGTACCACGCATCGATGCGGCCAATGTCTCCTGACACGCTTTGCGCATCCATCTGACTGGCTTTACGCGCCAGCTGCCACAGCGGCAGCGCAATCAGGCGCGCAAAAATCACCGCTATCAGCAGCGTCAGCAGCGCAAACGGCACGGAATTTTTGAGTACCTGCAGCAGCAGCCCCGAAAGCGGTTGCAGCGTCATGTCGGTGGATTTTAGTGCCACCACCAGCCAGCCGGTGGTGGGAACAACCGCGTAACCGGCCAGTCGTCCGGCCCCCTCTTCATCCAGCTGCAATTGGCCGTTGCTATTCTCTTTGCGATCGCGATCGCTCACAACCTCAGGCAGCGTTTTACCGATCAGTTGGCTGTTGTGGTGATAAAGCACCTGATTATTGCGATCCAGGACAAACACGCGCGTCCCGTCGCGGTAAAACTGTTCGCCCAGCAGTTCATTCAGGATGCTTTTTTTCTTCAGATAAATGGTGCCACCGACATAACCAAGATAGCGCCCTTCGCTGTTCCACACCGGCCATGAGACAAAAACAATCAGATTATTGGCCGCTGAAACAGAGGGGCGGCTAACCAGCGGCTGGCGCTGCGCCAGCGCCTCGCGTGAGGCCTGACTGGTAAGCTGAATCCCTTTTAGCATCAATGATTCAGGCGAAATCGCTTTCACCACGCCGTTGCTGTCTACCACCGCCACGGAATTGAAGCTGCTGGTCTGCTCGCGCAGGCGGTTGACTTCCTGCTGTGCCAGCGCCGGGTTATCGAAGTCCTGCCCTAACAAATTGGCGCTATAGTGCAGCTGTGACTGCGCCAATTGAAAAAACACTTCGGTGGTGGACGCCAGCTTCGTGGCATACGCGCGATTCGCCGCCAGCGTGCTTTCAATCAGTACCATACGCTGCACGCGCCAGGTGGCATAAAGCGCGTTGGCTAAGGTGATGACAATACTGGCAATCGCCAGGAGCGCAATAAGGGTGCGAAGATCCTTTTTGGGCCAGGCGCGCATTAGCATGCCGCAGCCGTTTGGAGAGAAAGAGTTGTCATGTGCGCGCCTGAGGCTCTTGTGGTCGATGGGGTGCCGACCCTGGTGAAAAGATCCCTAATTGTACACCGAGAAGTGAAGCTAATCACGGTACTGAATCAACGGCGCGCAGAAATAACCGCGGCGGGCGCGATGCTAATCCACCAACCCGTGCGCATCATAAAACGGCCACGGGCCGGGGTAATCGCCAATCGCACACTGGTGGGTGCTCATGCCCTGCTGCGGCTGCCAGCGATGCAGCAGAAAGCCGGGCGGTTCCAGGACAAAATGGGCAGGCCCCGCCGCTGAAAAATCCAGCGCGACCTGATGCGATACGCCGGGTGCCACGCAGGCGAGCGTGCCGGCAAATCGCGCCTGTACCGCACGGTGCAAATGCCCGCTGAGCACGCGCTCCACCTGAGCATGACGTTGAATGACCGCCGCCAGCGCTTCGGCGTTACGCAGCGGCTGTTGATCCATATGCTCAATGCCGCAGAAAAAAGGCGGATGGTGCAGAAACACCAGCGTAGGCAGCTGTGGCGCACGCTCAAGCTGCAGCTCAAGCCATGTCAGCTGCGCCTCATCCACAAACCCCCACGGCTGCTGTGGCACGCTGGAGTCGAGTGCCAGCAGCTGTACCCCCTTAACCTCCAACTGCCAGTGCAGCGTTTCGCCCTGCTGCAAGTAGGCGTGATCGGGAAAGGCGGCGCGTAAACGCTGGCGATCGTCATGATTACCCGGCATCAGCCTGAACGGCAGCGTCAAGCGCGCCAGCGCCTCGCGCAGCGTCTGGTACGCTTCCGCAGTACCAAAATCCACCAGATCGCCACTGACCACCACCATATCTGGGCGCGGCATCAGGTCGTTGAGCGTGGTAATAGCCCGATGCAGCGCGGCCAGCGTGTCTACTTTTTTATAGGACAAGCGTCCCTGCGCTTTAATGTGTAAGTCACTGATATGCGCAATCAGCGTCATTGGCTGAGACATCGCAGCGCTCCTTATGTGGGTGAAAATTGCAGCGCCGCTTCCTGCGCCAGCATCCAACTTACCGACTGCCCAGGCCGCCACGCCTCGCGCGCGTGCCGATCTACCTGCATCGGCTTCGGCAGGCCGATGTCGATCATCAGCCGCTGCGATGCGCCCAGAAACGTACTGGAGAGAATCACGCCGTGACGCGCATAGCGAGGCTCACTGGCGAGCAGCACGTCCTCTGGACGGCAAAAGCGCCGCGGCTCACCGCGCGCATCAACCTCAATACAGTTAATGGCCCCGACAAAATCAGCCACGAACGGGGTTGCCGGACGCTGGTACACATTCTGCGGTGTATCGATCTGCACCAGCCGCCCCTGCTCCATCACCGCAATGCGATCGCCCAGCGCCATCGCTTCCTGCTGATCGTGCGTGACATACACCGCCGTAATCGCCAGCTGTTTCAACAGGTCACCGATCTCCATACGCAGCCGATCGCGCAAACGTGCGTCCAACGCCGCCAGCGGCTCATCAAACAGCAGCACGCGCGGACGAGCGGCCAATGCGCGCGCCAGCGCCACGCGTTGTTTCTGTCCCCCGGAGAGCTTATCTATACTGCGCTGCGCCAGCGCGCCAAGATCCACCAGCGCCAGCATCTCCGCCACGCGCGCGTCACGCTCAGCGCGCCCCACGCCCTGCATTTTCAACCCGTAGGCCACGTTCTGCGCCACGTTAAGATGGGGAAACAGCGCGTAGTTCTGGAACACCATGCCGACATTGCGCTTCTCAATCGGCAAGGCGGTCACGTTGCGATCGTCGAACCACACTTCGCCACCCGCGTCGCAGCGTTCCAGCCCGCTAATGATGCGCAGCGTCGTGGTTTTGCCGCAGCCGGACGGTCCGAGTAGTACCAGCGTTTCGCCGGAATGAATCGTCAAATCAAGCGGATGTAGCGCCTGGTGGTGATGAAAGTGACGCGCACACTGGCGCAGCGTCACGGTAACCGCAGCGTGATTCATGCTGTCTCCTTAGGGGTGCGCGACACCGCGCGATTGAGCCAGTGATTAAGCCCGTTGAGCATGAGCAACAGCGGCAAAATCAGCAGAATAAAAAGCAGCGTATAAGCCGAACCCACCTCCAGCCGCAGCGAGGCGTAGCTATCCGCCAGGCCGACCGGCAAGGTTTTGGTCAGCGGAGTGTGGAGCATCCAGGTGATGTTGAACTCGCCCACCGACAGCGTAAACACCATAAACGCGCCGGCCAGAATGCCGTTGCGGCAGTTGGGGATCACCACGGAGAAAAAGCGTTGCCAGCCACGGGCCCCCAAGCTGGCGGCGGCCTCTTCCAGCCGCGGCATGTCGATCGCCTGCATCACCGCCAGCACCGGACGCACCATAAATGGCAGGGTAAAGAGTACGTGACCAATCAGGATAAACAGCCAGCTTCCGCGCAGCGCAGAAAACTGCCCGTAGAGCAAAATGATGCCAAGGGCGGTCGCGAGGCCCGGCAGCGCAACGGGTAGCATCAGACACTCTTCTATCCGAGCAGCCCAGCGTCTCGGCGCTTTCAACAATCCCCATGCAGCGGGCACGCCAATGGCGAGCGTGACCAGCAGACAGCAGAGGGCGATTAACAGCGAGAGCCAAAACGTGTCGCCGTAAAGTTGCCATACCTGTATCACCCACTGGAGCGTAAAACCGCTGCGCAGGCCAACAAAATAGTTTTGGGTCACCCCCGCCAGCATCGACAGCACCACCGGCACAATCATAAACAGCGCGGTGACGGTGGTAACCAGCAGCTGCAGGTAAAATAAACCACGCCGTTTCATGTTGGCTCCCTGTGCGTCAACGCCCGCGCCAACATCAGCGCCAGCCAGGCGACACCGCCCATCACCACGGACAGCGCGGCGGCAGTAGCGAAATTCGCATAGTTGGTGAACTCACCATAAATCGTGAGCGGCAGCACGGAGAGATCGGTGCCCAGCGTAAAGGCGGTGCCGAACGCCCCCATGCTGGTGGCGAAACAGAGCGCGCCAGTGGAGAGCAGCGCTGGCCGCAACCCCGGAACAATCACGTCACAGATGATGTGCCACTGGCTTGCCCCCAGCGATCGCGCGGCCTCCTCTAACGCGGTATCCAACTTTTCACTGGCCGCGACCAGCGTGACGATGGCGCGCGGTAGCGAAAAATAGAGGTAACCGATAAACAGCCCGGTCAGCGAGTACGCCAGCGTCCAGCGCGTGTGCAGCAGGTTCATGCTGATCTGCGCCAGCAGGCCCTGGCGCCCGGCCAGCATCACCACCAGAAACCCGACCACCACGCCAGGAAACGCGAGCGGAAAGGTCAGCAGCGCCAACAGCGCACTACGGCCGGGAAAACGCTGACGCGCCAGAAAGCAGCCCACCGTGGCGGCAATCATCAACGTCACCAATGTCACTGTCAGCGACAACAGCACGGTATGCAGCAGGCTCACCAGATACTGCGGCTGTGAAATCACCGTCCAATATCCGCTGTGCTGAGTACTGCGATCGGCTTGCATGCCCATCTGCAACAGTCTGGCAAACGGCAACAGCCAAAAGGCGCAGAAGAACAGCAGCGCAGGCAACATCAGCCAGCCCCACGCACGGTGTGAGCGTCTTATGCGTCGCTGTGTCAGCGTTAACGTGTCTGCAAGCACCATCAGCGGATCTCGCTCAGGTAGCGGGCGGAGAACGCTTTTTGTGCGTCAGCCATCTGCGAATAATTCACGGTTTGCGCACGAGCATAGTCGCTGTCCGGCAGGAACAAGGCTTTGGCGCTTGCCGACATCGCCGACGGGCGCACCGGGCGTAAGAACGCATTCGCCCAAAGCGCCTGGCCTTTGTCAGAGAGTACGTAATCGATCACTTTCTTGCCGTTGGCCTCATGCGGCGCGTGCTTCACCAGGCTGATAACGTAAGGGACGGTGACCGTGCCCTCTTGGGGGATCACAAACGCCACGTTCGCGTGGTCTTTGTATTTGGCACGGTAGGCGTTGAAATCGTAGTCGAGCAGGATAGGAATTTCGCCGGAAAGCACGCGGGCGTAAGCCGTCTGCTTGGGCACGATCGGCTGGTTAGCCTGCAATTTTTTAAACCAGCTCAGCGCCGGGGCAAAGTCCTGCATCGTGCCACCTTTGGCCTGATTGACCGCTACCGCCGCAACATAGCCGACAAAGGCGCTGGCCGGATCAAGATACCCCACCATGCCTTTGTATTCAGGCTTCAGCAGATCGTCCCACGAGCGCGGTATGGGCGCGCCGCCCAGCGCGTCGACGTTAACCATAAAGCCCAACGAACCCGAGTGCAGCGCCACCCATTTACCGGCGGGATCTTTCATACCTGACGGAATGTCATCCCAGTGGGCAGGCTGATACGCGGCGGTGACGCCCGCTTTATCAGCCTGAATGCCGAAGCTGACGCCGTAATACACCACGTCGGCAACCGGATTGCCCTGCTCCGCCACCAGCTGTGCGAGCGCCTGGCCTGAGTTTTTGTTGTCCTGCGGCACCACGATGCCCGTCTCTTTAGCAATGGCTTTGAGCTGCGTTCCCCAGTCTGCCCATTCAGGTGGGCAGTTATAACAAATGGCGGTTTCCGCCGCGCGGGTTTGCAGACTCAGCAGCGAAGCGGCGATAAACGCAACGGTGCCGATAATGGCTTTGACTTTTTCATAGCGCGTCATAGCGATTTCCTGGAAGTGGCGAGCAAACAAAAGGAGGCGCGGCAACGCTTTCACCGCGCCGTAAATGGTGTGCCAGTACGCGACGGTCATCGCGGGCGGGCTGTAACAACATCTCAATCGCCGCGTTACCGAGACGATCTGCTGGCTGTACTACGCTGGCCAGCGACGGCGCAATTTGTTCGCCAATCGCCACGCCATCAAACCCCATCACCGACAGCTGCTGCGGGACGCGTACGCCGGCACGCGCGGCGGCTCCCATCAGGCTTATCGCGAGGAGATCGTTGGTGCAGACCACCGCGCTAAGCGGCGCCGCGCCGCGCAGATGTGGCGCCAGTAACGAAAATTCGGAGTGGGTATGGCTGCGCATCTCGATCACCGGTCGCGCCTGGTGTCCGGCCGCACGCATCGCCTCACAGTAGCCTTGATAGCGCAGTCGGGCGCGGTCGGACTGCAACATCGGCCCGGCCACCATGCCAATGTTCACGTGGCCAAGCGCCAGCAGTGCGTTTGTGGCCTCGCGCATCGCCGCGTGGTTATCCACGTACACCGCGCGCCACGGATGGGTCTGCGGCACGTTATGCGCCAGCACAAACGGCATGCCAGCGTCCTGTAACGTTGTCAGTACCGCGCTGCTGTCCGCATCCGCCACGGTTAACACCAGACCCGCCACGCGTTGGCGCAGCATATGCTCGACAATTACCGCTTCGCGTTCGGGTTGATAATCGCTGGTCGCCACCAGCAGCCCATATCCCGCCGCGCGCGCGCGCAGCTCCATGGCCTGTAGCTGATGGGAAAAAATAGGATTAATCAGTGAAGGCAGTAAGACACCTAGCGTGGTCGAATTTTGCGTCCGCAACTGACGGGCAATATGATTGGGGCGAAACCCCAGCAGGTCAGCAGCATCCAGCACTTTCTGCAAAGTGGCAGGACGCAGTAGATGCGGATCGGAAAAGGCACGCGCCGCCGTTGCGCGTGATACGCCAGCCCGCTTCGCTACCTGCACTAAATCCGTCATCTTCGCCTCGTCTGCTTGCAATGAGATCGATCTCATCGGCGCATAAACTAGCGGTAACGTGTGACAGGAACATCGCGGTGAAGTGACGGAGAGATGACAGCAGCGAACGCTGCTGTCGAGGCGCCATTACAGCACGAGGATGGCGTAGCCTTCATTTTGTAGCGTGGCAACCGTGGTACCGCTGGAAATCGTATGCGTCACCCGCGTATCGATCCAGTTACGCTCCAGCTGATGAAACGCCACCGATTGATCGCAAATCGTGACCTTCACGCCGGCTTTTTCCAGCTCATCAATCAGTTTGAGATTCGGGTTGTCGCTGCCGTAGGCTTTCTTGAACTGTTCGTTGTTAAGCGCAGCGGGCACCGCATCGCTGTTAATGGAGACCACGAAATTCAGCTTGTCGAGCGGAACGCCTGCCGCGTAATACAGGTTAGTCACGCGTGCGACGCGCTCAAGGCCCAGATTAGGCTTGTGGATGTCCCCTTCGTTACGGTTAATTTGGAAGACAATTTTGTTGCTCAAACCGGGTGTGGTCGCCGGATTGTAGTCAGGCACATTCACAAAGTGAATTTTCCCGTACCCCTCAATCGCGGGCGTGCTCCAGAAATCAGCCGGTTCGGTTTTTTGTTCGGCAAATTTACCGCTGATTTTCGATGCCCACTCAGGCAGTTGCAGCAGGTTTCCGCCGACAAAACCCGCTAACGCGGCAATCACCACATACGATACTGGACGCATTACATTTCTCCTCAACCATAAAAAAAGATGCCGGTGACCGGGCAGCGCTGCTGCGCCTGTCAAACCGCATCAAAATGGGCGGCGCCTTGACAGCGGGCAGGCGTAAGGCCTTCCCGCCCGTCCGCCTTAAAGTGCGTTATCTATACCACAGCGAACGCAGCGCTAAACGCCCAGCCTACTGGGCGGCGGCACCGCTTTCTGGCAGAAACGCCGCGCCGTTCGGCGCAACGAATCAAGACGTTGATGGAGGTCCTCTCACCGCTCTCACTATGATTGGTCGTGATAAAGGGGAGCATGACAATGCAACTAAGGTTGTCGCCAGCCGGTTTCGCGACCAGTCTTAACTGTGCGCCCTGGCCGTGAGGCTGCCGACACGATAAACAATGCTGATGGATGACACCGGTACAATGAGGGGAATCACGGCCGTTTTTCAGACTAAACCTGGAAAAATTCGTGCCAAATTCAATATTTTTGAGTGAATTTACGTAACTTTAAGCAAAAAAGATCATTGAGCGCCGTTGGGCCGTGCTAAAGCATTCAATTTTTTACTGCAATTTTTGCTCACTTCGCCAAAATACCGCCCCACGGCAGTGCAGGTGAGCTTCGTGCTGCCTCAATCGCGTTCAGGCGCGGTGCGCGCGCAGCGTGTTTTTTTGCGGCCCCGTCGCTTGCTTGCGTGATGCGCTTGTCTAAGATAGAGCCCGACGGACACCGCATTTCGCGCAGCATCCCTGAACGCGCGCCCGATTCGCTGGCGGCAACATTTACAGGATCAAGGCATGTTAAACCGGTTGAAAAAAACAGCGTTGGCGACGCTCTTTCCCGCTCTGCTGCTCACGGCCGCGCTGCCCTCTCGCGCCGACCTGAGTGATACCCTGCCTGACATGGGCACCACCGCAGGCTCCACGCTTTCGATTAATCAGGAACTGCAAATTGGCGATTTCTATGTGCGTCAGCTGCGCGCCAGTGCGCCGCTGATTAACGATCCGCTGCTGAACCAATACATTAACGAACTGGGCCAGCGCCTGGTTGCCCACGCTTACTCGGTGCGCACGCCTTTTCACTTTTTCCTGATTCAAAATGATGAGCTGAACGCGTTTGCCTTCTTTGGCGGCAACGTGGTGCTGCACGCTTCGCTGTTTCGCTATACCGACAATGAAAGCCAGCTAGCGTCGGTGATGGCGCACGAAATCTCACACGTGACGCAGCGTCACCTGGCGCGCGCCATGGAGGAGCAGAAGCGCAATGCCCCGCTGACGTGGGTCGGCGCCTTGGGATCGATTTTGCTGGCCATCGCCAGCCCACAAGTGGGCATGGCCGCGCTCACCGGGACGCTGGCAGGCACCCAGCAAGGTATCATTAGCTTTACGCAGGGCAATGAACAGGAAGCGGATCGCATTGGCATTCAGGTGCTGCAACGCGCCGGTTTTGACCCGCAGGCGATGCCGAACTTTTTGCAGAAGCTGGCAGACCAAAGTCGCTTCTCCTCCAAACCGCCGGAGATCTTACTCACGCACCCGCTGCCAGACAGCCGTTTGGCGGACGCGCGTAATCGGGCCAATCAGATGCGTCCTGTGGTGGTGCAGTCCAGCGAAGGCTTTTACCTGGCCAAAGTGCGCGCGCTCGGCATGTATTCTACCGGACGCAATCAGCTCACCGACGACTTGCTCAACGAATACGCCAAAGGCAACACGCGCGAGCAAATGGCCGCGCAGTACGGACGCGCGGTGCAGTTCTTGCAGGCCAAAAGCTTTGAGAACGCCAAAAAAATCATTGCCCCGCTATTGGCCAAACAGCCTGATAATGTCTGGCTGCTGGATATCATGACCGACATTGATATCGGTCTGCACCAGCCCCAGCAGGCCATTGCGCTGTTAACGGCCGCCAAGGGCAGCAGCAGCAATCCGGTATTGCAGCTGAACCTGGCGAACGCCTATGTCGAAGCAAAACAGCCTGCCAACGCCAGTCGCATTTTGAATCGCTACACCTTCGCCCACGCCGATGACGTCAATGCCTGGGATCTGCTGGCGCAGGCGTCAGCGATGCAGGGGCTGCGCGATGAGGAGCTGTCGGCACGCGCGGAAGGCCTGGCCTTGAATGGCCAGCTCGATCAGGCGATCACCACGCTGAGCAGCGCCAGCGCCCAAGTGCCGCTGGGCAGCCTCAAACAAGCGCGCTACGATGCGCGTATCGATCAGTTCCGGGAGCTGCAAAAGCGCTTCCGTCAATACCAAAAAGGTTAAGCAGAATGGTGCGTATTTATCACAATCCGCGCTGCAGCAAGAGTCGCGCCACGCTGGCGCTGCTGCAGGCGCAGGGCCTGGAGATTGAAGAAGTGCGCTATCTGGAGACACCGCTGGATCGGGCCACGCTGAAAACGCTGCTGCGTCAGCTGGGCATGCAGAGCGCACGCGAGGTGATGCGGCGGGGTGAAGAGGCGTATGCACAACAGGATTTAGACAACCCGGCGCTGAGTGAGGATCGCCTGCTGCAGGCGCTGATAGAAACGCCAATTTTGCTCGAGCGGCCCATTGTGGTCAACGGCGAGCGGGCGCGCATCGGCCGACCACCTGAGGCGGTACTGGCGATCCTTTAAAGTTCCAGTGCTTCTTTCACGAACGGAATGGTGAGCTTGCGCTGCGCGCTGATGGAGGCGCGATCGAGGCGATCCAGCGTATCAAACAGCGTGCGCATTTCACGGTCAAGGCGCTTCAGCAGGAAGCGTCCGACATCTTCTGGCAGCTCAAAGCCGCGCAGTCCAGCGCGCAGCTGCATCGCCTGCAATTTGTCCTCGTCAGACAGCGGCTGCAGGCGGTAAATCTGCCCCCAGTCGAGGCGCGAAGCCAGGTCAGGCAAGCCCAGATTGAGCTGACGCGGCGGGCGATCGCCGGTGATCAACAGCCGGGTTTTCCCCAGTTCCAGAATGCGGTTGTAGAGATCAAAGATCGCCATTTCCCATTCGGGATCGCCGGCGATGCACTCAATATTATCGATGCACACCAGCGCCAGGTTTTCCATGCCTTCCAGCACCTCCGGCACAAACCAGGTGCGCTTATCCAGCGGCACGTAGCCCACGGCTTCCCCGCGCGCGGACATCTCCGCGCAGGCCGCATGCAGCAAATGGCTGCGCCCGCCGCCTTCGCGTGACCAAAAATAGAGATAGCTGCCGTGCTGCTGCGCGAGCGCGCCCTTGAGCGCGGCTAACAGCGCTGGATTTTCCCCCGGCCAGAAACTGGCAAAGGTTTCATCATCGGGTAAATAGAGTGGCAGTGAGAGCTGTGCCGGCGTGTTCAGAAGTACCTCAACGGATGAGCGGGCAGAAAACGGCGCAAGTTTAGCACGATCCTTAGCGCAGGCAAAACGGGCTTCCGTGCCCGCGCGTGGACGCTATGCGTCGCGCTTCTCTTCCGCGTCCAGAATCACCTCTTCTGGGCGTAACAGGCTGATAATGCGGAAAATCAGCGCCAATGCTACGCCCACCAACGTGGCCAGCGCCATCCCTTTCAACTCCGCCGCGCCGATGTGCACTTTGGCCCCGCTGACGCCAATGATCAGGATCACTGACGTCAGGATCAGGTTCTGCGCTTTGTTGTAGTCCACTTTGGATTCAATCAACACGCGGATACCGGAGGCGCCAATCACGCCGTACAGCAGCAGCGATACGCCGCCCATCACCGGCACCGGGATCGCCTGGATCGCTGCCGCCAGTTTACCGACGCAGGAGAGCAGAATGGCGAAGATCGCCGCGCCGCCAATGACCCACGTGCTGTAAACGCGGGTAATGGCCATCACGCCAATATTCTCACCGTAGGTGGTGTTAGGCGTGGAGCCAAAGAAGCCGGAAATCAGGGTGGACAACCCGTTGGCAAACATCGAGCGATGCAGGCCGGGATCGCGGATTAAATCCTTCTTCACGATATTGGCGGTGACCACAAGGTGACCGACGTGCTCGGCAATCACCACCAGCGCGGCCGGTAAAATGGTGAGCATCGCCGCCCACTCAAAGCGCGGCGTGTAGAAGGTCGGCAAGGCAAACCAGGGCGCGTTTTCCACCGCGCGCCAGTCTACGATGCCCATGGCAGACGAGAGCGCATAGCCCACCAGCACGCCGATCAAAATCGGGATGATCGCAAGAAAACCGCGGAACAGCACCGAGCCAAATACCGTCACCGCCAGCGTTACCAGGGAAATGGTAATGGTTTTGCCGTCTGGCGCACTGCCCTCTGCGGGCAACAGTCCCGCCATGTTAGCGGCCACGCCCGCCAGCTCCAGGCCAATCACCGCGACAATCGCGCCCATTGCCGCCGGCGGGAACATGACGTCCAGCCAGCCCGTGCCGGCTTTTTTAACGATCAGCGCCACAATGCAGAACAACACGCCGCACAGGATAAATCCGCCCAGCGCCACTTCATATCCCAGCGGCAACAGCAGCAGTACCGGAGAAATAAAGGCGAAGCTTGAGCCGAGGTAGGCCGGGATCTTGCCTTTACAGATAAACAGATACAGCAGCGTGCCCACGCCGTTGAACAGCAGCACGGTCGCCGGGTTGATGTGGAACAGAATGGGCACCAGCACCGTGGCGCCAAACATGGCAAACAGGTGCTGCAGGCTGAGTGGAATGGTTTGCAGGAGCGGCGGGCGCTCGCTTACGCCAATAGCGCGTCTTGTCATCATCTATCCCCTATCCCGCGTGCAGGCAGATGGCGCGCAGCGCTGCGGCCACCTGCATGCGGCTACGGGTTGTTGTTGTGGTGTTTTTTTGCCAAAAAAAAGCCGACTCTCTGGCCGGCTCAATGGTTATTTTGTACCAAAAATCTTGTCCCCGGCGTCACCGAGGCCAGGAATGATGTAGCCTTTTTCGTTGAGTCCACGATCGATGGAGGCGGTGTACAGCTCCACGTCAGGGTGCGCTTTCTCCAGCGCCGCAATGCCTTCTGGCGCGGCGACCAGCACCAGCACCTTGATGCTGCTGCAGCCCGCTTTTTTCAGCAGATCGATGGTGGCGATCATTGAGCCACCGGTGGCCAGCATCGGGTCCACCACCAGCGCCATGCGCTCTTCAATGTTGGAAACCAGCTTCTGGAAGTACGGCACCGGCTCAAGCGTCTCTTCATCACGGTAAACGCCCACCACGCTGATACGCGCGCTGGGCACGTGCTCCAGCACGCCTTCCATCATGCCCAGACCGGCGCGGAGGATCGGCACCACGGTGATTTTTTTGCCTTTGATTTGATCGACATCCACCGGGCCGTTCCAGCCTTCAATGGTGACGCGTTCGGTTTCCAGGTCGGCTGTGGCTTCATACGTCAGCAGGCTCCCCACTTCTGACGCCAGCTCGCGGAAGCGTTTGGTGCTGATATCATGCTCACGCATCAAGCCCAGTTTATGTTTGACCAGCGGGTGTTTGACTTCCACGATCTTCATGATTGTTCTCCCGGAATGTGTTGAGCTAAAAAAAATCGCGGGATTATACCGCCTTTTTGTGAATGCGCCACAGGTGATTAGTCAACGCCGAGTGCGTCCGGTATAAGGATGCGCAAAAAAATAGCGCGCTGCAACGGCCGTGAGATCGGACTCGCAAACGTTTGCCTGCGCTGGTAGAATTGCCGCGCTTAATTTTTGCCACCAACCGCAATCGCGTGGGGATTCCGCAGTGACCGACAAAACCTCTCTCAGCTACAAAGACGCCGGCGTTGATATTGATGCCGGTAACGATCTGGTTGACCGCATTAAAGGCGTAGTGAAAAAAACCCGCCGCCCGGAAGTGATGGGTGGGCTGGGCGGCTTCGGCGCGCTCTGTGCGCTGCCGCAGAAATACCGCGAGCCAGTGCTGGTCTCCGGAACCGACGGCGTCGGCACCAAGCTGCGTCTGGCGATGGATTTGAAACGTCACGACAGCATCGGCATCGATCTGGTGGCAATGTGCGTGAATGATTTAGTGGTCCAGGGCGCCGAGCCGCTGTTCTTCCTGGATTATTACGCCACCGGCAAGCTGGATGTGGAGACTGCCTCCGCCGTGATCACCGGCATCGCCGAAGGCTGCCTGCAGTCTGGCTGCGCGCTGGTGGGTGGCGAAACCGCCGAAATGCCGGGCATGTACCACGGTGAAGATTATGACGTCGCCGGTTTCTGCGTGGGCGTGGTGGAAAAGTCGGAGATCATCGACGGCAGCAAAGTGCAGGACGGCGACGTGCTGATCGCGCTGGGTTCCAGCGGTCCGCACTCCAATGGCTACTCGCTGGTGCGCAAAATTCTGGAAGTGAGCCAGACCGATCCTGAAACCAAACAGCTGGACGGCAAATCGCTGGCTGACCATCTGCTGGCCCCTACGCGCATTTACGTCAAAAATATTCTGAACCTGATTGAGCAGGTTAACGTGCACGCTATCGCCCATCTCACCGGCGGCGGTTTCTGGGAAAATATCCCGCGCGTGCTGCCGGACAACACGCAGGCGGTGCTGGATGAGAAAAGCTGGCAGTGGCCGGCGGTATTTAGCTGGCTACAGCAGGCCGGTAACGTCAGCCGCCACGAAATGTACCGCACCTTTAACTGCGGCGTGGGCATGGTGATTGCGCTGAGTCCGGCTGATGCCGATAAAGCGGTACAGCTGATGACCGATGCCGGCGAGCAGGCGTGGAAAATTGGTACCATTATCGCCTCCGACGCCGACGAGCGCGTGGTTATCAATCCATGAAAAAGCTGGTTGTCCTGATCTCCGGCAACGGCAGTAATCTCCAGTCCATCCTCGACGCCTGCACCAGCGGGCGCATTAACGGCAGCGTCGCTGCCGTGTTCAGCAATAAGGCTTCCGCTTTCGGGCTGACCCGCGCGCAGCAGGCGGGCATTCCTGCCCATGCGCTGACTGCCACCGATTATCCCAACCGTGAAGCCTTTGATCGCCAGCTAATGCAGGCGATCGACGCTTACGCCCCCGATCTGGTGGTGCTGGCGGGATACATGCGAATTTTGAGCAGCGCGTTTGTGGCGCACTACCACGATCGTCTGCTCAATATTCACCCCTCGCTGCTGCCGAAATACCCTGGTTTGCACACGCACCGCCAGGCGCTGGAGAACGGCGACACCGAACACGGCACCTCCGTGCACTTTGTCACAGAGGAGCTGGATGGCGGCCCGGTAATTTTGCAGGCGCGCGTGCCGGTGTTTGCCGACGACACGGAAGCGGATGTCATCGCTCGCGTTCAGCATCAGGAGCACGCGATCTATCCGCTGGTGATCGGGTGGTTTATTGACGGGCGTTTGCAGATGCGTGAAGGCATGGCCTGGCTGGATGGCGCCCCGCTGCCCGCCCACGGTTACGCGCACGACTGATTTTCACGTGTGGCTCAGTTTGCGGGTGCGGTCGTCAGCGCCCGTAGACGCTTCGCCTGCTCTCTCTTCTGCCTGAAAGATTTCTCATCTCTCGCGGTGTACGGCATTGCTCAGCCAAAGCGTCCGGTAATGTACTCTTCGGTTTTGCGCACGCGCGGGGCGGTAAACATACGGTCGGTTTCATCAAATTCAATCAGCTGACCGCTGTCCATGAAGGCGGTGTAATCGGAGACGCGCGCCGCCTGCTGCATATTGTGCGTCACCAGCACCAGCGTAAAGTGCTGCTTTAGCGTGGTCATCAACTCTTCAATCACCAGCGTGGAGATGGGGTCGAGTGCCGAAGTCGGCTCATCAAGCAGCAGCACTTCCGGTTCGATGGCGATGGCGCGGGCAATTACCAGCCGCTGCTGCTGCCCACTTGAAAGCGTCAGGGCATTCTGCCCCAGTTGATCCTTGACCTCGCTCCACAGCGCCGCCGCTCGCAGCGCGCGCTCGCAGGCGGCGTTCAGCACCCGGCGATCGCGCACCCCCTGCAAACGCAGGCCGTACACCACATTTTCGTAGATCGACTTGGGAAAGGGATTGGGCCGCTGAAACACCATGCCGATGCGACGGCGCAGCGCCGGCAGATCCTGGCTGGGCTCGGTAATAGCCAGCTGATCGAGCCCGATCTCCCCCTCAATACGGCAGCCGTCAATCACGTCATTCATGCGATTAAAGCAGCGCAGCAGCGTGGATTTGCCGCAGCCGGAAGGGCCGATCAGCGCCGTGATGCGATTTTTCGGGATCTGCAGCGCAATATTATTCAGCGCCTGGCGTTCGCCGTACCACAGCGACAGCTGATTAACGGTAAGCGCAATGTCGTAATCGGGCGTCATGAGAAAACCTTCTAGGGCAGCATAAGCCGGTAGCGCTCGCGCAGCCGATGGCGCAGCGCCATTGCCAGCACATTGAGCGAAAGAACAATCACCACCAGCAGCAGCGCGGTGGCGTAAACCAGCGGTCGATCCGCATCGATATTCGGGCTCTGGAACGCCAGATCGTAAATCTGAAAGCCGAGGTGCATGAATTTGCGATCGAGATGCAGATAAGGAAAGACCGCATCCACCGGCAGCTCGGGGACCATCTTCACCACGCCGACCAGCATCAGCGGCGCCGTTTCGCCTGCGGCGCGCGCCACGGCCAGAATCAGTCCGGTGAGCATGGCCGGCACCGCCAGCGGCAGCACCACGCGCCACAGCGTTTCCGCCTGCGTCGCGCCCAGCGCCAACGATCCCTGCCGCAGGTTATCCGGGATACGCGATAATCCCTCTTCGGTTGCCACGATCACCACGGGCAGTGTCAACAGCGCCAGCGTCAAGGCAGCCCACAGCAGTCCGGGCGTGCCAAAAGTGGGATTCGGCAGCGTGCTGGCGAAAAACAGCTGGTCGATCGTGCCGCCCACCAGCCAGACAAAAAAGCCCAGGCCAAATACGCCGTACACAATCGACGGCACGCCGGCCAGATTCACCACCGCGATGCGCACCAGTCGCGTCAAGGCGTTGCGCCCCGCGTATTCATGCAGCCAGATGGCGGCGACGACGCCCAGCGGCATCACAATAACCGACATCAGTAATACCATTAGCACTGTGCCAAAGATCGCCGGAAAGACGCCGTTTTCGCTGCCGCCATCAAGGGGAGAATCACTGACAAACTGGCCAATCTGCCGCAAAAAGTGCTGCACTTTCTGGCCGGGGCTCATGGCGTTGGGATACCAGGCATCCACCACGTTAGCGAGGGGGATGAGATGATCCTGCCCCTGGACATCGCGCAGTACCAGCGTGTCGCGCTGGCTGGCCTGCTGCACCAACGCCAGCTGTTGCGCCAGCGCGCTGAAGCGGCGCTGTAACGCGGCGCGATTGGCTTCATATTCGGATTCAACTTCAGGGGTAAACGCGTTATTGCGCCGCTGCGCCTCGGCCTGTAATTGCAGCGCATCTAACTGTGCATTGACCCGCGCCATGTCGATACGGCGAATGTCACTGGCCTGCCGCAGTTGTTCGTGCACCTGGTGCAGGCGCTGCTGCAGCAGCGCGTTGCGGTTGCGCGCGGTCAATACCTCATTGTCCTCGCGCAGTTCGATCAGCCAGCCGTATGCGTTTCCGCCGCTGCGGCGCTGGAGCACGATGGCGTCCGCAGGGCGGCGCATTTTGGCCGCCCCTTCGCTAACTAAGAGGCGGAAATCGGGTGCCGCAAAGTCGCGGTTGCCGGTTTTCACCGTGTAGTGCCAGCGCGAGCCCTGCTGCTTTTGCTGCACGGTCTCTCCCAACACGGTCACCGCCGCGCCCCCGGGGGGCTGAAACAGGTATTGGTCTACCGGATGGGGCCAGAATGCGCGCAGGCCTTGCCAGCCGAGCAGGCCAACCAGCAGGGTAAATGCCAGCAGGCAAACCGCAACGGCACCGGCGGTCAGCCAGCGCCAGCGATCGTTTTGTCGCATCGCTTTCATCCCTGTGCCTCATGCTGGCTGTAGCGCTGGCGTAAACGTTGCCGAATCAGCTCGGCGACGGTGTTAATCAACAGCGTAAAAATCAGCAGCACCAGCGCGCTTAAAAACAGAATGCGATAATGGGCGCTGCCCGCAGCAGCTTCCGGCATCTCAATGGCGATATTGGCCGAGAGCGCGCGCAGCCCAGCAAACAGCCCGCCTTCACTCACCGGCGTATTGCCCGTCGCCATCAGCACAATCATGGTCTCTCCCACGGCGCGGCCAAAGCCAATCATCAGGGCAGCAAAGATGCCCGCCGATGCGCCCGGCAGCACGACGCGCGTGAGGGTTTGCCAGGGCGTCGCGCCCAGCGCTAGCGAGCCCTGCCCCAGCGCAGCAGGGACGCTGAAGAGCGCATCTTCCGCCAGGGTAAAAATCAGCGGAACCAGCGCAAATCCCATCGCCAGCGCCGCCACCAGCAGGTTGCGTTGCTCATAATGCGCCAGCCGCGCGCCGACGTCAGGCCAGAGCTGCGTGGGCAGCCATAGCGTCAGCAGCGTCACGGCTAACAGCAGCGGCAGCAGCAGGAGCACTTCGCTGCCGGGACGCCGCCAGCGCGCGGGCAGACGCGGAGTGAGTTGTCCGCAGAGCAGCAGCGTCGCCGCCAGCACCAGCGGCAACAGCAGTACGCCCGGCAGGGCGCTGCTGACGTGCGGCGCCAGCCAGACGCCCGCAATCAGCCCGACCACAACGCTTGGCAGCGCGCTCATCATTTCAATGCCGGGTTTGACCCAGCGGCGCAAGCCTGGCGACATAAACCACGCGGTATACATGGCCGCCGCCAGCGCCAGCGGCGTGGCGAACAGCAGCGCCAGCGCGGCGGCTTTGAGCGTGCCTATCACCATCGGCATCAGGCTAAATTTTGCCTGATAGCTGTCACCCGCGGCAGTGGATTGCCACACCCAATCCGGCTGCGGATAGTTTTCGTACCACACTTTCTGCCAGAGGTTGCGCCAGGTGAAATCTGGCCACGGATTATCCAGCACGAACGGCTGCCACTGCCCTGCCCGCTCCACGATTAGCCGGTCGCCGCGCGCAGAAAACGCCAACGCCGTAATGCCCGGCGCAAACTGGCGCGACAGAATCGGCCCCGCTTGCTTGCTGGCGAACAGCCGTACCCAGCCCTGCGACGTGAAAGTGGCAAAAACCCGACGCTGTGGCTCCGTCACCACACCCTGCGCCTGCTCACTCGCCTGGTAACGATGAATGGCATGCAGGCGGGGCCCCTGGTCGCCCACAATAGCAAACCACTGACTGACGCCCTGGGCATCCTGAATGAGTAACGTGCGCCCTCCGGCCAGCATATGGAGGCTTTGCGGCGGCTGGCTTAGCGTTTGCGTTTCGCGCAGCTGGGCGCCCGACGCGGAAATTTGCCAGACGTTAAGCAAACGTCCCTGCACGGCAAAAAGCAGCGAACCATCCGGTGACAGCAGCAGGCGATCCGCCTGCTCATTCGGCAACACGATTTGCGTCACCGTGGCGCGATCGCGCAGCGTCATCAGCGTGATCCCCGCAGGCGTTTGCAGCGCAAGCCGCCACTGCTGGTCATCCAGTGTCGCCAGCGCCATGGTGCTCACCGCGCCTTGCAACAGGCGCAGCGGGCGATGGCCAAAGGGGAAATCCCACTCACCGTGCTGCTGGCGCACCTGCGGCTGCATCAACAGCAGCTCGCCATGGATATTGAGCAACACGCTGCGATTGTCACTGCTGGTCACGGCGGCGTCGGCTTCGCCCGGCAGCGCCAGCGCTTCAGCAGCGGGCTGACCATCCAGCGGAATAAAGCGGGCTTCGCTGCGGCTAATGCGCCATCCCAGACGATCCTCAATGCCGATTGCCAGCGCGGGCGACCGGTCCCACAGCTGCTGTGCAGGCTGCGCATGCAGACCCGGCGCGCTGAACAGCGGTAACACCACCGCGACCAGCCAGAAAAAAAGCAGCAGCATGAGCAGTAAAATGCCCACGCCACACGCCGTGACCATGCGGCGCACCAGCCGATCGACGGCGCGGCGACGACGGTCACTGAAGTGGACGGGAATGCGATTTATGCTCATGCAGGCCAGGGGGTTCACGAAGACAGGTGGCTATGTTGCCCGTAGCTGATTGATAAGACAACTGTTGACGTTGGACAAGCTTGCCATACTCTCGCCATAATGGTGATGGACACTGAGCGGAGCCGCGATTTTGCGACATTTTCCGCCGGACATTCCGTCCAGCAACAGCCTTACGGAGTCAGAATGGGTCAGGAAAAGCTGTATATAGAAAAAGAATTAAGCTGGTTAACCTTCAACGAACGCGTGCTGCAAGAAGCGGCCGATAAGAGCAATCCGCTGATCGAGCGCATGCGTTTTTTAGGCATTTATTCCAACAATCTCGAAGAATTCTATAAAGTCCGCTTTGCCGATGTAAAACGGCGCATCCTGATCGGCGAAGAACAAGGCACCCCGACGCCGCTGCGCCATGTGCTCAAAAAAATTCAGCAGCGGGTACAGAAATCGGATCAGGAGTTTGACGCCCTCTACAACGATCTGCTGCTGGAAATGGCGCGTAATCAAATCTTTCTGATCAACGAACGTCAGCTGTCGACCAATCAGCAAGAGTGGCTGCGTCACTACTTCAAGCATCAGTTGCGTCAGCACGTGACCCCCATTCTCATCAATCACGACACCGACCTGATTGAGTTTCTGAAAGACGACTACACCTACCTGGCGGTGGAGATCATTCGCGGCGAAGAGATTCGTTACGCGCTGCTTGAGATCCCGTCGGACAAGGTGCCGCGCTTTGTCAACCTGCCGGCGGAGTCGCCGCGTCGTCGCAAGCCAATGATTTTACTCGACAACATTCTGCGTTACTGCCTGGATGATATTTTCAAAGGCTTTTTTGATTTCGATGCGCTTAATGCTTACTCCATGAAAATGACGCGCGACGCCGAATATGACCTGGTGACAGAGATGGAGTCGAGCCTGCTGGAACTGATGTCCTCCAGCCTCAAGCAGCGCCTGACCGCCGAGCCGGTGCGCTTTGTTTATCAGCGTGACATGCCCGACGCGATGGTGGAGATGCTGCGTCACAAGCTCTCCATCTCCAATTACGACTCCATCGTGCCCGGCGGCCGCTATCACAACTTCAAAGATTTCATTGGTTTCCCTAACGTCGGTAAAGCCAACCTGGAAAATCGTCCACTGCCGCCGATTCGCCATATCGGTTTTGATGGCTTCCGTAACGGTTTTGATGCGGTGCGTAATCGCGATGTGCTGCTTTACTACCCTTACCACACCTTTGAACACGTGCTGGAGCTGCTGCGTCAGGCGTCCTTCGATCCCAACGTGCTGGCGATCAAAATCAACATTTACCGCGTGGCAAAACATTCGCGCATCATGGATGCGATGATCCACGCGGCGCACAACGGCAAAAAAGTCACCGTGGTGGTGGAGCTGCAGGCGCGCTTTGACGAAGAAGCCAACATCCGCTGGGCCAAGCGCCTGACTGAAGCGGGCGTGCACGTGATTTTCTCGGCGCCGGGCCTGAAAATTCACGCCAAGCTTTTCCTGATTTCTCGCCGTGAAGGTGACGAAGTGGTGCGCTATGCCCACATTGGCACCGGTAACTTCAATGAGAAAACCGCCCGCCTTTATACCGACTATTCGCTACTGACCGCCGATGCGCGTATTACCAATGAAGTGCGCCGCGTGTTCAACTTTATTGAGAACCCGTATCGCCCGGTGTCGTTTGAACACCTGATGGTCTCGCCGCAAAACTCACGCGACATGCTCTACCGACTGATTGATGCAGAAATTGCTAACGCACAGCAGGGGAACCCGTGCGGCATCACGCTCAAGGTCAATAATCTGGTGGATAATGGCCTGGTTGACCGACTTTACGCCGCCTCGTCGGCCGGGGTAAAAATCAATCTGCTGGTGCGCGGCATGTGCTCGCTGATCCCTGACCTGCCTGGTATCAGCGAAAATATTCGTATTACCAGTATCGTTGACCGCTATCTGGAGCACGACCGCGTCTATATTTTCGAGAGCGGCGGCGATAAAAAAGTGTTTCTGTCTTCAGCCGACTGGATGACGCGTAACATTGATTACCGTATAGAAGTGGCGGTGTCCGTGCTGGACCCACGCCTGAAGCAGCGCATTATCGATATCATGGCCATTTTGCTGAGCGATACGGTGAAAGCACGCATCGTGGACAAAGAGCTGACTAACCGTTATGTTCCGCGCGGCAATCGCAAAAAGGTGCGAGCGCAGCTGGCGATCTACGACTACATCAAGCAACTGGAACAACCTGAATAACGCCTATGCCAATCTCTCATAAAAATACGCCGAAGCCGCAGGAGTTTGCTGCGATTGACCTCGGCTCTAACAGCTTCCATATGGTGATTGCCCGTGTGGTGGATGGTGCGTTACAGGTGCTGGGTCGCCTGAAGCAGCGCGTGCATCTGGCCGACGGTCTGGATGCGCAAAATCGCCTGAGTGAAGACGCCATTGAGCGCGGCTTGAGCTGTCTGGCGCTGTTTGCCGAACGCCTGCAAGGGTTTAGCCCGGCCAACGTCACCATTGTGGGCACCCACACGCTGCGCATCGCCACCAACGCGGAAACCTTTCTGCAGCGTGCCGCCGAGGTTATCCCCTATCCAATCGAAGTGATCTCGGGCAACGAAGAAGCACGTCTGATTTTCATGGGCGTAGAGCACACGCAGCCAGAGAAAGGTCGCAAGCTGGTGATCGACATCGGCGGCGGCTCGACAGAATTAGTGATTGGTGAGGATTTCGAGCCTCAGCTGGTGGAAAGCCGCCGCATGGGTTGCGTGAGCTTCGCGAATCTTTACTTCCCGAAAGGCGACATCACGCCGGAGTACTTCCGTCGCGCGCGCCTCTCTGCGGCACAAAAGCTGGAGACCATGGCGTGGCAGTATCGTCTGCACGGCTGGCAATATGCGCTGGGTGCGTCCGGCTCCATCAAAGCGGCCTGTGAAGTACTGCTGGCCATGGGCGAGAAAGAGAAGCTTATCACGCCCGATTCGCTGGAGATGCTGGTGGCCGAAGTGCTCAAGCATAAATCGTTCAATGCGCTGAGCCTGCCTGGCCTCTCGGAGGAGCGTAAGGCGGTGTTCGTGCCCGGTCTGGCGATCTTGTGTGGCGTGTTTGACGCGCTGGCGCTGCGCGAGCTGCGCCTCTCTGACGGCGCGCTGCGTGAAGGGGTGCTGTATGAGATGGAAGGCCGTTTCCGCCATCAGGATATTCGCAGTCGCACCGCACAAAGCCTGGCAAATCACTATGCGATTGATAGCGATCAGGCGCGCCGCGTATTGGAGACCACCGAGCAGCTTTATCAGCAGTGGGAGGCACAGAACCCCAAGCTGGCGAACCCGCAGCTGGCGGCGTTGCTGAAGTGGGCGGCGCTGTTGCACGAAGTGGGATTGACCATTAACCACAGCGGTATGCAGCGCCACTCGGCCTATATCCTGCAAAACTCTAACCTGCCGGGCTTTAATCAGGATCAGCAAATGCTGCTGGCGACGCTGGTACGCTACCACCGTAAGGCTGTGAAACCCGACGAAATGCCGCGTTTCACCCTGTTTAAAAAGAAACAGTTTCTGCCGATGGTGTTTTTACTGCGCCTCAGCACGCTGTTAAATAACCAGCGGCAGGCCACCACGCGCCCCGATTCACTTACGCTGACCACCGACGAAGGCAACTGGACCCTCACCTTCCCGCAGGGTTACTTCAGCCAAAATACGCTGGTACAGCTGGACTTCGAGCGCGAGCAAACCTACTGGAACGATGTCAGCGGCTGGAAACTCACGCTGAAAGAGGAGTAATTCGGGCCTGTGGGCCCGTTCACCATGAGCACTTCACGTCCTGATACCTATTTCGCCGAAAAATATGGCTTAACGCCCCCCCACTCCGAAGTGGTGGCGGCGCTGCCCAAGCTCACGCCGGGCAACGCACTGGATCTCGGCTGCGGCCACGGGCGCAACAGCCTGTTTCTGAACCAGCATGGGTTTACCGTTACCGGCTGGGACGATAATCCCACCAGCCTGGCTTCGCTGAACGCCATCATTCAGCAAGAGCAGTTGCAGAATTTGCACACGCAGCGCTGCGACCTCAACCAGGTACGCTTCAACGGCAGCTATGAGTTTGTGTTTTCCACCGTGGTGATGATGTTTTTGCAGCCACAGACCATTCCGCAGCTGATCGCCGATATGCAGGCCAGCACCCGCAAATACGGTTATAACCTGATCGTGTCGGCGATGGACACCAACGATTATCCCAATACGCAAAACTTTCCGTTTACCTTCAAATCCGGCGAGCTGAGCCACTATTATCGCAACTGGCACATCGTGAAATACAACGAAGAGGTGGGCGAGCTGCATCGGCGTGATGAAAACGGTCAGCGCCTGAAATACCGCTTCGCCACGCTGCTGGCGCAAAAAGCCAGCTATGAATAACGCGCAGGGGGACACCCCCTGCGTTTCTCCGCTGCGCCTATCGACGCCGTGCCCCCTCGGCAACCTGCTTATTTTTCACACAGCGATTGACCTTAAAATCGAACTGTGACTAAATATTACTCCCGCCCACTTGGGTAATGACAGGAACACCTCGCGTGAACAGCGCCATACCTGCACGAAGACGTCACAAAACCAGTAACATGACCCGCATTGTTTTATTCATCAGTTTCCTTATTCTGGCGGGCCGGCTGATCTTTATCATCCCCGGTGCGATCGAGCATCACCAGCAAAAGAAAATCGCCTCTGAATCGGTTACCGCGCCGCCTGGTGCCCGTTAACGGCCATTTGACGCACGCTGCCGCACGCATAACGCCCTGATTTCGCTCAACGCGCTACACTTTGTGTGACTTTACAGACACAAAGGACGCGTTATGTCTGCTTCGCACGCACAAAAACTCTTAGAAACCCGTCAATCCATTCTTCATCTGCTGCTCAGTCAAGACGATCTTGTGGATGTCCTGCTGGACAAATCCGTGGATCTCAATGCGGCCGAGCTGCGCGAGATAACCGGCTGGCGGCACCAGCTTGAACAGGCCATCACGACGCTGCACGCGGCTGACCTCGCCGATATTCTCGAAGCCTTGCCGGAAGAGGCGCGTCAGGCGCTGTGGCGTCTGGTGCCCTCCGAACGGCGCGGACGCGTGCTGGTGGAAGCCTCTGAAACGGTCTGGGACAGCCTGACAGAGGAGATGAGCGACCGGGATATTCTGCGCGCCATCGAGCCGTTGGATATCGACGACCAGGTGTACCTTGCCCGCTATCTGCCGCGTGACCTGACCGGACGTCTGCTGACCACGCTGGAGCCGGACCTGCGCGCACGGCTGCTGGATGTGATTGAGCTCGACCGCGACCGCGTGGGCCGGGTGATGGATTTCAATATTCTCACGGTGCGCGCGGACGTCACGCTGGAAACAGTGCAGCGCTTCCTGCGCAAGCGCAAAAGTATGCCTGCCGGCACGGATAAGCTGTTCATTACCAACGAGCACAACCAGCTGCTCGGCGAGCTACCGCTGACCGATATTCTTCTGAATCAGCCGGATACGCAGGTGGCGAGCGTGATGAACGCACACCCCACCACGTTCCAGCTCAACGACAAAGCCGAGGATGCCGCCAGCGCGTTTGAGCGTTACAACCTGATCTCCGCTGCGGTTATCGATGCCAAAGGCAAGCTGATGGGCCGCCTCACCGTGGAGGATGTGATCGATTTGGTGAACGAGGAGAACGAGAGCAATATCCGTAAAATGGGCGGTATCAGTCAGGAAGAGGACGTGTTTGCGCCGGTGCGCAAAGCGGTGCGCAAGCGCTGGACGTGGCTGGCGATCAACCTCTGCACGGCGTTTATTGCCTCACGCGTGATTGGGCTGTTTGAGGCGACAATTTCACAGCTGGTGGCGCTGGCGACGCTGATGCCAATCGTGGCAGGCATCGGGGGGAATACCGGCAACCAGACCATCACCATGATCGTGCGCGCGCTGGCGCTGCACCAGGTTGAACCGGGTAACTTTTCGTTTTTGATTTTGCGTGAGCTCGGCGTTGCGCTGATCAACGGCTTGTTCTGGGGCAGCATCATGGGCGCCCTGACGTGGCTGATGTATGACAATCTTCAACTCGGCGGCGTGATGATGCTGGCTATGCTGCTGAATCTGCTGCTGGCCGCGCTGATGGGCGTGCTGATTCCGCTATTAATGACCAAAATGAAACGGGATCCGGCGGTGGGCTCCAGCGTGCTGATCACCGCCCTTACCGATACCGGCGGCTTCTTTATTTTTCTCGGTCTGGCCACGATCTTTTTGCTGCCGCATTAAGCTCAACCAGAGAACGCCACTTGTAACGCGTGAATAATCACTAACCGGAAGGAGAGCAACGATGTTTACTGTAAATGATTTCGTCCAGGCAAAAACCGGCGGCCCGAAGATGCAGGTATTGCGCGTGGAAGGCGAGAAGCTGTGGTGCGCCCGCGTGGACGATCCGGTCAAAAAAGAGATTGAAGTCAACGCGGACAACGTTAACCTCTATCACGAAGACGGGGATTTCGGCGTCTGCTGATCTCCCCTGGCGCCGCCATGGCCTTCTCAGCGCCGTGGCGGCGTGCGATCAGGGATTATCTTTCTGCACATTGTCCTGCCCAATGCCACCAATAAACGGCAGCCGCAGGCGTAGGGGGGTAAAATCCACCCCCATATTGAGACCCAGCACGTTCACCTCTACGCCCTCTTCAGCGCCTACCGTTACGCCCAAGACGCCCAGCAGTGAGAGCTGCACACCGCGCCCTGAGGGCGGCAATCCCAGCGGATGCCGCAGCGAACGGTAATCTTTGCCCAGCGCATTGGCGGGCAGATCCAACTTGAGCGCCGGGACTTCACGCCCGATATGCGCCAAAAACGTATTGCTGTTGGGCCCCGGCCACGCGCGGTACGTGGTCGGCCACGGATAACTGCGAATGGCTGCCTCAATCTGCGGGATCAGGGCGGCAGCGGCGTCACCGCGCTGCGTCACCAGCACGCGCGGACGGGCACCGTACCAGTAGCCATCCGCAAGATTGGCGTTGCGTCGCACTTTGTCGCCGCTGCCCCAGCTGATCACTTCGTAACGCGTGTAGCGCGTTTCACCGGCACGCTTAAAGATGATCCACGGATGCACCGCCACCACCCCTTTCCAGCCGTAGGTCGGCGCCGCGTAGACCTGCACGATCGCCTCGTTAACATAACGCGTGGGATCGGGCGCCAATCCCGCCGAGTCACGCCGCGCGCTGGCCCAGCCACCGCGCGGGCTGATGCCCTCCTCGCTGCGCGTGGCCTGCGCCAAACTGGCCGCCAGCGACAGCAACACCGCGCACAGAAACACGACTAAAATCACTTTGAACGACAGCATTATCTCATCCAGGAAGCGGTAAACGGGCCCCATCATGCACCGAAACGGGTGAGTTTGTATTTACTAACTATGCGCTGTACGGGCGACTTGCTAACGATGACATTCCTGAGGCTTATTGATGCCCCCTCCCTTGCAAGGCTTACTCACTGCGCGCTGGATTTATCCACTGAGCGATAAATTCGGCAATCCTCTCTTCAATACGACTCTCGACCGTCCGCAAGCGCAGGATCATTATTTCGCCTTTCGCTAAAATACTGTCTTTCAAGGCATCCCGCGCTGCCTGCTCAGGACGATCGTGGAACCCGCCATCAACCTCGATGACACCCAGAGGCGTCTTACCAATTTTGTAGTAGATGACAAAGTCGCAGCTCGCGCGCGCAATAAAGCTGCGCTCCCGCTCTGTTAAACACGTATCACTCGGTGATACCAGCTGATCCAATTTTATTTGATCGTGGTAAATCAGCTCCCCGCTCGCGTGTTCAGATAAAGCCTCCCGCAGGCACTCAGCCACGATTTGCTCAGATTTATAACGCGAGTCTTGTGGTCTTAAGCGCGTATTTAAACGGGCAAGAGATTGGTCATATTCTCGATAAAGGAGGTCAAAGGCAGACACAACGGGCGCGCGTACCACCTGCTCCTCTTCTGCGTAATACTCAATATGGCGCATTAAAGCGGCGATATGGCGGTTATTTTTGCTAAAGACCTCATCGCCCGTTACCAAAGTAAAACAGTTTTTAGCACGCGAAACGGCCACGTTAATCATGCGGGGATCGTCTACAAAATTTATCCTGGCGAGGTGCTGGTTATAACGCTTTTTGTCGAGCACGGTTGAAAAGACGATTTCATCGCACTCCCTGCCCTGAAATTTGTGAACGGTGTCTTTGACGAAATCCTCGGGTAAGTAGTTGCCCGAAAGCATCACTTGAGCACGAAACGGCGCAATAAAGCCGCGGTTTTCATCAGTGACCACCACAGGTTCGTCCGCTTTTTCGAGTACGCTAATCAGTGAATCCAGCTCGCGCAAGTTGGTATTCTGACGCGTATGATTCCCTTTAGCCGTCACGATCAAACGCAGGGCTTTTTCTCCATTGTCCTCAGTCATCGGAATGAGGGCATTATCGTAGAACTGCTGATTGCAAAAATGGATGATTTTAGGATGACAGCGGTAGTGTTCTTTTAACAGTGTTTTAGGCAGCGACGCCTGGAATACATTGATACATGAATCAAGCAAACTGTATCGCTCGCAATCATAAGCTTGCTCAGGCGCAGCCAAACCTAATTTTACGGGGATGTGTGCCAGCTGATGATTATCACCCACTACGATCAGGTTCCTGGCGCACCCAAGCGGCAAAATACCCGGCACGATATCCTGCAGCGAGGCTTCATCAATAATGACGTAGTCAAGAATTGCTCCGGGCGCGATTGAATTCACAATTGAGTGAGTACCGCTTCCTATAATTGGAAACCGCCGAAGGAAAGCATCGAATTGCTGTGAAGTCCGATACGTTTTGGCATCGAATGAGCCTGACGATGGCACGTGCGAGTGCAGATGCTGCTTCAAATAGAGCATGGATGCACGGGTCAACAGCTTCAGCTCTGCGTCGAAATGACCGCGTTCAAGTCGCTTCTGGCAGGCCTGCAACTCTCCCTCTTTATTTTCAATCGCCTTGTCGTAGTAATGCATTTGTAGGGCATGAAATACCGACAAGCGGGCATCTTCATGCGCTAAAGGTTTGGTGCGAAAAACGCCAAATTTAAATAACAGCTCAAGGCGATCTTTCAGGCGGATGCGTTTTTCACCCAAATAAGCAAGGTAAGCCATTAAGTCCGTGGTTTTGCTCGGCGTTAGCCCATATTTGTCCAGGGAAATATTCGTTTGTACGCTGTTCTCACTCTGCCACTGCTGTAAATAGCGACGTTCAATACTGAGCTCGTCGAGTTCAACCTGTAATTGCGCTGCACGGTTGTAATCATGCAAAGACTGCTTCACATTTTTTAGATGCTGTTGAATCGCTTCCATAGACGGCGCGGGTTCCGGTTCGCCTGAAGGCAAAGACGGCAGTTGCACAAAAAAGTCAGTGCGGTTCTCGGTATTTCCGAGTCTGGCAATGAGATGCCCTAAACCACATTTATCGAGTTTTTCGTAAACGTTTTCTACGGCGGCATTATTGTTAGACAGCACGGCTACGGTCTGACTTTGCAATAAAATATTGGCAATAATATTCAGGATGGTCTGCGTTTTACCGGTGCCTGGTGGCCCCTCAATTACACTGATTTGAGCGCGAAAAGCTTGCTCAACCGCGGCCAGCTGACTTTCATTCAGGCCGAAAGGAAAAATAAGCGCTTGGTCATGCATCAGCGTTCCATTTTGCTTGCTGCAATAGGCCTGCAATGCGGTGCTTGCGCTGTCGGGAAGTTTTTCGAGTTGGCGCACTACGTTCGCAGCAATATCCTGATCAAGCTTCGACTTCGCGCAAGCCTGACGCGCCCTTGCCACCGCTAAAAAGTAGTCAAACACCTTCGTTTTTTTAAGACCCGTTGACGCGGCAAAACGAATGTCATCCATCTTATAGACGTAAGGTTTTCTACTTTCAGGGTAATAAACGACGGCATAACGCTCACCATAGATCATAACCTTCATTACTGGCGTGACGATGCTGCTACCCGGCTTGGTCAGTAATACCTCATTCAGCTCTCGGTAAGGACTCACACGACAATCACTCAGCGGGCGCGTGAATGTTTTTTTCGACGGGTAATGACAGGTCAACTGCAACGCTTCATATTTATCGCTCCAGTAAATTACCCAGTCGCTGATCTGCGCCGTTTTCTCCACGTTGCCCATGTGAATCGAAACCATAAATCCCTTTATCCTCACGCATACGAAATCCACCTGTACTTTTGCAAAAATACAGAAACAGCAGTTTGCTGATGTAATATCACGATATCAACGTTACATGCAGCATCATAAAATCTTCGCCAAGTTTAGCCGCAAGAGACGCGTTTCTATGCGTCGGTGCAGCAACCCAATACCGCTTTTATCAATAAAAAAAAGCCCGCAGTTAAGCGGGCTTAGCAGCAAAATAAAAAGAGATCATTCCCACTCAATCGTGGCCGGTGGCTTACCGGAGATGTCGTACACCACGCGGGAGATGCCGTCGACTTCATTGATGATGCGGTTGGAGACGCGGCCGAGGAAATCGTACGGCAGGTGCGCCCAGTGCGCGGTCATGAAATCGATGGTTTCCACCGCACGCAGTGAAACCACCCAGTCATATTTGCGCCCGTCGCCCATCACGCCCACCGAACGCACCGGCAGGAACACGGTAAAGGCCTGGCTCACTTTGTTGTAGAGATCCGCTTTACGCAGCTCTTCAATAAAGATGGCATCGGCGCGGCGCAGCAGATCGCAGTACTCTTTCTTCACCTCGCCCAGCACGCGCACGCCCAAGCCCGGCCCAGGGAATGGATGACGATAGAGCATGTCGTACGGCAGACCCAGTTCCAGGCCGATTTTGCGCACTTCATCTTTGAACAGCTCTTTCAGCGGTTCAACCAGGCCCATCTTCATCTCTTTCGGCAGGCCGCCGACGTTGTGGTGCGATTTGATCACGTGCGCTTTACCGGTAGCCGACGCCGCAGATTCGATCACATCCGGGTAAATGGTGCCCTGTGCCAGCCACTTAACGTCTTCCAGGCGCAGCGCTTGCTCGTCGAACAGCTCCACGAATACGCGCCCGATGATTTTCCGCTTGGCTTCGGGATCGTTCTCCCCTGCCAGTGCATCCAGGAAACGCGCTTCCGCCGGTACGTGCACAATGTTCAGACCGAAGTGATCGCCGAACATCTCCATCACCTGCTCGGCTTCATTCAGACGCAGCAGGCCGTTGTCCACAAACACGCAGGTAAGGCGTTCGCCAATGGCGCGGTGCAGCAGCATGGCGGTAACGGACGAGTCCACACCGCCCGAGAGGCCGAGGATCACTTTGTCATTGCCGACCTGCTGACGAATGCGCTCAACCGCATCTTCGATGATTTTGGCTGGCGTCCACAGCGCCTCGCAGCCGCAGATGTCGCGCACAAAGCGCTCCAGCATACGCAGGCCCTGACGCGTGTGCGTCACTTCCGGGTGGAACTGTACGCCATAAAACTTCTTCTCTTCGTTGGCCATAATGGCAAACGGACAGGATTCGGTGCTGGCGACGGTCACGAAGTCAGCGGGGATGGCGGTGACTTTATCGCCGTGGCTCATCCACACGTCCAGCAGCGGTTTACCTGCCGCGCTGATGGCATCTTCGATGTCACGGATCAGGGCGCTTTGCGTGGTCACTTCAACCTGCGCATAACCAAATTCACGCTGGTTTGACCCTTCAACTTTGCCGCCCAGCTGCATCGCCATGGTCTGCATGCCGTAGCACACGCCCAGCACGGGCACGCCCGCGTTGAACACATAGTCAGGTGCACGCGGGCTGTCTAACGCGGTGGTGCTTTCAGGGCCGCCTGAAAGGATGATGCCGCTGGGGTTGAACTGGCGAATTTGCGCTTCGGTGACATCCCATGCCCAGAGTTCGCAGTAGACGCCCAGCTCGCGCACCCGGCGCGCAACCAGCTGCGTATACTGAGAACCAAAATCGAGGATCAAAATACGATGTTTATGAATATTTTCAGTCGTCATTGAGGCGTTTCCATTGGGATGGATGTAATAAATAAAAAGCGCCCGGCGGGTGCCGGGCGTTGAATGCTAAAGCTTATGAACCCATGCGGTAGTTCGGCGACTCTTTGGTGATGGTCACGTCGTGCACGTGGCTTTCGTTGATGCCGGCGCCGCTGATGCGCACGAATTCAGCTTTGGTGCGCAGATCGTCAATGGTCTGGCAGCCGGTCAGGCCCATGCAGGAGCGCAGGCCGCCCATCTGCTGGTGCACAATCTCTTTCAAACGGCCTTTATAGGCAACGCGGCCTTCAATGCCTTCTGGCACCAGTTTGTCTGCGGCGTTATCGCTTTGGAAGTAGCGGTCGGACGAACCTTTAGACATCGCGCCGAGCGAGCCCATGCCGCGGTAGGATTTGAACGCACGGCCCTGATACAGCTCGATTTCGCCCGGAGACTCTTCGGTGCCTGCCAGCATCGAGCCCACCATCACAGCCGCCGCGCCAGCCGCGATCGCTTTAGCGATATCTCCGGAGAAACGAATGCCGCCATCCGCCACCACCGGGATACCGGTGCCTTCCAGCGCGGCAACCGCGTCAGAAACCGCCGTGATCTGCGGTACGCCCACGCCAGTGACGATGCGCGTGGTGCAAATAGAGCCGGGGCCAATGCCCACTTTCACCGCGCTCACGCCAGCCTGCGCCAGCGCCAGGGCGCCTGCGCCGGTGGCCACGTTGCCGCCGATGATGTCGAGGTCAGGATATTTGGCGCGGGTTTCGCGGATACGCTGCAGCACGCCTTCAGAATGACCGTGCGATGAGTCAATCAGCAGTACGTCAACGCCCGCAGCGACCAGCGCATCAACGCGCTCTTCATTGCCTGCGCCTGCACCGACTGCCGCGCCGACGCGCAGACGGCCCTGCGCATCTTTACAGGCGTTAGGTTTACGTTCGGCTTTCTGGAAATCTTTTACGGTGATCATGCCCAGCAGGTGGAAGCTGTCATCAACCACCAGCGCTTTTTCAACGCGCTTTTCGTGCATTTTTTGCAGTACCACGTCGCGTGCTTCACCCTCTTTGACCGTCACCAAACGCGCTTTTGGCGTCATCACCGCCGTCACAGGCAGCGACATATCGGTCACGAAGCGCACGTCACGACCGGTGATGATCCCCACCAGCTCGTTATCGCCGTTCACCACCGGATAGCCAGCAAAGCCATTACGCTCGGTCAGCGCCTGAACTTCAGCCAACGTCGTCTCGGGCAGCACGGTTTGCGGATCGGTAACGACACCGCTCTCGTGCTTCTTAACCTTACGCACTTCGTCCGCCTGGCGCTCAATCGACATATTCTTGTGAATAAAACCGAGGCCGCCTTCTTGCGCCAGCGCGATAGCCAGACCGGCTTCGGTCACGGTATCCATCGCCGCAGAGAGCATAGGGATGTTTAAACGGATGTTTTTCGTGAGCTGGGTGCTGAGGTCAGCGGTGTTAGGCAAAACAGTGGAGTGAGCGGGAACGAGCAGGACGTCGTCAAATGTGAGGGCTTCTTTCGCGATTCTTAGCATTGCAATATCTCCACCTGAGGGTGATTAAAACAGATAAAATATTGCCGCGGCATTATACAGGCCGAAATCGATTGCCTCCAGTGTTTTTTAGGAAAATGTCTTGATCCTCAATACCAGCCCTGTAGTATCAGCGGATTAACTCTCTGATTTAAAATTTGATCTCCATCACATGTCGCTACCGCCTACCGCCAATATTTTTACCGTCAGCCGCCTCAACACCACGGTGCGTCAACTGCTGGAAAATGAGATGGGGCTGGTGTGGCTGAGTGCTGAAATATCGAATTTTTCGCAGCCCTCCTCTGGCCACTGGTATTTCACGCTGAAAGATGACGGCGCGCAGGTGCGCTGCGCGATGTTCCGCAACAGCAACCGCCGCGTCACCTTTCGTCCTCAGCATGGTCAGCAGGTGCTGGTGCGCGCCAGCGTCACGCTCTATGAGCCGCGCGGCGATTATCAGCTGATTGTGGAAAGCATGCACCCGGCAGGCGAAGGGCTGTTGCAGCAGCAGTTTGAGCAGCTCAAAGCGCGCCTGGCAGCCGAAGGCTTGTTCGATGAGCGGTACAAACAGCCGCTGCCGCAGCCCGCACGTCAGGTGGGCGTGATCACCTCGGCGACCGGCGCGGCCCTGCACGATGTGCTGCGCGTGCTGCAGCGGCGCGATCCCTCGTTACCGGTGGTGATTTACCCTACCGCGGTGCAGGGCGTGGATGCGCCCGCCGGCATTGTGCGCGCCATTGAGCAGGCGAACCAGCGCGGCGAATGTGACGTGCTGATTGTGGGACGTGGCGGCGGCTCGCTGGAAGATCTCTGGAGCTTCAACGATGAGCGCGTCGCGCGCGCTATCTTCGCCAGTCGCCTGCCAATTGTGAGCGCCGTAGGGCATGAAACCGACGTGACCATCGCGGATTTTGTGGCCGACCTGCGCGCGCCCACGCCTTCGGCGGCGGCCGAATTGGTGAGCCGCAATCAGCTTGAGCTCTTGCGCCGCCTGCAGTCGCAGCAGCAGCGCATGGAGATGGCGATGGATTATTACCTGGCCCAACAGCAGCGTCGCTTTACGCGTCTCCAGCACCGCTTACAGCAGCAGCATCCACAGCTGCGTCTGGCGCGCCAGCAAACGGCGCTGTTTCAGCTACAGCGTCGCTTGAGCGAAGCGATGGATCAGCGTCTGCGTCACGCCACGCGCCAGCAGGATCGCCTGCAGCAGCGGCTCGCCGCCCAGCAGCCACAGGGTCGCATTTACCGCGCGCAGCAGCAGCTCCAGCAGTGGCACTATCGCCTGCAGCAGGGCATGGAAAAACAGCTTAATCATTCGCGCCAGCGATTTGGCACGCTGGCGGCGCAGCTGGAGGGCGTCAGTCCGCTTGCCACGCTGGCACGCGGCTTTAGCGTGACCACCGACACGCAGGGCCAAGTGGTGAAAAAAACCCAGCAGCTGAACAAAGGCGATCTGCTGCGTACGCGGCTGGATGATGGTTGGGTAGAGAGTCAGGTCACCGCACTGGTGCCGCAGAAAACGGCCCGGCGTAAGCCACGCTAAAACCGACGCGGACGCAATCGACTCGCGCCCGCCGTCTCGGGTCTATACTTTCTGATGAAGCCATTCTTCAGGGAGTTCACTATGTCTTACAGCGTTATTCCTCCGTATATCCTGCGTAATATTGTCGAACACTGCTCCGGCGTCCCGCAGGCGTCCGCGCGCCGTACCCTCACCCACGTTCAGCAACTGATGGCCGCACATCGGCACGTTCCGTCCACCAGCCAGACGGCACAGCCCGGCCACGTGTTGCGCGCCGTTTACGATGCCAAAAATACGCAAAACCTGCCTGGCACCTTAGTGCGTGAGGAAGGCAGCGCGGGTAACGGCGACGTGGCGGCAGACGAAGCCTGGGACTATCTCGGCGTCACCTACGACTTTTTCTGGACGGTTTATCAGCGTAACTCACTGGATAACAAAGGATTGAAGCTGGATGGCACGGTCCACTACGGGCAAGACTATCAAAACGCCTTCTGGAACGGCCAGCAGATGGTGTTTGGCGACGGGGACGGTGAGATTTTTAATCGCTTTACCATCGCGCTGGACGTGGTCGCGCATGAGCTGACCCACGGCGTGACCGAAACTGAAGCGGGTTTGATCTATTTTCAGCAGGCGGGCGCACTGAATGAATCGATGTCAGATGTGTTTGGCTCGCTGGTGAAGCAGTACCACCTCAAGCAGCGCGCCGAGGATGCAGATTGGCTGATTGGTGAAGGTCTGTTGGCGAAAGGCATTAACGGGCGCGGTTTACGCTCGATGTCGGCGCCGGGCACCGCGTATGACGATCCGCAGTTGGGTAAAGATCCCCAGCCTGCCGATATGCAGCATTACATTGAAACCCGCGAAGACAATGGCGGCGTGCATCTTAACTCGGGCATTCCTAACCGCGCGTTTTATCTGGCTGCTACCGCACTGGGCGGCTTCGCCTGGGAGCGCGCGGGCTGGGCCTGGTATGACACGCTGTGCGACAAAACCTTACCGCAAGACGCAGACTTCAAAACCTTCGCCAACCTGACGATCAAGCACGGCCGTGAACGCTTCGATCAGACCGTGGCGCAGGCCATTGAGTCAGCCTGGCAGGAGGTGGGCGTATTGTGAACATTCCACTGAGCGACGATGCCATTATTGAGCTGGCGCGCGAAGGCGGGATCGCGTTTATCCCAGGCCTGCGCGCCGAGCGCCGTATCGCGCTGGCGCAGCTGTCTGAGCCGCAGAAGAAACACGTGTGTTCGGTGCTGGAACAGGCGATGGCGCGGGGTAAACCGGAAGAGGAAGCACCCAGGATCGGCGGCGGCGATCAGCGCTATTTTCGTATTCAAATTACTTACAGCACCCAGCATAACGCCGGATCGATAGTGATTTTAATTCCCGAGGCAGAGGCGCCGCCTGAGCTGCAATCGCTATGGAAAGAGGGCAATTGATAGGTGCCCCGATCTGGAGCGAAGCGTAACGTATTCACTATACTGGTGTACGTGGCTAGCTAGTCCACATCAAAGAAAACACCCTTAGATGAGGTCTCTGCTATGACACAACAAAAGCAACGAGGCGGTGCCGGGAACTTTGCAGAGGACCCGGAGCGCGCCAAGGAAGCAGGTCGCGCGGGCGGCAAAGTCAGCGGAGGCAATTTCAGAAACGATCCTGAAAGAGCCAGGGAAGCTGGAAGAAAAGGCGGTCAAAAAAGCCGTCGCCCCTCTAAGCAGCAGTAAACCAGGTACGTACCTTTAAGGATGTGTCGCGCCACGGAAGGCATAAAAAAGGCCGGCATCATGATGCCGGCCTTTCTTTTCGTGGCGTGTGTCGCTAACCGTTACTTGTTCTCAGGCAGCGCAAAAGCAATCACGTAATCGCCGCGATCCGGTGACTGACGCGCGCCACCGGCGGAAATCACAATGTACTGCTTGCCATCTTTCGGCGAAACGTAGCTCATTGGACCGCCCTGACTGCCCACCGGCAGACGTGCTTTCCACACTTCCTTGCCGGTTGCGCTGTCAAAGGCGCGCAGATAGTAATCCTGCGTCCCGGCGATAAACACTAAGCCGCCTTGGGTGGCAAGCGTACCGCCCAGCGTCGGCATGCCAATTGGCATCTGCGCGTGCATTTTGATGCCGAACGGGCCAGTATCCTGCACGGTACCCACCGGCACCTGCCAAACGATCTGACGGGTTTTCATGTCGATAGCTGAAAGCGTACCAAACGGCGGAGCCTGGCAAGGGATACCCAGCGGTGACATAAAGCGGTTTTTGTTCACCGCATACGGCGTGCCTTTCAGCGGTACCGCGCCCATGCCGGTATTGATCGCTTCACCACCGTTGCTGCCGCGGGCCACTTTGCTGGTGTCCTGCGGGATCATCTGCACCCACAGGCCCAGGCGCATGTCGTTGACGAACATGTACTGATTGTTCGGATCAAAGGAGATGCTGCCCCAGTTCATGCCGCCCAGCGAGCCGGGGAAGCTGAGTGACTTATCGGTGTCCGGTACGGTGAACAGGCCGTTGTAACGCATGCCTTTGAAAGCGATGCGGCAAGCCAGCTGGTCAAACGGCGTCGCGCCCCACATATCGGATTCAGTCAGCGTTTGATTACCGATGCTCGGCATTTCCACCGAGTGCGGCTGGGTTGCCGTGTACTGCTCGTTCGGGATATGGCCCTGCGGCATCGGCTGCTCTTCGACTTTGGTTAACGGCTTGCCGGTCAAGCGATCCAGTACCCAGATCATGCCGGTTTTCGCGCCAATCACCACGGCGGGCTTGGTGCTGCCATCTTTCATGGGGAAGTCGACCAGACTTGGCTGCATCGGCAGGTCAAAATCCCACAGGTCGTTATGCACCGTCTGGTAAACCCATTTTTGCTTACCGGTGGTGGCGTCCAGCGCCAAAATGGACGCACCGTAGGTGTGATCCAGTTTAGTGCGGTTAGCGCCCCACAGATCCACCGACGAGCTGCCCATTGGCAGGAATACCGTGTTCATGGCCGGATCGTAGGAGAGCGGTGCCCAGGAGTTTGGGGTGCTGCGGGTGTAGTTTTTACCCGGCATCAACACCGCGTTCGGGTCGTCATTGCCCGGGTCAAATGCCCAGCGCATCTGGCCGGTGATCACATCAAAACCGCGCAGCACGCCGCCTGGCATGTCGGTCTGAACGTTATCCGCCACGCGACCGCCCACCACCACGGTCGTACCTGCCACCTGCGGCGCGGAGGTCAGCTGATACTGCGGATCGGGCGCGTTACCCAGTCCCTGTTTCAGATCCACAGTGCCGCGATCGCCGAAGTGTTCGCAGAACTCACCGTTGTCGGCGTTGATAGCGATCAGACGCGCATCGATGGTGTTCATCAGAATACGACGCTGGCAGCTGTCGCCTGCGGCCAATACCGGCGCGGGCACCGGCGTTGAGCCCGGCTGCGTCGGCTGCTTAATCGGCTGTGTGGCATCGAAGTAGGCCAGACCGCGGCAGCGGTTCCACACTTCCGCCTGCGCATTGATTTCGCGCTTCCAGATCTGCTTACCGCTGTTCGCTTCCACGGCAATCACGTTGTTGTGCGGCGTACAGAGAAAAAGTGTGTTACCAACCTGCAGCGGAGTTTGCTGATCTTCCGCGCCGTTACCGGTTGGGCTGATTGGCGTATCGCCGGTGCGGAACGTCCATGCAACCTGCAGCTCTTTCACGTTATCGCGGGTAATCTGGTCGATCGCGGCAAAGCGGTCGCCTTCCGGCGTGCGGCCGTAGCTGCTCCAGTCCTGCTGCGGTTTGGATTTATCCACCGGAATCAACGGTAGCGGTTTCCCCGTGAACGCCACGGTCGGATGCGGCTGGAACATCTGCACCAGCGTCACTACCATGCCTACGGCAATCAGGGCTGACAGCGCATAGGACACCTTCGCCAGCGACGCTTTACCTTCGCGTTTACGCAGCGCAGGCCAAGTGAGGAAAGCCAGCATCATCAGGCCAGCGGGCACCATCAAACGTGACACTAGCGGCCAGAATACGAAGCCTGCGTCGTAGAATGACCAGATCAGCGTACCGGCAAACACCAGCATAAACAGCGTGACCGCCGAGGATTTACGGCGGAAAAATTGCACCGCCGACAGCACCATCACAATGCCTGCCACAAGGAAGTAGCGGCTGCCGCCCAGCGCCACCAGCTTGCCACCGCCGATGGCGAAGAACAGGCCGATAGCCAACATAACCAGTCCGAACAGCGCGGACCAGACGCTCAATCCCTTGCCGGGACGAGCAGAATTTTCTGCCATAACATTCTCCTGAAAATAACGCGCGCGGGCCGGAGTCAGATGATGACCGGCCCGTTATGTGCAAGCACAGCGATCGCTCACGTCTCCGTTACGCTTTATTTTAACTCTGTAAATACGGGTGGATGGCCCGTGAAGTAACGCTTATGCGCGGGCACGTAACGCGGATGGCGGCTACGTTGCCCATAAGGCGGCAGGATTGTACCACCTGGTACATTTAAAAGTGAACAACTGTTACAGGGAAGTTATCAGGCAATAGCATTTTTGCTACAAGCGCGGCAGCGCTTGGGCATCAAGCATAAAAAAGGCCCCTAACGGGGCCTTCTGGTTTACTTTTTGTTCTTTTTAAGGTGCGCCATCAGGCGCTTACGCTTACGCTGCTGCGTTGGCGTCAGCAGGTTGCGCTTGCCCGCGTAAGGGTTATCCCCTTCTTTAAACTGAATGCGGATGGGCGTTCCCATTACGTCCAGTGAACGGCGGAAATAGTTCATCAGATAGCGCTTGTAGGAATCCGGCAGATCCTTGACCTGATTGCCGTGAATGACCACGATCGGCGGGTTATAGCCGCCTGCGTGCGCATACTTAAGCTTAACGCGACGCCCACGCACCAGCGGCGGCTGATGATCGTCTGCCGCCATGGTCATGATGCGGGTCAGCATTGAGGTATTAACGCGCTTGGTCGAGCAGTCGTATGCTTCGGTAACCGACTCAAACAGGTTGCCAACGCCGCTGCCGTGCAGAGCAGAAATAAAATGCACGCGGGCGAAGTCGATAAAGCCAAGACGGAAGTCCAGCGTCTCTTTCACTTCATCTTTGACTTCCTGCGACAGGCCATCCCACTTGTTAACCACGATCACCAGGGAACGGCCGCTGTTAAGAATAAAGCCCAGCAGCGAGAGATCCTGATCGGAGATACCGGCGCGTGCGTCAATCACCAACATCACCACGTTAGCGTCTTCGATCGCCTGCAGCGTTTTAATCACCGAGAATTTTTCTACCGTGTCGGTAATCTTGCCGCGCTTGCGCACGCCAGCGGTGTCGATGAGGATATACTCTCTGCCATCGCGTTCCATCGGGATATAGATGCTGTCGCGCGTGGTGCCCGGCATGTCATACACCACTACGCGGTCTTCGCCCAGAATGCGGTTAGTTAGCGTTGACTTACCCACGTTAGGACGGCCCACAATGGCCAGCTTAATCGGCAGCGTGGTGGGATCGAAGTCTTCCTCTTCCTCTTCATCCTCCAGCGTTTCACCGTTCTGCTCGGCGGCGAGCGCGGCCCAGTAAGCCTCGTTTTCGTCTTCTTCGCTCAGCGGCTGCGGTGACACTTCGTCCATCCACGGCAGCAGCGCGGTTTCCAGCAAATTCGTGACGCCACGACCGTGCGAGGCGGCAATGGGATGAATCTCGCCTAACGCCAGCGCGTAGAAATCGAGTACGGCGGCATCCGGATCCAGGCCATCGGTTTTGTTGGCAACCAGGAACGTGGGCTTTTCACGCGAACGCAGATGATTAGCGATTTGCTGATCTGCTGGCATCACGCCCGCGCGCGCATCCACCAAAAACAGCACGACGTCCGCCTCTTCGATAGCCAGCAGCGACTGCTCGGCCATACGGTTTTCTACACCTTCCTCGGTGCCATCGATACCGCCGGTATCAATAACAATAAATTCGCGCCCTTCCACTTCGGCGCGACCATATTTGCGATCGCGAGTCAGTCCAGGAAAATCCGCTACCAGCGCATCACGAGTGCGCGTTAAGCGGTTAAATAGCGTAGATTTTCCCACATTGGGACGCCCAACCAGCGCGACCACAGGTACCATAACACTTGCCTCAGTTTTAAAAATGAATCGCCCGAATGGCGGGATTATAACGACATTTACCGTCAGGTTCAGGCAGAAGGCGCTAAGAATACCACGCCTGATTAAAAACAGAACGGCCCCTGACGAATCAGGAGCCGTTTATACTGCGGGATACTGCTTCCCGGCAGAGTCGCGCCTTAGCGCGTAATGGCGTAAACCTCACCGCCTTTTGCCTGAATCAGCAGTTTGTCACCGGCCACAACAGGCTCGGTCTGGAAGCCATCGCTATCCAGTTTCTGCTGCGCAACAAAGCGGCCATCCACGGTATTGATCCAGTGCAGGTAGCCTTCGCTATCGCCCACCACCAGATAACCGTTGAACAGCACCGGCGAGGTAAGATTGCGGTGCAGCAGATCGCTCTGGCGCCAGATCGCCACGCCGCCGTCTGCGTTCAGGGCAATCACGCGATCGTCCTGATCGACCAGATAGATGCGGCCCGCCTCCACCACCATGTCTTTGACGCCACCAATTTCACGCTTCCACAGGATTTGACCGGAACGCAAATCCAGCGCCGTGAGATTGCCATTGTACGCCAGCGCGTAAACCACGCCGTTGACGACAACGGGGGTAGTATCGACATCGTTAAGGCGATCGATTTCCGTTGCGCCGCTGGGCTGCGAAATACGCTGCTGCCAGATCAGCTGGCCTTGATTCAGGATCACCGCGCTTACGCGACCGTTGTCACCGCCGACAATGGCACCGCCAAAAGCGACCACTGGGGCAGATTCGCCGCGCAGCGACAGCGCAGGCATATCAAGGTTAACGCTCCACTTCACCGCACCGCTGGTCTGATCCAAGCCCTGCAACATGCCGTTGCTGGTATGCACCAGCACCAGACCATCGCTGACCACTGGGCGAGACATCGCCTCGCCGGCCACCTTGGTTTGCCAGGCGACGCTGCCGTCGCTGGTATTCAAGGCAAAGACCTGGCCGCGCTCGCTGCCAATATAGATGCGATCGCCGGTCGCAGTGATGCCACCTGAGAGCAGGGCTGAAATGTTGCTGGAGAAGAAGCCGGTTTTTTGCGAGAGGTCGACTTTCCACTTCTCTTTGCCGTTGCTGGCATCGAGCGCTTTGACGACGCCAAAGCGATCGGCGGCGTACACGGTGCCATCTTGCCATGCTGGATGCAGATTAGAGTAGAAGTCACCTACGCCATCACCCACTGACGTACTCCATGCCGTTTGCGGAGTAAACTGATTTTCCACTTTGGGCAGCGGGGCCATTTTCACGACATCTTCTTCGCCGCTGAACAGCGAGCAACCACTGAGCAGAGTGACCGAAATCAGCCCTGGCAGCAGGTATTTACGTAATTCCATGTGCGCTCTCTTGACTGGCTTAACTTAAGTTATTCATTTTCATTTGCAGCATCTGCTTCAGCGCGGGAGACGTCTGCGATTCTGCTCCCTTGCTCCATGCATCGCGTGCGCCCTGCTTGTCGCCTTTACTCAACAGCGCTTCGCCGCGAATATCCGCAATGATCGCCGTCCAACCTTCGCCCTTCACGTTATTCAGCGTGCTGAGCGCGGCATCCGCCTGATTTTGCTGTAGCTGAATGCGCGCCAGGCGAAGATTAATCACCGCCTGCAGATTGGCATCTTTCGTGTCTTTTAAGCCGTTTTGCAGCAGTGCAATCGCTTTATCCAGGTGATTTGCGGTGACATACTGTTTCGCCAAATCCAGCGACGCCAGCGCACCGTAGGTATTTTGATTATCGTGCGCAAATTCCGCTACCGCGTCCAGCGTCTGTGGCTGGTCAGCACGCATCGCCGTGGTGAGCTGCTGATACTGTGCCGATGCGGCTTTATCCGAACCTTCCTGATGGCTGGTCCAGAAACGCCAGCCGCCCAGCGCGGCGATACCGATGATCACGCCAACTGCCAGCGCTTTACCGTTATTGGCGAAAAACTGACGCAGTGCGTCAACCTGTTCGTTCTCGTTGCTGTAAACTTCCACGCAATCCCTCTCTTTAAAATGGCTATAGCGCTTACTGCAGCAGCGTGCGCAACGTGACAGCAGCCTCGCTCTGCGCCAGCGTTTGCTGTTCGCCAGTGCGCAGATCTTTAATCACCACCTGTCCCGCTTTCATTTCATCTTCGCCCAGCACCAGCGCAATACGTGCGCCCCACTTGTCTGCACGAGCAAACTGCTTCTTGAAATTACCGCCGCCAAAGTTGGTCATCAGCTTCAGCGTCGGGTCTGCATCGCGCAGTGTTTCCGCCAGCTGCATCGCGGCGGACTGCACGCCCTGCCCCGAAGCGATAACATAGACATCAACAATGCGCGTCGGTTCAAATTCAGGATTAACCGCCTGTACCAGCAGCACCAAACGCTCCAGGCCCATGGCGAAGCCAACCGCCGGGGTAGCGCGCCCGCCCAGTTGCTCAACCAAACCATCATAGCGCCCGCCGCCGCATACGGTGCCTTGCGAGCCAAGGCTGCTGGTGACCCATTCAAAGACGGTGCGGTTATAGTAATCAAGGCCGCGTACCAGACGCTGATTGATACGGTATTTGATGCCGGCATCGTCCAGCAGCGCGCACAGGCCGCTGAAGTGTTCCCGCGATTCTGCGTCAAGGAACTCGCCCAGCGTTGGCGCATCGTTCAGCAGCGCCTGAATATCCGGGTTTTTGCTGTCGAGCACGCGCAGCGGGTTAGTGTACATGCGGCGCTTACAGTCTTCATCCAGCACGTCTTGGTGCTGCTCAAGGAAGGCAACCAGCGCGTTACGGTAGTCGGCGCGTGCTGCCAGTGAGCCAATGGAGTTCAGCTCCAGCTCAACGTGATCGGCGATACCCAGCGCTTTCCACCAGCGCGCTGTCATCATAATCAGTTCTGCATCCACGTCTGGCCCTTGCAGGCCAAACACTTCCACGCCCATTTGGTGGAACTGGCGATAGCGGCCTTTTTGCGGACGCTCATAGCGGAACATTGGACCGACGTACCACAGGCGCTGCTCCTGATTGTAGAGCAGACCGTGTTCGATACCGGCGCGCACGCAGCCCGCGGTCCCTTCCGGGCGCAGGGTCAGGCTTTCGCCGTTGCGGTCTTCAAAGGTGTACATCTCTTTCTCAACCACGTCGGTCACTTCACCAATAGCGCGGCTGAATAAGGGCGTATGCTCAACGATCGGTAGACGGATTTCACTGTAGCCATAGCTGGCCAGAACCTGTTTGAGGGTGCCTTCAATGCGCTGCCAGACCGCGGTATCCACGGGCAGGTAGTCGTTCATCCCACGGATCGCTTGAATATTCTTCGCCACGTTAGAATCTCTTAATACAAAAAAACCTGTCCGGCATCATACCTTATGAGGATGAAACCGCACAGGTTCAATCACAAACTGGCGCGCGTTTGCCGCGCACCTTCCCTTATTTTTCTAGCTGCTGCACGCTGATCCGGCGACTCTCATCCAGCATGGCGGCCTTGGCACGAATACGCGCTTCCAGCTGATCGATCATGTCATTGTTATCAAGACGATCCCGCTGGCGCACACCATCTTCGTAGAACCCGCTCTTTTTGTTGCCGCCGGTAACGCCAAGCGTCGACACGGTCGCTTCGCCCGGCCCGTTTACCACGCAGCCGATGATGGAGACGTCCATTGGGGTAATGATGTCTTCCAGCCGCTCTTCAAGCGCGTTAACGGTCCCGATCACATCAAACTCCTGACGCGAGCAGGTCGGGCACGCGATGAAGTTAATGCCGCGTGAACGAATGCGCAGCGACTTAAGGATGTCATATCCCACTTTGACTTCTTCAACCGGATCGGCGGCCAGCGAGATACGCAGCGTGTCGCCAATGCCTTCGGCGAGCAGCAGCCCCAAACCGATGGCCGACTTCACCGCGCCCGCTCTTGCGCCGCCCGCTTCGGTAATACCGAGGTGCAGCGGCTGATCGATGGCTTTTGCCAGCAGTCGATAGGACTCCACGGCCAGAAACACATCGGAGGCTTTTACACTGACTTTAAATTGATCAAAGTTCAGGCGATCAAGATGATCGACATGGCGCATCGCCGATTCCAGCAGCGCCTGCGGCGTAGGCTCGCCATACTTTTCTTGCAGATCTTTTTCCAGCGAACCGGCATTGACGCCAATGCGAATCGGGATATTGTGATCGCGTGCGCAGTCAACCACCTGGCGGATACGCTCGTTGTTGCCGATATTGCCTGGGTTAATGCGCAGACAATCAACGCCGTATTCGGCAACTTTGAGCGCGATACGGTAATCAAAGTGAATATCCGCCACCAGCGGCACATTGACCTGTTGTTTAATCAGTTTGAACGCCTCAGCAGCATCCATCGTAGGCACAGAGACGCGCACGATATCCACACCCACGCGCTCCAGCGCGCGGATCTGATTCACTGTGGCTTCAACATCCGTGGTGCGGGTGTTGGTCATTGACTGAACGGCAATGGGCGCGCCATCGCCGACTGGCACCTTGCCGACGTAAATTCGCGTTGATTTGCGACGGATAATGGGTGCTTCGTTATGCATATTCTCTCTCCACAATTACCCGGAAAGCGCGCTGCGCGTTATTGCGCACCCAGCGTCAATCGGGCAACCTGGTTATTACGGATAAAACGACTTAAATCAACGGGCTGATTCTGATATTGCACGTCAACCGCGCCCGGAGCCCCAATTTTCAGACGATACGGAGCGGTACCGGACAAGCTGAGGTTACCACCGCTGCGTTGAATACCACTGAACAACTTCTTACCGGTGGCATCAGTGACTTCCAGCCAGCAATCCGCTTTGAAGTGCATCACTACCGCATTGGGATCGGCCGCAGTCTGGCTAACTGCCGCGTTGGCCGTTGGCATGGATGCGGCCGGAACGCTGTTAGCCGGTGCCGGAGAGGTCGCCGCTGGCGGATTGGTGTCAACCGGTGCCTGGCTCGGTGAAACCACCGCGTTATCGCTCGTCGCCGCAGGTGCAGAGGACGTAGAAGGCGTTTGCGCCGATGAAGCACTGTTGTTAGCGCTGCCAGTAGCAGGTGTCGCTGCCGCGCCCGCGCCGGTATCAATTGGCGTTCCCGCCGCGCTGGCATCGTTATCGCTGCTGCTTTCCGCGCTGTTATCACCCAGCGGAATTGACTGGCCGCTATCGTTGCTGCTGCCGTTTTGATCGGCCATCGAGACCAGATCGGCCTGTGATGCCTTGTGATTCTGCCACCACCAGGCGCCTGTGAGTCCGACCACAACGAAAATCACCAGCCAGGTGAAAATCATCAGCCAGCCATCGCGCTTTTTGCGGCGCTTGCCCAGCGAAAAGCTCTGCATTGGCTCAATTTTTGCTGCGCGAACGGGCGCCTGCTTGGCCATCATGGGCAGCAGATCGTCCTCCGGCACATGCACCAAACGCGCATAAGAGCGGATATAGCCACGCAGGAACGTGGAGGCTAAATCCGCCGGGGATTTATCCTCTTCGATGTCACGTACGGTAGTGAGTTTCAGGCATAAACGCTCTGCAACGTTTTGCTGCGTCAGCCCCATTTGCTCACGGGCCAGACGCAGGCGTTCACCTGTGGAGTGTACTGCGGATTTTTCTTGAGTGGCTTCAGTATTCATTAGCTAAATAACGCTGGTACTGTATCGATTGCGGAAAACGTCGCGCCAACCGGTCGCCATAACGTGTAACGTCAGCAGCGTTTCCCTGTTGCGCGGCGAAACGTATGTGTAACCACAAGCTGTTTGCCGTCGCGGGCAAATGCTGATGGTAAATCTCTAACAGCAGCTGGGCCGCTGTAAGCTCGCCCTTTTTCAGCTGCTTTTCTACTTCTGTCAGCAGCAGGTGCCCTTGCTCGGGAGCAGCCGCGAGTGCGCTTGCCAACGCGGTTCGCGCTGCGGCGTGCTCCCCCGCCTGCAGGTAACAATAGCCCGAAAACAATAAAGCATCTTGCCGGGCATCGAAAGCCTGCGACTGCGCTGCCAGCTTAAACTGTTGATGCGCATCGTCATACTGCCTTAAACCGCAAAGAAACGCACCGTAATTGTTCGCTACCAGCCCATTGTGCGGGGCCAGCTGTTGCGCACGCTGGTAATGGTGACGCGTCTGCGCACTATTCTGCTGCGCCTCTGACAAACGAGCAAGCGCCAGCGGCACACGGTAATCCTGCGGCGCAGCCTGCTGCGCGCGCAACAGATTGCGCTGCGCAGCGGCGTACTCTTTGGCGGCCAAATAGTGCAGGCCCAGCTGCAAGCGGATATCAGCAGCACGGTGATGTGCAGGCTGATTGACACAACCGGTTACAACAAAAGCAGCAAGCGTTAACCATCCCTTATGCATTTTCATCTCTCCGTGATTCAACGTCACGAGAGACTGACACGCCAGAGGCTGTGCGAAAATGCGCTCAGGAGAGGTTTCAGATCGCCTTCACAGAGATCGTTTCACCGGCCATTTTTTTGCGCAGCGTGCGCTTGGTACGGTCAATCACATCCCCGGCCAACTGCCCGCAGGCCGCATCAATGTCATCGCCGCGGGTTTTACGCACAATGGTAGTAAAACCGTAATCCATCAGCACTTTCGAGAAACGATCGATGCGGCTGTTCGAGCTGCGGCCATACGGCGCGCCCGGGAAGGGGTTCCACGGAATCAGGTTGATTTTGCACGGCGTCTCTTTCAGCAGCGCAGCCAACTCGTGGGCGTTATCGGTGCTGTCATTCACATGGTCCAGCATCACGTACTCGATGGTCACGCGTCCCTGATTAGCGTTGGACTTGCCGATATAACGCTTCACCGCGCCGAGAAACGCCTCAATGTTGTACTTCTTGTTAATTGGCACAATCTCATCGCGGATGGTGTCGTTTGGTGCATGCAGCGAAATAGCCAAGGCGACATCGATCATATCACCCAGCTTATCCAGCGCCGGCACCACGCCCGAAGTCGAGAGCGTAACGCGGCGTTTTGATAACCCAAACCCGAAATCGTCCAGCATGATGTCCATGGCCGGCACCACGTTGTTGAGGTTGAGCAGCGGCTCGCCCATGCCCATCATGACCACGTTGGTGATCGGACGCTGGCCCGTGACTTTAGCTGCGCCAATGATTTTTGCGGCACGCCATACCTGTCCAATAATCTCTGATACGCGCAGGTTACGGTTGAAGCCCTGCTGCGCGGTCGAACAGAACTTGCACTCCAGCGCGCAGCCAACCTGCGAGGATACACACAGCGTTGCGCGGTCGGCTTCCGGGATATACACGGTTTCGACCAGCTGATCGCCTACGCGAATCGCCCACTTGATGGTGCCATCGCTGGAGCGCATCTCTTCCGCCACTTCCGGCGCACGGATCTCCGCTCGCTGCATCAATTTACCGCGCAGCACTTTGTTGATATCGGTCATCTGCTCGAAATCATCGCAGCAGTAGTGATACATCCACTTCATGACCTGATCGGCGCGGAACGGTTTTTCGCCCATCTCCACGAAGAACTCGCGCATCTGCTGACGGTTTAAATCCAGCAGGTTAATTTTTTCACTTTTGGGGGAAACAACCACGGGGGAAGCGGACGATGGCGTCACAATCTGTTCGGACATAATGCTCTCTGGCCTCGTTGTTACACGTTACGGCTCTGGTTAAGAAATGAAATAAAACAGCGCCCTTGCTGAGGCTGGCTCAACAAGGGCGCATTATTGTACTACATCTGTCGCACGATGCCAGGGGAACGACTTTACTCGGGCTAAAAAGCGCGAAGCGTACCCGCCGACCTCAACGTGCTTAGCGGGTGCGCGGGCAGACTTCGTTTTCTGCGAAGAAGTACGCGATCTCGCGTGCTGCAGACTCAGCAGAGTCGGAACCGTGAGTCGCGTTCTCCGTGAAGCTGTCTGCGTAATCAGCACGCAGCGTGCCAGCCAGCGCGTTGTCTGGGTTAGTTGCACCCATCAGATCACGGTGACGCTGAATGGCGTTTTCACCTTCCAGAACAGACACCACAACCGGACCAGAGGTCATGAACTCAACCAGACCGTCAAAGAAAGGACGGCCTTTGTGTTCTGCGTAGAAGCCTTCAGCTTGCTCTTTGGTCAGGTGCAGCATTTTCGCGCCAACGATTTTGAAGCCTGCGCTTTCGAAACGGTTGTAGATAGCACCGATGACGTTCTTAGCAACGGCATTAGGTTTGATGATGGAGAAAGTACGTTCGATTGCCATGTTAACCTCTGTTTAGCATCCTGAAGAAACCGGGAACGCTCCCGGTAAGAAAACGCGCCGATTATAGGGATATCATTGCGCGTTGCCTATTAGCGAATGCACGAATTATTGAAAATAAGTGATTTTTATTGTGCCTGACCGCGGTTCAAGGCGGCGTGATCTGCTGCCTCGTGCGTTTACGCCGCTGACCCACACCTCTCGCGCCGCGCACTTTTATCACGCCCCCCTTGAGATAGCGGGAACATTCGCTGACACTGAACGCCTTCTCCGATTACAACGAGGTTGTTGCGATGTCAGCTCCGCTATTTGTCTCTGCCGATTGGGTAAAAGAGCATTATAACGAGGACACCCTGCAGGTATTGGATGCCCGCATGGTACCACCGGGCCAGGACGCGGTGCGCGATGTTGAGGCAGAATATCTGGCCGCGCACTTGCCCAACGCCCCTTTCTTTAATATCGAAGCGCTATCCGATCACACCAGCCCTTACCCACATATGATGCCGCGCGCAGAAACCTTCGCGGTTGCCATGCGCGAGCTGGGTGTGTGCCAGCACAAGCATCTGGTGGTGTATGACGAAGGGAACCTGTTTTCTGCCCCGCGTGCGTGGTGGATGCTGCGCGCCTTTGGCTGCGCCAACGTATCCATTCTGGCAGGAGGACTTCAGGGCTGGAAAGCTGCGGGTCTGGCGTTGGAAAGCGGTCCGGTTACGCTGTCTGAAGGCGAATTTGAGGCAACTTACGACAGCACGCAGGTAAAACGTCTCAACGATGTGCTGCTGATCAGCCATGAGGGTGGCGCGCAGATCGTCGATGCGCGGGCGGCCAACCGCTTTAATGCCGAAGTCGATGAGCCGCGTCCGGGCTTGCTGCGCGGCCACATTCCACACAGCCTAAACGTGCCGTGGAATGCCCTGGTGGAAAACGGCACCCTGAAGCCTGAACCGGCGCTGCGCGAGCAGTTTGCCAGGGCGGGCCTCAAGCTCGATCAACCGGTAGTGGCGAGCTGCGGTTCAGGCGTGACCGCAACGGTAGTGCTGCTGGCGCTCACCGCGCTTGGCAAGCGCGATCTCTTCTTGTACGACGGCTCGTGGAGCGAATGGGGCAGCCGCGACGATCTGCCCATTGAAAAGTAACGTTATTCAACGCTGAAAGCGGGTGCGCATGCGCGCACCCTGCGTTAAATAATGCGCTGACTGCCTTTGAAATCGCGCAGGAAACTGCCCCAGCGACGTTCGTAGAACGGGGTGAGGTGGGCGATAAAAAAGTGGCTGACACCTTTTTCTTCGGCTACCACCTCGCAGATATCAATCGGCGCGTCATCGGTGAGCGTATCCGTGGCGACGCTGCCCGCCGCCTGGATAATCTCATCAATGTGGCTCTCGGCTTCAATCCCAATCAGCAAATTCGCCGGCTGGTCAGCACCTTCACGCAGACTGGCAATCCAGGCGCGCCTTACCTGCTTGTATTTGGCAAACAGCTGGGTTAAGGAGTCCACCATCTGTGCCGGCGGCTCTGCCACTTCAGAGAGCAGCAGCGCCTGTTCCCCTTCTAACACGGTCTGCTGGCTGAGCGCACTGCCCTCTTCACCAATCAAATGCGCGATTTCTCCCGGCGAAAACTCTTTGCCGACCGGGAGTTTTGGATTGAGAAACAGGCTTTTTCCCAGCGTCATTTCGAACAGCGTTCTGGCGGGCAAGCGCAGCCAGGGCTGCGTTTCGCTGATAGCTTCGCTCATCGCAGCTTCAGAGGTAAAAAACGGAATGACGCTGCCGCCCCCCTCTTTTTCCCAGTGCTGAAGTTCTACCGGCGAATTGGCATCAAACTGCGCGTTTTCGCTGACGCCCGGCACCCAAACGTCGGCATCAAGCAGCAGCTGAAAGAATTCCGGGCGATGCGCGGGTTCGGTTGCAGCCTGTTTCAACACTTCTTCGAGACGATTACTCATGCATATTCACTTTTAAAAAACCGTCGATGTTCCCGGTACGCCACCGCAAGCAGCGCGTTTTGCGCGTGCCCGCGCTCGTTCTCTGCCTGCTGCGACGTCAAGGGCAGTGGCTTATTTCAGCAGCAGATTCGCTAACGTACGCACGCCGAGCCCGGTGGCGCCCGCCGACCACTGATCCACCGCGCTCTTGCGGTAGGTCGCCGAGCAGTCAACGTGCAACCAGCCCTGCTGATAGTTGCTGACAAACCAGGAGAGGAACGCTGCCGCGCTGCTGGCGCCCGCAGTGTGCGCCGCGCTGGCAATGTTGTTAAGGTCGGCAAAGTTCGACGGCAAATGCTGACGGTGGAATTCCGCCAGCGGCAGACGCCAGAAGGCTTCGTTTTCACTGGTGGCACTGCCGAGCAGCGATTCCGCCAGCACATCGTCAAACGTAAACAGGGCGTGATAGTCGTTGCCGAGTGCGGTTTTCGCCGCGCCGGTCAGCGTCGCAGCGTCAATCAGCAGCTCGGGCTTCTGTTCGCTGGCATCGATCAAACCGTCGGCTAACACCAGCCGTCCTTCGGCGTCGGTGTTCATCACCTCAACGGATTTGCCATTGCGATAGCGAATAATATCGCCCAAGCGGAATGCATTGCCGCTCACCATGTTATCGGCGCAGCACAGGAACAGCTTGACGCGTTTAGTGAGACCGCGGGCAATAGCCAGCGCAAGCGCGCCAGTGACCGTCGCCGCACCGCCCATGTCGGATTTCATGGAGTCCATGCCGGCGCTCGGCTTCAGGCTGTAACCGCCGGTATCGAACGTGATGCCTTTCCCTACCAAACAGGCGTAAACCGGTGTGTTCTCGTCGCCGCCGGGATTAAAATCAAGCGCCAGCAGCACCGGCACGCGCGTCGAGCCGCGCCCAACGGTGTGGAGACCGGCGTAGCCCTGCTCGCGCAGATCGTCGCCTTTGGTGATGCGGTAACTTACCGCGTCCCCGCCCACTCCCGCGATCAGATCGATCGCGCTGTGCGCCAGCTGTTCCGGGCTCAGATCTTCCGCCGGCAGGTTAATGGTGTCGCGTACCCAATCAACGATTTTCAACCGGCGATCAAATTCCGCCTGATCCTGCTCGCTGAACGCGGGCCAAACGACCTGACGCTGCGCTTTGGGGCTGCGGTAGCCCTGCCAGAATGCCCAGCATTTTTCCATATCCCAGCCGTCGCCGCTCAACGCAACGTGGCGGATACCTTGCGCATCCAGCTTGCGCCCGGCGCGCTGAATGCTCATCAGCGCATCATTGCCGGTAAGGTGGATCGTCATGCCCTGTTCAGTGCTGCTCAACAGGGCCTTTTCTCCCCAACGCGCATCCGCGGCTTGCGAACTGAGCGTAATCATCATGGGTTGTGTTGTCATCGCGTAGCTCCATTTACGTAAGGTGTCCGGCCTGCGCCCGTATCAGCGCAAGACGGCAAATGTTTAGCGAGGTGCGTTTGGCGTGAGGGCGCGCAGGCGCGTTACGCCGTTGATCACTACGTCAATCGCACGATCGATCTCTGCTTCGGTGGTAAAACGGCCGAGTGAGAAACGCAGCGAACTGTACGCCAGCGTTTGTTCGACGCCCATTGCGCGGAGTACATAGGAAGGTTCAAGGGTGGCAGAGGTACAGGCAGAGCCAGAAGACAGCGCGAGCTCTTTCAGCGCCATAATCAGCGATTCGCCGTCTACATCAGCAAAGCTCAGGTTGAGAATATGCGGCGCACCGTGCGCCAGCGAGCCGTTGAGCGTCACGCCCTGGAGCGGGCGAATGCCATTCCACAGCCGTAAACGCAGCGCGCTCAGGCGCGGCACGTCCGTCTCCATCTCGTCGCGTGCAAGGCGGTAAGCCTCCCCCATCCCCACAATCTGATGAACCGGCAGCGTACCGGAACGCATGCCGCGCTCGTGCCCGCCGCCGTGCATTTGCGCCTCAATATCGAGTTTGGGTTTACGGCGCACCCATAGCGCGCCAATGCCTTTGGGGCCATAGAGTTTATGGGCGGAGAAGGAGAGTAAATCCACCGGCAAGTGGCTAACGTCAATCGGTAATTTGCCGACGCTCTGGGTGGCATCCACGTGGAACACAATGTCGCGCGCGCGGCACAGTGCGCCCAGCGCGGCAATATCCTGCACGACGCCCGTTTCATTATTTACGTGCATGAGCGACACCAGCACCGTGTCGTCGCGCAGCGCGGACGCCAGCTGCTCGGGCGTGACGATGCCATCGGGCCCAGGCTGCATGAAAGTAACAGTAAAGCCTTCGCGCTCCAGCTGCAGGCAGCTGTCCAGCACCGCTTTGTGCTCGGTCTGGCTGGTAATAATGTGTTTACCGCGCGCCTGATGACTGTGCGCCGCACCTTTAATGGCAAGGTTGTCGGCTTCGGTGGCACCAGAGGTAAAAATGATTTCACGGGGATCGGCGTTGATCAGCGCCGCGACGTCATTACGGGCGACATCAACAGCTTCTTCAGCCTGCCAGCCAAAACGGTGTGAGCGGGAAGCGGGGTTACCGAACGTGCCATCCGATGTAAGGAACTGCATCATCTTCGTGGCAACACGCGGATCTGCAGGCGTGGTGGCTGCATAATCCAGGTAAATCGGTAATTTCATTGCGCTAAAGCTCCGTATAAAAAATCATACGTCTTTATAGCACGATTCGGCCTTGCCCGCGTTAACAGGAAAGGCCGTGAAGACGAGGATCAGGCACGCAGATTCACGTTGATGGTTTCCTGCACGCGATGCTGCTGGAAGCGACGGTTGTCGAGGGTGTTCTGGCGGTCGGCCACGTCAAGGATCTCCTGATTATTGACCAACTCTGCCAGCGTGATGTTGTTCAGGAACTCGCTGATGCGCTCGCTCAGGTCACGCCACAGAACGTGCGTCAGGCAGCGCTCGCCGCCCTGGCAGCCTTCTTTGCCCTGGCATTTGGTGGCATCGACCGACTCATCAACGGCGGTGATAACTTCACCTACCGCGATGGCAGCGGCTTCTTTACCTAGCAGATAACCGCCGCCCGGGCCGCGTACGCTGGCAACCAGACCGTGTTTACGCAGGCGCGAGAAGAGCTGCTCCAGATAAGAGAGCGAAATGCCCTGCCGCTCAGAAATATCGGCTAACGGCACCGGCCCCTCGTGGGAATGCAGCGCAACGTCCAGCATAGCGGTAACGGCATAACGTCCTTTGGATGTCAGTCTCATAGCGTACAACCTCGTAAGCGTCCGCCGTGACAGGCGGGTTATCTGATGAATGGAGGCCAGTCTGACATTCCCGAGTATTTTGGTCAACTATTTAACCAAGTAAAACACTCAACTATTTACCCTGGTATTTTACTCAACTATCCCGCTTGTCGCTCTTGGGTTTCTGGAAAGAGGAGAGCATGCCGCGCAGGATATTCAGCTCGTCACGCTCGGGGCGCGCGCGCGTATACAGGCGGCGCAGCTTGCTCATGACCTGGCTCGGCGTGCCTTCGCGAATAAACCCGCTGTCGAGCATCATTTGTTCGATGTGTTGGTAGAAGCGTTCCAGATCGTCCACCAGCGGATACGGTGTGACTGCTGCCTCAGGTTGCGGCGCAGCGAGTTCCTGAGCAGCAAGCCACGCCATGCGAACTTCATAAGCGATGATTTGTACGGCCATCGCCAAATTCAGCGAGCTGTATTCTGGGTTAGCTTGAATGGCAACGTGATAGTGACATTTCTGCAACTCGTCGTTGGTCAATCCCACGCGTTCGCGGCCGAACACCAGCGCCACCGGCGCCTGCTGTCCCTCTTCTACGCTTTTGACGCCGCACTCGCGCGCGTCCAGCATAGGCCAGGGCAGTGAACGCGAGCGTGCGCTGGTGCCCACCACCAGGCTGCAGCCCGCGATGGCGTCATCCAGCGTGTCGACGATGCGGGCGTCACCGATAACATCGCTGGCACCGGCTGCCAGTGAGATGGCCTGCGAGTCCGGTTTTACCAGCGGATTCACCAGATACAGGTTGCTTAATCCCATGGTTTTCATGGCGCGCGCCACCGAGCCCATATTGCCGGTGTGAGAGGTTTCTACCAGTACGATTCGAATATTTTGCAGCATAATCAGGCACAGTCAGAAAAATGATGGCGCGCATTCTAACATAAATGCAGGACATTTGCTGAACACCCTGATATACTCCGCGCCGTTTTAAACCGTTCTTTAACATCCAGCGAGAGATACCGATGCATCCGATGCTCAACATCGCCGTGCGCGCAGCGCGCAAGGCCGGAAATTTAATTGCCAAGAATTATGAAACCCCGGACGCCGTCGAAGCCAGCCAAAAAGGCAGCAACGACTTCGTTACCAATGTTGACCGTGACGCAGAACGTCTGATTATCGAAGTGATTCGTAAATCCTACCCGCAACACACCATCATCACCGAAGAAAGCGGTGAACTGGCGGGCGAAGATCAGGACGTGCAATGGGTAATCGATCCGCTGGATGGCACCACCAACTTCATTAAACGCCTCCCCCATTTCTCTGTTTCTATCGCCGTGCGCATTAAAGGCCGCACCGAAGTGGCGGTGGTTTACGATCCGATGCGCAATGAGCTCTTCACCGCGGTGCGCGGTCAGGGCGCGCAGCTGAATGGCTATCGCTTACGCGGCAGCAATGCGCGCGACCTCGACGGCACCGTGCTGGCGACCGGCTTCCCGTTCAAACTCAAGCAGCACGCGACGCCGTTCATCAATATCGTGGGCAAACTGTTTACGCAGTGCGCTGATTTCCGCCGCACCGGCTCTGCCGCGCTGGATCTGGCCTATGTGGCAGCGGGTCGCGTGGATGGTTTCTTCGAGATTGGCCTGAAGCCGTGGGATTTCGCCGCGGGCGAACTGCTGGTACGTGAAGCGGGCGGTCTGGTGACGGACTTTACCGGGAACCACGGCTACCTGCTGTCAGGCAACCTCGTTGCGGGTAACCCGCGCGTGGTGAAAGCGATGCTGGCCACAATGCGTGACGAACTGAGCGAAGCGCTGAAGCGCTAAGCGAAAAAAAGGCGGCTTATATAGCCGCCTTTTTTATTGCCTGGTTGTCGGCTAGTGACGTTCGTGCGTCAGCACTTCGCGCGGCTGAGTGCGACGGCCAATGCGTCCTACCACCGCCGCCAGCACCGCTTCAATCAACAGCATAAAGAAGGCAAACCAGCTCGCTTTGGCCGTGGCCGCTGCCGCTTTCTCGGCGGCTTCACGGGCTTTCTGCTCCGCTTCCTGCTTCAACTGCTGGTACTGCTGTACCGCTTTTTGATAGCTCTGTTCGGTCTGATTAACAATCTGTTCTGCCTCAGCGTCGCTTTTACCGGTGCGCGCTTTGATGATGTTTTTCAGCGCATCGCGATCGGCTGCCTGCAGCGTATCACTGTGACGGTTAATTACGCCCTTCAGCCAGTTGGCAATATCGGTATCAGCATTTTGCGGATTCTGCGCGGTATTTTTCGCCTGATTCTCGGCGTTATTTGCTTCGCTATTAGCATCCTGCTTTAAATTTTCTGGCTGCAGTTCAGGTTTCCCGGTTTGACGCAGCGTTGTTTCCAACTCGCCTTTTAAGTCATCCAGATTAATATTATTTTCCTGCAGCTTTTCCTTTGCCATATTTGTCACTGACGGTGCCACAGCGGAAATACCGCTACCCAAGGCGTTCATGCCGGATCCCAGTATATTAAATGCACCGCCAATAATACCGCTCGCCAGTGAAATGGCCAGCCACAGCGTAATAACCGTACTGACGCCAAACATCAGCAAACCATGCAGCGCACCTTCGCGCTGTGCCAGACGTCCAGCAACGTAACTGCCGACGGCCATCGCAATCAGCATACTGACGCCGCTCCAAATCAGCGCACCGGTGCCAAGGTGTTGCAGCGGATTTTGCTCCTGCTGAGGATCAATGGTGGTGGCGCCGATCGCCGTGCCCAGCAGTCCCAGTAAAATATGCACGATAAGCGCCGCAATAACGCCAGCGAATACCGCACTCCAGGAAATACGTTTTAACGGCAGCGCCGAATGCGTTTCCGTAATGATTTCCTTAGTGCCATTATTAGTCCAGGTTTCAGGCATGTGTCACTCCTCATAAAAATAAAATGGTGCAATAATTAAGTCCAACCAGAGATATTCAGCGTAGACAGAGAAAAGTGTTTTAACCAGTGAGGAGAAGAGAGAAAAAACTATTTCGCGAGAAAGGCGTTAAACGCAGCGAGAATAATCAATCCTCGGCTGCGCTTAGCTTGCAAAGTTAGAGAAATGGCCTAGCAATTCCGCCGACTATTTCGGCTGCGCTCTGCCAAAGTAATAGGCCAGTAACCATCAATATCACGCCGCCCAGCAGGGCCAGCAGCGGCATAGCCCACTGCAACGTGCGCGGCTGCGCGCTCGCTCTGCTCAGGCGCTGGGCAAATGCACGGCAGCGTGCCACCACCACGCCAATCAGCGTCACGGTCAGCGCAGTGCCCATCGCCATCGCCACCGCAGACGCCACGCCCCATCTGTAGACATCGATCACGCGGGCGAAAAGGAGCATCATGATCGCGCCAGAACAGGGGCGCAGCCCCATCGATAGCACCACCAGCGCTTGCGTTTTACCGCTTACCGCCCGCTGCAGCTGTGCAGCGCTGGGGAGATGCGCATGGCCACAGCCGCAGTGTGCGTCATGCTGATGATGTGCAGGCCGGAAGGGCTGAAACCTTAACGCGGGTTTTGCCTGCCACCGCTGGCGCAGCGCGTGCAGCGCACGTCCGCTTACCCAGATGCCCAAGGCGATCACCAGCAAGTAGCTGCCTTTCTCCAGCCAGTAACTGCCAAGATGCAGCTGGCGCGACGACGTTTGCAGCACTACCAGCATCACCGTCACCAATGCAATGGCAACGCCGCCCTGCAGCAGTGCCGCCAGCAGCGTTAATTTAATGCTGGTTCTAAGTTTTGCCGGATGCGTAGCTAAAAAAGTGGTGATTACCATTTTTCCGTGGCCAGGCCCTAACGCGTGCAGCACACCGTAGGCCACGCTGAACAGTAACAGCATCGCCCCAGCGCGATCGGGCTGCGCGGCGACCTGCTGCAACAGCTGCGACATTTCACGATTCAGCGTTTTTTGCCACATCACGCTCTGTAGCAATAGGGTCGGCCAGTATTGCCACAGCGTGAAGCCCGCCAGCAGCATGAGTCCGCCCATCAGCCATAACGGCCAGAGACGTCCGGTGCGAGTAGAAAGCGCGTTCAGTGACATGCCAGCGTCACCGTTTGGGCAAACTGCTGACCAAGATCCATCTGCTCGGGCGGCGCGTCGGCCTTATCCAGCGACAGGGCATATTGCTTCAGGGAATCTGCGGGTTTCGGGGTATGTAACGTCATTTGGCAGTGGGCTTTTACCGTCTCATCCATACTCAGGTTCTGCGCATTTTCATATGACATATCCACAAAGTAGCTGGGATCGAACGTCTGGATACGATACGCCCGCTGGCTTAAAGTCGGCGGTTCGCCAAAAGGCACAATAAACTCCAGTACCGCTTTATTGCCACTGCGGGACAAATTGTACTCTTTGGGCAGGTTGAGGAATTTGATGCGATTCTGGCCCTGCCAAACTTCGGTGAAATAGTGCTGACCCAGCACGTTAGCCATGACCTGCGCGGCTAATTTTTTCCAGACTACGTCACCGGGTTTGGCATGCCCCGCGTCGTACAACAAGTCTGCCGAGGTGATTTCATCCATGGTCCACACCATTTTCATTCCTGTCAGGCGATCGTTATCGCCGATAAATTCGGTTTTCATCGCAATAAAGCTGTGCGGGTGTGACCAGGCGCTGGTACTGATAACCAGCATAAGAGCAGTGAGCGCAATTTTCATGTGTTATAAAGTAACAATTTAACAGGGAAGATAACAGGTGCCAGGTAAAACTGTGACCTGCCACGAAGCTCTGAGCAAAAGTCGCTACAAATAGCAGGCGCGCATGCGAAATTCGCTATTCTTAGCTCAAACGGACCTGTGGATAACGTTAATGATGAGTTCTGCGCCTGTCACAGCACCACTCTTCAGCCGCGCCCAGCGCCGTTGCCATCTTTTGCTGCTGCTGTTTTTGCCCGCGCCAGCGCTAACGCTGGAAAAGCTCTGCCAGATAAACGGCGTCGAGGCTGCGGTAGCCCGTCAGGATATCGCGGCTGTTGGCGATGAGATACAGCGCTACCATCAACTTGAACTCCATCAGATGGTTGACGGCAGCTTTCGCATTCATGGCACGGAACTGGACCGGCGGCTTTGCCTGCTGCACTGGCTGCGACGCGCGCTGCGCGTGTCGCAGGACTTTGTCTGCGAACAGTTTGCCCCGGTGCTGCGCCAGCGTCTCAAAATTTTAAAAATCGAAAAAGCGCTGTGGGATGAAACCAATTTACAGGCTCTGATTCAACACTGCAGCATGCGGCTTAACCGAGATTTTACTCCCCGCGATCGCCTCTTTCTGCAAATTTACATGAAATATGCGCTCTGCCAGCGCCAATGCGCGCTATTTAACGCGCAGCAGCGCGCCTGGCTGGCTGAAAAAAGTGAGCGCGCCGCCGCCGACGACGTGATTCACCACTGGCAAAAGCGCTGTCATATTGCCCCCGATGTCAGTGAGACCGATTTTTGGACGCTGCTGTTTAGCTTGATTCACGCGCCAAACGGTCAGGACCTCGCCGACGCGTCCGCACAGAGGTTAATGGCGGCGGTGGATGCGCTGGTGCTGCGCTTTGAACAGCTGGCGCAGACGCGCTTTAAAAATCAGCATCAACTCAAGCTGCAGCTGTATACGCATCTGGCGCAGGCGTTAGACCGCAGCCACTTTGCGATTGGCATCGACAACAGCGTCGCGCTGGACGTCGCCCAGCTTTACCCCCGCCTGCTGCGCATGACTGAGCGCGCGCTCCAGCCCTTTGGCCTCGCCTTTTCCACTACGTTTAGCGCAGAGGAAGTGAGCCTGGTCGCGGTGCTGTTTGGCGCCTGGCTGATGCAAGAGAGCGCGCTGCAGGAGAAACAGGTGCTGCTGCTCACCGGCGCAGACGCTGCGCTGGAGCAGCTGCTGGAGCAGCAGATCCGCGAAATGATGCTGTTACCAGTGAACATCACCCACCAGGATATCCTGCATTTCCAGCGTGAAGGCGCACCGCGCGACGTGGCGCTGGTGATCACCCCTTACGCGACCGCCCTGCCGCTGTTTTCGCCGCCGCTGATCCATGCAGAGCTGCCGTTAAACGAGCAGCAGCAGCGGCGAATCCGGTTACTGCTGGAGTCCTAAGCTGCGCGCGGGCGCAGGAACAGCGCAGGCAGCGCCACCAGCGCCATAACCCAGAACAGATGGCCATGCAGATGTGCAAATAGCACACCGCATAGCATCGTCATCACCGCAATGCCGCCGCCCATTGCCAGGGCGGAATAAAGAGATTGCAAACGAATCACCTCTGCCCCCTGACGCGCGGCAATAAAGCGCATCGCGGCCAAATGACATACGGTAAAACTGCCGCAGTGAAGAATTTGCGCCACCACCAGCCACGGCAGCGCCGTCGTGGCGCCCAGCATTCCCCAGCGGATCACGGCGCACACCCCGGAGAGCAGCAGCAAATCGCGCGCCCCCCAACGGCTGAAGAGACGGTGACTGAGTGCGAAAACCACAATTTCAGCCACGACGCCCAGCGACCAGAGATAGCCCACCAGGCCAGCAGAATAGCCAGCCTCCTGCCACCAGATGGCGCTGAAGCCGTAATACGCCGCATGCGCCCCTTGCAATAAGGTGACACACACCATAAAGCGCCACACGGCGTTTTCCCGCAGCAGATCGCGCCACGCCGCCCAGCCGCCACGTTTAACCTGCCGCGCTTCTCCCTGCGGCATCGTGCGCGGCGGTAGCAGCATACCGGCGCACATCGCCAGCGTCCCGAGAGTGAGCAGTAGCAAAATCGCGTGTTCTGACCAGGCGCTCACCAGCTGCCCAGTTAATGCCGAGCTGATCACAAACGCCAGCGATCCCCATAGCCTTACCGGGCCGTAAGCCAGACCGATTTGCCGCGTCCAGGTCGCGGCCAGCGCATCGCTAAGCGGCACCAGCGGCGAAAAGAACAGGTTAAAGCCAATCATCACCAGCAGCAGCCATAGCCACTGACTTCCCAGCCAGAATCCCAGCGCGAACAGGCATGTCATCAATGCCAGCAGGCGCAGGGCAAGGATCAGCTGTGAGGGATTACGCACCTGCGAAGCGATGAGCAAGCTGCCCACAAACCGCGCCACCATGCCACATCCCAGCAGCAAGCCAATTTTCTCCGCATCGAGGCCTGCGCCTTTTAGCCATACGCCCCAAAAAGGCAGATAAATGCCGTAGCAAAAGAAATAGGTAAAGTAGCTCAGACCCAGCCAGCGGGCTGATGTGATGTTCATAATGTTTCTCGCAGGTGTTCAAACAACAACGGATAGCGTGGAGGCGCAACTTTGTCAGAGCCGGAGGCAAAATAAAAGCGTAAGGCGTTGAGGTTAAGACAAAATCGTAGGGTGCGATGAGGATAAAAATGAAAAAGGATGGCTTTCGCCATCCTTTGGATCGGGTGTTGCCAGCGCGATTACGCGTAAACAGGCAGACGCGCGCAGATATCCAGCACTTTCTTTTTGGTGCGCTCAATCGTGGCTTCGTCGTTGATGTTGTCCAGCACGTCAGCAATCCAGCCCGCCAGTTCACGCACGTCGTCTTCTTTGAAACCACGACGGGTGACGGCTGGCGTACCGATACGAATACCTGAAGTCACAAACGGGCTCTTGGGATCGTTAGGCACGCTGTTTTTGTTGACGGTGATATTCGCGCGACCCAAGGCGGCGTCCGCTTCTTTGCCCGTCAGGTTTTTCTCAACCAGATCGATCAGGAACAGATGATTATACGTACCGCCTGACACGATGTTATAGCCGCGCGCAATCAGCACCTCGACCATCGCTTTGGCATTCTTTGCCACCTGCTGCTGATACGTTTTAAACTCAGGCTCCATCGCTTCTTTGAACGCCACGGCTTTACCGGCAATCACGTGCATCAAAGGACCGCCCTGTCCGCCCGGGAACACGGCCGAGTTCAACTTCTTATAGAACTCTTCATCACCGTTTTTCGCCAGGATGATCCCGCCGCGCGGACCCGCCAGCGTTTTATGGGTGGTGGAGGTGACAACGTGGGCATGCGGAATGGGCGTCGGGTAAACATCCGCAGCAATCAGACCGGCAACGTGCGCCATATCCACAAACAGATATGCGCCAACGCTATCCGCGATTTCACGCATTTTGGCCCAGTCGCAGACGCCAGAGTAAGCGGAGAAGCCGCCAACAATCATTTTTGGCTGATGCGCTTTCGCCAGTTCGGCCAGCTCGTCATAGTTGATTTTGCCGGTTTCATCGATGCCGTAAGGGATAACATTGTACAGCTTGCCAGACAGGTTAACCGGAGAGCCGTGGGTCAGGTGACCGCCGTGTGCCAGATTCATACCGAGAATGGTATCGCCAGGCTGCAGCAGCGCGGTGTACACGGCAAAGTTGGCCTGCGAACCGGAGTGCGGCTGCACGTTGGCATAGTCAGCGCCGAACAGCGCTTTGGCGCGATCAATCGCCAGCTGCTCGACGATATCAACATATTCACATCCGCCGTAATAGCGCTTGCCCGGATACCCTTCCGCATATTTGTTGGTGAGCTGTGAACCTTGCGCCTGCATAACGCGTGGGCTGGTGTAGTTCTCAGAAGCAATCAGTTCAATGTGCTCTTCCTGACGCACCTTCTCTTGCTCCATCGCCTGCCACAACTCGGCATCGTAATCGGCAATGTTCATTTCACGCTTTAACATCCGGCATCTCCTGACTCAGCTAACTTTTAACAGCAGTTTGGCCCCCGTTGGGGGCGAAGGGCAACAGTGTAAACGGTTTTTTTGGGTGACGGTAGCGCCAATCCCCTCTTTTTACGCAAACGATTGGCAACGCGCTGGAACAGGTTTTTTACGCTTTCACTTGCACGTGTAAAGCCCCTTTCCTCCCTCCTCCATCGAAAGAAAGGCTATCACAGCCTTCGGCTTGCATTTTTCGCTCACAGGTCTTCAACGTGATTTACAGTCCCTCCCAACAGGCATAACATGCATTTAAAATACACCTTAAACACCCAAAGGATAATGCCATGTTAGATGCCCAGACTATCGCGACGGTGAAAGCCAGCCTGCCTGCCGTTGCCGCACTTGGACCCCAGCTTACCGGCTGCTTTTACCAGCGCCTGCTGCAGGAAAATCCGGCGCTAAAGAACGTGTTCAACATGAATAACCAGCGCAGCGGCAGCCAGCGCGAAGCGCTGTTCAATGCGATTGCCGCTTATGCAAGCAACCTTGATAACCTGTCAGCGCTGCTGCCCGCCGTTGAAAAGATCGCCCAAAAGCATGCCAGCTTGAATATTCAACCCGACCAGTACGCCATTGTGGGTTCAACCCTGCTTGCCACCCTGGAAGAGATGCTGGATCCCGGCGACGACGTGCTCCAGGCGTGGGGAAAAGCCTATGCGGTTCTGGCGGAGGTGTTTATTCAGCGCGAAGCGGCGATCTACCAGAGCTCCGAAGATAAAGCCGGCGGCTGGCGCGGCCTGCGTGATTTCCGCATCCACACCATTCGTCAGGAAAGCAGCGTGATCAAAAGCATTGAGCTGATTCCCTGCGACGGCCTGCCGATCGCGGATTATCTTCCCGGTCAGTATTTAACCCTGACGCTGCGGCCAACAGGCAGCGAATACCTGCAGCATCGTCAATACTCACTTACCCGGCTGCCCAACGGCATCTCTTACCGTATTGCGGTCAAACGCGACATGCTGGGCAGCGTTTCAAACTGGCTACACGTTTGCGCCAAAGCGGGTGATGTCGTTCAGTGTGCCGTACCGGCAGGTGACTTTACCCTCAAGGTAGAGCCCAACACGCCCGTCACGTTTATTTCCGCTGGCGTCGGCCAGACGCCGCTCCTCGCTATGCTCGCGTCTCTGGCGCATCAGCATCACGCGGGCGCGGTGACGTGGCTACACGCGACGGAAACCGGGGCACAGCACGCCTTTGCCACGGAGGTGGAAACGCTCGGCGTGCAACTGCCCCGGTTTAGTCGCCACGTTTGGTATCGGACGCCGGATGAAAGCGATGCGGGATGCTATGAACGCACGGGATTGATGGAACTGTCGGTTGTCGCCGAGGAGTTGACGCAGCCAGACCGCACGTTCTGGCTCTGCGGCCCGCTGCCGTTTATGCAGTTTGTTGCGCGTCAACTGCTGGACGCCGGCGTGTCAGGCGATCGTATTCATTACGAAGTGTTTGGTCCGCACAAAGTGCTATAACGAAAAAAGCCTGCGCAAGCAGGCTCTTCGTACAGGACGGGAGAGGCAAATCAGATGGCCTCTTCGTCCTCTTCACCGGTACGGATACGCACCACGCGGGCCACGTCAAAGACGAAAATTTTACCATCGCCGATTTTGCCGGTCTGCGCGGTTTTCATGATGGTTTCAACGCAGGTATCGACGATATCATCACCGACAACCATTTCGATTTTCACTTTCGGCAGAAAATCCACCATATACTCTGCGCCGCGGTACAGTTCCGTGTGGCCTTTCTGGCGCCCAAACCCCTTGACCTCACTCACCGTCATGCCGGTGATACCCACTTCTGCCAGCGCTTCACGCACATCATCGAGTTTGAATGGTTTGATAATTGCATCGATCTTTTTCATCACAGATCCCTTTTTCACTCCCTCCGTGGCCGGACGGATAACAAATAGTATAAGTGTTCCTGACGCTGCCGCACGCTACTCTTTAAAATCGCTGGCGTCCAGTTCATGGCGCGACAGCAGCTTATAAAACTCCGTGCGGTTGCGTCCAGCCAGACGTGCGGCGTTCGTGACATTTCCTTTGGTCATTTGCAGCAACTTCCGTAAGTAGTTCAGTTCAAACTGATTACGCGCCTCAACAAACGTGGGTAGCGCGGTATTCTCGCCCGCCAGCGCCTGCTCAACTAGCGCCTCACCGATCACCGGCGATGTTGTCAGCGCAACGCACTGCTCAATGACATTCACCAGCTGGCGCACGTTGCCAGGCCAGGCAGCGCTGACCAGGCGCTTCATCGCATCCGCCGAGAAGCTGCGCACAAACGGTTTATGCCGGTGCGCCGCCTCCCGCAGCAGATGATTCGCCAGCAGAGGAATGTCTTCTGCTCGCTCGTGCAGCGCCGGAAGTTTGAGATTCATTACGTTCAGACGATAGTAAAGATCTTCCCTGAAGCTCTTTTTTTCCATGGCCTTCGGTAGATCGCGGTGCGTCGCAGAGAGGATTCGTACGTTAATGTCGAGATCGCGGTTACTGCCTAACGGACGCACCTTACGCTCTTGCAGCACGCGCAGCAGTTTCACCTGCAGCGCCTGCGGCATATCGCCAATCTCGTCGAGAAACAGCGTGCCGCCTTCTGCCGCCTGGAACAGCCCTTCGCGCGCGCTCACCGCGCCGGTGAAGGCGCCCCTGGCGTGGCCAAATAACTCTGACTCCAGCAACTGTTCCGGCAGTGCCCCGCAGTTAATGGCGATAAACGGGTGGGCGGCTCGCGGGCTGGCAGTATGAATCGCCTGCGCCAGCACCTCTTTGCCGGTGCCGCTCTGCCCAATAATTAACACGCTCACATCGGATTGCGCCACCATGTGCGCCTGCTCAAGCAGGCGCAGCATCTGCGGATTGCGGGTCACAATCGCTTCGCGCCAGCGGTCATCGCTGGCGGGCGCGCGCTGGGCCAAGGCTTCGTTGATGGCCTTATAAAGCGCATCGCGATCTACCGGTTTGGTAAGAAAGCTAAACACACCTTGCTGGGTGGCTGACACGGCCTCGGGAATGGATCCGTGCGCGGTGAGAATGATCACCGGCAGTCCCGCATGGCGCTTTTGTATTTCGGCAAACAGCGCCAGGCCGTCCATCTCATCCATACGCAGATCGCTTATCACCAGATCCACGCGCTCTTTTTGCAGCTGGCGCAGCGCTTCAGGCCCGCTGGCGGCTGTGGTCACCAGATAGCCTTCGCTGCTCAGCCGCATACCCAACAGTTTGAGCAGACCGGGATCGTCGTCCACCAGCAATAAGTGCGCGCGTTGGTTCATGTTACGGATCCTCACGTTGGTCATCGCTATTGCCGTGCGATGTGTCACTGCTATCTGGCGTCTTGCGCGAGGAGAGCTGGCGTTCAATATCGGTCAGGCGTTCGAGTTTGCGCTGCGTGTCGTCCAGCGACTGACGCAGCTGAGTTTGCTGCTGGCGCAGGCTATCCAACTGTGCGTCGCTGGCCTGCTGCAGGGCGGCATAGCGGCTTCGCTCCGCACTCAGCGCCAATAGCGCGGTTTGATGACGCTGCCACAGCGTTAGCAAAGGGCGCACGCTGACAGGCCAGTCGCTGCTGTAGCTGTCCAGCGTACTGAGCATCTGGCGGCGCTCCAGCGGCGTCACATTGCCATTGGACAGTAAAATCCCTTGCTTGAACGCGCGCGCCCAGCCTTGCACCGGCCAGCGTCGTGCCTCAGCGCGAGCTTCCGCCGCCGAGAGCTGCTCACCGCAGTCCATGGCACGCTGCCAGTAGAGCGGATTATTCATTGCCGCAGGGCTGTCGGTTTTCCAGACGTTGGCACAGGCAACGGTCAGATAGTCCGCCAGGCGAACGTCCGGCTCAGGGATCGCCATACCGTCACGAGACGGTGAGTGCGGTGCAGAAAGTTGGCAGGCGCTCAGCCCCAGTATCATCAGGGCTGCAAACACGCAGGTAGCAAATCGTTTCATTGGTCAGGTGTTCCCGGCGCGGCTGGTAAAATAATACGAAAACAGACATCAGCGTTTTTGTGCGTCACCAGCTGTAAGTCGCCCTGCATACGGCGCAGGCAATCTTTGGCGATACTCAACCCGAGACCACTGCCTTTTACCGGCCCCTGCCGCTGCTGGCTGCCCTGGTAAAACGGTTCAAAAATCATCGTCTGCTCGTCAAGCGGAATGGGCGTGCCGGTATTAGCCACCTCAATCCACACTTCGCCACCCTTCTGTTGGCTGTGCAGCCAGATATTACCGGATTCACTGCCGTAGTTCACGGCGTTCGAATAGAGGTTGTCGATCACCCGCTGCAACAGCGTGGGCTCCGCCAAACACTGGACCACGCGCAGATCGAGGTGCGTTTTCATGCCGCGCGCGCTGGCGGGCAGCGAATGGACGGCGACCACAGAGGCCACAATCGCTTCTAGCGCGACCGGCGTCAGCGCTGAAGGCTCATCCGCCAGCTGGCGATTGTAGTCAAGCAGCTGTTCAATCAATCGCTGCAGGTGACGACTGCTGGTGTCCAGTATCGCCACCACCTCTTGCTGATCGGCATTCAGCGGCCCGGCAACGTGATCGGCCAGCAGCTCCGTGCCTTCGCGCAAGCTGGCAAGCGGGGTTTTTAACTCATGAGAGAGGTGGCGCAAAAATTCGTGACGCTGCGCTTCCAGCCAGCTCAGGCGCTCGCTCAGCCAGACGATGCGCTGGCCCAGCGAACGAATTTCACGCGGGCCGCGAAAACGCAGGCTGCTGCCTAACGTTTTTCCCTCACCCAACCGATTTATCATGCGCTCAACCCGTTTCACTGGACCGATGATCATGCCAGTAAACAGCAGCACTAGCGCCAGGCTGATCAAGAACAGAATCAGCGCCTGCCAGCCAAAAAATTGACCGCGTTCGGCAATTTCCCGCTGCAGCTGTAAGCCGCGTGCAAACACCGCTTCGCGCGTCGCCTGCACCATTTGCGCATTCGCCGCGGAGAAATGCTCAAGCGCATCGCCTGCCTGCGTCGAAGGCGCGCCGTTCTGACACTGCACGTTTTGCAGCGGCGGCAGCGCCTGTTGCAGCAGGGTAAAAGAGGGCAAATCGGGCAGGCTGGCTGCATGGCTGGCCAGCATCTGACCGTAACGTGTCCATTGCGTTTGGTAGAGTTTCAGCAGCGAAGGATCGTCCAGGACGCAATATTGTCGATAGCTCCGCTCCAGCTCAAGCGCGGTCCGCGCCATCGCCTCACTGCGGCGCACATCGGTAAACGTATTGCGATTGGTGTCGGCGGCCTGATCGCTGAGCGCCGACAGGCTCTCCCACGCCTGCCACGCCAGCACCAGCAGCGGCAGCAGCACCAACAAAAACGCCATCAGTACCAGTTGCCGAAGAGAACGAGGAAAAAAACGCCATGTGATCACAGCCGTGCGTCCTTAAAAAATGCGCTGCTGGCATGCTAGCGAAGTCTGCCCGGCGAAGAAAGCAGGAAACAAAAACGGCAGGCCGAAGGGCCTGCCGTTGAGATGACGCCGCAGCATCACCGGGGAATGAGGTGGAGCCTTACTCAACGTGACGTCCGGTGTTTGATAACGTTGCAAAGCACGCGATTATCGGTCAAGTGGACGGCAGGCTCCGTTTTGTGCGTCATTCTATTTTTATGAGCTCAACCGCAGAACGGGGCAATCATAAACAGGTGAATGAGCAGCAGGCTAATTATAGCAACAACCGTGCCAAAAAATAAATATCTTATATTTTCAGTCATTTCCCGTGTTAGCCGGGGTGAAGCGCCGCGAAAACCAGGCGGGCGCGGTAAAAAATGTCGCAATAAAGCAACACCGCAGCGCGGCCACCTACGCATTCTATATTTATCAAGTAATTATATGTCGCCATCTAGCGACATCGCCAAACCTACCCTGTCGCTGATTTCCGACAGCCCCCTCACGCTACATGCAATAAAAAAGGCCGCACGCGGCGGCCTTAGAGGTTACAAGCGCGATTTACGATCAGCCCAGCTGCTTGCGCGCGTTGCGGAAAATCCGCATCCACGGCCCGTCTTCGCCCCACTCAGCCGGATGCCAGGAGTTGCTGACGGTGCGGAACACGCGTTCAGGGTGCGGCATCATGATGGTCACGCGGCCGCTTTCATTGGTGACGGCCGTGATGCCATTCGGTGAACCGTTCGGGTTTGCCGGATAGTTTTCCGTGGCGTTGCCGTAGTTATCCACAAAGCGCAGCGCCACCAAACCTGCCGTCTCTAGCGCGGCCAGATGGGCGGCATCGCGCACCTCGACGTAGCCTTCTCCGTGCGATACGGCAATCGGCATACGTGACCCCGCCATGCCGTCAAGCAGCAGTGAACCGCTGTTTGTCACTTCCACCAGGCTGAAACGCGCTTCAAAACGCTCGGACTGGTTACGCACAAAGCGCGGCCACAGTTCGCTGCCAGGGATCAGCTCACGCAGATTAGACATCATCTGGCAGCCGTTGCACACGCCCAGCGCCAGCGTTTGCGGACGATGGAAGAAGGCTTCAAACGTCTCGCGTACCCGATCGTTGAACAGGATAGATTTTGCCCAGCCTTCGCCCGCGCCCAGCACGTCGCCGTAGGAGAAGCCGCCACACGCGACCAGCGCGTTGAATCCCTCTAAGTCGTGGCGCCCTGCCAGCAGATCGCTCATATGCACATCTACCGCTGTAAAGCCTGCGCGGTGGAAGGCGGCCGCCATTTCGACATGCGAGTTAACGCCCTGCTCGCGCAGCACCGCCACACGCGGGCGGGCACCGGTAGCAATCATTGGCGCCGCCACGTCTTCTGCTGGGTTGAAGCTCAATTTGACGTTCAGGCCCGGATCGTTGTCATCCTGCTTGGCGGCATGCTCTTGATCGGCGCAAGCCGGATTGTCACGCAGGCGTTGCATCTGCCAGGTCGTTTCAGCCCACCAGGTGCGCAGCGTGTTACGGCTTTCACCATAAATCGTCTGCTCACCCGCGCGGATCGAGAAGCGATCCCCCGGCTGCGCCTGCCCCAGCACATGCACATTGTCGCGCAGGCCGTGCTCCGCGAGGATCTGCTCAACCACCGCGCGATCGGCCGCGTTGATTTGCAGCACAGCGCCCAACTCTTCGGTAAACAGCGCCGCCAGCGCATCGCTGCCCAGCGCGGCGATATCAACATCAACGCCGCAGTGACCGGCAAAGGCCATCTCTGCCAGCGTCACCAGCAAGCCGCCGTCTGAGCGGTCGTGATAGGCCAGCAGTTTCTGTTGGGTAACCAGCGCCTGAATGGCATTAAAGAAGCCAGCCAGTTGAGCGGCATCCCGCACGTCAGCCGGCTTGTCGCCCAGTTGACTATAAACCTGCGACAGCGCGGTTGCGCCTAGCGTGTTCGCGCCGTTGCCGAGATCCACCAGCAGCAGCAGGTTATCGCACTCGGCCTGCAGCTGCGGCGTTACCGTCTGGCGCACGTCTTCAACGCGGGCAAAAGCGGTGATCACCAGCGACAGCGGTGACGTCATCTCGCGCTGCTCGTCGCCCTGCTGCCAGCGGGTTTTCATGGACATGGAGTCTTTGCCCACCGGAATAGTGATGCCCAGCGCAGGGCACAACTCTTCCCCGACCGCTTTCACTGCTTCGTACAAACCGGCATCTTCGCCTGGATGGCCGGCGGCAGCCATCCAGTTTGCGGACAATTTAACGCGCTTGAGCGAGCCAATGGCGGTCGCCGCCAGGTTCGTCAGCGCTTCCCCCACGGCCAGACGCCCCGAGGCCGCGAAGTCCAGCAGCGCCACCGGTGCACGTTCGCCTAAGGCAAAGGCTTCACCGTGATAGCTGTCGAGGCTGGCGGTGGTCACCGCGCAGTTCGCCACCGGGATCTGCCACGGTCCGACCATCTGATCGCGCGCGACCATGCCGGTTACGCTACGGTCACCGATGGTGATCAGGAAGGTTTTCTCTGCCACGCCAGGCAGATGGAGGACGCGATGCACCGCATCGGCCACGGTAATGCCGTCGCGCTGCAGCGCCGTGCCGTTGGCCTGCTGGCGCGTCACGTCGCGGGTCATTTTTGGCGTTTTACCCAGCAGAACATCCAGCGGCATATCAATCGGATCATTGCCGAAGTGGCTGTCGGTCAGGGTTAGGTGCTGCTCTTCCATGGCCTCGCCAATCACCGCATAGGGAGCACGCTCGCGCTGACACAGCGTGTCAAACAGCGCCAGCTTCTCTGGCGCCACCGCGAGCACATAGCGCTCCTGCGATTCATTACACCACACCTCAAGCGGGCTCATGCCCGGCTCATCGCTGAGGATATCGCGCAGGTTGAAGCGTCCGCCGCGACCGCCGTCGCTCACCAGTTCAGGCATGGCGTTCGAGAGGCCGCCAGCGCCCACATCGTGAATAAACAGAATCGGGTTGTCTTCGCCCAGCTGCCAGCAGCGGTCAATCACTTCCTGACAGCGCCGCTCCATTTCAGGGTTGTCGCGCTGCACCGAGGCGAAATCTAAATCGGCATCCGACTGACCAGACGCCATGGACGACGCCGCGCCGCCGCCAAGGCCGATGTTCATAGCCGGGCCGCCCAGCACGACCAGCTTCGCACCGACCACGATCTCACCTTTCTGCACGTGATCGGCGCGGATGTTGCCAATGCCGCCCGCCAGCATGATCGGCTTGTGGTAGCCGCGCAGCTCTTCACCGTTGTGGCTATTAACTCGCGCTTCATAAGTGCGGAAGTAGCCATTCAGGGCGGGACGGCCAAACTCATTGTTAAACGCCGCGCCGCCCAGCGGGCCGTCGGTCATGATATCCAGCGCGGTGACGATGCGATCGGGCTTACCGAAATCCTCTTCCCACGGCTGCTCAAAGCCTGGAATACGCAGGTTAGAGACGGAGAAGCCCACAAGGCCCGCTTTGGGTTTGGCACCGCGCCCGGTGGCACCTTCATCGCGAATTTCCCCGCCCGAACCGGTCGCAGCGCCCGGCCATGGGGAGATCGCGGTGGGATGGTTGTGGGTTTCCACTTTCATCAGAATGTGTGCGGCTTCCTGATGGAACGCATATTCGCCCTTCTGCGCGTCGGCGTAGAAGCGACCTACCTCAGAACCTTCCATCACCGCGGCATTGTCTTTATAAGCAGACAACACGTGATCGGGATGCTGCTCAAAGGTGTTTTTGATCATTTTAAACAGCGATTTAGGCTGTTTTTCGCCGTCAATAATCCATTCGGCGTTGAAAATTTTGTGGCGGCAGTGCTCAGAGTTAGCCTGCGCGAACATATAGAGTTCAATGTCGTTGGGATTACGACCGAGGCGGGTAAAGGCCTCAAGCAGATAGTCAATTTCGTCATCCGCCAGCGCCAGTCCCAGCGAGGTGTTGGCCTGCGCCAGCGCCTGGCGGCCGCCGTTGAGCACATCTACACTCTTCAGCGGCTGCGGTTGGTGTTGAGCAAACAGCTGCGCTGCGTCATTGAGGTCGCTAAACACCGTTTCCATCATGCGGTCGTGCAGCAGGCTCGCCAGCTGCGCCCACTGCGCGTCGGTTAACGCGGGTGCCTGCACATAAAAGGCGATGCCGCGCTCCAGGCGAATCACCTGCGGCAGACCACAGTTGTGGGCGATATCGGTGGCTTTGGATGACCAGGGTGAAAGCGTGCCGGGGCGCGGCGTAACCAGCAACAGACGCCCTTGTGGCGCGTGTTCGGCGAGAGAGGGACCGTATTTCAGCAGGCGTTGCAAACGGGCATGTTCATCGGCATTAAGCGGTGCGCTGACATCGGCAAAATGGACGTACTCGGCGTAAATATCACTCACTGGCAGGTGAGCGTCCTGAAAACGGGTCAGCAGTTTGTTTACACGAAATGCCGACAGAGCGGGCGAACCACGCAGAATTTCCATCATTAAAGATCTCTCGTCTTCGAAGCGCCGGGCGACGCTTCTTTGGGCGCAACAGGGAAAACGGGCGGTATTATAGAGAAACAGCACCGGTTACGAAACCGTTTGCGCAGAATTTATCGGGTACAGGATTTGACTGAATTTTGCACAAAACTTGCTATATGAGTTGCCCTGCCCCGCTTTGTTGCGCAAAATGCCCCTCGCTCTGGGAAGTGAAACAACATAAATACTGCCTTTAAAAGACAGAGGCCTGTGAGCCATTACGAGACAACTATTTGAAACGCCTAAAATTAAACTATCTGTTTATCGGTCTGATCACCGTGCTGCTTGCGCTGGCGCTGTGGCCATCCATCCCGTGGTATGGCGGTGGAACAGACGCGTTATCACAGATCAAATCACGCGGAGTGCTGCGCATCAGTACCGTGAATTCTCCGCTGACTTACTACACCATCAATAATGCCCCGGCCGGTATGGATTACGAGCTGGCGAAACGCTTTGCCGATTATCTGGGCGTCAAGCTCGAGGTCACCGTGCGTCCTAATCTCGGCGATCTGTTCGACGATCTGGATGACGGCAAAGCGGATCTGCTGGCCGCGGGACTGATCTACAACAGCGAGCGCCTGGCGCGCTATCAAAGTGGCCCGAGTTACTACTCCGTGTCACAGCAGCTGGTGTATCGCATCGACAAACCGCGCCCGCGCAATCTGGGCGATCTAAAAGGCCGTCTGCTGGTGCAGTCCGGTTCGGCATACCTTTCAACTTTGCGCGCCGCCAAAGCTGACAGCTATCCCGATCTCGACTGGGCGATAGCCACCGATCAGGGTCAGAAGGCGCTGCTTGAGGCGGTGGCTGACGGCAAATTGGATTACACCGTGGGCGACTCGGTGACGATTGGCCTGTTACAGCGTATTCATCCGCAGCTGGCGGTGGCTTTTGATATCACCGATGAAGAGCCGGTCACCTGGTATCTGCCGCGCAACGACGACGACAGCCTGAATGCCGCGATGCTGGATTTCTACAGCCAAATGGGCGAAGAAGGCACCATGGCGCGACTTGAGGAAAAATACCTCGGCCACGTTGGCACCTTTGATTATGTCGATACCCGCACGTTTCTGCGGGCCATTGACAACACGCTGCCGGGTATCAAACCGCTGTTTGAGAAATACGCCGCCGCCATCGACTGGCGGCTGCTGGCCGCGGTCTCTTATCAGGAGTCGCACTGGAACCCGCAGGCCACCTCGCCCACCGGGGTGCGCGGCATGATGATGCTAACGCGCAACACCGCTGACAGCCTTAACGTCGGCGATCGCCTCGATCCTGAGCAGAGCATTCGCGGCGGCAGCGAGTATTTACAGCGCATGATGGAGAAAGTGCCCACCACCATCCCGGACGATGAACGCATCTGGTTCGCGCTCGCCGCTTACAATATGGGCTATGCGCATATGCTGGACGCGCGCAAACTCACGGCAAAACAGGGCGGTAATCCAGACAGCTGGGCCGACGTTAAACTGCGCTTGCCCATGCTGAGCCAGAAGCGTTATTACACGCAAACCACTTACGGCTATGCGCGCGGTCACGAAGCCTACACCTACGTTGAGAACATCCGTAAATATCAGCTCAGCCTGGAGGGGTATTTGCAGGAGCAGGAGAAGCGGCTGGCGCAGCGCTCGGCGCTGGAAGCGGAATTAGGCGCCGGCTATCCCGCCGTGGCACCTAAAATTGCGATGAATTAATTCGTGCGGTGCGACTGACGCAGAGCACGTTTTTGTTCGCGGCGCATGCGGAAAAAATCACTCAGCATCGCCGCACATTCGTCGGCCAACACGCCAGACTGGATCGCAATACGGTGGTTCATGCCCGGGTGACCGATCACATCCAGCAGTGAACCTGCCGCCCCGGTTTTCTCATCGTTTGCCCCGTACACCAGCCGCGTAATGCGGCTGTGAACCATCGCCCCGGCGCACATCACGCACGGCTCCAGGGTGACATACAGCGTGGTATCGAGCAGGCGATAGTTTTCCAGGATTTTGCCGCCCTGACGCAGCGCCATGATTTCAGCATGCGCCGTGGGATCGCATTGACCAATCGGTCGGTTCCAGCCTTCACCCAGCACGCGATCGCCCTGCACCAGCACCGCACCTACCGGCACTTCGCCCTGCTCCCACGCCCGTTTTGCCAGCTCCAGCGCGTGGCGCATCCAGTATTCGTCAGTTTGTGGGTTCAACGCGTTACTCCTGCGGGTGGAAAGGCCGCGCATTATAGACGGAATCGCGGCGTGATTCACTCCAGCTGTTGTAACTCGCCGCGCGGCGTAACGCGCCAGCGGTGCTGGCAAAAATAGAGCAGCGGATTGTCCTGCTTGCTGTCACTGTAGCCGCTGTAAAGCTGCAGCGGTGTGCCAATTTTTTCTTCCAGCTGGGCGACCTTTTCATGGCCGAGGCAGCGCATGGCAAGTACACGTCCGCCATAGCCGCGTGCCATCTGGCTGGCAATCAGCTTGACGAGGGGTAAAAACGCCGAGTCGAAATAGACCTGCTCCACGAGGTTCTGCGGCGAGCCGGTGATCAACCAAACGTCCGCATCGCCGCTGCTGAGATAGTCGCTCAGCCGCTGCTGTACCACCGGAAACGCCGTGACGCGCGTCCGAAACCAGGCGGCAAACTCCGCTTCATGCTGACGCAGCGTCTCTTCGCTGTGGCCAAAGGTGATCGCCCAGAGCAGCAGGCTCATTGGCCAGCGCGTGGCGCGTCCTTTAAACAACAGCCCGGCACCAATCACCGGCAACAGCGGTATCACCAGCAGCAGATTCAGCGGCTGGCGACGCAGTAAATAGCGCATAAAGGTGCCAAACATATCCTGTTGATGGAGCGTACCATCCAGATCGAAGAAAACCACACGGCGTTGCGTACCTGTTGTCAAACTCCACTCCTTATTAATGCACGTTACGGCTTGCCTACAGTGTAGCCAGCTTCGTGCGCGAGATCGAAAACGCTCATTTTTAATTCCAATGACCACATTGAGCGCAGAATAGTTTATTCTCTTTGTCACGCGGTTGTCCCTTTACGCGACAGTACGCCATGTAAGTAAGCTCCACGCTAACGGGGAATTAAGGATAGAACATGAGTTCTTTACTGCGTATTCGCCAGCTCTACCCTCGACTGGCGCTCAACGAGCGGCGGCTGGCAGATTTCTTGCTGTCGCAGCCTGACCGGGCACGGCATTTGAGTTCACAAAAGCTGGCGGAAGAAGCGGGTGTCAGTCAGTCCAGCGTAGTGAAGTTCGCACAGAAGCTGGGCTACAAAGGCTTTCCCGCGCTCAAGCTGGCCTTGAGTGAGTCACTGGCTGAACGCGACGCCATTACGGTGCATAATCATATTCTCAGCGATGACCCGCTGAAAGTGGTGGGCGAAAAGCTACTGACGGAAAAAATTTCGGCAATCCGCGCCACGCTGGATATCAATAGCGAAGAGAAGCTGCTGGAGACGCTGCAGCTGTTGAAAAATGCCAACCGTATTTTGCTGGTGGGCATTGGCGCGTCCGGTCTGGTAGCCAAAGACTTTTCGTGGAAACTGATGAAGATCGGCATCAACGCGGTGGCGGAGCAAGATATGCATGCCCTGCTGGCCAGCTTGCAGGGCATGGCACCCGGCGATGTGCTGCTGGCGCTCTCTTACACCGGTGAACGCCGCGAAATTAATCTGGCCGCGCAGGAAGCGGCGCAGTTGGGTGTCGATGTGCTGGCTTTTACCGGCTTTACGCCTAATTCGCTGCAGCAAATTGCCTCCATCTGCCTGTATACGGTGGCGGAAGAGCAGAGCACGCGCAGCGCAGCGATCTCCTCCACCAGCGCCCAATTGGCGCTGACCGATCTGCTGTTTATGGCGCTGGTGCAGCACGATCCTGAACGCGCATCGAGTCATATTCGCCACAGCGAAGCGCTGGTCAAAAAGTTGGTTTAGCGCGGAACGCGCTGTGCCGAGGCGCACGAAGCGTGCCATTACGCGAAAAGTCACCTGAGGTTTGACGGTGCGCAACAAAGCCGCCGGACGCGGCCGCAGCTTTGTGATAAGGTGCGCGCCTCCCCCAAACAGGCGTGTGACCGCGATGGCGTTACTGATCACCTCAAAATGCATTAACTGCGATATGTGCGAACCGGAGTGCCCCAATCAGGCAATTACCCTGGGCGAGGCAATCTATGAAATTGACGTGGCGCGCTGCACCGAGTGCATCGGCCATTATGACGCGCCCACCTGCCAGCAAGTTTGTCCGATTGATAACACCATCGTGACGGACCCACAGCACACCGAGAGCCGGGATGCGCTGTGGGACAAGTTTGTCACGCTACATTCGAACGTCAATTAGCGTTCAATAATCACCGTGGCACACGCATAATGCCGTTCGTCGGCTAGCGTCACGTGCACGTGGTTAACGCCAAGCTGCCTGGCAATCACTTCCGCCTGCTCAAAAAAACGCAGCCCTGGTTTTCCCAGCGCATCGTTGTAAACTTCGAACTGGTTGAACGCGAGCCCGCCACGAATGCCGGTGCCAAACGCCTTGGCTGCCGCCTCTTTGACCGCAAAACGCTTCGCCAGGAAGCGCACCGGCTGCTGATGCGCCTGATATTGCTGCCATTCGGCCTCGCTCAATACCCGCCGCGCCAGGCGATCGCCGGAGCGCGCGATCACGCCCGCGATGCGTTCGATTTCCACGATGTCACTGCCGAGTCCCAGAATGGCCATTAGCGGCGCGCTTCCCGCATCAGCTGTTTCATCTCCCTGACGGCATCCGCCAGGCCGCTGAACAGGGCGCGGCCAATAATGGCATGGCCAATATTTAACTCATGCATTTCCGGCAGCGCGGCGATGGGTTGCACGTTGTGGTACGTTAAGCCATGCCCGGCATTGACCTTTAGCCCTAAGCCTGCAGCAAAAGTCGCGGCATCGCGAATGCGCGCAAATTCCGCCTCGCGCACCGGACCTTCCGGCGCCTCAGCGTAGGCTCCGGTGTGAATTTCGATATAGGGCGCGCCGCTTGCGACCGCCGCTTCGATTTGGCGCCGATCGGCATCAATGAACAGCGAGACCAGAATACCGGCGTCGCTGAGCTGCTTCACCGCGCGATCCAGCTTATCCTGCTGGCCAGCCACATCGAGCCCGCCTTCAGTGGTGACTTCCTGACGCTTCTCCGGCACCAGGCAAACAAAGTGCGGTTTGATGTCGCAGGCGATGGCGATCATCTCGTCGGTCACGGCCATTTCAAGGTTCATGCGCGTCTGGATAGTGTCGCGCAGGATACGCACATCGCGATCGGTAATGTGGCGGCGATCTTCGCGCAAATGCACGGTAATACCGTCTGCGCCAGCCTGTTCAGAGACAAACGCGGCCTGAACCGGATCGGGATAATGCGTACCGCGCGCATTACGCACGGTGGCGATGTGATCGATATTAACGCCCAACAGCAACTCAGCCATGATAATCCTCAACGATGTTCAATATGAATGCAGTGTACCGCGGCTTGGACATAACTGACGAGACCCGCGCGCTAGCCGCTTGACGCGTCAGGCCGCTTTTTGGGCACGAACTGGCGAAACAGCTCCTGGCTTTTTAACGGTTTACCCCCGAGATAGGGCTTGAGCGCAATGCGCGTAAAACGCTTGGCGGCGCGCAGCGTGTCGGCATCCGGGAACTCTCGCGCCCACAGCGCACGCAGCTGGCGACCGCTAAAGCTGCGCTGATTCACGACGAGACTGGCAATAAAACCACGCTCTTCGCGATAGCTGTAGGTCATGTCGTCGGCGATCTCTTCACCGCTTCCGGCACAGTGCAGAAAGTCCACGCCGTAGCCGAGATGCCCTAGCAGCGCCAGCTCAAAACGCCGCAGCGCGGGTTCGGGAGAACCGTTATCGGCCGCCAGCGTCTGAATGCAATTCAGGTAATCAAAGAAGAGATCGGAGAAGGGAATTTGTTGCTCAAGCACGCGCGACAGCAGCTCGTTCACGTACAGCCCGCAATAGAGCGTGATGCCGCTCAGCGGCAGCGCCAGCGAGACGGCTTCCGCATTGCGCAGCGTTTTGACATCGCCCCGCCCGCTCCAACGCACCAGCAGCGGGGTAAAAGGCTGCAGCGCGCCTTTGAGCTGGGAGCGCCGAGAACGCGCCCCTTTAGCCAGCACGCGCACGCGCCCTTCGCTTTCGCTGAACAGATCGAGCAGCAGGCTGGTTTCGCTATAAGGGCGACTGTGGAGCACAAAGGCGCGTTGCCAGCCTTCCATCTAATCAGAGGTCGTCTGTGTAACCCAGGCTGCGCAACGCACGTTCGTCGTCAGCCCAGCCAGATTTCACTTTCACCCACAGCTCAAGATGCACTTTCGCTTCAAACATCTCTTCCATGTCTTTGCGCGCTTCAATACCAATGGTTTTGATCTTGGTGCCTTTGTTGCCAATCACCATTTTCTTCTGGCCTTCGCGCTCAACCAGAATCAGACCATTGATGTCGTACCCGCCGCGTTCGTTAGCCACAAACTGCTCAATTTCCACCGTGACGGAATAGGGCAATTCTGCACCCAAGAAGCGCATCAGTTTTTCGCGGATGATCTCAGACGCCATAAAGCGCTGCGAGCGATCGGTGATGTAATCTTCCGGGAAATGGTGATCGGCTTTGGGCAGGCGTTTACGGGCGATTTGCGCCAGGGTATCAACGTTATTGCCGTGTTCAGCGGAGATCGGCACGATATCCAGGAAGTCCATCTGCTGGCTAAGGAATTGCAAATGCGGCAGCAGAATACTTTTATCCTGAATGTTATCCACTTTGTTGATGGCCAGTACCACGGGCGCTTTGCCAGCGCGCAGTTTATTCAGCACCATCTCATCATCTGGCGTCCAGCGCGTGCCTTCCACCACAAAGATCACCAGTTCAACATCGCCCATTGAGCTGCTGGCCGCGCGGTTCATCAACCGGTTGATGGCGCGTTTTTCTTCCATGTGCAGCCCGGGGGTATCCACGTAAATCGCCTGGTAAGCGCCTTCCGTGTGAATGCCCATGATGCGGTGACGGGTGGTTTGCGCTTTGCGTGACGTGATCGACACCTTTTGCCCTAGCAGCTGGTTCAATAAGGTGGATTTGCCGACGTTGGGTCGACCGACAATCGCGACAAAGCCGCAATAAGTTTCTTGTTCGCTCATTCGAGTCCTGACGTGATCAGCGCCCGGTGGGCGCTGCGATATAACATTTATTCGAGGCCAAGCTTAATCAGCGCCTGTTCGGCGGCAGCTTGCTCGGCTTTACGCCGGCTGGAGCCTACGCCCACTACCGGTTCGGCCATACCACTCACCTGACAGTGAATAGTAAATTCCTGATCGTGGGCTTCGCCACGGACCTGCACCACCAGATAAGAGGGCAGCGGCAGGTGACGCCCTTGCAGATACTCCTGCAGACGCGTCTTCGGATCTTTTTGTTTGTCGCCGGGGCTTATCTGCTCCAGGCGATTTTGATACCAGTCGAGAATCAGTTTCTCAACCGTTTGAATATTGCTGTCGAGGAAAATACCGCCAATCAGCGCTTCCACGGTGTCGGCGAGAATAGACTCACGGCGGAATCCCCCGCTTTTCAGCTCGCCTGGACCAAGGCGTAAGCATTCGCCCAGCTCAAATTCACGCGCCATCTCAGCCAGCGTATTGCCGCGCACCAGCGTGGCGCGCATGCGGCTCATGTCGCCCTCGTCCACGCGCGGGAAGCGGTGATAGAGCGCATTGGCGATCACGTAGCTGAGGATTGAATCGCCAAGAAATTCGAGACGCTCGTTGTGTTTACTGCTGGCGCTACGGTGCGTCAGTGCCTGCTGCAGTAATTCCGGATGAGTAAAAGTGTAGCCCAGTTTGCGCTGAAGCTTGTTAATGAGGATGGGGTTCATGCGATTCCAGTTGTTCTGTGCGTCTGTGACTCTGCATACGAAACAGGGCTGAAGATCCAACACGTTCTGTTTCGTTTGCAGTGGCCCCCAAAGGGGGCCAACCGTATTTATTGTCAGTGAATGCCGCCAATGCGACTCAGGCGTACGCCCGTAGGCCACTGACCTTCTTGTTTCTCAAAGCTCATCCAGATGGCGACGGCTTTTCCGACCAGATTTTTCTCTGGTACAAAGCCCCAATAACGGCTGTCAGCGCTGTTATCACGGTTATCGCCCATCATGAAGTATTGCCCCTGCGGTACAACCCACGTGGATTGCGGCTGACCCGGCTGCTGATAATACATGTTCGCCTGACTCTGCGCTTCGTTAACCAGCAATATATTGTGTGTCACATCGCCCAGCGTCTCTTTACGGGTGCCCAAGCGCAACCCGCCGCGCATGGTCTCACCCTGCGGTACCTGGAAGAAACCGTTGCCGGTCTCGTTGCCATCAAAGCCGCTAAAGGTCTGAATAAAGTCGCTGGGTTCAATATGGGTATAGGTTACCGGCAGCGCGGAGTCGCACTTGCCGGTGCCGCAGCCCGGATTGATGGTCAGCGTTTTGCTGGCCGGATCAAACACCACTTTGTCCCCCGGCAGACCGATCACACGCTTGATGTAATCAACGCTGGGATCTTTCGGGTATTTGAACACCGCCACGTCACCGCGCTGCGGGTGGCCCGTGGGGATAAGCGTGGTTTGCGTAATGGGATCTTTGAGCCCGTAAGCAAACTTCTCTACCAGGATAAAGTCGCCGATAAGCAGCGTCGGCATCATCGAGCCAGACGGAATCTGGAAGGGCTCAAAAATGAACGAGCGTACAATCAATACCACCGCCAGCACCGGGAACACCGACGCGGTGGTTTCTACCCAGCCCGGCTGCGCCGCCACTTTGGCCAGCGTTTTGTCATCCAGCGTGTGGCCGGTCTGCGCCTGCGCAGCGGCTTGTTTAGCCCGACGCGCAGGTGCCCATTTAAAGCGATCAATGCACCAAATAACCCCGGTTACCAACGTGGCAATCACCAGGATCAGCGCGAACATGTTAGCCATTAAAGTTCCTTATTTGCTGTCTTTACCGACATGCAGAATGGCAAGGAATGCTTCCTGCGGCAGCTCAACGTTGCCGACCTGCTTCATTCGCTTCTTACCGTCCTTCTGCTTCTGCAACAGTTTTTTCTTACGGCTGACGTCACCGCCATAGCATTTCGCCAGGACGTTTTTACGCAGCTGTTTTACCGTTGAGCGAGCGATAATGTGGTTGCCGATTGCCGCCTGAATCGCAATATCAAACTGCTGACGCGGGATCAGATCTTTCATCTTCTCCACCAGCTCGCGGCCACGATATTGAGAGTTATCTCGGTGGGTAATCAGCGCCAGCGCGTCCACACGTTCTGAGTTAATCATCACGTCGACGCGCACCATGTCAGAGGCCTGGAAGCGTTTAAAGTTATAATCCAATGAGGCATAGCCGCGCGATGTTGACTTCAGACGGTCGAAGAAGTCGAGTACCACTTCTGCCATCGGGATGTCATACGTCAGTGCAACCTGGTTGCCGTGGTACACCATATTGGTCTGCACGCCGCGCTTTTCGATACACAGCGTAATCACGTTGCCAAGGAACTCCTGCGGCAGCAGCATATGGCACTCTGCGATAGGCTCTCGCAGTTCTTCAATATTATTCAGCGGCGGCAGCTTGGACGGGCTGTCCACGTACACGATCTCACCGCTGGTGGTTTCCACTTCATACACCACGGTCGGGGCGGTGGTGATCAGGTCGAGATCGTACTCACGCTCCAGACGCTCCTGAATGATCTCCATGTGCAGCAGGCCCAGGAAGCCACAGCGGAAACCAAAGCCCAGCGCGGTTGAGCTCTCTGGCTCATAGAACAGCGACGCATCGTTCAGGCTGAGTTTACCCAGCGCATCACGGAACGCTTCGTAATCATCAGAGCTGATAGGGAAGAGGCCGGCATACACCTGCGGCTTCACTTTTTTGAAGCCTGGCAGGGCTTTATCCGCCGGATTGCGCTGCAGCGTCAGGGTATCGCCCACGGGCGCCCCGAGGATGTCTTTGATGGCGCAAACCAGCCAGCCAACTTCACCGCACTTGAGCTCGGTGCGATCAACCTGTTTTGGCGTGAAGATACCGAGGCGATCGGCGTTATACACCTGGCCGGTGCTCATCACTTTGACTTTGTCACCTTTGCGCAGCGTACCGTTCTTAATACGGATCAGGGAGACCACGCCCAGATAGTTATCAAACCAGGAGTCGATGATCAGCGCTTGTAATGGACCTTCCGGATCGCCTTCCGGCGGGGGAATATCGCGCACCAAACGCTCAAGCACATCCGGTACGCCGACGCCGGTTTTAGCCGAGCAGCGCACCGCGTCCGCCGCATCAATACCGACGATATCTTCAATCTCTTCTGCCACGCGCTCAGGATCGGCAGCAGGTAAATCGATTTTGTTTAAAACCGGTACCACTTCCAGATCCATTTCCATCGCGGTGTAGCAGTTTGCCAGGGTCTGAGCTTCAACGCCCTGCCCCGCATCCACCACCAGCAATGCCCCTTCACAGGCCGCCAATGAGCGTGACACTTCATAGGAGAAGTCAACGTGACCGGGAGTATCGATAAAATTGAGCTGGTAAGTTTCACCGTCAGGGGCGTGATAATCGAGCGTCACGCTCTGCGCTTTGATGGTGATGCCGCGTTCGCGTTCCAGATCCATTGAATCAAGAACCTGCGCCGCCATCTCACGATCGCTGAGGCCACCACAAATCTGAATCAACCGGTCAGAGAGCGTTGATTTACCGTGGTCAATGTGAGCGATAATAGAGAAATTTCGTATGTGCTTCATTTATAAGAATATCTTCACGTAAAAAATCAGTGGGAAACGTGAGCACAGACACATTCAGGAAAGTGAGCTTTACCCGGAACCCTGTCAGCCTCATTAATGACGACGCATATTACACTGTTAACGCCGCGCGTTAAAGAATGGAACTGTCGGGAATCGCAACAGATTTCAGCCGTCAGGCTAAACGAGAAAAGCCGCACCAGGCGCGGCTTCAGCAGGAGATCAGGCGTCGTTTTCCACGCGCAACGCGTCTGGCGGTAAGGCCACGCTTAAAATAACCGGCTGGAAGGCTTCACGATCGCCGAACAGGCTGGAGACGCCCTTCGCCACAATGAAGCCGCCGATGCCGCCCAGCAGCGCGCCACACGCGGCAGCCAAATCGCTGTGAAACAGCATTTGAAACAGGCCAGCGACCAGAAACAGGCCGAACAGCGGCGTCATGTAGACCAGCAGCGCCGATCCCAGCAGACTGCTTTCGCGGATCCCCAGTTCAATGCGCTGGCCCGGTTGCAGCGGCTGCGGGCTGGCGATAGTCATAACATGGGCATTTTTAGGCCCGAGCTGGTTCAACGCGTGGCTGCCGCAGCCTTTTCGCGCTGAGCAGCTATTGCAGGATGTTTTGGCTTCGGAGTGCAGCGTCGCAACGCCCTCATGCCATGCCACCACGGTGGCCCACTCTCTCATCATTTTTGTGCACCTGAATTAATACTGTCTGCGATACGTTTGGCCGTGGCGGGGGGTAACTCGCCCACCACGGTGATTTCACGATTATCGCGTACTTCGGTTTGCACCGTGCGGCGTCCCGTGCGCAATGTTTGCGGTGCACTGCTTTTGTCGGCTGCGGTGACGTTAATAGCAAAGCTGAACAAACCGTCACTGTAAAGGCGGGACTCCACGGTTTTGTTCATAGCAGGCATATCGCGGCGACTTTGCGAGATCAAATTCATGCCCACGGGCAACCAACCTGGCTGCCAGCTCAGCGAAACCTTATCGCCCACCGGCAATGAGAGCGTTGGCGGCAGATTGGCTTTTTCCAATCCTTGCATCAGATTACGCACGCCTTCGTCCACGGCGAAACTGATCACGCGGAATTGCTCAAGCGTTTCGCCATCGCGATCGAGCAGATCCATGCGCAGCGGTAATTTGGTATCGACGTCCAACCAGACCACGTAGCCGTAGCGCGTCCCGTCGCGTGAAACGATGCGCACCACTTCACACATCTGGTCGGCAATGCGTGAGCGCCCCACCGGAATAAAGTCATACGCACTTTCAAGGCGGGAGAAGTCGGCAAACATCAGCGCCGGCAGCCCATCGATGATGTGATTGCCAGGCAGCGAAAAAGGATCGAGGCCGGGTTCAAAATAGCTGATATCGCTTCCACGCTGAATGACTTCACGCCGGGGACCGTCCATTTGCAACAACTGGGCAAAAATGCGGTTATCAATCACAGCATGGCGATAGCGGAGGGATTCAATGCCCAAGCGAGAAACATTGATGTAAGCGAATTCGTAATTGAGGTTCTGACTTGCCTGCTCCATCTGCTGCAACAACGCCCCGGACGCAGTGGTCTGCGCCGGGGCGATGGAGGACCAAAACAGGCTGCCTGCCAGCAGGCTAATGGCACACCAAAACGGCTTCATTACTGCTGTTGCGTTCCTAACGACTGGTTTCCAGGGACATTGGCCTGAGCCTGCTGAGGATCATTCTTCTCAAACTGCACCTGATCGGCATGCAGACGACGCTGCAGCTCGTAGTCTTGCAGCATGGCATTCACGCGTCTGCGCTGCTCCTGCACCTGCTGATTCGAACTGTTGGTGTCGAAAGCGTCCGACGGCACACCCAAACTCACCGGTGAGGCTTTGCCCATCATCGGAAGGGTATTAAACGCGGGTGCGTCAGAGGTTTCCGTTGCGCTACTGGTGGAGCCATTGTAGTGCTGTACGCCCACGATCACCGCCAGCGATACACACGCGGCCACGCCAATCTGCGCCAGCTGCGCCGTCCAGGCACCGCCACGGCGCCAGAAAGGCATTTTCTGCCAGCGAGAAGGTTCGGGCTGTGCTTCAGGAATCAACGTTGCCACGCTGCGCTGCGGCTCGTTTTCGAGCGCCGCTGCAACACGCGCGGAGATATCAAAATGCAGCACTTCACCGGTGTCACCTCGTAAGGCGTCACGGATCAGATGGTAGCTTTCCCAGCTTTTTTGCAGTTCCTTGTCCTTGGATAACGTGCCAACCAGCTCGTTATCAAAAGTTTCACCATCCATAAAAGCGGAAAGTTTTTCTTTCTGCATGCTTTGGTACCCTTCCAGTAGCCGTTATCACTGACGTTGGATAAGCGGTTGAACTTTGTTATCGATAGCTTCTCGGGCGCGGAAAATACGCGAACGTACCGTGCCGACCGGGCAATCCATGATGGCGGCGATTTCTTCGTAACTCAAACCATCCAGCTCACGCAGCGTGATGGCCATACGCAGATCTTCAGGCAGCGCCTCAATTGTTCTGAAAACAATTTGTTTCAGTTCGTCTGACAACATTAAGTTCTCAGGGTTCGAAATTTCTTTTAGCGCACCCGCACTTTCGAAGTTTTCTGCGTCAATCGCATCCACATCGCTGGAGGGTGGACGACGCCCCTGCGCCACTAAGTAGTTTTTCGCCGTATTGACCGCAATGCGGTAGAGCCACGTATAAAAAGCGCTGTCGCCACGGAACGATTCCAGTGCGCGATAGGCTTTAATAAAAGATTCCTGAACTACATCAGGGACATCGCCGGAGGGTACATAGCGTGAAACCAGGCTCGCCACTTTATGCTGGTATCGAATAACCAGTAAATTGAATGACTTCTGATCTCCTTTTTGCACCCGCTCAACGAGAACCTGATCCGTTAACTGCTCGCTCATCCGAGGTAATGTCTCCCCAAATCTCTTGTATGCGTAAGTGAACTGCCAGCACATCTCATGGTTGTGAGCAAGCATGCGCTTAGAGTCATAGGTTGGCCTAAAGTTCATTACGACCAAATGTTTTACGTATCGGCTGCGCGACAACTTGGTTGTTGGTCATCGTAAGTGTAGCCGCGCGGCGCGGATAATCGCTGGCAGAGTACCCTATGGCACTGCCTTTTTCATCTATATTCCCTGAAACATCAAGTTATAGGCGCTAAAACCTCGCCCGCGCGCTTTCACGCCATACGCGTTACGCAACGAAATGTGCGTGTCCCGGCATCGAGACACGCCTGCATGTTTAAAATACTTCACAAAAAACATTCTCAGGCTTATTCTCTGGCTATCCTAGTTTAGTAAATTAAACAAAATGACCTCACTCCCCGATTATCATTGCGATGTTCTGGTGATTGGCAGCGGCGCCGCAGGCCTGTCACTCGCGCTGCGGCTTGCGCCCCATTTTCAGGTCACCGTGCTGAGCAAAGCGCAGGTCAATGAAGGCGCCACGCTGTATGCCCAAGGCGGCATCGCTGCGGTATTTGATGAACGGGACAGTATCGCCTCCCATGTGGAAGATACGCTGGATGCGGGTGCGGGCCTGTGTGACCGTGACACCGTGAATTTTATCGCCAGCAATGCGCGCCACTGCGTGCAGTGGCTGATTGAAAACGGCGTCGCGTTCGATCGTGAAACACCCTCTGACGGCGAAGCGCGCTACCACCTCACGCGCGAGGGCGGCCACAGCCACCGCCGTATCCTGCACAGCGCCGATGCCACCGGACGGGCGGTGGAAACCACCCTGGTCACTAAAGCCATGAACCACCCGAATATCCGCATCATTGAGCGCGCCAATGCGGTGGATCTCATCCTCTCTGACAAAATCGGCTTGCCCGGCGAGCGGCGCGTGGTCGGCGCGTGGATCTGGAACCGTAATCGCGAACACGTTGAAACCTGTCGCGCACGTGCGGTGGTGCTGGCGACCGGCGGTGCCGCGAAAGTCTATCAGTACACCACCAACCCGGACGTGGCGTCCGGCGATGGCATCGCTATGGCCTGGCGAGCGGGCTGCCGCGTCGCCAATCTGGAGTTTAACCAGTTTCACCCCACTTGCCTTTTCCATCCGCAGGCGCAAACCTTTTTGCTGAGCGAGGCCCTGCGCGGTGAAGGCGCCCACCTGTTACGTCCCGACGGCACCCGCTTTATGCCCGACTTTGATGCCCGCGCCGAGCTGGCCCCGCGCGACATTGTGGCGCGCGCCATCGATCACGAAATGAAGCGATTGGGCGTGGACTGCCTGTATCTGGATATCAGCCACCAGCCCGCCGATTTCGTGCGCGCGCACTTCCCAACGATCTACGAAAAGCTGCTGACGTTTGGCTTCGACCTGACGAAACAACCCATTCCGATTGTGCCTGCCGCCCATTACACCTGCGGCGGGGTGCAGGTGGATCGGCAGGGAAGAACGGATGTCGCAGGACTGTATGCAATAGGCGAAGTGAGTTGTACCGGTCTGCATGGCGCTAACCGTATGGCGTCTAACTCCTTGCTTGAGTGCCTGGTGTATGGATGGGCCGCGGCCGAGGACATTCTGCGCCACCTTCCGGAGGTTACCGCGCCGGATGTCCTGCCAGCCTGGGACGAGAGCCGCGTTGATGACGCCGACGAGCGCGTGGTCATTCAACATAACTGGCACGAACTTCGTCTGTGTATGTGGGACTACATGGGCATTGTGCGCACCACCAAAAGGTTGAATCGTGCGCTGCGGCGCATCACGCTGTTGCAGCAGGAAATTGAGGAGTATTACGCCCATTTCCGACTGTCAAACCCTCTGCTGGAACTGCGTAACCTGGTGCAAGTTGCCGAGCTGATGGTGCGCTGCGCCCTGGCGCGCAAAGAGAGCCGCGGCCTGCATTTTACCCGCGACTATCCCGACAGGCTGCCGGAGGCGCAGCCGACGGTGCTGCAACCGGATACCTATCGGAAAAGATAAAAGTCCTTCACCAGGCTTAACCAATCGGCCGAGTAACTTTTATCTTCATCGCGAATGGCGAGACGTTCGAACAGCGTCTCCTCGGCGGTAGGCGAAAGCCCCAACACCAGGCGATTAGGTGGACGATGCGCATAAGGTGCCACGTCAACGCGAAAGCGCAGGTGCCAACCGTCCTCTCGCGCTTTCTGCAACAGCGCCTCGCCCGCGTCCACGGGCAATATCGCGCAGAACAGACCGTCCTCTTCAATTAACTGTGCGGCACCACGCAATAGCGCGGCGTGATCCAGCGTCGCAGTACTGCGCGCAGCGTCGCGCTCAGCGCTGCGTGATGCCATTCCCGGCACAAAAAAAGGCGGGTTACTGACAATCAGCGAATAGCGCTTTTCGCACTGCGCGCTCCAGCGAACAAAATCCTGATGATGCACGGCGATGCGCCTCGGCCACGGCGATGCCGCGATGTTCTCTTGCGCCTGTTCGGCGGCGCTGGCTTCCAGCTCGACGGCATCGATAGTCACGCTGTCGGGTGTACGCTGCGCCAGCATCAGCGCAATCAATCCGCTGCCGCACCCCACGTCGAGGATGCGTTCCACACCTGCCACGGGCGCCCATGCGCCCAGTAACACGCCATCGGTGCCGACTTTCATCGCACAGCGATCGTGTGCCACAAAAAATTGCTTAAACGTAAACCCGTCTTTTCTCAGCGTTGACCGCGCTGGCGGCTGATCCTGATGCATATCTCACTACCATTGAATTTCTCTCTGTCAAAAGTGTAACGTGGGCGTGCGTTGAATTCATCCGTCCTGACGCGACACAAACAGATGAAGATTCTATTTGTTCTGTCTATAATCAGCGCCCCAAACTGAGGTAGACCATGACCGTAACCACATTCTCCGAACTCGAACTCGACGAAAGCCTGCTGCAAGCACTGCAGGAAAAAGGCTTTACGCGCCCTACTGCCATCCAGGCTGAGACCATTCCTGCCGCGCTGGAAGGCCGTGACGTTCTGGGTTCGGCTCCCACCGGAACGGGGAAAACCGCCGCGTTTTTGCTGCCAGCTTTGCAGCATCTGCTCGATTTCCCACGCAAAAAATCCGGCCCGCCACGTATTTTGATCTTAACGCCCACGCGCGAGCTGGCGATGCAGGTTGCCGATCAGGCGCGTGAGCTGGCCAAGCACACACACCTTGATATCGCCACCATCACCGGCGGCGTGGCGTATATGAACCATGCTGAAGTCTTCAGCGAAAATCAGGACATCGTGGTCGCCACCACCGGTCGTCTGCTGCAATACATCAAAGAAGAGAACTTCGACTGCCGCGCCGTCGAAACCTTAATTCTTGATGAAGCCGACCGCATGCTGGATATGGGCTTCGCGCAGGATATCGAAACCATCGCGGGCGAAACCCGCTGGCGTAAACAGACCCTGCTGTTTTCCGCCACGCTGGAAGGCGAGAACATCAAAAGCTTCGCTGAGCGTCTGCTGAACGAGCCCGTTGCCATTGAGGCCGATCCCAGCAAGAGCGAGCGCAAGAAAATTCAGCAGTGGTACTACCGCGCTGACAACCTCGAACACAAAACCAAGCTGCTGGTGCATCTGCTAAAGCAGCCCGAAGCGAAGCGCGTCGTGGTGTTTGTGCGTAAGCGCGAGCGTCTTCATGAGCTGGTGACCTGGATGCACGAAGCGGGTATTCGCAGCAGCTATCTGGAAGGCGACATGGTGCAGGCCAACCGCAATGAGGCCATCAAGCGCATCAACGACGGTCGCGTCAACGTGCTGGTAGCCACCGACGTGGCCGCACGCGGCATCGATATTGACGATGTGACTCACGTCATTAACTTCGATATGCCCCGCACCGCAGACACGTACCTGCACCGCATTGGCCGCACCGCGCGTGCTGGCCGTAAAGGGATCGCCATTTCGCTGGTTGAAGCCCATGATCATGTGCTGCTGGGCAAAATTGCGCGCTACATCAACGAACCGTTGAAACCGCGCATCATTGAAGAGCTGCGCCCGGAAACGCGTGCGCCGAGCGCCAAAGTGACGGGAAAACCGTCGAAAAAGGCTCTCGCCAAGCGTAAAGAGAGCAAAGCGAAGGAAGAGGAAAAACCGCGGGTGAAGAAGCGCCATCGCGACACCAAAAATGTCGGTAAGCGCCGCAAACCAAGCGGTAGCACCGCGCCAGAGTCCGGTGCAGAATAAAACAGCATCCGCTCACCTAATCGCCTCTTCTGAGGCGATTTTTTTTGCCTTTTCATCATGAAAAGCGCGTGAACGAACGCATTACGGGCTGACACGGTGATTTTTGGCCGTTTTCAACGCGCTGCGGTTATCCGTGCGCATAAACAGGCCGTTCTACGCTGCGCAGCTTTTATTCAACCGCGCAGTTACAGGCTTTCGGTAAAAGTCCGGGTGATCACATCCCGCTGCTGCTCAGGCGTGAGCGCGTTAAAGCGCACCGCGTAACCCGAGACGCGAATCGTCAACTGAGGGTACTTTTCCGGGTGCTGGATGGCATCCTCGAGGGTTTCACGTCTCAGCACATTGACATTAAGATGCTGACCGCCCTCAACGCGCGCGCCGGGTGTGATCTCCAGGGGAAGCGTGCGATAGGTTATCTCACCCAGCTGGCGGAGCGCCACAACCTGATCCGCGCTGAACTCCCCTTTTGCACACAGGCAGCGAGCCTCTTCGCTTTCCTCATCCAGTAACCAGAACGAGTGCAGCAGCGCAGGGTTGCTGCTTTGAGTAATTTGAATGCCGGTAATCATGAAAACCTCCTGAAGCGATGCGCGGCGCGAAAGGGGCCGCAAGGCACGTAACATCTACGCGCTTCCGGTATAGCATCGTGGGTAGATGCATGCGTTGACCTGCATCAATCAGAGGGTTATGCCGGCGATGACGGAGGCGTTCTAACGGCCCTGCCCTATTTTCCCTTCTGCTCTGCGGGGCGAACCGTTAAGCTACGTGCACCAAAACAGAGGGGGGAAACCATGGCTGAAACGCTCACCTGGCATGACGTGCTGGCAGAAGAGAAAGAGAAACCTTACTTCAAGGAAACGTTACATGCGGTAGCCGAGGCGCGCGCGGCGGGCATTACGGTCTATCCGCCACAGAAAGATGTGTTTAACGCGTTTCGCCTGACAGAATTAGGGGAGATCAAGGTGGTGATTCTCGGCCAGGATCCCTATCACGGCCCAAACCAGGCTCACGGACTGGCCTTCTCAGTGCTGCCTGGCGTGGCCATCCCGCCGTCGTTGCTGAATATGTATAAGGAGCTGGAACAGGATATCCCCGGCTTCACGCGCCCGCAGCACGGTTTTCTGGAAAGCTGGGCCAAACAAGGGGTGCTGCTGCTGAACACCGTGCTCACCGTTGAAGCGGGCAAAGCCCATTCCCATGCGCGCCTCGGCTGGGAAACCTTCACGGACAATGTGATTAGCGCCATTAATACGCACCGTGAAGGCGTGATTTTCCTGCTGTGGGGCTCTCATGCGCAAAAAAAAGGCAGCATCATTGATGCGAAGCGCCATCATGTACTGAAAGCGCCGCACCCGTCGCCGCTTTCTGCGCATCGGGGCTTTTTTGGCTGTAAGCATTTTTCGCAGGCGAACGCCCTACTGACGCAGGCGGGTCAACGCCCCATCGACTGGACGCCGGTCTTGCCCTAAAACAACAACGGCCGCACAGGGCGGCCGTTGTTGATGTATTCACAGGCGTTTAGCCTTTGGCTTTGGTCACAGCAACCATGGCGGGACGCAACAGACGCCCGTTAAGGGTGTAGCCGCGCTGCATCACCATCAATACGTGGTTAGGGGCCATTTCGTCAGACTCAATCATCGACATGGCCTGGTGCACATCCGGATTGAAAGGCACATGGGTTTCACCGACCACTTCAACGCCGAACTTACGTACCGCGCCCAGCAGGGATTTCAGCGTCAGCTCAATGCCTTCAACCATGGAGGCGAGCTCTGCGTTCTCTTTGTCTGCCACTTCAAGCGCGCGCTCCAGGCTATCGATGACCGGAAGCAATTCGTTGGCAAATTTTTCCAGCGCAAATTTGTGCGCTTTCTCAACGTCCATTTCGGCGCGACGGCGGATATTTTCGATCTCAGCCTGAGCACGCAGCTGTGCTTCGCGCACGCCGGTTTGCGACTGGGCTAATTCAGCTTCAAGCTGTGCGATACGCTCATCACGCGGATCCACCTCCGATGTTGTCTCGGCGTCCTCGTGCTGCTGCGCTTGCTGCTGTTCCATCTCTTCAGAGACTTGCTCATTTGGGGTGTTCTGTTCTTTACTACTCATGAATTTCTCCGCGTTTTGCACATTCATCTCGCTGGTTGGCTTATTATGGGGATCAGTTTGACGGTTTCAAGTGAACCCATCACATTGCCTGGCCGTTTTGGCTTACGAGGAACGCCCGCTAAATGAATACACATTTTAATTGCATTGGGATTGTTGGCCACCCGCGTCATCCCACGGCACTGACCACGCACGAAATGCTTTGGCGCTGGCTGACCGGCAAAGGTTATCGGGTGATTGTCGAACAGCAAATCGCGCGGGAGCTGAATCTTAAGGATGTCGAAACCGGCACGCTTGCCGACATCGGACAGCGTGCGGATCTCGCCGTTGTTGTCGGAGGCGATGGCAATATGCTCGGCGCGGCGCGCGTGCTGGCGCGCTATGACATCAAGGTGATTGGCATTAACCGCGGCAATTTGGGCTTTTTGACCGATCTCGATCCTGATAATGCCCAGCAGCAGCTGGATGATGTCCTGCAGGGCGACTATTTCGTGGAAAGCCGTTTTTTACTGGAGGCGCAGGTCTGTAAAGATGCCTGCTCCCCGCGCATTGGCAGCGCGATCAATGAAGTGGTGCTGCACCCCGGTAAAGTGGCTCACATGATTGAATTTGAGGTGTATATCGATGAGGTGTTCGCGTTTTCACAGCGCTCTGACGGCCTGATTATCTCTACGCCAACCGGTTCAACCGCCTATTCGCTCTCTGCGGGCGGCCCCATTCTCACGCCGTCACTGGAGGCGATTACGCTGGTGCCGATGTTCCCGCATACGCTCTCAGCCCGCCCGCTGGTGATCAATAGCAGCAGCACCATCCGTTTGCGTTTCTCTTCGCTGCGCAGCGATCTTGAAATCAGCTGTGACAGCCAGATTGCGTTACCCATTCAGGAGGGAGAAGAGGTGTTGATTCGTCGTAGTAGCCATCACCTTAATCTGATCCACCCTAAAAATTATAACTATTTTAATACCTTAAGCTCAAAACTCGGCTGGTCAAAAAAATTGTTTTGAAAACCCCGCTTCGCCACTTTACTGGATAAAAAACCAGTTTATACTGTATGAAAAACCATATCTGTTTTTACATACAGGTGACTTATGCTGGCACAACTGACCATCAGTAACTTTGCTATCGTCCGTGAACTCGAGATCGACTTCCAACGGGGTATGACCGCGATCACGGGCGAAACCGGCGCGGGAAAATCCATTGCCATCGATGCGCTGGGCCTGTGCCTTGGCGGTCGTGCCGAAGCAGATATGGTGCGTCAGGGGGCTAACCGCGCCGATCTTTGCGCCCGGTTCCAGCTTAAATCCTCCCCTTCCGCCCAGCGCTGGCTGGTAGAAAATCAACTTGATGACGGCAATGAGTGCCTGCTGCGCCGCGTGGTGAGCGCCGACGGCCGCTCACGTGGTTTCATTAACGGCACCTCGGTGCCGCTGTCGCAGTTGCGCGAGTTGGGCCAACTGCTGATTCAAATTCACGGCCAGCATGCGCATCAGCTGCTGCTGAAGCCCGATCACCAGAAGCACCTGCTCGACGCCTATGCCGCGCACGATGACCTGCTCAGCGACATGCGTCAGCGTTACCAACGCTGGCACCAGAGCTGCCGCGCGCTGGCGCAGCACCAGCAGCTCTCTCAGGAACGCGAAGCGCGTCGTGAGCTGCTGCAGTACCAGCTGAAAGAACTCAATGAATTTGCCCCGCAGGCGGGCGAATTTGAACAGATTGATGAAGAGTACAAGCGCCTTGCCAACAGCGGCCAACTGCTCTCTACCAGTCAGCAAGCGCTGCAGATGCTGGCCGACAGCGACGACACCAATCTGCAGAGCTTGCTTTACAGCGCGCGCAACCTGCTGGGAGAGCTGGCCTCGCTCGATGACAAAGTCAGCGGCATCGCATCCATGCTGGAAGACGCCGCGATTCAACTGAGCGAGGCCAGCGATGAGCTGCGTCACTACTGCGAGCGTCTCGATCTCGATCCCAATCGCCTGTATGAACTTGAGCAGCGCCTGTCACGGCAAATCTCGCTGGCGCGCAAGCACCATGTGGCGCCTGAAGCGCTGCCCGCCCTGCACCAGCAGCTGTTGGATGAAGCCGAGCAGCTTAACCAGCAAGAGAGCGATCAAGAGAGCCTGCAAGCTGACGTCACCACGCACTACAACGCCGCCGTTGCCAGTGCGGAACAGCTGCACCAGCGCCGTGAACGCGCAGCGCAGGAGTTAACCCAGCTGATCACCGAAAGCATGCGCACGCTGGCAATGCCGCACGGCCAGTTCGCCATTGTGTTGGATTTCAACGCGGATCAGCTTACGGCGGAAGGCGCAACGCGCATCGATTTCCGCGTGACCACCAACCCCGGTCAACCGTTGCAGCCGCTGGGCAAAGTGGCGTCGGGCGGTGAGCTCTCGCGTATTGCTTTGGCGATTCAGGTCATCACCGCGCAGAAAATGGAAACGCCGGCGATGATTTTCGATGAAGTGGATGTGGGCATCAGCGGCCCGACCGCCGCCGTGGTGGGCAAGATGCTGCGCCAGCTGGGCGAATCCACGCAGGTGATGTGCGTTACCCACCTGCCGCAGGTGGCAGGCTGTGGGCATCATCACTTCTTTGTGAGCAAAGAGACAGACGGCGCCATGACGGAAACCCACATGCAGCCGCTTGATAAGCGGGCGCGCCTGCAAGAACTTGCTCGCCTGCTTGGCGGCAGCGAGGTGACGCGCAATACGCTGGCGAACGCCAAGGAACTTTTAGCGGCGTAACATCGCACTTTTTTCCGGCTTGGTGGTCATATGCTTGCTCTGTAGAGGTTCCCAACGAGGAAAAGGTTTATTATCATCGGCGTTCAGTTTTACCTGAAGTCTTGAAAACAGCCAGGCGCAGCGTGTCCGTTTCGATGCTCATGTGCCCGAAAATCAGAGACGATACGCAGTGTGCTGAGCTTGATGAGGCCAGGAAACGTGGCCACGTAATAAACCTGCCGTAACAGAGTTCAGAATTTGATGGCAATAAAACAGCCTGCTAAAGGTGTTTGGCCCAAAAAAGGAATGTATAGATGCGCTGTAAAATGCTGACTGCCGCGGCAGTGGTAATATTGATGACGACCGCCGGATGCTCAACGTTGGAACGTGTTGTATATCGTCCGGATATCAACCAGGGTAACTACCTGGTCGCCAACGATGTGTCAAAAATTCATACCGGCATGACACAGCAGCAGGTTGCCTACACGCTCGGTACACCGATGATGCACGATCCGTTTGGCAGCAACGTATGGTATTACGTTTTCCGCCAGGAGCCAGGGCATGAGCGCGTGAAACAGCAGACATTGACGCTGACCTTCGATGCTAACGGCACGCTGGTCAACATTGATAACAAGCCCGCCCTGACCGGCAACCAAAACTGAGTTTGATGCAAAAAAGGCGCCTGAGGCGCCTTTTTCATGGTCTGCGTTTACGCTTTTTTTTCCGCTGATCGCTCGGCGCGCTGCCGTCGTAGCTCTTTCGGATCGGCAATCAGAGGGCGATAAATCTCTACGCGATCGCCCTCCTGCACCACATCACCCAGCTTGACCGGTCGGCTATAAATGCCCACCTTGTTGACTGCCAGATCGATGTCCTTGCGCAGCGAGAGCACGCCGGATGCCTCAATCGCCTGCTGCACCGTGGCGCCCTCTTCCAACGTCACCGGATGAAGGTATTGCTTCTCCGGCAGCGCATAGACGACTTCAACGTGGACTTTAGCCACGGTAGACCTCTTTTGCCCGCTGGCTGAACGCCTGAACCATGCTGTTAGCCAGCTCTTTAAACACGCGACCAAACGCCATTTCGACCAGCATATTGGTAAATTCAAAGTCGAGGCTCAGCTCCACTTTGCAGGCATCGTCACCCAGCGAGGTAAACTGCCAGCCACCGGTCAGCTTGCGAAATGGTCCATCAACCAGCTGCATATGAATGCTCTGATTATCGGTCAAGGTATTGCGCGTAGTGAAGGTTTTACTGATGCCTGCTTTAGAGACATCTACCGCCGCCGTCATTTGGTTTCCGCTGTTATCCAACACGCGACTGCCGGTGCAGCCCGGAAGAAATTCAGGATAAGCATCCACGTCATTCACGAGCCGGTACATCTGCTCGGCGCTATAGGGGACCAACGCCGAACGGCTAATCTGGGCCATAATGGTTCCTGTTCATCAAAAAACCGTTCAATAATAGCATTTTTGGCCCGCAAACAAAAATTCACGGTGTTGCCAGCTGTGCTAAAATAGGCTGTTTTTATCGCCCCGCAGGACAGCGGATGCGCCCACAGACAGAGTGATGTAGACTACGCCGCACTATGACGAAGAAAAAAGCCCACAAACCCGGTTCAGCCACGATTGCCCTCAATAAACGCGCACGCCACGAATACTTCATTGAAGAAGAGTTTGAAGCGGGGCTGTCGTTACAAGGATGGGAAGTCAAATCTCTCCGCGCCGGCAAAGCCAACATCAGTGACAGCTATATCTTACTGCGTGACGGCGAAGCTTACCTGTTTGGCGCGACCTTTCAGCCGCTCGCTGTCGCCTCCACCCACGTGGTGTGCGACCCAACGCGCAACCGTAAACTGCTCTTGAATCAGCGCGAGCTGGATTCGCTTTACGGGCGCGTGAACCGCGAAGGCTACACCATTATCGCACTCTCCATTTATTGGAAGAACGCCTGGGCCAAACTCAAAATTGGCGTGGCGCGCGGTAAGAAAGAGCACGACAAGCGCGCAGACATCAAAGATCGCGAATGGCAGATGGATAAAGCGCGTATTATGAAGAATTCCAAGCGTTAAGCACTGGATTCTCAGCTGATTTTTAGCTAGTATTAGAAGTCTTGGGGCTGATTCTGGACTCGACGGGATTCGCGAAACCCAAGGTGCATGCCGAGGTGCGGTTGGCCTCGTAAAAAAGCCGCAAAAAAATAGTCGCAAACGACGAAAACTACGCACCTGCTGCAATCGCAGCTTAATCAGCCTAAGAAACTGAAGGTGTCCTCTCTCCCTAGCCTCCGCTCTTAGGACGGGGATCAAGAGAGGTCAAACCCAAAAGAGATCGCGTGGATGCCTAGCCTGGGGCTGAAGCGTTAAATCCAATCAGGCTAGTCTGTCAGTGGCGTGTCTGTCCGCAGCTGCCAGGCGAATGTAAAGACCGACTAAGCATGTAGTGCCGAGGATGTAGGAATTTCGGACGCGGGTTCAACTCCCGCCAGCTCCACCAAAATTCTCCATCGGTGATTACCAGAGTCATCCGATGAAGTCCTAAGAGCCCGCACGGCGCAAGCCCTGCGGGCTTTTTTGTGCCCTCAATTTGTCCCGCGAAGTCCGAAGAGAACTAATTAAATCCGAACCTTTTAGGCACCTTGTTAGGCACCTCATAAAGCTATATTGTTTTGAGGTGCCTAAAACTATGGAAATCTGGCAATGGCAAGACAAACCAAACCTCTCTCCGTTAAGGAAATCGAATCTGCCAAACCCAAGGAAGCGGACTATGTGCTCTATGATGGCGATGGCCTTGAGCTACTGATCAAATCCAGCGGGAGTAAAATCTGGCAATTTCGCTACATTCGCCCCGTGACCAAGAAGTGAGCGAAAAAGAGCATTGGCCCCTACCCGTCAGTTACGCTTGCCGATGCTCGAAGCTATCGGGCAGAATCCCGTTCTCTCCTTGTGAAACAAATCGATCCCCAGGAACATCAGCAAGAACAACTGCGTAGTTTGCTTGAAGCCAAAACTAATACTTTCCAACTCGTGGCAGAACGTTGGTGGAATGTGAAGAAAGCCAGCGTGACCGAGGACTATGCAGCGGACATTTGGCGATCTCTGGAAAGAGATGTTTTTCCTGCGATTGGTGACGTCAGCGTTACAGATATCAAAGCTCATATGCTGGTTCAGGCCGTGCAACCGGTACAGGCCAGAGGTGCACTGGAAACTGTTCGTCGCCTTTGCCAACGCATCAATGAGGTCATGATCTATGCCCAAAACACGGGCCTGATTGATGCTGTTCCCAGTGTCAATATTGGCAAGGCATTCGAGAAGCCGCAGAAGAAAAACATGCCCAGTATTCGTCCGGATCAGCTGCCTCAGTTAATGCAGACGATGCGAACGGCCAGCATTAGCCTTTCCACACGCTGCCTGTTCATGTGGCAACTTCTTACCATAACCCGCCCTGCCGAAGCGGCAGAGGCTCGTTGGGAAGAGATAGACATGGATTCGCGAGAGTGGAAGATCCCTGCATCACGTATGAAAATGAACCGTGACCATACCGTCCCATTGTCAGATGAAGCAATTGCTGTATTAGAGATGATGAAACCGTTAAGTGGCAACCGGGAATTCATTTTTCCAAGTCGTTTGAAGCCCACTCAGCCAATGAACAGCCAAACGGTAAATGCTTCGCTTAAGAGGGTGGGGTTCGGCGGTATCCTCGTGTCACATGGTCTGCGATCTATCGCAAGCACTGCTCTTAATGAGCAAGGCTTTCCACCCGATGTGATTGAGGCTGCGCTTGCCCATGTTGACAAGAATGAAGTACGTCGAGCCTATAACCGAAGCGATTACCTTGAGCAGCGCCGCCCGATGATGAAGTGGTGGGCTGATTTTGTAATGGCTGCGGATCGTGGAAATATGCTTGGAGATGGTATTCGAGGTATAAGGCTTGTCGGATGACATAGTTAAAAGCGCCAGCCATAGGTGCTTTATCTGTATTAGCTCAGACTTGACCTGACAGTTTTATTTGGCAGCAGACTATCAAATCTGACAGTCTGCTTTTAGCGAAAAACGGACCTTCAAATCCGAACCAGTTCAATTGATTAACCTTGGCTGTCAGTCAAGCCATCGTTAACATGAATCCGATCGAAAATTCCTTATCGTATTTTTACAAATACGCAGTGGCAAGAAAGACAGATTCTGGCTCATGACAAGTAGAGTGGTTCATTTGTATAAAGAGACTTCGCCTTCAGGACGCGTTTTGAACCTGCGATGCATCCACAGGTATTGCTCAGGGGCACGGAGAATTTCACGCTCGATGATCTTGTTCATATAAGCCGCTGCGGCGATCTTGTCTTCCCCTGGATAGCCTGACAACGGATTGCTGATATACATGTGATAACCTTTTTTATCGCTACGTCGAATCATGCTAAGTGTGATCAAGTGTGCACCAGCGAGTTTTGACAGAGCATACGTTCCGTTCGTCGTGGCTGCTTTTTTTACCGAGAAAAAAGGTGCAAAAACGCTTCCTTTAGACCCATAATCCTGGTCTGGTGCAAACCAAACGGCTTCACCTGCTTTTAGCGCATGAACAAAACCTGATAAATTACGTCGATTAATCATAGCCTTATTTGAACGCATACGCCCTTTTGTCTGTACCCATTCCATCAATGGATCATTGTGTGGGCGATATGTTGCCATCATAGGATGGCATAACCCCATAACTCTTCCACACAACTCAAGGGACATAAAATGAATCCCGACAACCATTACTCCTCTCGTCGCACCGGTCAGGTTTTCAAGCCCTTCGACATCAAACCATTTTTTGACTCTCGCATCGCTCCAGAACCAGGCCATTCCTGTTTCCATCAGTCCCAGCCCGAGAGAAACAAAGTTTTTATTGACCATCTGGCTCCGGGCAAACGGTGTCATCTCGGGAAAGCACAGTTCGATATTTCTAATCGCAATCCGTTCCCGGCGTTTCAGAAAGGGTCTGGATATTTTTCCAAGGCCAGAGCCCAGAGTATGTAAAAACGGGTAAGGAAGTTGAACGAGAAGCCACAGCAGACCCAAACCAGACCAGGTAAGCCAGTGGCGAGGATGAAGTAAATTATGAGTAAAAGTCTGTGCCATAAATTTCCTTAATGCTAATGAAGGTTATAACGCAAAAGGAAAACAATGAGGCAATTCGTCTTTAGCGATACATTTTGTTTTAGATAATTTAAATCCATCTAAATTCAGGAAAAAATATTTTCCAATGACTGGTGAATAATTTAAAGAGCCAGGGGTGAATTGTAAGCCAGCAAATTTATTCTGTTATAAATCCATGGTTTTATCATTGATACTCAAGGAATTGTCTTCTTGATTCATCATCATCAAGGTACTCAAAAGAAAGAAGCCGAATTTTGGTAAGTTTATAAAACCACTCACAATCGTTTCGTTGAATAATTTCGCCTGGTTTGAAACATATCCCGGATGCCACCCGAATAATCGCATATTTACCATTACTAAACCTGACCCGGTGAATACAGAAAGGTTGGCCAGGCTGTCCGTGACAGCTGTTCGACATGATATGCCCTTCAATAAAAACAGATTTTTTAGATTTCATTATCATACCCTCGACAACAGCAGTACAGGAGGAATGTTGTCATTTTCCGACATCACTGACGTTAAGTGGCAGAAGTTGATCAGCCGCCGATACACCAGCATTCTGAAGGTCTGAACAACAGTCGGCAGGCAAGGCACTCAAGAACCGCATCTTTTCTTAGTTTACCTGCTTTCTGATCGGCTCTGTGTGCACATACCGAGCAGGCAACATGAACCGGTCTTTCTTTAAAATACCTGAGCCTATTTGTATAAGGCATAAATAATTCCCTGAGGAATACAGTAATTATTATACGCTTTAATATAAAAATAACTGGCATAAGTTATGTTAAGTTGTGTCTGAATCAGGATATCAGATATTGAAAATTGAACGTCTTATTTATGATACACTACCCTTCCGTGAGAAATTTAAGATGAAATCAGAAGACACCCTTGACTGGTATCCGGCACAACTACCGCCTGTGAAAATTATTCTTGGCGAAGCCGTGCTGGCTGTGGGTAAACAGGGCCGACCGATTAATACCCGCACCTTGCTGGAATACCTTCAGGTCATGCAGGACAAACAAAAAAGGCGGGATGACAAAATCGCCATGCAGACTGCGATTGATGTTCTCAGGGATAATCAGCGCATTAACGGCAGACGTTAATGCACCTCCGGGATCAGTGTCAGTTCTGAATGATCTCAACCGTATGGTTTTGTCCATCATCCTTCAGCGGTATTCTGTCATCAGGGAGGAGAACGCCATCCAGCGTCACGCAATATTCTGCATCGCCGCGTGAAACACTAATCTGATAATGGCTTTCACCATATTGATATGCCATAGAAAAAGACGACCACTCATCCGGTAACCTGGCATGAACACTAAAGTCAGTGCCGGAACGTTTTATCCCCAGTAATTCCTCGGTAAGTAAACGCCAGGCCCAGCCTGCGGAACCGGTATACCAGCTCCACCCTGCACGTCCGGTATGGGGAGCGACGCTGTAGACATCAGCACTCATGACATAAGGCTCAGCTTTATAAATCCCGACAGAGTCCGCATTCAGGGTATGATTTATAGGACTGAGCATTGACCAGAGTTGCCAGGCTCGTTCGGCATTCCCCATTCGGGCAAAGGCCATCACTGCCCAGATGGCGCCATGCGTATACTGCCCTCCGTTTTCCCGCACGCCGGGCAGGTACCCCTGTATGTAGCCCGGATTTGGACCGTGTCCGTCGAAAGGAGGCGTTAACAGTTTGATCAGCCCTCCTTCGTTATCCACAAGGTGCTTATCCAGCGCCTGCATGGCCTTTGCGCACCGTCCCGGGCTCGCGGCGCCGGACAATACAGACCAGCTCTGCGCAATCGCATCAATCCGGCAGTCCTGTGAGGTTTTCGATCCCAGGGGAGTACCATCGTCAAAATACCCGCGCCGGTACCATTCCCCATCCCAGGCGTGGGCTTCGAGATTACTTTGCAGGCGCAGAGCCTGTGAACGGCACATCGCGGCGACGCTTTCATCCAGCCTGCGCTCCGCCAGCGCTGCAAACCGCTGCAAAATGTCGTACAGGAAGAAGCCCAGCCAGACGCTTTCACCTTTGCCTTCGATACCCACCCGGTTCATCCCGTCATTCCAGTCACCAGCCCCCATCAGCGGCAGGCCATGCTCCCCGAAGCGAAGTCCATAGTGAATAGCTTTGACGCAGTGTAACCAGAGTGTCTCTTCGGTGCCGCTGATGACCGGCGTGTCATAGACAGACTCTTCACCAGGCTGAAGCGAGCGTCCCTCCAGATAAGGAATACATATTTCCAGTGCATCCATATCCCCCGTCGTTTCAACATAGTGGCAAACAGCAAGCGGCAGCCAAAGATAGTCATCGGAACAGCGGGTACGCACACCGTTGCCGTGTGGCGGGTGCCACCAGTGCTGCACATCCCCCTCGATAAACTGCCGTGATGCACAGAGTATTATCTGTTCACGCATCCGGTCCGGAGCAGCGTGGCTCAGAGCCAGCGTATCCTGCAGCTGATCGCGAAAACCAAATGCACCGCCAGACTGATAGTAGCCACTCCGGGCCATAAGACGGCAGGCGACCGTCTGATACAACAGCCAGCCATTAACCAGTAAATTTACGGACGTGTCGGGGGTGTTAACTACGATTTTATCGAGAACATTGTGCCAGTGATTATGAATCCGGTTCAGCTCCTGGCGGACCGTATCCTCGTTCATGTAGCGGGCCAGCGTCTCCTGAGCACAAACATCATTCTCCTCTGCGCCGAGGATAAAAATAAACGTCCTCTGGTCCCCGTCAATTAATGTAACCGCCGATTGCACCGCTCCGCAGGGATCCAGACCGGCCCCCGTCTTACCAGAAAGCTTTTGCAGTTTCATAGCCGAAGGGGCGTGAAGGGAACCATTACGGCCAATAAACTCCCGGCGGTCCCCTGTCAGAGAACAGTCATTACCGCTGACGGCAAAAAATGCAGTTCGGCCGCCACCATTATCACCATAAAAGTTATTCGCAAGTATCCCGCAGCCGCCGGGCGTTCTGGCCACATGTGTCACAATGTGAGGGGCTGAGCGCGTTCGTGTTTCTCCGAGCGTCCACTCTACATAGCCTGTGACGGAAAGTTGACGTGTCCGTCCCGAAGAGTTACTGAGCGTCAGGAGCACCAGTTTAACCGGATCTTCTTCAGCAACCAGGACCGTCAACTCGCTGTCTATACCACTCTCACGATGGGCAAAAACGCTGTAGCCAAAACCATGGCGGGTCAGGTAATCACCGTGTCCGCGAACAGGTAAAGCCGTCGGCGACCAGCACTCCCCGCTCTCTTCATCGCGCAGGTAAAATGCCTCGCCGCTGCGATCGCTCACCGGATCGTTCTCCCACGGCGTCAACCGGTATTCATGGGCATTCTCATACCAGGTATAGGCCTGCCCTGCCTCTGAGATCACACTGCCAAAACGAGAATTTGCCAGTATGTTCGACCAGGGAGCCGGTGTAAGCGCATTTTCCCGAAGGACGATCTGATACTCCCGCCCATCCTGAGAAAATCCACCGTACCCATTGAAATGGCATAACTGACTGGTATCAGGGCTCCAGTCCGTATGTTGATTACGCTCGCGCACAGCACGCGGAATGAATGCCCTTGCCGGCGATTTCAGGGTATGAATACGCTGGTTAAGCTGCTCATTAATCCCCCCTGCGCGGTCATCAAGATAAAGACAGGCCACGCTCATCAAAAGCAACTTATCCTCAGCGGAGAGATGCTCACCGTTGCGGACAAAAAGCCCGCCCTTTTTATCCAGCAGACTGGCTTCAGACCCGGCATAAATTAACTCCATAATCTGATTTTGTAATCCCTGCTGGTAGCCGCCGGGGCTGTTATTCAGGATAACTAAATCAACATCCAGCCCTTTCTGTCTCCAGTAACGGTGTGCCTGAATCAGTGTGGTCACTGAGGTGATACTTTCCTCGCTGGTTATACTCAGCAGCACTATCGGCAGATCCCCTGAAATTGCCCAGCCCCACAGTCCGGACTGGCCACGCCGGTTGCGGCCGATCGCCTGGCCTTCGGCGCGCAGCTCCTGGACAGGGTAAAGCACAGCGCTGGCGAGACTATTGAACAACGTGGCATCATCTTCACTGGCGTTCATCTGGCGCAATACCACCAGACTGTGAGACCAGGCCAGTTCAAAGACGCGATCGGCGATAGGGTAATCGCGATATTTCTCCAGCAACGCCAAGCTCTGCTGACGGGTCTCGCTGATGCCATAAATGATATCAATCGTAACCGGCTGCCCCGGCTGCAGAATAATGGCGTTGCGAATTGCCAGTATCGGATCCAGCACCGAGCCCGACGTGTTGCCTAGCATCCCTCCCGTCTCTATTGCCTGTGCATTCGCAGGGTTTCTGCCACGTCCAATAAACCTTGCCCTGTCCGTTTCAAACGACACGTTATGTCGGTTATCGCCGTGCACCACCATCATGTGAAACAGGCAAGGGCCCGGTTCATCCGGTGAGCGCGGCCGCCGGTGGCAAAGAATAGCGTCACGCTCAGGAGCCAGCTCAGTCTGAATAAACAAATTGCTGAATGCCGGGTGTGCCAGATCGCTGGCATCAGGTGCCAGTACCACTTCAGCATAGGTTGTCAGCTCCAGAGAGCGAGGCTTGCGACCACGATGAATCAGTGTGAGCCGTCGCAATTCAACATCATCCTCCGGAGAGATCACCACCTGAGTTTTGACGCTGAGTCCCCCTAAGCTGCGTCTGAATTCTGCCCCCGCATCGGTGAACAACACTTCCTCGTCTTGTCCGCTGGTGTAGCCTGTTGGTTGCCAGGTATTGCTCCACACATCTCCCGTCTGGGTATCGCGGATGTAGCAGAATGCTCCCCAGTTATCACGGGTGGTATCACTGCGCCAGCGCGTTAGTGCAATATCATTCCAGCGACTGTAACCGCCGCCGCCCGCGGTCAACATCAGATGATAATGGCCGTTGGACAGGAGTTGAATATCCGGGGCGGGGGTATCCACGCTATAGAAAATACGGGGTTCATAGCGAACGGGTTTGACCATGCCCTCATGAGATTCAAAATGACGGCGCGGACTGTACAGATCGACCGCATCCGGCACGCGCTCCTGTAACAGCAGACTCGCTGACCGGAATACCGTACTGGACATAAAGCGTTCAGTCATGGGGGCATCAAGCAGCACATGAGCCAGCGCCTGAAATGCCATACCCTGGTGATGCGCCATCCAGGACTGTACCACCGCATAGAGCTGACCGGTTGCAAGACGTGAGGGGGTATAGTCCAGCGCTTCATAAAAACCGTATTCTCCGCATGCACCATTTTTTTGCAGCCTGAACAGGTTCTCACAAGCTTTCTGCGGTGAAACCATCAGCCCCAGCAGCGTGGCGTAAGGAGCGACAACCATGTCATCGGCAAGTCCCCTGCGTAGACCGAGCCCCGGTACGCCAAATGCCTGATACTGATAATTATGCTGAACATCAAAAGCATGATAGCCAGATTCTGAAACACCCCATGGTACCCCGCGTTCTTTCCCCCAGTGAATCTGGCGCATAACCGCCGACTGACTCATTTCATCGAGCAGGCTGCCGGGCCAGGTGGGCATCACCAGATTCGGCATCAGATATTCAAACATGGATCCGCTCCATGACATCAGGGCAGTTTCATTATCAATCGTGGTAAACAATCGACCCAGCGCGTACCAGCTTTTAAGAGGCAGCTGATTAGTCGCAATGGCAAGAAAACTGGTCAGGCGGATTTCAGACGGCAGGAGATCGTAGTGGCTCTTGTCAGGCATATTGGTGTCACAGTTATAACCGACGCTGAGCAGACTGGTTGCTTCACTGTACAGAAAGGCGAAATCCATCCGGGCATGCTCATCCAGCCGCTGTTCCAGCTCGGTGATAATATTGAGTCGCATTCGGGCCTGCTCCGCCACTGACGCCGGAGGCGTTCCTGTACCGGTTAATGTCGGACGGGCAAGCTCGCTCAGCGTCGGCAGCGTCTGTTCATTCCAGGATGCAGGCAACCAGCCAAGCAACAGAGACCACTCATGGCAAAGCTGAACCAGTTGATGCTCCAGATGTCCAGCCCAGCGCATCTGAAGAGGAGATCCCTGATGACATGCGCTGGTCAGATGGTTGCACTGGGTGCGCATGCTTTTCAGTTCGCTGAAAAGCGCCTGCGGAGAGAGCGACACCGCGTTCAGGCAATGCTTGTGCAGCAGTCTCAGGCTGTCAGGTGGGTTCTTACCCCACTGTTTTTCCAGAATATCCAGCGTATCGTTCAGTCCTGCCAGTATCTGTTGGTTGCTTAAAACAGGCTGATGACGCATGGCGGACAGGCCTGCACGCAGGGTCAATAAATGCCCGGCCATATTGCCGCTGTCGACGCTGGAGATATAGCGTGGACTGAGGGGGACCAGCGTACGGGTGTCATACCAGTTGTAGAGATGGCCCCGGTAGTGCTCCATTTTATCCATCGTGTCGAGCGTGAGCGACACGCGCCGGAGCACCTCTCCGCCAGGCAGGTAGCCAAAGTCCCATGCCGTCAGGTTAGCCATAAGTGAAAGACCAATATTGGTAGGAGAAGTTCGGTGTGCCACCGTCGGTTGTGGTATTTCCTGATAATTATCAGGCGGAAGCCAGTTCTCTTTTGCTGTGGCAAATGTTTCAAAAAAAGCCCAGATTTCACGGCTTGTCTGGCGTAACAGCTGTTTTTGTTCCTGATTAGGCGAAAAAACCTTTCGCACGGGCTGGCGACTCAGCCAGCTCATCAGCAGCGGTGCCACACACCATACCAAACCGATCGGTAACGCAATCCCCAGCAGCTGTGGGGCAAATTGTCCGGTCAGTATTGTCAGCGCCACGCCACCGGCAGCGTTCAGCCACATCGCCTGATAAAAACGTGCAACAGTGGGTCTGGCCTGACTGCTGTCCTGGCTGTGGCTGACCCACTGGCTGAGGTGACGCCTGCTTATCCCCAGTCGCCATAGCGTCACGGCGATCGCTTTCAGCGAATATCCGGCTTCGTGCGGCAGTATCGCAAAATTAAGGCTGATACCTGACAGACGCTTTAGCGCGCCCGCCCCCACCAGTAACAGATGCGACTTCACGCGGCGACGCAGAGGTTTATGCAGAAGGTCGTGGCTAATGCAGAGGATGGCTGGCAACAACCATATCAGCAACAGTATGCCCAGCCAGTAAACCGGATTGGGTACCCAAAGCAGAGTGAAGAACAGCAATATCAGTAAGGAGGGGGCGACCAGACTGCGACGTAGATTATCGAGTAATTTCCAGTAAGAAAGCGCGGTCAGCGGATTCCTGACCCGGGTTCCATCGGCTTTTCTGACGCGTGGTTTTAGCCAGTTAAGCAGTTGCCAGTCACCCCGGATCCAGCGTGAACGTCGTGCAACATCCGACAGATAATTATTAGGGTACTGTTCGTACAGTAACACCTCGCTCAGCAGACCCGAACGTGCATAGCATCCTTCAAGCAGATCGTGGCTGAGTACCAGATTTTCCGGGCAGATGTTCGTAGTGGCCTGCATAAAAATATCAACATCGTAAATCCCTTTGCCCACAAACGAGCCTTCCCCAAAGAGATCCTGATAAATATCCGAAGACATCATCGAATAAGGGTTATTGCCCGGTACGCTGCTGCGCAGGGCTGCGTAACGCCCCTGACCGTTGCGTGGTATCTCCTCCGCAAGACCGGGCTGTAAAATACCGAATCCTTTGACAACCCTCTGGCGTACCGGATCATACTCAGGCGTATTCAGCGGATGCGCCATCGTCGCGACGAGTTTGTGTGCCGTATCGCGCGGGAGCACCGTATCGCTGTCCAGGGTAATGACGTATTTTATGTGACCCGGTAAAAGGTGGGCAGGCATCTCTGCAACGCTGACGAATTGCGTTCCGGGATGGCGCAACCAGCTGTTCAGTAACGCCAGTTTTCCCCGCTTGCGTTCATAGCCCATCCACGCGCCTTCCGAGGGGTTCCATTCAGGCTGGCGATGTAACAGATAAAAACGTGGTCGGCCGGAGGGGTAGCGGCGATTAAGCGCCTGCGTATCGGCGATAGCCTGTCTGAGCAGTGCGTGACTTTCCGGCGAGGGTTCATTTTCAGAATCAGCAAAATCAGTGAGCAGCGCGAACCTGAGATTTTCGTTTTCATTCCCCAACCAGCAGACTTCAAGACTGGTGAGGAGCTGGCTGAAACTTTCGTGGCTGGTCAACATGCAGGGAATGACTAACATGGTGGCACTGTCAGCGGGAATACCGGCTGAAAAATCCATCCCCGGCAAGGGTCGAGGAACGCGAAAACGGGTGGTTGCATCACTGAGCAAATCGCTCATTAACTGAGTTAATGCGATAATCAGAGGTAATATCACCGCGATCAATAGCCAGTCTGCGCCCTGCATGGCGGTTTCGTGCAATATTGCTGCGGTCGCTGCGGTTGTCAGCAACGCCAGGCTTCCAAGCCATGACAGCAGGGTTATTCTGTTGAAACTGTGCCGCAAGCGTATGAGCCTTGAGGCGTCTGCCAGGAGATGAATATCCAGCGCCTGTCGACCTTCGCCCGCAAGATAATAACCAACATGATGTTCCGGTGTATCAGGCGCTTTTTCCTCTGAAAACGCCAGCGCCTTCTCAGCAACCTCAGGCTCGCTGAGACCGCTGTCTCTGGCCAGAACCTCAACTACGTGCCGGTAATGATCCCGGGTATTGAAATGCATCCGGGGATAGATGCCGGCAGGATCATTGCGTAATGCCTGTTCGACAACGCTTATCGTTTCGGCGAAATCAGCCCAGTCCGTTTCACTCAATAAACGCAGGCCCGCGATGCTGTTACTGACGGACAGCTGGCTGGCGGCAAGCTGCTGATTGAAACTATGTATGAGAACGTCAGTGGTGATCCCCTGTTCCCGAAGGCACTGATCAACCCAGGTCAGAGGTAACGACAGCGCGTTGCCATGCCCCTGCAGGCGCCGCACCAGCTCTGCGACAAACGCACTGGTTAACGGAGGTCGGGAGCGCGCCATATCGGCAACCACCATGATTAAATCACCAGGCGCACTCTCTGCACATTCGACAATCCTTGTTATCCACGTATCAGCAAGGTTTCTGTTCTGCTGCGCTTTTATCACTTCCATACTGATACGACGAAGATTTTCAATCAGCGCAAGGCGCAGCATTCCCGGTAACGCCCAGACTTCACCCAGCGTCAGCGGCGTCACCTGTTGATAGGCAGTGAGATAGCTGGTCAGGCTGGCGGCATCCCAGCGGCCATCGCCGTGAGCAATGGCCTCTGATGCAATATGATAAATTCGTGGGCAATTCAACGGCGATACCAGCGACGGAAGACCTTTGCCAAAGCTTTTCGGCAGATGCTGGCGGACAGTGCGGATTTGTTCCTCAATCAGATAATAATTGTCCAGCAGCCATTCACCGGCGGGCATGATACTGGTCTTTTTACCCGCGTTAAGCTCATAGCAGTTTTGGGTAATGACGGCCTCATTGTCGCCAAGCCGTTTCAGAAGATAATAAGGATGCCTATCCGGTGATACTTTATGAGTCCGCGCCAGCTTCTGGCCGTAGCGTTCCATCTGGACGGTCGAAAAGAGTTCTGACCGCGGCGAGCTTTCACCGGCAGGATCGTTCGCCGAAAACGTTATGTTTTCGGCAGCATTCATCAGAATACGGGAGCGGTTAAACCACGCTCTGGGGATCATTTTCATAGCATTGCTCTGATGCGACGTTAGCGCGCAGGAGCAGTTGCGAAATCAGTTCAGAAACGTTCTCTCAGGATGGGCGTCAGGCATCAGGGATTTAACAGCTGCCGGAATCTAACATAAGTATAGGACATGAGCTCTGTTCTGCGATTTTGGTCGAACTAGCCTCGGGAGATAAACAGAGCCTTACATCCGGGGCAAAGCATGGTTTGGTTGAGCCGGATTTTTGACAACGGTTGTACTGATTTTAAGCCACAAACAGGACAGGCAGCAGTGGCAGTAGACGCACTGCTGAAGAATTTCATTGCGTAATTGATAACAGACATAACCATTAACCTTTCAATGAATGAGCTTCACCGTACCACATGTGGTTAAGTTTTAATCTATCTATTTTGACATACTGAAAATCAGGAAAGATAAATGTTCGCAGCCACAGGCCCCCTGAGACCGTTTATCCGGCAAGACTCTATGCGGCTTCCAGGGATGAGTAATTCTGATTAGCGAGAGTTAACGGCTGAAATGTGAAGCAGAACGTCTTTTCGTCCATCAGATGGGATGATGAGGCCTTTACCACTAAGAATATCAAAGCTTTTGACAATTCCTGTCATTTTATGGGACAAGTCAATTCCTTATTGAAAACACTTAAAGACTATACATTGAAAATGGCATTCAGCCACTTTTATTTTCCCTACAGGACCTCTGGACGGCTAAAAGATAATTTGCTTATATCGATTCCCTGTGTCTTAATGAATCCCATCAGTTCGATGTACTAATGAAAGTTAGAAATTTTCCGGGCAGTTCTCATTACCAGGCGCTATCGTTGACATCCCCTCTTTTGAGTCCATACGTTTAATCTTATACGTTTACTATCAATACAATCATGTATAACGGAGTCAGTATGACCTCGAGAATTATGGGCCTGATTAAATGGTTTAACGAAGACAAAGGTTTTGGCTTCATCTCTCCTCTTGATGGCAGCAAAGATATCTTTGTCCATTTATCTGCACTTAATGGCGACAACTTTAAAACTTTATTTGAAGGTCAGAAAGTTGAATTCGCCATTCACCGCGGAGACAAGGGTCCTGCTGCTGCAAATGTAACACTTTGCGATAAATAAATCATTGTGGGTCTGCGATAACGATGAAGGATTATTCCTGAGTAGACAGATCCATAACTTAAATCAGATGAAAGTCGTTTATTCTTAATATCTGATCAGCATATTTTTCAAAATTATGAGTATGCTAAGCGATGTGATGAAGTGCAGTACTACTGCATAAAAAGTCTAAAAGCACAAGCTAACCACATGTTAAATAAGAAGTGCGTAATGGCTTTGACCTTAATGGCATCTGCCAGTTAATATCCACGAGAGAACAGGGTAATAGAATATGATTAAAGTCCTTGTTTTCTTTAATGCTGAATCCTGTAAAGTCATGACCGTTCTGGAAGGTATATCCTCTATCAGGCAGGAATATCCAAACGGTGAAGAAACACATCTTCGGATTATGTCTGCAGGTTTTCCTTCCTTAACTGGCGATCATGGTATTGTTTACGTGGCTACTGACAGGGAGTTAACGTCACAGGAGATACTTGATGCGGCCAGGAAATATTTATAGAATTTTTGTCATGCTCTCTGCTCCACGTTTAATTGCATGCTTACCCTATTTATCAGAATCGAACAAAAAATGAGTTAAAAGCATTTATGGCCTGCTAACAGCAGGCTTTTTTTTACATTACACTTTTTTAGAAACGTCTCTATAAAGAGAGAGTAATTCGCTACCCTCTGACAAAATGCAGGTGTCTCCCCCCTGCGTGCCATCTTGCCATTTGTGAAAACCTTGCTAAGTGGCGGCGCTGTCTCTCCTCATTTTAAATCTTATCAGGTGTGACTAAAGCAATAAGTTATGAGGGTATAAAAAGGCTCTCCGGATGACTCCTGGCATCATAGTTTTAAGTACCTTCAAAAATGCATGGACATTTCGTAGGAGTTGTAATTTAGTTCTTGCACATTCTTCTTAATTTTGTCTTGAGATAAGAGATTTATATAAGTAGTCTAAACCTCGTTAATAACAATATGTACCAATCGGATTAAAATGCTCAGTAAGAAAAATCGGGTTGATGAGCAAGCGTCGACATTGGTATTTGCTGAATAACGAAAAAACTTTAAAAGGTCTCTTTATGTCAGATGCTCTTACACAGTTAAACAATATCCGTACCTTACGTTCTCAGACTCGTGAAATGTCATTAGATGTACTGGAAGATGTTCTGGAAAAATTTAAAATTATTCTTATAGAACGACGAGAAGAAGAGACATTACGTCTTGCAAATGAAAGTCAGCGCCGCGATAAACTGGAAACACTTCGTCAGATGATGCTTGATGAGGGTATCGACCCCTCCGAACTTTTAGCTGCTATTGGCTCTCCGGGTAAGGCTAAAAGGACGCGCTCCCCCCGCCCCGCGAAGTATCGATATACTGACGAAACTGGAGAGTCAAAAACATGGTCAGGTCAGGGGCGAATGCCGAAGCGGATCTCAAATCTGATTGCTGAAGGTGGAGAATTAAAAGATTTCGAAATCAGCTAAAAAAGAGCCGGGCATACCCGGCTCTTTTTACGGATAGCCCACAACCATCCTTAGAGGATCGTCGAGAAGCATCTGGTTCGTAACCGGCTTCAACAAGGTGTTTCATGAAGAGATTATGTTGCGCTATAAACTGGGTAAAGAAGGTATTAATGGTGACATTACGCAGTTGTAATGCAGCCAACACCACAGTTTTTCCTCTCATAGCATAATGCGGACGGGGTTAGTAGGCTGGAGGTCTTTAGTGAACGGCAAGCGGACGCCCTCGTAGATTAAACAGGCGTCCGATATCTTGAAGTGGACAGATTACCTAACCCGCTTTCCCGTTTCGTCAATGACCTTCTCGCCATCCTCTTTGGTAAACGCTCCTTTCTGACCTTCCGGAAGAATATCCAGCACTATTTCCGAAGGGCGGCAAAGACGAGTACCGAGCGGCGTAACGACTACCGGCCGATTAATCAGGATTGGATCTTGAAGCATGAAATCAATCAACTGCTCATCACTAAATTTCTCTTCATCAAGACCCAGGCGTTCATAAGGTTCAGCGTTTTTACGCAGCAAGGCGCGCACTGTAATCCCCATATCTGAAATAAGTTTAATAAGCTCATCACGGGTCGGGGGAGTATCGAGATAATAAATTATTGTCGGTTCGTTGCCGCTGTTGCGGATCATCTCCAGCGTGTTACGTGACGTGCCACAGGCCGGGTTGTGATAGATGGTAATATTGCTCATATCAATATCTCGCTACAAGGTGACAGAGAGCCGCCACGCCAGCACAGCCAGAGTGACGAAAAGCACGGGCAGGGTGATGATTATGCCGGTGCGGAAGTAATATCCCCAGGTGATGGTCATGTTTTTCTGTGCCAGCACATGTAGCCACAGCAGGGTTGCCAGACTGCCAATCGGAGTGATTTTCGGGCCTAAATCGCAGCCAATCACGTTGGCATAAATCATTGCCTCTTTGACGACACCAGTCGCCGTACTTCCGTCAATCGACAGCGCGCCAATCAGCACCGTCGGCATATTATTCATTACCGACGACAGGAACGCGGTCAGGAAGCCAGTGCCGACCGTTGCTGCCCATAACCCCTTTTCTGCCAGCAGGTTTAGCACGCCTGACAAATACTGCGTGAGCCCTGCATTGCGCAGACCATAGACCACCAGGTACATGCCCAGTGAAAAAATAACTATCTGCCATGGCGCACCGCGCAGGACTTTTCCGGTGTTGATGGCGTGACCTCTTTTCGCCACTATAAACAGTACTGCTGCGCCAGTAGCGGCTATCGCACTGACCGGGATCCCCAGAGGCTCCAGAATAAAGAAGCCGACAAGCAGCAATAACAGGACAATCCAGCCCGCCCTGAACGTTGCTGGATCCTTTATCACACTGGCAGGCGTCTTCAGCAGCGAAACGTCATACGTGGCCGGAATGTCCCTGCGGAAGAAGAGATGCAGCATGACCAGCGTGGCCGCAATCGCTGCCACATCTACGGGGATCATAACGGAGGCATACTGCGTAAACCCCAGACTGAAAAAGTCCGCCGAGACGATATTCACCAGGTTAGAAACAATGAGAGGCAGGCTGGCCGTATCTGCAATAAATCCTGCGGCCATGACAAAGGCCAGTGTCGTGCCCTGACTGAATCCCAGTGCGAGCAGCATCGCAATTACGATCGGCGTCAGGATCAGTGCGGCTCCGTCATTGGCAAACAGTGTAGCAACAGCAGCCCCAAGCAAGACTATCCAGCTAAACAAAAGGCGGCCACGTCCGTTACCCCAGCGGGAGACGTGCAGTGCGGCCCATTCAAAGAAGCCCGACTCATCGAGCAGCAGGCTGATGATGATGACCGCAATAAAAGCCGCTGTCGCGTTCCAGACGATATTCCAAACGACGGGAATATCAGCGATATGGATGACACCGGTTACCAGCGCCAGCACAGCCCCGATACTCGCGCTCCAGCCAATACTCAGGCCTCTGGGTTGCCAAATCACCAGTACCAGCGTCAGTAAAAAAATACTCCCCGCCAAAAGCATCTCAGACTCCATTACATATGATTATTCGAATGTGTTTTTCTTTCTTAGCAGGAGGTGCAGGCTGATTTATCCAGCCATCCACGCACATCCTCCCGCATACACTGCCAGGACGTCGTGATTGTTTCAGCGGCCCATGCTGGTATGTGGGGTGACAGACGATAGTGGATCCATTTGCCTTCACGACGGTCCAGAACCAGCCCGGCCTCGCGAAGGATAGCCATATGTCGCGAGATTTTGGGCTGAGATTCGGAAATGGCCGCGCAGATATCGCAGACACACAGTTCTCCTGACTCCCGGAGAAGCATGACGATGGCGAGCCGAGTTTCATCCGACAGGATTTTGAAAAGCTGAACAGGTTGTAGCATTTTTCACTCCGTTCCCTTTAGAATATACATATGATAAATCATATATGTTAACTTTGAAATCACCTGCTCTCTCCGGAGAAGAATAATGGAACAATTTCCTGCCCTGAATACTGAATGCTTTGATCAACACATCGCTGAACGCCTGCACCTGGAGGAGCCGCCACGGATTCTTATCCTGTATGGCTCAGTAAGAGAGCGCTCCTACAGCCGCTTTGCCGCGGAGGAAGCCGGTCGTCTTCTGACTGCAATGGGCGCGGAGGTGGAATTCTTTAACCCCTCTGGTTTACCCCTGCCTGATGATGCGCCAGACACGCACCCTAAGGTCACCGAACTACGCGGCCTGGTCAGATGGTGTGACGGGATGGTGTGGAGTTCCCCTGAGCGGCATGGGACGATGAGCGCGGTGATGAAGGCGCAAATAGACTGGATACCCTTAAGTGAAGGCGCGGTTCGTCCTTCGCAGGGCAAGACACTTGCAGTGATGCAGGTCTGCGGTGGTTCGCAGTCCTTTAATGCGGTGAACCAAATGCGCATTCTGGGCCGATGGATGCGGATGTTCACTATCCCCAACCAGTCCTCCATTGCTAAGGCATGGCAAGAGTTCGACGAAAACGGCCGAATGAAACCTTCGTCATGGTATGACCGTATCGTCGATGTAGCCGAGGAGCTGTTTAAAATCACGGTGCTGCTTAAGGGACAAACTGGTTATCTTGCAGATCGTTACAGCGAGAGAAAAGAGAGCTATCAGGAGCTTTCATCCCGTGTCAATCAGGACAAAATTTAACGTATATTTTTCGTGAATCCATACTGCATGAGATTAATAACATCCACTATGGCACAAAGGAGATATCCCATCCTGTGTCAGAATATGAAAAACTACCTTGAGGTGAACTAGTCACTCTGGTTATGACGTGGCGCTTGCGCGTCATGATGCAAAACTAATTTTGATGTTTAATGAAATCCTGGTTGCACCCAAGCTAAGCGCTTCATGCTAAATTTTAGGCGAAGGAATAACAGAAGTCCTGTCCATTGCGTGTTATAACCGAGGTTGAAAACCGGCACACTGGCGGTTGAGAGGCATCGCATGAAATTACAAATCACAAGAGCAATTGGCCTCAGTAAGCTCTCTCCACGTTGGGTTAAGGTTATCTGCTTACGGTTAATTAAAAATGATATTGAACGCTCTCTCAACGCTCTTCTGGTCAAAATTGATGAATCTGAACTCTCTACGGAGCAACTTAAAGCGTTTAAGGAATGCGTTGAAAGAATTAACCTGGCACGGGGTAAGGGGATGCAGGCGTGAGCATTTTTAATTAAGCATTTTTCGATGCTGCATTGGTGATGATGGCTTTTATCCAAAAAATTTCGCAGGCGAATAGTAGTCTAAGCGTTTGATAAAAGGTAAGCCCAAACCGTATATGCGCGGCGCGTTTGCTGCGCAAGAAATGGTTACCAGGTCAAATCTGTTTTTCAGTGTGACGACTCAACTAGATATCACCACGCACAGTCCCTATCTCGTCCTCTTTCTCATCAAAGGGAGAAAAAACTTTTAGGCACCCAAATAGGCCCCTAAGAAAAGTTGAACTAGCAGTTATTCAAATTAATTCAATGAATTACACAACCAATTCAGGCTCCGCCAGCTCATAAACGACTCACTAATAAAAACAAAAAAACGCCCCCCCGATCTCTCAGGCAGGCGTTTTAACTCTATACAGCGCACACTGCATCAGCCAATTATTCAGGACGACTCAACCCATCCTTCTTTTAATTGGCTATCACATCACATCCCCTCACCTCACCCCTTCCGCCAGCTGCCGCAGCAGTTCAATATGCGCAGGGGTGTCGTTCAGCGCGGGAATATAGTGGAACGAGGTTCCGCCCGCGTGCATAAAGAACTCGCGGTTCTGCTCGTCCAGCTCCTCGAGGGTTTCCAGGCAGTCGGCGGCGAAACCGGGGCTGATCACCTGCAGGCGCTTAATTCCCTGGGCGGGCAGGCCTTGAATGGTTTCGTCGGTGAACGGCGTCAGCCACGGCTCGCGGCCAAAGCGTGACTGGAAGGTCATCATGATCTTCACCGACGGCATATTCAGCGCTTCAATCAGCAGCTTGGTAGTTAACTCGCAGCGCTCGCGGTAGTTATCGCCCTCTTTCTCGAAGCGCACCGGAATACCGTGATAGGAAACCAGCAGCGCATCCGGCACGCCGTTCGCCGCAAATGAGGCTTCCACCGAGGCGCGCAACCCTTCGATATACGCCGGATGATCGGCGTAGTCGTTAATAAAGCTGATCGCTGGGGTGTAGCGATTTTTCATGGTTTGCAGGTGGCGGCTTACGCTGTCCCACACCGAAGACACCGTAGAAGAAGAGAACTGTGGATAGAGCGGGATCACGATGATGCGATCCACGCCTTTCGCCAACAGCTCGTCGATCGCACCGCCAATCGAGGGTTCGCCGTAGCTCATGCCAAGCGCCACCGGCAATCCGGTCTCTTGCGCCAGCATGCGCGCCTGCCGCACGCTGTAAACCATCAGCGGGGAGCCTTCGTCCATCCAGATCGAGGCGTAGGCTTTGGCCACGCGTTTGGCGCGCAGAGGAATGATTGCGCCGTGCAGAATTGGGCACCAAATGATGCGCGGGAGATCCACGACCCGGTAATCGTGCAAAAACTTGGACAGGAATTTTTTTACGGCCTGCGGGGTTGGTTCGGTTGGTGTTCCAAGGTTAACAAGTAACACACCCGGTTTCGTCGTCATTATTCGGTACCTTTGAAAAACCATGAAAAATAGCGCCACGATACTGTAGCATAGCCACATGCGTCAGGCGCTGGCGATAAGGCGCGCCTTGCCCTGAACCGCCAGCAAAATGAACACGTTAGTGCTAACGTTGCGCCTAGTTTATACCGTGAGGCGCCTGGATTGCTCGCCATGCTGACGAATTTGTTCGATAGGCACGGGCTGGCATCATGCTCTGCGCGCTTCGCGATCCTACGCACCCTTGGGTCAACTTCGCCTTGCGCGTGAAATGCGCGCTTTTTTCATTCGAAAAAGCGCTTAAATACGGTATAAAGCCGAGATGAAAACGCCAAACAGACTCCAACCACTGATCGATGACGGCCTGATAGACGACGTGCTTCAGCGCCTGAAAAGCGGTAAAGAAGCCGACGTATACACCGTGCGCTGCGGTGACGCTATCCACTGCGCCAAAGTCTATAAAGAAGCTTCGCAGCGCAGCTTTCGCCAGGCCGTGCAGTACCAGGAGGGGCGCAAGGTGCGCAACTCACGCGATGCGCGCGCCATGCAAAAAGGCTCGAAATTTGGCCGCAAACAGCAGGAAGAGGTGTGGCACACCGCGGAAGTGGACGCGCTGTTTCGCCTGGCGCACGCTGGCGTGCGCGTGCCGCAGCCCTCTATCTGCCTGGATGGCGTGCTGATCATGGAGTTGATCACCGACGCCGAGGGCGCAGTGGCGCCGCGTCTGAGCGACGTTACGCTGTCGGAAGAGACGGCGGTGGCGCACTTTCACCTGATGCTGCGCAATATCGTGCGCATGCTGTGCGCCGGCCTCGTTCACGGGGATCTCTCAGAATTTAACGTGCTGCTCGATGCGCAAGGTCCGGTGATCATTGACCTGCCTCAGGCGGTCGATGCCGCCGCCAACAACCACGCGCAAGCGATGTTCATGCGCGACGTCACCAACATCACCGAGTATTACGCGCAGTTCGCCCCGTCTCTGCGGCAAACGCGCTACGGCAAAGAGATCTGGGCGCTGTATGAAGACGGTAAGCTCACCCCGGAAACGCCGCTGAGCGGCCAGGTGGTGGAAGAAACGCACGAGGTCGATATGGGCGCGCTGCTGGATGAAATCATCGCCGCCGAAGACGACTTCTATGCGCGCCAGCGCGCAGCCCAGGCGCGCGACGACGAGTAACCTTTCCCCGCACGTTTTTCGCGCCAGCCGATCCTGGCGCGAAAAGTCGCCACCTTTCTGCGGCAAAAGCCATTAATCTAATTAAGTTTATTCCTGGAGCGGATCCTGGCTGAGCGTGCCATTGTTAACTATGCTCATATCTCACTTGAGCGATTAATGAGGGAATATTCATGAAAAAGACAATTATTGCTGTATCTGCCCTGCTGCTGGCTTCTTCGGCATTTGCCGCCACTACACATGCAACTGACGATACCGTGGCGAACGCGCAGGCGGGTGCCAACACGGCGAAAGAGAAACTGCATCAGGCCCAGCATCAGGGCGAAGAGCAGAAGCTGAAAGCCAAACACGCGGCCCAGGGCGAGCGTGACAGCACCTCCAGCAAAGTGAGCGAAGGCGCTCAGAAAGGCTGGAACAAAACCAAAGAAGGCACCGAAAAAGGGTGGGATGCCACCAAAGAAGGCGCGACCAAAGGCTGGAACAAAACCAAAGAGGGTGCCAGCGACGTGAAGAAAAAAGTCACCGAGTAAGGTTGACGATAGCGTTATCAGAAAGGCCGCCCTCGCGGCCTTTCGCCTTTTTCCGCCACAAACTTTGCGCTCAGCGGTAAATCTTTTTACACTTCGCTCAACCCTTGATTAACTGGCTTTCCCTATGTCTGACACCTTCACGCGTCAACCCCTGCCGCTGCCCAACGGCCACAACAAAGTGCTGCTGCACTCCTGCTGCGCGCCCTGTTCGGGCGAAGTGATGGAGGCGATGTTGGCCTCCGGCATCGATTACACCATTTTCTTTTATAACCCGAACATCCATCCGCTGAGAGAGTACGAGCTGCGTAAAGAGGAGAACATCCGCTTTGCCGAGCAGTTTGGCGTGCCTTTTGTGGATGCCGATTACGACAAAGATAACTGGTTCGAACGCGCGCGCGGCATGGAGTGGGAACCGGAGCGCGGCGTGCGCTGCACCATGTGCTTCGATATGCGCTTTGAGCGTACCGCCCTTTATGCGCACGAGCACGGCTTCCCGGTGATCACCAGCTCGCTTGGCATCTCCCGCTGGAAGAATATGCAGCAGATCAACGACTGCGGCGTGCGCGCCGCCGCGCGCTACCCGGATATGCTCTACTGGGAGTTTAACTGGCGCAAAGGCGGTGGCTCGTCACGCATGATTGAGATCAGCAAGCGCGAACGCTTCTATCAGCAAGAATACTGCGGCTGCATCTACTCGCTGCGCGACACCAACCGTCACCGCGTGGCAAGCGGCCGCGAGCGCATTGAGATCGGCGTGCAGTATTACACGCCGGATGAAGAATAACGCCTTACCAGCGAAGCGTTTCGCCCCGGTAATCCACGTAGTGATGGCCGCCCTGGCCGCTAAAGCGCTGCAGCTGGGCAACCAGCCCTGCGGCGCTGACGTCAGGCGCGATCGCCGCGTTCTCCCCGCCCATATCGGTTTGCACCCAGCCGGGATGCAGCGACAGCAGCGCCGTTTTTGTCTCGTCGAGGGTGGTGCTCAGCGCCCGGCTTAGCATATTCAGCGCCGCCTTGCTGGCGGCATACAGTGGGATCTCGGCGTGCGGGTTTTCACTCAGGCTCGCCAGCTGTGAGGTGGTGATACCCACCACGCCATGCTGCGCTTGCACCCGTGGCAGCAGCGCCTCGGCCATGCGCACCGGCGCTATCGCGTTGGTGAGGAACAGTTCCGTCAGCGCACGGTCGTCTGCCTGCGCGAGCGCTTGCACCTGCGGCCCGTAGATGCCGGCGTTGATCAGCACTGCGCCAAAGATCGCCTCGCCCAGTTGCGTCATCAGCGCCGCCCGCTCTGCCGCGTCGGTGATGTCGAGTTTTAGCCAGCGCAGCTGCGGATGCTGAAAAGAGACGGCGGTGCTGCGGTAGGTCGCCACCACCGTCCAGCCGTCCTGCACCAGGCGCTGTACCACCGCCAGACCAATGCCTTTTGAAGCGCCCACCACCAGTGCGTGTTTACGTTGGCTCATGATTTCTCTCCGTTGGATGCAATCGCAACGGGCAGGATCGCCCTGCCCGTAGGGTTATCGAATCACTAACGTTAGCACGACAAACGCCACGACCATGATCAGCAGGTGGCACACCGCCTTATCCATCCCGCCCCGGCGCATCAGAACCACTGACCAAAGCGTTTGATGTAGAGCGTTTTCATGCCCTGCGCCACCAGACAATATCCCAGCAGCGTCGCCACCAGCCAAGGGAAATAGGCCCAGGGCAGCGGCACCAGTCCCACCAGTCCGCCCAGCGGCGAGAACGGCAGCAGCAGGCCGGCCAGCATGATGCCTGCGGTGGTCAGCAGCACCGGCAGCGCGGCGCGGCTCTGGATAAACGGAATTTTCTGCGTGCGCAGCATATGCACCACCAGCGTCTGCGACAACAGCCCTTCCACGAACCAGCCCGACTGGAACAGCGACTGCATCGTCGCGCTGTTGGCGGCAAACACGTACCACATCAGGGCAAAGGTGGTGATATCAAACAGCGACGACGTCGGGCCCATCCACAGCATAAAGCGTTTGATGTTGCGCGCGTCCCATTTACGCGGCGTGCGCAGGAACTCACGGTCCATTTTGTCCCACGGCAGCGCTAACTGCGACACGTCGTACATCAGGTTCTGGATCAGCAGCTGGATAGCCAGCATCGGCAAAAACGGAATGAAGGCGCTGGCCACCAACACCGAGAACACGTTGCCAAAGTTCGAACTGGCGGTCATGTTCAGGTATTTGATGATATTGCCGAAGGTCTCGCGTCCGGCGATCACCCCTTCTTCCAGCACCATCAGGTCTTTCTCTAGCAAAATGATGTCCGATGACTCTTTGGCAATATCGGCGGCGCTGTCCACCGAGATGCCCACATCGGCATCGCGTAGCGCGGGCGCGTCATTAATGCCGTCGCCGAGGAAGCCCACGGTGTGTCCCTGCTGCTGCAGCGCACGCAGAATACGCGATTTCTGCAGCGGCGTGAGCTTGGCAAACACCGCACATTGCACGCTGGCGTCGGCCAACTGCGCGTCGCTCATCGCCGCAATGCGATCGCCAGTCAGAATGTCGCGGCTGTCAATGCCCACCTGCTGGCAGATGCGCGCGGTGACCACCGGATTATCGCCGGTCAGCACTTTCACGCGCACGCCATTCTCGCGCAATGCCGCAATGGCTTTCGCCGCGCTCTCTTTGGGCGGATCGAGAAACGTCAGCAGCCCTTCCACGATCAGTTCCTGCTCATCCGCCACGCTCAGCGCCTGCGTTAATCCAGGCGCCTCCAGCACGCGGGTAGCCACCAGCAGCACGCGGAACCCTTGATCGTTATACGTGTGCGCCAGCGCAAGCAGCTCATCACGCCGCGCCGCCGTCAGCGGTTGGATCGCTTTGCCGATGCGCTCGCCGCAGGCGATGCTGAGCATCTCTTCGACCGCGCCTTTACAGATCAGCATCTGCTGGTTCAGGCGGCGATCGCGCACCACCACCGACACGCGACGGCGCACAAAATCAAACGGCAGTTCGTCCACTTTTTGATAGCTGTCGCCCACCGCAGTGCTGACGCGATCTTCGCCGTAGCGCAGGATGGCGCGATCCATCAGGTTTGGCGTGCCGCTCTGATAGTGGCTGTTGAGCCAGCTCAGCATCAGCACGCGTGCATTCTCCTCCCCGGCGCAGTCAAGATGGTGTTCGAGGATGATGTTGTCCTGCGTCAGCGTGCCGGTTTTGTCCGTGCACAGCACATCCATGGCGCCGAGGTTCTGAATCGCGTTGAGCCGTTTCACAATCACTTTGCGGCGCGACATGGCGATAGCGCCTTTGGCGAGATTGGAGCTGACAATCATCGGCAGCATCTCCGGCGTCAGGCCGACCGCCACCGCCAGCGCAAACAGCGTGGCATCCAGCCAGTCGCCTTTGGTGAAGCCGTTAATCAGCAGCACCACCGGCACCATCACCAGCATAAAGCGGATCAGCAGCCAGCTAACGCTGTTGACGCCGCGATCGAAGGCGGTTTGCGGGCGATCGCCCACGATGGACGTCGCCAGGCTGCCAAAATAGGTGTCGCTGCCGGTGGCGACCACCACCGCTTTGGCGCTGCCGCTGGAGACATTGGTGCCCATCAGACAGATGCTCCCCAGCTCCAGCAAGGACGCGCCCGCACCCTGGCCATGCGCCCCTTTGCTGGCCACGTGACCGGTGACGTCATATTTTTCCACGGGTAGCGACTCGCCGGTAAGGATCGCCTGGCTGATAAACAGGTCGCGCGAGTCGAGCAGGCGCACGTCGGCAGGCACCAAATCCCCGGCAGAAAGCCAGATGATATCCCCTGGCACCAGCGTGCGGATGTCCACTTCCGCTTTCTGCGGCACGCCGTGCGGCGCGGTGCGGCGCAGCACCGTGGCGGTGGTGCGCACCATGGACTTCAGCGCCTGCGCGGCTTTGTTGGTGCGAAACTCCTGCCAGAAGCGCAGCAAACCGCTGAGCGTTACCATCGTCATAATGATGATGACACCGGTCAGATCGGTCTCCTGGCCGCGGCGCAGCGGCATCCAGTAGTCGGTGATAAAACTCACCAGCGCCAGCGCCATCAGCACAAAAATAAACGGATTATTAAACGCCTGCAGCAGCTGAATCAGCGCGGGCGGCGCGTTATCGTGTGCGACTTCATTCGGACCACAGGCCAGCAGGCGGGCCGCGGCCTCCTGGTCGGTCAGCCCCTGCGCGTCGCTGCGCAGACGCGCCAGCGTGGCGTCCGGCGTGCACCCTGCCTCAGCCTCAATCACATAGCGCGCAGTTTTCCCCTGCGGCTGGCGCAGCGTTTGCCAGGCTTTTTTATCCTGGCTGAGTTTCATGTCAGTCATGATGACACTCCTCTTTTATTTTTACAGCAGTAGATATTCCTGCGTGCAGCGCACACGCAAGACAATCAATAATGCATGTCAGCGGCGCCTCACTCTTATTTCGGAATAAGTCGGCGGACTTAACGAAAATGAGAACGGCGTGCATCGTCCATTATTTAATTAACGGATAAAGAATATTAATGTTATTTCCGCGTCAACCTGTGGGAAAAAAGCCAGCAAACGCGGCCTTGCCCGCATCAGGCAAACAGGAAGATTTTCAGCACGCTGACGTTCAGCGTGCGCATCGAGGCGGAGGAAAAAGGGCGTGTAAAATCATGTGCATGATGATATCCCTGCGGACTCAACGCCCGCTAACGCATCTGTTGTGGGAACAATCATCAGAAAGAGAGGATTGCTGCCCGCCGGTCGGCAAGCAGCGGCAAAAAAATTCGCGCGTCAGCTTGCCTTAAATTGTATCGTTAAAGGGTGACTGTCCAACTGAATTCTCCTGCTTTGAAATTGCCGCCATTATATTCCCGGGTAAAGTGAAGTAAAGGTAATTATCTTGCCGTTCGGGCGAGTTTAATTTCCGTTGTAATTTCGTTGATAAATGACAATATGTTTCCGTGGCGTATCGATTAATTCAGCGCGCGTCTGAAAACAAATAAAGCCGCGGCGACTACGCTTTACAGAACGCTGCGCCCGCACGCTTATAACGATAACGGCACCCTTAGAACCAGAAGGCATATGCATAGCCTTAAATTGACTATTCTTCATTACGGCGCTCTCGTACACTCGCGTTACTTTTTTAAGGCAAGGAAACAACATGAAAAAAATTATTCCCTCCCTGCTGGCGCTGTCGCTGGCAGCCGCCTTCTCTGCTCAGGCTGCGACCCCCAAAGATACGCTGGTGATCGCGCAGTCTACGGACGACGCGGACAGCTTCGATCCGGCGCAGGGTTTTGAACTCACCACCGTGCAGGCTTTCACCAACATCTATCAGCGCCTGGTGCAATCTAATCCGCAAAACCCCACGGACTTGCAGCCCACGCTGGCTAGCGAATGGCAAGCCGGCAGCGACAACCGCAGCCTGACCTTTACCCTGAAAAAAGACGCGAAATTTGCCAGCGGTAATCCGCTGCGTCCGGAAGATGTCATCTTTTCGCTGAGCCGCGTGGTCAAGCTCAACCTTGATCCTTCCTTTATTCTTACCCAACTCGGCTGGAACAAAGACAATGTGGATAGCTTCCTGAAAAAGGTCGATGACAACCACGTACAAATCAGCTGGAACGCCAACGTCAGCCCAACCTATGTTCTGAGCCTGCTCTCGGCGCCCGTGTCATCGATCATCGATGAGAAAACCGCGCAGGCCAACGCCAAAAACGGCGATTTCGGCCACGCCTGGTTAGGCACGCACTCCGCTGGCAGCGGCCCGTTCCAGATCCGTAAAGTGGTGCTGCATGAAGCGGTGCTGCTCAGCGCCAACCCGACTTCGCCTGCGGGCGCGCCAAAGCTGAAAAATATCCTGATTAAGAACGTACCCGAGCCAGCGGCGCGCCGTCTGCTGCTGGAACAGGGCGACGTGGACATTGCGCGTAACCTCGGCGCCGACCAGATTGCCTCGTTGAAAGGCAAACCTGGCGTGAAAACCGACGCGATCCCCATGGCCTCGCTGTACTACATTCAGTTCAACGTTGGCGAAAACCCGGTGCTCAAGAATCCGGCCCTGTGGGAAGCGGCACGCTATCTGTTTGACTACAAAGGCATTGCCAACGATCTGTTGAAAGGCCAGTTCGAGGTGCATCAGACCTTCCTGCCTAAAGGTTTCCTCGGTGCGCTCAACGAAAACCCGTACAGCTACGATCCGGAAAAGGCCAAAGCGATTCTGAAAAAAGCGGGTCTGACCAATGTCAGCTTTAAACTCTCCACCAGCAACCAGCCGCCGTACCTGGATATCGCGCAGGCGCTGCAGGGCAGCTTCGCCAAAGGGGGCGTGAAGGTGGAGGTGCAGCCGGGGCTGAGTTCGGAAGTGTCGACGCGCGTGAAAGCGCACCAGTACGAAGCGACCCTGAATGCCTGGGGCGCCGACTATTTCGATCCCAATACCAACGCCGCCTCCTTTGCCTACAACCCGGAAGATGGCAGCAAAACCATCGCCTACCGCTCAGACTGGCACATTCCCGAGCTGAGCAAACAAACGCTGGCCGCCACGGCGGAAGCCGATCCGAAGAAACGCGTTGAACTCTATCAGGCGATGCAGCGCGACGTGCTGAAAAACTCGCCGTATGTCATCGGCCTGCAGGCGCGTAACCTGGTGGCGATGCGCGACAATCTGAAAGGGTACGTGCAGGGCATCAACCCGGACATGGTTTACTACGCGCAGGTTACGAAGTAATGGCGGTATCTGCATCACAGGCCGGGTTCGCCCGGCCACTCTGGCAGCGCCTAAGCCGCCTCATCACCAGCCTGCTGTCGCTGGTGGTGACGCTGGTGGGGCTGCTGGCGTTTACCTTTATGCTGTCGCACCTGTCGCCGGTGGATCCGGTGCAGCAGATCGCGGGCGACCACGCCAGTGAGGCGACCTACGCGCAGGTGCGCCACGATCTCGGCCTTGATCAGCCGGTGCTGGTGCAGTTCTGGCGCTATATCAGCCACTTGGCGCGCGGCGACTTGGGGCTTTCCCACCTCACCAACCAGCCGGTGAGTGCCGATCTGATGCGCACCTTCCCCGCCACGCTGGAGCTGGCCACCTGCGCCATGATCTTCGCTGCGGTGTTTGGCGTGACGCTGGCGCTGCTGGCTGCCTGGAAACCGGGTAGCGTGATGGATAACGTGGCGCGCTTTATTTCGCTGCTGGGCTACTCGGTGCCGGTGTTCTGGCTGGGGCTGCTGGGCCTGCTGCTGTTTTATGCCGTGCTGCACTGGTCTGCTGGACCGGGGCAGTTGGATGATATCTGGGTCTACACGCTGGAACCCAAAACCGGTTTCGTCCTGATCGACAGCTGGCTGTCCGGCGACCCGGAGATGTTTCGCAACGCGCTGGCCCATCTGTGGCTGCCAGTGGTGATCCTCGGCCTGCTGGCGATGGCCGGCATCACGCGCCTGCTGCGCGCCGCGCTGCTGGAAGAGAGCAGCAAAGAGTACGTGGTTCTGGCGCGCGCCAAAGGCGCCGGCCGTACGCGTATCCTGCTGCGTCACATTTTCCCTAACGTGCTGGGCACGCTGATCACGGTGATCGCCCTCTCTTATGCCACCCTGCTGGAAGGTTCGGTACTGACCGAAACCGTGTTCGCCTGGCCGGGCGTGGGTCGTTACATGACCAACGCGCTGTTCTCCTCAGATGTGCCGGCGATCCTCGGCGCCACGCTGTTGATCGGCAGCTGCTTTATTCTGCTTAACGCCGTGGCCGATGCGCTGACCTGGCTAACCGATCCGAGAACCCGATGACTCAACAACTGCAAGAACTTGAAACGCTGCGCCCGCGTCGTCGCCGGGCGCGCGTCACCTCCCTGACCATTGGCCTGACGCTGGTGGTGATTCTGGTGGCGATGGCGCTGCTGGCGCCGGTACTGGCGCCTTTTGATCCCAACGTGCAGACCATCGGCCAGCGCCTGATGCCGCCCTCGTCTCTGCACTGGTTCGGCACCGACGGCTTTGGTCGCGATCTGCTGTCGCGCGTGATTTACGGCGCGCGCCCCACCCTGCTGCTGGTGTCGCTGATTTTAGTGTTGACCATTCCGGTTGGCCTGCTGGTGGGCATCACCGCGGGCTACGTGGGCGGTTGGACAGAGCGCGTGTTGATGCGCATCACCGATATCTTTCTGTCGCTGCCGAACCTGGTGATTGCGCTGGCGCTGGTGGCGATGCTCGGCCCCGGCCTGATGAACGGTGCGCTGGCGCTGGCGTTAACCAGCTGGCCGCCGTTTGCCCGCCAAGCGCGCGCGGAAACGCTGGCGCTGCGCCGCAGCGACTACCTCGCTGCCGCACGGATGCAGGGCATCAGCGGCTTACGCCTGATGTTCGGCCATATTTTACCGCTCTGCCTGCCCACCGCCGTAGTGCGCGCCGCGCTGAGCCTCGGCGGGATTATTCTCTCTGCCGCCGGGCTGGGCTTCCTCGGCATGGGCGTGCAGCCGCCGACCGCAGAATGGGGGTCGATGGTGGCCGAGGGCAGTAAAGTGATTTTCGATCAGTGGTGGGTCGCCGCCGCGCCTGGCGCCGCCATTCTTTTCGCCAGCCTGGCGTTTAACCTGACAGGCGACGGCCTGCGCGACCGACTGGATACCCGTCATGCCAAATAATCTGTTAATTGATGCCCAAGGCCTTACGATCCGCAGCGATGATGCGCTGCTGGTGGACGGCATTAACGTGCAAATCGGCCGCGAGCGCGTGGCGCTGGTGGGCGAATCCGGCTCGGGAAAATCGCTTACCGCACGCGCGCTGATGGGGCTGCTTTCCCCCGCTTTGCACCTGCACGCCGATCGCCTTGAGGTGGCAGGCCACAATGCGCTGACGCTGCAGGAGCGCGACTGGATCACGCTGCGCGGCAGCCGCGTCGCCATGGTGATGCAAGATCCGAAATATGCGCTCAACCCAACGCGCACCATCGGCTGGCAGGTTGAAGAGCCGCTGGTACTGCACCGCAAACTCAGCCGCGCTGAGCGGCGTGAGAAAGTGTGCGAGATGCTTAACGCGGTCGGCCTGCCTGAACCGCGCCAGCTGATGACGCGCTATCCGCATCAGCTGTCTGGCGGCATGGGCCAGCGCGTCATGCTGGCCATCGCGCTGATCACCGATCCCGATCTGCTGATTGCCGATGAACCCACGTCAGCGCTCGATCACGCCATGCGCGATCAGGTGTTGGCGCTGATTCGCCAGCTGGTGGAGCAGCGCAATATGGGCCTGCTGCTGATCAGCCACGATTTGCAGCAGGTCGCGGAACACTGCGAGCGGGTGATGGTGATGTACAAAGGCCGCCTGCTGGATACGCTGCCTGCGGCGCAGCTCGCCCACGCGACCCATCCTTATACGCGCACGCTGTGGGCCTGTCGTCCCAGCAAAGCCACGCACGGCAAGCCGCTGCCGGTGCTGGATCGCGCCGCGCTGGAGGCACACCATGATTGAACTCAATAACCTCAGCGTGTCCCATAAGCACGGCTACGAGCTGCGCACGGTGGTGCATGACATCGCGTTACAGGTGGCGCCGGGCGAGTGTTTTGGCTTGGTGGGGCCGTCGGGCTGCGGTAAGTCTTCACTGCTGTGGGTGATGGCGGGCCTGAACCCGCACTGGCAGGGCCATATGGCGCTGGCGGGCGTCTCGGTGACGCCAGGCAAACCCTTTACCGGTCAACTGCGCCGCGACGTGCAAATGGTGTTTCAGGATCCCTATGCGTCGCTGCACCCGCGTCATCGCCTGCGCCGCACGCTGGCCGAGCCACTGAAGATGCTCAAGCAGGATAATGTGGACGATCGCATTAACGAGGGATTCCGCCGCGTCGGCTTGGATAGCGCGCTGGCGGATCGCTATCCGCATCAGCTTTCCGGCGGCCAGCGCCAGCGCGTCGCCATTGTGCGCGCATTGCTGCTACAGCCGAAAATTTTGCTGCTGGATGAACCCACCTCCGCGCTGGATATGTCGGTACAGGCGGAAATCCTCAACCTGCTTAACGATCTCAAGCAGAACAGCGGCCTCACCATGGTGCTGGTGAGTCACGATCCTGATGTGATTGATCACATGTGCGACCGCGCCGTGCGCATGGCGCAGGGCCGCATCGTGGAAGCGCGTCGCGCATAAGCGCGCCGGGCCGGTTACGCCGGCCCGTTTTCTCCCCGCACCACTTCCTGAAATTAGCCGCCGCGCGCGCCGACCACGTTGAGACGCGGCTGCGGATGCGCTGGTTTCAGGTCATACATGCCGCCATAGAAGGGATCCACCAGCAGCCAGCCGGGGAAGCCCAGCAGCGGGATGTTGCCCAGCAAATACCACAGATTGGCATTCGCTTCGATGGGCAAGGTCACGGGCACATAACCGGGACTTTCCAGCATCACCTGATAGTGTTTCTTACCGAAATAGTTACCGGTGGATTTCGCCAGCTGCACGGTTTGCGGCGTGTAGCCCTGCGCCACCGCGCGGCCGGTTTCATCCTGCACGACGAAACGCGCGCCGCGCGGCACAGAGTCAATGTTAACCGGTTGCGTTTCCGTGCCGACGATAGTGGCACAGCCGCTGAGCAGCAGCGCAGCGGCGGGAATAAGAGGTCGCAGGTTCATAGCAGGTCCGCGTTAAGATCAGAGCGCTCAGTCTAAACCGCCCTCTCCGCCTTTACACGTCTGACAATCGCGCTATCACTGACGCTTTTCTGCGCTTTATTGCGGTTGACAACAGGCGGCAATGGCCGCGATGTCCTGCGGCGTGGTGCGACAGCAGCCGCCCACCAGGCGCGCGCCAGCCTGCTGCCAGGCGGCAAAATGGTCGTGCAGCGTGCAGCCCGACGGCGCGGAGTGCCAGGTTTTGCTCACCGCATCGTACTGTTCGCCGGAGTTCGGGTAGACCAGCAGCGGCTTGTCGGTTACCGCCTGCAGCGTATGCAGCGCCGCGGTCACGTCGGTGAGCGCCACGCAGTTGATCCCCACCGCCGCCACCTGCTTGGCGCTGTTCACCAGCGCCGCCACCGCGTGCAGCGGCGTGCCGTCACTGATGTGCTGCGCATCGCGCAGGGTAAACGAGAACCACGCGCTGGCATCCGGGTAGTCAGCGAGCAGACTGACCAGCGCCTGCGCCTCCGCAAACGAAGGCAGCGTTTCGCAGGCCAGCAGATCGACGCCCGCGTCCAACAGCGCAGCCACGCGCGGGCGATGGAACGCTTTCATCTCCGCTTCCGGCAGCGCGTAATCGCCGCGATACTCTGCGCCATTGGCCAGATACGCGCCGTAAGGCCCCACCGACCCTGCCACCAGCAGCGGTGCAGTGGACCCCGAGGCCGCACGGTAATCATCCCGTGCGCGCTGCGCCAACGACACGCTCAGGCCGATCAGCGCGTGCGCCTGCTCCGCACTCAGCCCGCGCGTGGCAAATCCCTGCGGCGTGGCCTGGTAGCTAGCGGTGATGGCAACGTTCGCACCGGCGGCAAAGTAGTCATAGTGCACCTGATAAATGAGCTCGGGATTCTCCATCAGCACCTTTGCCGACCAGAGCGCATCCGCGAGATTGCACCCGCGCGCCTCAAGCTCGGTGGCCAGCGCCCCGTCGAGAATCAGCGTGTTGACGTGGTTAAGCGCCTGAGCAATCGGGTTAAGCGACATCGTTGGCCTCCTGAGCCTTGTGAGATTTACGTCGTTGCGTCACATGGTAGGCGGCGTAGCAGAACAGCACAAACGGAACGCCGCACCACAGCGCAATACGCTGCGAGGGGTCAAACGCCAGACCAATACATGCCAGCAGGCACAGCAGAAAACCCAGCAGCGGCGTCAGCGGATACAGCGGCGCCCGATAGGTTAGCTGCGCGAGGGTGCCGCCCGCCTGAATATGGCGACGGCGGAACATAAAGTGCGCGGCGCAGATACTCAACCACACCGCCACCACGGCAAAGCCGGAAATCGCCGACAGCGCCACAAATACCGTGTCCGGGGCCACCACGCTGGAGAACAGCGCCAGCAGGCCGCCCAGCATGCTCAAGGTGATCGCCAGCACCGGAATGCCGCGTTGATTCACGCGCGCAAAGCACTGCGGCAGGGTATGTTCATTCGCCAGCGACCACAGCATGCGGCCCGACGCGTACAGGCCGGAGTTCGCCGCCGAGAGGATCGCCGTCAGAATGACGAAGTTGAAGATATCCGCCGCATAGGGGATACCGATTTTTTCAAACACCAGCACAAACGGACTTTTGACAATGCCCGCCTGATCCATGGGAATCAGCGCCGCCAGCACAAACACCGTGCCGATAAAGAACAGGATCAGGCGCGCCACGGTGGTGCGGATCGCCAGCGGCAGCGCTTTCTGCGGCTGCGCGGTTTCACCGGCGGCAATGCCGATCAGTTCCGTGCCGGAAAAGGCAAAGTTGACCGCCACCATGGTCATTAAAATCGGCAGCGTCCCGTGCGGCAGCAAGCCACCCGCCGTGAGATTATGCAGACCCGGCGCGGGGCTGCCATCCTTCATCGGGATCCAGCCAAACATCGCCGCGCCGCCCAACACAATAAACGCAATAATGGTGACCACTTTGATCAGCGAGAACCAGAACTCCCCTTCGGCAAAAAAGCGCGTGGAGACGATGTTCAGCAAATAGATCGTGACGCAGAACACCAGACACCAGAGCCAGACCGGCACCGTGGGAAACCAGTACTGCATGCAGAAGCCCGCCGCCGTGAGGCTGGAGCCCAGCGCCACGGTCCAGGTGAGCCAGTACAGCCACGCCACCGTGTAGCCGGTGGCCGGGCTCAGGTAACGTGCCGCGTAGACGTGAAAGGCACCGGTTTCGGGCATGGCAACGGCCAATTCACCCAGGCATACCATCACCAGCCACACCACCAGCGCGCCAATCAGATACGCCAGCAGCGTACCGGCTGCCCCGGTGGTGGAGATGATATAGCCAGTATTAAAAAACAGACCGGTGCCAATCACGCCGCCCAGCGACAGCATCACCAGATGGCGCACTTTCATGGTGCGTTTGAAATTTTCCTGCGAAGGGGAATCCTGCGTTTGCATTATCTTTATCCGTATGGACGTCTGAACATCTATATGGACACAGATTTATACGCGTCTGCGCGCCATTATGCAACGCGGCGGTAAAGACGATTTATCAGAAAGGGAGATCGCCCCGCGTGGCGCGGGGCGCATCATCAGGAACCAAACACCGCCTGCAGGTAGCGCTCCAGCGCAATGCGCGAGCTAAAACCGTGCGGAATGCCGTAATGCTCTTGCGAATCGCCCATCAGGTAGAGCGGGAACTGCGTGTAGTGATCGCAGGTTTTCATCTCAGAAGCCGGTTCCGCAAAATGCTGACTTTTCTCTTTCAACGTGGGGTGAATGATCAATGCCGTCCGCCCCATGCGGGCTTCACGGTTTACATAGACGTAGTTGTCACCGCGGCGGTATCCATAAATTTTCGGCGTCAGGGCATCCATTTCGAACCCCTCTTTTTCCAGAACGCGCGCAACTTCATCCGGACGTAAATACATGCTTGCTCCTCTCTTCTCACAGCCCCGCAACCTTACCTCAGGCCACCGGCTCAGGACATTCGGATTTTCCCTAAAGCCTGGCATACGGCTACGTTTAGTCGCGTATCGTCTACACTGAGTATTACGTTTTTAACGCAAAGGGAGTGAAAAATGTTTAATCGAATGAGTAAAAACGATGACATTGATGTCAATCAGGATGTAAACGAACTGGCTGATTCACTGGAAGCGCTGCTGAAATCCTACGGCAGTGAAGCCAAAGATGAGGTGGAGAGCGCGCGCAGCAATGCGCAGGCGTTGCTCAAGCAAACCCGCGCGAAACTCAACGGTGGCGGCAACCGCGTTTCCCAGGCGGCACGCGATGCGGGCTATCAGGTTGACGCCTATGTGCACGAAAAACCGTGGCACGGCGTGGGCTTAGGTGCCGCTGTCGGCTTGGTACTGGGTGCGCTGCTGGTGTCACGCCGCTGATCTGCCCTCGCGCCTTAAGCTTTATCATCGCCCCGCCTGTGCGGGGCTTTTTTTTTGCCCCGCTCAACCCCTTTACATTTCCCCGGCCGCCTTGCGGCACGCGCCCTCGTCCGGCACCCGCCTGGTTTTTGCGCCAAAACCCTACATATAGTGATATTGATCTAATATAACACCACATATAGTATCTGTATTTATCTACTGGCGCAGCGCTCTTGTCGTAATACGTTTCACGGCGCGCCCGCTGCATACTCATAAAAGGGAAATACGAATCATGCGCATTATTATTTACACTCGAGATAACTGTGTCCAGTGCAATGCCACAAAAAGCGCCATGGATCGCGACGGGCTGGCTTACCAGCTCATCAACCTTGATGCTCATCCTGAGGAGATCGCTGCGCTGAAAGCGCTGGGCCATCGCCAGCTGCCGGTGGTGCGCGCAGGCGACGAGAGCTGGAGCGGCTTTCGCCCGGATAAAATTGCCGCGCTGCGCCACACGGCATCGACGGGCGCCTGACCGATGTTTCCGCTGGTCTACTTCTCCAGCCAGTCGGAGAACACGCACCGCTTTATCGAGCGGCTGGGGTTGCCGGCGCGGCGCATTCCGCTGGATACCGCGCAGCCTCTGCACGTTGCTCATCCTTATATTTTGGTGGTGCCGAGCTACGGCGGCGGCGGCACACGCGGTGCGGTGCCCAAACCGGTGGTGCACTTTCTGAACGATCAGGCTAACCGAGACGGCATACGCGGCGTGATCGCCGCCGGTAACCGCAACTTCGGGGACGGCTTTTGCCTGGCGGGCGACATTATCGCGCGCAAATGCCAGGTGCCCTATCTCTACCGTTTTGAGCTGATGGGCACGCCGGACGATATCGCAAACGTAAAAGCGGGAGTAACCCAATTTTGGCTACAGCAGACACCTTAAGCAGCATCACGGATTATCATGCATTGAACGCGATGCTTAACCTCTACGATGCGCAGGGCCGCATTCAGTTCGACCAGGATCGTGAGGCCACGCGGCAGTTTTTCCTGCAGCACGTGCTGCCGAATACGCACGCTTTTGCCTCGACGGGCGAACGCTTGCGCTTTCTGGTTGACGAGGGCTACTACGACGCCGCCGTGCTGAACCAGTATGACTTTACGTTTCTCTGCCAGCTGCATGATGAGGCGCAAGCCTGGGGCTTTCGCTTCCAGACCTTCCTCGGCGCATGGAAGTTTTACACCAGCTATACGCTGAAAACCTTTGACGGCAAACGTTATCTGGAGACCTTCGAGCAGCGCGCCTGCATGGTGGCGCTCACGCTGGCCGCCGGTGACGAGGCGATGGCTCGCGATCTGCTGGCCGAAATGTTAAGCGGCCGCTTTCAGCCCGCCACGCCGACGTTCCTCAACTGCGGCAAGCAGCAGCGCGGCGAGTTGGTCTCCTGTTTCCTGCTGCGCATTGAAGACAATATGGAGTCGATTGGCCGCGCGGTAAATTCCGCGCTGCAGCTCTCCAAGCGCGGCGGCGGCGTGGCGTTTTTGCTGTCTAACCTGCGCGAAGCCGGGGCGCCGATCAAGCGCATTGAAAATCAGTCGTCCGGCGTGATTCCGGTGATGAAAATGCTGGAAGATGCCTTCTCCTACGCGAATCAGCTGGGCGCGCGCCAGGGCGCCGGCGCGGTCTGGCTCAGCGTGCACCACCCCGATATCCTGCGCTTTCTTGATACCAAGCGCGAAAACGCCGATGAAAAGATCCGCATCAAAACCCTGTCGCTTGGCGTGGTGATCCCGGACATTACGTTCCAGCTGGCTAAAGAGAACCGCGAGATGGCGCTGTTCTCGCCCTACGATGTCGCGCGCCGCTACGGCAAGGCGTTTGGTGATATCAGCATCAGCGAACACTACGCGGAGATGGTGGCCGACGATGGCATTCGCAAAACCTGGATTAACCCACGCCATCTGTTTCAGACGCTGGCGGAGATCCAGTTTGAGTCGGGCTATCCTTACATTCTGTTTGAGGACAGCGTGAACCGCAGCAATCCAATTGCCGGTCGCATCAATATGAGCAACCTCTGCTCAGAAATTTTGCAGGTCAACAGCGCCAGCACCTATGAGGACGATCTCAGCTATCGCCACGTGGGCCACGATATCTCCTGCAACCTGGGATCGCTCAACATCGCGCACGCCATGGACGCAGGTAATCTGGCGCAAACGGTAGAAAGAGCGGTATATGCGCTCACGGCCGTGTCGGACATGAGCGATATCGGGTCGGTGCCGTCGGTGGCGGCCGGCAATCGTCGCTCGCATGCGATTGGCCTGGGCCAGATGAATCTGCACGGCTATCTGGCACGCGAAGGTATCGCCTACGGTTCGCCAGAGGCGCTCGACTTCACCAATCTCTACTTCTACTGCGTGACCTATCATGCCGTGCGTACCTCCTGTTTGCTGGCGCAGACGCGTCAGCAGCGGTTTGCCGGCTTTGCCGACTCGGATTACGCCAGCGGACGCTACTTTGATAAATACATCGAGCGTGAATGGCAACCGCGTACCGCGCGGGCTGCCCAGCTGTTCGCCGACGCGGGCATCGCGCTGCCAACTCAGGAGGACTGGGGTACGCTGCGCGCAGCGGTCATGGAGCACGGTTTATACAACCAAAACCTGCAGGCGATCCCGCCAACCGGATCGATCTCGTATATCAATCACGCGACGTCCAGCATTCACCCGATCGTGTCGCCGATTGAGATCCGTAAAGAGGGCAAAACCGGGCGCGTTTATTACCCGGCCCCGTTTATGACCAACGACAACCTGGCGCTGTATCAGGATGCCTATCAGATTGGCCCCGAGGCGATCATTGATACCTACGCCGAAGCGACGCAGCACGTTGACCAAGGGCTGTCGCTGACGCTGTTTTTCCGCGACGACGTGACGACGCGTGACATCAATAAAGCGCAGATCTACGCGTGGAAAAAAGGCATTAAAACGCTCTATTACATTCGCCTGCGCCAGATGGCGCTGCACGGCACGGAGGTTCAGGGCTGCGTCTCCTGCGCCCTGTAAGGATGAGAATGATGCAATCGAAACCCATTCAGGCGATCAACTGGAATCGCCTCCACGATGAGAAAGATCTTGAGGTGTGGAACCGCCTGACCAGCAATTTCTGGCTACCGGAAAAAGTGCCGCTCTCAAACGACTTATCGGCGTGGCAGTCGCTGGATGCGGCGCAGCAGCAGCTGACCATCCGGGTATTTACCGGTTTGACGCTGCTGGACACGCTGCAAAACGCCGTGGGCGCGCCGGGTTTGATGGCTGATGCCAGCACGCCACACGAAGAGGCGGTGCTCTCCAACATCAGCTTTATGGAAGCGGTGCACGCCCGTTCCTACAGCTCGATTTTCTCCACGCTGTGCAACAGCGCTGACGTGGACGCGGCGTATCGCTGGAGCGAGGAGAACCGCGCGCTGCAAAACAAAGCGCGCATCGTGCTGGATCACTATCGCGCCGACGACCCGTTTAAAAAGAAGATCGCCAGCGTCTTTCTGGAGTCCTTTCTGTTTTACTCCGGCTTCTGGCTGCCGATGTACTGGTCAAGCCGGGGTAAACTTACTAACACCGCAGATTTAATCCGCCTGATCATTCGCGACGAAGCAGTGCACGGTTACTACATTGGTTATAAGTATCAAAAAGCGCTGGAACACGTGGATGCGGCGCGGCGCGAGGAGCTTAAGCAGTTTGCCCGCGATCTGCTGCTGACATTGTATGACAACGAAGTCGCCTATACCGACACGCTGTATGCCGGGAGCGGCTGGGCAGAAGACGTGAAGGCGTTTCTGCACTACAACGCCAATAAAGCATTAATGAACCTCGGCTATGAGGCGCTGTTTCCTGCGGAACTGACCGCCGTTAATCCGGCGATTCTCGCCGCGCTTTCGCCTAATGCGGATGAAAACCACGATTTCTTTTCCGGTTCAGGCTCGTCCTACGTGATGGGAAAAGCGGTGGAAACCGAAGACGAAGATTGGCAATTTTAAGCACGCGAGCGGCGAGGGTTTCTCGTCGTTCGGCTGTTCTCCACGGCTTACGACACCTGCGCAATAAGCGGAACGTGCGCTATAGCGCACTGGTACGTCCTGTTAATTAACACACCATTGAAATAATTTTTTGGGTTACTATTACCCACATATGATTATTTCCGTGCCCTTCTCGCTATGACGACACCGCAACAGGGATTGAGCCCTGCGCTGGTTGCCCTGATGTCCGTGGCAACCGGGCTGGCCGTTGCCTGCAATTATTACGTTCAGCCACTGCTGGACACCATCGCGCAGCAATTTCACCTCTCCGTTAGCCTGGCGGGATTTATTGTCACCACGGCGCAGCTGGGGTATGCCTGCGGGCTGCTCCTGCTGGTGCCGCTGGGCGACATGCTTGAGCGGCGTGGCCTGATTGTTTCGATGAGTCTCCTGGCTGCCGGCGGCCTGGCAATCACCGCCCTCTCCACCTCGCTGCCGCTGATGCTACTGGGGACGGTAGTGACCGGGCTCTTCTCCGTGGTGGCGCAGATTTTGGTGCCGCTGGCGGCTACGCTGGCCGCACCAGAGAAGCGCGGCAAAGTGGTGGGCACCGTCATGAGCGGTCTGCTGCTGGGGATTTTGCTGGCGCGAACTGCCGCCGGAGCGCTGGCCCAGCTGGGCGGCTGGCGCAGGGTGTATTGGACGGCCAGTGCGCTGATGATCCTGATGGCGCTGGCGCTGTGGCGCTATCTGCCCCGCTATAAGCAGGCGGTGCCGCTGAACTATCCGCAGCTGCTTCGCTCCATTTTCAGCCTGTACGCAGCCAACCGCGTATTGCAAACGCGCGCGCTGACCGGCTGCCTGAGTTTCGCGAACTTCAGCATGCTTTGGACATCGATGGCGTTTTTGCTGGCTGCGCCGCCGTATAACTTTAATGAGGGTGAGATTGGCCTGCTCGGTCTGGTGGGGGCAGCCGGTGCGCTGGCGGCGCGTCAGGCCGGGGGCTTAGCCGATCGCGGTAAAGCAAAGCTCACCACCAGCCTGGGCCTGTTGATCATGCTTGGTTCGTGGGGATTAACGGCGTATGGCGCACAGCATCTGCTGGCGCTGATTGCCGGCATTCTGCTGCTGGATCTCGCCGTACAAGGCGTCCACATCACCAATCAGAGCGTGATTTATCGCAATCAACCCGAAGCGCGTAATCGCCTGACGGCGGGATACATGACCAGCTACTTTATTGGCGGCGCGCTGGGGTCACTGCTCTCTGCGAATGCCTTCAACCATTTTGGCTGGTACGGCGTTTGCGCCGCAGGCGCGTTGGCCACCAGCCTTAATCTGCTGATATGGTGGCGCAACGCGCACGCAGAGCCTGTGCATAAACACAGTTAATTTTCGCGCAAATTGCGTTCCACTCTGTTCAAGACGACGTGAGTTTGATAAGGTTAGCTGTATACTTATCAACCATCGTTATTTTAACTAGCGAAATAATTTCTCTATAAAATGTTTCGCTTTTCTGATTTATACCGCCGCGAACTTTACCTGAAAGCGCGGCGTGGCACAGCGTAGGACAGGTTACATAAATCTGTCTGGTCTGACGATTAGCGGATGACTGATGAATAATCACTCACTGAAAACATGACCGTGATTTATCTGTTACTATCATGATTATATTTGATGCAACTAAGAGGTTTTTTTGAATGGAAAGTTCGTTTACTCCCATTGAACAGATGCTAAACATCCGTGCTAACCGCCATAAAGATTTTCCGCTGCAGGAAATTATTTTGACTCGTCTTTGCATGCATATGCAGGGAAAGCTGCTGGACAATCGCAACAAGATGTTGAAGGCGCAGGGAATTAACGAGACCTTATTCATGGCGCTGATTACGCTCGACGCGCAGGAAAACCAGAGTATTCAGCCCTCCGAACTCAGCTCTGCGCTAGGTTCATCGCGCACCAATGCCACGCGCATTGCCGATGAGCTGGAAAAACGCGGCTGGATTGAGCGTCGTGAAAGCCACAATGACCGTCGCTGCCTGCATCTGCACCTGACAGAAAAAGGTAATGAATTTTTACGTCAGCTGCTGCCACCTCAGCATCAGAGCCTGCAGTATCTGTGGTCGTCACTCACCAGCACCGAGCAGGATCAGCTGGAAGCCATCACACGTAAATTGCTAAACCGCCTTGATAAAATGGATGAAGATCAGGTTATCGCCTCCCTGTCGCGTTAATAGCAAGAAGTGCGACACAATCACCTTTCGAAATCGCTATTTTAATCCACCTTTACCCAGCCAGCGCCTTAAGCGCTGGTTTTTTCTGCTCGGGAAATCGTGTCGATGGACCGACTCCTCCTGACTTAATGGCAAACGTGGAGAACAAAATGAGTGCGACAGCAGAGGCGCAAAGCCCGCAACAGCCAGGCAATAAAAAGAGAAAGCGCAAAGGTATCCTGATCGTGCTGGCGGTGGTGTTTGTCATCGCGGGTCTGGCTTGGTTGGCCTACTGGTATTTAGTGCTGCGCCATTATCAGGAAACGGATGATGCTTACGTGGCGGGTAACCAGGTGCAGGTGATGGCCCAGGTGTCCGGCAGCGTGAACAAAGTGTGGTTTGACGATACCGATCGCGTGAAGAAAGGCGACGTGTTGGTGTCGCTGGATAAGACCGATGCGGAACAAGCGTTTGAAAAAGCGCAAACGGCGCTGGCCACCAGCGTACGTCAAACGCATCAAATGATGATCAACAGCAAGCAGTATCAGGCCACGATAACACTGCAGCAAACCGCGCTCGATCAGGCGGAGTCAGATCTCAAGCGGCGTGAACCGCTGGGCGCCTCTAATCTGATTGGTCGCGAAGAGCTGCAGCACGCGCGCGACGCCGTCGCCACGGCCAAAGCGCAGCTGGATGTGGCGGTACAACAGTACAACGCCAACCAGGCGATGATCCTCAATACCTCCCTGGAAAACCAGCCGGCGGTGAAACAGAGCGCGGCCGAACTGCGCGACGCCTGGCTGGCGCTGCAGCGCACCGATATTCGCAGCCCGATGGATGGCTATGTTTCACGTCGTAGCGTCCAGGTGGGGTCACAGATTTCCACCAGCACGCCGCTGCTGGCCGTGGTGCCCGCCACCAATCTGTGGGTGGATGCCAATTTCAAAGAGACGCAGCTCTCCGGCGTGCGCATTGGTCAGGCTGCCACGGTGGTGAGCGATATCTACGGCGATGACATTGAGTATCACGGCAAGGTCGTCGGCCTGGATATGGGCACCGGCAGCGCCTTCTCGCTGCTGCCTGCGCAGAACGCCACCGGCAACTGGATCAAAGTGGTTCAGCGTCTGCCGGTGCGTATTGAGCTGGACCCAAAAGAGGTGGCCGAGCATCCGCTGCGTATTGGTCTTTCCACGCTGGTGAAAATCGACACGCAAAATAAAGACGGCGCCGCGCTGGCAAGCAGTGTGCGCACGCAGGCCGCCTATGAAAGCAACGCGTTGGCTATCGATCTCGCGCCGGTCAATCAACTGATCGCTGACATCGTCCGTGCTAACGCCGATTGACGGCGCGGGAGAGTGTAATGGCACAAAAACCGCTTGAAGGTGCGCCGTTAGTCCTGATGACCATCGCCCTGTCACTGGCGACGTTTATGCAGGTCCTGGACTCCACCATCGCGAACGTGGCGATCCCCACCATTGCCGGTAATCTTGGTGCGTCGAACTCACAGGGCACGTGGGTGATCACCTCGTTTGGGGTGGCGAATGCCATCTCCATCCCGATTACCGGCTGGCTGGCAAAGCGCATCGGTGAAGTAAAGCTGTTTACCTGGGCAACGGTGCTGTTCGTGCTGGCGTCCTGGGCGTGCGGCATGTCCGAAAGCCTGGAGATGCTGATTTTCTTCCGCATCATTCAGGGCGTGGTGGCCGGGCCGCTGATCCCGCTGTCGCAAAGCCTGCTGCTCAACAACTACCCTCCGGCAAAGCGCAGCATCGCGCTCTCGCTGTGGGCAATGACGGTGATTGTGGCGCCGATCTGCGGCCCGATTTTGGGCGGCTGGATCAGCGATAACTATCACTGGGGTTGGATCTTCTTTATCAACGTACCGATTGGTGCCGTGGTGGTGCTGCTCACGCTGCAAACCCTGCGCGGACGCGAAACCCCTACCGCCATCCGTCCGATCGACATTGTCGGTCTGGTCTTGCTGGTGGTCGGCGTGGGCGCGCTGCAGGTGATGCTGGATCGCGGTAAAGAGCTGGATTGGTTCAGCTCCACTGAGATTATCGTGCTCGCCGTGGTGGCGGTGATCGCGCTCACCGTGCTGCTGGTGTGGGAGCTGACGGACGATGACCCGATTGTGGATCTGTCGCTGTTTAAAAAGCGCAACTTCACCATCGGCTGTCTGTCAATCAGCCTCGCCTATATGCTCTACTTCGGTTCGATTGTGCTGCTGCCTCAGCTGCTGCAGGAGGTGTACGGCTACACGGCCACCTGGGCCGGGCTGGCGTCCGCGCCAGTGGGGATTATTCCGGTGATCCTGTCGCCGATCATTGGCCGCTTCGCGCACAAGCTGGATATGCGTCGCCTGGTGACGTTCAGCTTTATTATGTATGCGGTCTGTTTCTACTGGCGTGCTTACACCTTTGAGCCGGGCATGGATTTTGGTGCTTCCGCGTGGCCGCAGTTTATTCAGGGCTTCGCGGTGGCGTGTTTCTTTATGCCGCTGACCACCATTACACTCTCGGGGCTGCCGCCGGAGCGTCTGGCGGCGGCGTCCAGCCTGTCGAACTTTGTGCGTACGCTGGCCGGATCGATCGGGACGTCCATTACCACCACCCTGTGGACCGATCGCGAATCCATGCACCACAGCTATTTGACGGAGTCAGTGAATCCTTACAATCCCAATTCACAGCAGATGTACGATCAGTTGCAGAGTTTGGGAATGAGTCAGCAGCAGGCTTCCGCCTACATTGCGCAGCAGATCACTAATCAAGGTCTGATCATTTCGGCGAACGAGATTTTCTGGGCGTCCGCTGGAGTATTTGTGATTTTGCTGGTGCTGGTATGGTTTGCCAGGCCGCCGTTTGGCGCGGGGGGTGGCGCCGGTGGCGCGCACTGATACTGAGCAAAAAAAACGGGCCTTTCGGCCCGTTTTTTTATGCGTTCTGTCGCCACCACTCGGCAAGCAAGATCCCGGTTGCCACCGAGACATTCAGGCTCTCAACGTGCCCCGTGCCGCCAATCGACAGGCTGATATCGCCCTGCTGGAAGGCGCTGTCAGACAGCCCTTCGCGCTCCTGGCCCAGCACCAGCACCATTTTTGCTGGCAGCTCGGCTTGCGCCAGCGGCGTCCCCGCATGGCTGGAGGTGGTCACAATGGTGTAGCCCGCTTTGCGGAAGGCTTCCAGCCCGTCAGCGAAGCTTTCGCCGCTGATCGCCTGAACGTGCTCGGCACCGCCTTCGGCAGTGCGCACGGCCGCGCCAGACTCCAGCAGAGACGCATCATTCACCAGCAAACCTTTCACACCAAAGTGCGCGCAGCTGCGCATGATCCCACCAAGATTGTGCGGATTGCTGACGTCTTCCAGCGCCAGTACGCAATCTTTGGCTTTTGCCTGTTTCAGCCACGCTGATACCGGCATACCCATGCGTTTTTTGATAATGAAGCAGACGCCGCCGTGGTGTTCAGTACCCGAAGCTTTTGTCAGTTCCGCATCGTCAACCACGTGATAGGCTTTGCGATTCGCCGCCAGCCAGCGCAGGGTTTCGCGGAAGCGTGGCGTGACGCTCTGCACAAACCAGGCGCGAACAATACTTTCTGGACGGCTCAGGAACAGCGCCTGACAGGCATTTTCGCCATAAACGCGCGTCTCTTCCTGTCGCTGACGGCGGATCTGCTCAGGATCGATAACCGGCTTGCCGGTGGTCCCTTCTTCGGCAGGCGCGTCATTCACAACCGGCGGGCGAGAAACGGTGCGCCAGGGGTTATCGCTGAATTCGCGATCGTCCTGACGGCGTTCGCGCCCTTCATTATTACGTGAACCGCGCGAACGGTCTGCCTCGTCACGCGCTGAGCGACCGCGACCGCTCTCTTCATTATTCCGTGCGCTGCGGGAACCACCAGAACGACGACTCTCTTCCTGGCGCGCAGCAGGACGGCCGCCTTTGCCGGTGCGAGGATTGGCTTTTTGACCCGTCTCCTCGTCACGTACATACATCACTTTTACCTTGCCGCTTTTGCCTTTCAATTCGTCGTTCATCTGTTCCTCCAGCTTTCAGAGCGCGAAGATTACATGATGTATCGGCGCTAAGCTATCAACTATTGAACCTATTGGGTAATCCAAATTGAGGATAGCAGCCAACCTTTTCATAATGGCCCGTAATCACAATTTTATAGGTCCGGTCTGAGGTGACGATGAATACTGTATGTGCCTCCTGTCAGGCAACAAACCGCGTGCCTGAAGCGCGCGTGCTCGAAGGTGCCAAGTGCGGACGCTGCGGCGACGCGCTCTTTGATGGCGAGATTGTCAACGCCACAGCGGAAACGTTCGACAAGCTTTTGCAGGATGATCTGCCGGTGGTAGTGGATTTTTGGGCGCCCTGGTGCGGCCCGTGCGTGAACTTCGCGCCGGTGTTTAAAGAGGTTGCCGAGGATCGCCGTGGCCAAGTGCGCTTTGTAAAAGTGAATACAGAAGCCGAATCGGCGCTCAGCTCGCGGTTTCGCATTCGCAGCATTCCAACCATCATGCTGTTCAAAAACGGCGAAATCGTCGACATGCTTAACGGCGCAATGCCCAAAGCGCCGTTCAATGAATGGCTTGACGAATCCCTGTGATCCCATCCAGGCCAGCCCCCCGCTGGCCTTGCTTTCCTTCATCTATTACACTGGCGTTTTTCCTACCTGTGAAGCTATGTTAGAAAATGCCGTTCTGCGCCTGCGTGCGCAACGTTTAGCCCGTGCTACCCGTCCGTTTTTGGCGCGCGGCAATCGCGTTTTACGCTGTCAGCGCTGTCTGCTCCCGCAAACAAACTGCCTCTGCGCCTCGCTGCAGCCCACCCCCGCACGCAGTCGTTTCTGTCTGGTGATGTTCGATACCGAACCGATGAAACCCAGCAACACCGGCCGCCTTATCGCGGATATTTTGCCGGACACGCTTGCCTTTGGCTGGTCGCGCACCGAACCGGATGCCGCCATGCTGGCAGCCGTGCGATCTCAGGAGGTTCAACCGCTGGTCGTTTTCCCCGGTTCTTATGCCGATAGCGGGCGCGAAATCATGACTGCGCCGCCGCGGGAGGGAAAACCGCCGCTGTTTATCATGCTGGATGGCACCTGGACCGAAGCGCGCAAGATGTTTCGTAAAAGCCCGTGGCTTGATACGTTCCCGGTGATGTCACTGACGGTTGCTACGCCGTCGCGTTACACCCTGCGAGAAGCACACGGCGAGGGCCAGCACTGTACTGCCGAAGTCGCGGCCGCGCTGCTGAAACAGGCGGGTGACCAGGCTGCTGGCAGTGCCTTGCAGCAGCACTTTGAACGCTTCCGTCAGGCTTACCTGGCCGGTAAACCTCACCATGCTGTCCACCGCAAAGGCGCCCCCTGCCCTGACGATTTCTGAAGCGGGATCGCAACTTAAAGGCCACGCATCGGCAAGGCACGCAAAACCGTTTACACTCACGTCAGTCTGGATTTCAGGAGTGCAAAATGAGCCAACGCGGTCTGGAAGCGCTGTTACGGCCTAAATCGATTGCGGTTATCGGGGCGTCAATCAAAGAGGGGCGCGCCGGGTACTTTATGATGCGCAATCTGCTGGCGGGAGGATTCAGCGGACCGGTGCTGCCGGTCACGCCAAAGTATAAAGCCGTCAGCGGCGTACTCGCCTGGCCCGATATTGCCAGCCTGCCTTTTGCCCCCGATCTCGCCATTATCTGCACACACGCCAAACGCAACCTCGTCCTGCTTGAACAGCTCGGCGAAAAGGGGTGTAAATCATGTATTATCCTGTCGGCGCCCTCCAGCCAGTGGGTGGCGCTTAAAACCTGCGCCAGCCGCTGGGGTATTCGTCTCCTTGGCCCTAACAGCTTAGGCTTACTGGCACCGTGGCAGGGCTTAAATGCCAGCTTTTCACCCGTGCCGATCGCCAAGGGACGCATTGCGTTTATTTCGCAATCTGCCGCGGTCTCTAATACCATTCTTGACTGGGCACAGCAGCGCAATCTCGGCTTTTCTTGGTTTATTGCGCTGGGAGATAGCCTGGATATCGACGTGGACGATTTGCTGGATTTTCTCGCCCGCGACGGTAAAACCAGCGCTATCCTGCTCTACCTTGAACACCTCAGCGATGCGCGACGCTTTGTTTCCGCTTCGCGCAGCGCGTCACGCAATAAACCGATTTTGGTGATCAAAAGCGGACGCAGTCATCAAGCGCAGGCGATGCTCGGCAGCCACAGCGGCCTTGATGCCGCGTGGGATGCGGCCATCCAGCGCGCGGGCCTGCTGCGCGTGCAGGATACCCACGAGCTGTTTTCTGCTGTAGAGTCGCTCAGCCACATGCGCCCACTGCGCGGCGAACGGCTGATGATTATCAGTAACGGTGCGGCACCCGCCGCGCTCGCGCTCGATGAGCTCTACGCGCGCAGCGGCAAGCTGGCGACATTGGATGACGACACGCTGCAGGCGCTGGCGTCACAGCTGCCAGAAGGGATCGGTCGCGGTAATCCTCTTGATTTGAAAGATGACGCTACGCCTGAGCGCTATGTCGCCTGCATCAATATTCTGCTTGATAGCCACGCGCTGGATGCGCTGATGATCATTCATGCGCCCAGCGCGGTGTCGCCGCCGAGCGAAACCGCCGAGCGCATTATCGCCGCCCTTCACGCTCACCCGCGCGGCAAACACGTTACGCTGCTGACCAATTGGTGTGGGGAATATTCCTCCCAAGCTGCACGTCGGGCCTTTACCCAAGCCGGCATTCCCACCTGGCGCACGCCGGAAGGCACCGTGACCGCGTTCATGCACCAGGTTGAGTATCGTCGTAACCAAAAGCAGCTGCGTGAGACGCCCTCGTTGCCGCCGCATATTGCGCAAAATAGCGCGCAGGCGCATCAACGCCTGCAACAGGCCGTGAATGAAGGCGTGACCACGCTGGATACGCACGAAGTGCAGCCGGTATTGCAGGCTTACGGGTTAGCCACGCTGCCGACCTGGATTGCCAGCGACAGCAGCACAGCCGTCGCTATCGCTGACCGTATCGGCTATCCGGTGGCGCTTAAGCTGCGCTCGCCCGACATCCCGCATAAATCCGAAGTGCAGGGCGTGATGCTCTATTTACGCAGCGCTGCGGAAGTGGCGCAAGCGGCCGACGCGATGCTTGAGCGCGTACGCGACACGCACCCTCAGGCGCATATTGCTGGCTTGCTGGTGCAAAGCATGGCTAATCGTGCTGGAGCGCAAGAGCTGCGCGTGGTGGTTGAAATCGATCCGCTGTTTGGCCCGATCATTATGCTGGGTGAAGGCGGTGTGGAGTGGCAGCCTGATAAACAAGCGGCGGTCGCACTGCCGCCGTTGAACATGACGCTGGCGCGCTATTTGGTCATTCAGGCCATGAAAAGCGGCAAAATCCGCAGCCGTAGCGCGCTCCATCCCTTAGATATTACTGGATTGAGCCAGCTGCTGGTGCAGGTTTCTAATCTCGTGATTGATTGTCCGGAAATACAGCGTCTGGATATCCATCCTCTGCTGGCCTCGGCTAACGAATTTACGCTGCTGGATGTTACGCTGCAGCTGGCGCCTTTTTCAGGCGACAGCGAGGCGCGGCTGGCTATTCGCCCTTATCCGCATCATCTTGAGGAGCAGGTTACGCTCAAAGATGGCCAGCACTGTTTGTTCCGCCCGATTCTGCCGGAAGATGAACCGCTGCTGCGGGCGTTCATTGCCCGGGTCACTAAAGAAGATCTCTACTACCGTTATTTTAGTGAGATCAACGAGTTTACCCATGATGACCTGGCGAACATGACGCAGATTGACTACGACCGCGAAATGGCCATCGTGGCGGTACGCCAGCAGCAGGGCCACGAGGAGATCATTGGCGTCACGCGGGCCATCTCCGATGCAGATAACACCGATGCGGAGTTCTCGGTGCTGGTGCGCTCCGACCTTAAAGGCCTGGGGATGGGCCGCCGTCTACTGGAAAAAATGATTCGTTACACCCGCGATCACGGGCTGCAACAGCTCAACGGCATTACCATGCCACACAATACTGGCATGATTACCCTGGCGCGAAAGCTTCATTTCCATGTGGATGTACAGTTGGACGACGGCATTGTCAGTTTACATTTGCCTTTGGCGTGACGTTGATGTTGGCCTGTAGAGAACAGTAAAAATCCTCCTTAGACGGCCGGTTGATGTTATTATTTAACGTTAGGGCCATGATTTGATGGCTAAAGGCCACATAACAAACAGAGAAGAAGTGCACTGTGATGTTGTCTAAACTTAAACGTAATAAACACCAACAACACCTCGCACAGCTACCTAAACTGGCACAGTCCGCGCTGGATGTGACCACGCTCTATTCGCCCGCTGAGTTTCGTGAAACCCTGTTAACGAAAATCGCCGCCGCAGAAAAGCGCATCTGCATCACCGCGCTTTATCTTGAGAATGATGACGGCGGTCGCACGATTATGCAGGCGTTGTATGCCGCACGGCAGGCACGCCCTGAGTTGGATATCAGCATTTTGGTGGACTGGCATCGCGCTCAGCGTGGGCGTATTGGCGCTGCGCGTGGCGTGACAAATGCGGACTGGTATTGCGAAATGGCGTCCGCCCATCCTGATATCGCGATCCCGGTTTACGGTATTCCCGTTAACACACGTGAAGCACTGGGCGTGCTGCATCTAAAAGGTTTCATCATTGATGATACGCTGCTCTACAGCGGCGCAAGTCTGAATGATGTTTACCTGCATCAACATGATAAGTATCGCTATGATCGCTATCAGCTGATTCGCAATCCGCAGTTGGCGGACACCATGTACGACTGGATAGGCGAAAACCTCAAGCAGTCCGATGCGGTTAATCGCCTCGACAAAACAGAGCGCCCTTCCAGCCCTGAAATCAAAAATGAGACGCGCCAGTTCCGCCAGGAGCTGCGGAGTTTTCATTACCAGTTCACTGGCAATGCGGATAATGACGCATTAGCGGTCACGCCGCTGGTCGGCTTGGGTAAACGCAGCCTGCTGAACAAGACCATTTTTCATTTGATGCCCTGTGCAGAACGCAAGCTGGTGCTGTGTACGCCTTATTTCAATTTGCCTGCCATCCTGGTGCGCAATCTTATTCAGCTGTTGCGTCAGGGCAAAGAGGTGGAAATTATCGTGGGCGACAAAACCGCTAACGACTTTTATATCCCACCTGAGCAGCCGTTTAAAATCATCGGGGCACTGCCGTATCTGTATGAGATCAACCTACGCCGTTTTCTGAGTCGCCTGCAGTATTACGTTGATAATGGCCAGCTTACGGTGCGCTTGTGGAAGGATGGCGAGAACAGCTATCACCTCAAGGGCATGTGGGTGGATGAAGAGTGGATGTTGATCACCGGCAATAACTTGAATCCGCGCGCGTGGCGGCTGGATCTCGAAAATGCGGTGCTGATTCATGATCCTCATAACGAACTGGCACAGCAGCGCGAAAAAGAGCTGGCGTTAATTCGTGAACACACCACCGTTGTCACGCATTTCCATGACCTGGAGAGCATTTCTGACTATCCCGCCAAAATCCGTAAACTTATCCGCCGGTTGCGTCGTATCCGCATCGATCGGCTGATCAGCCGTCTGCTTTAGTGCATGCGTGCGCTCATCCTCTGCGTGTGTTTGTGCTGCAGCGGATGCGCGCATGTGGCTCAGGATAACTGGACCGGCAGAGACAAAGCCGAACACTACTTCTCTTCCGCACTGCTCGCCGCAGCGGGCAGTGAAATATCTCAACATCAGCATCAGTCTCGCGCGCAGAACCTGCGCTTTGGCTTTCTTTTTTCGCTGAGTTTTGGCGCGGGAAAAGAGTTGTATGACAGCCGCTCCGCAGGAAGCGGCTGGAGCTGGAAAGATCTTAGCTGGGACATTGCAGGTGCCGCCAGCGGAATCGCCTTATGGAACCTGAGTCACTGATCACAGTGCAATACCCTTCCCTTTACGGTGCAGCATGAGCGACACCAGAAACGCTAACGCGCCCATTGCCGACACGTACCAGAAGAAGCTGCTTTCCATGCCCTCTTTTTTCATCCACAGTGCCACGTATTCCGCCGATCCACCGAAGATGGCGTTGGCCACCGCATAAGACAGCCCCACGCCGAGCGCACGCACTTCCGGCGGAAACATCTCAGCTTTCAGAATGCCGCTGATGGCCGTATAAAAACTGGTGATGATCAGCGACAGCATCACCAATACAAACGCTAAGCCGCTGCTTTGCACGTTTTGCAGCAGCATCAGCACCGGTACGGTACAGATTGCCGCACCGGCACCAAAGATCATCATTGAGGCACGTCGGCCGATTTTATCTGACAGGGCGCCAATGATGGGCTGAATAACCATAAACACCAGTAGCGCGCCGGTCATCACAGCACTGGCTGTGCGGGCATCCATACCCGCGGTATTCACGAGATATTTTTGCATATACGTCGTAAAGGTATAAAAGCTCAGCGAGCCGCCAGCGGTAAATCCCAGCACCATTAAAAAAGCGCGAGAATGGTTGCGTAGCAATCCAAAGATGCTGCCGGCGTCGCGATGCTCGCGGTGCTTTTTGTCGGACGTTTCATTCAGTGAACGGCGTAACCACAGCGCAACCACGGCCAGCGCGGCGCCAATGAAAAAAGGTATGCGCCATCCCCAACTCCGCAGTTCATCGTCATTGAGGATCTGCTGCAAGACCACGACGGTGAGCACCGCCATTAATTGTCCACCAATGAGCGTGACGTACTGGAAAGAGGCATAGAAACCCTTACGCCCTTCCAGCGCGACTTCACTCATATAAGTGGCACTGGTGCCGTACTCCCCTCCCACGGACAATCCCTGGAACATTCTCGCCAATAGCAGAATAACGGGTGCGGCAATGCCAATTGTCGCATAGCCAGGTAAGCAGGCGATCACCAAAGATCCCAAGCACATCATGCATACCGATATCAACATGGATCGTTTGCGTCCGTAGCGATCGGCAATATAGCCAAACAGCCAGCCGCCAATGGGCCGCATCAAAAATCCGGCGGCAAAAACCCCTGCCGTTTGCAGCAGCTGCGTTGTCGTGTCACCGCTAGGGAAAAACACATGTGCAAAATAGAGGGAGAAAAACGAGTAGACGTAGAAATCAAACCATTCGACCAGGTTGCCTGAAGAAGCTCCTACGATTGCCCAGATGCGTTGTTTATTGCTTACTGCAGCATGTGCTGACGCAGCGTTGTGAGGTAATGGAGATGCCATTTCACTGATTCCTTGCGATAAAGTAGACGCGTGAGGGTTCAGTAAAGCAGTTGTAGACCAGTTTCGTTACCTCTCTTTGCGTTGAGTTTGCAAAATGTGACTGATGAGGACTTTCTGCGTATGGACCTCACGCTCAACGTCAGCGAGCTTGGGACAAGCGCAGGAGGACAGGCACAGCGGCAGGATTGTGCGAAGGAAAAGACGGCGTTAAGCGGTCGCAGAGATCACAGCGGGTGAAGTCATTCGCCTGTGCGGGCGCGGCAGCGATCGGATCGGCCGGGCAGGCGGGCGATTTTCGCATGCACGTCATGTTCTGCAGACGTAAAAAAGCCCTGAACGGTCGTTCAGGGCTCTTCTGTTTGATGCCTGGCAGTTCCCTACTCTCGCATGGGGAGACCCCACACTACCATCGGCGCTACGGCGTTTCACTTCTGAGTTCGGCATGGGGTCAGGTGGGACCACCGCGCTACAGCCGCCAGGCAAAT
>NZ_JAJSDX010000019.1 GCF_021272205.1 Pantoea sp. Mb-10 | reverse complement strand
GAGGCTTCCACTGCTTGTACGTACACGGTTTCAGGTTCTGTTTCACTCCCCTCGCCGGGGTTCTTTTCGCCTTTCCCTCACGGTACTGGTTCACTATCGGTCAGTCAGGAGTATTTAGCCTTGGAGGATGGTCCCCCCATATTCAGACAGGATACCACGTGTCCCGCCCTACTCTTCGAACTCACAGCCTATGCCTTTTCGTGTACGGGGCTGTCACCCGGTATCGCGCGACTTTCCAGACGCTTCCACTAAGACACAAACTGATGCAGGTTCTGGGCTGCTCCCCGTTCGCTCGCCGCTACTGGGGGAATCTCGGTTGATTTCTTTTCCTCGGGGTACTTAGATGTTTCAGTTCCCCCGGTTCGCTTCGCAGCACTATGTATTCATGCTGCGATGATGCACTGAGTGCACCGGGTTTCCCCATTCGGACATCGTCGGCTGTAGCGGTTCATATCACCTTACCGACGCTTTTCGCAGATTAGCACGTCCTTCATCGCCTCTGACTGCCAGGGCATCCACCGTGTACGCTTGGTCGCTTAACCTCACAACCCACAGGCGTTTTTCAGCGCTGCGTGTTGCAAGCATTTGAGAGACCCGACCGCGCCTCATTCACCGCCTGTTACGGGGCATTGATAAGGCGCGTCGTTTCAAATTTTCAGCTTGTTCCGGATTGTTAAAGAGCAAATACTTCGCAGCACACTTTCTCAGCGTGCTCTGAAGTGATTTTCAGACTGTAATGGTGGAGCTAAGCGGGATCGAACCGCTGACCTCCTGCGTGCAAGGCAGGCGCTCTCCCAGCTGAGCTATAGCCCCATACAGTGACTGCAGAGACCGTCTACTACCACTCAACGGAGTACGCTCCATAAGGAACGTAATTCGTGCTCAGGCAAGGCATGTTTCCGCAAAGCATGGTGTTCCATGCGAGCCGGAGACATAACGCAGCGTGAGTGCGAATTTGGTAGGCCTGAGTGGACTTGAACCACCGACCTCACCCTTATCAGGGGTGCGCTCTAACCACCTGAGCTACAAGCCTGTAGAGGTTTTTTCTGCTCGTTACTTTTCTATCAGACAATCTGTGTGAGCACTTCGCGGGAAGGTATCTTCAGGTAAGGAGGTGATCCAACCGCAGGTTCCCCTACGGTTACCTTGTTACGACTTCACCCCAGTCATGAATCACAAAGTGGTAAGCGCCCTCCCGGAGGTTAAGCTACCTACTTCTTTTG
>NZ_JAJSDX010000018.1 GCF_021272205.1 Pantoea sp. Mb-10 | reverse complement strand
ATAGGGGAGCCGCAGGGAAACCGAGTCTTAACTGGGCGTTAAGTTGCAGGGTATAGACCCGAAACCCGGTGATCTAGCCATGGGCAGGTTGAAGGTTGGGTAACACTAACTGGAGGACCGAACCGACTAATGTTGAAAAATTAGCGGATGACCTGTGGCTGGGGGTGAAAGGCCAATCAAACCGGGAGATAGCTGGTTCTCCCCGAAAGCTATTTAGGTAGCGCCTCGTGAACTCATCTCCGGGGGTAGAGCACTGTTTCGGCTAGGGGGCCATCCCGGCTTACCAACCCGATGCAAACTGCGAATACCGGAGAATGTTATCACGGGAGACACACGGCGGGTGCTAACGTCCGTCGTGAAGAGGGAAACAACCCAGACCGCCAGCTAAGGTCCCAAAGTCATGGTTAAGTGGGAAACGATGTGGGAAGGCACAGACAGCCAGGATGTTGGCTTAGAAGCAGCCATCATTTAAAGAAAGCGTAATAGCTCACTGGTCGAGTCGGCCTGCGCGGAAGATGTAACGGGGCTAAACCATGCACCGAAGCTGCGGCAGCGACGCGAATGCGTTGTTGGGTAGGGGAGCGTTCTGTAAGCCGCAGAAGGTGGCCTGTGAGGGCTGCTGGAGGTATCAGAAGTGCGAATGCTGACATAAGTAACGATAAAGCGGGTGAAAAGCCCGCTCGCCGGAAGACCAAGGGTTCCTGTCCAACGTTAATCGGGGCAGGGTGAGTCGACCCCTAAGGCGAGGCTGAAAAGCGTAGTCGATGGGAAGCAGGTTAATATTCCTGCACTTGGTGTTACTGCGAAGGGGGGACGGAGAAGGCTAGGTTATCCGGGCGACGGTTGTCCCGGTTTAAGCGTGCAGGTGTGAAGACCAGGCAAATCCGGTCTTCTTTAACACTGAGGCGTGACGACGAGGCTCTACGGAGCTGAAGTAACTGATGCCCTGCTTCCAGGAAAAGCCTCTAAGCTCCAGGTAACACGAAATCGTACCCCAAACCGACACAGGTGGTCAGGTAGAGAATACCAAGGCGCTTGAGAGAACTCGGGTGAAGGAACTAGGCAAAATGGTGCCGTAACTTCGGGAGAAGGCACGCTGGCGCGTAGGTGAGGGGACTTGCTCCCGGAGCCGAGGCCAGTCGAAGATACCAGCTGGCTGCAACTGTTTATTAAAAACACAGCACTGTGCAAACACGAAAGTGGACGTATACGGTGTGACGCCTGCCCGGTGCCGGAAGGTTAATTGATGGGGTTATCCGTAAGGAGAAGCTCTTGATCGAAGCCCCGGTAAACGGCGGCCGTAACTATAACGGTCCTAAGGTAGCGAAATTCCTTGTCGGGTAAGTTCCGACCTGCACGAATGGCGTAATGATGGCCAGGCTGTCTC
>NZ_JAJSDX010000017.1 GCF_021272205.1 Pantoea sp. Mb-10 | reverse complement strand
ATGGTAGTGTGGGGTCTCCCCATGCGAGAGTAGGGAACTGCCAGGCATCAAACAGAAGAGCCCTGAACGACCGTTCAGGGCTTTTTTACGTCTGCAGAACATGACGTGCATGCGAAAATCGCCCGCCAGCCCGGCCGATCGGGTAAAATACGCCCAGATTAATCAGCAAAGGCCGCAATATGTCCAGCCCCCGTGCATCCTTAAAAGCGTTCAATACCCTTGGCCTGGAAGTCAGTGCGCAAGCGTTAACCATTGCAGATACACCGCAAGCCATCATTACAGCAGTTGAAGCTGCTCACCGATTAAATCAGCCAACGATCGTACTGGGACAGGGAAGTAATGTCCTGTTTCTTGAAGATTTTGCAGGTACCGTGATCGTAAACGCCATCAAAGGCATCCGCTATGAAGAGCATGATGAAGCATGGCATATACACGTGGGAGCCGGAGAAAACTGGCATGCGCTGGTTGAACAGACCTTAAAAAAGGGGATTCCAGGATTAGAAAACCTGGCGCTGATCCCCGGCGCTTCGGGTTCGGCCCCGATTCAAAATATCGGTGCTTACGGCGTCGAGCTGAAAGACGTCTGCCTGTATGTTGACGTGCTCCAGCTGTCATCTCAAAAAACACAGCGTCTGTATCGTGAAGCTTGTCAGTTTGGCTACCGCGACAGCATTTTTAAACATGCCATGAAAGAGGATCATGTCATCACGGCAATCGGCCTGACGCTGAGTAAGCAATGGAAACCGGTGTTAAGCTACGGCGAACTTGCAAAGCTTAATCTTGCGACGGTAACAGCGTGGGACGTGTTCAATACGGTGTGCGAAACGCGACGCAGTAAATTACCGGATCCTCAAATAACAGGGAACGTTGGCAGCTTCTTCAAAAACCCGGTTATTTCCGGTGAAGCGGCCGAAACACTGTTAACGCGTTATCCAACAATGCCGCACTACCCGCAAGCAAGCGGACGGGTGAAACTGGCTGCAGGCTGGCTTATTGACCAGTGCAGTCTTAAGGGGATGCAGGTAGGTGGTGCGGCAGTGCATCGCCAACAGGCTCTGGTATTGATTAATGAGAACAACGCGACGCCGAAAAATTTTGTCGAGCTGGCTCACGAGGTAAGAAAACGCGTGGGTGAGAAGTTTGACGTCTGGTTGGAACCTGAGGTGCGTTTTATCGGTACTCATGGCGAACGAGATGCAGTCGAGGTAATTTCGTGAAAGACAATCATGTGCCGTTGAAATTGGTTTCTTTGCTCGCTGATGGTGAATTTCATTCGGGTGAGCAACTGGGTGAAACATTAGGAATGAGCCGTGCAGCCATCAACAAACATATCCAGACGCTAAAAAGTTGGGGGCTGGAAGTCTATACCGTGACGGGGAAAGGTTACAGCCTGCCAGGCGCTATTGAGCTGTTAAACGAATCGGCGATTCTCTCCCACCTATCACAGTCAGGCTTGGCTGTGATACCGGTTATTGACTCGACTAATCAATATTTGCTGGATCGCATGGATCAGCTGCCATCTGGCTTTGCCTGTATTGCAGAGTATCAGCAAGCTGGCCGGGGGCGCCGTGGAAGGAAATGGTTCTCACCCTTCGGCGCAAACTTATATATGTCGATGTACTGGCGTCTTGAACAAGGTCCGGCTGCTGCAATGGGTCTGAGCCTGGTAATCGGTATTGTGATGGCGGAAGTCATTCAGTCATTGGGTGCCACGGACGTCCGCGTGAAATGGCCGAACGATCTCTACCTGCACGATCGTAAACTCGCGGGTATCTTGGTGGAGTTGACCGGAAAAACCGGCGATGCAGCACATATTGTTATGGGGGCGGGTATCAATCTTAGAATGCGCTCAGAAAACGCAACAGAAATTAATCAAGAGTGGATTAATTTGGAAGAGGCAGGCGTTGCGATCAACCGTAACGAGTTGGCTGCAAAGGTGATCAATAGCCTGCGTGAAGCATTGCCTGTGTTTGAGCGCGATGGCTTGGCCCCCTTTATTGAACGATGGGGAAGGTTAGATAACTTTATTAACCGTCCCGTTAAACTGCTTATCGGTGAGCGTGAGGTACACGGAATTGCGCGCGGAATTGATAAGCAAGGTGGGCTATTATTGGAGCAGGAAGGCGAAATCAAATCGTGGGTGGGCGGCGAAATTTCATTGCGCCCAAGCTGATAGAGTATGCCTTAGGTTAACGCCCTGCTGACTGAGGGCGTTAAATGCTTATTTTCTTAGGCGTACGCTTTGAACGGCGTGATCGGCTGATTTAGTCATGATTAAGCTCGCCCTTTCTCGCGTTGGCAAAATATTCTCTTTCAAATTTAAGCCGTTAATTTCCTTCCACAGACTACGCGCGATAGTGACTGCATCCTCTTCCGGCAGTTGTGAATAATGGTGGAAATAAGAGTCAGGATCGCTAAAGGCGCCTTCACGGAATTTAAGAAAGCGATTGATATACCACCGCTCTAATAAAGTTTCCGGCGCATCGACGTATATAGAGAAGTCCACGAAATCAGAGACAAATACATGATGTGGATCGTGAGGATAATCCATGCCGCTTTGCAATACGTTTAAGCCCTCAAGGATTAATATATCGGGCTGTTCAACAACTTTATCCCCATCTGGGATAACGTCGTATATCAAATGCGAATAAACCGGTGCGGTAACTTTGTGGGCACCTGATTTTAAATCAGAGACAAAATTCACCAGACGATGCATATCGTAAGATTGCGGAAAGCCCTTTTTCTTCATCAGGCCGCGCTCTTTTAATACCGCATTAGGATGTAAGAACCCGTCCGTGGTAATTAACTCAACTTTGCGATGCTCAGGCCAGCGGCTCAGCAACGCTTGTAGCACGCGCGCTGTGGTGCTTTTACCCACGGCAACGCTACCTGCGATGCTAATGATATAAGGGATCTTTTGACCATTGGTGCCAAGGAATTGCTCCAGCACAGCCTGGCGACGAAGGTTAGAACTGATATAAAAGTTGAGTAAGCGAGAAAGTGGCAGATAGATCTCGGCAACCTCTTCTAACGAGAGGTCTTCATTAATGCCGCGTAATCGTTCAATTTCGCTTTCAGTCAATGTCATTGGCACTGAATCACGCAGCGCAGCCCACTGCTGACGATCAAATTGTAGATAGGGCGTTGTTAGAGACGTCGTTTTTTTACTCATAAGAAGGCATCAGACTGCAAATTCTGGCCCATCAACACCTTGCAGCAACCCAACCGGCATACAACGATGCATCGAACTCAGTAGCACGTCACAGAGGTTATGTAGCGAAAACAATGGGCGGGAGGTTAACACCAGTAACACTTTAAATAGAAGCAAAATGATAAACATAAGCACGCATTCGTAAGCGCGCGCGCATTTTTATTCACAAGCGGCTGCGACAATAAGCCCTTTCACGTAAGCCACGAAATCCCGTTACCCGCTGGCAGTGCTAAATTCGCTTTGTGAATGCAAATAGCCAACCGTTTTCATCGCATCGATAGGGGCCGGGCGACTGCTTGCTGTACAGCCAGTTAAAATCCTGATGGGTTATCACCTGCTCTTCCACATCAGTGACAGTCGAGAGTGCTGAATCAGCCCTGTGCGTTTCAGATGCGTTTGAAAGGCAATATAAAGTGGATGCCTGAATATTTTAGAGGCGTTGTGAAGCCCCTCGCTGAATTTTTCAGCGGAGTAGCTTTCTCACACTGCCTTTCGCGCATCCCGCATGGCGGTGCGAAGCGTAAAACAGGATGGCAAGGTGAGGGGAAATCATACACAGATTGCCTGATTTTACGGCAATAAACAGGCTGCTTGCGCTTTTTTGCACAAATAGTAGGCGGAAGAGCAAATTTGGCAATATTTTTGTTGCATCCTGAAGCCGGTGTTCCTAGAATGCGCGTCACTTGATGCCGGCTTAGCTCAGTTGGTAGAGCAACTGACTTGTAATCAGTAGGTCACCAGTTCGATTCCGGTAGCCGGCACCATCAAGTAGGTGGGATTCCCGAGCGGCCAAAGGGAGCAGACTGTAAATCTGCCGTCACAGACTTCGAAGGTTCGAATCCTTCTCCCACCACCATCTCAACCTCTTGGTTGAGCATCAGATAAAGGCTTCTGATGGGTGAGTTCTACTCTCTCACTTCGAATTCAGATTGTGTGAGAGCACAATCAAAGTCAGCCGGAAACTCTGGTTGATTCGAATAATAGAAGGTCTTCTTTTATTATTCATAAGCTACAGAAAGAACAGGTAGCCGAGTTCCAGGATGCGGGCATCGTATAATGGCTATTACCTCAGCCTTCCAAGCTGATGATGCGGGTTCGATTCCCGCTGCCCGCTCCAGATGTGCTGATATGGCTCAGTTGGTAGAGCGCACCCTTGGTAAGGGTGAGGTCCCCAGTTCGACTCTGGGTATCAGCACCACTTCCTTTATCTCTCTCCTGATTCTCTCTCTGTAAACCAAACAGTCAGGCATTGCCTGGTTGATGTGACGATATCTTCGATATATCCGTGTCTTAGAGGGACTAGCGATGGCTAAAGAGCAATTTCAACGCAACAAACTGCACGTAAACGTGGGCACCATCGGTCACGTCGACCACGGTAAAACCACTCTGACTGCTGCAATCACCACCGTACTGGCTAAAACCAACGGCGGCCAGGCTCGTGCATTCGACCAGATCGACAGCACCCCTGAAGAAAAAGCACGTGGTATCACCATCAACACCGCACACGTAGAGTACGAAACCGCTG
>NZ_JAJSDX010000016.1 GCF_021272205.1 Pantoea sp. Mb-10 | reverse complement strand
CAGTCGAGCTGCCAGAAGGCGTGGAAATGGTTATGCCTGGCGACAACGTGAAAATGGTTGTTACCCTGATTCACCCAATCGCAATGGACCAGGGTCTGCGCTTCGCAATTCGCGAAGGCGGCCGTACTGTTGGCGCGGGCGTTGTTGCTTCTGTTATCGCTTAATTGTGTTAACGCCAGCAGCGATGTTTAATCGCTGCTGTAGCAACCAGAAAGAGCACTTCGGTGCTCTTTTTTTTCGCATTTTTTTCTCCACGAAAAAGCCCACACAAAGGCTAAGTTTGAAATAAAAACCATTCTCATTTAAAATGGCGCAGAAATTGTACTGGAGTATGCAGTAAATGTACGTCTGCCTGTGTAATGCCATCAGTGACAAAACCCTGCGAGAAGTGGTGCGTCGCTATCAGCCCAAATCCATTCAGCAGTTACGCCAGCTTGTGCCGATCGGGAAACAGTGTGGAAAGTGCGTGCGCGCCGCCCGCGACATCATGCACGAAGAGCTGCAGCACGCCCCCTTGTATAAAGAGATCGCCTAAACACAGGTGCGTGGCGCGAGAATACCCACAAATTTAATCACGTTTTTTTGACTTCTTTTTAACCGCATCTACGATTTAACTAACGGGAAGCGGGGGAGAGAAGCATGAAAGGCGACGCAAAGGTCATTACGTATCTCAATAAATTGCTGGGCAATGAGCTGGTTGCAATTAACCAGTATTTCCTACATGCCCGCATGTTCAAAAATTGGGGCCTAATGCGCCTCAATGATATCGAGTATCACGAATCCATTGACGAGATGAAGCATGCGGATCAGTACATTGAGCGCATTCTATTTCTTGAAGGCATCCCCAATTTGCAAGATTTAGGACGCTTGCGCATCGGCGAAGATGTTCCCGAAATGCTGCAGTCGGATCTGGCGTTAGAGCTGGAAGGTGCGAAAGATTTGCGCGAAGCCATTGCCTATGCCGACAAAGTGCATGATTACGTCAGTCGCGACATGATGATTGCAATCCTCGCTGACGAAGAGCACCACATTGACTGGATTGAGACCGAACTCGACTTAATTCATAAAGTCGGACTGCAAAATTATCTGCAGTCTCAATTGAAAGAAGAAGCCAATCGCTAACCCGCGCTATGCGCCTGATCTCACTGCCCGCGTTCTGGTAAAACCTCGCGGGCTTTTTTATGCCGAGCCTCACTCTTTTTTGACGAAAAACACACCACGGGTTGCTTCCTGAGCATATTTACGTATAATGCGCGGGCCTGCCGATATTGGTGCGGCGCGATTCGAGCAGAATCGCAGGTGGCACAAATTATGTGCTGTCTGACAATACTCCCGATTGGGGAGTTATATGCTGAACGATTACACTCCTCCATCAATCGTAATGGATGCGGGTAGTAATTTTTTTCGTTTATAAAATGTTTGGAGCCTTGGTCTCATGTCGAACCAAAGAATCCGTATCCGTCTTAAAGCGTTTGATCATCGTCTGATCGATCAATCAACCGCGGAAATCGTTGAGACTGCCAAGCGCACTGGTGCGCAGGTCCGCGGTCCGATCCCGCTGCCAACTCGCAAAGAGCGTTTCACCGTTCTGATCTCTCCGCACGTTAACAAAGATGCGCGCGATCAGTACGAGATTCGCACTCACAAGCGTCTGGTAGACATCGTTGAGCCAACTGAAAAAACCGTTGATGCTCTGATGCGTCTGGATCTGGCTGCCGGTGTTGACGTGCAGATCAGCCTGGGTTAATCAGGTCATCGAGCGATTGAGAGGTTGATACAATGATTGGTTTAGTCGGTAAAAAAGTGGGCATGACTCGCATCTTCACTGAAGATGGCGTTTCAATCCCAGTAACCGTAATCGAAGTTGAAGCAAACCGCGTTACCCAGGTCAAAGGTCTGGAAAACGATGGTTACCAGGCGATCCAGGTTACCACCGGTGCTAAAAAAGCAAACCGTGTTGGCAAGCCGGAAGCAGGTCATTTTGCTAAAGCTGGCGTTGAAGCTGGCCGTGGTCTGTGGGAATTCCGCACCGAAGGTGAAGAGTACTCCGTTGGCCAGAGCATCAGTGTTGAAATTTTCGCTGACGTTAAAAAAGTAGACGTTACCGGTACCTCTAAAGGTAAAGGTTTCGCAGGTACCGTTAAGCGCTGGAACTTCCGTACCCAGGACGCTACGCACGGTAACTCCTTGTCTCACCGCGTTCCGGGTTCTATCGGTCAGAACCAGACTCCGGGCAAAGTGTTCAAAGGCAAGAAAATGGCTGGTCAGCTGGGTAACGAGCGCGTAACCGTTCAGAGCCTGGAAGTAGTACGTGTTGACGCTGAGCGCAACCTGCTGCTGGTCAAAGGTGCTGTTCCGGGAGCAACCGGCAGCGACCTGATTGTTAAACCAGCTGTGAAGGCGTAAGGGGATAGCAATGGAATTAGTACTGAAAGACGCGCAGAGCGCGCTGACTGTTTCCGAAACTACCTTCGGCCGTGATTTCAACGAAGCGCTGGTTCACCAGGTTGTTGTTGCTTATGCCGCTGGTGCTCGTCAGGGTACTCGTGCGCAGAAAACGCGTGCTGAAGTAACTGGTTCAGGCAAAAAGCCATGGCGCCAGAAAGGCACCGGCCGTGCGCGTTCAGGTTCTGTAAAGAGCCCGATCTGGCGTTCAGGTGGCGTGACCTTCGCTGCGCGTCCACAGGACCACAGTCAAAAAGTTAACAAAAAGATGTACCGCGGCGCGCTGAAAAGCATTCTGTCCGAACTGGTACGTCAGGACCGTCTGATCGTTGTCGAGTCGTTCTCTGTAGAAGCGCCTAAAACTAAGCTGCTGGTACAGAAACTGAAAGACATGGCGCTGGAAGACGTGCTGATCATCACCGGCGAACTGGATGAGAATCTGTTCCTGGCTGCGCGTAACCTGTACAAGGTTGACGTGCGTGATGCAGCAGGTATCGACCCAGTTAGCCTGATCGCCTTCGACAAAGTCGTTATGACTGCTGATGCAGTTAAGCAAGTTGAGGAGATGCTGGCATGATCCGTGAAGAACGTCTGCTGAAAGTACTGCGCGCGCCGCACGTATCTGAAAAAGCATCAACTGCGATGGAAAAAACCAATACCATCGTTCTCAAAGTTGCTAAAGACGCGACCAAAGCAGAGATCGTTGCTGCTGTTGAGAAACTGTTCGAAGTAGAAGTTAAAGACGTAAACACCCTGGTTGTTAAGGGTAAAGTTAAGCGTCACGGACAGCGTATCGGTCGTCGTAGCGACTGGAAAAAAGCTTACGTCACCCTGAAGGAAGGCCAGAACCTGGACTTCGTCGGCGGCGCTGAGTAAGTCGGAGGAGAAAGACAATGGCAGTTGTTAAATGTAAACCGACATCTCCGGGTCGTCGTCACGTAGTTAAAGTGGTGAACCCTGAGCTGCACAAAGGCAAACCTTTTGCCGCGCTGGTTGAAAAAAACAGCAAATCCGGTGGTCGTAACAACAATGGTCGTATCACTACCCGTCATATCGGTGGTGGTCACAAGCAGGCTTACCGTATTGTTGACTTCAAACGCAACAAAGATGGTATCCCAGCAGTTGTTGAGCGTCTTGAGTACGATCCGAACCGTTCTGCGAACATCGCACTGGTTCTGTACAAAGATGGCGAGCGCCGTTACATCCTGGCCCCTAAAGGCCTGAAAGCCGGCGACCAGATTCAGTCTGGCGTTGATGCTGCGATCAAAGCAGGTAACACTCTGCCGATGCGTAACATCCCGGTGGGTTCTACCGTTCACAACGTAGAAATGAAACCAGGCAAAGGCGGTCAGATTGCTCGCTCAGCCGGTGCTTACGTGCAGATCGTTGCGCGTGAAGGTTCCTACGTAACCCTGCGTCTGCGTTCAGGCGAAATGCGCAAAGTCGAATCCGAATGTCGCGCAACCCTGGGCGAAGTCGGTAACGCTGAGCATATGCTGCGCGTTCTGGGTAAAGCTGGTGCAACCCGTTGGCGTGGTGTTCGTCCTACCGTTCGCGGTACTGCGATGAACCCAGTCGATCACCCGCACGGTGGTGGTGAAGGTCGTAACTTTGGTAAGCACCCGGTCACTCCGTGGGGCGTTCAGACCAAAGGTAAGAAGACCCGTAGCAACAAGCGTACTGATAAATTTATCGTACGTCGCCGTAGCAAATAATTTTAGAGGATAAGCCATGCCACGTTCTCTCAAGAAAGGTCCTTTTATTGACCTGCACTTGCTGAAGAAGGTAGAGAAAGCGGTGGAAAGCGGTGACAAGAAGCCCCTGCGCACTTGGTCCCGTCGTTCAACGATCTTCCCTAACATGATCGGTTTGACCATCGCTGTCCATAATGGTCGTCAGCACGTTCCTGTCTTTGTTTCCGACGAAATGGTCGGTCACAAGCTGGGTGAATTTGCACCGACACGTACTTATCGCGGCCATGCTGCAGATAAGAAAGCCAAGAAGAAATAAGTAGGAGGAAGAGATGGAAACTATTGCTCAACATCGCCATGCTCGTTCTTCTGCTCAGAAGGTTCGCCTCGTTGCTGACCTGATTCGCGGTAAGAAAGTGTCGCAGGCTCTGGATATTCTGACTTACACCAACAAGAAAGCGGCTGTACTGGTTAAGAAAGTCCTGGAATCTGCCATTGCTAACGCCGAACACAACGATGGCGCTGATATCGACGATCTGAAAGTCGCGAAAATTTTCGTCGACGAAGGCCCAAGCATGAAGCGCATTATGCCGCGTGCAAAAGGTCGTGCAGATCGCATTCTGAAGCGCACCAGCCACATTACTGTGGTTGTGTCCGATCGCTGAGACTCTGGAGACTAGCAATGGGTCAGAAAGTACATCCTAATGGTATTCGCCTGGGTATTGTAAAACCATGGAACTCTACCTGGTTTGCGAACACCAAAGAATTCGCTGACAACCTGGACAGCGATTTTAAAGTACGTCAGTTCCTGACTAAAGAACTGGCAAAAGCGTCTGTATCACGCATCGTTATCGAGCGTCCTGCTAAGAGCATCCGTGTGACCATTCACACCGCTCGCCCAGGTATCGTTATCGGTAAGAAAGGTGAAGACGTAGAAAAACTGCGCAGTGTCGTAGCGAAAATCGCTGGCGTGCCTGCACAGATCAATATCGCCGAAGTCCGTAAACCGGAACTGGACGCTAAATTGGTTGCTGACAGCATCACTTCACAGCTGGAGCGTCGTGTGATGTTCCGTCGTGCTATGAAGCGTGCTGTACAGAACGCAATGCGTCTGGGCGCTAAGGGTATTAAAGTTGAAGTCAGCGGCCGTCTGGGCGGTGCCGAGATCGCACGTACCGAATGGTATCGTGAAGGTCGCGTACCGTTGCACACACTGCGTGCAGACATTGACTACAACACCTCTGAAGCGCACACCACTTATGGTGTAATCGGCGTTAAGGTATGGATCTTCAAAGGTGAGATCCTGGGTGGTATGGCTGCTGTTGAACAACCGGAACCGGCTGCTCAACCTAAAAAGCAGCAGCGTAAAGGCCGTAAGTAAGGAGAGTCGCTGATGTTACAACCAAAGCGTACGAAATTCCGTAAAGTGCACAAAGGCCGCAACCGTGGTCTGGCGCAGGGTACGGATGTCAGCTTCGGTACTTTCGGTCTGAAAGCTGTTGGCCGTGGTCGTCTGACTGCTCGTCAGATCGAAGCAGCACGTCGTGCTATGACCCGTGCAGTTAAGCGTCAAGGTAAAATTTGGATCCGTGTATTCCCGGACAAACCAATTACCGAGAAGCCGCTGGAAGTGCGTATGGGTAAAGGTAAGGGTAACGTGGAGTATTGGGTTGCCCTGATCCAGCCAGGTAAAGTTCTGTATGAAATGGACGGTGTACCTGAAGAGCTGGCCCGTGAAGCCTTCAAGCTGGCAGCAGCAAAACTGCCTATCAAAACCACCTTTGTAACTAAGACGGTGATGTAATGAAAGCAAATGAGCTGCGTGAAAAAAGCGTTGAAGAGCTGAACACTGAGCTGCTGAACCTGCTGCGTGAGCAGTTTAACCTGCGTATGCAGGCAGCATCTGGCCAGCTGCAGCAGACTCACCTGCTGAAGCAGGTGCGTCGCAATGTTGCACGCGTTAAGACTTTACTGACTGAGAAGGCGGCGTAATGACCGATAAAATCCGTACTCTGCAGGGTCGTGTTGTTAGTGACAAGATGCAGAAATCTGCTGTTGTTGCTATCGAGCGTTTCGTGAAGCACCCGATCTACGGTAAATTCATTAAGCGTACGACTAAGCTGCACATCCATGACGAGAACAACGAATGTGGAATCGGTGACGTGGTTGAAATCCGCGAAACCCGTCCACTGTCCAAGACCAAATCTTGGGCGTTGGTTCGCGTTGTAGAGAAAGCGATTCTGTAATAGAATCCGCTCCTCTAAAAAACAAAATGAACGGCTCATTTGAGCCGTTCATTTTTTCTACCCATCTGCGAGAACCGGTGTTATAATGCCGCGCCCTCAATTATGGGGCTTTTTAACGACCTGAGGTTTGGGTCCCGAAGTAGTAGTTGACATTAGCGGAGCACTAAAATGATCCAAGAACAGACTATGCTGAACGTCGCCGACAACTCCGGTGCACGTCGCGTAATGTGTATCAAGGTTCTGGGTGGCTCGCACCGTCGCTACGCAGGCGTCGGCGATATCATCAAAGTTACCATCAAGGAAGCAATTCCGCGTGGTAAGGTGAAAAAAGGTGATGTCCTGAAGGCGGTAGTGGTGCGCACCAGGAAGGGTGTTCGTCGCCCGGACGGTTCTGTCATTCGCTTCGATGGTAATGCATGCGTTATTCTGAACAATAACAGTGAGCAGCCTATCGGAACGCGTATTTTTGGGCCGGTAACTCGTGAACTTCGTACTGAAAAGTTCATGAAAATTATCTCTCTGGCACCAGAAGTACTCTAAGGAGCGAGCAATGGCAGCGAAAATCCGTCGTAACGACGAAGTTATCGTGCTTACCGGTAAAGACAAAGGTAAACGCGGTAAAGTAAAGAATGTCCTGACTTCTGGTAAGGTCATCGTTGAAGGTATCAACCTGGTTAAAAAACATCAGAAGCCTGTACCGGCTCTGAACCAACCAGGCGGCATCGTTGAAAAAGAAGCTGCTATTCAGGTTTCTAACGTTGCAATCTTCAATGCGGCAACCGGCAAGGCTGACCGTGTAGGCTTTAGATTCGAAGACGGTAAAAAAGTCCGTTTCTTCAAGTCTAACAGCGAAACTATCAAGTAATTTGGAGTAGTACGATGGCGAAACTGCATGATTACTACAAAGACGAAGTAGTCCAGAAACTCATGACCGAGTTTGGCTACAATTCTGTCATGCAAGTCCCTCGGGTCGAGAAGATCACCCTGAACATGGGTGTTGGTGAAGCGATCGCTGACAAGAAACTGCTGGATAACGCAGCAGCTGACCTGGCAGCAATCTCCGGTCAAAAACCGTTGATCACCAAAGCACGCAAATCAGTTGCAGGCTTCAAAATCCGTCAGGGCTATCCGATCGGCTGTAAAGTAACTCTGCGTGGCGAGCGCATGTGGGAGTTCTTTGAGCGTCTGATCACTATTGCTGTACCGCGTATCCGTGACTTCCGTGGTTTGTCTGCGAAGTCATTCGACGGTCGTGGTAACTACAGCATGGGCGTTCGTGAGCAGATCATCTTCCCAGAAATCGACTATGACAAAGTCGATCGCGTTCGTGGTTTGGATATCACCATTACCACTACTGCGAAATCTGATGATGAAGGCCGTGCTCTGCTGGCTGCCTTTGACTTCCCGTTCCGCAAGTAAGGTAGGGTTACTTAATGGCTAAGCAATCTATGAAAGCACGCGAAGTAAAGCGTGTGAAATTAGCAGACAAGTTCTTCGCTAAGCGCGTTGAACTGAAAGCGATCATTTCTGATGTGAACGCATCCGACGAAGACCGTTGGAACGCCGTTCTCAAGCTGCAGAGTCTGCCGCGTGATTCCAGCCCTTCACGTCAGCGTAACCGCTGCCGTCAGACAGGTCGTCCGCACGGTTTCCTGCGGAAGTTTGGGTTGAGCCGTATCAAGGTCCGTGAAGCCGCTATGCGCGGTGAGATCCCGGGTCTTAAAAAGGCTAGCTGGTAATTGTCACCATTTGAATCACGGGAGTAACACAGATGAGCATGCAAGATCCGATCGCGGATATGCTGACCCGTATCCGTAACGGTCAGGCCGCGAACAAAGTTGCGGTCTCTATGCCTTCCTCCAAGCTGAAAGTGGCAATTGCCAACGTGCTGAAGGAAGAAGGCTACATTGAAGATTTTAAAATCGAAGGCGACACCAAGCCAGAACTGGAAGTAACTCTGAAGTATTTCCAGGGCAAGGCTGTGGTTGAGAGCATTCAGCGTGTTAGCCGTCCAGGTCTGCGCATCTATAAGAAAAAAGATGAGCTGCCAAAAGTAATGGCTGGTCTGGGCATCGCTGTAATCTCTACCTCTAAAGGTGTCATGACTGATCGTGCAGCGCGCCAGGCTGGTCTTGGTGGCGAAATTATCTGCTACGTAGCGTAATCGGAGGATTAAATGTCTCGTGTTGCAAAAGCACCTGTCGTTGTTCCTGCCGGCGTAGAGGTAAAACTCAACGGTCAGGAAGTTTCGATCAAAGGCAAAAACGGCGAGCTGACTCGTACTATCAACAGTGCTGTTGAAGTTAAGCATGCAGACAACGCTCTGACTTTCGCACCACGCGAAGGTTACTCGGATGGCTGGGCACAGGCAGGTACTGCTCGTGCATTGCTGAACAGCATGGTTATCGGTGTTACCGAAGGCTTCACCAAGAAGCTGCAACTGGTTGGTGTTGGTTATCGTGCAGCTGTTAAAGGCAACTCTGTGAGTCTGGCCCTGGGCTTCTCTCACCCTGTTGACCATGCACTGCCGGCCGGCATCACTGCTGAATGCCCAACTCAGACTGAAATCGTGCTGAAAGGCGCTGATAAGCAGCTGATTGGTCAGGTTGCAGCCGATCTGCGCGCCTACCGTCGTCCTGAGCCTTACAAAGGCAAGGGTGTTCGTTACGCCGACGAAGTCGTGCGTACCAAAGAGGCTAAGAAGAAGTAAGGTAACACTATGGATAAGAAATCTGCTCGTATCCGTCGTGCGACCCGTGCACGTCGCAAGCTCAAAGAGCTGGGTGCTACTCGCCTGGTGGTACATCGTACCCCGCGTCATATTTACGCACAGGTGATCGCCCCGAACGGTTCCGAAGTTCTGGTTGCTGCTTCTACTGTAGAAAAAGCTATCGCCGAACAACTGAAGTACACCGGTAACAAAGACGCTGCTGCAGCTGTAGGTAAAGCTCTGGCTGAGCGCGCTGTTGAAAAAGGCATCACAAGTGTTTCTTTCGACCGTTCCGGGTTCCAATATCATGGTCGTGTCCAGGCACTGGCAGATGCTGCCCGTGAAGCTGGCCTTCAGTTCTAAGGTAGAGGTCTAAGATGTCAAACATCGAGAAACAAGCTGGCGAACTGCAGGAAAAACTGATCGCGGTAAACCGTGTTTCTAAAACTGTAAAAGGTGGTCGTATTTTCTCCTTCACCGCACTGACTGTAGTGGGTGATGGTAACGGCCGCGTTGGTTTTGGTTATGGTAAAGCGCGTGAAGTTCCAGCAGCGATCCAGAAAGCGATGGAAAAAGCCCGTCGCAATATGATTAACGTCGCGCTGACTCACGGCACCCTGCAGCACCCTGTTAAAGGTGCTCACACAGGTTCTCGTGTGTTCATGCAGCCGGCTTCTGAAGGTACCGGTATCATCGCCGGCGGTGCAATGCGTGCCGTTTTAGAAGTCGCTGGAGTACATAACGTTCTGGCTAAAGCGTATGGTTCCACCAACCCGATTAACGTGGTTCGTGCAACTATCGATGGCCTGGGCAATATGAATTCTCCAGAAATGGTCGCTGCCAAGCGTGGTAAATCCGTTGAAGAAATTCTGGGGTAATCACGATGGCTAAGACGATTAAAATTACTCAAACCCGCAGTTCAATCGGCCGCCTGCCTAAGCACAAAGCCACTCTGATTGGCTTGGGTCTGCGTCGCATTGGTCACACCGTTGAGCGTGAAGACACGCCAGCAGTACGCGGTATGGTTAACGCGATTTCCTACATGCTGAAAGTGGAGGAGTAAGAGATGCGTTTAAACACTCTGTCTCCGGCCGAAGGGTCTAAACACGCTTCTAAGCGCCTGGGTCGTGGTATCGGTTCTGGCCTCGGCAAGACCGGTGGTCGTGGTCACAAAGGTCAGAACTCTCGTTCTGGCGGTGGCGTACGTCGCGGTTTCGAGGGTGGTCAGATGCCTCTGTATCGCCGTCTGCCGAAGTTCGGCTTCACCTCTCGCAAAGCAATGGTCACTGCAGAAGTTCGTCTGTCTGACCTGGCGAAAGTTGAAGGCGGTATTGTTGACCTGAATACGCTGAAAGCAGCCAACATTATCGGTGTTCAGATGGAATTCGCGAAAGTGATTCTGTCTGGTGAAGTTTCTGCACCGGTAACGGTTCGCGGTCTGCGTGTCACCAAAGGTGCTCGTGCTGCAATCGAAGCTGCTGGCGGTAAAATCGAGGAATAAGTAGCAGATGGCAAAGCAACCGGGATTAGATTTTCAAAGTGCCAAAGGTGGCTTTGGTGAACTGAAGCGCAGACTGTTGTTTGTAATCGGTGCACTGATCGTCTTCCGTATTGGCTCTTTTATTCCAATCCCCGGTATCGATGCCACTGTACTTGCCAAACTGCTTGAGCAACAGCGTGGCACCATCATTGAAATGTTTAATATGTTCTCTGGTGGTGCTCTCAGTCGTGCCTCAATCTTTGCGCTGGGTATTATGCCGTACATTTCGGCATCAATTATTATCCAGCTTTTAACGGTGGTTCATCCAGCGTTAGCGGAGATTAAAAAAGAGGGGGAGGCTGGTCGTCGTAAGATCAGTCAATACACTCGTTATGGCACGCTGGTTCTGGCTATATTCCAGTCGATCGGTATCGCTACCGGTCTGCCGAATATGCCGGGAATGCAGGGACTGGTTATGAATCCAGGCTTTGCATTCTACTTTACCGCTGTTGTGAGCCTGGTAACGGGAACCATGTTCCTTATGTGGCTGGGTGAACAGATTACTGAGCGAGGTATTGGAAACGGTATCTCGATCATTATCTTCGCAGGTATTGTAGCGGGTCTTCCGCCGGCCATTGGCCATACCATCGAGCAAGCGCGGCAAGGTGACCTGCACTTCCTTCTGTTGCTGTTGGTTGCAGTTCTTGTATTTGCAGTGACGTTCTTTGTTATTTTCGTTGAGCGTGGCCAGCGCCGCATTGTGGTCAACTACGCTAAGCGCCAACAGGGTCGTCGTGTATATGCTGCACAGAGCACACATTTACCGTTGAAAGTGAACATGGCGGGCGTAATCCCAGCTATTTTTGCTTCCAGCATTATTCTGTTCCCTGCAACCATTGCTTCTTGGTTCGGGGGCGGTACCGGTTGGAACTGGCTGACAACAATTTCGCTGTATTTGCAACCAGGACAGCCGCTTTATGTGCTACTCTATGCGACTGCAATCATCTTCTTCTGTTTCTTCTATACGGCGTTGGTGTTCAACCCACGTGAAACAGCAGATAACCTGAAGAAGTCTGGTGCATTCGTACCGGGAATTCGTCCGGGAGAGCAAACGGCGAAGTATATTGATAAAGTGATGACGCGTCTGACCTTAATTGGTGCGCTGTATATTACTTTTATCTGCCTGATCCCGGAGTTCATGCGTGATGCCATGAAGGTTCCTTTCTACTTTGGCGGCACTTCGCTGCTCATTGTAGTGGTTGTCATCATGGACTTTATGGCTCAAGTGCAAACTCTGATGATGTCCAGTCAGTACGAGTCTGCATTGAAAAAAGCTAACCTGAAAGGCTATAGCCGCTAATTCAGGCGCTTGAGAAGTTACGGAGAGTAAAAATGAAAGTTCGTGCTTCCGTCAAGAAATTATGTCGTAACTGCAAAATCATCCGTCGCGACGGCGTCGTGCGTGTGATCTGCAGTGCCGAGCCTAAGCATAAACAGCGCCAAGGCTGATATTGTCACATATTTTTCTTGCAAAGTCGGGTTGAGCTGGCTAGATTAGCCAGCCAATCTTTTGTATGTCGATGCGTTACCATTTGAGTATCCTGAAAACGGGCTTTTCAGCATGGGACGCATTTATTTAATTATAGGAGTGCATAGTGGCCCGTATAGCAGGCATTAACATTCCTGATCAAAAACATACCGTTATCGCATTAACTTCGATCTTCGGTATCGGCAAAACGCGTTCTAAAGCCATCTGTGCTGCAACGGGTATTGCTGAAAATGTTAAGATCAGAGAGCTGTCTGAAGAACAAATTGAACAGCTGCGTGAAGCAGTTGGTAAATTCGTTGTTGAAGGTGATCTGCGCCGTGAAATCACCCTGAGCATCAAGCGTCTTATGGACCTTGGTTGCTATCGTGGTTTACGCCATCGTCGTGGTCTGCCAGTTCGCGGTCAGCGTACTAAGACCAATGCACGTACCCGTAAGGGTCCGCGTAAACCGATCAAGAAATAATCGGGGTGAGTAAATAATGGCAAAGGCACCAGTTCGTGCACGCAAGCGTGTAAGAAAACAAGTCTCAGATGGCGTGGCTCATGTCCATGCGTCTTTTAACAACACCATCGTTACCATCACTGATCGTCAGGGTAACGCACTGGGTTGGGCAACCGCCGGTGGTTCCGGTTTCCGCGGTTCACGTAAATCTACTCCGTTTGCTGCTCAGGTAGCTGCAGAGCGCTGCGCAGAAGCAGTGAAAGATTACGGTATTAAGAACCTGGAAGTTATGGTTAAGGGTCCGGGTCCGGGTCGCGAATCAACGATTCGTGCTCTGAACGCCGCTGGTTTCCGCATCACTAATATTACTGATGTGACTCCGATCCCTCACAACGGTTGTCGTCCGCCGAAAAAACGCCGCGTATAACGCCCGTTTTTTAGGTTAGTTGGAGAAAGAAAATGGCAAGATATTTGGGTCCTAAGCTCAAGCTGAGCCGTCGTGAGGGCACCGACTTATTCCTTAAGTCTGGCGTTCGCGCGATCGATTCCAAGTGCAAAATTGAACAAGCCCCTGGTCAGCATGGTGCGCGTAAACCGCGTCTGTCTGATTACGGCGGCCAGTTACGTGAAAAGCAAAAAGTTCGCCGTATCTACGGTGTGCTGGAGCGTCAGTTCCGTAACTACTATAAAGAAGCAGCACGTCTGAAAGGCAACACCGGTGAAAACCTGTTAGCTCTGCTGGAAGGTCGTCTGGATAACGTTGTTTACCGTATGGGCTTTGGCGCCACTCGTGCAGAAGCACGTCAGCTGGTTAGCCATAAATCAATTCTGGTAAACGGTCGCGTTGTCAACATCGCTTCTTATCAGGTATCTCCGAATGATGTCGTAAGCATCCGTGAGAAAGCCAAACAGCAATCTCGCGTGAAGGCCGCTCTGGAGCTGGCTGAGCAGCGTGAAAAGCCAACCTGGCTGGAAGTTGATGCTACTAAGATGGAAGGTGTGTTCAAGCGTATTCCTGAACGTACCGATCTGTCTGCGGACATTAACGAACACCTGATCGTCGAGCTTTACTCCAAGTAAAGCTTAGTACCAAAGAGAGGACACAATGCAGGGTTCTGTGACAGAGTTTCTAAAACCGCGCCTGGTAGATATCGAGCAAGTGAGTTCGACGCACGCCAAGGTGACCCTTGAACCATTAGAGCGTGGCTTTGGCCATACTCTTGGTAACGCACTGCGCCGTATTCTGCTTTCTTCCATGCCGGGTTGCGCGGTGACCGAGGTTGAGATTGATGGCGTGCTGCACGAGTACTCCACCAAAGAGGGCGTTCAGGAAGATATCCTGGAAATCCTGCTCAATCTGAAAGGGCTGGCGGTAAGAGTTCAAGGTAAAGATGAAGTCATCCTTACTTTGAATAAGTCTGGCATTGGCCCTGTGACTGCAGCCGACATCACCCACGACGGTGATGTCGAAATCGTCAAGCCGCAGCATGTTATCTGCCATCTGACCGATGAGAACGCATCAATCAATATGCGCATCAAAGTTCAGCGTGGTCGTGGTTACGTGCCGGCTTCTGCCCGAATTCATTCGGAAGAAGATGAGCGCCCAATCGGCCGTCTGTTGGTTGACGCTTGCTACAGCCCTGTAGACCGTATCGCCTACAATGTTGAAGCTGCGCGTGTAGAACAGCGTACCGACCTGGACAAGCTGGTCATCGAAATGGAAACCAACGGCACAATCGATCCTGAAGAGGCGATTCGTCGTGCGGCAACCATTCTGGCTGAACAACTTGAAGCTTTCGTTGACTTACGTGATGTACGTCAGCCGGAAGTGAAAGAAGAGAAACCAGAATTCGATCCGATCCTGCTGCGCCCTGTTGACGATCTGGAATTGACTGTCCGCTCTGCTAACTGCCTTAAGGCAGAAGCTATCCACTACATCGGTGATCTGGTACAGCGTACCGAGGTTGAGCTTCTTAAGACGCCTAACCTTGGTAAAAAATCTCTTACCGAGATTAAAGATGTGCTTGCTTCGCGTGGTTTGTCACTGGGCATGCGCCTGGAAAACTGGCCGCCAGCAAGCATTGCTGACGAATAATCGGATCACAGGTTAAGGTTTCACTGAGAAGGATAAGGTCATGCGCCATCGTAAGAGTGGTCGTCAACTGAACCGTAACAGCAGCCATCGTCAGGCTATGTTCCGCAACATGGCTGGTTCTCTGGTTCGTCATGAGATCATTAAGACGACTCTGCCGAAAGCCAAAGAGCTGCGCCGCGTAGTTGAGCCGCTGATTACTCTTGCCAAGACCGACAGCGTAGCTAATCGTCGTCTGGCATTCGCCCGTACTCGTGATAACGAGATCGTGGCAAAACTGTTTAACGAGCTGGGCCCGCGTTTCGCGAGCCGTGCCGGTGGTTACACTCGCATTCTGAAGTGTGGCTTCCGTGCTGGTGACAACGCTCCGATGGCTTACATCGAGCTGGTTGATCGTCCAGAAGCTCAAGCAGAAGCTGCTGCAGAGTAATTTGCAGTATCGTAAAAGACCCGCTTCGGCGGGTTTTTTATTGCCTTTTTTTCATCCTCTTTCTACTTAAATGCCGCTTATTTTAAGGCATCAGGAGGGCTCCATGTGGCTCATTGATCAGCTTGCTGAACAACATATTCGTGAAGCTCAGGAGAAGGGTGAGCTTTCGCAGCTTCCGGGAGAAGGCGCACCGCTCAAACTGGATGATGACAGCGCAGTTCCGCCTGAGCTTCGTTCAGCCTATCGGCTATTAAAGAACGCCGGCTATCTTCCGCCCGAATTGGAAATGCGGCGCGAGGCCTTATCGTTGAACGATCTGCTCAAGGAATTAGATCCTCTTGATCATCAGCACAAAGTGGTGGCGCAGCGGCTAGCGCTCCTCAAGATAAGATTGCAGAATGCGGGGATGACCACCGATTTTCTGGAAGGTGACTATCGGGGCAATCTTCATCAACGGTTACGTCGGGAGGAGTAATATGTATCGTATAGGGCAACTCGCAAAACAGGCAAACGTCACCCCTGATACCATACGCTTTTACGAAAAACAGCAGATGATGGGCCATGAGGTCCGTACCCAAGGAGGGTTTCGACTCTATAGCGATAATGACTTACAGCGGCTCCGTTTTATCCGTTACGGCAGAGAGCTGGGGTTTAGCCTGGAGTCCATCCGCGATTTATTGTCGATTCGCATCGATCCTGAACATCACACCTGCGAAGAGTCAAAAGCCATTGTTTCGAACCGTCTTGCAGAAGTAGAAAGTAGGATCGCTGAGCTGCAAAATATGCAGCGCTCATTGCAGCGGCTGGCTGAAACTTGCTGTGGAGACAAACACAGCACCGCCTGCTGCTCTATACTGGAAGCGCTTGAAACTGGGGAAACGCCGCGCACGGAAACCTGTTGCCATTCCCATGAATGAGATTATCTCGCCAACAAAATGGAGAACATCTATGAGTGATTACCAACACCGAAAAGGCAGGATAGAAGATAACGCGCTTGCCGCATTGATTCACGATCCGCTTTATCGTCAACGTGTCGAAAAGGACAGCAAGGGCAAAGGGAGTTATCGTCGTAAAGATAAGCACGGTAAGAAGGGGAATTGGGAGGCCAATGATAAGCAGCCGTGTTTATCACTGGCCTTCTATGGCAAACAACAAATAGCCGCCTAAACAGGCGGCTTTTAACGTTATACCTTATTGTTTTGCTGTTTCAACAGGTCGCGAATTTCAGTCAGCAGCACTTCTTCATTGGTAGGCTTAGGCGCGGGTTTTTCCACTTCTTTTTTCTTATGGAGTTTATTCATCAGCTTGATGGCGATGAAGATAGCAAAAGCAACGATAATGAAATCAAACACGGTTTGAATAAAGTTGCCGTACTCCATTACTACCGCAGGAACATCGCCCTGTGCCGGTTTGAGTACCCATTTGAATTGTTTAAAATCGACGCCGCCAATCAATAATCCCAAAGGAGGCATAATGATATTGGCGACTAAAGATGAAACTATCTTGCCGAAAGCGGCCCCAATAATGACACCTACCGCCAAATCCACCACATTCCCGCGCATAGCGAAATCACGAAACTCTTTGAATAAACTCATGGTTATCTCCTTGCCTTAGCCAATGGCTAAAGTCTAACAAACCTTCGTGCAATTGCCATGGTGACGAGCAATTTAGCGCTTAAGCGACGTCTAAAGGAAGAACGGACTGGGTTGGAATAAACGCTCAACGTCCGGGACAAATTTTTTATCTGTTAGGAACATAATCACGTGGTCGCCTTGCTCAATGCGTACATTGTCGTTGGCGATAATAACGTCATCTCCGCGCACCACCGCGCCAATAATGGTGCCGGGTGGCAGCTTAATATCTTCTATCTGACGCCCAACCACGCGGGATGTAGTCTCATCGCCGTGCGCAATCGCCTCAATGGCTTCCGCGATACCTCGACGCAAGGATGAAACGCCCACAATATCTGCTTTACGCACGTGGCCGAGCAGTGCGGATATCGTGGCTTGCTGGGGTGAAATCGCAATATCAATGACGCTGCCCTGCACCAAGTCCACGTAGGCGCTGCGCTGAATAAGCACCATCGCTTTCTTGGCGCCCATTTTTTTAGCCAACATAGCTGACATAATGTTCGCTTCATCGTCATTGGTCACGGCAATAAAGAGATCGACCTGTTCTATATGCTCCTCGGCCAGCAGTTCCTGATCGGAGGCATCGCCATAAAACACGATGGTATCGTTTAGGTTTTCCGCCAATTCAGCGGCACGCTGCTGATTGCGTTCAATGAGCTTCACGCTGTAGTGTTTTTCCAGGCGCTGTGCCAGACCAAAACCGATATTTCCGCCGCCCACGAGCATGATACGTTTATACGGTTTTTCCAGCCGCTGCATTTCGCTCATCACGGCGCGAATGTGCTGACTTGCGGCGATGAAAAAGACTTCATCGCCAGCTTCAACAATGGTCGAACCCTGCGGGCGAATAGGACGGTCCTGACGGAAAATAGCGGCGACGCGCGTATCAATATGCGGCATGTGTTCACGCATAATGGAGAGCGGATTACCGACCAAGGGGCCACCGTAATAAGCCTTTACCACCGCGAGACTGACTTTTCCTTCGGCGAAATTCACCACCTGCAGTGCGCCGGGATACTGGATTAGGCGATAGATGTTATCGATCACTAACTGCTCAGGTGAAATCAAATGATCGATGGGGACAGCTTCGGGCACAAACAGTTTTTCACCATCCCGCAGGTAATCAGCTGCGCGGATGCGCGCAATACGATTAGGCGTATTGAAAAGCGAGTAAGCAATCTGGCAGGCAATCATGTTGGTTTCGTCAGAACTGGTCACAGCAACCAACATATCTGCATCCTCAGCGCCTGCCTCGCGCAGAATTCGAGGATGGGAACCGTGGCCGTGTACGACACGCAGATCAAACTTATCCTGTAATACGCGCAGGCGACTGGCATCACTGTCGACCACGGTGATGTCATTGTTTTCTCCCACCAGGTTTTCTGCAAGCGTTCCGCCCACCTGTCCGGCACCGAGAATAATAATTTTCATCGTAGAATGACTCCTGACAGCCTGTGCGGCCCTATTTTTTTCTTAGCTTAGCGTAAAAGAAGCCGTCACCACCGTCGACGGTCGGGAACACCTGCCAACCGTGTATTCCACCTTCAGGCAGCGTAACCGGCTCTGCGTCAGGCTGGGCCGCCAGGAACGCTTCTATTTGCAGTTGGTTCTCTTCCGGCATAATTGAGCAGGTCGCGTAAAGCAGCGTACCGCCCACCTTCAAACGAGGCCAGATTGCATGCAGAATGTCGCGCTGCAGGTTGGCCAACTCCGCGATATCGCGATCGCGGCGCAGCCATTTGATATCCGGATGACGTCGAATTACGCCGGTAGCCGAGCAGGGTGCATCCAGTAGAATACGGTCAAATGTCTGCTCGCCGCACCAGGCCTCGGGTGTGCGTCCATCGCCCTGTTTCACTTCAGCCTGCATCCCTAAACGCTGCAAGTTTTCATGGACGCGCGTCAGGCGTTGTTTATCGGCATCAACCGCGAGTACGCTGGCGCGTGGCGCGATTTCCAGCAGGTGAGTGGTTTTTCCGCCCGGCGCCGCGCACAGATCGAGAATCTTATCGCCATTTTCTGGCGCCAGCAGCACGGCGCAGCGCTGCGCCGAGAGATCCTGTACCGTCACCCAGCCATCATTAAAACCGGGCAGTTGGCTAACCGCCGTGGGTACATCAAGACGCAGAGCATCGGGCGCATCGCCGGGGCTGGCCGACTTATCCTGCGCCTGAAGCAGTGCCAGCCAGGCATCCCGACTGTGATGCTGACGGTTAACGCGCAGCCACATTGGCGGCCGTTGATTGTTAGCCTCTACGATCTGTTCCCACTGTTCCGGCCAGGCGTGTTGCAGACGCTTTAGCAGCCAGCCCGGATGCCAGTAGCGCTGCGGACCTTGTGCAACTTCATTTAGCAACGTGTCCTGTTGACGTTGAAACTGCCGCAATACGCCGTTGATCAATCCCTTGAGATTACCGCGTTTGAGCACCTCAGCGCCTGCTACGGTTTCAGCCAGCGCCGCGTGGGCAGGGATGCGCGTATAAAGCAGCTGATAAATGCCCACCATGATTAAATAATGCAGGATTCGCTGTTTACCGGTGAGCGGGCGCGCCATCAGTTTGCCAATGAGCGCTTCCAGCTGCGGTAGCGTACGCATCACACCAAAACAGAGTTCCTGTAGCAGAGGGCCATCTTTTTCAGACAGCGCTTTCTGCGCGGCGGGCAAAATCGCGCTTAATGATTCGCCCTTGTCCACCACGCGCTCAATGAGTTGCGCCGCAAGGCTGCGCAGATTAGTCGCTTTTTTCATATTGTATTCGTCGAAAAAACCCGGCGCACCGGGTTAAGGGATTAGGCGAGACACGAGCCTACAGTGAACCATTCACGGCGTGAATTGAGTAGGTCCTGCGCAGACATGGCTTTTTTTCCTGCAGGCTGTAGTGAAAGCAAATTCAATACGCCTTCGGATGTCGCTACCTGAATGCCATGTTTGTCTGCCTGGACGATCTCACCGGGTTGGCGCTGTTGATGGGGGAGAACCGTGGCATGCCAAACTTTTACAGGCTGACCGTCAACCAGGAAGTAGCTCACGGGCCAGGGATTAAAGGCGCGGATACACCGCGCTAGCTGAGCGGCAGACAAAGACCAGTCAAGGCGTGCTTCTTCTTTGCTGAGTTTCTCTGCGTAAGAAACCCGTGATTCATCCTGCTTCTCGGGTTGAGCGTGCCCGTCCGCCAGCAATGCCAACGTGTGCAAAAGCCCTTGCGGCCCCAGGTCGGCCAGTTTGTCATACAGACTCGCGCTGGTGTCCGTGGGGGTGATAGGGCAAGCAAGTTTATACAGCATATCGCCTGTGTCGAGGCCGACATCCATCTGCATAATGGTCACGCCCGTTTCCTCATCGCCGGCCCATAACGCGCGCTGGATAGGCGCAGCACCGCGCCAGCGCGGCAGCAATGAGCCATGAACATTGATGCAGCCTAAACGTGGCATATCCAGCACCGCTTTTGGCAGGATCAATCCATAAGCCACCACCACCATAATGTCCGCCTGAAGATCGGCAACCCATTGCTGGTGCTCCACAGGTTTTAGCGATGTGGGTTGAAAAACAGGAATAGCATGCGCCTGCGCCAGGACTTTCACTGGGCTGGGCGTGAGCTTATTACCGCGCCCAGCGGGACGATCCGGTTGGGTAAAAACGCCGACAACCTGGTGCTCAGAAGCAAGCAGCGCGTCAAGGTGACGCGCTGCAAAGTCAGGGGTGCCAGCAAAGATAATTTTTAGCGGTTCAGACACAGTTCAACCTTTCATTGGCGTTAGGCTTCGCGCGCATTGAGGCGGGCCAGCTTTTCCAGTTTCTGTTTGATGCGCTGACGTTTCAGCGGGGACAGATAATCGATAAACAATTTGCCATCAAGATGATCGATTTCATGCTGAATGCAAATGGCTAACAAGCCGTCGGTTTCCAGCTCAAAGCTGTTACCCTCACGATCCTGCGCCCGTACTTTCACCCACTCAGCACGCGGAACGAATGCCCGCTGTTCCGGAATGGAAAGGCAGCCCTCTTCGATGCCGGTTTCCCCGCGCTTTTCCAACAGCTCGGGGTTGATCAGCACCAGGCGCTCTTCGCGGCTCTCTGACACATCAATCACGATGATGCGCTGATGAATATCCACCTGCGTTGCCGCCAGGCCAATACCCTCTTCGGCGTACATGGTTTCGAACATATCGTCGACAATACGCTGTACGTCAGCGTTTACCTGGCTGACCGGCGCCGCGATTTTGCGAAGACGATCATCAGGGAAATGTAATACCTGCAAAACTGACATAAATATCCAGATCTGTATGCGTTAAAGAAAAGTTTAATGGCGCGTATTATAGACTTTCGACGCCTTGATTGACAGCATTGTGCCGCAGGATGGCACGGCTGACACGGAGCGCAGCATGGACAATATTGAACGGATTCTCAGGCTGGCAAATGTACGCGGGCTCAGTCCGCAATGCCGTTTGCAACTTGCACAGGCGCTGCAAGATGAGGCAGAAAATGCCGATATTCTGCTCGAAGCGTGTGAGTTGAACGCACAACAGCGGCAGCAGTTTCATTCTCTTTGTCCCTATCAGCTTGAGCGCACCCGCAAGTGGCTTGAGGATCCTCAGCACTCGCTCTTGAGCTTCCACGATGCGCGCTACCCTACATTGTTAAACGAGATTGCGCGTCGCCCGCCGCTGCTTTATGTGAAGGGAAACGTTGAAGCCTTGAACACGCCGCAGCTTGCCATTGTTGGGAGCCGTCAATGTTCACACTACGGCAGGGAGTGGGGGAGTTGGTTTACGCAGCAGTTGGCGCTAAGTGGATTAACCATCACCAGTGGCTTAGCCCGCGGCATTGATGGCGTTGCGCATCGCGCAGCCCTGGACGTAAACGGGAAAACCGTGGCCGTTCTGGGGAGCGGTTTACAGTACATCTATCCCAAAACCCATCGGCGATTGGCGGAAGAGATCGTTTCACAGGCGGGGGCGCTTGTCTCAGAATTTCCTTTAGAGACGGTACCGCATGCGGCTAACTTCCCGCGGCGTAATCGCATTATCAGCGGGCTGAGTTTAGGCGTGTTGGTGGTTGAAGCGACGTTAAAAAGCGGTTCACTGGTCACAGGACGCTATGCGCTTGAGCAGAATCGAAACATTTATGCGCTACCGGGCGCGTTGGGTAATGAATACAGTGAAGGAACACACTGGCTTATCCAGCAGGGCGCACTGCTGGTGGCTCACCCCAACACGATCCTCGAGGATTTGCATTCTTCGCTGCGCTGGTTGCCGTCGGCGTCGCCAGAGACAATATATTCATCAGACAGTGATGTTGTTCCATTGCCATTTGCCAGCGTGTTGGCTAACGTAGGTGATGAGGTTACACCTGTTGACGTCGTCGCTGAACGTGCCGGCCAACCTGTGCCAGCTATCTCAGCGCAACTGCTGGAGCTGGAGTTAGCAGGATGGATCGCAGCTGTACCCGGCGGCTATGTCCGATTGAGGAGGGCAAGCCATGTTCGACGTACTAATGTACTTGTTTGAGACTTATATCCACAACGAAGCCGAGATGCGCGTTGACCAGGATAAATTGACCGATGATTTAACCGACGCCGGTTTTCATCGTGAAGATATCTACAATGCGTTGAATTGGCTTGAACGGTTAGCGGATTACCAAGAAGGTTTGGTCGCGCCAGTGTTACTGGCCAACGATCCGCTCTCAATGCGAATCTACACGGAAGAGGAAGGCCAACGTTTAGATGCCGAATGTCGCGGTTTTATTTTGTTCCTGGAGCAAGTTCAGGTGCTGAATATGGAGACGCGCGAAATGGTTATCGAACGTGTTATGGCGCTTGATACCCTGGAGTTCGATTTGGAAGATCTCAAATGGGTGGTGCTGATGGTGCTATTCAATATCCCCGGATGTGAAAATGCCTATCAGCAAATGGAAGAGCTTTTATTCGACGTCAATGAAGGTATGCTGCATTAATTTGCGACCAATGCATCGGGTAATATGAGTAAACCAGCACTTTTTACCGTGCGTAAACACGATCCCTGCCCCGCTTGCGGGGCAGAATTAGTGATACGTGCAGGCAAACACGGCCTATTTCTGGGCTGCGTCAACTATCCAACCTGTGATTACATTCGCCCGCTGAAAAATCAGGGCGATGGGCATATCGTAAAAGTGCTGGAAGGGCATCCTTGTCCGCTGTGCGCGGCTGACAAAGTGCTGCGGCAAGGCCGTTTTGGCATGTTTGTCGGCTGCAGTCATTATCCTGAATGTGATTACACCGAAACGATTGATAAACCGGATGAAACGGCGATTAACTGTCCGCAGTGCGCCCAAGGCAAACTTGTCCAGCGCCGATCGCGCTTTGGTAAAACCTTTTATTCTTGCGATCGCTATCCTGACTGTCAGTTTGTGCTAAACGCCAAGCCCGTTGAGGGTGTGTGTCCGCATTGTCAGTTCCCTTTGCTTATTGAAAAGAAAACCGCCCAAGGCATCAAGCGCGTTTGCGCCAGTAAACGCTGCGGCAAGCCTGTCGTGCAGGATGAGTAACAGCATGAAATCAAGTGAGTATCAGCCAGGAAGCCTTGCTTTCTGTATCGAGCAATTACAACAGCAGGCGGTAATCGCTTACCCCACAGAAGCGGTATTTGGCCTGGGCTGCGATCCCGACAGTGAAAAGGCCGTGATGGATCTGCTGGCGCTTAAAAAGCGACCGGTTGAGAAAGGCCTGATTCTCATTGCTGCCGATTATGCGCAGCTTGAACCGTACGTCGCCGATCGCGAGCTTACCCCCGAACAGCGGCAACGCATGTTTGCACGCTGGCCGGGACCGGTAACTTACGTGGTGCCAGCTTCTCCCCATACGCCGCGCTGGCTCACCGGCCGTTTTGATTCCATCGCCGTGCGCGTAAGCGATCATCCCGAGGTGCAGGCGCTTTGCCGTGGTTTTGGCAAACCGCTGGTTTCAACCAGTGCAAATCTCACGGGTCAACCACCTTGCCGCAGTGCAGAAGAGGTCGCGCAACAGTTTGGATCCGCGTTTCCCACTTTGCATGCCGCCACCGGTGGACGGCTTAATCCATCAGAGATCCGCGATGTTATCAGCGGTGAATTGATTCGTCAGGGCTAAGTGATGGAAAAGTTTGCTGTATTTGGCCACCCCATTGCGCACAGTAAGTCGCCATTCATTCATCAACTGTTTGCCGAACAAACGGGTATCGATCACGTGTACGGTCGAGTCTGTGCGCCGCTGGACGGCTTTGAACAAACCCTTACCGCCTTTTTTGCGGCAGGCGGACAAGGCGCTAATGTCACGCTGCCTTTTAAACAGCAGGCATGGGCCCTCGCGCACGAGCGCACCGAGCGCGCAGCACTCTCAGGTGCGGTCAATACGTTGAAGATAAAAGACGATGGCTCGCTGCTGGGCGACAACACTGATGGGATTGGCCTATTAAGCGATTTACAGCGGCTAGGGATGATCAAACCTGGCGATCGTATTTTGCTGGTGGGGGCAGGCGGCGCGGCGCGTGGCGTTATTCTACCGCTGCTTGCCACGGGGTGTTCACTCGTGGTGGTTAATCGCACCGCTGCACGCGCCGCAGAGCTGGCCGATATCTTCCGGCATGGCGGCACAATAGCTGCCTGTGGGTTTGCGGATCTCGGAGATCAGACATTTGATCTTGTCATTAATGCTACTTCAAGCGGCGTTGATGGTGCGGTCCCGCCGTTAGCAGAAACGCTCATTACGCCAGAGACGCGTTGCTACGATATGTTTTATCAGCCGACATTAACGCCTTTTTTGACGTGGTGCCAACAGGCTGGGTCGCAGCATCTTGCCGATGGCGTCGGGATGCTGGTCGGCCAGGCCGCGCACGCTTTTTCGCTTTGGCATGGCGTGATGCCAGACATCACGCCGGTAATCAGCAAACTGAAAATGGCGCTGCAGCCATGAATCAGGCTATCCATTTCCCGGAAAGAGAACATTGGGACGAAGAACAGCGGTCAGTGGTTTTTCCGGTGCTGGTGCAGGGCGCGCAATTCACCTGTTCTGTTACCGCTGCATATCTGCGCGCCCAGTACGGTGAAGGGGAGGCGATGGCGCTGTTTGACGCGCATCGCTGGGATCTGGAAGAGGGGATCGAACGGCTCATCCGTCAGAATGCGATCGACGATCAGGGTTGGATCTGGCTTTGTTGATCAAGGTAGTCGTTTTTCCAGCCTACATAATTGGCGGCGGAGTAGAGCAGTCCGGCGATCTCCGCTTCACTTAAGGGGCGAATCTGCTTAACCGGGCTGCCTAAGTAGAGAAAGCCGCTTTCCAAACGTTTCCCCGGCGGAACTAAACTGCCGGCGCCGATCATGACGTCGTCTTCTACCACAACGCCATCCAGTAGAATTGATCCCATGCCCACCAGTACGCGATTGCCAATAGTGCAGCCATGCAGCATAGCTTTATGGCCTACCGTCACGTCTTCGCCAATCGTCAGCGGAAAACCTGCCGGGTTGCTAACGGATTTATGCGTGACGTGCAGCACGCTGCCATCTTGAATGTTGCTCCGTGCACCAATAACAACGCTATTAACGTCACCGCGAATCGCGACCAATGGCCAGATGCTGGCGTCGTCGCCGAGCTGGACGTCACCCACCACGACGCTGCTGGCATCGATCATCACGCGTTGGCCGAGTTGTGGTGCGTGACTTTTAAAAGGTCTTATTGCGTTGGACATGCATTTCTCCATTTTGTCTCTCCTCATATAGCGCGCTATTGACGAATAATAAGACGATTTATACGCGGATCGCTCGCGATCTCAGCGAAAAGAGTGAAAACTCGCCACTCAATAAAAAAGATCGAAAAAAGGGGTTGTGCAAAAAAATCGGATCCCTATAATGCGCCACCACTGAGACGGCAAAGCGGCAACGCAGACGGCTCAGCAGGGCGCGGAGTGATTCGCCCCGCCGGAGAAAAACGCTGAAAAAAGTGTTTGACTCTGAAGGAGGAAAGCGTAA
>NZ_JAJSDX010000015.1 GCF_021272205.1 Pantoea sp. Mb-10 | reverse complement strand
CAGTCGAGCTGCCAGAAGGCGTGGAAATGGTTATGCCTGGCGACAACGTGAAAATGGTTGTTACCCTGATTCACCCAATCGCAATGGACCAGGGTCTGCGCTTCGCAATTCGCGAAGGCGGCCGTACCGTTGGCGCGGGCGTTGTTGCTTCTGTTATCGCTTAATTACGATAACATTTGACGCAATGCACAAGGAAAGGGCATCATTTGATGCCCTTTTTGCACGCTGTTACATAGAACCTGGCTCATCAGTGATTCTCGATCATAATCATTGCTGAGACAGGCTCTGGTTGACGGCGTTGGAAGCCGAGTTACGCCTTAACGCTCATTCGGTTTGGATGCCTCGCACTGCGGGGCTGAATTGTTTCTGAATTATTGTGGCAGGTTGGTTTATGAGTGCGAATACCGAAGCTCAAGGGAGCGGGCGCGGCCTGGAAGCGATAAAGTGGATTGTTGTCGTTGCGTTGCTCTTGGTAGCAATCGTTGGCAACTATATTTATCGCGATGTGACACTGCCTTTACGCGCGCTGGCTGTCGTCGTGCTGATTGCGGCTGCGGGTGGTATTGCGTTGCTGACAACGAAAGGCAAAGCAACCGTGGCTTTTGCACGTGAAGCAAGAACCGAAATGCGTAAGGTCATTTGGCCGACTCGCCAGGAAACATTGCATACCACGTTAATCGTTGCCGCGGTTACTGCCGTGATGTCACTGATTTTGTGGGGGCTGGATGGTATTCTGGTCCGTCTGGTATCGTTTATCACTGGCCTGAGGTTCTGAGATGTCTGAAGCTCCAAAAAAACGCTGGTACGTCGTTCAGGCGTTTTCCGGTTTTGAAGCCCGCGTAGCAAAGTCGCTGCAAGAGCATATCAAACTGCACAACATGGAAGAACTGTTTGGCGAAGTCATGGTGCCGACTGAAGAAGTCGTTGAGATCCGTGGTGGCCAGCGCCGTAAAAGCGAGCGCAAGTTTTTCCCTGGCTATGTACTGGTCCAGATGGTGATGAATGACGCCAGCTGGCACTTAGTGCGTAGTGTACCGCGTGTAATGGGCTTTATTGGTGGTACTTCCGATCGTCCAGCACCGATCAGCGATAAAGAAGTTGATGCGATTATGAACCGCCTGCAGCAGGTAGGCGACAAGCCGCGTCCGAAAACGCTGTTCGAACCCGGCGAGATGGTACGCGTCAGCGATGGTCCCTTTGCCGACTTCAACGGCGTGGTGGAAGAAGTGGATTACGAGAAGAGCCGCTTGAAGGTCTCTGTGTCTATCTTCGGCCGTGCAACGCCCGTTGAACTGGACTTCGCTCAGGTGGAGAAAGGGTAACCTTTTTGCTCACTTTATAGCTCTTGCGGAAGGCGCGAAATTAATCTATAATTTCGCGCCTTTTGTTTTTATGGGCTGGCAACAGCGCATAACATAAATTGTTATCACGGGGAGCCTGTTGTTCAGGCGCTATAACCCAATAGAGGAAATATCATGGCCAAGAAAGTACAAGCCTACGTCAAGCTGCAGGTTGCAGCGGGCATGGCTAACCCGAGCCCACCAGTTGGTCCGGCTCTGGGTCAGCAGGGTGTTAACATCATGGAATTCTGTAAAGCGTTCAACGCCAAAACAGAATCTCTGGAGAAAGGCCTGCCTACTCCAGTTGTTATCACTGTTTACAGCGACCGTTCTTTCACCTTCGTTACCAAGACGCCTCCAGCACCAGTACTGCTGAAGAAAGCGGCCGGCATTAAGTCTGGTTCTGGTAAGCCGAACAAAGACAAAGTCGGTAAAGTAACTCGTGCTCAGGTACGTGAAATCGCAGAAACCAAAGCTGCGGACATGACTGGTGCTGACGTAGAAGCGATGGCTCGCTCTATCGAAGGTACTGCTCGTTCCATGGGCCTGGTAGTGGAGGATTAAGAAATGGCTAAGCTGACCAAGCGCATGCGCGTGATCCGTGACAAAGTTGATGCAACTAAACAGTACGACATCAACGAAGCTGTTGCTCTGCTGAAAGAACTGGCTACTGCTAAATTCGTTGAGAGCGTAGACGTTGCTGTTAACCTCGGCATCGATGCACGTAAATCTGATCAGAACGTACGCGGTGCGACCGTTCTGCCACACGGTACTGGTCGTTCAGTACGTGTTGCTGTCTTTACCCAAGGCGCAAACGCAGAAGCTGCTAAAGCAGCTGGCGCTGAGCTGGTAGGTATGGAAGATCTGGCCGATCAGATCAAAAAAGGCGAAATGAACTTTGACGTTGTTATTGCTTCTCCGGATGCAATGCGCGTTGTTGGCCAGCTGGGCCAGGTTCTGGGCCCACGCGGTCTGATGCCAAACCCGAAAGTGGGTACTGTAACGCCAAACGTTGCTGAAGCGGTTAAAAACGCGAAAGCAGGTCAGGTGCGTTACCGTAACGACAAAAACGGCATCATCCACACTACCATCGGTAAAGTGGATTTCGATGCAGACAAACTGAAAGAAAACCTGGAGTCCCTGCTGGTTGCGCTGAAAAAAGCGAAACCCTCACAGGCGAAAGGCGTGTACATCAAGAAAGTCAGCATCTCTACCACCATGGGCGCCGGCGTTGCCGTTGACCAGGCTGGTTTGAACGCAGCAGCAAACTAATTGCTGCTTGAAGCGGGCGAAAAATTCTACTAGAATCTTACGCCCGTTGTTCTGATTGATATCTTCATCAGAACCCAGATTTAGGGCTTTTGAGCGGATGCGCAATTATGCAAGACCGCTCAGAGGCTTAGGTTGGAGCCAGGCCTTATCCTGGCCTCCGTCCAAGACCGCAGGCGCAAAGCGCTTAGGCATTTTGCTTAATACCCTGCGTAGACGGTGACAGAACCAAATGAATTTTTTTCGCTGGATTCTGCTCACCGTGTTATAGCGCTCTTCGCCGTTAGGTGGATGAGTGAAGTGAGTTCCGGGAAATCTTTCCCGGTCAAATCCAGGAGCAAAGCTAATGGCATTAAATCTTCAAGGCAAACAAGCGATTGTTGCTGAAGTTAGCGAAGTAGCCAAAGGCGCGCTTTCAGCGGTTGTTGCGGATTCCCGTGGCGTAACCGTTGATAAAATGACTGAACTGCGTAAAGCAGGTCGTGAAGCTGGCGTCTACATGCGTGTTGTTCGCAACACCCTGCTGCGCCGCGTCGTTGAAGGGACTCCTTTCGAGTGCCTGAAAGACACGTTTGTTGGTCCGACCCTGATTGCATACTCTATGGAACACCCGGGCGCTGCTGCTCGTCTGTTCAAAGAGTTCGCGAAAGCGAATGCAAAATTTGAGGTCAAAGCTGCAGCCTTTGAAGGTGAGCTGATCACGGCGGCCAATATTGACCGTCTGGCAACTCTGCCGACTTACGAAGAAGCACTGGCACGTCTGATGTCGACCATGAAAGAAGCCGCTGCTGGCAAACTGGTCCGTACTCTGGCTGCTGTACGCGATGCAAAAGAAGCGGCGTAAGGCCACTCTCTTTTTCTTCGTATCTGCTTACGTATAAACTTTTTGTGAATTTTAGGAACAATCGACATGTCTATCACTAAAGACCAAATCCTGGAAGCCGTTGCTGCTATGTCCGTAATGGAAGTAGTTGAGCTGGTTTCTGCTATGGAAGAAAAATTCGGCGTTTCTGCTGCTGCTGCTGTAGCTGTTGCTGCTGGCCCAGCTGAAGCTGTTGAAGAGAAAACTGAATTCGACGTAATTCTGAAAGCTGCTGGCGCTAACAAAGTTGCCGTAATCAAAGCAGTTCGTACTGCAACTGGTCTGGGCCTGAAAGAAGCTAAAGATCTGGTTGAAGCTACCGGTGTTATCAAAGAAGGCATCAGCAAAGACGACGCAGCTGCACTTGAAGCTGCTCTGAAAGAAGCTGGCGCTGAAGTTGAAGTTAAGTAAGACAGCCTCCGGGTTGCAGTCTGAGTAATCAGACTGATGGCTGGTGACTTTTTGGTCACCAGCCTTTTTGCGCTACAGGGGAACGATGGCGTTTCGCACTGTTTGTCCATTGTTTCTCTTCAATATCTTTTTCTATCGACGACTTAATATATCGCTTTCCTGTGAGGGTTCCCTGCCTGCGCAACGGCGATGAAATGATTTAAGAGTGATAGAAAGACGTATTGCATGGGGTGCCAGGCATCGCATGAAAAACAAAATAGTGTTGCATGAACTGTCCCTTCAGGACGGACAGCGTGGGTCGACATGTCAGCTAGCTGAGGAACCCTATGGTTTACTCCTATACCGAGAAAAAACGTATTCGTAAGGATTTTGGTAAACGTCCGCAAGTGCTGGACATTCCATATCTCCTTTCCATCCAGCTTGATTCGTTCCAGAAGTTTATCGAGCAAGATCCAGAAGGCCAGTACGGTCTGGAAGCTGCCTTCCGTTCCGTATTCCCCATCGCGAGCTACAGCGGCAACTCTGAGTTGCAGTATGTGAGCTATCGTCTGGGCGAGCCTGTTTTTGACGTAACAGAATGCCAGATCCGCGGCGTGACCTACTCGGCACCGCTGCGCGTGAAACTGCGTCTGGTGATCTATGAGCGTGAAGCGCCAGAAGGCACCGTCAAAGACATCAAAGAACAAGAAGTCTACATGGGTGAAATTCCACTCATGACGGACAACGGTACCTTTGTCATCAATGGTACTGAGCGTGTTATCGTTTCTCAGCTGCACCGTAGTCCTGGCGTATTCTTTGACAGCGATAAGGGTAAAACGCACTCTTCCGGTAAAGTGCTGTATAACGCACGCATTATCCCTTACCGTGGTTCATGGCTCGACTTCGAGTTTGACCCGAAAGACAACCTCTTCGTCCGTATTGACCGTCGCCGTAAGCTGCCGGCCAGTATCATCCTGCGCGCGCTGAATTACACCACCGAACAGATCCTGGATTTGTTCTTCGAAAAAGTGGTCTTCGAAATTCGCGACAACAAGCTGCAGATGGAACTGGTGCCTGAGCGCCTGCGTGGTGAAACCGCGTCCTTCGATATTGAATCGAACGGTACCGTCTACGTTGAGAAGGGGCGTCGCATTACTGCGCGCCACATCCGTCAGCTGGAAAAAGACAGCGTTCAGCACATCGAAGTCCCTGTTGAATACATCGCGGGCAAAGTGGTTGCTAAGGACTATGTCGATCTCAACACCGGTGAGCTGATTGTTCCTGCTAACATGGAACTGTCACTGGATCTGCTGGCGAAACTGAGCCAGTCCGGTCACAAGCGCATCGAAACGCTGTTCACCAACGATCTGGATCACGGCCCTTACATCTCCGAGACCCTGCGCGTCGACCCAACCAACGATCGCCTGAGCGCGCTGGTTGAGATCTACCGCATGATGCGTCCTGGCGAGCCACCAACGCGTGAAGCGGCAGAAAATCTGTTTGAGAATCTGTTCTTCTCTGAAGATCGTTACGATCTTTCTGCCGTTGGCCGCATGAAGTTCAACCGCTCTCTGCTGCGCGATGAGATCGAAGGTTCAGGTATTCTGAGCAAAGATGACATCATCGAAGTCATGAAGAAGCTGATCGGTATCCGTAACGGTATCGGTGAAGTGGATGACATTGACCACCTCGGCAACCGTCGTATTCGTTCCGTCGGCGAAATGGCAGAGAACCAGTTCCGCGTAGGTCTGGTGCGCGTAGAGCGCGCAGTGAAAGAGCGCCTGTCGCTGGGTGACCTCGACACGCTGATGCCGCAGGACATGATCAACGCCAAGCCAATTTCAGCGGCGGTGAAAGAGTTCTTTGGCTCCAGCCAGCTTTCTCAGTTTATGGATCAGAACAACCCGCTGTCTGAGATCACGCACAAGCGTCGTATCTCTGCACTGGGCCCAGGTGGTTTGACCCGTGAGCGTGCAGGCTTTGAAGTGCGTGACGTACACCCAACGCACTATGGTCGCGTATGCCCGATCGAAACGCCTGAAGGTCCGAACATCGGTCTGATCAACTCCCTTTCTGTTTACGCGCAGACCAACGAGTACGGCTTCCTTGAGACGCCTTACCGTCGCGTCGTCGATGGCAAAGTGAGTGACGAAATTCATTACCTCTCTGCGATTGAAGAGGGTAACTACGTTATCGCTCAGGCGAACACCAACCTGGCAGACGATGGCAGCTTTGTTGACGACCTGGTTACTTGCCGTAGCAAAGGTGAATCGAGCCTGTTTAGCCGCGATCAGGTGGACTACATGGACGTTTCGACCCAGCAGGTCGTTTCCGTCGGTGCGTCCCTGATTCCATTCCTGGAGCACGATGATGCTAACCGCGCCTTGATGGGTGCGAACATGCAGCGTCAGGCCGTTCCTACCCTGCGCGCTGATAAGCCGCTGGTCGGTACAGGTATGGAGCGCGCGGTAGCCGTTGACTCCGGTGTTACTGCTGTTGCAAAACGTGGCGGTACCGTTCAGTACGTTGATGCCTCTCGTATCGTTATCAAAGTTAACGAAGACGAGATGTATCCGGGCGAAGCGGGTATCGACATCTATAACCTGACCAAATACACCCGTTCTAACCAGAACACCTGTATTAACCAGATGCCTTGCGTGTCTTTGGGCGAGCCAATCGAGCGCGGTGACGTGCTGGCTGATGGCCCGTCAACGGACCTTGGTGAGCTGGCGCTGGGTCAGAACATGCGCGTGGCCTTCATGCCATGGAACGGATACAACTTCGAAGACTCCATCCTCGTTTCCGAGCGTGTTGTTCAGGAAGACCGTTTCACCACGATCCACATTCAGGAACTGGCCTGTGTGTCGCGTGACACCAAGCTGGGGCCAGAAGAGATCACCGCGGATATCCCGAATGTGGGCGAAGCGGCCCTGTCTAAACTGGATGAGTCCGGCATCGTGTACATCGGTGCGGAAGTTACCGGTGGCGATATTCTGGTCGGTAAAGTGACGCCAAAAGGTGAAACACAGCTGACGCCAGAAGAGAAACTGCTGCGCGCTATCTTCGGTGAAAAAGCCTCTGACGTGAAAGATTCGTCACTGCGCGTGCCGAACGGCGTATCAGGCACGGTTATCGATGTGCAGGTCTTTACCCGCGATGGCGTGGAAAAAGACAAGCGCGCGCTTGAAATTGAAGAGATGCAGCTGAAGCAGGCGAAAAAAGACCTGTCTGAAGAACTGCAGATCCTCGAAGCAGGCTTGTTCAGCCGTATTCAGGCGGTACTGATTGCTGGCGGCGTTGAAGCTGAGAAGCTGGAAAAACTGCCGCGTGAGCGTTGGCTTGAACTCGGTCTGACCGACGAAGAGAAGCAGAACGCCCTCGAGCAGCTGGCCGAGCAGTACGACGAGCTGAAGCACGAGTTTGAGAAGAAACTCGAAGCTAAGCGCCGCAAAATCACTCAAGGCGATGATTTGGCACCGGGCGTGCTGAAAATCGTCAAGGTGTATCTGGCCGTTAAGCGTCAGATTCAACCGGGTGATAAAATGGCAGGTCGTCACGGTAACAAAGGTGTTATCTCGAAGATCAACCCAATCGAAGACATGCCTTACGATGAGAACGGTACGCCGGTCGACATCGTTCTGAACCCGCTGGGCGTACCATCGCGTATGAACATCGGTCAGATTCTGGAAACGCACTTGGGTATGGCGGCCAAAGGTATTGGTGAAAAGATCAATGCCATGCTGAAGAAGCAGGAAGAAGTTGCCAAACTGCGTGAGTTTATCCAGCGCGCTTACGATCTGGGCACCGATGTGCGTCAGAAAGTCGATCTGAACACCTTCTCGGACGATGAAGTGCTGCGTCTGGCAGAGAACCTGAAAAAAGGTATGCCAATCGCCACGCCAGTGTTCGATGGTGCGAAAGAGAGCGAAATCAAAGAGCTGCTGCAGCTTGGCGGTCTGCCGTCTTCTGGCCAGATTACCCTGTTTGATGGCCGTACCGGTGAGCAGTTTGAGCGTCAGGTAACCGTCGGTTACATGTACATGCTGAAACTGAACCACTTGGTTGACGACAAGATGCACGCCCGTTCTACCGGCTCGTACAGCCTGGTTACTCAGCAGCCGCTGGGTGGTAAGGCACAGTTCGGTGGACAGCGCTTTGGTGAGATGGAAGTGTGGGCACTGGAAGCATACGGTGCCGCTTATACCCTGCAGGAAATGCTGACCGTTAAGTCTGATGACGTCAACGGCCGTACCAAGATGTATAAAAACATCGTTGACGGCAACCATCAGATGGAACCAGGCATGCCAGAATCGTTCAACGTACTGTTGAAAGAGATTCGCTCGCTGGGTATCAACATCGAGCTGGAAGACGAGTAAGCACTCGCAAGTACTGTACTGGTTATGGGGCGTGCACCGCACGGTGTGCGCCCCTGAGAGTTCCACTCCGACGGGAGCTAATCCGTGAAAGACTTACTTAAGTTTCTGAAAGCGCAAACTAAAACCGAAGAGTTTGATGCGATCAAAATTGCGCTGGCTTCGCCAGACATGATCCGTTCTTGGTCCTTCGGTGAAGTGAAAAAGCCGGAAACCATCAACTACCGTACGTTCAAGCCTGAGCGTGACGGACTTTTCTGCGCCCGTATTTTTGGACCAGTAAAAGATTACGAATGCCTGTGCGGTAAGTACAAGCGTTTGAAGCACCGCGGTGTGATCTGCGAAAAATGTGGCGTTGAAGTTACGCAGACCAAAGTACGCCGTGAGCGTATGGGCCACATTGAGCTGGCTTCGCCTACTGCGCACATCTGGTTCCTGAAATCACTGCCATCGCGTATTGGCCTGCTGCTGGATATGCCGCTGCGTGATATCGAGCGCGTGCTGTACTTCGAATCTTATGTGGTTATCGAAGGCGGCATGACCAACCTGGAAAAACGTCAGATTCTGACGGAAGAGCAGTACCTTGATGCGCTGGAGGAGTTCGGTGACGAATTCGACGCGAAGATGGGTGCAGAAGCTATCCAGGCGCTGCTGAAAAACATGGATCTGGAGCAAGAGTGCGAACAGCTGCGTGAAGAGCTGAACGAAACCAACTCCGAGACCAAACGCAAGAAGCTGACCAAGCGTATCAAGCTGCTGGAAGCGTTCGTGCAGTCTGGCAACAAGCCAGAGTGGATGATCCTGACCGTGCTGCCTGTGCTGCCACCGGATCTCCGTCCGCTGGTTCCACTCGACGGTGGCCGTTTCGCGACCTCGGATCTGAACGATCTTTACCGTCGCGTGATCAACCGTAACAACCGTTTGAAGCGTCTGCTGGATCTGGCTGCGCCAGATATCATCGTACGCAACGAAAAACGTATGCTGCAGGAAGCGGTTGACGCACTGCTGGATAACGGCCGTCGCGGTCGCGCCATCACGGGCTCGAACAAGCGTCCGCTGAAATCACTGGCCGACATGATCAAAGGTAAGCAGGGTCGTTTCCGTCAGAACCTGCTGGGTAAACGCGTTGACTACTCAGGACGTTCGGTTATCACCGTGGGTCCATACCTGCGTCTGCATCAGTGCGGTCTGCCGAAGAAAATGGCACTCGAACTGTTCAAACCGTTCATTTACGGCAAGCTGGAACTGCGTGGCCTCGCCACCACCATCAAAGCCGCGAAGAAAATGGTTGAGCGTGAAGAAGCGGTCGTTTGGGATATCCTGGACGAAGTCATCCGCGAACACCCGGTACTGCTGAACCGTGCACCTACGCTGCACCGTTTGGGTATCCAGGCGTTTGAACCGGTACTGATCGAAGGTAAAGCGATCCAGCTGCACCCGCTGGTTTGTGCGGCCTATAACGCCGACTTCGATGGTGACCAGATGGCTGTTCACGTCCCGCTGACGCTGGAAGCCCAGCTGGAAGCGCGTGCGCTGATGATGTCTACCAACAACATCCTGTCGCCAGCGAACGGTGAGCCAATCATCGTTCCTTCACAGGACGTTGTTCTGGGTCTGTACTACATGACCCGTGACAAAGTGAACGCCCGCGGCGAAGGCATGGTGCTGACCGGCCCGAAAGAAGCTGAGCGCGTATACCGTGCTGGCCTCGCTGAGCTGCACGCTCGCGTTAAGGTGCGTATCACTGAGTACACCAAGAATGAGCAGGAAGAGCTCGTTGCGAAAACCAGCCTCATCGACACGACCATTGGTCGTGCGATTCTGTGGATGATCGTGCCGAAAGGTCTGCCTTACTCTATCGTCAACCAGGCGCTGGGTAAGAAAGCCATTTCCAAGATGCTGAACACCTGTTACCGCATCCTGGGCCTGAAGCCGACCGTTATCTTTGCTGACCAGACCATGTACACCGGCTTTGCTTACGCAGCCCGCTCAGGTGCGTCTGTAGGTATCGATGATATGGTTATCCCGGCTAAGAAAGCGGAAATCATTGCGGAAGCGGAAGCGGAAGTTGCTGAGATTCAGGAGCAGTTCCAGTCAGGTCTGGTGACCGCTGGCGAACGTTACAACAAAGTCATCGATATCTGGGCCGCGGCCAACGAACGCGTTTCCAAAGCGATGATGGATAACCTGCAAACCGAAACCGTTATCAACCGTGATGGCGTAGAAGAGCAGCAGGTTTCGTTCAACAGCATCTATATGATGGCCGACTCCGGTGCGCGTGGTTCAGCAGCACAGATTCGTCAGCTGGCAGGTATGCGTGGTCTGATGGCGAAGCCAGATGGCTCCATCATCGAAACGCCGATCACCGCGAACTTCCGTGAAGGTCTGAACGTACTCCAGTACTTCATCTCCACGCACGGTGCGCGTAAAGGTCTGGCGGATACCGCGCTGAAAACCGCAAACTCCGGTTATCTGACGCGTCGTCTGGTTGACGTTGCGCAGGATCTGGTCGTAACCGAAGACGACTGCGGCACCTTCGAAGGCATCATGATGACGCCGGTTATCGAAGGCGGCGACGTTAAAGAGCCACTGCGTGAGCGCGTTCTGGGCCGTGTGACGGCAGAAGACGTGCTGAAACCTGGCACCGCTGACATCCTGATCCCGCGTAACACGCTGATCGATGAACATTGGTGTGACGTGGTTGAGCAGAACTCTGTTGATGCGATCAAAGTCCGTTCTGTGGTGAGCTGTGAAACCGACTTCGGTGTGTGTGCACACTGCTACGGTCGCGATCTGGCGCGTGGTCACATCATCAACAAAGGTGAGGCCATCGGCGTTATCGCTGCACAGTCCATCGGTGAGCCGGGTACTCAGCTGACCATGCGTACGTTCCACATCGGTGGTGCGGCATCGCGTGCGGCAGCAGAATCCAGCATTCAGGTGAAGAACAAAGGTACCATCAAGCTGACCAACGCGAAGTCAGTAACCAACTCCTCCGGGAAGCTGGTTATCGTTTCTCGTAACGTCGAGCTGAAGATGATCGACGAGTTCGGTCGTACCAAAGAGAGCTATAAAGTGCCATACGGTGCGGTCATGGCGAAAGGTGATGGCGAGCAGGTTGCAGCGGGCGAAACCGTGGCAAACTGGGATCCACACACCATGCCTGTTATCACGGAAGTCGGCGGTTTCATTCGCTTCACTGACATGATTGACGGCCAGACCATTACCCGTCAGACCGACGACCTGACCGGTCTGTCGTCGCTGGTGGTGCTGGATTCCGCTGAGCGTACCGCGGGCGGTAAAGATCTGCGTCCTGCGCTGAAAATCGTTGATGCCAACGGCAATGACGTACTGATTCCAGGCACCGACATGCCTGCGCAGTACTTCCTGCCTGGTAAAGCGATCGTCCAGCTGGAAGACGGCGTGAAGATCAGCTCGGGTGATACCCTGGCGCGTGTTCCGCAAGAATCTGGCGGTACCAAGGACATCACCGGTGGTCTGCCGCGCGTTGCGGATCTGTTCGAAGCGCGTCGTCCGAAAGAGCCAGCTATCCTGGCGGAGATCAGCGGCATCATCTCCTTCGGTAAAGAGACCAAAGGCAAGCGTCGTCTGGTGATCACACCGGTTGACGGTAGCGATCCGTACGAAGAGATGATTCCGAAATGGCGTCAGCTGAACGTATTCGAAGGTGAGCGCGTGGAGCGTGGTGACGTCGTATCCGACGGCCCAGAGTCTCCGCACGACATCCTGCGTCTGCGTGGCGTGCATGCGGTTACGCGTTACATCACAAACGAAGTGCAGGAAGTTTACCGCCTGCAGGGCGTTAAGATTAACGATAAGCACATCGAAGTCATCGTACGTCAGATGCTGCGTAAAGCGACCATCATGAACGCAGGTAGCTCGGAGTTCCTGGAAGGCGAGCAGGCAGAAGTCTCTCGTATCAAGATCTCCAACCGCGATCTGGAAGCCAACGGCAAAATCGGCGCAACCTATCTGCGCGATCTGCTGGGTATCACCAAAGCATCACTGGCAACCGAATCGTTCATCTCTGCGGCATCGTTCCAGGAGACCACGCGTGTCCTGACCGAAGCAGCGGTTGCAGGCAAGCGTGATGAGCTGCGCGGCCTGAAAGAGAACGTGATCGTAGGCCGTCTGATTCCGGCAGGTACGGGTTATGCCTACCACCAGGATCGCATGCGTCGCCGTCAGGCGGGCGAAGTACCGGCAGCACCGCAGGTTACTGCGGATGAAGCCTCTGCAAGCCTGGCTGAACTGCTGAACGCGGGTCTGGGCGGCAGCGACGAGTAATCGTCTCTGTAGCTGACCTATAAAAAACCCTGCTTCGGCAGGGTTTTTTTTTACTATTTTTCGCGGCGACACACGTCGTGACGCGTCAAGCCGATATCCTGCAGCTGCGTATCGCTCAGCGCGTTCAACGCCGCGCGCGTTGTGCGTCGTTTATGCCAGCGAACAACTATGGCAACCCCTGCCCGAAAAATATCCAGTAGCGTGACGCTGAAAGGTTTGCCCGCGCGATTTTGATCGAATTCCATTTTTCTGCCCTCGGTTAGGTATCTGAGAGACATTTTGCGCGGTACGCTGTTTTCAATACAGATGCAAAAAATACAGATTATTAACATACAGATTGCTGTTGCTGCGATCTGAATGGTAAAAAGAGTGCTCATCTGTACTGGTCTGGCCGATAAGGGATCGAAAAAATGAATACGATGACGCGCTACCACCATCTGGCCTGTTTGCTGTCGGAACGTATTGAGCAAGGGCTGTATCGCAGCGGCGAGCGGTTGCCGTCGGTGCGTACGCTGAGCCTTGAGCACGGCGTCAGCATCAGCACGGTGCAGCAGGCGTACCATCTGCTTGAAGAAAAGCAGCTGATCGTACCGCAGCCGCGATCGGGCTATTTCGTTGCGCCGCGTAAGGCCGCGCCGCCCATGCCGGCGTTGACGCGCCCCGTGCAGCGTCCAGTGGAAGTGACACAGTGGGGATCGGTGCTGGATCTGCTCAGCAGCCGTATCTCCGGCGATGTGCTGCAGCTGGGCAGCGGTATTCCCGACCTGGCGCAGCCTACGCTAAAGCCGCTATGGAAAATTCAAAGCCGCATGGCGCAAAAGCAGGACACCAACCAGCTCAGCTATGACAGCCTGCTGGGCGTGGCCGCGCTGCGTGAGCAGATTGCCCGCCTGACTATTGACAGCGGCTGCCAGCTGACACCGGACGACATCGTCATCACCACCGGCTGCCATGAAGCGCTGTCGGCCTCTTTACGCGCGGTGTGTGAGCCCGGCGACATCATTGCAGTGGAGTCACCCAGCTTTCACGGCACCATGCAGACACTGCGCGGGTTGGGCATACGCGCCATTGAGATTCCCACCGATTCAGTGAGCGGTATCAGTCTGGAAGCGCTGGAGCTGGCCTTTGAGCAGTGGCCGATCAAAGCGGTGCTGGTGGTGCCGAACTGTAATAATCCGCTGGGTTTTATTATGCCGGAACCGCGCAAGCGCGCGCTGCTGGCGCTGGTACAGCGTTTTGACGCCGCCATTATTGAAGATGACGTGTATGGCGAGCTGGCGTGGGACTATCCGCGTCCGATCACGATCAAATCCCTGGATATGGATGGCCGTGTGCTGCTCTGCAGTTCCTTTTCCAAAACTCTGGCGCCGGGGCTGCGGGTCGGCTGGGTCGCGCCGGGACGCTATTACGATCGCGTGCTCCACATGAAATACATTAATACCGGATCCACCGCTACGCAGCCGCAGCATGCCGTGGCCGACTTTATCCGGCAGGGCCATTATCTGCCGCATCTGCGTCGTATGCGTCAGGTCTATCAGCGCAACTACGAAACCTTTAGCTGCTGGGTTCGCCACTATTTCCCGTGTGGCATTTGCGTGTCGCGGCCGCAGGGCGGATTTTTAATGTGGATCGAACTGCCGGAAGCGTTTGATGCCGTAAGGCTCAACAACGAACTGCGCGAAAGCCAGATTCAGGTGGCGGTAGGCTCGCTCTTTTCTGCCTCCGGAAAATACCGCAACTGTCTACGCCTCAACTATGGCTTGCCGGTCAATCCTCAAACGGAGCAGGCCATCGCGAAACTGGGGGCCGCGGTAGAACGCGCCATACTGGCCTGCCACGCCGAGGCGAAAACAGAGACGATTCAGCCGGAGTAGCGGAAAGGCAGGGCTGGAAAGAGGGGAAGGGTCCAGCCCTGGCCTGCGATCTTGCCGCAGGCAGGGCGTACTTTACTCTGTTGCCTTGATGGCGCCAGCAGCGAGGTATCAGGCTGCGCGTCGGTTTCCAGCGTTATTATCGCGTTTCATGTCGTGCCATGTCGTCCGCGATCGGGGTTCCAGAACCTACCTGTGCCAGCAGCGTTTCGGTGACGGCGCGCCAATCCGCCGCGTGGGTTATCGCACTCACCAGCGCGATACCGCCGACGCCCGTACCCAGCACGTCCGGCACGCGCGCCAGCGAGATGCCGCCGATGGCCACGGTGGAGATGCCCGGCAGCCGGGCAACATGGCGTCGGAGCGCCGCAATTCCCTGTGGCGCAGACGGCATCGCTTTGGTTTGCGTGGGAAAAATATGCCCCAGCGCAATATAGGAAGGGCGCAGCGCGAGCGCCCGATCCAGCTCGGCGTCATCATGGGTGGAGATCCCCAAACGTAATCCGGCGGCGCGGAGCGCATCCAGGTCGGCTACATTCAGATCCTCCTGGCCCAGATGCACACCGTAAGCATGATAACGCAGGGCGAGCTGCCAATGGTCGTTGATAAACAGGCGGGCGCCATACTGCTTGCCGAGTGCGACGGCTTCGCGTACTGCACGGTCTACCGCCGGGGTAGCGTCACCTTTAATGCGCAGCTGCAGCGTGCGCACGCCCACCTGCAGCAGGCGTTCAATCCACGTGACGCTATCCACAACCGGATAAAGCCCGAGCCTGGGTGCCGTAGCAGGAAACGCGTGCATCATTGCTCCTCCTGCTTGACGCTGTCTGCGGCATGATACAGTTCGCCGCCGCGCGCGCGGAACACCGCTGACATCTGGGCCATGCCGACCTCGATGGGCTGCGCGTCCGCCTGCTGTTTGGCAGCGTATTCGCGCACTTCCTGCGTGATCTTCATTGAGCAGAATTTGGGGCCGCACATTGAGCAGAAGTGCGCCACTTTACCGGATTCCTGCGGCAGCGTTTCATCGTGATAGGCGCGGGCGGTGTGGGGATCCAGCGCCAGGTTGAACTGATCTTCCCAACGAAATTCAAAGCGCGCTTTGGACATGGCGTTATCGCGAATCTGCGCGCCAGGATGACCCTTGGCCAGATCGGCGGCATGGGCGGCGATTTTGTAGGTGATCAATCCCTGCTTCACATCCTCCTTGTTCGGCAACCCCAAGTGCTCTTTGGGCGTGACGTAGCAGAGCATCGCACAGCCGAACCAGCCGATCATCGCGGCACCAATACCGGAGGTAAAATGATCGTAGCCGGGAGCGATATCGGTGGTCAGCGGTCCGAGCGTGTAAAAGGGCGCTTCGTGGCAGTGCGCAAGCTGTTCGGTCATGTTGTGGCGGATCATATGCATGGGAATGTGTCCCGGCCCTTCAATCATCACCTGAACATCGTATTCCCAGGCGATTTTTGTCAGCTCGCCCAGCGTGCGCAGCTCGGCAAACTGTGCTTCGTCATTGGCATCCTGAATGGAGCCGGGGCGCAGGCCGTCGCCGAGCGACAGCGCCACATCGTAAGCGGCACAAATTTCACAGATTTCGCGGAAATGTTGATACAGGAAGCTCTCCTGATGATGAGACAGGCACCACTTCGCCATGATGGATCCGCCGCGCGACACGATGCCGGTCAGGCGCTTAGCGGTCATCGGCACGTAGCGCAGCAGGACGCCGGCATGAATCGTAAAATAATCGACGCCTTGCTCGGCCTGCTCCAGCAGCGTATCGCGGAAGATTGCCCAGTCAAGATCTTCCGCGACGCCGTGCACCTTCTCTAGCGCCTGATAAATGGGCACCGTGCCGATAGGCACCGGACTGTTGCGCAGAATCCACTCGCGTGTTTCATGGATATAGCGCCCGGTCGAAAGATCCATCACCGTATCGGCGCCCCAGCGCGTTGCCCATACCAGCTTCTCCACCTCTTCTTCAATGGAGGAACTGACCGCGGAATTGCCGATGTTGGCGTTCACTTTCACCAGGAAATTGCGGCCAATGATCATCGGTTCCGATTCGGGGTGATTGATATTACAAGGGATAATGGCGCGTCCGCTGGCCACTTCCTGACGCACAAACTCGGCGGTGATGTCCTGCGGTAAGTGGGCCCCGAAGCTCTCACCGGGATGTTGTTGCCGCAGCACGTCAGTGCGGATCCGTTCGCGGCCCATGTTTTCACGCAGCGCGATAAACTCCATTTCCGGTGTGATGATGCCCTGGCGGGCATAGTGAAGCTGCGTCACGCGGCGGCCGGCTTTGGCGCGGCGCGGCGCAGGAAGGTGTTCAAATCGCAGATGATCCAACCCTTCGTCGGCCAGCCGCTGCTGCGTATAGTGCGAACTACGCTGGTCAATGACGTCGCTGTCGTTGCGTTCGACAATCCACGCCGCGCGCAGCTTGGCCAGGCCGTGATGGACATTGATGGTAGCCTCGGGATCGCCGTACGCGCCGGCGGTGTCATAGACGGGCACCGGCTCATTGGCTTCGAACTGCGGCTGCGTTTTGCTGCCGCCGATGTGCGTAGGACTAAGCTGAATTTCGCGCATTGGCACACGAACATCGGGTCGACTGCCGGTTATCCAGATGCGCGTTGAGTTGGGAAACGCCGTTCCCTGTAAGGAATCAATGAAATCCTGCGCCTGAGCGCGCTGTTCACGACGAGAAGGTTTAGCAGCAGACATAGCAAATTTCCTGAATAAATAGGTCAGTTGCTTGTCCGGAGTCCGGAAGGAGTAACAGAAACGCTGCAGAACGTGAGGCTGCAACGCGCTGATAAAATCTACTCTTGTTCCCTTCGCAGGTACTAACCTGATCAGGTTCCGCGGATCCCGAATTAACGGTCTCAGCCCAAAGGGCACTCCGACAAGGGTGGGGTTCACCGAGCACAAACGGCAAACCTGGCGCGTCTAATACACCAGACGCATAAAAAAAGCCCACTCAGCATAAGAGGGCTTTTCGCGAATCACAAGCGTTTTACACGCGGCAAGATCAGGCCGGGCGTGAGATAACGCTGTCGTTGGCCACCGGTGGCCGAGCAAGCTGGTTATCCCAGGCGAGCTGAATCAGTTTATCTTCCAGCGTAAAGCGCGCTTCCAGCGCTTCGCCGACTTCTGAGAGCGCATGCTGGAATTCAACATAATTGTCATCGTTAATCGCCGGCTCCAGATGGCTGTCATACAGCTGCATGATGCGATCGGTATTACTTTTCAGGGCCGGATACACCTGCGCGGCCGCGATCAGCGGGCTATCGCCCTGCATTTCATCCAGCACGCGTTCGTAAATATTGAAGTGACCCGTTGAAAGGTAGTCCACAAGGTTGTGGCAAAACGTATCAAGTGCTGCTTCGTCTAGCGCTTTCAGCGCATCTTTGTTGGGCTTGATGCCAATCAACTCATAGTAGGTGACGAGCAACTGTCGGCGGGCTTTCAGCCACATATCGACTAATTCATTACCGTCACCCAGGCGCTTGGTCAGGTTATCTAACTGGGTAAGCATATGGTGCTCCAGGTGGGTTATAGTTGTTCATTACACCCTATACATCAGGATTTCAGCGTGTGAGTCAACGCTAAGGACAACGAATAAAATGCAACGTGAGATCTCAAGCGTAGACGCTGGCTGGTGGATTGTCAGCAGTGAGCAGAAACTTTGGTTGCCGCAAGGCGGCTTGCCGCATGGCTTAGCGGACGATTTGGGTCTTGTGGGCAGCCGCGGTATGGCGATTGGCGAATGGCAGGGTGAAACGGTTTGGCTGGTGCGTGAATCACGCCCGGAAAGTATGGGGTCGGTGCGTCAGCTTATGGATGAGGATCCCGGGCTTTTTCAGCTGGCGGGTCGTGCCGTGCAGCTGGCGGAGTTTTATCGCTCGCATCGCTGGTGCGGTTACTGCGGTCACGAGATGCACCTTAGTAAGCGTGAATTTGCCTGCCTTTGCCATCACTGCCGCGAGCGCTACTACCCGCAAATCGCACCCTGCGTGATCGTCGCGATACGGCGCGGAGACGAGATACTTTTGGCCAACCACGCGCGCCATCGTAATAACGTGTATACGGTGCTGGCGGGCTTTGTGGAAGTGGGCGAAACGCTGGAGCAGGCTGTGGCGCGAGAAGTGATGGAAGAGAGCAATGTGCGTGTCAAAAACGTGCGCTATGTGACCTCACAGCCGTGGCCGTTCCCGCATTCGCTGATGATGGCATTTATGGCAGAGTATGACGGCGGTGACCTGCAGCACGACGGCAAAGAGCTGCTGGATGCCGGCTGGTATCGTTATGATGCGCTTCCGCTGTTGCCCCCGCCGGGCACGGTAGCACGGCGTTTGATCGAAGATACCGTGGCCCTGTGCCGCGCCAGCGCCTCCTGAAAATGCTACACTGGCGCCCTTAGCCTGAGAGAGCCCATTATGAGTGAACTGAAGAACGATCGTTATCTGCGCGCCCTGTTACGCCAGCCGGTAGATGTCACGCCAGTCTGGATGATGCGACAAGCCGGGCGTTATTTACCGGAATATAAAGCCACGCGCGCTGAAGCCGGTGATTTTATGTCGCTGTGTAAGAATGCTGAACTGGCCTGCGAAGTGACGATGCAGCCGCTACGCCGCTATCCGCTTGATGCGGCGATCCTCTTTAGTGACATCCTGACCATTCCTGATGCGATGGGCTTAGGGCTCTATTTTGAAACCGGCGAGGGCCCGCGTTTTTCCAATCCCATTACCTGCCGCGCTGACGTTGACAAGCTGCCGGTGCCGGATCCCGAGCAGGAGCTGGGCTATGTAATGAATGCCGTGCGCACCATTCGCCATAACCTCAAAGGCGAAGTGCCGCTGATTGGCTTCACGGGTAGCCCGTGGACGCTCGCGACCTATATGGTAGAAGGTGGCAGCAGCAAAGCCTTTACGAAGATTAAAAAAATGATGTACGCCGAACCGCAGACGCTGCATGCGCTGCTGAACACGCTGGCGGACAGCGTTATTCTGTATTTGAATGCGCAGATCAAGGCCGGTGCGCAGTCCGTGATGGTGTTTGATACCTGGGGCGGCGTACTGACAGGGCGCGACTATCAGGAATTTTCGCTCTATTACATGCATAAAATCGTCGATAGCGTGCTGCATGAGAACGAAGGGCGCCGCGTGCCTATTACGCTGTTCACCAAAGGCGGCGGACAGTGGCTCGAAGCGATGGCGGCGACGGGTTGTGATGCGCTGGGGCTCGATTGGACCACGGATATTGCCGATGCGCGTCGTCGCGTGGGCGACAAAGTGGCCCTGCAGGGCAACATGGATCCGTCTATGCTGTATGCACCGCCCGCGCGCATTGAGCAGGAAGTGTCGACTATTCTGGCCGGTTTCGGCGCGGGTGAAGGCCATGTATTCAACCTTGGTCACGGGATTCATCAGGACGTACCGCCGGAGCACGCGGGTGCTTTTGTGGAAGCGGTACACCGTTTGTCACCTCAGTATCATCAGGGATAAGTATGGATTTAGCGGCTTTACGTCACGAACAACTCGAACTTGCGGCCAAGGTGGTGCGCCAGGATGACTTTGACGTGTTGCCGCCACGCTTGATTGCCGGAGCCGATGTTGGCTTTGAGCAGGGCGGTGAAGTCACGCGCGCGGCGGTCGTGCTGCTGGAGTATCCTTCGTTGCAGCTGGTGGAGCACCGCATCGCGCGTATTCCTACACGCATGCCCTACATACCGGGTTTCCTCTCTTTCCGTGAAATGCCAGCGCTGCAGGAAGCGTGGCAGCAGCTCTCGCGTCAGCCTGACCTGCTGTTTGTGGACGGGCATGGCATTTCGCATCCACGCCGGCTGGGCGTTGCGGCGCACTTTGGCTCGCTGGTGGATATCCCCACCATCGGTGTCGCCAAGAAGCGGCTGTGTGGACGCTTTGCCGACCTGGACGCCGCGCCAGGCAGCCGACAGCCGCTGATGGACAAAGGCGAGCAGATTGGCTGGGTATGGCGCAGTAAGGTTCGCTGTAATCCGCTGTTTATCTCAACTGGCCATCGCGTGAGCATGGACAGCGCGCTGCACTGGGTGGAAGCGTGCACGGCAAATTACCGTCTGCCGGAACCCACGCGCTGGGCAGATGCGGTCGCCTCGGGCCGTCCCGCCTTTCTCCGCTGGCAAAATACGCCTTAACGCTGTTTGCGCGCCGCTTTTGCGGTACACTGCCGCCAGCTAATTTATTGAGATGAATTTGATGTTACAGAATCCCGTCCATTTGCGTCTGGCCAAGTTGGAAAGCTGGCAGCATATGACTTTCATGGCCTGCCTGTGTGAACGTATGTTCCCGAATTATTGGGCCTTCTGTCAGCAAACTGGCTTTGCGGATGCGCAGCTCTATCGCCGCATTCTCGATCTGGTGTGGGAAAGCCTGACGGTAAAAGACGCCAAAATCAATTTCGACAGCCAGTTGGAAAAGCTGGAAGCCGCTATTCCAAACGGGGACGATTTTGATATCTACGGCGTGCATCCCGCGATCGACGCCTGCGTGGCCCTGAGCGAAGCGTTGCATGCGCTGTTGAGCGGTGAAACTCTGGAGCACGCCATTGAGGTGAGCCGTACCTCGATCACCACGGTAGCCATTCTGGAAATGACGCAATCCGGACGTGAAATGAGCGACGAAGAGCTGCGTGAAAACCAGGCCGTCATTGATGAATGGGACATGCAGTGGGAGATTTTCCGCCTGCTTGCAGAGTGCGAGGAGCGTGACCTGGAATTGATCAAAGGGTTACGTTCTGACCTGCGCGAAGCGGGAATCAGTAACATTGGTATAGAAATTCAGCAATAAGGCGATAAAACGTGACTTCAGGCCCGAATTAGCGCGCCTGGAGGCTTCACATCAGCCCCCTGTCTGGTCTACATTTGGGGGGCTGAAAATTGTGGCTATCGGTGCGTGCAGGCTGAAGAGTGCCAGAATATGGCTTTTCCCTCGCACTCGTTGCTTAGCAAGCGATAAATACACTTTAAGGATAACTTATGAACAAGACTCAACTGATTGATGTGATCGCAGAGAAAGCAGACCTGTCTAAAACTCAGGCAAAAGCTGCGCTGGAATCTACCCTGGCTGCGATCACTGAGTCTCTGAAAGAAGGTGATGCTGTACAACTGGTTGGTTTTGGTACTTTTAAAGTGAACCACCGCGCTGAGCGTACCGGTCGCAACCCGCAGACTGGCAAAGAGATCAAAATTGCTGCAGCTAACGTGCCGGCATTCGTTTCTGGTAAAGCACTGAAAGACGCTGTTAAGTAAGTTTTCCGCATTGCGGTTTACGCTTTAGAAGAGGGGCGACGTCGCCCCTTTTTGTTATCGGACCTGCCATGCTTAATCACCCTTCACTTCGCCTGTATGCATTACTGATTGCCACGTTAGTGGCAGGCTGTCGCTCCACTCCCGATCTTCCTGCTTTTTCTGCCAGCGGCTATTTAGCCGATCGCGGCACCGTTCGTCTCTGGCGTAAGAATGCCGACCATCAGTCTGTGCATTTGCGCACGGTCTATACGCCGTTCAGCGGTGGAGTAATGGAAACCACCGACTATCTCTGGCTCGAGGATCATCTGCTCAGCGTTGAACGTCACGTGACGGGTAAACAGCCGGATGATGTGACGCTGCGTTTCGATCAGGAGGGTAACCTCAATTTCATGCAGCGCCAGCTGGCAGGGCGCCGGGAGGCCGTCAGTCAAGACACCGTCGCGCTGTATCAGTTTGATGCACAGCGTATGCTGAATCAGAGCAACGCGCTGCTGGCCGGGCGCATCTGGCTCAAACAGGGACACTGGCTGGGAGGTACCCAGGTGCGTGACTGTGAAGGGCATATCCTTAGCGTGACGTTTGACCGTGATACGCTGGCAACGTTAACGCGCCAGCAAACAGGGCAACAGCAACCGCTCATGGTGTCGTGGCTGGAAGCGCCCGAGGGCGTGCAGCTGCTGCGGGCCACGCCCGATGATGAGTGCAGCTGGGTACCCAAAGAGCAAGATTTATAGGGCGGCAGAGAAGCCGCCCATGAAGTGAGACGTTTACCTTACTGACGGTTAATCGCGCGATAACCAATGTCGTTGCGGCAGAAGCAGCCTTCCCAGGAGATCGACTGTGCCAGCGCATAGGCATTTTTCTGTGCGGCGGCCACATCGTCACCCAGCGCCGTGACGCACAGTACGCGCCCGCCGTTAGTGACTACGTCATCACCGTTCATTGTCGTGCCCGCATGGAACACTTTGCCATCGGGCAGCGCTTCCAGCGGCAGGCCATGAATCACGTCACCTGTTGCGTACTGACCAGGATAGCCGCCGGCCGCCAAGACCACGCCCAGTGACGGACGCGGATCCCACTGCGAGGTTTGCGTATCCAGCTTGCCGTCCACCGCGGCCAGGCACAGCGCCACCAGATCGGACTGTAAACGCAGCATGATCGGCTGGGTTTCCGGATCGCCAAAGCGGCAGTTGAACTCGATAACTTTTGGCTGGCCCGCTTTGTCGATCATCAGACCGGCATACAAGAAGCCGGTATAGGTATTGCCTTCCGCTTTCATACCGTTAACGGTTGGCCAGATAATCTGCTCCATCACGCGTTGATGAATGGCGTCAGTGACAACCGGAGCGGGCGAATACGCGCCCATGCCACCGGTATTTGGGCCGGTATCACCATCGCCTACGCGTTTATGATCCTGGCTGGTGGCCATAGGCAATACGTTATCCCCATCTACCATCACGATGAAGCTGGCTTCTTCGCCGTCGAGGAACTCTTCGATCACAATGCGGTGGCCAGCATCGCCAAAGGCATTGCCTGCCAGCATGTCGTGCACGGCAGCTTCTGCTTCGGCTAAATCCATGGCCACGATCACGCCTTTGCCTGCGGCCAGACCATCCGCTTTAATCACAATCGGTGCGCCTTTCTCTCGCAGCCAGGCGAGGGCAGGTTCGATTTCGGTAAAATTCTGGTATTCCGCGGTCGGGATCTGCTGACGCGCCAGGAAATCTTTGGTGAATGCCTTGGAGCCTTCCAGCTGCGCGGCGGCTTGCGTCGGGCCAAAGATTTTTAAACCGGCCTGACGGAACGCATCAACGACGCCCAGCACCAGCGGCGCTTCAGGACCCACGATGGTGAGATCGATTTTTTCCTGTTGGGCAAACGCCAGCAGCCCAGCAATATCGGTGGCGCTGATGGCCACGTTTTGTAGACCGGGCTCCAGCGCGGTGCCTGCATTGCCGGGGGCGACAAACACGCTATCTGCCAGCGGTGACTGCGCGGCTTTCCACGCCAGAGCGTGCTCACGTCCACCATTACCAATAACTAAGATTTTCATTTATACAGCTCCAGCAATTAATGGCGGAAATGACGCATGTCGGTGAAGATCATGGCGATACCATGTTCGTTGGCGGCAGCGATCACTTCATCGTCGCGAATGGAACCGCCTGGTTGAATCACGCAGGTGATACCCACGGCGGCGGCGGCATCAATACCGTCACGGAAGGGGAAGAACGCATCGGAGGCCATGGCCGACCCTTTCACTTCGAGCCCTTCATCACTGGCTTTAATACCGGCAATTTTGGCGGAATAGACGCGGCTCATCTGACCGGCGCCGATGCCGATAGTCATATTATCGCGGGCATAGACGATTGCGTTGGACTTCACGAATTTCGCCACTTTCCAGCAGAACAGCGCGTCGCGCATTTCCTGCTCTGAAGGCTGACGCTGCGTTACCACGCGCAGCTGGCTGGCATCTACCATGCCCAGATCGCGATCCTGGACCAGCAATCCGCCGTTTACACGTTTGTAATCAAGACCCACAACGCGGTCTTGCCATGCACCACACACCAGGACGCGCACGTTCTGCTTCGCGGCGGTAATTTTCAGCGCCGCGTCGCTGGCGGAAGGCGCGATAATAACTTCGACAAACTGACGGCTGATGATCGCCTGGGCCGTGGCTTCGTCCAGCTCGCGGTTGAACGCAATAATGCCGCCAAACGCGGAAGTGGGGTCCGTTTGATAAGCGCGCTCGTACGCGTCAAGCAGGTTGTCGCTCACCGCAACACCGCAGGGGTTGGCGTGCTTAACGATCACGCAAGCCGGTTCGTCGAACGCCTTCACGCACTCCAGTGCGGCATCGGTATCGGCAATGTTGTTGTAAGAGAGCGCCTTGCCTTGCACCTGACGCGCGGTGGCCACTGACGCTTCAGCGATCTGCTCTTCTATATAGAAGGCGGCGTCCTGATGACTGTTCTCACCGTAGCGCATGTCCTGCTTTTTAATGAAGTTCAGGTTCAAGGTACGAGGGAAGCGGCCTGCGGGAGCGTTGCTTTCACCATGGTAAGCAGGGACCATGCTGCCGAAGTGATTGGCAATCATGCTGTCGTACGCGGCAGTGTGCTCAAAAGCTTTGATTGCCAGATCGAAGCGCGTCTCCAGCGTTAGCGCGTTATCGTTGGCATCTAACTCAGCGATAATGGCTGCGTAATCGGAACTCTTAACGACGATTGCCACATCTTTATGGTTCTTGGCAGCCGAGCGCACCATGGTTGGCCCGCCAATATCAATATTCTCTACGGCGTCTTCCAGCGTACAGCCGGGTTTGGCCACCGTCTGCGCAAAGGGATAGAGGTTTACGACCACCATGTCGATGGGATTGATTGCGTGCTCGGCCATGATCGCATCATCGGTGCCACGCCGTCCCAGAATGCCGCCATGCACTTTGGGGTGCAGCGTTTTGACGCGTCCATCCATCATTTCCGGAAAACCGGTGTAGTCAGACACTTCAATGACCGGGAGCCCAGCGTCCGCGAGCAGACGTGCCGTACCGCCTGTTGAGAGCAGTTCTACACCACGTTGAGAGAGTGCCTGAGCAAATTCGAGGATACCGGCTTTATCAGAAACACTGAGTAGCGCGCGGCGTACAGGACGACGTTGTTGCATGGTGGTTTTATCCCTTGGCTTTGTTTCGCATAAATAAGAGCGTTACATCAGGCTGATTGTTTCGCTTCTATATAGAAGAAAACCTATTTACCTCATGTAACGCCCCAAAAGGGGCATCCTTGACGTCGCGGGGCATTGTAGCGAAAACGTTTGCGCGATGCTCGCCTAAATTTATCTATAGCGGCGAATGTGGATAACGTTGTGTGTAAGTGCGTATAAGGCGGGGTTTTGCTGTGGAATGCAGCGAACGATTGTTTTTGTTGAATTTAGTGGTTGCGCCCGTCAGTCAACTCCCTATAATGCGCCTCCATCGACACGGCACAACGGTTTACGGAGTGCGGTGTTGACAGGAAGATTCGATAAGAACTTCCGCCGGAGAAAAACGCTGAAAAAAGTGTTTGACTCTGAAGGAGGAAAGCGTAATATACGCCACCTCGCGACAGCAGGCTCCACGCCGCGTCGCACTGCTCTTTAACAATTTATCAGACAATCTGTG
>NZ_JAJSDX010000014.1 GCF_021272205.1 Pantoea sp. Mb-10 | reverse complement strand
TCAGGAAGGCTGAGGGAGTGAAGGCACCGCGCAGCGGCGAGTGGGGCTGGCGCAGGGCCGGGGAGTGCAGAGGGCGCGGCCTGGCGCCCTCTGCTCGGTCGCCGCTACGCGGCAAAGGCACCTGCCATTGCTATGGCGAACGAAAATTGCACCGTGCTAACGGAAAAGCACCTGCCGCTGCCTGCGGCGAACAAAAGTCGCTCCGTGCCAGCGAAAAGGCACCCTGCCACTGCCCGTGGCGAATCTCCCCTCTGCTCGGTCGCCGCTACGCGGCAAAGGCACCTGCCAGTGTCATGGCGAACAAAAGTCGCTCCGTGCCAGCGAAAAGGCACCCTGCCACTGCCCGTGGCGAATCTACCCGCTGCCTGCGGCAAACAACCGAAGAGGCAGATTGCCTGGAAAATGGTATGCTGCTAAGCATCTCTTCTAAACCCATCCGCGGCGTTAATCCATTGAGGAATATCCCGGTGCCTCTGCAAAAACGACATCGTGACGTCAATTGGCTGCTGATTGTGTGTGCCGGTTTGCTGCCCTTGGTGCTAGGGATCCTTTTTACGGCGATTGAAGCGCGGCACACCATCAACCAGCAGCAAATTGCGGTGGCCAACACGCTGCTGACCCAGGCAGAAAAAATGAGCGATAACGCCTGGGATATGATCACGCATTTGCGCCAGTTTCAGGGCCAACCCTGTGCGCAGATTGAAGCGCAGCTGCAGCGGGACGGCTCGCTTTACGCCTATTTCCGGTCCATCGGGCTGTTGAGTGGCAACAACATTACGTGCTCCTCCGCATACGGCGTCGATCACGGCACGCTGTCTGAAATGATGATGCAGCCACCGCCGATCACGGGCAAAGCCTGGTGGAGCCTTTCGGTGCGCGGCACATTGGGGGTGCCCAATCGCCCGGCAGTGGTGTTTGTGCGAAACCTGCCGGACGGCAGCGGTGTTTGGGCCACCATTGACGGGCAATACCTGATGGACTTTATGCAGGCGATCGGCGAGTCGCGCGGCTATCAGCTGAGCTTACAGTTTAATGGCGGGGCCGTGATTGCCAGCGGCCCCGCCGAAGCAGCGCCCGCGTTTTATCTGGAAAATAAAGCCTATCGGGCAACCTCGACCCGTTACCCCATCAGCGTGATGACCACCGTGCCCACCCATGAACTGCTTAAAGCGTGGCGTCAGGCGCTGTTTATCTTTCTGCCGATGGCGGCCATCTTCTCTGTTTTGCTGATGATATTAACCGCCAACTGGCTACACCGTCGTATTTCATGGGCCGATGATATCCGCCGCGCCATCGCCACGCGTCAATTTTCTGTGCATTACCAGCCGGTTTATAGCAACACCCTGCGGCGTTGCAGCGGCGCGGAAGCGCTACTGCGCTGGCAGTTACCTCACGGCGAGCATGTGCGTCCGGATATTTTTATTAGCCATGCCGAAGCCGAGGGCATGATTGTGCCGCTCACGCAGCACCTGCTCGACCTGATGGCGGAGGATCTTCAGAGCTGGTCGGTTGCGCCGGGTTTCCATATTGGTTTGAACGTGGCGGCAGAACATCTACAGCATGATGACTTCGTGCAGGATATTCAGCGTTTTGCAAGCCGCATCAAAGAGAAACAGATGGTGGTGACGCTCGAGTTAACCGAACGCAGCCTGATCGAAGATGGCGAGCGCGTGGCGCGTAAGCTGCGCTATTTACAATCGCACGGCATGAAAGTGGCGATTGACGATTTTGGCACCGGTCACTGCTCGCTCTCCTACCTGCTGACGTTCCCCCTGGATTACCTGAAAATTGACCGCGGATTTATTCACGCGATAGAAGCACTCGACCGGGAAGCCCCCGTGCTCGATGCCATCATTAATCTGTGCCACAAGCTGCAGCTCGCGGTGCTGGGCGAAGGCGTGGAGACAGCGCTGCAGTTTACCTATCTCCAACAGCGTGGCGTGACGTTTATCCAGGGCTATTATTATGCCCATCCCATGGACAACACCCGGGCGCTCGACTGGTTTCGCCAGCATGAGCATCAGCCCCTTCTCGTGGAGGAATTACATGAGCCTGCGCTGCATCATTCTGGATGATTACCAAAACGTTGCCCTCTCCCTGGCCGACTGGGCCTCGCTGGCACCTGAGGTGATGACCACGGCGCTGCACCAGCATTACGCCGACCAGGACGCGCTGGTCGCGCAAATCGCTGAAGCAGACATTCTGGTGGTGATGCGCGAACGCACGCCCCTGACCGCCGAGCTGATTGGCCGTTTGCCGAAGCTAAAGCTGGTGGTGACATCCGGCATGCGCAACGCGTCGATTGATTTACACGCCTGCGCCGAGCGCTATATCGCGGTGTGCGGCACCGCCAGCAGCAGCGCCGCGCCGCTGGAGCTCAGCTGGGGCCTGCTGCTGGGCCTCGCTCGCCATCTTGTCACCGAGCACCAGGCGCTGCGCCAGAATGGCCCGTGGCAACAGACGCTGGGTCGCGGTCTGCACGCTAAAACGCTGGGGCTGGTGGGCTTGGGGAAAATCGGCGGTGAAATGGCAAATGTGGCGCGCGCCTTTGGGATGGATGTCTGCGCATGGAGTCAAAATCTGACCGCAGAACGCGCCGCCGCCTGCCAAGCCAGGCTAATGCCTTCGCTGCACGCGCTGATGCGGGAAAGCGACGTTGTGTCCGTACACCTGGTACTGAGTGAGCGCACGCGTCATCTTATCGATCGCGCAGCGTTGGCAGAGATGAAACCCGGCGCGCTGCTGATCAACACCTCCCGCGCCGCGATTGTCGATCAGGCTGCGATGCTCGCCGCACTGAACGACGGTGCTCTCGGTGGCGCAGGAGTGGACGTCTTCGAGCAAGAGCCGCTGCCCGCCGATCATCCGCTGCGCCAGCATCCCAACGTACTGGCCACGCCGCATTTGGGCTATGTGGCCGACAGCAACTACCGCACCTACTTCACGCAAGCCGTTGAAGATATTCACGGCTGGTTAACCGGTGCGCCGCTGCGCTCGCTGTATTAATCCGCATTCTCCTCTGCTCGCCCAATAACATGTCGGGCTTTTTCTTATGCCTTTTAAGCACGCCGCGTATTCTGCGGCGTGGGACGCAATTCGAAAAAAATTATTCCCGTCTGCCGCCGCTTTCACAACCACAGCTTTAGCCAAAAAATGAGCAGTTATTGGCGCAAACATGACATGCATCACATCAAAACAGTATACTCTGTCGCGTAACGCAATCATTTCGTTGCTGATGATAACCGCGAAGGCAGGGAAAAACGGCTGTTCGCGGCTATGCTTAAATTTTCTCAACGCCGCGGACTTTGAGCCACAGTACAGTCTGCAGCGTTGAGGACTTTTCGAATTCCAATACAGGGTAATTTCATGAAATTACGTAGGAAGCGTGTAAAACCTATCGGACTTGACGACGTCACTATTATTGATGACGCGCGTTTACGCAAAGCCATCACCGCCGCCTCGCTGGGTAACGCGATGGAGTGGTTCGACTTCGGCGTATATGGCTTTGTGGCCTATGCGCTGGGTAAAGTCTTTTTCCCGGACGCCTCGCCTGGCATCCAGATGATCGCGGCGCTGGCAACCTTCTCAGTCCCCTTCCTGATTCGTCCGCTGGGTGGGCTGTTCTTTGGCATGTTGGGCGACAAATACGGTCGTCAAAAGATCCTTTCGATTACCATTGTTATCATGTCGATCAGTACCTTCTGTATCGGCCTGATCCCCTCTTACGCCTCGATTGGCATCTGGGCACCGGTGCTGCTGCTGCTGGCAAAAATGGCGCAAGGGTTCTCGGTGGGCGGTGAATACACCGGCGCGTCGATTTTCGTGGCGGAATACTCCCCTGACCGCAAGCGCGGCTTTATGGGTAGCTGGCTAGACTTCGGTTCCATCGCCGGCTTCGTGCTGGGCGCCGGCGTGGTGGTACTGATCTCCACTATTATTGGCGAAGCCAACTTCCTTGAGTGGGGCTGGCGCATTCCGTTCTTCCTGGCGCTGCCGCTGGGCATTATTGGCCTCTACCTGCGTAACGCGCTGGAAGAGACGCCTGCGTTTCAGCAGCACGTGGACAAACTTGAGCAGGGCGACCGCGAAGGTCTGCGCGACGGCCCGAAAGTGTCGTTTAAAGAGATCGCCACCAAGCACTGGAAAAGCCTGCTGGCCTGTATCGGGCTGGTGCTAGCGACCAACGTGACCTATTACATGCTGTTGACCTACATGCCGAGCTATCTGTCGCACAATCTGCACTACTCCGAAGATCACGGGGTGCTGATTATCATCGCGATCATGATGGGTATGCTCTTTGTACAGCCAATCATGGGCATGCTGAGTGACCGTTTTGGTCGCCGTCCGTTTGTGATCATCGGCAGCATTGCGCTGTTTGCCTTTGCCATTCCGGCCTTCTCGCTGATCAACAGCGGCGTGCTGGGGCTGATTTTCGCGGGTCTGCTGTTAATGGCGGTGATTCTGAACGCCTTTACCGGCGTCATGGCCTCGTCGCTGCCCGCCATGTTCCCAACGCATATTCGCTACAGTGCGCTGGCCAGTGCGTTTAACATCTCCATTTTGATCGCTGGCCTGACGCCGACCGTGACCGCATGGGCGGTAGAAGCCAGCAACAACTTGTATATGCCTGCTTACTATCTGATGGTGGTGGCGGTCGTCGGATTGATCACTGGCCTGTTCATGAAAGAAACCGCTAACAAACCGCTGCGCGGTGCGACGCCAGCCGCATCGGATATCGATGAAGCGCGTGAGATTCTGCAGGAGCATCACGACAATATTGAGCAGAAAATCGAAGATATCGATACGGAGATCGCCCGTTTGGAGGCGAAGCGTAAAAACCTGGTGCAGCAGCACCCGGATATCAACGAGTAAGTGTGTCCCCCACTCCCGCCGCCCGGCGGGAGTGGTCTATTCACGCGCCATTCCGCACACAATCCTTCATGCCCCTGCGCGAAAGGGAGTAAACTGGTGTCACTTTTTTCACCAGAATAAGTTATTTATCTATGTCTGATTTCGATCTAATCCAACGTCCCAGAAGATTGCGTAAAAGCGCCTCAATGCGGGAAATGTTCCAGGAATCACACCTCAGCCTGCACGATTTGGCTCTGCCCATTTTCGTTGAAGAAGGCGTGGACGATTACGTCCCGATCAAAGCGATGCCCGGCGTCATGCGTATTCCGGAAAAGCGTTTAGCCTATGAGATTGAGCGCATCGCCAAAGCCGGTATTCGCTCCGTGATGACGTTTGGCATTTCGCACCACACCGACGCCACCGGCAGCGATGCATGGAACGAGAACGGTCTGGTGGCGCGCATGTCACGCATTTGCAAAGAAACCGTGCCCGAGATGATCGTGATGTCGGATACCTGCTTCTGCGAATACACCAGCCACGGTCACTGCGGTGTACTCTGCGACCACGGCGTCGACAATGATCAAACGCTGATTAACCTCGGCAAGCAGGCCGTGGTGGCCGCGCAGGCGGGCGCTGATTTTATCGCGCCGTCCGCGGCGATGGACGGCCAGGTGAAGGCGATCCGTCAGGCGCTGGACGCGGCAGGCTTTACCGATACCGCCATCATGTCCTACTCCACCAAATTCGCCTCCTCGTTCTACGGCCCGTTCCGTGAAGCAGCGGGCACCGCGCTAAAAGGCGATCGTAAAACCTATCAGATGAACCCGATGAACCGTCGTGAGGCCATCCGTGAATCGTTGATCGACGAAGCCGAAGGCGCAGATTCTCTGATGGTTAAACCGGCGGGTGCCTACCTTGATATCCTGCGCGACGTGCGCGAGCGCACCACGCTGCCGCTGGCGGCCTATCAGGTCAGTGGTGAATACGCGATGATTAAGTTCGCTGCGCAAGCGGGCGCCATTGACGAGCGTAATGTGGTGCTGGAAAGCTTGGGTGCCATCAAGCGTGCCGGTGCAGACCTGATTTTCAGTTATTTTGCCCTTGATCTCGCTGAGCAAAAAGTGCTCTGATCCTCCTGATGCCTGGGCGTGAATCGCACATTATTCACGCTCAGGCGTCTTACGTTTTAACGGCAGTCCCCCTCTAACCCCTCAAAAAAGAGTAATGCAATGAAAGCACCAGCCCTGCCAGCGGACGAGTCAAGCCGGCTGACCGAGTTACGTGAACTCAACATTCTCAACACGCCCGATGAAGAGCGCTTCGATCGCTTAACCCGTCTTGCCCGACGCATGTTTGGCGTGCCGTTAGCCTTGGTGAGTCTGGTGGAAGAAGATCATCTCTGGAATAAATCGATTGCCGGTAACGGCAGCCGCACCACGCCGCGCAACATCTCTTTCTGTGGACATGCCCTACTGCAGGAGGACGTGATGGTCGTGGAGAACGCGCTGGCCGATCCGCGCTTCCACGATAATCCGCTGACCCTGAACAGCGACACGCCGGTGATTTTTTATGCCGGCTGCCCGCTACGCACGCCCGGTGGTGTAAAAGTCGGTACGCTGTGCATTGTCGACCACCAGCCGCGAGCGTTTGACGATGAGGACAAGCACACGCTGCGCGACCTCGCGGCCATGGCTGAATCGGAGCTGGTGGCGTTTCAGAACGCGACGTCTGATGAACTCACGCAGATCACCAACCGCCGCGGCTTTATGGCGCTCGGTCAGATGACACTCAACGAATACCAAAAGCAGCAGCGTCGCGCCAGCCTCACCTTTCTTGACCTCGATCGGTTTAAAGTGATTAACGATACGCTTGGACACCGCGAAGGCGATCGGGCTCTGATGGATTTCGCTGACACCATGAAAATGACCTTCTGCCAGGCAGACCTGTTTGCCCGCTTAGGCGGCGACGAATTTGTGGTGCTGTTTGACGGCCTGTCAAAAGCCGATGCCGAAGCGGCACTGACGCGCTTCCGCGCTCAGCTTCAGCAGCAAACGCGCACGCTTGAGCGTCGCTACGCGCTGCACTTCTCCTCGGGCGTGGTGGAGTTTGATCCTGCCCATCCGCAGTCGTTGCAGCAGCTGCTGGCCGACAGCGACGCGCAGATGTACCGGGCAAAATCCAGCAAGAAGCCGCGCTAATCTTTCTGCCCGCAGCGTGTGTGAGTGATAGCCGCACGCTGCGGGAGGGCCGTGTGCTGTGCCGCCTTCTATTTCGTTGCATTCCTCTCTGCTTTTTCGCCCTGCTCGCATCCTGAAGCAGACAATACCTCTTAAGTGGTATTTAAAACTGACTCATCTAAATAATTATTTAAAAAAACAAGAAATGTCTCGTTTTATAATTAATAAATAAGCCATTTTGTTTAAAAAATGACATTAGTCGGATGCCTCAAAAGATTAATTAATCTAAACTGCATTGAGTTAACGGAGGACACAATAAATGCAGCCCAAATACAATGAAGGTGTTATTGATACCCTCACCCAATGGATTATGGATAATCTCGATCAACGTTTATGTATTGATGATATCGCCGAAAAGTCAGGTTATTCGAAGTGGTATTTGCAAAAGCTTTTTGCACGTTACCATCACGAAACGCTGGCGCGTTATATTCGCAAGAAGAAGCTTATTCACTGCGTGAGTGAGTTAAAGTTTAGTAAAAAGCCAATTATTACTCTGGCGATAAAATACCATTTCGAAAGCCAGCAGTCTTTCACGCGCGCCTTTAAGCAGGTGATGGGCTGTACACCACTTTACTGCCGTAAGCGGCAGCTCGCCCCGGACGCCATCGCGCTACTGCAGCAAAGCGATGACCCGTGCGCGCTCTGTCGCCTGCACGGCTTTAATACAAAAGCGCGTGAGAAAAAGCATCGCACCCTGGATGAGATAAACATTCATGTGCTAACGTAGCGCTTATTGTTCACCGCGTTAATTGCCTTAATCCTTATTTCCGGTATCGCTTATGAATAGTTTTTGTAGTTAATTCAATAAGAAAAGGCAGAGCTAATTTAAGCGTAACCTTTTTTCACGCGCATAAACCCAGCCGCCATTACTCACGCAAATAAATAGTATTTATACTGCACCTTTAAAATACCTTACTGCATCGGCGTATACGTGTGAAAACTAATTTTAGCCTGTCGGATAAATCTTTCTGCCATCAGGCTAAAGGGGTTTATTGTACCGGTTGGCCGGGCAACAGTGTCTCTGACATGGCGCGACGGCAGGTGAGCGCGTCCTGGCGAGCCGACTGCTGCTGTTCCGGCGTCAGATTCTGCCAGGTGGTTTGCAGATGCGTTGCCAGCCCGGACTGGAAGTGGATCTTCTGTAACGCATAGTCAGAATTACCGCCTTCAACGATGTTTTGCATGGCCTGCGGGGAGTTATCGCGCCCGTCATGCGTCAGGGTGCAGAAAATGGCGATGTAATAGGCTTTATCTTCGTCGCTGTAGTGCGGCATCAGCCACCACACCGCGGCACAGATCACCAGCAGTAGCGGCACAAGAAATTTAAGTTTAAACATAGTGATGGTCATCCACGCGTAAAAAAACGCGGCGATCATACCAGATCTCCGCCGCCTCAGCCCGTGCTGGGCATTTTCTTAAAGTGCCGCTTTTACCGTTTATTTATTGAGCCGTTCAGTGCCGTTTGTTAATTTTAAGCTCTCTTTCGCGCACGTAATCGCGCTTTACGCCCGCTATTTCAGGGCCATTTTCCTCCTGTGTTCAGGCAGGAAGTGGGATAGCGGGCGATGTGGCAACGGACACAGCAATGAACAAAAATAAACTCAAAATGCATCTGGTCTCGCTGGGCATGCTGGCGCAAAAAAAGCTGATGCCGCGTAGAACGCTGCCGAACTATCGCCCACAGGCCGAGCATGATATCAATTTGCGCGGGCGCACGACTTCCCCGGCGGCGATTCCACGGCAAATTTGGATGTATTGGGAGAGCGAAACGCTGCCGGCAGAAGTGCGCCTTTTTGTGGAAAAAATCACGCGCGAAAACCCACGCTATGAGGTTACGGTGATCAACAACCTCAACCTCAAACATTATCTGCCTGAACTGGTTTTTGCCCATGCGGATATGCGCCCTTCGCACAAAAGCGACGTGATTCGCCTGGAGCTGCTCCATCGCTACGGCGGCATCTGGATGGACGCCACGCTCATTCTCAATCAACCGCTGGATACCCTGTTGGCGGTCAATGCTGATAACCATTACGATCTCATTGGTTTCTGGCGTGAGGAGTCCACCCGCGATCTCGCTTATCCAGTGATTGAATCCTGGTTCCTTGCGGCGCCGCCGGACAATGCGTTTATCGGTCACTGGCTGGCCTGCTTCCGCCCTATTGTGACCCTGGGCTCGGAGGCTTACTTTCACCAGCTAAAGGCGCTGCCGCATTACGCGCTGATTTTACAGGGCATTAAAACGCCGGATTATTTGGTGGTGTATCTCGCGCAGCAGCAGGCGCTGCGGGAAGAGAATCGCTATAACTTCTTTCTACGCAAGTGTGAAGCCAGCGGCTTGCTGTATCAAACCCTCAGCCAGTGGCGTCCGGTTAAACTCAGCCGCATGCTGATGGTTGATCGCCGCCCTGCTGTGCTGCCGCCGCTGTTTAAGCTCACCAGCTTTGACCGCAAATACATCGCCACCCATCTTCGCTATGGCGTGGTTAACCGCGACAGCCTGCTCGGTGAGGTGCTGCTGGCGGATGGCGCCGCGCCACGCTCTGCGGCCCCGGGATCGCCGCTGGCGGGCAAGGCGTAAGCGCTATAGCGCTTGGGCGCAGGCCCAAGCCGAGCTCCACGCCCACTGGAAGTTATAGCCGCCCAGCCAGCCGGTAACGTCCACCACTTCACCAATGAAATAGAGTCCCGGCACTGCGCGCGCCTCCAGGGTTTTGGAGGAGAGCTGCGTGGTGTCTACGCCGCCCAGCGTCACTTCCGCCGTACGATACCCTTCGGTGCCGTTGGGCTGCACGCGCCACTGATGCAGCAGCGTTACCAGCTCACTCTGCTGTTTGCTGTTCAGCTGCTTAAGCGTGATATCCGGCAGCAGCGTCATGGCCTGCAGCACTTCAACCAATCGTTTGGGCAGGATTTTCGCCAGGCTGTTTTTCAAGCTGAGGTTGGGATGCGCCTCGCGCTGTGCCTGCAGAAAGCTGTCGATGGATGTCTCAGGAGAGAGATTGATGGTGACAAATTCGCCGGGCTGCCAGTAGCTGGAAATTTGCAGCACGGCCGGGCCGGATAATCCCCGGTGGGTAAACAGCAGCGCTTCTTTAAACAGCGTGCCGTCTTCCGCGGTGATGGTGGTGGGCAACGCCACGCCCGACAGCGTGCTTAACTGCGTTAACAGCGGCTTGTGCAGCGTAAACGGCACCAGCGCCGCGCGCGTGGGATAGACTTTCAGGCCAAACTGCTCAGCGACTTTGTAGCCAAACGGCGAAGCGCCCAGCCCTGGCATCGATAATCCGCCGCTGGCGATCACCAGCTTATCCGCCCGAACCTCTGCGCCGTTGAGCTGCAGCGTATAGCCGTTCTCATCACGCGCCACGCTGAGCACTTCACTGCGCAGCCGCAGCGTGACCTGCCCGGCCTCACACTCTTTTAAGAGCAAATCAACAATCTGCTGTGCGGAATCGTCGCAAAACAGCTGACCCAGCGTCTTCTCGTGATAGGCAATGCCATGACGATTCACCAGATCGATAAAATCCCACTGCGTATAGCGCGCCAGCGCGGACTTACAAAAATGCGGATTGTGAGACAGGTATGCCGCCGGCTCGGTGTACATATTGGTGAAATTGCAGCGTCCGCCGCCCGACATAAGAATTTTACGTCCGGCTTTTTTACCGTTATCCAGCAGCAACACGCGACGGCCGCGCTGTCCGGCCTGCGCCGCGCAAAACAAGCCTGCGGCGCCTGCACCTATAATGATAACGTCAAACTTTTCCACTGCGCTGAATCCCACCAAGATAAAGGCGCTGATTGTAGAGACCTGCGCCCACGGATGCCAGCGTCAAAAAATTGCCGTAAATATGTCATATTGTAACTTGCTTATTTTTCAGCCTTTTTACCTTACCCGCCAGGCGACCCTGTAATTTTAAGACAAAAAAGGGCTATATTTTCCTTTCCCATCGCGTGTGTTGTCGCAGATAATGCGCCGCGTTCATGTCCTCCAAAATGGCGTAACGTTTATGCTACATCTGTTTGCTGGTCTTGACCTAAGCACCGGCCTGTTATTGGTTCTTGCTCTGCTGTTTGTATTGTTCTACGAAGCAATCAACGGTTTCCACGACACTGCCAACGCGGTCGCGACAGTGATTTACACCCGTGCGATGCGGGCGCAACTTGCGGTTCTGATGGCGGGTGTTTTCAATTTCTTTGGGGTGCTGTTAGGCGGCTTGAGCGTGGCTTATGCCATCGTGCATATGTTGCCCACCGATCTGCTGCTGAATGTGGGGTCTGCTCATGGTCTTGCCATGGTCTTCTCTATGCTGCTGGCGGCGATTATCTGGAACCTCGGCACCTGGTATCTTGGCCTGCCGGCCTCCAGTTCTCACACCCTGATTGGCGCCATCATTGGTATCGGTTTAACCAACGCCCTGATGACCGGCACCTCGGTGGTGGATGCGCTGAATCTGCCGAAAGTGCTCAACATCTTCCTGTCGCTGATTCTGTCACCGATTGTGGGGATGGTGATTGCAGGCGGATTGATCTTCCTGCTTCGGCGCTACTGGAGCGGCACCACCAAGCGTGCCCGTATCCATATGACGCCCGCTGACCGTGAGAAGATCGACGGCAAGAAAAAGCCGCCATTCTGGACGCGCATCGCGCTGATCGTGTCTGCCATTGGCGTGAGCTATTCACACGGTGCTAACGACGGCCAGAAAGGAATTGGCCTGATTATGCTGGTGCTCATTGGCGTCGCGCCGGCGGGATTCGTGGTCAACATGAATGCGTCCGGTTACGACATCACCCGCACCCGTGACGCGGTGAATCACCTTGAGCAGTATTACCAGCAGCATAGCGATGCGCTGACGCACGTGGTGCAGATGGCGCCGCCTGTTGTGCCGACCCCAGACGAAAGCCTGGGCGGCCCGCAGGAGTTCCATTGCGACAGCAGCCGCGCGGTGCAGGCGATTGATCGCGCGCAGCTGCTGCTGACCAACCTCAACAGCTACGATCAGCTCACCGGTGAGCAGCGCAGCCAGATGCGTCGCCTGTTGATGTGCGTCTCGGATACCGCGGATAAAGTGGCCAAGCTGCCGCAAACCAACGCCGAGGATAAGCGCTTCCTCAGCAAGCTGAAGGGCGATCTGCTGGGCACGATAGAGTATGCGCCGGTGTGGATTATCTTCGCCGTGGCGCTGGCGCTGGGCACCGGCACCATGATTGGCTGGCGTCGCGTGGCGACCACCATCGGTGAAAAAATCGGTAAAAAAGGCATGACCTATGCGCAAGGCATGTCCGCGCAGGTGACGGCGGCGGTCTCGATTGGTATCGCCAGCTACACCGGCATGCCAGTTTCCACCACGCATATCCTCTCGTCTTCCGTGGCGGGCACCATGCTGGTGGATGGCGGTGGGCTGCAGAGCCGCACCATCAAAAACATCGCGTTGGCGTGGGTATTTACGCTGCCGGTGTGCATTGCGCTGTCGGGTTCACTTTATTGGCTGGCGCTGAAGCTGATCTAATTCATCTCAAGCCAGTGCAAAGGGCGACAGCAATGTCGCCCTTTTTTATGCCCGCAGCGTAGTCATCAGTGCCAGATCGCCATCGCAATCAGGCTGACCACCACCAAAAAGCACAGCCCGCTGGTGAGCACAAATTGCCCACGTACCCGCTCGCAGCGGCGAATAAATTCTTCATCATGATGGTCGTGATAGCGCTTATCCCAGATATAGCGCACCAGGCGCACCTGCTTGCTCGGCTGGCCGTGCGACGTAAAGAATCCCGCCCCATCGACATACTGATAAAGCAGCGGATCGCAACCGCGCAGTACCGCCAGTAATGAGCGCAGCGAAGAGAAGTAGCGCGCCATATTCACCAAACAAACCACACACAGAGCCCAAAAAAGCGCGATAGTGCTGACCATGTTCCCCTCCCGGCCGGTACCGCAATGACGTAAAGGCAGCGGGGAAAGGCTGCAAACGCCCCACGGAAAATAGACCAGCCACAGATGATGCGAATTGACGTTGTTGTTATGCAAACCTGCGCGCACGGCGAAACGGCGTGCCACAGGTTTTTAGTGTAGGAGATCTGTTCAATTTTTTTCCAGCGATGTTTTTCGTTCAGTGCGAGTAAAAAGTCGAGGACATTGATCGCACTCACAGCCGGGCTTCGGTTTGCAGCATTCGCGGACGAGTCTGGCTATACTCAGGGCATAACTACAGACGCCTGCACGTGACATCACCCCATCGCTGAGGCGCTCCGCTGTTTTGCGCAAAAGCCTTCGCCACCGCAGCAGCGGCCTGGCGTTCCCTGAATCTTGAGAAGGAGTTTAATCATGGCTTATAAACACATCCTGATCGCCGTCGATCTCTCGCCGGAAAGCCAGCTGCTGGTCGATAAAGCCGTGTCGCTGGCGCGCCCTTACGACGCCAAAATTTCCCTGATCCACGTCGATGTGAATTATTCCGACCTCTACACCGGGCTCATTGACGTCAATCTTGGGGATATGCAAAAGCGGATTTCTGAAGAGACGCACAGCGCCCTGAAAGCACTCTCCACCAACGCAGGTTATCCTATCGGTGAAACGCTAAGCGGCAGCGGCGATTTAGGGCAAGTGCTGGTGGATGCGATCAAGCAGTACGATGTGGATCTGGTGGTCTGCGGCCATCATCAGGATTTCTGGAGCAAGCTGATGTCCTCCGCGCGCCAGCTGATTAACACTGTGCACATTGATATGCTGATTGTGCCGCTGCGGGATGAAGACGACGAATAACAGAAAGGCCAGCAGCGCTGGCCTTTTTTATGCCTGTAACGGCGGATAGATATCGAAACGGTGGCTTTTGGTCACCACGGCGGATTGCGTGACCACGCCCGCCAACGGCGGTGCGTAATCAGGCCGCTTCACCACGATGCGCTTCTTGGCCAGCCGCCGCGCGGGTGCCAGCAGCGCATCGGCGTCCATATCCGGCCCTACCAGCGACTGAAATACCCGCATCTCTTTTTTGACCATGGCGCTTTTCTGCCGGTGCGGGTACATCGGATCAAGATAGACCACATCGGGCGCGGGGGCGATCTCACTGAGCGCCTGTTCGCTGGCGACGTGCAGCAGCGTGAGCCGCTCGCGCAGCCAGCCGCCAATTTCGGCATCGGCATAGCCACGCTGAAGGCCATCCTCCAGCAGCGCCGCCACCACCGGATGGCGCTCCAGCATGCGCACGCGGCACCCTAACGCCGCCAGCACAAAGGCATCGCGCCCCAGACCGGCGGTTGCATCGACCACATCCGGCAAATAATTTCCTTTGATGCCCACGGCTTTGGCTACCGCTTCACCGCGCCCTCCGCCAAACTTGCGCCGATGCGCCATCGCCCCTGACACGAAGTCCACGAAGATCCCGCCAAGTTTAGGCTCGTCGCGCTTGCGCAGCTCAAGGTGGTCAAGCGTTAACACCAGCGCCAGCGGCGCGTCAGCATCGTGCTCCAGCGACCAGCGCTGGGCTAATGACAATAAGGCGCCGTCTCCGGCGCCTGTTTCATCCACTAAACCAATTTTCACGCGTGAACTTATCCCTGAATACCGTAATGTTCGAGCATGGCATCCAGCTGAGGCTCACGACCGCGGAAGCGTTTGAACAGCTCCATTGGCTCTTCAGAACCACCGCGCGTCAGGATATTATCCAGGAAGGACTGCCCGGTCTCGCGGTTAAAGATCCCTTCCTCTTCAAAGCGCGAGTAGGCATCGGCGGCCAGCACGTCAGCCCACAGATAGCTGTAGTAGCCCGCCGCATAGCCGCCTGCGAACACATGGCTGAACGCGTGCGGGAAGCGTCCCCACTCTGGACTTGGCACCACCGCCACCTGCTTTTTGACTTCACGCAGCGTCTCAAGGATCTGTGCACCCTGCGCAGGATTAAACTCAGTGTGCAGGCGGAAATCAAACAGGCCGAACTCCAGCTGACGCAGAATGAACAGCGCCGCCTGGTAGTTTTTCGCCGCCAGCATTTTCTCCAGCAGCGCTTCCGGTAGCGGCTCGCCGGTTTCGTAGTGGCCTGAAATAAAGGCCAGTGCCTCCGGCTCCCAGCACCAGTTTTCCATAAACTGGCTCGGCAGCTCGACCGCATCCCACGGTACGCCGCTGATACCAGACACGCCCGGTGCTTCAATGCGCGTCAGCATATGGTGCAAGCCGTGACCGAACTCGTGGAACAGGGTAATCACTTCGTCATGCGTAAACAGGGCCGGTTTGCCTTGCACTGGGCGGTTAAAGTTGCAGGTCAGATAGGCAACAGGCTTTTGCAGCGTGCCGTCGGCTTTGCGCATTTGCCCCACGCAATCGTCCATCCAGGCGCCGCCGCGCTTGTTTTCGCGGGCATAGAGGTCGAGATAGAAGCTGCCACGCAGTTCACCGCTTTCGTCAAACAGGTCGAAGAAGCGCACGTCAGGATGGTAAACATCCACGTCTTTGCGCTCTTTCGCCGTAATGCCATAAATGCGCTTCACCACTTCAAACAAGCCGCTCAGGGCGCGCGCTTCCGGGAAATAGGGGCGCAGCTGCTCGTCACTGATGGTGTAAAGGTGCTGCTTTTGCTTCTCGCCGTAGTAGGTCAGATCCCACGGGTTCATCTCCTCCACGCCAAACGTCTGCTTAGCAAACGCACGCAGCTGCGCCAGCTCTTTTTCACCCTGCGGACGGGCGCGCGTGGCGAGATCATTCAGGAATCCAATCACCTGCGACGGACTTTCCGCCATTTTGGTGGCCAGCGATTTATCGGCAAAGGAGTCAAAGCCCAGCAGCTGCGCCAGCTCGTGACGCAGCGCCAGCTCTTCAGCCATGATCGGACCGTTGTCCCACTTGCCCGCATTCGGTCCCTGGTCGGAGGCACGCGTAGAATAGGCGCGGTACATCTCTTCACGCAGCGCGGCGTTATCGCAATAGGTCATCACCGGCAAGTAGCTGGGAATATCCAGCGTCAGCAACCAGCCTTCCTGCCCCTTGGCCTCCGCCTGCGCTTTCGCCGCAGCCAGCGCGCTTTCCGGCATACCCGCCAGCTCGGCTTCGTCAGCGATCAGCTTGCTCCAGCCCATGGTGGCGTCGAGCACATTGTTACTGTAGGTGGAGCCCAACTCAGACAGGCGCGCGGCAATTTCGCCATAACGTTTCTGTTTGGCTTTATCGAGACCAATACCGGACAGCTCAAAATCGCGCAGGCTGTTGTCGACCGCTTTTTTCTGCGCGGTATCCAGCGCCTGATAGCTGTCACCCTCTTTCAGGTTGCGATAGGCCTGATACAGGCCTTCATGCTGGCCGACCCAGGTGCTGTACTCTGACAGCAGCGGTAGCGTCTGCTCATACGCTTCGCGCAGTTCAGGGCTATTTTTCACGGAATTCAGGTGGCTAACCGGTGAGAAAATACGGCCGAGGCGATCGTCAACCTCTGCCAGCGGCTGCACCAGGTTTTCCCAAGTGTAAGGGGCGCCTTGCGCCACCACGCGTTCAACTTCGGCACGGCAGGCGTTCAGCGCCTCAGTAACGGCCGGCACCACATGTTCAGGCTTGATAGCGGAAAAAGGCGGTAGCGTAAAAGGGGTGAGTAACGGATTGGTCATAAGCGCAGTCCTTTTTTCGTGAGTGTCGGCGGCGCGCGCTTGCGCGGCGCAATTTCTCTAACATGCGTCCTCAATAAGGGAAAATCAATGGTGCCACGTGCGGGGGAGTAAAAAACGCCGGAGAGAGGATGAATCGCCTCTCATCTGCCGAGGGTGCGGCGGACGGGAGGCGTTTAACGCAGGGTCAGCGCGTAATGAATGATGTCATAAGGCGCCACCCACGCCGGCAGCGGCTCGCGCGCGGCAATATCTTTTGCCAGCGCCCACCCCTCCACGGTGCCGCCCTTGCCGCTCAGCGCCATCGCTTCGTACAACAGTGGGGGCACGCTACGGTTGAAGGGAACCTTGTCGTCCTTAAAATCATTGATCAGTTTGCCGCCCAGCGTGCTGACCTTGACCTGTACCGCGACGCTTTGATCCGCACTGAGCGGTTTTTTTGCGGGTTTCACCGTAAACCAGCGCACGCCTTCGTCGCTTTTTAGGACTTTACGCCCCGCGCCAAGCCTGGCGAGCTGTGCGTCGTTTTTTTCCAGCAGTGTAACGAGCGCCTTGTTGAGCGCGGCCTGCATCGCGGCATAGCGCTGCGCCATTTCCGCGCTCGCCAGCGCCGATTGACCGGTTTTAAGCTGCGTGGTGAGTCCGGCAATCAACGCATCCAAATCAAAAGGCACACCGCTGTCTTTCACCATCTGCAGCTGAACCACGACATTGCTGGCGATGAACTGGCCCAAGCTATAACTGCTGCGCGCGGTGTCGCCCTGCGGCTCAGCGAGCGCGTCAGGCGTTTTTTGTGCCGCTTTTAGCGCCGCCTCCAGGCCGGCGATGCGGCTTTCCAGCCGCTGTTTCTCTTTGTCGTGCGCCTCGCGTTGTTGCGCGACCAGCGACGAGCGCTGCTGGTCGAGCTCACGCTGCAACGCCGTGCGTTTTGCGGCGGCATCGCGCAGCTGCGTCGCGAGCTGCTGCTCATAATCAGTGCGTCGCGCCTGCTGCGTTTTTTTGTTTTCACTTTGCGCGTCGGCAAGCGCCTTGGCGTGCTTCGCCTGTTCGCGCTTGAGCGCCTCCTCGCTGCGCATGGCCGCAGCTATCGCATTGTTCACCTGATCGGTGAGCTGGGCGATGTGCGCCGCCTGTTGCGCCCGGGCGTTTTTTTGCGCTTGCCTCAGCGTGGCGACCTGCTGCGTTAGCGGCTGTTTTTCCGTCTGGCGCGTCGCCTGCTTTGCATCGTGTTCCCCCTCTTTTTTAGGGAGGGTCACCGCCGCCGTGTTTTCCGTTTTCGACGGAGCGCTTCGGCGCCGTTTCTCCGCCGCAGTGGCGCGCAGCTTGTCCGGCGATGCGGGGCGGGACGTTGCCGCAGGCGCGGCGGGCAAAGTACGCACCGCGTCGTTAAATGCGCGCAGCATCGCATCGTCGCTGGCCTGGGCCGCGCCCGATATCAGCAGCGCAGCGGTCGCTAGCGCAGCCAACAGACGGCGTTCTGTCATCACACTCTCCTTTTACGGCACGTTCGGCGCGCCAGAAAACAAAAGGCTTCATCCCCAACCGTTAGCCAGAGATGAAGCCTGTGCTCAGCGCATGACGCTTGCGCTGACGGGAAAAGCCGCGGCGTATGCCGCGCTGCTTAGCCTGCCTGACGAATAATCAGCTGCGCCAAACGGGTCTTGATCCGGAAGCAGAGTTCACGAATCTGAAACTGGTAACGCGGCATCACCAAATCGTTGATATCTGCGCCGAGCGTATCTTTGATCTGCAAATATTTATTGGTTTGCGCGCCAATCTTCTGGAATTCTGCCGCGTAAGCCGTGTACGAGGCGTCGCTGTACATGCGCATGGCATCCAGTTCTTTACGGCACTGCTGCACCTGTTCAGCGCGATTGTCTACACCTTGCTGTGGCGGCGTAGCCTGACGTTCACCTTCCATAAATAGCGCGCCTTGAGCAGGGGTCGCAGCCGTGTCCGCCGCTGAAGCGGTCACGGTGGGCGGCGTCACCAGACTGTGCACAGGCGGCTGTTTTGCACAGCCCGTTAAGACCAATGCGCTCGCCACCGCGAATCCTGATAATTTTTTCATTTTTTTCACCGAGATAAATTGAAAGATGCGTCAACTGTGAAAGAGGTAAAGGGCCTATCTCTCCGCCCTGCTTTGAATGTTCACTTTTGTTACTGTTAAAAGCGAAACCAGAGGGCTAACTGACTCACTATTTCAAAACATTTCGAGTCACATTGCTGACCATCTTGCGCGACATCTCTGTGGAGATTCGCCTCATTTCCCTAAGACGACCGCGGTAGCGCATTCTTAAAAAGATTTTTTACCGCACACGCGCCTATTCGTTCAGCAATTTTGCTGCTCGCACGGTATAATCGCACCCTATTGCAGTGACCATTCTTTATACGCCAACCCCGGAATCCCCTTTTTTATGCTGAGTTATCGCCACAGTTTTCACGCCGGCAACCACGCTGACGTGCTGAAACATACCGTTGAAAGCCTGATCCTCACCGCCTTGATGGAGAAGGAAAAACCGTTCCTCTATCTGGATACCCACGCCGGTGCCGGACGCTATCAACTGAGCGGCGAGCATGCCGAGCGCACCGGTGAGTATCTTGAGGGTATTGCACGCATCTGGCAGCAGCCGGACGCCCCTGAACTGCTGAAACCGTATCTTTCCGCAGTGCGTAATCTGAATCCTCACGGCACGCTACGCTACTATCCGGGCTCGCCGCTGATTGCGCGTCACCTGCTTCGCGCCGACGACAAGCTTGAGCTGACCGAATTACACTCCTCGGATTACCCCCTGCTGCGCAGCGAATTCAATAAAGACGCGCGCGCACGCGTGAGCCGTGGCGATGGCTACCAGCAGTTGAAAGCGAAACTGCCCCCGCCAACCCGGCGCGGCCTGATTTTAATCGATCCGCCTTATGAGCTGAAAAGCGACTACAAAGATGTGGTGAAAGGCATTCAGGAAGGCCACAAGCGCTTTGCCACCGGTGTGTTTGCCCTGTGGTATCCCGTGGTGCTGCGTCAGCAGATTAAGCACATGATTAAAGATTTGGAAGCCACCCAGATCCGCAACATCTTACAGATTGAGCTGGCGGTGCGTCCCGACAGCGATCAGCGTGGCATGACCGCGTCCGGCATGATTGTGATCAATCCCCCGTGGAAGCTTAAGTCGCAGATGGCGTCGCTGCTGCCGTGGCTGCACAAGACGCTGGTCCCCACCGGCACCGGCCACTTCAGCGTGACACAGATCGTCCCGGAGTAAGCCGCTGGCCTCTCAGGCGGGCCGCGCAGCCCGCCTGTTCACTCTACCGTAAAAACCGCAAAATCATGCGCCAGTTCGGTCGCAGCAAACACTGACCGACACTCTGCCAACAACCTTTCCCGATCCTGAGACACATAGCGCGAGCTAAAGTGCGTGGCGATCATCCGCTTCGCGCCTGCCTGCTTCGCTAACTCGGCGGCTTGCACCGTAGTGGAATGGCCGCGTCCGTTGGCTTTTTCTGCCAACGCCGCTTCCAGCGTGGTTTCATGCACAATCAGGTCTGCGCCTGCTGCCAGCGGAATGGCCGCTGCGGTGGGCGCGGTATCGCCAAAGATCGCCAGCACTTTGCCTTTCGTTGCCGGGCCCAGATACGCTGCGCCGTTGATCTCCCGGCCATCTTCCAGCCGGATGCGCTTGCCCTGCTTCAAATCCTGATACCACGGCCCGCGCGGTACGCCTTCGGCCTTCAGGCGCGGCGCATCCAGAAAGCCCGGTTTGTCATGCTGCTCAATCCGATAGCCATAGCACTCCACAACGTGATTAAGCGGATAGGCGGTCACGCGAAATTCCCCGTTATCCAGGATTTCCCCCGCCTCGATTTCAATGATCTCTAAGGGATAACTGGTATAAGAGCCGCTCAGGCTCAGCGCCGTATCAATAAATTGCCGGATACCTTTTGGTCCGTAAATCGTTAGCGGCTCGGGAATGCCCGCCATCGATCGGCTGGTTAGCAGTCCGGGCAGGCCAAAGATATGGTCACCGTGCAGGTGCGTAATGAAAATTTTTTGCAGTTTGCCGGGCTTTAATGCGGTCCGCATAAACTGGTGCTGCGTGGCTTCACCGCAGTCAAATAGCCAGGTGTCGCCGCGCGCCGACAGCGTTAACGCAATCGCGGTAACATTACGTTGCAGGCTCGGCGCACCGCCGCCCGTGCCTAAAAAAGTCAGTTGCATAGTGCTCTTCCCGTTAAGCGAAGCTCGAATTTGACCCTATCATAAACATAGGCTGAACCTTTGCGCTGATTTTAGGTGAAGCGGTAAACTCTACGACTATTTTCCCTCAACAGATGGACACAACGGATGACCAGACATTATGACTACCTCGCCATTGGTGGCGGCAGCGGCGGTATTGCCTCGATTAACCGGGCGGCGATGCACGGTCAAAAATGCGCGCTGATTGAAGCCAAAGCGCTGGGCGGTACCTGTGTCAACGTCGGCTGCGTGCCGAAAAAAGTGATGTGGCATGCGGCGCAGATCGCCGAAGCGATCCACCTGTACGGCCCGGATTATGGCTTCGATACCACCGTTAACCGCTTCGACTGGTCTACGCTGGTAAAAAACCGCAGCGCCTATATCGATCGCATTCATGCCTCGTACGATAACGTGCTGGGTAAAAACCAGGTTGAGGTGATTCGCGGCTATGCGCGCTTTGTGGATGCGCACACGGTTGAAGTGAACGGCGAAAAAATCACCGCCGACCATATCCTGATTGCCACCGGCGGTCGCCCCAGCCACCCAGACGTGCCGGGTGCCGAGTACGGTATCGACTCCGATGGTTTCTTTGAGTTGGATGCGCTGCCCAAGCGCGTGGCCGTGGTGGGCGCAGGCTATATTGCCGTTGAGCTGGCTGGCGTCGTTAACGCGCTGGGTGCCGAGACGCATCTGTTTGTGCGCAAACACGCGCCGCTGCGCAGCTTTGATCCGTTGATCGTGGAAACGCTGGTTGAAGTGATGCAGGCCGAAGGCCCGACGCTCCATACTGACGCTACGCCAAAAGCGGTGATCAAGAATGCCGACGGCAGCCTGACGCTGCAGCTGGAAAATGGCCACGAGCAAACCGTGGATTGCCTGGTGTGGGCCATTGGTCGCCAGCCGGAAACCGATAACCTGAATCTGGCCGTTACCGGCGTGGCGCTGGATGAGAAAGGCTACATCAAGGTTGATAAGTACCAGAACACCAGCGTGCCCGGCCTTTACGCAGTGGGGGATAACACCGGTGCCGTTGAGCTGACGCCCGTTGCGGTGGCCGCTGGTCGTCGTCTCTCTGAGCGTCTGTTTAACAACAAGCCAGACGAGCATCTCGACTACAGCAACATCCCGACCGTGGTATTTAGTCACCCGCCGATTGGCACCGTGGGCCTCACCGAACCGCAGGCGCGCGAGCAGTACGGTGACGCGGAAGTGAAAGTGTACAAATCGTCCTTCACCGCCATGTACACCGCCGTGACGCAGCATCGCCAACCGTGCCGCATGAAGCTGGTCTGCGTGGGCGCAGACGAGAAGATTGTTGGCATTCACGGTATCGGCAACGGCATGGATGAGATGCTGCAGGGCTTTGCCGTCGCCTTGAAAATGGGCGCCACCAAGAAAGACTTCGATAACACCGTGGCGATTCACCCAACGGCAGCAGAAGAGTTTGTGACAATGCGGTAAGGGGCCAGTGCGCTGGCTGGGCTTGGCGGGTGTCCGACCCGCCAAGCCGGTTTTATTGAACCCTGAGCGGAGTCCGGCCGCTCAAGCCGGTCTTTAGTGGCGCGGGCTCGCGCGCTGGCCGCTGCGCTGGTATGGCTATGAGCGCGGGTTCCGACCGCTCAGCCGGTTTTTACTGAACCCTGAGCAGGTTCCGCCCGCTAACCCTGCGGCAGTTTCATCCGCCCCGCTGCGGCGTACGGGCAAAGGGCCGATGGGCGCGGCCCTTTGCAATCCGCGCCCTGCGCCAGCCTCCGCTGTTCCCTCACTCCGCCGCAACGGCCTCACGGACCGCGCGGATTCGCCATCCCTGGCTCATTCCGCCCTCTCAGCGGCATCCCTGCCGCTTCGTCCTGGCCGTCGCGCTCCGTTCGGCGCTCCGGATGGCGCTCAACACCGCCGCCTGTAAGGGCCTTTTTCTTTTTTTCTGTCTGGGGTTGTCTGGGTGGCCGTAAACGCGTCTGCGAAGGCAATGGCTGGCTGAAAAAAACAGAAGACAGAAGGTATCTGATGAACACCGCGCGGGCGGGATGGTACTTAAAAGTCTTTCAGCCACGCACTGGCGTCTACGGGCAAAAAACGCGAAAGAAAGGTTTTTGCTTAACGCCCGCAGTCTGAATGCACCTTAAAAATCTTACCGCCGCGCGGTGGCTGCGAAAAAAATCATGGCGTGCAGCGGGGGGGGTGAAGCGCCATCCCCACTCGCTGAACGAGTGAGGCCTTCCAGGGCGAGCGGCATGGATGCCGCGAGAGGCGGCGTTGAGCAGGAGCGAATCGACGCCGGTCCGTCAGGAAGGCTGAGGGAGTGAAGGCACCGCGCAGCGGCGAGTGGGGCTGGCGCAGGGCCGGGGAGTGCAGAGGGCGCGGCCTGGCGCCCTCTGCTCGGTCGCCGCAGCGCGGCAAAGGCACCTGCCAGTGCCATGGCGAACGAAAGTCGCTCCGTGCCAGCGAAAAGGCACCCTGCCACTGCCCGTGGCGAATCTCCCCTCTGCTCGGTCGCCGCAGCGCGGCAAAGGCACCTGCCACAGCCTGTGGCGAACGAAAGCAGCATCGTGACTCGCACCAGCGAGAAAGCACCCGCCACGGCAAGTGGCTAAAGCACCTGCCGCTGCCTGCGGCATAAGCCCGCCACTGCAAGTGGCGAAGGCACCTGCCAGTGCCATGGCGAACGAAAGTCGCTCCGTGCCAGCGAAACGGCACGCCAGCCGCGGCCTGCGGCTCAAGCCCCGCCACGGCCTGTGGCTACCCCAACCGATCCAACCAGCGCACGTACGCCTGATCCCACAGCGCAGCGGGCGTGCCCGCTTTACCGAGACCAAAGCCGTGGCCACCGCTGTTCAGTTCAATCAGCTCCACCGGCACGCGCATGCGGCGGCAGGTGTCGCGCATCAGTTCGGTGTTGTGCGGATTCGAAGTGTGATCATCTTCCGCCTGGGCAAGGAACGTCGGCGGGTAGTCACGCGTCACATAGTTTTGCACCGACCAGTTGGCTTCCTGCGTCGGCGTGGCGTGTTCGCCCACCATCATCAGGTGAGTTTTGGTTTTTTGATACGGCGCTTCAAGCGTGATCACCGGATAAATCAGCCCAACGCTGTCAGCGCGGGGGCGAATTTGGTCCAGCGGGTCCTGCGCCGGATAGGTGACAAAATCAGGACGCGCCGCGGCCATGCCCAGCAGATGCCCGCCCGCCGAGAAGCCCAGCAGATGCACCTTGCTCTCCATGCTGCGCACCAGACGGATAGCGCGCTGCGCATCCTGCAACGGTGCCAGATTGCCCGCCTGCCATTTTTCGCCGGGCAAACGGTAACTCAGCACATAGGCGGTGTAGCCGTTGGCGTTGAGCCAGCGCGCCACGGGCCAGGCCTCACGCCCCATGCCAATGAAGCGATAGCCTCCACCCGCAGCGACGATCACCGCCTCACCGTTGGGATTCTCTGGGCGGAAGCGTTGAATCGCAGGCGAGACGATATTGGTCCAGGAGCCGTACTGATTGACCCTGAGTAACCCCGATGGGCCGCCGCCGCCGGGTGGATCGTCGGGCCAGAGAGGAATGATGTCATCGCGGGCAAACAGTTTGCCAGTGGTCATCGAAAGAAGGGTTGCCCCAGTAGCCTGTAATAAGCGACGCCGTGTAATCATCCCAGTAACCAGAATCAAATGTGGCAACCTTGAGGGCTGCGTCTCATTATGTGATGTGTGTCAGGTTTCAACGCTGGCGATTATGTACGCATTTTGTACAAAAAAGCCATTAAAAAAAGTGCCGAAAGCAGTAAGCGTGGGGCCAGGGCGCTGGCGGGGCGCTGCGGGAGTCCGGCCCGCATAGCCGGTGAATGGTGAGCGGGTTCCGGCCCGCTCAGCCGGTATGGCTATAAGCGGGTTCCGCCCGCTAACCCTGCGGCAGTTTCAGCCGCCCCGCTGCGGCGTACGGGCAAAGGGCCGAGGGCGCGGCCCTTTGCAATCCGCGCCCTGCGCCAGCCTGCGCTGTTCCCTCACTCCGCCGCAACGGCCTCACGGACCGCGCGGATTCGCCATCCCTGGCTCATACCGCGCTCTCAGCGGCATCCCTGCCGCTTCGTCCTGGCCGTCACGCTCCATTCGGCGCTCCGGATGGCGCTCAACACCGCCGCCTGTGAGGGCCTTTTTATCTTTTCCGTTTGGCGTTGTCTGTATGGCTGTAAGCAGGTCTGTGCAGAGAGCGGATGGCTGAAAAAAACAGAAGAAAAAACGCAAAAAACGTCTGTTTAAAACTGCGCGGGCAGGATGGTACTTAAAGCCTTACAGCCACGCAGTGGCCTGAAAAGGCAAAAAACATGGAAGGCGTTTTTTGCTTCACGCCGCGCGGTCTGGATGCACCTTAAAATCTTCCCGCCGCGCAGTGACCTTAAAAGACGTAAAAACATGAAAGGCGGATTTTAGTTGAAGCAGTGAGGTATGGATGTACTCAAAAGTCTTACCGCCACGCGGCGGCTGCGAAAAAAATCATGGCTTGCAGCGAGGGTTGCTGGGCGCCATCCCCACTCGCTGAACGACTGAAGCCTTCCAGGGCGAGCGGCATGGATGCCGCGAGAGGCGGCGTTGAGCAGGAGCGAATCGACGCCGGTCCGTCAGGAAGGCTGAGGGAGTGAAGGCACCGCGCAGCGGCGAGTGGGGCTGGCGCAGGGCCGGGGAGTGCAGAGGGCGCGGCCTGGCGCCCTCTGCTCGGTCGCCGCAGCGCGGCAAAGGCACCTGCCAGTGCCATGGCGAACGAAAAATGCTCCGTGCTAACGCCAGCACCGCGCCAGCGGAAAAGCCTCGAGCCGCTGCCTGCGGCATAAGCCCGCCACTGCAAGTGGCAAAGGCACCTGCCACAGCCTGTGGCGAACGAAAAATGCTCCGTGCTAACGCCAGCACCGCGCCAGCGGAAAAGCCCCGAGCCGCTGCCTGCGGCATAAGCCCGCCACTGCAAGTGGCACCCCCCTGCCTGCGGCTATCAATCCTGCTGCTGGAACTGCGTCATCACGGTTTGCTCACACTGCTGCTGATTCTTGCGTAACTGCGCCCGCTCATCCTCGCCCAGTTCCAGCCAGGCGCTGATCACCTCCTGGGCGGTTTCTTCGTTGAATTCGGGATCGTTCATCGCGGATGACGATTTACTGGCCGCAATCTGCGACTTCAACTTGGCCGTGTACGCATCCATGTCGCTGGTGCTTTTTTCCGTGCTCACCAAATGACACAGCTGGCTGGCGTACACATTCTGTTCTTGATTGTTCTCACCGTCGGCGGCAAACGCCCCGGCAGAAAGGGAAAGCCCAACCAGGGCGGCAAACATCGCTTTCATAACAGACTCCCGTTCATAACAGATACTCAGGTTTCATTCTCTTGCATACGCGCAGCCTGACGGGCGGCACGCCAATTTAACAACGGCGTCACCGTAATGCCGTGCAGCACGATACTACACACCACGAGCGTTAATGCCATATCCACCATCTGCTCGGCTTGGGGGCCGCGCAACCCGTGCACCCAGGCAAAGGCGATGTAGTTAATACTACCGATGCCGCGAATGCCCAGCCAGCCAATCAGCAGTCGCCGCATCAGCGGCATTTCGCAGCGCCAGGTGGTGAGCCATACCGCCAGCGGGCGCACCACCACAAACAGCAGCAGCGCCAGACCGATGCCGGTGAGATTCCAGTGCTGCGCCAGAGTAATACCCAATCCCACCATCATCGCTGCAGCAAACAGCCGCTCAATCGTATCACCAAACGACAGCGCATCGCTGACCACCAAGCCCACGGATTTCACCATGCCGCCCTGCCCCTGCTCCATACGTTTATTCGGATTGATCAGCGCCTCAGCGGGCAGCGCGCGCTTCTCTTCAGGCAGCTCCTCAAGCGGGAAGCGTTTGGTGACGCGCAGCTCGGCGCGTCGCAGCCCAACGCCCGCCGCGAAGGTGGCGAGAAAGCCGGAGGCTTCAACCGACTGGGCAATCGCATAGGCCAGCGCAATCAGCGCCAGCGCCAGAAAATCATTGGGCGCAGCGTCCTGGTGCGCGCTGCGCAACCGCGTGGCAAGCAGTCCCACCAGCCGCCCCAGCACATAACCAATCAGCAGCCCGCCAGCAATCGCCCACAGCACATCTTTCGCCGCCCATTCGCCGATACTGCTGCTGGTTACCCCGCCGGGCTGGGCGATCAACAACGCCAACATCAGCAGCGGCAGCGCAGTGCCATCGTTCATGCCCGCTTCGCTGGAGAGCGCCACGCGCAGCGCGTCATCGTCTCGAGCGTCATTCACTGAAATCAGGCTCGCCAGCACCGGATCGGTCGGAGCGACAATCGCGCCAAAGGCCAGCGACAGCGCCCAGTCGAAGCCGGTAATCCAGTGCACCAGCAGCGTCATGCCGCCCACGGTCAGCAGCATGGCTGGAAACGCCAGCCGCATTCCCACGCGCCAGGCGTGCGCAGTCATCGGCAACCGCAGCTTTAGCCCGGTGATAAACAGTGAGGCCGCCATAGTGATTTCCGTGACGTGAGCCACGAGGTTGGCGTGGCCGATGATATCGACCTGCAGCAAACTGAGCATCCATGGGCCGCAGAGAATGCCTGCGAACAGATAGAGCCCAAATGAGGTCACCGGGCCGCGCTGGATCCAGCTGGACGCCAGTGACATAAGCAAGAGAAGACCGCCGGTCGCGGCGGTCCAGGCAAGGAAGTTCATAACGCTCCGTTTTTAAAAACATTCTTCCTTAAAGCCTGGCACAGGATTGCCGATCAGTTTTTCAGATGCTGGCTGAAAAGACGGATGATTAACGCCAGCGCGGCGGAACCCGTCGCGAGCGCCACGACACCGCTCCAGCCGCCGTGCGCCAGCGCCATGCTGCCCAGCGCCGCACCGGTGGCCATGCCGATAAACACCACGGTAAACAACAGTGCATTGAGACGGCTGCGCGCCTCGGGTGCCAGGCTGTAAATCAACGTCTGGTGTGCCACCAGCGTAGCCTGCACGCCCAAATCAAAACCAATGGTGCTGAGGATAATCACGCCAAGCTGCACCGGCATTGGCAGCAACGGCAGCAAAAACATCAGTGCAAAAGAGAGCATCACCAGCGCAGCACCATACTGCGTGACGCGCGCCGGGCCGATGCGGTCGGCCACGCTGCCTGCCAGCGGTGCAGCTAAGGCTCCCGCCGCGCCGGCCAGACCGAACGCACCCGCGACGGCGCTGTCCAGATGGAAACGTTCACTCAGCATCAGCGCCAGCGTTGACCAAAATGCGCTAAAGCCCACCGACAGCAGTCCTTGTGCCAGCGCGGCACGCCGCAGCGTTTGGTGCTGCTGCCACAGATGAGCCAGCGACAGCAGCAGGCGCGGATAACTTACCGAGGTGCCGGGGGTAAAGCGCGGCAGCACGCGCCACAGAGCAAGACTAATCAGCAACACGCCGCCCGCCGCCATCAGGTACATGGCGCGCCAGCCCACGTATTCCGCGACCACGCCGCTGACCACGCGCGACAGTAAAATGCCCACCAGTAATCCCGTCATGACCGTGCCAACGGTTTTGCCCCGGCTGCGTTCCGGCGCCAGCGCCGCCGAGGCGGGCACGATATCTTGCGCCACCGTGGCGGTTAAACCGGTCACAAAGCTGGCGATCAGCAGCGCATTGAGTCCGCCAGAGAAGCCGCACAGCAGCAGCGCCATCACCAGCAGCAGACCTTTAATCAGAATGATGGTGCGCCGATCGTGGCGGTCGCCCAGCGGTGCCAGCAGCAGAATACCGAGCGCGTAGCCCACCTGCGTCAGCATCGGCACCATGCCCACGCTGCTGATACCCGCGTTGAACTGTTTACCGATGATATCCAGCATGGGTTGGCTGTAGTAAATCGACGCCACGCTGAGCCCCGCGCCCGCGGCCAGCGTAAATACCAGCGGCGTGGATAAGGGGTCATTGGGTCGGGCAGAAACGTGTGAGAGAGCAGACATGGTGAATTTCCTCTGTGAAGATGCACGTATTAAAGCGCGTCTCCGTCATACGCGGTAGACTGGTCAAACACAGAACTGTTATGCGTATTACGTATGAACTCACCTTCCAGCGTTGATCGCATCGAACTGATGCAGACTTTTATCCGCATCGTGGAAAGCGGTTCGCTTTCTGCGGCGGCGGCCCAGCTTGGCACCACACAGCCCACCATCAGCCGCCGTTTGCAGGCGCTGGAGCAGCGGCTCGGGTTGAAGCTGATTCTGCGCACCACCCACGCGCTCAAGCTCACCGACGACGGCGAGCGCTGCTACGCGCAGGCGCGACAGCTGCTGGCGACCTGGCATGCGCTGGAAGATGAGCTGACTGGCGCCCATGACGATCCCATCGGCACGCTGCGAGTGCGTGCGCCGCACGCGTTTGGGCAGGATCAGCTGATTGAGCCGCTGCTGGATTACCTGCGTCGCTATCCGCGCCTGACGGTGGAGTGGATGCTCAACGATCGTACCCCGGACTTTATCAGTGAAAACGTTGACTGCGCGATTCAGGTGGGCGCACCCAGCGATCCCGCTATCGTGGCGGTGCTGCTCGCGGAAGTCCCCCGCTTCGTGGTCGCCGCGCCGTCGCTGCTGGCCGCCCATCCGCCGGTGCAGAGCGTGGCGGCGCTTAACAACCTGCCGTGGCTGGCGTTGACCAGTTTTTACCGCAACGAAATCACCCTACAGCGTTTAAGTGACGGCGAGTCAACCTCCCTGGCGATTACACCGCGCCTTGCCAGCGACAGTTTGTATGCGGTGCGCAAAGCCGCCCTGCAGGGCATGGGCGCGGCCGTGGTCTCGTCATGGGTGGTGCAGGAGGATTTAGCGCAAGGCAACCTGGTGCAGCTGCTGCCCGAGTGGCAAGCGCCGCCGCTGCCGGTGTGGCTGACCTATCCGTGGGCCAGCTACTATCCGGCGCGGATGCGGCATTTTTTCGCGATGATCCGCGAGGTGATGCCGAAGCTGGTGGGGGCTCAACCGGTTGATCGTGAGCGGGGTCCGGGCCGGTTCTGAGCGGGTTCCGGCCCGCAAAGCCGGTTTTTACTGAACCCTGAGCGGGTTCCGCCCGCTAACCCTGCGGGAGTTGCAACCGCCCCGCTGCGGCGTAGGAGCAAAGGGCCGGATCTGAGCGGGGACCGGCCCGCTATGCCGGTTTTTCGTTGCGCGGGCTCGCGCATTGACCGCTGTGCTGGTCTGACTCTGCGCGGGTTCCGACCGCTCAGCCGGTTTTTACCGAACCCTGAGCGGGTTCCGCCCGCTAACCGCAAGGCAGTTGCAGCCGCCCCGCTGCGGCGTACGGGCAAAGGGCCGATGGGCGCGGCCCTTTGCAATCCGCGCCCTGCGCCAGCCTCCGCTGTTCCCTCACTCCGCCGCGCCAGCCTCACGGACCGCGCGGATTCGCCATCCCTGGCTCATGCCGCGCTCTCAGCGGCATCCATGCCGCTTCGTCCTGGCCGTCACGCTCCGTTCGGCGCTCCGGATAGCGCTCAACACCTCGCCTTTAAGAGCCTTTTTCTTTTTTTGTGTGTGGTGCTGTCTGGGGGGCTGCAAGCCGGTCTGTAAAGACAGTGGCTGGCTGAAAAAACAGAAAAAACATGGCAGAAACGGCTTCTGGTGAACACCGCGCGGGCGGGAAGTTACTTAAAAGTCTTACCGCCACGCAGTGACCTTAAAAGACGAAAAACACGAAAGAAGGGTTTTGCTTAACGCCGCGCGGTATGAATGCAGCTTAAAAATCTTCCCGCCACGCGGCGGCTGCGAAAAAAATCATGGCGTGCAGCGGGGGGTGTGAAGCGCCATCCCCGCTCGCTGAACGACTGAAGCCTTCCAGGGCGAGCGGCATGGATGCCGCGAGAGGCGGCGTTGAGCAGGAGCGAATCGACGCCGGTCCGTCAGGAAGGCTGAGGGAGTGAAGGCACCGCGCAGCGGCGA
>NZ_JAJSDX010000013.1 GCF_021272205.1 Pantoea sp. Mb-10 | reverse complement strand
ATTTGCCTGGCGGCTGTAGCGCGGTGGTCCCACCTGACCCCATGCCGAACTCAGAAGTGAAACGCCGTAGCGCCGATGGTAGTGTGGGGTCTCCCCATGCGAGAGTAGGGAACTGCCAGGCATCAAATTAAGACCGGTTATACCCGGTCGTGACCTTCCCGGTGACGCGGGAAGGGCGAAACACCTGAAGTCAGAACGATTTTCTGACGTCAGTACAGAATCGGTGGAGCGGTAGTTCAGTTGGTTAGAATACCTGCCTGTCACGCAGGGGGTCGCGGGTTCGAGCCCCGTCCGTTCCGCCACCCTCATTAGGGGCGTAGTTCAATTGGTAGAGCACCGGTCTCCAAAACCGGGTGTTGGGGGTTCGAGTCCCTCCGCCCCTGCCAGAAAATAATCCTTTGCTTCGGCAAAGGATTTTTTTTGCCTGAAATTTGCCGTGAAAAGAGTTTGAGTTTCACGGTCGCTCAAACTCTTCCCTCCTTTATTACATCACTGTGTCAGAACCGGATATTTCAGCAGCTGGCGAATGTGTGCTTGCTGATCGCTATTTTGCAGCCACACCGCATATAAAGGACGCACGGCCACAGGCGTATCGGGAATAACCATTAAATCGCTATAAATGCCGTGCCAGGTATCAGGCAAAAAAGCACAGGCGCCCGTGGTGTGAAGTAATTCCCGCGTAACGTGGGCTGACGTGGTCGTCAATACCGGTACATCGTCGCTGGATAAGTAACTCTCATGCTGATGAAAGTCTGCGCCCCACTCTAATTTGATGTAATCGTATTTTTCCCGCTTTTCGGTTTTACGTGCGCGGAATAAAGCGAGCGATATATGACCGATCTGCTGGCTGGTTAACTCATCCATCTTCGGTGCTTCTGTCGTAATTAACAGATCCAGCTGGCGCTCATGCAGTTGCTTCACCAGCAGATGGCGCTGTGCAATACGTGCTTCAAGATGAAGACTCTCGCGATTCTCATAAAGGGTTTGCAACCAAGGGGTTAGATAAGCCTCCCATAATGAGGCGCTGGCACCTATAGAGAGCTCATGATGCTGCTGCGTATGAGACACTTCCTTTTTTGCCATCAGCCATGTATTCATCAAACTTTCCGCGTAGGGCAACAAGCGTTCACCAGCAGAAGTCAGGCGAATATTATTGCGATGACGCGTAAAAAGATGAACACCCAGCTGATTCTCCAACTGGCGAATGCGAAAACTAACGGCAGACTGCGTGAGGTACAGCGCTTCAGCCGCGCGCCCGAAATGGCGTGTTCTGCTCACTTCGAGAAAAGTTTTCAGTAATTCCGTATCCACAGCATTCTCCCAAAAAATGTTTGTCGTAATGATTTAAATGTTTTGTTTTACACTCTGTCAAGCCTATCTAATACTCCGCGCCATAAATAGCACGGCCATATGAGAGTCAGGAGCGTGTAAAATGGCGGACAGCTTCGCAACAACAAATCGTTTCTTTGATAACAAACATTACCCACGTGGTTTTTCGCGTCACGGTGACTTCACTATAAAGGAAGCTCAACTTCTTGAACGCCACGGTTACGCCTTTAATGAGCTGGATCTCGCCAAGCGTGAGCCAATTACTGAAGAAGAGCGCTCATTTTTAGAGGTTTGCCGCGGCTTGCGCGAGCCGCAAACGGAAGCCGAGCGCGTTTGGTCGAAATACACCGCGCGTATCAAGCGTCCAAAACGTTTTCATACCCTGTCCGGCGGCAAACCGCAGATGGACACGGTTGAAGATTTCAGCGATAGCGATGATTAAAAAAACGGGGCGCCTAAAGCCCCGTTTTTTATTGCAGGCTTTTATGCAGATGAATCAACAGGCGATCAATGCTGCGATAACCCACCGCTTCCTGCAAATGCTGCCGATTCAGCACGTCTTCCCCTGCTAAGTCCGCGATGGTTCTTGCGACCTTAAGGATACGCTGCCAGGCCCGCACTGACAGCCCCAACGTATTCAAAACTGCCTCAAGCCATTCAGCATCCTGCGGTAATAGGGCACAGCACTTTGCTATTTCTGCGTTCGACAAATGCGCGTTAATTTTTCCAGCCCGTATCCGCTGCCGCTGACGCGCGGTCATCACCCGTTCTAATACCTCTGCGCTGCTCTCACTTTTCTGCTGCTGCCTGCTGAGAGTCCCACTGGGCAATAACGGGATCTCCAGCGATAAATCAAAGCGATCAAGAAAAGGGCCAGAAAGACGGCTCAGGTAGCGTAGCACCTGCTGCGGGCTGCAGCGATTATGATTACCTTGGTAATGTCCGGTAGGACTGGGGTTCATCGCGGCAACCAGTTGAAAGCGCGCGGGGTAGGTGACTTTGGCGCGTGCACGCGAAACCGCAATCTCTCCAGACTCGATAGGTTCGCGCAGCGCATCCAGAACTTTGCGATCAAACTCCGGCAGTTCATCAAGGAAGAGTACACCATTGTGGGCGAGGGAGATCTCGCCCGGTCGAGGAAGCGAGCCGCCGCCCACAAGCGCATGCAGCGAGGCACTGTGATGTGGCGCTCGGAAAGGCCGCTGGCGCCATTGATGATGGAGATCGCCGCTGCTCACCAGGCTGGCGATAGCGGCGGATTCCAACGCTTCACAATCGTCCAGCGGTGGCATGATGCCGGGCAACCGCGTTGCCAGCATCGTCTTTCCCGTTCCCGGCGGGCCAATCAGCAGTAGGTTATGTCCACCAGCGGCGGCGATTTCCAGCGCGCGTCGTCCCTGTTCTTGACCGATGATATCGCGCATATCGCCCTTAAGCGCAGCAGAGGGCGTGGCATCGCATACCGCGGCGGGCAGTGAGGCGGTGCTGTGTAAAAAGGCGCAGATCTCCACCAGATGTTTGCCAGTTAAGGTTTCACCCTGGCGAATAAGCCCAACATCCCGTTGATTCTCCTCGGCTAAAACCATTTGCCGACCGGCGTGCAATGCCGCCATCGCAGCAGGAATCGCGGCCTGAACGCCACAGAGTGCGCCGTTAAGCGCCAGTTCGCCCAGGAATTCATATTGCGTGAGTTTGGCCTCTGGAAGCTGCTCTGAGGCTGCGAGAATCGCAATCGCGATTGGCAGGTCATAGCGGCCGCCCTCTTTAGGCAAATCGGCTGGGGCTAAGTTGATGGTGACGCGCTTGGCGGGAAAGGTAAACCCGCTGTTGATGATGGCGCTTCGCACCCGTTCTCGCGCTTCTTTCACTGTCGTTTCAGGTAAACCCACCAGCGTAAGCGCAGGCAGGCCGTTGCTAATATGAACCTCAACGGTCACCAGCGGGGCAGTGACGCCTAACGCCGCTCGGGTTAATACTTTGGATAAAGACATGCACACTCCTTGTTGTCTCTATCCTGGGTTAGACTGCCCCGCGGCGCTAGCGTACCTCTCGTAAATTACCTGCCAGATTCCAGAAAATATCTGCAATTTGATCTTTTTTCGCCGATTTTTAGTGCTTACTCTCAGCTTTGAGAAAATATTTACATAACGGACGTAATGAATAATCATCACCTGCACGAAATACCCTTTTAGTTACAAAGCGATAACCATTGCATCATGCGTCAGCCATAAAAAAACGTTATGAAAATTATTGTCAATTACCGCCTAACTATGGTAACTCTGTAGGCATTACTTCGAACAATCGAAAATTAAGACAACGCATGAAAGCCCTTCTACAAGTGATTAGCCTAGTCGTGATTAGCGTGGTGGTGATTATTATCCCACCGTGCGGGGCTACGCTTGGAGAAAGAAAGGCTTAAAAATCAAGCCTCGAATCCCAAAAACCCCCGCACCGAAAGGTCCGGGGGTTTTTTTTCGGCCAGGCTAACTATTAGTGAATCAGCGAGGAACAGATTATGAGCAGTAGCATAAAATTCTGTTGTTCCAGCAGGAATACAGGAGAATAACCATGACAGGTGCACAGTGGGTAGTTCAGGCTTTACGCGCGCAGGGCGTCGACATCGTGTTTGGCTATCCTGGTGGCGCGATCATGCCAGTGTACGATGCGCTCTACGATGGCGGCGTGGAACACCTACTGTGTCGGCATGAGCAGGGTGCGGTGATGGCGGCGATAGGCTATGCCCGCGCCACGGCAAAAACCGGGGTCTGCATCGCCACATCCGGCCCGGGCGCAACGAATTTGATCACGGGATTAGCCGACGCGATGATGGATTCTGTCCCGGTAGTCGCGATTACCGGTCAGGTTTCTTCCGCGTTTATCGGCACCGATGCCTTCCAGGAGATTGACGTCCTCGGTCTGTCGTTAGCCTGCACCAAGCACAGCTTCCTGGTGGAGTCGCTGGAAGATTTACCGTCGGTGCTGGCAGAAGCGTTCGCCATTGCGCAATCAGGCCGCCCGGGCCCGGTTTTAGTGGATATCCCGAAAGATATCCAGCTGGCCAGTGCCGACTTCACACCGCATTTGTTGCCGGTTGAAGAGGGGGTGAGCCACTGCCCGCAGCATATTGCCGAAGCCCGTGCGCTGCTGGCGCAATCGCATAAGCCCATACTTTATATCGGCGGCGGCGTTGGCATGGCGCAGGCGGTTCCAGCGCTGCGTGCCATGGCGCAGGAAAGCGGAATCCCCACGGTGTCGACGCTAAAGGGCCTCGGCAGCGCCGATCCGCACAGCGAGCTCGATCTTGGCATGTTAGGCATGCACGGCACCAAAGCGGCTAACCTGGCGGTGCAATCCTGCGATTTGCTGATTGCCGTTGGCGCCCGCTTTGACGACCGCGTCACCGGCAAACTGGATACCTTCGCGCCGCACGCCAGCGTGATCCACATCGACATCGATCCCGCGGAACTCAATAAACTGCGCCGCGCGCACGTTTCACTGCAGGGCGGCCTGAATCAGGTGCTGCCGGCACTCAGCATGCCGTTGGAGATTGACGGTTGGCGTGCAGAAGTCAAAGCCATGAAGGCGGAATTCGCCTGGCGCTACGATCACCCGGGTGAGGCTATTTATGCGCCCCTGCTGCTGAAGCAGGTGTCTGACCGTAAAGGCGCAAGCGCTGTGGTGACCACCGATGTGGGCCAACACCAAATGTGGACGGCGCAGCACATGCGCTTCACCGCACCGGAAAACTTCATCACCTCCAGCGGCCTGGGCACCATGGGTTTTGGTCTGCCTGCCGCGGTCGGTGCGCAGGTTGCCCGTCCTGAAGATACGGTTATCTGCGTCTCAGGTGACGGATCGATCATGATGAATATCCAGGAGCTGGGCACCATCAAGCGCAAAAAATTGCCGGTGAAAATCCTGCTGTTAGACAATCAGCGGCTCGGCATGGTACGCCAGTGGCAACAGCTGTTCTTTGATGGACGCTATAGCGAAACCACCCTCACAGACAATCCCGATTTCCTCACGCTGGCCAGCGCCTTTGATATTCCGGGCCAGCGCATCAGCCGAAAAGATCAGGTCGACGCCGCCATCGACGCCCTGCTGAACAGTGAAGGCCCTTACTTCCTGCATGTCGCGATTGATGAGTATGAAAACGTCTGGCCATTGGTGCCGCCGGGTGCCAGCAACGCAAACATGATGGAGAAAACCGCATGAACCAGCATCAGTTGACTATCGAAGCCCGCTTCCGCCCTGAAATCCTGGAGCGCATTTTGCGCGTCGTGCGCCATCGTGGCTTTCAGGTGTGTGCCATGAATATGGCATCGGCGATCAATGCCGAAAATATTAATATCGAAATGACCGTTGCCAGCCAGCGCTCTGTCGATTTACTGTCTTCGCAGTTAAGCAAACTTATGGATGTCGCCTGCGTCGAGATCCAGCAACAAACAACACAACAAATACGCGCATAGACGCCAAAGGAAGTTACGATGAGTACGAAGAAAGCAGACTTTATCTGGTTCAACGGAGAGATGGTTAAGTGGGAAGAGGCAAAAGTCAGCGTCATGTCTCACGCCCTGCACTACGGCACGTCGGTATTTGAAGGCGTACGCTGCTACGACTCGCACAAAGGCCCGGTCGTTTTCCGTCACCGTGAACACATGCAACGTCTGCACGACTCCGCCAAAATCTACCGTTTCCCCATTACCTCAAGCGTTGATGAGCTGATGGAAGCGTGCCGTGAGGTGATTCGCGTTAACAACCTGAAAAGCGCGTATATCCGTCCGCTGGCCTTTATCGGCGACGTTGGCTTGGGCGTGAACCCGCCAGACGGTTATACCACCGACGTCATCATTGCAGCGTTCCCGTGGGGCACCTATCTGGGTGCAGATGCGCTGGAAAACGGCATCGACGCGATGGTTTCTTCCTGGAACCGCGTCGCGCCAAACACCTTGCCTACCGCGGCCAAAGCGGGCGGTAACTACCTCTCTTCGCTGCTGGTTGGCAGCGAAGCTCGCCGCCACGGCTATCAGGAAGGCATCGCGCTGGATACGCAAGGCTATATCTCAGAAGGCGCGGGCGAAAACCTGTTCGAAGTCAAGGATGGCATTCTGTTTACGCCGCCGTTTACCTCCTCCGCGCTGCCGGGCATCACGCGTGACGCCATCATCAAGCTGGCGCAAGACATGGGCATTGAAGTCCGTGAGCAGGTGCTGTCACGTGAGTCGCTCTATCTGGCGGATGAGATCTTCATGTCCGGCACCGCCGCTGAGATCACCCCGGTACGCAGCGTCGACGGTATTCAAGTGGGCGCGGGTAAACGCGGCCCGGTAACCGAACGCATTCAGAAAGCCTTCTTTGGCCTGTTCACAGGCGAGACCGAAGACAAGTACGGTTGGTTGGATCAGGTTAATCCTTAACACGATCGTTACGCGGGTGCCGCTGCGCCCGCGTCATTTTTACACTGGAGTAAATAGCGCATGCCTAAGTACCGTTCCGCCACCACCACCCACGGCCGTAATATGGCGGGTGCCCGTGCCTTGTGGCGCGCCACCGGAATGACCGACGCCGATTTCGGCAAACCCATCATCGCTGTGGTCAACTCGTTTACCCAGTTCGTACCGGGACACGTTCACCTGCGCGATTTGGGCAAACTGGTCGCTGAGCAGATTGAAGCCGCCGGCGGCGTGGCCAAAGAGTTCAACACCATCGCGGTGGATGACGGTATTGCCATGGGCCATGGCGGCATGCTGTATTCACTGCCTTCCCGCGAGCTGATCGCCGACTCCGTGGAGTACATGGTCAACGCGCACTGCGCCGATGCCATGGTCTGCATCTCCAACTGTGACAAAATCACCCCCGGCATGCTGATGGCCTCGCTGCGCCTCAACATTCCGGTGATCTTTGTGTCCGGCGGTCCGATGGAAGCGGGCAAGACCAAGCTTTCCGATAAAATCATCAAGCTGGATCTGGTCGACGCCATGATTCAGGGTGCCAACCCCAATGTCAGCGACGCAGAAAGCGAGCAGATTGAACGCTCCGCCTGCCCAACCTGCGGCTCCTGTTCCGGGATGTTCACCGCCAACTCCATGAACTGCCTCACTGAGGCGCTGGGCCTGTCTCAGCCCGGTAATGGCTCGCTGCTGGCGACCCACGCTGACCGCAAAGATCTCTTTATCAACGCGGGCAAACGCATCGTCAACCTGACCAAACAGTATTACGAGCAGGATGACGATCGGGTGCTGCCGCGTAATATCGCCAACAAAGCCGCGTTTGAAAACGCCATGACGCTGGACATCGCCATGGGCGGTTCCACCAACACTGTGCTGCACCTGCTGGCGGCGGCGCAGGAAGGCGAAATTGACTTCAATATTTCTGATATCGATCGCCTGTCGCGCCAAGTGCCGCACCTGTGCAAAGTGGCACCCAGCACGCAGAAGTACCACATGGAGGATGTACACCGTGCGGGCGGCGTTATCGGTATTCTCGGTGAACTGGACCGCGCAGGGCTGCTGCACAATGACGTGCGCAACGTACTGGGCCTCAGCCTGCGCGAAACGCTGGATCAATACGACATCATGCTGACGCAGGACGAGGCGGTGAAAAAAATGTTCCGCGCCGGACCCGCAGGGATCCGCACCACGCAGGCGTTCTCACAGGATTGCCGCTGGGACACCTTGGATGATGATCGTCAGGAAGGCTGCATCCGCACGCGCGAGCACGCGTTCTCTCAAGACGGCGGATTAGCGGTGCTCTACGGCAACCTGGCAGAAGATGGCTGCATCGTCAAAACCGCGGGGGTGGACAAAGAGATTCTGACCTTCACCGGCCCGGCCAAAGTGTACGAAAGCCAGGACGACGCGGTCGAGGCGATCCTCGGCGGTAAAGTGGTGGCAGGCGACGTGGTGGTGATCCGCTATGAAGGGCCGAAAGGCGGGCCAGGCATGCAGGAAATGCTCTATCCAACTACCTACCTGAAATCCATGGGCTTGGGTAAAAGCTGCGCGCTGATCACCGACGGCCGCTTCTCTGGCGGAACCTCTGGCCTCTCGATTGGTCACGCGTCCCCGGAAGCCGCCAGCGGCGGCACCATTGCGCTGGTGCAAGACGGTGACCTCATTGAGATCGATATCCCGAATCGCGGCATCAAACTGGCGGTACCGGATAATGAACTGCACGCCCGTCGTGAAGCCGAGCAGGCGCGCGGTGACGCGGCGTACACGCCACACGGGCGCGAGCGTCAGGTCTCCCTGGCACTGCGCGCTTACGCCTCGCTCGCCACCAGCGCCGACAAAGGCGCGGTGCGTGATAAGTCCAAGCTGGGAGGCTAATCGCTGATGGCCGAGTCTCAACCGCTTTCTGCAACGCCCGACGGCGCAGAGTATCTGCGCGCGGTGCTGCGTGCGCCGGTGTACGAAGTGGCCCAGGTCACGCCGCTGCAAAAAATGGAGAAAATTTCATCGCGCCTCGGCAACACCGTACTGGTGAAGCGCGAGGATCGTCAGCCCGTGCACAGCTTTAAGCTGCGCGGGGCTTACGCGATGATCGCGGGCTTGACCGAAGAGCAAAAGGCACGCGGTGTGATTACCGCGTCGGCGGGCAACCACGCGCAGGGCGTGGCGCTCTCGGCCACTAAGCTCGGCATCAAATCTCTGATTGTGATGCCGGTAGCAACTGCGGATATCAAAGTGGATGCAGTGCGTGCATTTGGCGGTGAGGCTTATCTGTTTGGCGCCAACTTCGATGAGGCGAAAGCCAAAGCCATCGCGCTGGCGGCAGAGCGGGGATACACCTTTGTGCCTCCGTTTGACCATCCGGCGGTGATCGCCGGACAAGGCACACTGGCCATGGAGCTGTTGCAGCAGGATGCGCATCTCGATCGCATCTTTGTGCCGGTCGGTGGCGGCGGCCTTGCGGCTGGCGTCGCGGTGCTGATCAAGCAGCTGATGCCGCAAATCAAAGTTATCGCGGTGGAGTCAGAAGATTCCGCCTGCCTGAAAGCCGCGCTGGAGGCGGGGGAGCCGGTGGATTTACCGCGCGTTGGGCTGTTTGCCGAAGGGGTAGCGGTGAAGCGCATCGGCAGCGAAACCTTCCGGCTCTGCCAGGCCTGGATCGATGACATCGTGACGGTCGACAGCGACGCCATCTGCGCGGCGATGAAAGATCTGTTTGAAGATGTCCGGGCCGTGGCCGAACCGTCGGGCGCGCTGGCGCTGGCCGGCATGAAAAAATATATCCAGCAGCACAATATTCAGGGCGAGCGCTTGGCGCACGTGCTTTCCGGTGCCAACGTGAACTTTCACGGTCTGCGCTACGTCTCGGAACGCTGTGAACTGGGCGAACAGCGTGAAGCGCTGCTGGCCGTGACCATTCCTGAACAGCAGGGCAGTTTCCTGCGCTTCTGCCAAACGCTGGGTGGTCGCGCCGTCACTGAGTTCAACTATCGCTATGCGGATGCCGATAACGCCTGCATCTTCGTCGGCGTGCGCTTAACGCGCGGGCTGGAAGAGCGCGGTGAAATTATCAGTCAGCTCACCGACGGCGGTTACCAAGTGGTGGATTTGTCAGATGATGAGATGGCGAAGCTACACGTGCGCTACATGGTGGGCGGTCGGCCATCGAAGCCGCTGCGCGAGCGGCTGTTCAGCTTTGAATTTCCAGAGGCGCCGGGTGCGCTGCTGAAGTTTTTGCAGACGCTGGGTGCGCACTGGAACATTTCACTGTTCCACTACCGCAGCCACGGCACCGACTATGGTCGCGTGCTGGCAGCGTTTGAAGTCAACGATCAAGAGCCCGATTTCGTCACGCACCTCACTGAGTTAGGGTACGAATGGCACGATGAAGCTAACAACCCGGCGTTTCGCTTTTTCCTCGCCGGGTAATAAGCTACAGCAGATGCCAGAACGCATGAATCAGCGGCTCACCGAGCCGCTTTTTTTGTACGCATACGCCCAGCTCAAGCGGCGCCACCGCCTCCACATCCGCCAGCGTCAGCACGCGATTGCGCACCGGCTCCGGGCTGTTTTCCAGTACCACGTCCGGTAACAGCGCAATACCACAGCCCAGCGCCACCATCGACACAATCGCCTCATGTCCGGACACCGTGGCATAAATTTGCGGATTGGCGATGCGTTGCCGCCGGAACCACAGATCGATTGCGCGTCGCGCCGGTCCCTGATCGGGCAGGATGAACGGGATCTGCGACCAGTCGGGCTGCGCCTGCGTTGACTGGCTGCGCACCGGGCAGGGCAGCGCGGGCGCAATCAGCACCAGCGGAATCAAGCCGAGCGGCGTGAAATCAATACTGGCGGGCAGCGACTCGGGTCGACCGGCAATCGCCAGATCGGCTTCCCCTGACTGCACCATCTCAATGGCATCGGCCGCATCGCCGGTGGTGAGCTTGATTTCCACCTGAGGATGTTCGGCGCGAAAGCGATCGAGAATCGGCGGCAGGTGGCTGTAAGCCGCCGTCACCGAACAGAACAGCCGCAGCTCACCGCTCAGCGACGGCCCGTTGAGATCCATCGCATGGCGCAGCTGCTGATACTGCAACAGCGTGTGCTGGGCGAACTGACGCAGACGTTCGCCCGCTTCCGTCAGCGTCACGGTGCGGTTGTCGCGCAGAAACAGCGCGTGACCGACATCGTCCTCCAGCCGCTGAATTTGCCGCGACAGCGTGGAAGGGCTGACGTGCATGGCCCTGGCGGTGCGGCCAAAGTGGCAGCTCTCGGCCAGATGCAAAAACAGTTTTAAATCGCGTAAATCCACGCCGCGCTCCGTTGAAATAGTATTGCAATTATTGCAATGTAACGTTGTTAATATATCAATTTAAGCAACAGATTTCCTGTCATATGATGGGGTCATTCGCGGCACTGAACATCGCGCCGTTACCGGACAATAAAACACATCCTCTACGCGGAGTACCCATGGCTAATTACTTCAATACACTGAACCTGCGCAACCAGTTAGCGCAGCTGGGCAAATGTCGCTTTATGGCGCGCGATGAGTTCGCCGACGGCGCCAGCTTCCTGAAAGGCAAAAAAGTGGTGATCGTCGGCTGCGGCGCGCAGGGGCTGAACCAGGGTCTCAACATGCGTGATTCCGGCCTGGACGTGGCCTATGCCCTGCGTGCTGAAGCCATTGCCGAAAAGCGTGCGTCATTCCGCAAAGCCACCGATAACGGCTTCAAAGTGGGTACCTACGAAGAACTGATCCCGCAGGCTGACCTGGTGGTTAACCTGACGCCAGACAAGCAGCACTCCGCCGTGGTGCAGGCAGTGCAGCCGCTGATGAAAGACGGCGCGGCGCTGGGCTACTCGCACGGTTTCAACATCGTGGAAGTGGGCGAAACCATTCGCAAAGACATCACGGTGGTCATGGTGGCACCGAAGTGCCCAGGCACTGAAGTTCGCGAAGAGTACAAGCGTGGTTTCGGCGTGCCAACGCTGATTGCGGTTCACCCGGAAAACGATCCTAAAGGCGAAGGCATGGCCATCGCAAAAGCCTGGGCTGCTGCGACGGGCGGCGATCGCGCGGGCGTACTGGAGTCGTCGTTTGTTGCGGAAGTGAAATCTGACCTGATGGGCGAGCAGACCATTCTGTGCGGCATGCTGCAGGCCGGATCGCTGTTGTGCTTCGACAAGCTGGTGGCAGAAGGGCACGACGTTGCTTATACCGAAAAATTAATCCAGTTCGGCTGGGAAACCATTACCGAATCGCTGAAATTTGGCGGCATCACGCTGATGATGGATCGCCTGTCTAACCCGGCTAAGATCCGCGCCTATGCGCTGTCTGAACAGCTGAAAACCATCATGGCGCCGCTGTTCCAGAAGCACATGGATGACATTATCTCCGGCGAATTCTCTTCCGGCATGATGGCGGACTGGGCGAACGACGACAAAAACCTGCTGACGTGGCGCGAAGAGACCGGCAAAACGGCCTTCGAAACCGCTCCGCAGTTCGACGGTAAAATTGAAGAGCAAGAGTATTACGACAAAGGCGTACTGATGGTGGCGATGGTGAAAGCGGGCGTTGAGCTGGCGTTCGAAACCATGGTCGATGCCGGCATCATCGAAGAGTCAGCGTACTATGAATCCCTGCACGAGCTGCCGCTGATCGCTAACACCATCGCGCGTAAGCGTCTGTATGAAATGAACGTGGTTATCTCCGATACCGCAGAATACGGCAACTACCTGTTCTCGTTTGCGGCCGTACCGCTGCTGAAAGAGTTTATGACCACGCTGCAGCCAGGCGATCTGGGTAAAGCGATCGAGGGCACGCAGGTAGACAATGCGCAGCTGCGCGACGTCAACGAAGCCATTCGTCAGCACCCGATCGAGACGGTGGGCCGCAAGCTGCGTGGCTACATGACCGACATGAAACGCATCGCGGTTGCCGGCTAAGCCCACGCGCCACGTTTTTCAGCACTGTATCAACCCCGGCCTGCCGGGGTTTTTTTATGCGTGTCGTGGGTCGGCGTCAGGCGCAAGGCATAAAAAACCCGGCCAACGCCGGGTTTGTCTGAGGTTAAGCGATCACACCGCTTCGTACAGCGTCTGGTGGCGCGTCTCTTTACAGGCGATCAGCGCAATGAGCGTTAACAGCGCCATCGCGGCCAAATAGAAGCCCACCGCCTGCAGGCCGTAATGCGCATTCAACCAGGTGGCGATATAAGGGGCGACCGAGGCGCCTAAAATCGACGACAGGTTATAGGAGAACGACGCACCGGTATAACGCACTTCGGTTGGGAACAGCTCCGGCAACAGTGCGCCCATCGGGCCAAACGTCAGGCCCATAATGCTCAGGCCCAGCAGCAGGAAGCCCATCACCAGAATCTGCGAGCCAGAGCCCAGCAGCATTGGGAACAGCAGCGCAAAGGCGATAATCATCAGCGTAATGGTGATCATGGTGCGGCGGCGACCATAGCGATCCGCCAGGAGACCCGCAATCGGCACCATCACGCCGAAACCGATCACCGCCACCATCAGCATCCAGAGGAAGCTGTTACGCGAGTAGCCCAGCCCAACCGGTGCGGGCGCGGTGCCGTAACTCATGGAATAGACGGTCATAATATAGAACAGCGTGTAGGTCGCCAGCATAATAAAGGTGCCGAGGAGGGTCGCCGTGAGGTGCTTGCTCAGCAGCGTGCCAATCGGCATGCGCACCTGTTTGTTCTCTTTCTGCACTTTGGCAAACACCGGGCTTTCATGCAGCGACACGCGCACGTAAAGCCCCACCAGCACCAGCACGGCAGAGAGAATAAACGGCACGCGCCAGCCCCACTGCATAAACTGTTCGTCGCTCAGCAGCCACGACAGCAGCAGGAACGTCCCGTTGGCAAAGAAGAAGCCAATCGGCGCGCCCAGCTGCGGGAAAGATCCGTAGAGCGCCCGCTTTTTCGCCGGGGCATTCTCGGTGGCCAGCAGCGCCGCGCCGCCCCATTCGCCGCCCAATCCCAGACCCTGACCAAAGCGCGCCAGCGCCAGCAGCAGCGGCGCCGCGACCCCAATCGTCTCATAACCGGGCAGCAGGCCGATCAGTACGGTCGATACCCCCATGGTCAGCAGCGAGGCAACCAGCGTCGCCTTACGGCCCACGCGGTCACCAAAGTGGCCGAACACCGCCGAGCCAATCGGACGCGCCACAAAGGCAATGGCAAAGGTCGCCAGCGACTGCAGCGTCGCCACGGTGGCATCGCCCTGCGGGAAGAAAATATGGGGGAAAACGATCACCGCCGCGGTGGCGTAGATATAGAAATCAAAGAACTCAATGGCGGTGCCGACCAGCGACGCCACGACAACTTTGCTGCGCGAATTTACCGGCGCGTCGGCCGGATTTGAAGCAGATGGATCAGTGATGGAGGCTTGCATAATTATTTCTTAATTGTAAATGTAAACAAAGAATCTTACGCACCTGTTTTGCGCCATTCAATGGCGAAAAGCCGCGTCAGAACAGGCTTTGCCGGGAAAAAAGAGGATAATGTCTGTGATGCGCGCTTCCGTGGCGAATGGCAGCGGGAAGCGGCGGTTTTCTGGCGAGATTCGCTGCAAAAGGGCCAAATTAAAGTGACCCTACAGCGTTTCCTGCTGAATATTGTGGAAATAATCGCCAGAAGGAAACATTTTCAACTGTTATGACAAATGTAACAGCGGGCGTCAGGATGTGCCACGCGGTGAAGACATCTCAGGATCGTCCTTGTACTTCGCCGTGGCGATCCACGCGGCGCAGAATAGCGTTAAGCGCGCGAAGAGATAAAAGAACGCCATCAGTCCCAGCACCGAGCCAAACGCGGCGCCCGAAGGCGAAGAGGCCAGCTTCGGCAGCGTCAGCGTCATCACGAACTTAATCACTTCAAAGCCGATGGCCGCCAGCAGCGTGCCGCGCAGTAGCGCTTTTTTGCGCGGCTTGTGGCGCGGCAGAATCCAGAAAATCCACAGGAACAGCAGATAGTTAGCGATGATGGAAATCGACAACGCAATCACCGTCATCACTGGCCGCAGCCACGTCACATCCGCCAAACCCAGCGCATCAACGATCGCCGCCTGCGCCGCCCCCGCGATGGAGGTCAGCGACAGGGTAATCACCAGCGCCAGCATCAGGCCAAGCAGCGAAATCAGATCGCGCAGATACTTTTTCCACAGCTTTTCTTTGTCGTCCGGTTTACGCTCCCACACATCGCGCGACTGCGCGCGCACGGCTTCGCGCAGATTACCCATCCAGTTGATACCGGAATACAGCGCCAGCAAGAGCCCGGTCAGCCCCACGGTCGCGCGCTGCTGAATGGCGGTGTTGACCGTGCTTTTTAACGTGTTGGCCAGCGTAGGATCGCTGATACTGTTGACGATCCGCGTGATCAACTCACTTAACAGATCCTGATCCGAGGCCAGTACAAATCCCACGGCGGCAAACGAGACCATCAAAATGGGGATCAAGGATAAAAAGGAAAAATAGGTGATCGCCGCACCAAATTGACTGCCGAGGCGATCGTTAAAGCGATCCAGCGCGCGAATGAAATGTGCCACCGCAGGGATCGCCTGGAACCACGCGGCAAACCGCGACACCTTGCGGATCGATCCGTCCACGGTTTTATTGCCGGTTTTAATGTCGATGAGCGGCTTGGCATCAGCCGCTGCATCCGGGGAGTGTTTGTCCGTCATAGACGATAGGCATCCTGTTCACTGCAAAAATCAAATTATAGACCGTTACGTCACGTACTCCTGCAAGACCTGACTCAGCCACTCCATAAAGACGCGCACGCGACGCGCCACGTTACGACGATGCGGGTAAAGCAGCGTAATGGGCATTGGTCGGGCGGGAAAATGGTGCATCACTTCCACCAGCTGGCCAGATTCCAGCAGCGGCTGCACGCCAATGGCGGGGACCTGAATAATACCCAGCCCGGCGACGCAGGCCGCCCGGTAGGTTTCGGTACTGTTGACCGTGACCACGCCGCCGGTCTGCACGTGGTGCGTCTGTTTGCCGTCGTAATATTCAAAACCGGGCGAAGGCTGACCGAGCTGCTGGGCGTAATGCACCATGGCATGCTGCGATAACTCTTCCAGGCGCACCGGCATCCCAAAGCGGGCCAGATAGCTTGGGCTGGCGCAGTTAATCAGCGCGTAGGTGCCGATGCGGCGGGCAATCAACCCCGAATCCTTTAACTCACCCACGCGCACCACGCAGTCAAAGCCTTCGCGGATGACGTCCACCTGACGATCGCTGCTGCTCAGCTCAATCTCAACGCCGGGATAATGCTGCAAAAATTCAGGCAGGCGAGGCAGCACAAAGCTGGTGGCCATCGCCACAGACATATCCACACGCAGCTTGCCGCTCAAGGTAGCGGGATCGTGCTGAAATAAGCTGTCCATATCATCCAGCATCGACAGCAGATCCAGGCAGCGGTCGTAATACACCAGCCCATCCTGGGTGAGGTGGACGCGACGCGTGGTGCGATGCAGGAGCCGCGTACCCATCTGATTTTCCAGCGCCTGCAGCTGGCGCGATACGCTGCCTTTCGGTAGGCCTAAACTCTCGGCTGCGCGGGTAAAACTGCCCATCTCTGCCACCCGCACAAACACCTGCATTGCGTGAATTTTATCCATATTGCTCACCGATTGTTGTTGTTATTGAAACAGTGCTGCGTATTTCTCTGCGTTTATAGATCAATTATTCATGAATATCCTTAACGTGCGTTCAATTTTCCAGCAGGAGATCCCATGAATCAAAAAATTGCGTTAATTACCGGCGGAAATCGCGGTTTGGGCAAGAGCGGCGCGCTGAAACTGGCTGCCAAAGGGACTGATATCCTTTTTACCTATCGTCAGCATGCGGAAGAGGCGCAGGCGGTGGTCAAAGAGATTGAGGCCCTCGGTGCGCGCGCCGTCGCGCTGCCGCTGGATGTGGGCGACAGCCAGCAGTTCGACGGCTTTGTCGCGCAGGTAAAAGCTGCGCTGGAAACCTGGCAGCGCAGCGGGTTTGATTATTTAGTGAACAATGCCGGACACGGCCACTATCGCCCGCTGGCTGAAACCACTGAAGCGGAGTTTGACGCGCTAATGCAGGTGCACGTCAAAGGACCGTTCTTCCTGACGCAAAAGCTGCTGCCGCTGCTGGTGGAGGGTGGACGGGTGCTGAACATCTCCAGCGGATTAACGCGCATGACGCTGCCCGGTTCAGGCACCTATGCCGCCATGAAAGGCGCGATGGAAGTGCTGACGCGCTACCAGGCAAAAGAGTGGGGCGAGCGTCGCATCCGCGTGAATATCCTGGCACCCGGCGCGATTGAAACCGACTTTGGCGGTGGCCGCGTGCGCGATACGCGCGATCTCAACGCGCAAATTGCCTCTGTCACGGCGCTGGGCCGCGTGGGCCTGCCGGAGGACATCGGGGATGCCATCGCCGCCATCCTCAGCGACGAAACCAGCTGGATCACCGCTCAGCGCATTGAAGCCTCGGGCGGACAAGCGCTCTAATCCGCAGATAGCGCGTGACCGGCCGCCTCGCTCACGCGCTTTAACACTGTATTGTGCCGTCAATCACCGTGACCGCCTGCCCGCCAATCCAAATGCCCTCGTCGCGGAACTGGACCGTAATGCGACCGGCGCGTTGAAGGACCGTGCCCTGGCGCGCACGATAGTCGTGCGTCTGGCCCTGCGCGGCGAAGTAGCGTGCCAGGCAGGCATTGGCGCTACCTGTCACCGGATCTTCGGTCAGGCTGCCGTTCTCCACCAGCAGCGCGCGCACTTCAAACTGTTCCGTTTCTCCGGCGGGTAGCGGGCCAAACAGTGCGGTGCCATCCACGCCCGCATGCTGGTGCAACCGCTGTAAATCGGCGACGTGGGCCTGCACATCCAACACCGCCTGTGCGCTGCTCATGGGGATCAGCAACCAGCGAATACCCATATCCACCACGGTAGGTGTCTGGGTGAGATCGAAAGCGTCGCTGTTCAATGCATTGCCCATCAGTGCATCGCTGAACGGCGTCAACGTGGCGGGCGGCGCGGCAAAGGCCAGCGCGCCATCGTCACCGATCTTCACGTCCACCAGGCCCACGCCGCACTCTTGCACAATTTTACCCGGTGTTTTCAGCGGCCAGCCTGCTTCCAGCAGCGCATGGGCGGTGCCCAGCGTGGGATGCCCGGCAAAAGGCAGTTCGCCCGTCACGGTGAAGATACGCACGCGATAGTCGGCGGCGGCATCCTGCGGCGGCAGCACAAAGGTGGTCTCGGATAAATGGGTCCAGCGAGCAATCGCCGCCAGCTCTTCATCGCTCAATCCCTGCGCGTCCATGATCACCGCCAGTGGGTTGCCGTTAAACGGCAGCGCGCTGAACACATCCACCTGCTTAAATGCCACTTTCATTGTCTCTCCTTGCTGATTGCGATTATCGGACATGCGGTTTTACATCCTGTTGATTGCGAAAGCGCAGCAACAGGGCTATGAATAGATTAACAATTCTGGCACCGGAGCCTGTTATGTTAAAAGTGTTAGGCCGTACCTCATCAATTAACGTGCGCAAAGTGCTGTGGCTCTGCGCAGAGCTGGATCTGGCCTACGAGCTGGACGACAAGTGGGGCGAAGACCCGCAATCGCTGCACTCGCCCGCTTTTTTAGCGCTCAATCCCAATGCACTGATCCCCGTCATTATTGAAGATGACTTTGTGATGTGGGAGTCCAACGCCATTCTGCGTTATCTGGCCAACAGCAACGGCGGCGAGTGGCTCTATCCGCAAAATCCCCGCGCCCGCGCACCCGTGGATCAGTGGATGGACTGGCAGGCCACCGAGCTCAACACTTCCTGGCGCTACGCGTTTATGTCGCTGGTGCGCAATTCGCCTGCGCATCAAGACCCGCGCCTGCTGGCCGCTGCGGTGAAAGGCTGGACGCACACCATGAACTTGCTGGATCAGCACCTGCAAAAAACCGGGCGCTACGTCGCCGGACGCAATTTTTCCCTGGCGGATATTCCCGTGGGCCTCGCCGTGAACCGCTGGTTTGAAACGCCGCTCGACCATCCGCACTTCCCGGCTGTGAGCACTTACTATGAGCGCCTCACCGAGCGTGAGGGTTACACCACTTGGGGCCGTAACGGTAAGCCCTGATCCTGTCCCGGTGCCAGGCCTGTCATTTCACAGGCCAGCGCGCCGGTGCGTTTCAACGCCCACGTATAGCGTTCGTCAAACGGATAGCAGCAGGAGAGGCGCAGCGCGTGGCGATAGCGATCGCTAAGCGTATAGAGCGCACCCGGCGTCACGCAAATCTGCTCCTGTAGCAGGCGATCAAACAGCGCCACCGTGTCGATATCACCCGGTAATTCCACCCAAAACACAAAGCCGCCGCGCGGCAGGGTAGCGCGTGTGCCCTGCGGGAAGTGGCGCGCCAGGAGACCGCGCGCCGCATCCAGATTGGCCGCATAGCGACGACGCAGCGAACGCAGGTGGTGGTCATAGCCGCCGCTGGCAAGAAATTCCGCCAGCGTTTCACTCAGCAGACGCGACTCCGTCATTGACGAGACCGCTTTCAAGCGGGCAATCGCCGCGTGGAAGCGCCCGGCTGCGGTCCAGCCCACGCGAAAATCGGGCGCCACGGTTTTGGTAAAGCTGGTGCAGTAAATCACCCAGCCGTCGCGATCAAAGGCTTTCACCGGCGGCGACAGCGGCCAGTCAAACTGCAATTCATCGTACAGGCCATCTTCGATAAGCGGAATTTGGTAAGTATTCACTAACTCTGCCAGGCGTTTTTTTCGCGCCAACGGCATCACGTAGCCCAATGGATTCTGCGCACCCGGCATCGCGACCAGCGCCTGAATGCGCTTCTCCTGGATCAGCATCTCCAGCGCGTCCAGCGACAGACCCTGCTGCGGATCGGTGGGGATTTCCAGCGCTTTCAGGCCCAGCGAGGCCAACAGCGGAAACAGAAAGAAGTAGGTCGGCGACTCGAGCCCCACGCAGTCGCCGGGCTGCGTCACTGCCCGCAGCGCCAGCTGCAGCGCCTCCATGCAGCCGTGGGTGAGGGTGATCGCCTGCGGTGTGAGCGTCAGGCCCGCGAGCAGCGCCCGGCGTGCAATCTCCTCCCGTAAGCGCTCACTACCCGGCGGAAGCGCATAGCGGCCAACCATTCCCGGTTCGCGTCGTAAAAGTGAGGCGGTAATACGCGCTAAGCGCGCCGAGGGAAACAGCTCGCTGTCTTGCGGACAGGCCAGCGAGATGTTGGTGTAATCCGGATTATTTTGGGCGGCAAACACCTGCTCAATCAGCGCCAGCTTCTGCGCGCTGGGATCGTGGATGTCGGCGGGCAGCGGCTTCACGCTGCGGGTGACAGCGGGCAGCACGCCGCGCACGTAATAGCCCGACTGCGGTCGTGCCTCAATTAGGCCGCGATCCTCCAGCAGCTGCCAGGCGTTGAGCACCGTATTCACGCTCACCTGATGCGACTGCGCTACGCGGCGGATAGCCGGTAGGCGTTTGCCCGGCTTCAGCGTCCCTTGATGAATGGACTCGGCAAAGCTATCGGCCAGCTGCTGGTACAGCGTCTGTTCAGACGAGAACGGTAAGGACACAAAAGCCTCCACGCGCAATGGGTACAATTTAGAATTACTGAATTTGTACCCATAACAATAGTGCTTTTGTGTCTCTGTTGCCATTGCCGCATCGGGATTAGCATGAGGTTCTTCTTCCCTTGCTGGAAACACGCCATGCTCGATCCCACTTTTTTTAGCTATGTCACGGTGATGTCCATTACGCCTGGCCCAAACAATTTGCTGCTGGCGACGTCGGGCGTCAATTTTGGTTTCAGGCGCACGTTGCCGATGGTATTCGGCATTCTGCTTGGCTGTGCGCTGCAACTGCTGCTGGCGAGTGTGGCGCTGGATGTGCTGCTGCGCTGGATGGCCTCAACGCGTCTACCGCTGACGGTGGTGGGATGCAGCTATCTTTTATGGCTGTCGTGGAAAATCTTTCGTGCTGACGCACCGCAGCGTCGTGAGCGTCCTCGTCCGATGACGCTGCTGGGCGGCATCGGCTTTCAGGCGGTGAATCCCAAAGCCTGGCTTATGGTGACCAACGTGGCGCTGATGTACGTGAACAGCAGCGGCGTGGTAGCGGTGCTGGTGGGGTATGCGTTGCTTAATCTGCCGTGCATTTTGCTGTGGGCGGCGCTGGGCGATCGGCTGCGCACGCATCTGCTGGTGGCGTGGAAGCGTCAGGCATTTAACACATTGATGGCGCTATCGCTGGTGGCGACCACCGGCTGGATGCTGTATGAGGCGTTGCAGTTTCGCTGAGCCAATAAAAAGGCCGCTTGCGCGGCCTGGATGCGAATTGGGGCTCGGAGGATTACTTGCCCACCACCTGTGCGGTGACGCGGGCCTCGTCGTTGGCCGCCATCGGCGTTTCCGCTGGCGCGTAATCGAGCTGCAATACGCGGCTGGTTTCCGCCAGCACTTTCTCGGTCAGCGCAACATCGCCGTTCAGCTTGCGGCCCCAGGACGGGATCACGCTGCGAATTTTGGTCTGCCATTCTGGCGAACGCATCTGCTCCGGGAACGCTTTTGCCATCAGCTCCAGCATGATCGGCGGGGCCGTTGACGCGCCCGGTGAGGCGCCCAGCAGTGCAGAAACCGAGCCGTCAGCCGACGTGACCACTTCGGTGCCGAGACGCAGCACGCCGCCCTCTTTCTCATCATTCTTGATGATTTGCACGCGCTGACCGGCGGTCACCAAACGCCAATCTTCTGGATTGGCCTGCGGCACATAGGCGCGCAGCGCATCCATCCGATCTTCATCGGTTTGCAGCACCTGATCCATCAGGTACTTCACTAAATCAAAGCTTTTCAAGCCGACCTGCACCATGGGCAGCAGGTTACTGCCGTTCATCGCGCCGAACATATCCAGCAGCGAGCCCTGCTTCAGGAACTTGGTGGAGAACGTGGCGAACGGGCCAAACAGCAGCACTTGCTTGCCGTCGAGCACGCGGGTATCGACATGCGGCACCGACATCGGCGGCGCGCCGACGCTGGCTTTGCCATAGACTTTTGCCATGTGCTGCTTTACCACGTCCGGGTTTTCCGTCACCAGGAACGATCCGCCCACCGGGAAACCGGCGTAGCCTTTTACTTCCGGGATACCGGTTTTTTGCAGCAGCGGCAGCGCCGCGCCACCCGCGCCAATAAACAGCTGGCGCGTCACCAGCACGCGCTGGTCGCCCGTAGCCACATGGCTCAGGCTTACCTGCCAGCGTCCGTCGGCCAGGCGTTTAATGTCGCGCACTTCCTGACGCAGACGCAGACGGAAGTTGGGTTTTTTCTCAAGCGCGTCAATCAACTGCCGCGTGATTTCACCGAAGTTCACGTCGGTGCCCATGTCGGTCCAGGTTGCGGCCACCTTTTGCTTCTGGTTGCGTCCTTTCATCACCAGCGGAATCCACTCGGCAATGCGTTCGCGATCTTCGGAGTAGTGCATGCCGCGGAACAGGGTGCTTTTTTGCAGCGCCTGATAGCGTTTACGTAAAAATTCAACGTTATCGTCGCCCCAAACAAAACTCATGTGCGGGGTACTGTGGATAAAGGTTTTGGGCTGGCGCAGATTGCCTTTCTGAACGTGATACGCCCAGAACTGGCGAGACATCTGGAAGGATTCGTTGATCGCCACGGCTTTGGCGATATCAATGCTGCCATCCGCCTTTTGCGGCGTATAGTTCAGCTCGGCCAGCGCGGCGTGGCCGGTGCCGGCATTGTTCCAGCCGTTGGATGACTCCACCGCCACTTCGCCCAGGCGCTCGACCATTTCAATCGACCAGTCAGGCTCAAGATCCTGAAGCCAGGTGCCGAGCGTAGCGCTCATGACGCCCGCGCCAATCAGCAGCACATCCACTTCTTTCCGTTCCTGAAGCGGGGTGCTCTCCATTGAGGCGGCGGCCAGCGCCAGATTTACCGCAGTAGTGCTCATGAGGCGACATCTCCTCTTTCTGTTGCCCTGATGCTCAACAGGTTCGCAGGCGAAATAGCCACGCTTCTTTATGAGCGCGTCGCGCTATCTCTCAAAGGTTAAGACTCAGGGATAAGCCATGGGGACGATAACGGTTAACTGCACGTTATGCATATGCACTTGAATATAACATTCTCGTATCGGAATTAAACGTTTGTTTATTTTTTAAAGGCGGAAATGATTCAGCATAAGAATTAATCAGTTTGCTGCCGCAGCCATAAGGATTTTTTATCCCTATTTCAGCAGCTTAGGGTAACGCAGTTGTTGCATGCTTGTAAGAGAAAAAGCCGAAGCGTGATTCAGAGAGTGAGCTTGGTCACAAATTAAGTATTTGATAAGTATATATTTTTAAGAAAAAGCTGATTTTTGCGGCTTTTCTGTTGCGTGATGTTTCGTTCACTTGTGTAAAACTAATGTTACATTTTTGTGCGCAAAAATCTCACTGCCGCGTATCGCCATCGCATTGATGGCGCTCAAGACGCGGCAGCGCGGTTACACCTTAAACCAGCGGCGCCATACCAGACGAATCACGAAAAACTCCACCGTGCCCAGCAGTAAAAACCACAGGCAAAATACCAGCGTGTAGAGCTGATTAAGATCCTGTAAGCGCAGGGCGTCCATCAGCTTTCTGGATAACGCCAGGCCAAACGCGGGGGCGGGCAGCAGCAGCGCGGACAAAAACGCCAGCAGCAGAATGCCAGCGGGCATAATCAAGGTTTCGAGCGGGTTTTTCATCACTACCTTCCACAGTCATCGGCGCGGGCATTAGCGCATAAAAGCGCGTTCGAGTGCAATCCCTGCCGCACGCAGCCATGAGAATGTTCTTCTATTCCATTCACTTAGCGGCAAAAACAGCATGAGCAAAGAGTTATAGCCTTTGCTATAATTAAATCCCTGATTTTACTGTCTTTTTTTCGACTATTTTGCATGCTAGACTGCGTCCACTTTTTCATAACTGAACAACAGAGGCGGAGATTTGCTGATTTAAGCGCAAATTTACCGCGTTGGCTGAAAACCCATGACTTTTATCGCAACGCTGATTTTGGCCTTTGGCATGTCAATGGACGCTTTTGCTGCGGCACTGGGCAAAGGCGCCACCTTGCATCGTCCGAATTTTAAAGAGGCGTTACGCACCGGGGTGATTTTCGGTGCCATTGAGATGATCACGCCGCTGATTGGCTGGGCAATCGGCCTCGCCGCCAGTCGCTATATCATGGCGTGGGATCACTGGGTGGCCTTTGGTCTGCTGAGCGTGCTGGGCGCGCGTATGATGATGGAAGGCTTCCGTCAAACCACCGAGGAGCCGTGCGAAGCGCCGCAGCGTCACGGTTTTATGGTGCTGGCACTGACCGCCGTGGCCACCAGCCTCGACGCGCTGGCCGTGGGCGTCGGCCTTGCGTTTCTGCAGGTGAATATTGTCCTGACGGCATTAACCATTGGTGCCGCCACGACCGTCATGGCGACCACCGGCGTGATGGTCGGCCGCTTCATGGGGCCGCTGCTGGGCAAATGGGCGGAAGTGCTGGGCGGCGTGGTATTGATCTGTATCGGCTCGACCATTCTGATTCAGCACCTGGCACTCTTCCGCTAAGCTTCAGCGGCAGCAATCCGCCATTTTGTGATCTGGTTCAAAAATAATTGCGTGAAAAAGCGCCGTTCGCTATACTTTTCGCGCAATTTTTCAACAATATTTGAGTCAGGTACTCCATGAAACGTTTTATCCGCTACGTATTCCGCGCCTACGTCGAAACCTTCAAGCACGTACCGCCGGGTGCGCTGCACTGATCGTCGCAAAACCGCGCGTCAGGTGTGCCTGCACACCCTTGCGTCCCGCCTCGCGGTTTCCCTCTTCCTTACCCCGTTAATCCCAACGTATTTCTTATCGCTGCGCCACCTATTTTGCCGTCTGCGCGCGCGCGCACCGCCTTTAAAGCCCGTCGTCATCACCTTTTGATCTGGCTATAGCCTGTGGTTATACCCCGCCGCTAAACAAGCATTCGTCAGCGTTTTCCCCCCGTGAAATAGTCGCTTCAGACCCTTTAACCCGTCTGAAATGAGAAACATCATGCTGATCCCTCAACCCTATTTACTGTTCCTTGGCGATGTCACCGATCCGCTGGCGGCAAAAACGGCGCGCGGCGTACAGGTCTGGCGACCTGAACAGTGCGTTGGCGAACTCGCTCTGCCAGGCTGCACCGTCAGCCTCGGGCTGGACGTGCTGGATATCGCCAGCGCCAAACAGCGCGGCGCGAAAACGCTGGTGCTTGGCACCGCGAATGCCGGCGGCTATTTGCCGCCGCACTGGCTCGATACCATTAAAAGCGCCCTGCAGGCAGGCATGAACGTGGCCAGCGGACTGCACCATCGACTGATTGACGAACCCGAGTTGGTGGCGCTGGCGGCCCAGCACGGCGTGGCCCTGTTTGATTTGCGCCACATGCGGCCAACGCTCACCGTGGGCAGCGGCAAAAAACGCTCAGGTAAGCGTGTACTTACTGTCGGCACAGACTGCTCCGTGGGGAAAATGTACACCTCACTGGCGCTGGAAGCGGCCATGCGCGCACGGGATATGAAAGCCGATTTTCGCGCGACTGGCCAAACCGGCATTTTGGTGGCGGGCGAAGGCATCGCGATCGATGCGGTGATCGCGGATTTTATCGCCGGCGCGGCCGAAGCGCTCTCACCGGCGAACGACGCCGACCACTGGGACATCGTCGAAGGTCAAGGCTCGCTGTTCCATCCCTCCTACGCGGGCGTCAGCATGGGGCTGATTCACGGTGCTCAGCCGCATTGGCTGGTGATGTGCCACGAAATGGGTCGTCCTCACATGCGCCACCTGCCGCACCAGCCAATGGTCAGCCTGCGCGCCTGCGTTGACGCCAATCTTCACGCCGCCGCGGTCACCAGCGACCACGTTCAGCTGGCGGGCTTTGCCATCAACACCTCCAATTACAGCGACGCGGAAGCGCGTGATTACTGCGCCAGCCTTGAGGCAGAGTTTGGCGTGCCGGCCACCGATCCCGTGCGGTTTGGCATCGATGCCATCGCCGCACTGCTGCAGGCGCGTGGCTAAGATGCGGCGCATGCAGATAGAGGTCATCGCGCTGCCGCTGGCGCGTCCGTTCGCTATTGCGCGCGGCACCCGCACCGCCGTGACGGTGGTGCGGGTCACGCTGGAGCAGCGCGGCTTTATTGGCCGCAGCGAATGCACGCCGACGCCGCGCTACGGTGAAAGCGCCGAGAGCGTCGTCGCGCAGTTGGAAAGCCTGCGACGCGACGTAGAAAGCGGACTGAGTCGGCACGATCTGCAGCAGGCGCTGGCCGCTGGCGCGGCGCGTAACGCGCTGGATTGTGCGCTGTGGCGGCTGGAGGCCGCCCAAACCAGGCAGACGCTGTGGCAAGCCTGCGACCAGCGCGCGCCGGCTTCACTCATTGTCGCGGAAACCCTGAGCCTCGACACCGAGAGCAACATGGCCACCGCCGCCGCCGATGCCGTCTCGCGCGGCGCGCAGCTGCTCAAAATCAAACTCAACCGTGACGCTATCCTGGCGAAGGTCGCCGCTATTCGCGCCGCCGCGCCCGAAGCCACGCTGATCGTTGACGCCAACGAAGCCTGGTTCGACCTGAATCTGCCCGACCTGCTGGCGGCGCTCACCCGTTATGGCATCGCTATGGTCGAGCAGCCGCTGCCCGCCGGGCAGGACCAGGCGCTGGCTGATTTCCCGCACGCCATTCCCCTGTGCGCCGACGAGAGCTGCCACACGCGCGCGGATATCGCTCGGCTGGCCGATCGCTACGAGATGATCAATATCAAGCTGGATAAGTGCGGCGGTGTTACCGAAGCGCTGGCGATGGTGGAAACGGCGCGGCAGCAGGGCGTGCGTGTGATGGTCGGCTGCATGCTCGGATCCTCACTGGCGATGGAAGCCGCGCTGCCGGTCGCCACCGCCGCGGAATATGTCGATCTCGACGGCCCGCTATGGCTCGCCGCCGACAGCGCGCCCTTTTTAACTTACTCCCAAGGCCAAATCTGGCCTTCATCCTAAGAGGCAACGATGACGGATACGTTAGTGGCTCCCCACGCTGCCGAGCCGGTGCTGGCGATTCAGGATCTCAGCGTCTCGTTTCGCGGCCGCAGCGGTGAACATCAGGCGTTAAAAGGCATCAGTTTTGCCCTCTATCCCGGCGAAATCGTCGCCGTGGTAGGGGAAAGCGGCTCCGGTAAATCGGTCACGTCGTTGGCGGTGATGGGGCTGCTCGCCGCGTCAGGCCGGGTGGATAGCGGCAGTATGCTGTTCCGCGATCGTCAGGGAACCTGCCATGCGCTGGAGCGCCTGAGCGAGGCACAGCGCCAGCGTCTGCGCGGCCGTGACATGGCGATGATTTTTCAGGAGCCGATGACGTCGCTCAATCCCGTGCTGCGCATTGGCGATCAGCTCACCGAGGCGCTGCGCGATCATCAGCTGTGCGATAAGGCGCAGGCCGACGCGCGGGCCCGTGCGCTGCTGCGCCAGGTGCGCATTGCGGATGTCGATCGCGTCATGAAAAGTTACCCCCATTCGCTGAGTGGCGGGATGCGCCAGCGGGTGATGATTGCGCAGGCGCTGGCCTGCGATCCGCAACTGCTGATTGCCGATGAGCCGACCACCGCGCTAGACGTCACCGTGCAGGCGCGCATTCTGCACATCCTGCGCGACCTGCAGCGTGACAAGCAGATGGCGGTGCTGTTCATTACCCACGACATGGGCGTGGTGGCGGAAATCGCCGATCGCGTGGTGGTGATGCTGCGCGGCGAGGTGGTCGAACAGGGCACGGTGAGTGACATCTTCCGCGCGCCGCAGCATCCCTATACGCAGGCGCTGCTGGCCGCCGTGCCGAAGCTCGGCGATATGCGCGCGCACCGCTGGCCGCAGCGCTTTCCGCTGCCGGGCGCGCCTGCGGCGGCGCATGGCGAGCAGCGCACCGCGCGCTATCACGAGGCGCCGCTGCTGGATGTGCGCGGTCTGAAAGTGTATTACCCGGTGCGCAGCGGCATCTTTTCCGGGCTTACGCATCAGGTGCACGCGGTGGAGCAGATCGACTTCGCCCTGTGGCCCGGCGAGACGCTGGCGATTGTCGGCGAGAGCGGCTGCGGCAAATCCACCACCGGTCGCGCGCTGATGCGGCTGATCCGCAGCCAGGCCGATAGCGTGCATTTTCAAGGGCAGGAGATCGCACAGCTGTCAGACGCGCAGTTTCACCCGCTGCGCCGGGAGATGCAGATGGTGTTTCAGGACCCGTACGCATCGCTGAATCCCCGTTTAACCGTGGGCTTTACCATTGCTGAGCCGCTGCTGCTGCACGGCTTGGTGAAATCGCTCGACGAAGCGACCCCGCAAGTCGAGGCGCTGTTACAGAGCGTGGGACTGCACCCGTCGCACGCGCGACGTTATCCGCATGAATTTTCCGGTGGTCAGCGTCAGCGTATTGCCATTGCGCGCGCCATGGCGCTGAAACCCAAAGTGATTATCGCCGACGAGGCGGTCTCGGCGCTGGATGTGTCGATCCAGGCGCAGGTGATCAACCTGATGATGGATCTGCAACAGCAAACCGGCGTGGCGTGGATTTTTATCTCGCACGATATGGCGGTGGTGGAACGCATCGCCAACCGGGTGGCGGTGATGTACCTCGGTCAGATTGTCGAAGTCGGGCCACGCCAGTCGGTCTTTAATCAGCCACAGCATCCCTATACCCAACGTCTGCTGGCCTCGGTGCCGGTGGCCGATCCGCAGCACCGTCAGCCCCGCGCCTTCGACGACAGCGAAATCCCTTCGCCGCTGCGTAAGGCGGGGGAAACGGTGACGAAACCCCGCTATCGCCAAGTGGCACCGCAGCACTGGGTCGCCGATGACCTTGCTTCGCGCTAATCCCCGACCAGGAGAATGTATGCAACCGATCTACCGCCGCGCCGCGTTAACCCTGAGCCTCACTGTGGCGCTGGCCGCCGCCGCCCAGGCACAGGACTTACGCATTTCCGTGTATGCCGATATCACCGGCCTCGACCCGCACGACACGTCCGACAACGTCAGCTATTCGGTGCAGAGCGGCATCTTTGAACGCTTGTTCCAGTTTGATGCGCACATGAAGCTGCAGCCGTGGCTGGCCACCGGCTACACCAGCAACGACAACGCCACTGAATTTACCCTGACGCTGCGTCAAGGCGTCACCTTCCAGGACGGCACGCCGTTTGATGCCGACGCAGTCAAGGCGAATCTGGACAGGCTGGCTGACCAGAAGAAAGGGTTGAAGCGCAACAGTCTCTATAAAATGATTGAGACGGTCACGGTGCTGGCGCCGGATCGGGTCAGGATTCAGCTCAACCAGTCGTTCGGCGCGTTTATTAATACCCTGGCGCACCCGTCGGCGGTGATGTGGAGCCCGGCGATACTCAAACAATACCCGGATGAAGCGCAGCTGCGCCTGCATCCGGTCGGCACCGGCCCGTTTACCTTCGCGGAGTGGCAGCCTGGTAAAGCGGTGAAACTGGTGAAAAATGCGCATTACTGGCAGGCGGGCTGGCCCAAAGTGGATAACGTTATTTTCTCACCGAGCCCGGAAGACGCCACGCGCGTGGCGGCGCTGCGATCGGGGCAGGTCGATGCGATCTGGCCGCTGCCGTCTGATCTTGTCGCCACCGTCCTGCGTGACAGCAAGCTGGCGATCCAGCGCGATCCCAGCATTTATCTCTATTACATGGCGATCAATACCCAACACAAACCGCTGGCCGATGTGCGCGTGCGTCAGGCAATTAACTATGCGCTGGACCGTAATCTGTGGCTGAAAGTGGCGTTCGCCGGCATGGGGAAACCGGCCACCTCGGCGATGCCGGAAGGCGTGCAGTTCTGGCAAAAACAGGCCACGCCGGACTACCGCTATGCGCCGGACAAAGCCAAAGCGCTGTTGAAAGAAGCGGGCTACCCCAACGGACTGGATCTCAAACTGTGGGTCACTAACGCCACGGCCAGCGTGCGCGCCGCCCAGGTGTTAAAAGCGCAGCTCGCCACGGTAGGGATCCGCGCCACGGTTACGCCGATGGACTCGGGTACGCGCAACGCCAAACTGTGGGGCGTGAAAGATCCCAAGCAGGCGGAGTTCGACCTCTACTACGGCGGCTGGTCCACCTCCACCGGTGACGCCGACTGGGCGCTGCGTCCGCTTTTTGCCACGGAATCCTGGGTGCCGACCTCCTATAACGTCTCGTATTTCAGCAATCCTGAAGTGGATAAGGCGATTGCAGCGGGGCTGGCGACGGCCGATCCGGCGCGGCGCGGCGAGGCCTATGCCCAAGCGCAGACGCTGCTGTGGCAAGCGGCGCCCGTGGCGTTTCTCGGAACGCCAGACAACCTGGTGGGCAAGCGCAGCACGCTGAACGGCGTCTCCATGCTGCCCGATGGCAATCTGCTGTTTAACCAAGCCACGTTCAACTGATGCGCGGGTGGAAGGCCGTTGCGGTCTTCCGCCTCCCTCGCGGCTGTACACGATAGGTAACGCATGTTCGCATATATCCTTCGCCGACTGCTGGAGATGATCCCGGTCCTGCTGGTGGTCTCACTGCTGGTGTTTGGCTTTATTAAATTGCTGCCCGGCGACCCGGCGCGTATCTACGCCGGGCCGGACGCGCCGATTGAAGCGGTGGAAGCGGCACGCGCGCATCTGGGCCTCAACGATCCGCTGCCGCAGCAGTACGTTAACTGGATAGGTGGCTTGCTGCGCGGCGATTTAGGCGTCACCTACCGCACGCAGCAGCCGGTGCTCGAGGTGATCAAACAGGGCTTTATGCCCACGCTGTGGCTGGCGCTGGCGGGCTTCGCCTGGTCGGTGGTGCTGGGCCTGCTGCTCGGCGTGCTGGCGGCGCTCAAGCGCGGCAAGTGGCAAGACTGGACGCTCATGAGCCTCGCGGTGGGCGGCATCTCCATGCCCACCTTTTGGCTCGGCCTGCTGCTGATTCAGTTCGTGGCGATGCCGTTTGGCCTGTTCGCGGTCAGCGGCTTCACCCGCGCCAGCGATATCATTCTGCCGGCGATCACGCTGGGATCGTCGGTGGCGGCGGTGATGGCGCGCTTTACCCGATCGGCTTTTCTGGAGGTAGCGCAGGAGGATTACGTGCGCACCGCCAAAGCGAAAGGGCTGCGCAACCGGCTGGTGACGTGGAAACACGTGATGCGCAATGCGCTGATCCCGGTGATCACTATGCTGGGGTTGCAGTTCGGCTTTCTGCTGGGCGGATCGATCGTGGTGGAGAGCGTGTTTAACTGGCCGGGGCTGGGCTGGCTGTTGATCGAGTCGATCAAGGCGCAGGATCAGCCGGTGATCCAGGCGCTGGTGATGCTGTTCGTGTTTGAATTCATCGTGATTAATCTGCTGGTGGATCTGCTGTATGCCGTGGTGAATCCGGCTATTCGTCTGCAACAGGAGCCGTAATGAGTAGCGAGTCGTTAACGCTTGTACCGCAAGAGGTGATCCGTTCGCCGTGGCGCGATTTCTTGCACGCCTTTGTGCGTAATCCGCTGGCGCTGGCGTCCGGCGGCTTTGTGCTGCTGCTGGTGCTGGTGGCGGTGTTTGCGCCGTGGCTTGCACCGATGGATCCCATGACGCCCGACTGGATGGCGCTCTCTTCGCCGCCGTCGGCAGCCCACTGGCTGGGCACTGACGAGCTGGGACGCGATCTGCTGAGCCGCCTGATTTACGGCGCGCGCATCTCGCTCTATGTGGGCGTTGTGTCAGTCACGCTCGGCATGGTGGTGGGCGTGTTGTTGGGGCTGCTGGCAGGCTATTACGGTCGCTGGGTGGATATGCTGATCATGCGCGGTTCGGACGTGCTGTTCGCGTTTCCCGGCATGCTGCTGGCGATTGCGGTGGTGGCGATCCTCGGCCCAGGCCTGAACAACGTGATCATCGCCGTGGCGGTGTTCAGCGTGCCGGTGTTTGCCCGCATCGTGCGCGCCTCAACCTTAACGCTGAAGCAAACCGCCTACGTGGAGGCGGTACGCTGCGCGGGCGCACGCGATCGGGTGATTCTGCTGCGCCACATCTTACCGGGCACGCTCTCTAACGTGATTGTCTATTTTACCCTGCGCATCGGCACCAGTATTCTCACGGCGGCGGGTCTGAGCTTCATTGGCCTGGGGCCGGAACCGGACGTGCCGGAGTGGGGCAATATTCTCGCCATGAGCCGCAGCATGATGATGGCGGGCCTGTGGCACGTGAGCGTCTTCCCGGGGCTGGCCATTTTTATCACCGTGCTGGCGTTTAACCTGCTCGGGGACGCGCTGCGCGATACGCTCGATCCCAAACTCAAGAGTTAACCATGGATTTTCAACACCTGCAGCGCGAGCTGCTGCTACAGCGCTGGCGCAGCGAGCGCCAATTGGGCCAGCCGCGCAGCGGCTGCGGGCCGACCAATCGCATCAGCGATGTGCCCGGCGTGCGCGTCGGCCACGCGACGCTGGCTGAGGGAGAGCGGCAGACCGGCGTCACCGCCATTGTGCCGCCGGGCGACAATCTGTTCCTGACGCCGCTGCCCTGCGGCGCGGCGGTGTTTAACGGCTTTGCCAAGCCGGTGGGACTGGTGCAGGTGGAAGAGCTGGGCGTGCTACAAACGCCGATTCTGCTCAGCAACACGCTCGCGATGGGCACGCTGTATACCGCGCTGGTGCGCGATGCCATCCAGCGCAATCCTGAACTGGGCCGCAGTTTACCCACCGTGAATCCGCTGGCGCTGGAGTGCAACGACGGCTGGCTCAACGACATTCAGGCGCTGGCGGTCACCGAAGCCATGGCGCAGACCGCCCTGGCTGAGGCGGCGAGCGATTTTGCGCGCGGCAGCGTGGGTGCCGGGCGCGGCATGAGCTGCTTTGGTCTTAAAGGCGGTATTGGCAGCGCCTCGCGCGTGATCCCCGCGCTCAACGCCACGCTCGGCGTGCTGGTGTTGGCCAACTTTGGCGCACTGACGGCGCTGACGCTGGATGGCGTGCGGCTGGGCGAGGCTATCGCACCGCTGCTGCCCGCGCTCGCACCGCAGCGCGACGCGGGCTCAATCATCATCATCATGGCCACCGACGCAGCGCTGGACGCACGCCAGCTCAAGCGCGTAGCCCGGCGCGCCGGCGCGGGATTAGGGCGCCTGGGCAGCTACTGGGGCCACGGCTCCGGCGACATCGCCGTGGCCTTCTCTACCCAACCGCAGCCGCAGCCGCCCGAAGAGGCGGCGCTTGAACCGCTGCTGGCCGCGGCGGCGGACGCCACCGAACACGCGGTGTTGGATGCTCTGTTATGCGCGGAGGCGGTCAGCGGTTTTCGCGGCCACCATCGCCCCTCACTCACCGATATTCTCGACAGGTTAACTGCATGAAAATCTTTATTTCCGCCGATATTGAAGGCATTGCGGGCGTGATGCGCCCCGAGCAGTGTGCGCCGGGCCACGCCGAGCATCAGCTGGCGCGCGCGCTGATGGAGCAGGAGATTAACGCCGCCATTGACGGGGCGTTTGCCGGCGGTGCCACCGAGGTGGTGGTGGCAGATAGCCACGCCCAGATGACCAATCTGCGTGCGGATCAGATCGATCCGCGCGCGCGCCTCGTGCAGGGCAAACCGCGCGCGCTGTCGATGATTGAAGGGCTGGAGCAGCAGCGGTTCGACGGGCTGTTCTGCATTGGCTACCACAGCGCGGCGGGCGAACCGGGGGTGCTGGCGCATACCATCAACGGCCGCGCCTTCTGGCGCATCCACATCAACGATCGCGTGATGGGGGAAACCGATATTTATGCCGCCGCCGCCGCTGAGCAGGGTACCCCGCTGTGGCTGGTGAGCGGGGACGACTGTTTGCAAGGCTTCCTCGCCGAACGCTATCCCGAGGTGGAGTATGTGCGCGTAAAGCGCGCCATCTCTCATACCTGTGCAGAATCTCTCAGCCCGCAGGCGGCGCAAAACGCGCTGCGCGCGGCGGCCAGCGCGGCAGTGCGCCAGGCGAAACCGGCCCCGACGCGCTATCTGCATGCGCCCTACACGATGCAGCTGCAGGCGACCAGGCCGGTGTTAGCGGATCTGTTCTGCCTGATCCCCGGTGTGACCCGGCACGACGGCGTCACCGTTGGCTACCGCGCCGAAAGCATGGCCACGCTGGTCAGCTTGCTGAGTGCGTTTTCCTATCTGGCGAGTACGCAAGCGTAAGCGGCGGGCGTTGGAAGGGATAGGCTGCGCCAGTTAAGAAAATTCCTGGCAGGTCGTACCGCATTCCCGGCGGGCTTTTGATACGCTGCGCACAATTTCAGAGAAATAACGAGGCAGTCATGCAGCTTTGCAGTTTTTATCTTATTGATCAGGCGAAAAAAAGTTACGGCATCGTCAAAGAAGACGGGGTAGTGGATATCGGCTTGCGGTTTGGCAAGGCGTGCCCCGATCTGAAAACCCTGCTGCAGCGCGGCGGCTTGGGCGATCTTGCCGCCTTCAACAACGATGCGATCGATTATCCGTTTAGCGCCCTGCGCTTTCTGCCGGTGGTGGAGAATCCGGGCAAGGTGTTCTGCGTGGGCATGAACTACGCCGATAAACGCAAAGAGTTTGCCGCCACGCTGGAAGCCCCCACGCTGTTTGTGCGCTTTGCCGATTCGCTGGCGGGACACGAGCAGCCGCTGCTGAAGCCGGCCACCACCCAGGAGTTTGATTACGAAGGTGAGCTGGCGGTGATCATCGGTAAGCCCGCGCATCAGGTGAAAGCTGACGACGCGCTGACGCACGTGGCGGGTTACAGCTGCTTTATGGATGCCACGGTGCGCGACATGCAGTTTACCTGGTTCACCGCCGGCAAAAACTGGCAGCAAACCGGCGGTTTCGGGCCGTGGATGACCACTGCGGACGCCATTCCCGATCCCCAGCAGCTGGCGATCAAAACCTGGCTCAATCAGCGCGAAGTGCAAAACGACACCACCGCCAGCATGGTGCATCCGGTTGCCAAGATCATCGAGTACATCTCGGCGTTCAGCCCGCTGTCGCCGGGCGATGTGATCATCACCGGGTCGCCGGGCGGCGTGGGCAAAAAACGCACGCCGCCGCTGTTTATGTTCCCCGGCGATGAAATTGAAGTGGAGATTGAGCACATCGGTCGGCTGCGCCATACCGTGCGCTAACGGGAAAAGCGCACCACGCGGCTGCGGTTGATCAGCAGCCGCAGGCTATCGCCTTCACGCGCGAGCGCAAATCGCTTCTCCCACGGGCCGTCCTTCATCGTGCCCAGCAGGCGATCGCCGCCCAGCGACTGCAACTGTATCGGCAGCGCTCCCGGACCCATGCCTAAAAGCGCCCGATCGCCTTCAATCACCAGTTCGCTGCGCCACGGCGGCGCGAACCAGCGGCCCTGTACCCGTTCCAGGCTGGCACCGTCGGGCTGGGCGGGCACGAAACGGCGCGCGGCATGACCGATTTCCCCAACAATGGCTTCCCCCTGCTGGCGCAGCGCCAGCGGGAAAATACTGGAGAGCGAGATCGCCGTACCGTGCACGGCATCGCGGCGCAGCGTTTCCGCGTTGCCCAGCCAGGTGGCGGTGTTGCCTTCAATCGCCAGCCAGTCGGGGCCGTTTTCCGCCACGTACAGGCCGGGCGTCAGATCGTGGCCTTTCTCCGGTAGCGTGCGGTTGAGCAGCGCCGCCATCACGCGCTGGGCGTACTCGGCGGTGGCCACATCTTCCCGATTGGTGACCATCGCCACGCCCACCTGCAATTCTGGATGCAGCAGAAAATAACTTTTGTAACCGGCGTGGGAGCCGCCGTGACCAAACAGCGTCTGGCTGCCCAGCGTCATGCTGGTGATGCCCAAACCGTAGCCGCTAATGCGCCCGCTGTTGAGCGCGCGCGGCGCGGTGAGCCGCTGCAACACGCCCGCTCCGGGTCCGTGCTGGCTTAACAGCGACTGCAGCCAGCGCACCAGATGATCGAGGCTACCGGTGACGCTGCCGGACGCCGAGAGGTGCAGCCCCGCGCTGGCCAGCTGCCACTGCGTGCCGTTGTGCCAGTAGCCGGGCACCAACCCCGGCACAATGTCAAACCAAGTTTCCGGGGCGATGAGATCGATCCCCAGCGGTTCACACACGTACTGCTGCAGCAAATCATTGAAGCGCACGCCCTTGGCTTTTAACGCTTCTTCCACCAGCCGATAGCCGGTGTTGGTGTAAGAAATCTCGCTGCCGGGCGGATAATTCAGCTCGCCCTCGGCGGCAATAAACGCCAACAGGTCAGCGGCGCTGCTGGCGCTGTACACCGACAACCCCAGTAGCGACAGGGTTTCGCGCACGTCCGGCAGGCCGCTGCTCATGTCCAGCGCCTGGCCCACGGTAAGCTGGCCGTTGGCGCCGGTGAGCTGCGGTAAGTGCTGTGCCAGGTGGTCGCTCAACTGCATATAGCGGCGTCCCGGACCGGTCACCAGCGCGGCAAACAGGTGCTTGGTGATTGAGGCGAAGCGCACCACGCTATTGGCGCTGAACGGTGTCTGCTGCGCCAGATCTGCCAGTCCGGCGCTGTGGATGGCGTGCAGCTGTCGCGCGTCAAACAGCGCGATGGCGCCGCCCGGCGCGCCCGGCTGCTGCCAGCTCTGGGCAATCTGTTGCGCCACCTCGGTGGCCTGCTGCCAATTTACGCTCATGCCGGTTCCTCCAGCGTCATACTGAGATCAAAGAGTTGCGCGGTGTGCGGATGCTGGATGCGGCGCGCGCGCAAGTCCTCGGCGCTCAGCTGCTCCACCATCTCGCCCTGCTGCATCACGCCAATGCGCTGGCACAGGTGTGCCACCACCGCGAGGTTGTGCGTCACCAGAATGTACGTGAGTTGACGCTCGCTGCGAAGATCGCTGAGTAAATTCAGGATTTCCGCCTGCACCGAGACATCCAGCGCCGAGGTGGGTTCGTCCAGCAGCAGCACTTCCGGTTCGGCAATCAGCGCGCGGGCAATCGCCACGCGCTGGCGCTGTCCGCCAGAGAGCTGATGCGGAAAGCGAAAGCGCACGTTTGCCGGCAGGCCCACCTCATGCAGCGCCTGCGCGATGCGCTGTTCGGCGCGATCCAGCCGGTGCACCAGCAGCGGCTCGTGCAGTATCCGGTCAATGGTCTGGCGCGGATGCAGCGACCCAAACGGGTCCTGAAACACCATTTGCACCTGCCGATAGAAGGCGCGGCTGCGTCGCGGGCCGAGGGTGATGCCGCCAAAGCGCAAGTTACCGTGCCAGCGGTCGTTGAGGCCCGCCAGCGCGCGCAAAATCGTTGATTTGCCCGAGCCGCTTTCACCCACCAGCCCCACGCTTTCGCCGTTTTCCACCGTAAAACTCACGTTATTGACCGCGGTAACGCCGCCAAAGCGGATGGTTAAATTCTCGATCTCAATCATGCGCTGCCTGTATAAAAAAACGGAAAAGGCCCCAAAGGGAGAAAAGAAACCGCGTTATTCGCGCCATGCTGCCTCGCGCTGCAACACCGGCAAGCGCGCACGCGGGTGGCGCAGCGAGGGCAGGCAGGCCAGTAATCCGCGCGTATAGGGATGTTGCGCCTGCTGCAGCGCATGTGCCTCCAGCAGCTCAACCACGCGTCCGGCGTACATCACCGCCACGCGATCGCAGAAGTGCGACACCAGCGGCAAGTCATGGCTAATCAAAATCAGCCCCATGCCGCGCGCAGAGACCAGTTCGTCAATCAGTTTGAGGATCTCCGCCTGTACCGTGGCATCCAGCGCGCTGGTGGGTTCATCGGCGATCAGCAGTTCGGGATCGGGAGCCAGCATCATGGCGATCATCACGCGCTGGCCCATGCCGCCGGACACTTCATGTGGATAGCGGGTGGCGACGCTGGCGGCATCGCGGATTTTCACCTGCTCCAGCAGGCCAATCGCCGCCTGCATGGCGGCTTTGCGGCTGCCGCCTTTGTGCTCGCGCCAGGCTTCGGCAATCTGTTTACCGATGGTCATTACCGGATTGAGCGAATATTTCGGATCTTGCAGGATAAACCCGACGCGTTTGCCGCGAATTTGCCGCAGTACCTTTTCGCTGGCGCCGCGCAGATCGATACCATCAAAGCGCAGCACGTCAGCGCTAACCTGCGCATTGCCTGGCAAAAGCTGCATCAGGCTGCGGGCGGTCAGCGATTTGCCCGAGCCGCTCTCGCCGACAATGGCAAACTTTTCGCGGCCAATCTGTAAGTTAACGCCGCGCACGGCGTCCACGCGCTCCGTGCCGTGACCAAATGCGATGCACAGGTTTTCAATTTCCACCAACATTTAGCGCTCCTTGGGATCCAGCACGTCGCGCAGACCGTCGCCGAGAAAGTTGAAGGCCAGTGAGGTCAGGAAGATGGCGATGCAGGGCATCAGCGGCACCCACCATTCGCTGAACAGAAAGCGCCGCGCGGTGGCGATCATGGTGCCCCATTCCGGTGACGGCGGCTGGGCGCCCATGCCAAGAAAGCCGAGGCTGGCAGCGGTGATAATAATGGAACTCATATCGAGCGTGACGCGTACCACCAGGCTCGGCACGCACAGCGGCATAATATGGCGCACAATGATGCGCAGCGGCGCGGCGCCGGTAAGGCGACTGGCAGCAATAAAATCACTGCGGCGAAACTGCAAGGTTTCCGCGCGCGCCAGGCGCGCGTAAGGCGGCCAGGCAGTCAGAGAAATCGCCAGGATCGCACTCTCAATGCCCGGCTTGAGTGCCGCCACAAATGCCAGCGCCAGAATTAAACGCGGAAAGGCGAGGAAAATATCGGTCAGCCGCATCAGGGCTTTGTCCACGAAGCCGCCCGCGTAACCGGCTACGCAGCCAATCAGCAGGCCGAGCGGGGCGGTGAGCGCCACCACGGCGATCACCATGCCTAACGTGGTACGTCCGCCGTAGATAATGCGCGTCCAGACGTCTCGCCCCAGCTCATCGGTGCCCAGCCAGTGCGCCGCCGAGGGTGCGGCGAGACGCTGTTCCAGCTGCTGTGCGCCGGGGTGATACGGCGTCAGCCAGGGCGCGAACGCCGCCAGCAAGAGCATCAGAATAATCACCGCCAAGCCTGCCATTGCCAGCGGATGGCGGCGCAGGCTCAGCCACAGGCGATAGCGCCGACCCCATACTGCCTGGCGGCGGTTGGCGGGCGTGCTGTCCAGCAGCCACTCACGAGAGAAAAAGATCATTTTACGCGCGGGTCCCAAAGTCGATAGAGAAGATCGGCCAGCTGGTTAAGCAGCACATAGACGGTGCCCACAAGCAGGGTTGCCCCCACCACGGGGTTCATGTCGGCGTTCATCAGCGAGGTCGTGAGGTATTGGCCGAGACCGGGCCAGGCGAACACATTTTCCGTCACCACCGCCCCTTCCAGCAGGCCGGCGTAGGTCAGCGCCAGTACGGTCACCAGCTGCACCGCCACGGTGGGAAACGCATGACGCCAAATCACCCGCCGTGAGGAGAGCCCCTTGGCGCGCGCGGTGATGACAAACTCGCCGCTCAGGGCATTAAGCATGAACGTGCGCGTCATGCGCGTGATGTAGGCCATGCTGAAATAGGCCAGAATCAGTACCGGCTGCGCCATGTGCGCCAGCGCATCGCGAAAGGCGTCATATTCGCCTGCCAGCAGGCTGTCCACCGTCAGTAGCCCGGTAACCTGCGGCACCATATCCTGCCAGATGATGTCCTGACGGCCTGGGCCGGGTGCGATGCCCAGCACGGCGTAGAACACCAGCAGGCTCAGCAGCGCCAGCACGAACACCGGCAGCGAGTGGCCCGCCAGGCACACCACGCGGATGGTCTGATCCACCCACGAACCCTGACGTACCGCCGCCCAGACGCCCAGCGGGATGCCAACCAGCGCGGCGATGATAATGGCCGCCGTGGCCAGCTCCATGGTGGCCGGAAAGAAGCGGGCAATGTCCGTCGCCACCGGATTCGAGGTCAGCACCGACCGGCCGAGATCGCCGTGCAGCAGTTGGGTGAGGTAGTGACCAAACTGCACGTACAGGGGCTGATCCAGCCCCATCTCCGCGCGCACCCGCTCCACCACCGACTGCGGTGCATTGTCGCCCACCGCCGCCAGCACCGGATCGGTGGGCATCACGCGCCCGATAAAGAAGGTCAGCACCGAGAGGCCAAACAGCGTGAGCAGCAAGCTGCCCACGGTTCGAGCAATGTTTTTCAGTACCGGCATCAGGCTTTTTTCACCTGCTCATAGGGCCACTGCTCCAGCACGGTGAGCTGCACGTCTTTGAGCGCATGGCCGCAGGCGACATTTTTGGTTTTTTGCATCATGAAGATAAACGGGCTTTTTTCACGGCTCAGCTGCTGGATCTGCTGATAAAGCGCAATGCGTTTGGCCGGATCGGCTTCGTGCAGCGCCTGCTCAGTGAGCGTGTTGAACGTGGCGTCGGACCAGCTACAGCGCCACGCCAGCGTGCGGCTGCGCGCGTTGTCGCTGTTATCGGTATTGACGCAGAAGGCTTCGGTATTGGAATTGGGATCGAAGTAATCGGCGCCCCAGACGGTCAGCGCGAGCTGGTGCTGACGGGCGCGCATTTTGGTGAGCACCTGTCGATTTTCTGCGGCAATCAATGACACTTTGATACCAATCGCCCCCAGCTGCGTTTGAATGGCCTGCGCAATGTCCGGGTAAGGCTGCATGGAGTAGTGATCGAGCGTAATGGAAAAGCCGTCCGGGTAACCCGCTTCCGCCAGCAGCGCTTTGGCTTTGGCCACATCTTTATGAAAAGGCGTATCCTCCAGCGCCGCCGGGAAGCCGTTCGGCAGGAAGCTTTGGTGAGTAATGAAGCTCATCGACAAGATATTTTTCTGGATGCTGTCGTAATCCAGCGCCCACTTCAGCGCCTGCCATACCTGTGGCTTTTTCAGGTATTCATTTTGCGTGTTGCAGGACATCAGCATGATGGCCGACAGCGACTGATTGACCAGCTGCAGGCTGCTCTCCTGCTTCACCTGAAGCAGCTGCTCCGTGGTGAGATCGTAGGCGACATCGACATCGCCTTTTTTCAGCATCAGCGCCTGTGCCGCAGGGTCGGCGATGTGCTTGAGGATGACGCGCTTGATGGCGCTCTGGCTGGCATAGTGCGGGCTGAGTTCCAGTATCACCGTTTCACTGGCTTTCCAGCTGCGCAGCGTAAAGGCGCCTGATCCCGCGCTGTGCTGCTTGAGCCACGCGTTACCGAAGTCGCCGTTCTGCTGGTTGGCTTCACAGGCCTTTTTCGACACGATGCTGCCCACCGTGGCGGAGAGGCAGTACAGCAAGAAGCTTTCTGACGCGGGCGCGCCCAGCGCCATCTCCAGCGTATGGGCATCTTTCGCGGTGACCTGCTGCGTCACGTTGTCTTTGGTAAAGCCGAACTGGTTGATGATGAACGCCGGACTTTTGTCCAGTTTCACGATGCGCTCAATGGAGTAGGCGGCATCTTCGGCGGTCAACGGCGATCCATCGGCAAAGGTAGCGTCGGGGTCCAGATGGAAGGTGTAAGTGCGGTTGTCGCTGCTCACCTCCCAGCTTTTGGCGAGCTGACCGATCACTTTGTCGGCGTGCTGTGGATCGGCCATCACCAGTTTTTGATAGAGATTGCCGCAGATCTGGCCGCCGGTAGCCTCAAAGCTTTCATGGGGGTCGAGACTGGTGATGTTGTCGAGCTGCATCGCCATCACCAGCATACTGGGTGGCGTGGCGGCAAAGGCATTATTAAGGCTGAGGTAAGATAAAAACGGTACGGCGGTGCATCCTGCAAGAAAGCGTCTTCTGGTAACCATTTTCTCTCCAAATAATTGATATATATATTAAAAATTTAAGGTGTCATCATTATTTTGTCTTGACTTCACGCCCGCTCGGGGGGATTAATACCGCTTCAACCTTGTGTTGCCGACGCCCGCGCGTGCCACGTTTTGGTGCACCTTGCCCTCTCAGCTCGCAGCGCCTGCGCACACCTTCCAACAGGGAAGCGATACACCATGTCTGAAACGTTTAACCTGAACATCCCGGTCTTCGATGGCCATAACGATGTGTTGAGCAAGCTGTGCGAGCAGCACCCGTCTGACGCGGTACAGGCCTTTTTGCACGGTACCGAACGCGGCCATATCGATTTACCACGCATACGTCAGGGCGCCTTTGCGGGCGGTATTTTTGCCGCGTGGGCCCCAACCCATTCTCTTGTAGCAAGAAGCGCGCCAGAGCGTGATCCGTTCCCGCCGGAGGCCATCAGCGCCGCGCGCGATGCCACCTTCGCTATGCTGGCGCTGCTGCTGCGCATTGAGCAGGCTGCTAACGGGCAGGTAAAAATTTGCCGCAGCGTGCGCGACATCCGCCAATGCATGACGCAGGGCGTGTTGGCGATGGTGATGCACATTGAAGGCGCAGAGGCGCTCGACCCGCACGGCGATGTGCTTGATGTGCTTTACGCCAGCGGATTACGCACGCTGGGGCCGCTGTGGAGTCGCCCCAATCTTTTTGGCGACGGCGTGCCGTTTCGCTATCCGTCCTCGCCGGATTTGGGCAACGGCTTAACGGCGGCAGGCAAGCAGCTGGTGCGCGACTGCAATCGCCGCCGCATTCTGGTGGATGTGTCGCATATGGATGAGAAAGGTTTCTGGCACACCGCCGAGATCACCGATGCGCCGCTGGTGGCCAGCCACTCCAACGCGCACACCCTGAGCGCGCAGTCACGCAACCTCACCGATCGTCAGCTGGCGGCGATTGCGGAGTCGGGTGGTTTTGTCGGCGTTAACTTCGCCGTGCCGTTTTTGCGCGAGGATGGCGATCGCCATGCACCCACCACGGTAGACGCGATCGTGCGCCACGTGGAATACCTGCTGGAGAAAGTGGGCGAGGAGGGCGTGGGCTTTGGATCGGATCTGGACGGCGCCACCATGCCCGGCGATATGCAGGACGTGGCCGGGTTTCCCCTTGTGGTGCAGGCGCTGGCCGCGCGCGGTTATTCGCACGCGCTGCTGCAAAAGATTTGTCACGGCAACTGGCTGCGCGTACTCGAAGCGACCTGGGGCGAATAACCCATGCGGCTGCGCCATATTGAAGTGTTTCAGGCGATTGTGCAGACCGGCAGCATCAGCGCGGCGGCGCGTCTGTTAAACGTGTCGCAGCCCAATGTTAGCCGGGTACTGAATCACGCCGAGCAGCAGCTGGGTTTTGCGCTGTTTGAGCGGCATGCGCAGGGCATGATGCTGACCGCCGAAGGGCGGCGGTTGTTGCCGGAAGTGGACGATCTGTATCAGCGCTTGCACGCCATCACCCAGCTCACCGAGCAGCTGCGGCGTGGCGAAGGGCAGACGGTGCGCGTGGGCGCAGCGCATGCGTTTGGGCAGATGGTGTTGGCCCCGGCGCTGGTGCACTGGCGGCAGCAGGCGGCCTCGGTGAACGTGGAGCTGGTGACCGAGCACTTCAGCACCTTGTGCGACATGATTTTGTCTAAGCAGCTGGACTTCGCGCTGGTGTTTGGCCAGCAGGTGGATGCGGCGCTGATGGCAGAACCGCTGTTCCACTCGTCCATGGTGGCGCTGCTGCCACCGCATGAACGCCACAGTGGCCCGGTCACGCTGTCGTGGCTGTGCGCCAACAATTTGCTGATGATGCAAAATCAGGATCCGCTAGGCCGCGTGTTGCATCGCGCGCTGCGCGAGCAAGGCCTGAACCCGCCGGTGTCGCTGTCGATCAAAACCTATTCGGTGATTGCCGATATGGTACTGGCCGGCGGCGGTGTCGGCGTGGTGGATCTGTTCACTGCCTGCCGCTACGCCGACAAGCTTACCCTGCTGCCGGTGGCTCAGCCGCTGCCGTTTGAAGTGATGCTGATCAGCCTGCGCGACCAGCCGCAGTCGCAGGCCACCCTGCAGTTGAAGCAGGTGATCCGCGATAAGCTGTGGGCAATCGCGAGGGAGTGTGAGCAACGATTGTAGCGCCTGGCCGCGCGGGTGGGCCTTTTAAGCCGCAGGCAGCGGCTGGCGTGCCGTTTCGCTGGCACGGAGCGATTTTTGTTCGCCAATGGCACTGGCAGGTGCCTTTGCCACTTGCAGTGGCGGGGCTTGTGCCGCAGGCAGCGGCTAGGGTGCCGTTTCGCTGGCACGGAGCGATTTTTGTTCGCCATGGCACTGGCAGGTGCCTTTGCCGCGCTGCGGCGACCGAGCAGAGGGTAGATTCGCCACGGGCAGTGGCTGTGGTGCTTTCAGTTTGCACCGAGCGTGTTTCGTTCGCCATGACACTGGCAGGTGCTTTTGCCGCGTAGCGGCGACCGAGCAGAGGGCGCCAGGCCGCGCCCTCTGCACTCCCCGGCCCTGCGCCAGCCCCGCTCGCCGCTGCGCGGTGCCTTCACTCCCTCAGCCTTCCTGACGGACCGGCGTCGATTCGCTCCTGCTCAACGCCGCCTCTCGCGGCATCCATGCCGCTCGCCCTGGAAGGCCTCACTCGTTCAGCGAGTGGGGATGGCGCTTCACAACCCCCGCTGTAAGCCATGATTTTTTTCGCAGCGGCCGCGCGGCGGGAAGATTTTTAAGGTGCATCCAGGCGGAGCTGCTTTAAGCAAAACCTTTCTTTGGTGTTTTTACGTCTTTTAAGGTCACTGCGTGGCGGTAAGACTTTTAAGTACCATCCCACCCGCGCGGTGTTAACCACAAAACGCATCGAACGTATGTCTTGTGTCTTTTCCAGCCAGCTACTGTCTCCGCAGACCCGTTTACGGCCATACAGACAACGCCAAACGGAAAAGATAAAAAGGCCCTTACAGGCGACGGTGTTGAGCGCCATCCGGAGCGCCGAACGGAGCGTGACGGCCAGGACGAAGCGGCAGGGATGCCGCTGAGAGAGCGGAATGAGCCAGGGATGGCGAATCCGCGCGATCCGTGAGGCTGGCGCGGCGGAGTGAGGGAACAGCGGAGGCTGGCGCAGGGCGCGGATTGCAAAGGGCCGCGCCCATCGGCCCTTTGCCCGTACGCCGCAGCGGGGCGGCTGCAACTGCCGTGCGGTTAGCGGGCGGAACCCGCTCAGGGTTCAGTAAAACCGGCTTTGCGGGCCGGAACCCGCTCAGAACCGGCCCTTTGCCCGTACGCCGCAGCGAGGCGGCTGCAACTGCCGTGCGGTTAGCGGGCGGAACCCGCTCAGGGTTCAGTAGAAACCGGCTTTGCGGGCCGGAACCCGCGCAGAATCGGCCCTTTGCCCGTACGCCGCAGCGGGGCGGCTGTAACTCCCGCAGGGTTAGCGGGCGGAACCCGCTCAGGGTTCAGTAAAAACCGGCTTTGCGGGCCGGAACCCGCTCAGAACCGGCCCTTTGCCCGTACGCCGCAGCGGGGCGGATGAAACTGCCTTGCGGTTAGCGGGCGGAACCCGCTCATAGCCATGCCGGCTGAGCGGCCGGACCCCGCTCAGCGCCCGGCCAACGCCTTGGCCAGCGCCCTGAATCCGCTCAGATTCACCGATCCGTGATCGGCTTCCTCACTAACACCCAATACGCCAGCGCGCCCACCACCGTGACGGCGGCGCAGATCATCAGCGCCAGGCTAAATGACTGGGTGGTATCCAGCACCCAGCCAGTGATAATCGGCGCGAAGGAAGCAAACACAAAGCTGGCGAAGTTTTGAATACTGCCCACGGAAGCGGTCATGCGTGCGGTGACGTTGGCGTGAATCAATCCCCAGCAGGAGGTGCCGGCAAAGTGGATGCAGAACAGCGCCAGACCAATCAGCGTTACCGCGCTGGTGGTGTCAGTGGCACGCGTCACGAAGGTAGTAAAGGCCGCTGAGAGCAGCATACCGCTGACAATTGACACCTTCCGCACCTTGACGGCATCGTGGCCGCGGCGCACCAGCGCATCCACCACGTAACCGTTCAGCAGCATGCCTGCGGCGCCAAACAGGAACGGAATGGCCGCCAGCACGCCGGTGCTTTTCAGATCAAGATGATAGGTGGATTGCAAATAACCGGGCAGCCAGGCGATATAGAGCCATGCGGTATAGTTGATGCCGCTAAAGCCAATCATCATGCCCCACATGGTGCGCTGCTTAAACAGCCCGCGCCATTCGGCAAAACTCAGCGGCTCTTTACGCGACGCCACGCTGCCCGCCTGCAGGTAGTGAATCTCTTCACCGCTCAGGGTGCGGTTGTCGCGGTCGCGGTACAGCAGATACCAGCCCACCGCCAGCGCCATACCGAGCACGCCGATGGTGACGAACATCCCGCGCCAGCCCATCACCAGCATCATCGCTGCCAGAATCGGCGGCGCGATGGACAAGCCGATCATCGAGGCGGCGTTGAACATGCCCATCGGCATCCCGCGATCTTTGATATTGAACCAGTCGTTGATCACCTTCACGCCGCAAGGATTCATGGGCGCTTCGCCAATGCCGAGGCCAATGCGCACCAGCACAAACTGGGTGAAATTGTGCACCAGACCAGCGGCCGCCTGAAACAGCGACCAGACAAACATACCGATCGCCAACATGATGCGCGGCCCTTTGCGATCCAGCAGCGCGCCGCAGGGCAGCTGCGCCAGGCCGTAGGCCAGGGAGAAGGCCGAGAGCAGCACGCCAATTTCGGTGGCGGAGAGGCCGAGCTCACCGCGAATGGTCATGTTCGCCACCGACAGCGAGCTGCGGTCGAGATAGTTAATCATGGCGGCAAACAGCAGCAGCAGCATGGCGGTGACCTGGATCTTCTTGATGCGCGGTGAGCGCACCACATCCCCGCGCGCCGGGATAAAATCCAGGGCGTCAGCGTCCGGGCGCACGCTATCGTCGCGTCCCTGAACCGAACTCTTTTCCATCACAACCTCCCGGGTTCTGCAGTTTCTTGTGGGTGTTAGCGCGCCCGGAAACGGGGCGGGCGCAGCGGATGTATCGGAGACTAGAAGCAAACCGCGCGCAATGTGGCGTAGATGTTTCAGAACCGTGCGGAGGCTTATGCTTTGCGGTTTTTTATCGGGTTTTAATGAAATTGCCGCAGCGAGCGCACCATGGAGCTTTTGGCCGTCTCCAGATGCGCGTGCAGCGCGCACTGGGCGTCGGCATCGCGGCGGCTGAGCAGCGCCGTTAAAATCGCCATATGCTCTTCCAGCGCCACAATGTTGCGCTGCTGCAAATCGCTTTCATCCCACTGATAGTGCGAGTGAAAAATCACCGAAATGATCTCCAGCGACTGGGTGAAAAACACGTTATTGGCGGCGGAAAGAATCAGGGTATGCATCGCTTTGTCGAGCGCGGCGAACTGGCGATAGTCGTGCGCAAGGGTATCGCGCAGCGTGCGGTGGCGATCGAGCAGCGTGCGCGCTTCCACCCAGCGATCATCGTGCGCAGGCAGATTCAGAAAGCGGTTGAGCGCGTGGGTTTCTAGCATTTCGCGCAGCTCAAACAGCTGTTCCGCATAGGCCTGGTCAAACTTCTTCATGCGCCACTGGCCGCGCTTGACCGGCTCCAACAGGTTATAGCGCATAAAGCGCAGTAAAAATTCACGCACCACCACCGGGCTGACGTTACCGCGCTGCGCCAGTTGCAGCTCGGTGAAATGGTCGCCCGGCACCAGCTGCCGCTGATTGATCAGCTGGAAAAAGGTGTGTTCAAAGTGTCTGGTCTGCTGCTCGATCGGCGGTGCCAGCGCGTCAAAGCCGTCCTCGTCGCACGGATCGCGCACAATCACCCAAGCTTCACCCACCTGCTCCAGCACGCCCCGCGCCTGCAAATGGCGCAGCACATGGCGCACGGTGGTGCGGCTGATATTGAACATTTCGGCCAGCGCCGCTTGGGGCGGCAGCGGCGAGCGAACATGACGCTGAGTCATCGCTTCCAGCATTTGGTTAATCACGTTTTGACGCAGGTGTTGGCTTCGGCTCACGGCACTCTCCGGTTTTTGGCGCGATTAAAAACCAGATAAAGACCAAATAAATCGTGATGGTTCACACTTCTGTCGGTGCATGACGCGATAACGCGCTTTTTTCGCCATAACTGCGGCAACAGCACAGGAGAAACCGATGACAACCATGAAAACGCTGGTGGTGAATGAACCCCGCAGTCTGATCTGGCAAGCGCGCCCCCTGCCAACGCCCGCCGCGCAGGAGGTCCTGATTAAGGTGATTACCGCGGGGATCTGCGGCACCGACATTCACGCCTGGGCGGGAAACCAGCCTTTCTTCAGCTATCCGCGCGTGCTCGGCCATGAGCTGTGCGGTGAGGTGGTGGCGTGCGGTAGCCCGACGTGCGGCTTTACGCCGGGGCAGCGTGTGGCGCTGATCCCCTATGTGGCCTGCGGGCAGTGCGATGCCTGCCAGAGCAGCAAAACCAACTGCTGTGAGCACATTTCAGTGATTGGCGTGCACCAGGATGGGGGATTCTGCGAGTACCTGAGCGTGCCTGCCACCAATCTGCTGGCGGTGGATGACGTGGCGCCGGAAGCGGCGGCGCTGATTGAGCCGTTTGCCATTAGCGCCCATGCGGTGCGCCGCGCGGCGATCGCGGCCAACGACGCGGTATTAGTGATCGGAGCCGGACCGATTGGCCTCGGCGTGGCGGCGATTGCGGCAGCGGCGGGCGCGCAGGTTACGGTGGCGGACACCAGCGCGCCGCGCCGCACCCACGTAGCGCAGCAGCTGGGGCTGACCGCGTACGATCCGCTGTCGGCGGATTTTGAGCAGCAACTGCGCGTCGGATTTGGCGGCAAACTGGCGGCGAAGGTGATCGACGCCACCGGTAACCCCGCGTCCATGAACGGTGCGGTGAAATGGCTGCGCCATGGCGGCACGCTGGTGTTTGTCGGGCTACACAAAGGCGACCTGGTGATCCCGGATATCGAGTTCCACAAGCGAGAAACCACGCTGCTCGGCAGCCGGAACGCCACGCGGGAAGATTTCGCTAAAGTGTGCGAACTGATGGCAAACGGCACGCTTCATGCGGACATGATGCTCAACCAGCGCTACGATTTTTCCACGCTGGCAGCGCGCTTTGAACCCGATGTGATCAACAACCGCGCGCTGATCAAAGGTGTCATCCACTTTAGCCGTTGACGGTGATTAACGGCGCAGCGTGGCGAAAAAGTGGTCACGCACGGCGTCGGCGTCCACCGTCAGACACAGCCGCTGCGCAGGCAGGTCCGCAAAGGGATCGTGGCGCGACGCGAGCGTGCCGAGGCGGCGCAGCGTCTGGCCGCAGCTAATGCCTTCCGTGACAACGCGCACCGGCGAGGCCGTGACGCCAAACGCGGCGGGCAGCGCAAGCCACGACAGGGTCAGCGTATCGTGCAGCGCCATGCCGTCGAAGCCCTCTTTTTGTAGGCTATAGGCCAGATAAGGGCGGCAAATGGCGCTGAGCACCGGCTGGTTAAGCTGGCGCACCTCATCACCGGTAATCAGCACCTTGTGCGTGACATCCAGCGGCACCACCACCACCGGCAGCGCAGAGGCCAGCACCTGATCGGCGGCGTGCGGATCTTTCCAAATATTAAACTCCGCAAAGGGCGTGACGTTGCCCGCGTGACCGTCGGTGCCGAAGGCGCCGCCCATGATCACCACCTCTTTCACCAGCGGAATAATGTCGGGCGCCTGATTAATGGCGCTGGCGATATTGGTCAGCGGGCCGATGGCAACCAGCGTGATCGTGTGCGGCTGCGCACGCACGCTATCGATAATGAACTGCACCGCGCTGGGCGCGTCCTCGCTGTAAGGATTGTCGAAGGCGTCGCCCAGTCCATCTTTGCCGTGCAGCAAAGCGGGTGCGGACGGTGCCTGCGCCAGCGGGCGCGAGCAGCCGCGATAGACCGGCGCCCGGATACCCATTTTCTCGCAAAATAGCCGGGCGTTCTTCACCGCCTGGCCCACCGGCACGTTGCCAAACACCGTGGTAATGCCGAGCAGCTGCTGCGTGCGCGCGGCATAGGCCAGCGCAAACGCATCGTCCACGCCGATATCGGTATCAAAAATCACGCTGTGCATTGTGGGTTCCTTGTAAGCAGGTGGATCACGCTAAACCGGCCGTTCAGCGTGGTGAAAACGGAACGGGTACGGCTGCAGGGCGCATATTGTCACCTTGACTACGGCGGCGTATTATCGTGCCGCTAAGGTGATGGCGTGCCACCTTTCCCAACCGCCGTTCTGGCAACAGACGGCTGATGACGCCTGACAACACTCGTATCCCTGCGCGGGAGACGGCGGTGTGTCAGGCGCGTTTCTGTCCTGCCGCAGCCCTGCGCCAAACCCTCAGGAGTTTCCAATTATGGTGAAATCATTACTGGCTGTCGTGCTTGGCGGTGCGGTGGGCTGCACGCTGCGCTGGCTTGTTTCTCTGCGCTTCAACGCCTTCTTCCCCAACCTGCCGCCGGGCACGCTGATGGTGAATCTCGTCGGCGGCTTTATCATTGGCGCGGCCTTGGCTTTTTTTGTGCGCCATCCGCAGGTCGATCCCTTTTGGAAGCTGCTGATTGTCACCGGTTTATGCGGCGGCTTGACCACCTTTTCCACCTTTTCGGCGGAGATTGTCGGACTGCTGCAAAGCGGTAAATACCTGTGGGCGATGTCGAGCGTGATGATCCACGTGGTCGGTTCGCTGCTGATGACCTTCGCGGGATTTGCCGTAGTAAACCTCTTAGGCTGAAAGCGAAACGCATCCCAGGCTTGAAATAACGCTTTAGAGGTAGATACTGATGAGGCGTTGTCATCTTTCTGTCACCGCTTTATCCGGACGATTAAGGAGCCCGTGATGCCGAGTAACCTCAAATTCCTTAACCTGGTGTTGTTGAACGGTGAACCAGAAGCGAAGCTGCGCGCGGCGCGCGCGGCAGGATTCGACCAGGTGGAGATCTGGCAGGACGACGTGCAGGCTGACACCCGCGCGCTGGCCGAACAGCTCCAGCTGGGCTTTACCAATGTGCAGGTGCTGCGCGACTTTACCGGCGCGCCCGACCACGCGCGCCTGCAAAAACGCGCGGAGCTGCGTGCGTTTATCGCGCTGGCGCAGCGCATTGGCTGCGACACCATTCAGGCACCCGCCACTACGCGTGAGGATTGCGTGCCGTCGCGTATTGACGAAGATCTGCGCTGGCTCGCCTCAGAAGCGGCGCGCTACAACATGCGCATCATGTATGAACCGATGGCCTGGTGCAGCGTTGACAACACGCTGCCGCTGGCATGGGAGCGATTACAGCGCCTCGACCAGCCAAATATTGGCCTGGTGATCGATCTGTTCCACATCTGCGCGCGCGGCGGCGATGCTGCACAGTTAGACGGCATTCCCGTCGATCGCATTTATGAAGTGCAGCTGTGCGACATGGCTGAACACCCGCCGCAGCAGAACGCGGCGCTGAGTGACTATGCGCGTCATCAGCGCCTGCTGCCCGGCGACGGCATCATCGACGTGGGGCGCTTTGTCGACAAACTGAAAAGCGCGGGCTACTGCGGACCGGTGGGCATTGAAGTGTTTAACGATGCGCTGAAAGCGCAGCCGGCCGAGGTGGCTGCGCGTCAGGCTTGGGAGGCACTTAACCGCTTCTGGCCTTAATCCTGCAGACACTGGGCAATAAACGCTGCCGCCTGCATCGCGCCTTGTGAAGAAATGGTGTGGCCAGTGGGCGTCTCAAAGTGCGCCTCCAGCGTCACGCCCGCCGCTTTCAGGCGCTGCGCCGCGCTTTCACTCTCGCTAAAGGGGATGACCTCATCGGCTTTGCCGTGGATCAGCAGGGCAGGCACGTGCGGCTGCGGCGACAGCGCGCCGTCAAAAGAGAGCCGTCCTGAGAACGCCACCACGCCCGCCAGCGGATAGCGGCCAGCCGCCAGCGCGTCCAGCGCCATAATGGATCCCTGCGAAAAGCCCACCAGAATCACCTTGTGCCACGCGTCCGTCATGCCGTGCTGCGTCATCACCGCGCGCAGCGTTTCATCAAAGGCCGCACGCGCATCGCGCACGCGCGCTGGCCGGTTTTCGGGCGTGATGCCGGTCAGGCTAAACCATTGGTACCCCATAGCATGTTCAAACGGGAAGGGCGCATCCGGCGCGGCAAACGCCACGTCTGGCAGCAGCGGCGACCAGTGCTGGCCGAGCACCGCCAGATCCGCGCCGTTGCTGCCAACACCATGTAAAAAAATCACTAATGCTTTTGCCATCGGGATGCTCCTGATCGATCCTGTAAGACGATTACCGCGAACGACACGCTGCCGTTCGGGTGCGTAGCCGAGAGTATACCGGATGGAACGCAGCAGAAACCCTGCTGCGGCAAACGCCCTGCACAATCCGTGCGTCGCGGCTTCCCCCGGTGGAGAAAACCTGCTGAACTAACCGTTCGCGTTGCGCTGGCCGGGAGCCTTTCATGCCGCTTTTACACGCCTCATCCATGGCGGACATCGCCGCCGCAGAATGGGATGCCCTATTACCTGACAATCAACCGTTCCTGCGTCACGCTTTTCTGCTGACGCTGGAGGAGAGCGGCAGCGTGCGACCGGAAACGGGCTGGCAGCCGGATCATTTGCTGTGGCGTGAACAGGGCACGCTGCGCGCGGCGCTGCCGGGCTACCGTAAACGCCACTCGCAGGGAGAATACGTGTTCGATCACGCGTGGGCGGATGCCTGCCAGCGGGCCGGCATCCCTTATTATCCTAAATGGCTGGGCGCGATCCCGTTCAGTCCCGTCACCGGGGCGCGTCTGCTCGGTGAGACGCACGCGGTGAACGCGATCCTGCACGCGTTACCTGACGAATTACACCAGCACGGCCTGAGCGGGGCGCATATCAACTTCACCACGCCGCAGGCCGATGCCGCGCTCACGCAGCAGCCCGATTGGCTGCTGCGCTTGGGTCTGCAGTATCACTGGCACAATCCGGGCTACCGGGATTTTCAGGATTTCCTCGACACCTTAATGTCGCGCAAGCGCAAACAGCTGCGTAAAGAGCGTGAACAGGTGGCCGCCAGCGGATTCGATTTCACCTGGTATCGCGGCGATGCGCTACGCGAAGATCAGTGGGATTTCATTTACACCTGCTATGCCAACACGTACGCGGTGCGCGGCCAGTATCCTTACTTGACGCGCCCATTTTTTAGCCTGCTGGCGGCACGCATGCCGGAGGCGATTCGCGTGGTGATCGCCACGATCCAGGGACAGCCGGCGGCGATGGCGTTTTGCCTCACCGACGGCATCACGCTGTATGGCCGCTATTGGGGATGCCTGGCCGAGTTTGATCGGCTGCATTTCGAAACCTGTTTTTATCAGGGAATGGATTTCGCCATCGCCGAAGGGCTGCAGCGCTTTGACGCAGGCGCGCAGGGCGAACACAAGCTGGTACGCGGGTTTGTGCCCCAGCTCACCCACTCATGGCACTACCTGTGCCATGAAGGGCTGCGGGACGCGGTGGCGGATTTTCTGGTGCAGGAACGTGCCGGCGTGCGCGCCTGGGAACACGACGCGCGCGACGCCCTGCCATACCGACGCGGCCCTTAGTCCGCGCCGACAAACCCGCCGGTCTGGTGCTGCCACAGACGCGCATACAAGCCGTTTTGCGCCAGCAGTTCGCGGTGGTTGCCCATCTCGACGATGGCGCCATGCTCCAGCACCACCAACCGATCCATTTTGGCAATGGTTGAAAGACGGTGGGCAATCGCGATCACGGTTTTGCCCTGCATCAGCGTTTCCAGACTCTCCTGAATGGCCGCTTCCACCTCGGAATCCAGCGCCGAGGTGGCCTCATCCATGATTAAAATCGGCGCGTTCTTTAGCAGCACGCGCGCAATGGCAATACGCTGCCGCTGGCCGCCGGAGAGCTTCACGCCGCGCTCGCCTACGTGCGCATCCAGCCCGGTTCGACCTTGGGGATCGGACAGATGCGGAATAAACTCATCGGCGCGCGCCTGCTTAATGGCCGCCTGTAGCTCCGCCTCGGTGGCGTCCGGGCGTCCGTAGAGCAGGTTTTCCCGGATGGAACGGTGCAGCAGAGAGGTGTCCTGCGTGATCATGCCGATTTGCCCGCGCAGGCTGGCCTGCGTCACCTGCGCGATGTCGCTATCATCAATGCTGATACGCCCGCCGTTGATGTCATACAGACGCAGCAGCAGGTTAACCAGGGTGGATTTACCCGCGCCAGAAGGGCCAATCAGGCCAATCTTTTCGCCCGGCTCAATGGTGAGGTTGAGGCGATTAATCACCTGACGGCTGCCACCGTAATCAAAGCGCACATCCTCGAAGCGAATCTGCCCGCGCGTGACGCGCAGCGTGTGTGCGTTAGGCGCGTCCTGTACGCTCAGCGGCTGTGAAATGGTGCCCAAGCCGTCCTGCACCATGCCGATGTTTTCAAAAATGCCGTTGACCACCCACATGATCCAGCCCGACATATTCACCAGACGGATCACCAGCCCGGTGGCGAGCGCGATGGCACCGACGCTGATCAGCGACTCGCTCCATAACCACAGCGCCAGGCCAGAGGTGCTGACGATCAGCAAGCCGTTCAGCGTGGAGAGGGTGATATCCATGGTGGTGACCATGCGGCTGGCGTGCTGGGTTTTGTCGGTTTGCTCTTGGATCGCCTCGCGCGCATAGCGGCTTTCCAGATCGTTATGGGCAAACAGTTTTAGCGTGGCGATGTTGGTGTAGCCGTCCACGATGGTGCCCATGAGTTTGGAGCGTGCTTCCGAAGAGACCACCGAGCGCTGCTTCACGCGCGGCACAAAGAAGCGCAGCGACAGGCTGTAGGCCACAATCCAGATCGCCAGCGGAATGATCAAGCGCCAGTCTGCCTCGGCGAACAGCACCAGTGAGGTCACGGCATAAATCACCACGTGCCAGATGGCGTCCACCAGCTGCACGGCGGAGTCACGCAGCGAGTTACCGGTTTGCATAATGCGCTGGGCAATGCGTCCGGCGAAGTCATTTTGAAAGAAGTTCAGGCTCTGACGCAGGATGTAGTTGTGATGCTGCCAGCGAATCATGCTGGTCATACCGGGGTTAATGCTCTGATGGACCAGCATGTCATGTAACGCGATGACCACCGGCCGCAAGATCAGCGCCACAAACCCCATCCACAGCAGGGTGGGCCAGTGTTCACTGAACAGCGTGGCCGGGGTGGCGTGATTCACCAGATCGATAATGCGGCTGAGGTAGCTAAACAGCGCCACTTCAATCAGCGCCTGCGCCAGCCCCACGACCAGCAGGGCGGCAAAGCTGGGCCACACCTGCCGCAGGTAGTAAAAATAAAACGGCCACACGCTGTCGGGTGGGGAATCCGTTGGTGCATCCTTGAAAATATTGATAAAACGTTCAAAACGACGATACAACATAAGGCCACTCTTTCCGTTCGGTGAGAGTTAACAGCTTAGTGCATGCAAAAAGGGATGACCGATATGGAATTGACGATCCGCGGACGTGAACCCGGCGACGCCGCCGCTTACCAGCGTTTATACAGCCACCCGGAGGTGTATCGCTGGACCACCCAACTGCCGTTTCCCAGCGTCGCCACCTGGAAACAAAAGTTCGAAAAAATGGATGCGATGGGGTATATCGGCTTTGTGGCGGAACTGGACGGGCAGATGGTGGGTGAGCTAACGCTGTTTGTGGAGCAGCGTCCGCGCACGCGCCACGTGATCAGCTTTGGTATCAGCGTCGATCCGGCGTTTGGCGGGCGCGGCATCGGCGAAACCCTGATCCGCACCGCGCTGGATTATGCCTACAACTGGCTGGGTATCGTGCGCGTTGAGCTGGAGGTGTTTCACGATAACCACCGCGCGCGCCGTCTGTATGAGCGGCTGGGATTCCAGCAAGAGGGCGTCAAGCGGCAAGCGTGTCTGCGGGAAGGGATATATCACGATATCGTGATGATGGCGAAATTAGTGGGGGATGAGGGTGGGGTGGCCCGCTAAGCCGGTGGTGGACCCTGAGCGGGGTCCGGCCCGCTCAAGCCGGCATGGCTATGAGCGGGTTCCGGCCCGCTATGCCGGTTTTTAGTTGCGCGGGCTCACGCATTGACCGCTTTGCTGGTCTGACTCTGCGCGGGTTCCGCCCGCTAACCGCACGGCAGTTTCATCCGCCCCGCTGCGGCGTACGGGCAAAGGGCCGATTCTGAGCGGGTTCCGGCCCGCTATGCCGGTTTTTCGTTGCGCGGGCTCACGCATTGACCGCTGTGCTGGTCTGACTCTGCGCGGGTTCCGCCCGCTAACCGCAAGGCAGTTGCAGCCGCCCCGCTGCGGCGTACGGGCAAAGGGCCGATGGGCGCGGCCCTTTGCAATCCGCGCCCTGCGCCAGCCTCCGCTGTTCCCTCACTCCGCCGCGCCAGCCTCACGGACCGCGCGGATTCGCCATCCCTGGCTCATTCCGCCCTCTCAGCGGCATCCCTGCCGCTTCGTCCTGGCCGTCACGCTCCATTCGGCGCTCCGGATGGCGCTCAACACCTCGCCTTTAAGAGCCTTTTTCTTTTTTCTGTCTGGTGTTGTCTGGGTGGCCGTAAACGCGTCTGCGAAGGCAATGGCTGGCTGAAAAAAACAGAAGACAGAAGGTATCTGATGAACACCGCGAGGGCGGGATGTTACTTAAAAGTCTTTCAGCCACGCACTGGCACCTGGAGATAAAAAACATGAAAGAGGTTTGCTTAACGCAGCGCGGTGCGGATGCACCTTAAAAATCTTCCCGCCGCGCGGTGGCTGCGAAAAAAATCATGGCGTGCAGCGGGGGGTGTGAAGCGCCATCCCCACTCGCTGAACGACTGAAGCCTTCCAGGGCGAGCGGCATGGATGCCGCGAGAGGCGGCGTTGAGCAGGAGCGAATCGACGCCGGTCCGTCAGGAAGGCTGAGGGAGTGAAGGCACCGCGCAGCGGCGAGTGGGGCTGGCGCAGGGCCGGGGAGTGCAGAGGGCGCGGCCTGGCGCCCTCTGCTCGGTCGCCGCAGCGCGGCAAAGGCACCTGCCAGTGCCATGGCGAACGAAAAATGCTCCGTGCTAACGCCAGCACCGCGCCAGCGGAAAAGCCTCGAGCCGCTGCCTGCGGCATAAGCCCGCCACTGCAAGTGGCAAAGGCACCTGCCAGTGCCATGGCGAACGAAAGACGCTCCGTGCCAGCGAGAAGGCACCCTAGCCGCTGCCTGCGGCACAAGCCCCGCCACTGCAAGTGGCAAAGGCACCCGCCAGTGCCATTGGCGAACAAAAATCGCTCCGTGCCAGTGAAACGGCACACCAGCCACTGCCCGTGGCGAATCTACCCGCTGCCTGCGGCACAAGCCCCGCCACGGCCCATGGCAGAAAAACGCATCTCTGGGTCAAATGAGTGATACAGTTTCACCCATAAGACCCTTTGGAGGCGTTATGTCTGAATTTGAGGTGCTGGCGCAGGATCTGCACGAGAAAGCCGTGTGGGAAGCGCAGCAGCAGCAGGAAAACGATAAAAAACTGATGGCGCGGGTGTTGGCGATTTACGGCCAGAAAACCGTGGCGGAGTTGCTGAGGAAAGTTGGCAACCACGAGTGGAGCCGCGAGACGCTTAACCGCTGGGTCAATGGCAAAGCGGCGGCGAAGTCGCTGACGGCCGCCGAGGCCGCGCTGCTGCAAAAAATGCTGCCAGAACCGCCTGCGCACCATCCCCATTATGCGTTTCGCTTTATCGATCTGTTTGCGGGCATTGGTGGCATCCGTAAAGGCTTTGACGCCATTGGCGGACAGTGCGTTTTTACCAGCGAATGGAATAAAGAGGCGGTGCGCACCTACAAAGCCAACTGGTTTAACGATGAGCAGGCCCACACGTTTAATCAGGATATCCGCGATGTCACCCTCAGCCACGCGCCAGCGATCACCGAGCAGGACGCTTACGCGCACATCAACGCACACGTGCCCGATCACGACGTGCTGTTGGCAGGCTTCCCGTGCCAGCCGTTCAGTCTCGCGGGCGTGAGCAAGAAAAACGCGCTGGGCCGCGCGCACGGGTTTGAGTGTGAAGCGCAGGGCACGCTGTTCTTCGACGTGGCGCGTATCATCAAAGCCAAACAGCCAGCTATTTTTGTGCTGGAAAACGTTAAAAACCTCAAAAGTCACGACAAAGGCAAAACCTTTAGCGTCATCATGCAGACGCTCGACGAGCTGGGCTATGACGTGGCGGATGCGCAGCACAGCGGCAAGGGCGATCCGAAAGTGATTGATGGCAAACATTTTCTGCCGCAGCACCGGGAGCGTATTGTGCTGGTGGGCTTTCGTCGAGACCTGAAGCTGCATCAGGACTTCACGCTGCGTCACATCAGCCAGTTCTTCCCCACACGGCGGCCTGCATTAGGCGAGTTGCTGGAGCCGGAGGTGGACAGCAAATACATTTTGACGCCGAAGCTCTGGCACTATCTGTACCAGTATGCGAAAAAGCATGCCGCAAAAGGCAACGGCTTTGGCTTCAGCCTGATCGATCCTACCGATCCCAACAGCATCGCGCGCACGCTTTCTGCACGCTATCACAAAGATGGATCGGAGATCCTGATCGACCGCGGCTGGGACCGCGCGCTCGGCGAAGCCGACTTTGCCGATGCTGACAACCAACTGCGGCGGCCACGCAGGCTGACGCCCCGTGAGTGCGCCCGCCTGATGGGCTTTGAAACGCCCGGCGGAAAACCGTTCCGCATCCCGGTTTCCGACACGCAGTCCTATCGCCAGTTTGGCAACTCGGTGGTGGTCCCGGTGTTTGCCGCCGTGGCGAAAATGCTGGAACCCGTGATTCATCAGGCGGTGGCGGCGCGCCGCAGCGTGATGAAAAAGGGCTAAAAGAGACGCCCGGCGTGATGATGCCGGGCACGCTTTTTGCCTCTTCTGCGAATGACCTCACAGCGCGTCACGGACGCGCGTTTTAACCTCTCTCTGTGCAATTAAAGCACGCCGGTTACCCACCCTTTTCGTTATGATAAACTTCGCCAATATTCAAATAATTACCGTTAATCTGCGCATCTGAATCGATTACATCGTCACATTTCGCGCAAATCCATCCTGAAGATTTATTTTAACGCTGCCGATATCTCCTCCTACTGTCCACGCATATTAAGGAGCGATATCGTGATTAAGCTGATAACCGTTGACGAACTGCGACAGGGGATGTTTATCCACAAACTCGAAGTGTGGTGGATCCGGGACAAGCGCATTCGTAACCAAATGCTCATCACCGATAAAAGCCAGATCGCGATGATCCGTAATGAGGGGATTCAGCAGATCTGGATCGATCTTGACCGCACGGTGCAAGCGCCGGCGGTGGCCGAACCGCGCAAGGCGATCCCCAAAACGCCGTTTTTCCAGGAGTTGGATCAGGCGCAGGCCATTTTCAACCAGGGCAAGCCCAAGGTGCGGGCGATGTTTCACGAAGCGCGCATGGGTGCGAGCCTCGATCTGGCGTCCACGCTTGAGCTGGTGGACGAGATCGCGGGTTCTATTACCCGTGCGCCGACCGCGCTGCTTAGCGTCGCGCGGCTGAAAAACCACGATGATTACACCTATCTGCACTCCATGGCGGTGTGCGGTCTGATGATTCTGCTGGGTAAAACGCTGGGCCTGTGCGAGGCGCAGCTGCGCCGTGTGGGCATGGGTGGCCTGCTGCACGATGTCGGTAAAGCCGCCGTGCCGCTGGCGATCCTTAATAAGCCTGACCGACTCACCGAGGAAGAATTTGCCATCATGCGCCAGCACCCCATTGAAGGCGCACAGATCCTGATGGAAGCGGACGCAGAAAACGACCTGGTAGATATCGCGCTGCATCATCATGAAAAGGTTGACGGCACCGGCTATCCGCACGGCCTCAAAGGCGAGTCCATCTCGCTGTATGCGCGCATGGCGGCGGTGTGCGACGTCTATGATGCCGTGACCTCAATACGCCCTTATCACAAAGCGTGGACCTCGGCGGAAGCCATGCACCATATGTTGAGCTGGCGTGGGCATTTTGACAGCACGATGCTGCAGGCTTTCGTGCAAACCATCGGCATCTATCCGGTGGGGTCGCTGGTGCGGCTGGCGTCGGGCCGCGTGGCGCTGGTGGTGCAGGCCGGTGAGAAATCGCTGCTCAAGCCTAAAGTGCATGTGTTCTGGTCGCTGCACGCGCAGCGCGAGGTGAAGCCGCAGCTGTTGGATCTGGGCGATTCGTTCTGCACCGATAGCATCACCGGTGCAGAGAACCAAGGCCTGTGGCAAAACGTCGATCTCAACCGCGTGTGGGCGCTGGAAAGCGCTTAATTTACCGCCATTTTTATACTTTCTTTACGCCTGCCTCGCCTCTTTTTACCGCTTCTTTATGCCTTCCCGCGCATGCTTGCAGCACGATTGATCCCTTCTGGAGGTTGCTGTGAGCGTGGGCGTTATCGCCGGCATCGTGCTGGTCTTTATTCTGTTGGGCTACCTGATTTATGCCCTGCTAAACGCGGAGGCATTCTGATGGCGGCGAATGCGTTTTTACTGATTGCGCTGTATATGCTGGTGCTGCTGGTGCTGGCACAGCCGCTGGGGCGCTTTATGGCGCGGATGGTGGCGGACAAGCCGCTGCTGGCGCGCAGTGAACGGCTACTGTGGCGGCTGGCGGGCGTGGAGGACCGCGCCATGCGCTGGCCGCACTATCTGCTGGCGATCCTGCTGTTTAACGCGCTGGGCTTTGTGCTGCTGCTGGTGATGCTGATGGCGCAGGGCGCGCTGCCGCTTAATCCACAGCACTTGCCCGGTTTGTCGTGGGATCTCGCGCTGAATACCGCCATCAGTTTTGTCACCAATACCAACTGGCAAGCCTACGCCGGTGAAAGCACGCTGAGCTATTTCAGTCAGATGGCGGGCCTTACGGTGCAGAACTTCCTCTCTGCGGCCACCGGTATCGCCGTGGCGTTTGCGTTGATTCGCGGCTTCGCTAACCGCTCGCTGGCTACGCTGGGCAACGCATGGCGCGACCTGACGCGCATCACCCTGTACCTGCTGTTGCCTATCAGTCTGCTGATGGCGCTGTTCTTCGTCAGCCAGGGCAGTATTCAAACGTTTGAGCCGTATCAGGCAATCACCACCCTGGAAGGGGCGCACCAGATGCTGCCGCTCGGTCCAGTGGCGTCGCAGGAAGCGATAAAAATGCTGGGTACCAACGGCGGTGGCTTCTTTAACGTCAACTCGGCGCACCCGTTTGAGAACCCGACCGCCCTCACCAACGTTGTGCAGATGCTGAGTATCTTCCTGATTCCGGCCGCACTCTGCTTCGCCTTTGGGCAACACCTCGGCGATCGGCGTCAGGGCCACATGCTGCTATGGGCCATGAGCATCATGTTTGTGCTGGCGGTCATCGCCGTGATGTGGGCCGAAGTTCGGGGAAATCCGCACTTCCTGACGCTGGGCGCGGACAGCGCCATCAACATGGAAGGCAAAGAGACGCGCTTCGGCATTCTCAACTCCAGCCTGTTTGCGGTGATCACTACGGCGGCTTCCTGTGGCGCGGTCAACGCCATGCACGATTCCTTTACCGCACTGGGCGGCATGGTGCCGATGTGGCTGATGCAGTTAGGTGAAGTGGTATTTGGCGGCGTGGGCGCAGGCCTGTACGGCATGCTGCTGTTTGTGCTGCTGGGCGTGTTTATCGCCGGGCTCATGATTGGCCGCACGCCGGAGTACATGGGCAAGAAGATCGACGTGTGGGAGATGAAAATGACCGCGCTGGCGATTCTGGTCACGCCGACGCTGGTGCTCTTGGGCACGGCGCTGGCGATGATGACCGAGGCTGGGCGCGCGGGCATGGCCAATCCGGGCATTCACGGCTTCAGCGAAGTGCTTTACGCCGTTTCATCGGCGGCCAACAACAACGGCAGCGCCTTTGCAGGACTCAGCGCCAACACGCCGTTCTGGAATCTGCTGCTGGCCGTCTGCATGCTGCTGGGCCGCTTCGGCATCATCATTCCGGTGATGGCGATTGCCGGTTCGCTGGCGGTAAAACGCATTCAGCCGGTGGGTAACGGCACGCTGCCGACGCACGGTCCGCTGTTTATTGCGCTGCTGATCGGTACCGTGTTGCTGGTTGGGGCGCTGACTTTCATTCCCGCACTGGCATTGGGCCCGGTAGCGGAACATCTGCAACTCACTCAGGGATAACGGAATCATGAGTCGTCAACAACTGGCGCTGTTCGATGGGCATCTGCTTAATATCGCCCTGCTTGATGCGCTGAAAAAACTCGATCCGCGCGTGCAGGTGCGCAATCCGGTGATGTTTATGGTGTGGCTGGGCAGCGTCCTGACGACGCTGCTGGCCGTTGGCATGGCGATGGGCCAGCTGAGCGGCAGCGCCGCCTTCACCGGCGCCATCGCGGTGTGGCTGTGGTTTACCGTGCTGTTTGCTAACCTGGCGGAAGCGTTGGCGGAAGGGCGCAGTAAGGCGCAGGCCAACAGTTTAAAAGGCGTGAAGAAAACCAGCGAGGCGAAAAAGCTCGGCGAGCCGCGCTACGGCGCCAGCTGGCAGAGCGTCTCCGCCGACACGCTGCGCAAAGGCGACGTGGTGCTGGTGGAAGCCGGCGATATTATCCCCTGCGATGGAGAAGTGCTGGAGGGGGGCGCATCGGTGGACGAGAGCGCCATTACTGGTGAGTCTGCGCCCGTGATCCGCGAGTCGGGCGGGGATTTTGCCTCGGTCACCGGCGGCACGCGCATCCTCTCTGACTGGCTGGTCATTCAGTGCAGCGTCAATCCGGGGGAAACCTTCCTCGATCGTATGATCGCCATGGTCGAAGGTGCCAAACGCCGCAAAACGCCGAACGAGATCGCGCTGACGATTTTGCTGGTCTCTTTGACGCTGGTGTTCCTGCTGGCGACCGCCACCCTGTGGCCGTTTTCCGCCTGGGGCGGCACGCCGGTGAGCGTGACGGTGCTGGTGGCGCTGCTGGTGTGTCTGATTCCGACGACCATCGGCGGCCTGCTATCGGCGATTGGCGTAGCGGGCATGAGCCGCATGCTGGGCGCTAACGTCATTGCCACCAGCGGCCGCGCCGTGGAAGCGGCAGGCGATGTGGACGTGCTGATGCTGGATAAAACCGGCACCATCACGCTCGGTAATCGCCAGGCGACGCAGTTTCTGCCCGCGCCGGGCGTCACCGAACAGCAGTTGGCCGACGCCGCACAACTGGCCTCGCTGGCGGATGAAACGCCGGAGGGGCGCAGCATTGTGGTGCTGGCGAAGCAGAAATTTAACCTGCGCGAGCGCGATCTCAGCAGCATGGGGGCGACCTTTATTCCGTTCTCGGCGCAAACGCGCATGAGCGGCGTTAACGTCCAGGACCGCTTGATCCGCAAAGGGGCGGTAGATGCGGTGCGCCGCCACATTGAAGCCAGCAACGGCAGCTTCCCGAGCCAGGTTAACGCCAGCGTTGAAGAGGTGGCGCGCGCCGGGGGGACGCCGCTGGTGGTGGCCGAGGGTGCGCAGGTGCTGGGCGTGGTGGCGCTGAAAGATATCGTTAAAGGCGGTATCAAAGAGCGCTTTGCCGAACTGCGCAAAATGGGCATTAAAACGGTGATGATCACCGGCGACAACCCGCTTACGGCGGCGGCCATCGCGGCGGAAGCGGGCGTGGATGATTTTCTCTCAGAAGCAACGCCAGAAGCCAAGCTGGCGCTGATTCGCCAGTATCAGGCAGAAGGGCGGCTGGTGGCGATGACCGGTGACGGCACCAACGATGCGCCCGCGCTGGCGCAGGCCGACGTGGCAGTGGCCATGAACTCCGGTACGCAAGCGGCAAAAGAGGCGGGGAACATGGTCGATCTCGACTCCAACCCCACCAAATTGCTGGAAGTGGTGCATATCGGTAAACAGATGCTGATGACGCGCGGATCGCTCACCACCTTCAGTATCGCCAACGACGTGGCAAAGTATTTCGCCATTATTCCGGCGGCGTTTGCGGCCACCTATCCGCAGCTCAACGCGCTTAACGTTATGGCGCTGCACTCGCCCAACTCCGCCATCTTGTCGGCGGTGATTTTCAACGCGCTGGTGATCGTGTTCTTGATTCCGCTGGCGCTAAAAGGGGTGAGTTACCGACCAATGAGCGCGGCGGCGCTGCTGCGTCGCAACCTGTGGATTTACGGCGTGGGCGGCATCGTGGTGCCGTTTATCGGCATCAAAGCCATTGATGTGTTACTGACGCTGTCCGGTCTGGTTTAAGGAGAAGAGAAATGAGTCAGTTACGTCCGGCTATTGTATTGTTATTGGTGCTGACGCTGCTCACCGGCGCGGCATATCCTTTGGTCACCACCACGTTAGCGCAGTGGCTGTTCCCGGCGCAGGCCAACGGCTCGCTGATTGAACAGCATGGCGTGGTGCGCGGTTCAGAGGAGATTGGGCAGGCTTTCAGCCAGCCCGGTTACTTCTGGGGACGGCCTTCCGCCACGGGCGATGCGCCCTATAACGCCATGGCGTCCAGCGGCAGTAATCTGGCGGCGAGTAATCCCGCGCTGGATAAAGCCGTGACCGAACGCGTGGCGGCGCTGCGCAGCGCCAATCCGCAGGCTTCTGCCACCGTGCCGGTTGAGCTGGTAACCGCGTCCGCCAGCGGCCTCGATCCCGATATCTCGCCCGCCGCGGCGCTGTGGCAGGCACCGCGCGTGGCGGCGGCGCGCAAGATGGCGCTGGAAGACGTGCAGGCGATGATCGATCGCCACACCGCCCATCCGCTGCTGCCGTTTATCGGCGAAGAGACGGTGAACGTGCTGCAACTGAACCGGGCGCTGGACGCGCTTCAGCAATAAACCCGCGCAGGCCGACGCAGGCGCTGACTTAACTTAATGGACCGCTGCATTGAACGATACCGATGATGATGTACTGCGCCCCGATCCCGATGCGCTACTGCTTAACCACAGCGACAGCCATCGCGGCAAGCTGAAAATCTATTTCGGGGCCTGCGCGGGCGTAGGAAAAACCTTCGCCATGCTGCAAGAGGCGCAGCGCCTGCGCGGGCAGGGGCTCGACGTGCTGGTTGGCGTAGTGGAAACGCACGGGCGCGAAGAGACGGCGGCGCTGCTCACCGGGCTGGCGATTTTACCGCGACGCCCCACCGGCCGCTCCCGCCACGCCGAATTTGACCTTGATGCGGCGCTGGCGCGCCACCCGGCGGTGATCCTGATGGATGAGCTGGCGCACACCAACGTGCAGGGCTCACGGCATCCCAAACGCTGGCAGGACATTGAGGAGCTGCTAGAGGCGGGCATTGACGTCATCACCACGGTGAACGTGCAGCACCTTGAGAGCCTGAACGATGTGGTGGCGGGTATCACGGGCATTCAGGTGCGCGAAACCGTGCCCGATCCCTTCTTTGACAGCGCCGATGAGGTGGTGCTGGTGGATCTGCCGCCGGACGATCTGCGCCAGCGGCTCAAAGAGGGCAAAGTTTACGTCGGTGACCGCGCCGAGCGCGCCATTGAAAACTTTTTCCGCAAGGGCAACCTGTTCGCGCTACGCGAGCTGGCGCTGCGGCGCACCGCCGATCGGGTGGACGATCAGATGCGCGCCTGGCGCGATCGGCAGGGCCGCGACAAGGTGTGGCACACGCGCGATGCCATTCTGCTGTGCATCGGTGATGATACCGGCAGTGAAAAGCTGGTGCGCACCGCGGCACGCCTTGCGGCGCGGCTCGGCAGCGAATGGCACGCGGTCTACGTCGAAACCCCACGCCTGAATCGCCTGCCGGAAACGCGGCGGCGCGGCATTCTGCGCACGCTGCAACTGGCGCAGGAGCTGGGCGCGGAAACCGCCACGCTCTCCGATCCGGACGAAGCGCGCGCGGTGTTGCGCTACGCGCGAGAACACAACCTTGGCAAGATCGTCACCGGTCGCCAGCCGCAGCGCCGCTGGCGGCGCGACAGCTTTGCCCAGCGGCTGGGCAAGCTGGGACCGGATCTGGATTTGCTGGTGGTGGCGTTAGATGAGCCGGTGCGTGATGCGCCGCATCCGCTGGGCAACAAACCGGCCAGCAGCGACAAATGGCGTCGCCATTTGCGCGGTTGCCTGATGGCGCTGCTGCTGTGCGTGCTGGTGACCACTGCCGGACGCTGGCTGCTGGTGGAGTTTGACCCGGCGAACGGCGTGATGATTTACCTGCTGGCCGTGGTGCTGGTGGCGCTGCGTTACGGGCGCTGGCCGTCGGTATTTGCCACGGTGATCAACATTCTGGCGTTTGACCTGTTCTTCGTTGCGCCCACCGGCACGGTGGCGGTGTCGGATTTACAGTATTTAGTGACCTTTGCGGTGATGCTGGCGGTCGGCGTGATTGTCGGAAATCTCACGGCGGGCGTGCGCTATCAGGCCAAGGTGGCGCGCTACCGCGAGCAGCGCGCGCGGCATCTTTATGAGATGGCAAAATCGCTGGGTAGCGCCCTGACGCCGCAGGATATTGCCGCCACCAGCCAGCGGGTAATTGATGTGACGCTGCAGGCGCGTAGTCAGCTGCTGCTGCCGAACGAGCAGGGCGAATTACAGACGGTGGGCGAGGCGGTGAGCGGCACGCCGCCGGACACCGGCATCGCCAAATGGAGCTTTAGCAAAGGCCAACCGGCGGGCGCGGGCACCGATACGCTGCCCGCCGTGCCCTATCAAATCCTGCCGCTTAAAAGCGGTAACCTTTGTCGCGGCCTGCTGGTGGTAGAGCCTGAAAATCTGCGCCAGCTGATGATCCCCGAGCAGCAGCGGCTGGTCGACACCTTTACGGTACTGATCGCCAACGCGCTGGAGCGCATGACGCTGTCGCAAAGTGAAGCCGCCTCACGCCTCGCCGCCGAGCGCGAACAGCTGCGTAACGCGCTGCTTTCGGCGCTGTCGCACGATCTGCGTACGCCGCTGACCGTGCTATTTGGCCAGGCAGAGATGCTGATGCTCGACCTGGCCAACGACAATTCGAAATATGTGGCGCAGGCCAGTCAGATCCGCGAGCAGACGTTGAGCACCATTCGTCTGGTCAGCAATATGCTGGACATGGCGCGCATCCAGTCTGGCGGCTTGAACCTGCGCGAGGAGTGGGTTGCGCTGGATGAAGTGATTGGCGCGGCGCTCAGTAATATGGCGCCGTTGCTGAAGGGCCATCATTTAGCGATGGATCTGCCGTCGGAGATGGTTCTTATCAAAGGTGACAGCACTATGCTGGAGCGCGTGTTTACCAATCTGATCGAAAACAGCCTGAAATACGCGGGCAACGCCGCGCAGCACGGCATTCGCGCCTGGTGTGATAAAGCGCGGTTGGAGATTGCAGTATGGGATAACGGCCCGGGGATCCCCGACGAGAACATCACGCGTATTTTCGACAAGTTTGTGCGCGGCGATAAGGAATCGGCGGTGCCGGGCGTCGGCTTGGGGTTGGCCATTAGCAAAACCATTATTGAGTCGCATCAGGGACGTATCTGGGCGGAGAATCGTCCGGAAGGTGGCGCGGCGTTTCGCCTGTCGCTGCCGCTGCCTACCGCGCCAGAAATTTCAGAAGAGGGGTTGAAATAACTTCACACAGCTTCGGGTATACTCGGCCTCTTGTTTGTTGATTGATGAGAAATTATGGAACGTTTTATCGAAAACCTGATGTATGCATCGCGCTGGCTGCTGGCTCCTGTTTACATTGGACTTTCGCTGGGGCTGCTGGCGCTTACCATCAAGTTCTTTCAGGAAATCTTTCATCTGCTGCCCAACATTTTCAGCATTGCCGAGAACGATTTGATTTTGCTGCTGCTGTCGCTGGTGGACATGACGCTGGTTGGCGGCCTGCTGGTGATGGTGATGCTCTCGGGCTATGAGAACTTCGTCTCCAAGCTGGATATCGATGAGAGCCAGGAAAAGTTAAGCTGGCTGGGGAAAATGGACTCCGGCTCGCTGAAAAATAAAGTCGCCGCGTCGATTGTCGCCATCTCCTCCATCCATTTGCTGCGCATTTTTATGGACGCGCGCAACGTCGCCAGCGACAAGCTGATGTGGTACGTGATTATCCACCTGACGTTTGTGCTGTCGGCCTTTGTGATGGGGTGGTTGGATAATATGTCGAAGGGAGAGAAAAAGTAGTTTTTTGCCACTTGCAGTGGCGGGCTTATGCCGCAGGCAGCGGCGAAGCTTCCTCGCTGCACGGTGCAACTTTCGTTCGCCATGGCACTGGCAGATGCTTTTGCCGCGCTGCGGCGACCGAGCAGAGGGTAGATTCGCCACGGGCAGTGGCTGTGGTGCTTTCTCGCTGGCACGGAGCGTGTTTCGTTCGCCATGACACTGGCAGGTGCTTTTGCCGCGTAGCGGCGACCGAGCAGAGGGCGCCAGGCCGCGCCCTCTGCACTCCCCGGCCCTGCGCCAGCCCCACTCGCCGCTGCGCGGTGCCTTCACTCCCTCAGCCTTCCTGACGGACCGGCGT
>NZ_JAJSDX010000012.1 GCF_021272205.1 Pantoea sp. Mb-10 | reverse complement strand
CAGCGGTTTCGTACTCTACGTGTGCGGTGTTGATGGTGATACCACGTGCTTTTTCTTCAGGGGTGCTGTCGATCTGGTCGAATGCACGAGCCTGGCCGCCGTTGGTTTTAGCCAGTACGGTGGTGATAGCTGCAGTCAGGGTGGTTTTACCGTGGTCAACGTGACCGATGGTGCCCACGTTTACGTGCAGTTTGTTACGCTGAAATTGCTCTTTCGCCATGGCGATAATCCTTACGTTATGCCTTCATCATTGATGAAGGCATCAGTTCACAATTTTTAAACCGTAGCCTTATTTGCCACGAGCTTCAATAACGGCCTGAGCGACGTTGTTCGGCGCATCATCGTACTTCAGGAACTCCATGGAGTAAGAAGCACGGCCTTTGGTCAGAGAACGCAGCTGAGTTGCATAACCGAACATTTCGGAAAGCGGTACTTCAGCGTGAATCTGAACGCCAGTCGCGTTAGATTCCTGACCTTTGAGCATACCACGACGGCGGCTCAGGTCACCGATAACGTCACCGGTGTTCTCTTCTGGAGTTTCTACTTCAACCTTCATGATTGGCTCAAGCAGAACAGGCTGCGCTTTCTTAAAGCCATCTTTGAAGGCAAGAGACGCGGCCAGTTTAAACGCCAGCTCAGAGGAGTCAACGTCATGGTAAGAACCGAAGTGCAGGCGCACGCCCAGATCAACTACCGGGTAACCCGCCAGTGGACCAGACTTCAGCTGCTCTTGGATACCTTTATCAACGGCAGGGATGTATTCACCAGGAATCACACCACCTTTGATGTCGTTAACAAACTCGTAGCCTTTCGGGTTTGAACCCGGCTCCAGTGGGTACATGTCGATAACAACATGACCATACTGACCACGACCACCAGACTGCTTGGCGTGTTTACCTTCGATACCGGTCACTTTAGAACGGATCGCTTCGCGATACGCTACCTGTGGTTTACCGATATTCGCTTCAACGTTGAATTCACGCTTCATACGGTCAACGATGATGTCGAGGTGCAGCTCACCCATACCTGCGATGATGGTCTGGTTAGACTCTTCATCAGTCCATACGCGGAATGATGGGTCTTCTTTCGCCAGACGACCCAGAGCCAGACCCATTTTTTCCTGGTCAGCTTTGGTTTTCGGCTCAACGGCGATCGAGATTACCGGCTCTGGGAACTCCATGCGCTCCAGGATAATCGGGTTAGCGGGATCACACAGGGTATCACCGGTGATCACATCTTTCAGACCGATTGCTGCCGCGATGTCGCCTGCGCGAACTTCGCTGATCTCTTCACGCTTGTTGGCGTGCATCTGTACGATACGGCCCAGACGCTCACGCGCAGACTTCACGGAGTTCAGTACGGTATCGCCTGACTTCACGATACCGGAGTAAACGCGGAAGAAGGTCAGGTTGCCCACGAACGGGTCGTTGGCGATTTTGAACGCCAGCGCAGCGAATGGCTCTTCATCACTTGAGTGACGAACTGCTGGCGTATCTTTACCGTCGTCCAGAATACCGTTAATAGCGGTAACGTCAGTTGGCGCTGGCAGATATTCAATAACGGCATCCAGCATCGCCTGAACACCTTTGTTCTTAAATGCAGAACCACAGGTCACGAGGATGATCTCGTTGTTCAGTACGCGCTTACGCAGAGCAGATTTGATCTCTTCTTCGCTCAGCTCTTCGCCGCTGAAGAATTTCTCCATCAGCTCTTCAGAGGCTTCTGCAGCAGCTTCAATCAGCTTGCCACGCCACTCTTCTGCCAGTTCCTGCATGTTTGCTGGGATATCTTCGTAAACGAAGGTCACGCCTGCATCTTCATCGTTCCAGTTGATGGCCTTCATTTTGATCAGGTCAACAACACCGGTGAAGTTTTCTTCTGCGCCGATAGCCAGCTGCAGTGGAACTGGAGTTGCACCCAGACGCGCTTCGATCTGGCCTACAACTTTCAGGAAGTTAGCACCCATGCGGTCCATTTTGTTAACGAACGCGATGCGTGGAACTTTATATTTGTTTGCCTGACGCCATACGGTTTCAGACTGTGGCTGCACGCCACCTACTGCACAGTAAACCATTACTGCGCCGTCGAGCACACGCATGGAACGTTCTACTTCGATGGTGAAGTCAACGTGTCCAGGGGTGTCGATGATGTTGATGCGGTGCGGCTCAAACTGCTTAGCCATACCAGACCAGAATGCTGTGGTCGCAGCAGAGGTGATGGTAATACCACGCTCCTGCTCCTGAGCCATCCAGTCCATCGTTGCTGCGCCATCGTGAACTTCACCGATTTTGTGGTTTACACCGGTGTAGAACAGAATACGTTCGGTAGTAGTAGTCTTACCGGCGTCGATGTGTGCACTGATACCGATGTTACGGTAGCGCGCAATGGGTGTTGTACGAGCCATTTTATTCCTCGGTTTTTCGGACGTTCAAAGTTAGTCGACCCCAGCGGGTTGGCTGTTTGAGCGCCCGCTGGTTTAACAACAACTACGTAACTGTTACCAGCGGTAGTGTGCGAACGCCTTGTTGGCTTCAGCCATGCGGTGAACGTCTTCACGTTTCTTAACTGCAGTACCTTTGTTTTCTGCAGCATCAGAAAGTTCGTTCGCCAGGCGGAGAGCCATTGATTTATCACCGCGTTTACGAGCAGCTTCTACGATCCAACGCATTGCCAGGGCATTACGACGAACCGGACGTACTTCAACTGGAACCTGGTAGGTAGAACCACCAACGCGACGTGACTTAACTTCGACAGTCGGACGCACGTTCTCGAGAGCAACCTCGAACGCTTCCAGTCCGTCTTTACCAGCGCGTTGAGCCAGGGTATCAAGCGCGGTGTAGACGATAGATTCAGCAGTAGATTTTTTACCATCTACCATCAGGATATTTACAAATTTAGCCAGCAGCTCTGATCCGAACTTAGGATCCGGCAGAATTTTACGCTGACCAATGACGCGACGACGTGGCATGGAAATACTCCGTTGTTAATTCAGGATTGTCCAAAACTCTACGAGTTCAGTTTGACATTTAAGTTAAAACGTTTGGCCTTACTTAACGGAGAACCATTAAGCCTTTGGCTTCTTCACACCATACTTGGAGCGAGCCTGCTTACGGTCTTTAACACCTGAGCAGTCCAGCGCGCCACGAACGGTGTGGTAACGCACACCTGGCAGGTCTTTAACACGACCGCCACGGATCAGGATCACGGAGTGCTCCTGCAGGTTGTGACCTTCACCACCGATGTAGGAGGTGACTTCAAAACCGTTGGTCAAACGCACACGGCAGACTTTACGCAGTGCGGAGTTTGGTTTTTTTGGAGTGGTGGTGTAAACACGAGTACAAACACCACGTTTTTGCGGGCAGGCTTCCAGCGCCGGCACGTTGCTTTTAGCAACCTGACGAACGCGTGGCTTGCGAACCAGCTGGTTAACTGTTGCCATTAAATAGCTCCTGGATTTAGCTTTTGCTTCGTAAACACGTAATAAATCGCCTCGCATTGCTACGAGGAGGCAGAATTTTAGGGCTGTGTCAAAAGGGTGTCAAGAAATAACCAGGTTTTCGCTGTCACCAGGCAATCTGCTGCTGGTGCTTTACCGTCAAGTTAACGAAACCAGTATAGTCCAGCATTGTCACACGGGTTGAAATTTGAGCAGTAATGCCACGTGCAGCCGCATCGTCTTCCAGTACCCACAGCGTCGCAGGTGAAGCCAGCAATTTTTGCAGCGCTTCACTTCCGTCCAGCGCAGCGGTAACCCCATCCTGCAGCAGCAGCAGATCGTCGCCTTGCTTCACCAATAGCAGCAGGCTGTTGAGATCGCATTGCCAGGGAGAGTGCAGCAGCGTAAAGAGCATAGTGGGTTCTCAAAAACGAATTATTCGGTCAAAGCGTGCCAGTGCCTGGCGCAGCGAAGGCGCATCGACAACGTCGGCGTTCAGCACGCGCGCGGCCTCGGGATGCATGCCGCGCGCCCGCAGCGACGATTCGCACACATAGCACTGCTCAATGTCATACAGCGCAAGCACGCCAAAGGTTGCAATATAGTTTCGCGCCAGAATTTTTTCCGGCTGCTGCTCACAGGTAAGCTGTAACACCCCATCGCCGATAAAAAACAGGCCGATATCATCGCTGAACGCGCCCGTTGCCAGCACCGCATCCAGCCCTTCCCTGCCAGCGCTGCTGCCGTGCGGGGCCTGAGTAAACAGAAAGGCCACGCGGTTCATTAAAACTGTACCAGGCGATCGCAATGCAGCGCCGCTTCTGCCAGTGCACCTAAGCCGCTGAGCGCAAAGCCTGGCTGCAGATTACTCGCCGCCAGCTGTAAGCGTGCGGCTTCCTGGCTATCCGTCACGCCGCGACGCAGCGCGGCCGCCACGCACACATTCAGCGCGGCGCCGCTCGCTTGCTGGAGACGATGCCATTCGCGCACCATGTCCACCTCATCGCTGGCAGGTGCAGTCAGCTGATTCGCATTGAGCACGCCCTCGCGGTAAAAAAACACGCTCTCAAGCTGGTGGCCGGCGTTGAGTAACGCGCGCGCGAACAGCAACGCGCTGCTGGCGTGCTGCGTGCCATAGGCCGGGCCGGTGACCAGCAAGGTGTAACGCATCAGCGCTCCTGCCCCTGAAAGTCGCCGCTCTTGAACTGGCGAATATAAAGATACACCGTGTGCTTCGAGATATTCAGACGTTCAGCCACTTGGTTGATCGCGTCTTTAATGTCGAAAATGCCCTTTTCATAGAGATTGAGCACAATCTGGCGATTCTTGGCGTTGTTGGACACGTTGCGATCCGCACTGACTTCTTCAATGGTAAATTCCAGCGTCTGGGTAACCAGGTCTTCCACGGAGCTGGCAAAGTTCACGTTGGAATCCACCTGCTGCATCTCTGGCGGCATAAAAGTCGACATGATCTGCGAAAACGGCACATCGAGGTTCATATTGATGCAAAGCAAACCGATCACGCGCTGCTGGCGGTTGCGAATCGCAATCGTCACCGACTTCATTAGCACGCCGCTCTTGGCGCGGGTGAAATAGGCGCGGGACACATTGCTGTCGGCGCCATGCATATCGTGCAGCATGCGCAGCGCTAAATCGGTTATCGGCGAGCCGACCTGACGACCGGTGTGCTCCCCGTTGGCAATACGCACCGCAGAGCGTTTTAAATCTTCCAGGGAATGCAGCACGATTTCACAGTGCGAACCGATCAGCATTGCCAGCCCGTCCACCACCGCTTCATAGGATTTGAGAATATCGTAGTCGGCCTGCTCAAACGGACGCTGCTCGAGTAAATCGAAATCAGTCAGTTCGCCGGGATTGAATGGATTAGACATCGAAGACATTACCCTAAAATGGCTGGAGCCTGTCTCGACAGCTCAGGGGCAGACTCGTATTAGATGATCATTATGCAGCCGATAGTCTGGCAAATGTCAGGGTTTTTAGCCAGAGCTTTGATAATTCCCGCGGACAAGAGCACAAGGCAAGAGGCAAGGAGAGAAGTCGAAAAGAAACCGCCGCCCGAAGGCGGCGGCACGTCAGCACAATTACTGCGCTTTTTTATCGTCAGCGGCAGGCGCCTGCGCTTTTTCATCCGCTTTTGGCGCAGGTTTGATGTCGAGCAGCTCAACGTCAAACACCAGCGTAGAGTTTGCCGGGATGCCCGGTACGCCGTTTTTGCCATACGCCAGGTTCGGTGGAATCACCAGCTTGATTTTACCGCCTTTCTTCACGTGCTTCAGGCCTTCCGTCCAGCCTGGAATCACACCGTCAAGACGGAACGACAGCGGTTCGCCGCGCGTGTAGGAGTTATCAAACTCGGTACCGTCGACCAGCGTGCCTTTGTAGTTAACCACAACGGTATCACTGTCTTTTGGCACGGCGCCGGTGCCCTCTTTCTCAACCTGATACAGCAAGCCCGATTCGGTTTTCTTCACGCCTTTTTCTTTGGCGAATTTTTCGGCGTAAGCGCTGCCTTTATCGGCATTTTCTTTCGCGTCTTTTTCCATCTTCGCCTGAGCGGCGCCCTTTACGCGGCCTTCAAAGGACTGCAGGGTTTGCTCGATTTCCTGATCGGAAAGTTTGCTCTTGCCGCCGAACGCATCCTGAACGCCAGCAATCAGCTGATCTTTGTCCAGTTTGATGCCCAGTTTCTCTTGTTCCTTTAGAGAATTGTCCATGTAGCGTCCCAGTGACGCACCCAGCGCATAAGCGGATTGCTCATCTTCATTTTTGAAGGCAGCATTTTTCGGTGCCTGCGGCGCAGCCTGAACAGCATCTGCTGGCGCAGCCGCGGTCTCAGCAGCCATTGCCAGCGGGGCATTCAGCGCAACGGCCATCGTGGTAGCTAACAATGTGACTTTAAACAGTGATTTCATCCTTTCTCCAAAACCGAAGCTCATCACCTCGGGAATCATTGCGGACAGTGGCCCACACTATAACTTTACGTGGCAGCGGCGAACACTCCCACGGCGTAATTAGTCCGGCTAACTTCCGACCTTTTTTGCGTCAGGAAGTTTCATCAGAGATGATGGCGCAGGCCCAGATTTCAACCATCCGGTGATAATAACGGTAAATATCGGGTGATTCTGTCAGCAAACGCCGTAAAATTACGCGCAAAAGTGCGCTACGGCGCCGGACGAAGCAGAGGAAGAGAGAATGCAACAAGCAGAGTGGGAACAACGTCTTGAGGCGTTAGAGAGTAAACTCGCTTTCCAGGAAGACACTATCGAGCAGCTCAACCAGACCGTCACCCAGCACGAGCTAGAGATGAGTAAAATACGTGAACAGGTGCGTTTGCTGGTGGACAAAGTGAAAGCGGCTGCACCGTCGCTGGTTGCCTCACAGTCGGAAGAGACACCGCCACCGCACTACTAAACGACGGTGCGGACCCGGTAAATCAGGCAAAAAAAAGGCCACCCAACGGTGGCCTTTTTCACGTGACGACAAAACTCAGTGGCTGCAACCGCAACCGCCGTGGCTGCCGCAGCTGCCTTCGCCGTGATCGTGGTCGTGATCGTGGTGATGACCGTCCGCGCCGTGGACGTGACCGTGTGCGATCTCTTCTTCCGTGGCTTCACGAATGGCAACCACCTCAACGTTGAAGTTAAGGTTCTGGCCCGCCAGCATGTGGTTGCCGTCGACCACCACGTGCTCATCTTCCACTTCGGTGATTTCAACCGGTACCGGACCCTGATCGGTTTCTGCCAGGAAACGCATGCCAACCTGCAGTTCGTCTACGCCCATGAACACATCTTTAGGCACGCGCTGAACCAGATTGTCATCATACTGACCGTACGCATCGTTAGCAGGGATATGCACGTCAAACTTGTCACCTACCGCATGATCTTCCAGCGCTTTTTCCAGACCAGAAATCAGGGAACCATGACCGTGCAGATAGTCCAACGGTGCACTCACCGGTGACTCGTCAACCAACACACCGTCTTCGGTACGAACCTGATACGCCAGGCTCACCACCAGGTCTTTTGCTACTTTCATGATATCTCCTAACCGTTGAGAGCTAAGGTCCCGTCTCATTGGTCTATTTTTGCGTGCAATAACCAACCAGAAAGGCTTAAAACTGAGAATGCCAACAGAAGCGTCGTTGCTTACTGCTCAGCGTTAATGGCCACGATTGTAACGGAATTCAATCCCGCTGTAAGTCCAGGCTGAAAAAAAGCTGAGCCATCACGCTACTCAGGATGAAAAATGCCGATGACCTGTTCATTGCTGCGCACCTGATCGCGCGCCTGCTTATCGGCTTCGCGCATCTGATGGCCGCACTTAACGCACTCCACTACATCAACATTATTCTCACGCCACATCGCCAGCGTGTCTTTTTCCTGGCAGTGCGGGCAAACCGCACCGGCAATAAAACGTTTACGCATACTGTTTCCTAACCGTCATTGAATGAGCGGATACCTAAAGTGTAGCCCTACTCGTCATCCCAGCCGTCAATCTGGCGTTTTTCATGCTGCATCTCACGCTGGAAGATGTCCTCCAGCTCGCGCCGCGCCTCTCTGACGCGTGAGACCTGCGCACTGTCACCATGGCTCGGCACCAGCTCACGCAGCATCCGCATATCAAGACGGCGGAAATGCTGCTGCGCACGCTGGGCCTGGTGCGGATGCATCCCCAGCGAAATAAGGGCCTTGCGCCCCAGCTCCAGCGCACTGGAGAACGTTTCGCGTGAAAACAGCGTCACGCCGGCCTGCAGCAGCTCATGCGCTTCCACGCGGCCACGCGCGCGCGCCAGAATTTCCAGATGCGGGAAATGCTGCTGACACAGGTGCACAATCGTCATGGCATCTTCGGGATTGCTGCAGGTCACCACGATAGATTGCGCATTCTCCGCGCCCGCCGCCCGCAACAGCTCAAGCTCGGTGGCATCACCGTAATAAACCTTATAGCCGTATTTCCGCATCAGGCTGACGGCGGAAATGTCACGCTCCAGCACGGTAATGCGCTTGTTGTTCGCCATCAGCAAGCGTCCCACCACCTGACCAAAGCGCCCAAAGCCCACCACAATCACCTGCGGCTGATCGTCTTCGACAAAGGGTTTTTCACCGTGATCGTCGGTCTCGTTAAAGCGGTGCGCCAGCAGCCTGTCAACGCCCTGCATCAGCAGCGGCGTGGTCATCATGGAAAGCGTCACCGTGACCAGCAGCAGCGGCAGCTGATCGCCGCTGAACAGCTTGGCCGATGAAGCCGCAGAAAACAGCACGAACGCGAACTCACCGCCCTGACTGAGCACGCAGGCAAACTGCTGGCGCTCCGAGCTGCGCAGGCCATAAATGCGTCCCAGCACATAGAGTACCAGCGTTTTCACTGCCACCAGGATCACCACGCCCAACAAAATTTCTGCGATGTGGGTATACAGGACGCCGAGGTTTAGCGCCATGCCGACCGAAATAAAGAACAGCCCCAGCAGCAGGCCTTTAAACGGCTCGATCGCCACTTCCAGCTCGTGGCGGTACTCGCTTTCAGCCAGCAGAATACCGGCGATAAACGTGCCCAGCGCCATCGAGAGCCCCAGCGCGTCCATAAATAATGCCGACCCCAGCACCAGCAGCAGCGAGGCGGCGGTGAACACTTCGCGCACGCCTGAGGCGGCGATAAAGCGGAAAATGGGCCGCAGCAGATAGCGGCCGCCGATCAACATACCGGCAAACGCCAGCACCTTGATGCCCACTTTCATCCAGTCAACCGAACCGCTGTCGCTCCCCGCCAGCAGCGGCACCAGCGCCAGCGCCGGAATAACCGCAAGATCCTGGAACAGCAGCACCGAAAAGCCTAGCTGGCCCGCCTCGCTGCGGTTCATGCCTTTGTCACGCATCAGCTGTAATGCCATGGCCGTTGAGGACATCGCCAAGCCGATTCCGCCAATCACGGCCGCTTCCCAGCTAAAGTCGCTGAGCCACAGCACCACGCCCAGCAGGGCTGCGGAGATGACCACCTGCGCCGCACCTACGCCGAAAATCGAGCGGCGCAGCGCCCACAGCTTTGCCGGGTTCAGCTCCAGCCCGATGATAAACATCAGGAACACCACACCCAGCTCAGAAAAATGGAGAATCTCTTCCACATCACTGATAAAACCTAGCCCCCACGGGCCGATGGCAATGCCTGCCAGCAAATAACCCAACACCGCGCCAATGCCGATGCGGGCCGCGATCGGCACCACCAGCACCGCCGCGCAGAGATAAATAACCCCCGCAGTCAGTAACGTTTCACCCTGCATTACAACCCTCCTTGCGGCAGTGGAGAGGCGAGCCATTCACCATACGCCCGGGCGACGTGCCGCATCGCGTCCGGCGTCTGACGACGCGCCCAGTAGATCACCATCGGCGTGAGCCAGTGCATGCGGCACATCTGCGCGGTCAGCTCGAAGGGGCGCATAATGTCGCTCATCGGATAGCGGTTCAGGCCGCTGTGGTGGTAGGCCGTCTCCGGCTCACCGGTCGTCACCACGCTGCGCCAATATTTGCCCTCCAGCGCATTGCCATCCACACCGCTGGCAAAACCGCGCGACAGCACCCGGTCGAACCACTCTTTCAAGAGCGCCGGACAGCTATAGGTGTAAAGCGGGTGCTGGAACACAATGATTTGATGGTCACGCAGTAGCTGCTGCTCATAGTGAATATCAATAAAAAAATCCGGATAATGGGCATACAAATCGTGCACGGTGACGTGTTCAAGGTCCTTAGCCGATTGCAGCAAAACTCGATTAGCAATCGAATCCTGTGTCTCCGGATGGGCGTAAAGCAGCAAGATTTTTGGCGGCTGCGACATCCTTCCCCTCCAAAGCGTCGTCACAGCAGCGGAATTCCGCTACCATGCTCGACGCAACAAATATTCTCGAATTATGTTGCCGGTAAATTAACATATTCTGACGATACGGCGCTTATGATTGTCTTCTCCTCTTTACAAATACGCCGCGGCACCCACGTGCTGTTGGATAACGCGACGGCCACCATTAACCCCGGTCAGAAGGTGGGTCTGGTGGGCAAAAACGGCTGCGGAAAATCAACGCTGCTGGCCCTACTCAAAGGCGAAATCAGCAGCGACGCCGGAAGTTTTACCTTCCCCGGTGGCTGGGCGCTGGCCTGGGTAAACCAGGAAACGCCCGCGCTGAGTAAACCGGCGCTGGAATATGTTATTGATGGTGACCGCGAATATCGTCAGCTTGAGTCTGAATTAGCGCGCGCCAACGAACAGAATGACGGCAACGCCATTGCGCTGGTGCACGGCAAACTCGACGCTATTCAGGCGTGGAGCATACACGCCCGTGCAGCCAGCCTGCTGCACGGATTGGGCTTTAGCCAGGAACAATTAATGCGGCCGGTGAGCGATTTCTCCGGCGGCTGGCGCATGCGCCTTAACCTCGCGCAGGCGCTGGTGTGCCGCTCCGACCTGCTGCTGCTGGATGAACCCACCAACCACCTTGATCTCGATGCGGTGATTTGGCTGGAGCGCTGGCTAAAAAGCTATGAAGGCACGCTGATTCTGATCTCCCACGATCGCGACTTCCTTGATCCCGTGGTGGATAAAATTATCCACATCGAACAGCAAACGCTGTTCGAGTACACCGGCAACTACAGCTCGTTTGAGCGTCAGCGCGTGGCCAAGCTGGCGCAGCAGCAGGCGCTGTACCAAAGTCAGCAGGAGAAAGTCACACACCTGCAAAAATACATTGACCGCTTCCGTGCGCAGGCCACCAAAGCCAAACAGGCGCAGAGCCGGATTAAAATGCTGGAGCGAATGGAGCTGATCGCCCCCGCGCACGTCGACAATCCCTTTAGCTTCCAGTTTCGCGCGCCTGAGACGCTGCCCAATCCGCTGTTAAAGATGGAGAATGTCACCGCCGGCTACGGTGAGCGCATTATCCTCGACGCCATCAAGCTTAATTTGGTACCGGGATCGCGCATTGGCCTGCTGGGGCGAAACGGGGCGGGGAAATCGACGCTCATTAAACTGTTAGCCGGTGAAATTGAGCCGCTGGCGGGCAAAGTCGGCCTGGCGAAAGGCATTAAGCTTGGCTATTTCGCGCAGCATCAGCTGGAGTTTTTACGGGCCGATGAGTCGCCGTTGCAGCATTTGTCCCGCCTTGCGCCGCAAACGTTAGAGCAGCAATTGCGCGACTATCTCGGCGGTTTTGGCTTCCAGGGCGACAAAGTCTCTGAAGCCACGGCGCGCTTCTCCGGCGGTGAAAAAGCCCGCTTAGTGCTGGCGCTGATTGTCTGGCAGCGTCCCAATTTGCTCCTGCTGGATGAGCCGACAAACCATTTGGATCTCGATATGCGCCAAGCGTTGACCGAAGCGTTGATCGATTTCGACGGCGCGCTGGTGGTGGTCTCACACGATCGCCACCTGTTACGTTCCACCACGGACGACCTCTATCTGGTGCACGATCGCAAAGTCGATGTCTTTGAAGGCGACCTTGATGATTATCAGCAGTGGCTGAGCGATCTGCAAAAGCAGCAGGCCCAACAGGATGCCGCGCCCAAGCAGGATAACGCTAACAGCGCCCAGTCACGCAAAGATCAGAAACGCCGCGAGGCCGAAATGCGCGCGCAAACGCAGCCGCTGCGCAAAGAGATTGAAAAGCTGGAAAAGCAGATGACGAAGTGGCAAACCCAGCTCAGCGAAGCGGAAGCGCTGCTCGCCGACAGCGCGATTTACGAGCAGCCACGCAAAGCTGACCTTGCCGCCGCGCTGCAGCGTCAGGCTGAGAGCAAAGCTGCGCTGGAAGACGTGGAAATGGCGTGGCTGGACGCGCAAGAGCAACTGGAGCAGATGCTGGCCGGTTAACCGTCGGGCAAACCGGCCTAACGCGGTGCAACGTGCACGGCCTTACACCGGCTTATCGCCCAACACCGTGGCGCGGTGCATCACGCGCCGTGCCGGGTAGTAATCGGCATTGGCGTAGTGCTGCGTCACGCGGTTATCCCAGATAGCGACATCGTTCTCTTGCCAGCGCCAGCGCACCTGGAACTCCGGCTTCACGCTGTGCCAGAACAGAAAATTAAGCAGTGCCTCACTCTCCTTTTCACTGACGCCCAACAGCCGCGTGGTAAAGCCTTCGTTCACAAACAAGGCTTTGCGCTCACTGATCGGATGGGTGCGCATCGCCGGATGCACGACCGGGGGATGCTTCGCCACCGCGGTCTGCCAGCGCTGATGCTCCGCCTCGGTTTTACGGTATTTGTACTCCTGAAACGATTTTTTAAAATCGTGCTCGGCCTGCAGCCTGCTCAGCAACTGTTTAAAGGGTTCTGACAGGGCCTCCCACGCCGCAATGCCGCTGGCCCAGAGCGTATCGCCCCCGCTCGGTGGCAGCTGCTTGGCGGCCAGAATCGCGACGGCGGGCGGCGTATCAATAAAGGTGACGTCGGTGTGCCAGTTGTCATTGTCCGGCGGGTTATCCTGATGCGTATCCAGCACGATAATCTCTTCCACGCCCTCGGCATGGGGATAAACCGGATGGATGTGCAAGTCGCCAAAGCGCACCGCCAGCGCCCGCTGCTGCGCGGGGGTGATGGCCTGATCCCGCAGAAACAGCACCTGATGACGCAGCAGGCCGTGATAAAGCTGCTCAAACTGCGCATCGCTCAGCGGACGGCTAAGATCGAGGTTGCTGACCTGCGCGCCAATATGCGGGCCGAGCGCGGTAAAAGTAATGCGTTCATTCATTGCTGTTCTCCACTCCAGGGCGTCAGACGGCGCTGCAGCGCGCGTAAACCCAGTTCTAAACACAAAGCGATAAAGGCAATCACCGCGATCCCCGCCAGCACCACGTCCGTGGCCAGGAACTCCCCGGCGGACTGCACCATGAATCCCAGCCCCCGCGTGGCGGCGATCAGCTCCGCTGCGACCAGCGTTGACCAACCGACGCCGAGACCAATGCGTAAGCCGGTTAAAATCTCAGGCAGCGCCCCCGGCAGAATCACAAAGCGCAGCACCTGCATGCGCGTGGCCCCCAGCGACTGCGCGGCGCGAACCCGCACCTGCTGCGCCTGTTTCACGCCAGCCAACGTTGAGAGCGTAACCGGCGCGAAAATCGCCAGCGCGATCAGCAGAATCTTGGCGGTTTCGCCGATGCCGAACCAAATCACCATCAGCGGCAAGTAGGCCAGCGGCGGGATAGGACGGTAGAGCTCAATCAGCGGATCGAGCAGGCCGCGCACCACCGGGCTTAAGCCCATGGCAATGCCCACCGGGATCCCCACCAGCGCAGCACAGAAAAAGGCCACCAGCATGCGCGTCAGGCTTGCCACCAAGTGCTGCCACAGCGTGGCGTCCATAAAGCCTTGCGGACTGGCGATCAGCAACAACTTGCGCAGCACCTGCTGCGGCGGCGGCAAAAAGAGCGGCGCAATCAGACCCAGCGTCGTCACGCTCCACCACAGCGCCAGCAGCAGCCCGACGCTTAACAGGCTAAGCGTCAACGAGCGTGACAGCGGCCAGCGTAGGCTGCGGCGCACGGGGGCTTTGTCCAATAGCGTGCTCATAGCGCGTTCTCCCGCTGCGCGAACACCTGTTGCAGCACGTATTCACGCTGTTCGATAAACGCCGGATCGGATTTGATGCTGCGGCACGGCTCTCCCGCAGCAAAGCGCTGGCCGAAATCCAACCGCAGGCGCTCAACCACGCGCCCCGGCCCCGGCGACAGCAGCACCAGTTCGCTGGCCAGAAACACGGCTTCTTCGATGTCATGGGTGATCAGCAGGATCTGTTTACCGGTATCGCGCCACAGCGTCAGCAGCAGCGTTTGCATCTGTTCACGCGTGAAGGCGTCCAGCGCGCCAAAGGGTTCATCCAGCAACAGCAGTTGCGGGTCCGCAGCCAGCGCACGCGCAATCCCCACGCGCTGGCGCTGTCCACCGGAGAGTTGCCAGATAAAGCGCGATTCGGCGCCTGCCAGCCCCACTTGTTCAAGCAGCCGCCGCGCAATCGCATCACGCTCCGATCTCCCCATACCGGCCAGCTGCAGACCAAACGCCACGTTATCCAACACCGTGCGCCACGGCAGCAGGCCTTCATGCTGAAACACCACGCCGCGCTCGGCGCCCGGCCCTTTTACCGCCTCTCCATTGAGCGCGATCGCGCCGGCGTCATACGGCAAAAAGCCAGCAATCAAGTTAAGTAACGTGGTCTTGCCACAGCCCGACGGTCCCAGCACCACCATCAGGTCGCCAGGATGGAGTTGCAGCGTAATATCCTGTAGCACCGGCGCGCTGCCATAGCGGGCATAAACATGAGAGAGGTTAAGCATATCGCCTCCGCTACTGCGTTAAGGGTTCTACAAAACGTGGCGTGGTGAAGCTGCTGTAATCACTTGCGGCGTCGGGGACTTTGCCCTGCTCTTTCAGGAAATGCGCGGTATCCACAATCGCCTGATTAACCGGCTTGCCGAGCTGCGTCACTTGCTGTTGCGCGGTGAGGTAAGTGTTGCCCTTTACCAGTGCCGGAACGTCGCTCTCCGGCACGCCGCTGAGGCGCGCCAGTTTGCTGAGGTTTTCAGGCTGTTTGAGCCACGCCTCTGGATTATCCAGATAGGCTTTTTGCGCCGCGATGGCGCTGCGGGCAAAGGCGGTAACAATGTCAGGATGCTGCTGAGCAAAGTCTTTGCGCACCACCCACACATCCAGCGTCGGCGCCCCCCACTGCCCCACCTGCGACGAGTCCGTCAACACCCGCCCCTCTTTTTCCAGCGCGTTCACCGCCGGGGCCCAGACATAGGCAGCGTCGATATCACCGCGCTGCCAGGCGGCGACGATCGCGGGCGGCTGGAGATTGATCAACTGCACTTGGGTCGGTTTGATGCCCCAGTGTTTTAGGGCGGCTAACAGGCTGTAATGCGTGGTGGAGATAAAGGGCACCGCAATGCGTTTACCGATCAGATCTTTGGGATCGTGCACGCTTTTCTTGACCACCAACGCTTCTGAACTGCCGAGCTGCGACGCCAGCAAAAACGTCTCAATCGGCAGCTGCTGCGTCGCCGCCACCGCGAGCGGACTGGAGCCTATGTTTCCGATCTGCACGTCGCCGGAAGCCAGCGCGCGCAGCACGCTGGCGCCGCTGTCAAATTTGCGCCAGTCAACGGTCGCGCCGCTTTCCTGCGCAAAGGTGTTGTCGGCCTGCGCCACTTTGGCGGGCTCTGCCGAGGTTTGGTACGCCACCGTCACGTTCACGGCCTGTGCCTGAAACGCCATCAGGGCAAGCGCCACCGCCGTTATCGTTGTTCTGATTGCCATCATCGTTTTCCCCAAGGTTAGGTGCTGACGGCAGTGTCGCCAGCGGGGATAGTTTCACAAAGGAATTAAAACTTATCCCTTATGACAATGGGTTCTTAGATCAACTTTGGGTATCGGTATGCAAAAGCCGCAAATGCAAAAACGACATAATTAACTAAAAATGTCATACGCTCACATGCCGACTGTGTTATTGATAGAGGTTACTATTTTGTTTTCCTGTCATGGTCCTGACGTCAATGTCGATTGAGAAAGTTGCACGCCTGGCTGGCGTCTCTAAAGCCACGGTTTCACGGGTGTTAAATCAGCATCCTGGCGTGCGGCCCGATACCCGCGACAAAGTGCTTGCGGCAATAAATATCTGCGACTATCAGCCTAATCTGCTGGCGCGCCAGCTGCGTACCTCGCAGAGCCATATGCTGCTGGTGCTGATCTCTGACATTACCAATCCCTTCTGCTCACGCGTGGTACAAGGCATTGAGGCGGAAGCCGAAGCGCAGGGCTATCACATCTTGCTGTGCAACTCGGCGTCGCAGTTTCATCGCGAATCTGCCTATCTCTCGCTGCTAACGGGAAAAGTGGTAGATGGCGTGATCACCATGGATGCCGCAACCTGTTTGCATGAGCTGCAGCCGCTGATAGGCGATGCACCTTGGGTGCAGTGCGCTGAGTACGATCCGGCTATCGCGGCGTCCAGCGTCTCAATCAACAATAAAGAGGCGGCTTATGAAACGGTGCGCTATTTGGCGGAAAAGGGCTCTCGCCGCATTGCGCTGGTAAACTGCGATATGCGCTATCTCTATTCGCATCAGCGCGAAGCGGGTTACCGCGCCGCCGTTGAGGAGCTGGGTCTGCCGTTTAGCAACGTTGCCTATGCCGAAACAGTGTCGTGCGAGGCGGGCAGTCAGGCGCTACAGACGCTGCTGGCGGGGGCCGAGCGACCGGATGCGGTGTTCGCCGTCTCTGACGTGCTGGCCGTCGGCGTGGTGCATGCGGCACTGGAAGCTGGCCTGCGTGTGCCGGAAGATCTTGCCGTGGTGGGGTTTGACGGGATCTCCTTTACCGGCAGTCTCAATCCGCCGCTCACGACCATCGAACAGCCCATGAATGAGATGGGTGCCCGGAGCGTGCAGCTGTTGGTCAAGCGTATCCGCCAGCCGCAGAGCGAGGTCGTGCACGAGGTGCTGCCGTGGAGGCGCATTGAGCGCGCCTCAAGCTGATTAGAACCAAATCAGCAGGACGCACGCGGCGGTCAGCACGCCCATAAATACATTAAAGGCCCGCCAGGCGCGCGGGCTGTGCAGCAGGCGACCAATCAGCGAGCCGAAACCGATCCAGATCAGGCCAGACACCAGGTTCACCAGCGCCATGCCCACGCTTATCGCCAGCACCGAGTGCAGATAGGCCGCGCCGCTCAGGCTAAAACTGGCCACCGCGCCCAGCGCCATCAGCCACGCTTTCGGATTGATGAGCTGCAGCAATCCGCCCTGCCAGAACGGCATTTGAGCGGCGTCCGGACGGTGCGTATCCAGCGTCTCGTATTTTGCGGTGGTAATTTTCCAGGCCAGCCACAGCAAATAGAGGCTTCCCGCGATTTTCAGGACCAGATGCAGCGACGGATAAAGCAGGATCAGACTGCCGACCCCGAACGCCACCATCAGCAGCATGACCTGCATACCGATCATGATCCCCAGCAGCAGCGGCAGCGTGCGCAAGAAACCAAAATTAGCACCTGAGGCGGTAAGTAACATATTATTGGGGCCCGGTGTGATGGCAGCGACCCATAAAAAGCCCAGCATTGAGAAAAACAGACTCAGTTCCATGAATATTCGGGTGCTCCTCACCCCAAAACGCAGACAACCTATCGAAGCTATCAGCGAGTTATGCATCAGACAAGCCTTTACCCCAGCTATTTTGCCCCTCCGGACGGCGAGCACTTCACGCCCCTGCGCGGGTTTACCAACGCGCATCTGCAAACGCTGCTGCCTCGCTTGCTGCGCCGCCGCGTGACGCTGCGTCCGCACTGGCAGCGCTTAGAGTTACCGGACGGCGATTTCATCGATCTGGCATGGAGCGAAGATCCGGCTCAGGCGCGTCATAAGCCGCGCATGGTCATGTTCCACGGATTAGAAGGTCACTTTCGCAGCCCTTATGCGCACGGCCTGATGCAGGCTTGTCAGGCGCGCGGCTGGCTGGGGGTCGTCATGCATTTTCGCGGCTGCGGTGGCGAGCCCAATCGTCTGCAGCGCATCTACCACTCCGGCGAAACCGAAGACGCGACCTATTTTCTGCACTGGCTGCAACGCGAGTGGGGTCGCGTGCCGACCGCCGCGGTGGGCGTCTCGCTCGGCGGCAATATGCTCGCCTGTCTGCTGGGTCTGCAGGGCAACGACGCTCCGCTGGACGCCGCGGTGGCCATTTCCGCCCCGCTGGCGCTTGAGCCGTGCAGCCAGAAGTTGGAAGTGGGATTCTCCCGCTTTTATCAGCACTATCTGCTGAGCCAGCTGAAAAAGAACGCCACGCGCAAATTGCGCGCCTGGCCGGGCACGCTGCCGGTGGATCTGCGTCAGCTGCGCACCTTTCGTCGGCTGCGCGAGTTTGACGATGCGATCACGGCGCGCGCGCATGGCTTTATTGACGCTGGCGACTATTATCAACGGGCCAGCGCGCTGCCGCTGTTAACCGGCGTACGCAAGCCGCTGCTGATTATCCATGCCAAAGACGATCCCTTTATGACCGATGCGGTGATCCCCCTGCCCGCGCAGCTGGCGCCGGCGATTCAGTATCAGCTCACCCAGCACGGCGGCCACGTTGGCTTCGTGGGGGGCTCGCTGCGCCAGCCGAAAATGTGGCTGGAACAGCGCGTACCGGACTGGCTCTCAACCTATTTGGACGGTTAACGATGATTATTCCCTGGCAAGAGCTTGACGTAACAACCCTTGAGAATTTGATCGAGAGCTTCGTGCTGCGCGAAGGTACCGATTATGGCGAACAGGAGCGCAGCCTGGCGCAGAAAGTGGCCGACGTACGCCGCCAGCTGGAACAGGGCGAGGTGGTGCTGGTGTGGTCAGAACTGCACGAATCCGTAAACATTATGCCAAGGCGTGAATTTCGCGGCTAATGCACCGCGCCGCAATTCGTGTTAACAATGCTCATCGTCGGATTTCACAGGGAGCGCTGTTATGTCAGCCAGGCATCCAGTTATCGCCGTTACCGGTTCCAGCGGCGCGGGAACCACCACCACCAGCCTCGCGTTCCGCAAAATATTCCAGCAGTTCGATCTGCACGCCGCAGAAGTGGAAGGCGACAGCTTTCACCGCTATACGCGTCCCGAGATGGACATGGCGATCCGCAAGGCGCGCGATCTCGGGCGCCATATCAGCTACTTTGGCCCCGAGGCCAACGACTTCGGCCTGCTTGAACATACCTTCAAACACTATGGTGAAACCGGGCTGGGGCAGTCACGTAAATACCTGCATACCTACGATGAAGCAGTGCCGTGGAACCAAGTGCCCGGTACCTTTACGCCGTGGCAACCGCTGCCGGAGAACACCGACGTGCTGTTTTACGAAGGGCTGCACGGGGGCGTGGTGACGCAGCAGCATAACGTCGCCGAGCATGTGGATCTGCTGGTGGGCGTGGTGCCGATTGTTAACCTTGAGTGGATTCAAAAATTGGTGCGCGACACCAGCGAGCGCGGCCATTCACGCGAGGCGGTGATGGATTCCGTGGTCCGCTCCATGGAAGACTACATCAACTTCATTACGCCACAGTTTTCACGCACCCACATCAACTTCCAGCGCGTGCCGACGGTGGATACTTCCAATCCGTTTGCCGCACGTGAAATTCCTTCGCTGGATGAAAGCTTCGTGGTGATTCATTTCCGCGGGCTGGAAGGGATTGCGTTTCCCTATCTGCTGGCGATGATTCAGGGCTCTTTTATTTCACACATGAACACGCTGGTGGTGCCGGGCGGCAAAATGGGGCTGGCGATGGAGCTGATCATGACGCCGCTGGTGCAGCGTCTGATAGAGGGAAAACGCATCGAATAGCGCGCTGCCCGCGGCCGCGTAGCGGCCACACGCGTTACAGCGCGATCACTTCATAGCTGTGGGTGATCTCAACGCCCTTGCCCAGCATAATCGCCACTGAACAATATTTCTCGGCGGACAAGTCCACGGCGCGCGCCACGGCTTTATCGCTCAGCGCCTTGCCCGTGACCACGAAATGCAGATTGATGTGGGTAAAGATACGCGGCGCTTCTTCGCGGCGCTCGGAGGTCAGTTTGACTTCACAGTCGGCCACCTCATTACGGCCTTTTTGCAAAATGGATACCACATCAATGGCACTGCAGCCACCTGCGGCCATCAGCACCATTTCCATCGGGCTTGGCGCTTTGTCGCCGGAGTTGCCGTCCATCAAAATTTGATGCCCCGATGAGGATTCTCCGAGAAAGGTAAGCCCTTCCACCCATTTAACGCGTGCCTGCATATTTTTTTGTCTCCTGATGCGCCTGGTCTGCCGCCAGATTACGCTGTCACCCGCGAAACAGCAATCCAGACGCTTCCCTACTTGCTGAAGCGAGACAACAGGAGACAGTCCGTAAAAGCTGTGCTACAAACAGTGCTGAAAATATTTTCGTCGCAGCAGACGAAGGCGGGAAGAATCAAAAGCGTAGCTTAAGAATCACCCGAAAAAATAGTTCCCTACTGGAAACGCTTTACGTTTACCCCGCCTAACAGGGAAAACTGCCCCTGTGTTTCGGGCACGATTACAACAGAGGATAATAGCGAATGGTTCTCGGCAAACCGCAAACAGACCCTACACTCGAATGGTTCCTGTCCCATTGCCATATTCACAAATATCCATCCAAAAGCACGCTCATCCATCAGGGTGAGAAAGCGGAAACGCTGTACTACATCGTTAAAGGTTCCGTTGCGGTTCTGATTAAAGATGAAGAAGGCAAAGAGATGATTCTCTCCTACCTCAATCAGGGAGATTTCATCGGCGAGCTGGGCCTGTTTGAAGAAGGCCAAGAGCGTAGCGCTTGGGTACGTGCTAAAACTGCCTGCGAAGTGGCTGAAATTTCCTACAAAAAATTCCGTCAGCTGATTCAGGTAAACCCGGATATTTTAATGCGTCTGTCATCGCAGATGGCCCGTCGCCTGCAAGTTACGTCCGAAAAAGTCGGTAACCTTGCCTTCCTCGACGTCACTGGCCGTATCGCACAAACGCTGCTGAATCTGGCTAAACAGCCCGATGCAATGACCCACCCGGACGGCATGCAGATTAAAATCACCCGTCAGGAGATTGGCCAAATCGTGGGCTGCTCCCGCGAAACCGTGGGCCGAATTTTGAAGATGCTGGAAGATCAAAACCTGATTTCCGCACACGGCAAAACCATCGTCGTTTACGGCACCCGCTAAGTCGTCTCACACCCCGGCGTGATGGCAACATCACGCCGTCTCTATTGATGATGCTCTGATGTGGCGCCGAATCATCTACCATCCTGAAGTCAACTATGCGCTGCGGCAAACGCTGGTGCTGTGCTTGCCCGTGGCGCTCGGCTGGCTGTTTGGCGATCTGCAAAAAGGGCTACTGTTTTCGCTGGTGCCGGCTTGCTGCAACATCGCCGGTCTGGATACCCCCCACAAACGCTTCTTCAAACGCCTGATCGTAGGCGGCTCGCTGTTTGCCACCGGCAGCTTTCTCGTGCAGTGGCTCACCGCCTGGGCTATCCCGCTGCCGCTGGTGCTGCTGGTATTGCCGTTGCTGGTCGGAGTCACCGGTGAAATCAGTCCGCTGCACGGTCGTCTTCTACCCGGTACGCTGATTGCTGCGATTTTTACCCTCAGCCTGATTGGCCGTATGCCGCTCTGGGTGCCACCGCTGCTCTATATCGGCGGCACGCTGTGGTACGGCGCATTCAACGGGTTTTGGTTCTGGCTATGGAAAGAGCAACCGATGCGCGAAACGCTCAGTTTGCTCTACCGTGAGCTGGCTGACTATTGCGAGGCCAAATATAGCCTCCTTACCCAACTGACCGATCCGGAAAAAGCGCTGCCGCCGCTGCTGGCACGCCAGCAGAAAGCCGTGGATTTGATTAACACCTGCTATCAGCAGATGCATATGCTGTCTGCGAATCGCGATAACAGTCACAAGCATCTCACGCGTGCGTTCCAGGTGGCGCTGGATTTACAGGAGCACATCGCGGTCAGTTTGCATCAGCCCGAAGAGGTGCAAAAGCTGGTGGAACAGAGCCACGCCGAGGCGGTTATCCGCTGGAATGCCACTCTCATCTCCGCCCGCCTGCGGCGCCTGGCGGACGCCATTTTGTATCATCAGATCCCACCGCGCTTTCAGATGGAGAAGCCCCTGGGGGCGCTGGAGAAGATTGCCCGCCAGCATCCCGATAATCCGGTGGGACATTTCTGCTTCTATCATTTCAGCCGCATTGCGCGCGTTTTACGCACGCAAAGGCCGCTTTACACGCGCGATCTGATGGCTGACCGGCAACGTCGTCTGCCGCTGCTCGCCGCGCTGCGCAGCTACTTATCGTGGCGATCGGCGGCCCTGCGCACCGCAGCCCGCTTTGCCGTAATGCTGATGTTCGGGAGCGCCCTGGCGCTGTTTTTTAACATTCCCAAACCGTACTGGATTCTGATGACCATCTTGTTTGTCAGCCAAAACGGCTACAGCGCCACGCGCGTTCGCATTCAGCACCGCGCGCTGGGCACCTTCGCAGGGTTGCTTATCGCGGCGGCCTCGCTGCGCTTTGCCGTGCCGGAGTCCATCGCGCTGCTATTTATGCTGGTGATTACCCTGACCAGCTATTTGGTCACGCGTAAATATTACGGCTGGTCGATGATTGGCTTTACCGTCACGGCGGTGTATTCGTTGCAGCTGCTGGCGCTCAACGGCGCGGAATTTCTGCTGCCGCGCATGCTGGACACGCTGATGGGCTGTTTGATTGCCTTTGGTGGCATGATCTGGCTCTGGCCGCAGTGGCAGAGTGGCTTGCTGCGCAGCAATGCGCATGACGCCTTAGAAACGTATCAGGACGCGCTGCGCCTGTTACTCGGGCCCGAGCAGTCACCGGAAAAACTGGCTTACCAGCGCGTGCGGGTCAATCAGGCGCATAATGCGCTGTTCAACTCACTCAATCAGGCATCCAGTGAGCCCGGCTTTAACACCCAATACCTGAAAGATATGCGCATGTGGGTGACGCACAGCCAGTTTATCGTGGAGCACATTAATGCGATGACGATTCTGGCGCGCGAACACACGATGTTGACGCCAGCGCTGGCGGAGCGCTATTTGCAATCCTGTGAAATTGCGCTGCAGCGTTGCCAGCAGCGGCTGATGTACGACGGATCGGGGAGCGACAGCAATATTCTGGAGGCGCCGGAGAATTTCAACGAAGGGCCAGTGACCATTGTCGAGCAGCACGTGAAGCGCATCCTGCAGCACCTCAATGTAATGCATACCCTGTCGTCGCTGGCGTGGAGCCAGCGACCACATCATGGCCGCTGGCTCAGCGTGCTCAAGCCGAAAAGCTGATCACGCCGCCAGTACCTGCTCAATGGCGCGCGCGAGCCGCGCCATGCCCTCTTCGATATCGGTGGGTTCAATCACCAGCGAAGGCGCAAAGCGCATCACATCGGCGCCGGCCGTCAGAATCATGACGCCCTGCTGCGCTGCCGCGTGCAGGATATCGCGCGCTTTGCTGGCGTGCTGCGGTTTGAGTACCGCGCCAATCAGTAGCCCTTTGCCGCGCACTTCGCTGAAGATATCGTACTGCTTACCGATGGCGGTCAGCGCCTCAACAAACTGCTGATGACGCGCCGCAACGCCATTCAAGACCTCCGGCGTATTGATGATATCCACCGCCGTTTCAGCGATCGCGCAGGCCAGCGGATTACCGCCGTAGGTACTGCCGTGCACGCCCGGCGCCATCACGGCGGCGATCGCATGCGTGGTTAGCATGGCGCTGACCGGGAAGCCGCCGCCCAATGCTTTGGCCGTGGTCAGAATATCGGGGGTGATGCCGTAATGCTCATAGGCAAACAGCTTGCCGCTGCGGCCCATGCCGCTCTGTACTTCATCCAGCACCAGCAGCGCCTGATGTTCATCGCACAGCGCGCGCAGACCCTGCATAAATTCTGGCGTGGCGGGCATCACGCCGCCTTCACCCTGAATAGGCTCTACCACAATGGCGCAGGTATGGTCGTCGATGACCGCTTTTACCGCGGCGAGATCGTTAAACGGTACGTGGACGATGTCCGCCGGTTTCGGCCCAAAGCCATCTGAATATTTCGGCTGACCGCCAACGGACACGGTAAACAGCGTGCGACCGTGGAAGCCATGGTGGAACGCGATAATCTTGCTTTTGAACGGGCTGTGCTTTTTGCAGGCGTAATAGCGCGCCAGTTTAAAGGCGGTCTCGTTGGCTTCGGAACCGGAGTTGGCGAAGAACACCCGCTCGGCAAAGGTGGCCGCAATCAGCTTGGTGGCCAGGCGCAGCGCGGGCTCATTGGTGAATACGTTGCTGGTGTGCCACAGCGTTTCGCCCTGGCTTTTAAGCGTTTCCACCAGCGCAGGATGACAATGGCCCAGCGCAGTCACGGCGATGCCGCCTGAGAAGTCGATATACTCTTTGCCCTGCTGATCCCAGACTCGGCTGCCTTTGCCTTTCACCGGCACAAACTGCGCTGGTGCATAAACAGGCAAAATGACGTTATCGAACGTTTCTCTGCTTACCGCTACTTTTTCCGCTGCCATTGAGCACCTCATGAGGTTTTTCGTTAATCAACAATGAAATAATAGTCATGGAATATGCATAAAAAATCACACAATGGCAAACATAACTTATGTCCGCAGGAAATTTGCCAGCAGCTGATGTCCCTGCTCGCTCAGAATGCTCTCGGGATGGAATTGCACGCCTTCCAGCGGCAGCGTGCGATGGCGAAAGCCCATGATTTCATCGGGTTCGCCGTCGCGCAGGCTCCAGGCCGTGACGTCAAACTCAGCGGGCAGTGAGGCGCGCTCGACCACCAGCGAATGATAGCGTGTCACCGTAAGGGGTTGATTAAGATTGCGAAACACGCCCTGACCGGTGTGCTGAATCACCGAGGTTTTGCCGTGCATCACCTCGCGGGCGCGTACCACGCGCGCGCCAAAGGCCTGCGCAATGGCCTGATGACCAAGGCACACGCCGAGAATGGGTACGCGTCCGGCAAAATGGCGGATGGCGTCCAGCGAGATGCCGGATTGGTCGGGCGTACAGGGACCGGGCGAAATCACCAGATGCGAAAGCGGCAACGCCGCCATCGCCTCGAGGGTGATGGCATCGTTGCGCACGACCTGCACGTCTGCACCCAGTTCGCAAAAATACTGGTAGAGATTCCAGGTAAAGGAGTCGTAATTATCAATCAGCAGCAGCATAAGGCCCTCGGGTCAATAAAACCGCCGCTATTCTACGCATTTTACCGCGCGGGGCTTACCCCTTTTGCTAACTGCTCGTGCAGCCCATCCATGTTGCCGTCACTGTCGAGGGCGGCGTTAAGGGCGCGGTTCCAGTCATCACGCTCCAGCGCCGACCACTCCAGCAGATAGCCTGCATGCAGCGCCAGCTGCTCAAAGAAAATACGCTGGGCGCGTCCGTTTCCTGCGCGGAACGGATGCAGCACATGCATCTCAACGACATAGTACGCGAGGCGCGCAACGAACGTATCTTGCGACAGCTCGCTCAGCCAGTGCTCATTTTCCAGCTCGTCCATCAGCGCATTGCCCTGCGTTTCAATATATTCACAGTGGCAGCAAGGCGTTTCTTTATGCCACATATCGATCGTACGCAGTTCGCCTGCCCAGCTGTAAATATCCTGGAACAGCGTGAAATGGATGTGGCGCAACCACGGCATACCGAGGGTGCGCGGGCCCAGATCAAGCGTCGCCAGGCGCGCTGCGCTAAATGCCAGCTCCGCTTTGCGCAACTGCGCCTCGTCGTGAATGTCCAGGCGATTTTTTAACACCGGATCGTTCTGCCACAGATAGGGATCGCGTACCGCCACGCTGTTATCCGCCATACTGCCTCCTTAATGAGGCCAGACGCGCGTCGGCGTCATCGAGAGGAATATCGCTGAGCGTATAGCCGGCGAGACGGCAGCTGGCTTGATAATTAGCCAGGCGACGCTGTTGCCACAGGGTGTTTTTTTGTTTGTCGGTCAGTTTGCTGGTCATAGGACCTCCGGCAGGCAGTTTGCCCTAAGTATAAGAGCAAATTTCTGCTTTGCCGGAGCGAGCCAGCGAGCGCCATCGGTCAATGGCGCGGCAGGCGTTTACGGCAGGACTTTCGCGGAGAGGATAATCACTGGTTTAGCGGGGACATTCTGGTAAGGCCCCACATCTTTGGTTGGCACCTGTGCGATCTTATCGACCACATCCATGCCTTTCACTACTTTACCAAACACCGCGTAACCGAAATCGCGCTGGCCGTGGTCAAGGAATGCGTTATCCGCTACGTTCAGGAAGAACTGGCTGGTGGCGCTGTCTTTTTCAGCGGTACGCGCCATAGAAATGGTGCCGCGCAGGTTGCGCAGGCCGTTATCCGCTTCGTTTTTGATCGGCGCGACAGTTTGCTTCTGCTTCATGTCAGCGGTGAAGCCGCCGCCCTGAATCATGAAACCGGGGATCACGCGGTGGAAAATGGTGTTGTTATAAAAACCGTTGTTCACGTAGTCGACGAAGTTTTTTACCGAAATCGGGGCTTTTTGATTATTCAGTTCAAGTTCGATATTGCCCGCAGAGGTGGTGAGCAGCACATGGGCATCCCCTTTTGCTGCCAGCGCGGAAGCAGATACCGAAGAAAGGGCTAACAGGGCCACGGCCGCTGTCAAAGTACGTTTAAACATGAAAGGTTCCTTACCAGAGTGAGCTCGCTCAAAACGAGAATGATTGTAAAGAGCATGTAATACAAGAGCCAGCGTTTTACCTATTTTTACGTGGATGTATCCGAGTTTGTCTATTTGTCGCGACGCAATCATTTGCGTGACGAAAATCACACTATTAATGAAATAATTTCTGCTCATTTCACTCGTTGTTTATTAAGATCACAGTTGGATTTACAATTCATGACACTTTTTGCCGCCTCGGCGCACCACAGGTTCAGAACATGACAAACCGTAATCGCATTGGCCTTACCTGGATTAGCTTTTTCTCCTATGCGCTCACTGGCGCACTGGTGATCGTTACCGGTATGGTTCTGGATAATATTGCTCAATATTTCCAGATGCCCATTTCAGAAATGAGCAACACCTTCACCTTCCTTAATGCCGGTATTCTGGTCGCCGTGTTTCTGAATGCCTGGCTGATGGTAATTGTGCCGCTCAAGCGTCAATTGATCTTCGGCTTTGTGCTGATGATTCTCGCCGTTGCAGGCCTGATGACCAGCCACAATCTCAGCGTGTTTTCGCTGTGTATGTTTGTGCTGGGCGTGGTCAGTGGCATCACTATGTCCATCGGGACCTTCCTGATCACGCACCTGTATGATGGACGTCAGCGCGGCTCACGCCTGCTGTTCACCGACTCCTTCTTTAGCATGGCGGGCACGGTATTCCCCATCATCGCGGGCATTCTGCTGGCGCGCGCGCTGCCGTGGTATTGGGTGTATGCCTGCATCGGTCTGATTTATGTGGCGATTTTTATCCTGACGCTGATGGTGGAGTTCCCGCAGCTGGAAAACGAACCCGCCATCCAGGGCGCGCAGCGCGAAAAATGGGGCGCTGGCGTGTTGTTCTTGTCGATTGCGGCACTTTGCTACATTCTCGGCCAGCTGGGCTTTATCTCTTGGGTGCCAGAGTACGCGACCAAATCCATGGGCATGGATATCGCCTCTGCGGGTCAGCTGGTGGGTAACTTCTGGACGGCGTATATGGTTGGCATGTGGGCATTCAGCTTCCTGCTGCGCTTCTTCGATCTGCAACGCATTTTGATGGTGCTGGCCGCGCTCGCCACCGGGCTAATGTACTGGTTTGTGACCACCGAAAATGCCAGCATGCTGCACTGGATCATCATGGCACTCGGCTTCTTCTCCAGCGCGATTTACACCACCATTATTACGCTGGGATCGATGCAAACGCGCGTCTCTTCTCCCAAACTGGTGAACTTCATTCTCACCTGCGGCACCGTGGGAACCATGCTGACGTTCGTCGTGACCGGCCCTATCGTGGCCAAAGGTGGCGCACACGCGGCGCTCTCTACGGCCAACGGTCTGTACGCGGTGGTATTTGTGATGTGCGTGCTGCTGGGGTTTGTGACGCGGCACCGTCAGTACAGCCACGGCGCTTCGCACTGACCGCGTGATTGCCGGGGCGGCCAGCAGGTCGCCCCGGCTTATTCAGTCAGCGCGTAAAGGTTACCGCTTCCGTTTCACCGAGATAAATTTCACTGCGCGCGGGCTCGGTCGCCGCAATCAGCGTGCCTTTGCGCACCGAATAGCGCACCGGCACCTGGCGCCTGACCGCATCAAAGCCGCTCTCTGCGGGCAAAATCACCAAGCTGGCCTCATCCCCTTCCTTCAGGCCATAGTTTGCCACCTGCAGCGTTTTCGCGCTGTTTTCGGCAATTAACCGCAGGCCATCATCGATTTGCTCATAGCCCATCAGCTGACAGACATGCAGCCCCATATGCAGCACCTGCAGCATGTTTGCGGTGCCCAGCGGATACCAGGGATCAAACACATCATCGTGCCCAAAGCAGACGTTGATATCTGCCTCGAGAAGCTCTTTCACGCGCGTAATACCGCGCCGTTTTGGATAGCTATCAAAGCGCCCTTGCAAATGAATATTCACCAGCGGATTGGCCACGAAGTTGATGTTAGAGAGCTTCAACAGACGGAACAGCCGTGAGGTATAAGCGTTATTGTACGAATGCATCGCAGTGGTGTGGCTGGCGGTAACGCGTTCGCCATTGCCATCGCGGTGCGCCAGCGCCGCCACGGTCTCCACAAAACGCGACTGCTCGTCATCAATTTCATCGCAGTGCACATCCACCAGCCGGTCGTAACGGTTAGCCAGCGCAAAGGCTTTGTGCAGCGATTCTACGCCATATTCGCGGGTAAATTCATAATGCGGGATAGCACCCACCACATCCGCGCCCATGCGCAGCGACTCTTCCAACAGCGCTTCACCGTTAGGGTAAGAGAGAATCCCTTCCTGAGGAAAAGCCACGATCTGGATCGCGACCCACGGCGCCATCTCGGCTTTGACCTCCAGCATCGCTTTCAACGCCGCAAGCGTCGGGTCGGAAACATCTACATGGGTACGCACGTGCTGGATGCCGTTGGCAATTTGCCATTTTAGCGTTTGCCGCGCGCGCTGCTTAACGTCCTCGTGGCTGAGCAGCGCCTTGCGCTCGGCCCAGCGCTCAATCCCTTCAAACAGCGTGCCGGATTGATTCCACGCTGGCTCGCCGGCAGTTTGCGTGGTGTCGAGATGAATATGCGGTTCAATAAACGGAGCATGCGCTAACCCGCCTTCCGCATCCAGCGCGTTGTTTTGCGGGGGCATTTGCTCTGGCTGCGGATGAAGGGCGGCGATCTTACCGTGCGCGATCGCCATCTGCCACTGTCCCGGCTGCCCCGCTAAACGCAGGTTGTTAATCCACTCAAGTGCGCGGTTTGCCATGCTTGCCTCCTGTTAAGCTGTTCTTCGCTAAACTAGCACGGAACGCGGGCGGCACGCGTCATCGATTTTTTGCATGACGCGACGCCGAAAAAAGGGCAAAAAACCGAGAATGCAGCCCCCGTTTGGTCGTTTTATAAAGACAACGGCGCAGGCTTGCGCGCACTCAGTCTGTACAAGGCTACGCTTTCCCGCCAGACTTGTGGCGGCCACCTGATTATTAAGGAGTTTTATGCGCACTCTTCCCCTGCTCGGCGCGCTGCTGTTACCGCTGAGCGCGACGGTCACGGCCGCCCCGGTGACGTGGTCAAGCGTGCAAGGCGAATGGCAAGTTGTGGCCGTCACGCCTAAACCGCAGAGCGGGCAAATTTACATCAAAAACGATCCGCAGTTCATGGGCGCACGCGTAGCCTTCAAACCCGATGCCATTGTGTGGACACGCGGCACCGCCGAGCGCAGCATTGCGCCAGGTCAGGACAACTGCAAAGGCAAACCGCGCTTAAGCGCGGCCAACGGGGCGCAGCAGGACAAGGATTTCAACGTCCGCTATGGCTTCAATGTGGCCTGTGGTAATCAGCCTTGGGGCCCTGCCCCCGGCGCAGTATTGAGCGTGCTGGCTGACGGCAATGCACGGCTGTTTTGGGACGGTGCCCAGCTGTCACTGCGTCGGGTGAAATAAAAACGGCGAGCATCGCGCTCGCCGTTTCACTACAGCCGTTTAACGCTTACGGATGGGGCACAAAGCCAACGGCTTCATACACTTTCTTCAGCGTCTCCTGCGCCTGCGCACGGGCTTTTGCTGCACCGTCACGCATGATTTGGTTCAGCAGCGCTTCATCGTTACGGAAATGATGATAGCGCGCCTGCAGATCCGTCAGCATCCCGGAGACCGCGTCGGCGACCGCACCTTTCAGGTGGCCATACATTTTGCCTTCAAATTCCTGCTCCAGCGTCGAGACCGGTTTTCCTGTCACGCCAGAGAGGATATCCAGCAGGTTTGAAACGCCAGCCTTTTCTTTGATGTCATAGCGCACCACCGGTGGCTCCTCGGAATCGGTGACCGCACGTTTGATCTTCTTGACCACCGATTTGGGATCTTCCAGCAGACCAATCACGTTATTGCGGTTCTCATCCGACTTCGACATTTTTTTTGTCGGCTCCAGCAGCGACATCACGCGCGCGCCTGATTTCGGAATAAACGGCTCAGGAATGCGGAAGATGTCGCCGTAAAGCGCATTGAAGCGGCTGGCGATATCGCGGCTCAGCTCAAGATGCTGTTTTTGATCTTCGCCTACCGGTACCTGATTGGTTTGGTACAGCAGAATGTCGGCCGCCATCAGCACCGGATAATCAAACAGACCGGCGTTAATGTTCTCTTCGTAGCGCGACGATTTGTCCTTGAACTGCGTCATGCGGCTCAGTTCGCCGAAGTAGGCGTAACAGTTCAGGATCCAGCTTAATTGCGTATGCTCTGGCACATGCGACTGGACAAAAATGGTGCTTTTCGCCGGATCGATACCGCAGGCAAGGTAGAGCGCCAGCGTGTCCAGCGTCGCTTTGCGCAAGGCTACCGGGTCCTGACGCACGGTAATCGCGTGGAGATCCACGATGCAGTAAATGCAGTGGAAATCATCCTGCATCTGCACCCACTGACGGAGCGCTCCCATGTAGTTACCAATGGTCAATTCACCGGAAGGCTGGGCGCCGCTGAAAACGATGGGTTTCATGTTATGTCCTGATAATTACAGCCCGAGAGCGGGCAGAAGTTCGCTAAAAGTATCCAGAGTGAGATCAGGCTGGCTGGTGCTGATTGGCTCACCGTAGTTGTAGCCGAAGGTCATGCCGACATTCGGTACGCCTGCAGCTTGCGCCGCGAGAATATCATTGCGCGAATCACCAACAAACAGCAGCTGTTTCGGCAAGACGCTAAAGTGACCAAGGACCAGAAAAATTCCGGCAGGATGCGGCTTTTTCTCCGCCACATCATCCCCGCCGACAATCAATGAAAAACAGTGGTCAATGCCAAGTGCCTGTAGCAGTGGTGCAACAAACGGCGTGGGCTTATTGGTGACAAGCGCCAGCGGTAGGCCGCTGGCCTGCAGCGCGGCCAGCGTCTCCTTGACCTGTGGGAACAGCGTGCTGCCCGCGCCCACCGTCACGGCGTAATGCTTATCAAACAGCACGCGCGCTTCACGCTGCTCTTCTGCATGAGGCTCACGGCCCAAGGCCCACGTCAATGCGCGCGCCATCATGATGTCGGCACCGTTGCCAATCCAGGTGGCGGCAAGCGCCAAGCCCGGCGGCGGTAGCTGCATATCACCCAGCGCCCGATCGATTGCGTCAGCCAGCCCCGGTGCGCTATGCACCAGGGTACCATCAAGATCAAACGCCAGCGCGCGGATATCAGTGAAATGAGCCATTCACTTTCTCCAGTTCGCTGCGCATTTCGTCGATCACTTTTTTGTAATCCGGATGACCGAAAATGGCCGATCCTGCAACAAACATGTCGGCACCCGCTGCGGCAATCTGACCGATATTGTCGATCTTGACCCCGCCATCCACTTCAAGACGGATGTTGTAGCCGCTTTGATCGATCAGGCGACGCGCCTGACGCAGCTTATCCAGCGTGCCGGGAATAAAGGATTGTCCACCAAAACCGGGGTTCACGGACATCAGCAAAATGATATCCAGCTTGTCCATGACGTAGTCGAGGTAGCTCAGCGGCGTGGCGGGATTGAATACTAAACCGGCTTTACAGCCGTGCTCTTTGATCAACTGCAGCGTGCGATCGACGTGATCGCTGGCTTCGGGATGAAAAGTGATATAGGTGGCACCCGCCTTGGCAAACTCCGGGATCAGCGCATCAACCGGTTTAACCATTAAATGCACGTCAATGGGTGCGGTAATGCCGTAGTCGCGAAGCGCTTTCAGCACCATTGGCCCCATCGTCAGATTGGGCACATAGTGGTTATCCATCACGTCGAAATGAACCACATCGCCCCCTGCCGCCAACGCTTTTGCCGTATCTTCACCCAAACGCGCGAAGTCAGCGGCGAGGATTGATGGGGCCAGTAAAAATTGTTTCATCCGATTCTCCCAATTTTGTGCGCCAGCCTGCGCTGACGTAATGCGTTGGTCGCGGACGAAACAGGCTAGCGGAAAAGCGCCAGCAGTTCGTCTACGTGCGTGCGACCGCTTATGCTTCGGCTGATGGAACGCCGGGCTTTCACTACGTGTAAATCCGCCTTCTGATACCACTCACGCGTCAGCAGCGTGTCGTGATTAGAAATGAGCACCGGTATCCGGTTTTCCTGCGCCAGCTTGCTGGCCAACTCGGCCAGATGCTGCTGCTCGCGCAGGCTAAAGCTGTTGGTATGGTACGCGGTAAAGTTCGCCGTGGCAGAGAGCGGCGCATAAGGTGGATCGCAATACACGACCGAACCCGCGCGCGCGCTGTTCAGAGTAACATCGTAGGATTCACAGACAAAGGTCGCTTTTTGCGCCCGTTCAGCGAACCACAGCAGCTCGGCTTCGGGGAAATAGGGTTTGCGATAGCGCCCAAACGGCACGTTAAACTCACCGCGCAAGTTATAGCGACACAGACCGTTGTAGCCGTGGCGATTGAGATAAAGAAACAACACCGCGCGCTGATAGATATCCTGGCTGGCGTTAAACGCCACGCGGTTGGCATAGTACGTTTCTGCCGTATTGCCGCTGGTGTTAAACAGCGCACGCGCATCGTTGATAAAGTCAGCGGTGCGGGTTTTAACGATGTTGTAGAGATTAATAAGATCGCCGTTAATGTCCGCAAGGTGGTAGCGGTCATAGTCGGTGTTGAGGAATACGGAGCCGGCGCCGACAAAGGGTTCGATTAAACAATCACCCTGCGGCAAATGGCGACGAATATCGTCGAGCAGCGGGTATTTCCCTCCGGCCCATTTCAGGAAAGCGCGATTTTTCTTCATGCTGTCGTGGTTAATACATCTTAATTATTGGCTGTGGTGGAACCGACAGCAGCTCTGCGCTTAAATCAGGGCCGCATTCGCGCGGCCCCACATCTGTTACTGACTCTCTTTCTTGACCTGACTCAGCGGTTTCACCCACGGATTTGCGGCACGCACCTCTGCTGGCAGCGCGGCGGCGGCGCGTTTCGCATCGGCAGGCGTTGCGTAGGCACCGCTCACCAGCACATACCAAGGCTGACCGTTACGCGTGGTTTTATACACATGGTAATTGCTCAGGTTTTGCTTGCGTGCCCACGCGTTCAGGCTCGCTTCTTTCGAGGCGCCGCTCAGCTGAAGCGTATAGTTGCCGCCAGAAGGCAGCGACGCGCTGGCCGCACTGCTGGTGCTGGCTGGCGCACGATGCGTGGCGGACGGACGCGATGCGTTATCTTTCGCGACCGGTGCAGATTTTGCTGGCACGGTGGCTTTATGTGCGCTGCCGCTGTGCGTCTCACGCGGTGCGCTGTAGCGCACAGGTGTTTCTGCTCGGGTGGCCGGCGGTGCGATGGCTTTCGCGTTCCCGCTTACCGTCGCAGGGGCGGTCGGCAATGAGCTGCCACCCTGCGCACCCTGCGCCGCATTATCCACTTGACCTTGTTGATTACTCAGCGCGCTGTTCAGATCCCCTGGCAGCGTGACGCGCTGCTGGTTCGCTGGCGCATCAACAGGCGCGGCTTGGGTAGGCGTAGAGGAGACTGACGGCATGGAAATCGCTTCACCGCCCGTTGGCGCCTGCGTTGCCGCATTGGTTGGCGGCGCGCTGGTTTGCGGTGAAGGGGCTTCCGCTGACGGCGTAGCGCCCTGCTGACCGCTCATTGACGCGGAGCCGCTGAGATCGATGTTCTTTTCCGCGCCGGAGGACGGTGCTGCCGCGCTGCTACTCGCATTGCTGGCAGGTTTTTTCTCATCCGGTCCCGTTAAGGCCGAACCGATGCCCAGCACCACTAGCAGCAGGACCAGAATCCCGACGCCCATCATCATGTGCTGACGGGAAACCGGCGCTTTCGCTTTTGGCGCAGAAGACGATTTACGCGATCGCACAGGACGGCGGTCGCTGGCGTCAGGTTTTAACTCATCTTCCGGTTTGAACTCATCCATTTAGCCTCCTCCGAAAACGATGCGCTTCCCACGCATCGCATCACACTCACCGTTTCACCCGTCGCGCGTTGGCGTTTCTGCATCCCGGTCACTGACGGACATAAGACCGGCAACACCGCTGATGACGGCATCATCGCCGTGCAGGGGATTCAGGAAATCTCAGTGTTTTAAACAATCGTTAATTGCAGCCAGCACCATATCATGGGCCACGCCAGCACGCACTTCTGAGCGGCCAATCGCGAGAGGCAGCACCAATCGCAGCTCGCCCGCCAGCACCTTTTTATCGCGCATCATATGCGGCAGATAGTCTTCGGCCGCCATACTGGCGGGTCCGTAGACCGGCAAGTTAGCACGCTGCAGAAGCGCAATAATGCGATCGCACTCCGCCGCGCTGAATTGGCCCAGGCGTTGCGCAGTGCGCGCTGCCATGACCATGCCCGCTGCGATCGCCTCGCCGTGCAGCCAGTTGCCATAGCCCATATGCGCTTCAATAGCATGACCAAACGTATGGCCTAAATTGAGCAGCGCACGCAGCCCGGTTTCTCGCTCATCGGCGGCAACCACTTCCGCCTTTAGCTCGCAGCAGCGACGAATGCAGTACGCCATCGCGGCTTTATCCAGCCCCAACAGCGCATCAAGATTTTGCTCAAGCCACTGGAAGAAATCGCCATCAAGAATGATGCCATATTTGATGACTTCTGCCAGACCGGACGAGAGCTCCCGAGCCGGCAACGTGGCCAGGCAATCGGTATCAATCACCACCGACGCAGGCTGATAGAAAGCCCCGATCATATTCTTGCCGAGCGGATGGTTAACGGCCGTTTTGCCGCCCACGGAAGAGTCAACCTGCGACAGCAGCGTAGTAGGAACTTGAATAAAGCGTACGCCGCGTTGATAGCTGGCGGCCGCAAATCCGGTGAGATCGCCAATGACACCCCCGCCAAGTGCAATCAGCGTAGTGTCACGACCGTGCGGCTTTTTCAGCAGCGCGGTAAAAACGTCATCCATAATGGTCAGCGTTTTGTACTGCTCACCGTCGGGAAGAATCACCTGATCAACGTTAACACCCGCATTGCGGAGCAGCGCTGAGAGTTTCTCAAGATAAATCGGTGCCAGCGTCTGGTTCGTCACCAGCATGGCATTATCACCCGCTTTTAGCGGCCAAAAAGAAGCCGGATCGTTAAACAGTCCGGCAGCAATGGTAATGGGGTAACTGCGATCCCCGAGTGAAACCGTGATCTTCTCCATGATGAGCGATACCTGTTGCTGAGCCCTCAGGATGCCGGATTAGTTTTTTTCCAGCATGTTAATGATCTGATTGGCGACCACTTTTGCACTTTGATCGTCCGTGCGAATCGTGACGTCAGCGATCTCTTCATACAGGGGATTGCGCTCGCCGGCTAATGCCTCAAGCACCTCGCGTGGCGGTTCGTCCACCTGCAACAACGGACGCTTTTTATCGCGTTGCGTACGAGCCAGCTGCTTTTCAATGGTGGTTTCAAGATAAACGACCACGCCGCGGGCGGAGAGACGATTGCGGGTTTCACGGGATTTGACGGAACCGCCGCCCGTGGCAAGGACAATACCTTGCTTCTCGGTCAGCTCATTGATGATCTTTTCTTCGCGATCGCGAAAACCAGCTTCGCCTTCCACATCAAACACCCAGCCTACATCCGCTCCGGTACGTCGCTCAATTTCCTGATCGGAATCGAAAAATTCCATATTGAGTTGCTGAGCTAACTGACGACCAATAGTGCTTTTGCCGGCACCCATCGGCCCAACCAGAAAGATATTGCGTTTCTCTGCCATTTTGTCGGTATTACTAAGAATTCGTTGATGATACCCCGCGTTCAGCATCTCGCTGGCGGGACAGGAACTGAGACCTCATAAGCGTTAGCAAGAGTCAGATGGAAAATTATCTCAACACTCATGACCGTTTGGCAACCGAATAAATTGCCCCCGGCGACCTCTCAACAGGACCGGTCTGTGGTTCGCGAGACGGTAACGCCCCTCCTTTTTCTCTCGTAGGCTAAACGACGTTCGCATTAGCGACGCTGGCGTTTCAGGTGCACGCCGCGATCACGTTACGCATTCAAGCGTAAAATTCGCTGCCGTTATGTCGTTTACAACCAAGCAAGAAAATATCACCCGACGTCAGTATCGCTTGTCACTGACGTCCATCGGAGGGTTATCCAACCGCGTTCCGTTACACCATTTTAAAAATCGTTAAACCTTGTATGCTAATTCCCGGCCTGCGTCAACGCGGATGGCCATTCCGAGTGAATTTTCCGCTTTATCCGGCAGTAAGCGCTGATTCCCTGACCAGTCGCGGCGTAATGAAAATAACCAGCTCACGCTTTTTTTGCTCGTGCGACTGGCGGCGAAAAAGCGTTCCCAACAGCGGAATTTGCCCCAGCCCAGGAACGCGCTGCTCACTCCGCGCGCGCTGCTGTTGGAAAATACCCCCCAGCGCCAGCGTCTCGCCATCGCGCAGTGTGACTTGCGTTTCAATCTCCTGCTTGTCGATGCTTAAAATGGGGTTATCACCCACGTTGAGGCTGCGCCCCGGTAAATTCTGACTGAGCTTTAGCTTCAGCCGGATACGCCCGTTGCCCAGCACCTCCGGTGTCACTTCCATGCCCAACACGGCTTCTTTAAATTCAATGGCCGTTGCCCCACTGTTGCCGGATTTCACCTCATAGGGAATTTCGGTGCCCTGCTTTATCGATGCGGTTTGCTGATTCGCGGTAAACAGGCGCGGACTGGCAATGATCTCAATCTGGTTTTCTTGTTCCAGCGCGCTCAATTCCAGGTTGAGCAACTCACCCCCGAGCTTGCCCAGCGTGATTCCCGCCCGAACTGCGGGGTTGTCGATCGCCAGCGGCAACGCGAGCGCGGGATTGCGCAGCGCAGTGGTAATCATGTCAGCAGGTGATGTGCGCCAGTTAACGCCCAGCTCACGCAGATGCTCTTCATTGAGGGTGACGATGTGCGCCGAGAGTTCAACCTGTTCTAATGGCAAATCCAGCGCGCGTATCCAGCGTAAGGCATCCTCAAGGGCCGCGGGCGTATCACGTAACACCAGACGATTGGTGCGCGTGTCTACGGTGACGCTGCCGCGTGGCGTCAACAATGACGACTCGGCCTGCAGGTGGCGAAAAATGTCGCTGGCCTGAGCGTAATGGAGGGTCACGCTGCGCTGGTGCAGCGGTTGCTGCTGCTTTTCCGCTTCGCGCTCGGCTCGCGCGCGTGCCGTCTGTGCCTGTTGCCAGCCGGGCGGATACACCAGCAGCGCATCCTTTTCCTGAACCACCGTGACATTGGCGAGCCGCGTGACGAGTTCCAGCGCACGCGCCCAGTCCACGTTCTCTAAACGCAGCGACAGACGTCCCTGAACCTCGGGCGCAATGAGTAAGTTGGTTTGTTGATAATCCGCCAGCGCCTGCAAAATGTGCGCAATCGGCGCATCATCAAACACCAGGCTCAGCTGCGTGTCGCTCGCGTGCAACGGCAGGCTCAGGCAGCCTAGCAGCAGAAGACTCCTTTTCATTGATACCTCCATGTAATGTCCACGTGTGTTGCTGTTGTGCGCACGCCGCTGTGGTGCTCAATACCAGCGTACGTGCGGAGAGATGGGCGGCCTGCCATGCCGTACCCGGTAAAAGGGTGTGTCGCGTGACGCGATAGCGCGTTCCCTGAGCAGAAATGAGCCAGCCAACGTAGTCTGGCGCCACGCCAAGGATCCCCTCCAGGTGCCAGTCTGATAGCGAGATAGGTTGCGGCAGGCACGCGCTGGCCCGTGGCGGCTGAAAAGGATCGCGCGCCCACGCCAGACTCGCACACAACAGCAGCCCTAACGCGCTATTCCGCTTCCGCATGATCGCCTTCCAGCCAGAGCGTGGCATCCAGCCCGTCGCGCACCGAAGTGAGTTCGAAGCGCTGCGGTACCGCGAGGGTGGTTTCCGTCAGTTCGCTGAACAACGGCAAAAACTGCTGCCAATTCAAACTCAACTGCCACAACTGCGGCTGACTCTCCGGCAACCAGCGCTCAAGCTGTCGCCCACGGGTGCTTACCAAGGACTCCAGCGCGCGCGCGGGCACCGCTTCGGTCTGGGCGCGTTGCAGTGCGGCAACGTCGCGCGTGAGCGTTTCAATCGAAGCTTGCGCTTGCAGCTGGCGCGTTTGCGCGGTTAGCTCAAACCTGCGCTGCGCCAGCTGCTCAACCTGACGTTGATATGTCCGCTGCTGCGGCTGCAAAAGCGCAAGCCATGCCAGCGCAATCAGTAGCAGTACCCCAGCGCCAAGCGAAACCAGTCGCTGCGCTAATGTCCAGCCCAGCCAGCGCGCGAGGACGTTAGTCATCCGGGCTTTCCTCCAGACGAGCCTGAAGCGCGAAGCGATAGTGACCGTCAGACTGGCGCTGTACCGTAGCGGGTTTCACTGCCCGGAGCAGGCTGTGTGCGGCCAGCCGCTGGCGAAAATCACGCACCGCCGCCATGTCCTGCGCCGTGCCCTCCAGCGTCATCAGCTGTTCGCGGCGTGCTATGCGGCTCAGCCACAGTGACGCGGGCATGACGTCAGGCAGCTGCTGCCAAAAATAGTGCCAGCGCTGGTACGCGAGCCGTCGCTGCTCGCGAGCGTGCTGAATCTGTAATAGTTGCGCACGCTGCTGCAGTAAAGCCTGTTGCTGTGCGCGCTGCTGTTGCAGCGTCACCAGTGCCGCGTCCGCGGCCAGAACGCGCTGCCGTAGCAGCTGCAGCTGCTGGTGACCGCGCAGCCACAGCGTGATAACAACGCACGCGCCCAGCATGAGAATGGCGCAGAGCCACATGAGGCTTTGCTGACGCCGCCGCTGCCAATGGCGCGCGCGCCAGGGTAAAAGATTCACCGCCAGCATTCAGGCATCCTCCGGACGCAGCGCCAAACCCAGCGCAACGGCAAACTCGCCCGCCTCTGGCGGAAGCGGAGGTTGTAAATAGTGCAGAAACGAAAACGGGTTGCAGCGCATCATGTCGCGAGTGCAAGCAGGCGGTGGCTGCGTGCAATGCAGCGTTTCTGCCTGCGGAAAGGTTTCACGCACTTGCTCAAGCGTCAGCGGATCGCTGGATATTCCCGAGGTGGGCGATGTACCACCGCACACCCAGAGCCACGTCTCGCCGTGCGGATGCGTCAGCACGTGATGTGCCCGAAGCGGAATGCGCATGGCCAGCTGTACCAGCGCAAGGCTGCTTAGCTCAAAGACATCCGGCCTCAGGCCCGCTTCCCGCAGCGGTGCCAGCCAGTGCGCAATCGCTTCGCTACGCGCCGCGGTCACGCAAAGCGCGGTGGAATCGGCAGCCTGGCGGTAATCCAAAGAGAGTGAGGCAGGCTCGACCGGGAACAAACGCTGCGCGGCGGCCGTAACGTAACGGCTCAGCGCCGGTTCACTCAGCGACTGGTTTGGCAGAGGTAAGGTGCGCTGTAGCACCAGTTGGGGTGGCAGGCCAACGCGCAGGGAGTAGCGCTGTGGTAGCTGCTGCTGCCAGCGTGTCAGCAGAGCAATTAAGGTGTCCGTTGTTTGCAACACGCCATTGCGTAACGTATCGTGCGGCAGCGGCTGCTGCCACCAGTGTCTGAGCTGCCAGCCATGACGCCGTCGTTCAATGCCCACGGCACACAGTTGACCGTTATGGATATCCAATCCAATTTGCCAGCGTTGAAAAGCCATTCGCGCGATCTCCTTATCTCGAAGAGGAAAAAGGATGTCTATCCTGAATGCGTCAGCGGGCAGTCAAAGCCGCAACGACTCCAGGAGTGACGGGTGTATCAAAGCGTCAGGCTTGCCTTTATACTACCGCGCGATTGTTTATAAACTGCCCAACCGACAACAGATGAGAATTCTCAGGTGAAGTTCGTAAAGTATTTATTGATTCTTGCAATGTGTTGCATCCTGCTGGGAGCCGGCACGGTTTACGGCTTGTACAAGTACATTGAGCCTCAGCTGCCCGATGTGAACACATTAAAAGATGTGCATCTGCAAACCCCCATGCAGATTTACAGCGCTGATGGCGAATTAATCGCCCAATACGGTGAGAAGCGCCGCGTTCCGCTGACCTTACAGCAGATGCCACCTGAGCTGATTAAGGCGTTTATCGCCACGGAAGATAGTCGCTTCTATGAGCACCACGGCGTCGATCCCGTGGGCATTTTCCGTGCGGCCAGCATCGCGCTGGTCTCTGGCCATGCCTCACAAGGTGCATCCACTATCACGCAGCAGCTGGCTCGTAACTTTTTCCTCAGCCCTGAGCGCACGCTGATGCGCAAAATCAAGGAAGCATTCCTCGCTATCCGCATTGAACAGCTGCTGAGTAAGGATGAAATCCTTGAGCTCTACCTGAACAAGATCTATCTCGGCTACCGCGCCTACGGCGTTGGGGCGGCGGCACAGGTCTATTTTGGTAAACCTGTGGATCAGCTGTCGCTCAGCGAAATGGCGATGATTGCCGGTTTACCCAAGGCACCGTCTACCTTTAACCCACTCTATTCACACACCCGCGCGCTGGCACGCCGTAACGTGGTGCTGGCCCGCATGCTGGATCAGAATTACATCACCCAGCAGCAGTATGATGAAGCCCGTAATTCGCCGCTGACCGCCACCTATCATGGTCCAGAGATCGCCTTCTCTGCGCCCTACCTGAGTGAGATGGTGCGTCAGGAGATGGTCAAGCGCTATGGCGATCACGCCTACGAAGATGGTTATAAAGTTTACACCACCGTGACGCGTCGTTTACAGGAAGCGGCACAGCAGGCGGTACGTAACAACGTGATGGCCTACGACATGCGTCACGGCTATCGCGGCCCTACCAGCGTGCTGTGGAAACCCGGTCAGGCGAGCTGGGACAATGAACGCATTGTTAAAGCGCTGAAAAACCTGCCAGCCTACGGTCCTCTGAATGCGGCGGTCGTGACCAGCGCCACCGCCACCGATGCCACTGCGGTCTTGAAAGATGGCAGCAGCGTCACGCTGAATCTGGCAGGCGTTCGCTGGGCACGACCTTACAAATCGGACACCCTGCAAGGCCCCACGCCGCGCAGCGTGACGCAGGTGTTGCAGGCCGGCCAGCAAATTTGGGTGCGAAAAGTCGGCGATGACTGGTGGTTAGGCCAGGTGCCGCTGGTCAACTCCGCGCTGGTATCACTCAATCCCGAAGACGGTGCCGTACGCGCGCTGGTTGGCGGATTTGATTTCAATCAGAGCATGTTTAACCGTGCTACCCAAGCGCTGCGCCAGGTGGGCTCCAATATCAAGCCGTTCCTGTACACCGCGGCCATGGATCGCGGCCTCACCTTGGCTTCCATTCTGAATGACGTGCCGATTTCACGCTGGGATGCCGGCGCCGGCGCCGACTGGCGCCCCAAAAACTCCCCACCGACCTATGCAGGTCCCATCCGCTTACGTCAGGGACTGGGTGAATCGAAGAACGTGGTGATGGTACGCGCGATGCGCGCGATGGGCGTGGATTATGCTGCTGAGTATCTGCAGCGTTTTGGCTTCCCGGCGCAAAACATCATTCACACCGAATCCCTGGCGCTGGGCGCCGCCTCCTTTACCCCGCTGCAGGTGGTACGCGGCTACGCGGTGATGGCGAACGGTGGCTTCCTGGTTGATCCTTACTTCATCGCTAAAATTGAGAATGAGCAGGGCTCGGTGATCTTTGAAGAGAAACCGAAAATTGCGTGTCCGCAGTGCAACTTGCCGGTGATTTATGGCGAAACGAAAAAAGCGCTCGCGCTGAACGAAGAGAGTGTGGAAAACGTCGCCACCTCCGATCAATCGCAGAATCAAGCCGTTCCGCAGCCGGAGCTGGAGCAGGTTCCTGCTCAGCCACAGCCTACCGGCGATCAGCAATATGCACCGCACGTCATCAATACGCCGCTGTCGTTCCTGATAAAGAGCGCGTTAAATTCGAATATCTTCGGCGAACCCGGCTGGATGGGCACCGGCTGGCGCGCAGGCCGCGATCTCAAGCGTAACGATATTGGCGGCAAAACCGGTACCACCAACAGTTCCAAAGATGCCTGGTTCTCTGGTTACGGTCCGGGCGTCGTGACGTCGGTGTGGATTGGCTTTGATGATTCACGCGCGCTGGGACGTACCACCGTTTCCGGCGCGATTCCGGATCAGATTTCTGGCTATGAGGGCGGTGCGAAGAGTGCGCAGCCAGCGTGGGATGACTACATGAAAGCGGCGCTGGACGGTGTCCCAGTCCAGCCGTTAACGCCACCGGACGGCGTGGTGACCGTCACCATCGATCGCAGCACCGGAAAGCTGGCCAACGGCAGTGGCAACACGCGTCAGGAATATTTCATTAACGGCACGCAGCCGACCGAATATTCGGTTCATGACGTTGGCACCACCATTATGGACAATGGCGAAAGCCACGAACTGTTCTAAACGAAAAAAGCCGGCAGCAATGCCGGCTTTTTTATGCATGTCATTTGCTCAGTAGTGAATACGTCCCTGCTTCACCAGCCACTCCCGCACCATAAACAGCGCGCTGACGTTACGCGCCTCGCGGAAATCCGGCTCCTCCAACAGCGCCAGCAGATTATTCAGCGGCCAGCGGCGGACGATCAGCGGCTCCGGCTCATCGCCCTCGAGTTTCTCTTCATAGAGGCCTTCCGCCACCACAATGTTCATTTTGCTTGAGAAGTAAGACGGCGCCATGGTCAGCTTACCCAGCGCTTCCAGGCGCGTGGCACCATAGCCGGCTTCCTCTTTTAATTCTCTGTCTGCCGCTTCAAAAGGCGTTTCACCGGGGTCGATCAGCCCCTTAGGAAAGCCCAGCTCATAGTTTTCCAGCCCGACGGCGTACTCCTGAATCAGGATCACTTCATCGCCCAAGATCGGCACAATCATCACGGCTTCGCGCCCCGAAGGCTTCATTCTTTCGTATACCCGACGGGCGCCATTGCTGAAAGCAAGATCAACGGCTTCTATTGTGAATAAACGAGAGCGGGCAACGGCCTCTATGCTGAGGATGTCGGGTTTCTGCAGGGGATTTTTCATAATCAGCCTCAAACTAAGCACTGCCTTGTGAACGCGATGGCCACAGCATACCGAAGCCCGAAACAATGTGCGATACGCACATCTGTAAAGCCCGCTTGCACCTTACTACGTCGCTGCACCTGTGTTGCCATGACGTAATTTTTCGCAATAAGTCAACGAGGTACACCTAAATTAAGAAAAAGCCGATTTTTTATTATCGACGCCCTGGATAAGATCCTATCAAGGAAAAATCTAATAAATTATAATCCAATGATTTTGTGCGTTATTTTCTGTGGGTTTATCTTGTCAGATTAACTTCTGCTCGCCAAAATTAACGGACATTGATGGTTTTCTGGGAGCGCAGCGTAAACGTGAAGGCGGTTTTTTGGCTGGATTGAGCAGAGCATGAGCACTTTTATTGTCATTCTGGCCGTGATGCTGGCCTGTTCGCTATTGGCAGGCATCGCCTTTTGGTTCGCTATGCGGGGACGTCCGCCATTGGCGAAGCCGCTGCCCTTTATCAATCCGCCCTGCCGCAAGCTCACTCATGAAGAACGCAGCGCTGTAGAAAAGTATATTGCCTCGCTGGCGAACGAGTGGCAGCAGCGTCCCGATCGCGCTTCGCGGCGCACACGTCAGCCTCAAGCGCTGGCGCTCACCGCGCAAAGCAACCACGTTTATCCGGTCACGCGCGCGATTACCCGCTATGGCCTCTCCACAGACGACCCACAAAAATGGCGCTATTATCTGGACGAAGTCGAAGTCCATCTGCCGCCGCAGTGGGAGCAATACATTGCCGAAGAGAATTACGTCGAGCTGATCCGTACGCAGACGCTGCCGCTGGTGATTTCCCTTAATGGCCATTCGCTGGTGAACTACGCCGTGGACCAGCCGGCGCTGCCGCCGCTGGTGCGCCCGATGTCTACCAATGCCTCAATTCGTAAAGAAGAAGGGGAAAACGTCGAGCTGCTGCAGGTGCGTAAAGAGACACCCGAAGAGTATCGTCTTTCGCGTCCTGATGGCATGCGTGAAGCCGTGGTGATTTGCCTGGCCTTTCTGCTGCTGTTCCTCAGCCTGGTGGTGCCGGGCAGCATGATGATTTGGGTGGCCCTGTTAGGCGGCGCCATGATTGCCGTCAGCGTGTGGTCGCTGTATCGCGTGCCCGGTGAGAAAGGGTTAAGGGACATTCACTGCCTGCGCGGTGCGCCCAAGCGCTGGGGATTGTTTGGCGAATCCAATCAGGAGCAGACCAACATCTCGCTGGGCATTATTGATTTGATTTACCCCACGCACTGGCAGCCGTACGTTGCCCACGATCTGGGTCAAGTGACCGATGTGGATATGTACCTGAACCGCCAGGTGGTTCGCCAGGGCAAATTCCTGTCGCTGCAGGATGAGGTACGCAACTTCCCTATTCAGCGCTGGCGTAAAAATCTCGTGCTGGCCTGCGGATCGCTGCTGGTGCTGATCTTACTGTTCACGTGGATCCCGCTTGGGATGCCGATCAAACTCAGCCTTGCCTGGGTAAAAGGCACAGAAAGTATCGAGGTCAGCAGCGTCGATAAGCTAAGTGCGATTCCGCTGCGTATCGGTGACAGCCTGAAAGTCAGCGGGACCGGCATGTGCTCAGTGCCCGGCAATTATCAGAGCAACCGCACCTACACCTTTATGCCGTTTGATTGCTCCGCGATTTACTGGAACAACGCCGCACCGCTACCGCAGCCGCAGTCAGACATCATTGATAAAGCCGCCGCCCTGCTGGATACCACCACGCGCCAGCTGCATCCTGAAACCAACACTGACGCTAAGCTCAATCCGCAGCTTGCCTCAGCGATTCAAAAATCCGGCATGATTTTGCTGGATGACTTTTCCGATCTGGTGCTGAAAACGCAGGCACTGTGCAGCCAGCAGCAGGATTGCATGCGGCTGAAAAACGCGCTGGTGAATCTGGGCAACGCCAAAGATTGGGACGCGCTGATCCACCGTGCTGACTCTGGCAAACTGAACGGCATGAACGTGCTGCTGCGTCCCGTCAGCGCAGAGGCGTTGGAAAATCTGGTGACCAGCGCCACCTCCAGCTTCTTTTCGCGTGAGACGCGGCGCGCTGCTGAAACGCTTAACAGCCCGCCGCCGGGAGGCTTCTTGATCATCAGCGACGACGGCCGCCAGATGGTAAATCATCCTGCACCGGCGGTATCCCTGTTCGATCTGGACGCGCCCGAGCAGTGGCAGGAACTGCAGCGGCTTTCCGCCATGCTGCTGCACACGCCCTTCTCCGCCAATGGCATCATTACCGGTTTGTCCACGGATGCCAACGGTACGCGCCACATCGCGCTGCACAGTGCGCCCGATGCGATGGCGCAGTGGCGCTATCCCGCTACCGCGCTGTTGATGTTAGTGCTGATGATCTGCGCCGTCGCCAATGGCTTACTGACGCTGCGCCGCATGCATCGCAATCGCCTGCGCATGGTGGAGATTCAGCAGTACTACGACAAGTGCTTTAACCATAACCTGAGCACTATGCAGAGCGTGCGCTCCCTGTTCTGACCCCTTTGCTTCTGTGCTACCCTGTCGCCGGTTTTACCGTGAGATCGCATCTCGACGCGGTAATGCTGGCCGTTTGGCGCAGAAAGATCGGGCCGTAACGCCTATGCTAAACAAAGAGCGTGTTAACAACGCGGGCTCCGTGCTGATGCTGCTGGATGGATGCTTGCCGCTCAGCAGACGCAAATTGGATTCACCGCTCACCTTGATTTATGACGTTCCACCCATACTTTTGGGTATTCGCACGTGAAACCCCGTTTTTCGCTTACGCACGCCCTGAATCGCCAACGTGCGCTGCGCGCGATAAAACCGCATGCGGGTTGAGCCATCTTTCCAGCGTCCCTTGCCGAGTGTGTCTCTCGTCCGCGGGTAAAGCGTTGCGCGACTGCAGGAGGGGTAAAAGATGAAAGAGAAAAAACCGGAAGACGTTCGCCTGGATAAATGGCTGTGGGCGGCGCGCTTCTATAAAACCCGCGCGCTGGCGCGGGAGATGATTGAAGGCGGAAAGGTCCATTATAACGGTCAGCGCAGCAAGCCTGGCAAAGTGGTTGAGCTGCAGGCAGAACTGACGTTGCGCCAGGGCAACGATGAACGCACGGTAATTGTCACCGCCGTCAGCGACCAGCGTCGTCCGGCTAGCGAAGCGCAGCAGATGTACGCTGAAACCGACGCCAGCATTGAAAAGCGCGAGAAGACCGCGCTGGCGCGTAAGATGAACGCCCTGTCGATGCCGCATCCCGATCGTCGTCCAGACAAAAAGGAACGTCGCGATCTGATGAAATTTAAATTATCGGGCGATGAATAATTCTCGCCCCTGTGAGAGAAATACTATGTCTGTGAATGATCAACTGCACCGTTACCTGTTCGATAATGTCGCCGTGCGCGGCGAACTGGTGAACGCCTCCGAAACCTGGCGCGATATCGTCAAAAACCACGGCTACGCTGAGCCGGTGAATACCCTGCTGGGCGAATTGCTGGTTGCCACCAGCCTGCTGACCGCGACGCTGAAGTTTGAAGGCGACATTACCGTGCAGTTGCAGGGCGATGGTCCGCTGACGCTGGCGGTCATCAACGGCAACCACCGTCAAGAAATGCGCGGCGTAGCCCGTATCAAAGAGGGTGCCGAGATCGCTGCGGGCAGCAGCCTGAAAGAGATGGTGGGCAATGGCTATCTGGTGATCACCATTTCGCCGGAAAAAGGCGAGCGCTATCAGGGCGTGGTAGGCCTGGAGGCGGATACGCTGGCAGGCTGCCTGGAGGATTACTTTATGCGCTCTGAGCAGCTGCCGACGCGCCTGTTCATCCGTACCAGCAGCCAAGGTGTCGCCGGTATCCTGCTGCAGGTCCTGCCCGCGCAGGATACCAACCTCGACGACTTCAACCATCTCGCCACGCTCACCGAAACGGTAAAAAGCGACGAGCTGATTGAATTGCCGGCCACGGAAGTGCTCTGGCGCCTGTATCATCAGGAAGAGGCAACCGTCTACGATCCTTCCCCGGTGATCTTTAAGTGCACCTGCTCGCACGCGCGCTGCGGTGAAGTGTTAAAAACGCTGCCAGCGGAAGAGGTCGATGAGATCCTGGCCGAGGATGGCAAAATCGATATGCACTGCGATTATTGCGGTTCGCACTATGTTTACGACGCGGATGATATCGCCGCCCTGCGCAACTCCCCTTCCAACGATAATACCGTGCTGCACTGAGCATCAGGGGCGGTCATACCGCCCCATCCTTTTACGCCCACCTTAATGATTTCGCACGAAAATTACCTTCCTTTCGCTGACTTTACTTTTATAAGTGGCGGATTTATCTGCTTGTCACGTTCCAGTTCGCATTTTTAACTATCTTCACTTTTACCCCTTGCTCAGACGTGTACACTGCGCGCGATCTGCACTGCCTGACACCGGATGGCAGGAAGCAGAACCTCTCACACAAAAATGCAATGAAGTACCGATTTAAGGAGCAGTCACATGCGCGTTAACGGCCTGACATCGCAAGACCTCGCTGCCATAGGCATCAGCGGCACCACGGAAGTGGTGTACAACCCTGACTTTGATACGCTGTTTCAGGAAGAGACCCGTCCGGAGCTGGAAGGTTATGCGCGAGGCACTCTGACGCAGAGCGGCGCGATTGCCGTGGATACCGGTATCTTCACCGGACGCTCGCCCAAAGATAAATACATTGTGCGAGACAACACCACGCGTGACACGCTGTGGTGGAACGACGTAGGGAACGGCAAAAATGATAACCAGCCGATGTCACAGGAAACCTGGCAGGCGCTGAAAGATCGCTGCACCGCACAGCTCTCCAACAAGCGACTCTTTGTGATTGACGCCTTTTGCGGTGCCAACCCTGACACGCGCCTTAGCGTCCGTTTTGTCATGGAAGTGGCCTGGCAGGCGCACTTCGTGAAAAACATGTTCATTCGCCCCAGCGAGGAAGAGCTGGCGACGTTCAAACCCGACTTCGTCGTACTCAATGCGGCCCAGTGCACCAATCCAGACTGGCAGGCGCAGGGACTGCACTCCGAGAACTTCGTGGCCTTTAACCTCACCGAGCGCATGCAGCTGATTGGCGGCACGTGGTATGGCGGTGAGATGAAGAAAGGCCTGTTCGCTATCATGAACTACCTGCTGCCGCTCAAGGGCATCGCCTCAATGCACTGCTCGGCGAACGTGGGCAAAGCCGGCGACGTAGCCGTGTTCTTTGGGTTGTCCGGCACGGGTAAAACCACGCTTTCTACCGATCCCGATCGCCAGCTGATTGGGGATGATGAGCACGGCTGGGACGATGACGGCGTCTTCAACTTTGAGGGTGGCTGCTACGCCAAAACCATCAACCTGTCTGAGCAGGCCGAGCCGGAGATCTATCGCGCCATTCGCCGCAATGCGCTGCTGGAGAACGTGGTGGTGCGCGCCGACGGCAGCGTAGATTACGCCGACGGCAGCAAGACCGAAAACACCCGCGTGTCCTATCCTATCGAGCACATCGACAACATCGTTAAACCCGTCTCGAAAGCGGGCCACGCCAAAAAAGTGATCTTCCTGACCGCCGACGCGTTTGGCGTGTTGCCGCCGGTATCGCGCCTGACGCCGGAGCAGACGCAGTATCACTTCTTGTCGGGCTTCACCGCCAAACTGGCAGGCACCGAACGCGGTGTGACGCAGCCAACGCCGACCTTCTCAGCCTGCTTTGGCGCAGCCTTCCTGACGCTGCACCCAACGCAGTACGCTGACGTATTGGTGAAGCGCATGGAAGCCGCGGGGGCGCAAGCTTATCTGGTGAACACGGGCTGGAACGGCAGCGGCAAACGCATGTCGCTGAAAGATACCCGCGCCATCATTAATGCCATTCTGGCGGGTGAGCTGGATAATGCTGAGACCGTGACGCTGCCGGTGTTCAATCTGCAAATCCCAACCGCGCTGGCGCAGGTGGACGACGCGGTTCTCGATCCGCGTAACAGCTGGCAGGATGAAGCGGCCTGGCAGCAGGCGGCGCAGGATCTGGCGCAGCGCTTTATCACCAACTTCGAAAAATATACCGACAACGATGCCGGTAAAGCGTTGGTGAAAGCGGGTCCACAGCTGTAAGGGCTACGCGTAAAAAAGGCGGCCTGTGAGCCGCCTTTTTTATTTTACGCGGAAGCCGGGCTCGCCGTCACCGGGGCGAGGCTATTGGGGATTGGCAGCCAGGCGCGAATCCGTAAACCGCCGCGCTCGCTGTCGCCAATCTCCAGCGATCCGTCATGCGCATCGATAATACGCTGCACGATAGCGAGACCGAGACCGGTACCGCTGGTGCTGCGGGCGCTGTCGCCGCGCACAAAAGGCTGGAAGAGGTGCTGCAGCTGATCGGGCTCAATGCCCGGCCCGTCGTCTTCCACCTGGAACCACGCGCGGTTCAGCTCCTGGCCGGAACTGACTTTGATCCAACCGTTGCCGTAGCGCGCCGCGTTAACCACCAGGTTCGCCAACGCGCGCTTAATAGACAGCGGGTTGATATCCAGCATTAACTCTTCCGGCATCACCGCGCTTTCAATTTCGCGCTCGTAGCCGCTTTCTGCGGCCACCACTTCACCCAGCACGCTGTTAAGGTCAGCCCGCTCCGTCTGCATCTCCTGACCGGTACGCAGGTAGTCGATAAACTGTTCGATGATGGCGTTGCACTCTTCGATATCTTTATTGATCGACTCCGCAAGATAGCCATCCTGTTCCCCCATCATTTCCGTCGCGAGGCGGATGCGCGTTAGCGGGGTGCGTAAATCATGGCTCACGCCCGCCATCAGCAGCGTGCGGTCGTCGGCTAACTGCTTCACGCCCGCAGCCATCTGGTTAAACGCACGCGTCACGGAGCGCACCTCAGAGGCGCCATACTCGCGCAGCGGCGGCGGAATAATGCCTTTCCCTACCTGCAACGCCGCGTGTTCGAGGTCGACCAGCGGTCGGTTTTGGATGCGAATAAACAGCCAGGCACCCCCGATAGCCAGTAGCATGATCGCCAGGGTATAGCGGAACAGCGGGGAGAAATCGCCCTGATGGATTTCCGTCAGCGGCACGCGCACCCAGATATCCGGCGACAGCCAGGTTTTCAACCATACCACCGGTGAGTTCTTGTTGACCTCAACCCGCACGTCGGTAGGGCCGCCAAGCTGCTGCGCCATCTGCTCGCTAAGAAATTCATAGTGCTGCGCCCAGCGCAGGCCGCTCTCTTCTGCGGCCGCGTTGGTATAGAGCGAGATGCCCAGCTCACGGTAGATCTCGCGCCGGAAAGCCGGCGGTACTTCCAGCTGCGTGCCATCCTCCAGCTGCAGACGGTCAGTCATCAGCATACGCACTTCATAGGCGAGGACTTTATTGAACTGCTGCAGGCTAGGAAGAATGGCGAAGTTAAGCACCACCAGGTATGTCGTTACCAGGCTGACAAACAGCAAGGTAACGATCAACAACAGGGTGCGAGCAAACGAACTGCGGGGTGAGAAGCGCAATCGCCTCATGCTTTATTGCCGTCCGGAACGAAGACGTAGCCAAGACCCCAAACGGTCTGAATATAACGGGGATGCGCAGGATCTTCTTCCACCATGCGACGCAGACGAGAAATCTGTACGTCAATGGAACGCTCCATGGCGCTGTACTCACGACCGCGTGCCAGATTCATCAGTTTGTCACGCGACAGCGGCTCACGCGGATGGCTTACCAGCGCTTTTAGCACCGCAAACTCACCGCTGGTTAGCGGCATCGGCTCATCTTCGCGGAACATTTCGCGCGTACCGAGGTTAAGCTTAAATTTACCAAACGCAATTACCGCCTCCTCCTGTGACGGTGCGCCCGGCAGCTCATTCGCCTGACGGCGCAGCACCGCACGGATGCGTGCGAGGAGTTCACGTGGGTTAAACGGCTTCGGAATATAATCGTCTGCGCCGATCTCCAGGCCAACAATACGATCCACTTCTTCGCCTTTCGCGGTGACCATGATAATCGGCATCGGGTTGCTTTGGCTGCGCAGGCGGCGGCAAATCGACAAACCGTCTTCACCCGGCAGCATCAGATCGAGCACCATTAAGTGAAATGATTCACGGGTCAGCAGACGATCCATCTGTTCGGCATTGGCCACGCTGCGTACTTGAAAGCCCTGTTCGGTGAGATAGCGCTCAAGCAACGCGCGCAAACGCATATCGTCATCAACAACCAGAATTTTGTAATTCTCTTGCATGTTCCACTCCCAAAGGCGCCATTGCCTGAATCAATATTGTGTAAAAAAGGGACCCGACTGTGACAGTCATTAATGGTTTATATTCTAGCCGAAATTGTTACAAAGCATATTAAACAGCAGCTTATCCTGGTTTTAAGGTGCAGATTGCGTGGCACTTCGCGTTTTTTATGCGACTGCCTGGCAAGCTAGCGCTTGTCTGAAAAAAACACCGATTTTCTTTGTGCCGCTGGCTTATGTTGTCGGGAAGCGGCGCGGTAAGAGGCTCACTGAACAATTTGAGTTAAATGAATAGTATTTAATTTCTCATGAAATAACTTTTACAGCATAAAATGTGGCTATTCCATCGAAAGCTTATCGGCTGTGCTCGGAACAATTCCTGACGGCCACGATTCAAGTCCAGACAAAAATAAAGCCTTTTAAATCAGTAAATAACGCTAACTTTTCACATCGCATTTTATCTCCGAGACTGGATGCATTCCGCTGTGTCTACGTTCATATGGAGAGTAAAAATGAAAAGTACCCTGGTTCTGATGAGCGCGCTAATACTGACTGGCATCCCGCAGGTTCAGGCGGCCACCAGCGCCGGCGAAGCAGCAGGTGCACAAGCCTCTACCACGGCCAAAGGTAACTCTGACGCCATCGGCATCGGTGCCGTTGGCGCACTGCTGGGCGTGGCGCTGGCCACCATGGGCGGTGGCGGCGATAAAGGCAGCAGCAGCAGTACCTCTACCACCACTGCCACGGCACCGGGTAAATAAACGCCGCGTTGGCCGTTTTAGCGCCACCGCCGATGATGCTTGTTTGCGTATCCCGGGCGACGACGCCGGAGAAAACCGTCCTGTCTCAGCGTAAGAGGCAGCGCTTCTCCGGTGCGTTTAATCCACTTTCACATACTCAATGCGGTTCACAAACCAGATTTTTTGCCCTTCCGGTGTGTTAACCACCACTTCGTCATCCACCGCTTTCTTAATCAGCGCGCGCGCCATCGGCGAGTCAATTGAAATGTACTCTTTGACGGTATCGCCGTAGATTTCATCCGGCCCCACAATGCGAAAGCGTTTTACGTCGCCCTGCTCGTTTTCCACTTCCACCCACGCCCCGAAGAACACTTTACCTTCCTGCTGCGGCGCATAATCCACAATTTTTAATTCGGCCAGGCATTTACGCAGATAGCGTACGCGCCGATCAATCTGACGCAGCAGGCGTTTGTTGTAGGTGTAATCCGCATTCTCTGAACGATCGCCCAAGCTGGCAGCCCAAGAGACAATTTTCGTGACCTCCGGACGCTTTTCATTCCACAAGTGGTCGTGCTCGGCACGCAGTTTGTTGTAGCCCTCGCGGGTAATCAGTTGGGTTTTCATGACGTCAGCTCGTGATAACAGCATTGTTGCGCAGATAAAGAGGCTCACAATAAGCCAGCGCTGCGCCCCTATCAAGGCGTGCGCTCGCGTACGCGAGCCACGTTCAGAAAAAGACGCATTCCCGGCTCGTCGGCTGGCAATTTCTGCCCTCAGTCCGTATAACTGTCCCCTGTTTTTAACCCTGTGAACGCAAGACCGTTACTGATGATGAAAGATTCGCTGAGCCAGATTATCGCAAGTGAGCTTAAAGCCCGTGCCGACCAGGTTGATGCCGCCGTTCGCTTGCTGGATGAAGGAAATACCGTGCCGTTTATCGCACGTTATCGTAAGGAAGTGACCGGCGGGCTGGATGACACCCAGCTGCGTCAGCTCGAGAGCCGCTTAGGCTACCTGCGCGAGCTGGAAGAGCGTCGCCAGTCGATTCTGAAATCCATCGACGACCAAGGCAAACTCACGCCGGAGCTGGCTGACGCCATCAATAGCACGCTGAACAAAACCGAACTGGAAGACCTGTATCTGCCTTACAAGCAGAAGCGCCGCACGCGCGGCCAGATCGCGATTGAAGCCGGTCTTGAACCGCTGGCAGAGACGCTGTGGAGCGATCCGTCACAGACGCCCGAAGCGATCGCCGCCGGCTATGTGGACGCTGACAAGGGCGTTGCCGACGTGCGCGCCGCGCTGGATGGCGCACGCTATATCCTGATGGAGCGTTTCGCCGAAGATGCGGCGCTGCTGGCGAAAGTGCGTGATTACCTGTGGAAAAACGCGCACTTGGTGTCGCGCGTGGTAGAAGGCAAAGAAGAAGAAGGCGCGAAGTTCCGCGACTACTTTGATCATCATGAAGCGCTGAGCAGCGTACCCTCGCACCGTGCGCTGGCCATGTTCCGTGGTCGCAATGAAGGCATCCTGCAACTCTCTCTCAACGCCGACCCGCAGTTTGAAGAAGCCCCGCGCGAAAGCTACGGCGAGACGCTGATCGCTGAGCACCTCAACCTGCGCCTGAATAACGCCCCGGCGGACAGCTGGCGTAAAGCCGTGGTGAGCTGGACCTGGCGCATTAAAGTGCTGCTGCACCTCGAAACCGAACTGATGGGCACCGTGCGTGAGCGCGCGGAAGATGAGGCGATCAATGTCTTCGCCCGTAACCTGCATGATTTACTGATGGCGGCGCCCGCAGGCATGCGCGCCACCATGGGGCTTGATCCCGGCCTGCGTACCGGCGTAAAAGTCGCGGTCGTGGATGCCACAGGCAAGCTGGTCGCCACCGATACCATTTATCCGCATACGGGCCAGGCAGCGAAAGCGGCGACCATTGTGGCAGCGCTGTGCACGAAGCATCAGGTTGAGCTGGTGGCGATCGGCAACGGTACCGCCTCGCGTGAAACCGAACGCTTCTTCCTGGACGTACAGAAGCAGTTCCCGGCGGTCAATGCGCAGAAGGTTATTGTCAGCGAAGCAGGCGCGTCGGTTTACTCCGCCTCAGAACTGGCCGCGCTGGAGTTCCCTGACCTCGACGTCTCCCTGCGCGGCGCGGTGTCCATCGCCCGCCGCCTGCAGGATCCGCTGGCAGAGCTGGTGAAGATCGATCCCAAATCCATCGGGGTGGGCCAGTATCAGCACGACGTCAGCCAGAGCCAGCTGGCGAAGAAGCTGGATGCCGTGGTTGAGGATTGCGTCAACGCCGTGGGCGTGGATCTCAATACCGCCTCCGTGGCGCTGCTGACGCGCGTGGCGGGCCTGACCCGCATGATGGCGCAGAACATTGTGAGCTGGCGCGACGAGCACGGCCGCTTCCAGAATCGCCAGCAGCTGCTCAAGGTGAGCCGCTTAGGACCAAAAGCCTTTGAGCAGTGCGCGGGCTTCCTGCGCATTAACCACGGTGATAATCCGCTGGACGCCTCTACGGTACACCCGGAAGCCTATCCGCTGGTGGAGCGCATTCTGACCGCCACCGAGCAGGCGCTGAGCGATTTAATGGGCAATGCCCGCAGCCTGCGTGACCTCGATGCCCGCCAGTTCACCGACGATCGTTTTGGTCTCCCCACCGTCACCGACATCATTCGCGAGCTGGAAAAACCCGGCCGCGATCCGCGCCCGGAATTTAAGACGGCGCAGTTTGCCGAGGGCGTGGAAACGCTAAACGACCTGCTGCCCGGCATGGTGCTGGAGGGCGCCGTCACCAACGTCACCAACTTCGGTGCGTTCGTGGATATTGGCGTGCATCAGGACGGTTTGGTGCATATTTCCTCCTTGTCCGACAAGTTCGTGGACGATCCCCATCAGGTGGTAAAAGCAGGCGATATCGTGAAGGTCAAGGTGATGGACGTCGATCTGCCGCGCAAACGCATTGCGCTCACCATGCGTCTGGACGAGCAGCCCGGTGACAGCACGGCGCGCAGCGGCAATAACCGCAGCGGCAGCAAAGACGCGGCGCGTCCCGCTGCGCGTGAGAAAGCGCGCGGTAAATCCAGCGCTGCGCCATCGGGCAACAGCGCGATGGGTGACGCCCTCGCCGCCGCCTTTGGTAAGAAGCGTTAAACCTGCCGAGAAAACCGCGCGGAGGTTCGCCGCCTCCGCGCGGAGCAGGTTGATAAATTGCCCGGCCCGTCTACGCTGAAAAAACAGTGTGAAAAAATGACCTTCCGCGTGGCCCGGCGATCTGATGGACAAAATCAACGCACTACTCGATGAGATTTACGAAGGCAGCTTTCCGCTTGCAGCGCGGGAACGTCTGCTCTCCCACATTCGCGCAGCACGCGATCGGGTGAAACTGCCGCGTAAGGCGCATTGGGACGAAAAAGACGTGGTGCTGATTACCTACGCCGATCAGTTCCGCGAACCCGAGCAGCCCACGCTGTCGAGCTTTTCCCGCTTCTTTCAGCAGCATCTGCAATCCACTTTTAATCTGGTGCACCTGCTGCCCTTTTTCCCCTACTCATCCGACGATGGTTTCTCGGTTATCGATTACCACAAAGTCAATGCCATCTGCGGCGATTGGCAACATATCGCGGCGCTGCATAGCGAAACGCGCCTGATGTTCGACTTTGTCTGCAATCATATGTCGGCACACAGCGCCTGGTTTCGCCACTATTTGGCGCAGGATCCCGGCTGGGACGACTTTTTCATCAGTATGCCGCCGGCCACCGATCTCAGCGCCGTGACGCGCCCGCGCACCTCTCCTCTGCTCACGCCTTTCACCCTGGCTAACGGCGAGACGCATTTTATCTGGACCACGTTTAGCGCCGATCAAATCGATCTCAACTTCGCCAATCCCGAGGTGCTGATTCGCATGGTCGGCGTACTGCTCGACTACCTGAACAAGGGCGCGGATTATGTCCGTTTGGATGCCGTCGGCTATATGTGGAAAACACCGGGCACCCCGTGTATCCACCTGCCAAAAACCCATCAGCTGGTAAAATTGTTCCGCGCCATCGCGGATGAAGTGGCACCGGGCACGGTGATCATTACCGAAACCAACGTGCCGCATAAAGACAACATCAGCTACTTCGGTAACGGCCATGACGAAGCCCAAATGGTGTACCAGTTTTCACTGCCGCCGCTGGTGCTGCATGCTATTCACTCTGGCTCGGCGCGCGCGCTACGTCAGTGGGCTAGCACGCTGGCATTGGGCAACGGCGGCACCACATTCTTTAATTTCCTTGCCTCACACGATGGGATTGGCCTGAATCCGGCGCGCGGCATTTTATCTGAACCGGAGATTGGGGCGCTGGTGCGCGAGCTGGCACTGGAGGGGGCGCTGGTCTCCTACAAAAACAATCCTGATGGCACCACCAGCCCGTATGAAGTGAACGTCACTTACCTGGATGCCCTGAATCATCAAAGCGATGACGATGAGACGCGGCTGCGACGCTTTTTGCTGGCGCACGCCATTCTGCTGGCGTTTCCGGGCGTGCCCGCCATTTATATTCAAAGCATTCTGGGATCGCGCAATGACCACGAGGGCGTGCGCGCCGCCGGGCATAACCGCGCCATCAACCGTGAAAAATACAGCCTGCGCGAAGTGGAACAGTGGATCGGCGGGGGCAATGCGCTGCGTCAGCAGGTGTTTGAACGCCTCAGCGCGCTCATTCAGCTGCGCACGCGTCAGCCCGCGTTTCATCCCGACAATCCCATGACGCTGCTGGAGAGTGACAATGCGCTGCTGATGTTCCGTCGCCACGCGCCGGACAGCGATGAAGGATTACTGTGCGTGTTTAATCTGAGCGGTCGGGAGGTCACGATGACGCTGCCGCAGGCGCGGCGCTATCAGGATGTCATCAGCGGGCGTAAACTTGATGGCAGCGAGCCGATCGCGCTCGCTGCATGGCAATTTATGTGGTTGCGCGGCTAATTACTTGTACACGTCTGCCGTGGCGCTGAACTTGCCGTGTTCACGACCGGCGATCACCATGAAGTACTTGCCCCCTTTCTCATCGGCCGCTTTTGACAGCACGCGCTTGGCATCCATTGGCGAGGTGGTTTCCGCCGTGGTGTTTACCGTGCCGATCTTAGTCAGGTTCATTTTTTTCACTTCTTCTTTGGTCACTTCCTTCGCCGCAAACGCCGAAAACGACACCGCACCCATCACCAGAGAAGCTACAGCCCATTTCATCATCTTCATTGCCAAATCCTCATCCATATTTTCCATTATTGGGATGTGAGCGTTCGCGAAGCACCACTGGCGGGAAAGATGATTGATTCACGCCGCAAAACGAGGCAGCTCACGAGAAAAGTATTGCCGCTGGTGGCGAATTTGCCACTGCGGCAACGGATTTAGCCTGGAAGGCGGTGAAGAAAGGCGATAATTTCCTGACAAAACGCCTCGGGATGCGAGATAAACGGTGCGTGCGCTGCTTTCTCCATCGTCACCGAGTGAGAGTTGGGCAATGCCTCATCCAGCCGGGTGGCGATGCGGCGCGGCACCAGACCGTCCAGCGCGCCATACAGCCGCAGAAACGGTAGGTTAAGCTGCGTTAACGCGCTGCGTAAGTCCACGTCACGCAGGAGAGTGAGGCCGGCTTCCAGCACCGCGATATCCGGCATCGGCTGCGCCAGCACCGCCTCTTTCAGCTGGCGTGCATCCTGACGCGCACTGTCCGTGCCAAGCGTTTGTAATGCCAGGAAGCGCTCCACGGTGCGCTGAAAATCGCCGCTTAACTGCTGCTGAAAGTTCGCCAGCGTCTCCGGTTTAATACCGGGCCAATCCTCTTGGGCGCAGAAGCAGGGCGAAGAGGCCACGCTGATGAGCGCCGATACCCTATCGGGCCGCGTCAGTGCCAACTGGCTGGCCACCAGCCCACCCAACGACCATCCCAGCAGCGCCGCGCGCGCGGGAATGACGGGCAGCAGCGAGTGCGCCATCTCCGCCAGCGACAGCGGCCCATATTCACGGCTGCGACCGTAGCCCGGCAGATCGATCAGATGCAGGCGAAAATGCGGCGCGAGCCGCGGAATAATGCTTTGCCACACGTCGGCATTCAACCCCCAGCCGTGCAGCAGCACAAGATCGGTGTCGCCTGCACCCGTGGTGTGACAATAAAGCGAAGGCATCAGATACACTCCTGTATCGCGAAAAGGAGGTCGCTATGCTAGCAATCCCAACGCTGTGTTGGCTATGTGCATTGCCGCTGCGCATCGCTGTACACGGCATATGCAGCCGCTGCCTGCGGCACATTCCGCCCTTGCCCTCACTCTGCCCGCGCTGCGGCTTACCCGCCAGCGGCAATGCGCCCTGCGGACGCTGTTTACGCCAGCCACCGCGCTGGCACAGCCTGACGTGCGTTAGTGACTATCGTCCGCCGCTCAGTGACTGGGTGCTACAGCTGAAGTTTACGCGCGCGACCGCACTCAGGGTGATGCTGGCGCGACTGCTTTTGTTAAAATTATTAACAATGCGGCGTGAAGGTCATCTTCCGTCGCTGGATTTGGTGCTGAGCGTGCCGCTGCACCGGCACCGGGCCTGGCAGCGCGGTTACAACCAAGCGGCCCTGCTGGCCCAACCCGTGGCGCATTGGCTGGGCTGCGAATATCACGACGGGCTGCGCCGTATCCGCCACGGCGCGGTTCAGCACTCGCTCAGCGCTCGCGACCGCAAATCCAATCTATGCGGCGCCTTTCGCCTTGAAACGGCGGTGCAGGGACGCCATATCCTGCTGATTGACGATGTGGTGACTACCGGAAGTACGGTGGCGGAAATTTGCCGCATTTTGCTGGCGCAGGGCGCGTCCAGCGTACATATAGGCTGCCTGTGCCGTACCTTGTAGAGCGGCGGCGTTGGGCGTATTATAACCAAGTAATTTAGTCAACTATTGAGCTATCGCCATGATCCGTATTACTGATGCTGCGCAAGAGCACTTTGCCAAACTGCTGTCAAAACAGGAAGATGGCACCCAGATTCGCGTATTTGTGATCAACCCAGGTACGCCAACCGCGGAATGCGGCGTGTCGTATTGCCCGCCTGATGCGGTCGAAGCCACTGACACCGAACTGAAATTTGAGAAGATTTCTGCTTACGTTGATGAATTAAGCGCGCCTTACCTTGAAGACGCCGAGATTGATTTCGTCACCGATAACCTCGGTTCTCAGCTCACGCTGAAAGCCCCTAACGCCAAAATGCGTAAAGTCGCGGACGACGCGCCGATGGTCGAGCGCGTTGAATACCTGCTTCAGTCGCAGATTAACCCACAGCTGGCAGGCCACGGTGGCCGCGTGTCACTGATGGAGATCACCGATGACGGTTTTGCCGTCCTGCAGTTTGGCGGTGGCTGTAACGGTTGTTCCATGATTGACGTGACGCTGAAAGATGGCATTGAAAAAGAGCTGCTGGCAGCGTTCCCGGAGTTAAAAGGGGTACGCGATCTCACTGAACACCAGCGCGGTGAGCACTCTTATTATTGATGTCTCTGCGGCAGCGCGCCCGCGCTGCCGCAATCCCTACTCTTTCTTACGCGCCTCGCTTACCGCCTTCAGCACTTTTTTCACCGCCTTGTCCGCGAACATGGCCTCCAGCGTGACGTTGACTTTTCGCCGCCAGTTAGGGTATTCATCCACCGTGCCCGGCACGTTCACCGGTGCGGTCATGCCCAACCAATCTTCCGGCTGCAGCCCCAGCAGCGCGCTCTCGGTCTGGGCCAGGTAACGGTGCATTGCAACGTTCAGCGCGGGGGTCATGGCCGTATTGCGCGGCACGCTTGTCAGAGTACCTGCCTGCTGCAGGGCTTCCAGCAGCGCCTGCTTTTGCACGTCACGCTGCTGCTGCAGGTCGCGTAAAGCCTCACCGTCGTACATGCCAAATTTTTCCCCCAGCGCCAGATCGCCCGCCTGCCAGAATCCCGCCAACGTGGGCAAGTCGTGGGTGCTGGCGCTTGCGATGGACTGCCGCGGCCAGGCGTCGGGCTGACGATAGCGCCCCTGCGCATCCTGCTCAAAAAACAGGACTTTCCACGAAAAGATCCCGCTGTCGCGCAGCATACGTACGATCTCTTTGGGCACCGTACCCAGATCTTCCCCGATCACCATACAGCGGTGGCGATGGCTCTCCAGCGCCAAAATCGCCAGCAGATCCCGTACTGGATAGGCGACATACGCCCCTTTATCGGCGCCTTCGCCGTAGGGGATCCACCACAAACGCAGCAGCGCCATCACATGATCGATGCGCAGCGCGCCGCAGTCGCGCATATTGGCGCGCAGAAGATCAATAAAAGGTTGATAGCCCCGCGCGCGCATGACGTGCGGATCGAGCGGCGGCAGTCCCCAATTTTGCCCCAGCGGCCCAAGGCGATCCGGCGGCGCGCCTACCGAGGCACCCAGCTTATATAGCTGCGGATCTTGCCAGGTTTCTGCGCTCTGCTGCGCCACGCCAACCGCCAGATCGCGGTAGAGTCCTACCGTCATGCCCAACTGCTGGCTGCGCTGCCAGCAAGCGGCAAACTGCTGCTGGGCCAGGAACTGCAGCCAGCTCCAGAAGCGGATCTCGTCCTCATGCTCTGCGCACCAGGCCTGCACCTCAGGCTGCTGCGGATTGTGCCAGCCTTCCGGCCACGTCGGCCAGCCCCATGCCCCAGAGGCGTCCTGTGTGCGTTCGGTCAACAGGGCGTCGAAGGCCGCCTGATAGCGCAGGTGATCACCGCCTTCGGCCAGAAAGGCCTCAAACGCGGCATCCGCCGCATAAGTCGGCCATGCCAGGCGCAGCGCGTGTAGCTTGAGCGCCGCCACTGCCGGGTAATCCACCCAGTCGCTGGCGCGCGCGTTTTCCAGCGCCTTGCGCGTGTTCGCCTGCTGCCACCAGCGCTGCGCTGCGTGACTTTCGCTGAAAGCGGCAACCTGAGTGACGTCGATATACAGCACATTGAGCCAGCGACGCGACGACGGGCTGTAAGGGCTGGCAAAGGCCGCATGGGCAGGATAGAGCGCATGCAGCGGGTTCAGCCCGACAAAATCGCCGCCGTGCTGCGCGACCTTTTCCAGCATCTGCTGCAGATCGCCAAAGTCACCGATGCCCCAGTTGCGCTCGGATCGCAGCGTATAGAGCTGCACCAGCGCCCCCCAGCGCTTTTCACCTTGTGCCAGCGCGGCGGGCAGATAGCAGCGGCGCGGCGCGATGATAAGGCGCGTGTGCCACTGCTTACGCCCTTTGCGCAGCGTGAGCTGGTGATAGCCTTGCGCCAGCCGCGGCGGCAGGATCAGCACCTCACCGCCCTGAACGCTGCCGCTAAACGTCTTACCGCCCTCGGTCTCCAGCGTCCAAAGAAATTCTCCGCTGCCCTCAACCGGCAACCGCCGCTTGTCACGCACGGTAAACACCTGCACCGGCGGCAGCGGTAGCGTGCCTTGGGGCGTTTCCATCACCGCCAATAAAGCCCGTTTCGTCTCGTCGCTGATGGTTTCCGCTTCCCCCTTTGCATTGATAAAGTCCACCGCGATGCCCGCATCACGCGCGGCCTGATCAAGGTTGCCGTTCTTCATTGCGCCTCCTATGGCACGGTGCGCCTCAGTGTGCACCTGGCAAAATAGTGGGTGTGCTTGCGATTCACGCCGGATCGGGTCCGTGTTCCGCCTTACTGCTCGCGCACGGGTGTTAGGATGTGTAGGTCGCTTCAACCTGCTGCACCGCAACAGGCGTCAGCCTCCGCCAGCCATCGCCCGCTATTGAAGCAGGTGCGCAACAGCGTGATCCCTCACTGTAATTCCTGTGAATCCACAGAAGTTCCAGGCGAGCGCACAACAGAAAAGTAAGTAAAGCTGGGCATACGGGAAAAAGCGACAGGGAAATGAAGGGATAATTAAAAAAGCGGCATCATGCGGCACGCAGCGGGCGGCCCGTAGGCCGCACGCAGGACTTAACACAGCTCCAGATGCACCTCGTGTTGCTCAATGACTTTAAGCACGCTGGCAGGCGGCGTTTTATCCGTGTAGAGATAATCGATCAGGCTCATGCTGCCCAGGTTCACCATGGCATTACGGCCAAATTTGGAGTGGTCCACGACCAGCATCACGCAGCGGGAATTATCAATGATAGCGCGCTTGGTACGCACTTCATGATAATCAAACTCCAGCAGCGAACCGTCCATATCGATGCCGCTGATGCCCAGAATGCCGTAATCGAGGCGGAACTGGGAGATGAAGTCGAGCGTGGCTTCGCCCATGATGCCACCATCGCGAGTGCGTACTTCGCCGCCAGCAATAATGACGCGGAAATCGGGCTTGCTCATCAGTAAAATTGCCACGTTGAGGTTGTTGGTCACCACGCGCAGATTATTGTGATTCATCAGCGCATGCGCCACCGCTTCGGGCGTGGTGCCGATATCAATAAACAGCGTTGCGCCATCGGGGATCTGGCTGGCAACGCGTTCGGCGATGCGCGCTTTTTCCACCGACCACATCATTTTACGATCCTGCCACGCGGTATTTTCTGAGCTGGAAGGCAGCGCCGCGCCGCCGTGGTGCCGCTGAATTTTGTTCTGATCGGCCAGATCGTTCAGATCGCGCCGAATGGTTTGCGGGCTCACTTCAAAGTGATCCACCAGCTCTTCCGTGCTGACATATCCCTGACGCCGGACCAGATCGATAATGGCGTCATGACGTTGCGTCTGCTTCACATCTCTCTCCTCGGCTCACCGCCGTTTTCTTGTTCTTCCTGGATTAGCGGCGCGCCCGGCCGCGCGTGTCCACAAACGCCATCGCCAGTCCCACCAGCATGCCGGTGACGTGCGCCGCATTGGCGATGGACAGGCCAAACGCGCCATACCAGCCGATAATCAGCCATACAATAGCGAAGCCTATTAGCCCGCGCTCCAGATAAATGCCGCTTTCGGGATCGCGCTCGCCGCGCAGCCAGCAGTAGCCCATCAGCGCGTAAACTACGCCCGACAAGCCGCCAAACAGTACGCCGCTAAATTTCGCCTGCATCCAGCCGCTTAATAGCGCGGAAATGAGCATTATCACAAATAATTTGCCGCTGCCCAGCCGCTTCTCAACCGCACCACCGAGGTACCACCACCACATCACATTAAACAGGATGTGCAACAGCGAGAAGTGGAGCAGCGCGTGGCTAAACCAGCGCCAAACCTGAAAGTATTGCGAGGCGTCCGCAGGCCATCCCAGCCACATCAGCACCGTTTCATCGCCGACAATCTGCATCAAAATAAAGACCGCGATGCAGGCGAACATCACCGTCATAGTGAGCGGTCCTGCGCGTTCGCGAATGGTTTGCCATATCGGCGTGCGCGCATAGCGTAAGCCCGTTTGCGTGTTGCCCGTCTGCCAGCTGGCCGCCTGGTAACGAGGATGATTGGGATCGCGGACAAACTGGGCAAGTTCGTTCTCTACCATCGACAGCTGTGATTCGTCATCCAGCACAATCACATAGTGACTTTCGCGCTCGATACGCAAGGTGACGCCGCGCGTCGCCATGTAATCAACAAACGCCTGCGCCATGCGTGGATGGTTAAATTGGGTCACGCGCATCATGCCATGCACTCCTTCCTCAAGAGGTTGACTCAAATGCTGCCTGCGGCAACCTGCGCGGGAAAGGCCAGACGCCAAGCGTCATAGCCGCCGTCAATGCTATAGGCAGCGCTAAAACCCTGACTGAGCAAGAACTGCGCCGCGCCTTTACTGCTGTTGCCGTGGTAGCACATCACCAGCACCGGCGACGCGCGGTCTGCCTCGGCGAGAAAAGCAGCCAAATTATCATTATTAAGGTGGCGCGCACCCGCTGCGTGGCCTAGCGCAAAGCTTTGTGGATCGCGAATATCCACCAGCTGCGCGCCCTGCGCCAGTTGGTCCTGCGCTTGCTGAACAGTAATACACTCGAAGGTTTCCATGGTGTCTCTCATTGCCTCGTTTCAACCGGCGCTTAGTTTACCCTGAGATACCGTCTCAATAACCTGATAATAAAGAGGGTTATTGGTTTTTTTCCATGATGGAATGTTAGCTATATCACGCAAAAATGTTTTTATTGGGTTAAGCGCTGGCGTAAATGTTGGTTTCCGATTATTATTACGCTCGAAAACGAACATTTAAGAACTATTCCGAACATCGGAGGAGATGACGTGGAAACCAAAGACCTGATCGTGATCGGCGGCGGCATCAACGGTGCCGGCATTGCAGTGGACGCTGCAGGACGCGGACTGTCGGTGCTCATGCTCGAAGCGCAGGATTTGGCCTGCGCGACATCGTCTAACAGTTCCAAGCTGATTCACGGTGGCTTGCGCTACCTTGAGCACTATGAGTTTCGCCTGGTCGGCGAAGCGCTGGCGGAGCGTGAAGTGCTGTTGAAAATGGCGCCGCATATCGCTTTCCCTATGCGTTTTCGCTTGCCCCACCGCCCGCATCTGCGTCCCGCGTGGATGATCCGCCTCGGGCTGTTTATGTACGATCGTTTAGGCAAGCGCACCACGTTACCCGGCAGTAAAGGCCTGCGTTTTGGCGCGGATTCGGCACTCAAGCCTGAAATCAAGCGCGGTTTCGAATATTCCGACTGCTGGGTCGATGATGCGCGCATGGTGGTGTTGAACGCGCAGGAAGTCGTGAAACAGGGCGGCGAAGTGCGTACCCGCACCCGCGTAACGCGCGCCTGGCGTGAAGGTGGCCTGTGGATGGTTGAAGCTGAAGATGTCGATACTGGCAAAACCTTTACCTGGCGCGCCAAAGGCCTGGTGAACGCCGCAGGTCCATGGGTGAAAACCTTCTTCGATGACGGCCTGCAGCTGAAATCGCCGTACGGCATCCGTCTCATCAAAGGCAGCCATATTGTGGTGCCGCGCGTACACCGCGAGAAGCAGGCGTATATCCTGCAGAATGAAGATAACCGTATCGTGTTTGTGATCCCGTGGATGGATGAGTTCTCTATCATCGGCACCACTGACGTGGAATACAAAGGCGATCCGAAAAACGTCAAAATTGATGAAAACGAAACGCGTTACCTGCTGAAAGTCTACAACGACCACTTCAAACAGCAGCTGACACCCGAGGATATCGTTTGGACTTACTCCGGCGTGCGTCCGCTGTGTGATGATGAATCGGATTCGCCACAGGCCATCACGCGTGATTACACGTTAGATGTGCACGACGATAACGGCCAAACGCCGCTGCTGTCGGTGTTCGGCGGTAAACTGACGACCTATCGCAAGCTGGCCGAACACGCGATGGAAAAACTGGCGAAGTACTACCCTAACGCCGGTCCAGCCTGGACAAAATCGGCCGTGTTACCTGGCGGTGATTTCTCTGGTACGCGCGACGATTACGCCGCTAGCCTGCGCCGTCGCTATCCGTTTATCAGTGAAGGTATGGCGCGCCATTACGCCTTCACCTACGGCAGCCGTACCGAAACGCTGCTGGAAGGGGCAACCAGCCTGGCGGATTTGGGTGAAAACTTCGGGCATGAGTTCTACGAAGCGGAGCTGCGTTATCTGGTGAATCACGAATGGGTGCGCGAACTGGATGATGCGATCTGGCGCCGTACCAAGCAAGGTATGTGGCTGGGCGAAAACGAACAGGCGCGTATTCGTGAGTGGCTGGCGGAACACGGCAAGAAACCGGCGCTGTCGCTGGCATCCTGATCGCCGTCCGCATGAAAAAGGGCACCCCTGGGGTGCCCTTTTTGCGTTTACAGGCCGGCGTGTTCGCGAATGTATTTTCGCGCTTTCACCGCATATTCAAAGGGGTTCGCCAGCGCCGGATCCTGCTCCGCCTCCACCACCATCCAGCCTTTATAGCCATAATCGTCGAGGATGCGGAACACCGGATCGAAGTCGATGACGCCGTCACCCGGTACGGTGAAGGTGCCTTTCTTCACGCCATCAAGAAACGAAAGCGACTGCGCTCGCACCTCCGCCACTACGTTATCGCGCACGTCTTTGAGGTGAACGTGGAAAATGCGCGGCAGATGCTTTTTCAGCACGTCCAGCATCACTTGCTGTGAGCCTTCGGAATAGTAAATATGGCCGGTATCAAACAGCAGCCCGACGTCGTCGTGGGTTTCTGCCATAAAGCGGTCGATTTCCGCAGGCGTTTGGATCGCCGTCCCCATGTGATGATGCAGGCACACGCGCATGCCCTTCTCCGCCGCGAGCTGCGCCAGGGTGTTGTAACCGTCCGCCGTGTGCTGCCACTGCTCGTCGCTGAACACCGGTTTCTGTTCCAGCACCGGCAGCGCCGTGCCCTGAATGCTTTGGCTTTGTTCAGAGCAGCCAATCACGCGCGCGCCCATGGCGTGCAGGAAATTCATATGATTAACAAACTGATCGATGGTTTTAGCTTTATCGCCGTTGGCAAAAAAGGTACTGAACCACGCATTGCAGATCTCAATGCCGCGAATATCCAGCAGCGGTTTCAATACGGCGGGCTCACGCGGGTATTTGCTGCCCACTTCGCTGCCGGTGAACCCCGCCAGTGCCATTTCACTCACCGTTTGCTGAAAGGTGTTTTCGCTGCCCAGCTCCGGCATGTCATCGTTGGTCCAGCCAATCGGCGCAATCGCCAGCTTTACGTTATCTTTGTTCATTGCATGTCCCTGATACAGAGGATAAAAGGCCGCATTATTTGGCGTAAAATGCAGGGCGTGGCGGCATGGTGACCGGCTCAATCGCCCCGCTGTTTTGCGCTTTCAGGCATGCATCGGCGGCCACCGAGGCGGCAAAGCCATCCCACGCGGACGGCCCGGTTAACTGGCCGCTTTTCACGTCGTTAATAAATGCCTGTAGCTCCACGTCATAGGCATCAATGAAGCGATCTTTCCAGTCGGTCAGCAGCGGCGTGCCCAGGCACGCATTTTTGCGCGTTTGGATCGCCGACGGCTCCGGCAGCTTGGCGATGCCCTCTTCACCGACCACTTCGCACTGAATGTCGTAGCCGTAGGCGCAATTCACGAAGATCTCCACGTCGATGCGGATACCCTTTTGCGTTTCAAACAGCACGATCTGCGGATCTTTCAGGTTGGCGTGCGACTTCGACGTCACGCGCGGGAAAACGACCTGCACCGTTTTGTAGTCATCTTCGGTGAGCCAGCGCAGCACATCCAGCTCGTGAATCAGGGTATTGGTGATGGCCATATCGGTGGTGTAGTTCTCACCGACGCTTTGGTTACGGTGCGCGCAGTGCAGCATCAGCGGTTCGCCGATCTCGCCGTCTGCAATGACCTTTTTCAGCGCGCGATAGCCCGCATCGTACGGACGCATAAAGCCGACCTGCACCAGACGTTTCCCATGCGCGATCTCGGCGTCAACGATGCGACGGCAGCCTTCGGCGCTCATGGCCAGCGGCTTTTCGCAGAACACCGGCTTGCCCGCTTTGATCGCCGCAAGCGTGAACTCTTCATGTGTGGGGTCCCAGGACGTCACCAGTACCGCATCCACGTCCGGCGAGTTAATCACCTGGTGACCGTTCTCATAGACTTCGGCGTCGATGTTCAGACGCTGCAAGGCGGCACGTGCGCCCTCCACGTTGATGTCGGACACCGCCACCACGCGGGCGCCCTGCAGCACATTGTTGCAGCGGCGAATATGTTCCTGACCAATTGCACCGGTACCAATTACACCGAGTTTGAGCGTCATAGTTACACCTGTAGAGTCGGATAAGCGAAAGAGAGAACAAGGCCGGGCGCACCGGCCTGGCAGGATTAATATTTGCGCGCCTGCGCAATATGCTGGTTGAGCTTGTCAGCGACCTGCTGGGTGCGTTCAGACGTGGAGGTTTGCGCCACGCCCACGTGCCACCAGCTGAAATACTTGTGCACCATGGTTTTGGGCAGCACTTTGATGTCGATAAGGGTGGAGACGGTTTGCTGCTGCGCATCAGCGAGCGCGGCTTTGAGCTGCTCCAGCGTGGTCACACGGTAGGTTTTACAGCCGTAGCCGCTGGCAATCGCCGCGAAATCCACCGGCACAAAGCCGCCGTCCAGTTTGCCGCCTTCCGCATTGCGGAAGCGGAACTCGGTGCTAAAGCTGTCCATGCCATGCTCCATCTGCAGGTTGTTGATGCAGCCATTGGTCATGTTATCCAGCAGAATAACGTTGATTTTTGCCCGCTCTTGAATCGAGGTCACCAGCTCGGAGTGCAGCATCATGAAGGAGCCGTCGCCCACCATCGCGTACACCTCACGCTGCGGCTGCGCCAGCTTCACACCCAGCGCGGCGTTCACTTCGTAGCCCATGCAGGAGTAGCCGTATTCCACGTGATAGGCGTTGTAGTCCTTGGTGCGCCACACGCGCTGAAGATCTCCCGGCAGGCTGCCAGCCGCAGCCACGATCACGGCGTCTTTGGGCAGCGCCTCATTCAACACGCCCAGCACGCTGCTTTGCGTCAGCACCGATTGTGTAAGGCGTTCGAACTCACCAAACAGCGCCTCACGATCGGCGTGATCGGCAATTTCCGGTATAAAGTCTTCGGCGTTCCAGACGGCGCTGTACACGCGCTGCGTCTCTTTCAGTAGCTGGCTCTGCGCCTGCGCAATCTGCTCACCCCATTGATTATCAAAGCCTTGCAGCTCGGCCTCCAGCGCGGTCAGCGCTTCGCGGGCGTCCGCCAGCAGCTGCACGCCATCCAGCTTGTAGCTGTCAAAATTGCTGACGTTGATATTGAGATGGCTGACCTCGGGATGCTGGAAAATCCACTTCGACGCGGTGGTGAAATCGGTGTAGCGCGTGCCAATGCCGATCACCAGGTCCGCCTCTTTGGCCAGCAGGTTAGCCGCCAGACAGCCGGTTTCTCCCACGCCGCCGACGTTCAGCGGATGGTCGGACACGATGGTGCCCTTACCCGCCTGGGTTTCCGCAAACGGGATGTTGAAACGCTCGGCGAATTTCACCAGCGCCGCGCCCGCGTCGGAATATTTGACGCCGCCGCCCACCACAATTAGCGGCTTATGCTTACGCCCGATCAGCGCCAGCGCGTCCGCCAGCTGGGCGGGCGCAGGCGGACGGCGATCCAGACGGTGTACCCGCTTCTGGAAGAAGTAGTCTGGGAAATCCCAGGCTTCGGCCTGTACATCCTGCGGCAATGCCAGCGTGACCGCGCCGGTTTCAGCCGGATCGGTCAGCACGCGCAGCGCATTGATGCAGGCGCTCATCAACTGTTCAGGACGGTTCACGCGATCCCAATATTTACTCACGGCGCGGAAGGCATCGTTGGTGCTGAGGCTGAGATCGTGACTCTGTTCAATCTGCTGTAACACCGGATCGGGCTGACGCGTGGCAAACACGTCGCCAGGCAGCAGCAGCAAGGGAATACGGTTTGCCGTAGCGGTCGCGGCGGCGGTGATCATATTGGCAGCCCCCGGCCCAACGGAAGAAGAGCACGCGATAATCTGACGACGCAGCGACTGCTTGGCATAGCCCATTGCGGCATGGGCCATCCCCTGTTCATTGCGCCCCTGATATACCACCAGATCGCCGCTATCTTGTTCCAGCGCCTGGCCCATGCCCAGCACGTTGCCGTGACCAAAAATAGCGAAAATGCCTTTCACGAATTTGGTCTCAACGCCATCAACGTTCAGGTACTGGTTGTCCAGAAATTTCACCAGCGCCTGCGCGGTGGTAAGTCTGATTGTGCCCATGTGTCTCTTCCTTTCCCTGCCGGCGCCCGAGGCCGGGGCCGGCGCGATTCGGGGGGTGCGATGGTGCAAAACACCCGCTGATAAGTGAAACGTGTGGCGATTATAAACAAATATTTTTTTCACAAAACACGATTACAGAAGAAACATTTCATTTTGCGATAGAGATCAAATTCGCTTCTGAAATGCGCCGGCGGGTGCAGCCACGCCGGTTAAAGTGAAACGCCTGACGGTGAGTTATCGGCGTCAACGAAATTTCATTTCACTTCAGCACCTTCTTCTTTTCGGGTTGGTTTTCCTGCGACTTGGCTCACAAGCCTGAGCATCCCTGATCTTCACGTGCGTGAACGTCACCCATGGCAACAAGAGCAGAGTTTTACCTGGCTCACAAAATCGCGATGGATGTTTCATTTCAGTTTGTATTTGGAATTTTCATTCCTCATACTGCCACCCTAGCCATCAGGCACCTTACGACCCCGTCAGCAGGAAGTTACCTGCCGGGCGTTCGCGCTCCGTGTCTGCTTATCACAGAAGGAAACCACAGGTATGAGTACACAACAGAAGCGGCTTGATGTGATTTGTATCGGACGCATCGCCGTTGATCTCTACGGTCAGCAAATCGGATCGCGCCTGGAAGACATGACCAGCTTTAACAAATATCTGGGGGGATCGTCCGGCAATGTGGCGTACGGTACGGCGATTCAAGGGCTCAAATCTGCCATGCTGGCGCGCGTGGGAGATGAACACAACGGTCGCTTTCTGCGTGAGGCATTGCAGCGCGTGGGCTGTAATACCGACGGTCTCATCACGGATAAAAACCGCCTCACGGCGCTGGTGATCCTCGGCATTAAAGATGAAGAGACGTTTCCACTCATTTTTTATCGCGATAACTGCGCGGACATGGGCCTGGTGCCAGAGGATATTCAGGAATCCTTCATTACGTCTTCGCGCGCCGTGGCGGTGACCGGTACGCACCTTTCGCACCCGCAAACCCGCGCGGCGGTGCTGAAAGCGCTTGATATTGCGAAACGCAACGGCCTGCGCACGGCGCTGGACATTGATTACCGTCCGGTGCTGTGGGGTTTGACCTCCCTGGGCGACGGTGAAACGCGTTTCATTGAATCGGGCGAGGTAACGCGTCAGCTGCAGGAAGTGTTGCACTATTTCGATCTGATCGTGGGTACAGAAGAGGAGTTTCATATTGCCGGGGGCAGTACCGATACCCTGACGGCGCTGAAAAACGTACGCCAGGCCAGCGGCGCCACCTTGGTATGCAAACGCGGCCCACTGGGCTGTGTGGTATTTGAGAACGCCATCCCTGAGAGCTGGGAGCAAACCACGCTGCACAGCGGCGTGCGGGTAGACGTGCTCAACGTGCTGGGCGCGGGCGATGCATTTATGTCTGGTCTACTGCGCGGCTGGCTTAACGACGAAGGGTGGGAGCAGGCGTGTCGCTACGCCAACGCCTGCGGCGCGCTGGTGGTATCACGCCACGGCTGTGCGCCCGCGATGCCGACCAAAGAGGAACTGGATGATTTTCTCAGCCGCGACCGCGAGGTCACGCGCCCCGATCGCGACGCCAGGCTGAATCATCTGCACCGCGTGACCACGCGCCGACAAGCATGGCCTGAACTGAATGTCTTTGCGTTTGACCACCGCAAGCAGCTGCAGGATATGGCGCGTGAGGCGGGCGTCAGTGATGCGCGCATTCCGGCGCTGAAACTGCTGCTGCTGCAGGCCGCTGAAGACGCCGCCAATGAGGCGGGCCTGAATGAGAAGAGCGGTATTCTCGCCGACACCACTTATGGCCAAAAAGCCCTGAATGCCATCACTGGCAAGCACTGGTGGATTGGGCGTCCCATTGAGCTACCCGGCTCGCGCCCGCTGCGCCTTGAGCACGGCAATATCGGCTCGCAGCTGGTGGATTGGCCTGCCGATCACGTGGTGAAATGCTTGGTGTTTTACCATCCGCACGATCCCGCCGCGCTGCGTAAAGAGCAGGACGATCTTATCCTCGATGTCTGGCACGGCTGCAACAAGAGCGGACATGAGCTGCTGTTGGAAGTGATCCTGCCAGAGAGCGTGCCGGATCGTCAGGAGTCGTATTACGTCGAGATGCTGAGCCACTTTTACCAGCTGGGCGTGAAGCCTGATTGGTGGAAACTGCCGCCGCTGGCGGCTGAAACCTGGCAGGCCGTTGGCAACGTGATTGAACAGAACGATCCGCACTGTCGCGGCATCCTGCTTCTCGGTCTCGATGCGCCAGAAGAGAAGCTGAAAGCGGGCTTCGCCGCCGCCGCGCAGGCACCTTGGGTGAAAGGTTTCGCGGTGGGTCGCACCATCTTCGGCCAGCCTTCACGCCAGTGGCTCAACGGAGAGCTGGACGATCGGGCGCTGATTGAGACCGTGAAAGGCAATTATCTTCGTCTTATCGGGTATTGGCGCGCCGCACGAGGGTGAGGGGCGCCTGGCCGCGCCCAATGGCCTTGCCCTACGCGGGGGGCGTTTGCTGCTGCGCAGCAGCGGATTTGCCGCAGGCAGCGACAGGGTGCCTTCTCGCTGGCACGAAGCGTCTTCGTTCGCCATAGCACCGGCAGATGCTTTTGCCGCAGGCAGCGGCACGGTGCCTTTTCGCTGGCGCGGTGCCTCTTTCGTTCGCCATGGCACTGGCAGGTGCCTTTGCCGCGCTGCGGCGACCGAGCAGAGGGGAGATTCGCCACGGGCAGTGGCAGGGTGCCTTTTCGCTGGCACGGAGCGACTTTCGTTCGCCATGGCACTGGCAGGTGCCTCTGCCGCGTTGCGGCGACCGAGCAGAGGGGCCAGGCCGCGCCCTCTGCACTCCCCGGCCCTGCGCCAGCCCCGCTCGCCGCTGCGCGGTGCCTTCACTCCCTCAGCCTTCCTGACGGACCGGCGTCGATTCGCTCCTGCTCAACGCCGCCTCTCGCGGCATCCATGCCGCTCGCCCTGGAAGGCCTCACTCGTTCAGCGAGTGGGGATGGCGCTACCAAACCTCGCTGTGGGTCTTTTATGTTTTTCGCAGCGGCCGCGCGGCGGGAAGATTTTTAAGGTGCGCTCAGGCTGCGCTGCGTTAAGTAAAACCTTTCTTTCGCGTTTTTTGTCTTTAGACGCCAGCGCTTGGCATAAAGACTTTTAAGTAACATCCCGCCCGCACGGTGTTAACCAGAAGCCGTTTCAATCTTGTGTTTCTGTCTTCTGTTTTTTCCAGCCAGCCGCTGTCTTCTTAAACCTGCTTACAGCCATACAGACAACCCAAACGGAAAAGATAGAAAGGCCCTTACAGGCGACGGTGTTGAGCGCCATCCGGAGCGCCGAACGGAGCGTGACGGCCAGGACGAAGCGGCAGGGATGCCGCTGAGAGGGCGGAATGAGCCAGGGATGGCGAATCCGCGCGGTCCGTGAGGCTGGCGCGGCGGAGTGAGGGAACAGCGCAGGCTGGCGCAGGGCGCGGATTGCAAAGGGCCGCGCCCTCGGCCCTTTGCCCGTACGCCGCAGCGGGGCGGCTGTAACTCCCGCAGGGTTAGCGGGCGGAACCCGCGCAGAGTCAGACCAGCACAGCGGTTAGCGCGCGAGCCCGCGCAACGAAAAACCGGCATAGCGGGCCGGAACCCGCTCAGGACCGGCCCTTTGCCCGTACGCCGCAGCGGAGCGGCTGCAACTCCCGCAGGGTTAGCGGGCGGAACCCGCTCAGGGTTCGGTAAAAACCGGCTGAGCGGTCGGAACCCGCGCAGAGTCAGACCAGCACAGCGGTTAGCGCGCGAGCCCGCGCAACGAAAAACCGGCATAGCGGGCCGGAACCCGCTCAGAGGCAGGCCAGCGCAGCGGCCGGACCCCGCTCACGATTTCCCGGCTTTGCGGACCGGACTCCCGCAGCGCCCGGCCATCGCCATGGCCAGCGCCGGAACCCGCTCAGTTCCCCCCTCCTTTTGTGAGGCATTTCATAAAGCGATGAAATAGCTGAAGCGATCGCACCAAAAAAATGAAATTTTCCATCCATCTGGTACTATACCGCTCATTATCCAGCCATATTTCCTTTTTACACGGGCCGATGTGATGAACAATAACCCTACCCAATTGACCCTGTTGCAGGACGATATTCGTCGTCGTTATGAAACGCTGAGCAAGCGTTTAAAACAGGTGGCTCGTTATATTCTTGATAACAGTAATAGTATCGCGTTTGATACGGTGGCCTCGATTGCCCAGCAGGCGGATGTCCCGCCTTCAACGCTAATTCGCTTTGCCAACGCTTTTGGTTTTAGCGGCTTCAACGAAATGAAACAGGTTTTTCGTCAGCACCTGATGGAAGAAACAGTCAACTACACCGAACGCGCGCGCCTGTTCCGCCAGACCGCCACCGACGACAGTGCCAGCTCGCCGGAAAGCCCGGTAGAGATCCTGAACGTGTTTACCATGGTCAACAGCCAGGCATTACAGCAGCTGGCGATGCAGGTGAATCCTGACCAGCTCAATAAAGCAGTGAAACTGCTGAACGAGGCGGAAAATATCTACATTATCGGCCTGCGCCGCTCTTTCAGCGTGGCCTCTTATCTGGTGTACGCGCTGCGCCACCTGGAGCGGCGTGCGTTTTTGATTGACGGCCTCGGCGGGATGTTTGCCGAGCAGCTGAGTATGGTCAATCCCAAAGACGTGGTGATCGCCATCAGCTACTCGCCTTACGCGCGTGAAGCGGTAGAGTTAGTGGAACTGGGCGCGAAACGGGGCGCGCATCAGATCGCCATTACCGATAGTCAGGTGAGCCCGCTGGCCGCCTTCAGCGATGTCTGCTTTGTGGTGCGCGAAGCTCAGGTAGACGGGTTCCGCTCGCAGGTGGCTTCGCTCTGTCTGGCGCAGACGCTGGCCGTGTCGCTGGCGCTCAATAACTCCAGCGACACGGAATAAGTCCCGCGCCGCGAGACAAAAAAAGGGCAGCCAATGGCTGCCCTTTTTTACGTCGTGCCACGTTAGCGGCGGCGGGGATAATCGTCGCTGTTGACCCAGGCGTGGTCTTTCTCCCAGGTAAATTTCCACAAACGCACCGGCCCGGCCATGACGTTCAGATAATAGTTGTCGTAACCGGCCAGCGTTGCCACCGGATGATAGCCGCGCGGCACCATCACCACATCGCGGTTGTAAGGCGCCATGCAAACATCCAGCGACCGATCGTCGGTATAGACCCGCTGCATCGCAAAGCCCGGTTCTGGATCGAAACGGTGGTAGTACGTCTCCTCCAGATAAGTTTCGTCCGGGCTCTCTTTTTGGTCGTGCTTGTGGCTAGGATAGGAGCTGGTCGCACCCTCTTCGGTGTAAACCTCAACCACCAGCAAGCTATCAGCCGCTTCGCTGTCCGGCAGGATATTGTGCACCAGCCGCTGGTTGCGCCCTTTACCGCGGTGTTCCACGCCCACGTCCGCGGGCGCAATCAGGCGCGCAGGCAGATCGCCTTTGCCCGGTGCGCTGCACACCGCCAGCTCAAGATCGCTCTCGGCATGGATCTCAACCTCATCGTGGTGCGGCACATAGACCGAATAAGGCGGAATACGCTCAAACGGCGACAGCCGCTTGCCGATATTCGGAAAGTTGGCGTGGCGAGTTTTCACCGACGCCAAACCTGCTACCAGCACCAAACAGAGTTCGCGATCGCCGCTGCTCAGCGTCAGGCGCTGCCCTTTTTTCAGCAGATAGGCATCAAAGCCTACGTACTCCCACCCTGCCCGCTCAGGCGTAACGTGCTGAATACGCCCTTGGCTATCGGGCGATTGCACTTTAGAAATCAGAGACATCCGCTCTCCTCCTGCGTGGTTAGCCCAGCGTTGGCATACTGAATTCAGACACCGTCTGCTGACCGCTCGGCCAGCGCACGGTGGCGGTTTTCATGCGCGTATAGAAGCGCACGCCGTCCGGACCGTGCACATTCAGCGCACCAAACACCGAACGCTTCCAGCCACCAAAGCTGTGGAAAGCCATCGGCACAGGCACGGGCACATTAACGCCCACCATACCTGCCTCCACGTTCTGCACAAACTCGCGCGCGGTATGGCCATTACTGGTAAAGATCGCGCTGCCGTTACCGAACTCGTGGCTATTTACCAGCTGAAGCGCGCTGTCGTAGTCCGCCGCGCGCATAATGCTCAGCACCGGTCCAAAGATCTCTTCACGCCAAATCACCATCTCCGGCGTCACATTATCGAAGAGCGTGCCGCCGACGTAATACCCTTCTTCATGGCCGGGAACGCTGACGTGGCGCCCGTCCACCACCAGCTTCGCCCCTTCCTGCTCGCCTTTATCGATGTAGCCCAACACTTTTTTCTGGTGTGCGGCTGAGACCACTGGCCCCATCTCATTCTCGTCTGCGCCCTGGTGAATACCGGGGCCGACGCGCAGCGCTTTGATCAGCGGCGTCAGGCGTGCAATCAGCTTATCTGCCGTGTCGTTGCCCACCGCCACCACCACCGGCAGCGCCATGCAGCGCTCGCCAGCTGAGCCAAAAGCACCGCCCATGATGGCGTTGACGGTCGCGTCAAGATCGGCGTCTGGCATGACGATGGCATGGTTTTTCGCCGCGCCAAACGCCTGTACGCGCTTGCCGTGCGCGCTGGCGGTTTTGTAGATATGTTCTGCCACGCCCGATGAGCCAACAAAGCTCACGGCCGCGATGCGCGGGTCTTTATAGAGCTGCTCCGCGTCTTCGTTCGAGGAGTGCACCACGTTAAATACGCCGTCTGGCAGGCCCGCCTCTTTCAGCAGCTCCGCCATGCGCACCGACACCGAAGGATCCAGCGCCGGTGGCTTAAGCACAAAGGTATTGCCGCACGCCAGCGCGATCGGGAACATCCACAGCGGTACCATTGCCGGGAAGTTAAACGGCGTAATGCCCGCGACCACGCCCACCGGTTGCATCATGGAGTAACTGTCCACGCCTGACCCCACGCTGGGAGAGTTTTCGCCTTTGAGCAAATGGGGAATACCACAGGCAAACTCGATCACTTCGATACCGCGTGTCAGCTCGCCCAGCGCGTCCGACCACACTTTACCGTGCTCAGACACAATCAGCGCGGCCAGCTCATCGCGATGCTTTTCCATCAGCGCTTTAAAGTTGAACATCACGCGGGCGCGACGCAGCGGCGCGGTTTTCGACCACTCCGGAAACGCCGCGTGCGCAATTTCAATCGCCTTTTCCACTTCCGCCGCGGTGCTTTGCGTGAGTTCACGGATCACTTTGCCGGTTGCCGGATCATAGACCGGGATCGTTTCGCTGCTGGCGCTGTGGGTGATTTTGCCGCCGATGAAGTTTCCTACGATAGTCATGTCGTTGCCTCTTAGATGTGGAGTACCTGCAGGCCGCGGGGGGAAGCCGCACCACCGCCTGGCTCAAGCAAAACGGAAAGCGTGATTAGAAGCTATTACAATGAAATAAATTTTTCAAACAGTTCGTTTTAGAAAATTTCTTTTTAGCGGAGTGGATCGCACTTTTTTTCGTGAAGAGGATTGTAACGGAAAAATGCTTGCAGTTAACGTGCGTCTGACAGCGCCATTCTCTACGGCACAGGCCTTGCTGCTGCTGGCTTTATGCGTCGGTCATTGACGCACCAGGACGTACGCCCAGGCAGGAAGTACCGCGCCACACAGCGCATCGCTCACGCGACGGCAGGCCGTCGTTAAAATGAAATAAACATTCCTTTTAATGCCGCATCATGTCACCTGGCGTCTCCCTCGTGCGGCGGTGGCCCCTCGCTGCGTAGCTTACGCAATGTGCCGATAAGCGCTGCACACACCAGCAGCGCGGTCAGAAGATACACCCACGACACGCCCGCATAGTTCATGATCAACCCGGCAATCGGGCCAGTGACGCCCAGCGAGAGATCCATAAACGCGGTATAGGTTGCCAGCGCACTGCCCTGATTCTGCTGCGGCACCACTTTCACCGCCACCACGCCAATGGCTGGGAACACCAGCGAAAAACCCGCGCCGGTAAGAAAAGCACCCGCTTTTGCCATCCACGGATCCACCGCGGCCGCCACCAACAGTAGCCCCACCGCCTCTACCGCCAGGCAGACGCTGGCGACCTGTAGACCGCCGCGTTTGTTGATGGCGTTAGGGAAAAGCAGCCGCGCGCCCACAAACGCGGTGCTAAACAGCGTGAGCGCAAACGCGGCACCCTCCCAAGCTTTCTCGCGATAAAGCAGCGTAATGAAAGTCGCGATCACACCAAAACCCGCCGAGCCCATCGCCAGAATCAGGCCAAAACCGTAGATTTTTCCCAGCACGGCACGAAACGGCAGCGGCTTGGCTTTGCTGCCCTTCACCGCTGCGCGCGGCACGGCGAGTCCAATCGCCAGCAGGCTAATGGCGATGATAAGCACGGAAAGCAGCCACAAGCCGCCGCTGCGAAAAATCAGCACGCCCAGCGGCGCGCCAATTGCCATGGCGCCATAGGTGACGATCCCGTTCCACGAAATGACCCGACCAATATGCAGTGAGCCCACCCGCGCTACGCCCCACAGTGAGGTACCGGTGCCGGAGAAGCTCTGCCCGATGCCTAAAATCACGCGCCCGAGGCACAATAGCACCAGGCTTACCGCGCCCTGCCCTTCGGTAAGCGCCGCCAGCAAGATGCAGAGTCCGCTGATCAGGCAGCCCACCAGCCCCACCATCACCACCTTTTTCGGCCCCCACAGGTCGGCGTAGCGTCCGGCATGAGGACGACTCACCAGCGTGGCGATGTACTGCAGGCTGATCACCACGCCCGCCCAAAAGGCGCTGTAGCCGAGCCCGTCATGCACGAAACCCGGCAGCACCGCCAACGGCAGGCCAATAGTGAGATAGGTGGCAAAGTTGAACTTCACAATAGAAAGGATCAGCAAGTTCAGGCGAACCCGACTCAGTTCGGGTGTAGCGGCTGGGTCAGACATGGGTAAGGGCGCTCATGGGTGACAATTTTTAGTTAGAAGGCTAACTATAAGCCTTTTCACGCGCGGCGCATCCGCCAGCGTTGTGGAATCCACCGCGCTGCGCCATCGCGTTTCGCTTCCGTCCAAATAAACAGGAACTTACCGCGTTTCAGCTACACTTGGCTCAGCTATTTGTCGTTCAGGAACCGCTATGAGCAATCTGACTCAGGAAAAAATCGGCCAAAATATTTTGGTTAAAATGGCCATGCTAGTGATTATTCTGGCCGGTATTCGCGCCGCGTCCGAGATTTTGGTGCCGTTTTTACTCGCCAGCTTTTTGGCGATTGTACTGAATCCGCTGGTGACGGCGCTGATGCGCCGAGGCGTGCGCCGCAGCCTGGCAATTACGCTTGTGATCAGTGTGATTCTGATTGTGCTGTTGCTGCTGGTGGGTGTTTTGGCCAGCTCGGTGAGCGAGTTCAGCGATACCTATCCGCAGATCCGCACCCTGCTTGAACAGAAGCTAAAAGTGGTTCAACACTTTGCCGCGCAATTTCATATTAATGTCTCCACCGATGCGCTGGCGAAGCACTTTGATCCTAATCTGATTATGAATATGGCCACCACCGTACTGGCGCAGTTTTCCGGCGCCATGACCAACATTGTGCTGCTGATTCTGACGGTGATTTTTATGCTGTTTGAGGTGCGCCATCTGCCCTATAAATTGCGTAACGCGATGCTCAACCCGCAGATTCGTATCGCCGGTTTGCATAAAGCGCTGAAAGGCGTCACGCACTATCTGGCGCTGAAAACGCTGGTAAGCCTGATCACCGGGTTATCCGTTTGGTTAGTGCTGCTCCTGCTGGACGTTAAGTTTGCCCTTTTCTGGGGCATTATTGCGTTTATCATGAATTTTATCCCCAATATCGGCCCTATTATCGCCGGCATTCCGCCGTTCATTCAGGCGCTGGCGCTGAATAACATCTACGATGCCGCCTTGGTTGCCGCGCTGTTTACCGTGATTCACATGGTGTTCGGCAATATGCTGGAGCCGCGCCTGATGGGCCGCGGCTTGGGTTTATCAACGCTGGTGGTATTTTTGTCGCTGATCTTTTGGGGATGGCTGCTCGGGCCGGTTGGCATGCTTTTGTCGGTGCCGCTCACCAGCGTGACAAAGATTTTGATGGAAACCACGCCAGGCGGCGGCCGTCTGGCGATCATGTTAGGGAATGGGCGCCCAGGGGCGCGACCAAGGTAAGAGGCCAGGGCGCTGGTCTGGCGCTGCGGGAATCCGGCCCGCATAGCCGGTTTGGCACCGGCGGGTGCCGGCCGCTCAGCCGGTATGGCTATGAGCGGGTTCCGGCCCGCTATACCGGTATGGCTCTGAGCGGGTTCCGCCCGCTAATCCTGCGGCAGTTACAGCCGCCCCGCTGCGGCGTACGGGCAAAGGGCCGATGGGCGCGGCCCTTTGCAATCCGCGCCCTGCGCCAGCCTCCGCTGTTCCCTCACTCCGCCGCAACGGCCTCACGGACCGCGCGGATTCGCC
>NZ_JAJSDX010000011.1 GCF_021272205.1 Pantoea sp. Mb-10 | reverse complement strand
GAGCGAATCGACGCCGGTCCGTCAGGAAGGCTGAGGGAGTGAAGGCACCGCGCAGCGGCGAGCGGGGCTGGCGCAGGGCCGGGGAGTGCAGAGGGCGCGGCCTGGCGCCCTCTGCTCGGTCGCCGCATCGCGGCAAAAGCATCTGCCATTGCTATGGCGAACGAAAATTGCACCGCGCTAACGGAAAGGCACCTGCCAGTGCGATGGCGAACAAAAATTGCACCGTGCTAACGGAAAGGCACCTGCCAGTGCTATGGCGAACGAAAATTGCACCGTGCTAACGGAAAGGCACCTGCCGGTGCTATGGTGAACGAAAATTGCACCGCGCCAGCGGAAAAGCATCGAGCCGCTGCCTGCGGCCCCCCCTTTATCCATTGGACCGCAGCTGCGGGTAGCGGCGGAAAATCGCGACACACCAAAACAGCGCGCTGAGGCCGATAAGGCCACCCACATTTCCTACGTCTGACATGCTCAGGTGCTCACTCACCTGGTTACCGAGCAGCGCGCCTGCGCCGATGCCGATATTGTAAATGCCCGAAAACAGTGACATGGCGACGTCGGTGGCATCGGGGGCCAGCGACAACACGCGTACCTGCATCGCTAGCCCGATCATCATCATCGCCATCCCCCAGACAATGCACAGCACCACAATCGCCGAGGGGCGCACGGCGGCAAACAGCAGCAGGCCCATGCTCAGCGTAATCAGCGCGATGGCGGCCAGGAGCATCGCAGACGGGAATTTATTGCCCAACGTGCTGAACAGCAGGCTGCCAATGATACCCGCCGACCCAAACAGCAGCAGCAGCAGGGTAGTGAAGTTCTGATCCGCGTTCGCGACTAGCGCCATAAAGGGCTCGATATAGCTGTAGGCGGTATAGTGCGCGGTCACCACGAGCGTGACTAAAATGTACATGGCGACCAGCGCCGGGCGCCGAAACAGCATCGGTACGCTGCTAAGGGAACCGGTATGCTCGCTGGGCAGACGCGGCAGCACGCGCAGCAGCAAAATCAGCAGCACCAGCGCCGACACGCCAATCATGCCAAAGGTGGTGCGCCATCCCAGATACTGGCCGACGATGCGCCCAATGGGGACGCCCAAGACCATCGCCAGCGCCGTACCGGTTGCCAGCATACTGAGCGCCTGCGTTTTTTTGCCCGCCGGGGCAACGCGGATTGCCAGCGAGGCAGTGATGGACCAGAACACGGCGTGCGCCAGCGCAATGCCGATGCGCGAGAGCACCAGCGAGGTAAAGTCCCAGGCAAAAGCAGAAAGCACATGGCTGGCAACAAACACCAGAAACAGCACGCCGAGCAGCAGGCGGCGCTCAACGTTGCGCGTTAACAGCATCAGCGGCAGCGACAGCAGGGCCACCACCCACGCATAAATGGTCAGCATGATGCCAACGTCGGCGGTCTTCATGGAAAAGCTGGCAGCGATGTCGGAGAGCAGACCCACCGGCACAAACTCGGTGGTATTGAACACAAACGCGGCGATAGCCAGCAGCAGTACGCGTAGCCAGGCAGTTTTACGTGAAACAGTGATTGATTGCATGCAGTTCAAATCGGTCAGAGGATAAGCGGGCAAAAAAACGCCCCGGTTAAGTGACTTAGATCACAAATCCTCTCTATTGTGGCGCAAGAATAGGCGAATGGAAACCGTCAGCGGCGGATTTATTCTGCCGCGTCACCGAGAGTGCGGGTGCGCCACCGAGGAACGGCAACGTTGCGGGTGCGGAGATAAAAAAGCCGCAGCGCGGGGAAGCGGCGAGCGGACTTTTTTGGGTGCCGTTGACGGCAGCACGCAGGCTGCCGTCAGACCAGTAATATCAGAGTTGCACCATGTGCTTTAGTGCCACGCTGTGCTGGAGTGGCAGGTTTTTTTTCATGGTTACCGGACAGCAGTGCTCACAGCCCATTGCGCCGGGATAGAATTTTCGCGCCTGCTGGATGGCGGCGGCAGGCGAGTAAAAGGTCCCCAGAAAGCGCCGCGCGCGATCGGATGGCAGAAAAGGACACCCGGTGGCATGCACAACGTGGTTATCGTTATAGCCCGCATTTTTATCGACGTAATAATAGAGTTCCATGGTGCTTCCTCATTGCTGTAAAAAAAACAAAGTCTGATTATTGTTGGAATAGCGGGAATTATAGCGAGCTCACGGCGGTTTGTTTTAATTGGTACTAAAGGTTGTTACGGCAGGCGTAAAGATCGGGTCGGCGGGGAAGATGCGTTCCGCGCCGACGAAGCGGCGGCTAGAGGTGACGTCGCTGAAGGTGCCAGCCTACCAGTAATGCCATCACCAGCAGCAGGCCAATGAATACTGTTACGCCGGACCAGCCATAGCGATGCCAGAACACGCCGCCGAGGGTACCGGCCACGCTGGAGCCGGCATAGTAGCTAAACAGATAGAGCGAAGACGCCTGGCCTTTGGCGCGTCGCGCGCGCGGCCCTATCCAGCCGCTGGCAACCGAATGGGCCGCGAAGAAGCCGGCGGTAAACAGCATCATGCCGGGTAAAATGATCCACAGTGAGGTGAACGCGGTGAGCAGTAAGCCACACAGCATGACTGCGGTGGCGCTGAGCAGCACCGGACCGCGTCCCCAGCGGCCGGTGAGGGCACCCGCTCGGGGAGAACTCCACGACCCGGTTAGATACACCACCGATAACAGACCCACTAAGGCCTGGCTCAGCGACCAGGGCGCCGCCAGCAGACGATAGCCAATGTAGTTGAACAGCGTGACAAACGCGCCCATCAGTAAAAAGCCCTCGGCAAACAGCAGCGGCAGGCCCTGATCCCGCCAGTGAAGGCGGAAGTGGATCAGCAGGCTGCGCGGACGCAGCGAGGCAGGGCGGAAATGACGCGAGGGCGGTAAAATTCTCCAGAACATCACCGCACCGGCCAGGGCAAAGCAGCCGATGGCGCCAATCGCCACGCGCCACGAGAAGAAGTCGGTGAGCACGCCGCTGATCAAGCGGCCGCTCATGCCGCCAATCGAGTTGCCGCTGATATAGAGCCCCATGGAGAAGGCGATCACGCGCGGATGCATCTCTTCGCTCAGGTAGGTCATGCCCACCGCCGCCACGCCGCTCAGCGCCAGGCCCGTGAGCGCGCGCATCAGTAGAATACCGTGCCAGCTCTGCATGGTGGCCGCAACCAGCGTGCAGAGTGCGGCGAGCGTGAGTCCAGTTACCATCACCGATTTGCGGCCTACCGCGTCCGACACCGGTCCGGTAATCAGCAGCGCCAGCGCCATCAGGCCGGTAGAGAGCGACAGCGAGACGCTGCTGGCCGCCGGAGAGAGAGCAAACTGCGCCGAGAGCACGGGCAAGATGGGCTGCACACAGTACAGCAGCGCAAAGGTGGCAAGCCCGGCGAAAAACAAAGCCAGCGTGACGCGCATAAACTGCGGGGATCCGCGCTCGATCCATGCGGATGCGGGGGCAGCGATCTCGGTGACCGCCTGTTCTTCAAGGGGCACCGTGCGGGAAAGGCGGCTCACAGAACCTCCATCGTTGAGACACAATGCGCTTACTGTAGAAGAGCATAAATAAGTTGTACAATATATTAATAATCTCAATTAAGACTTTTAAAATATGAATATTGAGTTGCGTCACCTGCGTTATTTCATTGCTGTTGCGGAAGAGCTGCATTTCGGCCGTGCCGCCGAACGTCTGCGCATTTCTCAGCCCCCGCTCAGCCAGCAGATCCAGCAGTTGGAGCAGATCCTCGCGGCGCAGCTGTTCACGCGCACCAACCGCAGCGTCCAGCTGACGCCCGCAGGTGCTGTATTTCTGGACGATGCGCGCGCGGTGCTGCTGCAGGTTGAGCAAGCCGCTCACCGTGCCGCGCGCATTCACGGCGGACAGCAGGGCGAACTGCGCATCGGTTTTACGTCGTCTGCGCCTTTTACTGGCCTGGTCTCTGATGCGCTCTACCAGTTTCGTCAGCGCTGGCCAGAGGTGCATATTCATATGCAGGAAAACAATACGCGCCAGCAGCTCATCCCGCTGCACGAAGGGCGTCTCGACTTGGGCGTGATGCGCAATACGGCGCTTCCCCCCGATCTTCAGCATCGTGTACTGCTGCGCGAGCCGCTGTGTGCGGTCGTGCATCGGGCTCATGCGTTAGCGGGTGCCACCACGCTAGCGATACAGGCGCTCGCAGCTGAGCCGTTTGTGTTCTTTGATCCACAAGGGGGGACGGCGCTGTATGGCGAGATCCTCGCGCTGCTGCATCGCTACCAGATCGCACCGTTTATTACGCAAGAAGTGGGGGAAGCCATGACCATCCTCGGGTTAGTGGCGACCGGATTGGGGGTCTCAATTCTACCGGCCTCTTTTGCGCGCGCGCGCCTGCCGGAAGTGGTGTGGATCCCGCTCGAGGAGCAAGACGCGATCTCGGAAGTGTGGCTGGTATGGTCGGCGGTGCGGGAACCGAGTGCGCAGATGCAGAACATGATGGCGCTATTGCAGCCGCGCGACCTGCGCTGAGCGGGCAGGAATATGTGCGACAAATCACATTTCTAATCAAATATTTGACGCTGCCAGGAAATCTGCCCCACCATAGCGGATCTTTATTTAGAAGCGCGAAAATATCCGGGAGCAGGGCGTGAATCAGGAGAGTCAGCCTGGGCATATTGACCAAATTAAACAGACCAACGCAGGCGTGGTTTACCGGCTGATTGACCAGCATGGCCCGATTTCGCGTATTGAGCTTTCCAAACGCGCACAGCTGGCGCCCGCCAGCATTACCAAAATCGTGCGTGAGATGCTGGATGCGCATTTGGTGCAGGAGACGGAGTTTCAGGAGCCCGGCAGTCGCGGCCGTCCAGCCATTGGGCTGGTGCTGGATACCGACGCCTGGCACTATCTCGCCATGCGCATTCAGCCCGGTCAATTAACCCTGACGCTACGCGATCTCAGTAGCCGCGCGCTGCAAGAAGATCGCCTGCCGCTGCCGCATGACAGCGCGCAGCCCCTGCTGCAAACGCTGCAGGAGCAGGTCAATGCGTTTTTTGTGCGTCATCAGCATAAGCTGGAGCGTCTTACCGCCATTGCCATCACGCTGCCTGGCCTATTGCACGCGCCGTCGGGCGTGGTGCACCGCATGCCGGGCTATGACGTGCAAGATATGCCGCTCGGTGAGACGCTCGCGGCGCGCACCGGGCTGCCGGTATTTGTGCAGCACGACATTTCCGCCTGGACGCTGGCCGAAGCGCTCTTTGGCGCCTCGCGCGGGGCGCAGGATGTCATACAGATCGTGATTGGCGAAACGGTGGGCGCGGGCGTGATCAGCGCCGGCCACCTGCTGCATAAAAGCGGCCGTGCCTTGGTGGAGATTGGTCACACGCAGATCGATCCCTACGGTGAACAGTGCTACTGCGGCAATCACGGCTGTCTTGAAACCGTGGCCAGTATGGGCAGCTTGTTGCAACTGGCCGTGCAGCGCTTACCGTCTCAGCCCGAGAGCGTACTGAACCACGCGCCGCTCACTGTACAAAGTTTGTGTGACGCGGCGCAGCAGGGCGATCGCCTTGCCCGCGACGTGATTGCCGGCGTGGGGCATCACATTGGCCGTATGCTGGCCATGATGGTGAACATTTTTAATCCACAGCGCATCCTGATTGGATCACCGCTGAATCTTGCCGGAGACGTGCTGTTTCCTGCGGTGATCAACACCATTCGCCAGCAGGCGCTGCCGGCATACAGCCAGACGCTTCAGCTCACACCCACGGCCTTTGCCGATCCCGGCACGCTGGGGGCGGCGGCGCTGATTAAAGACGCGCTGTATGGCGGCACGCTGCTGGTGAAACTGCTGCAGGGATAAGCGGCATCTCCCTTTAATTTGCGCTAACGCAAGCTCTGTCCCTCTGCCATTCCTTACACTGCCTTCTCAGCGAGTTACCGATCGCTTCACAAAAGGAGGAGTCAGGTGAAAACACTTTTTGTCACCGGTACCGACACGGCGGTGGGAAAGACCGTGGTGTCACGCGCCCTGTTACAGTGCTGCGCGCAGGCGGGGTTCAGTGCGGTAGGCTATAAACCCGTGGCGCGCGATGCCCAGCCAGGCGCAGAAGGGCCACGCAGTAAAGATGCCCTGCTGCTGCAGCAGTCCTCTACGCTGAGTCTTGCTTATCCCGCGGTGAATCCTGTCGCGCTGCTCGACGGCGAAATGGACCGCGCGCCGCCGCTGGATTACGCACAGCTCAATCAGGGATTGGCGGCGCTGCAGCACCGCGCCGAGTGGGTGATTGTAGAGGGCACCGGCGGCTGGCGCTGCCTGATGAACGACAGTCAGCCGCTCTCAAGCTGGGTAAAGCAGGCGCAGCTGCCGGTTGTGCTGGTCGTGGGCATTAAAGAAGGGTGCATCAGCCATGCGTTACTCACGGCGGAAGCCATTGTCTCGGACGGGTTACCGTTTGCCGGCTGGGTGGCGAACCGCATTAATCCCGGCCTGGCGCACTATGCGGATATCATCGCGCGATTAACGCAGCGTCTGCCTTGCCCGCTATTGGGCGAATTGCCCTATTTGCCGCGGGCAGAGCAGCGTGACTTAACGCACTATATCGATCTATCGAGGCTAGGAGATGCGCCGTCATCGGGTATGCCGTCTGCCCCCGCGGCGTAACACACAGCATGGGTTGTAACGCCGCGGCAGCCGCTCGGCTACCGCGGCGGGATTTACGGATTCAGCCTGCGGCGCGTCCGGCCTGAACTGAGATAGTCCGCTATGTAATCCTGCGAGATTTCGCCGCTGTAGCGGCCCTCCTCATCGACAATCGGCATCCACACGGTGTTGTGTTCATACAGCTTTGACAGCACCACGCGCAGGTTCTCTTCCGCTTTACCGGTGACTTTGAAGGTGTGCAGGATCTCCTCGCAGCATCCGGCGGCGTTACGCGCTTCGCGCCGTTTGACAAAGCCCAGCGGTTTGCCCGCTTCGTCCACCACGGTAATTGAACGCATATCGTTGTCATCCATGGTGGCAAACGCCTCGGGTAGCGGCGTGCTGCGCTGCACGGTAATGGTAGGCTGCTGGTCGGTCACGTCTCCCGCCTGAACTAACAGCAGACGTTTTAGCGTGCGATCCTGGCCGACAAACGAGCCAACAAAGTCGTTGGCAGGCTGCGCCAGCAGTTCGTCCGGGCTGGCGCACTGCACGATTTTCCCCTGGCCAAATACCGCAATGCGATCGCCCAGCTTCAGCGCCTCGTCAATATCGTGGCTCACCAGCATCACGGTCTTTTTCAGCTGCCGCTGCATGTCGAGAAACTCATTCTGAATCACTTCGCGGTTGATCGGGTCAACGGCACCAAAGGGTTCGTCCATCAGCAGCACCGGTGGATCCGCGGCCAGCGCACGGATCACGCCGATGCGCTGCTGTTGACCGCCGGACATTTCACGCGGATAGCGATGCAGAAATTTGGTGGGGTCCAGCGCCACCATGCTCATGAGCTCGGTGGCGCGCTCGCGGCAGCGCTTTTTATCCCAGCCCAGCATACGCGGCACCACGGTGATGTTTTCTTCGATGGTCATATTAGGAAACAGACCAATCTGCTGGATCACATAGCCAATGTTGCGGCGTAAAGTAACGGTATCCAGGCCGCTGGTGTCTTCGCCGTTGATCAGGATTTTACCGCTGCTGGCCGGGATCAGGCGATTGATCATTTTCAGCGTGGTGGTTTTCCCACAGCCCGAAGGGCCGAGCAGCACACACATTTCCCCAGCGGGAACGTGCAGGCTGACGTTGTCCACCGCATTGAACGCAGTGCCGTTTTTCTGCGTAAAGGTTTTCGTCAGGTTTTCCAGCTTTATCATTATCGAATCCCCTTTGGAGTCAGCGCTAACTGCAGGCGGTGCAGCAGCCAGTCAAGCACAATAGCCAATAAACAGATCATTAACGCGCCGGCAATCAGCATACGCACATCGCTGCCGCTGATGCCGTCCAGTAATTGAAGGCCCAACCCGCCCGCGCCAATCACGGCGGCAATGGCCATCACGCCCACGTTCATCACCACTGCGGTGCGGATGCCGCCAAAAATCACCGGCAGCGCCATCGGAATTTCCACCCAGCGCAGACGCTGCCAGAACGTCATGCCGATCCCGCGGCCTGCTTCACGTAACCCGCCCGGCAGGTTTTCCAGGGCCGTGTGGGTGTTGCGCACAATGGGCAGCAGCGAATAGAGAAACACGGCGCAAATAGCGGGCAGGGCGCCAATACCCTGACCGATCAGCGAAAACACCGGAATCATCAGGCCAAACAGCGCAATAGTTGGAATGGTTAAAACCACGGTGGCGATCCCCAGTACCGGGCCGGCCAGCCACTTGAATCGCACGATCAGAATGCCGAGCGGGACGCCCGCGACAATGGCGCAGCCAACGGCAACCAGCACCAGCCAGGTGTGCTGCCAGGTGAGCGCCATCAGAGTGGGCCAGTTACTCATCATGTAATGCAGGGTATCCATGGCGCCTCCTTACAGCATATGTTTAGATTGCAGGAAATCACGCGCCACCTGTTCAGGTGACTGGTGATCGATATCTACACGCTTGTTCATCTCGGTGATGGCTTCATCGGTGATGAGCGGACTGAGTTGGTTGAGCGCCTCTTCCAGTCCAGGATGGCTGGCTAACACGTCCTTACGCACCACAGGCGTGACGTTGTAACTTGGAAAAAAGTGCTTATCATCTTCCAGCACTTTGATGTCGAAGCCCTTGACGCGACCGTCGGTCGTGTAAATCAGGCCCGCATCCACAAAACCATCGCGCACGGCGTTATACACCAGGCCGGGGTCCATTTGGCGGATCTGCGGCCGATCGAGCGGCATGTTGTAAGCCTGCTGCAGCGGTTTTAACCCGTCGGAGCGACCGGCAAACTCCAGGTCGAGACCCAGCTTCCAGTTGTGATCCGGATCGCGCTTGCGCACCTCCTCCAGCTTAGCCACCAGCTGCGACAGGGTATTAATACCTTCTTTATCGGCGCGTGCGCGCTGCATACCAAACGCATAGGTGTTGTTCATGGGGGCGGGGTTCAGCCACACCAGTCCGAGCTTACCGTCGAGATCGCGCACGGTTTCCCACGCTTGCTGCGAGGACATCGGCTTTTTAATGTGGTTAAAGATAATCAGCGAGGTGCCGGTATATTCCCAGGTCATGCCAATTTGTTTGTTGATCATGGCGTTGCGGCTAATGGTGGTGGCGATGTTGGTTTTCGGGATGACCTCAAAGCCTTTTTTGTTGAGCCAGAGCACCGTCATAGCCGAAAGAATGTGCTGTTCCGTAAAGCTCTTTGTCGCCATCACAATGGGTTCGGCGGCCGTGGCGCTTTGACTCAAAGCCATCGCCGCCGTCAGCGCCAGCGCGGTGCGCTTTATCCAGTGCAGGTTGCCCAAAACGCGTACTCCTCGTATTTATGCCGCAGAGTGCGGGCTAAGAAAACGTCCCAGTGCTGCCAGCAGCATGTCCAGAATCAGCGCGAACAGCGCGGTTGCCACGGCGCCCAGAATCAGGGTTGGGAAATCATTCAGGTAAATGCCAGGAAAAATCAGTTCGCCAAAGCTGCTGGCGCCAATCAGGAAGGCGAGCGGTGCAGTGCCGACGTTGATGGCGGTGGCGATGCGGATACCGGCCAGCATCACCGGCAGCGCATTAGGGATTTCTACCTGCCGTAGGCGCTGCAGTTTGGTCATACCGATGCCGTTGGCCGCTTCCAACAGCGACGGGGGCACGGCGCGCAGCCCGGAGTAGGTATTGCGCACAATCGGCAGCAGCGAGGCCAGAAAGAGCGCGATCAGCGCCGGACGATCGCCGATGCCCACCACCACCATAGCCAGCGCGAGCACGGCGAGCGGCGGCAGCGTATTGCCGACGTTGAAGATTTGCATCACATATTCGGCCCAGCGGCGGGCAAACGGACGGCTGAGCAGGATCCCACTTGGGATACCGACCAGCAGCGCAAACAGCATGGACCAGAAAACCAGATAGAGATGTTGTTGCCCGAGATAGAGCAGATCCACTTTGCGTGCGCGCAGCGTATCCAGCCCTAGTCCCCAAACCAGAAGGGCGAGCACGCCGACAATAGCGAGCAGCGCCAGCGCGACCCGACGGGCGAGCGAAGCATTTTGCATGCGAATGTCTCCCTGATGCGATAGTGCATTTGGTGTGGTTATGGTGTTATCAGTGCGGTGGCGCTGGAACGGCGTAAGCCTTGCAGACGAAAGTCCACGACACTGCGAAATGACCGTTTACCGGCCACAAATTGGCGGGTTTCCTGCATACAGGCAGAAAACGCGCTGCCAAAGCTATAGCAATGGGTGAAGCGGAGCGCCAGCTTTTTACGGCAAAATCAGGTAGATAGATGTTGACGAAATGGGCGCCCAGGCCGCATGAGACAAGGGCTAGTCGCTCAATAAAAAATTTTCATTGAAAAAGGTGACTATGTCACTTATGAGGCGCACGCGGGGAAACGTGGCATGCTTTCTTTGCGCTAGTCTTACTGCAACAAGAAAAGGGAGCACTATGACTGAAACGGCTGCGTTACCTGGCGTACATCGCCACTGGATCCTGGCGGGCTGCATGTTGGCGATGTTTATGGCAGCAATTGAGGTCACTATCGTGGCCACGGCGATGCCGACCATCATTGCGGATCTTGGCGGCTTCTCACAGTTTGGCTGGGTATTTTCAATCTATCTCCTCACCCAGGCCGTTAGCGTGCCGCTGTATGGTCGCCTCGCGGACCTCTGGGGGCGCAAGCGTCTGCTCTTTATCGGCGTGTCGCTGTTTTTGCTGGGGTCAGTGCTGTGCGGGTTGGCGCACACCATGACGTGGCTGATTCTTTTCCGTGCCTTCCAAGGTTTGGGGGCCGGCGCGATTATGCCGTTGACCAGCACCATCGTGGCGGACATCTACTCGCCGCGCGAGCGCGCCAGCGTGCAGGGCTGGCTCTCTAGCGTCTGGGGCATCGCCGCCATTATTGGTCCGCTCAGCGGCGCATGGCTGGTCCAGCACGCGGGTTGGTCGCTGATTTTCTGGGTCAATGTCCCGATTGGTCTGCTCGCCATGCTGCTGCTGGCGCGTTTTCTGCCCGATCCGCCGCGTCAGACTGATGTCCGCTTAAATGTCATCGGAAGTGGTTGGTTAATGATCAGCGTCACGGCGCTGTTGGTTGCGTTGCTCCAGGCGGAAGCGCTGGGGTATTGGCTACTGCTGTTTCTGCTTTTTGCGCTGCTGGCCGGCTGGCGACTCAGCGTGCATGAACGCCAGGCCGCATCCCCACTGTTTCCCCTGGCGATTTGGCGCAGCCAGCCGATTGTGGCGGGCAATGTGGGCAACCTGATTATCGGCGCCACCATGATGGGCATCAGCGCGTTTTTGCCTACGTGGATTCAGGGCATAAACGGCGGTTCGCCGCTGCAGGCGGGCAGTGCGCTGGCGATGATGTCAATCGGCTGGCCGCTGGCCAGCACGCTTAGCGGACGCCTGATGGTAAAAAGCTCTTATCGATTCACCGCGCAGTTGGGTGCCGCACTGTTGATCGCCGGCAGTGCGCTACTGCTGATGCTGCGTCCTGACAGCGGCATTGTGCAGGCGGGCTTCACCGCGTTTCTGATTGGCACCGGCATGGGAATGACCAGCACCACCTTTCTGGTGTCAGTGCAGAATCACGCCCATTATGAGATTCGCGGTATCTGCACCGCCTCCATTATGTTTAGCCGGATGCTGGGTTCGGCACTGGGTACGGCCGTGATGGGCGCAGTGTTGAATCTGAATCTGGCGCAGCGGCTGCCGCAGGTTGTCGATCCTATGCAAAAGCTGATGACGCCGGAGAGCCGCCAGAGCTTGTCTACGGAGACGCTACACCACTGGACCACGCAAATGGCGGCGTCACTGCACTGGGTGTTTGGGGTTGCGCTGCTGATTGCGCTGATGGCGGCGGTAGTTGCCTGGCGGATGCCGCGTCAACGGCCTGAAGAACAGTAGAAAAAGGGCGGCAAGGTCGCCGCCCGAAGCACGTTACTGCGCGGGGGCATCCTGTGAGCTGCCCGCGCTGGCGGGGACAGTGCTGTCGCTGTCACGGCCGTTTTTCTTATAAACGATTTTCTGCGTGTCGTTTTCACAATGCCCGACCACTTGGCCGCCAGCCTGATCTGCCTGATCGTTAGGCACGACATCCAGCGTAAAATCCGACTCAGGCACGCCATTGCTGACGATTTTTTGGCTAATGTCGGCTTTAACGCTGTCGCACGACGCTTGTGCCATCACCGGCAGGGCCAGCAAGGCCGCGATCATCACTGCACCACATTTTTTCATCACACTCTCCTTGGTTCAGAATCCCTTTGAACTATAGCAGCCTCTGCTGTTTACGGCGTGACCGGGCGGCCGGTACGGCGATCGAGACAGCGCAGCGTGTTGGGTTCCCAGTAAGCGTTGAGGTTATAGCTGGCCTCACAGGCGTCACGGGTATCAAACGCGCGGTCTGCTTTATCAAACTCTTTCTCAACGCGCGTGTTGACCTTGCCGCGCAGCATGCGCGTGTCATTCCACTGCTCTTTGTCCTGACGCGCGGCCTCGTTGCTGGTCGCGTTATTGCCGTTTTCGATGATTAACCGGTCGGTCTGCGCTGAGACCAAAGGCGCGGCCAGAATTACACTTGCCGCCAGCAGGGCGGAACAGAGTTTATGCATTGTCATCTCCTCAGATTAACGCCAGCGCAGCCGTGACCCGGCTGTCACTGCAACGGGCAGCAGTATATCATCGCCGTTTCTCTGCTCACTAGCCGTGGGCAGTTTGTTTACGTTTGCGAGAGGGTAATGATGCTGTTGAAAACCGCCTTGCTGTTTTTTCTCACGGCGCTCGCCGAAATCGTTGGCTGCTTTCTGCCGTGGCTGTGGTTGAAAAAGGGGATGAGCGCCTGGTTATTGCTTCCTGCCGCGCTGAGCCTGACGCTGTTTGTCTGGCTATTAACCTTGCACCCTGCGGCCAGCGGACGCGTCTATGCGGCATACGGCGGCGTGTATGTGATGACAGCGCTGCTGTGGTTACGCGTGGTAGAGGGCATCAAGCTTACAGCGTGGGATTGGGCGGGCGCGCTGATCGCGCTCTGCGGCATGGGCGTCATGGTCATCGGCTGGGGGCGAGGATAAACACTATCCCGCACGCGGCGGGATAGCGGCGGTTAGCCTTTGTGGACTTTCAAGCCTGCGGTGGTTTGTGCCACCGGCATGATTTCCAGCGTATTGATGTTGACGTGCTTAGGCAGGGTGGTGACCCAGTAAACGGCTTCGGTAATGTCTTCAGCGGTCAGCGCCGTGGTGCCTTCGTACACCGCCTCGGCGCGGCTGTCATCGCCTTTAAAGCGCACATTAGAAAACTCCGTGCCGCCAACCAGACCGGGTTCAATGTCGGTGACGCGCAGCGCCGTGCCGTGCAGATCGGTACGCAGGTTAAGGCTGAACTGGCGCACAAACGCTTTGGTGGCACCGTAGACATTGCCGCCCTGATACGGCCAGTTCCCCGCAATGGAGCCCATGTTAACAATGTGGCCGACGTTGCGCGCCACCATACCGGGGAGTACCGCGCGGGTCATGTACACCAACCCTTTATTATTGGTGTCGATCATGGCATCCCAATCTTCCAGGCTGGCTTTATGGGCGGGTTCAATGCCCAGCGCCAACCCGGCATTGTTTACCAGCACATCAATATCGCGCCATTCGGCGGGCAGCGCCGCGAGCGCCTCATCAATGGAGGCCCGGTTGCGCACATCCAGCTGAACGGTATAGAGATTGTCGCCAAGCGCTTGCTTCAAGGCTTGCAGGCGCTCGGTGCGGCGTCCACTGGCGATAACCTTGTGGCCTTCGGCGATAAAGCGGCGCGTAATGCTTTCGCCAAAGCCTGCGGTTGCGCCGGTCACAAAAATAATCATTTCACTGCTCCTCATTCGCTTGTCCGTGTTGTTCACCTTGTGCAGTAAACTAGCACTGAAAGGCCCGTGGCGCGAAGCTTGTTGACGGGCGTGGTTTGAAAAGCGGGAGGGCAGCTATTTTTAGGGGAAGGAAAAAAGAAATCGTTTACATGGTTTTTTTATGCGCAAATAATCGCTAATAGGATATCGATTTGCATGTTTCTTTCATAAAGATAATAAATGCGCGTATTTCTCGGAAAATAACTCTTAAGGGTTATTCGGGGTAAAATAAAAAACAAAAAAGCGCGCTTATCGGCACATTACCTTAAAACTTTAATCGTTAATTATTCGGTAATAACCGCTCAACAATCCCTGTCAGTAACGATAATGAGAATGATTAATTAATTTCAATTAATTGATTCTAAAGTGATATTTATAATTTGACTTTATTTTTTTGGAAAGAAAATATCGTATATTTACGTCCTGTTAAATCGCCTGACGTTATCTATAATTCACTCCATGCCAATAGCGCGCTCAATCACACGGACGTAATGACACCCGGTCAGGGTGTTTTGTCGTCCGCTGTTTGCATCCTGATTATCAGCTTATCTACGCGGTAATTTTTTAAAAAATAAAAGTGAGCTTGTTTCCACACCAGGGAAATTTTCCATGAAAAAAATGCTTAATAAAATAAATCTGCCAGCAAAATTCATTCTGCTTGGCGTTTTTGCTCTAATCCTTTTTGTGTTTCCAACCTATTTGTTCATCAATACCGGCAACCAGATTATTAACGCCAAAGTGGTTGAGCTGGAAGGCATCCCGGTTGAGAAAAAGATGCTGCTGCTGCTGAACAAGATCCAGCGCCACCGTGCGGAAAGCGCCATCGCCATCTCGCTGGGCAAGCCGGATAATGCGCCGCGTCTTGAACTGGTTGATCAAGTTGCCAAACTGGAGACAGAGATCAACGCCGAGCTGCGTCAGACCGATCCCAATGCCCAACCGCTGGCGCGCATGGATAAAGTCAGCCAAGGGTGGAATGCCTTACAGGCTGACCTGAATGACAAGAAACTGTCGCTGAGCGATAGCCTTAATCGTCATGCCGCGCTGATTCAGAGCCTGCTGATGGCCAATCAGGATGTGCTGGACTTCTACGGATTGTCACTGGACAGCGATCTCGACTCCTACCAGTTAATCATCAGTATCTTTAGCCGCCTGCCGCTGCTGACAGAAACGCTGGGGCAGATCCGCGCACACGGCACCTCGCTGATTGCGCAAGGTGATAGCGCAATGACGGCCGGCATGAGCAATATGGCGTTCCGCATCGAGAACGGCAAAGTGGCGCTGGATCAGTTCAGCGGCAATATGGACAAAGTGTTCTCCATTTCACCCGCGCTGAAAACGCAGTTTGCTCTGCAAAATGACGATGCCAACCAGCAGGCGCTCAAGGCGCTGGGGCTGGCTGAGAACGTGTTCGTGAACAAAACGGCCACCGTTGCCCCAACGGAATACGTGCGCGTGTTCACCGAGGCGATCAACAACTACAGCACCTTAGGCACTCAATACGCCGATGAGCTTACGCAGCTGTTTAACACGCAAATTCAGGATCGTCGTCATGCGCAATACTGGCTGCTGGCTGCGCTGTTCGCCATTGCCGCGCTTGCGATTGTGTTTGCCGTGATGATTTCCCGCTCGGTGACCGGGCCAATTGAAAATGCAGTGCGCACGGCCGGCAGCGTTGCCGCGGGCGATCTCACCACCGAGATTAGCGTGCAGGGCTCCAATGAGACCGCCAAGCTGCTGGGTTCGCTCAAGCAGATGCAAGATCGTCTCTCGCAGCTGGTGGCGAATATCAAAGACAATGCGCTGACCATCGCGTCTTCATCCGAGCAGATTGCCAAGGGCAACGGCCATCTCTCCGCCCGTACCGAAGAGCAGGCCGCCTCGCTGGCAGAAACGGCCGCCAGCATGGAACAGATGGCGTCAATCATCGGTCAGAATGCGGAGAATACGCAGCATGCCACCACCATGGCGGAAGCGGCGACAGACGCCTCTCTGCTGAGCGGCAAGGCCATGGACTCCGTGATGGAGACCATGAGTAAGATTCGCGGCAGTTCGGCGAAGATCGAAGAGATCACCAGCGTCATCGACAGCATCGCTTTCCAGACCAATATCCTGGCGCTTAACGCCGCCGTTGAAGCGGCACGGGCGGGCGAATCCGGTAAAGGCTTTGCCGTGGTGGCCTCTGAAGTACGCTCGCTGGCACAGCGTTCCGCCACCGCCGCGCGGGAAATCAAAGAGCTGATCGCCCAGTCGGTGAACCATGCCGAAGAGGGGCTGGCGCTGGCGAAAAACGCCGGCGATCGCGTCAAGCAGAGCGTCGAAGCGATTGAGCAGACCACCCAGTTGATTCGCGACATCTCCTCGTCGTCTAAAGAGCAGAGCAGTGGTATTGCGCAGATCAACATTGCAGTCAATCAGATGGATCAGGTCACCCAGCAAAACGCTGCGCTGGTGGAAGAGTCTGCGACGTCCGCCGGTGATTTGGCCGGACGCGCCGCCCAGCTGCGCGATATGGTCGTGGTGTTTAAAACGCATTAAACGCGCGAATACGCGGGGGTGACCTCGCGTATCTCTCTTCATCTGCTTAACTCAACAAGAGCAGATAAAGAGAGACCCTATGATTTCACGCAGAAAACCAGACCCGTCACTCAAGCCTTTTGGCTCCCTGTTAAAAACCATTATCTTGTCTGGCGTTTTGCTGGTGGGCGGCGTGACCGCCGTGAGTTTCTGGACGCTGCACCAGGACTGGGAGAACACCGTCAGAGAGACGCAGGAAACGGCCATCAACCTGTCGCTGGCTCAGGCCCGGCAGGCGGAAGATACCTTTATTCAAACCGAGCTTTCGCTGCGCGAACTGCAGCGCGATGTTGCCGCGCATCTGAACAGTGGACTCAATAGCGCTGAACTGAGCGCCACCATGCGCGATTTACAGCGCAGACTGCCGCAATTGCACGGCCTGTTTTATTACGATGCGCAAGGCAAATGGATTGCCACCTCTGCCGCGTCCATTCCCACTAACATCAACAATTCCGATCGCGAGTACTTCGTGTTTCAGCGCACTAATTTGCGTGACAGCGTGCATATGGGGCCGGTGATCCGCAGCCGCAGCACCGGTGATTTAGTGATTCCGGTCTCGCTGCGCGTCAGCGATAGCATGAAAGGGTTTCGCGGCGTGCTGCTGGCGACAATCAAGGTGGATTATTTTCGCCGTTATTACATGTACTTTGAAATGGGCAAACAGGACGTAATGGTACTGATGCTGGCCGACAGTACCGTTCTTTATGCCCGTCCAATGCCGGACAGTTTCATTGGCACCAACCTTTCTGCCAGTCACCTGTTTCAAAAGCTGCTGCAGGAGAACAATCGCGGAGGCGGGCAGTGGACGTCGGCGATGGACGGCAAACCGCGCATTTTTGGTTTTGTGCGTCTTGAGCGTTACCCCCTTATTGTGGCCGCGGGTTACGACACGCGCGATCTCTTTACCAAATGGCGCAAAACCCGCATTCAAGATGTCGCCATGAGCGGCGCGCTGATGTTGGCCACCGTGCTGCTGGGTGGCTTTGTGCTGCGTCAGGCCAGGCGCACGCTTAAATACCAGTACGACCTTACTGCACTGCGCGATGAATTGCGTCAGGCTAACCGCGCGCTGACCCGCATGGCCCACGCGGATGCGCTCACCGGATTGGCCAATCGCCGCGAATTTGATCGCTACCTGAGTGAATGCCTGGATCGCGCCCGCGAGCAGGGCGGCAGCGTGGGGCTGATTATGGCCGACGTCGATCACTTCAAGCAGTTTAACGATACGCATGGTCATCTCGCGGGCGATCGGTGCTTAAAGCAGTTGGCGGAACAGTTAAATCAGCTGTCGCTGCGAAAAAGCGATCTGGTGGCACGCTACGGCGGTGAGGAATTTGCGCTGATCCTGCCTGACGCAAAAGACGCCGACGTGCTTAATATTGCCACCCTCATGGTAAAACACGTCGCGGCGGCCGCCATTCATCATCCACAGGCTCCAGAAGCGCACGTCACGCTGAGCGCGGGCTGCGCCAGCCTCACGCCGCAGTACGGTGGCGATGCACAAACGTTGATTCAGCAGGCGGATGCGGCGCTTTATCACGCGAAACAGGCGGGACGTAATCGCGCCTGGCTTCAGCGCAGCGATCCAGGCGCTCACCATTAAGGTGCAGCTGCGCCCCCTAACGGTGCAGCACGGGGCCGGGCGCAGCGTCAGTGGGCTGATACTAGACGCCTGATAAACGCAAGCGGTTGCGCACACGATTACCTCGTTTTCGGCGCGTAAAAATCCGGATTTTTTTTATCCATCAGATTGAAAAAAAGCCATTTTTACCGCCATCATCTGGCATATAGCTTGCACCGAATCGCTCACCTTTTTGCGCTTTCGCCGGTATGTTTACTCAAGGATTTGTTATGCCTCACGCTTCAGATACGCTGCTTCGCGCCAGCTTTTTTGATTTTTCCGCTATCGCTGAGACGCCTGCGGATACGCTCGCGCGGGCGCGCTTTTTAGAAGACGGTGTGCTTCGCGTGCGCGAAGGGAAAATTGTTAGCCTCACGCCGTGGCACGCGGTGCATGATGCCGTTGAAATCGAGAAGGTGGTCGATCTGCGCGGCAAACTGATTGTGCCGGGCTTTGTCGATACCCATATTCACTATCCGCAAACCGAAATGATTGGTGCGTTCGGCGAACAGTTGCTGGAATGGCTTGACCGCTACACCTTTCCAGTGGAAAGCCAGTATCACTGCGCCACGCACGCGGCGGCGATGTCTGACTTTTTCCTGGACCAACTTCTTGCCAATGGCACCACAACGGCGCTGGTGTTTGGCACCGTGCATAAGCAATCGGTGGATGCGCTGTTCAGCGCCGCGTCGGCGCTCAATATGCGCCTGATTGCCGGCAAGGTCATGATGGATCAAAACGCACCGGCCGCACTGCTGGAAACCGCTGAAGAGAGTTACCAGCACAGTCGCGAGCTGATCGCGCGATGGCATCATCACGGCCGTTTAGGGTACGCGCTCACGCCGCGCTTTGCGCCCACGTCATCGCCCGCGCTGCTGGCCAACGTCCAACGACTGCGCGAGGAGTTCCCGGATGTGTGGCTGCAAACCCATTTGAGTGAAAACCAGCAAGAGGTGGCATGGGTCAAGGCGCTCTTTCCCTCGCACGACGGCTATCTTGATGTCTACCATCACTACCGGCTCACCGGAAAACGCAGCGTGTTCGCGCACTGCCTGCACCTCGAAGAGAACGAGTGGCAGTGCCTGCACGAGACCGACTCTGCTATCGCCTTTTGTCCCACGTCGAACCTGTTCCTCGGCAGCGGATTATTCGATCTGCAACGCTGCTGGCAGCAGCGGGTGCGCGTTGGCATGGGCACTGACGTGGGCGCGGGCACCAGCTTTAATCTGCTGGAAACGCTGGGTGAAGCCTACAAAGTGGCACAGCTGCAGCAATACAAACTCAGCGCCTGTGAGGCGTTCTACCATGCGACGCTGGGCGGCGCGCACGCGCTGGATCTGGCTGACAAAATCGGCAACTTCAATCCGGGCAAAGAGGCGGATTTCGTGGTGCTCGATCCCGCCGTCTCGCCGCTGCAGCAGCTGCGTCACCGCAACAGTCAAGATGTCTGGGAGCGTCTGTTTGTCTTGATGACGCTGGGCGATGACCGCAACATTTTTCAGACCTGGGTCAACGGCCAGCGGGTGTGGCCACACGCGGAGCCCCAGGCGGCAGCGGCTTGTTGCACGGCGGCGAAACTGCCAGGATAAAGACCACTGCGCTGCATCGTCTGCGGCGTGACTGAGTAGCAGGAGCGAGAATGAACGCACGCGTTAACCCGTTTTTCACCGTCAGCGACTTACCTTATCAAGCGCCGCCGTTTAATCTGATTGAAGAGGCGGATTTCCTTCCCGCGCTGGAAGCCGGTATTGAAGAGAAGCGCCGCGAAGCGATCGCCATTGCGCAACATCCCGAACCGCCAACGTTTGCCAATACGTATGAGGCCCTTGAGCGCAGCGGACAACTGCTGTCGCGCGTTCAGCACGTGTTTTCGGCCATGACGGCAGCCAATACCAGCGCGCGCCTGCAAGAGATCGATGAGATTATCGCGCCGAAGCTGACCGCGCTGGAGGACGAAATAGTGCTTAACAGCCAGCTGTTTGCACGCCTGGATAGCGTCTATCAGCAGCGAAGCAGCCAGTGTCCAGATGCAGAAGCCATGCGGCTGGTGGAAGTGACCTGGCAACGCTTCACGCTGCATGGTGCCAGCCTGTCGGAAGCGGAAAAGCAGCAGCTGCGCGTCTGTAACCAGACGCTGTCCACGCTGGGTACCCGCTTTGCGAACAAGCTTCTGGCTGCCACCCAAGCCGGCGCGTACACCGTGAGCAGCGCCGCAGCGCTAGAAGGACTGAGTGAAGAGGCGTTAGCGCAGGCCAAAGCTGCCGCCGTCGCGCGTGGTCAGCCGGATGCCTGGTCACTCCCGCTGCAGAACACCACGCAACAACCGGCGCTGCAGTCGCTGGCCGTGCGCGCCACGCGCGAGGCACTGCTGCAAAAAGCATTGACGCGCAGTGAGCAGGGCGATGAGAACGACACGCGGGAAACCGTGCTGCATATGGCAACGTTACGCGCGGAGCGAGCGCGACTGCTGGGTTTCAACACCTATGCCGAGTGGAGCCTACAGGATCAGATGGCCAAGACGCCTACGGCGGCGCGGACATTTATGCGCGACATTGTTCCCGCTGCGCGGGCGCGCGCTGAGCGTGAAGCCAGCGATATTCAAGCGGTGATCGCCCGCGAACATGCGTTTCCCCTGCGTGCCTGGGACTGGCCTTATTATGCCGAAGAGGTGAGACGCGAAAAATATGCGCTGGATGAGCGTCAAATACGGCCCTATTTTGCGCTGCAAAATGTGCTGGAGAAGGGCGTCTTCTGGGCTGCCAGCCAGCTTTTCGGCATCCGATTTACGCCGCGCCCGGACGTGCCGGTTTATCACCCGGATGTGCAGGTATATGAAATTTTTGACGCAGACAATACGCCGCTGGCGCTGTTTTATGGCGATTTCTTCAAGCGCGACAACAAAAGCGGTGGCGCGTGGATGAGTAACTTTGTCGATCAAAGCACGCTGCTCGGCACCAAACCGGTGATCTACAACGTGTGCAATTATACCCAGCCACAGCCCGGTCAGCCTGCATTGTTGAGTTGGGATGAAGTGATCACGCTGTTCCACGAGTTTGGCCATACGCTGCACGGCCTGTTTGCCACACAGCGCTATCCTTCGCTGTCGGGCACCGCCACACCGCGCGACTTCGTGGAGTTCCCGTCCCAGCTCAATGAGCACTGGGCCAGTCATGAGGCGGTGTTTGCCCACTTTGCGCGCCACTACCAGACCGATGAGCCCATGCCTGCCGAGCTGCGTGAAAAGATGGTGCGTGCGTCAACCTTCAACAAAGGGTACGACATGACGGAACTGCTGGCTGCGGCGCTGCTCGACTTGCAGTGGCACTCACTTACTTCCGAAGACAATCCGCAGGATGTCAGCCACTTTGAGCTGCAGGCGCTGGCGGCGGAAAATCTCGCCCTTGAGGCGATTCCACCGCGCTATCGCTCAAGCTATTTTCGCCATATCTGGGGCGGCGGCTATGCCGCAGGCTATTACGCCTACATCTGGACGCAAATGTTGGCAGACGACGGCTTTCAGGCCTTTATGGAACGCGGCGGGCTCACGCGTGAAAACGGCCAACAGTTCCGCGAGCAGATCCTGTCCCGCGGCAACAGCAGTGACTTGCAGCATTTATGGCTGGCGTGGCGGGGGAAAGCGCCGGAAATCGGCCCGATGTTAAAACACCGCGGCCTTGATGACGCCTAACGGGGGTGAGGCAGGCGACAGCGGTGTCGCCTGCCGTGATTTAGCCTAACGGCCCACCTTCAATGGTTTCGCACAGTCCAGCCAGTACGCGTTCGCCGCTCTCCTGTTTCAATTCCGCATACCATGCCGCCGTAATCGCCGCATCTTTACCATGCGTGACGTCGCAGCGCTTTCGGGCCTTCAACACCAGATCGCGGGTCCGCGCGACGCGACGCGTTTCATAACGGCGCAACGCATCCTCAATCCCCAGCGAGTGTGTGTTGAGCATCTGTGCCAGCACGATCGCATCTTCCATCGCCGCGCAGCCGCCTTGACCGATGTCGGGAGTGGTACTGTGCGCGGCATCACCCAACAGCGCGATACGACCATTAACAAACCGGCTAAAGGGCTCGATATCATGAATTTCGACCCGATTCGTGGTCTCGACATCCAGTGCGGCAATCAGCTGCTGCACCTCGGGTGCCCAACCGCTGAAATAGCGGCCCAGATCGCTTTTTATTGTGCGGCGATCTTGATCTAACCCCTGCGGTAGCGGCACATCGAAGAAAAAGTAAAAGCGATTGCCGCCCACCGGCATCAGCGAGACACGCTTGCCGTCACCCACAAAGGTGGTCCACTGGTCGGCGGGCGCGATACGCGTATCCAGCGTGACCAGACCGTTCCAGTTAACGTAACCGGCATAGCGGCGCGTCACGCGCTCACCCAATACCGCCTCGCGAATGACCGAGTGCGTTCCGTCTGCTGCCACCAGAAAATCCGCGCTGGCGTGAGTGCCATTTTCAAACCAGGCGGTCACGCCGTGCGCGTGCTGCTCCACCCCCGCGACGCGATGGCCAAATTGGATCGCTTCACGGCCGTAATGGTCAATGAGCAGCGCCTGCAGATCGGCGCGCGCCACCGGGCAGGGCCGTTCGCCCACCTGTTGCACAAGCGGTGCCAGGCTAAAGCGGGTCAGCGTACTGCCGCTGAACGCATCGCGATAGGCCACCCACGCCATATCGCCGCCCAGCGCGCGCAGTGGCGCTTTCAGACCCAGCGCGTTGAGGCATTTTACCCCGTTGGGCCAGATGGAGATGGCCGCACCCACCGGCTTCATCGCTTTTACGGCCTCATACACCGTTGTTTCCACACCGGCTTGGCGCAGCGCAAGCGCCGCGCTCATGCCGCCCATTCCCGCGCCAATAATGATTGCTTTCATTGCCGTCTCCTTTGTTCTTATTAAAAGACTGCAAGTTTTGTACCAATCGGTCAGCGCGCCGCTCAGGAAGCAACCGGTGCGCGTCAGTTAATCACGCTGAATGTGCGGTGCGGCATGGCAATCGTTCAGGGAGCCGTCATACTCATGGCGAGAGAGTGATGAGGAGAGCACTGATGAAGTGGATAATGGCCTTCGGCCTGCTGTTCAGTTTTTGCGTGCAGGCACAGGTTCCGTGGCGGCCCACCGATAAACCGCCCGTGGCGCAGCTCACCCCGATTGCCGCCCGGTGCGATGTCAACGCCTGCCAGCAAAATTGCTATGTTGAACAATCGCAGTGTCAAAACCGTCAGGGGGCGGGCTGCGGCGGGCTGGCACAAATCTGCGTGCAAAACTGCGCCAGCCAGTGCCGCTAACGCGCCGCGAGATCCGGGTTGAGCTGCGATAACCCATGCTGTCGCGCCAGCTCGGCACAGGTTTCTTGCAGATGCTGTTGCGCGCGCGCGCTGTCCCAGCCTTGTTCCTCGGCGAACAGTTGCGCCAGTTCAAGCATCAGCGCGGACGTCAGTTCGCCGCACATGGCCAGACCGGTGCGGCGAACCAGCAAATCAGCCAGCTGGCAAACTTGTTCATGCTGCATCACATAGCGCAACTCCAGCGCGCTGTAATCAGGATGATGCGTCAATGGCTGTTCGCCGTGCTGCTGAATCAAACTCAGCAAAGGCAACGCGCGGCTGCCGTAGCGTTTGACCAACTGCGTTACGCGTGGAAGCGGCACGCCAAACTGCAGAGAGAGCTGCGCTTGCCAGCTGGGTTGCGCGGAAGGGCGCGGGAAATCGCGACCGCCGCCAATGGGTAGGTCGCGGCTGAAAACTCGCCGTTTCTCTCCCAGCAGACGCAGTACGCGGTCAGCCGCCTCTTCACCGAACTGGCGAAAGGTGGTCCATTTGCCGCCCACCAGGCAGAGCGTACTCCAGGCGCGGGTGCGATTTGGCGGCAGCAGCACCAGTGAATGGTTACGCGAGATCTGTCCGCTGAGTTTCGCGTCGCTGGCGGGCAGAGGGCGCACGCCGCAAAAGGTGTACACCACGGCGGACGCAGGCACCGCAATGTGCGGGAATACAAAGCGCAGGGCGTCAATGATGTACTGCTTTTCCGCCTCTTCACAGACCACCGCGTCAGGGTCGTCCACGCGAATATCCGTGGTGCCGACCAGCACCTTGCCAAACCACGGGTACATGATACAGACGCGGCCTTCTTGATTTTCAAAATAGACCATCTCGCCCGCAAGCTGGCTCACCAGCTCAGGGAGATGGAGAATCAGATGCGAGCCTTTGGTGCCGCCAATCAATTTCGCGCTGTCGCTCTCGCGTGACACCTGCTGGTTGACGCGATCGATCCATGCGCCACTGGCGTTGACCACTACGTGTGGCTGCACAATGAACTGCTCGCCGCTCAGCGAATCGCGCAGCACCATGTTTTCACCGTCTGCATGCGCGACCTGCATATAGTTGAGCGCCAACGCCGTGGGGCAGGCGCGTTCAGCGTCGTCAATCAACTCAACGCCCAGACGCTCAGGCGCGCTGATCCAGGCGTCATAATAGCTGGCGCTGTATTTTACCCATGGCGCAAAGCCCGGCCAGCGCTCGCGCGTTTCGGCTTCATTACGTACCTGATGTTTGGGCAGCGAGCCATACTGGCGGGTATAAGCGTCGTAAAGGCTTAACCCGGTTTTAATCAGCAGGACGCCGCGTCGGGAAGGCTTATCACCCAAGCGCAGCATCTTACGCGTGGTGTTGATCAGTCCGCCGCCCACGTTATCAATGGGCACGGTGGTACGCAGCGGAAAGACACAGTGCGGGGCGTTTTTTAGTAAACGGTCGCGTTCGATAACCGCTTCCTTCACGAGGCCAAACTCACCGGTTTCCAGATAGCGCAACCCGCCGTGGATCATGCGCGATAGCGCTCCGCTCGCGGCGCTGCACCAGTCACCTTTATCTACAATGATCGCCGGGATGCCCTGTAAAGCCAGTTCCCGAAAGGTGCTAATGCCATTAATGCCGCCGCCAACGATCAGCACAGGAATCGTTGTGCGCTGACGCAGAGCGTTAAGTCGGTGTTCGCGGGTCGCAGAACTTTCCACAGCAATCTCCAAACAAGGTTATGAGCGGGGGCCAGGTCGCCGCGCGGCTGGCCGTTGCGCAGTGCACGTCGTGCAGCGTGAACAGCTACAGTATGGCCGTAAAATAGGGGCTTCACTCAGAAAGCGCAGACAACATGAAAAATTCTTCGGCGCTGCGATGAGCAGGGCATCACAGGGGCAAGCAGAGCGCATGCCAGGTCCGTTGTAAAATAGGAATATTTACCTTACGCTTTATTTTCTTTCACTTTAAATTAGCGCCAACGCGCAGCAGGTCATGCTGGCGTAATAACAATCAAATTAAATAATAACATTCCATTTTTTAATGGTAATGAGGATTTCGATGCTTTTAAAACGCAGCTGCAGTATCGCCATTGTCACCCTGATTTGTTTGTCCGTAACCGCATGCGGCATGTCCCACCGTGGCCGCAATACCGCCATTGGCGCCGGGGTAGGTGCCGTGGGCGGCGCTGTGCTTACCGGTGGAAGCACCTTTGGTACGCTCGGCGGAGCGGCAATCGGTGGTTTAATTGGTCATGAGGTAAGCCGTTAATTTCGCTCCCGTCGCGCAGTCACTGCGCGACGTTTTCTCGCCGCATTTTCTCTTTTATTACGTCTCATTCCCCCAGTGCATTTCGTGTTTCTGTGATTATCTCCACTGTTTATTCTTGCCATGCGCTACACGCGTTGCGCAACAATGATTAATTATTTTAACCGTCAGGCAAAAGTGGAGGTTGTAAAGCAAGCGCAAGGAGAGAAAGTGGTAAGCAAATATAACCAAGAAAAAAGTCCAGCTTGCCGCTGCGCTTCAATACCGTGCAAGATAGTGCATTAAGGGTGTCGGGAATGTATTTCTTTTAAAATCAGAATATTGAATTCATTTCCCTTGGCGGATTGCGCTGCTCAACCTGTTAGATGGAAGGGGTTGCTGGTGGTTAAATTCGGCGAAAAGTGTGCCTAAATATTACATTGATGTGCAATTTTTAATATTTACGCAACAGTGTGTTATCAATGCATCTAATGTCACTTCATATGTAAAGATAATATTAAGATACCTCCTAATGGCATTGTTGCCAATAATCGCGCACATTGATGTTCCTAGCGCGGCATGGATAAACGCTTGAGTATTCATTGGCATTTCCAAACATTACTGCTTTAACTGCCCGTGCATTTTATGGCCAGGAGAGACTATGAAGGTAATTATTAGCGGTAAGAGTTACCCGGAAAAAAGAAATATCACGGTAAATAATAACCACAGCTACCGTAATTTTCGCTATGCAAATACGTGGACCTGGCTTAACGCAGTCAGGCAGAAATTTTACAAGAAAAATAAAAAATTTATTTTTAGCCCGCCCGATGTGTTGATTCCGAAAAAAGGGGCGGTTATCCATTTATTCAACGAGGTCGCCTCTACGCAGCGCCCGTGGTTTTCAACGTTTGAAACAGAATTGCCGCGCGTCTTACCCGAAGCGGGTGTGCCAAAACTGGCTAACAAAGAGCTCTATCGCCAGCTGCAGTATGTCGCCGCGCCGGAATGCAAAGCCATTATTGCGATCTCTGAGGCCACCCGCCAGATACAGCTCAAACTGCTGGCGGCTTTTCCCAATGAAAAAAACCGGATTCAGCCGAAGCTGCACGTGCTGCATCCCCCTCAGCGCGTGCTGCACGATAACGTCCGTAAGGTACAGGGCGAACGCGTGATATTTACCTTTGTAGGGAATGAGTTTTATCGCAAAGGCGGCGCGGAAGTGGTACTGGCGTTTCACGAGCTGAAAGAAGAGGGGGGATTGCCTGAAAACCGCGTGCAGGTCAATTTGGTCGGCAACCTGGCGAATCGAAAGAACATTGCGCTTAAAGATCATCAAGATGACGCGGCTTTTTGCCAGCAGATTGAATCACTGATTAAGGCAGACGGGATGTTTCGTCATTCATCATCGCTGCCGAATGAGGAGGTCATCGCCTTGTTCAAGCAGACCCACGTAGGGCTGTTACCGACCTGGCAAGATACCTACGGTTTTTCGCTGCTGGAGATGCAAGCCTGTGGCTGTCCGGTGATCACGACCAACGTACGCGCACTGCCAGAGATCAATCCCGCGGCGGCGGGCTGGACAATTGCCTGTCCACTCAATGCCATGTTTGAACTCGATGTCAAAACAGCCGCCGATAAAGAGACGCTGCGCAGAAGCATTATCGATGGATTGAAACAGCATATACGCCATGTGCTGCAGGATACCGACGTTATTCGTGCATGCTCGGCGCACGCGTTGGAGAGAATCAAGCGCGAGCACGATCCGGTGCAGTTTGCCCGCAAGCTCGACGCCATTTACGCGCTGGCGGACGGTAAGTTCTCCGCTGCGGACGCCAAACCGACGCCGCTTGCCTGAGCTATTCTCGAACGCGGTGATTAAGGTGAGGGCGCTTTCAGTTTTATTCGAGACGAATCTGGGAGCGCTTTAATTCATTTTTTGATTTATGCGTCACAGATAAACTGTGCTGCGACAGGCTTTCTTGCGTCATGCTTTTCTAAAGTCGCTTCGCTTTTGGTCGATATGATCCTAAGTGAATGTCAGGAGAAATGTCATGACTCAATCCCATTTCATTGCAGCAAGCATTCTGTCTGTTTTCGTTCTGTATCACGCCGCAGCATACGCCGCACCACAGGGTGGCCAGTTGATATTTCGCGGTGAAATCCTCAACGCACCTTGCCCGATGCGCGTAGATCATCAGAACCTGATCTCAAGCTGTTTACAGGCATTGCCCAGCAAACAAGATATTGTGTCCGTTACGCAGTCCGGTAACCGGACGTTCTCAAGCCGAGCCGGTGCGCTTTCGCTCAAATGGACCAACCGCCGCGAAAACGCTGGCGTGTTAACGGTCTCAGTACCGTAACACCTGCAAGTGATAGTCATCGGGACGGCTTAATAGATAAGCCATGCTTGACTTTATCTCGCGCCTCGCTAGGCTGCTCGCTTTTGAATGCGCGTATAAAGGCCAGGGATGGATGCGTTAAAAAAGTTTTTTGAACTCACGGAAAAAGGGCTTGCGGTACTCACTAAAATTTCTTTTGTGTTGGGCGGGGCGATCTTGCTTGTCTATTGCGGGCGCTACGGTGGCTTTCCCGATGGCCTGTCGCTAAGCGATACGCTGCGGATCTTTTTAGTGGTTACCGTGTTTTCCATGGGGACGCTGGCCGTTTACTTTTTTATGATGTGTCTCGGATTCTCAATCTTGCATCCGATTATTCTCTTGGCTCGCATGACGTGGATTACGCGGGGTATTCATTCACTTAAGACTTGGATACGCGGAAAAATAGCCTGGCGCCGTCATCGATCTCATTTTTCCCGTAATTATAAGCGTCAATCTTTAACTCCATACCATCTTCGTTTTTCCAAGCTTACGCCTTGTTTTTACGCAATAGCTTTTCTGAGTGTGTTTCTCATACCGGAGATACTTCCACACAATCACATAAAATACCTTCAGTATTTCTGTGCATCGCTAATGCTCGGACTAGCTTATATCCTTGTGAATTGGATTCGTCAGATAGATGCCCAGATGAATTTGGTGATACCGGACGTAGAAAAACTCATGAAGAAAAGAGCGGAAATCCGATTGATAAAAATTGTTTTCCCTGGGGTTATCATTGTCTATGTAACCGCAATTTATGGTCTTTTCAACGCCACGGCCAATCGGACGATGGAGATACTGGGTATCCGCCACGAACATGCCACGGTCTTTGTGCAAGCGCCGTGGAACCACATTCTGCAAAAACACGGTGTTAAAAGTTCACCCGACGACAGTGTGCCTGGCCATATGCGCTTCAACGATGTGACGGTGGCGCTTTCGTCGTTTGGCAATTCAGTCACGCTTAGCGTGGGTGATGAACACAGCAGCAGTGTCTTACGCATTCCCGTCAACGCAGTGGTGATCGATACCCTGAAAGATCAGCGACAAGCGGAGCAATAAACACGGGTGTTAGGTGCATGAAGGTATGATGCCGAAAACGCCAATAACATAAAAACAGCGCGAGATGAAATGCGCCAGCAGCGGCGAGCCGGATAAGGACGGCCAAGGTTAATATGCCAGTAACGGTCGCTGCCGTCACCGTCATCAAAATACGCATAATGTATATTATGTTAAATTGGGTAGTGCAGCGTGTCCCGTTAACGCATCAGCGACTCGCCTCTTTCCCCTGCATTGCCGGATCTGCTGAGATTTTAATTTCCCTTCAACTCCGGCGGCAAGGCACGCCACAGCGTCAGCCGGTTTTCTTTTCCGTCACGTTGATAGTCTACTCGGTCAACGCTTTCGAAAATCAGCGCCCAACCTCGCCCGCCTTCGCTCAGCGTCTCCAGCGTGAGGTCTTCATGCTGCTCCCGATATGCACTGGCATCCAGCTTGTCACTGGCACTGCTGTCCCGGTGTCGAACAGCGTCACACGGATATCACCGCCTTCATGATGAAATCGGACGCGATACGTTTGCGTCGCGTTTTCGCCATAGCCGTGCAAAATGATATTGCTTGCCGCCTCACACAGCGCTAAATCGAGCGGATAAATCCAGCCCTCACTCAGCTGCAGCGGCGCCAGAAACTGCCGCAGCGCATGGCTGAGCGTCGTCAGACTGTTAAGCGTGGCCGGCAGCATCCGTTGTTTTTCCTGCAGGACATGGCGCATGCCGTGCTCCTTCAGTGCATTTTTCTTAGCGCGTCCTGGCGGTCGGCGCAAGCGTAAAAACGCGATCCATTCGCGTGAGCGTAAACATGTTTTTGATATTGTCGTTGAGTGCGCACAGGATCAGTTGTCCCCCCTGGCTGAGGGATTTCAGGATGGAGATCAGCGCGCCCAAACAGCTGCTGTCGATAAAATCCACTTGGGAAAAATCCAGCACCAGCTGGCGATGGCCTTGCTGTACCGTGTTTAATACCGGACGCGGTGGAAATATCATAATTTCCAGCCGATTCAGACTTTTAAAAATGCCGGCATTGACCGCGGAGACAGTATTCACACGTTTATTGCCAACACGCAACGCTATCAGGCGCAGCTGGTTTCGCTCGCAGCAGAGAGTTACCGACGCCAGCGTTATCAGCCGGTCACGGCGCTGTTTCAGTTTATGTTTGTGGAAACCTGGCCCTCGATCAACTGGGGCGTGGTGGATTACCTGCGCCACCCTAAAGCGGGTTACTATGCGCTGCAGCGCGCCGATCAGCCGCTGCTGCCCTCGCTGGATCCGCACACGCTAAATTGGAAAGCCCATCAGCCGGGCACGCTGTCGTTTTGGGTGATTAACGATCTGCCGCAAGCGTTTTCACACAGCACATTAAAATGGACGGTGCGTCAGCACAACCGGGTGCTGGCACAGGGCGAGCGTTCCCTGGACATCGCTGCGGATTCAGGAAGTAAAATCATCGATGTGGGCGTCACGCCCGCTGACGACACGGCCCTCCGTGCGGAGGCTAAGATTGTTAAAGATAACGTCACACTCGCTGAAAATCACTGGACGTTAGACGTGGCTCCCTGATGAGAAGGGTTTCTCTGGCGTAAGACAGTGCTGGTGTCGGCTGCGCCGCCATCGACTACAGTTAACGCACCCTTTGCGTTAACGGTGAGACCTTGATGCGTGATGCGCTTTCCCTCCCTTTGCGCGCCCGCTTGCGGCTGCTGAGCGCGACGTGCGTGGGCCTCCTCTGCTACCTCTTGCTGCCCGCTTCCATGGGGCAGCTTCAGCGGCTATTGATTGGCTGGAACGTGCTGGCGTGGCTCTATTTAGCGCTGATTTGGTATCGCATGCTGCGCACCGCTAGCGGTGACATTGTCACTATTGCCCGGCAGCAGGATCAGAGCGCCACCCTGGTATTGAGCATGGTCATTGTCGCCTGTTTGATCAGTATTGCGGCTATTTTAAGTGAACTCTCCACGCTCAAGCAGCTATCCGGGACGCCTCGCTTAGTGCATGTATTGCTCACCACCAGTACGCTCGTGGTCTCATGGGCGCTCCTTCCCAGCACCTTTGCGCTGCACTATGCGCATCAGCACTACTTGCAGCGCGGGCCTGATGTCACACCGCTCATTTTTCCGGAAACCTGCCCCAACCCCGGCTACTGGGATTTTCTCTATTTCTCTTTTACCCTCGCCGTGGCGTCGCAGACCGCCGACGTGGCAACCGGCACCACGGAAATGCGCCGGCTGGTGCTGTTACAATCGGTGATTTCATTTCTGTTTAATCTGGCGATCCTCGGCCTGTCGGTCAACGTGGCGGCGGGTCTGCTGAACTGAAATTTGCTGCGGCGGCAGCGTTCTTGTACGCTGCCCGCCTTCTTGATAAGTGAGACGCAACCCACATGCATGCAAACGATCCCCTGCACGGCGTGACGCTGGAAATGATGATCAACGCGCTGGTGGCACATTACGGCTGGGCGGAGATGGCCCGACGCGTAAACATCAACTGCTTCAAAAGCGATCCGAGCGTTAAATCCAGCCTGAAATTTTTACGCCGTACCCCTTGGGCGCGCGCTGAGGTAGAGGCGCTCTATCTGGCGTCCCTGCACGACGCGCCCTCGTCTGACGCCTTAAATCCGTGGACGCAAGGGCGCCACTAACCGCGCCAGATTATCGCCAACATTGCCGAGGCCATCACAATTTCCGATGGCTGCCCTGCTTGTCAGTTTGATCCTCACGTGACACCATCGCTACCTGTCTATACAGGTAGCGACAACAGCAGCCTGCCGCTTTTCTGCACCTTTTCTCTTTGGCCTGTGATGTATCAGCGAGGAAACCATGACCGTGGAAGCACCGATTGCCGAGGAAGCGGGGGCAAAAAAACGCCGCCTGATAGAAACGCGTTCCATTGATTACATCCCGCCAGCCGAGCGTCACGGTCGGGTATTTAGCCAGTTCACGCTCTGGCTAGGCGGCAATTTGCAAATCACCGCGATCGTAACCGGCGCGCTGGCGGTGGTGCTGGGCGGCGATGTCGTCTGGTCGCTGGTAGGGCTGCTCGTGGGGCAGATTTTGGGCGCCGCGATCATGGCGCTGCACGCGGTCCAGGGACCGCGACTCGGCCTGCCGCAGATGATCACAAGCCGTATGCAGTTTGGCGTGTTTGGCGCGGTGATCCCGCTGGTACTGGTATGCCTGATGTATGTAGGCTTTTCCGCCAGCGGCACGGTACTCGCAGGCCAGGCACTGGCCAAACTGCTGCAGGTCAGCAACGCGGCGGGCATGATCGCGTTTAGCGCCATTATCGTGATCGTGGCTGCGCTGGGATACCGGGTGATCCATCAACTGGGTAAGATCGCGAGCGTTATCGGCATTCTGGCGTTTGCCTACCTGTTTTCAACCCTGCTGATCACACACGATCTCTCGGCCGTCTGGCAGAATCAGCATTTCAGCGTGGCGAATTTCCTGCTGGCGGTGTCGCTCTCCTCCTCATGGCAAATCGCCTTCTGCCCTTACGTCTCAGACTACTCCCGCTACTTGCCCGCCGATATCCCGGCGAAAAAGGTTTTTAGCGCGGTATTTTTGGGGACGGTGCTCGGCACCCAAGCCTCCATGACGCTGGGCGTGATCGCCGCTGCGCTGGCAGGCAGCGCGTTTGCCGGTAACGAGGTGGGCTATATTGTTGGGCTCGGCAGCACGCCCGCGCTGGCCATGGTGATCTATTTCGCTATCTGCTTTGGAAAAATTACCTTTACCACCCTCAACGCTTACGGCAGCTTTATGTCGCTCTCCACGATTGTTTCAGGTTTTCGCCAGCAAACTGCCATCGGGCGCGCCAGCCGACTCGGCTTTGTGGTACTGATGGTGGCGAACTCCTGCATCATCGCGCTGTTGAGCGAGCCGGCTTTTCTCAAGTCGTTTACCCATTTTTTGCTGTTCTTATTGGCGTTTTTCGTGCCGTGGAGTGCCATTAGCCTTACGGATTTTTATTGCGTGACGCGCGGTCACGTGGATGTGCCTGCACTGTCGCAGCCTGATGGGCGCTACGGCCGCTGGAATAAGCTGGGCATCGGCGTTTACCTGCTCGGCGTGTTGATTCAGCTGCCGTTCATTGATAACCCGTTGCACCACGGTTCTCTGACCTGGCTGTTTGCTGGCAACGATGTTTCGTGGTTGGTGGGCTGGGTGGCGACCGCGCTGCTTTGGCTGGCAGTACGACCGCTGGATAAGCGCGGCACGCTGGCGCGCTCGCGCTTTCCGGTTGAGTGACGTTGTCACGCGTGCCGCTATTTGTCGTTGGTAAAGCGGCCCACGATCGTGGCACCGGCCAACGCGTGTCCTTTTAAACGCGCAATCAGATCGTCGTGCGTCAGGCCTGCCGGCAGCTGGTTCACCGGCAGATCGGTAGCAATGAGCACAAAATTATAGTGGTGCATGCCGCTGCCCAAGGGTGGACAAGGCCCGTAATAGTGCGTGGTACCGGGGCTGTTTTTGCCGCCCGTATAGCCAGCGCCCTGCGTAAGCTCCCCCTGCGCAAAGTGGCTGCGAGTAGCGGCGATGTTATACGCCACCATGTGGGTGACGCCGAGCCCCTTTGCGCCGACCGGGTCGGTCATGAGCAGTGCGAAACTCTGCGTGCCGGCAGGCACGTTGGACCAGCTTAGTGCGGGCGAGACGTTCTCACCGCTGCACGCTGGATTGCCCGCTTTATTGCCGGCAAAGCGCGCCTCGAGCAGGCCGCCGTCGTTGAAATCGGAGGAGTGGAGTGTAAAAGGCGGCGCGGCCAGCACGCTCCCCGGCAGCATTGCCAGCAGCAGCGCGCGTTTAAGGTTCATCATTGTGGTTTTTCCTCGCTCACAGCGTGTCGTCAGAGCGTTCAGTATAGAGCCTGATTCGCTTGCGCAGCGGCTAGAGTGAGTACGGCTGCCAGGCGCGCTGCCGATAATCCTGATACTGGAGCTGCTCGCGCTGGCGCGCCGTGGGCTGCGGCCAGCCTTGTTCCGGAAAGAGATGCAGCCGCATATTATAGAGGTACAGCAGCGCTGGCAGCAGACGCTCATCGCGACGCGCCACGTATTCCAGCAACAGCATCAACGAATTGATCTCGTCCAACAGGTCGACGTGCGGCGGCGCGTCCAGCAGCTTTAGGCGACGTTTTAGAAACAGTGCCAATTCGTGATACATCTGTCCGCTGTCCACCTGATACTGCGCTAACAATGCGTGATGGCGTGCGTAATAATCAAAACTGTTTACACCAAGCCAGACCTCCGTCAACAGCAGACTGGCGGAGCGCATGTCCGATTGTGGATCGAGATGCAGGCGCGGCAGCACCACATTGATTTTGTCCAACATCAAGCCAATAAAACGCTGACGTCCTGACAGCGTCACCCGATGTCGCTCGGTCTCTTTGATGAAGCGTAGCAGCACCCGAATGCCCTGCCGCACCGCGCGCCGCGCCGTCCAGGAGGGACGTTTATTACGCAGCAGTACGGTGACCGTTACGGCGACCATCACCCCTGCCAGCGAAGCAAACGCGTTATTGACCAGCAGCACTAAGTCGGGCGTGAAGTGATGTCCCAGGCCAATTAATCCCGGAATTTGGATCGCGACGCTAATGCCGATCATGTTGGTGGTCGGACGCGCAATCATTAGCGCAAGCACAAACAAACCGGGCAGAAGACAGAGGATGAGCGCCTCAAACGAGGTCGCCTGCGGCAGCAGGAGCGCCACGTAAACAACGCTTATCGCAATGGCAACCAGGACGCCGCGCACAAACAGTTTCATGGAAGTCAGCGGTGTATCCAGACTGGCAAACAGCGAGCTCAGGATCGCCGCCATCACCGGTGCCGCTGCCCCATCGCGCCAGCCGGTAAGCATCCACAACAGGCAGCTGCCAAACACCGCCGCAAAAGCCGTCAGCGCCGAGAGTCGGATCAGCCCTTTGTCATAAAAACGGTGTGTGCGGTTGCCGCGTGCGGGCGTGGTGTCGCCAGAGAGATCGCTGACTAACGCGCCGACGCTTTGATACGCATTGGCAATACGCACAAAATCCGCCATGCGCTCCAGCAATCCGGTAAAAAGCAAACAGCGTTCGCTGTCGAGTTCATCGCTGCGCCACGCGGTGCGCAGCGTCTGCTGGCAGCGACGCAGTTCGAGCTGAATGCCGCTAACGTCGCCCGGCGCCTCGCCTTCGTTCAGCCAGTGAAGAAACAGACGGAAAGTCACGGCCACGCTGTCGGGAAAGGCGATCTGTCGCACCGCCAGACGCTGTAACCGCATTTCAATCGCCGTCAGCGTCGGAATGAGATAAGACAGATGCTGATACTGTACGCTCACCAAACGGATCAGGCGACGTGCCGCATCGCCTTCATACACGCAGTGGGTAATGAGCGTTTCGACCTGCTGTGGATTGGTGGCCATGTGCGTCAAAATCGCGTCGCGCTGCGGTAACGGCGCGCTAGACAACAGATCGTTCATCATCAGACGCGCGTTCTGATACCACTGGCTAACGCTCTGTTCGAGTAAGCGACGCATCGAAACCGGAAACAACAGCGCATGCACCAGGCTGCTGCATATCGTGCCCACGGCGATCTCTTCGATGCGCGAGAGCACGGTGCTGGTGATGTTCAGAGGCGTGGTGACGTCGGGAAAGCCCATGATCGCCGCGCTGTAGCCTGCCAGCATAAATACGTAACTCTTTGGCGTGCGGTCATGCAGGGACAGATAAAGACACAGGCTCACCCAGCCAGAAATGAGCAGGCTAAACAGCAGAGGATGCGCCACCGTGAGCGGGAAAAGGAGAAAAATAAAAACGCCGCCCAGCAGTGTCCCCATCAGGCGAAAAAGCGATTTCGAGATGGTGGAAGCCGAATAGAGCTGCGAGGCGATGAACACCGTGGTGATCGCCCAAGCGGGTTTATCCAAATTAAGTTCTAAAGCAAAGTAGAGTGCCAGAAAGGCGGCCAAACAGGTTTTTACAGCAAAAACAACGGCGTTTTTTGAAAACCACGGCATGAGGCGGACACAATCGCAAAGCGGTAAGTGCCGCGTATCCTGCCAGAATACGTCACCGCCTCACGCTGACAACTGCGTCAAATTGTTTCAGCATCAAAAATAATGATTTAGCCGCGCAATTGCGCAAGCGAGAATTGTTCAGTCATGCTAATGGGATAAACCGTGCACTCAGGGGAAAAACGGCCGCGCTCAGCATAGGCAGGCCGCGCACACAGGCAGGCGCATCAGCTTAGCAAATGTGTTGTAGATCACATTTCCTCACCGGCCTAGCTGTTTCCCTCCGGCTCCATAAAAAGATTTCGTGCAGCCCTTGTCCTTGCTATGCGTTCCATCGAGCGCGTAGCTGGGTTGCTCCGCGTGCGTGGTGCTCACAGCAATCGGTCCGTTTTACGCTTTTTAGGTCGTTCACGTCAGTGGTCAGAAACAGGTTATTGGTGGCCATACAGCGCGCCAACGACTGCGCAATCGCCTGGCGTAGCGTCGGAAATCCCTGAAACAGTTCGCTGCTGTAAAGGTGATCGGTCAGGATATCGGCGAACTGCTCCATCACCTGCAGCGGCTTAACGATTTTTAACTCGCGTGCAAACTTCAGTAGCGTGTCCCGGTTGGGAAATGCTTTCTGCCGGTTCAGTTTGAGCGCAAGCTGGTTGTCCGTGCTGGGATAAATTTGCGTGTTTACCACATCATACAGTGGCGAAAGCACAGGGTTTTGTCTTGTCGTATCGCTGTAAAGCAAGGCGAAATTTTTCAAGTGCGCATCACCATTGCCAACCATGCAGCTGAATAACACATAGCGCCAGTAGCGATCGATCTGGGCATGATCGCGTGTAAACAGGCTGACGATCTTCGCACCGGTTTCATAAGATCCGCTGTATTTGTGCTCGGCATGTCTGCCCGACAATACGCAAAAATCCTCCATCGCGAGCCGCGTATTTTGCTGAATATCGAAGCGTTCCATAATAAACAGCTCTTTGTTATCCGAGAGCCAAAAATCTGCCACAGGTAGGCCGCAGGCGCGCGCCAGCGACATGCAGACAAATTCATTTTCCGCCAAACGGGGAAACTCTTCATCTCCGGTTTTCGCGATCAGATTCGGATAAAGCAAGGTTCCGCGATTTTCGGTACTCACCATGACTTTTGGCTGCACGCCAGAAATGGATGTCTGAAGCAGATATTTGTTAAGCAGATACTGAAAGGCGCTCTCTTTGTGGTCCCAACGCAGCAGTTCCTCGAGTTTTTCGGGACCCGCTGGCGGCAGCGCAAGGGCGCTTTTGTAAGAAAGGGCGCCGATGCCTGTCTCATGCTGTAGCGCCAGAAATAACATGTCGTTGATAGTAGAAACGTAGCGGCGCAGGCGCTCTGAGATATGATAGCGCACGTAGCCTTCTGGAATGTTCATTTCAAAAATCGGCAGCAGGCGACCTGCGTTGTAGCTGAGACGGTTGAACGGCTGCATGGTGAGTGAAACGGCCGCTGCGTCCCCTGCCCCATAGCTGAAATTATAACTGCCGTGCTCATGTAATAGCCGTCCACTGTAGGCACCCCCGACCGTGACGTCGAGGGTGCGAAGGGGCTGTGCAAGTTGGTTAAGATCAATCATCGTTAAACAGTGTCTCCAGCTGATCCCACTGCGGTAGGCCAAGGGGGTGCACCGTAAGCTGCAATTCAAGTGCCGTTAAATAGAGCGTGAGCGCTTTTAACGATCCGCTGTACTGTCCAGTTTCAATTTGCGAAATCACGCTGCGATTTACCCCTGCCTGGCTGGCCGCCGCCGCTTGGGTCCACCCCTTGGCTTTGCGCGTTTGCTGACAGGTCACGCCGATAGCTTGCAAACCCGGTAACATCACGCCCTCACTTTTTGATGATATATAGCAACAAAGCTATTATTAAATGCTCTTGGTTATTATATAGCAACAAAATATGTTGCACACTACAAGCCTGCCCGATTTCGAATAAGCTTGGCGATGTAATGAAACCAGACAGCGCGAAGTTGACTACACTTCCCTCTTTACTCGATGTATGGAGGTCACACGATGACGCAATCACCCAAGACAAATAAAGCCTGGCTGCTGGCTTCACGCCCGAAAGGCGAGCCGGTTAAAGAGAATTTTCGCCTGGTGGAACAGCCTATGCCCGAGGTGAAAGACGGCGAAATGCTGCTGCGTACCGTGTATTTGTCGCTCGATCCTTACATGCGCGGACGCATGGATGACAGCAAATCCTACGCCGCGCCCGCTGAGCTCGATAAACCCATGGTGGGCGGCACGGTATGTCAGGTGGAAGAGTCGAAGCATCCGGACTTCAAAACCGGCGATTGGGTGCTGTCGGCCAGCGGCTGGCAGAGCTATGCCCTTTCGGATGGCAAAGAGGTCAGTAAACTTGGCAACCTTGCGCATCCCTCATGGGCGTTGGGCATTTTAGGCATGCCGGGTTTTACCGCCTATATGGGTCTGATGGATATCGGCCAGCCGAAACAGGGAGAAACCTTGGTCGTTGCAGCGGCGACCGGACCGGTGGGCGCAACCGTTGGTCAGTTGGGCAAGCTACATAGCTGCCGCGTCGTGGGCGTGGCAGGCGGCGAAGAGAAGTGCCGCTATGCCATTGAGAAGCTAGGATTCTCGGCGTGTCTTGATCACCACCGTGATGATTTTGCCGAGCAGCTAGCGGCAGCGTGCCCGGACGGCATCGATATCTACTATGAAAACGTGGGTGGCAAGGTGTTTGATGCGGTCTTTCCGCTGCTCAATACCGCTGCGCGCGTCCCGATTTGTGGCCTTGTCTCCTCGTACAACAGCGGTGACAGTTTGCCAGACGGCCCGGATCGCACGCCGTGGCTGCTGGGCGGCCTGCTGAAACGCCGCATTCGGATGCAAGGGTTCATTATTTTCCAGGATTATGGCGATCGCTATCCAGAATTCCTCAAGGCCATGACGCCGCTGGTGGAGCAAGAGAAAATCCACTACCGCGAACACATGATCGAAGGACTGGAGAACGCGCCGCAGGCGTTTTTCGACATGCTAAAAGGCAAAAACTTTGGCAAAACGGTCGTGAAAGTCAGCGATTAACGGTGCGGGAAGGCCTGCGGCCTTCCCGACTACGCGGGCACATGCCTGTGTGGAAAATTCATACAAAATAATCAGTTGCGGATGGCAATAACGGTTAAGTCATCCGCGTCCGCTCTCTGCTAACCTTTGCCTCCCAATCAGGAGGTTCCATGCAATCATTCATCGATATTTTTACCTCGCACAAAAGCGAGCGCAGCTTTACCGACCAGCCCGTTGATGACGCGGCGCTGGACCGCATTATTGAGGCCGCTTACCGCGCGCCCACCTCGGTGAACTCACAGCAGGTGTCTCTTGTGGTCACACGTGACGCCGCCAAGCGCGCTGAGATTGCGCAGATTGCCGGTGGACAACCGTGGATTGCCAAAGGTGCGGTGTTTATTACGCTGGTCCTGGATATGCACAAATCTCGCCTGGCAATGAACGCGATTGATCAACAGCAGGTGGCGCAGCAGAGCATTGAGAGCATTGTGTCCGGTGCCACAGACGTGGGGATCGCGCTGGGCAGCATTATGGCCGTGGCCCGCTCAGAAGGTTTGGGTATCGTGCCCATTGGCGGTATTCGCCGCGATCCGCAGGCAATGATCGCCTTGTTGGATCTGCCAGAATACACCTTCCCGGTCGCGGGCGTGGTGATTGGTCACGTTGACCAACCGGCGGCGCAAAAGCCGCGTCTGCCAATGCCGACCTTCCGTCATGAAGAGCGTTATCAACAAGATGGCCTGACGCAGCACATCGCGGATTACAATGCCGAGATGGTACAGCACTGGAAAACCATCGGACGCAGCGATGGCGAGAGCTGGAGCGAGAGTGTCAGCGGCTATTACAGCAAAATCTACTTCCCAGACGTGCTGCCCGCGCTGAAAAAACAGGGTTTTGGCAACGACAAATAAGGCGTTCCCGCGTCTGCCCGCGCGGGGCGTTGCCCGCTAGCGCCCTTTTTTCTTGCGGCCTGGCTGCGTAAAGCGCTGGCGTCCCGCCGGTTTTCCGGCGGGTTTTTCCCCGCCGCGTGGCGCCGCGCCCGCGGTTTTTTTCGCAGCGCTGGCCGGTTTCTTTTTCGCCTGCGCTTTCTGCGTTTTTTGATCTTCGGACGACGAGTCTTCGATCAGGTTAAACAGTTCGATGAGCTCATCATCGGTCAGATCGCGCCACTCACCCAGTGGAATGCCTTTGAGGCTAACGTTCATGATGCGTGTGCGTTCCAGCTTGGTGACTTCATAGCCGAAATGCTTGGTCATACGGCGAATTTGGCGGTTCAGGCCCTGCACCAGGATAATGCGAAACACAAAGGTAGATTCTTTTTTCACTTTGCATTTTTTTGTGACAGTGCCCAGCATCGGCACCCCGCCCGCCATGCCCGCGATAAACTCGTCCGTGATCGGTTTATCGACCGTGACCACATACTCTTTTTCATGGTTGTTACCCGCGCGCAGGATTTTATTCACCAGATCGCCGTGATTGGTGAGGAAAATCAGCCCCTGCGAATCTTTATCCAGACGCCCAATCGGGAACACGCGTTTGCTGTGATTCACGAAATCACCGATGTTGTCGCGCTCGCCCTCTTCCATGGTGGTAACAATCCCCACCGGTTTATTCAGCGCAATCAGCACCAGGTCTTCTTCGTTACGCGGTTCAATCAGCTGGCCGTTAACTTTGACCTCATCCCCGGCGAACACCTGCGCACCGACGCTGGCCCGTTTTCCATTAATAAAAACATTGCCCTGTTCGATATAGCGATCGGCATCACGGCGCGAGCAGATTCCGCTCTCGCTGATGTATTTGTTCAGGCGCGTAGATGAGTTTGGCAGCATGGTTCCTCCGAAAAAAAACGGACTATACAACATGCCAAAAGGATTGGTAAGCCGCCGTGCGCTACCTGTACAGATAGCGAGCCAAGCTTGAGCTTGTGGCGTGACGGACGATCAGCGACAATCTGCGCCCCTGTTTTTGGCTATCACGTGGTTCCTGCATGTTTACATCGCTTTTCACTGTCGCGCGGACCTTCTGCGCACGCTTATGGCCGCATCCCCTGCCCGTTGCCAAAAGGCAGCGGGTAACTGCCAGCGTGGGTGCCGGGTTGGGATTACTGCTCACCAGTTTGGTAAGCCATGCGCTGCTGGGCGAAGTGAATTTGTGGTTTGTTGCGCCGATGGGTGCCTCAGCGGTACTGCTGTTTGGTTTGCCCAGCAGCCCGCTGGCCCAGCCGTGGTCAATTGTGGGCGGTAATGGGCTTGCCGCAGCGATTGGCGTCACTGTTGCGCAGTGGGTCTCCGATCCGGCTGTGGCGTGTGGGGTCGCCGCGGGTTTGACTCTTTTAGCAATGTATCAACTGCGCTGTTTGCATCCGCCCAGCGGTGCCATTGCGCTCACGGCGGTGTTAGGCGGTGACGGCGTGCAGCAGTTGGGTTATCACTTCGTTGTGACGCCGGTCTTGCTTAATTCACTGTGCCTGGCCCTGCTGGCGCTGCTGTTTAATGCTATCGCGGGTCGCCGTTACCCTCACTCTGCTGCAACTGAGAGTCAGCCACAACATATCGCCCTTGCGGTGCCCATTACCCGCGATGATCTCCATCAGGCGCTGGAAAGCGGCGAACTGTTGGACATTGATGAAGCGGATGTGCAGCTGCTGTTGCAGCGCGCCGAGGCGATCGCCCTGCGCCGTCAGCAGGCAACACCGACGTTAACCCGCGCCCGCTAACGCGCCTGGATGGCGAAGCAGGTGCTGGCTTCGCCGCCAAATCCCTGAATAGCGACCCGGTCCTTGGTGATTTCGACGACGGCAAAAGGTACCGCATCAGGGCCGTTTAGCATGCCTTTAAGGGTCACGAACCCTGACTGACCGATAATGGCATGATTGCCTTTGTGATCGTGTCCTGCAAAACAGCAAGGTATGTTGTAACTAGTAACGAGATCGACTAACACGTTGCTGTTCATTAAGTTATGCCGCGTCAGTGGCGCGAGCGGATAATGCCCGAAGATGATAACGCGTTCGCCGCAGCGCTGCGCCTGTTGAAGCTGCTGTTCAATCCACGCCAGCTGCTGCTGCCCGACCGCCCCATTCCACGGCTCGGCCTGCGGCTGCCCCTGCGCGCGCAGCGCGTTCAGCAGCGTTTCGGCCTGATAGCGATCATCGCCGTTAAGGGCGTTGCAGTAGAGGCTGACGTCATTGCCATCGTAAACCACAAAACGCCAGCCCGGCAGACGAAAGGCGTAATAGTGCTTAGGCAATGCGGCGCGATCGGCCAGCAGTGTGGTGAGCGCGAGCGCGTCATGGTTGCCCAACACCACCGCATGGGGATGAATGAGCCGCGTATAGAGCGGCAGCACGGCAGCATAATCGTCGGCCTGGCGATCAACGATATCCCCTAACGTCACCACAAAATCCAGCGGCAGCTGGTTAAAGGCCGCGATAGCCTGCGGCAGCTTTTGCAGCGCATGGCGGTAATAGAGGTGCTGCGCGACGTCGGCATCCACATCGGCATATTGCGGATCGGTCATCAGACCAAAGCGCAAGGTCGTGCTATCGCGTAGCGTCTGCCCCACCGCTGGCGGCGTGAATAGCGCGGCGACGTTGCCCAGCAGCGCGCGCTGGGTGGCGGTCAATGGACACGGACAATCCATCCCCTTTTCTCCTTAACGAATACCCGCTCGCATAAAAGACTGCACAAACTGACGCTGGAACAACAGAAACAGCACCAGCAGCGGCAGCGTGGTCATCAGCGTTCCTGCACCTATCAATGCCCACTGCACGCCTTGCTCCGGCGCGGAAAACAGCTGTAGGCCAACGGTCAGCGGCCGCACATTGACTGAATCAGCAATCACCAGCGGCCAAAGAAAATCGTTCCAGTGAAAGCTGATCGAGACCAGCGCAAAGGCCATGTAGGTGGGTTTCGCCAGCGGCACGTACAGCTTACGTAAGATATACAGGCGACTGGCCCCTTCCATAATTGCCGCCTCCTCCAGCACGCGCGGTATCCCCTTGAAGGTTTGCCTGAGCAGGAAAATGGCAAAGGCGGAGGCAAAGTACGGCAGGGCTATACCGGTCAGCGTGTCACGCAGTCCCAGCGCGCTGATGGTTTTATAGTTGTTGAGGATCAGCACGTCTGGACTGATCATCAGCTGCAGCAGAATCAACGCAAACAGCACACCGCCAAATTTCAACTTATACCGCACCAGCGCATAGGCCGCCAACGTCGCGAGAACCAACTGCACCCCCACAATCATCAGCACCAGCAGCGTGGTGTTGATGAAGTAGCGCGCAAACGGCGCGGCGTGCCAGGCTGCAACAAAATTCTCCAGCGTCAGCGGTGAGAACAGTTCGAAGCGGCCCTGCTGCGCGGTGGGATGAATGGCGACCCAGATGGCAGTGAGAATCGGCAAACACCACAGCAGTGCCGCCAGCCAGAGGGTGATATTCAGCGCCAGGCGACCCAGCGAAAACGGCGTTTTCATTGATAGTGTGCTCGCTTATCCAGCAGTTTGAATTTCAGCAAGGCAACGGCAGCGAGGATCACCAGCAGCACCACCGTCATGGCCGCCGCCGCGGGAAGGTTCCAGTAGCTAAACGCGGTGCGATAGATATAAAACAGTAAAAGGCTGGTGCTGTTATCGGGCCCGCCGTTGGTAAGCGCGATGACCTGATCGACAATACGAAAAGCGTTCATGGCGGCATTAATCAGGACAAACAGCGTGGTCGGCATCAGCAGCGGCCACTGCACGCGGCGGAAAAAGTACAGCCGCGAGGCCCCCTCGATTTGCGCCGCCTCGCCTAAGCGCGGATCGATTTGCTGCAGCGCGGCGAGATAGAAAATCATAAAAAAGCCCGCTTCCCGCCAAATTGATATCGCCATCAGGCTGTAGAGCGCCGTATCCGGCTCGCCCAGCCAATTCACCGCAGGCAGCGAAAACAGCGCAAGGCACTTGTTTAATAGCCCGAGCTGCGGCGTATAGAAAAACAGCCAAAGATTGGCGATGGCGATCATCGGCAGCAGTGAGGGAATAAAAAACGCGGCGCGCAACAGCGACGTGCCGCGCAGGCGTTGATTAACCGCCAGCGCCATCAGGAGCGCCAGCATGACGGCCAGCGGCACCGTAATCAGCGCATAGCGCAGCGTATTCCACAGCGACTGAATGAAGATATCGTCGTCCAGCAGGGCCGCGTAGTTATCCAGCCCGACAAAATGGGCTGGATGGTTGGCTCGCGACGCGCTGAATACGCTCTCCCACAGGGTGGCGATCGCCGGATAGTGCGTGAACAGCAGCAAGAAACTCATCGCTGGCAGTAACAGCAGATACCCGTAGATCTGCGCGGACAGTAAGCGCGTCCGCGCGGTACGCAAAGCCAGCGCGCGCATCACTGATAGGGTTTCAACAGGCGGTCGGCTTGTTTCTGCGCGCTCTCCAACGCCTCTGCCGGGGTTTTAGCCTGGGTGACGGCGGCTTCAATGGCGTGATTCAACGTCTCCTGAATCTGCACGCTGTTATAGGTAGAGAGTTCGGGTTGCGCATATTTCAGCTGTTCGCGCGCCACCAACGCTTGCGGGACCACTTTGACATAGGCTTTCATCGCGGGGGTGTCCCACGCGCCGGGCGACGTTGCCACATAGCCCGTGGCAATACTCCAGCGCGCAGCCTGTTCGGGTGAGGTGACCCAGCGGATAAACGTCATGGCCGCTTTCTGCTGCGCCGGCGAGGCGCTGCTGAACACATACAGGTTACCGCCGCCGGTGGGACTGCCGCGCTGGGTTTTCTCCGGCAGCATCGCAACACCAAACGGGAATTTTGCATTCTCGTGCACGTTAGCCAAATTACCGGTGGTGGTGACCATCATCGCGGTTTTACCGCTAATAAAGTCCTGCGGCGTGGTACCCCATGCCACCGTGCCTTTCGGTGAGACCTGCTCTTTTTGCCCCAGATCGGTCAGCCACTGCAGCGTTTCTACATTGGTTGGCGTATTGAACGTGACCGCTGTGCCTTTGCCGTTATCGAGATGACCGCCGTTGGTCGCCGCCAGCCCTTGAAAATTCCAGTAGCCATTTGGCGTTGACGGAATCTCAATCCCCCACTGCGTCACGCCGCTGGCGTCCTTAAGCGTTAACTTTTTCCCGAAATCCACCACTTGCTGCCACGTGGCAGGTGGCGTCTCCCCGTTTAACCCGGCTTTTTCAAAGGCCTGTTTGTTCCAATACAGCACCACCGTCGAGCGCTGAAACGGGACGCCCCATATTTTGCCATCGATAGGACGCAGAAACGCCGGATAGAATCCCGTAAGCCACGCCTTGCCCGCGTCATCGTTCGCTAAATCGCTGGCGGCAACAATCGCGCCAGCATCCATCAGCGAATAGGCTTCGATATCCCCCATTACGGCCATCTGCGGCGCATTGCCACCGCGAAAGGCGGTTAACGCCTTGGTGACGGTGGTGGCGTAATCACCGGTATAAACCGGCTGGATGTGCACATCAGCATGGGTACGTTCAAAGTCGGAGACCAGCGATTCCACGGTGTGACTGACTTTACCGCCGACCGCAATCGGGTAGTACATCTGAAGCGTGACCGGCTCAGCGGCACAGGTAGCCGTTGCTGACAACAACCATGCACAAGCCAGGCGTGAATAACGAGTTGCAGACATGCGTTTTCCTTGGGCAAAAACAACAGTTAAACAGCGTATTTTTTTTCGTTACCGGTGAGTCTCTGTTCCGCCGCCGCGCAGCGTTGGCCCGTGCGGCTGGAGAACAGGTATTGGCGCGCAGCGGACCATTGCAGGCCGACCGAGTCCCCTTCGTTAAAACGTTGCAGCCCAGGGACTTTTACAATCAGGGGGGCCTTGATTGCCGAAAGCTGGCAGGCCAGCAGCGTGTCCGCCCCCATATATTCATAACTGAGTGCCCGCGCGATCAGCGCCGATGAGTTGGGCGCGGTCACGTCGATATCTTCTGCGCGCAGGCCGAGGCTGAGTGATTCGGCAGACGGGTGCGTCACCACCGGTGCCGCAAGCGTACTGAGATAATGGTTCTCGCCGCGTGCCTGTAGCGGCAGGATGTTCATCGGCGGCGCACCGATGAATTGGGCGGCGAAAAGGCTGGCCGGCTGGTGATAGAGCGCCTCTGGCGTGCCGATTTGCTCTATCTTGCCAGCGTTCAGCAGAATGATACTGTCCGCCATACTCATGGCTTCGGTTTGATCGTGCGTCACGTAGATTAAGGTGAGGCCCAGTTTCTTTTGCAACGCGCGAATTTCACGGCGCATACTCTGGCGCAGGCGCGCATCAAGATTCGACAGCGGCTCATCCATCAGACACAGCCTATGGTTAGCAATCACCGCCCTTCCCAGCGCCACGCGCTGCTGCTGCCCGCCCGACAGTTGAGACGGTAAACGATCAAGCAAGTTGTCTAACTCCAGCAAGCTGCTGACATCGTGCAGGCGTGCCCCAAAGGTCTGCTTGTCTTCACCGCGCGCTTTCAGGCCAAACAGCAGATTTTCCCGCACGTTGAGATGGGGAAACAGCGCGTAAGATTGAAACACCATCGAAAGCCTGCGCTGTGACGGCGGCAGATGCGTGACGTCCTGCTGTTGCAGCTGGATCTCTCCTTCATCAGCACTTTCCAATCCGGCAATGGTGCGCAACAGCGTGGTTTTGCCGCATCCCGATGGCCCCAGCAGTGCTACAAAGCTGCCTGGTTCCACGGTGAAGCTGATGTCGTTCAGGGCAAGGTGATCGCCCCAGTTTTTTTTAATGTGATGAAGCGTAAGCGCGCTCATGCAGCCAAGGTCCTGAAATCAGAATGGCGGTAAGCTAGCGCAGCGGAATGAAGGTTTTATGGCAGCAAGATGACGGGACGGTGACCAAGGCGTTGGTGGAGCGCTGCGGGAGTCCGGCCCGCAAAGCCGGGAATGCGTGAGCGGGTTCCGGCCCGCTCAACTGCCGGTGGAGGGTGAGCGGGTTCCGACCGCTCGAGCCGGTAAATGGAGAGCGGGGTCCGGCCCGCTCAGCCGGTCTTCACTGAACCCTGAGCGGGTTCCGACCGCTCAGCCGGTCTGTAGTAAACCCTGAGCGGGTTCCGCCCGCTAAGCGCACGGCAGTTTCATCCACCCCGCTGCGGCGTACGGGCAAAGGGCCGATGGGCGCGGCCCTTTGCAATCCGCGCCCTGCGCCAGCCTCCGCTGTTCCCTCACTCCGCCGCGCCAGCCTCACGGACCGCGCGGATTCGCCATCCCTGGCTCATTCCGCCCTCTCAGCGGCATCCCTGCCGCTTCGTCCTGGCCGTCACGCTCCGTTCGGCGCTCCGGATGGCGCCACAAACCTCGCCTTTAAGAGCCTTTTTCTTTTTTTGTGTGTGGTGTTGTCTGGAGGGCTGTAAACGGGTCTGCGAAGAAAGCGGCTGGCTGGAAAAAACAGAAGACAGAAGACAGAAGGTTTCTGATGAACACCGCGCGGGCGGGATGCTAGTTAAAAGTCTTTCAACCACCCAGTAACCTCAAAAGACTTAAAAACACGAACGAAGGGTTTTACTTAAAGCAGCGCAGCCTGAACGCACCTTAAAAATCTTCCCGCCACGCGGCGGCTGCGAAAAAAGTCATGGCGTGCAGCAGGGGGTGTGAAGCGCCATCCCCACTCGCTGAACGAAGGAGGCCTTCCAGGGCGAGCGGCATGGATGCCGCGAGAGGCGGCGTTGAGCAGGAGCGAATCGACGCCGGTCCGTCAGGAAGGCTGAGAGAGTGAAGGTACCGCGCAGCGGCGAGTGGGGCTGGCGCAGGGCCGGGGAGTGCAGAGGGCGCGGCCTGGCGCCCTCTGCTCGGTCGCCGCAGCGCGGTAAAGGCACCTGCCATTGCGATGGCGAACGAAAGTCGCTCCGTGCTAACGCCAGCGCCGTGCCGCTGCCTGCGGCACAAGCCCCGCCACAGCAAGTGGCAAAGGCACCTGCCTGCGGCATAAGCCCGCCACTGCAAGTGGCTAAAGCACCCCGCCGCTGCCTGCGGCGCAAGCCACCAGCCACTGCAAGTGGCTAACGCTCCCCATGACGCTGCGGGAAATTATGCGTAAACTAGCGCTTCCGCCCTTGTGAGAACCCACCATGAGCCGCAGCGAAAACATTCTTGACGCAGCCGAGCGCTGCATGCGTCAGCACGGATTTTATCAAACCTCGGTGCAACAGATTGCCCGTGAATCCGGGGTGAGCATTGGGCTGATTTATAAATATTACAAAAACAAAGAAGCCATCATCGAAGCGCTGGTGACGCGCGTGGTGCAACGGATGATTACCCTGCTCAACGCTGATTTTAAGCACGCCGCGCACGCTGCCACCCACTCGGCGCAGGATATTGTGCCGCCCGCAGTGGAACAAAGCATCGTATTACTGATGGAAGTGTCTGCGGAAGCCACGCGCAATGCCCGCATTCATCACATCATGCAGGAGGCCTGGCAAGAGCTGGGCAATAACTTTATCCGTCAGGAACAAGCGCTGAATCCCACCCTGGAGGCGCGGGTTATTCGTTCGCGGCTCTCTACCATGTCGCTGATCATTGATGGCTTGATTATTCGTCGCTGCATGAAACAGCAGGCCATTCCTGAGGGATTTCTCCCCTTCTTTGCTGAGATTAACCGCGAAGTGCATCGGCCCGACGGGGCATGACGTCAGGTAAACAGATGGCGATCCAGTATCGCATTGATGCGCCGTCGCTCCTGCGCGTCCTTGTCACCGTCGTCAACGGCCCGGCACGCCACACCATCCACGAGTACCAATAAAAATTGAATGCGCTGATGACGTTGTTCGGCACTCATTACAGGATACGTAAGGGCAAACGCGTGCGACAGTTCGCGTACCAGTTGCTGCTCCTGCTGTGCTAACACCTCGCGCACCGCTTCATTGCGTGAGGCTTCTGAATACATCTCAAGTAACAAACAGCGATCTTGCTGGGGCCAGCCGTGCCAAAACGTCGAATGCGGATCCACAAGGTGCTCGACGCTGTTTTGCTGCGGCAGCGTATGCTGCAAAAAAAGGCGCCAGCGCACGGCGATCGCGTTGATGGCCGCCCAGACAATGCTCTCCTTACTGCTGAAATGACGATAGATTTGCCCCGCGCCTAAGCCTGATTCACGACAGATATCCGCCATGCTGGTACCGTGAAACCCCGCCCGGCTAAAGCAGGCCTCTGCGGCTGAAATAATCCACTGCTGGCGCTGCTCAGTAAACGCGTCATGATCAGATTTACTCAAAATCCCTCCTGGAACCGTCTGCGCCGGATAGTGTACTTTTTTGCAGGCGGATAATACGGGAGACAGGGAAAAAATGTCACACGCATGCCGAAAAGGTCGCCGTGATGGCCGACCTTTCACGTGAACGACACTTATCCCCAGCAAGCACTATATTGGTCGATCGTCGGCATCTAACGCCATTCCACCCCCCATAACCTTATAAAAGGTGATCAGGTTTTGGTAATACGCCTGCTGGACGGTGACTAAGCTCGTCCGCGCGCTGTAGAGCGTGCGCTGCGCGGTTAAGGCATTCAGCCACGTATCCACGCCGTTCTGGTAGCGCAGATCGGCTAAATGCCAATAGGTCTGCGCGGCCGCCACATTATTACGCTGGCTGCTGAGTTGGCTATTGAGAGTACCTCGCCGCGCCAGCGCATCCGCCACCTCCTGGAAAGCGGTCTGCACCGCTTTCTCATAGGCGGCCACGTAGTACTCTTTTTGCGCCTTGGTGTAATTCAGGTAGGCCACATTGTAGCCCCCCTTGAAGATGGGCAGCGAAATAGACGGTGCAAAGGACCAGATACCCGCACCGTTTTTGAACAGCGCAGAGAGGTCGCTGCTGCCTACGCCACCGCTGGCGGTAAGCGTGATGCTGGGAAAGAAGTTAGCCCGCGCCGCGCCGATATTGGCATTTGCCGCCTTGAGGTTGTGCTCGGCTTGCAGCACATCCGGGCGATTCTGCAACACCGCAGAGGAAACGCCGGCGGGCACATCACGCAAAGCCTGCCCCAGCGAGTCAATATCCGCAGGCAGGAGCGTATCCGGTACGCTTTTTCCCACCACCAAATCCAACGCGTTTTTATCCTGAGCCACGCTGGTGGTATAGCTGGCAACATCGGCCTGCGCCGATTGCCAGGTGGTCTCCGCCGAGGAGACATCCACCATTGACGCCACCCCGCTTTCCATCCGCTTACGCGTGACCGCCAGAGACTGCTCTGCACTCTTCGCGGTCTCTTTCGCGATGGTCAGATTGCTGCGATCGGCCGCAAGCTGTAGCCAATAGCTTACCGTGTTATAGAGCACCGTCAGACGCGTACTGCGCGCGCCCTCCAGCGTGCCCAGATAGGTCTCATACTGCTGGCGGGTTAAGCTTTGATTTTTGCCAAACAGATCGAGCTCAAAAGCGCTGACGCTGCCTTCTGCCGAATAGCTGCTGCTTAGCGCGGTTTGATTGCCCTCGCCGCTTAAGGTGCGGGCGCGCGTGCCGCTGAGGCCCGCACTCAGCGAGGGGAAGAGATCGGCCCGCTGCTCGCCATACTGCGCATGCGCCGATTTAACATTCGCCACCGCCTCGCGCAGGTCGCGGCTGCTATCCAGCGCCATCGCCACCACCTGACGCAACTGCGCATCAAGCACGTAGTCTTGCCAGCGGATAGTGCGATAGTCCGACGTAGAGGCGGGCAAATCGCGATACGCCTCGCCGCGGGGCGCCTGGCTGCTCACCGCCCCTTCAGGTCGATCGTAGTGTGGGTCCAGCGAGACGCAGCCCGTCAGTAGCAAAGGTAACCACAACAGAATAGGTTTAGACATCGTTACGCCTCCGGGTTCGCTGCAGAGTGGGTGGTTGAGGCAGCGTCATGAGGCTTTGCCGGAAAGACGCGACGGACCAAAATAAAGAACAGCGGCACCAGGAAGATGGCCAGTAACGTGGCCGAGAGCGTGCCGCCAATGATACCGGTGCCAATGGCAATACGGCTATTGGCACCTGCGCCGGTAGCAATCGCCAACGGCAACACCCCGGCGGTAAAGGCTAATGACGTCATGATAATCGGGCGTAAACGCATTGTGGCCGCATGGATCGCCGCTTTCACCGGGCTCTCACCACTGCGGTAGCGCTCCTCGGCAAACTCAACGATCAGAATGGCGTTTTTCGCCGAGAGGCCAATGATGGTGAGCAGTGCCACCTGGAAATAGACATCATTCTCCAGCCCGCGCAAGGTGACGGCCAGCAGCGCCCCAATCACGCCCAACGGCACCACCATCATCACCGAAAACGGCACTGACCAACTCTCATACAGCGCGGCCAAACACAGGAAGACCACCAGCAACGATATGGCATACAGCGATATCGCTTGATTACCGGCTAGCTTTTCTTGATAAGAGAGGCCGCTCCAGGCAAACGTCGAGCCGGCGGGCAAGTCCGCCGCCAGCCGCTCCATCGCGGCCATGGCATCGCCGGAGCTTTTGCCAGCGGCCGCCGAGCCCTGAATCTCATAGGCAGCAAGGCCGTTGTAGCGCGACAGCACATCAGGGCCGTACATCCAGTTCGACGCGGCAAAGGAAGAGAACGGCACCATGGTGGTATTGCTGCTACTGTCACTGCCGCGCACATACCATTGGTCGATATCTTCCGGCTTACTGCGAAACGCTTCATCGCCCTGGATATAGACTTTTTTCACGCGGCCACGATCGGTAAAGTCATTGACGTAACTGCCACCCAGCGCTGCGCTCAGCGTGGTATTGATATCGCTCAGGGTGAGGCCCAGCGACTGTGCCTTGGCGTCGTCAATCGTTACTTGCAGCTGAGGCAAATCCGGCAGCGTATTGGCGCGCACCGCGCTCATCGCCGGATCGTGATTGGCCTTGGCAATCAACGTATCCCGCATTTTGAGCAGTTCATCACGCGTGGTGGCGCCCTTGCCCTGTAACTCGAAGGTGAAGCCGTTGGATTGCCCAAGCCCGGATACCGCGGGCGGCGACAGCACAAAAATTTGCGCGTCACGTACGTGCGACAGCGCGGCCATAGCGCGTCCGGCGATGGCGTCCGCGCTGTTCTCCGCGCCTTCACGATCGCGCCAGTTCTTCAAGGCGATAAACCCTACCCCGGCGTTTTGTCCGCTGCCGGCAAAGCTAAAGCCGTTTACCAGCATGCTGACGTTAACGTTGTGCTTCTCCTTCGTGGCGAAGTACGCCTGCACCTGACGACGCACCTCATCCGTCCGATTCTCCGTCGCACCGGGCGCTAATTGATACTGCACCATGATGTAGCCTTGATCTTCGGTCGGCAGAAAGCCGGTGGGCAAACGCATATAGAGCAACGCGCACCCCGCCAGCAGCACGCCATACACCAGCAAATAGCGCACGGAACGATGGACCACATGCCCGACGCCGTTTTCATAGCGTCGCTCAATGCGGGAATAGTGACGGTTAAACCAGCCGAAAAAGCCCGTCGTGCCGTGCTGTTCGCCGTGCGGTTTTAACAGGGTGGCGCAGAGCGCGGGCGTGAGCGTCAGCGCAACCAGCACCGACAGCACCATTGACGATACAATCGTGATGGCAAACTGCCGATAAATCACGCCGGTTGAGCCACTGAAAAACGTCATCGGTAGAAACACGGCGGAGAGCACCAGCGCAATGCCGATCAGCGCGCCGGTGATCTCACGCATCGATTTTTCGGTGGCCTGGCGCGGCGGTAACCCCTCCTCACGCATGACGCGCTCTACGTTTTCCACCACGACAATGGCATCGTCCACCAGCAAGCCGATGGCGAGCACCATACCGAACAGCGTTAAGGTATTAATGGAGTAACCAAACAGGGCCAGCACGCCAAAGGTGCCCAGCAGCACCACCGGCACAGCAATGGTGGGGATCAGCGTGGTACGGATATTTTGCAGGAAAATAAACATCACGATCACCACTAACACCATGGCTTCCACCAGGGTTTTAATCACCTCCTCGATGGAAATTTTCACAAAATCGGTGCTATCAAGCGGGTAAGCAATGTCATAACCTGCGGGCATGCTGCTGCGGAAGGTCTCAATGGTCGCTTTAACCTGCTCAGCGGTGGAGAGCGCGTTCGCGCCCGAGGCCAGCTGGATGGCGATACCGGAGGCAGGATGGCCATTGGCCAACACATTCGCGCTATAGTCCTCGGCCCCCATTTCAACGCGGGCGACATCTTCAAGCCGAACCACCGAACCGTCGCTTTGGCTTTTCAGCACAATCGCGCGGAACTGCTCCGGCGTTTGCAGTCGCGATCGGGATCGCACGGTCGCCACAAGCTGCTGTGTTGCGCTGGCGGGCTGCGCGCCTAACTGTCCCGATGAAACTTGGGTGTTTTGGCTCTCTAACGCGCTGGTGATATCCGATGGCATCAGGGAATAGGAGGCCAGCTTGGCCGGGTCCAGCCAAATGCGCATCGCATATTCAGCCCCAAACACCTGCACGCTGCCGACACCCGGTACGCGCGCCAGCGTGTCTTCCATATTACTGACCATATAGTCCGCCACGTCAGCGGAGGTGCTTTTGTTGGTTTTGTCGTAAAGGGCCAAAATCAGGAGGAAGTCGCTCTGCGCTTTTTCCACCGTCACGCCCTGTGACGTCACCGCTGAGGGTAAGCGGCTTTCTGCCTGTTGCACCTTGTTTTGCACCTGCACCTGCGCGATATCAGGATCGGTGCCCTGCTTGAACGTGACATTGATTTTCACCTGTCCCGTGGATGCGGTACTGGTGGCGCTAAAGTAGAGCAGCCCATCCAGCCCGGTGAGCTGCTGTTCAATCACCTGCGTAACGCTGCTTTCCAGCGTTTCCGCCGAGGCGCCGGTGTAGGTCGCCTTAATACTGATTTGTGGCGGGGCCACATCGGGATATTGCGCGATTGGCAAACTGCGAATGCTGATCGCGCCAAACAACATGATGCAGATGGCAATCACCCACGCGAAAACCGGGCGGCGAATAAAAAATTGGGCCAGCATAATCAGTGTCCCTCGCCGCTTGTGGCGGTTTTGTCGGCGGTGACGTCCACTGCATTGACCTTCATGCCCGCCTGAACTTTGCCCGTGCCTTCAACAATGACCCGGTCGCCGTTGTTCAGCCCGGAACCGATCAGCCACTTATCCCCCATGACCTGAAGCGTTTCCACCTCGCGGCTTTCGACGGTGTTTTGCTGATTGACCACCAGCGCAGTGGCGTTGCCCTTGGCATCGCGGGTGATACCCTGCTGCGGGGCCAGGATCGCATCGGTTTTCACGCCATTGGTGACCTTAGCACGCACGTACATGCCCGGTAGCAGCGTGTGCTCGGGGTTGGGGAACAGCGCACGCAGCGTCACGGTACCGGTGGATTCATCCACGGCCACTTCGGTGAGTTCCAACCTACCGGCGTGGGCATAAGACGAGCCATCCTCCAGCGTGACGGTCACTGGCACTGCGTCGCCCTTTTGCAAGGAGGCTTGCTGACGCTTCAGCTTGAGTAATTGCACGCTCGACTGCGTGAGATCGACGTAGATGGGATCCAACTGGCGGATAGTTGCCAGCGCCGTGGTCTGGCTGGCCGTGACCAGCGCCCCCGGCGTGACGGTAGAGATACCGATGCGGCCAGCGATCGGCGCGGTGATGCGGGTATAATTAAGATTAATGCGCGCACTTTCCACGGCAGCACGGTATTGCTCCACCGAGGCCACATTTTGCTGATAGGTGGCCAAGGCATCATCGGCGTCCTGGCGCGATACGCCATTCTCCTTCACCAAGGCCGCATAGCGCTGTGCTTTTAACTGGCTGCTTTTCACCAGCGCCTGCGCGTTTTTAAGCTGGGCCAGCGCCTGATCGTAGCTGGCCTGGTAGCTCGCCGGATCGATTTGATAGAGTACCTGACCCGCTTTGACCTCTTCACCTTCGGTAAATAACCGCTGCTTTATGATGCCATCAACCTGCGGCCGCACATCCGCAGTCATGCTGCCCGTCACGCGTCCCGATAGCGTGCTCTCCAGCGTGACGGATTGACTGTGCAACGTCATTACGCCGACTTCCGGCGTGCCTGAGGGCATTTGCTGCGCGCTCTTTTGATCGCAGGCCGCCAGCAATAACACCAGCCCCGCCATCACACTGCGTTGAAAAAGCTTCATGGATTATCCTGTAGTGAACGTTCATTCTCAGGATAAGTACTTTATCAAAGCGGTAAAAAACGGAGTGTCAGGAAAGCGAAAAGGTTTCGTATGCCGCACACATTGCACCACCGTGCCCGCGCGCGCAGGGGTGCGACTCGCTAACGACCAAGAAGAGCCTGCAGCGCTAACGCTGGAATAGTCAGTACAGGGAAAGCGCTATCTTTCCCTGCGATCGCCGCCGCCATAGAGACCTGCGCCAGTGCGACTTGCTTCGCGCCCTGCTGCCGACTTTGCTGCACGGCATCACGAATCAGTGCGTAATAGCGCGCCACCTCGCCTGCTTTAAAGGCGTCCCAGGCGTCCGGCACCAGGTGCACAGTAGGTTGACGCTCCGCAGGCAGAGACGCCGGACAAAAGAGCGCGCGCGTGGCCGTGAGCGTTGACGGCGCGGCACACAGCACCCGCGACGGTCCGCTGAGCTGGTGCAGCCGATCCGCCAGCATGCGATCGGTGCGATAGACGCGACAGCCCGTTTCTTGCATTGGAAATGTATCGGCCACCGCTCCGATCGTCGAACAGGTAATCAGAATGACGTCAAACCACGGCGTCAGGCTATGCAACAGCCGCGCAATATGCTGCTGCTGCGCCTGCGTCATGCCACCGCTCGCTTCTGCCTCCATCAGCAACTGAGGCATCACCATATGATTTAACGTCATCGGGCTTCCCACCCACTCATGGGCGGCAGCATCGAACAGCGCAATATTACTGGCGGCGGTGTGTAGGCAGGCAACGAGCATCAGCATTCCTTGTGTGTTCAGGGTTTTAAGGTTACGCCCCCCCATCTTTACACAAGTCTGCCTGACGCTCATCCTGACTTTATCAGCAAGCTCCGCGTCTGCTGCTACGCTTACTGTTCGCATTACCCCTATAAACGCTGGAGATATTATGAGCAGTGACGATCGCAAACCGACCACCACGGACGCTGGCATTCCGGTTGCCAGTGATGAACACTCCCTCTCCGTGGGCGCCGACGGCCCACTGGTGCTACATGACCACTATCTGATTGAGCAGATGGCCAATTTTAACCGGGAACGTATTCCGGAGCGTCAGCCACACGCGAAAGGCAGCGGTGCATTTGGGCATTTTGAAGTGACAGAAGATGTGAGTCGCTACACCAAGGCGGCGGTGTTTCAGCCAGGCACCAAAACCGATGTGGTGATGCGCTTTTCTACCGTCGCCGGTGAGCGCGGCAGCCCGGACACCTGGCGCGATCCGCGCGGTTTCTCCATCAAGTTCTACACCAGCGAAGGCAACTACGACATGGTAGGCAACAATACGCCGGTGTTCTTTATTCGCGATCCGATGAAGTTCCAGCACTTCATTCGCTCACAGAAGCGTCGTGCCGACAACAATCTGCGCGACAATGATATGCAGTGGGATTTCTGGTCGCTGTCGCCGGAATCCGCGCACCAGGTGACATGGCTCATGGGCGATCGCGGCATCCCCAAAAGCTGGCGTCATATGAACGGCTACTCCAGCCACACGTATATGTGGGTGAACGCGCAGGGTGAGAAGTTTTGGGTGAAATACCACTTCAAAACCGACCAGGGGATTGAATTCTTAACGCAACAGGAAGCCGATAAACTCGCCGGGGAAGACAGCGATTACCATATGCGCGACCTGTTCATGTCGATCAAAAACGGCCATTTCCCCAGCTGGACGCTCTACATGCAAATCATGCCGTTTGCCGATGCCGAAACTTACCGTTTTAACCCGTTTGATCTCACCAAAGTGTGGCCGCACAGCGATTACCCGCTGATCAAAGTGGGCAAGCTACAGCTGGATCGAAACCCCACTGATAACCATGCGCAGATTGAACAGGCGGCATTTGAGCCTAACAATCTGGTACCTGGGATCGGCCTGAGCCCGGATAAAATGTTGCTCGGCCGCGTCTTTGCCTACGCCGATGCACACCGCGCGCGCTTGGGTGTTAACTATAAACAGATCCCGGTGAATGCCCCACAGGCACCGGTTAACAGCTACAGCAAAGATGGCGCGATGCGCATTAATCCGGTAACCGATCCGGTCTATGCGCCCAATTCCAAAGGCGGCCCCAAAGCCGATGGCGATCGCTATCCCACCGATTCAACTTGGGAAGCCCACGGCGAGATGGTGCATGCACCCTACACCCTGCGCAAAGATGACGATGATTTTGGCCAGGCTAACACGCTGGTCAATAAGGTGATGGATCAGGCCGCGCGCGATCGCTTGGTTGAAAACGTCACCGGCCATCTGCTGAAAGGCGTGGAAGAGCCGGTGCTGTCGCGGGCATTTGAGTATTGGCGCAAGATCGATCAGGTTGTGGGCGACCGGATTGCCCAGAAAGTGCAGGAAGAAAGAGCTAAGCAATAAGATGTTTGGCGGGTTCAGGCCCGCCATGCCGGTTACTGGACCCTGAGCGGGGTCCGGCCGCTCAGCTGGTATGGCTCTGAGCGGTTTCCGGCCCGCTATGCCGGTTTTTAGTTGCACGGGCTCGCGCATTGGCCGCTGTGCTGGCTTGACCCTGAGCGGGTCCCGGCCCGCAAAGCCGGTATGACTATGAGCGGGTTCCGCCCGCTAACCGCACGGCAGTTTCAGCCGCCCCGCTGCGGCGTACGGGCAAAGGGCCGATGGGCGCGGCCCTTTGCAATCCGCGCCCTGCGCCAGCCTCCACTGTTCCCTCACTCCGCCGCAACGGCCTCAAGGACCGCGCGGATTCGCCATCCCTGGCTCATTCCGCGCTCTCAGCGGCATCCATGCCGCTTCGTCCTGGCCGTTACGCTCCGTTCGGCGCTCCGGATGGCGCTCAACACCTCGCCTTTAAGAGCCTTTTCTTGTTTTTGGTCAGGTATTGTCTGGTTGACCGCAGGCAGGTCTGCACAGACAGTGGCTGGCTGGAAAAGACAGAAGACAGAAACAAAAGACAGAAACGGCTTCTCGTTAACACTTCGCGGGCGGGAGATTGCTTAAAAGTCTTTTCCGCTACTCAGTGGCCTTAAAAGACGTAAAAACATAAAAGAAGGGTTTTGCTTAGCGCCGCGCGGTATGAATACACCTTAAAAGTCTTACCGCCGCGCAGTGGCTGCGAAAAACATAAAAGACTCACAGCGAGGGTTGCTGGGCGCCATCCCCACTCGCTGAACGACTGAAGGCTTCCAGGACGAGCGGCATGGATGCCGCGAGAGGCGGCGTTGAGCAGGAGCGAATCGACGCCGGTCCGTCAGGAAGGCTGAGGGAGTGAAGGCACCGCGCAGCGGCGAGTGGGGCTGGCGCAGGGCCGGGGAGTGCAGAGGGCGCGGCCTGGCGCCCTCTGCTCGGTCGCCGCTACGCGGCAAAGGCACCTGCCACAGCCTGTGGCGAACGAAAGTCGCTCCGTGCCAGCGAAAAGGCACGCCAGCCGCTGCCTGCGGCATAAGTCACGCCACTGCAAGTGGCAAAAGCACCTGCCGGTGCCATGGCGAACGAAATTTGCGCCGCGCCAGCGGAAAAGCACCCTGCCGCTGCCTGCAGCACAAGCCCCGCCACTGCAAGTGGCAAAAGCACCTGCCATTGCCATGGCGCCCCCTCTTGCACTAAAAAAGCGCATTCGCGCGCTAACCGACGCCCGTCCGACATGGGGTGCGCCCGCCTGCCCCGGCGCACGCCGTTCAATTGTGATGTTCGTCATGTTTTGGCATCAGCTTTGCTTACCTATTTCTGTGTATTTTTCTCAGGAGCTGCGTAATGACGCCGACATCTACCCGCTATACCATTTTTTCGCTGCTGTTTCTGGTTGCGCTCATTAACTATGTCGATCGCGGCGCACTGTCGTTTGCGGCTAACGCGATTTCACAGGCCTATCACTTTAACAAGGTACAGCTTGGCGCCGTACTGGGTTATTTTGGCTTTGGCTATCTGCTGGGATCACTGTGCGGCGGCTTTCTCGCCGATCGCCTCGGTACCAAAAAAGTGTGGCTGATGGCCGGCATTCTCTGGTCGCTGCTGGAGATAGCCACCGCATGGGCCGGCGATATTGGCATAGCGATGTTTGGCGGGTCCGCCATTATGGGGTTCGCCGCGATGCGCATTCTGTTTGGCATCGCGGAAGGCCCCGCTTACGCGCTGATGAATAAAACCATTGCCCACTGGGCACCGGATAATGAACGCGGTTTCGCCCTGGGGATTGGTTTACTGAGTACGCAAGTGGGATCGCTATTGACCGCGCCAATTGCCGTGGGCCTGCTGCTGCTGACCGATGACTGGCGCATGATGTTTATTCTGCTCGGCGGCATATCGCTGCTGGCCATGCTGCTGTTTGCTCGCTATTTCACCGATACGCCCGAGCAGCATCCACGTGCCAACGGTGTGGAGCGCGCCCTGATCGCCACCGGACAGCGGCGCGAAGGCCGTGACGATGCCGCGCTGCCGTGGTGGCGCTTCTTTACCAACCGCACGCTGGTGTGCAACGCGCTGGGTTACTTCAGCTTCCTTTACATCACCTTCACACTAGTGACCTGGCTGCCAAAATACCTGCAGGACACCTTCCATTACGATTTGCACTCGCTTTGGTATGTGGCGATGATTCCGTGGAGTGGCGCCTGCCTGACCGTGCTGCTCGGCGGCCGCATTGCCGATCGCCTCTTGGCGCGCTACGGTAATTTGCGCCTGGCACGCAACGTCTTTGCCGCCGTGACGCTGTGCGCGACGGCCTGCTGCTTTATGGCCATTCCGTGGATGGGATCGGCGGCGGGGATTATCGCGTTAATGACGCTGGGCAATGCGCTAAACGCGCTGGTCAATAACGTGTATTGGTCTGTGGTGATCGATGTGACGCCGAAGGCCTCCGTGGGGGCCTTCAGCGGCATGACGCTGGCTATCGCGAACCTGGCCGCGATCATTTCCCCCATGCTCTGCGGCTGGCTGGCAGAATATTACGGCTATGACGCGATGTTCACCGTCACCGCCTGTATTGCGCTGGGCAGTATGGTCGCGATGACCCTGTTACAGCCTGAGAAACCGCTGCAGGCCGAACACGCTGCGGTCGCCGCGCGCCCGGCGCTATAAATTACACCGCGTGCCGCTGGCAGAACGCGGCGATATCTGGCGATTGAAAATCCGCCAGATGCGCCATCAGTTTCTCCAGCGGCCAGTTCCACCACGCAATGGCCTGTAGCTGGGCCGCAATCTCCGGGGCAAAACGCGGGCGAATCACTCTGGCAGGCACCCCGCCCACCAGCGTGTAAGGCGCCACATCTCGCGTCACCACCGCGCCGGCTGCCAACACTGCACCGTCGCCGACGCGCACGCCAGGCAGCACAATCACGCCGTGTCCTATCCACACATCGTTGCCAATGATCACGCGATCGGCCCGACGCTGGGCAAAGAAGCCGCTATCGCGCTGCGCCTGCGCATCGTAATACTCAGGACAATAGGTGAATCGATGCTGTGCGGGGCGATCCAGCGGGTGATTGGGCGCGCCAATGCGCACGTAGTTGGCCATCGCCGTGAAGCGGCCAATGTGCGCATCGGCAATGCAGCAGTGTTCACCGAGGTAGGAAAAATCACCCACCTCACTGTACTCAAGGTAACTGTGCGCGAGGATTTCACACTGTGCGCCGATGCGGGTATCGCGCATCCGCACGCTGGCATCAATCACGGTATGCTGCAATTTTGCAGCCTGTACAGCAGCAAGGGCCATAGGGTGCTCCATGTCGATCCAATCTGGACCACAGCGTCTGTTTGACATTACCCCGTGAAGATATCCCTTAGAGATGACAGAAAGATAACGGTACAACGCGGCGGCGCGCCCTTCGCAAACCAGGGGGCGTTAAAGGCGGGGTTGCAGCGCCCCCGCACGCAAGAGATTACGTGCCCTATGCCACCGCTAGCGTCCGTGACGTAAACGCCGTCACGGACGGTGTCGCTTAGTGAGCGATATCGGCGAGGAGGATCTGCCGGTGCGCCGCGTCAACGCGCTGACCGTGGATATAGAGCGCACGCTGTTCTGCCGCGGGCAGCGTGATATCCAGCGTTTGCCAGGCAGGTTGGTAGTCCCCTTCACGCCGAAAACTTAAGTGAATGGCCTCTGCGTCACAGCGCATCTCCCAGCGCAACCACAGCGCGTGGCCCTGCTGATAGCCCCAGGATTCGCCATCGTCTTCAAACAGCTCACCCTCGCTTGCGCCGTTGCCCGGCAGCGGGTAGAGCTGCAGGGTACGGCGATCGTCCGCTGCGGCGTCCACGTGCCGCAGGCGATGGCTCAACGGCAGTCCGGCTCCGGCGCGTACCAGCATCGGCTGCGATTCCAGCGGCGCAGGCAGCGTGATCCACTGTCCGCCGCTGTACCACTGCTGCGTGGCGAAGTCATACCAGCCCGCAAGATTGTCCGGCAGCCATAAGCGACGCGTTCGCTGACCCGGCTCAACCACGCTGGCCACCAGCAGATCGCGCCCCAGCATGAACTCGTCGCACGCCTCAAAGGTCTGCGCATCGTGCTCGTGATCGAGGAAGGTAGGTCGCAGCATGGGTTCATCCTGCGCATGGGCCTGCCACAGCAGCGTATAAAGGTACGGCAACAGCCGATAGCGCAGCTCAATGGCCGCGCGAATGGCTGGCGTCACCGCCGGATACATCCACGGCTCATTCACCGTGCGATCGTCATTCCATGAATGAATGGTAAAGCGCGGATGCATCACACCGTTTTGCACCCAGCGCACAAAGAGTTCGGCGTCCGGCTTATCTCCAGAGAAACCGCCGACGTCATGCCCAACGTTATAGAGGCCGGAGAGACTCATGCCCAGCCCCATGCGGATGTTGTAGCGCAGCGAGGTCCAGTTGGTGCGGTTATCACCGCTCCAGGTTTGCACGTAGCGCTGCATGCCAGCGCAGCCAGAGCGAGAAATCAGAAACGGACGCTTGTGCGGCGCGAAGCGCTGCTGCGCTTCCATGGAGGCGCGCATCATCAACAGCGGCATCACCGGACGAATGTGTTTAATGGCGATCGGCGAACCGAAGCCGTAGCAGCGCGCTTCGCCGTCCCACACTTCGTATTCGTTGTTGTCGTTCCAGGTGCTGTCGATGCCCTTCTCCAGCAGCTGCCGGGTCACGTTGTCCTGCCACCAGGCAATGGCATCAGGATGGGTAAAATCAAGATGTGAACCTTCATCATCCCAAAACACCGAGCGTTCAGGCGCATCGCGCTCTGAATCACGCACGAACAGGCCCTGCGCCGCCACCTCGCGGTAGCGCGGATGATCTTGCAGCAGGCAGGGTTTGATGTTCGCCGCAAGGCGCAGCCCCGCCTCGTGAAACGCCTGACTCATGGCCTCCGGCTCAGGCACTTTGTCGTGGTTCCAATGAAACACGTAGCGTTTGTCGTTGATCGAGGTATAACCCGATGAGAGCTGGAAGGAGTCGCAGGGGATCTGATGCGCCTCGCACAGACGAATGAAGTTCATGAGTTGCTGCTGCGCATCGGGTGCATCGGTGTAATGCATGGTTGACCCGCTGTATCCCAGGCTCCATTTAGGCCCAAACAGCGTTTTTCCCGTCAAACGTACAAAAGCTTTGGTGACGTCCAGCACCTTTTCCCCGACAAACAGATAGTAATCAATGTCCCCGCTTTCGGCCTGCCAACGCCGATAGGGCTGATGGTAATTATCCAGTTCATTGCCGAGATCGAACCAGCTGCTGCTGAGGTTATCGTAAAACAGGCCAAAGCTGATGTCGCTGCGGCGCGTGAGGGTGAACGGCACGTGCTTGTAAAGCGGATCGGTGGAGGACGCGTCATAGCCCATGGCATCGAGATTGCGCATTTCATAACGGCGGCCATTGCGCTGTAAGTCGCCCGTCTTTTCGCCCAGACCGAAATAGCGGTCGTCTGGCCCGCGCTGCTGATAGTGCGCCACGCCGTCGCCGTGCGCATTGAGCTGATAAGCGCTGGTGGGGCGATCGCGCGCCAGCAGCTGCCAGTGGCCTTCACGGTCGCGGTAGTGCCACTCCAGCGCCAGCGGACGCTGTACGACCACGCGCAATACGTCCGTGCTGAGGGTCAGGCGGTCGTCCTGCTCCTCCAGCGTAAACGCCGGCAGCGTGAAGCCCGCCAGGCTCTCACGCGGACGCCCTTCCCAGGGCACATCGCTTTCAGGCGCAATACTCCAGGTGCGATCAAGGCTAAATGCCCCTTCTCGTTTCACCGCGACGCGGAACAGTCCCGCCTCCAGCACGTAAATACACAGGGTGTGCTTATCATCTACGGTAAGCGCAACATGATGGCTGTCGGCATGCGTAACACACCAATTTTTCAACGTTTTCATCGTTACCTACTTAATTCAGTCGCTGCGCGCGACGTTCAGCAATAAAAGCGATCAGGAAGAGTGCGCCAATCAGGTCAAAGAACCCCATGGCGACAAACAGCGGGTTAAAGCCAATTTTGTCGGCGGTGACGCCGATCACCAGCGAGAAGAGAAAGCTGGAGATCCAGGCAAACGAGCCGCGCATTCCATTGACCGTGGCCATCTGGCCTTTGTCGAATTTCTCCACCACCAGCGCGCTTAACATGCAGGAGATAATCTGGTGGCCAAAGCCGCCGATGGAGATCAGCGCAATGGCGACATACGGGCTTTTGGTCATGGCCACCAGCGCCAACGACAGCATCAAAAACGCGCCGGTCACGGAGCTGGCGACCACGGAATTCACCTGCGTAAAGCCAAACATTCGGGTATAGACCCGCGTCAAATAGCCGCTCGCGGCACTGCCCAGGTCGGCCGCGAGGAAAGGCAACCAGGCAAACATCGCGATCTGTTTAAGATCCATGCCCAAATCTTTCGCCAGATAAAGCGGCACCCAGAAGCTCAGCACGCCCCACGCCGGTTCCGCCATAAACGCCGGGATGGCAATGCCATAGAAACGTTTGTTTTTTGACACGGTTTTTAGCGCGGTAAAGAACGGTAACTTCACGGCAGGCGGTTCATTGTCCTGACGAATGAAGGCCAGCTCATCCTGACTCAAATTTCCGTGACGCTCGGGGTCGCGGTAGAACAGCCACCACAGCACCACCCACGCCAGCGCGAGGCCACCGCTAAACAGAAAAGCACCTTGCCAGCCAAAGGAGGCGTGAGCAAAGTAGATAATGGGCGGTGCCAGCATGGCGCCAATAGAGAAGCCGACGCCAGCCCAGCCTGCGGCAATGGGACGCTCCTTGCGCGGAAACCACTCACCAATCACTTTGGCGTTGGCTGGCGTGGCCGCCGCCTCGGCGCCTCCCATCACAAAGCGCAGTATCGCCAGATGCAACCAGCTGGCCGCACCGGCGTGCATCAGACAGGCCAGCGCCCAGATAGCGGCGCAAATAAAGAAGCCAAGCTTCAGGCCAATCACGTCAATTAGCCAACCACAGATGGGCTGGAAGAAGGTGTAGGCCAACTGAAAGGCCCCCACAATCCAGGAGTATTGTTCGGTGGTGATGCCGAGGCTGGTCTTCAGCTCCGGCGCTAAAATGCCCAGCGAGTTACGCGTGATGTAGTTAACCGTCACGCCGGCTAAAAACAGCACGAGCACCCACCAGCGCAGGTTACGTATGGCGCGTCGTGTACCGACGGCGGTGATCCCCGGATCTAAACTGCGGTTCATTGGATTCTCCCTTTTTATTGACCGTGTGCGTTTCACACGCTCGCCGGCGCCTTGGTTGACCAATTTCGATTGGTGCCGTCGAGCGTCTCACGGCGCTTGTCTGGTGTCGTCAGGATGCGATGCTGTTAGCTGTCACCTCTCCTCCGACCGGAGTGAAACACAGATAAAACAAGGGGTCGTCATGCGATGATGGCTTTTGTGATCTGGTTAACCAAAATGGTTGGCTTGGTTGACATTCACCGCTAAAGCGCAGAACGTGAGCCATCACCGTCCTGTTACGCTGTTTTTTTGGTGTGACACGCAAAACGAATAGTCAACCAATTTAATGTCGTGTTAAGGCATCGCTCAACACGACAGGAGGAATCAACATGCAGCAAACCTGGCGCTGGTACGGCCCAAAAGACCCTGTTTCACTTGCTGATGCGCGCCAGGCTGGTGCGACCGGCATCGTGACCGCGCTACACCACATCCCTAACGGCGAAGTGTGGCCCGTGACGGAAATCATGACGCGTAAGGCGGAGATTGAAGCGGCCGGACTGGTATGGGCAGTGGTAGAAAGCGTGCCTATCCACGAGGAGATCAAGACCGGCAGCGGGGATGCGAAGCAATGGATTGCCAACTACCAGCAGTCGCTGCGTAACCTGGCGCAGTGCGGCATTCGCACCGTGTGCTACAACTTCATGCCGATTCTCGACTGGACGCGCACCGACTTAGCCTATGCCCTGCCCAATGGCGCCAAGGCACTGCGCTTCGACCACATTGAATTTGCCGTGTTTGAGCTGCATATTTTGCAGCGCCCCGGCGCGGAGCAGGATTACACTGCCGCTGAAATCGACGAAGCCGCAGCGCGTTTCACCAGCATGAGCGATGCGCATAAACAGCAACTGACGCGCAATATCATCGCCGGTTTGCCCGGTGCTGAAGAGGGATATACGCTGGACCAGTTCCGCGCCCAGCTGGCGCGTTACGACGGCATCGATAAAGCCCGGCTGCGTGAAAACTTTGCCACCTTCCTGCGCGCTATCGTGCCGGTCGCTGAAGAGGTGGGCGTGCGCATGGCGGTGCATCCAGACGATCCGCCGCGGCCTATCCTGGGTTTACCGCGCATTGTTTCCACCGCAGAAGACTTACAGTGGATGATCGATACCGTCAGCAGCCCGGCGAATGGCTTCACGCTGTGCACAGGCTCTTATGGCGTACTGCCGGAAAACGATCTGCCAGGCATGATCCGCCGCTTTGGTCCGCGTATCTATTTTCTCCATCTGCGAGCGACTCAGCGTGAGGCGAATCCAAAAACGTTTCACGAAGCGGCCCACCTTGAGGGCGACGTGGACATGTTTGCGGTGATCAAAGCCATTGCGGAAGAGGAGCGGCGCCGCAACGCGGCGATCCCCATGCGTCCAGACCACGGCCATCAGATGCTCGACGACCTGCATAAGCAAACCAACCCAGGTTACTCGGCGATTGGCCGACTCAAAGGCCTGGCGGAAATCCGCGGCGTTGAACTGGCTATCCACCGCGCCTTTTTCTGAACTCAAGCGTGCCGAAACGGAGTCACTATGGAACTTAACCTTGCCCATCCCGATGCCGCACTCACGGTGCCCCGCCCTGCCTGGCATCGCACGCGCCTGGTGCCGCGGATCGTACACATTGGCTGTGGCGCATTTCATCGCGCGCATCAGGCGGTGTATCTGCACCGGCTGCTGGCGAGCAGCGACTGTGACTGGGGCATCTGCGCAGTGAATTTGATGTCCGAGAGCGGTAAACGGCTGGTTGAACAGCTGCGCGAGCAGGCGATGCTTTATAGCGTGACGGAAAGCGGCGAGAGCGGGCAGACACAAACGGTCATTGGCGCGATTAAAGAAGCGCTGCATCCGGCCCTGGACGGCGTTGACGCGATTTTGCACACGCTGGCCCGCCCGGAAACGGCGATCGTGTCCTTAACCGTCACCGAAAAAGGCTACTGCGTGAATCCCGCCAGCGGCAAACTCGACGGCCACCACCCGCTGATCCAGCACGATCTCAGCGATCCCGGCACACCAAAGTCTACCGTGGGCTTTATTGTTGAAGCGCTGCGCCTGCGCCGCGATGCGGGGCTGCCGGGCTTTACTGTGCTGTCATGTGATAACCTGCGCGAAAATGGCCATGTGGCGCGAGCCGCCGTGGTGGGGCTGGCGCAGCTGCGCGACCCGACGCTGGCGGCATGGATTGAAGCGCAGGTGACGTTCCCCTGCACCATGGTGGACCGCATTGTTCCCGCCGTGACCGAAGAGACGCAGCAAGAGATCGCCGCCCTACTCGGCGTTAACGATCCTTGCGGCGTGCTCTGTGAGCCATTTAGTCAGTGGGTCATTGAAGATAATTTTGTTAACGGACGCCCGGCGTGGGATCGCGTCGGGGCACAATTGGTCGCCGATGTGGCGCCGTTTGAATTGATGAAGCTGCGCATGCTCAATGGCAGCCACTCGTTCCTCGCCTGGCTGGGCTTTCTCGCCGGCTATTCCACGGTGGCGGAAACCATGCAGCAGCCAGCCTGGCGACGGGCAGTGCGCGCGCTGATGCTGAATGAACAGCGTCCTACACTGCGAATGCCTGACGATATCGATCTTGATGCCTATGCCGATGCCTTACTGTCGCGCTTCAGCAATCCCTCGCTGCGTCATCGCACGGCGCAAATCGCCTCTGACGGCAGCCAGAAGCTGCCGCAGCGGATGCTGGACAGCGTGCGCTACCACTTACAGCACGGCGGTGACTACCGCTGTCTGGCCTTGGGTGTCGCGGGCTGGATGCGCTATGTGTTGGGCGAAGATGAGCACGGTGAACCTTATGAAGTGGTGGACCCGCTTTATGTCACAGTACAGCAGATCAATCAGCAGCACCCCGATGGGCGTGACAGGGTCACGGCACTGTTAGGCCTGCGTGCGATCTTTTCCGATGATCTTCCCGCGCATGCAGCGTTTGTTGAGACGCTACAGAACGCCTATGCCGCTTTATGTCAGCACGGTGCGCAGGCCGCCGTCGCCGCCCTCTTCCCGGAGGACCAATGAAACCCTTTATGGATGACGATTTTCTGTTGCAGAGCCCGGTTGCCTGCCGCCTGTACCATGATTACGCGGCCGCGATGCCGATTTACGACTATCACTGCCACCTCAATCCACAGGATATTGCGGAAGATCGGCAGTTTGCCAACCTGAGCCAGATTTGGCTTGAAGGCGATCACTATAAGTGGCGTGCGATGCGCGCGGCGGGCGTGGATGAATCCCTGATCACGGGCAACACGCGCAGCGATTACGACAAATACCTGGCCTGGGCGCATACGGTGCCCAAAACGCTGGGGAATCCGCTGTATCACTGGACGCATCTGGAGCTGCGCCGCCCGTTTGGCCTCTGCAACACGCTGTTGGGTCCAGATACCGCAGAGACTATTTGGCACGCCTGCGCTGAGCAGCTGGCAACGCCCGCCTTTTCAGCGCGCGGCATTATGCGCCAAATGAACGTCCGCATGGTAGGCACCACCGACGATCCTCTCGACAGCTTGCAGCACCATCGGGCGATTGCGGCTGACCGCGCGTTTGATATTGAGGTCGCACCCAGCTGGCGACCCGACAAAGCCTTTAAGATTGAGCTTGAGGGATTCGTTGACTATCTCACGCAACTGGAAGCGGTAGCCGATATCGCCATCGACGGCATCGCGTCCCTGCGCGCGGCGCTGTTGCGTCGGCTGGACCACTTTGCTGCCCACGGCTGTCGCGCGTCCGATCACGGCATTGAAACGCCGCGTTTCGCGCCCGTGCCGGATGACCGCGAGCTGGACGCGATTCTCACGAAACGGCGGCGCGGTGAGGTGCTCACAGAGGAGGAGATCGCCCAGTTCAGTACCGCCCTACTGGTATGGATGGGCGGTGAATACGCCCGCCGTGGCTGGGTGATGCAGCTGCACATCGGTGCGATCCGCAATAACAACAGCCGCATGTATCGGCTGCTGGGACCGGATAGCGGTTTTGATTCTATTGGCGATGATCCGGTGGCGCGGCCGCTGTCGCGGCTGCTCGACGCGATGGACAGCAACAATCAACTGCCTAAAACCATTCTTTACTGCCTGAATCCGCGCGACAACGAAGTGCTGGCCACGCTGGCAGGCAATTTCCAGGGCGGCGGTATCGCCGGAAAAGTGCAGTTTGGTTCGGGCTGGTGGTTCAACGATCAGCGTGACGGTATGTTGCGACAGCTAGAGCAGCTGGCGCAAATGGGTCTGCTGAGCCAGTTTGTTGGGATGCTAACCGATTCGCGCAGTTTCCTCTCGTATACGCGGCATGAATATTTCCGGCGCATCTTGTGCAATCGCCTTGGCGAGTGGGTGCTGCAGGGCCTGGTGCCGCATGATGAAGCGATGCTGGGCGAGTTGGTCAAAGCGGTCTGTTTCACCAACGCCCAGCGCTACTTTACCCAGAAGGCGGCTTGAACACCGCGCCCTGTGCTATAGTGCCGGGCGCATCAATCCGTCCCATGACTTCTTTAATCAGCAGATTACGCCTTATGAAAACACCGGTTTCGCCGCAGCGCCCTTATCAGGAAGTGGGAGAAATGCTGCGCAACATGATTACGCAAAAGCAGGTTGCCGTAGGTGAACGGTTGCCGCCCGAGCGCGAACTGGCGCAGCAGCTGAACGTGACGCGCACGCTGGTGCGCGAGGCGCTGATCATGCTGGAGCTGGAGGGCTTGATAGAGGTGCGGCGCGGTGCGGGCATTTACGTGATCAACGACGCGCCAGTGGCACGCGCCGCAGTCCCTAGCGCCAGCAACGATGCCGGCCCGTTTGAAATGCTGCAGGCGCGACAGCTGCTGGAAAGTAACATCGCTGAGTTTGCGGCGCTGCAGGCAACGCGCGACGACATCGTTAAAATGCGGCAGGCGCTGGCGCTGGAAGAGCGCGAGCTGGCGCAGGCCACCGTGGACCAAAGTGAGGATGGCGATCGCAACTTTCATTTAGCGATTGCCGAAGCCACGCACAATAGCATGCTGGTGGAGCTGTTTAAGCAATCCTGGCAGTGGCGCGAAGATAATGTCATGTGGAGCCAGCTGCACCGCCATCTGGTGGATAGCGATTACCGCAAACAGTGGCTTGAGGATCACAAAAAGATTTTGGCCGCCTTGATCAAAAAAGATGCGCGAGCGGCAAAGCAGGCCATGTGGCAGCACCTGGAGAATGTTAAACAGCGCCTGCTGGAGTTTTCCGACGTGGATGATATCGACTTTGACGGCTATCTGTTCGATTCCTGGCCGCTGCACTCGTCGCTGACGCCCGATCGCTGAGCGGCACAACGTTAAAACCGTCACGCGAAAAAAGGCGGAGGGGTGAGCTCCGCCTTGTTTCAAGTTCCGGTCAGTGCGCCTGACCGGTCAGTTGCAAAAGGGCAACGATGATTTGCAGGATCACCCGGATCAGATCCAGGATTAACCGAACAAGTTCCATCACTTTCCTTCTCCTCTGACAGGAGCGCGCCTTTCAGCTACCGGGGCTTTGACTCCACCCGCCGACGGCCTGAGCACATCTGTGAGGAGTGCTGAGCGGCTCTCATGGTAAAAGCCACAGGCCAGCACCACCTGAAACCTGCCGGGATTTACTATCCGCGCCCCTGGGAGTCATCAGAAAACCAATGAGGTCGCGCTCATCACTCAACACATGTATAAACATACAGTATTTTAGCGAAACTTGAAATATTTCCCGTCACATTTTATGATTTGCCCTGTGAGGAGTGCTGAGCACCCGTTCGCCGTCCGGTTACCAGCCGCAACGCGAACAAAAAAATAAGGATTTGGCTTTAGGGGCCAAATCCTTTTTTTATGCCTGCTGTGGGCTACTGCGCAGCGCTAATGCGCCAAATGGCGTTCCCCGCGTCATCGGCGATCAGCACACCTCCCTGCTGATCCGCGGCTAACCCCACCGGCAGACCGCGCACCTGTTTGCCATCGTCCGTCAGGAAACCGGTCACCACCGGCTGCGGTTCCCCCACGGGCTTGCCGTTTTCAAATTTCACCCACACCACCTGATAGCCATTAAGCGGCGTGCGGTTCCAGCTTCCGTGCTCGCTAATAAAGGCGCCGCCGCGATACTGCGGCATATTCTCCGCGCCGTAAAACAGCAGCCCCAGCGGCGCAACGTGTGAACTGAGCGCGTAATCGGGCTTGATGGCTTTCTCCACCAGATCGGGCCGTGGCGGCTGCGCCCGCACGTCAACGTGCTGACCAAAATAGCTATAGGGCCAGCCATAAAAACCTTTATCTTGCACCGACGTCATATAGTCCGGCACCAGATCGGAGCCGATCTCATCGCGTTCGTTGACCACTGCCCACAGCTTGCCGCTCTGCGGTTCCCACTGCAGCCCCGTTGGATTACGGATGCCGCTGGCAAAAATTCGGCTTGCGCCGCTTGCCGCATCCACCTCTAGCACCGCCGCGCGGCGATACTCTTCACCCAGGCCATTTTCCCCGACGTTGCTGTTCGATCCGACGCCGACATAGAGTTTGCTGCCGTCCGGACTTGCCAGCAGCGATTTGGTCCAGTGGTGATTGATAGGCCCGCCAGGCAGCTCGGTGACGAGTTCTGGCGGGGTGCGAATTTCCGTCTGCCCGGTTTCATAGGGGAATTTTACCAGGCTATCGGCATTGGCTACGTAGAGCGTGTTGCCCACCAGCTGCATGCCAAACGGCGACGTTAAGTGCTCAATAAAGCGATGCTGCTCCCATTTGCCATTCACATTGCGCAGCAACGTGATACGGTTGCCGCCCTCGCCGCCCTTGCCTGAGGCCTTCTGCACGATCCCCATGATCAGCTGTTTGGGGGCGGTGATGGGTTTGGGCTGCCCGTTTGACTCGGCAACCAATACATCATTGTTCGGCAGCACCAGCACCTGACGCGGATGCTGTAACTGGTCGGCAATTTTTTCAATCTTCAATCCCTGCGCCACCTTCGGCATCTCTCCCGCTTTCCACGCGACGCCTTCCGGCACCTGCATCGGCGGCATCAGAAAGTTCTGCGCCTGCGGCAATTCCGGATTGGGACCAATCTGTTTTTGCGGATCGAGTCTGGCGCCGTCATCACAGCCGCTGAGCAGCACCGCCAGGGCGATTACACTGAGCATCGGTTTCATGGCTGACCTCCCAGCACACGCGGCGCGCGCAGCGTTTGTAGCAGATTGGCCAGCAGCATCAGCGCCACCACCAGCGTGGAGAGCGTGACGCCAAGCGGCACCACGACATAGGCGTCGCGGCTGTGAATAAACGCATTCACAATCGCCAGCACAATGGCGGCCAGCGTCAGCCAGAAGTGCGTCTTTTCTCCCGCTGTCGCGCCGCGAAATAGGTAAATCAGGCTGATAAGTCGAGGCAGAATAGCCAGCACCAGTCCAAAGGCAATAAGCCAGCTCGCGGATTTGGTCCACATAATCACAAAGGTTTGCAGATAAATGATGTCAAACAGCCAGGCAGCAAAGAAAAAGCCCAGCGGCAGCGGCTCCAGCAGCGTGTAAATCGCCACGCCGAGTCGCGATCGTCCCGAGGTATACAGCATGTTACTCTCCCTATTCCTGTTTATTATCCGACGGTCGCCGCGCAGCGCGACACCGCCTGTAAAAGATTAGTAGAGATAAAGCATGCCGCGGTGATGAATCGCGAAAAGCTAGGGGGCGGACTGGCATTGCGCCAGTTCGCGCGCATCGTGGCTGCAAAACAGTTGGATCGTGCTGGCATGCTCTAAAGAGAGCGCGCGCAGCCGCTGTTGATTATGTCGCCAGGCGGCCACGTCGCTGCACATGAGACGCTGATACGCACGCAGGCCGGGTGTGCAGTGGCGTTCGGTATGGCGCATTTCATCGCGATAAAACCAGGCATCTCCGCCGTGCAGCAGCCAGCCGCCCGCATGGCGGATCGCCACGCCGCTGTGGCCCGGCGTGTGTCCCGGCAGCGGCACAAATAAGATGTCATCGTTAAAATCATCCAGCGCGCGCACGGCATCAAACCCGAACCACCGCTCTCCCTGGCTGGGATAGCCGCGCCAGCCGTCATGCGTGCGCCACTGCTGGGGCCGGTAGCGCTGTCGATTAAGCCAGGTGGCGTTGCGCTGGCTCATGTAATCCAGTTCATGCTGCAAAAGGTGGATTTTCGCTGACGGAAAATCACTGATGCCACCTGCGTGATCGAAGTCGAGGTGGGTCAAAATAATATGGCGCACGTCCGCCGCACGAAAGCCCAATAATTCAATTTGCGTTTTTGCGCATAAGGACTCGCGGTAGCGAATATTATTTAGCGCACGGAAAAAGCCGGAGAGTCGCTGGGCGGGATGCGCAACATCCTCACGGCCGAAACCGGTATCCACTAATACCAGTCCCTGCCTTTCGGTTTCGAGTAATAAGCAGTGACACACCAGATGGGCGAAAAGCCCGCGGCTAACGCCATCAAACAGCGCACCGCCAACAGGACACATGCATCCGCAGTTAAGATGATGAATACGCACAGGCCGCTCCTAAAAAAAAAAGCGCAGAAAACTCTGCGCGAGAAAGAAATAAACGAAGCAAGAGATAACAGGCGTTGATGTATATATGGAAGAGGATGGTGCATTTTGCAAACGCAGCGAGATCGGCAATCCACGCTTTTTTTAAGCATAAAAGCCGCTGCGTTTCGATACCTTACGCGCGAAGATTCTCTGCCTGCGGGAGTGCGTTAGCCCGAACGTGACAGGCGCGATGGCAAGGCCGACGCTGCAAGCTGACCATGCAACCAGCGGCAAGCGGCGTCAACATCCAGCGCGCCTGCCGCCAGCGACAGCACCGGCCCCAGCGCCATCGGACGCGCCGTCTCCGCCAGCTTATGCAGTTCTGGCAGGTATTCCGCGCCGGGATGACCGGGCAGGCGCTGCGTGAGACGCGCCTGGTAGCGTGACACCGCCTCATCCGGCGAGATCGCCAACCACAGCTCCAGCACGCGCGTGACGCCAGCCTGCTCAAGCCCTTCCTGCAGCACCGAAACTGGCTGAAATCCGAACCAGGCGTCAATCAGCCAGGTGCACTCGGCTGGCGCCTGACCCACCACGTTCCACATCGCCTGATAGGCCGCACAGCCTAGCTGGCGGTTACGCTGGCGATCCACCGGCGCAAAATAGCGCATAAACGGCTCTTTAAGGCTATCCAGCGTCAGCACGGGAAAACCCAACTGCTGCGCCAGCGCGCGAGTCAACGTGCTTTTTCCCGACGCCGGGATACCGTTCACCAGCACCACCGTTTTCTGTTTGCAGGACATATTCATAGAATATCGATGACCTCCGCTGCACTGCTGGCGTGACGCAGGCGCACCAGCGTTTGCTCATCGTCCAATAACGTGACGATGGCGCGGATCCCCTCTTCAATGTGGGCATTACTGTCGCGCGCGCCGAACAGGATCACAATGTCCGCTTTTTCACTGCCCTGAAAGGAGATGGGATGCGTCAGCACCACCAGACTAAAACAGTCTTTCAGCACCCCGCTCTCCGGCCGGGCGTGCGGAATAGCGATCCCTTCGTCAAACACGTAATACGCGCCGTGGGTTAAGGTATTGGCGATCACGGCCTCGGGATACGACGGCTGGAGGTAGCCGCCTTTCACCAAAGGGCTGGCGGCCAGGGCGATCGCTTCCCGCCAGTCGCTGGTGGTAATGCCCACCTGAATGGCGTCCGCCTCCTGCAGCAACTGTTTTATGCTCATCCCGCCTCCTGGATTGAGCTGCGAATGGTGTTGCGCAGCGCATCAATCTTCACGAATAACGCGTCGATTTCCGGACGAAACCGCGCGCTTTTCGCATACAGCGGCAGCGCGCGGTTATAGGCGAGCATCAGCTGTTTTTGCGTTTCTGTCTCGCGCGGTGCGCTGGCCAACCGCTGCTCCAGCTGGTGGATCTCAGCGCTGAGGCTTTCGGCTTGCTGCTCAATGTCCTGATTTTGCGGGCGCGCTGCGTCGGCGCCCTTTTTAAATAATCCAAACATAGCGTCTCCTGCCTGACGTGAAAGGGACATGGTGAATGCGCTGGCCTAGCGGAACAGCGACATTTTCTCCACTAAAACATGCGTCACGGCATCGTTGGCCGGCACCAGAAAATTCCGCACGCTGTCGTTGACCTTGCCCTTTTCAAAGGTTTGTTTGCAGTTGGCGACCCACTGCACGTTCATTTCGGTGCCCACGTTGACCTTTTCGATACCGCTTTGCACCGCCAAACGCATATCTTCGTCGCTGACGCCGGTTCCCCCGTGCAGCACCAGCGGCGTGTGTGTGGCGGCAGTGATGTCAGCCAGCCGCTGGTGCTGGATCTGCGCTTTGCCGGTATAGAGGCCGTGCACGGTACCGATGGAGATGGCCAGCATATCCACGCCGGTTTCCTGCACAAAGCGCCGGGCGTCATCCACCGTGGTAAACGCGGTTTCGCTCATGGCGACGCACTTGCCATCTTCTGACCCGCCAATGGCGCCCAGCTCAGCCTCAACCGAAACATTCGCCGGACGTGCCATGTCGATCACCCGCCGCGTGTTAGCAATATTCTCATCAATCGGCAGATGCGAGCCGTCGTACATTACCGAGCTAAAGCCCGCGTCGATGGCCGTTTGAATCGCCGGTAAATCCGAGCAGTGGTCGAGGTGCAAGCAGGCGGGCACATCGCGGCTTTCTGACAGCGAGCGAATGGCATCCACCAGCAGTTTATGGCCGAGGTATTTTGCGGTGCCAGTTGAAATCTGAATCATTAACGGACTGTGGGTTTTTTCCGCCGCGCTGAAAAAGGCGGGCAGCATCTCCAGACAGTGCAGGTTGAAGGAGCCCAGCGCTTTGAAATCACGCTGTTTAGCCACCTGTAACAGCTCGGTGAAGTTATACAGTTTCATGCGGTTTTTCCTCGTGGGAGTGAGTGGATTTTCCGTTAACAAACCAGGCAATGACGGTAATGAACAGGACAAACAGCGCGACAAACAGCCAGTTATTTTGGAAAGCGTGTCCCAGCACCAGTCCGGTGCTAATGACGTCAGAATCGCTGAAGGTCACACCGGTGAAGCCATAGCTCTCCAGCATCGGTACCAAAATGGCCGGCAGGAAGGTGATAAACAGGCCGTGCACGAAACCGCCAATCATCGCGCCGCGTCGACCGCCCAACGCGTTGCCAAACACGCCGGCGGTGCCGCCTGCAAAGAAGTTGGTGAGCAGGCCGGGCAGGATCATCGCCAGCCCGAACATTGGGAACACCAACATGCCGACCACCGATCCCAACGTGGTGGCGAGGAAGCCGACGATCACCGCGTTGGGCGCGTACGGGAACATCACCGGGCAATCCAGCGCGGGCTTGGCGTCCGGCACCAGGCGCATGGCAATGCCGCGAAACGCCGGGACCAGCTCATTCAGCAGTAACCGCACGCCGCTGTAGAGCACAAATACCCCGGCGACAAACTGAATGGATTGCATAAAGGCGTACATCAGGTAGTTCATGCCGTTGCTGTACTGCGCAATAAACGACGGGCCGGCCGCCAGCGCCGGGATCAGGTACATCGGCACCATGACTACCGCCATCGACAGATAGGTGTCCTGCAGAAACTTGAAGTTATCGGGAAGCTTGAGATCCTCAGTGGAGCGCGATCCTTTACCCACCACTTTCGCCACCGCCGCCGTTAGCAGATAGCCGATGGTGCAGAAGTGGCCGAGCGCCACATCGTCAGAGTCGGTAATGCGCCGCACCACCGGCTGTGCCAGCGCGGGCATGACCACCGCCATCACGCCGCCAAAAATGCCGCCGGTGAGAATCAGCGGCAGACCGGTGAGCCCGGCTTTGTAGCCAATGACCGCGCCAATCGTGGCCATCCACAGCAGCGCTTGTCCGGTGAGGAAGATGTATTTAAACGGCGTAATGCGGGCGATGATGATGTTCACCACAAAGATCACCAGCAGCGTCAGCGCCACTTCTGAACCCAGCTCGCGGTTCGCTAATCCGGCAATGGCGGCCACGTCGGTGATATAACCCTGCATGCCAAAACCGTGGGTGAAGATGGTATTGAGGAAGGTCAAGGCACCCACAATAATGTTGATGCCGGCCATCATAATTAAAAAGCCCAGCAGCGTTTTAAAGGTGCCCTCCACCACTTTGCCCGGGGATTTTTTTTGCAGCACCAGACCAATAAGCGCGATAAATGCAATCAGTATGGAGGCCTGGCCCAGCAAATCTTTAATCAGGAAGTTCATTACACTATTCATGGCTGGCTGCCTTAATATTGTGCTCTTTCATAAATGCGACGATTTTCTCTTCGATTTCCGCTTTATCAGTCAGGCGATTAAGAATAATGACGCGTTTCATTTGTTCCGGGCTGGCATCAGCATTTAATACATCGGCAAATGCTTTTTGCGTGAGAATCATGTCAGACTTAAAGGCGTTGGCTTCAGAAATGGTGGTGTGATCAATATCCGCATCGATTTCAAGCTTTTTTAATACCGACTTCGCGCTCATTTCGATCGCAAAACTTGAACCTAAACCACAGCCACACACACATAATATTTTCAGCATGGTTATTTCCTCACAGGATATGCAATTGTTTAGCGAGTTTGTAATAGTGCCCTTCAACATCAACCAGGCGTTTTTTCATGCTTATTAAATCGATCGGTATCGGTCGATGATTGCTATTAATAATCACCGCCTTATTGCGCATTCCCGATTGAATACAGCGCGCGACTTCACTGGCCATAATGGTGCCCTGGTATATTTCCTCGCAGGTGGGATCGCCACTGCGTAACCCGTAACCGATAATGGTTTTGCGAATACGTACCCCAATCAGCGGCTCGAGCTGTTTGATCAGCGTATCTATTGCCCCCTGAAAGCCGGGAGAATATTCGCGCGTATAGCCCTCCGAGCACAGAATCACTACGCTGTTTTGTGCCGCCAGCCGTTGGGTGATGCGCTCTGCTAATAGCGCAGGCGCGATTTGACACTCCGGAATCAGCGCGAAGTCGGCGTTGGATTTAATCGCTGATTGCAGCGTTAATTCACCACAATAACCGCCGAGCAGTTCGACCATAAATACGCGGCCGGTCAAAGCCCGCCCGGTATTGCGTAATTTAGTGACCTCTTTTAATACCTGTTCACACGCGGTAGAAAAGCCGATGGTGTAATCGCTGCCGAAGACATCATTGTCGATTGTCATGCCCACGCCAAAACAGTTCACCCCGCATTCACTGAGCGCATGGAGAAATTGCAGCGAACCATCCCCGCCCGCCATAATTAATACATCGATGCGCAGCGACTTGAGCTGTTTGGCAATCACGTCATACTCCTGACGCATTAATTTCCGCGTGGTGCGCCCGGACTGCATAATCGGAATGGCGGTGATAGAAAAATCCACTAAATCGCGCGAGGATATTTCCTGGTGACGATTTTCCAGCAACCCGGGTATGCCGCCATTAAATAACACCATCTCTGCTTGCATCATGCGCGAGATTTGATAGATGAAATTATTAATACCGCTTACATCTCCGCCGCTGATCGCTATGCCAATTCTCATTGCCGCGCTCCCGTGAATTGCGTCTGAGGCACATTGTTCCGGGCTGAGGCTTTTGTATTTGCAAGTGAGATCACATATTCATTACGTATTACGCGGCAAGAACCGTTGACAAAGGGCGCCACGAGGCGTTTTTTGTGATTAACATCACGGAGAGAAGCGCGGGCGCAATAAATATTATCTTTTTTATTTCAGCAGGTTGTAGCTTAGCCGCGCATTTAAATCACGCCGCTGTTTTGGTGAGCGTGGGATAATTTTGCTTTCGCTTTGATTTGTGACTGCACGCTCATTATTGGGGGAACGGAGGACGCGGAATCTGGCCGCTCAGTCGGTGGGGCTGTCGTAGACGCGGGTCGCTTCCCGTGACGCTGGCTTACCCTGGACGGCTTCCGGGAGTGGCTGCCGCCCCGCTGCGGTATAGGCGCCAAAGGCCGAACGCTCGACCTTTGGCCTTCTCCACCCTGCGCCAGCCTGACGCGACGCGCAGATGCGCACGCTCAGCGGTCAGGCGTAGATTTAGGGGGCGTTGAGAAAATCAAGCACCGCCGCGTTAAGCGCCGCAGAACACTCCTCAGGGAGCCAGTGGCCACAGCCAGGTAACACTTTGCCTGTCACATTAGAAGCAAAGTGACGAATTTGTTGTGCCTGATACTCCCCCATGCCGCCATGGCCGCCGCCGCCAATGGCCAGAACCGGCACGTCGATGGGGGATTGCGACAGGCGTTTATTGTCCTCTACGCCCTGATTCAGCACGCGATAATATTCAAATGCGGCATGCAGGCTGTGGGGCTTAGCATAGGATCGTGCGTACATGCCCAGTAACTCATCGGTGAAAACGGCCTTATTAGTGGCGTGTTCTTTGATGAAATGGGTGAAAAAGGCCGACTCTCTTCCTTTAATCAGCGTTTCAGCCAGTTGGTTCTGCGCGGCAAAAAAGCTGAAGTGCCACACCAGTGATTCTCCCTGCGGGGTGAAGGCCGGAAAGGTATAAATGCTGTCATCGGGAATAGGCGCTTCCATCAGCACCACGCGACGCAACTGATCTTGATGCTTCACCAGCATCGGATAGGTATTCCAGTTGCCGATATCGTGGGAGACCACATCAAACGGTTTTCCCCCGCTGAATGTCACAGCCAATTTATACAGGATCGGCGCGACTTCTGTTGCGCGATAGGATCGCGGCACGCCAGACTCACCCAAGCCGGGTAGATCCGGAGCCACAACGGTGTGGTTTTTCGCGAGCTCAGGCAGCAACTGATGCCATTCATACCAGGTCTGCCCAAATCCGTGCACCAGATACACCAGCGGACCTTTGCCGCCTTTCACGTAATGCATGCGCACGCCGTCAATATCGCGGTATTCGCTGGTGAACCCCTGAGGCAGAGGGAACGCCTCGGCGTCAACGGCCGTGGCACTGGCGAGTAGCAGAATGAGAAGCTTGAACGGGGTAACGAGTCGATTAAACATATTTTTTCCTGTGCGTTATCTGTGGTTGGCGCGCGCGCCGGTTTTAAAGCCGTGATGTTTTGCCTGCCAGGCGATGTAAAACGCCACGAGCAGAAGCACGATCAGCACGGGCGGAAATGCCCCGGCGCCTGCGTGCTCAAGCAGAATTCCCCCCGTCACACCGCCAGCGGCGATGGCGCCGTTCCAGGCCACCACGTTCATGGAAAGCGCGATATCAGCGCCGGCACCTGCAGCATCGGCCAATGCGGTTTGCAGTAGCGTTGCCGCACCGCCAAACGTCAGCCCCCAGATCACCACGCCTGCGTACACCACGGCGGGCGTGTGTGCGTAAAAGAGGAAAGCGAGAGACACCAGCATGAAACCCACCAAGCTGATTAACACGCTAAGGCGCAGAGCGTGGTCGACGAGCCGCCCCGTCACGGCAATGGCCGCAAGGGCTGCAAGCCCAAACACCAGCAAGACGGTATCCGTCCGCCCCTCCAGCCCTGATAAGGTGAGAAACGGCGCGATATAGGTGTAAAGGATGTTGTGCGCCAGCATCCAGCCCATGACCACACCCAGAACGGGCCGCACGCCGGGTGTGGTGAACACCTGCGCAATCCCCCCGCTTTTTTGGCGCGGCTGGCCAGGATAATCCGGGACGTAGGCCAGCACCCACCCGATCAACACTACCGTCAGCGCAGAAATTGAGACGAACACCACGCGCCAGCCAAGCCATCCGCCTAACCACGTGCCAAGGGGTAGCCCAAGCGACAGCGCAATCGGGGTGCCAACCATCGCAATTGCCATGGCTTTGCCCTGTTGTGAAACCGCCACCATTCGACGCGCATAGCCAGCCAGCAGGCTCCAGGAAAGGCCAGCCGCGACGCCGGCGCAGAAACGCGCGATGAGGGTTAACCCGTAGTGACTCGACCACGCCGTTACCGAGTTGAAGATCAGAAAACCCACAATGGCGAGCAGCAATACCGTTCTGCGCCGCCAGCTTTGCGTGGCCAGCGTCAGCGGAATCGCGGCGATCAGCGAACCCAGCGCGTAGGCCGTCACCGTTTGTCCGGCAAGCGAAAGTGAAACCCCCAGCCCTTCTGCCATTGGGGGCAGCAGCCCCGCAGGCAACGTTTCCGTAATAATGCAAATGAAGCCCGTCATTGCCAGCGCCAGCAGGGCTGATACAGGCAGTACGTCTGGTTGCTCCACACGTGCCTCGCTTCTGCTCACGGCTCTTTTATTCTCCATAGGTTCCCTCACAATTATGTATCGACCGGTATATATATAAGCGTAGGCTGTTTGGGCATCGCATCACCCGAGGCGCTTGAGTCGCCCCACTTATGTATTGATTGGTAAACTAGTGAGACACGCAGGGTTTGTCAACTACATGTGTATCGTTTAGTATATTAGTCACAATGGGATGCGTGGAGATGACAGATGGCAACGATGGGACGCCCCAGAACGTTTAATCGGGACAATGCCGTTGAGCAAGCGATGCTGCTTTTTTGGCAGCATGGCTACGAGTCTACGTCGCTTGCCCAACTGAAAGCAGCCATGGGCAACGGTATTTCGTCACCCAGTTTTTATGCCGCGTTTGGCTCAAAAGAGGCGCTGTATCGCGAGTGTATACAGCGCTATTTGGCAACCTATGGCCAGGTAACGCGCTTCTTGTGGGACAGCGCTCTCTCTCCACGCGAAGCCCTGGAAACCACGTTACGCCAGTCCGCCAAAATGCAGTGCGAGCCCGGCCATCCGGCAGGCTGCATGGTGTCGCTGGGCGTGATGAGCGCGACCTCCTCCGAGCATAAAGCCGTGGCAGAGCCGCTGATGCGCTCGCGCGAGCGAACGCGTGCGGGGGTCATCGCAACGATCCAACGTGGTATCGCGGCAGGCGAGCTGCGTGACGACGCAAACATCACTGCCCTCGCCGCCTTGTTTTGCGGTTTTCTCTTCGGTATTTCCATTCAGGCGCGTGACGGAGTCAGCATTGAGGAACTCCACAACGCGATCGCGGAAATCATGCAGGTGTGGGACGGTTATCGCGTGATAGATGCGGCGTGAGCAGCAAGGCCGTTGAGCGCCACGAGGTAATTGAATACGCAGCGCAGCGCGTGCGATTGAATGCAAAACGCTGCGCGGAGTTTTCCTGCCGCGTGGCCTGCTACACGGAATCTCAATGCTAAAACATGAGGTCATTTTTGCCTGAAATTACCGCGATGCCGCTTGCAAAGACATCAAAGATAAGACGCCTACATCGCAATATTGATTGATATATTTATCCGTCATGTTGAATGTCCCTACTACGAACTTTGTCTCTGTCAGTGTGAATAATTGGATATTTAATATGCTACTGCCATCTTTGGCGTTTGACTTAAAAACAATCAGCCAAGCTTTGTTCCCATCGACAGTCACGGGTAACGCCTTGGGCTTTAGCGCTTTTACAAGATCCAACATTCCCTCTTTTACACTGTCAATATCAACAAGACCCGACGAGGCTTTTTCAGTTAACCCCAAAGAGACGGCACCATCATCGTTAGCATAAATATATTTAGGTTTATTTTTTAACGATGGATATTTAATGTCCGCTAACACATCTGGCATTTTGGTGAAGTTCTCAGGGATTTTAATCGTCAGGTCCAGAGGCTGGATGGTCAACGCTTTCATTACGTCCTCCCTCTGCGGGTGTTTACCGCAGATATTCATAACAGCAGCCTCATCGCTTTCAGCGAGCGCGAGTGTAGGGAAGAGGCAAAGCAATAAAAAGAGTATTCTCATATCAATAATCCAGGTAAAAAGTCTATTTTTTATAACAGGTGTCAACGGCACCGCCGTACGCTACTCAGCGCGATTCTGTAGCGGAATGGCCTTTTCCTGCGTTTACGCTGAGTAAACCTTGAAGCACGTTTAATTCCGATATTTCCGCGTGACGGTGCAGTGAAAATTGTTCTCCACGGATGCGTAGCTGCCGATGTTGAAAATGTCCGCGCCCAGCACAAAGCAGAGAATTCACTCACCGACGTTGTTCAAGACGCGTAATCTGGTCAGCCAAAAAGCGAGAATACGCAGCGTTCAGGATTGCCCCTTTATTCAGCATTGCAGCGTGCATGTTGAACTGTCCAAGCTGGCGCATGCTGATTCGCCCAGTGCGCTGCGACAACTATCCGATGAAGGCCCCAGCAACGTTTATACCCGTCACTTCTGAATGACCAGCACCCAATAGGTTTTTGCTAACTCTTCGGGGTTTGGCGGGATTTGGCCGGGTTTTATCGCTGATAACGCGGTGGTATCCGCCTGCTCAATCACATGCGTGATTTGCCATCCGGCCTGTGACAGTGAGGAAACCGTGCCCGTTAGTCCGCGTCCACAGGTAAAGGATGTGGTGTCAGACAGTTCCGCATCTTTATTAGACTGTGGCAACGCGGCTGAACGACAAACGTGGGCCTCATTCGCTAATGACGCTGTGGAGATGAGCCCTAATAACAGCAGTGGCATCACGGGTTTTAACAGTTTCATGAACTTTATTTCCTTATAAAACGAGCCTGGCCTGTGGATACATTTCTGCCCTTACATGTCGCGACGCGCCTTAATACTCGGTCGCACACCCTGACCTTATCCAGAAACACGGCGTTCGGCCAGCGTATTTTTTGCCGGGGCTTCGTGCTTATTACTGAAACGCAGCACGAGAACGTTAACCCGCGCGCCGCATGCGCGTCGTAATCGAATGATGGATTCATCGCGCATACATTGGGTGCATTCAAGAGGTTGTTCTGCACACGGAGAAAGCTATTCCTGCGCAAAGGCCGATCTTATCGCGCTGCACCTGCAAACTCCTGTGCCGTACCATGGGCTGCGAGCGGGGCGTAAGCGTATAACGTCATTACTGCCGTAAACTTCCCACTACTGCCCCGCGACCAGCACGCGCCAGCGGCGGCGCCCGCGCCGCAGCGTCTCGTGCACATCCTGAATCAGCGGCACAGTAAGCGCATCGATGGCGTAAGGCGTCAGGTTTGCCAGGCCCTGCTGCTGACGCAGCGCCTGCAGCGCCGCATCCGCGTTATCTTTTGGCACACATTGCTCACGCAGCGTGGCCTGCCAGGCGGCCAGCATCGCGGGCGGGGCGTCATTAAGCGCCTGTGACATTTCACGCAGAAAAGCACGGCAATGTTTAAGCAACTGCGGCCACGGTGTCGCGGGCGACTGCAGCGCCAGCAGGATGCCGTCGATATCGGCAACGCGCTGGTAGCGCGCCGACACCACGTAGCCAACCGGCTCGTCCACCCGCAGCCGCTGGAAAAAGCGCGGGCCCAGCATCAATGCCAGCGCCTGAAGCGCGGCGAGACGCTGGTCATCGGCATTCAGCAGCGGCATGAAAATCAGCAGCGCGTGATCGGCTGTGCCGCAGGCGATGCGCGTCAGGCCGCGCTGCACGACGAGCATAGGGGCACGATCGGTGAGCGGCGCGCGCAGCTGGCTGAGCAGATGCGCCAGCGTCTGTGCCTCTGCGCCCTCCTCGCCGCACCACGCCGCGATCCAGGCGGGTTCCACAACGGGCGCGATCAGCGCCGTCGGCATGGCCGCCAAGAGCTGACGGATGGCGAGGTTGCCCTCGGGCGCAGGCACGCTGCACGCTTCATCCGCATTTAATGCCGCCAGCACCGCCTGCACGCTGTGCAGATCGGGCGCGGGCGGCAAATCCAGGCGCAGCTGCCACGCCCCCTGCGTAAACTGCCAACTGCCCGCGCCTCCCGCATGGCGCAGCAGCGCCAGCGCGCCGCGCAGCATGCGCTGGCGTGCGCGGGCCGCGGGTTCGCTCAGCGGCTGATAAAACGCGGGCCGCAGCAGTAACAGGCGGCCGGGTTGATACATCGGCACCAGCAAAAGCGGCTGAGGATGCGGCGGCAGCGTAAGCGGCTCGGGTGCCGATGCTGTCGGGTAAAAGGTAAAAACTGCGGGCGTTGCTGCGGGCGCAGCACCAGGCGGCCACGCGGCCAGCTGCAAAGTGAGGCCCTGCGAGTGAACCTCCACGCCTTGCGTCACGTCCCGCTGGGTGAGCAAACGACGGCGCGGTGCCTGAGGTAGCGCGGCCAACAGCGGCTCGCTATCCGGCAGCGTCGGCCCGGGCGCGAATCCGAATGCGCGCGCGCGCAGCTGGGCCAGCGGCGACTGGGCGTTGAAGTCCTGCTGCACCCGACGCTGATAGTGCTGCCGCTGGCACCTCGACGTGGCACACAGCGCCGTCTGATGCTGCCAGAACATCGACTCGATCTGCTGCGCCATCGCGGGCGTAATGCGCGGCGCACTGAAACGCAGCGCCAGCCAGCAATGGTCGGAGGCAAGCTGCAGCCACTGCATGTGGAGTGAATCGCACAGGCCCGCCTGACGCAGCTGCGCCAGTAGACTACCTGGCGCGTCATCCTGCCAAAAAGCCCCCACCAAAGTGACAGCGTCACGTAAAACTGGCGCAGGGGCGTCTAAGAGAAGCGTCAGCCAAAAGTGCTCATCGCCTGCCAGTTGCAACAGGGTGTCACTGACCTGCGGTAACGGCAGCGGCGATGGCGCGTCGCCACCAGACGGCAGCGAAGCGAACTGCTGCGCAACGTCAGCCAACTCCGCCAGCGACTGCGGACCTTGCAGCCAAAGCTGCATGGCGCCCGCGTGGTAAAAACGGCGGTGGAAATCTCGCAGCGCGTGCTGCACCTCGGTGACGTTGTCACCGAAAGCCGCGCGACTGCCAATGCGAAAGCGCGTGTAAGGTTCCCCTGCCGCCGCCAGCAGCGCCGCTTCGCACAGCGTTTCGCCGTGGTGCGCCAATAACCGGTATTCGGCGTCGATCACCGCACACTCTTGTGCCACGGACGCCGCGCTAAACTGCGGAGTCGTCAGCATGGCGCTAAGGCGAGCTGCGCCTGCTGCCAGCTTGGGTGCAGGCACCTGAAAGAAAAATGCGCTCTGGCTTAGCTGCGTGGTGGCGTTGACCTCGCCGCCCTGCTGCTGAACCCACGGCATCAGCCGCTGCGCATCGTTAAAGTGCTGGCAGTCGCCAAACAGCGTGTGCTCCAGCAGGTGCGCCAGTCCCGGCCAGCCCTCGGGCTCATTCAGGCTTCCCACCTGCACGCTAACCAGCGCGGCCGCCTCTCGCGCCTCGGGCTGGTGGTGTAGGTGGCAGCGCAGGCCGTTGGCCAGCACAAGCTGACGCACGCCCATCAGCGGATCCGCTGTTTGAAAATCAGATCGGAGTTGCTGCGGTTGCGGAACTGCAGCTGTGCGATTTTAATGTCGCTGCAGCTCGCTTCCCGCCGCGCCTCAAGAATTTTGCCGTGATGCGGAGACTTGCTGCAAACCGGATCGGTGTTATCCGCGTTACCGGTGAGCATGTACGCCTGGCAGCGACATCCGCCGAAATCTTTCTCTTTTTCGTCGCAGGAGCGGCACGGTTCCGGCATCCAATCAAAGCCGCGGTAGCGGTTGAAGCCAAACGAGTTGTACCAAATATCCTGCAGGCTCTGGGTGAGCACCGACGGAAATTCAATCGGCAGCTGGCGCGCGCTGTGACAAGGCAGCGCGGTGCCTTCCGGCGTGACGCTGAGGAAGATCGATCCCCAACCGCCCATGCAGGGCTTAGGCCGCTCCTCATAATAATCGGGCGTCACAAACAACAGATTCGTGAGATTGCCGCTCTCGCTCATGCGCGCACGGTACTCTGCCACCACCGCTTCCGCGCGTGCGATCTGCTCGCGCGTCGGCAGCAGTCCCTGACGGTTCAGGTGCGCCCAGCCGTAAAACTGGCAGGTAGCCAGCTCCACGTCATCGGCCTCCAGCTCGATGCACAGGTCGATGATGTTGCCGATCTGATCGATATTGTGCCGGTGCAGCACAAAATTCAGCACCATCGGATAGCCGTGCGCCTTGACCGCTTTCGCCATCTCCAGCTTTTGCTGGAAGGCTTTTTTTGAGCCGGCCAGCGCGGCATTCAGCGTTTCGTCGCTGGCCTGAAAACTGATCTGAATATGATCCAGTCCGGCGTCGGCAAAGGCGTCGAGTTTTTTGGCGGTCAGGCCAATGCCAGAGGTGATCAGATTGGTATAAAAACCCAGATCGCGCGCGGCCTGAATCAGTTCGGGCAGATCTTTGCGCGTCAGCGGTTCACCGCCGGAGAAGCCGAGCTGCACACTGCCCATGGCGCGCGCCTGACGAAACACCTCAATCCACTGCGCGGTGGTGAGCTCCTGCTCCTGCTGCGCAAAATCCAGCGGATTGGAGCAGTAAGGACACTGTAATGGACAGCGATACGTCAGCTCGGCCAGCAGCCACAGCGGCGGTGTAGCAGGGTTATTCGGGTTCACGGCACTGGATCCATTTCTGTTCGATGGCGGATTGCAAGAAGGCTTTTACATCGTCATCCACCCCACCCGCCTCGGGAAAACGGGCGTTAAGCGTGGCAATGATCGCGGCGACATCCTGCTTGCCGGTGACTAATTCAAGGATCGCCGTCGCGGTCTCGTTGAGTTTTGCCATGCCTTCTGGATAGAGCACCACATGGCTGTCCTGCGCCGGTTCCCATTGCAGACGATAACCACGGCGAAATGCCGGAATCAGGTTGTCTTTCATCATGTTATACCAATCTCGTGCTATGCCAGGCGATCTGGTCGGTGACGGTATGATACGGCGGACGCTGCAGCGCATAGGCCATAGTCATGGCATCCAGCATCGTCCAGAGTATGTCGAGTTTGAATTGCAGGATCTCCAGCATCCGCGTTTGCTGCTCAGCGGTGGTAAACACCTCCAGCGCCAGCGCCAGGCCGTGTTCCACGTCGCGATTCGCCTGGCTGAGGCGATTGCGGAAGTAGAAATACCCCTCTTCTTTGATCCACGGATAGTGCTGCGGCCAGCTGTCAAGGCGCGACTGGTGGATCTGCGGCGCGAACAGCTCAGTCAACGAGCTGCACGCGGCTTCCTGCCAGTTCGCACGGCGCGCAAAGTTGACGTAAGCGTCCACGGCAAAGCGCACGCCGGGCAGCACCAGTTTTTCCGACAGCAGCACGTCGCGCGGCAGGCCCACCGCCTCGCCGAGCTGAAGCCAGGCTTCAATGCCGCCCTCTTGGCCGTTGCTGCCATCGTGATCGAGGATGCGCTGCACCCATTTGCGGCGCGTGGCGGCATCCGGGCAGTTTGCCATGATGGCGGCATCTTTCAGCGGAATATTGGTCTGGTAATAGAAGCGGTTGGCTACCCAGCCCTGAATCTGCTCACGCGTAGCGTCGCCGTTGTGCATGGCGATGTGGTACGGATGATGAATATGGTAGAAAGCCCCTTTGGCCCGCAGTGCCTGCTCAAATTCAGCGGGCGTCAGTGCGTCGGTAATGATCACGATGCGCGCTCCTGTAAATGAATCGTCATCCCGTCCCAGCTCACTTCAATGCCCTGCTGCGTCAGATACTGCCGCTGCGGCGACTGTTCGTTGAGAATCGGATTGGTGTTGTTAATGTGGATCAAAATTTTGCGTTTGGCCGGTAATGACGCCAGCAGCGCCATCAGCCCCTGCTCTTCCGCCAGCGCCAAATGGCCCATGGCTTTGCCGGTATTTTTGCCCACGCCGGTGGTCAGCAGTTCGTCGTCCTGCCACACGGTGCCGTCAATCAGCAAGCAGTCGGCTTTATGCAGCCACGGCATGATGACCGCATCGGGTTCACCGAGCCCCGGGGCGTACAGCAACGTCTGGCCGTTGGCGAGATTTTCAATAAACAGCGCCACGTTGTGGCCAGGCAGCGGCCGATCGCGATAGGGCGAGTACGGCGGCGCGTTACTGAGGATCGGGATAGCGGTGAACTGCAAGGTTGAACACACCGCCACCGTGAACGGTTCAAGCGGCGTTAACGTATGATGCTGCAGGCCGCCATTCCAGTGCTGCAGCATGGTAAAAAGGGGGAAGCCGCTGGTGAGATCGCCGTGGACTTCTGGCGTGCACCATACCTGATGCGGGCAGCCCTCACGCAGGCTTAGCAGGCCGGTGGTATGGTCGATCTGGCTGTCGGTCAAAATGATACTACCAATTGCCGTGCCGCGCAGAACGCCTTGCTTCACCAACTCTGGCGTGTGGGCAATTTGCTGGGCGATATCCGGCGAAGCGTTGCACAGCACCCAATCTTCACCGTTATCGCTGACAATAATGGAGGATTGCGTGCGCGGCTGCGCCTGCAGCGTGCCGTTGCGTAAACCGCTGCAATTCGCACAGTTGCAATTCCACTGCGGGAAGCCTCCGCCTGCTGCGGAACCAAGAACTTTGATGAACATGAGAAAAAGCCAGCTAAAAAAGAGAAAGCCCGCACAGAAGGCGGGCAAGAGGTCTTAGCGGTTGGAAATGTAAAGGGTCACTTCCAGGCCCAGACGCAGGTCAACAAATTCAGGTTTTTTCCACATACTCTTATCCTCATTAAGTAAAACGCAGAGCAAATCTGCGAGAAACGCGCGCATCAGTGAACGAATCCACTGACAGCACAGCCAAACGCGCGGCGATGTTGCGCCAATGTCACAGAGAGATCAAGCCTGATTTGACGGGAAAAGATCGCTATTCCTGCCAAATTCGCTGTAACACCCGCAGCCAGTTGTCCCACGTAATGCGCGTGAGCGTTGACTGATCATAGTCGAGCTCACGCAGCAGCGCACAGAGGCGCGGTAAGCCGGTGACATCTTTCAGCGCGAGAGGCACTGCGACACCATCGAAATCCGAACCAAATGCTACGTTTTCCTCGCCCATTATGGCAATCAAATGCGCAAGGTGTTTAGCAATTTCGATCAATGGCGTGTCGCCGTCGCGTTTGCCGTCGGGGCGCAAGAACGCATTGCCGAAGTTTATCCCCACAACGCCGCCGCTGGCCGCAATGGCGCGCAGTTGCGCATCGGTAAGATTGCGCGGCTGCGCGCAGCGCGCGTGGGCGTTGGAGTGCGTCGCCACCAGCGGCGCGCGCGATAGACGCGCCGTGTCCCAAAAGGCGTTTTCATTCATGTGCGAAACATCGATCAGCATACGGTGCTGATTGGCGGCGGCAATCAGCGCCTCACCGGCGGGGGTTAAACCTGGGCCGCTGTCCGGCGTGCCGGGAAAGGCACCGGTGACGCCTGCGCCAAAGCGATTAGGGAGATTCCAGAAGGGTCCGAGACTGCGCACGCCAGCCCGATAAAAAGCCGCCAGCGCATCGCCCTCGGCGTCAAACCCGTCCGCCCCTTCAATATGCGCCACCATGGCGAGCACGCCGTCGGCGCGACAGGCAATGATATCGGCGGCGGTAAGGCACACCCGCGCCCGCCCTTCGGATCGCGCCGCCAGCGTGTGCAGAATGTCCAGCTGCTGCCACAGCACATCCAGCGGCTGCCAGCGATCGGCTGCGCGCTGAGGCGCCACGTCTTTGACATAGCGCAGCGGCGGCACAAACAGCGCAAACAGGCCGCCTGCAAAGCCGCTCTGCTGCATGCGGGGGAAATCAAGATGATTGCCAGCGATGCCGTTAAAAAACGCGGCGGCGGGATCGGCACGATGATGCAGCCACAAATGCAGCAGCAGATCGTTGTGGCCATCAAACACAGGATTCAACATAACGCATTACCTAAAATAGAATGCGCGTATGCTACGCCGCTGTGACGCATCCGCCAACTGCCGCTATAATCCCGCGCATCATGTACCGCATTCAGAGATGACAATGAGCAAACTCACCTTACAAGAGCAGATGCTGCAGGCCGGTCTGGTTAGCAGCAAAAAAATGGCGAAAGTCCAGCGCACCGCGAAGAAATCCCGCGTGCAGGCGCGCGAGGCGCGTGAAGCCGTGGAAGAAAATAAGAAAGCGCAGCAGGCGCGCGATAAGCAGCTGAACGAACAGCAAAAGCAGGACGCATTAGCCAAAGAGTATAAGGCGCAGATCAAACAGCTGATCGCAATGAACAAGCTTACCGCTGCCCAAGGCGATATCGCTTTTAACTTCACCGACGGCAGCCTGATTAAAAAAATCACGGTAAATAAGCTGACGCACGCGCAGCTGGTTAACGGGCGCTTAGCGATTGCGCGCGAAGACGCAGACCGCGACGGTGAGCCACGCTATGCGCTGATCCCCGCCAGCGTAGCGGATAAAATCGCCCAGCGCGACGCCAGCTATATTGTTCTGAACAGCGCCCTGACGCAGGATGCGCTGGACGAAGACGATCCCTACGCCGACTTTAAAGTGCCCGACGATTTAATGTGGTAAAACGGCACGCGGAGCGCGATTCGGCAGCGTGCTGAATTGCGCCCCGCTTGCTCTGCCTCGCTTTACCCTCGCACCAGTAGCGTCACCAGGCCAAATAGGCCTCCCGTCATGAAGCCATATTCCAGATCGGCCTCATCTTTGCGAATGGCGTAATAGCGCTTCAGGGCATTTTCGGCGCAGGTGGCGGTCACCTCGTTGAACTGCTTCTCAAATCCCTGCGCCACCAGCGTTTCCGCACTCTGCGCGTCCTGCCGTTCTACTGCCACCACCTGACGGCCTTTTTTGTAAAAGAGAAAATCGGGCATGATCGACTCCTGATTGCGTTAGCGTGAGGGAGTGGCGAGATATTGATAGACCGCCGCCAAATCTTGCTCACCATAGCCTGCGTCGACGGCCTGTTGCCAGACATCAACAATGTTTTCCAGCGCTGGCAGGCGCGCCTCTTGTGCTGCGTCCAGTGCCAGGCGGGCATCTTTCAACGCCCAGTTGAGGTGCATTTGCGGGGTGTAATCGCCGCTGGCGATCATGCCCAGCTTCATTTTGGCATAGGGTGCAGCCAGCGGGCCGCCGTCCAATACCTGCCAGAGGTCGTCGGTGCTAAAACCAAACTCCGCCGCAAGGCGTGTGCTTTCTGCCAGGCTCTGCATCAGGCCAATTAGCCAGCTGTTGACCACCAGCTTCATGCGCGAGCTGGCCCCGGCCTCGCCCAACCACTGGGTGCCTTTGCCGATGGCGGCAAACACCTGCTCAGCCGCCTGCGCCCGCGTGCGATCGCCGCTGGCCAGTACCAGAATCTGTGCATTTTCCGCTGGCGCTTTGGTGCCGGAAACCGGCGCATCAATAAACAGCACGTCAGGGCGCGACTGCGTAAGATCGGCGATCAGCGCGTCGGTTGCGTCAATGCCGATGGTGCCCATCTGGCATACCGTTGCACCCTGCTTCAGCCCTGGCACGGCTTCACGCAGCGTCTGACGCGTGGTATCGCCGTCGGCGAGCATGGCGATCACCACGTCGGCGCCCTCTACCGCCTCACGCGGCGTAGCTGCGAGGTGCAGGCCCGCATCAATCAAATCCTCGCCTTTGGCGCGCGTGCGATTCCAGCCGCGCACCACAAAGCCTTTTTTCAACAGATTGGCGGCAAAGGCGTGACCCATTGCGCCTAAGCCCAGTACGGCAACTGCCGGTTGCTGACTCATGATTTCTTCCTTAAATAGCTTCAGACCAAACATTGAGACTGACAGATAATTGCGCCGTCAGCCACCGCGCATCGCATTTTGCCCGCACCGGGCAGCATAGTCCGTGCTACTGTTACCGCGTTTTGCAAAATGCGACAAAACCATTACCCTGAGCGCGTTTTGTTACTTCGGCGGCAGACGCCGCGCTTTATACGGTCTTTCACAATGAAAATTACACGACTGCAGCAGGCACCGCTCTGGGTGCTGCCTGCGCTCCTTCCTTTTCCGCTACTGGCAGCGGAAAGCGTCAATCAAACGCTGGTGGTCAGCGCCGCGCCAGCCAGCGCTGGCCTGTCCGAATTAGATACCCCTGCCGCACTGAGCGTGGTGAGCGGCGATGAGATGCGCCACGCCACGCCGCGCGTCAACCTCTCGGAAAGCCTCAACGGCGTGCCGGGTTTGCAGCTGCAAAACCGCCAAAACTATGAATACTCGTAAAAAACAATGGCTTATTTTACATTATCCCATTGTTATTAAAGGATAATATGGAATGGGTCATAAAAAATATGTACTCATTTATGTACTCAATTCACTTAAAGTTATTCTAGTGGGTTGGGACTTTCAGAACTTTCAGGAGAATCCAACATGTGGAAGAAGCCAGAATTTGTAGATATGCGTCTCGGTCTTGAAGTGACCTTGTACATTTCGAATCGTTAAGACTAATGCCCGCCTCTCAGCGGGCATTTCTTCCAAGTAAGGTCAGGAGGCATCTGTAACATTAAACTCTTACCTTAACGTTTCAAAGCGCATAACAGAACTGTATATTCACACAGCCCTTGCAGTTATATGACACGACTTGAAAAATTTAGCATCGAACGACGAGAGTCTGAGTTTACAGATTTGGTATGATTTCCAGCGAAAGAGACACTTTTCTAGCTATAATTAGATTTAAGAATTTTCCGGCCGGTCACATTCAGGAGCAGCAAAACACCCAATACTCCCACAATACCCTTGCATCTATAGCTCAAAAATTAGCGCAGCAATTCGTTATATTAATCAACGTAATACAAAAATTAGGAATGGAATAAGGTAAGGAAGACTCAGATGGAAAACAGTAAAAATGAATATAATGGCGAACAAAAACCTACTCAAAATGTAATGCAAAATGATGTTATTTACATAATTAAGTGGTGGATGAGAGCTGCAACCCTTCTCTTGGTAATTGGTATTATGTTCATGAGTAAGTTTATGCATGAACACAAGAATGCATGGATAGGGATATACGGCGTAGGTTGTGTTTGCTTTATATACTTCTTAATGCTTTACAGTATTTATGGAACATTCCCGAACAGGCAAAAGGCTTTAAAAGCCTATATGGATGTTATCGCAAACCTTTTGGCTTTAGGAACGCTTATTTTTTCCTACGTATACATAAAGTTTTTTGGCAGAGCAGAAAACCTATTTGATCATATATCTACCACAATGGGTGACGTGGTAATTGGCGTCATATGTGGAGTTTTGCTGGCACGCGTCGCTTTTCCATTGTGGGACTTGTATTCAAAATACAGGAAGATTTAATGCACTGTTGCTAGGAATTTATTAAATTATTTTCTATAAAATTATTTTTGATGCTTTTGGAGTTACTTCATCGCATAATTTATCACAACCATTTCTCTACAATGGGCCTGAATGCTGGAGTGCGCTCAACCATGGTGGCCAACTGTATCAGGTGATAAGCATACTCATTGGTTGATGCCTATCCTGCGAGTATGCCTTCACTAAGCCGCTTGCGCATTGAGACAAAATTGTTATTAGATTATTTTTTACTAATCCTAGCTTGCCTTTGCTTTTATGGATTATTCTGTTGGCTTACAGCTTTGATGTCGCAGGCAGACACATCGTGAGATTGCTAAGTAACCTATTGATATAAAGGACATAACCAGCCTATCTAAAACCATTTCTTACATTAAGTCATGCATTTAATTCCTATCTCCATAACTAAAATTTAAAGTATGCCATAAAAATCATTGACTTAGTGATTGCAATTGACTTAGATTACTATTCCACCAATATATTCACATGGCGATACTCCATGGATTTTTTAACGTTTTTATCATCAATTATTAAATCAATAGCATGGCCATTTGTAGTAATTTTCACACTCTATTTCGGCAGAAATGATATTCTCAAACTTGTTAGAGAGCTCAAATCATTTAAATACGATAAATTTGAAATATTATTCGAACAAAGAATAGAAGAAGCTGCCTCTCAAGCTGATGTTATAGCTGACGAAAATCAAGATGCGTTAGATAAAGACTACCAAGAATTTCTTTTATTTAGCCCTTTTGAAGCTGTCATTAGGTCTTTTAACAAACTATACCAAACTTCTTACTTCGCTTTTGATAAATTAACTGACTCTGGTAGGATATCAAATAAGAATTTAAAACTGTTAAAGAGAAACCCATCCTCCTTGACTTTATCTAGAATGGCCAGCATTTTTCGTAATTATGAACTGATCGGTGATGACGAACAAATTTTATTCAGGGAATTAAACTCAGTTAGAAACATGGCCAATCGCAGAACAGATATGAAGATTACAAAGGAAAGCGCAGAAAGCTATGTAAAATCAGTTTTTACATTAATAAATAAAATCAACAACTTCGCTTAGCTTTTTTTAAAGGACCTTCAGGCCGTTAATTCACATTTCTCCCGGACTGATAAAAACCCAGGCAAAAGCATCTTCTTACGGCTGCTTTTATATTCGATGCTTTATATAATGGAGAAATTTTTATACTAGACTAATGAAAAATCTTAAATCTTTCAAAGTGCAATGTCGTCAATATTTTGATGTAGTATGCTGATTTCATGCGTAACAACCCTGACCACTACCACATCCTCAAGCCAGTCATCTACCAACGTCAATCCATTGTCAGTGATGATCCTGTATGGATGGAAAAATATCTGCCCCCATTCCGATAAGCCCGACATATCAAGCAGCACGGTATCGCCGTTCTGTGGCCGCCTCAATTCATCAACGATGCAACTGCGCCCCTTCCACTCAGTCAGGTAACACGTCCGACTGGTAGGAAGTATCTGCTGCAGCGGCTGAAGGATAAAAGTCACTTCGCAACGGGAAGGTCCGAATACCTTGTTGTGTATGCCGGTGACAGCATCTCTCGCTTCATAGCCCACGCTTTCTGGATACCCTGCCCTGCAAACCATAGTTTCCCCTTACCGCTCTGGTTAATACCGTCAACGACGCGCATAAGCGCCTCGCTATTGGCCTGTGGTTTAAATTCATCAAAGAGGTTGAGCTGCGCAACGCCCTGGCTGAAAAAATCACCCAGCATTACGCCAGCTTTCATATAGCGATGACCGCTCAGCCAGATACGATCCAGTGCCTCCATAGCGACACGGATAATGTCTCTGGTGTCGTTGGTCGGGGTGCTCAGCTTTCTCATGGCCTGATTGCCATAAAAAACCTCACCCACGGCATGAGGGCTGGTTCTGACGAATACGGCGACATGGCGGCAATACTGTTTTTCGCCCCGCAGCTTTTCTGCAGCACGCTCAGCGAAAGCACACACCGCCTGCCTCATCTCCATATAATCGGTGATGCGGTGTCCAAATGACCGGGAGCAAACAATCTGCTGCTTGGTTGGCGCAAACTCTTCCAGCTCAAGGCATGGCTCGCCGCGCAGTTCTCTGACCGTTCTCTCAAGAACCACATTGAAGTGTTTGCGTATGATGTACGTGCTCTGCTCTGACAGGTCTTTAGCCGTGACGATGCCCATGGCGTTGAGCTTTTTGCTGATGCGGCGGCCCACGCCCCACACATCCTCAACCGCCACCAGCGCCATGAGTTTTTTCTGCCGTTCAACGTTAGATAAATCCACGACGCCACCCGTCTGGCTCCACTTTTTGGCAGCATGATTTGCCAGCTTTGCCAGCGTCTTGGTTTGCGCTATTCCGACGCCCACGGTCAAATGCGTTTCGCTTTTTACCCGCTCCCGTATATCGCGCCCGTAATTCTCAAGCGGCTTAAGCCGGCGCATGCCTGAAAGGTTCAGGAAAGCTTCGTCAATCGAATAAATTTCTACGTTGGGCGCCATATCTTCCAGCGTCATCATCACGCGGCTGCTCATGTCGGCATAAAGCGCGTAGTTTGAACTGAAAACCTGCACCCTGTGGCGGCGCAGGTCATCTTTCATTTTGAAGAACGGATCACCCATTTTTATGCCGAGCTTCTTCGCTTCAGCAGACCGGGCAATTACGCAGCCGTCATTGTTACTGAGAACGACGACGGGTAGCCCCCGCAGGTCTGGACGAAATACCGTTTCGCACGAGGCATAAA
>NZ_JAJSDX010000010.1 GCF_021272205.1 Pantoea sp. Mb-10 | reverse complement strand
GTTAGGCCTGCCGCCAGCGTTCAATCTGAGCCATGATCAAACTCTTCAATTTAAAGTTTGATTTGCTTAAACACGTTAAGCGGTGCTCTGTGAATTAAAACGTCGTAATGAATTACGTGTTCACTCAACAAAGACTTGATATTTTTTTAGAGCCCGGAGGCTTTGATATCAATCCTGCGAGTGCCCACACAGATTGTCTGATAAATTGTTAAAGAGCAGTGCCGCGATTTCTCTAGCGGCGCGGGATGCGTATATTACGCTTTCCGCATTTTCAGTCAAGCATTTATTTTTGCTTTTCTGATGGTTGCCGTTAAGACAACCGCTGAACACATCGCTTCGTAAACCGTTGTTCCGTGTCAGTGGAGGCGCAGTATAGGGATTTCTTTTGGGCTGACAAGTGCTAATTGCAAATTAAAATTCGAGTGCTGTTTTTTTCAACTAAACACCCCTAAATCGCCAGTTTTTCCAGCAGCGGAAAGCCATAGCGCTGTAAAACGGGTGATAACTGAACAGCCTCTTCATCCATCTGCGTACAAAACGCCACGTTGCCCGCATCAGAAACAGCGTCAGGCGCTTCATGCTCCAGCAGCCAAACGGTTCGACGCGCAATGGCGGCACCTGAATCCACCAGTCGCGTGCCCTCCGGCATCACGCACTGCAGTTCGTCACGCAGCAGCGGAAAGTGGGTGCAACCTAGCACCACAGTATCCGGAGGCTCTTTCATACGCAGCCACGGCTGAACCGTGCGACGCACATCGTCAAGCGATATAGATGCGCCGTGAAGCTTTGCCTCGGCCAATTCGACCAGCTCGGCTGAACCCAGCATCTCGATAGTGCATTCACGGGCAAACTGTTTCACCAGCTCATGGGTATACGGGCGTTTAACCGTGCCGCGCGTGGCCAGCAATCCTACTACGCCATTCCGCGTAAGACGCGCGGCAGGTTTAATGGCGGGAACCACCCCCACCACGGGAAACGCAAAACGCGCCCGCAGCGCGGGAAGCGAAACTGTACTGGCTGAGTTGCAGGCGATGATCACCAGCGCCAAAGGAAAACGATGAGTAATTGCCGTTACGACAGCCACAACACGCTCAACAATGTACGCTTCGGTTTTTTCCCCGTAAGGAAAGCCTTCATTATCGAAGGCATAAAGGTAGTGGAGATCCGGCAACAACTGCCGGACTTCATCGTAGACGGAGAGCCCACCCACGCCAGAGTCAAAAACCAGCACGGTGGGACGCAGATCAGAAGCTGTAGCTGGCGCTGAGGGTGTATTCACGTCCAGGGGTTCGATAGCCATAAACCGTCTCGTAGTCCTTATCCAACAGATTGGCGATTTTACCACGAACTGTAAGATGAGACGTGACAGGATACGCAGCAGAGACATCCACCAAACTGTAACTCGGCATTGGCCGCTGAACATTGGCGTACTGATTACTGTTGTTATTCACGCTTTTACCAAAATACTGCCACGCGAGATCAATATCGATATCTCGCCATGTCCAATCGAGCTGATACTTATATTGCTGTCGTGAACGGTGCGCCAACAGTTCGTTGTCCTGATCCCGACGCGGATCGAGATACTGGAGCGTAACGCGGTGCGTAAAGATACCGGTATCGACACTTCCACTCCATTCAATCCCTTTGATGGTCGCTGATTGCACGTTGTAGTACGTGCCAACAAAATTTTCATCCGCCTGATAATCAATCAGGTTGTTGATCTTGTTTTGATAAAGATAGAGGTGCCAATCAACCGGACCGCTCGTGCCCTCTATTCCGGTCTCAATCTGGTGCGATTTTTCGGCCTGCAAATGGGGATTCGCTGCTACGGCTAATCGGCTCTGTCCGTACATTTGTCCCAGCGTGGGCGCCTCAAACGCCGTGCCATAAGAGAGAACAACGCGGTAATTCGGGACAAATTCCCAGCCAGCGGCTGCCTGCCAGGTACCATTCCAACCAAACTGATTGTTCTCATCGCCGCGCAGCGCGCCTTCCAGCGTTAACGTATTGAAACGCTGCTGCGTGGTCAGAAAATAGCCAGTATTGATCCGGGTATATCTGTCGGCGCTATAACGGTCGCTGGACGTCAGTTTTTGCTGTAGCCAATCAATCCCCGCACTCACACTGCCGTTACCCAGCGCGACGCGGTTTCCCCACTGCAGATTACGTTGATTCATATCATCCAGCGAGGTGCCATCGTGATAGAGACCCAGCGTACTGGCGTAGTTGTAATCTTTGTAACGCTGCTCACTGTAAGTCAGCTCGGAAGAGTAAATGGCTTCACTGAATCGCACTCCACCTTCATACGTGTGGTTATAAACCTGCCGCTTATCACCGCCGTCCTGATAGCCCGCGTCATAAGACGTATTGTTACCGTAACCATAACCGCGGAAAAACGCGGAAAGGTTAGGGTTGAATGTATGATTGATGCCCGCCCAAAAGGTTTTACTGCGAAATCCATCGCGATCGCGATCAACCGAGTAGGTTGACTGCGGCTGGATGTTATAACCCTGCGTGCCCTGAAAAGCCCCCGCAACGGTAACAAGCGTCTCGTCACCGATTTTCTGCCGCAGCGCGCCATCGTATTCCTGATAGCGATTGGAACCCAGGCTCGCACCGATTTTTCCGCCTGGCTGGTCGTTCTCAGTGATAATGTTAACCACGCCGCCAATGGCGTCGGCGCCGTACACGGCAGATCGCGGGCCGCGAATTACGTCAATACGCTGTATTAGTGCAAGCGGAATCTGGCTGAAGTCTGCAATGCCGGTAATGCCCGATTTCGCCAACGGGATGCCATCAATCAACACCAGCGTGTGGCGCGCTTCCGCACCGCGGATAGAGACAGAGCTGGCCTGACCCAGCCCACCGTTTTGTGCGATATCGACGCCGGGCAAGCGGCGCATCACATCCAGCAGGCTTTTCGCCTGCCAGCGGTCGATATCCTCGCGTGTGACCACAGCGTTCGGCGCCAGCACCGATGAAACCGGCTGCTGAAAACGGTTCGCCGTCACAATTTGCGTGTCGTCATCTTGTTGCGCGTAAGCCAATGGCGCCCAGAGCGAAAGCGCCGTTGCACTAAAGGCACACAGCGAGAACGTATTTTTTTTCATTGTTATAGCATCCAAAAGCTCAAGCAGGATGCCGCAGACCTACGATCGATAGCACGCGATGACCGTATGAATTGCGACGAGACACCGGCAGGTCTTCGGGCTGAGAACCATAAGTGATGACGACTTCCTATCAATAAGACAGTGTCTGCGAATGCACGCATCACGACATTCTTTACCGCTGCGCGTCAGCTCCAGAATCGCACTGGATTCCCTTTTCACTCAGAGAGGCCGGCGGGCGCAGTCTACGGTCAAGCACGCCTGGAATCCAGACTTGCCACGCGCAGGGCTGGACATCAGCAGGTGAATCCCTACAATCGCCCGGCATGCAGGCTTATTTTCAGGATTAACGATGACACCCGAACAACTCCCCATTGAACAATACGACGCGCAGCTGGCAGAAAAACGCCAGCGTTTACACGCGATGATGCTGCCCTATGCTGCGCCTGAGGTGGAGGTGTTTCGGTCGCCGGTGAGTCACTATCGTATGCGCGCTGAATTTCGCATTTGGCACGACGGCGACGATCTGTATCACATCATCTTTGATCAGCAGACCAAGCAGCGCATTCGCGTGGATCAATTTCCTGCCGCCAGCCGCTTGATCAACCAACTGATGCCCAAACTGATCGCAGCGATCCGCGATAATCCTGCGCTGCGCTTTAAACTGTTCCAGATTGATTATCTCTCCACCTTGAGCGAGCAGGTGGTGATTTCGCTGCTCTACCATCGCAAGCTGGAAGCAGACTGGACCCTTGCCGCTTCCGCGCTGCGCGACAGCCTGCGCGCGGAAGGGTTTGACGTCCAGCTGATTGGGCGCGCGACCAAAACCAAAATCTGCCTCGATCGCGATTACGTGGATGAGTGCCTGCCCGTGGCCGGCAAAGCCATGACCTATCGCCAGGTGGAAAACAGTTTTACCCAGCCGAATGCCGCGATGAATATTCAGATGCTGGAGTGGGCGCTGGATGTCACGCAGAACGCACGCGGAGACCTGCTGGAGCTTTACTGCGGCAATGGCAACTTCTCGCTGGCGCTGGCGCGTAATTTCCGCCGCGTATTAGCCACTGAAATCGCGAAACCGTCAGTAGCCTCGGCGCAATACAACATTGCCGTAAACCAGATTGATAACGTGCAAATTATTCGCATGGCGGCAGAAGAGTTTACACAGGCCATGAACGGCGTGCGCCGCTTCAACCGCCTGGAGGGCATCGACCTCAGCAGCTATCACTGTGAGACCATTTTTGTTGACCCACCGCGCAGCGGGTTGGATCCCGATACGGTGAAAATGGTGCAGGCGTATCCGCAGATTCTGTATATCTCCTGCAATCCGCAAACGCTTTGCGACAACCTCGCCACGCTCAGCGAAACGCACACGGTTTCACGCCTGGCGCTGTTTGATCAATTCCCGTACACCCATCATATGGAGTGCGGCGTGCTGCTGACGCGCAAAGCGGGATAAAAAAACGGGAACCCTGCGGTTCCCGTTTCTACATCATGGTTTGTTTTTGTTGCGGCGGAAACGCGTGGCAATCCAGAACACCAGCGCCACCATCAAAATGGTGGGGATAAAATTGGAGCCAATATCCGGGTACTCAGCACGCACCAGCGCGCTATACACCAGAATACCCAGCAGGAAAAACGCGGCTGCCAGCGAAGGCATACCATCCGGCATATTGCGGTTGAGATAGCGCTGATGCAGGCTCCAGACCGCCAAACCCAAGGCGATCAGGGGGAAAATGGAAAACGGAACAAACGCGCTGAACAGCACCGAAAAGGAGCCGTTGATGGCTAAACCGGTGATAAAAGCCAGTAGTAATGTTCCTTTATCGCGAGGGTTTTGCTCAATCATGTCATTATCCTTGTCATCTTACTCTTCGGTTTTTTCAAGGGTTACCGCCAAACGCTCCTGCTCACGGCGATACCAGTAATAAGCGCCTTTTGCGATCATCCTGAGTTGTAACACCAGACGATCTTCCAGCTTGCGGCGCTGTTCGCTATCCACATCCAGCGCTTCTGCGCCCGCGCTGAAGACAATCGTGACCATGGCTTCAGCCTGCGCTTCGGTAAAGCTGCGCGGCATGCGATTTTCCAGCTCAAGGTAGTCCGCCAGCTCGGCGATAAAATGCTGAATTTCGCGCGCAACCGCCGCGCGAAACGCCGCTGACGTGCCCGAACGTTCCCGCAGTAACAGGCGAAACGCGTTAGGGTTATTGCCGATGAATTCCATAAACGTGGCAACCGAGGTTTTGATGATGCTGCCGCCTTTGGCGATACGCTGTCGCGCCTGGCGCATCAGTTGACGCAGCATCAGACCGCTTTCGTCTACCATGGTTAAACCCAGCTCATCCACATCGCGAAAATGGCGATAAAACGATGTCGGCGCAATCCCCGCTTCGCGCGCCACTTCACGCAAACTGAGGCTAGCAAAACTCCTTTCTGCACTTAACTGACTGAAAGCTGCTTCAATCAGCGAACGTCTTGTACGTTCTTTTTGTTGCGCTCTGACGCCCATTTTCCCGGCCTTGTGAGTAAGCAGGCAGGCACTATAACAAACTTTTCAGCGTACAGTGGCGCAAACTTTGTGACCGGCTATAAACCTCACGCTTTGTCAATTTCAGGCAATTTTTGCTGTTAGAATTCAGAAGTGCGCGGCGAGATGTTAGAATCTCGTTGTAAAAATGTATAGAAACATAGGACGTACTGGTATGCAAAAGTCTTACGATTACGATGCCATTGTGATTGGCTCTGGCCCGGGCGGCGAAGGTGCAGCAATGGGCCTGGTAAAGCAGGGAGCGCACATTGCAGTGATCGAACGCTACCATAACATCGGCGGCGGTTGTACTCACTGGGGCACCATCCCTTCCAAAGCCTTGCGTCACGCTGTCAGCCGTATTATCGAATTCAACCAAAATCCTCTCTATAGCGATCACACCCGACTTCTCCGCTCCTCGTTCGCCGACATTCTCAATCACACGGAGAGCGTGATTAGCCAACAAACGGCTATGCGTCAGGGTTTCTATGAGCGCAACCGCTGCGAGCTTTTTCAAGGTGATGCGCACTTCGTTGACGCTAACACCATTGAAGTGGAGCAGCCCGATGGCACCCGCGAGCGGTTAACCGCGGAGAAGTTTGTTATCGCCTGCGGCTCGCGGCCGTATCATCCGGCGGACGTGGATTTTACCCATCCGCGCATTTACGATTCCGACTCGATCCTCAATCTGCACCATGAACCCGGCCACGTGATTATCTACGGTGCAGGGGTGATTGGCTGTGAATATGCGTCTATCTTCCGCGGTCTTAACGTCAAAGTTGATTTAATCAACACCCGCGATCGCCTGCTGGCCTTCCTCGATCAGGAGATGTCCGACTCGCTTTCCTACCACTTCTGGAACAGCGGCGTGGTGATTCGCCATAACGAAGAGTTTGAGAAAATTGAAGGCGTCAGTGACGGCGTGATCATGCACCTCAAATCAGGCAAAAAAGTAAAAGCCGATTGCCTGCTCTACGCCAACGGACGCACCGGTAATACCGATTCGCTGTCATTGGAAAACGTGGGTCTTGAAGCCGATGGTCGCGGCCTGCTGAAAGTGAACAGCATGTACCAGACCGCGCAGCCGCATATTTATGCGGTGGGGGATGTGATTGGTTATCCCAGCCTGGCGTCAGCCGCATACGATCAGGGCCGCATTGCCGCACAAGCCATCATTAAAGGCGAAGCGACTGCACATCTGATTGAAGACATTCCAACGGGGATCTACACCATCCCGGAGATCAGCTCCGTCGGCAAAACCGAACAGCAGCTCACCGCAATGAAAGTGCCGTATGAAGTGGGTCGGGCGCAGTTTAAACATCTGGCGCGTGCGCAGATTGTTGGCATGCACGTGGGCAGTTTGAAAATCCTGTTCCACCGTGAAACCAAGGAGATTTTGGGGATCCACTGCTTTGGCGAACGTGCCGCAGAGATTATTCACATCGGCCAGGCCATCATGGAGCAGAAAAACGGCGGTAACACGATTGAGTACTTCGTGAATACCACCTTTAACTACCCCACTATGGCCGAAGCCTATCGCGTTGCGGCGCTAAACGGCTTAAACCGCCTGTTTTAACGCGTTGTCCAGATAACCCTGCATGTGGGTTTTAATTGCTTCTGCCAGCTGCTCATAGCGGCTGCGCAGGGGCGATCCTGGGCGATAAACCAGCGCGATAGTGCGCTGCGGCACCGGCTTATAGCATGGCAGGTAGCAGACACCATCACGCACACGCTGATTCGGCACTGCCAGCGAAGGCAGCAGCGTAATACCGCTTCCCGCCGCAACCATATTACGCAGCGTTTCAAGACTGGTGGCACGAAAATGTGTGTCTTCATCCGCGCCCGCTTCAAAGCAGAATCCCATCGCCTGATCGCGCAGACAGTGGCCGTCTTCCAGCATCAACAGCTTCTCACCGGCCAGATCGGACATAGGAACGCGATCGCGATCGCGCCACGGATGATCTTCATACACCGCCAGCTTCATTGGCTCGTCAAACAGCGGCACCTCAATAAAAGCTTCGCTCTCTTTCACCAGCGCCAGAATGGCGCAGTCCAGCTTGCCGCTGTCGAGTTGTGACAGCAGCTGTTGCGTCTGCGCTTCATGCAGGTACATTTCCAGCTTGGGGAACGTCTGATGCAGCATGGGAATAATGTGCGGCAGCAAGTACGGGCCCGTGGTGGGAATCAAACCAATGTGCAGCGGCCCGGACATCGCCTCGCCCTGCTGGCTCGCCATTTCCTTCAGCACTTTGACTTCCCGGAGCACCGTGCGCGCCTGATCCACCAGCAGCAGTCCAGCCTGGGTAAACAACACTTTGCGGCTGGTACGCTCCAGCAACATTACACCGAGTTCATCTTCCAGCTTACGAATCTGTCCACTTAACGTCGGTTGGCTGACATGACAGGCGTCAGCGGCACGTCGAAAATGACGATGCTCCGCAAGCGAAACCAGATACTCCAGATCACGAATGTTCATTGATATCCTCCAGACCACGATAGCCCGTGGCGATAGATAGAATAGCAATGAACGATTAGCCCTATCAAGCCACCTGCAGGAATAATACCGCCCATAAGTGAAGGAGCAGTAGACATCGGCTCAACCCCATCACCGTTTTGGCACCGGACGTGCCGAAACTTGATGATGTACCCATAACAAGATGTCATTCCGAAACTAGAGGTTCGCGGGCCCCCGTCAAGGTGCCCGCTTTTTTTTGCTTAGCCTAAGCGCTTTTTGGCTTCGGCAAGGGCGAAGGCCACCTGCTGTGGCGCGACACCACCTTGCGCGTTGCGCTTATCCAGGCACGATTGCAGAGAGAGAATGGGATACACATCGTCTTCAATGACGGCGCTGAACTGCTTGAGCTGCGCCAGACTAAGGGCTTCCAGTGCTACACCCTGCTGAATAGCGGCAACAACCGTCTCACCTACAATATGGTGCGCTTCGCGGAACGGTACGCCCTTGGCAACCAGGTAATCCGCCAGCTCGGTTGAGTTTGCGTAGCCTTGCTCCGCCGCTTCCTGACAGCGCGGACGTTTCACCTGTAATCCATCCAGCACCAGCACCGACATATGCAGGCAGTCCAGCCAGGTATCGAGCGCGTCAAACAGCCCTTCTTTGTCTTCCTGCATATCTTTGTTGTAGGCTAGCGGCAGCCCTTTCAAGGTCATCATCATGCCGGTCAACGCGCCCTGCACGCGCCCGCATTTGCCGCGAATCAGCTCCAGCGCATCCGGGTTTTTCTTCTGCGGCATCAGCGACGAGCCAGAGGTGACTTTGTCGGACAGCTCGATAAAGCCCGCTTCTCCGGTGTTAAAGAAGATCATATCTTCCGCGAAGCGCGACAGGTGCACCATGCCGATGGACGCATCCGACAGCAGCTCCAGCACGTGGTCGCGGTCAGAAACCGTGTCCAGACTGTTGCGCGTGGCGGATGCAAAGCCCAGCCAGCCGGCCAACTGCTGACGATCGATCTCGTACGCGGTACCCGCCAGTGCACCGCAGCCCAGCGGGCTGACGTCCAGACGCTTGAGGGTATCCTGCAGGCGACTCTCGTCGCGTGCCAGCATCTCCACATAGGCCAGACACCAGTGGGCGAAGGTCACCGGCTGCGCGCGCTGCAGGTGCGTATAGCCCGGCATCACCGCATCCTGATTCGCCTCAGCGCTGACTACTAGCGCGGATTGCAGCTGGCGAGTGGCCTCCAACAGCAGGCTCACCTGCTCTTTGCACCACAGTTTTAGATCGGTGGCGACCTGGTCATTACGGCTGCGGCCGGTGTGCAGTTTTTTGCCCAACGCGCCTACCTTTTCAATCAACTTGCCTTCTACCCAGCTGTGGATATCTTCCGCATCGCTTTGCAGAATCTGCTCCGGGTTGGCGCGCACCTCGGCCAGCAGCGCATGCAGCGCGGCTTCCAGCTGCTGCTGCTCGTCGCTGCTCAGTACGTTCACTGTCACCAGCGCTTTTGACCACGCCACTGAACCAATGATGTCCTGTTCCGCCAGGCGGTAATCAAAGCGCAGAGAATCGTTAAACTGTTTGAACCGTTGGTCTGCTGCCTGTGAAAAACGTCCACCCCAAAGTGCCATCTGCGTTACTCCTGAATCCGTTAAACAAAGGGCGGCCTCAGCCGCCCTTGCACATGTATTATCAATCGCGCGGTTATTTTTTCTGCTCGTTCAGCGCACGAATGCGTGAAGAGAGCGAGAACAGGCGAATGAAGCCGCCCGCGTGGCGATGGTCGTAAACCTCGTCTTCGCCGAAGGTGGCGAACTCTTCAGAGTAGAGGCTGTTGGCGGAGGTCTTCTGGATCGCCGTGGCCTGGCCTTTGTACAACTGCAGCACCACTTCACCGTTGACCTGCTCTGCCAGCGACTCAGCGGCAGCCTGAATGGACAGACGCAGCGGAGCGAACCAGCGGCCATCGTAAACCACGTAAGACATTTCATGGCCCAGCTGTTCACGCCACTTGAAGCTATCGCGGTCCAGGACCAGCTGTTCAACCGCACGCAGCGCGTTGACCATAATGGTGCCGCCGGGGGTTTCGTAGCAGCCGCGTGATTTAATGCCCACCAGGCGGTTTTCCACAATATCGATACGGCCCACGCCGTGTTTAGCACCCAGCGCGTTGAGTTTTTCCAGACACTGGAACGGGCTCATCGCTTCGCCGTTCACGGCGACAACGCGGCCTTTTTCCACGGTCACGGTGACGTTTTCTGGCTGGTCAGGCGCTTCCAGCGGGTCAACGGTCCAGACCCAGCAATCTTTGTTTGGCGCATTGGCTGGGCTCTCCAGCACGCCGCCTTCGGTAGAGATGTGCCAGGCGTTCTCATCGCGGCTGTAGATTTTCTCCAGCGACGCGGTGGTAGGAATGTTGCGTTCTTTCAGGTAATCCAGCAGCGCTTCACGTGAGCGCAGGTTCCATTCACGCCAAGGTGCCACCACTTTGAGCTGTGGCGCCAGGGCGGTGTAGGTGGTTTCGAAACGCACCTGGTCGTTGCCTTTACCGGTCGCACCGTGGCACAGCGCATCCGCACCCACTTTCAGCGCCAGCTCAACCTGCGCTTTGGCGATAATGGGGCGCGCCATAGAGGTGCCCAGCAGGTAAGTGCCTTCATAGAGCGCACCGGTTTGCAGCACCGGATACACGTAGTCACTGATGAAGGCTTCACGCAGATCCACCACGTGGCATTCGGATGCGCCTGACTGCAGGGCTTTTTTCTCAACGCCTTCCAGATCGGCCGGATCCTGACCAATGTTGGCCACAAACGCCACGACTTCGCAGCCGCCGTAGTTCTCTTTCAGCCATGGAATGATGGCGGAAGTATCAAGACCGCCCGAATAGGCCAGAACGATTTTTTTGATGTTTTGCGTGCTCATTTCTTAAATCCTTGATTAAGCGAGAATCCGGGTGCCAATCGACACACCGTTGAAAAGGGTTGGCAGCTGTTCTGCATGGCGCCAACTGGCGATATCCACCGGGCGACCCAGCGTGCGTGCGGCGTCGAGTGCCGCATTCACTTTCACAATCATCCCGTCGGTAATAATGCCCTGCGCAATGAGCTGCTCGGCTTTCGCCGCCGTCATCTCTTCAATGCGCTGACCTTTGCCATCAAGAATACCGCTGACATCAGACAGCAGCACCAGATCGGCACCGAGGGTAGCGGCCAGCGCGGTGGCGGCCTGGTCGGCGTTGACGTTCATCAACGCGCCGTCGTCGGTAATACCAATGGAACTGACCACCGGCATATAGCCTGCACTCAGTAACGTGTTGAGCAGCGCCGGGTTCCCCGGCGTGGCATTCCCGACGTGGCCCAGCTCTTCGTCAAACTGCGCCACATTCACTAAACCGGCATCGCCAAGGCACAGGCCCACTGCGTTGATGCCATATTTCTTTGCCCATGCCAGCAGCGTTTTGTTGGCCGTACCGGCCAGCGCACCGGTAATAATGTCGATCTGGTCGGCAGGGGTGACGCGCAGGCCGTTTTTCTTCATCACCGGCAGGGCCAGTTTCTTCATCAACTCATCCACCAGGCAGCCGCCGCCGTGGACAATGATCAGCGGGCGCTGATGCGCATTGCGATAACTCAGTAAGGCATCAAACAAACGTGCCAGCGCTTCTTCGCTATCCAGCAGCACACCGCCCAGCTTAATGATCAAAGGATTCATGGCGTATTCCGTCGGTTAAATCAGTGACAGCGTTTCGGGGAAGCCGAAACGGATGTTTAAACATTGCACCGCCTGCGAGGAGGCGCCTTTCAGCAGATTGTCTTCCGCTGCGACCACAATCAGGTGCTCGCCCTGCATGGCAAAGCCCAGGTCACAAAACGGCAGACCCACCACGCCTTTTAACGCAGGCAGATCCTTGTCGTAGAGGCGAACCAGCGGTTTATCGTGGTAGGCCTGATGGAAGGCATCGGCCACTTGCTGCTGGGTGACGCCCGCGTTAAGGCGACAGGTTACGGTCGCCAGAATGCCGCGCGGGAAATTGCCCAGGTGCGGCGTGAAAATCACCGGCGCGCCGAGGTGCGCGACGATTTCCGGATGATGGCGGTGGTTGAACACGCCGTAGGCATGCAGGCTCACTTCGCAGAAGCTGGTTTTCACGCTGGCTTTGCGCCCTGCGCCGCTCACGCCGCTGGTGGCGTTGATCACCGGCCACTGCGCATCATTAAGCAGTCCGGCCTTGAGCAGGGGTTTCAGCGCTAATTGCGCAGCGGTGGGATAACAGCCCGGCACGGCCACCAGCTGCGCATCTTTGATCTGCGCGTGGTTCCACTCGGCCAGACCGTACACCGCTTTATCCAGCCACGCCGCATGCTGATGGCTAAAGCCGTAATACTCGGTATAGAACGCCTCATCCTTCACGCGAAACGCACCTGACAGGTCGAAGACCACGCAGCCCGCTTTCAGAAACGCGGGCGCCAGGTCGTGGCTGACTTCGTGCGCCGTGGCGAGAAACACCACATCGACCTTGCCTGCCCACTCGTCGGCGCTGCTCAGCGGCTGCAGGGGCAAATCCACGATACCTTTGAGCTGCGGATGCAAATCCGACAGCAGCTTTCCGGCATCCGGGCTTTGCGCTGAAACCGCCAAAGCGGTTATGTTCATATGCGGATGGCGATTCAGGTAAGTGGCAAGCTCTACGCCAGCGTAACCACTGGCACCAACGATCAGCGTATTCAACATCAGCCTGTATACCTTATTACAGTCACTCGTTCCGGGTCGCGGCCTTGCCCCGTTACCCATGATGCCGTTTGCCGTGGTTTTCCAGTTCACAAGCAGACGACGTTAATGTATTTTTATTCACTATTAATGCATGAATATTGATACATCCTAACCCAAGGGCCGTCAACAGTGAAGACAAAATTACCACCTTTTATCGAACTCTACCGCCAGCTGATTGCCACCCCGTCAATCAGCGCCACCGACAGCGCACTCGATCAGAGCAATGAAACTTTAATCAATTTACTGGCAGGCTGGTTCCGTGATATCGGCTTCAGCGTTGAGGTGCAGCCGGTACCCGGTACGCGCCACAAATTCAATATGCTGGCTCGCTGCGGTACTGGCGCTGGCGGCCTACTGCTGGCGGGCCATACCGACACCGTGCCGTTTGACGATGGCCGCTGGACGCGCGATCCCTTCACGCTCACCGAACACGACAACAAACTTTATGGCTTGGGCACGGCGGACATGAAAGGCTTTTTTGCTTTCATTCTCGATGCCCTGCGTGACGTGGATGTGACACAGCTCAGCAAGCCGCTGTACGTGCTCGCCACCGCCGACGAAGAGACGACGATGGCGGGCGCGAAGTACTTCTCTGAATCCACCGCGCTGCGTCCTGATTGCGCCATCATCGGTGAGCCGACCTCGCTTAAGCCCGTGCGAGCGCATAAAGGCCACTTGTCTCAAGCGATCCGCATTCAAGGCCAGTCCGGCCACTCCAGCGATCCGGCGCGCGGCGTCAATGCCATCGAGCTGATGCATGAGTCGATTACGCAGCTGATGGAACTGCGTAACACGCTAAAAACGCGCTACAACCACGACGGCTTTGCCATTCCTTATCCCACCATGAATTTTGGTCATATTCACGGTGGCGATGCCGCAAACCGGATCTGCGCCTGCTGTGAGCTGCATATGGATATCCGTCCGCTGCCCGGTTTAACCCTGAGCGAACTGGATGGCCTGCTGAATGAGGCGCTGGCACCGGTGAGCGCGCGCTGGCCCGGCAGGCTAACGGTGGGCGAGCTGCACCCGCCAATCCCCGGCTACGAGTGTCCCGCCAATCATGAGTTGGTTCAGGTGGTGGAAAAACTCTTGGGCGTGCCTACCGAAGTCGTGAATTACTGCACGGAAGCACCGTTTATTCAGCAACTGTGCCCTACGCTGGTATTAGGGCCAGGATCGATCAACCAGGCGCACCAGCCGGATGAATTTATCGATACCGCATTCATTAAGCCTACGCATGCGCTTATTACCCAGCTTGTGCAGCATTTTTGCCACGGATAACTAAACATTGGGGCAATTCACTGTGTAAACGGTAAATTGCCCGGTCAATGTGCGGCATTGCATAATAAGATTAACTTATCTCGCTCCCCTGCCGTGAAATTCTATAAATATCTGGTAGTTATACATTAACTTTCACTTATTTAAGTCAATTGACGAACTGGCCGAACCGTGGCTAGATAAAAGACGATGTTATGCCTCTCAGGCGTAGGCGTATTTACAAGACGATAAGGGTGTCAGGGTCACATGAACGAACAATATTCCGCTATGCGAAGTAATGTCAGTATGCTCGGCAAACTGCTCGGGGATACGATTAAGGATGCGCTGGGAGAGAACATCCTCGACCGGGTGGAAACCATCCGTAAACTCTCCAAGTCATCCCGCGCAGGCAATGACACTCATCGTAAGGAACTGCTGAACACGCTGCAAAACCTCTCTAACGACGAGCTTTTACCCGTCGCACGCGCATTTAGCCAGTTCCTGAATCTCACCAACGTCGCGGAGCAGTACCAGACCATTTCACGCAGCGGCGACGGCGCCAACCACCCTGAATTATTGAAGAAAACTTTTGCGCGTTTGCAGCAGCAAAAAGCGATCAGCGAAAGCGCGATTCGCGCGGCGATTGAAGATCTGTCGCTGGAGCTGGTGCTGACCGCACACCCAACGGAAATCACGCGCCGCACGCTGATTCATATGCTGGGCGAGGTGAACAGCTGCCTGCAACAGCTCGACCATACCGACATTAGCGAGTATGAGCGCAATCAGGTGATGCGTCGTCTGCGCCAGCTGGTCGCCCAGGCGTGGCACACCGATGAAATTCGTAAATATCGCCCAACGCCGGTTGATGAAGCCAAATGGGGCTTCGCGGTGGTGGAAAACAGCCTGTGGCAAGGCGTACCGGCATTTCTGCGTGAGCTTAATGAACAGGTGGAAGAGACCTTTGGCATCACGCTGCCGGTGGATTTTGTACCGGTGACGTTCACGTCGTGGATGGGCGGCGATCGCGACGGCAACCCCAACGTCACGGCCCCCATTACGCGCCACGTGATGCAGCTAAGCCGCTGGAAGGCCGCCGACCTGTTCCTGCGCGACATTGGCGTGCTGATCTCTGAGCTCTCTATGGCGGAGTGCAACGACGAGGTGCGGGTGCTGTGCGGCGACGCCGAGGCGCTAGAGCCGTACCGCATGATCTTAAAAGGTCTGCGCCATCAGCTGATGACGACGCAAACTTATCTTGAGCGCCGCTTGAAAGGCGAGCGCCTGCCGAAACCGGACGACCTGCTGGTCTCCAACGATCAGCTGTGGGAGCCGTTGTACGCCATCTACCAATCCTTACAGCAGTGCGGCATGGGCATTATCGCCAACGGCCAGCTGTTGGATACGCTGCGCCGCGTGAAGTGCTTCGGCGTGCCGCTGGTGCGTATTGATATTCGCCAGGAGAGCACGCGCCATACCGAAGCCATTGCGGAAGTCACGCGCTATTTAGGCTTGGGCGACTATGAAAGCTGGTCCGAAGCCGATAAGCAGGCGTTCCTGATCCGTGAACTCAACTCCAAGCGCCCTTTGCTGCCGCATCAGTGGCAACCCAGCGACAATACCCGTGAAGTGCTGGAGACCTGTAAAGTGGCGGCGGAAGCGCCGCAGGGCTCAATCGCAGCCTATGTCATCTCCATGGCAAAAACGCCGTCTGACGTGCTGGCCGTGCATTTGCTGTTAAAAGAAGCCGGTATCCCTTACGCCATGCCGGTAGCCCCGCTGTTTGAAACGCTGGATGACCTCAACAATGCCAATGATGTGATGCGCCAGCTGCTGAACATCGACTGGTATCGCGGATTCATCAACGGCAAGCAGATGGTGATGATTGGCTATTCCGACTCGGCGAAAGATGCCGGCGTGATGGCCGCCAGCTGGGCGCAGTATCAAGCCCAGGATGCCCTGATTAAAACCTGTGAGCAGGCCGGTATTACCCTCACGCTGTTCCACGGGCGCGGCGGTTCGATTGGGCGCGGCGGTGCACCTGCGCATGCGGCGCTGCTGTCACAGCCGCCGGGCAGCCTGAAAGGCGGCCTGCGCGTCACCGAGCAGGGCGAAATGATCCGCTTCAAATACGGTCTGCCGGAGATCACCATCGCCAGCCTGTCGCTTTACACCGGCGCGATTCTGGAAGCCAACCTGATGCCGCCGCCGGAGCCCAAGCGCGAATGGCAGGCCATCATGAACGGTCTGTCGGCGCACTCGTGTGCGATGTACCGGGGCTACGTGCGCGAAAATCCTGACTTTGTGCCTTACTTCCGCTCGGCAACGCCAGAGCAAGAGCTGGGCAAACTGCCGCTGGGCTCGCGTCCGGCTAAACGTCGTCCAACCGGCGGCGTTGAGTCGCTGCGCGCCATTCCGTGGATTTTCGCCTGGACGCAAAACCGCCTGATGCTGCCCGCCTGGCTCGGCGCAGGGGCAGCGCTGCAAAAAGCCATGGATGAGGGCCAGCGCGATCAGCTGGAGACGATGTGTCGCGAATGGCCGTTCTTTGCGACCCGCCTGGGCATGCTGGAGATGGTGTTCTCGAAAGCCGATCTGTGGCTGGCGGAATATTACGATCAGCGCCTGGTGGATAAATCCCTGTGGCCGCTGGGCAAACAGCTGCGTGACCAGCTGGACGCCGACATTAAAGCGGTGTTGACCATTGCCAATGATGCGCACCTGATGGCGGATCAGCCGTGGATTGCGGAATCTATCGCGCTGCGCAACGTCTATACCGATCCGCTGAATGTGCTGCAGGCGGAGCTGCTGCACCGTGCGCGCGAACAGGAAGCACGCGGTGATGAAGCCGATCCGCGCGTGGAGCAAGCCCTGATGGTCACCATTGCGGGCGTGGCCGCCGGCATGCGCAACACCGGTTAAGCTCCCGCGTTTGCCATTAAAAAGGGGCCCTTAGGCCCCTTTTTTTATGCGTCCGCGGCCTGCGTGGCGGGCAAACTACAGCAGCTGGGCGAGACGATTGATATCCGATTGAATGGCACCGGCGGTGACGTCACGGCCGGCGCCCGGCCCGCGAATCACCAGCGGATTGTCGCGATACCAGCGGCTTTCAATCGCGAACACGTTATCGCACGGCAGCAGCGCCGCCAGCGGATGCTCCGGGCGCACCGCCTCTACGCCCACGCGCGCTTTACCGTTGGCATCGAAGCGCGCCACGTAGCGCAGCACCAGGCCCATCTCTTGTGCGGCTTCCAGACGCTGTAGCATCTGATCGTTAAGCGTATCGGCGTTTTCAAAGAAGTGGTCAATCGATTCCTCTTTACACGCCGCGGGCACCAGCGACTCCACGCGCACCTGATCCGGCTCGATGTCGTAACCCGCCTCGCGCGCCAGAATCACCAGCTTGCGCATCACATCCTGCCCCGACAGATCCACGCGCGGATCGGGCTCCGTTAAGCCTTGCTGCCACGCCTGATCCACCAGCTCGCTGAACGGCACCGTGCCGTCAAACTGCAGGAACAGCCAGGAGAGCGTGCCGGAGAAGATCCCGCTGATAGCAAGAATGCTGTCGCCGCTCTCGCGTAAATCGCGCACCGTGTGGTTAACCGGTAAACCTGCCCCCACCGTTGCGTTGTAGAGCCAGTGGCGACCGGTTTTGGCGAAGGCATCACGTACCTGCCGCCAGCTTTTACTGTTGGACGCGCCGGCCACTTTGTTGGCGCTGATGACGTGAAAGCCGTGGCTGGCAAAATCGAGATACTGCTGCGCCAGTGGCTCGCTGGCGGTGACATCCAGCACCACTAAATCATCAAACGGATGGGCGCGCATCCACAGGAACAGCGACTCTTCATCACGCTCCACGGCTTCATCATCAAAGAACGCCAGCGCCCGGCTAGCGTCGAGTCCCGTTTCGCTTAACAGGCTGCGCCGGCTATCGACCACGCCAGCCAGCACAAACTCAAAGCCGGTACGCGCGGAAAGCGTCTCTTGCTCACGGGCAAACAGCTCCAGCCAGCGCGAGCCAATATTGCCTTTACCAAACAGCATTAAACCAATGCGCTTCTCGGCGCGAAACAGCGACTGGTGCAATCCCTGAATCAGATGTTGCGTCGGCCCGACGCGCAGCACGGCAACAATGCTGATGTGATCTTCAGACTGCCAGACAAATTCAACCGGCTGATCGTTAATTTGCTGCCAAAAACGGTGACTGTGCAGCGGGTTACGCGTGACGCCTGCACCGACCAGCGCCACCAGCGCGAGCCCTTCGCGCAGTTGCAAATGGCCAGGAATGGCGGCGTCCTGCAGCAGCGTGAAGGCGCTGTCCACCACCTCGGAGGTATAGCAGAGCTGCAGCAGACGGCGATCGGGATGAATCCCCATGGCCAGCGGGCGCAGCTGAGCACGCTTCAGCAGGAGATCGATCTCTTTCTGCTGGGTTTTAAAATCGTGATTGTCGGGGATCTGAATCTCCACCAGGCAAACATCATCATGGCTGGTGACAATACGTGCGCCGGTACCCGAAGCCAGTACGCGCTCAATACGCGTTGAGCCCTGCTCCGGCTGGTAGCTACAGCGCAGCTGCAAATCGATATCGCTATTGGACACCGGCTGTAAGGTGCGCGTATGCAGCACCGGTGCGGCGAGACGCGCCAGCTCGCTGGCTTCATCCAGACGCAGCAGCGGCAGCAGACAGGCATCAGATACTTTGCGCGGATCGGCGCTGTAAACCCCGGCGACGTCACTCCAGATCGTCACGCGCCCCACGCCCGCCAGGGCGCCTATCTGCGTAGCCGAGTAGTCAGAACCGTTGCGGCCAAGCAGCACGGTTTCGCCTGCGTCATTGCGGCTGATAAAGCCGGTCACTACCAGACGCCGATGCGGATGCTGCGCCAGCAGCGCCTGCAACAGCGGCCAGGATTTGCCTTCGTCAACCTGCGGCTGGGCCGCGCGTTCCGCGCGTAAAAAGTCACGCGCGTCCAGCCATGCGGCATCCAGATCGCGCTGCGCCAGCACCGCCGCCATCAGACGTGCGGACCAAATTTCCCCGTGCCCGACCACCTCAGCATATATCGCGTCGGTGAGGGTGCCGTCCAGCAGCGCCGCCAGACGTTCCAGATCGCGGATAAACGCGGTGGTGAGGGTTTCAGCCAGCTCAGCAGGCAGCAGCGCAGCAATCAGCTCGCTGTGATAACGTCGTAAAGCCTGTTGCACCTGGTGGGCGGAGAGCCGGTCGCTCTGGCTCAGCTTGAGCCAGCTAATCAGCTGATTCGTGGTGCTGCCCGCCGCAGACACCACCATCAAATCACCCGGCTGGCTGTAATCCGCCATAATGCTGGCGACGCGCTGGTAACAGCGTGCGTCCGCCAGACTACTGCCACCAAATTTGTGCAACTGCTTGATCGGCGTTCCCGCGCCTGCTGAAATCGTCATGGTTATTCCTCGGCTGCGATCCGGAATGCATTATCCAGGTCGGCGATTAAATCTTCGTGATCTTCTATACCCACAGAAACACGCAGCAGCGTGTCAGAAATGCCCGCTGCCGCCCGGGCTTCTGCCGACATGCCCGCGTGGGTCATGGTGGCGGTGTGCGAAATCAGGCTTTCCACGCCGCCCAGCGACTCTGCCAGCGTAAACAGCTGGAGCGCTTTCAGGAACCGGCGCAGGCGCGCCTCATCGGCGTCCAGTTCAAAACTTAACATGGCACCAAAACCGCGCTGTTGACGTACCGCAACCTCATGACCAGCATTTTCCGGCAAAGATGGATGATACAGCTTTTTCACCAGCGGTTGCTGGCGCAGGTAATCAACAATCGCCAGCGCGTTGCGCTGCGCTGCCGCCATGCGCGGCGCCAGCGTACGCAGACCGCGCAGCAGTAAATAGCTGTCAAAGGCCGCGCCGGTAACCCCGATATTGTTCGCCCACCAGGCAAGTTCGGTGGCCACCGCCGGATCTTTGGCGATAACAGTGCCCGCGACCACGTCAGAGTGGCCATTGAGGTATTTAGTACAGGAGTGCAGCACCAGATCGGCACCCAGCGCCAGGGGATTCTGCAGGGCCGGGCTCAGGAAAGTGTTATCCACCACGCTCACCGCGCCCGCCTCGCGCGCAGCCTGGCAAATGGCGGCAATATCCACCACGCGCAGCAGCGGGTTGCTTGGGCTTTCTACCAGCACTAGCTTCGGCTTTTCCGCCAGCGCCGCGTCCAGCGCCTGTTTATCGCCCTGGTCAACGAACTTGACCCGGTACGCGCCGCGCTTGCTCAGGCTGTCAAACAGGCGATAGCTACCGCCGTAACAGTCGTGCGGCGCCACCAGCAGATCGCCTGGCTTCAGAAACACCGTGGTCACAAGGTGGATCGCGGACATACCGGTATTGGTCAGCACCGCGCCTGCGCCACCTTCCAGCTCTGCCAGCGCACGCTGTACCACATCGCGCGTTGGATTGCCGCGGCGCGAATAATCATGCGCGCGCGGTTCATTGAAATCGAGGAAGTTATAGGTGCTGGAGAGATGAATCGGTGGGACAACGCAGCCATACTGCTCGTCATCATTTAAACCGCTGCGTACCGCGATGGTGGCCTGTTTACGCGTCATGGTGGTCGCTGTTCCTGAAGTGTAAAAATGAAACATCAGGATAACATCCCGACCACGGACGTCAATACATCTGGACATCTAAATGTCTTTGCGTATAGATTGAGCATCGGGGCAATAACCGCTAAAATCACGCGTCATCGCCTGGTGTTCAGCGCGCTTTGTTGCGACAAGCGCCGCGCAAGCATAAAACCGGCAGTATGAGCGGTCAGGCATCGAAAAAGCGGGCACAATCAACGGATTTCCCCATATTCAACTTTTATTGATTAAGGTAACCCATGGCTGAATGGAATGGCGAATATATCAGCCCTTACGCTGAACACGGTAAAAAGAGCGAGCAGGTTAAGAAAATAACCGTCTCTATCCCGCTGAAGGTTCTTAAAATTTTAACGGATGAGCGCACGCGCCGTCAGGTCAATAACCTGCGCCACGCCACCAACAGCGAGCTACTGTGTGAAGCCTTTTTGCACGCCTTCACCGGGCAACCTTTACCGGATGACGTAGATTTGCGTAAAGAGCGCAGTGATGAAATCCCAGAAGAGGCGAAACAGATCATGCGCGAAATGGGCATTGATCCGGATACCTGGGAATACTGAGTGCAGAAATAAAAAAACCCAGCCGAGGCTGGGTTTTTTCATGCTTCCGAATCAAAGTGATTCGACGGCAAAAAATCTTATTTCTTGCTGCCCGGGATGCTGAAACGCTTGTTGAAGCGATCAACACGACCACCGGAGTCAACAACACGCTGCTTACCGGTGTAGAACGGGTGGCATTTGCCGCACACGTCCAGGTTCAGCGTACCGGTCATGGTAGAACGGGTGTTGATCACGTTACCGCAAGAGCAGGTGATGGTCACAGCTTCGTATTTCGGGTGAATACCTTGTTTCATGGGAGAACCTCATAAAAGGCCGTGTCGCTCTCCGTGCCAGGCGAACCTGCACAGCACCACACGCGGTTAAAAATTAAGTGTATCTTTGACGAGCCATCTCATCAAAGGCGGCATAGTATACAGAAAATAACCGCTTCTGGCAAATAGCGGCAATGCATACCCGCTGGCGATTCCAGCGTGTACACTACTTCTCCTTATGACACAGCCCGATAGAGATCGACATGCCCGTTGTTCAGGTTGCCCTGCCCGTCCCGCTGCCTCGCGTCTTTGACTACCTGCTGCCTGCCAATACCGCGCAGCCGGTCGCTGGCGCGCGCGTGAGCGTACCGTTCGGCAAGCGCAAAATGCTGGGCATTGTCACCGCTGTGCAGCCCACCAGCGACCTGCCGCTGACGCAGCTCAAGGAAATTGACGCGGTACTGGACGATCGCAGTCTATTCTCGCCGGCGCTGTGGCGCATTCTTCACTGGGCGGCGCACTACTATCACTCGCCGCTGGGCGAGGTGCTGAGCCATGCGCTGCCGGTGCTGCTGCGCCAGGGGAAACCCGCGCAAGACGCACCACTGTGGCAATGGATCGTCAATGACGCCGGACGTGAAGTGGCGATAGAGAGCCTGAAGCGCGCACCCAAGCAGCAGCAGGCGCTGGCGGCGTTGCGCCAGCGGCCGCTGTATCGCCACCAAGTCGCAGAACACGATCTCACCGATGCGGCGCTGCAGGCGCTGCGGGAAAAAGGGCTGTGCGACTTGCGCGAACGCGCGCCGCAGCCGCAAGACTGGCGCGACACCTTCGCCGTTAAGGGCGAACGGCTACGCCTGAATACAGAACAAGCCATGGCGGTGGGCGCCATTCGCAGCGAGGACGACCATTACGCCGCCTGGCTGCTTGCCGGGATCACCGGCTCGGGCAAAACCGAAGTGTATCTCAGCGTGCTGGAAAACGTGCTGGCGCGCGGCAAGCAAGCGCTGGTGCTGGTGCCTGAAATTGGCCTGACGCCGCAAACCATCGCCCGCTTTCGCGAACGCTTTGACGCGCCGGTGGATGTGCTGCATTCGGCACTGAACGACAGCGAGCGCCTGGCGGTATGGCTGCGCGCGCGCAGCGGTGAAACCGCCATCGTGATTGGCACCCGCTCTGCGCTCTTTACCCCGCTGGCACGGCCCGGCGTGATCATCATTGATGAAGAGCACGACAGCTCCTACAAACAGCAAGAAGGCTGGCGCTATCAGGCGCGCGATCTGGCGGTATTCCGCGCCCATGAAGAGAACATCCCGATTGTGATGGGTTCCGCCACCCCCGCGCTGGAAACCCTGCACAACGTGCGCGTGGGCAAATATCGCCAGCTCAACCTGATGCAGCGTGCGGGTAACGCCAAGCCCGCGCTGCAGCAGCTTATCGATCTCAAGGGGCAGCCGCTAAAAGGGGGTCTGGCGCCTGCGCTGCTGGGCAAAATGCGCCAGCATCTGCAGGCCGATAACCAAGTGCTGTTGTTTTTGAACCGCCGCGGATTTTCACCGGCGCTGATGTGCCACGACTGCGGGTGGCTTGCCGAATGTCAGCGCTGCGACAGTTACTACACGCTGCATCAGCATCACCGCCAGCTGCGCTGTCACCACTGCGATAGCCAGCGCCCGCTGCCGCATCAGTGTCCGGGCTGCGGCTCCACGCATCTCACGCCGGTGGGCGTTGGCACCGAGCAGCTTGAGCAGCAGTTAACCACGCTGTTTCCCGGCGTGCCCATTTCACGTATCGATCGCGATACCACCAGTCGCAAAGGCGCGCTGGAGCAGCATTTGGCTGACGTCCATCGCGGCGGTGCACGCATCCTGGTGGGTACACAAATGCTGGCGAAAGGCCATCACTTTCCCGACGTCACGCTGGTGTCGCTGCTGGACGTGGACGGCGCGCTCTTTTCCGCCGATTTTCGCGCGGCCGAGCGTTTTGCCCAGCTGTATACGCAGGTGGCCGGACGCGCTGGGCGCGCCGGCAAGCAAGGCGAAGTGCTACTGCAAACGCATCACCCCGAACACCCGTTGCTGCAAACGCTGCTGCACCGCGGCTATTTTGCCTTTGCCGATCAAACACTGCTGGAGCGTCAGGCGGTACAGCTGCCGCCGTGGACCAGTCACGCGCTGTTTCGCGCGGAAGACATGGACAATATGCAAGCCGCTGAGTTTCTGACGCAGCTGCGCAATCTGCTGGAGGCCAGCCCGCTGAAAGACGAGGCGATGTGGTTGATGGGACCGGTGCCCGCCCTGGCGCCGAAGCGCAGTGGCCGCTGGCGCTGGCAGCTGCTGCTGCAGCATCCGTCGCGCAAACGCCTGCAGCAGCTGCTGAGCAGTTCGCTACCGCTGGTGGGAACGCTGCCCGCCGCGCGAAAAGTAAAATGGACGCTGGATATCGATCCCACTGAGAGTTAAGCGGATCGGCACCTGTGAGCCAGTTCCAAAAATGCCACTTTTGTCACACTTTTTATGCAAATTAAGTAACAACCTCACCCGACGTTGGGTTAACAATAGTGCCCTCCCCGGCAAGAGGCCGGGGGGTTTCTCGATAACCCATGCGCTGTACCGCGTCAGGAGTGATACGTTGGACCAGAAGCAACCCTCAACCGCCGCCACCATGAAGGATGTGGCCGAGCACGCGGGCGTCTCCACCGCCACCGTTTCTCGTGCGCTGATGAATCCAGAAAAAGTCTCGGCGGCCACCCGACAGAAAGTCGAGCAGGCGGTGCTCGCCGTGGGTTATGCACCAAACGGCCTGGCGCGCAATGCCAGACGCAGCGAAACCCAAACCATTCTGGTTATCGTGCCGGACATCTGCGATCCGTTTTTCAGTGAAATCATTCGTGGTGTAGAGGTGACTGCTGCGCAGGCGGGCTACCTGGTGCTGATTGGCGACTGCGCCCATCAGGATCAGCAAGAAAAGACGTTTCTCAATTTGATGCTCACGCGCCAAATTGACGGCATGGTGTTGCTGGGATCACAGCTGCCGTTTGACGCCGGTATCGACGAACAGCGTAATTTACCGCCCATGGTGATGGGTAACGAGTTCGCCCCTGAAATGGCGTTACCTACGGTGCACATTGATAACCTCACGGCGGCGTTTGAAGCAGTGAATCATTTATTGCAGCTTGGTCATCGCCAGATCGCCTGTATCACCGGGCCTGAGCGCATTCCGCTGAGTCAGTACCGCCTGCAGGGCTACATTCAGGCGCTGCGCCGCAGCAACATTGCCATCGATCCTACGCTGATTGTACACGGGGATTTTACCTTCGAAGCCGGCGCCAGCGCGTTGAAAAAGCTCATGGCGCTGCCAAAGCCGCCTAAGGCACTTTTCTGTCACAGCGACTTAATGGCGCTCGGGGCCATTAATCAGGCGCGAAAACTGGGGATGCGCGTACCGGACGATCTCTCCGTAGTCGGCTTTGACGATATCGAACTGGCGCAATATTACGATCCCCCACTGACCACCGTGGCGCAGCCGCGTTTTGCTATTGGCCGCGAAGCGATGCTGCTGCTGCTGGACGAATTACACGGCAAGCGCGTTAATAATGGCTCTCGCCTGCTTGATGCCGAACTGCGCATTCGTGGCAGCACGGCGCCCGCGCTAAAACGTGAAAATTAAGGCGATTGTCAGTCATTTTTCAGCAGATTCTGAAGGCAGACTCTGCTGGTCAAAGTTCCAGCCCTTGAGTAACATGACGCATTCCGTTGCCGGGCAGGTAGCTAACTGCATATTGACCCCGTCATCCTTCTTTACGCCACGGCTGAGCACGCCGCAGCGTCTATTTTTCGGGTTACGCCCGCTGGCATTTTTTAAAGGGTATTAGAACGAGAGTGGCACAGAGAGATTATGTAGGCCGCGGGCGTTCAACAGGGACGCGTCGCAAAAAAGCCACAGCTGGCCGTAGCAAAAAAAGCAAAGGCAGCTCAGGCACATCAAAACTCATGATCGTACTGGCCGCGGCCGTACTGGTCACCTTTGCCGGTGGTTTATGGTTCATCTCCCATCATAAAAAAGAAGAGACGCCGATCATTCCGAATCATAAAGCCAACGGCAATGGGCTTCCGCCCAAGCCGGAAGAGCGCTGGAAGTATATTAAAGAGCTGGAAAATCGGCAGATCACCGTGCCGTCGCCGACAGAACCGTCCGCCGGCGGCGAGGTGCAATCTCAGACCCAGCTCACGGACGAGCAACGCCAATTGCTTGAGCAGATGCAGGCGGATATGCGTCAGCAGCCTACCCAGCTGAATGAAGTGCCGTGGAACGAGCAAACGCCGGCGCAGCGTCAGCAAACGCTGCAGCGTCAGCAACAGGCGCAGCAGCAGCTCCGGCAGCAGCAAGTCCAACACCAGCAGCAGCTGCAACAACAGCAGCAGCTGCAACAACAGCAGCAGCAGCAGGCTCAGCATCAACAGCAGATGCAGCAGCAGCGCCAACAGCAGCAACAGCAGCAACAGCGCCAGCAGCAAGCTGCGCCGATTACCCGCGAACCGACGCCGCAGCCAAAACCGCAGGAAACGGCCAAGGCAAAACCGGAAGAGAAAGCCTCGTCACAGCGCTGGATGGTGCAGTGCGGGTCGTTCAAAGGCACCGATCAAGCGGAATCGGTGCGCGCAGGCCTGGCGTTCGAGGGCTTTGAAAGCCGTATCACCACCGGCGGCGGCTGGAATCGCGTGGTCATTGGTCCGTTTAAAGAGCGCAGCAGCGCGGACAGCACCGTCAAGCGTCTGCGCAGTGCCGGCCACGGCAGCTGTATTCCGCTCGCGCTTCCCTGATCGCCCCCTATAAACCGCCCGGTGCTTCTTCAGTCCACGCCGGGCGGCCTCTCTCCGGATTCTTCCTACAATTTCATCATGGTCACAACGGCGGGGTTGAAAGACCTTAAACCCGCCCCATATCAGGTTGCATGCTGACCCGTGCTCTGTGCACGGCGTTCCATTTCTAATGTAACAAGGGGTCTGCCCGTGACAACGATAGTGAGTGTACGACGCAATGGCCGCGTGGTGATTGGCGGTGATGGCCAGGCAACGCTCGGCAATACCGTAATGAAAGGCAACGTAAAAAAAGTGCGTCGTCTCTACAACGATAAAGTGATCGCTGGCTTTGCTGGCGGTACCGCAGATGCCTTCACGCTGTTTGAACTGTTCGAGCGTAAGCTTGAGATGCATCAGGGGCATCTGGTTAAAGCGGCGGTAGAATTAGCGAAAGACTGGCGCACCGACCGCATGCTGCGTCGCCTTGAAGCCTTGCTGGCGGTTGCCGATGAGAACTCTTCGCTGATTATTAGCGGCAACGGTGATGTGATTCAGCCAGAAAACGATTTGATTGCTATCGGCTCCGGTGGGCCTTACGCACAAGCAGCCGCACGCGCGCTGCTGGAAAACACTGAGATTGGTGCACACGATATTGTTGAAAAAGCGCTGAACATCGCGGGCGATATCTGCATTTACACTAACCATAATATTAACTTTGAAGAATTACCGTCCAAGGCGTAAGGATTTAAATCATGTCTGAGATGACTCCCCGCGAGATTGTTAGCGAACTCAACCGCTTTATCATCGGCCAGGACGGTGCAAAGAAGGCCGTGGCGATTGCGCTGCGCAACCGCTGGCGCCGTATGCAGCTTGATGAAGAGCTGCGCCATGAAGTCACCCCGAAAAATATTCTGATGATTGGCCCCACTGGCGTGGGTAAAACCGAAATCGCCCGTCGTTTGGCGAAGCTGGCAAACGCGCCGTTTATTAAAGTAGAAGCCACCAAATTCACCGAAGTTGGGTATGTGGGTAAAGAAGTGGATTCAATTATCCGCGACCTGACCGATTCGGCGATCAAAATGGTGCGCAGCCAGGCGATCGAGAAGAACAAATACCGCGCTGAAGAGATGGCAGAAGAGCGTATTCTCGACGTGCTGATCCCACCGGCGAAAAATAACTGGGGCCAGGCCGAGCAGAGCGCAGAGCCTTCTGCGGCACGCCAATCTTTCCGTAAAAAATTGCGCGAAGGCCAGCTCGACGATAAAGAGATCGAAATTGATTTAGCGGTTTCCGCACCGGGCGTTGAGATCATGGCGCCTCCGGGCATGGAAGAGATGACGAGCCAGCTGCAGTCGATGTTCCAAAACTTGGGCGGTCAAAAGCAGAAGCCGCGCAAATTGAAAATTAAAGACGCCATGAAGCTGCTGATCGAGGAAGAAGCCGCCAAGCTGGTGAATCCGGAAGAGTTAAAGCAGGACGCAATTGACGCCGTTGAGCAGCACGGCATCGTCTTTATCGACGAGATCGATAAAATTTGTAAGCGCGGCGGTCAATCTTCCGGCCCCGATGTCTCGCGTGAAGGTGTGCAGCGCGATCTGCTGCCGCTGGTGGAAGGCTGCACCGTGTCCACCAAACATGGCATGGTAAAAACCGACCATATTCTGTTTATTGCTTCTGGCGCATTCCAGGTGGCCAGCCCCTCGGACCTGATTCCAGAGCTGCAGGGCCGTCTGCCGATTCGCGTCGAGCTCCAGGCGCTGACGGTGAACGATTTCGAACGTATCCTCACCGAACCGAATGCCTCCGTGACGGTGCAGTATAAAGCGCTGATGGGCACCGAAGGCGTCAACGTTGAGTTCACGGAAGACGGTATTCGTCGTATTGCTGAAGCGGCTTGGCAGGTTAACGAGACCACCGAGAACATCGGTGCGCGCCGCTTGCATACCGTGCTGGAGCGTCTGATGGAAGATATCTCCTACGACGCCAGCGATCGCAACGGCGAATCGATCACCATCGATGCCGAGTACGTGGGCAAACATCTGGATGTACTGGTGGCAGACGAAGATCTCAGCCGCTTTATTCTGTAAGCCCCCGTTTTACCCGACTGCCCGGCCTTTGTGCCGGGCATTTTTTTGCGCAGGATATTGATGCAGCGCTTTTTTTGGCGGCTGATGATTTTGCCAACGATCGCCAGAAAGCGATATACTTACCGCTCCTGTGGCAAACAGACGATATCCCTATGAAATACGATACATCTGAACTCTGTGACATCTACCATGAAGAAGTGAATGTGGTTGAACCGCTTTTTTCCAACTTTGGCGGGCGTACCTCCTTCGGTGGTCAAATAACCACAGTGAAATGTTTCGAAGATAATGGCCTGCTCTACGATCTGCTGGAGGAAAATGGCCGGGGACGCGTGCTGGTTGTCGACGGTGGTGGTTCGGTCCGTCGTGCGCTGGTTGATGCACAGCTGGCGCGCCTGGCGCAAGAAAACGAGTGGGAAGGGATCGTGGTTTACGGCTCGGTACGTCAGGTTGATGAACTCGAAGAGCTGGAAATTGGCATTCAGGCGATTGCCGCCATTCCGGTTGGCGCAGCGGGTGAAGGCATCGGAGAAAGCGACGTGCGGGTCAACTTTGGTGGCGTGACATTCTTCTCAGGCGATCACCTTTACGCCGACAACACCGGCATTATCCTGTCTGAAGATGCGCTGGATATCGAATAAGCGCATCACGCAAACAAAAACGGGTGCCGAGGCACCCGTTGGTTTAAGCCACGACGCTTAAACTTCTTCCATTTTTCCCAGTAGTGCACGCAGGCGCTCCTGCCACACATGCTGCTCTTCTTTCAGATGCTGATTTTCACGCATCAGCGCTTCGTGATTGCCGGAAGCCTGGCTGGCTTCGTTTTTCAGCGTATTGTTCTGCTCTTTCAGCTCTTCGATTTCCATCTGCAGCAGCGTGATGGTATCAATCGCCTGCTGTACTTTCGCTTCCAGTTTTTCGAACACTTCAAATGACATCTTTCTAACCTCTCCTGATTCTTGCAAGGCGTTGATAGCGCTGGGGCTGCACGATTACAGGTAGCCAGCCACGATAGGTCGATTGTAAGTAGCCATCTGCGGCAAGTCCAGTGGCACAGGGCTTGCGCGGGAAGTCTGTAACACTTTTCAGTTTATGCTTAATCAAACGCTCAGGATCGCGCAATTTTGCGCGCGGTCACGCTTATAGACGCCCGAAGGGGCCCTTTGTGACCCTTAAAGAAAGGTAAAATACGCGAAAACGCTCATTTTTATGACGCACTACACAGATCTTAAGCGCGGTATTTCTCGTTTATGCTCGTTAACGATAAATTTACATCAGCCCTACATTAGAGCTGGGTGACTCATGGATTGAGAACAAAAACTGATAAAATTTAACCTCGCTTCAGGAATGCCATTATGAGTCAGACTACGAATACGCTTAAAGGTCAGTGCATCGCCGAGTTTCTTGGCACCGGGTTGATCATCTTTTTCGGCGCAGGTTGTGTGGCTGCTCTGAAACTGGCGGGTGCCGCGTTCGGTCAGTGGGAAATCTGTATTATCTGGGGTCTAGCTGTCTCCATGGCGGTTTATCTGAGTGCAGGCGTGTCAGGTGCACACCTTAACCCAGCCGTAACCGTTGCGTTGTGTCTGTTTGCGAATTTTGAAGGCCGCAAAGTGCTGCCGTACATTCTGGCGCAGGTTGCCGGCGCTTTCTGTGCCGCTGCTCTGGTTTACGGACTTTACTACAATCTGTTCTTTGACTACGAAGCCAGCCACCAAATGGTACGCGGAAGCGTACAAAGCCTTGACCTGGCAGGCATCTTCTCAACTTACCCTAACCCGCACATCAGCGTGGCACAGGCTTTCCTGGTTGAGATGGTGATTACCGCTGTGTTGATGGCGGTTATCATGGCGTTAACGGATGATGGCAACGGCGTTCCGCGTGGTCCGCTGGCACCGCTGCTGATCGGTCTGCTGGTCGCCGTGATCGGCGGTTCAATGGGCCCACTGACCGGCTTCGCCCTGAACCCGGCGCGTGATTTTGGTCCTAAACTGTTCGCATTCATTGCCGGTTGGGGCGATGTCGCCTTCACGGGCGGCAAAGATATTCCTTACTTCCTGGTTCCTATTTTTGGCCCGCTGGTCGGTGCCTGCTTAGGTGCTTTCGGTTATCGTGCGCTGATTGGCCGTCATCTGCCGGTTGCCGCAGCGGCGATTACCACAACAGAAAAGCCGATTGCGCGCGCAGAGCAGCGTAAAGCGTAAGTTTCACTCTTCATCATCGGGAAAACGTAAATGACTACGACAGATAAAAAATACATTGTCGCGCTCGACCAGGGCACCACCAGCTCACGTGCCGTCGTGCTCGATCATGACGCCAATATCGTTGCCGTTTCACAGCGCGAATTTACCCAGATCTACCCGAAAGCGGGCTGGGTAGAGCACGATCCCATGGACATCTGGGCCTCACAGAGCTCAACCCTGGTTGAAGTGCTGGCACATGCCGACATCAGCTCCGATCAAATCGCCGCGATCGGTATCACCAACCAGCGTGAAACCGCCATCGTGTGGGATAAAGAGAGCGGCAAGCCGGTTTACAACGCTATCGTTTGGCAGGATCCGCGCACAGCAGATTACTGTAATAAGCTGAAGAAAGAGGGGCTGGAAGAGTACATCCAGCACACTACCGGTCTGGTGATTAACCCGTACTTCTCCGGCACCAAAGTGAAGTGGATTTTAGATAACGTTGAAGGTGCGCGTGAGCGTGCTAAACGCGGTGAGCTGCTCTTTGGTACCGTTGACACCTGGCTTATCTGGAAAATGACGCAAGGGCGCGTTCACGTTACAGACCACACCAACGCATCGCGTACCATGATGTATAACATCCACAAGTTGGAGTGGGATGAGCGCATGCTGGAGATCCTGGATATTCCGCGTGAAATGCTGCCAGAAGTGAAAAGCTCTTCCGAAGTGTATGGTCAGACCAACATTGGCGGTAAAGGCGGCACGCGTATTCCGATTGCCGGTATCGCTGGCGACCAGCAGGCGGCCCTGTATGGCCAACTTTGCGTACAGCCGGGCATGGCGAAAAACACCTACGGTACGGGCTGCTTTATGCTGATGAACACCGGCACCGAAGCGGTCACGTCTACCCATGGCCTGCTCACCACCATCGCCTGCGGCCCACGCGGTGAAGTGAACTATGCGCTGGAAGGCGCGGTCTTTATCGGCGGTGCCTCTATCCAATGGCTGCGTGACGAGATGAAGTTGATCAGCGATTCAACCGATTCCGAATACTTTGCGCTGAAAGTCAAAGACACCAACGGCGTTTATATGGTGCCGGCCTTTACTGGCTTGGGTGCGCCTTATTGGGACCCCTATGCGCGTGGTGCCATCTTCGGCCTGACGCGCGGAGCGAATGCTAACCACATTATTCGCGCCACCCTGGAATCGATTGCCTACCAGACGCGCGACGTACTGGAAGCGATGCAGAATGATGCGGGTACTCGCCTGCAATCGCTGCGCGTTGACGGCGGTGCCGTTGCCAACAACTTCCTGATGCAGTTCCAGTCAGACATTCTCGGCACGCGCGTTGAGCGTCCGGAAGTGCGCGAAGTGACTGCGTTAGGTGCTGCCTACCTGGCGGGTCTGGCGGTGGGCTTCTGGAGCGATTTGGAAGAGGTGCGTGCGAAAGCCGTCATTGAACGCGAGTTCCGTCCAACCATCGAAACCACGCAGCGTAACGTGCTCTACGCTGGCTGGCAGAAAGCGGTAGCCCGTGCCCGTTCATGGGAAGACGCTGAGTAATCTCTGTTTAACCTGCGGCGCCCTGCCGCAGGTTTTCCTCCCCCCTCCCCCTCTCCTCCGCTGTGCTACACTGCCCGCCTGTTTTTGATCAGGTGCCACCATGAAACGAGAACTCGCGATTGAATTTTCCCGCGTGACCGAAGCCGCTGCTTTAGCGGGCTATAACTGGTTAGGACGCGGCGACAAGAACGCCGCCGATGGCGCGGCGGTCAATGCCATGCGCATTATGCTCAACACCCTGAACATCGACGGTACCATCGTGATTGGCGAAGGCGAAATCGACGATGCACCGATGCTGTACATTGGTGAAAAAGTCGGTCGTGGATGTGGTGATGCCGTCGACATTGCCGTGGATCCGATTGAAGGTACGCGCATGACAGCAATGGGCCAGGCCAACGCGCTGGCGGTGCTGGCCGTAGGTGACAAAGGCACATTCCTGCACGCGCCCGATATGTACATGGAAAAGCTGATTGTCGGCCCTGGCGCACGCGGGGCTATCGATCTCACGCAGCCGCTAGCAACCAATTTACGCAACATTGCTGTGGCGCTGGGTAAGCCGTTGACACAGCTTACCGTGTCGATTCTGGCCAAACCGCGCCATGATGCCGTTATTGCTGAGCTGCAGCAGCTAGGGGTACGGGTGTTTGCCTTCCCGGACGGCGACGTGGCGGCCTCCATTCTGACCTGCATGCCCGATAGCGAAGTCGATGTGCTCTACGGCATCGGCGGTGCGCCAGAGGGCGTCGTCTCAGCCGCGGTGATCCGCGCCCTGGACGGCGATATGCAGGCGCGCTTGTTGCCGCGTCATCAGGTAAAAGGCGACAGCGAAGAGAACAGACGCCTCGGCGAGCAAGAGCTGCAGCGCTGTGCAGAGATGGGCATTCGCGCTGGCGAGGTGCTTTCGCTGGGGCAAATGGCGCGTAACGATAACGTTATCTTCGCCGCCACCGGGATTACCACCGGCGATCTGCTGAAAGGCATCACGCGTAAAGAGAATATCGCCACCAGTGAAACGCTGTTGATTCGCGGTAAATCACGCACGCTGCGCCGCATCCAGTCGATCCATTATCTGGATCGCAAAGACGCAGCGCTGCATCCTTTTATCCTGTAATGGTTTGGTTGCCGCTTTCCGGATGACGTGACAGCGGCCACCAGCACAGCAGCATCACCAAGGACGTGGTGAACATTAACAGGCCGATACTGGATTGATCGTGCTGCGGCAGCAATGCTGACAGCCATGCCACCACGCCCGACCCCAAATTTTGCAATCCACCAATCAATGCGCCTGCGGTGCCAGCCAGCCACGCATAGGGTTCCATTGCGCCTGAGGTTGCCAGTGGAAACAGCATCCCTGCGCCAAAGAAAAACAGCGCCGCGGGAACCAACAGCGTCCAAATATTCATTACGCCAAACCAGGCGGGCATCCACATCAGCAAGCCCGCCAGCAAACAGCTATTTACGCCGTGCCACATCAGCGTATGCCAGGATTTTTGCTCGCGCCCCGCGTACCAGGCGCCAAAGAACGCCGCCGGAATGGGCAGGATAAACAGGATACTCACCGTTAGCCCCTCCAGTTTGAGTACGCCACCCAGTAATACGCCACAGCTGGCTTCAAACACCGCAATGCCTGCCAGCGCACCGATCAGCAGCATCAGATAGCGCACGAAATGCCCGTCACTTAATAGCGTGAGGTAGCGCCGCATAAACGGCGTCACGGTGGTTTGTGTCGGGCGCGTTTCCGGGAGCCAGCGCGCCATGGATACCGTCACGCCAAGGCACAGCATGAGTAGAAAGGCGAAGCAGGCGTGCCAGCCAAACAGGTGAGTCAGCAGCGCACCTATCACCGGTGCCAGCAGCGGACTGACCAGAATGCCCATATTCAGCAGGCTATTTGCGCGCCGCAGCGCACCGCTGGCGAACAAATCGCGCGGCATCGCGCGGGCCATCACGCCCGCCACGCCCGTTCCCAAGCCCTGCACCGCACTGCCCAGCACCAGAAGCGTGAGCGTGGGTGCCAGCATTGCCAGCGTGGCACCCACAGCAAAGATGGCCATGCCCGTAAAGATCACCGGTCGGCGCCCGATACGATCGGAGAGCGGACCGTAGATCAATTGCGATCCGCCGTAGGTCATCAGATAGGCAGCCATGACCTGCTGCATTGATCCGCTGCGCACATTCAGCGCGGCGGCCATCTCCGCCATCGCGGGCACATAGATGGTTTGTGCCATCTGACCAACGGCCACCAGCACGATGAGCATAAAGAGCAGAAAACGGTTTTGCATGTGGGTTTCGCCAGGAAACAAATGAATCATCTCTCCCCCTTCGCGCAGCATGTCATGCTGCGCGGAAGGAGCGCTGGCGGCAAAAATATCAGGATCTGATGACAAAGCGAGGGACAGGCAAAAATGAGGATAGGGTTAGGGCGTCAAGCTGGATTACCGATGTTGTAAAGCGATTACTACACTTATTGATCTGTGCGCAAGATTTGTCTGTAAGGGCGCTTTCGGCGGCCAAGCGCTGGCAATTCGATGACGGGCTGGCGATGATAATGGCCTACCGGAATAATCGATTCTAAGGAGCGATCATGGCGGAGTGGATTGATGCCGAAGTACACGAGGTGAAAAATTGGACCGAGACGCTATTTAGCCTGCGCGTCACTGCACCGATTGCGCGATTTACCGCCGGGCAGTTTGCCAAGTTAGCGTTAGAAATCGAGGGCGAGCGGGTTCAGCGCGCCTATTCCTATGTGAATGCACCCAGCGATCCACTTCTGGAGTTTTACCTGGTTAACGTGCCGGAGGGCAAACTCAGCCCGCGTTTACAGGCGCTGAAGCCGGGCGATAAGGTGATGGTCACCAAAGAGGCTGCCGGTTTCTTTGTGCTGGACGAAATTCCCGACTGCAAGACGCTATGGATGCTGGCGACCGGCACGGCAATCGGACCTTATCTCTCGATTTTACAGCAGGGTGAAGCACTGGACCGTTTCGAGAATATTGTGCTGGTACATGCCACGCGCTATGCCGCAGACCTCAGCTTTCTGCCGCTGATGCAACAACTGCAGCAACGCTATGCGGGCAAACTGCAGATTCAAACGGTAGTCAGCCGGGAAGCCGCGCCAGGTGCCCTGCACGGCCGGATACCACAGCTGATTGAGAACGGCGAACTGGAAGGCGCAGTGGGGCTCACGTTGAATGCAGAAAGCAGCCATGTGATGCTGTGCGGCAATCCACAGATGGTGCGTGACACACAGCAGCTGCTGAAAGATACGCGAGAGATGCGCAAGCACTTCAAGCGCAAGCCGGGGCACATGACCAGCGAGCATTACTGGTAAACAGGGCCGCGATAAAGATGAGGATTTTCCCGGTCGGCTTTTGACTTTACAGGGTAAAAACCGTTCTAATCGTGGCCTAAGTTAATGATTCAGGGTCGTAGCAATGAACAACCTGCCCGTGGCGCTGCTGGTGAGCCTCGCGCTGATCTTCCCCGCTGTTGCCGAGGACGCGATACCGCAGGATCGCGGTAATCATCTGCCCGCCGCGCCCTATTTACTGGCTGGCGCGCCCACGTTCGATATGACCATCGGGCAGTTTCGCGAAAAGTTCAATGTCACTAACCCGACGCTTCCGCTGATGGAGTACCGTGCCATCGACAGCCGCGGGGACAACAGCAACCTCACGCGCGCCGCCAGTAAGATCAGTGAGACGCTGTATGCTTCAACGGCGCTTGAACAGGGCACGGGCAAGATCAAAACGCTGCAAATTACCTGGCTACCCGTTCCCGGTCCGGACATGAAGGCGGCTCAGGAACGCGCCATGGATTATATGACCGCGATGCTACGCTTCTTTATACCGGGTTTATCGGCAGACGATGGCCGTAAAAAGCTCAGTGAATTACTCAGCGCGGGCAAGGGCGTACGCTATTTTTCTCGCACCGAAGGCGCGCTGCGCTTTGTGGTCGCGGATAATGGCGATAAGGGACTGACGTTCGCCGTTGAACCGATAAAACTGGCGCTCGCAACCCCCTGAGTCGTTCACTGAAAATGACGAAAAGCAAAGCCAGCGATACATTTGATCATTATACTGTCTGGCAGACATCGCTGCCTGCGGGCAGCGCTTTTTCACCAATCGCGTTATGCGGAGGAAAGAATGCGACATCCACTGGTTATGGGTAACTGGAAACTGAATGGCAGCAAGCACATGACGGGCGAGCTGATTGACGGTCTGCGCAACGCACTGTCCGGTGTGGAAGGCTGCGGTGTCGCGATTGCTCCTCCTGCGCTCTATCTCGATCAGGCGCATCACGCCCTTTCCGATAGCCACATTGCCTTAGGTGCGCAGAACGTGGATGTGAATTTGTCAGGTGCGTTTACCGGTGAAACCTCGGCTGACATGCTCAAGGATGTCGGCGCGAAATACATCATTATTGGTCACTCAGAACGCCGCACTTACCACAAAGAGAGCGACGAGCTGATTGCCAAAAAATTCGCCGTGCTGAAAGAAGCAGGTTTGGTACCGGTGCTGTGCATTGGTGAAACCGACGCAGAAAACGAAGCGGGTAAAACGGAAGAAGTGTGCGCGCGTCAGATTGATGCCGTGCTGGAAACGCAGGGCGCAGCAGCTTTCGAAGGCGTCGTTATCGCCTATGAGCCCGTTTGGGCGATTGGTACCGGCAAATCCGCGACCCCCGCGCAGGCACAAGCGGTTCACAAATTTATCCGCGACCATATCGCGAAAAAAGATGCGGCGATCGCGCAGCAGGTCATCATTCAGTACGGCGGTTCTGTGAACGACAAGAACGCGGCTGAACTGTTTACTCAGCCCGATATCGACGGCGCGCTGGTGGGCGGAGCTTCACTGAAAGCCGATGCCTTTGCCGCCATCGTGAAAGCCGCTGCCGCGGCGAAAAGCGCCTAATCGCGCTGTGCGGCCCGTCGGGCCGCTATGGCTGTTGCAGGATCTGGCATTGATGATCCTGCAACTCTTCTGCCGATCCCCGATTCAACGCCAACCAGCTTCGTGCCACCGCCAATAATACCAGTCGCCCGTCTGGTAGCGTCGTCATGGCTAAACCATATTCTCCCATCGCTGCCCGTGCCGCCGGTATTTCGTTTGCCAAACGGAGAAACGCGCTCTCGTCGTTTAACTCAGCCTCTGTAAGCGTGCGGATCAGGTAGCGATGTTGAAGCAGCGTTACCGGCTGCCACCGCGCGCTGAGCTGTGGGTTCAGGCTGTCCAGCTGTCGACGCACGTCAGGACGCAGGCAGGAGAGATGAATATGCAGCTGATTTTGCGTACGGCCATATTGCGAATTGATAGCCAGCGACAAGGCACTATCGGCAATCGGTGCGCCGCGCTTCTCCGCCAGCCGCCCGCGTGCTTGCCAGGCTTCAGCGAACAGATTAGGCGTATCCGGTTGCAGCAGCGCGGGGCTCTCCATGCCGGTAATACGCGCGATAGGAATTAATAAATACTGTAGCGGCCCATTGCGATCTTTTAGGATAACAAAGCCTTGCGCCGTATCAACGCGATCGCAGGGCGCGGGGTTGCCGGTGCGGGCCATGTTGGGCACGCATTTCTCACTGACAATTTGCCAGAGTGCATCCGCATTTTTATGCCAGTGCCAGGCACCCGCGACAAGCGCGACAACCAGAATTAACACGCTCATCATCAGCACCTTGAGCGCATAGCGACGCTCCCGCATAGCCCCACTCCTCAATTACACACCGCGCCCAAGCGATTAACTGCCGAAACGAAAACGGCCAGCACAAGGCTGACCGCTTCAATACTACACGCGCGCGATTACGGTTTCATGATCTGGTCGTAGCTACCGCCGTCAGCAAAGTGTGCTTTTTGTGCCTGCGCCCAGCCGCCAAATTTGCTGTCGATGGTAAACAGTTTGACCGGCGCAAAGGTGCTGGCAAACTTTTTCGCGACTTCCGGGTCGCGTGGACGGTAGAAGTTCTGTGCGGCGATGGTTTGCCCTTCTGGCGAGTAGAGGTATTTCAAGTAGGCGTCAGCCACTTTACGCGTACCCTGCTCATCAACCACTTTATCGACCACCGAGACCGTCGGCTCCGCCAGAATAGACTCGCTTGGCGTGATGATCTCGAATTTGTCTTTGCCCAGTTTATTTACCGCCAAATAGGCTTCGTTTTCCCATGCAATCAACACATCGCCAATGCCACGCTCAACAAAGGTATTTGTTGCACCGCGCGCGCCAGAATCCTGAACTTCGACATTTTTGAACAGCGCTTTGACATAGGCCTGTGCTTTGGCCTGATCGCCATTGTTATGATCAAGCGCCCAACCCCACGCGGCCAAATAGTTCCAGCGTGCGCCACCGGAGGTTTTTGGATTGGGCGTGATAACTGAAACGCCCGGCTTCGTCAGGTCGCTCCAGTCATGAATCCCCTTGGGATTGCCCTTGCGCACCAGGAACACGATGGTTGACGTATAGGGCGCGGAGTTATCTGGCAGGCGTTTGATCCAGTTTTTATCAATGCGACCACGTTCGGCGATGGCGTCTATATCCGATTGCAGCGCAAGCGTCACCACATCGGCACGAATACCGTTGATAACCGAAGTCGCTTGCTTACCCGAGCCGCCGTGCGATTGACGAATAACCACGTTGTCGCCCGTTTCTTGCTTATAGTGCGCACTAAAGGCTTTGTTGTACTGTTCGTAAAGCTCACGGGTGGGATCGTAAGAGACGTTTAAAAGCTGAATATCCTTTGCCAAAACGCTGGTAGAAGCCAGTAAAAGGGTAATGCCAATACTCCACTTGTTCATTGCTTGCTCTCCCGAGGTCGTTATTGCGCAAGACTGACATAAACTTATTGGCAGCTTAAAGAATTAAAAATGAGCCTTTATAACGCGAAAGAATATAGAAAAGAAAAAAAGAGGCGCGACGGTCTCGCGCCTGCGTGTCGTAAAATCAGTAGAGTTTTTTCGCCGTATCCAGCCAGTCGCGTTTAAACGGACGCTTCATGTTTTCAATGGCGTCGATGATGTCGTGGTGCACCATCTTTTCATTTTGGATGCCGACACAGCGACCACCATAGCCTTGCAGCAGCAGCTCAATGGAGTACGCGCCCATGCGCGACGCCAGAATACGGTCATAGGCGCAAGGCGCGCCGCCACGCTGAATATGGCCCAAGACCGTGGCGCGCGTTTCACGCTTGGTTTCCGACTCAATGAATTTCGCCAAGTCGTCGATATCGCAAATGTGCTCGGTGATCGCCACGATGGCGTGTTTTTTACCCTTCGCGATACCTGCTTTAATCTCTTCAACCAGCTCTTCACGCGTATAAGGAATTTCTGGCAGGACAATAAACTCGCAGCCGCCAGCGATCGAGGCCGCTAAGGTGAGATCGCCGCAGTAGCGCCCCATCACTTCCACAATCGAGATACGCTGATGTGAGGAAGAGGTGTCGCGCAGGCGGTCAATGGCTTCAACAACCGTTTCCAACGCGGTGAAATAGCCGATAGTGTAATCGGTGCCGGCAACGTCATTATCAATGGTGCCAGGCAGCCCGATGCAGGGAAAGCCCATCTCGGTCAGGCGTTTAGCGCCCATATAAGAACCGTCACCACCGATAACGACCAGCGCATCGATACCTCGCTTCTTCATATTTTCAATCGCGACCTGACGCACTTCATCGTTGCGGAACTCAGGAAAACGAGCAGACCCCAAGAAGGTACCGCCGCGATTGATCATATCGGAAACGCTATACCGGTCGAGGTTGATCATGCGGTCTTCGTACAATCCCAGATAGCCGTCGTAGATACCAAAAACTTCAAGGCCTTCACTCAGCGCGGAACGGACAACTCCGCGAATGGCTGCGTTCATGCCTGGGGCGTCGCCGCCGCTGGTCAGTACTCCGATTCTTTTGATCATGACAACCTCTGGATTGTTCAAAACGAAGGATTATTCCTGCCAGGCAATCCGCTGGTGAACCGTGCCGTCACCTGGCTAATAGTTGCAAATAGTATATCAAAGGCTTGCAGCTGAATTGATTCAGGTCAGACAAGTTTTCGCTAATTTTTTACGAAATTGTTAAAAATGAAGAGACAATGAAACTTAACCCATTGATATTCATTCTTTTATGCTAAAAAAGCCGCGCTGATGATGAGGCACGGCGGAGCAGGGATCCTGATGAATGATGACGTCAGAGCCTGGGAATTTTACCCGCAGCGCGCGCTCAATTTCATCCGCCATTTGATGCGCCTGAACCAGCGGTAAGTGATCGTCCATTTCCAAATGCAGCTGGATAAAACGCGTTGGCCCGGACTGTCGGGTGCGTAACGCGTGCGCGCCACGTACCCCTGTCCAGCCGCTCACCACGTCCATAATGATTTGCTTCTCTTCTTCGGGGAGCGCACGGTCGAGCAGCGATTGCACTGCCTCGTAGCCCATGCGCAACGCGTTATAAAGGATATATATTCCGATCCCCAACGCGAAGAGCGCATCGGCGCGCACGAAGCCATAGCTACTGAGACCCAACGCAATCAAAATCGCGCCGTTCATTACCACATCGGATTGATAATGCAGCATATCCGCGCGGATCGCCTGACTGCCGGTGTGCCGCACGACCCAGCGTTGAAAAGCGACCAAAAGCAGCGTAGAGAAAAGTGCGACCAGCGTGACAACAATGCCAACCAGTGGGGCATGCAGCGTTTCGGGCGAAGCCAAATGCTGGATCCCCGTCAGGAACAAAAACAACGCGGAGCCCGAAATGAACATGCTCTGTGCCAGTGCGGCGAGCGACTCGGCCTTACCGTGGCCGAAGGTGTGATCATCGTCAGCGGGCTGCAGTGAATAGCGCACCACCAGCAAGTTCGTCAGGGAAGCAGCAATATCCACCAGGGAATCCACGAGCGCAGCCAAGACGCTGACAGAGCCGGTGTACCACCAGGCGAAAATCTTCACAATTAACAGGAGCGTCGCCAGCGTGGTCGCCGCCAGCGCCGCCCGATTAACTAATTTTGCATAGCTGGAATCCATACCGTGCCTCGCTGGCGCCTAACGGTTAGCCGCAGATAAAGTAATTCTACCATCAGCGTACGGAGCCAGCACAGCGCGAATCGTTGCCACTCCTCTTGCCTGTCTTAGACTGAGCGCGTTATGCAGCTTACGAAAAGCAGTGGCTTTCTATGAGCGCATCCCCAGCAGATTTTCAGCAAAAAAAACCCCGCCATCATGGCGGGGAAGACAGGGATGGTGTCTATGGCAAGGAAAACAGGGATACTATGTTACTGGTTACTGCTGGTACTACTCACTGCATGCAGCGATGAGGATGGCTGCAATTTCGAGAGCCGACGCATTTCTAGAAGGCGACGCTCATAGTTCTTCTGCAATGTCGCTTGCTGCGCAGGCGTTAGCAGGTGATACATCTGATTGCGTACTCGCGCCATCTCGACTTGCAGTTCAACTTGGGCGCGAACTTGTTTTTCTGCCTGCTGTCGGATAGCCGATTCGTTAAATTTGTCTGCTGTCACAAGGTCATGCATAGTTTCAACATCCTGAACGCTTAACGCGGGCCTTTCATGTCGGGCTTGCTGCATCAGATCGCGCATCTGCTGCCGCTGCTGTTCAGTGAGTTCAATGCCGTCGAACATGTTGCTTTGCGGATTATGCGTCATACTGCCTGTCGTCAATCCACCAGCCTGATGCATCTCACCCATCGTCGTGGTGTCTGCCCTTGCCGCGCTGGTGTGGCTTAACACCATCACTGAGGCAATGACGACGACGGTTAAATGGCGCATCGTTCTACTCCCAGTTCGTTCCGTTTTGCGATTCAACGAGAGCCAGTGTACGACCGTAGCTGCAAACATCCGTCAGGGGGTGTAAAACTAAGTAAAGCGTTGGATTGCCAGTATAAGAACACGGTATTTTGCCTGCGGAGGGCAATAAAAATGCATAAAATCCTGTTGGTTGATGACGATCGCGAATTGACTTCGCTGCTTAAAGAACTGCTTGAAATGGAAGGTTTTGAGGTGATTGTCGCCAGCGATGGTGAGCAGGCGCTTAACCTGTTGGACAATTCCGTGGATTTGCTGTTGCTTGATGTGATGATGCCGAAGAAAAACGGTATCGACACGCTGAAAGAGTTGCGCCAGCAGCACCAGACGCCGGTCATCATGCTCACCGCACGCGGCAGCGAGCTCGATCGGGTACTGGGATTAGAATTGGGCGCGGATGATTATTTACCCAAACCGTTTAACGATCGCGAACTGGTGGCCCGTATCCGAGCGATTTTGCGCCGTTCTAACTGGAGCGAACAGCAACAGCAGCATGATAACAGTTCGCCAACGCTTGAAGTTGACTGCCTGCGCCTAAATCCGGGCCGTCAGGAAGCCAGTTTTGATAGTGAAACGCTGGATCTGACCGGTACGGAATTCACACTGCTTTATTTACTGGCACAGCACTTAGGCCAAGTTGTCTCGCGCGAACACCTCAGTCAAGAAGTGCTGGGCAAGCGTCTCACGCCCTTTGATCGCGCTATTGATATGCACATCTCTAATCTACGCCGTAAATTGCCTGAACGCCGCGATGGCCACTCGTGGTTTAAAACGCTGCGCGGACGCGGTTATCTCATGGTTTCAGCATCATGATAGGAAGTTTGACCACCCGCATCTTCGCCATTTTTTGGTTAACGTTGGCGTTGGTATTGATGCTGGTGTTGATGGTGCCTAAGCTGGATTCGCGCCAGATGACAGCGCTGCTGGAGAGCGAACAACGCCAAGGCACCATGATAGAACAGCATGTGGAAGCGGAGCTTTCACAAGATCCGCCCAACGACTTGATGTGGTGGCGACGGCTGTTTCGCGCTATCGATAAGTGGGCGCCACCGGGGCAGCGTTTGCTTTTGGTGACCAGTGAAGGGCGCGTTATTGGCGCCCAACACAACGAAATGCAGGTTATTCGTAATTTTATTGGTCAATCCGACAACGCCGATCATCCGCAAAAGAAAAAATATGGTCGCGTAGAAATGGTCGGCCCCTTTGCCGTGCGGGATGGGGAGGACAATTATCAGCTCTATTTGATTCGTCCTGCCACCAGTTCACAGCTCGATTTCGTTAACTTACTGTTCGATCGCCCGCTTTTACTGCTGATTGTTACCATGCTGATCAGCTCCCCGTTGCTACTCTGGCTGGCCTGGAGCTTAGCGCGACCCGCTCGCAAGCTAAAATATGCCGCAGATGAGGTCGCGAGCGGTAACTTACGCCAGCATCCTGAACTTGAATCTGGCCCCCAAGAGTTTCTTGCCGCAGGCTCAAGCTTTAATCAGATGGTGAGTGCACTTGAACGCATGATGACGGCACAGCAGCGTCTGCTGTCCGATATCAGTCACGAGCTGCGCACGCCGCTCACGCGTTTGCAGTTGGCCACCGCCCTGTTGCGCAGGCGCCAGGGTGAGAGCAAGGAACTTGGCCGCATCGAAACGGAAGCCCAGCGCCTTGACGGCATGATCAACGATTTACTGGTGCTGTCGCGAACGCAGCACAAAAACGCGTTGGTCAGCGAAGCCATGAAAGCCAATCAGCTGTGGACTGGCGTACTGGAAGATGCCCGGTTTGAAGCCGAGCAGATGGGTAAAACCATGGATGTGCCCTATCCCCCCGGCCCGTGGCCGCTCTATGGCAACCCCCACGCGCTGGAAAGCGCACTGGAAAATATTGTTCGCAACGCACTGCGTTATTCCCATACGCATATCAGCGTCAGTTTTGCGGTGGATATTGAGGGAATTACGATTCATGTGGATGACGACGGTCCCGGCGTCAGCCCGGAAGATCGCGAACAGATTTTCCGGCCTTTCTACCGCACGGATGAGGCACGCGATCGCGAATCAGGCGGAACCGGTTTGGGATTAGCGATTGTTGAAACCGCCGTGCAGCAGCATCGTGGTTGGGTCAAAGCCGACGACAGTCCATTAGGCGGCTTACGCCTGACGATATGGTTGCCTTTGTACTCTGCCCGTCAATAATTTGCTATGCTTCGGCCCTCGTTTCCGGGGGCCTTATGCTTAACATTGTTTTGTTTGAACCTGAAATTCCACCGAATACTGGCAATATCATCCGTTTGTGCGCCAATACCGGCTTCCAACTGCATTTAATTGAGCCTTTGGGATTTGCCTGGGATGACAAACGACTGCGCCGCGCCGGCCTTGATTACCACGAATACACGTCCCTCAAAAAGCACGCAAACTATAACGCGTTTTTAACTGCCGAAGCGCCAACGCGCTTGTTTGCGTTGACCACAAAGGGAACGCCTGCGCACAGCGCCGTGCATTACGAGGCGGGAGATTATTTGTTGTTTGGGCCAGAGAGCCGAGGACTGCCCGCTGAGATTCTTAATGCGCTACCCGCGGAGCAAAAAATTCGCATTCCTATGATGCCTGATAGCCGCAGCATGAATTTATCAAACGCGGTTTCGGTGGTGGTTTATGAGGCATGGCGCCAGCTCGATTACACCGGCGCGCGCGTGCAAAATTAAATGCCGTCACCGTATTCAAAACCGGCGCCGGTGAAGTGTTGATCCATATCCATTGACGGTTTTTCGCTGCCGGGCTTACCGACGATGCGCGCGGGTACGCCCGCAGCCGTAGTATGCGGAGGCACCGGCTGCAACACCACCGATCCCGCGCCAATTTTAGCGCCGCGCCCAACCTCAATATTGCCGAGAATTTTCGCGCCCGCGCCAATCATCACCCCTTCACGAATTTTCGGATGGCGATCGCCGCTGGTTTTGCCGGTCCCGCCGAGCGTGACAGATTGCAAAATGGACACGTCATTTTCCACCACTGCCGTTTCGCCAATCACAATACCCGTGGCGTGATCCAGCATGATGCCCCGGCCAATACGGGCGGCAGGGTGGATATCCACGGCAAAAGAGACAGAAATCTCATTTTGCAGGTACACTGCCAGCGCCCGGCGCCCCTCTTTCCACAGCCAGTGACCAATACGATATGCCTGCAGGGCGTGAAACCCTTTCAAATAGAGCAGCGGAGTGGAATATTTATCGATGGCGGGATCGCGCTGGCGTACGGCCTGGATGTCATAAGCGGCAGAAACAATCATTTCCGGATCTTCACGGTATGCTTCTTCAACCACTTCACGGATAGCGATAGCGGGCATGATGGGATTGGCCAGCTTATTGGCCAGCATATAGCTTAGTGCGCTACCCAGATTTTCATGCTTAAGCAACGTCGCGTGGTAAAAACTGGCTAGCATCGGTTCGCAGTCTGCCAACGCTCTGGCTTCTGCTTTGATATGGTTCCAGACCAGCTCTAACTCTTCAGACGACATTGCACTGTGCTCCTGATAAAAAAAGCGCCAGAAGGGCGCTACAGAGGTTTACGCTGTGCATCCTGCTTCAGCGCTGGCTGTTTTCATCCTTGCTTGCACGGCCAAGTAAACTCAATGCTGCCTCTCGCGCTGATTTTTGGCAATACAGCACCTGATAAATCTGTTCGGTAATGGGCATTTCAACACCTAATCGCTCAGCCAACACTTTGACTTCTTTGGTGTTTCGATACCCCTCTACAACTTGTCCGATAATGCGCTGCGCCGCGTCAACCTGCTCACCTTGTCCCAGCATCATGCCAAACCGGCGGTTACGCGACTGGTTATCGGTACACGTAAGCACCAGGTCGCCCAATCCTGCCATGCCCATAAAGGTCGTGGGGTCGGCACCCAAAGCGGCTCCCAAACGGCTCATTTCCGCCAAGCCACGGGTAATCAATGCCGTACGCGCATTAGCACCGAATCCGATACCGTCGGACATACCAGCGCCAATGGCAATGACGTTTTTCACCGCACCACCCAGCTGCACGCCAATAAAATCAGGATTGCTATAGACGCGAAAACTTTTGCCACAGTGCATCTTTTGCTGCAAATCGTCAGCAAATTGCGCATCGGTGGCCGCCAATGCGATCGCGGTCGGCATACCTGCCGCCAGCTCTTTGGCAAAGGTGGGGCCAGAAATCACAGCAAGAGGGATAGCGTCGCCGAGTATCTCGCGCGCCACATCCTGCAACAGGCGCCCCGTCTCTTTCTCCAACCCCTTGGTCGCCCAGACCAGACGCGAATCCGCCTGCAGATGAGGTTTGACTTGGGTTAACACCTCGCCAAACACATGACTTGGCACGACCACCAGCAAATCGCGGCTGGCAGTGACCACCTTGGCCAAATCGGCTTCAGGAACCAGGTTGTCAGGGAAAGGAACGTCAGGAAGGAAAACGCTGTTACAGCGTTCGGCTTGCAGTTGCGCAACCTTTGCAGGATTGTGCCCCCACAGCAGCACTGGATGCCCATTGCGGGCCAGCGTGATCGCCAATGCGGTGCCGTAAGAGCCGGCACCGATGACGCTAATCGAAGCGTTGCGCGTTGTCATCAGGCATCCTGACGCGGTGCTTCGCCTTCACCCTGCTGCTGCAGATAGTTCATGAACAAAGCATCAAAGTTTACCGGAGCCAGATTGAGCTGCGGGAAGGTGCCGCGTGAAACAAGGCTGGTCACGCATTCACGCGCATAAGGGAACAGAATGTTCGGGCAGTAGGCGCCGAGGCAATGCGCCATTTGCGTGCCTTCAATACCGCTGATGGTAAAGATACCTGCCTGCTGAACTTCACACAGGAACGCCGTATCTTCGCCCACGGTTGCAGTAACAGTCACGCGCAGCACCACTTCATAAACTTCATCAGCGAGCTGAGAAGACGCGGTATCGAGATCCAGTTTCACCTCAGGCTCCCACTCTTTCTGGAAAACCTGCGGCGCGTTTGGCGCTTCATAAGAGACATCTTTTGTGTAAACGCGCTGAATCTGGAACTGCATTTCGTTGGAGCTTTGTTCTGACATGTTACTCAATCCTGTAAGTTAAAATTGTTTGAACGAAAAATTATGCCTGGAGTAAGGGGTCAAGTCCTTGACGGCCTTCCAGTGCGTAAAGATCGTCGCAGCCGCCAATGTGCTGCGCATCAATAAAAATCTGTGGCACCGTCGTGCGGCCGCTGCGTTTGATCATCTCTTCACGTTTCGCCGCGTCCCCATCAATAGGGATCTCTTGGTACGATACGCCTTTCTGATCCAGCAACGCCTTTGCACGGTGGCAATAAGGACAGGTGACTTTGGTGTAAATCTCTACGTTAGCCATGCGGTTACCTCAGTGATGTTATTTACCACGGACCAGCGGCAGATTTTCACCGCTCCAGCCACTGACGCCATCTTTCAGTACAGAAACCTTCTCAAAACCCGCCGCGCTTAATTTTGCAGCGGACTCATGCGCGCTCTGACCGGTGGCACATACCACAATGATCGGCTGCGACTTGTGCTTTTCCAGCTCAGCAAAGCTGCCTTTTTTAATGTCTGCTGCGGCGATATTCAGCGCCCCGGAAATGTGTCCCTTGCGATAATCGTCGCGTGAACGCACGTCTACCACCACCGCATCCTCTTTATTAATCAAGTGGGTTGCTTCACCACGGCTGATTGTTTTTATCTTAGAGAACATTCCTTTAACGGTGGTCACAATCACCAGAACGAGTAAAACAACCCATGCCAGACTGAGGATGGTGTGATTGCTTGCAAACTGCATAATTTCTTGCATGAGGGATAACGACTCCAGACCGGGCTAATAAGCTAAAACAAGGGTTCTGAGTATACCTGCGCCACTTCGCATGTACAGTCACCAGGCGGGCAGAGTTACGATTTGTGCGTCATTTTCTAAAAAAAGTGTTCTAATCGGAAAATTGCGCCATTGTTTGTTCGTTAAGCTCGGCATTGACCTCCTTTGGAAATCAAAACCCGGCCGGGATAACTGGTAAGCGGCTGTTCATCGTGGAATAATTATCAACTATGAAGGGAAAAGCGACCGATTTACACACAAGGATCCGTAGCAACGCGTCAGCACGTCTGTTGCTGTCTGACTGGTCCGGATTCCCCTTAAGCCTGCTTCTTGCGGGCTCTTTGCTGTTCCCGCCTATTGCCCGCGGCGCAGACGACAGCAAAGTTCAGCTCAAATCCATTCAGCAAAATATCGCCGAGAAAGAAAAAAGCGTTAAAGCGCAAAAGCTGCAGCGCAGCAAGTTATTGGATCAGCTACAAAGTCAGGAAAAAATCATCGCTCAGGCGAGCCGTCAATTGCGGGAAACCCGCAATAGTCTCTCTGTCCTTAACGGTGAAATTGCCCAAATCAGCGCGTCGATTTCTCGTCTGGAGACGCAGCAAGCCCAGCAGGAAAAACTGCTGGCGCAGCAGCTGGATGCGGCATTTCGTCAGGGCCAGCACAATGGCTTGCAGATGGTGCTGGGTGGCGAAGATGCGCAGCGCAGCGAGCGTATTTTGGCGTATTTCGGCTACCTGAATACCGCACGGCAAAAAAACATTGATGATTTAAAGCAGACGCAGCAGCAGCTCACGGAACAGCGTCAGGCGCTGCAAGGGAAACAAGAGCAGCAAAAATCGTTGCTGAGTCAGCAGCAAGCGCAGCAAACCAAGCTAGAGACCGCCAGCGCCGCGCGTAAAAAAACGTTATCCATTCTGGAAAGTTCGCTGGAGAAAGACCAGGCGGATCTGGTTGAGATGCGTGAGAACGAAAGTCGCCTGCAAAGCAAAATTGCAAAAGCAGAGCGCGAGGCACGCGAGCGCGCGGAGCGTGAAGCCCGCGAAGCGGAGAAAGTGCGCCAGCGTCAGGCGCAGGCCAAAGCCAAAGGCTCGCGTTATCAGCCCACGCAAAGTGAACGTGAATTAATGGCGCGTACCGGCGGTTTAGGCAAACCCGGCGGGCAGGCGCGCTGGCCGGTGACTGGCCGCGTTGAGCATCGTTTCGGCGAAGCCATGCAGGGTGAGCTGCGCTGGAAAGGCATGGTTATTGATGCACCTGAAGGCACCGAGGTAAAAGCTATTGCGGACGGTCGCGTGTTGATGGCCGACTGGCTGCAAGGTTACGGCCTTGTGGTGGTGATTGAACACGGTAAAGGCGACATGAGCCTGTATGGCTATAACCAGAGTGCGCTGGTGAGTGTGGGTACGCAGGTGAAGGCAGGACAGCCTATCGCCCTGGTCGGGACCAGTGGCGGCCGCGGCACGCCATCGCTCTACTTTGAAATTCGACGTCAGGGACAGGCCGTTAATCCACTCCCGTGGTTAGGAAGATAAGTTTTGTTTCAAGCATCTAAGCTAATTTTTTCGCTGAGCGCGCTCTTTTTCACGGTTTATGCTCACAGTGCCAGCCTTGCTATCGTGATCGACGATTTTGGTTATCGTCCGCTGGAAGAGAACAAAGTGCTGCAGATGCCCGCAGCCATCTCTGTTGCCGTCCTGCCTAACGCCCCTCACGCACGCGAAATGGCAACCAAAGCGCATCAGGGAGGCCATGAAGTGTTAATTCACTTGCCGATGGCACCGCTGAGTAAACAGCCGCTGGAGAAGGACACGCTCACGCCAGAGATGAGCAGCAGTGAGATTGCGCGCATTATCAGTGAAGCAAACAGCAATGTGCCCTTCGCGGTAGGGCTTAATAACCACATGGGCAGCAAGATGACCTCCAGCCTGCCCGGCATGCAAAAAGTGATGCAGGCGCTGAATCACTACCGCTTCTACTTTTTGGACAGTATGACCATTGGCAACAGCCAGTCAGTTCAGGCTGCACAGGGAACCAGTGTCAAGGTATTGAAACGACGCGTCTTCCTTGATGACAGCCAAAACGAATCCGCGATTCGTCAGCAGTTTACCCGCGCTGTCAAATTGGCTCAGCGCGACGGTTTTGCCATCGCGATTGGCCATCCGCATCCCACTACCGTGCGCGTACTGCAGCAAATGCTGCCGACGCTGCCAGCGGATATCACCCTGGTGCGACCGAGCCAGCTGTTGAATGCCTCTCTGCACACTGCCACCCGCACACCGCCGACCTCGGCTAAGCCGCAGGCCCCATCGTTCCGTGCGCCTGGACTCTGTCAAGCGAGCACAGCGATGCCACCGGTACCCCAGCGACGCGCCGTTGACCTGATGATAGATAGCATCCGCGAAAGTAAGCTGATGCAATCACTGAAGCAGCTCTTTTAAACAGCGGGCGCGTCGGCGCCCGTTAAATTTATGCAATAACGTCTGCCTGGATCGTCTCCGGGCAAGGATGTCAGGACAGATGAACCTAACCCGAAAGAAAATCCTGCTGCTGGATACCGGCCGTGAATGGGGCGGTGGCACAAACAGTATGCTGGAACTGCTGAAGCGCATCGATCGGCAAAAATTTGATATTACCTGCTGCTTTTATCAAAACTATTTGCGTGGCGAAAACGAAACCATTGAGTCCGTGCTTCAGAGCATCGGCATTCACGTGGTGTTTATACCGCAGTCACGGCAGCCTCTGTGGGCCAAAATCAGTAAAGAGCTGACGCGCGCGCTGCTGTTTTTCTACCGCCCGCTGCAAAAAGAGACGATCGGTCGCATCGATCGTCGCTGGCGCATGATACCGAACGCTGACAAAATCGCTGCTCTACTGGAAACGGGCCAGTATGACGCCCTGTATATGAACAATCAGCCCAGCACGAACGTTGAAGGCTATCTCGCCGTGCGCAACATGCCGATTGCGTTGATTCAGCACTGCCGCATTGAACCGTTATTAACACGGTCGCTGGTGAACATGATCAATACGCGCTGTGATGCCACTATTGCGGTGTCACACGGTGTTAGCCAAACGCTGCGCGACCACGGCGTAGATCCGCAGCGCTGTTTTACCGTCTCCAACGCCATTGATATTCATCAAACGCTGCCCGACCGCGCAGCCATGCGCCGCCAGTTTACGTTTGCCGATGACACCTTTATTTTTGGCTCCATTGGTTCACTTATTTTGCGTAAGTCCAATCACCATATTTTGCAGGCACTGGGTATCTTCAAGCGCGCACATCCCGACGCGAAATGGCGGATGGTCATTGTCGGCTCTGGGCCAGAAAGGCCGCGCCTGGAAAAACTTGCCTGCGATGAAAACATTGAGGGGCACGTCGTATTTACCGGATTCCAAAACAATGCGCTGGAATATCTCGCGGCGTTTGACGCCTTTATTCTGGCATCCAGCAGTGAGGGATTACCGCGCGTGGTTCTGGAAGCGATGCTGGTTAATACGGCGGTTATTGGCTCAAACGTCACCGGTACGGCCGAATTAGTCGAGCACGGCGTGAGCGGCCTGCTGTTTGATTACGGCGATGTGGCGCAACTCAGCGAACATCTTAGCGTGCTGTGGCAGAACGCTGAGCAGCGTCAACAACTTACCGCCGCTGCCGCCGAGCGCGTGCGCACCTGCTACGCCATTGAAAACTATGTTTCCGGCGTTGAAAGTATTCTGGAAAAAATGATTGAGAGAAAAAAACATGTTTGAATTTTTGAATAAGCACCGCCGTCATATTCTCTCGCGCCACAATATTCCCTGCACGCAGTCTGACACGCGCGGCAGTATTACTGTCGACTCGATAGTGATTCCCTGTACCGGCGCAGATTATATTGAAGAGGCGGTTCTGAGCGCAGAATTTGCCAGCCGATGCGGTGAGACCATTAAAGAAATTGTCATCGTGAGCGATCAACCTGCCTCTGCCTTTCCTGCCCTTCCGGCGCGCGTGCGCGTCGTGACGCTTGAAGTGCCTCACCGTGAAGAGAGCTACCGCTATAAGCAGATTTACCGCAGCCGCTTAATTAAGCTTCAGGCACCGCTGCAGGCGACCGGCGACGGCATATTGATGATCGATTCCGATCTCAATCTGCTCAAAACCCCTGACATTCATATTATGGAGCATCATCTTTACAGCAGCTTTCGCCAGGGCAAGATGATCGCCAAGCTGGCTGATGCGCCTGCGGATAACATTCCGGCCTATTACAAAAATACCATTCGGCCTTATTTGCAGGACCACGTGAATGGCGCTTATTTAGCGGCATCCAAACAAACGTGGCAGCGTATTTGTCCGCTCTGGCTGACGCTATTTAACGATACGTGGGTCTTGATGAGTGATAATCAGCCCCCAACCGATCAACTGCCGCTGGCCGCATTGTTGGACTTGTTGGATATTCGCACCGTCAATTTAGGCGAATGGGCAAACTGGCCGGTTTCTAAGCGCATCGGCGGTCAGTCTGCGGTGATTCCGGCAGATGTCGTGGGTGCGCACGGCGGGTTCCCGCTCAGCGAGTGGCAAAAGTATTTACAGGATCCCACGCAGCCTTTGCGTTTCAAAGGGCAGGATTACACGCGAAAAGTACGCTACCTGACGGATGCGGAAAAGCAGCAATCTTGATACTAACCGGCCTTACGGCCGGTTATGCTTTTCGTCCCAGCTCAACACCACTTTGCCCGATCGCCCTGAGCGCATATCGTCGAAGCCCTGCTGAAAATCGTCAATGTGGTAGCGATGCGTAATGATCGGCGTCAGATCCAGCCCAGATTGGATCAGCGCCGCCATTTTGTACCAGGTTTCAAACATTTCTCGTCCATAAATTCCCTTTATAAATAATCCCTTAAAGATAACCAGATTCCAGTCGATTGCCATTTCACCCGGTGGAATGCCCAGCAGCGCAATGCGTCCGCCATGATTCATCACCTCCAGCAGCGTGCGAAACGCGGGCGGTGCGCCAGACATCTCCAGCCCGATATCAAAGCCTTCTGTCATTCCCAGCTCGGTCATCACGTCACGCAGGTTTTCCTGGGCCACATCGACCGCGCGCGTAACGCCCATCTGACGCGCCAGCGCTAGCCGATAGTCGTTGATATCCGTGATCACTACATGACGCGCGCCCACGTGCTTACACACTGCCGCCGCCATAATGCCAATCGGACCGGCACCGGAAATCAGCACATCCTCTCCCACCAAATCAAACGAGAGCGCGGTATGCACCGCATTCCCAAAGGGATCGAAAATGGCCGCCAGTTCGTCAGAGATATTGTCGGGGATTTTGAAGGCGTTAAAGGCGGGGATCACAAGGTATTCGGCAAAACAGCCCTGACGGTTTACGCCGACGCCAACGGTATTGCGACACAGGTGAGTGCGCCCCGCTCGGCAGTTGCGGCAGTGGCCACAGGTAATATGCCCCTCTCCAGAAACACGATCGCCAACGGTAAAGCTTCGCACCTCTTGGCCCATTGCCACCACTTCACCCACGTACTCGTGGCCGGTGATCATCGGCACGGGAATGGTTTTACGCGACCAGTCGTCCCAGTTATAGATATGCACGTCAGTGCCGCAGATGGCGGTTTTGCGAATTTTGATCAGCAGATCGTTATGCCCCGGTTCTGGCACCGGCGCATCGTTGATCATCCATATCCCTTCTTCGGCTTTTAATTTGGCGAGTGCTTTCATCCTGCTGCTCCTGCAATCACACCGAGCTGCTGCCCAATGCGCGTAAAGGCGGCCACGGCCTGCTCCAGCTGCTGCTGGGTGTGTGCCGCTGAAATCTGCGTGCGGATACGCGCCTGCCCCTGCGGCACCACCGGATAGAAAAAGCCGGTCACGTAAATGCCCTCGTGCTGCAACAGCTGAGCGAACTGCTGTGCGAGTTTGGCCTCCCCCAGCATCACCGGAATAATGGCGTGATCGGCGCCCGCGAGACTAAATCCGGCGGCCGACATTTTTTCCCGGAAGAAACGTGTGTTATCCCACAGCCGCTGACGCAGGCCATCGCCTTCATTTAGCAAGTCCAGCACCCGCAGCGATGCGGCAACAATGGGCGGAGCCAGAGAATTTGAGAACAGATAAGGACGCGCGCGCTGCCGCAGCCACGCTACCACCTCTTTTTTGGCCGCCACGTAGCCGCCAGAAGCACCGCCCAGCGCCTTGCCCAATGTGCCCGTAAGAATATCGACGCGGCCCATCACCCCACAGTATTCATGCGTGCCGCGACCGCTGGCACCCACGAAACCCACCGCATGGGAATCATCAACCATCACCTGCGCGTCGAACTCATCTGCCAGATCGCAAATCCCCCGGAGATTGGCGATCACACCATCCATGGAGAACACGCCATCGGTGGCGATCAGAATATGTCGCGCCCCGCTGTTTCGCGCCTCTTGCAAGCACGCTCGCAGCGCCTGCATGTCGTTATTGGCATAACGATAGCGTTTGGCTTTACAGAGCCGTATCCCATCAATGATCGAGGCGTGATTAAGCGCATCCGAGATGACCGCGTCCTCTTCGGTTAACAGCGTTTCGAACAGCCCGCCGTTGGCGTCGTAACAGGATGAAAACAGAATGGCGTCTTCCACGGCCAAATACGCCGCCAGTTTCTGCTCCAGCTGCTGGTGAATATCCTGCGTCCCGCAGATAAAACGCACGGAAGCCATGCCAAAGCCGTGAGAATCCATGCCCTCTTTTGCCGCTTGAATTAAGACGGGATGGTTAGCTAACCCCAGATAGTTGTTTGCACAGAAATTGATAACGGGTGCGCCATTGGCAACGACGATCTCAGACTGCTGTGCGGAGGTCAGAGTGCGTTCCTGTTTGAACAAACCCTCCTGGCGCGCGGTCTCAAGCTGCTGACGAATGTGCGAATAAAACGGGCTGGTCATAATTCTGCTCCTCAGATAGCAAAATGTTGGCACATCTTACTGTTTTACGCGCATCACGCCGCTGTTTCAGCCAGCCAAATCTCTTTTTTGCAGCATAGTTCACGTCATCAGTGATATTTGTGTAGCGCTTGCAGAGTCATCTGGCTACCTGAGGCGGGTTGAAATGTTATGATGTGAAGTATTCGTGCGTGAAACCTCCCGTTTCACCTCAACTGTTTAAAGGCAAAGCATATGATTATCGTAACCGGTGGCGCCGGCATGATCGGCAGTAATATTGTTAAAGCACTGAACGATCGCGGACATACCGATATTCTGGTGGTGGATAATCTGAAAGATGGCACCAAGTTCGTGAATCTTGCCGATCTGGACATCGCAGATTACATGGATAAAGAAGAGTTTCTGAGTTACATCATGTCCGGCGAAGATCTGGGGCCCATTGAAGCCGTATTCCATGAAGGTGCCTGCTCGGCGACCACGGAGTGGGACGGTAAGTACATGATGGATAACAACTATCAGTACTCCAAAGATCTGCTGCATTTCTGCCTTGAGCGTGAAATTCCGTTCCTTTACGCCTCTTCAGCCGCCACGTACGGCGGGCGCAACGAAAACTTTATCGAAGCGCGTGAGTATGAGCAGCCACTTAACGTTTATGGCTACTCCAAAATGCTGTTTGACCACTATGTGCGTCAGATTCTGCCCGAAGCCGAGTCGCCGGTGTGCGGCTTCCGTTACTTTAACGTTTACGGCCCGCGTGAAGGCCATAAAGGCAGCATGGCCAGCGTTGCGTTCCATCTGAATACGCAGATCACTAACGGTGAAAATCCAAAACTGTTTGAGGGCAGCGAGCAGTTCCGCCGCGACTTTATCCACGTTGACGACGTGGTTGCCGTCAACCTGTGGTGCTGGGAAAACGGCGTTTCCGGCATTTATAACTGCGGTACCGGTCGCGCCGAATCCTTCCAGGAAGTGGCTGATGCGGTACTGAATTTCCATCAGAAGGGTGCCATTGAGTACATTCCTTTCCCGGAGAAACTCAAAGGCCGTTACCAGGCGTTTACGCAGGCGGATCTCACGCAGCTGCGCGCGGCAGGGTACAACAAACCTTTCAAAACCGTCGCGCAGGGCGTGAGCGAATACATGGCATGGCTCAATCGTAACGCATAAGGAAACCGACATCCGCGATGAAAATTCTGGTCATTGGCCCCTCATGGGTTGGCGATATGATGATGTCGCAAAGTCTGTATCGCACGCTCAAGGCGGAACATCCTGACGCGGTGATTGACGTAATGGCACCCGCCTGGTGTCGGCCCCTGCTGTCCCGTATGCCGGAGGTCAATCAGGCGCTGCCTATGCCACTGGGCCACGGTGCACTGGCGCTGGGCGAACGTCGCCGCTTGGGTAAATCACTGCGGGCCAATCATTACGATCGCGCTTACGTGTTACCGAACTCATTTAAATCCGCCCTGGTGCCTTTTTTTGCTGGCATTAAGCAGCGTATTGGCTGGCGGGGCGAGATGCGCTATGGCGTACTGAATGACGTGCGCGTGCTGGATAAAGCCGCTTTCCCACTGATGGTTGAGCGCTATGTGGCGCTCGGCTATGACACGCCGGTACATTCAGCCAGCGCGTTGCCGCAGCCACTCCTCTGGCCACAGCTGCGAGTGGATGAGGACGAAAAGCAGATGACGGCGGCGCTGTTCGCGCTCTCCGCCGATCGCCCTATCATTGGCTTTTGTCCGGGAGCGGAATTTGGTCCAGCCAAGCGCTGGCCGCATTACCACTACGCCGCACTGGCCGAGCAACTGATTGCCGAGGGGTATCAGGTGCTGCTGTTTGGTTCCGCAAAAGATCGGGAAACCGGCGACACGCTGTTGAACAGCCTTAGCGACCGCGCGCGCGCACACTGTAAAAATTTAGCCGGTGAAACGCAGCTGGAACAGGCGGTGATTTTGATTGCGCTCTGCGCCGCTGTGGTCAGTAACGACTCGGGCCTGATGCATATCGCCGCCGCGCTGAATCGGCCGCTTGTCGCGCTTTATGGCCCGAGCAGCCCAGACTTTACGCCACCGCTCTCGCATCAGGCGCGTATTATTCGCCTGATAAGCGGTTACCACAAAGTGCGCAAAGGGGATGCAGAAGAGGGCTATCACCAAAGCTTGATCGATATTCAGCCCGAGCGCGTTCTTCAGGAACTGCACGCGCTATTGCGGCCGGTGCAGGAGTAAACATGCAGGTTTTGATCGTAAAAACGTCCTCAATGGGCGACGTGCTGCATACGCTTCCGGCCCTGACTGATGCCATGCAGGCGCTGCCCGGCATTCGTTTTGACTGGGTAGTTGAAGAAAATTTTGCCCAGATTCCAGGCTGGCATCCTGCGGTGGATAAGGTACTGCCGGTGGCGATACGCCGCTGGCGTAAACACTGGTTTGGCAGCCAACAGCGCGAAGAACGCGTTGTTTTCAAGCGGGCACTGCAATCACGCCACTACGATGTGGTGATTGATGCGCAAGGATTAATCAAGAGTGCAGCGCTGGTGACGCGCCTCGCCAGAGGCACTAAGCACGGTCAGGACAGCCGCAGCGCGCGTGAACCCTTTGCCAGCTGGTGGTACGACATTCGCCATGAGATCGGCAAAAAACAGCACGCCGTTGAACGTACGCGTGAACTGTTTGCCAAAAGCCTTGGCTACGAAAAACCGGCTACGCAAGGCGATTACGCGATCGCCGGCCATTTTTTAACGGATCTTTCCGTCGATGAGCCGCCTTATCTGGTGCTCTTGCATGCCACCACGCGCGACAACAAACACTGGCCCGAAGCGCACTGGCGCGACCTCATCGAACAGGTGCATCCTACCGGCCTACGCATCAAGTTGCCTTGGGGTGCAGAGCATGAGCACCAGCGCGCTCAGCGGCTGGCAGAAGGCTTCGACCATGTAGAGGTGTTGCCGCGACTGACGCTTGAGCAGGTTGCGCAGCAGCTTGCTGGTGCGCGGGCCGTGGTCTCCGTCGATACCGGATTAAGCCACTTAACCGCCGCGTTGGATCGCCCCAATATCACGCTTTACGGACCTACCGATCCGGGATTAATTGGCGGTTACGGCAAAAACCAATACGTGATACACGGTGAAACAGGCTCCATGGCCGAGATAACCGCGACGCGCGTAATGGAGACGCTACAAAGCGTGCTGTGATCGGTGCGGCGGGTCAGAGAAGCAGGCACGCGTTCTCGTGACAAAGATGTTTTGCAAACCGACATCCCCCTGCCGGTTTGCCAGGGCGAACAGGCATTCGCAACCCGGTAAAGGCCGCTTGCGGGTCGCGAACCGCCTTTAGCCCCGCGCCTGTGGGCGAGTTTTGCGCTGCAGGGCGTACTCCGTTAGGGTCATACCTTGCGTGCGCGGCTGTAACCAGGCAAAAAGCTGCTCCAGCTCGTCATACAGGCGTTCAATATCAGCCTCGTTTTTAAACGTCGGACTACCATCTGGCATAAACTCCGAAGAGTGCAGCATAAACTCAACGTAGTCATTTCCTTGCGCCAGCGTCTGCTCCACCACTTTTTTCATTTGTGCCAGATTGCCGCCCACGGGACGTAGCCAGTTAACCGATGGCCCCCGATGCTTACCGCGCAGCCTGTTCCAGGCACCCTTAACCTGATTGGTCAGCGCACCGTAGCGATACTGAATGCTCATTGGCAGCTCAAGCAGCGGCGAATCGCCCGGTCTGGAGATATCGTCCGCATCCACGTAATAAGCGTGGTCAGGAAAATGACGGTAGTCCGATCCGCCGACGCCCTGCGGCGCGCCGCGCGACTGACGCCAGTCAACCCGCGGCGTCACAGAGCAATCCACCAGGTAGCCATTATCAATCAGCGCGCGGGCGTAAATCTCGTTAAACGCCCAGCGTCCCGCACGGTGGCTGGTCATTTTTTGCTGAAACGCGTTTTCCAGCAGGTCGGTCATGAAAGCCACTTTTTCACGCAAAACCGGGGTGGGATATTCGATCAGGTAGGGCTGATAGCGCCAGTCATCGTTGGTCAGTGCAACGTGAGGCGGACTGTACCAGGCGTGCAGATGCATGCCGATTTCGCCCTGCCCACGCGCCAGCACATCCCGTCCGAACGCCACATAATCCGGATCGCTGGCCATCTCGTAATTTGTCAACCACGTGGGTTTAAAACCGTATTTTTCGCACAGTGACTGAAAGCGCGGTAAAAAACGGACATTTTGCGTGGTAACGTTACCGCTTCGATTACGCCACAGATTATCACCCTCCGTATCCAGGGTGATTAAAAAGGCTGGTTTTTCCATGACTTATCCGATAGAAATGGGTGGTTTCGCGCCGTTATGGTACGCAGGGGGACTGGCCCACGCAAACTTTTCATCCCGCTACGCTGCCACACCAGATAGCAGTTTAGAGTGAGTTAAACTAGTATACTTTAGATTAAGAACGGCTTAAAAAAGCTTAAAGTTGATGTGGTCATCAGCAGGATGCCCTTGGCTTTTTTATATAATCTATTGATTTTGCTTATTTTCCGTTCTGATGCCACAGGCAAGAATGTGGATCAGTCGTTATAACGGGCTGGAATCCAGGGGTAAGAGCATTGTCCAGGCGCATTTTAATTGTTATCGATGGCCTGCCAGGTGGAGGTGCCGAAAAAGTGGTACTGACGCTGGCGAAAGGGTTGTCCAGTCAAGGGCATCGGGTCTCACTTTTCTCTTTACGCAAAGTGTGCGATTACCCTATTCCACCCGGCATCGACTATCAGGTTATCCTCGATCGCAGTTCGCGGCCCTGGCGCAAACTGACGGAAACGCTGCGGCGCGCAAGGCTGCTGGATGCGGCCGTTCGTCGCGCAGAAGCACAGGACGGCGACTATGATTTGGTGCTGTCTCACCTGCATAAAACCGACCGCATTGTGCGCCACTCCCGCACGTTGGATGCGCGCAAAACCTGGTTCTGCCTGCACGGCGTGTTCTCAGCCTCTTATCTTGCACGCAAGTGCGGTTTTTCTCTGTGGCTTAAAAAACGAAAAATTCGCCATGTCTATCAAGGCAGGCAAGTCATTGCCGTCTCGCAGTCGGTGCTGGATGACTTAATCGATAACGTTGGCGTCACGCCCGCCCATTCCGCGGTTATTCCTAATCCTTTTGACTTTAGCGCGGTGGCACAGCTGGCGATGGAGCCGTGTCCGATGGCGGGCACCGATTTTCTGCTGCACGTAGGCCGCTTTCACGAAACGAAACGTCAGGATCGCCTGCTGGATGCCTATGCGCAGAGCGGCATTACCGCGCCACTGGTGCTGCTAGGCCAGGGAAGCGACACCTTGACCGCGAGTTTACATCAACAGGCGCGAGATTTAGGTATCGCCGATCGTGTGCACTTTGCGGGTTTTCAGCGCAATCCTTATTCATGGATTCGTCACGCTCGCCTATTAGTAGTGAGCTCTGACAGCGAAGGTTTTGGCAATGTGTTGATTGAGGCGTTAAGCTGCGGTACGCCCGTAGTCAGCACGCGGTGTCCGGGTGGCCCTTCGTCGATCTTAATCGGCGATCTCGCTCGCGGATTAGCAGAAATGAATGCGCCGTCTCTGGCCGAAAAAATGGCGGAGATTTATCATCATCCCCCTGCGTTGCACCAGCTGGATTTGAGCATTTATAGTCTTGAGGTGATTTGCCAGCGCTATTTACAACTCATTCCGGCAGAAGCGAGCACCTTCACCGCGACACAGCGCGTTTCAAGTTAACGGGTCATCTCTGCGGATGCCTCTTTTATGGAAATAGATTTTGACGTATGTGATTTTATTTATTCTTTTTCTTCCGCTTAAATGGCTCATGAAAGCCGTTCATGGCAGAACCGGAAAGAATCTGGTTATTCAAACCGCTAAGATCGGCGATTTTATCAATATTACGCCGCTGCTGGCGCACCTTGGCAAAAGCGATGCGCTGCTGAGTCACAGTGTTGCACCGCTCGCCACCCATGACAGTTCAATCGAAAATATCTGGTATATCGAAGATTTCCGCTCCGGTCTGCTTAAAAAGCTCAGGTTGGTTTGGCAGTTGCTCAACCGCTACGACAATATCTATTTGCTGCACCCGACGAACCTCAATCTGTTTATCGCCGCCTGCTGCAACGCCAGCAATAAACAGTTCCTGTCCAGCTACCGCCGCAAAAGCTATCACAAGCTGTTTTATTTCACGGCAAGTGGCGTGGTACACCACAAAAAAAACACGCTGACGCTGGAGAACTACCTGAAGCTGGCCGATCGCTCCTTTACGAAAGAGAGCTACCCCAAGCATGCCACTTTACCGCTGTGGCAGCCGGAAAGCCTCCCCGCTGAAATCCTGGCGTGTCAGGGAGTCCGCATCGGTATTAGCGTGACCGCCGGCAATCAGGCAAAAACCATTCCGCCCGCAATCTGGACGCGGCTGTTTGAACATTTAGACGATCTGCCCTGCACCTTCTTCGCCTTCGGCGCGCCGAACGAAGAATCGCGCGTGCAGGAGTTGTTTAAAGTCGCGGGTTCGCGCGACAATCTGGTGAGCCTGGTCGGCAAAGTCTCTCTGGAAGCCCTGCCTGCGGCCATTCGCGAGATGGATTTTTACATTGCCTCCGATTCCGGTAATGTCTACATCGCGGACGCCCAGCAGGTGCCGGTGGTGTTAATTTATGGTCCTTGCTGCGTTGAAGAGCAGAGACCGACCGGCGATGTGCTGCTTATCGGCCCCAATCACATTGCCCCCTCTTCGTTTGTATTTGCCGCACAGTACAGCTTCGCGCATCCGGTGGAACAACTGTTCGATCTGGATCAGCGCAAACTTGATGACATCCACGATTTTATCAGCGCCCGGCAACAGCAGCGCCAGGCAAGACGGAACAACGAACAAACAGCATGACACATCAGCCCGATAGCGATTCACCCTTACTCAGCTTGATTATTCCAATGTACAACGCCGGTGAAGGTTTGGTGGCGTGCCTTGAGGCGTTGCTGGCTCAGACGCTGACCTCGCTGGAGATCATTATCGTGGATGACGGTTCCACCGACGGCTCAGGCGATCGCGCCGAGAGTTGGGCGCAGCGCCATCCCCATATCCGCGTGATTCATCAGGCCAACGGTGGCGTCTCGCGCGCGCGCAATGCTGGATTAGCCATCGCCCGCGGTAAGTATGTGAGTTTTCCGGATGCCGACGACACCATGCGTCCGGAGATGTACCAGACGCTGGTTGATATGGCCGAGCGCGACCGGCTCGACGCCGCCCAGTGCAATGCTGAATGGTTCTTCAAATCCAGCCAAACCGTTAAGCCCCTGATTCCGCTTGATCGCCTCACCAGTACAGAGGTCATGAGCGGTCCGGAATGGCTGGACAAGGCCTTGAAAACACGCCGTTATCTGCACGTGGTGTGGCTGGGTATTTACCGCCGCGCGCTGATCAATGCGTTGAACTTACAGTTTGAACCCGGCTTGCACCATCAGGATATTCCCTGGACCACGGAGTTCATGCTGAACGTCAAACGCGTGCGTTACACCGATCGGGTGCTCTACCGCTATTACATGCATGACGCCTCAATCAGCAATCGCAAGCGAACAGGCCAGGCCAACGTGGCGTATCAGCGTCACTACCTGAAAATTGCGCGTCTGCTGGAAGAGATCAATACGCGCTATCGCCAGCGCGTGAAAATCTATTCGAGCTTTCATTATCAGGTGACGCGTGAGGCGCTGAGTGTGTGCCACGCCATTCGCCGCGAACCTGAAGCCGCAGCGCGTCAGGCGATGATTGCCGACCTGTTCGCCACGCAGACGCACCGGCGTATGGTGCGTAACGCACGCGGTCTGCGTCAGTGGTATCAGCTATTATTATGGCTGAGCCGAATTTATCGCTGGCGCAGTAAATAAGGCCAGCCGCTGGCTTTCGCCTTAACGGGCTTTGCCCTACAATCGGCTCACTGAATTCTGAGATGATTTGCGTATGGCAAGCCCGATCCCAGCTCAATTTACACCCCAAAACATCCTGCTCATTAAGCTACGCCACCATGGTGATATGCTGCTTACCACGCCCGCTATTAACGCGTTGCACCAGCGCTACCCCAACGCCAATATTGATGTCTTGCTGTATGCAGAAACACGTCCCATGCTGGAAGCCCATCCTGCAATTCGCCAGCTGCACATTATTGATCGCAAATGGAAGAAGCTGGGCGGCTGGCAGAAGTTTCGTCATGAAATGGCCCTGATTGGAGCCGTGCGCGCTTGCCGGTATGACGTAGTCATCAATTTGGCCGATCAGTGGCGCAGCGCAATCATCACGGGCTTGTCCGGTGCCACCGTGCGCATTGGCTTCGCCTATAACAAACGCGACAATATGTTTTGGCGCGCGTGTCACAACGTGCGCGTTTCTACCGCCCAACACGCGCGGCTGCACACCGTTGAGCAAAATATGGTCTCGCTTGAGCCGCTGGGTATTTCCGCGGAGGGGGCCAAGGCCTCCATGCATTTCAGCGCAGCCGATCAACAAAAAGTGCATACCGTGCTGGCCCAGCATCAGGTCGGCCCGGCTTTTATTGTGCTGCAACCCACCTCGCGCTGGGTCTTTAAGTGCTGGGAAGATGAAAAAGTGGCGCAGCTGATTGATACCCTGACGGCGGAAGGCTACACGGTGGTGTTAACGGCGGCGCCGGATGCGAAAGAACAGGCGATGATTGACCATATTTTGTCGCTGTGTGGCCGCGAGAACGTGGTCTCACTGGCCGGGCAGCTAACGCTGCCACAGCTGGCCGCGCTGATTGACGCAGCGCAGCTGTTCATTGGCGTCGATTCCGCACCGATGCATATGGCTGCCGCGCTGGAAACGCCCTGCCTGGCGCTGTTCGGCCCGACCAAATTAACGCAGTGGCGCCCGTGGGGCAGCAACAACCGCATCCTCTGGGCAGGCGACTATGCGCCGCTGCCTTCGCCGGATTCAATCGACACAAAAACTGAACAGCGTTATCTGGCGGCGATCCCCGTTGAAGATGTGCTCGCTGCCGCAAGGAGTCTGTTGCATGACTAAGCTACGCCTGGCGATTGTCCGGCAGAAATATCGCCCGGATGGCGGTGCCGAGCGGTTTATCTCCCGCGCGCTGGAAGCGCTGGACAGCGATCAGCTCGATCTCAACATCATTACGCGCAGCTGGCAGGGAAAACCCAATCCCGCCTGGCATTTGCATATCTGTAACCCGGCGAAAGTTGGCCGTGTTTCACGCGAGCGCGGCTTTGCGCATGCGGCCCGCGCCTGCTGGCAGCGCGAACATTTCGACATCGTGCAGAGCCACGAGCGTATTGCCGGCTGTGATATTTTCCGCGCGGGCGATGGCGTGCACCGCGTCTGGCTGGAACAGCGTGCGCGTATCGTCTCGCCGTGGCAGCGGCTCAGCGCCCAGCTTAGCCCTTATCATCGCTATGTGTTACAGGCTGAGGCTGAGATGTTTAATGCGCCTTCTTTGAAGGCCGTGATCTGCAATTCAGAGATGGTCAGGCAGGATATCCTGCGACATTTTGCGCTGGATGCCGACAAGATCCATGTCATTCACAACGCTATCGACAGCCAGCGTTTTCAGCCAGCACGCGAAGCCCAGCGCCATGCTGCGCGCCAGCAGCTGCAGCTCCCACAGACGGCGACGGTCATGATTTACGTTGGATCGGGTTTTGAGCGTAAAGGCCTGAAAGCGGCCATTCAGGCGCTGGCTGACAGTGACCGCTACCTGATTGTGGTAGGACAAGACAAGCATCTCTCTCGCTATCAGCAGCTTGCCAACCAGCTTAACTGTCTCGATCGCCTGCGCTTTGTCGGCGTGCAGCAGGATGTTCAGCCCTTTTACCACGCCGCCGACGCGCTGCTGCTGCCCACGCTTTACGATCCATTCCCCAATGTGGTGCTGGAAGCCATGGCCTGCGGCCTGGCCGTGATCACCAGTACCGGCTGCGGCGGCGCGGAGTTTATCCGGCAGGGGCAGGAAGGGTTCGTTTGCGATGCCTTAGATATCAAGGCGTTAAATGAAAGCATACGGGCAACGCCCGCGCTTTCGCAGCACGCCGCCATGGGCGAAGCCGCACGGCGCAAAATTGAAGCCTATAGCCCGCAGCGCCTGGCGCAGTCGCTGACCACGCTTTATCAGCAGGTGCTGAAAACGGCGTGACGAAGTGGTATGAGCAGGCGGTGAGTTTCTGATAACATGCCGCCTTTCATGTGTTTTTTGACGCGATCTTGTCGTAACGATAACTATGACGACTCTTTACACCGCCCTGCTCTATCTGATCCAGCCACTGATCTGGCTGCGCCTGTGGCTGCGCGGTCGAAAAGCACCGGCTTACCGTAAACGCTGGGCAGAACGCTATGGCTATTGCACGGGGAAAGTGCAGCCGCACGGTATTGTGCTGCACTCCGTGTCGGTGGGCGAAACCCTGGCCGCCGTTCCGCTGGTGCGGGCGCTACGTCATCGCTATCCGATGCTGCCTATCACCGTTACGACCATGACGCCAACCGGCTCAGAGCGCGCGCAGTCGGCCTTTGGCAAAGACGTGCATCACGTCTATCTGCCCTATGACTTGCCCAACGCCATCAACCGTTTTCTCGACACGGTGAATCCACGCCTGGTGATCATCATGGAAACCGAGCTGTGGCCGAACATCATCCGCATTTTGCACCAGCGTCAGATCCCGTTGGTGATTGCCAATGCGCGCCTTTCGGAGCGCTCGGCAAAAGGGTACAAAAAGCTGGGGGGCTTCATGCGCGACTTGCTACAGCGCATTACCCTGATTGCCGCCCAGAATACCGAGGACGGCGACCGCTTCCTGAGCCTGGGGTTGAAACGCTCGCATCTGGCGGTGACCGGCAGCCTGAAGTTTGATATCTCCGTCACGCCAGAGCTGGCGGCCAAAGCCCTTACCCTGCGTCGTCAGTGGGCCTCGCGTCGCCCCGTCTGGATCGCCACCAGTACCCATGATGGCGAAGAAGCACTGGTGCTGGATGTGCATCGCCGCCTGCTGCAATCGTTTCCCGACCTGCTGCTGATTCTGGTGCCGCGCCACCCCGAACGGTTTAAAGATGCCTGCGATCTGACGCAAAAGCGCGGCTTTAGCTTTACCCTACGCAGCAGCGGCGAGATCCCGTCCAGCGCCACGCAAGTGGTGATTGGCGACACCATGGGTGAACTGATGCTGCTCTACGGCATTGCCGATCTTGCGTTTGTGGGCGGCAGCCTGGTTGAGCGTGGCGGACATAATCCGCTGGAACCCGCTGCGCATGCGATCCCCGTACTGATGGGGCCGCACACCTGGAACTTCAAAGATATCTGCGCCAAGCTGCAGCAGGCCGAGGGACTGATCACCGTCACGGACGCGGCATCGCTGGAGAAAGAAGTCGTCAATCTGCTGAATGACGATGACTACCGCCGCTATTACGGCCGCCATGCGGTTGAGGTGCTGCACCAGAATCAGGGCGCACTTCAGCGCCTGCTTCAGTTACTTGAACCCTATTTACCGCCGCGAGCCCACTAACGCATGCCGCAACGCCAACGCCTTTCCGTGGTGATGATCGCCAAAAACGAAGCTGAACTCCTGCCGGATGCGCTTGCCTCCGTAAGCTGGGCAGATGAAATTGTGGTGCTGGACGCAGGCAGTCAGGATAACACCGTCGAGGTGGCGCGCCGGGCAGGTGCCCAAGTTTACGTCTCTGAGGCGTGGGCCGGGTTTGGTAAACAGCGTCAGCGCGCGCAGGCATTTGCCACGGGCGACATGATTTTGATGCTGGATGCCGATGAACGCGTCACCCCAGCGCTGCGGGGCGCCATTGAACAGGTGCTGGCCCAGCCCGCGCCTCACACCGTTTATAGCCTGGGCCGCAGCAATCTTTTTTTGGGACGCTTTATGCGCCACAGCGGCTGGTACCCCGATCGCGTCACGCGCCTCTATCCGCGTACCTTCGTCTATAACGACAATCTGGTGCATGAGTCGCTGGAGACGCAGGGTGCACAGGTGGTGGCGCTGTCCGGCGATTTACAGCATCTCACCTGCCGTGACCTCATCGCTTTTCAGCGTAAGCAGATGAACTATGCCGAAGCCTGGGCACAGGAGCGCTTCCAGCGTGGCAAGCGCTGCGACATCGTGAGCATTTTTGCCCACACGCTGGGCGCGTTCCTGAAAACGCTGCTGCTGCGAGGCGGATTTCTTGATGGCAAGCAGGGCTGGATTTTGGCGGTGGTGAACGCGCAATATACGTTCAATAAATACTCGGCGCTCTGGGCGCTGCACCACACTTCAACTTAAGGTCGCGTATGAGCACGAAAGCGATTTATCCTGGCACGTTTGATCCTATTACGCTGGGCCACCTTGATATTGTGGCTCGCGCAGCGCAGATGTTTGACCACCTTGTGGTGGCGATCGCCGCCAGCCCCAGCAAAAAACCGCTGTTCAGCCTGGACGAGCGCGTGGCGCTGGCACGTCAGGTCACGGCGCATCTTGCCAACGTGACGGTGAGGGGATTCAGTGAGCTGATGGCCAACTTCGCTGAGCAACAGGGCGCAAATGTGCTGGTACGCGGCCTGCGCGGCGTGGGGGATTTTGAGTATGAACTTCAACTGGCAAAAATGAATCGCCATTTGCTGCCCACGCTGGAAAGCGTGTTTTTGATGCCGTCAGAAGCTTTCTCTTTCATCTCCTCGTCGCTGGTGAAAGAAGTGGCGCGTCACGGCGGAGATGTGCAGGCATTTCTGCCTGCCGAGGTGCATCAGGCGCTGCTGGCTAAACTGGCTCAGCCGAGTTAACTAGCGCTGACAGCGTGGGCACCAGAAGGTGCTGCGCTGACCATGCTTGCCGCTCATAATGGGCGTGCCGCACGCGCGACACGGTTCGCCGCTCCGGCCATACACTTGCAGCTGCTGCGCAAAATATCCCGGTTTCCCGTCAGTTTGCAGGAAATCGCGCAGCGTGGTTCCGCCCTGCTCAATAGAGCGCAACAGCACGGCTTTAATGGTATCCGCCAGCCTGTTGGCGTCTTCTGCGCTGATACTCATCACGGGACGATCGGGTAAGATCCCGGCGGTGAACAGCGATTCACTGGCGTAGATATTGCCCACACCGACCACCACTTTGTTGTCCATCAGCCACTGCTTAATCACAGTGCGCTTGCCACGTGATTTCTCGAACAGGTAATCGCCGTTAAATTCGCTACTCAGCGGCTCGGGTCCCAGATGCGCCAGCACGCTACTGCCCTGCAAGTCGCTGGTCCATAGCCATGCACCGAAGCGGCGCGGATCGGTATAGCGCAGCACTTTGCCATTACTCATCACCAGATCAACGTGGTCATGTTTTGCCGCTGGCTGTTCACCGGGTAATACGCGCAGGCTGCCCGACATGCCGAGATGGATGATGATCCAGCCGTGCGGCAGCTCCAGCAGCAAGTATTTGGCGCGGCGCTGTACGCTCAGCACCGGCTGATCGCTTAACGCGTGAATTTCATGGGAAACCGGCCAGCGCAGGCGCGGGTTACGCACAATGGCATGCAGAATGGTCTGCCCCACTAAATGAGGCTCAATTCCGCGTCGGCTGGTTTCAACCTCTGGTAACTCAGGCATCTCATCTCCTCAACGAAGCGCAGAAACAAAAAACCCGGCCGGAGCCGGGTTTTTCGCAAGAACACCAAAATTACTTAATTTTGGCTTCTTTGTAGATCACGTGCTGACGTACAACCGGATCGAACTTTTTCAGTTCCAGCTTCTCTGGTTTAGTACGTTTGTTCTTCGTGGTGGTATAGAAGTGACCTGTACCAGCAGAGGAAACGAGCTTGATCTTCTCACGAATACCTTTAGCCATGATTCAGTCCTTAGTACTTCTCACCACGGGCGCGGATTTCGGCTAAGACCGTATCAATGCCCTTTTTATCAATAACACGCATACCTTTAGCAGATACACGCAGAGTAACGAAGCGCTTCTCGCTCTCAACCCAGAAACGGTGAGAGTGCAGGTTCGGCAGGAAACGGCGTTTCGTCGCGTTCAATGCGTGGGAACGGTTGTTACCGGTCACCGGACGCTTTCCAGTTACCTGGCAGACTCGTGACATTTCTATTCTCCAAAAATCAAATCAGCTCGAGCTTTAAAAACTAGGTTTTGGCCGCCTCGTCAGGCCTTAGCCCGCCCAGGCGAGTTCCATGTGAACCCGCTAAGCTGGCCCAAACGCCAAACCCGAGATTCTCAAAGGTGGCGTAGTATACGCCGCTCAGGCCAAGTGCTCAAGTCCCGAACAAATAAAGATCCCGCTGGATCGCGTGAAAACGCCTCATTTCTGCCCAATCGCGCCGCAAATTATAGCCAACCGCGTTCCGCGAAAGAGGTGTAATCCCCGTGTCCTATAACCAGGTGATCCAGTAAACGGATGTTCAGCAGCGCGCAGGCCTGCTTCACTTTCTCGGTAATGTCTCGGTCAGCCCGGCTGGGTTCAGCCATGCCAGAAGGGTGATTATGCGCAAGGATAACCGCGGCGGCATTGAGTTTCAGCGCCTCGCGCACGATCTCTCGTGGATGCACCTCCACGCTGGCCAGCGTCCCTGAAAACATCCTTTTCGCCTGTAACACGCGATGTTGATTATCAAGAAACAGCGCCATAAAAACTTCTCGCTCCTGATGCGCCAGCACGCTCTGCAGATAGTGCCGGGTCACATGCGGATTCTTCATGACATTCTCCCGCGAGAGCTGGCTGGCAAAAAAACGCTGCCCCAGTTCGGCAATGGCCTGAAGCTGCGCCATTTTGGCACTGCCAATGCCTTTTACCGCGCCGAGTCTTTCTGGCCCTGCCGTGATAATGCCGTACAGCGAGCCAAACTCCTGCATCATCTGTTCGGCCAGCGTTATCACGCTGATGCCGCGCAGGCCGGTACGCAAAAAGATCGCTAACAGCTCAACATCGCTCAGCGATGCTGCGCCCGCCGCAAGCAGCTTTTCTCGTGGTGCCAATTCGATATCCATGGTGCCCCCTCAGATTCACGCCCAGTCTGCGCGGGCGGCGCATCCGACGCCAGCGCCTTTGCCTGCTTTTCAGCGCGAGCTCGCAAAGGCGCAGGCCGTGAAAAGGCGCCCTGGGGATTTTATGATAAAGTTGCCCGCATCTGCCGCCTCAGACTCAACGCGGCGCTCTGTCTTCAGGTGAGGTCACAACATGACGGGATTAGCCGGAAAAAAAGTTCTACTGGGCGTGAGCGGCGGCATTGCTGCATATAAAGCGCCTGAGCTGGTGCGTAGACTGCGCGATCGCGGCGCGGAGGTGCGCGTAATGATGACGCAGGCTGCACGGGCCTTTATTACGCCGCTGAGCCTGCAAGCCGTTTCGGGATATCCCGTGTTTGACGACCTCCTCGACCCGGCCGCGGAAGCCGCTATGGGCCATATTGAGCTGGCAAAGTGGGCAGATTTGATTCTGCTGGCCCCGGCGTCCGCCGATCTGATTGCGCGCGTCACGGCCGGTATGGCGAACGATCTGGTCACGACCGCCTGCCTTGCGAGCGCCGCGCCGCTGGCTATCGTTCCGGCAATGAATCAACAAATGTACCGCGCCGCCGTGACGCAGGAGAACCTGACGCGCCTTCACCAGCGCGGTGTCTTAATTTGGGGGCCAGACAGCGGCAGTCAGGCGTGCGGGGACGTTGGCCCCGGCCGCATGCTTGACCCGCTGGCCATTGTGGCGCACGCGCTGGAGTGGGCCGCGCCCGTCAACGATCTGCAACATCTCAACATTATGATCACCGCCGGCCCGACGCGAGAGGCGCTTGATCCAGTGCGGTATATCAGCAACCACAGCTCCGGCAAAATGGGCTATGCCATCGCGGCGGCTGCCGCCAAACGCGGCGCCAACGTCACGCTGGTTTCCGGACCAGTGACGCTGGCAACCCCCGCAGGCGTGACGCGCGTGGACGTGAACAGTGCGCTGGAAATGGAAGCCGCCGTGATGGCGCAAATCAGCCAACAACATATTTTCATTGCTAGCGCAGCCGTGGCAGACTACCGCGCGGCCACCATCGCTGCAGAGAAAATCAAAAAGCAGGGCGGAGACGATAGCGTCACCGTGCAGCTGGTAAAAAACCCCGATATCGTAGCGGGCGTGGCAAATTTGCCAAAAAATCGCCCTTATGTTGTCGGATTTGCTGCCGAAACCCAGAATGTGGAAGAATACGCGCGGCAAAAGCGGGTGCGAAAAAACCTGGACCTGATTTGCGCCAATGATGTCGCGCAAGCCGGGCAGGGATTCAATAGCGACACCAATGCTCTTCACCTTTTTTGGCAGGACGGCGAAAAAATCTTACCGCTCAGCGATAAGGCCCTCCTTGGCCAACAATTAATAGACGAGATTGTCAGCCGTTATGATGAAAAAAATAGACGTTAAGATTCTTGATCCACGCGTGGGCAGTGAATTTCCGCTGCCTACCTATGCAACATCAGGTTCTGCCGGGCTTGATCTGCGCGCCTGCCTTGATGACGCGCTGGACATCGCACCGGGCACGACCACGCTGGTGCCGACCGGCTTGGCCATTCACATTGCCGATCCCTCTCTGGCTGCTGTGATTCTGCCGCGCTCCGGTTTAGGCCACAAACACGGTATTGTATTAGGTAACCTGGTTGGCTTGATTGACTCGGATTATCAAGGACAGCTCATGGTGTCCGTATGGAACCGGGGACAACAGCACTTTACGCTGCAGCCCGGCGATCGTCTGGCACAGCTCGTGTTTGTGCCGGTGGTACAGGCTGAATTTAATCTGGTGGACGCATTTGACACCAGCGATCGCGGCGACGGTGGCTTTGGTCATTCCGGTCGTCAGTAACACGCAGCGCACTTTTCTCTACGCCATCTTTTTATTTCTCAGCGTCACAGGTCGCCTGGTCTGTGACAGAGGGGCGCGTATTGCCTGTTTTGGTGAATTTCAGGGGTCTTGAAGGTCATGGCAGAAAAAAAAGTCGCGAAACGGAACCGTCGCGAAGAGATTTTGCAGGCGCTCGCGCAGATGCTGGAGTCAAGCGATGGCAGTCAGCGCATCACCACGGCCAAGCTGGCCGCGAATGTGGGCGTGTCAGAAGCCGCGCTATATCGACATTTTCCCAGCAAAACGCGCATGTTCGACAGCCTTATTGAATTTATCGAAGACAGTCTTATCACGCGTATCAATCTCATCCTGAACGATGAAAAAGAGACGCTGACTCGCCTGCGGCTCATTGTTCAGCTGATTCTGGGATTCGGCGAACGTAATCCGGGTCTGACGCGTATTTTAACCGGCCATGCGCTGATGTTTGAACAGGATCGCCTGCAAGGGCGCATCAATCAGCTGTTTGAACGCATAGAAGTGCAGCTGCGCCAGGTCATGCGGGAGAAAAAGATGCGTGAGGGCGAAGGTTTCCAGGCGGATGAAGCGCTGCTGGCTAGCCAGCTCCTGGCCTTTTGTGAGGGCCTGTTGTCGCGTTACGTGCGCTCAGAGTTCCGCTACCGACCCACCAGCGATTTTGATCAGCGCTGGCCGTTGCTGGCCGCTCAGCTGGTGTAATCGCGGGCCGCGCGTCAGGCAACGCGCGGCAAACGCGACGGTTACACCCCGTACGTTTTACGATAGCTGCGTACATTGGCCAGATGATCGGCCATCTCCGGCTTCTCTTCCAGATAGTCAATCAGGTCGCTTAAGGTCACGATAGCCGTCACCTGACACTGATAATCGCGCTCGACTTCCTGAATGGCGGAGATCTCGCCACGGCCGCGCTCCTGACGATCCAGCGAAATTAATACGCCCGCCAGCGTGGCGCTGTGCGCGTTAATAATGTCCATCGACTCACGAATCGCAGTGCCTGCGGTAATCACATCGTCTACCAGCATCACTTTGCCCTGCAGCGGACTGCCCACCAGCAACCCACCTTCACCGTGATCTTTGGCTTCTTTGCGATTAAAGCAGTAAGGCACATCTCGGTCGTGATGATCGGCCAGGGCGACCGCAGTGGTGGTGGCGATCGGAATCCCTTTGTAAGCCGGGCCAAACAGCAGATCGAAATCTACGCCGGCATCCACCAGCGCCTGTGCATAAAAACGGCCCAGCAGCGCTAAATCCCGTCCGGTATTAAACAGACCCGCGTTGAAGAAATAGGGACTTTTCCGTCCGGATTTTAGAGTGAACTCCCCAAATTTCAGCACCCCTTTGTTGAGGGCAAATTCGATAAACTGACGCTGCCAGGCTTTCATTTCTCATTCCTCTCGTAAAAAAAAGGCGACTCCATGGTCGCCTGTTACCTCAAGATGTTAACGCTGCTTTTTGCGCCTGAATCAGCTGCGCAATACCGTCGCGCGCCAGCGCCAGCAGCTGCAATAGCTCGTCGTGGCTGAAGGGTTCGCCTTCTGCGGTGCCCTGCACTTCGATCATGCGACCATCTTCTGTCATCACGACATTCATGTCGGTCTCTGCGGCGGCGTCTTCCACGTACTCCAGGTCACATACCGCTTCTCCGGCAACGATGCCCACCGAAATGGCCGCCACCATGCCTTTCAGCGGGCTGGCTTTCAGCTTGCCTGCGGCAACCAACGCATTCAGCGCATCGGCCAACGCCACACAGGCACCGGTAATGGACGCCGTGCGCGTGCCGCCATCGGCCTGAATGACGTCGCAGTCCAGCGTAATGGTGTATTCACCCAACGCCGCTAAATCCACCGCCGCGCGCAGCGAACGGGCAATCAGGCGCTGAATTTCCAGGGTGCGCCCACCCTGTTTGCCTTTGGCCGCTTCACGCGCCATGCGGCTGTGGGTCGAGCGCGGCAGCATGCCATACTCGGCGGTGATCCAACCCTGGCCTTTGCCTTTCAGGAAACGGGGAACGCCCTCTTCAATGGTCGCGGTGCAGAGCACTTTAGTTTCACCGAACTCAACAAGCACCGAGCCTTCGGCGTGTTTGGTGTAGTGACGAGTCAGGGTGACGGGACGCACTTCAGAAGTGCTACGGCCTGCTGGACGCATGGTTTCTCTCCGGCTTGCATAGGTTTGGCTGCGCATTATACGGACTTCAGGCGCAGCTGTCCCGCCCGCTTGCACCCCTTTTCCTGGATGAAATTCCGCCGCAGCTGTGGCTAAATGCGCCCTTTCCCTCCGAGATAAAGATAAAAGATGACAGCGATACTTCATTTTCTTCTGGCGCTGGCGGTGATTTTTGCCCTTGCGTTGGTGGTCAGCCATGACCGCAAGCGGATCCGTCCGCGTTTTATCGTACAGCTGCTGGTGGTGGAAGCCGCGCTAGGCTGGTTTTTCCTGCATTCCGCAGAGGGACAGTCGGTCGTCACGGCCGTCGGCGGTTTTTTTGAAACGCTGCTGACCTTTGCTGCACAGGGCACCGATTTTGTATTCGGCAATATGGCGAAGCAGGGCCTGGCGTTCATTTTCCTCGGCGTTTTGTGTCCGATTGTGTTTATTTCCGCGCTGATTGGCATTTTACAGCATTGGCGTATTTTGCCGCTCCTGATCCGCCTGGTGGGCACGCTGCTGTCGAAGGTCAACGGCATGGGCAAACTGGAGTCGTTCAATGCCGTCAGCACGCTGATTCTCGGGCAGTCGGAGAACTTTATTGCCTACAAAGGCATCCTCGGCGATATCTCCGCACCGCGCATGTACACCATGGCCGCCACCGCCATGTCTACCGTTTCGCTGTCGATTGTGGGTGCCTACATGTCGATGATCGATGCGCGCTATGTGGTCGCCGCGCTGCTGCTCAATATGTTCAGCACGTTTATTATTCTGTCCATCATCAACCCAACGCAGCCCGAGACGGAAGAGCATATCGCGCTGGACAAACTGCATGAAGAACAAAGCTTCTTTGAGATGCTGGGCGAATACATTCTTGCAGGCTTCAAGGTTGCCATGATTATTCTGGCAATGCTGATTGGCTTCATTGCCCTGATCGCCGCGATTAACGCGGTGTTTGCCGCCGTGTTTGGCTACAGCTTCCAGCAGCTGCTGGGGTATCTGTTCTATCCTTTTGCCTGGCTGATTGGTATTCCTTCAGCAGATGCGCTGCAGGCAGCCAGCATTATGGCGACCAAGCTGGTGGCCAATGAGTTTGTCGCCATGATCGAGCTGAAAAAAGTTGCCGCCGGCATGTCGCCACGGGGCTTAGGTATTCTGTCGGTGTTCCTGGTGTCGTTTGCTAACTTTGCCTCGATCGGCATTGTCGCAGGTGCCATTAAAGGCCTGAATGAGCGGCAGGGTAACGTGGTGTCGCGCTTCGGCTGGAAGCTGGTGTATGGCTCAACGTTAGTAAGCCTGCTGTCTGCGGCGTTTGCCGGCTTATTTATTTAACCGCTGGGGCGCCTTTACCGCGCGCCCCGCTGTTTCTTAAAACGCGGCGCAGACCAGGGCGTCTACGCGCATCACCGATTCTTGGTTAAAGCGTTTTTTATAGATCTCGCGCAGTGCGTCAATGCTCGCTGAGGTCGCGCTATCCGGACGATGAATCAGCATCAGCGCCTTGCTGTTCTCGCGCGCCAGTCGGCCATTTTCCCCCAGCCACTGCCCTTTTGCATCATAGACAGACAGCCCGTCTTTGAAGCGCGGCGTCACGTCGTTATCAATAAACTGCTGCCACGCTTGCGCGCTGACCGTTCCGCCATCCGGTTTACTCAGACCAAACCACAGCGTGGTTTGCATCATCATATCGCCCGAATGACATACCGCGACCGGCGTCGTTGGGGTGACGGCGTGCTGATGCGGAGTCACAGGGACCTGACAGCCGGTAAGAAACAGGGCGAGAGCCAGCGACATCGCGAGTTTATTCAACATGATAGCCTCATCGTTAACAGGGGTGATGCGCCATCATAGGGCGAACATAACGCGCGCGTCACGCTTTTCGCGGAAGGCGGCCGCGTGCTTATGCCTATCATGGTTAAGCCTGCATCACTATAATGCGCAGAACATTCCTGAAAATGAGTACACGCTTATGATCCGCAGCATGACCGCTTACGCCCGACGCGAAGCCAAAGGCAACTGGGGCAGCGCCGCCTGGGAACTCCGTTCGGTAAACCAGCGCTATCTGGAAACCTATATCCGTCTGCCGGAGCAATTTCGCGGTCTGGAGCCGGTGATCCGCGAGCGCATTCGCAATCGCCTGACGCGCGGCAAGATTGAGTGCTATCTGCGTTTTGAGGCAGACCCGAGCGCACAGGGCGAGCTCCAGCTTAACGAAGCGCTGGCGAAACAGCTGGTGCAGTCGGCCAACTGGGTGAAAATGCAGGCTGACGAAGGCGCAATCAATCCGATGGATATTCTGCGCTGGCCGGGCGTCATGTCCGCACAGGAGCAAGATCTGGATGCCATTAACGCCGAACTGCTGAGCGCGCTGGATGGCGCGCTGGATGACTTCATTGAAGCGCGCGAGACCGAAGGACAAGCGCTGAAGGGGTTGATTGAGCAGCGCCTTGAGGGCGTCACACAGGAAGTCAGCAAAGTGCGCGCGCAGATGCCTGAAGTGGTGAAATGGCAGCGCGAGCGCCTGGTGGCGAAGCTGGAAGACGCCGAGGTGCAGCTGGAAAATAATCGCCTTGAGCAAGAGCTGGTGATGATGGCGCAGCGCATCGACGTGGCGGAAGAATTGGATCGCCTCGACGCGCACGTGAAAGAAACCTACAACATCCTCAAGAAAAAAGAGGCGGTAGGCCGCCGGCTGGACTTTATGATGCAGGAGTTCAACCGCGAGTCGAACACCCTGGCCTCGAAGTCAATTAACGCTGAAATCACCACCTCCGCGATAGAGCTGAAGGTGCTGATTGAGCAGATGCGCGAGCAGATTCAGAACATTGAGTAATATCTCAGGCGATCTCACTTTGTCTCACCCAAGCTAAACCCACCTCTAATAGCCCGAATTACCGGGCTATTTTTTATCACATTGTCTCATCGTGTATCACTACAGCGCATGTTTAGCGTGTACTTATCTATGTACATAATAACTTTTATGGCATCATAATTATGTACACACAGCACATAAGCAGAGTCATACATGACAAAAATGACAGACATACAAATCAAGGCATGGATCAGGGCTGACGAACGCTTCGAAGCAAGGTCGGCTGGAAACGGCCTATATATCTGTTTTCCAAAGAAGTATGCTGCTCCATTCTGGCGTTTTCGTTACCGTTTCTCTGGAAAACAGCGAGTAATGGGCATCGGTTCCTATGCTGAACTATCACTAGCAAGAGCGCGGGAGACAGCTAAGGAACTCTCTGCACGTGTGGCATTGGGTTATGACGTAGCCGGAGAGAAGCAAGAACGTAAAGCTGACGCCCTCAAAAAAATAGAGTCTGAAAAACACGCACTTCGGGTTTCCCAATTAGCTAGCGAATATTTTGAACGCCAGATACTTAAACGCTGGAAGAACCCCGACATACTGCGCCGCCGCATCGAAAAAGATATAAATCCAAACATAGGCAACCTGCGAATAGAGGACGTTCGCCCTTATCATATTGATGATATGTTGCAAAAGATCCTTCTACGAGGAGCGCCTACCGTTGCCAATGACGTTCTCAGGTGGACTCGACGGATCTTTGATTACGGAATTAAGCGGCACATGCTGGCTGCTAATCCAGCAAGTGCATTTGACATCTCTGATGCAGGAGGGCAAGAACAAAGCCGCGAGCGCTGGTTAAGTCGGGATGAACTGGTACAGCTCTTTAAGGTAATGCCTTTAACCAAAGGATTTTCCCGTCAGAATGAACTAACTGTGAAGCTCATTCTAGCCCTCTGCTGCCGAAAGATGGAATTATGTGGTGCTAAATGGTCAGAATTTGATCTGGACGAAGGCATCTGGCATTTGCCTGCTGAACGCGTTAAAAACGGCGATGGCATTGATATCCCACTGGCTGTATCCGTTGTTGGCTGGCTTAAAGAATTGCACATCATGTCCGGCAACAGTGAATGGGTTCTTCCGGCAAGAAAAATGCAACACCGTATGATTCCTCATATTCAGGAAAGTACCCTACCTGTAGCGTTAGCTAAAATAAGATCAAACATGCCGGACGTGCCAAATTTCACGATTCATGACTTTAGACGAACGGCCCGCTCTCATTTAGCTGCGCTGGGCGTAGACCCGGTGATAGCAGAGCGTTGCTTAAACCACAAAATAAAAGGCGTTGAAGGTATATACAACAGATACCAATATTTCGAAGAACGAAAGAAAGCCCTTACACTATGGGCAGAGTTACTTTCCATCCTCGAAAAGGGGGAAGACTACAACGTAAAACCAATAAGACAAGCAATCGCATAATATCTTACCTATATATAAAAAATTCTCTGGCCTAAGAAATATCAGGCCAGAGAATTAAACCTAAACTATTTATTGTTTCCGATAATCCCCATCAAATGAGCCTATCGCTGTTACTCCACAGTAATTTTCACACTTGTCAGTAATAACCTTCATTGTGCCATTTTTTTGTTCACTAATAACTCTTGCGCATGTACTGGATTGATCATTATATACCCATCGATTGCGTAGCCCTTTCTCTGCACCAATTGATATAGCTTTACCTTCAATCTCACAGACACCATATCCGTCTCCATGAGAAGCATTGATGCTAAATTTCGCAAGATCTGACTCCGGAGATATAGAAAGGATACCATTACGTTTTTTATAATCGTCAGCATGAACAGCCGTACCGATTGTCAGCAAAGATAGTATAATAAGTTTTTTCATGGCTCACTTTTAGCAATAGTTATTAACCTTTAACACCATTAGCCATAAAAACACCTACAGCTACTGAATAAAATGCATTGAAAATTATTGCCTCATCCTTAGGATCAGACGCGGCAGTGATGCCGTCATTATCAACAAGCCCTTTCAAAAAATATTCATCTCCCTCTTTATAAAGTGCAAAACCTGCTGACGGACGGCCAGCTAACTTCACCAAAAAGCCGACATATTTACCGTCTTTAATAACCTTTAACGATTGTAGATTTGGGAGATCATAAAGCACAGCGATAAATTACTTCACAGTAGAAAATCTGCCGAAGTTATGAACCCAACTTGGACGTGTATAAACGATTGAATTAAGTTGACTGGCAGAAAATCCCAAGCCAGAAATTTCACTTTCATGCTTTAAGGATAAATAATATAAGGCTCCTTCAATAGTCCTTCCTTCATCCTGAGAAGACGACGCCTCAACAATGTTTGGTAAACCAGTACGATCAGGAGACGAATAAGCAACGTTGCCATAAACCATCAGAGGTATAACAAATATTTTTACGATAGATAAACCTTTCATATTTTCCTCTTACAATAATCATATGTCATTTTTTAAATTTACTGCTCAGAAATTCCAATTAAGAGACATCAAATTTGAGTTAAATCCTCTTTTTGAGGATGCTCAGACCGGAGTGGTGAGTTAATCAGCGTCAGGTAATCCATAAATGAGTAAAAGTAACTTTATAGTCCATTACAGATGTTCATGCAAGAGTAAAACGCCAGCAAAATGTCATTTATAGACATTAATAGTGAAAATGAGGCGGGAGAATGGCGAAGCTTGCATCCGAAGTTACTGATAAGCTGGTTGGTCAACGTATCCAGATGCGCAGAAAAGAACTTGGCATGACTGCGCAGCAATTAGCCGAGTATGCGGATATTTCCCAGCAACAACTTTCACGTTATGAAAGAGGGACTAATAAAATTAATGTCGCACATCTGGTAAATATCTCTATAAAAATGAATACGCCAATTGGTTGGTTTTTCATTGGTTGCTTTGATGAAAGCTCCTCTGGAAATAACGAACAACCAGAATTTGTTCCAGTAAAAGATGTAGATCTAAAGAATAGGTTTGAACAAGTTTGGCCTCGTTTAACACATGAACAACGCCGAGTTTTGATCTTGTTTTTGGATGAATACACATGATTAATTTATCTTTCAAGGGACTTTTTAGACAGCAATATGTTTTCTATGAAACTATATATTTTGTTTCGATAAAATAAATATAATTCTGAGTTGGTTCATTAAAATCACAATTTACGCGTCAGCCCAATACTGTAAAGTTGCCATTCATATTCTCAAGTCTTTCTCTGAGAACAGCATAAGAAAGCTGTTCTCATGATCAGCCAAACTCGTCTTCTTCGATCAGTTCACACAAAACTTTCACATGGAAAACACGACATTTTCCGCCACTAAACTTGTGTTTTGAAACCCAGAAATTCCGAAACTTTTCGGCGTTTGAAACATCCCGCCGCAGAATTTCCGTTTTGAAACCCAAAAAATTCCGAAACTTTTTCAGAGTTTGAAACTTCTTCCTCGGAAATTAAAACCATAAAAACTCATTTATTTCAGCATGTTACGCAATATCGTTTGGTTGATCTACAAAACTGTAAATCGAGATGGTATCAATCCGATGCGTTTTAATGTGGATTCAAACGATGTCGAATCAACGCTTAATCAAAGTGAAAACCGTTCTGGAACTATGCGCAATTTCACGTGCAACGCTCTACCGACAAATCGAAGCAGGTGCGTTTCCTCGGCAAGTCAGCCTAACCGGAGCACGCGCAGTTGCATGGCGAGAAGAGGAGGTTTTGGAGTGGATAACAAGCCGTCAGATAGTGGATTCAATGTAATCTAATCATTACAGGGTACAAATAGCTTTATCTGATTTCCCCTCTAATAGCACGCTATATACCACCTATCTAGAACCTATGTATTTAGATACATTCATAGCTATAACCCATTTACAAAGGAAATATCCTGTATGGAAGCCTATATGCTTTTAAACATCAAGAACATCGAAACAAGACCTTCTATTAATGTAGGAAAGAGTTATCACAAACATAAATTAAAGATAAGAATAGACAAAGCTACTCTTGTTAGTAGTTTTACTAATAAGAAGGAGAAAATTAAAATACACTCAGCACTCAGAAGCTGCAATAAATCCCAAAACAATAAATACGCCATAACTCATACTAAACCAAAGGAAGGCTATCCGTATAAGAAAGCAATCAGCATTATAAGCAGAGAAAAGATCCCAAGTATGCTATTGCATATCGCCTACTCCCCTGTAAATAAAAACACAGGAAGTATAAGATTTGATTTTAGGCCACAACATGTTAACGATAGTGAATTTAAAGAACTTATAAAATGGATGGAATCAAAATTTGGAAAAGAGATTCTTAAAATAATAAGCAGATCTTGGATTACACAGATAGATGTGGCATTGGATATTTATGACTGTAAATTGAATGATTATTTGTGGTCGCTAAAAAATGCAGGAGTATCTGAATATTTTCATCATAGAAATGGATTGCCCGGTCTGAGATTGGGAAGCGTAAGGTCAAAAATAAATATACTATGCTATGAAAAAATATACATAAGAAGGAAGGAGTTTTCCTCTTTGCAAACTGAAAATGGATTATTGGGAGTTAAAAGTAAAAATCACAAATACTTGTTAAGAGTTGAAGCTCGCTTTAAGCCAAAGACAATATTACAAGGTAAAAAAGGAAAACCACTTTCACTAAAAGAAATAGCCTCTATGGACAACCCATTCTTACGGTTAATGATTTATAGTAATCAGATGCAAGAAAACCTAATTAACAAAAAATATCTTCCATATAAAATAAAGACTAACAATGTAATCGTCATCAAGAATAAAATGAAAAAAAGCTCTAAACTCTCTCGGCACTCTCTCGCGGTGATCGAGAAAAACGAAATTGATTTGATTGATCAAGATGAAATGTGGGGAAAATGGGAATTATGTACTAGAAAATTTGAATGCTTAATAAATAAATACTGATGTATATTCGTGCGAATTTGGTCTAACAGGTATTGTAATTCAAATATAATAAAAATTGGTAGCCTGGTTAAAGCGACTATCTGCTGTCCACTTTAAGGTTACTCCATAAATTTAGAAGTAGGTCTTTAAAATAAGATGGAAGAATCCTGCATGGTGGTTAGAGTGTAATGAGTAATGATGTTTCACTGAGCCTTAACGTTAATAAATAAGCGCCCAATTGGGCGCTTATAAATCAAGCAAGATAAGGACGATCTTTACTGGCATCAAATAGATCTAAGAAAAAGGAATCGCCTATCCGAATATTAGAACCAATCTTCACATTGGTTGAATTATTACAGAAGAAGTCGAAATGATATCTGGGATGCACTCTACCATTAACGTTTACTGGATCATCATCAAACCTAAAATATCCATGATCTAATAATAGCAATGCCGAGATTGCATCAGAATAATTTATAGCCAGTTGCATATCCCTATCAAAGTTATCGCACAAGTCTACAGCTATTGCCTCATGAGAAAAGAAACCATTTTCACATGTTGTTATTACATTCCTGCATCTAGATATGAACTCTGCATTAACTGCTAAACCATAAGCATCATAGTTAAAACAGATATTTTCCTCGAATTCAATAACCTGAAAAGGAAGATTCATCGTAAAAAAACCGTCTGGCTTTCTTATAAGTATTCTCTTATGAGTTCCAGTGGTTATCAACAAATCAAAATCATTTGATTCTCTGTTCCAAGAACTATGGCAAGTATTCACTATTTCCGCAGTGACAAGAAGGTTTTCCAAATTAGAAAACGCATCTCTCACAGGGCGGAACTTGTCAAAATATTCGCCCGGTATATCTCTGAACAAATAATGACTCATAGTTTCTTATTCCTTTCGTATTCTATCTCGATCAGGCCTTTTATATAATCCGCATCAACATCATCATCCTCTGAAATAATTCTTTCTACTCTATCAATTATTTTAGCAATTAACCGAGGAGTCGATTTCTTGTCTGAGCAATAGCCTTTTACCAGTTTAGATATAGAGATTGACTCATCCAGAACAATGAAATCTTTTTGATTTATTATTTCTTGTTCAGACGGTAGCCTTACATCCATATAATTATTGTTTTTTAGAAACTCTAATCCTTGAAGAATAGTGGGAATCGATGGATTTTCTTTGTCGTTGTTCAAAACCAAATGACTCTCAAGAAATGAGCGAGCCATCATGGTATACAGCGCATTTCGGAAATTAGATCTCTTTACCAACTTCATGGCGAAACAAATTACAAATGGAAATTCTAAGCCTTTTGCATTATTTATATTTGAAATAAACAGTTTTCCATCTTGTTTTGCTTTTGTTTCATGTGAAATGTTGGAATCCCAACCAAGTTGCTGCTTAACCTTTGACTTTAAAGACTGTATGTGATCATAAATATAACCGCCTGAATCAAGGAAGATAACAGCTATATCACCTTGTTCTAAAGACGGATTTCGAGATTTTATATCTTTTATTATTTCAATTATTTTTTCCGGGCCATTATCTGTCCCTTCCAGCAAATGAAGAGCAGTGCTTTTATAATCTTTTGGAATATCTTCAAAGCGTCTTAGTGGATCTCTGGATAACTCGACTCTATTACCTACTTTATTGTATTTATACCCGCAGGAATCCCATTCAGTCTCCTTTAACCATCTCAAAACTGGCTCTTCATAAAGCCCCATCCCTAAGGCATGGGAAAACATCAAATTTTTGGGGTCTGTACGATAACATTTTTTAAGAACTATATCGGCTCGATTTACGTTATCGTTGATCGGCATGAAAATGTTTTGGAAAACGTCGCCTGCTACATACAATTTTTTAGATGTGACCATTTCACAGAGGTCAATGAAGCTTTGTGGGAAGTCCTGACTCTCATCGATAAATACATAATCAAGCGCCTTCTTAGCCGAACGCCCACTATTATTTATGTCGACAATTGCTTTCTTACATAGAGAATCAAAATCCCCGTTTCCAAAACCACCGAATGGAATTTCATAAAAATGACATATATATCTGTACATTCCAGAGAAGGGATCCCTAGTCAAACCCCAAGAGTTGAAGCAAAAAAGCTTTGTACCCCATTCAATCTGTTTTTCAACTCGCATAAAATCGAAAAACTCTGGAATCCTAGTTCTCATTGTGGAGGCAAGTATTTTATTAAAACATGTGAATGCAATTTTAGATTCTGGGTTTTTAGAATAAATTTCTTTTAATTTATGCAAGAGTAGTTCAGTCTTACCTGAGCCTGCTAGCCCTTGGATTACGCTTTTTTTCCCAAATCCACTCTGAAAAACAAATTTGGTTTGATCAGTATCAAAAAGAATAATTTTAGACTTAATGGTATCTAATAGATTGTTTGCTTCAAGGTTTATTCTAGAAGTGTCATTAATACTTCCTACGATCAGTGAGATTATTAGGTCAATGACCCTGCTTTCCTTAGTTTCTACCTCTAATTTGCTGAAATCCAAATCATCCATAGGAAGTGAATCGAATAGGCTCTGCCATGATTTTTTTCTGCCAATTTTTTCTCTGTATTTAAATTTCTCAGCTAAAAAAGAGACATCTTCCAGAAAGTCCTCCTGATACTCTTCAAAGAGATCAGAATCATTACCTATATCTATGAAAAAGGGTTTTATACCAGAGGAAAACACCGCAATTGCCTGATCGTAGTCATATTTCACATCCTCATTTGATAAGGGTCTGCAAAGAATGTAGGTCTGTTTTTTATACTGATCAGCATAATTATTGATAAGTACATCGACCCCAGAACTTTGAGCAAGAGCTAATGCATCTTGAGAGTAAAAACAGTAGCTGGACATAAAATTTCCTTTTAAGATATCTGAATACACATCGTATGACCAGCTCCCCAACGATTCCCACAGACTGATGTTAGCAACATCAGCTATGGTATAAAGCTGCCAGTCAGATTAGATTTGGCTCTGCCTCATAGTTCTGTTAGGCCAAATCTTAGATAAGATAATTAATACAACTATAAAAAGCCCGTCACGAGAAAATTTTTTATTAAAAATTGAATGGAACAACCACATCATCATAGATGTCAGGAGTGGTTTCTTTATACTCCATACCTGTAACACTCGCCAACAATATGGGTTTAACCCCTAATTTATCGGCCATCATTTCAAATGTTATACCTAACTGCTCTTTCATAACAATGATACTTTCTTTCAGTATATGAGGCTCTTCCATTTGGAGAATATCATCAAACTTCTCTTGTCGCGCTTGCCTCGTTTGGCTAAACCAGACATTAGCACTTCTATATTGTTGTGCATTAATAAAGCCTAAAAAATGAGCTCTATATATTATTGCTTTTGCACTCACCTTCCATCTGACTTTTAATTCGTATACTTTTTTCCAATTAATAGAGCCATCGAAATTCAAGCATGCAGGAAACTCACTAGCAAATGATTTCCTTGGAAATAAAAAGGCGCTCGCAAAAGCATCTGCTTCTCTTTCCGTTTGTTTACAACCTGTTTCTATCCCATCATGCATTACCAAATGACCACATTCGTGAGCCAAATCGAATCTCATTCTGCAAACACTTTCCTTGGCTGTATTCCTTATTACTATTGGATATTTTCTATTTACAGATAGAGCATCAACTTTATCGGACACACCATCGAAACAAGTAACAATAGCCCCTTGATTTTCCAAAACATTAACCATATTGTCGATCGGAGCATCAGCTGATAAATTCCACCTGAGGCGTGCTCCCTCTGCAATCTTTTCTATTATGGGGGGAGTAAGTTCCTTAATTTTTGTATTATCGATTAAGTTAAAGCCATTTTGAGGCATATCCAAATGCTCATTCAACTCAACCACTAGCTGCTCAAGCACGGTGCTATATGCCTGCACCCGCTCTTTTACTCCCACTGGCGTTGTTTGTCTCTTCCGAAAATGACATTGCTCCGGCTTCACATCTCCAGACATAGGCATACCAAAAAAGCTAGGGGATACTTGAAGATATTCTGCCAAAGCGTTTCTGACATCCATCGAAGGAGCCCTTGCATCGCTTTCATACTGGTGTATACCCTGCCTGGAAACAGATACAGCATCACCTAGCTCTTGAAGAGTTACTCCTTTGAGCAAACGAGCCAGCCTTAATTTTTCACCATAGAAATCTAAATACATACCTTACTGACCATTATCTTCGCCATCATTCTCTGCTTTTTTGTCTTTCTTTTTGACCGAGACTGATGCTTTTTTCGTTTCAACTGGCTGAGGCAATTCACTCATGGCAGGGCCAAAAGCAGGAACCCGCTCATCAAGAGGAATTTCCCAACACGAAATCTGCTGTCCTTCAAGGAAACCGACAAACGTCACACGCTCAACGTATCGCATTTCATCCAATTCGATAGCAAAAAACCAAAGTACAGCAGCAGCATCACCGACTTCTGGCTCAAGCCATGACATTTGCCTTAATGCTTCAATAGAGGGAATTAGCCTTCTTTCTTCGGGGCAGCCAGGCTTACCTCTATAAAGTCTTACAGGGACGGATTGAATCGAAAAAGTGAATCGACCATCAGGTTTCACAATTCCCAACCAAGGCCAATTTTTACTATCCTTAACCGCACGAATGATGCGTGATCGTGAACACTCATAAGCCCTCATGCCAGTACCACGGGCCGTATCACCTATGTCGTCATCATGCCGATCAATTACATCATCCCTAACGTCTCTAATCAGAGAGGCTAGCTGTTTCAAGCGATCAGCTGTTAGTACAGAGTTGAGTTCCCAAGGTTGCTTCATTCGAAAATGTTCCTCTTTCACAGGACAGATGCAGGTTTGAGGTAAGAAGGTGTGACAAGGGCAATAATCCTGCACTTTTCTAATTTTGTCAAGCAATGACAGAAAAGTAAAACCCGTGTGAACTTGTCAATTTCTGCTCATAACCAATCCTTCAAATTCAGGTGTACTTAAGAGTGTACGTAATCACTAATCAACAAAAATAAAAGCAATAGAAATCAATAGAAAAAACCTTAACTCAACATTCAGATTCAATCGAGTAACACCCTATCAAGAAGCCCCACTCGGGGCTTTTTTACCCTCATCACCCTCTTACTGCCCTTCATAGACCATATTTTTGTCTTTGCAATGTAAAGGAAGTGACAGATGTGATGTATGAATGTGTCATTTCTTGAGCAACCATGCCTTGTGCGCTTCTCGTTCAAACGAAGCAAATTTAATTAATCCATTGAAATTATTTAGATAAAATTGGATTTTCAGCGCTATCAGGGGCGCAAAGCCGCCGCATCCATCAAATTGATTAATCCTAAAGAGTGTGGAGATTGTCACTCATCAGCGGCACTTTTTGCTAAAATGCGGGTCGTAATTGATACAGTTGTACCGCTCCGGGATCTCAGGGATTTGCTTCTTGCGCGTTACAGTAACTCATGACCTGAAGGCGCTATGAAAAAAACCGGACAATTTTGTTCCCACCTGCTGCATCCACGCTATTGGTTTACCTGGTTTGGCTTGGGCATCCTGTGGCTGCTGGTACAGCTTCCCTACCCTGTATTGATCAAACTGGGCGCGTCGGCGGGTAAACTGTCACGCCATTTCCTGAAACGCCGTGAGCGCATTACGTGCCGCAACATTGAACTCTGCTTCCCGAATATCAGCGATGAGAAGAAAGAGGCGATGATCGCCGCGAACTTTGAATCGCTGGGCATGGCGCTGGCAGAAACGGGCATCGCCTGGTTCTGGTCCGATGCGAGCGTGCGCCGCCTGTTTAATGTCAACGGTATGCGCAATTTGCAAAACGCCCAAAACCAGCAGCGTGGCGTGATGGTGATTGGCGTGCACTTTATGTCGCTGGAGCTGGGCGGCCGAATTACCGGGCTGTGTCAGCCGATGATGGCCATGTACCGCCCGCATAACAACCAAGCCATGGAGTGGGCGCAAACCCGCGGCCGGATGCGATCCAACAAGGCGATGATCGATCGTCGCGATCTGCGCGGCATGGTGCAGGCGCTTAAGCAGGGCGAAGCCGTCTGGTTCGCACCCGATCAGGATTACGGCCCGAAAGGCAGCACTTTCGCGCCGCTGTTTGCGGTGGAAAAAGCCGCGACCACCAACGGCACCTTCGTGCTGTCTCGCCTGGCGAAACCCGCCATGCTGACCATCGTTCTGATTCGCAATGTGCGTAAAGACGGTTATCAGTTGATTATCCAACCGGAGCTGGAAGGCTATCCTCATCATGATGAGTCAGCCGCGGCGGCTTACATGAACAGAGTGATCGAGCTGGAAATCCTGCGCGCACCGGAGCAGTATCTCTGGCTGCATCGCCGCTTTAAAACGCGTCCACCCGGTGAAGCCTCGCTTTACGTCTAAATCCCGTCTTTCCTGAGCAGCGGTATCGTTTGAAACCGCTGCTGCACCACACTTCCTTCATTCGCGCATAGGCAGCGAGTCTGGCTTCCGCTAAGGTGAAATGCCGTGCTGATTGCGCGCTGCGTCGCACACACTTAACAGGAGGCCTCATGCTGCCATGCCAGACCGTAACGCTAACCGTGCCTCGCCACTGGTTAGATTTGTATGAAACCATTTGGAAACCCGAATATTTTGCCAAATGGGCAAGCGGCCTTTGCACTGGCACGCTGTCGCAGGAGGGCAACTACTGGAAAACAACAGGGCCCGAAGGCAGCCAAAAAATTCGTTTTACGCCTTATAACCCTTATGGCGTCATGGATCACTGGATTACCACCGGCAGCAGCGGGCGAGAAATTTATATGCCTATGCGGGTGATTGCGAATGAGCAGGGCGCAGAGATTGTCATGGTGGTGTATCAACAACCGTTCATGTCCGACACCAAGTTCGCCGAGAGCATCGCGTGGGTTAAACGCGATCTTGAACAGCTACTTCATTACTTAACACATTAAAAACAATAGGTTATGCAGCAAGCCCACCTCAATCTTGCTGTGGCTGCGTTTGGCTAAAAAAGTGCGTTTTTTTTCATGACGGTCATTAACCGTTCAATTCACTTTTTTAGGATTTTATCGTCAAAGCGCCGATATGGCTTAACCATCCCGGCTGGGAAAAATCCTGGCCGCACACCGCGCCTTCCCCATCACGATCTCTGATTTTATACGCTTTTTTAATTTTCTTGAGGGGGATTTTTATAGCGATAATCATAAAGCATTAAAAAAAACATAATTAGAGCATGCAATTTTTAAAGTTTTATGATGAATACTCTGAAACCATTTATTACTGCTAAAAATTTATCGGAATTTTCTCATGGTGTTAATATAATTAAAACGAGGTATAAATCTTCCACACACAGCAATTACCTATAATAACAACACCAGGGAATGACATGGATCGCTCAGCATATGCTTTATTATCAGAAAATGAATTTGTTGAGCTCGCCGCAAGGATACAGGCTGGAAAATATAATAATCAAAAAGGATTTTATCATGACCTGGCGAATTTCCTCCGAGTAGGAGGAGATTTCGCTCAGGTGAACAGAAAAAACAGCACCGGGGATATTTATTTTTATCCGCAGCACCATTTAATCCAGGCCATTGAGAGCTGGGAATCGTTCAAAGGTATATCTGGCCTGCGACAAGCGGCATTGCATTAACTCTTGGGATGCCAGGTCTTGGCCAGGCAACAGTTTTACAGCTGGGGTGCACGTATTAAGGCGAGTAGAATATGGCGATAAAAGAAAAAAACATAGCCCGGATAAACGGTTCACTTTTATCCTCGATTAAAATTATTGGCATTGGCGTATTACAGCTTACACTACTGGCACAATTAGTTCAGGCTAATGAGATTAACTTACTCGCCATTACTATTATTACATTATTGGTTATTGATGCACTGTCTGACTTCGGATTTAACAATATCATTATACGCAATACTGAACTAAATAATGCAGATCACTCAATATTGTACTGGGGGAATGTTTTAACCGGCGCATTACTCTTCTCGCTACTTTTTATCAGTGGCGATATTGCTAGCCGCTCAGTCAGCCAGCCTCAGCTTGCTATGATGCTAGAAATGATCTCCGTCGTCTTTATTATCATTCCGCAAGGGCAGCATTATCGCGCTATCTTGCAGCGCGAGAAGCAGGTTTCACGTATTGCCATTGTGGAAATGACCTCAGTGCTCATGGGACTGGGTGTGACGCTTTTTACCGTATGGTTAACCCCATCCGTACTCTGTGCCATCTGGGGCTATCTCGCCATGGCATCGATAAGAATGCTGATGTTTTGCTACTACGGGCGCGCCTGGTTTCAGCCAGCATTCCGTTTTAGCTTCACGCGTTTCGCGCAGTTGCGAGCAAGAAAGGGATAATAAAAACAAAGCTGTATGGTGGGCTCTGGGCACCGTAAAGGTGCATTCGCGTGCTGATCGCCAGCACGCTTTTTTCTTTTCACACTGCCGCGATCGTGGCATCCGATAATCGAGATTTCGCCTCAGGCCGCATGCGTAGCCAGCTGACAATCATCCGCAACTCATCAATCAGCATCAATAAATCCACCATTTCGTGCCGCGTTTTGATGTGCAACGCGGCCAGTGCCTGCATTTTACATGCGTTGATGGTCTTTGTGCTGACGGCCATGTGCCTGGCAATCTGCACAATGCTGCATCCCCATGCCTGCATCAAAAGCGCCTGAAGGGCCCGGTCTGACAGCATGATATCTACCGTTGATGCCGCGCGCGCGCTTTTCGGCGCACCCAGGCATGCCTTTATTCGGTTGATAATAGCCTTGTGCGGCGACTTTAAATCCATGACGCTGAACTGAGGCAAATACTGACCGACGCCGTTAAACAGCGGAACCAGGCGCCGCGTCAAAAGCAAAACATGCATTGATGGATAGCGCTGCTGTAGGGTAAAGAACGCATTCAACGTACCGGTTAGCAGCATGTTTTCATGAAAAATACAGATGAATAACCGGGGATGACGTTTACCGCATTCCGCGATCGCTTCACTGAACGACCACTGTTGGTAAGCAGAATAGTCAGATGCACACGCCTCCAACACGCCTTGCAGGCCCAACGCGGCCAGCTTATCGGAGGAGTAAAACATAATGTGTTGCGGATGCATTAGCATAACGGCCCATTCCTGCGGCTTGGAGAGACAAAAAAGGTTTAGTCTGGTCATTCTGACTTCAATCAGAGACGACACGGGCGCGGGCGCACTTAAATGGAGACGCAAACGGTTTTATTGCTTCCGCCATTGCTCTCCTGGCGCGTTAACTCCTTCAGGCATGGGCCTTCCCAAGCTTAATGCTCACGGCGGGCCGCGTTTTGCCTGACTAAGTAAATCGCAGTGGTTTAACCGCCTAAAAGGCATTAGTCTTTGCGCCACACTGCGGGGGGTTTCTATGTTATTAACCGTTCTCTATATTTTGGGTATCACCGCTGAAGCCATGACCGGCGCCTTGGCTGCGGGCAGAAGAAAAATGGATCTGTTCGGGGTCATTATTATTGCCTCCGTCACGGCGATTGGCGGGGGGTCGGTGCGCGACATTCTGCTTGGGCACTATCCGCTTGGCTGGGTCAAGCACCCGGAATACATCATGATTGTGGCCGCCGCCGCAGTGGTAACCACCTTTGTTGCGCCATTGATGAATCATCTGCGTAAGGTCTTTTTAGTGCTGGATGCGCTCGGCCTCGTGGTGTTTTCGATTATCGGCGCGCAGGTGGCACTGGATTCGGGTCATGCTGCAATCATTGCCGCCATTGCGGCCGTCATCACGGGCGTTTTTGGTGGCGTGTTACGCGATATGTTTTGCAACCGTATTCCCCTGGTGTTCCAGAAAGAGCTCTATGCAGGTATCGCCTTCGCGTCTGGCTGGCTGTATATCCTGCTGTTAAAAACGCCGATGCCCCATGAAGCGGTGGTCATCGTCACCTTACTGTTTGGTTTCATTGCCCGGCTGCTGGCGCTGCGCTTTCGCCTCGGCTTGCCTATTTTCAACTATCCCCATCCCGAGCATTGAAGGCGCGGCCGGCACCGCTTGCTGCTGCAAAAATGTGATTAGCTGCCGCAGCTCGGCATGCTGGAGCATCGCAACGATGCGCAGCGCTAACACGCGGCCGATGCCCGGCAGCTGCTGCCACTCCTCCACCGTTCGTGTGAGTAACGCAGGCCAAGCGCTATCGGGTAAAGCCTGCAGCGCGCGACGCGGCAGCGGCAGACCCAGCGCAACCAGCCAGCGGCGCAGCGGCTGCTGGCGCGTCAGATTAAAACGATGCCAGATAGTGTGTGCCCGCTCTGCGCTAATTCCACTGACTTCAGCAATTTGCTGAGGCGTTAACCGCAGCCAGGAAAAAAGATGATCGATACCGCCGCCATCGAGTAAACGCTGCCAAGTACTGCGCTGCACACCCGCAATATTTAGCACCGATTTTTGGCTCAATGCGCTCAAGCGCGATAAAAACTGCGTGCGGCATGCAGCGGTGAGATGCAGACAAGATACGCTGGTAAACGCGTCTTCTTGTGGGGCAAGCGGATACTCGCGCTCCACCACTCGCCAGATCACCCTTTCTAACCGAGGGATACCCAGGCCGGCCAGCGCAAGCGTTACCTGATCGCCTGCAATCACATCAAGTTCACGCCAGCGCCGCAGCGATCCAATATTCACTCGCCGCACGGTTTTATCTTCAATCTGAACCGGCACGACATTCAGTACCACCGCAATTTTACCCGTGCGTCCCACATTAAAACTCACTGACATGACTTCGCTGCTGACTTCCACAGGTTGGTATTTCCAGGCAGCCGACCAATTTCCCTGACCGGGCTGCCAGTCTCGGCCTGCCAGAGAGGGTGTCTGGTGAATCACCACGCCGTCGCTTACAAACGGCAGGGAAGCGTGAAACCAGCGATTGCGCCATTGCGCCACCTCTTCTTCGTTTTGCACGGGATGACTCCAGCGCGCCGTCAGATCGAATCCCCACGCGCTAAGCTGTTGCAGTCGGTCATGCATTCGCGCGGGGCCCTCTGGCCATGACCAGATAAATACGCCCAGCTGCGGCAGTAACGGACCTGGCTGCTGGCGCATCATGGCGCCTGCCACTTTTGCGCGCGCATTTTGACCGCCGTCGCGGGCCTGTTGATGATCGGTCACCTTGAGAAAAAGTTCGCCTTGTAACACGACGTCATGCCGATCGGTCGCGATCTGCTTGGGAATGGCGGGGATAAAGCGGGCACGGCTAAACCACTCTTCGCCCCGCATACCATCGCCACGGCTGATCAAGGAAATAAGTTTGCCCTGCCGATAGTGCAGCGTCACCGCCACGCCATCCACTTTGGGCTGCACCCACAGCTCGGTTTTGTCCTGCATCCAATAGGCCACCGCGAGTTTATCGCGCAGTTTGCGCACGCCCGTATGCGCAACGGGGTGCGGCGTACTGCCATCCGTGGTGGGCTGGGCAGCATACATTGCATCAGGTGTGAAACAGCGCTGCCACTGCATCAAACGCTGTTGCAGCGTGTCGTAATCTGCATCGCTTACCGCGCTAATCCCTTGCCGATAATATGCGTCATCCCAATGACGCAGCTGCTGCTGGAGCTGCTCGATCTCTTGCGCGGCGCGCGCTGGCGCCCAGCCGGGGCACAGTGGCTCGGCGAGACAGGCCATTGATAACAAGCCGCAGCAAAGCACAACGAATCCTTTCATACTGGCTCTCCCTTTTGCCGCTATTAACGGAAAAAACCGTCCGTTGAGCCAGCGGAAAAGGGCACTTTCTGAAGCGGTGTTCCGCTTTTATTTCCCCGTTTACCGTCATGCAAAACCTGAACATGAACGGCCGCGCAGAAAAAGAATGCATCTGGCATGCGGGCAAACGCTGCGTCAGGCTGCCAAGCCGTGTATACTTTGCCCGATATCTTTCCGCTCTTTATTCAACGCAAGATAACCATGGCTCAAGGCACGCTTTTTATTGTTTCCGCCCCCAGCGGCGCGGGAAAATCCAGCCTGATTCAGGCACTGTTAAAGACACAGCCGTTATACGACATGCAAGTGTCTGTTTCACATACCACCCGCAGCGTGCGTCCCGGCGAAGCACATGGTGAGCACTACTTTTTTGTCTCGCGGCCTGAATTTGAACAGATGATTGCCGAAGGTGACTTCCTCGAACACGCAGAAGTGTTCGGCAACTATTACGGCACGTCGCGCGCCGCCATTGAGCAGGTACTGTCGACCGGCGTTGATGTTTTTCTGGATATCGACTGGCAGGGCGCGCAGCAAATTCGTCAAAAAATGCCGACGTCACGCAGCATTTTTGTTCTGCCGCCGTCCACCGAAGAGCTGGATCGCCGCCTGCGCGGTCGCGGTCAGGATAGCGAAGAGATCATTGCCCGCCGCATGGCACAGGCCGTCGCGGAAATGAGTCATTACGCCGAGTATGATTATCTGATTGTGAATGATGATTTCGACCTGGCGCTATCCGATCTCAAAACCATTATTCGCGCAGAACGTCTGCGTATGAGTCGCCAAAAATCGCGACATGACGCTTTAATCAGCAAACTATTGGCAGTCTGAAGACTCTTTCAGTATTATGCCCAGTCATTTCTTCATCATCTGTGGAGTAGCACACCTATGGCACGCGTAACCGTTCAGGACGCAGTAGAGAAAATTGGTAACCGTTTTGACCTGGTGTTGGTCGCTGCACGTCGTGCACGTCAGATGCAGGTAGGCGGAAAAGATCCGCTGGTTCCCGAAGAGAACGACAAGGCCACCGTTATCGCCCTGCGCGAAATCGAAGAAGGTCTGATCACCAACAAGATTCTGGATGTTCGTGATCGTCAGGAACAGCAAGAGCAGGAAGCCGCGGAGTTACAGGCCGTTACCGCTATCGCTGAAGGTCGTCGTTAACAGCACTCTGCAGGTCAACCTTGTATCTGTTTGAAAGCCTTAATCAGCTGATTGAAAAATACTTGCCTGAGGAGCAGATCAAGCGCCTCAAGCAAGCCTATCTTGTTGCGCGTGATGCCCACGAGGGACAAACACGCTCCAGCGGCGAGCCTTATATTACCCATCCAGTCGCCGTTGCCTGCATCCTGGCCGAGATGAAACTCGACCATGAAACGCTGATGGCGGCGCTGCTGCATGATGTGATTGAAGATACGCCCGCAACTTACCAGGACATGGAACAGCTGTTTGGTAAAAGCGTTGCTGAACTGGTGGAGGGGGTTTCAAAGCTTGATAAGCTGAAATTCCGCGACAAAAAAGAAGCGCAGGCTGAAAACTTCCGCAAAATGATCATGGCAATGGTGCAGGATATTCGCGTCATTCTGATCAAACTGGCTGACCGCACGCACAATATGCGCACGCTCGGCGCGCTGCGCCCTGATAAAAAGCGGCGCATTGCGCTTGAAACGCTGGAGATTTACAGTCCTCTGGCGCACCGCCTGGGTATTCATCACCTTAAAACTGAACTGGAAGAGCTTGGCTTTGAAGCGCTCTATCCTAACCGTTTCCGCGTCATCAAAGAGGTGGTGAAAGCCGCGCGCGGTAATCGCAAAGAGATGATTCAAAAAATCCTCGCGGAAATTGACGGACGCCTGCAAGAGGCCGGCATCCCGTGTCGCGTCAGCGGCCGTGAAAAGCATCTCTATTCGATCTACCGCAAAATGCATCTCAAAGAGCAGCGATTTCACTCGATCATGGATATCTACGCCTTCCGCGTCATCGTGAAGGATCTGGATACCTGCTATCGCGTACTCGGCCAGATGCACAGCCTTTACAAGCCGCGTCCAGGACGGGTGAAAGATTATATCGCCATCCCCAAGGCAAACGGCTATCAGTCGCTGCACACCTCGATGATTGGCCCGCATGGCGTGCCGGTTGAGGTGCAGATTCGTACCGAAGATATGGATCAGATGGCGGAGATGGGTGTCGCGGCGCACTGGGCGTATAAAGAAGCCGGTGAAAGCGGTACCACGGCGCAGATCCGCGCCCAGCGCTGGCTGCAAAGCCTGCTGGAATTGCAGCAGAGCGCCGGCAGCTCCTTTGAATTTATTGAAAGCGTGAAATCCGATCTTTTCCCCGATGAGATTTATGTGTTCACGCCAGAAGGCCGCATTGTCGAACTGCCTGCGGGCGCCACACCGGTTGATTTTGCGTATGCTGTGCATACCGACATTGGCCATGCGTGCGTCGGCGCACGCGTTGATCGTCAGCCCTATCCGCTCTCTCAGCCGCTGACCAGCGGACAAACCATTGAAATCATTACCGCCCCGGGCGCACGTCCCAATGCGGCATGGCTCAACTTTGTGGTCAGCTCTAAAGCGCGCGCTAAAATTCGTCAGCTGCTGAAAAACCTCAAGCGGGAAGATTCCGTCAATTTGGGCCGCCGCCTGTTAAGCCATGCGCTCGGTGGCAGCAAGAAGCTGGCGGAAATCCCTGCGGAAAATATCCAGCAAGAGCTGGAGCGCATGAAGCTCACCAGCTTCGACGACCTGCTGGCGGAAATTGGCCTCGGCAACGCCATGAGCGTGGTCGTCGCCAAAAACCTGCTGCAATCAGGCAGTGACGCACCGCAGAGCGGCAGCAAACGCAAGAAATTGCCGATCAAAGGCGCAGACGGCGTCCTGATCACCTTCGCAAAATGCTGTCGTCCCATTCCCGGCGATCCGATTGTTGCCCACGTCAGTCCGGGCAAAGGGCTGGTGGTGCACCATGAATCCTGCCGCAATATTCGTGGCTACCAGAAAGAGCCTGAAAAATTCATGCCGGTGGAGTGGGATAAAGTCACTGAGCTGGAGTTTGTCGCCGAAATTAAGGTCGACATGTTCAATCATCAGGGCGCGCTGGCCAATCTCACGGCCGCGATCAACACCGCCAGTTCGAATATTCAAAGCCTCAATACCGAAGAGCGCGATGGACGCGTATACAGCGCCTTTATCCGGCTCACCGCAAATGACCGCGTCCATCTGGCGAACATCATGCGAAAAATTCGCGTCATGCCGGATGTGATTAAAGTTCACCGTAACCGTAATTAGTGCATGAACGCTCAACGCTTTGCTCGTATTCAGGAGATGCTGGCCCTGCGCCAGCACGATCTTACCGTCTGCATGGAACAGGTCCACAAGCCGCATAACGTCTCTGCGGTGATCCGCACGGCGGATGCCGTCGGCATCCACGAAGTGCATGCGGTCTGGCCCAGCGTGCGGATGCGCACCATGGTGTCGGCGTCCGCGGGCAGCAATAGCTGGGTGAAGGTCAAAACGCATCGTCATATCGCCGAGGCGGTTCGCCATTTAAAGGATAGCGGTATGCAGGTGCTGGCGACCCATCTCTCCGACAAGGCCGTTGATTTTCGCGCGATCGACTATACCCGCCCCACCTGTATTCTCATGGGTCAGGAAAAAACCGGCATCACGGCGGAAGCCCTGGCGCTCGCCGATCAGGACATCATTATTCCGATGGTTGGGATGGTGCAGTCGCTGAATGTGTCCGTTGCCTCGGCGCTGATCCTGTATGAAGCGCAGCGCCAACGACAGAACGCAGGCATGTATCAGCGCAAACACAGTTTACTTGACCACGAGGAGCAGCAGCGTCTGCTGTTTGAGGGTGGCTATCCGGTGCTGGCGCGCGTCGCCAAACAGAAAGGATTACCCTATCCTTTCATCAATGACCAGGGCGCGGTTGAAGCCGATGCCGACTGGTGGGCCACTTTGCAAGCCACAGGTAAAAAATGAAAGGACGTCTGCTGGATGCCATTCCGCTCAGTACCCTGACCGGCGTCGGCGCCAGTCAGGCGGGTAAGCTGGCCAAGCTGGGGCTATTTACCATTCAGGATTTACTGCTGCACCTTCCCCTGCGCTACGAAGATCGTACCCAACTTCATAAAATTAATGACCTGCTGCCGGGCATCTGGACCACGGTGGAAGGCGATGTCTTGCAGAGCGACATTACCTTTGGCCGTCGCCGCATGCTGGTATGTCAGATCAGCGACGGCAGCGGCGTGCTGACCCTGCGCTTCTTTAACTTCAATGCCGGCATGAAAAACAGCCTGGCGCCGGGACGCCGCGTAACGGCCTATGGCGAAATCAAACGCGGCCAGCGCGGCGCGGAGATCATTCATCCCGAGTTCCGCGTGCAGGGTGAGCATGGCGGCGTAGAGTTGCAGGAAACCCTTACGCCGGTTTACCCCACCACGGAAGGCATTCGTCAGGCCACGCTGCGCAATCTCACCGACCAGGCACTGACGCTGCTGGAAAGCGGGGCGATCGCCGAGCTGCTGCCGCCGGAGCTAAGCGGCGGACTGATGAGCCTGCCCGATGCCCTGCGGACGCTGCACCGTCCACCGCCGGATCTGCGCTTGAGCGAACTGGAAACGGGCCGTCATCCCGCGCAAAAGCGTCTGATTCTGGAAGAGCTGCTGGCGCACAATCTCAGCATGCTGGCGGTGCGTGCGGGCGCGCAGCGTCATCATGCGTTACCGCTGTCACCACGCCACGCGCTGGCCGATAAACTGCTGGCCGCGCTGCCGTTTTCACCTACGCAGGCCCAGCGGCGCGTCGTGGCGGAAATTGAACGCGATCTGGCAAATGATTTCCCGATGATGCGTCTGGTACAAGGCGACGTCGGCTCGGGAAAAACCCTGGTGGCGGCGCTGGCAGCGCTCAATGTGATCGCGCACGGTAAACAAGTCGCGCTGATGGCGCCCACCGAGTTACTGGCCGAGCAGCACGCCAACAACTTCCGCCAGTGGTTTGCCCCGCTGGGTATAGAAGTTGGCTGGCTGGCGGGCAAACAAAAAGGTAAAGCGCGTGAAGCGCAGCAGGCCGCCATCGCCAGCGGCCAGGTCGCGATGGTGGTCGGCACCCATGCGCTATTCCAGGAGCAGGTAAAATTCAACGGCATGGCGCTGGTGATCATTGATGAACAGCACCGCTTTGGCGTGCATCAGCGGCTGGCGCTGTGGGAAAAAGGCGAAGAGCAAGGGTTCCATCCTCATCAGCTCATCATGACCGCCACGCCGATTCCGCGCACGCTGGCCATGACGGCCTATGCCGATCTGGATACCTCCACCATTGATGAACTGCCGCCGGGACGAACGCCGGTCACCACGGTCGCCATCCCGGATACCCGCCGCAGTGAAATCATTGCGCGCGTGGAGCGTGCCTGCCAAGAGGGGCGTCAGGCTTACTGGGTCTGTACGCTGATTGAAGAGTCCGAGATGCTGGAAGCACAGGCGGCGGAAGCCAGTTGGGAAGAGCTCAAAGCCGCCCTGCCCGATTTGCAGGTGGGTCTGGTGCACGGGCGCATGAAACCCGCCGAAAAGCAGGCGGTGATGGCCGCCTTCAAAGCCAATGAGATTCAACTGCTGGTCGCCACGACGGTTATCGAGGTGGGCGTTGACGTGCCCAATGCCAGTCTGATGATTATTGAAAACCCCGAGCGGCTCGGCCTGGCGCAGCTCCATCAATTGCGCGGACGCGTAGGCCGCGGTGCCGTGGCTTCCCACTGCGTGCTGCTGTATAAATCACCGCTGAGTAAAACGGCCCAAAAACGTTTGCAGGTGCTGCGCGACAGTAACGACGGCTTTGTGATTGCGCAACATGACCTGGAAATCCGCGGACCAGGCGAACTTCTGGGCACGCGCCAGACCGGCAACGCTGAATTTAAAGTGGCAGATTTACTGCGCGATCAAAGCATGATCCCGGAAGTTCAACGCGTGGCACGCCATATCCACCAGCATTATCCCGAGCAAGCGCAGGCGTTGATCGAACGCTGGCTGCCGGAAACAGAGCGCTATAGCAACGCCTGATTCCCTCAGATCGCTTGGGCGCGCGGATCGGGTTATTTATCTGCCGCCGCGCCTCGCAGTGCAAACGATTGCTTTCACAACGCAACCGTTTAAAATCGCCTCTTTGTGTGATTGAGATCCCACCATGTCCATTGATACTGCCGAAGCGCACTCGCCTGCCACGCCGGCGAAAAGCGAGTTAATTTATCGCCTTGAAGACCGCCCACCGCTGCCGCAGACGCTGTTTGCCGCCTGTCAGCATCTGCTCGCCATGTTCGTTGCGGTGATCACCCCTGCGCTTTTAATCTGCCAGGCGCTGGGCTTACCGGCGCAGGATACGCAGCACATTATCAGTATGTCGCTGTTTGCCTCCGGCGTGGCCTCTCTGCTGCAAATCAAAACCTGGGGACCGGTGGGATCGGGCCTGCTGTCGATTCAGGGCACCAGCTTTAACTTTGTCACGCCGCTGATCATGGGCGGCATGGCGCTGAAAAATGGCGGTGCTGATGTGCCGACCATGATGGCGGCGCTGTTTGGAACGCTGATGGTCGCCTCCTGTACGGAAATGGTGTTGTCTCGCGTGCTGCATTTGGCACGTCGCATTATTACCCCGCTGGTTTCCGGCATTGTGGTAATGATCATTGGGTTATCACTGATTCAGGTGGGACTGACGTCAATCGGCGGCGGCTTCGCCGCGATGAACGATCACAGCTTTGGCGCGCCAAAAAATCTGCTGCTGGCAGGCGCCGTGCTGCTGGTGATTATCCTGCTTAACCGCCAGCGTAATCCCTGGCTGCGCGTGGCGTCACTGGTCATTGCCATGGCGGTGGGCTATCTGCTGGCGTGGGCGCTGGACATGCTACCCGCGCAGGCACCAGCAACCGCGCAGCCGCTGCTGGCGGTGCCCTCGCCGCTCTACTACGGTCTCGGTTTTGACTGGAATCTTTTGATTCCGCTGATGCTGGTCTTTATGGTGACGTCGCTGGAGACCATCGGCGATATCACCGCCACCTCTGATGTCTCAGAGCAGCCCGTTAGCGGTCCGCTGTACATGAAGCGATTAAAAGGCGGCGTGCTGGCGAACGGCCTCAACTCCTTCGTCTCAGCGCTGTTCAATACCTTCCCAAACTCGTGCTTCGGTCAGAACAATGGCGTGATCCAGCTTACCGGCGTGGCCAGTCGCTACGTCGGCTTTGTGATTGCGCTGATGCTGATTGTGCTGGGCTTGTTCCCGGCGGTGAGTGGCTTCGTGCAGCATATTCCTGAGCCGGTACTGGGCGGTGCCACCATTGTGATGTTTGGTACCATTGCCGCTTCCGGCGTGCGTATCGTGGCGCGTGAACCGTTAAATCGCCGCGCCATCATGATCATCGCGCTCTCGCTGGCGGTGGGCATGGGCGTATCACAGCAGCCGCTGATCCTGCAATTCGCGCCGGACTGGCTGAAAACCCTGCTTTCATCCGGCATTGCCGCCGGAGGAATTACCGCAATTATCCTTAACCTCATCTTCCCGCAAGAGAAGTAAACGCACGGGCAGCCTGCGGGCTGCCTGCTATTTATCCGCATTTACATCCCGGTGGTTGAGCTACAACGTTAATTCAGGCATAACAACCTCTTACCGCATGATGATCGGGATGGATGCGATGAAATTTTTGGGCAAGTTTTTCCTTACCTTACTGCTGCTGCTCACGCTGGCGCTGGTGCTGCTTTATGTTCTGTTGCAGACACAGTGGGGCGCGGGCTGGTTTAGCCGCTGGGTAAGCGATAAAACGGCTTGGCACCTCTCGTTGAGCAAGATTGAGCATCGCCTTTCCGCGCCCTCACACGTCATCCTGGATAACTTCAGCTTTGGTCATGACGGTCAGCCCGCCATGCTGGTGGCGAAGCGCGTGGATCTCGGCATGTCACTGGTACAGTTCAGCGATTGGCTGCATTTTGACAGCATTGAAATTCGCGATGGCGACGTTAACCTCGGCAATCAAACGCCCGACACCGCGCTTCCCGTTGAGGCCAATCGACTGCAGTTGAATAATGTCCGCATTGAAAGCCCGCGCAGCACGCTGCCACTCACCGCTACGCGCGTTAACGGCGGCATTGTGCCGTGGAAACCGCAGCCTTCAGACATGCTCGGCACCGATGCGCAGTTTCAGGTGAGCGCGGGCACCCTGACGCTTAACGGCGTGACCGGTGATAACGTTCTGCTACAGGGCAGCCTGAAGAACCGCCAGCTGGTATTGAATACCGTCGGGGCGGATTTGGCGCGCGGCTCAATGACCGGACGCGCAAGCCGCGATGCGCAGGGCAACTGGCAAATCGACCAGCTGCGCCTCAACGATATCCGCTTACAAACGGCGCAGAGCCTGCGGGATTTCCTCACTCCGCTGCGTGATGTGCCTTCAGTGAGCATCAACCGACTCGATGTGACCGATGCGCGCTTGCAGGGCCCCGACTGGGCAATCACCGATCTGGATTTAACCCTCAAAAATATCACGCTGCGCGGTGATGATTGGCAAAGTCAGGACGGATCGCTCTCCATGAATGCCGGTAATTTTATTGATGGCGCGCTGGAGCTGAACGATCCGATTGTGAATGCCACGTTTTCGCCGCAGGGCATGCAGCTGACGCAATTCAGTTCGCGCTGGGTCAACGGGGTGATCCGTGCCAGCGGCGCGTGGACCCGCACCGACAAGCGCTTAACCCTGGATGAGCTTGCGGTGGCCGGGCTGGAATATACCCTGCCGCAAGACTGGCGCGATCGCTGGCAGCAGGCGCTACCGCAATGGCTGGACAGCGTACTGGTGAAGCGCGCCACGGCAAACCGCAATCTGGTGATCGATATTAATCCCGCGTTTCCCTTCCAGATGACGGCGGTAGACGGCAGCGCAGAGAATCTGCTGCTGGCGCGACAGCACCAGTGGGGCGTGTGGGCGGGTAAGGCGAGTTTCAACGCGGCAGAAGCCACCTTTAACCGTACCGACCTCCGCCATCCCTCGCTGACCCTGAGTGCCGATGAACAGCAGGTACAGGTGAGTGAGATGAGCGCCTTTGTTGGCAAGGGACTGCTGGAAGGGACCGCAAGCGTGGGACAAGATGTGCAACGTCCTGTCACCCTGAACCTGAAAGGCCAAGCCGTGCCAGCAAACGTGCTGGAAAACTGGGGATGGCCTGCCCTGCCTGTGAGCGGCAACAGTAATCTGCAGCTGCAGTTAAAAAGTTCGCTGCGTGCTAGCACGCCGCTGCGCGCCAGCACCGATGCTACGCTGTCGGTGACGACCGAAACCCAATCCCTGCAGCAGAACATGCGCGCCGGGCAGGTGCAGCCATAATGCAAAGGGCGGTGATGTCACCGCCCTTGTTGTTGCGTCAATACTCAGTTGATGCGCGCGCCGGAACCGCCCTCTTCTAACGGTCCATCCGGATCGGCAGGCAGCACGATGTACACGCCCTCAAACACCGCGCCCAACTCGTCGTCGCCAAACAGATCGACCTCCATTTGTACTCGAGCTTTGCGCCCGCGCGCCAGGCGGTCAAGATCGCCGCTCAGCGAGCCAAGATCGGCGGTGGCGCCGGGTCGGCCGCTAATGGGTTTGCTGTAACGGATATGCGCATCGGCAAGAATAATGGTGCCGCCCAAATGGCGCTCACGCAGCAGAAGCCAAATCAGGCCCCAGCCGGTGAGCGTGGCCAGGGAGAACAAGCTGCCCGCAAACAGCGTGTGATGGGGATTCTGGTTCCCCGCCTCCGGCATCGTGGTGACAAACTTCTGGCCGGTGTATTGCAGGATGCGCACGCCCATCTTTTCACTGAGGGGGATGTGCTCATACCATGCTTGCTGCAACTGCCCGCACCAGTCGGCACGGTGCAGAATATCATCCAGCGTCACTACCGGTTTGATCATGAGAAAATGACGAACCGGCGTGGTTTGCGGCGCGGTGATCTCGCCCTGATTCACAAAACCCAGCTTAGCGAAAAATTCCACGGCGTCTTCGCGCGCGCTACAGGTCACACGCTTCGCGCCTTCCTGCCGCGCCACGGACTCTAGCGTCATCGCCACCAGCGTCCCCAAACCTTTGCCCTGCACCGACGGGTGCACGGCCAGAAAGCGGATTGCCGCTTCGTTTTCAGCATTGATATACAGACGACCGACGGCAACGGCTTTGCCCTGCTCATCCACCACCATTTGGTGATGGGCGAGCGCATCCCAGGCGTCTCGCTCAGAACCTTGAGGCTGGCGCAGCGGTTTTCGTAACATTTCCCAGCGGAACTGGTAATACATATCCAGCTCTTCTGCGGTTTGTGGCACGCGAAGATGATACATAAAGTGATTCTCTCGTTCGGTGCTGGCGTGACTCAATCCCTGCCGCGTAGCAAGCGACATCATACCTGCAACCAGAAAGTAACGGGGCCATCGTTAACCAGTGAAACCTGCATGTTGGCCGCAAAGCGTCCGTTGGCAGTCTGCACGCCAAGCGCGCGACAGCGTGCGCTGAAATCTTCGTAAAGCCTTTGCGCTTCAGCCGGTTCTGCACCACCGGAAAAGGAAGGCCGCAACCCTTTTTGCGTATCCGCAGCCAGCGTAAACTGCGACACCACCAGCACGCTGCCGCCCGCCTGCTTAACGTTGAGGTTCATTTTGTCGTTTTCATCGCCAAAAATGCGATACCCCAAGACCCGCTCGGCCAAACGCTGCGATTTTTGTTCATCATCGCCCTTTTCCACACCGAGCAATATCAGCAACCCCGTGCCGATCGCGCCCACCGTTTCATCTTCCACGCTGACGCTGGCGCGACGCACGCGCTGAATCAATGCAATCATGTTTCCCCTTGTTCTTTCTCGCGTTCCTGCTGCTTTAGCTGGCGATAGTCATCCAGCGTCACCGTGATTTCCGCGCCCAGCAGCACGATGCACCATGTCCAGTACACCCACAGGAACAGAATAGGAATCACCGCCAGTACGCCATATATCAACTGATAAGAGGGGAACATCGTAACATAGAGCGCAAAGCCTTTTTTGCCCAGCTCAAACAGCAGACCGGCGACAATTGCGCCGATCAGCGCATCCCGCGCGGGCACGCGGCGCGTGGGAACGATGCTGTACAGCAACCAAAACGACAGCACAGAAAGCAGCAGCGGGAAAATGCGCAGCACCTGGTCAATCACGCTGGTCATGCCGGAGACGTTCATCCAGCGCAGCGACAGCAGATAAGAGCTGATGGCCAAACTGGCACCCGCCAGCAGGGGGCCCAGCGTCAGAATCATCCAGTAAACGGCGAACGAATACACCATTGGCCGATGGTTATTACTGCGCCAGATGGTGTTCAGCGCACTGTCCACCGAATGCATCAACAGCAGCGCAGTGGCAATCAGCCCCACCGCCCCCACGGCAGTCATTTTATTGACGTTACGCACGAACTGGTCGAGATAGCGCTGAATAACGTCGCCCGCCGCAGGCATAAAGTTGCTAAAAATAAAGTGCTTCAGCTGTACGCTGATGTCAGAAAACACCGGAAACGCGGCAAAAAGCGCAAAGACCACGGCGATCAGCGGCACTAAGGCCAACAGGGAAACGTAGGCCAGATTGCCGGCCTGCGTGGTCATGCTGTCTTCATCAATGCGTCGCCAGAGCAGCTTCACCCATAAAAAGAAGGCGTGCGCCGAATGGCGCAGAGGAGTGCGCATGTTCCATTAAACCCGATTGGCAAACCAGTTCGGTACGGTTTTGTTATCCACCACCAGCACGCTTTCAATGCCCAGCGCTTGTGCGGCGTCCACATTGGCCTGATTATCATCGAAAAACACCGTCTGATCGGCGGTAAACCCTTCGTGCTCAAGAACATGGTGGTAAATACGCGCTTCCGGCTTACGCATCCCAAGATCCTGCGACATATAAATGTGGTCAGCCGCCTGCTGCACCTCGGGATAATGGGTTGGCCAGAACTCAAAATGCAGCTGATTGGTGTTTGATAAAATCACCACGCGCTCGCCCTCGGCGCGCAGTCTCTTCATGATGGCTACGGTTTCGGGACGCACGCCGATGAACAGCGCCTGCCAGCCTGCCGTGAACTGCGGGTAACTCAGCGCGACATCCAGCTGGTCGCAGAGACGCGCGGCAAATTCAGGATCGCTGATTTCGCCTCGCTCATGTTTTTCAAAGTTTTCGTCCATGATAAAACGACTTTGCAGCGTCGCCAGCGGCACGCGGCCCAGATCGCTCCAGACGCCCAGTACGCGGTTAAAATCGATATCAACAATCACATTGCCTAAGTCAAAGATGTACAGCATGACGTCTCTCCTGATGTTCCCTGGATCATTCACTCTAGCGGCAAAACAGAGCGCTGAACAGCTAAGATAAGCGAGAAATCAGCGTTCTGGAAAGCGCGTCCCGCACCATCATCAACGGTTAAGGCAAGACGATCGATAAAAAAAAGCCCCGCAGTGCGGGGCTTTCTATCAGATTGTTTCGCTTACTCTTTGCTGCCGCGTGACGCGCGCTTGCGGTCATTCTCGGTCAGGTGACGTTTGCGAATACGCACAGACAGCGGCGTTACTTCTACCAGTTCGTCATCATCGATGAACTCGATAGCCTGTTCCAGCGTCATCTTCTGCGGTGGAACCAGGGTTGTGGCTTCGTCGGTACCTGACGCACGCATGTTGGTCAGTTTTTTACCGGTCAGGCAGTTAACCGTCAGGTCGTTTGAGCGGCTGTGAATACCGATGATCTGGCCTTCATACACTTCCGCACCGTGACCCAGGAACAGTTTACCGCGATCCTGCAGGCCAAACAGTGCGAATGCCACCGCTTTACCCTGACCGTTAGAGATCAGCACGCCGTTCTGACGCTGGCCCACTTCGCCTGGACGCACATCGTCGTAGTGGCTGAACGTGGAGTACAGCAGACCGGTACCCGAAGTCATGGTCATGAATTCGTTACGGAAGCCGATCAAACCACGGCTTGGGATCACGTAGTCGAGACGTACGCGGCCTTTGCCATCTGGATCCATGTTTTTCAGGTCGCCTTTACGCTCACCCATGGCCTGCATCACCGAACCCTGGTGGGTCTCTTCGATGTCCAGAGTCACGTTTTCGAACGGCTCCTGTTTGCGGCCTTCGTGCTCGCGGAAGATAACTTTTGGACGGGATACCGCCAGCTCGAAACCTTCACGACGCATGTTCTCGATCAGAACGGACAAGTGCAGTTCACCACGACCTGAAACGCGGAATGCATCAGCATCTTCGGTTTCTTCAACGCGCAGTGCCACGTTATGCACCAGCTCTTTGTTCAGGCGGTCAAGAATCTGACGTGAGGTCACGAACTTGCCTTCTTTACCACAGAACGGTGAGGTGTTGACGTTGAAGAACATGGTTACCGTTGGCTCATCCACGCTCAGTGCGGGCAGCGCCTGCACGTTCTGCGGATCGCAAATGGTATCAGAGATGTTCAGCTCGCCCAGGCCGGTCACGGCGATGATGTCGCCCGCTTCCGCCATGTCGCTGTCGATACGCTCCAGACCCAGGTGGGTCAGCACTTTACCGACTTTGGCGTTGCGCGTTTTGCCTTCGCTGTCCACCACGGTAACCTGCTGGTTCGGCTTGATCTTACCGCGCTTGATGCGACCGATACCGATTACGCCCAGGTAGTTGTTGTAGTCCAGCTGCGAAATCTGCATCTGCAGCGGCGCGTCGGCTTCAACCTGCGGCGGTGATACGCGATCAACAATCGCCTGATACAGCGGCGTCATGTCGTCGGCCATGTCGTTGTGGTCCAGACCCGCAATACCATTCAGCGCAGAGGCATAAATGATAGGGAAGTCCAGCTGCTCGTCGGTCGCGTCGAGGTTAACGAACAGGTCAAAGACCTGATCCACAACCCAGTCAGGACGCGCGCCAGGACGGTCAACTTTGTTGATCACTACAATCGGCTTCAAACCATGCGCAAAGGCTTTTTTGGTTACGAAGCGGGTTTGCGGCATAGGGCCATCCATCGCATCTACAACCAGCAGCACCGAGTCCACCATGGACATTACGCGCTCCACTTCACCACCGAAGTCGGCGTGTCCTGGGGTATCAACGATGTTGATACGGTAATCATTCCATTTGATGGCGGTGTTTTTCGCGAGGATGGTAATCCCACGCTCTTTCTCCAAATCGTTGGAGTCCATTACGCGCTCGGTTGCTTCAGTACGTGCATCAAACGTACCGGATTGTTGCAGCAGCTTATCAACCAGGGTGGTCTTTCCATGGTCAACGTGCGCGATGATGGCGATGTTACGCAAATTTTCGATCACAGCTTTGCCTCAGGCATTATAGAAATAACGCGGTATTGTACACGGATTAAGCGGAAGACTGAACACGATCACAGATTTCACCGCAAGTTTCTTGTAGCGCTGGATTTTAGTACCGATTACGGTGCATTAATCCGCAATGGCGCACGCGAATGCACCACAATGGTGCTTTGCGCGCCTCGGTGAGCACTGTTTTAGTGCAATCCCGCCATCCTGGTGCAGCCATTTCTCCACGAAGGGGCGCATCGCAGCGCGATTTAGCCCGCTGTAAAAAAGTTGGCACAGAATTCGCTTTATCTTTCACAAGCGAAAACGACAGTTGCACAACGGTTGATAGAGCTTGCCGAGATCTCGGTCAGAGTGACGACCACTCAAGGCTTAGAAGTTCTCTCACCATGACAACAATGACCATTTCCAGGAGAGTTGAGTATGTCTGCTGAACACGTTCTCTCGATGATGAACGAGCACGAAGTTAAGTTTGTTGACCTGCGTTTTACCGATACCAAAGGTAAAGAACAGCACGTTACGATCCCTGCTCACCAGGTTAACGCTGACTTCTTCGAAGAAGGCAAAATGTTCGATGGCTCTTCCATCGGTGGCTGGAAAGGCATTAACGAATCAGACATGGTGCTGATGCCGGACGCAACGACCGCGGTCATGGACCCGTTCTTTGAAGATCCTACGCTTATCATCCGCTGCGACATCCTGGAGCCGGGCACGCTGCAGGGCTACGACCGCGATCCGCGCTCTATTGCGAAACGTGCAGAAGAGTTCCTGCGCTCATCCGGCATCGCCGACACCGTGCTGTTTGGACCAGAACCCGAGTTCTTCCTGTTCGATGACATTCGTTTCGGTTCTTCTACTTCCGGTTCACACGTTGCTATTGATGATATCGAAGCATGCTGGAACACCGGCAAAGCTTACGAAGGCGGTAACAAAGGTCACCGTCCTGGCCTGAAAGGCGGCTACTTCCCAGTGCCACCGGTTGACTCCTCACAGGACATCCGTTCTGCCATGTGTCTGACCATGGAGCAGATGGGTCTGGTGGTTGAAGCACACCACCACGAAGTGGCAACGGCGGGTCAGAACGAAGTGGCTACCCGCTTCAACACCATGACCAAAAAAGCCGATGAGATTCAGATCTACAAATACGTGGTGCACAACGTGGCGCACGCGTACGGCAAAACCGCGACCTTCATGCCGAAACCAATGTTCGGCGACAACGGCTCAGGCATGCACTGCCATATGTCACTGTCTAAAGGCGGCGTGAACCTGTTCTCCGGCGATAAGTACGGCGGCCTGTCTGAAACGGCACTGTTCTACATTGGCGGCATCATCAAGCACGCTAAAGCCATCAACGCCCTGGCGAACCCCACCACCAACTCTTACAAGCGTCTGGTTCCGGGTTATGAAGCGCCGGTTATGCTGGCTTACTCCGCACGTAACCGCTCAGCCTCTATCCGTATCCCAGTGGTTGCCAGCCCGAAAGCGCGTCGTATCGAAGCCCGTTTCCCGGATCCAGCGGCTAACCCATATCTGGCGTTTACCGCGCTGCTGATGGCCGGTCTTGATGGCATCATCAACAAGATCCACCCTGGCGACGCGATGGACAAAAACCTCTACGACCTGCCGCCGGAAGAAGAAGCTGAGATTCCAAAAGTGGCTGGCTCGCTGGAAGAAGCACTGAACGCACTGAACGAAGACCGCGAGTTCCTGACCCGTGGTGGCGTCTTCACTGACGATACGATCGATGCGTATATTGAGCTGCGTAAATCCGACGTAGACCGCGTGCGCATGACGCCACATCCGGTTGAGTTCGAACTGTATTACAGCGTTTAAATCGTAACATTTGCGCCTGTGTCAGGCTTGGCACAGGCCGCCAACGTTTTTTTGTTGCCGTGGAAACTTTAGCCCATCTTCGGATGGGTTTTTTTCACCGCGAATTCATCGTTCAACTGATTGTTTACCGCCGCGAAAGGCTACAATGCACGCATTTGGTGCAGAGGAACGTTGTATGGCAACTGGCACGCTGCCCGACGCAGGGCAGATTCTCAATACTTTGATCAACAGTATTTTGTTGGTGGATGACGCGTTAGTGATTCACTACGCCAACCCGGCAGCCCAGCAGTTACTGGCGCAAAGCTCACGCAAATTGTTCGGCACCCCATTACCGGAACTCACCGGCTATTTTTCGCTGAATGTTGAGGTGATGAACGAGAGTCTCAGCGCAGGCCAGGGTTTTACCGACAGCGAAGTCACCATTGTGGTCGACGGCCGCGCGCACATTATGTCGCTGACGGCGCAGCGCTTACCCGATGGCTTAATTCTGCTGGAAATGGCGCCAATGGATAATCAGCGTCGCCTCAGTCAGGAACAATTGCAGCACGCCCAGCAAGTGGCCGCCCGCGACCTGGTGCGCGGACTGGCGCATGAAATAAAGAACCCGCTGGGCGGATTACGCGGCGCGGCGCAGCTGTTGACGCGCGCCCTGCCCGATCCGTCTCTGCATGAATACACCCGCATTATCATTGAGCAGGCCGATCGCTTGCGCAATCTGGTGGACCGGCTGCTGGGTCCGCAACAGCCGGGAATGCATGTAACGCAAAGTATTCATCAGGTTGCGGAGCGCGTGGTGAATCTGGTCTCAATGGAGCTGCCGGAGAACGTGTCGCTGGTGCGTGACTACGATCCCAGCCTGCCCGAGTTGCCGCACGACCCCGATCAGATTGAACAGGTGCTGCTCAACATTGTCCGCAATGCGCTGCAGGCGCTGGGCGAAGAGGGCGGCACCATCGTCATCCGGACGCGCACCGCCTTCCAGCTTACGCTGCACGGTACGCGCTATCGGCTGGTGGCACGCATTGATATTGAAGATAACGGCCCGGGCATTCCGGCGCAGCTGCAAGACACGCTGTTCTATCCGATGGTAAGTGGACGCGAAGGCGGCACCGGCTTGGGTCTTTCTATCGCACGCAGCCTTATCGATCAGCACTCAGGAAAAATTGAATTTAACAGTTGGCCGGGTCATACCGAATTTTCGGTTTACCTGCCTCTTCGCCAGTGAGGTTTCTATGCAACGAGGGATAGTCTGGATCGTCGATGACGATAGCTCCATCCGCTGGGTGCTTGAACGCGCGCTCACTGGAGCCGGTTTGAGTTGTGCGACCTTTGACAGCGGTGACGCGGTGCTGGATGCATTAGCCACCAAAACCCCCGATGTGCTGTTGTCCGATATTCGCATGCCGGGCATGGACGGTCTGGCCCTGCTGAAGCAGATCAAGCAGCGTCATCCCATGCTTCCGGTCATCATTATGACGGCGCATTCCGATCTGGATGCAGCCGTAAGCGCCTATCAGCAAGGTGCGTTTGATTACCTGCCCAAACCGTTTGATATTGATGAAGCGGTAGCGCTGGTAGAGCGGGCGATCAGCCATTATCAAGAGCAGCAGCAGCCGCGCAATCAGCCGGTCAGTGGTCCCACCACCGATATCATTGGCGAAGCGCCAGCGATGCAGGATGTGTTCCGCATCATCGGCCGCCTGTCTCGCTCTTCCATTAGCGTGCTGATTAACGGTGAATCCGGCACGGGTAAAGAGCTGGTGGCGCATGCGCTGCATCGTCACAGCCCGCGTGCCAAGGCACCGTTTATTGCCCTGAACATGGCGGCTATCCCGAAAGATCTCATCGAATCCGAGCTGTTTGGCCACGAAAAAGGGGCCTTCACCGGGGCGAATCAAATTCGTCAGGGACGGTTCGAGCAGGCCGACGGCGGCACGCTGTTCCTGGATGAGATTGGTGATATGCCGTTAGACGTGCAAACCCGCTTACTGCGCGTACTGGCCGATGGCCAATTCTATCGCGTGGGAGGCTATGCGCCCGTCAAGGTGGACGTGCGCATTATTGCCGCAACGCACCAAAATCTGGAGCTGCGCGTGCAGGAGGGCAAATTCCGTGAGGATCTGTTCCACCGCCTTAATGTGATTCGGGTACATCTGCCGCCTCTGCGCGAGCGCCGTGAGGATATTCCACGCCTCGCGCGTTACTTCCTGCAGGTAGCCGCACGCGAATTGGGCGTTGAAGCAAAAATTCTGCACCCGGAAACGGAAACGGCGCTGACGCGTTTGCACTGGTCCGGTAACGTACGCCAGCTGGAGAATACCTGCCGCTGGCTGACGGTGATGGCCGCGGGACAGGAAGTCTTAATCCAGGATTTGCCGCCTGAACTGTTTGAATCCAGCCTGCCGGATAGCCCGGTTCAGTCACTGCCCGATAGCTGGGCCACGCTGCTGGCGCAATGGGCGGACCGCGCGCTGCGTTCCGGTCATCAGAACCTGCTGTCAGAAGCACAGCCGGAAATGGAGCGCACGCTCCTCACCACGGCACTGCGCCATACTCAAGGCCACAAGCAAGAGGCGGCGCGTTTACTGGGTTGGGGACGCAATACGCTGACGCGTAAGCTGAAAGAGCTGGGGATGGAGTAAGTGAGCGGCGTGGAAGCGCGACGCAGATGCACATTTTTCGTGGGATCCGTCTGTACACGCCGATGCCGTTCAGTATCATACGGACGGTAATCGGGAGAAGCGAACATGTTTCATTCAGTTATTCAGCTTGTCACGCACGCAGCAGCAACAATGGGTAGCGCGGTGGCGCATTCACCGCAAACCTGGGTGGCTGCAGTGATGTGCGCCCTGACGGCGAGTCTGTTTAATTAATACCAAGGGAGCCTCGGCTCCCTTTGTTATATCACGCGCGAAAAGGCCTGCGGCTGCGCGCGCTGGCGCAGATAGCGATCGAAACACATGCAAAGGGTACGGATCAGCAGTCGGCCCACGCCTGTGACCCGAATATGCCGGTCACGGATAACCAGTAATCCGTCGGCTTCAAGCGGTGCCAACAGCGCCAAATCTTCTGCGAAGTAACGCTCAAACCTCACCGGCCACTGCGCTTCTATAGCGGCAAAATCCAGCGAGAAATGACACATCAGCCGCTTGATCACGTCACGACGAATCATGTCATCTTCGCTCAGGCGCACGCCGCGCCACAACGCATCACCGCACTGTTCCACGCTGCGATAGTAGGTATTCAGATCTTTTTGGTTTTGCAGATAGCTGTCGCCCAACATACTGATGGCGGATACCCCTAACCCCAGCAGGTCGCTATCGCCGCGCGTGGTGTAGCCCTGAAAATTGCGGTGCAGCAGCCCCGCGCGCTGCGCCACGGCCAGTTCATCATCCGGTTTGGCAAAGTGATCCATGCCAATAAACTGGTAGCCGGCCTGCGTCAGCGTCGCGATGGTGTGCTGAAGTATCTGTAACTTTTGTGCAGCGCTCGGCAGCTCATCGGGTTTAATTTTGCGCTGCGCGGCAAAAAGCGCGGGCATGTGCGCATAGTTAAATACGCTCAAGCGATCGGGATGCAGCGCCAAAACCTTGTGAAGCGTCAGCGCAAAACTTTCTGGCGTTTGCAGCGGCAGACCATAAATCAGATCCAGACTGATGGAATGGAATTGCTGCTCTCGCGCCCGCGTCATTAGCGCAGAAAGCACCGCTTCATCCTGCACGCGATTCACGCGCGCCTGCACTTCGGGAGTAAAGTCCTGCACGCCAATGCTCAGACGATTAAAGCCCTCCGCGCGCAGATGATCGACGACCTCCAGCGGGATTTCTCGCGGGTCCACTTCAATGGACATTTCAGGCGCATCAGCAAAGGTAAAATGCGTGCGCAGCAGCGCTACCAGCCGACTTATCTGCTGCGGATTAAGGAAGGTTGGCGTACCGCCGCCCCAGTGCAGCTGCACCACCTCACGGCCCGCAAACAGGGGCGCACGGTGACGTATCTCTTGCGCCAGCGCATCAAGATAGCGATCGGCTTTGTGTGGGTGACGCGTGACGATTTTGTTGCAGCCGCAAAAATAGCAAAGCCGGTGGCAAAACGGGATATGCACATACAGCGAAAGAGGACGCTGCGGCGAATGCGCGACGGCGTGCAGGAAAGTGGCTTCGTCAATTGCTTCGCTGAATTCAAGCGCGGTGGGATAGGAAGTATAGCGAGGGCCTGCGCCATTGTATTTTTCAATACGGCGCTGATCCCACTCTGGCTGCAACGATAGCATGCTCACTCCTTACGCTGGTGGCGTCTAAAAGCAGGTCGCGTCGCAGAAGCTGAAAGGGGACGGTTGGCCGAACGCTGGTGTAAACGCGACTTCAGGCGCGACAACCGGCGTAGTTTAAACAACAACCTCAGGAGATAACATGTGAGTAACAGCGCTAAAATTGATCCAGGCCAAAGCATAGGTGAATACCGGTTTAGCGCGGCATGCGTAGAGCCGCATGCCGATCATTTTTGGCCTTAATTGCCCTTCAGCAGACGCATCATATCGACATCTGCCTGCTCATCTTCGTTCTCATCGTCCAGCGCAATGCCCAGCGTTTCCATTAGCTCGTCGATGCGGTCCAGCGTGTCATCCAGCCAGGCTTGATCTTCGCCGCTCAGCGTTTCGCCATTTTCAAGACGATCCAGCAGCGTATCCAGACGTGGATTGTTCTCGAGCGAGGCCAGCTCTTCTTCCGGCGTCAGGCGCGTTTTTTTCGCCACAGGCTCGGTTTTCACCACCGGTTTTTTCACCGGCTGAGTTTTGCCCTCGGCCACCAGCGCCACGGGCTTTTTACTGCCCAAGCGCGGATCGCTATTCGACTGGCCCTGACGCTTGCCCGCCGCTGGCGTTTCGGGGTTGGCACGGCTGCCTGCTTTATGGCCGCTGTGTTTTTTCTCGCGTTTGCGATCGCGCGCTTCCTGGTTCAGTTCTTCGCGTGATTTACGTTTGGCTTTTGCTTTTGCAGCGGGTTTGCCGCGCTGGGCGGGTGCAGGTTGCTTCATGGTGTCCGGTCTCGGCGATTTTTTACTCAGTATATACCTGGCATTGTCACGGTGCAGGCGCGTTGGCTACACCCTGCTTTCAAGCACTGCGGCTGTCTAACAGCGTTCAGGCGCATCGCACTTCGCCCTGAAGACGTAAGGTATAGTTTTCCGGCGAAATCTAGCAGAAACACAGCCAAGAAAAAAGGCGACAGCCTATGCTATCGCCTTATTTCGCACCTTCTTGTGAAGGAATTACGGTATCAGTCCGTTATGGCTGTCAACGTCCCGGTTGCTCCTTCGCCTTTTCGCTCCTGCGAATGCTCCCTGTCCCTGTTCGTTTCGTGTTTGAATCGATTCCTGCCCCGCTCTCGGTTATCCCCAACGCTCCTGAGCACATCATCCTGATGGGTGCGGCCTTGCACTGACAACAAATGTAGACCACGAGAGAAATTGGACAAGGGTGATTTTCAGCTTCTTTGCGAACATTATTTCCAGAAATAATATAAATAATTGAAAAATATTATTTTATTATCAGAGCTTTTTTTCATAAAACGGTAAAATCTGTTACTGCCACGCGGCAATCTCTTACAAAATAGCCGGTTCAGCGGCTATTGAGCACTTTTGCGTCATAACAGGTATAATCAGCGCCATTGCCTGAATACATTTGCTGGAGCTTTACTTTGTCTGCTTTGAATTATCACGTTACCCACTTCATGCTGAGCGCCCCGGATATCCGTCATTTACCGTCTGATAGCGGTATCGAAGTGGCCTTCGCCGGGCGCTCAAACGCAGGCAAGTCTAGCGCGCTGAATACGCTTACTAACCAGAAAAGCCTGGCCCGCACCAGTAAAACGCCTGGGCGCACGCAGCTGATCAACCTCTTTGAAGTGGTTGAGGGCAAGCGGCTGGTTGATTTGCCTGGCTACGGCTACGCCGAGGTGCCGGAGGAGATGAAGCGTAAATGGCAGCGTTCCCTGGCTGAATATTTGCAAAAACGCCGTGCGCTGAAGGGATTAGTGGTGCTGATGGACATCCGCCATCCGCTGAAAGATCTCGACCAGAACATGATTGAGTGGGCGGTGCAGAGTCAGATTCCCGTACTGATCTTGCTGACTAAAGCCGACAAGCTGGCCTCGGGCGCGCGCAAAGCGCAGCTGAACATCGTGCGTGAAGCCTCTCTGGCTTTCATGGGGGATGTGCAGGTTGAAATGTTCTCTTCGCTGAAAAAGTTGGGCGTCGATAAACTGCGCCAGAAGCTGGATAGCTGGTTTAGCGAACTTGAACCCGCGCTGGAAGAGGATGCCCCGACGGCGTAAGCACATCGCGGGCGTCACGAGCACGCTCTCAGAACGCGCCCAATAAAAAACGCCCCAGTCATGACTGACTGGGGCGGCTAATATTCAGCCAAATCCGATTACGTGAAGTAAAAGGTCTGAAAGATAGAACATCTTACCTCTGTACCCTACGCAGCGAACTTTACCTGAATTTTTGTGACCAAAAAAGTTTTTTTTGTCCTTTGGTTTCACGATTTGCCATTTTTTCTACCGACCTCGTCACACTTTCGCACACGATCTGGCGTGAAATTGCAAAAAAGTGCTTAAACGCCAGCCAGTTACTCATGCGGTGGCGTTGCGCTGACGCTAAACCAATGAATCCCTCGTTTTTTCTTATGATGCAGCCAGCGACGCAGCTTGCCGCTGGCTCAGGGCTATCAGTGCGCCTGATCCCAATTATCGCCAACGCCCACTTCAACCTGCAGCGGCACATCCAGCTTCATACTGCCTTCCATGAGCTGACGGATTTTCTCGCTGGCATGGTCAACGGCATCACGGTGGATCTCGAACACCAATTCATCGTGTACCTGCATGATCATCTTCACTTCATCGGTATTTTGATCCTGTAGCCAACCGTCCACGGCAATCATGGCGCGCTTGATGATGTCTGCGGCAGTACCCTGCATCGGGGCGTTGATCGCTGCACGCTCTGCGGCCTTGCGCCGAATGGCATTGCTGGCGTTGATATCAGGCAGCCACAGGCGACGGCCGTCCAGTGTCTCCACATAGCCTTTGTCTGCCGCCATGGCGCGCGTCTTCTCCATGTAGCGCAGCACACCCGGATAGCGTTCAAAGTAAAGATCCATATACTTCTTCGCCTCACCGGCACCAATGTTGAGCTGCCGTGACAGGCCAAAAGCGCTCATGCCGTAAATCAGACCAAAGTTAATCGCCTTGGCGCTGCGGCGCTGCTCACCGGACACCTTGCTTAATGCCACGCCAAATACTTCCGCCGCCGTCGCGCGGTGGATATCTTCACCGTGCGCAAACGCATCCAGTAAGCCTTTATCTTGCGACAAGTGCGCCATGATACGCAGCTCAATCTGCGAATAGTCCGCTGCCACAATGCGCTTGTCCTGACCGGCAATAAACGCCTGACGAATGCGGCGCCCCTCCTCGTTCCTGACCGGAATATTTTGCAGGTTCGGATCGGTTGAGGAGAGACGGCCCGTAGCGGTCACCGCTTGATGATACGAGGTATGTACGCGTCCGGAGTGCGGATTGATCATCAGCGGCAGCTTGTCGGTATAAGTCGATTTCAGCTTCGACAGGCCACGGTGCTCGAGGATGACTTTGGGCAACGGATAGTCCAACGCTAACTCAGCCAGTACTTCTTCACTGGTCGAGGGCGCCCCGCCCGGCGTCTTTTTAGTGGGTTTGATGCCCTGTTTCTCAAACAGGATGGTTTGCAATTGCTTGGTGGATGAGAGGTTAAACGGCTCTCCCGCCAGTTCATGGGCTTTTTGTTCCAGCTCGGCCAGACGGGACGTCAACTCCTGCGAATGTTTCGCCAGAATGGACGGATCAATCAACACGCCGTTGCGCTCTATGCGTGAGATCACGCGTACCAGCGGCATTTCTATTTCGCTGAACACCTGCTTAGGTCCCGCTTGCTGGGACAGTTTTTCCCACATTTTCAGATGCAATTGCAGCGTCACATCGGCATCTTCTGCCGCATAATGTGCCGCCTGCTCAAGGGCAATCTGGTTGAAGGTGAGCTGATTTTTGCCTTTACCGGCAATCTCTTCAAACGTCACGGTTTTATGGTTTAGCCAGCGCGCAGCGAGGCTATCCATGTCGTGTTTACCGCCCACGCTATTCAGACAATACGACTCCAGCATGGTGTCGTATTTGATGCCGTTAAGTTCGATATCGTAATTTTTTAATACCCCGCGATCGTACTTAAGGTTTTGCCCCACCTTGGCAGCGTTGCCATCTTCCAGCAGCGGCTTAAGACGCGCGAGCACCTCAGCGCGATCGAGCTGATCGGGCGCATCCAGATAGTCATGCCCCACCGGCAGATAAGCGGCCTCGCCCGGCGCAACGGCAAACGAAATACCCACAATGTTGGCGCTTAACGTGTCCAGCGCGTCGGTTTCTAAATCAAAGGCGAAGAGGTCGGCTGCTTTCAGCTTTTCCAGCCACGCCTCGAACGTAACGTCGTCCAGAATGGTGACGTAACCATCAGATGACAGCACGCTGACGGTTTCGGCCACCGCAGGCGCGACCTCTTCCGGCAGTGCTTTCTGCGCTCGCGTATTGTTCTTTCTTCCCTGCAGCCATTTGCCCTCCTGCAGGTCACTGATCCAGCGCTTAAATTCAAAGCGGGCAAATAGCGCTTGTAGCGCATCCACGTCCGGCTCATTCACCGTAAGCTGTTCGCTGCTCAGTTCCAATGCCACGTCAGTTTTAATCGTGGCCAGCTGATAAGAGAGAAAGGCGACGTCGCGATTTTGCTCCAGCTTCGCTGCCATGGATTTCGCCCCACGGAACGTGAGATCGGCAACTTTATCGAGGTTGTCGTAAATCGACTGCATACTGCCCAAGCCCTGCAGCAGCGCCTGCGCGGTTTTTTCTCCAACGCCCGGTACGCCCGGTATGTTGTCGGAGCTGTCACCCATCATGGCAAGGAAATCAATAATCAGCGACGGCGGCACGCCAAACTTTTCCTCAACTTCTTCAGGGCCGAGCACCGTATTGTTCATGGTGTTGATCAGCGTAATGTTTGGCGTCACCAACTGCGCCATGTCTTTATCGCCAGTGCTGATCAGCACGGCACGTCCCTGCTTTTCTGCCTCTAACGCCAACGTACCGATGACATCATCGGCTTCCACGCCGGAAACAGCCAGCAGCGGTAACCCCATGGCTTTCACCATTTCATGCAGCGGCTCGATCTGCGCACGCAGATCGTCTGGCATGGGCGGACGATGGGATTTGTAGTTTTCGAAGAGCGCATCGCGGAACGTTTTGCCTTTGGCATCAAAGACCACAGCCACGTGAGTAGGCTGATACTGCACTAACAGGCTTTTCAGCATGTTAAGCACACCATACATGGCGCCCGTTGGCTCTCCGCCACTGTTCGTCAGCGGCGGAAAGGCGTGATATGCACGGTAGAGGTAAGAGGATCCATCTACCAGAATCAGGGGATTTTCTGCAATTTGCGCCATAGGTTCGTCGTTTCTTCGTTGCGATAATGAGAGGTATAAGGATGCCACATCCTACGGAGAATGTTGAATGTACGCACCGTGACCGGGCATCTTTTCACGATCGCGCGATCGCGATCGCAGGGATCGCGCTGTGGATAACTTTGTGCGTAAAAATCATAACGTCTGATTATTGACAGGATAGACGTTTTAAAAAGCAATTTAAGTTATTTTTAATCAGTAACTTAAAAACTTACTGTGATGCATAACGTCCTTTTGAAAAGACGATCGTCCATGTGGATATTAAGCGAAGGCGCGAAGAAAATGAGAAGGGAAAATAAGGACGCCGACGCCAGGGGCGTCGGCGGTATGACAAGGCAATTACTTTTTCTTAAGCAGGAAGTTCACAGTATTCGCATAATCAGCCACAAAGTTCTCTTTGGAGCTGGTATCCAAACCACCGTTATTGATCATGTATTTACCATCGATAAACATCGCTGGCACGCCCTGTAAATCAAAGTCTTTTGCCGCTTTCTCTTGATTCGCAACCAGCGCTTTTACAGCGAAACTGTTCCAGGCCGCGTCGTACTCTTCGGCGCTGATGCCTGCAGCTTTAACAAAGGCTTCTTTTAGGCTTGCCGGGTCGGTAATGGTTTGGGTTTTCTGAATGCCATCAAAAATAGGCGCAGTCACTTTATCTTCTACCCCCATGGACATGGCCACCGCCCAAGCATGCGTGACCACGGGACCGAAATCACCGCCGAGGAAATCAACGTGGTATTTGGTGATTTTGGTATCGGCAGGCAGGCTTTTTTTCACCGTATCGCTTACTTGATAAAGACGTTCAAACTGATAGCAGTGTGGGCAGAAGAAGGAGAAGAACTCCACGATCTGCGGTTGATTATTTACCGGCTTTGGCAACGTAACGTACTGCTTTCCGTCTGTGAATTGTGCCGCTGAGGCTCCAAATGCCAGCATTAAACCGACCAGCGCAAACATAATCTTCTTCATTACTCGTTACTCTCCTGAGAACATCATTAAAATTGCGGGTGAAGCTGTAAAGGGGGTTCGTGTAACAGCTTCTCCTGCTCGATAAACAGAGAAATTTGTCGCCGCCAAAAATCCTCCTCCGTCATCCATGAAAAGGCGCGCGGAAAAGCGGGATCCTGCCAACGGCGGGCCACCCAAGCCAGATAATAAACCATGCGCATCGCGCGTAAAGGCTCAATCAGCGCCAGTTCACGTTCGTCAAAATCACTGAACTCCGTATAGGCTTCCAGCAGAATGTCCCACTGAATGCGCTGCTCTTGACGCTCACCGGCGATCAGCATCCAGAGATCCTGCACGGCAGGGCCAGTGCGCGCGTCATCAAGATCCACGAACAGTGGCCCTTCTCGCCAAAGAATATTACCGGGATGGCAGTCGCCGTGTAGTCGCAGTGGCTGCCAATCATGATGCCAGACTTGCTGTAACGTGCGGCTCAGCCGTTCGACAGCGCTTAACAGTGATGTTTTCAGCGATGCCGGCACCAGCGCGCACTGATCCAGTATCTGATAGGGCTGAATCACATACTCATCAAGGGTGAATGCAGGACGATGCGCGAACAGGCGCTTACGACCCGTTTGGTGCAGTCTTCCCAGGAAACGCCCCACTGCCTCAAGGTGATCTTCGTTATCCGTCTCATATTGTCTGCCACCCAAGCTGGGAAAGACCGCAAACATGAAACCGCCATATTGATGCAACGTCTGCTTCTGTAACAGCAAAGGCGCAGCGATCGGGACCTCGTCGGCCACAAGATCTTGGGCAAAGGCGTGCTCTTCCAGGATTTGATCGTGATGCCAGCGTTGCGGCCGATAGAACTTTGCTACATAACGGCGCTTCTCGTCATCGCTGAATTGATAAACACGGTTTTCATAGCTGTTGAGCGCGGTAAGACCTGATTCCACGCGCAGCCCGGCATCCCAGAGCGCATCCAGAATGAGGCCAGGATCAAGCGTTTCAAAATTAAATGCAGCTTCACTCATCGTTACGCCCGGTCGTTCCGTTCCAAATAGCTGTGCAGGATAACATTACTCGTCATCGGTTATCACACCGCGTGCGCGCAGCAGCGCCGTTTTAAAGTCGGATGTCTGGTCCTTTTGTAAACCCGGAATCGCTGCCAGGCTATCCGCATCGCGCATTTTAAGATGATAAATCAACGCATCGTCGCTTAATTCACTTAATGGGCCACGGAAACCGCATTCCTGCGCCAGTTTCTGTAAAAATGCCAATAGATTAGAATCAGGCTCCTGCTGCCAAGCTGTGTGCAGAAGGGCGAGCAACTCATTAAGACGAGGATGTTGCACCGTTAATTTCCTCAGTTTACATGGGACCAGTATGCATAAAGGTTTGGAGACGCACATGCGCACATTGACCGGCGTTATCCTTGCGGGCGGCCAGGGCCGTCGCATGGGTGGACGCGACAAGGGACTGATTGATTTTCAGGATCAGCCGCTTTATCAACATGTACTGCAGCGATTTCGCCCGCAGGTAGACAGTGTGTTGATCAGTGCCAATCGTAACATTGATCGCTATCAGGTTAGCGGCTGTCAGGTCATAACCGATTCGATAACAGACTATTCTGGCCCGCTCGCCGGTATGCTGAGTGGATTACAACACAGTAAAACCGAGTGGGTGGCCTTTTGCGCCTGTGACACGCCGTTCATTCCTCTAAATATGGTGGAACGATTATGGCAACAGCGCGCTGACTCGCCTGCGGTATGGGTAAAAACGATAGCGCGCGATCACCCGGTGCTCTGCCTGCTGCATCGGCGCCTGGCCAAGCCGCTCGAAGCCTATCTGCTGCGCGGTGAGCGACGTTTACTCCAGTTTTTGCAACATCAAGCAGGACACGCCGTGCTTTTCCCTGATACGGAAGATGCCTTTAGCAACATCAATACGCCAGAAGAGTTGGCGCAGGAAGAAAAAAAGCAGTAAGGGAGAGTCGACCGCCGCGGTGGCCTGGCGCTACGGCGGGTGCGGACAGGTGGCGGTAAACCGGTGTGCGTCGCGGTGAAGGAACGAACAAATGAGGATTTCCTACAGGCACAGCGGCAGGATTATGCGAAGGAAAAGACGGCGTTAAGCGGTCGCAGAGATCACAGCGGGCGAAGTCATTCGCCTGTGCGGGCGCGGCAGCGATCGGATCGGCCGGGCAGGCGGGCGATTTTCGCATGCACGTCATGTTCTGCAGACGTAAAAAAGCCCTGAACGGTCGTTCAGGGCTCTTCTGTTTG
>NZ_JAJSDX010000001.1:684095-694898 GCF_021272205.1 Pantoea sp. Mb-10 | reverse complement strand
CGAAACACCTGAAGTCAGAACGATTTTCTGACGTCAGTACAGAATCGGTGGAGCGGTAGTTCAGTTGGTTAGAATACCTGCCTGTCACGCAGGGGGTCGCGGGTTCGAGCCCCGTCCGTTCCGCCACTTAATTGATAAGCCCTGACCTAACGGTCAGGGCTTTTTCATTTTGCACTTTCTTCACTGTGCTTTATTTCTCCGTGCTTCCGTGCTTCCGTGCATCTCTGCATCTCTGCATCTCTGCATCTCTGCATCTCTGCATCTCTGCATCTAAGTCGCCTATTCCTCATCATGCTTGCGTCACCACCTGTCTCACGCCTAAGCCAGCTCCCTAGTGACGGGAAAAAGATCTTACTGCCGTGAGCGCAGAGGGCACGACGTTAAAAAAGTAAAAGCGCCTTTGCCGCAAAGCATGAGTCAGGGGGCACAGCGAAAAGCTGCAAGCGCGCAAGAAAGACAAGCGCGGAGTGATTTCAGCATCACTACGTTGTTCGCCGATCAACACCGGCGTTCAGCTTCACCCGTCTTATACACCGTATGAAAAATCCCGATCTTTAGATAACATACTGCTGCTCAGGATCGCGATTAGCATGGCTTATCTATGGAATGATCTGCCCTCACTGCTGTCTGAAAAATAACAGCGGTGCAGCAGGGAACAAGTGAGAAGGATTCACACATTCTGAACCACGCATTGAAACCCCGCGCTACAATCCCTATAACAGTCAGGTTATCTTGTCGTCATAACTCAGCCAGGCGGTAAAGTGCAAAAAAAAACTTATGCGATGCGTTATGTAGCTGGCCAACCTGCGGAGCGAATTTTCCCGCCGGGAGCGATGCTACATCTTGGACAGGGCCTGCCGCCTGGCGAACCGCTCCCCGCCGACCCTACTTTACGTGTGCTGGTCTGGAATATCTTTAAGCAGCAGCGTGCAGACTGGATGTCGGTGCTACAGGGTTTTGGTAAAGATTCGCATCTGGTGCTCCTACAAGAGGCGCAAACCACGCCTGAGCTGATTAAATTCGCCACCAGTCATTACCTGGCCGCTGACCAGGTGCCAGCCTTTGTGCTGCCGCAGCATCCTTCTGGCGTCATGACGCTGGCTTCTGCGCATCCGGTCTACTGCTGTCCTCTGCGCGAGCGCGAGCCGCTGCTGCGCCTGGCAAAGTCAGCCCTGATCACCGCTTATCCGCTACCTGGCGGTGAAATGCTGATGGTCGTGAATATCCATGCGGTCAACTTCAGTCTCGGTGTCGATGTCTACAGCAAGCAGTTGGGCCCGATCGGCGACCAGATTCAACATCATCGCGGCCCGGTAATCATGGCCGGTGATTTCAACGCATGGAGTCGTCAGCGTATGCATGCGCTTTACCGCTTTGCGCGTGAGATGGCGTTGCATGAGGTGCGTTTCACCGATGATTATCGTCGTAAAGCGTTCGGGCGACCGCTCGATTTTGTTTTTTATCGGGACATGAAAGTGAGCGAAGCGTCGGTGCTGGTGACGCGGGCATCTGACCACAACCCATTGCTGGTTGAGTTTACTACCGGTTAAGGCCGCAAAGGCGCGGGCATTAAATTCATGCGTCAGGCTAGAGGGGAAATGCGCTAAACGTAAAACAAGAAAAAGGCTGACAATTGTCAGCCTTTTCGGCGTATCAGGTATCTGGCGTTGCGTTATTCTTCACAAACAGCGTGAGCTTATCACCCGGCTGAATGTCTTTCGCATCACTGTTCCAGCGCATCACGTCTTTGGTGTTTACACCATGACGTTTCGCGATACTGGCAAAAGAATCACCCTTACGAACGCGGTAGGTGATGCTGTTGCCGTTATCAGCCAACTGCGAACTGCTGCTTCCGCCGACGGTCAGCTTCTGACCGATTCGAACCGAGGCGCTGCGCAGATTGTTCTGCTGTTTCAGGTTACTTACGCTCACACCCAGCTTACTGGCGATACCGGAAAGCGTATCGCCTTTACGCACCGTATAGCTGTTTCCCGCTGCGCTGGCTTTCGCCAACTCGGTGGGCTGTACGGAGGCAATATCACCGGAAGCCAGTGAATTGCGCAACTTCGCCACATTGGATTTCGGCACCAGGATGTAATGCGGTCCATTCGGTGCTGTGGTTCCATGCTTATAGCCTGCATTGAAGCTCTTGAGTTTACTGAGCGACATGCCTGCCATATCTGCGGCCTGCGTAAGCTGTATCTGCTGACCCACCTCAACACGCGCCAGCGCGCGGCTTTCATTCGGGGCCGGCAGTTTGATGCCATAACGCTTGTTGTTCTTGAGAATATCGCTCAAGGCCAACATCTTCGGTACGTAAACCGTGGTTTCGCGTGGCAACGATAAATGCCAGAAATCCGTCGGTTTCCCGCGCGCCTTATTCTGTTTTATCGCTTTGAGTACGCGTCCTTCACCGCTGTTGTAGGCTGCAACCGTTAATAGCCAGTCGCCGCCAAACATGGTGTTAAGACGCTGCATCATATCCAGCGCTACTTTGGTTGAGGCCACCACATCGCGGCGTCCGTCGTACCATTGGTTCTGTTTCAAACCATAGTTTTTGCCCGTTTTAGCAACGATCTGCCAGATGCCTGCGGCATTAGCAGAAGAGGTTGCATGGGGGTCAAAAGCGCTCTCCACTATGGGTAGCAGTACCAGTTCCATCGGCATTTTACGTTTCTGTATCTGCTCGACTATCCAGTACATGTACGGCTCTGCCCGTAATGTTACATCGTGGAGATAGCTCTTATTTCTTAAGTACTTTGTTTTTTGTTCGCGGATCCGGGCATTTTCCGGAATCCCCATCTTCAACTCGTCACTAATGAGGTTCCAAAGATCAGTATCTTCTGCGAGGCCTGTTCCATCATCCTGCCATCGCGGCGACAACAATCGATCTCCGTACTGTCCATTTTCACCTTGACCAGCTGAAGACAAGCTCTGTGCATGCTGTACAGGGATATTGGCGTCATTCCTTGATGCCTGACATCCGACCAGCAAGACTGAGGCGAGTAATATCGCTTTAGCCTTCATGTGTGTGTCAATAGTTCGCTTAAAAGACGAGCAACTATACGTTAGGGATCGACACAACACAACCCTAAAAAATTAAAAGTGATCCTTCTTCTCGCGTAGAACAGCGAAAGTGTGCCATAACGGTTCCGTTGGCACGTTAAGCCCTAAAGCCTTTTGCAAATCAGGGTCTTGCGTACGAAGAAATAAATTTATTTCTCGTTCAACGGCCAGTTTTGTCGGTAATGTAATGCGATTTTCCGCACGTAAGTCCTTAATTTCCTGATATCTAGCCATAATTTGTGGGTCTTGTGGCAAAATCGCCGCGGCAAACTTCATATTGGATAAAGTATATTCATGCGCGCAGCACACCCATGTCTCATCCGGTAGGTTGCTAAGCTTTTGAAAGGATTCGAACATTTGTTGCGCAGTGCCTTCAAACAGACGGCCGCAGCCGCCCGAAAATAACGTATCACCGCAAAAAAGATAAGGGGCACTGTAATATGAGATATGTCCTAAAGTGTGTCCAGGCGTCGCGATAACCTGAAAACGCAGGCCCAACACGGTGATTTCATCCCCTTCTTTCACAATGTGCTGTGCGCCTTTCGTAGCCGTTTCTTCGGGCCCATAGATAGCCAGATTGGGATAAGCCTTCACCAGTTCGGCGACGCCGCCAACATGATCATGGTGGTGATGCGTCAGCAAAACCGCCACCGGCTGCCACTGATTCGCTTGGATTTTTTCCAGCACGGGCTGCGCCTCGCCGGGATCGACAATCAGGCAGCGATTATCGCCGTCGGTGAGCGTCCAGATGTAGTTATCCTGCAGCGCGGGAATACTGGTAAGATTCATAAACACCTCTCAGGTCGTCTAAAAAGGAAAAGGGTAGAGCATGAAGCCAGCGAAAACACGCCAAATTCTGACGGCACCACGCTCATGGCGTGATATGCCGTGGGGGGACTATTTTCGTGATGCGCTCTCGCAGCAGTTGAAACCCTATCTCGCCAAGCTTTATGGCTTCCATATGCTTAAAATTGGCAATCTTAGCGCGGAAATCAACACCAGCCAGTGTGCGATTTCGCATCAGGTCAGCGTGGGCATGGAAGGTGAAGATCTCCAGGTCATCGCGCACCCGGCTCACCTCCCTTTTGAAGCCAAGTCTGTTGATGCCTGCCTGCTGGCCCATACGCTCGCGTGGAGCCAGGATCCGCATCGCGTGCTGCGCGAGGTCGATCGCGTTTTAATTGATGATGGCTGGCTGATTATTAGCGGCTTCAATCCTTTTAGCTTACTTGGCATCAGTAAAATCATCCCTGGGTTAACCTCGCGCCCACCGTGGAGCGGCCGCATGTTCAGCCAGGTGCGTCTGCTCGACTGGCTGCATCTGCTCAATTATGAAGTGGTGTACCGTACCCGTTTTCAGGTGCTGCCGTGGTATCGGCAGGGGGGGAAAGTGATCAGCACCCATTTGCCCGCGCTGGGTTGTCTCAACGTGGTGGTGGCGCGCAAACGGACGTTTCCGCTTACGCCCAGCAAAATGAAAACTTCTCTCAGCAAAGCACATTTGCGACCAGCCGTTAACGCCACGCGCCAGTTTCGCAACGCCTCAGATCAGGATTCAGGCTGATAGCCAATATCGTCCAGTGATGGATGGCCGGCAGCATGGCGCGCCAGTTCATCACAGCGTTCATTCTCCGGATGGCCGGCATGCCCTTTGACCCACTCCCATTTGATTTCATGGGTACTGAGCGCGGCGTCCAGACGCTTCCAAAGATCGACATTTTTCACCGGCTTCTTTTCCGCTGTTTTCCAGCCGCGCTTTTTCCAGTTGTGGATCCAGCTGGTAATGCCCTGACGAACATATTGGCTGTCAGTGCTGATCACCACCTCGCATGGCTCAGTGAGCGCCTCAAGGGCCACAATCGCCGCCATCAGCTCCATGCGATTATTGGTGGTAAGGCGATAGCCTGCGCTGAACGGTTTTTCATGTTTTTTATAGCGGAGAATGGCACCGTAGCCGCCGGGACCGGGATTACCCAGACAGGATCCATCGGTGAATATTTCTACCTGTTTGCGCATCTCTGGTAGACTTCCTTCTGACAAAACGCCAAGTCTGACATAAAACGAGTCCTATGAGCACTGCAAATAACCGCCAGATCGTCCTTGATACCGAAACCACCGGCATGAACATGATCGGTGTGCACTATGAAGGGCATCGCATCATTGAAATCGGCGCGGTTGAAGTCATCAACCGTCGGCTGACCGGCAACAACTTCCATATGTATCTCAAACCCGATCGGTTAGTGGACCCGGAAGCGTTCGGCGTGCACGGCATCGCCGATGAATTTCTGGCGGATAAGCCGACTTTCGCCGAGATTGCTGAGGAGTTCCTGGACTACATTCGCGGCGCGGAGCTGGTGATCCATAACGCGTCGTTTGATATCGGCTTTATGGATTACGAATTTGCCATGCTCAACCGCGAGATTGGCAAAACGGAGACGTTCTGCCAGATCACTGACAGCCTGGCGATGGCGCGCAAAATGTTCCCCGGCAAGCGCAACAGCCTGGACGCCCTGTGTAACCGCTTTGAAATCGACAACAGTAAACGTACGCTGCACGGCGCACTGCTGGATGCCGAAATACTCGCGGAAGTGTTCCTCACCATGACCGGAGGGCAGACATCGCTGGCGTTTTCGTTGGAGAGCGAGCAGAACAACCAAACTGATGGCGATCGCATTCAGCGCGTGGCGCGTCCGGCTTCTGGCTTGCGCGTGGTCAGCGCCAGCGATGAGGAACTGATGGCGCATGAAAGCCGTCTCGATCTGGTGATGAAAAAAGGCGGCAGCTGCCTGTGGCGTGCCTGAACGCACTGATTTTGCGCGCAAAATCGGCGACAAGGTGAAAAAAGCGACAAACGCATTAACCCGCGATAAAAAGCGTTGACGGGGGAGGGGGCTACCATTAATATGCGCCTCGTTCTCGACGGGGAACAAAGCGCGGAGCGGTAGTTCAGTTGGTTAGAATACCTGCCTGTCACGCAGGGGGTCGCGGGTTCGAGCCCCGTCCGTTCCGCCAAACTTTTAAAGAAGCCGATGCAGAAATGCATCGGCTTTTTGCTTTTAGGCGTTCGCCTTAGACTTCCTTCTGCATGACCACCTGCTGTGGATACGCGCCCACGCGCGCTGCACGTTCGGCGCGCGCCAGCCAGCGATAACAGCCCGCACCCAATGCCACACCAATAAACCAGCTAAAGTTGGCTACGCCATGCAGCGAAGGGATAAAACTGATCGCCAGACAGATCCCCACCGACGGCACCAGCGCACCAATGGCATTCAGGTTAAAGCCGCCGCGATACCAATAGCGACCGCTTGGCGAATCATTAAACAGGTCGTCTACGTAAACTTTACCGCGCTTAATCCAGTAGAAATCCGCAATCAGGATGCCAAACAGCGGTCCGATACAGGAGCCCAGCACATCCAGCGTGTAGTGAATCAGCTCGGGCGATTGAAACAGATTCCACGGCGTCAGCAGCACAGAACCCACCGCAGCGATCATGCCGCCTGCGCGGAAGCTGATCTTTTGCGGTGAACAGTTGGAAAAATCAAAGGCGGGCGACACAAAGTTAGCCACAATATTGATGCCGATGGTGGCGGTGATCATGGTGAGCAGACCAATCGCCACCGCCACATCGTTGCCTACCATGCTCACGGTTTCAATCGGATCGGTGATCATTCGGCCGAACAGCGACTGTGTGCCTGAGACAATCACCACGGTCACGATTGAAAACAGCAGGAAGTTAAACGGCAGGCCCCAGCGGTTGCCGCGGCGAATTTCACGCATATTTTTGCCGTAGCGGGAGAAGTCGCCGAAGTTGAGCAGCGGACCGGAGAAATACGAGACCACCAGCGCGGTCGCGGTGATCATCTGCCAGCTCTGCTCACCCACGCTGAGCGACTTACTTGCCAGCGTAAAGGAAATACCGTCAAAGCCAGTTTTGTATACAATCCAGCCCGCCAGCGCCACCATTACTACATAGACTGCAGGTCCAGCAACATCGATAAAGCGCTTGATGGCGCTCATGCCATGCCAGAACACCAGCGCCTGTAGCAGCCACATGATGCCAAAGCAGATCCAGCCCAGCGTAGAGAGGCCAAGCCAGTGGGCCACGGTCAGCGTGTTCAGCGTCGGATAGAACTTCAGCAGTACCAGCATCAGCGCATTCGCCGCCAGGTAAGTTTGGATACCGTACCAGGCAAAGGCGATCAGTCCACGAATCACCGCCGGAATATTGGCGCCAAACACGCCGAAGGCCTGACGTGAGATCACGGCGTAGGGCACGCCCGCCATTTGGCTAGGTTTTGCCACCAGGTTGGCGCACAGTTGAACAATGCAAATGCCCGCCAGTAAACACAGCAGGACCTGCCAGCTTGCCAGCCCAAGGGTAAAGAAGCTGGCGGCCACCACATAGCCGCCCATGCTGTGCACGTCCGACATCCAAAATGAAAAAATGTTGTACCACGACCAGTTTTGGTTGCGCGTGGGCGCAAGATCCTCGTTGCACAGTCGAGGGCTGTAGTGGGCGTTCGCGTCTGGCCCGGCGGTCACTTCAGATTGATTTGGCATGAAACCTGCTCCTGTAACACCAAGGGAAAACTAATCACTGTGTGAAACGGTATTGCAGGATTCAGGCCAATGTTGATTTCTTGTATACAAAAAAATCCTTTCACGTATACGATGTGCTGCACAGAGCGATCCGCTGGAGTCAGAGATGAAGCAAGAAGCTGAGCAGAGAACCGGGCCCGACGCGCACGACCGCGATGAACCCATCTATCAGGCGTTACTGAACGCCATTGTGGAACACCAGCTGCCGCCCGGCAGTAAATTACCCGAAGAAGCACTGGCGGAAGCCTTTGGCGTAAGCCGCACCGGCATTCGGAAGGTGCTGCAGCGCCTCGCCGCAGTGCAAATGATCGCGTTATCGCCCAGGCGTGGTGCACAGGTGGCGACGCCCGGCGTCGAAGCGTCGCGCGATCTCTTCGCAACGCGCAGCCTGCTGGAGTGTGCAAATTTGCCTAACGTGTTGGCGCACCTGCAGCCGCCCCATCTGGCGGGCCTCAAGCAGCTCATCGAACAAGAGCAGCAGGCGCACGCGCAACACGACGGCGGCGCGGCGATCCGTCTTTCTGCGGCGTTTCATATTCAACTTCAGGCGATATCGGGTAACCAAGTGTTGACCGAAACGGTCACCCAGCTCACCCAGCGCTCATCGCTGGTGATCGCCGCCTATGGTGCGCCCTGGCAGCGCGGTTGCCGCTGCGATCATCACGATCAGCTGCTGGCCCGCCTGCGCGAACGCGATCTGCCGGGGTTAACGGCGGCGTTACAGCACCACTTTGCGCATATCGTCAGTAGCCTGCACTTTGAACGCAGCGGCGAGACCCTGCCCGATTTCTCCCGGTTATTTTCCGGTCATAAAGGAGCGGCATCATGAGCGTCATTCAGGTCATTAACCCCAACACCAGCCGGGCCATGACGGAAACCATCGGTGCCGCCGCGCGCGCAGTGGCGGCGCCCGGCACGGAGATTCTCGCCGTGTGCCCGGCGCACGGCGTCCCATCGATTGAAGGCCACTTTGATGAGGCGATAGCGGCCATTGGCGTGCTGGAGCAGGTCAAGCTCGGCAAGGCGCAGGGCGTCAGCGGGCACGTTATCGCCTGCTTTGGCGATCCCGGCCTGCTGGCGGCGCGCGAACTGGCCAGCGGGCCGGTGGTGGGCATTGCTGAAGCGGCGATGCATACCGCCACGCTGGTGGCAACGCGGTTTTCGATTGTGACCACGCTGCCGCGCACGCTGGTGATCGCGCGCCACCTGTTGCAGCAGTACGGCTTCACGCATCACTGCGCGGCGCTGCACGCGATTGACTTACCGGTATTGGCGCTGGAAGACGGCACCGGCGTCGCGCAGGAAAAAGTGCGGCAGCGCTGTCTTCAGGCCAAGCGTGAAGACGGCAGCGGTGCCATTGTGCTGGGCTGCGGTGGAATGGCGGCGCTGGCGCGGGATCTGACGCATGAGCTGGGCATGCCGGTGATTGATGGCGTCAGTGCCGCCGTGAAGATGGTGGAGTCGCTGGTGGCGCTTGGCTTCGGCACCAGTAAACAGGGCGATCTCGACTATCCGCGACAAAAACCCCTCAGCGGGGCATTTCAGCACCTAAACTAAGGGCAGGTTGAGGACTGACGACAGGAATTGACAGAATGAGTGACGCATCTGCGAAGAAAGAGTACAGCTTCAACAAAAATTACCCGCGCGATTTGGTCGGTTACGGCAGTCAACCGCCGCACGCTGGCTGGCCGGGGGGCGCCAAAGTGGCGGTACAGTTTGTGCTGAATTATGAAGAGGGCGCGGAGAACAGCGTGCTGCACGGCGACGCCGGGTCCGAGCAGTTCCTTTCCGACATTATCGGCGCGGCCAGCTATGCCGACCGCCATATGTCGATGGAGTCGCTGTACGAATACGGTTCACGCGCCGGCTTCTGGCGTATTCACAATGAGTTTCAACGCCGCGGCCTCCCGATGACGGTGTTCGGTGTGGCGATGGCGCTGGCGCGTCATCCCGAGATCGTCGAGGCGATCAAAGCGGCGGATTATGACGTGGTCAGCCACGGCTGGCGCTGGATCCACTATCAGGCAATGGACGCCAAAACCGAGCGTCAGCATATGCAACAGGCGGTGGATGTGCTCACCGATCTGTTTGATAAAGCGCCCACCGGCTGGTACACCGGCCGCGACAGCCCCAATACCCGGCGACTGGTGGTTGAGCAGGGCGGGTTTACTTACGACAGCGATTATTACGGTGACGATCTGCCGTTCTGGACGCAGGTCACGTGTCAGGATGGTACCGTGAAGCCCCACCTCATTATTCCTTATACCCTGGAGTGCAACGACATGCGCTTCGCGTCACCCCAGGGCTTCAATACCGCCGAACAGTTTTTTGTCTACCTGCGTGACACCTTTGACGTGCTGTATGCCGAGGGCGATACCGCACCGAAAATGATGTCAGTGGGCATGCACTGCCGCCTGCTGGGCCGTCCGGGTAAGTTCCGCGCCCTGCAGCAGTTTCTGGATCATATTCAGCAGCATGAGAAGGTGTGGGTGTGCACCCGCCAGCAGATCGCCGACCATTGGGTGAAGGCGCATCCTGCGCAGGAGGGATAGCTTTGGGGCTTAAAAGCTTAAAAGCTTAAAAGCTTAAAAGCTTAAAAGCTTAAAAGCTTAAAAGCTTAAAAGCCAGGTCAAGGGCGGTTTCGATTGTCCTGCGGACAACCGACCAAGGGGAGGCAGTCGCCCCTCCCCTTGGAACCCGGGCTTTTCGGCAGCATTTTCGTCCGCTACGCGGATTCCCTCTTCACCCCCTGCCGCCTTACGGACCGTCGCTGATTCGCCATCCATGGCTCAACAGCGCCTTTCGCCGTCGTCCTGACGGCTCATCCTGGCGCCACGCGGTTCATCGGCGAAATTGATGCCGACCCAACACCCGCGCTGCAGCAACGTGCCTTCTGTGTTCTCAATTATCGCTGTGGAATTTTTCTCAAGTGTTTGAGGGAGCGTAGATACGCCCGCTGTACCCCTCATCAACTGAAAGCCAGCTGTAAGAGCAGAAAGAAGGTTTTCATAGGACCTAGAGCAACCAAGACCTTACTGGTGAAAAAAATCCTCCAGCGGCGGGGCGTCGTCGGAATTGCTGAACGAAGGTAAGCTTCTTGTCGTGAGCGAAAGATGTCGGCATTCGTATAAGCGCCAT
>NZ_JAJSDX010000001.1:0-683997 GCF_021272205.1 Pantoea sp. Mb-10 | reverse complement strand
CCTAGAGCAACCAAGACCTTACTGGTGAAAAAAATCCTCCAGCGGCGGGGCGTCGTCGGAATTGCTGAACGAAGGTAAGCTTCTTGTCGTGAGCGAAAGATGTCGGCATTCGTATAAGCGCCATATCACTTAAGAAGCCTTTAACAGGACCTACAGCGACCAAGACCTTACCGGTGAAAAAAATCTTCCAGCGGCGGGGCGTCGTCGGAATTGCTGAACGGAGTGAAAATTCCAGGGCGAGCCGCCAGGACGGCGGCGAGAGGCTGCGTTGAGCAGGAGCGAATCGCAGCCGGTCCGTCAGGAATTTGAGGGAAGTGAAGGCACCGCGAAGCGGCAATTCGGCCGACAAAAGCCCGGGTTCCAAGGGGAGGGGCGACTGCCTCCCCTTGGTCGGTCGGCTGCAAGCCGGTCGAAACCGCCGTTGACCTTGACCTTAACCTTAAGCCCAGCCCCAGCCCAAAACCCTTATGTCATTAAACTCACCTGCGCGGCCACAATCCGCCACCCCATCGGCAACCTCACCCATGTCTGCTGCTGGCGACCGCGGCTGGCGACGCCTTCGCGGGTAAACTCGGTGCTACATACCGCGTAATCATCGCCGAAGGTGGTGATAACGGTATCGTGCAGCGTGCGCGCCAGTCCGCTGGCGGGGCGGGCGGCGCGAAAGGCGCGGATTGCCTCAATGCCATACAGATTTTCACCGGCGCCCAGCCGCACCGTGCGCGGATCGTGCCAGAACAGTTCGTCCAGCACGGCAACGTCATTGCTCACTAATGCCTGCTCGTAGCGGTAAAAGGCGGCGGTGACTTCGGCCACAATCGCCGGGCGGTCAATGTGTTCAGGGATCATCATCATTATCCATTCATGGGGGGCAGCGTCAGCCCCTGTTGTTCCAGTGCCCAGGCGGCACGCAGCGCCAGGTGCTCTTTAAACGGGGCGGCGATCAGCTGTACGCCAATCGGCAGGCCGCTGGCGGTAGCGAGCGGCACCGTGCACACTGGCAGCCCCAGAAATGAAATCGGCTGGGTGAGCATGCCCATGCTGGCGCGGGCTGGCATGGCTTGGCCGTTGATGTGCAGGGTCTCCTGGCCAATCAGCGTCGCGCTGCACGGCGTGGCGGGCGCAATCAGCACATCAACGCGATCAAACAGCGGCAGTACCTGCTGCTGGAAGTGGCGACGGAAACGCTGTGCCTGCACGTACCATGCCGACGGCAGCATCGCCCCCGCGAGCAGGCGCTCGCGCGAATGCGGCTCAAACTGGTCTGGCACAGTGCGCAAGGCGGGCAGGTAGTGATTACCGCCCTCGGCGGCGGTCATAATAAAGGCCGCCGAGCGCGCAATGTCAGCCTGTTCGAGCACCACCTCATCGTGTGCGGCCAAACCGCGTGCCACCGCAGCGACCGCAGTGCGCGCTTCCTCGTTGCAGTTATGGGCAAAGAAACCGCCCAGCACGGCGCTGCGCAGTCCCTGTGCGCCGTCGCGCAGCGTGGCGGCGGCGTGAAACGCGGGCTGAGGTGCCTGGAAGGCGTCGGCGGCATCATGGCCCTGAAGCGCGTCGTAAACCAGCGTGAGATCGTCAACCGAACGGGCGAAAGGGCCAATATGGTCAAGACTTGCCACAAAGGGGTGACTGCCGCTGCGCGACAGGCGACCAAAGGTGGGCTTCAGGCCGAAAATACCGCACAGCGACGCCGGTACGCGAATGGAGCCGTTGGTGTCGGTGCCCAGCGAAAAGGGCACAATGCCTGCGGCCACGGCGGCGGCGGAACCGCCTGAAGAGCCGCCCGCGATGCGCGTGAGATCGCGAGGATTGCGCGTCGCGCCGTAGTGGGTATTCTCCGTGGTAAAGCCGTAGGCATAGGCATCCATATTCAGCATGCCGGAAAGCAGCGCGCCAGACTGACGCAGTTTGCTCACCGCCCACGCATCGTCGCGCGCCGCAGGCCGATCGCGGAATAGCTTCGCACCCGCCAGCGTACTGTGCCCAGCGACATCGAACAAATTCTTTACGGCATAGGGGATGCCCGCCAGCGCGGGCAATGCATCGCCGCGCTGGCGGCGCGCATCCAGCGCATCCGCTTCGTCGGACATGCGCGATGCGGTGACCTCGGTCCAGGCGTTAATACGCGGATTATGCCGGGCAATCGCGTCCAGCGTCTGTTGGGCGATCTCGCGGGCGCTGAGATCGCCCTGCTGAAATGCGTGGCGCAGTTGGGTGAGGGAGAGGGCTGCCTGCGTCATGGATGGAACACTCCGGCGACCTCAAGGCGATCGTCAAGCGGGAAAGCCATGAGCGGTGCGGCCATCGCGGCCATGCGCGTCAGCTGTATTTGCAGTTCAGCGCGGCGCGCATCATCTAACTCCAGCGCTAACGCGCACTCCATTTGGGCGACCCATGCACCCCAGTCAGGTTGCGTTTTCATGATGTTCTCCGTTAAAAACCGGCGGCACTGCCGTTGCTGCGCGGATCGAACGCGCCTTCCAGCATGCCGTTGTTGTGTCTGACGATGGCACCTGCGTGGCCCACCACTTCACTGAAGTCCGGCAGCAGCTCGACCTCATGACCCAGCGCCTGCAGCTGCCGCACGGTGTCCGGGCTGATGCGTGCCTCCAGCTTGAGGGAGTCGGTGGCCTGGCCCCAGGTGCGTCCCAGCAGCCAGCGCGGCGCGCTGACCGCCTGCTGCAGCGGCATGCCCTGAATGCCGTAGCGGGTGAAAATCGCCGCCTGTGTCTGCGGCTGACCATCGCCGCCCATTGAGCCGTAAACCATCACGCGGCCATCTTTAAGTCGCGCCGCCGCCGGATTAAGGGTGTGAAACGGCTGTTTACCCGGCGCCAGCGTCAGTAGGTGGTTGGGCTGCAGGCTGAATGCGGCGCCCCGGTTCTGCCAGGTGATGCCGGTGCCGGGCAGCACGATACCGCTGCCAAATTCGTGATACAGGCTCTGGATAAACGACACCGCCAGCCCGCTGCTGTCCATCACGCCCATCCACACGGTATCGCCAGGGCCGCGCCCGGTGCCCCAAGGCGCCGCGCGGTCGTCGCGGATTTGCGCCGCCAGCGCGTCAAGGTGATCGGCTGCCAGCAGCGCCTGAATATCGACGTCAATATGGCGGGGATCGGTGATGTGCCGATCGCGCAGGGTAAAGGCGCGCTTGGTGGCCTCCACAATGCGGTGCACGGTGTGCGCTTCGCTGGCGTCACGCATGTTTAGCCGGTCGGTGATACCGAGGATCGCCAGCGACACCAGGCCTTGGGTCGGCGGCGTCATGTTCCAGATATCGCCTTCGCTGTGCGCCAGATGCAGCGGTGTGCGGCGCCGTGCGCGCTGGTGGGCCAGGTCGTCGCGCGCGATCGGCATGCCCAGCGCTGCCATTTCGCGCGCCATATGGTCAGCCAGCTCGCCGCGATAAAAACTGCCTAAACCGTGTTCGCATAGCTGACTCAGCGTCTGCGCCAGCGCCGGTTGCGTAAAGCGACTGCCGGTGGCAGGCACGGTGCCATCGGGCATAAAGTGGCCGGCAAAGCCGGGCTGATGCTGTAGCTCATGCTGTTTAGCTGCGGTCGCGGCGGCCTGCGAGGCGGTGACCGGAATGCCGTCTGCGGCGTAGCGAATGGCATCGCGCAGCAGGCGCGCGAGCGGCAGCGGTGCAGCATCCAGTTCGTTGGCCAGCGTGAGCGCCTCTTCCCAGCCGCTGACGGTGCCCGCCACGGTCAGCGCCGCTTTGGCCCCGCGATGGGGAATATGGGGCTCACCGGCGTAGAACGCCGGCGTTGCCAGCGAGCCCGCCGCACCGCTGGCGTCGATGGCGATGGGATCGCCGTGAGGCGGTACCACCAGCCAAAAGCCGTCGCCGCCCAGACCATTCATATGCGGATAAACCACGGCGATCGTGGCGGCCGCTGCCACCATCGCCTGCAGCGCGTTTCCGCCTTCACGCAGTACCGCCAGCGCGCTTTCGCTGGCAAGGTGATGCGGCGTGACGGCCATGCCCAGCGGCGCCATGTTGCTCTGTATCATAGTGCACTCTTTCTCAGGAACAGGGCCTAAGCCAAGCAAGAGCTGTTCCAGTTTTGCTCGGACACCATGCTGGAACGATTTATGCTAGCGTGTGATGAAACAAAAGTTACAGGACGCGCCATGAAACAGCTTGATGAACGCCTGCGCAGTCACTATGCGCATTTATCGCCACAAGAGCAGCGCATTGCCGATTTCGTGTTTGACCACTTCGATGACCTGATCAGCTATAACAGCGCCGAACTGGCGCGCCTGAGCGGCGTCTCTAAGGCCACGGTAAGCCGCCTGTTCAAGCGGTTAGGCTATGAGAAATACAAAGACATGCGCGATGAGCTGCGCGTGCTGCGTCAAAGCGGTATGCCGCTCACGGATAACCGCGATGCGGTGCAGGGCAATACGCTGCTATCGCGCCATTACAAGCAGGAGATGGCCAACCTCACGCAATGGGTGAACGCGCTGGATGCGCAGCAGTTTGGCGAGGTAGTACAGGCGCTGAGCGCGGCGTCGCGCGTGTTTATCGTGGGGATGCGTAACGCCTATCCGGTGGCCCTGCACCTGCGACAGCAGCTGATGCAAGCGCGCGCGCAGGTCCAGGTGCTGCCGCAGCCGGGCCAGACGCTCGGTGAAGAGCTGGTGGATATGACGGCGGACGATCTGGTGATCGTGATGGCGTTTCGCCGTCGTCCCCGCATCATTCGCCCGCTCTTGCAGCAGCTGCAGCAGCAAAACATTCCCGTGGTGGCGCTATGTGAGCCGCAGGTGCAGGGCTTGGTTTCCCTGACGCGCTGGCAGCTGTGTGCCCCGCTGGACAGCGTATCGGCCTTCGACAGCTACGCCTCCGCCATGAGCCTCGTCAACCTACTGGCCAATGCCCTGCTGCATGAAATGTTGTCTCAGGGGCGTCAACGTATTCATCACATCGCCGATCTTTATCAGCAGCTGGACGAGTTGGAACACCGCTAACGGGCCCCGCTTTGGTGCTTTGCACCTTTTTGGATCGCGGACGCGCGCCGATCGTGCGCTCGCGTCCACGCGTCAAAATCCGCTACCTCCTCGCGTTATGTCGCGCCATACGCCAGTAAAGGCGACGCTTTTTCCCGCTGCGATCTTGGCACATTAGTTGCAAAAACATTCATCAAGAATCTTTTGTTTCACATTAATCTCACCGGGGTGCATCATGAAAAAGGTTTTATTGGCGGTAGCGGGCGCAGCATTGCTGCTGGCGCAGGCGGGCAGCGCGATGGCGGATCAGCTGCAAGATATTCAGAAACGCGGCGTGATTCGCATTGCCGTACCGCAGGATTTCCCACCGTTTGGCTCCGTCGGCACCGACTTACAGCCGCAGGGCTATGACATCGATATGGCACGCTACCTTGCCAAACAGATGAAACTTAAGTTGCAGCTCGTGCCGGTCTCCAGCGCTAACCGCGTGCCCTACCTGCAAACCGACAAAGTGGATCTGGTGATTTCCAGCATGGGCAAAAACGCCGAGCGCGAAAAAGTGATCGACTTTAGCCGCGCCTACGCGCCGTTCTTCCTTGGCGTCTTCGGCCCCAAAGGGGAAACGCTGAAAGATGCCGCAGCGCTGAGCGGGAAATCCATTGGCGTGACGCGCGGCGCGGTAGAGGACATGGTTCTGAGCGCGGTGGCGCCGAAGGATGCGCAGGTGAAGCGCTATGAAGACAACAACACCACGCTGTCGGCGTATCTGTCAGGGCAGGTGCAATATGTCGCCACTGGCAACCTTGTGGTGGCCGCGATTGCCCGCCAGAACCCGGCTAAAGCCCCGGTTTCGCAGTTTATGCTGAAGGATTCGCCGTGCTTTATTGGCCTCAAGAAAAACGAGCCTGCGCTGAAAGAGAAAGTGAATGCGTTGATCGATCAGGGGATTAAGGATGGCACGCTGAATACGCTGTCAGAAGAGTGGCTCAAAGCGCCACTGCCTGCCAACCTCGGCGCATAACGGGAACGGCCAATGTTAGGGCAACTGAATTTCGCCGATCTCTGGCCGCACTGGCCGGAGTTGCTGGCTGGTCTGTGGGTTACCGTGCAGCTGACCGTGCTGGCCACGGTCGGCGGCGTGAGCCTCGGCATTCTTGGCGCGGCGTTGCGCAGCGGGCGTCCCAGCTGGGCGAGCCGCCTGTGGGGCGTGTACGTCGAACTCATTCGCAATACGCCCTTTGTGGTGCAGCTGTTTTTTATCGTATTTGGCTTGCCCAATCTCGGCATAAAACTCACTGCCGGCGAAGCGGCGCTGCTGGCGATGTTGATTAACTTGGGGGCCTATAGCACGGAGATTATTCGTGCGGGCATTCAGGTGACGCCAAAAGGGCAGTGGGAAGCGGGGCGCGTGCTGGGGCTTACCCGCACGCAAACCTTTCTGCGCGTGGTGCTGCCGCCGTCGCTGCAGCGCATTTACCCGGCGCTGGTGAGCCAGTGCATTATCGTGATGCTGGGATCGTCGGTGGTGTCGCAGGTGTCGTACGAAGAGTTAACGTTCGCCGCCAACCTGATTCAGTCGCGCACCTTCCTGAGCTTTGAGGTCTATCTGGTGACCACGCTGATCTATCTGGCGTTGTCGATTGCCATGCGCCAGCTGCTGCTGGCGCTGGGTCGCAAATGGTTTGGAGCGCTGCCATCATGACCACGTTTACCGATTGGGACATCGTGCGCAACCTGCTGCTGGCCGCACGCTGGACGCTGCTGTTATCGCTGGTGGCATTTTTTGGCGGCACGCTGGTGACGCTGCCGCTGCTGTTTCTGCGCCTGCTGAAGCGCCGCTGGCTGTCGCGTTTGATTCAGGGCTATACCGCGCTGTTTCAGGGCACGCCGCTGCTGATGCAACTGTTCCTGGCGTTTTTTGGCGTCGGATTATTGGGTATTGATGTTGCGCCGTGGACCGCCGCGTCGCTGGCGCTCACCCTCTACACCAGCGCCTATTTACTGGATATTTGGCACGGCAGCATTCGCGCCCTGCCCAAAGGGCAGTGGGAAGCCTCGCGCTGCCTGGGTCTGACGTTCGGTCAAACGCTGGTGCGCGTGGTGGCGCCGCAGGCGATGCGCATCGCGATTGCGCCTACCGTCGGCTTCGCTGTACAGGTGGTAAAAGGCACCGCGCTGGCGTCGATCATCGGTTTTGTGGAACTCACCAAAGCCGGCACCATTCTTAACAACGTGACCTACCAACCGTTTAAGGTATTTGGCCTGGTGGCGTTGGGTTACTTCCTGATGTGTTATCCGCTGTCGCGTTACAGCCAGTATCTGGAGAAAAAATTCAATGCCGCTCATCACCATTAATCAGGTCCAGAAGTATTACGGCGACAACCACGTACTGAAAGGCGTCGATCTGGATATCGATCACGGCGAGGTGATCTCGATTATCGGCCGCAGCGGTTCCGGCAAAAGCACCCTGCTGCGCTGCATGAACGGGCTGGAAGGCTATCAGGAAGGCAGCATTAAACTCGGCGGCATGACCATCACCGATCGGGATTCTCAGGCGCGCGAGATCAGCCAGTCCATTGGCATGGTTTTTCAAAACTTCAATCTATTCCCCCACATGACCGCGCTGGAGAATGTGATGCTGGCGCCGCGCCGCGTGCTGAAAAAGAGCGAGGCAGCGTGCCGCGCGCTGGCCACGCAGATGCTGGAAAAAGTCGGCCTCGGCGAGCGGTTGCACTATGCGCCGGCCAATCTCTCCGGCGGGCAGCAGCAGCGGGTGGCCATTGCCCGTGCGCTGGCGATGCAGCCCAAAGTGCTGCTGTGCGATGAGATCACCTCTGCGCTTGATCCGGAGCTGGTGGGAGAAGTCCTGAAAGTGCTGGAGCAGCTGGCCGCCGAAGGCATGACGCTGATTCTGGTCACCCACGAAATGAATTTTGCCCGCGACGTCGGCGACCGCGTGGTGTTTATGCATCAAGGGCGCGTTTGGGAGCAGGGCGACAGCAAAACGCTGTTTGCTCAGCCGCAGACCGCCGAACTCAAGCAATTTATCTCTTCTGTCCGTCTGTAACTGAAGCAAAAGGAAACCGTGATGGATATCAGCCAGTTTTCGCAAATCAATCCGCCCCAGCGCCTGCTGATGGGGCCGGGCCCGATCAATGCCGATCCGCGCGTGCTGCGCGCCATGTCGAGCCAGCTGCTTGGGCAGTACGATCCGGCGATGACCCACTACATGAATGAAGTGATGGCGCTGTATCGCGGCGTGTTCCGCACGGAAAACCGCTGGACGCTGCTGGTTGACGGCACCTCGCGCGCCGGTATTGAAGCGATCCTGCTGTCGGCGATCCGCCCCGGCGATAAAGTGCTGGTGCCGGTGTACGGCCGTTTTGGTCATTTGCTGTGTGAAATTGCTCGCCGCTGCCGCGCCGAGGTGCATACCCTCGAGGTGCCGTGGGGCGAGGTGTTTACGCCGGATCAGATTGAAGATGCGCTAAAAAAAGTGAAGCCGCGCCTGCTGCTGACGGTGCAGGGCGACACCTCCACCACCATGCTGCAACCGCTGGAGCAGCTGGGGGCGCTGTGCCAGAAATATGGCGCGCTGTTTTACACCGACGCCACGGCATCGCTGGCGGGCAACACGCTTGAAACCGACGCCTGGGGGCTGGATGCCGTATCGGCGGGAATGCAGAAATGCCTGGGCGGCCCTTCCGGGACGTCGCCCATCACCCTGAGCGCGAAAATGGAAGCGGTGATCCGTAAGCGTAAATGCGTGGAGCAGGGGATCCGGACGGCAGCGCACCAGGATGGTGACGACGAGATGATCTACTCCAACTATTTCGATCTTGGCATGATCATGGATTATTGGGGGCCAGAGCGGCTCAATCACCACACCGAGGCCACCAGCGCGCTGTTTGGCGCCCGTGAAGCGGCGCGGCTGATCCTGCAAGAGGGGCTGGAAAACGGCATTGCCCGACACAAGCTACACGGTGACGCGCTGCTGAAGGGTATCCAGGCCATGGGGCTGGAAACGTTTGGCGACCTGAAACACAAAATGAACAATGTGCTGGGCGTGATGATCCCTGCGGGAATCAACGGCGACGAGGTGCGCAAGCTGATGCTGGAGGATTTCGGCATTGAGATTGGCACCTCGTTTGGCCCGCTGCACGGCAAAGTGTGGCGCCTTGGCACCATGGGCTATAACGCGCGCAAGGATTGTGTCATGCAGACGCTTAGCGCGCTGGAGTCGGTGCTGCACTATCGCGGCTTCCGCGCGCCGCAGGGCGCGGCACTGCAGGCGGCGTGGGATCACTACGGGAGCCATGCATGCAATCAGGCTTGATGAGCGCCGAGGTGGCCCAGGCGGCGGCGGCGCGCGTCATGGCACGCTGCGATGCGCTGGCGGAGATCAGCGAAAGCCCGGACGGACTAACGCGCGTCTATCTGTCGCCAGAACAGCTGCGTGCCAATGCGCGCGTGGCGGAGTGGATGCAGGCGGCAGGCATGCACACCTGGCAAGATGCGGTAGGCAACATCTGCGGCCGCTATGAAGGTGCAGAAGCGGGCGCGCCAGCGCTGCTGCTGGGCTCGCATCTGGATACGGTGCGCAATGCCGGACGCTATGACGGTATGCTGGGCGTGCTCAGCGCCATTGAAACCGTCCAGTGGCTGCACGACTGCCAACAGCGTCTGCCGTTGGCGATTGAGATCGTGGGGTTTGGCGACGAAGAGGGCACGCGCTTTGGCATCACGCTGTTGGGCAGCCGAGGGCTGACCGGCAGTTGGCCGGAGAGTTGGGTCACGCACCCGGACGGCAACGGTATTACCGTGGCGGAAGCGATGCAGGATCTCGGTTTGGATGCGGCGAAAATCGGCGACGCGGCGCGGGCGGTGAGCGACATTGTCGCTTACCTGGAGCTGCACATTGAGCAGGGGCCTTGCCTGGAGCAGGAGGCGTTAGCGCTCGGCGTGGTCACCGCGATCAACGGCGCGCGTCGCCTTAACTGCGGTTTTGTCGGCGAGGCGGGTCACGCGGGGACGGTGCCCATGACGCACCGCAAAGACGCGCTGGCAGCCGCAGCGGAGTGGATACTGTTTGTGGAGCGCGCCACTGCTGAGCACGATCCACAGCTGGTGGCGACGGTCGGCACCCTAAGCTGTTTACCCGGTGCGGTCAATGTTATCCCCGGCGAAGTGCAACTGACGCTGGACGTGCGCGGGCCGCAGGATGAAGCGCTGGAACGGCTGCTCTCGCAACTGTTGGCGCAGGCGGAGGCGATTGCGCTGCGCCGGGGGCTCCGCTTCCACGCCAACGAATATTACCGTATTGCCGCGACGGCCTGCGACGTCGGGCTGCAACAGGCGTTGCACCGTGCGGTTGAAGGCGTACAGGGCCGCAGCCTGGCGCTGCCGAGCGGGGCGGGCCACGATGCCATCGCCATGGCGGCGCGCTGGCCGGTGGGCATGCTGTTTGTACGCAACCACCGCGGCATCAGCCACCATCCGGCGGAATCGGTGCAGGAAAGTGATGTAGCGCTCGGCGTGCAGGCGTTTTCACAGGCGGTATGGCAGCTGGCGCAGGGAGCCGTGTATGGATCTGGCGCAGTTTAATCAGCTTAGCGCCGCAGAGGCGGTGGCCGCGGTGGCGCACTGCGTGGCGATCCCCGCCTGGAGTCAGGCGCTCGCCGCAGCGCGTCCGTATGCCAGCCTGACGGCGCTGTACCACCGCGCCGAGCAGCTCACCCACGCGTGGCAAGGCGCCGAGCTCACGCAGGCGCTGCAAGCCCATCCGCGCATCGGCGAAAAGGCGGTGGGCGAGGCGAAAGAAGCGGCGCTGTCGCGCACGGAGCAGGCCGCCATGCAGCAGGCGGGCGGGGCGCTGCAGTTGGCGATGCTGGCCGCCAATCAAACCTATGAGCAGCGTTTCGGGCGTGTGTTTTTGATCCGGGCCAAAGGGCGCAGCGGCGAAGAGATGCTGGCGGAACTGCGCCGCAGGCTTAACAATGATGACAGCACAGAGCAGCAGGAAGCGCTGGCGCAGCTGCGAGAGATCACCTTGCTACGCTTAATGGAGAGCATCACATGAGTACGATTACCACGCACATTCTGGATACGGCGCTGGGCAAGCCCGCCATCGGCGTGGCGGTGTCGCTGGAGCAGAACAGCCCGGAAGGCTGGTTCCCCCTGGCGGTGAGCGAAACCGATAGCGACGGGCGCGTAAACGATTTGACGCCGGAGCCGCTGACGCCAGGACACTACCGATTGACGGCCGAGATCGGCGATTACTTTGCGGCGGACGGCCGCGATGCGCTGTACGTGAGCGCACAAATCGACTTTGTGATTGGCCGCGCGGGTAGCCATTACCACCTGCCGTTTTTGATTTCGCCCTGGTCATGGTCCACCTATCGCGGCAGTTAGCCGCTTGAAAGCTGCAAGCTATCAAAACCTTCGGTCCATCCAAATATATTCTGTTGCTGGGTGCAGTTATCTTACTCGGACAACATGAAGCCAATGGAGCCGACAATGAGCACGCCAGAAAATAACGAAAGTGCAGCAAACACAGGTAAATGCCCCTTTCATCACGGGGCTTCGGAAGAGAAAAGCGTACTGGCACGGGGCGCAGGCGGCGGGACAAGTAACCGCGACTGGTGGCCGAATATGCTGCGTGTCGATCTGCTAAACCAACACTCCAACCGTTCTAACCCCCTTAATCCTGATTTCAACTACCGTGAAGAGTTCAGCAAGCTGGATTATGCTGCGCTGAAAGCGGATATCCGCGCGCTGCTGACCGATTCGCAGTCGTGGTGGCCTGCCGACTGGGGCAGCTACATTGGCTTGTTTATTCGTATGGCGTGGCACAGCGCGGGCACCTATCGCACCATCGACGGACGCGGTGGCTCCGGGCGCGGACAGCAGCGTTTTGCGCCGCTCAATTCGTGGCCAGATAACGTCAGCCTCGACAAAGCGCGCCGCCTGCTGTGGCCGGTGAAGCAGAAATACGGTCAAAAAATCTCCTGGGCAGACCTCTACATTTTGGCGGGTAACGTCTCGCTGGAAAATGCCGGTTTCCGCACCTTTGGCTTTGGCGCCGGACGCGAAGATGTCTGGGAGCCGGATATGGATGTGGATTGGGGCCATGAAAAAGAGTGGCTGGCGCATCGCCATCCAGAAAGCCTTGCCAATGCCCCGCTGGGCGCCACTGAAATGGGCCTGATTTACGTCAACCCGGAAGGGCCAGAAGCCAGCGGCGATCCGAAGTCTGCCGCGCCCGCCATTCGCGCCACCTTTGGCAATATGGGCATGAACGACGAAGAGATCGTCGCGCTGATTGCCGGTGGTCATACGCTGGGTAAAACCCACGGCGCGGCGTCTGCCGAGCACCTGGACGTTGATCCAGAAGCGTCGCCGATTGAAGCGCAGGGCTTTGGCTGGCATAACAGCTATGGCAGCGGCGCCGGTGCTGATGCCATTACCTCTGGTCTGGAAGTGGTTTGGACGCAAACGCCAACGCAGTGGAGCAATTACTTCTTCGAAAACCTGTTCAAATATGAGTGGGTGCAAACGCGCAGTCCGGCCGGTGCGATCCAGTTTGAAGCGGCAGACGCGGAAGCCATCATTCCCGATCCTTTCGATCCGTCGAAAAAACGCAAGCCGACCATGCTGGTCACTGACCTGACGCTGCGCTATGACGAAGAGTTCGGCAAAATTTCGCGCCGTTTCCTCAACGATCCGCAGGCCTTCAATGAAGCTTTTGCCCGCGCCTGGTTCAAGCTGACCCACCGCGACATGGGGCCGAAAGCGCGCTACCTCGGCCCGGAAGTGCCGCACGAAGATCTGCTGTGGCAGGATCCGCTGCCGGCGGCCACGCATCAGCCAACCCCTGCGGATCTCAGCGAACTGAAAGCGCAAATCGCCGCCTCTGGCCTGAGCGTGAGCCAGCTGGTTTCCGTGGCGTGGGCGTCTGCCTCAACCTTCCGCGGTGGCGACAAGCGCGGCGGCGCGAACGGTGCGCGCCTGGCGCTGGCCCCGCAAAACAGCTGGGCGGTCAACGCCAGCGTGGTGCACGATGTGCTGCCGACGCTGCAAAAGATTCAGCAGGCGTCCGGTAAAGCCTCACTGGCAGATGTGATTGTGCTGGCGGGCGGCGTCGGGATTGAACAGGCCGCAGCGGCGGCGGGCGTGGCGGTGCAGGTGCCGTTTACCCCAGGCCGCGTCGATGCGCGTCAGGATCAGACCGACGTGGAGTCATTCGCGGTGCTGGAGCCGCTGGCGGACGGTTTCCGTAACTACCGCCGCGTCGTGGGCGGTTCGTCGACCGAAACCCTGCTGTTGGATAAAGCGCAGCAGCTGACGCTAAGTGCGCCAGAGCTGACGGCGCTGCTGGGCGGCTTACGCGTGCTGGGCACCAACTTTGATGGCGGTCAGCACGGTGTGTTTACCGACCGCGTGGGCGTGTTGAGCACTGACTTCTTTGTGAACCTGCTGGACATGCGCACCGCCTGGCGCGCCACGGACGACAGCGCCGAGCTGTTTGAAGGGCGCGATCGCGAAAGCGGTGAAGTGAAGTTCAGTGCGACCCGTGCCGATCTGGTGTTTGGCTCGAACGCCATCTTGCGCGCGCTGGCGGAAGTGTATGCCAGTGCCGACGCAAAACAGAAGTTTGTTAACGATTTCGTTGCGGCCTGGACCAAAGTGATGAATCTGGATCGCTTTGACCTGTAACGCTGCGCGCGTTCTCGCCTAAAAAACCCGGCCTGGCCGGGTTTTTTTTACGCTAGCGAAAAGGCGTCGGCGTCTTGCCATGCCGGGAAGCGCGCGCGATACGCCTGCAACGCCTCCAGCGACAGCGTGGCATCCAGGCGCGCGCGCGCATCCGGCTCGGCACATGCCAGCCTATCGCCGGTGGGGGAAATGATCTGACTGTCGCCGCGATACTGATGGCCATTATCGTCACTGCCCACGCGGTTACAGCCCGCCACGTAGGCCTGATTTTCGATGGCGCGCGCCAGCAGCAGCGACCGCCAGTGCAGCGCACGCGGCGCCGGCCAGTTGGCCACGTACAACGCCAGGTCGTAGTCATTACGGTTACGTGAGAACACCGGGAAGCGCAGGTCGTAGCAAATTTGCGGCAGAATGCGCCAGCCGCGCCAGACGATCACCTCCCGCGCTTCGCCCGGCAAGTAAAACTGATGTTCATTAGCCATGCGGAACAGATGACGCTTGTCATAGTGGTGTAGCGTGCCGTCCGGCGCCACCAGCAGAAAGCGGTTTACCGCCCCGTCGGCGGTTTGAATCGCCGCGCTGCCGCCGACCAACGCATTCGTGCGGCGAGCATGGCCGTGCAGCCAGTGCACCACCTCGTCCTGCGGCAGCGAACGCGCCGCCGCTTCCATCGCGAAACCGGTGGTGAACATTTCGGGCAGTACAATCAGATCGCGATCGCGGATGTCGGCTAACACCGTATCAAAATGGCGCAGATTGGCCGCGCCATCCATCCAGTGCAGCGTTTCCTGTAGAACCGTGATGTTTAAAGCTGACATAAGCGCTCCGCAGCGGCGTCAAGCGTCGCCTCTTGTTTGGCAAAGCACAAGCGAACCAGCGTGTGTGGGAACGGCGCGTCGCAGAACACCGACAGCGGGATCGCCGCTACGCCTGCCTCGCGGGTGAGCCACTGGCAGAAGCTGACGTCGTCCCGATCGGATAGGGCGCCATAATCCGCCAGAATAAAGTAGGTGCCTTCGCAGGGCAGGATCTCAAAGCGGCTGCCGGCCAGCGCCTGCACAAAACGATCGCGGCGGGCGCGGTAAAAATCAGGCAGCTCACGGTAGTGGGCAGGTTCGTGCTGCAGCATATCGGCAATCGCCAGCTGGGCCGGGGTATTCACTGAAAAGGTCAGATATTGATGCACCTTGCGGATCTCGGCGCTAATTGCGGGAGGGGCCACGCAATAGCCCACCTTCCAGCCGGTCATGTGGAACGTTTTCCCGAACGAGGAGACGGCGATGGCGCGTTGACGCAGCGCCTCATGTGCCAGCACGCTGGCGTGACCCGCTGCGTCAAAGCAGATGTGCTCATACACCTCATCGCTCAGCACGTAGATCGCCCGATCCTCAATGCAGCGCCACAGCGCATCGATATCGCTTTTTGGCCATACGGTGGCGGTGGGATTGTGCGGCGTATTCACGATCACCAGGCGGGTTTTGCTGCTCAACGTCTGTTGAAACGCGGCCCAATCCACGCGAAAGGTCGGCGGCTGCAGCGCAATGCGTTTCAGCACGCCGCCCGCCAACTGTACCGCAGGCGCATAGCTGTCGTAGCTGGGATCGAAACAGATGACTTCATCGCCGGGGCGCACCAGCGCGGCGATCGCGGCAAACAGCGCTTCGGTGGCACCGGCGGTCACGGTGATCTCACCGTCAAGATCCGGCGCGTAGCCGTAAAGCGCGGCGGTTTTTTCGGCAATGGCCTCACGCAGCGGCAGGGTGCCGATCATCGGCGCATACTGATTTGCGCCTTGGCTGACGTGATGCGCCAGCCGCTCTTGCAAATAGCGTGGTCCGTCGAAATCAGGAAAGCCCTGGGACAGATTGATGGCGTTGTGCTGTGCGGCAAGCGCACTCATTTGCGTGAAGATGGTGGTGCCGAGCGCCGGTAATTTACTCTCGGGGATCAGGTTATGCTGCGTCATGGTGTCATGGCCTTAAGCGCGAATGTCGATGCGGAGAAACCCTGTATTGCTGCTACTCTACCGAGGATGCTAGTATTTGGCAATCGAGACGCTTAGACGTCTAAACTTGGCTTGCGGAGCGGCGACGCACAATGACCGATTTTCTCCCCTTAGAGCAGTTAATTGCAGCGTGCCACTGGATTGGCGCGAAAGGCTGGGCACCTGCCACCGGCGGCAATATGTCGGTGCGCCAGGACAGCGACACCTGTTTACTGAGCGCCTCTGGCAAAGATAAAGGCAGCCTAACGCGCGACGATTTTATTGCGGTGGATATCGCAACCAATCATGTACCGTCCGGCCGTAAACCCTCGGCGGAGACCGGGCTGCATACGCTGATTTACCGCCTGTTCCCGGACGCGGGCGCGGTGCTGCATACTCACAGCGTCAACGCCACGGTGCTGTCGCGCGTGGAGCGCGGCAGCGCGCTGCGGTTCAGCGGCTATGAAATGCAAAAGACGCTGGCGGGGCAGCACACCCATCAGGACACCGTGGCGATCCCGCTGTTTGATAACGATCAGGATATTGATGCGCTGGCGCAGCGCATCAAGGCGTATGCGGCAGAGACGCCGCTGCGCTACGGTTTCTTGCTGCGCGGGCACGGCCTGACCTGTTGGGGAAAAGATGTTAATGAAGCCCGGCGCCATCTCGAAGGGCTGGAATTCCTGTTTGAATGTGAACGCCAACGTCGGCTGCTGGAGGCAAAATGATTCGCGCGATCGTGACAGATATTGAAGGGACCACCAGCGACATTCAGTTTGTCCACACCGTCCTGTTTCCCTATGCGCGCCAGCATCTGGACGCATTCGTGCGGGCGCATCAGCAGGATGAAACGGTGCGTGCGGCGCTGGAGGCGGTGCGCGCCGAAGCAGGAACACCGCAGGCCACGCTGGATGAGACGCTCGCCACGCTGCGGGCGTATATCGATGAAGATCGCAAATCACCGGGGCTGAAAACGCTGCAGGGCCTGATCTGGCGTGCAGGCTACGTGCACGGTGAGTTTACCGGGCATCTTTATGCTGATGTGCGGCCCGCGCTGGCGCGCTGGCAGGCGCAGGGCATTGCGCTCTACGTTTATTCCTCGGGGTCGGTGGCGGCGCAAAAATTGTTATTTGGCTACAGCGACGAAGGTGATTTAACGTCGTTGTTCAGCGGCTACTTTGATACGGCCGTCGGCGCCAAGCGCGAGACGCAGTCGTACCGCAACATTGCGCGCCAGCTGGATTTAGCACCCACTGAGATACTGTTTTTATCGGATATTCATCAGGAGCTGGACGCCGCCGCAGAAGCAGGCTGGCATACCGTGCAGCTTATTCGGGGCGAGGCGGACGATCATAGCCGCCATCGTCAGGTTGCGGATTTTTCCCAGATAACACCGGAGTCCTTTTAACATGAGTGCATTGACGATTTTTAGCGATAGCGAAGCCAGTCAGCCGCTGTTCCATAGCACCGATGCGGAAGCGATCCGCGCCCGTCTTAATGCCAAAAACGTGCGCTTTGAGCGCTGGCAGGCGGATCGCGATCTGGGTGCCGATCCCGATGCCGACACGGTGATCAAGGCCTATCAGCATGCCATTGACCGCTTAGTGGCGGAAAAAGGGTATCAGAGCTGGGATGTGCTGAGCATGCGTGCGGACAACCCCAACAAAGCGGCGCTGCGGGAAAAATTTCTCAACGAGCACACCCACAGCGAGGATGAGGTGCGCTTCTTCGTGGAAGGGGCAGGGCTTTTCTGCCTGCATCTGGATGGCGAGGTTTACCAGATCTTATGCGAGAAAAACGATCTGATTTCCGTGCCGGCGGGCACGCCGCACTGGTTTGACATGGGATCTGAACCGCATTTCACTGCCATCCGCATTTTTGACAATCAGGAAGGGTGGATCGCCAACTTCACCGGCGACGCCATCGCAGACGCCTATCCGCGTCTGGCCTAGCGCGAAACGGGTCGGCTTTTACCGACCCGCTGCGGTTTAGGGCTGGAACATCCCGGCCGCGACCTGTTCAGGCGTGACCACGCCGGTATCCAACACCCAGCCGCTAATCAGCGCAGCGGGCGTGACGTCAAATGCCGGATTGTCAACGGCGGCATTGGCCGGGGCCCACTGCACGCTGCCAAAGCTGCCCGCCACGCCAGTGACTTCAGCACCTGACCGCTGTTCAATCGGGATGGCGTCACCGCTGACGCACTGGCGGTCTAGCGTGGTGTGCGGGGCGGCCACGTAGAACGGGATACCGTGATACTGCGCCAGCACGGCGAGGCTGTAGGTGCCAATTTTGTTGGCGACGTCGCCGTTGGCGGCAATGCGGTCGGCACCGACCCAGATCGCATCGACCTGCCCGCGCGCCATCAGGCTGGCGGCCATGGCATCGGCAATCAGCGTATAGGGTACGCCCAGCTCACCCAGTTCCCACGCGGTTAAGCGCCCACCCTGTAACAGCGGGCGGGTTTCATCGACCCACACATTGCGCACGCGTCCCGCTTGATGCGCGGCTGCAATCACCCCCAGCGCGGTGCCAACGCCCGCGGTGGCGAGGCCGCCCGTATTGCAGTGCGTCAGCAGCTGGCTGCCCGGTTGCACCAGCGCGCTGCCGGCGCGCGCAATACGGGCGCACAGCGCTTTATCTTCGTCCACCAGGCGCAGGGCTTCGGCACCCAGCGCCGCAGCGTAATTCTCCTCCTGCAGCGCCTGTTTCATGCGATCCAGATTGTTCATCAGGTTCACTGCGGTGGGGCGCGCAGCGCGCAGCACCGCCAGCGCGTCGGCCAGCGCTGCGCGTGGCAGCCCTTGCTCCGCCAGCAGCGCCAGCAGCAGGCTGGCGGAGAGACCAATCAGCGGGGCGCCGCGCACGCGCAGCGCATGAATGTGCTCAACCAGCTGCGCGACGGTGTGGGCCGGCAACCAGTTCTGTTGCTGCGGCAGCGCCTGTTGGTCAAGGATCCACAGTTGGTTATCACGGACCTCCAGGCTGGTGGTACGAAGTGTTTGCATGATGTGAAATCCCGGTTGCGTTAACTGCGGCTATTGTGCCAACATGCTTAGCGGATGTATAGACGTCCAAACGGCTTAATACGGGTGAATTCTGAGGAACAGGCGATGTCGCAATACCGTACCTTCACCGCTGCTGACGCTGTGGAATATGCTAAACAATTTGGCGGCGTGGCCGATCCGTCTGCGCTGGTGAGCGCAGAGGAAGTCGGCGACGGCAACCTCAATCTGGTGTTTAAGATTTACGACGACCGCGGCCACAGTCGGGTCGTGGTCAAGCAGGCATTGCCCTACGTGCGCTGCGTGGGCGAATCCTGGCCGCTGACGCTGGATCGCGCGCGTCTTGAGGCGCAAACGCTGATCGCACATTACGCGCACTGTCCGCAGCACACGGTGAAGGTCACGCATTTCGATCCCGAGCTGGCGGTGATGGTGATGGAGGATTTATCCAGTCACCGCATCTGGCGCAGCGAGTTGGTGCAAGGGGCGTACTACCCAGAAGCGGCACGGCAGTTGGGCGAATACCTGGCCCAAACCCTGTTTCACACGTCCGATTTTTATTTGCATCCGCATACCAAAAAAGCGGAAGTGGCCCGCTTTATTAATCCGGAAATGTGCGAAATCACCGAAGATCTTTTCTTTAACGACCCTTTTATCGTGCACGAGCGCAATAGCTACCCGGCGGCGCTGGAGCCGCTGGTGGAGAGCCTGCGCCATGATGATGCCCTCAAAATTGCGGTTGCCGGCCTGAAGCACCGCTTTTTTGCCGATGCGGAAGCGCTGCTGCACGGTGATGTGCACAGCGGCTCTATTTTTGTTGCCGACGGCAGCTTGAAAGTGATCGACGCGGAATTCGGCTATTTTGGCCCCGTGGGTTTTGATGTCGGCAGCGCCATCGGTAACCTGTTGATCAACTACTGTTGCCTGCCGGGGCTGCTGGCACCGCGCGAAGCAGCGGAAGGGCGCGAGCGTCGATTAAGCGATGTGCACACGCTTTGCAGCCAGTTCGCCCGCCGCTTTTTGGCGCTGGCGGCGGAGAAAACCCGCGACGTGGCGCTGGCGTATCCCGGCTATGCCGAGGCGTTTCTGCGCAAAGTGTGGCGCGATACCTTGGGCTACTGCGGTACCGAACTGATTCGCCGCACGGTGGGCATGTCGCACGTGGCAGATTTCAAAGCGATCCCGGACGACACCATGCGCACTGAATGTATTCGCAACTGCATTACGCTGGGACGCGCGCTGATTTTGGCCGCCGACCATATTGAGGATGTGGATGCGCTGATGGCGCGTATTCGCCAGGTAGCGTAACGCGCAGAGGATAAAAAAAGCCTCCGTAACGGAGGCTTTTTTCATTATGCCGCTTCGCTGGTGCGGGCGGGCGCTTTACTATTAGGTTTAGGCGACGCCAGCGCTTCGGGGGCAAAATCATCGACGTTAATCGCTTTCAATCGGCTTACTTCAGCGCGCTGCAGCACGGCGGCTTCGCCTTCATCGATCCAGCCCTCTTGTAAGGCCCGCTTCGCCAGCGCATCCAGGCGCGTAAAGGAAAAGTGTTTTTTCTGCTGCTGGCAGAGGCGATCGTGAATCACCTCGGCAGCCATCACATCCTGCAGTGCCTGCTCCAACTGGCCAGCTGGATTGTGCTCGCTCGGGGTCAGGAACATGCCGCGCCCCAGACGCGTGCGCGTGGCCGAGGGCAGCTGCAGCAGTTTAGCCAGTTTGTGATCCAGCTTATCTGAAGGCGCTGGATTATGCTTACCGCCGGCAAAGACTACCAGGCGCAGCGCGCCGGCCACCAGGCGATTCGGGAAGTTGCGCAGCAGATCGTCCATCGCCACTTCTGCCTGATGCAGCGCGTCCTGCACGCCCCAGTGCAGCAGGGGTAAATCCGCTTCGTGACGCCCTTCGTCTTCATAGCGCTTCAGGGTGGCTGACGCCAGGTACATTTGGCTCAGCACATCCCCCAGGCGCGCTGAAATGCGTTCGCGACGTTTGAGGCTACCGCCCAGCACGGCCATAGAAATATCGGACAGCAGGGCAAGATTGGCACTCAGGCGGTTAATGTGCTGATAGTAGCGGCGCGTCGCGTCACGGGTTGGTGAGGCGCTGGTGCGACCACCGGTTAATCCCAGCCACAGGCTGCGCACGGCGTTGCTGCCCACGTGGCCAATATGGCTGAACAGCGCACGGTCAAAGGCGTTCACGTTGTTACTGGCGGCGGCGTTCATCTCTTCCAGCACCCACGGATGGCAGCGGATGGCACCCTGACCAAAGATGATCATGCTGCGCGTAAGAATGTTGGCTCCTTCGACGGTGATGGCAATCGGCGCGCCCTGATAGGCGCGGGCAAGGAAGTTGCTCTCACCCAGCATGATGCCTTTACCGCCGGCGATGTCCATCGCGTCAATGATGGCGCGCTGACCGCGGTGGGTGCAGTGGTATTTCACAATCGCTGACAGCACGGCTGGTTTTTCGCCCTGCATAATGCCGGTGGTGATCAGCGTGGCTGCCGCATCCATCACGTAAGCATTACCGGCAATGCGCGCCAACGGCTCTTCGATGCCTTCCATTTTCCCAATGGAGACTTTGAACTGACGGCGGATGTGCGCGTAGGCACCGGTTGCCATTGCCAGGGTTTTCAGGCTGCCGGTCGCGTTTGACGGCAGCGTAATACCACGGCCCACGGAGAGACACTCGACCAGCATGCGCCAGCCTTGGCCCGCCATGGCCGGACCGCCGATAATATAGTCAATCGGCACAAAAATATCGTTGCCGCGCGTCGGTCCATTCTGGAACGGCACGTTGAGCGGGAAGTGGCGCTGGCCAATTTCCACGCCTGGCGTGTGGGTGGGGATCAGCGCGCAGGTAATGCCGAGCTCTTCTTTATCCCCCAAGAGACGATCGGGATCGGAGAGTTTAAAGGCGAGCCCCAGCACGGTGGCAATCGGCGCGAGCGTGATGTAGCGCTTGTTCCAGGTCAAGCGCATCCCCAACACCTGCTGACCCTGCCACTCGCCCATGCATACCACGCCGGTGTCGGGAATAGCACCGGCATCGGAGCCCGCTTCCGGGCTGGTCAAGGCAAAGCACGGGATCTCTTCACCACGCGCCAGACGCGGCAGGTAGTGATCTTTCTGCGCATCCGTACCGTAATGCTGCAACAATTCACCCGGGCCCAATGAGTTAGGCACGCCCACGGTGATTGCCAGAATGCCAGATACGCCCGCCAGCTTCTGCAGCACGCGCGCCTGGGCGTAGGCCGAAAACTCAAGGCCGCCATACTCTTTTTTGATGATCATCGCGAAGAAGCGGTGCTGCTTCAGGTACGCCCACAGTTCCGGCGGTAAGTCGGCCATTTCATGGGTGATCGCGAAGTCGTTGGCCATGCGGCACGCTTCTTCAACCGGGCCATCCAGAAACGCCTGTTCCTCTTCGGTCAGACGCGGCTGCGGATAGTTGTGCAGTTTCTGCCAGTCCGGCTTGCCGCGAAACAGATCGCCTTCCCACCAGGTCGTACCGGCATCGATAGCTTCTTTCTCCGTGCGCGACATCGGCGGCATCACTTTTTGAAATGTGTGCAGCATCGGTTGAGAGAACATGCTGCGGCGCAGAGTGGGCAGGTTAAAGGGCAGCAGAACAATCGCCAGCGGCAGGAGAAGCCACGGCGTCCAGAGACCGGCGGCCGCCATCGCTGCCGTCCACAGCAGCACGATGGCGCTGCTCAAAGTGAGGGACACTTGATGATAAAACAGCACGCCGACCAAGATCAGCGTGGCGATTATTGAGACAAGCAACATAATGAACCGCTCCGTAAGTAGTAAGAGGTCTGACCTGTTATCTGGTTAGATCTAGAGCAGCCTTCCGCTTTTATCAATCTGTTTACATCGCAATTACAACCAAACTCACAAAATCAGCCTTTTTAGCGCCGCCAGGCCAACAGCAGCGCCGCCGTTGCGGCTTTCCCGCGCGGCAGCGCTTTGCGGCCTTCGCCCATTCCGTTAAACTTGCCGGGTCAACCTTCCCTCTAAAGGACATCCCTATGTATCAGGACATTATTCGCGCAGAGCTCAATGAAGCGGCCGATACGCTCAATACATTTTTGCGTGATGAAGCGAATATTCACGCCATTCAGCGGGCGGCGGTGCTGCTGGCCGACAGCTTCAAAGCCGGTGGCAAAGTGCTCTCCTGCGGTAACGGCGGCTCGCACTGCGACGCGATGCACTTTGCTGAGGAGTTGACCGGACGCTATCGTGAAAACCGCCCCGGTTATCCGGCCATTGCGATTTCAGACGTCAGCCATCTCTCCTGCGTCAGCAATGACTTTGGTTACGAGTATGTCTTCTCACGCTATATCGAAGCCGTAGGCCGTGAAGGCGACGTGCTGTTAGGGCTTTCTACGTCGGGTAACTCGGCCAACATCATCAAAGCGATTGAAGCCGCCCGCGCTAAGGGCATGAAAGTGATCGCACTGACGGGCAAAGATGGCGGCAAAATGGCGGGCAGCGCCGACATCGAAATCCGCGTGCCGCACTTTGGCTATGCCGACCGCATTCAGGAAATCCACATCAAAGTGATTCATATCCTGATGCTGCTGGTTGAAAAAGAGATGGCGAAGTAATGAGGCGCGCCTCCCGCGCGTGGGGAGGCTTGATAAGAAGGCGGTGGCTATGTGCGAATTGCTCGGGATGAGCGCAAATGTTCCGACAGACATTTGTTTTAGTTTTACCGGCTTGGTTCAGCGCGGCGGCGGCACAGGGCCGCACAAAGACGGCTGGGGAATTACCTTTTACGAAGGCAAAGGGTGCCGTACATTTAAAGATCCGCAGCCAAGCTTCAACTCACCGATTGCGCGGCTGGTTCAGGAATACCCGATTAAATCACACTCGGTGGTGGCCCATATTCGTCAGGCAAATCGCGGCCAGGTGTCGCTGGAGAACACCCATCCCTTTACCCGTGAATTATGGGGCCGTAACTGGACGTATGCGCACAATGGCCAGCTAAAGCAGTATCGCCAGTTAGAAACAGGCAATTTTCGCCCGGTAGGGGAAACCGATAGCGAGAAAGCGTTCTGCTGGATTTTGCATCAGCTGGCGCAGCGCTATCCGCGCACGCCCGGCAATTGGCCCGCGGTGTTTCGCTTCATCGCCGAGCTGGCCACGCAGCTGCGCGAGAAGGGCGTATTTAATATGCTGTTGTCGGATGGTCGTTACCTGATGGCGTTCTGCTCCACCAATCTCTACTGGATAACGCGACGCGCGCCGTTCGGCAAAGCCAAGCTGCTGGATCAGGACGTGGAAATCGATTTTTTACAGCAAACCACACCGCGCGACGTGGTGACGGTGATTGCCACACAGCCGCTGACGGGGAATGAAACCTGGCACCGGATTGTGCCAGGCGAATGGGCGTTATTTTGCCTGGGAGAGCGCGAGGAATGACTTCGAGGCCGCATCCGGTGTCGACACTACCGGCGTGTTGTTCACGGCATATTGCCCGGTGGCGGTGACGTTCACCGTGGGCGGCACGTGGTACTTCGTAAAGTACGCGTAACCAGGCTGCAACTCACGCCAGAAAGAAATATAGGTAGAGTACCGATGACGCTGCATATTGGTGTCAGTCATGCGGAACGGATAGATATTGACCTGAATTTCCTGCTGGCCGTTACGCAGCGCCGCGTTGGTGAAAGTAAAGATCTCGTCCATGGAAGCATTGGTCATGGCATAGCAGCCTATTGAGACGCAATCCCCATGAATCATCAGGTAGCTGCCGTCATAGCCTTTGGCACGGTCGTACTGGTTCGGGAAGCCGGTGTTTATCGCGCGATAAAAACGGCTGTCGGGTTTAAGCTGATTCAGCTTCACGCTATAGAAACCTTCCGGACTTTTGAAGTCGCCCGTGCGTCGCTTCGGCCCTAATCCACCAGAAAAATTACAGATGCGATAGCTATCCAGCAGGCGGTATTCATTACCGATTTTGCCATACAGTTCCAGCGTCCGCTCTTCCTTGAAAATTTGGATGAAAACCGGCGTGCCCAGTAACTGTTTCTTTAACTCTTTGCTCACCGGCGCCAGCGGCTGCGCTGGTTCTGGCGTAATTGCCCAGCTAAGGACTGGCATAAGAATCATCGCAAACAACAGTGCGATTCTGCCCATTCTGTGTGTACCTTGAAGTGAAGAGAGACGATGACGCAGTGCGTCTTGTATTGCATTATCGGAAATATCCGCTACCGCAGCGCAACATTAACATTGTCTGCGGTTTAATCAAGTCAGCGCCGATGAAATTGGCGGCTTATGTCATTCAGGACGACCATAATTTTGTAAACTTTATTTCAGCATCCGTGAAAGATTGCCGATCTTATTCTCTGCTGTATACTTGTCCAGTATCGGGAGGGCATATGCGCAAAATCATTCATGTCGATATGGACTGCTTTTTTGCAGCCGTTGAAATGCGTGACAATCCCTCCTTACGTGATATTCCTCTTGCCATTGGTGGCAGCCGCATGCAGCGTGGCGTGATCAGTACGGCAAACTATCCGGCGCGCAAATACGGCGTTCGCAGCGCGATGCCCACCGCCACCGCCCTTAAACTTTGTCCGCATTTGACGCTACTGCCAGGCCGCTTTGACGCCTATAAAGAAGCATCGCGTCAGATTCGCGAGATTTTTTCACGCTATACCCCGCTGATTGAACCGCTCTCGCTGGACGAAGCCTATCTTGACGTGACGGCGACGCCGCACTGTCAGGGATCGGCGACGCTAATGGCACAGGCGATCCGCGCTGATATCCAGCGTGAAACCGGCCTGACGGCCTCTGCTGGCATCGCCCCGATTAAATTTCTCGCCAAAATCGCCTCAGACCTTAACAAGCCCAATGGACAATATGTGATTACGCCCCAGGCGATGCCCGCGTTTTTACGCTCGTTGTCCCTGAGCAAGATCCCTGGCGTCGGCAAAGTGGCAACCCGCAAACTGGAAGAGATGGGCTTGCATACCTGTGCCGATGTGCAGCACGCCGATCTGGCGCTATTACTCAAACGCTTCGGTAAGTTTGGCCGGGTGCTGTGGGAGCGCAGTCACGGCATTGACGATCGCGATGTGATTGTCGAGCGCGAGCGCAAATCACTCGGTGTAGAACGCACGCTGGTGGAAGACATTCATAGCTGGGAGGCGTGTCTTAAAATTATCGATTTTCTTTATGAGGAACTGGATCGTCGCCTTGGCCTGATTCGGCCGGATAAGCAAATTGCGCGGCAGGGCGTAAAGCTCAAGTTCAATGATTTTCAGCAAACCACCCAAGAGCATGTGTGGCCGCTGCTGAATAAAGACGACATGATTAACGTGGCGCGCCAGGTATGGGACGAGCGGCGCGGCGGTCGCGGGGTGAGGCTGGTGGGGCTCCACGTCACCTTGTTGGATCCCCAGCTGGAACGTCAGTTACTGTTGGCCATTTGAGCCGATATCGGCTGTGTCTGCCACGTCACGCTTTGAAACCCTCATCGCGCGTTATATAACCCAGCAAAGACAACTTAGCGGGGTAAGCGTGAAGCGTCCCCCTCTGCTTACGTCTTGCATTGATATTTAAAAATATGATGAGGCTTTTTCATTTTTTTATCATGTTGTGTCCCCGCTAAGCGATTACGGTAATGGCATTCTGTACTTAATTACCAATACCATGTCTGAATATAGTAAATATCGTCCGGAAAATGTGCGCTACATCATTCGCTTTTTGAATACCACGCTGGCAGATTGCGAATACCAAATAACGGATAGCGAAACGCGATATATCATCGCGTCGGCTGCTGAGATCAGGCAGCATCAAGAGAAAATAGCCTTGCCGGGCTATGTTTTTATCCCCGATGAACAGATTGGCGCGGTGTTTTCACTGACGGAGCACGAGGGAGACGTCCGTTTACACACTGAGGCTGATGATAATTCAATGGGTAAAACCCTACCGTGGCAGCGTCCCTGCGAAATAATGGGCCTGTGGCTGGCGATTAAAAGCCAGCAGGACGAAGCCTGGTCACACGAGGTGAACGACTTTGTGCTTCCTACCCGAGCGGCTATTTCAGTAACGCCTAAGAAAAAACGTTTCGCGTGGCTGCCTGTTATTTCGGCCACTGCAGCCATAGCGTTGCTGGCCGTTGGTGTGTTTATTCTTACCGCAACGCCTCAGCACGAAAAAAGAGCGCAAGACATTCGTCAGCTCATTGGCAATGAAACAACGCGCTATACCGTCCTGCAAGGACGAAATAATCTTTTTTATGTGATGGCTGAGGATGAAAACAGTAAGGTCAGGGCGCAGAGGGCGATCATGCGTGCCGGCGAGTGGCGCGACACGGTGGTCATCAGTAAGCCCGAAGAGCGCAACCGCATTGTGTCTGAAGTGCGCGCGCGCTGGCCGCAGGTCAACATTCACCAGTTACGCTTGGATAATGTGGCAGAACCCGAGATGGTGTTAAGCGCGGAACGCGCGGGTATTAATGGTACGCAAGAGCAGACCGCGTTTACTCAACTGCTGTTTGGATTAATGCCCTACGCCAAAGAAATTCATTTTGCTCGCCTCAGTGACCGCGTGGTTTTGCAGCAGGCACAGCAAGAAATGATCAAAACACTAAGTCCCTTCACTGTCATTAAGCAAGCGGACAGCGCAACCTACCGGGTAAAAGGAACGTTGCAAGACAATGCGCTTAATGCCACCAAGGAAGCGATCAGGAATTTCAGTCATCAATACCAAGGGAATTATATTACCGTTGAAATTGAACTGGAAAAAGAGCGGCTAAAAGGAAAGTCGTTTCTTTACGGAGCCGAAGGATATGTGAAAATGTCCCCACAGCACTGGTATTTTACTAACCTAATCGAGGTGCAAGATGAGTATTAAAAATAGCGTAGGCCGTGCTGGCAATCCAGGTTATGAATGGCAGGGTTTTTTAACGGTACAATCAGAGACGTTTGATAATCACGTTTCCAAATTAAATTCTGATATACAAAAAGCTTTGGAGGAGTTGCAAAAAGATCCCTCTAAGCCAGAGAATTTATCAAAGTATCAGGCGCTCGTTTCGGAGTACACATTATATCGCAACGCGCAGTCTAATATTACCAAGACCTATAAAGATATCTCATCCGCTATCATTTCTAACTTCCGTTAAAGAGGGCATATGTCTGCTATTAACCATGCGTCTTTTTTTGATGTTGCTTTGCTACAGCCTCATGAATGGCGGGCTCAACATGATGACTCCCTGCTTGAAGGGATTGCGGGAAATATTGAAGCTCAGTATCGGCAAAAAATTTCGGAGCTTGAGAGAATCAAGGATTATCAAAATGCGCTGACGCCGGAGGATCTGTATGCCTATCAAACTCGTGCATCTGAATATAATTTGACAGTGTCATTATATTCCGCTCTAACGCGCAAAGCGGTAAGTGCCATTGACACCGTGGTGCGTGCATAAATGAAATGGACACACATTATTCTGTTAAGTGTGTGCCTTCTGACGGGGTGTAAGCAAGAGGCTCTATTAACGGGCCTCGACCAGATGCAGGCGAACGAGATAGTCGCGTTATTGCAGAAGAATAATATTCAGGCAACAAAAAAGGAGCAGGCTAAAACGGGTATTACCGTCACGGTATCGCCTGAAGATTTTGCTACAGCGGTAGACCTGATGACGCATTACAATTTGCCATCCCGACCACGGGTTGACATTTCCGCGTTATTTCCTGCTGACGCCCTGATTTCTTCACCGCGGGCAGAAGTGGCAAGAATATATTCAGGTATCGAGCAGCGGCTTGAGCAAACGTTAAATCAATTAAAAGGCGTGGTGACGTCGCGCGTGCATGTCAGCTATGACATGAATAACACCGAAACCGATAAAAATCGTTTTCCAGTGCATATTTCTGCGTTGCTGAGCATCAATCATGAAGCCGATAACGCAACGAACATGATAGCGGATGTGAAGCGACTATTAAAAAACAGTTTTAGCAATACCGAATACGACAATATTTCGGTCGTCCTCACGCCAGTTGCACCGGTGCTGCAGTTTATACCGGGCAACGTCACCGCCCATAAGAGCACATGGCTTCCATCGGTCATCGCAGGAAGCGTGCTGCTGTTACTGGTGTTGGTTGCAGTGGGTTTTTATATCAAACGGGACGGATTGATCAGGAAGGAGCAGCCGAAGCAGGAGACAGCCTCGAATGAAAGTGGGAGCCATTGATCTTTTCGCCGCCGATCCAGTCGGTTGGTTACATTCATCACGGTTGCCTGCGGGCAGCCGTGCCTTAAAGGGCGTGCAGCGTGCGGTGCTCAACCGTGTGCTCACGCGCTCGCTAGACCTTAAACCTCTCACTGATGCACTTCTTGAGAATGGCCAGCATCGATTCATCTGTGAGCACTGGTTTCTGATCAGAACCGCCGCATACTACATGGCCTGCCACCGTCATCAGGCTTTGTTAAGGCAGTCAGTAACCGGGTGGGAAGTGGACAAAGGCGCGTATCATTTTTTAAGGATGTTTCCTACGCGCTCACAAACGCCGCTCCTACCTTATCGTTATGCGGTGAATATGGAGGCGCTGGCACGCCAGGAGGTGTGCGCATTGCCGTTGGATAGCGCGCTCTTATCGCGAATCACACTGATGTTTGCCGCCAGTGCGACCGCGGAGGGTACGCAAAAAGAAGCCGATAGCTTACTGTTTATAATGGCCTTAAAACATGCAAGATATTACACCTGTTAACCCTCAGCCTTATGCGATTGAAGGCGTATTGATCACACAGCAGCAACTGAAAACAACACGACGATCTAAAGGCATCATTGATGAGGCCCAAAGGCGTGCCAAAAAGATTATTTGCGACGCTGAAAAACAGGCCAATGCTCTAAAAGAGCAAGGCTATCAGCAGGGTATTGAGCAGGGGTTACTGTACTGCCTGCCCCCTATTGCGACATTTATTGCTGAAACGTGCCGGGTTAACCAACAACAGTACCAAGCGATGCGCGACGACGTTCGGCAAAAAATTACCCAGCTGGCCTGTGATGCCGAATTGATCCATGCGCTTGTTCAACGCTGGCAAGCCCTGTATCCAAAAATCAAACAGCATAAAGTCACGATCAGGTTGCCGACGGGCTGGCGACATATAGAACACACCTTAAGCGCATTGCTGAGAGGCCAGGGAGTACGGGTTGAGATTGAGCGTGAAGAGCGTGATGTCCTGCAAATAAAGGCGGGTGATTACGTGTTACGTCTGATGGTTGAACCTTTCGCTCAGCAACTGTGTGAAGAAATGAACAGCCTTAATAGGCGTTCTCAATCGCTTCACGCGCAATTAAATCAGCGCATTCGCAATGATATTGCGCAGCTATTTATTGCAGATGAGAAAAAATGAACATTAATAATATTATTCCGTATCCGTATCGCAGTCATGACGATATTAACGTAGACACGCCACGGCCCCCTGCGGATGCGCTCACTGACGATGAGAATAAGGCGCTAATTGAAAAAGTGTTATGGGAGCACAGTTGGAGAGTATTTGTCCAACAGACAACAATTCCGCCCGAAACTGAGGAGTGGTAAATGAACCTTTTATTAAGAACGGCAATATGTACAGTAATCTTAATGGGGACGGGGTGTGCCGCACGGCAGGATGCGTCCACTGCCTTTTCCGACGCTATGTGTGAATCAGGTACGCCGCAACTTCATGCTGCAATGACGCCCGAACGCCACTATCAAGCTATGCGTGCCTGCGTTCGCGATCAAAACATGGAGCTCGCAACGCTGCATTTTGCGTTAGCCGGCACCGGAACCTGGTACGAGAATCAGGTAAGGCCAAACGAGATAAATCACAAGCGTCATCATGATCTAATAAAACACGCCTTGACTTCGCTGACGGCTATTGAGGTGGAGCAAGCATGGCAATTCTTTTCTTCTAAACTTAATGAAAAAGAAAAATTGGAACAAGTTTGCTCATATATTGATGAGGTGGGCGGAATGAAGCGTCTTACACAGCGATTTGATGATATCGCTTGGCAGAATGCACGCGAAGGCTATTTACACTGCAGTGGGAAAGTTAGCGACGATGACAACGATGTGGTTAAGAAAGCTTAATTACTGTCTCGTGCTTTTTAAGCAGCGTTACTGCGCTATTAATAAATGTTTTTGTATGTAAAAAAATCTTGTCAACGAATTTTTTACATGAAATGACTTTTTAATTGACAAGTAGGGTGGTTAAATTCGACTGATTTAGATAATAAATGGTTAACAATTACCAGCAATGAGTTATTAACATGAAAGATTATCGCTTCGGCCCCTATCTGCTCTGTAATGAACATATGCTTTATCGGGACAAACGTTTACTCAGTGTTCCACCTAAGGAACTTGCTGTGCTGAATTTATTGTTACAGCACGCAGGTAAATTGGTGACTAAACATGACATTATTCGGCGTGTGTGGCATTCAGATAATGTCACTGATGAGTCGCTCACCCGTTGCATTTATAATTTGCGAAAAATACTAAAGGAATCATCGAAGCTCCGTTATATTGAAACAATATACGGGAAAGGTTATCGCTTTATTTGCCCAATTGTGCACTCTCCAGGTAACAGCGATGACGGGGACGGATTGGATGGTAATGTTATCGCCCTTTATCCTTTCAAGGGCGAAGAGGAAACGTTACTTTCCACTCTTAATGCCATTCCCGATCTCAGCACGATGTTAGCGCAAAAAGGGTTCGTCATGATGTCGAGCAATTTAACTTCCATGCTGAGTGAGGATGATCACGGGTATGCCTTTTTGCGCGAGGCGGGGGCACATTACTTTCTTTCGGGTAAACGCCAATGCTTTGAGGAAAAAATGCTGCTTTGCGTGGAGCTCGTGTATAGCAATACGTTGCAAACCGCAGCAAAGCAACATTTTATAATCAGCCGCGATCCTGTAAAGAATGCCCTTGCTCTGCGTCATTTGCTCGATCAAATGCTTGATGTCGTCAGACAAGAAAAAAATAAACAGTTTGCGCAAACAATCAAAAGCGTGGCGGGCAATGAGTTAATGCTCCGGTCTGCTTCAGTACCGCCGCCACTCTTTAATATTAATCACGACGCGCATCGCACGCACACATCGATATGTGACGACCGATTTGATGCGCCTACGCTTTATGATTTAGTCGGGTGCTATTTAGCCTTGTCTGCGTTAAACGTGATAGAACAGGTTAAGGCCACTGAGATCATTCTAAAAATAATTGAAAAAATCATTATTACCGATCCCGGCAGTGAACAGGCGGTGCTCTTGCGCACGGTATTTTGTCCTGAAATGGCAGACAGTCGCGCTTCTGAGTTGCAAATTGCGTTAATTCTCTCACCGGGGACAGCTAAAATTTATTACTTTTATGCTTGTCATTTAGTTGTGGAAGGTGAAATCCATAGGGCGAAAAGCCACTTAGATATGGCAATTGCACTGAAGCCGGACTATTTTTCCGCGCACATTCTGTTAGTTATCGTTAGGTTTTTATTAGAAGAGCATGACGCAGCGTTGGATTATGCCATCTCACTTAAATACCGTGAATCCTCCTGCGATATTATCCTGGATGCGCTACTGGTGATCTTATTCCACAAACGAGAAAAATATCACGAGTGTGAACAGGCCTTATCCGCAATTAGGCAGCATCGTTATCACTGTGAGTTGGTCGATACCATTTATGTGTGGCTCAATCGGTGCCGTGCACATGCGCGACCATTTCAGCGCGTGATTCAGGTATCAGAAGGCGAGGGAAAAGAGGTTAAGCAAGAAATTCAGGCCAATCATAAAGCACTCACGCGCACCTTCGAAAAATATTGAGATGCTTTTTCCTGTTTTTTAAAAAGAGCTAATTGACTGCGTGCATTTGACACGCATCCTGCTTGTATATGGTTTTTTATCTGATTTATTAGCTAGCGTTAAATATACCGGAGGATAAAGTGGTTGATGTTAATAACACTCCTGACGAGATTGTCATCGCAAGAAAAGACATTGTTGGGATAAAGGGTGTAGTTTCGCTTGATTGTGCTAAGAATATCGTTAGTTTTGATTCTATTAACGTGCATATTCTCCTTTCTAAAAGAAAGAAAAGGTTAATGCTGTGTCTGATGAATAACATAACCTGTAAACGTAAAATCATTCAAATCATCTGGTGCGAAAACCATAAATACGTTCTGGATAATAATTATCATCAGCTGATACACCAGTTTCGAACATTGTTAGTGAGGCATAACATCCCGGCTGCGCTTATCAAAACCCTTCCTCATTACGGTGTGGTATTGAATACCCCTGTTTTGAGCAATTTAAGCAAACCAGCGCGGTCTGCTAATAAGCCTCATTCGGCAGGTTTTACGCCTCCTGTTTTCGAATGCAGTTCCGTGTTGAACATTCGCTTTAGCTAAGCGTGATAGTAAAAAATAGAAGTGATAATTTTTTCATCATGTTTTTCAGAATGAAGTGAATAAAATATCGTTAGGATAAGAAGAATGACAAGGCGTCGGGCTTTACTGTTAATACTGGGATTATTACCTTTTATCCACGATGCGAAAGCGACCTGCTGGACGTTAGCAGAATATACGTATGGTATTGAAGCTGAATTGCTCTCGGCTATCGCGATAGCCGAGTCCTCAATGCGACCTACTGCAAAAAATATCAATGGTAATGGCACTTATGATATTGGTCTGATGCAAATAAATAGCATACATCTGCCGGCATTAAGGAATAAAGGTATCAGCGAAGCCATGCTTATTGATAACCCGTGTATTTCCGTTTTGGTCGGCGCCTCGATTTTGAAAAAAATGGTTTTTCGTTTTGGATTTGGCTGGGAAGCGGTAGGTGCCTATAACGCGGGTACCTCACCTGCCAGGCGTGCGCGGCGCTACGAGTATGCCCAAAAAATAGCTGCGATTTATGTGCAACGAAATGCCAGGTCGCCATGGTAAATGCATTGAAAACGAGGTAATCATGAATCAGCATGAAATGAAATATATTCTTGCGAAAGGAGATTGTCATCGCTTTTCTGCCGAAAACATTGTCGCAGTCCATCCTGATGCTGCACAAGGTTGCCGATTCAGTTTGATCGCAGACAAGGTAAAAAATAGAGTGGTGCTAAAGCCTCATCAACGTGGCGTGCTGATGATAAGGGAAAGAACGCTGATGATTGAACAGGGCACGTTAAGTGTGTTTCCTGCGAATATTCAAGCGCTGATAAAACTTCAGGCCTTTATCGATACAGCGCTGCAGCGCAATGTGGTTCATCAGAAAACGGGTGCACATTTTTTTTCAGCGTTGAATATAAAAAAAGGAGGCAATCAAAAGCATTTTGAACGTTGGCTAATTACGATCAATATACTGGATGTGGCGCACGCTTCACCGTATTTAGCGTTACTGCGATCTTCAGAACATTACTGGCTAATTCGTTATTTATTAGAACATGAAAGAGATAACCTTTCCCTGAAAGCATTGGGCGAGAAATATGGTGTTTCTGTTTCACATTTTCGGCGCCTGTCGCGCAGCGCACTGGGTAATACCGTCAAAGAAGAGTTATGCCACTGGCGACTTTCACGCGCGCTGCTTGATCTGCTGGAACACGAAGAAACGATCACCGATGTTGCGTTCAAGCATGGTTATGCCTCTCTCTCGCATTTTTCAAATGATGTCAAAACAGCTCTGGGTTATTCACCCCGAGAATTAAAAAATAAATCTTTGTGTGATAGCGAAAAATGAAAATTTGTTCATGGCAATCTGCGATTTTTATTCTTTTTATCTTTGTTTCTTCATGTTCCATTGCTGAGGAGATTGAAGCACATGCTAAGCAAGTGGGTGAAAGCTCTGACCGCTATGTGGCTGAAAAAGACACCATGCGCACGTTTTTCGATGCGGTGTCAGCCAAATTAAAACGGCCTGTCGTTGTCAGCAATGCTGCGTTAAAAAAACGCATTAGCGGTCATTTCGATTTAGCCGATCCCATCGCATTGGTTGAGCGTGTGAGTCAGCGCATGGGGCTAATAGGGTACGACGACGGACAAAACCTGTTTATTTATGATGCCTCTGAGATAAAGAGCGCGCTCGTTTCCTTGAAAACGGTTGCTCCTGTCACCGTGCGCCACTTCCTTATGTCGTCCGGCTTGTACGACGAGCGCTATCCCATACGTACCGATAACGTCAGCAACACGTTCTATGTCTCCGGGCCGCCGGTGTATGTCAGCCTGGTAAAAGATGTGGCTGCTGTGCTTGATAGCAAAGGGCAGGCCACACATAGCGGCATATCACTGCATGTTATTCCGCTTAAAAATACTTTTGTTACTGATCGTACTTATCGTTATCGCGATGAACAAATCGTGATCCCTGGCATGGCAACCGTGATTGAAAAACTGATTGGCAAAGCAGACGTCACCGCCGATCGGGTTGTGTCACAGGAACCGTCTGCCGCGTCGCCCACGCCGCAGCAGCGTATTGACAGCGCGCGCGCCTTGTTTCCCGAGGCGGCGACTATTCCACCTGCGTTACTTACGCCGTTCAGCCCCCGTGGTCGACATGCGCAGGAGCCGGTGGTGGTGGTGGCGAATCAGGACAATAACAGCCTGCTGGTACGCGGCAGTGCCGAACAGGTCCGCAGCCTCCAGCAGTTGATCGCCTTACTGGATTTGCCAAGACGGCACGTTGAGATGTCGGTCTGGATTGTCGACTTGCAAAAAGAGCAGCTTGATCAGCTGGGCGTTTCATGGAGCGGCTCGCTGAACGTGGGGCCGCAGCTAGGAGTAGCGTTTAACGGCGGCTCAAGCACCGTGGACGGCGCAAGCTTTATGGCGGCGGTAACGGCGCTGGCAAAGGATCAAAAGGCCAATATTGTGTCGCGCCCCATGATCCTGACGCAGGAAAATATCCCAGCCGTGTTCGACAACAATCGCACCTTCTATACCAAATTGGTGGGCGAACGCACCAGCAGTCTGGAGCATGTGACCTATGGCACGGCCATTAGCGTGCTGCCTCGCTTCAGCGCTGAGCAAGAGATCGAGTTATTGCTCAGCGTGGAAGACGGTAATCAAATCGCAGGGCAGGATTCCGAACTGCTGCCCGAGGTGGGCCGTACCAGCATCAGCACGATTGCGCGCGTTCCTAAAGGCAAAAGTTTGCTGATTGGCGGTTACACGCGACAGGAGAACAGCGAGGCGCTGAGCGGGATTCCCGGCATGCGCAGCTTACCGTTGATCGGCGGACTGTTTCGCTATCAATCCCAAAAGCAAGCGTCGCTGGTGCGTGTTTTTCTGATACAGCCGAAAGAGATCGTAACGCAGTTCCTTCCGGAAAACGTTGGCATGATGCAGGCGCTGCGCGGTAAGTCACTTAACGGTGACATGTTCGACTGGATGGATAATCTGCTGGCAGGAAAAGCATGGCAATCGAACGCCCGCATGCCGTAACGCCGCGCCCTTTAGCGTCGCCCCTCGGTCAGCATCAGCGTGAAGCGCGCCAGGCGCGACAACGCGGCGCAGAGACCTCACTGGAGGCCAGCGCGACGCGCTCGGCGGAGAAGGCAACTGAGGCTGGACAGCAGGTCGAAGAGGAGGGCGGCGTTCTGGCCCGCAACCTGTTGGATACCGTGGATGAACTCAGCGCGCTGGTGACGCAGATACGCAATCGGCGCGATATGGAACGGCGCACGGCGCTGCTGACCGACAGCGGTACCGACGTCATTCTTGACGAGGACGCCGATGAAAAGCTGGAGGCGTTGATGCGGATCCTGCGCGGCGAGGCGCGCGGTCGGCCCGCCTTCCTGTTGCAGCAGGCGCAACGGCGATTCGCCGACAGCAGCTGTTTAATCGCCGCGCTGCGCGTGTTGTTGAAGCGGTGTCGGGCCGAGCCTCAGGCGGTGGAGGATGTCAGCGAAGCATTGGCGCAGGCGGAAGACGCGTGCGAGGCGAAACCCACGCGCGCAGGGTTGAACGTGGCGCTAAAAGCGCGAATTTTTGGGCGTAAGCTGCGCATGACCCCGGCGTCAGTGCGGCATGCCTATCGCGATTTTATTCAAAGTGATGAGCATGCGTTGACACTCTATAAGCGCTGGTTGTCGAGCTATGGCGTAGATCGTCGCCATGTGGTGATTGATTTTATGGAGTCTGCCTTACTCACCGACATTGACGCCTATCAACCCAGTTGCAACCTCGTTGAGTTTGGAGATTTATACGGGCGATTAAGCCAGATAAAAGTCATCCGCACCTGCGATGTGAATTTTGTGCGTTTAATCCGTGGTGAGAGTTTTATTGCGCTTTTAAATAAACCAGAAGAAGCGTGGCTTATGTTTTTAATGCGCACACTCGATAATCCACAAGCCTTTTATGATGGGTTGCAAGAGGTGGCTGGCGATTTTTTACATGTTGCTTCCGCAGCCGAAATCTCGCAACTAGTACAGTGGTTATTAACGGAATTAAAAAAAATGCCATTAGCGATTTTCTGTAATCAGCAGGATAGAGACGCGTTGCTCGAGATTTTCCTTAATCTGCAACAGGATGTCGTTGTATTAAAAAATACAACATCAGGTAGGTAACGAAGCCTCATGAATCAATTTTTGGGAAAAATAAAGTCACATCCTGAGCTGTTTATTTTGCTTTTGATGGTGACCGTCATTGCGATGCTGGTGATTCCACTACCGACGATGTTAGTGGATTTTCTGATTGGCTTAAATATCGTTATTTCGGCGCTGGTGTTTTTGTCTTCTTTTTATATTGACAGAATTCTTAGCTTCTCCTCATTTCCAGCGGTGCTGTTAATCACGACCTTGTTTCGTCTTGCGCTCTCTATCAGCACCAGCCGCCTGATCCTGAATGATGCCGATGCCGGTGACATCATCGCGACCTTCGGCTTGTTTGTTATTGGCGACAACCTGGTGGTGGGGTTTGTGATCTTTGCCATTGTGACCATTGTGCAATTTCTGGTGATCACCAAAGGGGCGGAGCGCGTGGCGGAGGTGGCGGCGCGCTTTTCTTTGGACGGTATGCCGGGAAAACAGATGAGCATTGACGCTGACTTGCGCGCGGAGGCGATTACGGCTGAACAAGCGACGCAGCGACGCTCGGTATTGGAGAAAGAGAGCCAGCTCTATGGCTCATTTGATGGCGCGATGAAGTTTATCAAAGGGGATGCGATTGCTGGCATTATCGTAATTTTTATCAACTTTATTGGTGGTATCAGCGTCGGTATTAGCCAGCACGGCATGGATCTTTCTACCGCACTGTCGGTTTACACCATGCTCACCATTGGCGACGGATTGGTGGCGCAAATCCCCTCACTCCTTATTGCGATTAGCGCGGGCTTTATCGTCACGCGCGTGAGCGGCGAGGGGAACAACATGGGGGCAACCATGATGTCGCAGCTGCTCAGCAATAATTTTGTGCTGTTTATTGCCGCGATCATTGCGCTGATGGTCGGTATGTTGCCCGGTTTTCCTTTTGTGATTTTCGTGCTGCTGGCGCTGATCCCCGGCGGACTCGGTTTCTATAAGCTTTATCAGGCGCGTCGGGCGGCGCGATCGGCAGCCGCCCAGCCCGAATCCGATCTGGAGCCCGCACCAGCGGCGCATCAAGAGGCGGTAGGCAGCAACGAAACGCGGCTCGGCTTAATTGACAATCTGGATGACGTGACGCCCGTGACCATTCCGCTGATGCTGGTAGTCAATCGTCAGGTGGCTGCCGAGCTCAAGCGTTTACGCGCCAGTGAGCGCTTTCGCAGTCAGTTCTTTATTGATTACGGGATCCACTTACCGCCGCTGCTGGTTAAACCTTCAGACCGTTACGCATCGCACGACGTGACGCTGCTGATCAATGAGATTCAGGCAGATAAATACCCGATTTACTTTGACCAGATTCGGGTGATTAACGGCTCCGACGAGCTGACGCAGTTAGGCATGGATATTCGTAATCAGGACAATGTTCTGTGGACCTCGCCGGACAACCATGAGCGGCTTGAAGAGTTAGGCTATTTAACGCGCAGCGCGGTTGATGAGTTGTATTACAGCCTTTCAACCACGCTGGTGAGAAACGTCAATGAATATTTTGGCGTGCAAGAAACGAAAAGCCATCTCGATAAGCTGGAAAAGGATTATCCCGAATTAGTGAAAGAGGCAACGCGTAATGCGACGGTCCAACGTATTGCAGAGGTTCTCCAGCGATTAGTGAACGAGAAAATATCGGTAAGAAACACCAAGCTTATTATTGAGTCGCTGGCATTTTGGGCCGCCAAAGAAAAGGATGTGATTAATTTAGTTGAGCACACGCGTGGCGCACTCTCTCGTTATATTAGCCATAAATTTTCCGTGCAAAATACGCTGCGCGTAGTGCTGATTTCGCAAGAGTTGGAAGAAACAGTGCGGCGAGGTATTCGTTCAACATCCGGGGGAACATTTCTCAATCTGGAGCCTGAAGTGGCAGAATTTATTCTGGACCGATTTGATGTGGCGCTCGGCGATATCCTTATGTCGCAAAAAGATTACGTCATTCTTACCGCGGTTGATATTCGGCGCTTTGTGAAAAGATTCATTGAGAATAAATATCGCAACCTTGAAGTGCTCTCTTTTGGCGAAATAACCGAAAGTATCAATATCGACGTCATTAAATCTGTTAATTAAATGTGGGTAATTACAATGGATATCGATTTAGCCGAGCTGGTTCGCCAGGCGCTATTGGCCAATGGATGTGACGCCTCCGTGCTGGGAAACTTTGACAGCCATAGCACCATCAGTCTGGAATTTAATACGTTGCCAGACATGCTGTTGTCTCTTCACCACGATCAGGTGCTGATCTGGATGCGCCTCTGTGAACATCATCTTCCGCATATTGAACGTTGCGCGCCCGCGTTAATCACCCTGCTGATGGAAGCGGCGCCTTTCGCTATCACCGACCAGATGCAAATCAGTGAAGATGACGGTTACACCGTTTTGAAGTGTCTGGTGAAGCCAGCGGCTCTGCAGGACGTCGACGCCTTCAGCAATGCGCTTGAGGCCTTTTATGTCAGCGCAGAAAAATTTCTGGAGGTGCTTCGCTAATGTCTCTGGACGCACTGATGCGCTGTCAGGCGCATCCACTGCGCATTACCGGTGCATTAATAGAAGTGCCGCTGCGGCATTTGCGTATCGGTGAGGTGTGCGACATTTACCGGAGCTGGCGGGATAGCACCGTCATCGCTCGAGCCGTGGTGTTAAGTCTGCAACCGGATTCGGCGCTGCTCAGCCTGCTCGGTTCGGCGCAAGGGCTGACGCGCGAAGCGGTGGTAAGCCCCACTGGCAAAGGCTTCTCTCTCACCCTATCTCCGCATGTGCAAGGCGCGGTGATCGCGGCCACCGGCGACGTGGTCGCGCGGCTGGCGGACGCGGTTGATTTGGTTGATCAGGAGACGCGCGACATCAACGCCCGTCCGCCGGGCTTTCATCAGCGCGTGAATATCACCGAACCGTTTCTCACCGGCATACGCGCAATCGACGCCCTGATCCCCTGTGGGCGCGGACAGCGTATGGGGATCTTTGCTGCGGCCGGATGCGGAAAGACCACGCTCATGGAGATGATCATCAACCACGCCAGCGCGGATGTTTTTGTGGTGGCGTTGATTGGCGAGCGCGGACGTGAAGTCACCGAGTTTATCGATGCGCTGCGCGCTTCCCCTCAGGCGGGACGCTGCGTGGTGGTGTACGCCACCTCAGATTTTTCCGCCGCGGATAGAATGAACGCTGCGCTCATCGCCATGACGGTCGCGGAATACTTTCGCGACCGCGGAAAGCACGTGGTGCTGTTTTTGGATTCCGTTTCGCGCTATGCGCGCGCGCTCCGCGACGTGGCCTTGCTGACAGGTGAGCCGCCCGCGCGCCGCGGCTATCCGGCCTCGGTTTTTGAGCGGCTGCCTGCGCTGTTGGAGCGCCCAGGCGTCACGCATCAGGGCAGCATTACGGCATTTTTCACCATCTTGATGGAAAGCGAAGAAGAGAGCGATCCGGTGGCAGAAGAGATCCGATCGATTCTGGATGGCCACATCCTGCTGAGCCGCAAGTTAGCAGCGGCCAACCACTATCCCGCCATTGATGTTTTACGCAGTCTGAGCCGCGTTAGCACCCGCGTGTGCCAGCCCGCGCATCTGGCGCACGCCGGTAAATTTCGTCAGGCCTTGGCCCACATGGAGACGCTGCAAACGCTGATTGAGTTTGGTGAGTACCAGCCCGGTCAGCATGAGGAGAACGACCGGCTTTACGCCCAGATGCCTGCGTTTCGCGAATTTCTGTGTCAGTCCCGCTCAGACACCGTTTGCGTCGAGCATAGCTTGCAGAGGATGTATGAGCTTACGCAATAAATTACAGAAAGTGTGCGCCAGCGCCGAGCGGCGTATCCAGAAACAGACGCAGATTCTGCAACGCTGCCAGCAGCAAACGGCGGCCATCACGGCGCGCATTACCGCGCTGGAACAGGCGCATCAGGCGGCGCAACTGCTGTCGCAAAGCTTTATCTATGACGGAGAAACCCACCGTGAAGCCATCCTGGCACAAAAAGCCCGGCAGGCAACGCTACGCCGCAAAATGGCGACCTTGATGCTGGAGCAGGGGGAGCAGCGGGAGCAGCAACGTGAGGTTGATCAGACGCGCCGCCAGGCAAGCAATGCGCGGCAGGCGCTGACGCGGCGGCATCAACGTCTTGAACAGCGCGCCCGCGATCTTCGCCGCCACGCGACGCGGCGATTACAGAATCAGATTGACGATGAAATAGAGGAGCAATGCAGTTGGCCACGTTAACCCCTTCGCCATTACGGCTGCTGTGTGATCGTATGTATACGGCACCAGACGAAAAAAACAGCGTCAGGCAACCCACGAAGAAGCGTCGTTTTGAGCCCGTTTCTGATGCCCCCATTCCTGCGGTTGCGCCGTATCTCCATGCGCTGCTGCATCAGCCCGAATCGCGCCTAAGCTGGGCGCTTAACGCACCCGAAGCCGCAACAACGGCTGTTGAGATGGGCGGGCAAGATAACGCCGGGCAAGGGCGCGGGGTCACGCAGGAAAAACAGGGCAAGCCAGTGAACCAGCAAAGGTGGATCTCCCAAGTCATGCAGGTCACGTCGGACCCTTCCGTCACGCCGCTCAGGCACGCCGCACAAGAAAGCCCGATCGTGCGCGCCTTACAGGCAAGACCGCTTAGCCACGATGCGGTTACCCCTGTTCACAATAATGTGATTGCGCATAGCCCGGTTGCCGCGCCGCTGCCGCGCATTGCCGACCTCATGCCCGCACAGGGAACAAGCGGCGCACACAGTACGCTGCCGAGTGACAAGCAGGAACCGCACGCGTCAACGGCGATCCCCCAGAGCGCAACCGCCACCGGCTTGGCCGGGCCGGTGCCGTCTCTTACGCTCGATTCCACCACGCTCACCGACGGTCCCTCGCGCCAGTTAGCGCGCATGTCCGCGCCTGCGTTGTTCGCGCCGCTCGCCGAATCGACACCGCCACCGGGCTTACGGCGACTGACCTATACGTTTCGACGCACGGATCCCACGGGGGCCATGCAGGTCGAACTGCTGATTCCTCGACAGATGCCGCAGCCGGTCACGGCGAGGGTGTCGAGCCGCGAGGTGCTGGATCGGTTGGACGTGGCTATCCAGCAGGCGGACGCGCCGCCTCTGGCCTTGTTCGAGAAGCAAGGGCAGCAACGCCGCGCCGCATCCTATGTTCTTGATGAGGAGGAAGAGGCCTGATGGCGCGCGTTTCACTTCGGGCCTACCAGCCACATGACGTGGCCTGGCAACGCTTTGTCACCGAACAGACGCAAGCCGGTAACCGGCTGCGCGATAGCCTGCCGCCGCCGGGGGCGGTGTTGCAGCACTTCTCCACGCCAGACGGCAATCAGCTGCTGGTGGATCTGCGCGACTGGCTGGCGCAAACCTGGCCGGATGCGGCGGGATTGGCAACCGAGCATTTTACCGCCGATGAAATCCGCTGTTTTTTTCATCATGCCGACGCCTGCTGTGAGCTCTCGCGGGCGAACGGCACGGCACTTAGCTTCACGCAGCACTGTCCGGCGCAGGAAAACAGCCTGCCCAGCCAACCCCTGCCGGAACTGACCACCTCACTCGGACGCGCATGGCTCCTTGCGGTGGCGAGCGCACCGCAGCCAGCCCCCGGCAGTGAGGTGCCTTATGTTCCGGCACACCTGCCCTTCATCTGCTCGTTGGTAAAGGGCGAAAGCGCGCTAAGCGCGCGCTATGTCAGGCGCATGCGGTGCGGCGATAGGCTTATCGTCAGCCGTCTGCTCCAGGAAGTGCGTATCCAAGGGCGGCCGATGGGCCACTATGACCATGAAGGAGATGTCTTGATGTTAAATGATGATTACGACGAGGGGATCAACCACGAGGCGGACGACGAGTGGGAGACGCGGGATTTCGCCCGCGCAACCGGTATCAACGCGATTCCGGTGCGGCTGGAATTTGTGGTGCACGAGCAAGTGATGACGCTGGCGGAACTCCGGGCGTTAACCCCCGGCATGACGCTGGCCACGGCGGGCAGCGGCGCCAATAGCGTCATGATTAAAGGCAACGGCGCGCTGCTGGGCCGGGGGGAATGGGTCTCTATGGACGACGATACCCTCTGCGTTGAGATTCAAACGCTGTATCACGGTGATGCGTGTGGAGAATGATTTTTCGTTGATTGCGACGCTGGCGCTGGCGTCGCTGGCGCCGTTCCTGCTTGCCAGCGGCACCTGCTACATCAAATTTTCTGTCGTATTTATTATGATTCGCAACGCGATAGGGCTGCAGCAGGTACCGTCCAATCTCACGCTCAATGGTATTGCGTTGATTCTTGCCAGCGTTGTCATGATGCCCGTCGCCAGACAAGGTTATGACTACGTCACGCAACATAATCTGACTTTTGATCGCGCTCAGGATATCGAGCAGATTGTCAATGAAGGCTTCGGCAGTTATCGCGCCTATCTGGAGCGTTATGCCGATCCCGCGCTAACGGCCTTTTTCCACAACGCCCAGCGCGCGCAGCCCTTAGGGACGGAAGAGAGCGAGGCGTTTGAACCGGAGGACCAAGAGGAAAGCCGCCCATCGCTGCTTGCGCTACTGCCCGCCTATGCACTGAGTGAAATAAAAGATGCCTTTATGATTGGGTTCTACATCTATTTGCCTTTTGTCGTCATCGATCTCCTGATTTCGAGCATTTTGCTCACGCTGGGCATGATGATGATGAGTCCCGTCACGCTCTCCGTGCCGGTAAAGCTGCTGCTGTTTGTGGTGCTGGACGGCTGGACGCTGGTCTCCAAAAGTTTGATTGAGCAGTACCTCTCAATAAGCGGATAACCATCATGAATGAAGTGATTTATGCGGGCAATAAAGCCATCTGGCTGGTCCTGACACTCTCGGCCGTTCCGGTAATGGTCGCCACCGTGATTGGCTTGCTGGTGGGATTATTCCAAACGGTTACCCAATTGCAGGAACAGACGTTGCCGTTCGGGATTAAATTATTGGGCGTGTGTGTCTGTTTATTTTTGCTGTCCGGCTGGATGGGTGGAGCATTAATGAATTATGCCCAAGAAATGCTCACGTTTGCCCTGGGGAAAAAATGAGCGCCATCGCCTTCATGCAGTTCAGCGAACTTAACTATTGGCTGTATTCCGTGATTCTGGTGTGTGGCCGCCTGTTTCCCGTGTTTATGATGCTGCCGTTTTTAAACGCGTCGACGGTACCGGACCTGTTTCGCTACCCGCTGGTTTTTTTTATGGGAGCGAGCCTGTGGCCGGTGTCTGGTATCACCCTGCATGAGGTGACACTGTGGCTGTTTATGGGACTGCTGGTCAAAGAAGTGCTGCTGGGAGTAATTATTGGGCTGTTTCTCTGCTTTCCCTTTTGGGTACTCCATGCGGCAGGCAGCTACATTGATAACCAGCGAGGTGCCACGCTAAGCAGTTCCATTAACCCGCAGACCGGCATTGATTCCTCTGAATTGGCCAACTTTTTCAATATGTTTACCGTGGTGCTGATCCTGCAGGCGGGGGGGCTGCTGACACTGTTAGAGGTGATGCTAAGCAGCTATCGACTCTCGCCGCCGGGTCATGTCACCTTACCCGACGTCACGTTAATACTGCGCTTTGCCAGTGAAATGATGATGCAAGCCATACGCCTCGCGGCGCCGATCGTGGTCGTATTTTTAGTGACTGAAGTGTTGCTGGGATTATTGTCACGCTATACGCCTCAGCTAAATGCATTTTCAATGGCGATAACGGTAAAAAGTTTTGTCGGGTTTGCGCTGTTACTGATTTATCTCTCTCCCGTGTTACCCGGTGAAATCATAAAACTTGAGCGTTTTTATGCGCGATATTTAATGTAAGAGGCAGAGAGGGCTGTGTCGCAAAACAAAACGGAGAAACCGACCCCAAAGAAAAAGCGCGATGCCGCTAAGCAGGGGCAAACCTTTAAAAGTAAAGATATGGTCACCACCTGCCTGATGCTGGTGGGCATTGAAATGATCATCGGCTTTGTTTCGCTCGATGACGTCAAATTTATTATGCAAAACATCATCGAAGCACAATATACGTTCTCAGCGCAGGACTACGCTCTGCTCTGTTTAACTACGGCCTTGAAAATCCTGCTGCCTGTTCTCGTTATGTCGATTGTTGCTACCGTATTTCCCGGCATTATGCAAACCGGTGGTCAGCTCGCGTTAAAAGCATTGAAGCTGAAGTTTGATAGTCTTAATCCTATTAAAGGTATAAAAAAGATCTTCAACTTGCGGACCCTGAAAGAGCTGGTGAAAACCATTATGTATATTGTGGCTTTTTTCGTTGCCGCGTATATTTTTTGGCACAAAAATTCATCCCTTATTCTCGGTAGTGTAAACAGTGAAGCCAAATATACCTTCGTTATCCTCGGGGAGCTCTTTCATTCACTGCTGATCATTTTCTTGGGCTGCATAGTGTTGATTGTGTTATTCGATGCGTTTTGTGAAGTGCTGTTATGGTTAAAAGAGCTGAAAATGGATAAAAAGGAGGTCGAACGCGAACATAAAGAGTCGCAAGGGAATCCAGAAATTAAAAGCCGGCGGCGACAGCTGCATTCGGAAATGCTTTCAGAACCCATGAAGCAAGCGGTGCAAAATGCCACAGCCATCGTGGTTAACCCAACGCACATCGCCGTCGCGATCTACATCAATAAGGACGTTACCTTTATTCCCTATATTTCATTGATTGAAAAAAATGAAAAGGCACTGGCGGTAAAACGTTACGCAAAACGTGTAGGTACGCCGATTATTGAAGATGTGGCCTTGGCGAGAAAACTCTACGCCACGCATCGGGTAAATAGCTTTATTCATCTGGCATGTTTTACCGAGGTGCTGGACATTCTATTGTGGCTTGATCTTGTTGATATGGATTGGCTGGAACAACAAATGGGAACGGCCAAATCCACCGAACAGGTAACGTCCTCTGACGAAAATTAAGACATCATCGTGCTCTCGTTATTAATGCGCGCCATGAGCGTTCTTTGTGAGCGCGATTATCGATGACATGATGTAATTTACCCCATCTCATGGGCTAAGGATTATTATGGCTATGAAAGTAACCCGTGACCATAACGACGATCATTCGGATATGGCATTGCAATTAATGGAGTATATCCAGCGTGGTATCACGCTCAGAGATATTGAGGATGTTTCTGATGAAACCATGGAGGAGATGTATGCGTGTGCCTATTATCTCTACCAAGAAAGAAGATTAGAAGAAGCCGAAGTGCTCTTCAAGTTGCTCTGTATGTATGATTTTAATAATGCAGATTATGTTATCGGGCTAGGCTCTGTGCATCAATTGAAAAGAAATTATCAGAAGGCCTGTGACTTTTACGCACTGGCGTTTGTTATGGCTGAAGAGAACTACTTGCCCATGCTTTATGGGGGGCAATGTAATTTGCTAATGGGCAATATTGGCAAAGCGCTGCAGTGTTTTAAAAATATCATCGATAAATGTTCTGATGAAAAGATAAAAGCTCGCGCAAGAATTTATATAGATACGATAAAAAGCAAACGTTCTAAGTAAAAACACCTACTGTGAGGCAGAAATGGACATAGTAAATACTCAACCGCTTAAATCTGTGCAACCTGACTCGACGATAAGCAGGATCGGTAATGATGCCAACGTTCGGGTTGAACCCAACCGACTGCACCATCCGCCAGTGATGCGCCCAGGAGAGAGCAGCAGCGGTAAAAGCGCGCTGGACTCGCTGGTGCAATATGCTGCGGTGGAAACGCTGGAAGATAAGGAGCAGCAGGCCTTTCTGGAGGGACCGCCGCCGCCTGAAAAACCGCGAACGGCAGAGCAATATCGCCTGCTGATCAATAGTGTATTAACCCGTTTGCTGGCTGATAAAACCAGCGGCAAGGATGTGTTGACGGACGCCATGGAAGCCATTCTTGCAGGCGTTTCGGCGTTCACGCAGAACGTAAAAGCGCAGTTTGATGCCTTGGTCAACGAGCTCAATGGCGCACTGGACGCGCTGGAGGAGGCGGGTGATCAGGTCAAAAGCCTGGAGAGTCAGCTGAGTAAACTGGAAGCCCGCATCGCTATCCTCAAAGAAAAGCAGGCTGCTATGCAGCAGGCGGGAGTAGGCGCTGACGATCCGGAATACCAGGCGCTCTCGTCAGAACTTACCGGGCTGGAAAGCCAGCGGGCTAATGTGCACACCGCGCTGCAGGCCGCAAAGTCAAACGCTGAGCAGTTGGCGGTTAAAGCCACAGAAATTCAGTCGCGTATCAACGATATTGTGGCAACGACGCTGCAAGACAGTAAGCACAGCCGCCTGCTCAACTCGAGCTTTATTGAGGAGCAAGCCAAGGCGCAATACAACATGGCGCTGCGCCTGTTAAATGTGATCAATCAGAGCATTAAAGACCGTGCCGAAGAGGCAAAGCAGCGCGCTGAACATGAATTGAAACGTGCGGAATTCAACACGGAAATGGCGGGGCGCGCGCGCGTTGAGCAAGCCAAGAAAATTGAAGAGCAGCATGAAAAAAACGAGCAGGCGAAAAAGAAGAGCGACTGTATCTCCAAAATCGTGACCGCGTTGCTGACCGTTGCGAGTGTGTTGCTGTCGGTCGTGACGATGGGCGCGGGTTCGGTTCTGGCGGTGGCGCTGCTGGTGATGACGGTGGCTGATGGCATCATGCAGGCGGCCACGGGGACCTCGTTTATCGGCAAAGCGCTGGAGCCGTTAATGAAGTCGGTGATCATGCCCATCATTGAGGCCATCGGTAAGGCAGTGGATTTTCTGCTGATGAATTCTCCGTTAGGGAAATTATTACAGCAGGCACTTCCACCCGATGTTTTAGAACAGGTGCGCTCGGTGGTCAAAACGATTGTTGCGATTGTTGCGGTGATCGCCGCGGTGATGTTGTTGAGAAGCAGTGCCGTTGCGCAGGTCATGAAAAATGTCATTAATGGCGCAATGAAATTTGCGTCAAATATGCTCAAGAGCATATTTAAAAATATCCCGCAGTTTTTAAAGCATATAGCGGGAATGTCAAAGAAAGCCCTGCAACCGTTGCAGTCATTGAGTGCCAAGACGAATCAGTCTTTTGTAAAAGCGGCAAATATAACGCATGACGTAGCCAGTGCGGCGAATACCGCGCAGCAAAATGCCATGAATGCCAAAGTTGCGGAGTCCAACCTTGAGAAAATAAAAGCAGAGCAAGCGGTGAAAGAACTTGAATTCATTCGCGAAAAGCAGCTTGAGCTTGAGGAAATGATGCAGGAGTCATTGGAAAGATTGCAAGACAGCATCCGCAATTTAAGCGAGATGGCGCAAAGAATCATTGAAAACAATTTGCTCTTGGGTAAGAAAATTTTGCTGCCTGCTAAAGCGGGTTAACACCAAATAAAAAAGGAAAAAATAATGGATATTACGCCTTTTGCTCCCTCTGTTCCGTCACTCCTGCAGCGCAACGAAAAAAACGCATCCGACGCGGCGCGTACCGGGCAAACTGCCACGCAGCAAAACCCTGACTCAACTCGCTCGCTGGAGACGCTGGCGGGCGCGTTATCAGATGACGATTTCCCTCCGCCCGTGGCGATGCGGCCTCCCCAACGCAGCGCCGGTGCGCCACGCGCTCATCTCCCTACAGGCGGTGCACCCGAAAACGATGAATTGAACACGACGTTGTTCAAGCTCAACGCCAGCCTTAGCCTGTTGATCGGGACGCTCTCCACAGACAAGCTGCGGGGAGAGGAGACATCCGGCGCGGGTAACGATGATGCAGAGAGCGATGAGCCGCAGGCCGCTGACGGCGACAAAGCATTGAAACAGTGGCTGCGCGACGCCAATGCGCTGGTGCGTACGCTGATCGCGGAGGACGAGCAGCCGCGTGGAGAGCCATCGCCACTTCATGAAGCGAATGAAAAGCAGGGCGGTGCGTCTTTTAGCGAATTTGGCGCATGGGCGTCGCAGGTTCGCCAGCTTCTCGACAAAATGATGGAAACCAAGCTTGCGGACAGCTCCGCGCTGGACAAGCTGTTCCGTATGCTGTCAGAACTGAGCCAGAAGCTTAACGAACTGGCGCGTAAGCAGGAGCAGGATGCCGCCAAGAAAGAACTCGCGGCAGCCGTTTCAGCCGCGGTGGTGGGCATTGTCTCTTCGGCAGTATCGACCGCAAGCAACGTCAAAGTGACGGTGAAAAACATCAAGCTCACGCAGCGTATGCATAACAAGCAGACTGCGCATCGTGAAGCCGCGCGCAAAGCGCGGATGGAAGGCAGCGTGCCAACCGGCAATCCGCAGCGTGACCGCAACAACAGTCTGCACGCGGAGAGGGTGGCCGAGCAGCACGACACACAAGTACGCAATTACGATTTCGCGATTCAGGAAGCCAATCACCGCCTGCAAATGCATACCGCCCTGATTCGTTCAGCGGAAACTGTGGTGAATCGAATAAGCGACATCAATAAAGCAGAGCAGACGAAGCAAGCGCGGCTGCTTGAGTCGCAGGCCCGTGAGACGACCTTCAATCTCAATACCGCATTGGACACCTTGAAAGAGCTGCTGCGAACCATCCAAAAAGTTATGGATTCCCTGATGCAGTTGCTCAACCAGGTACGCAGCAGCCAAGACAAACTCACCGCGCGCACAGCGTAATCTGCGCGTCACGTCAGGCGGCGCAGCCGCCTGCTTATTGAGATGAATCCAATGACAACACTCTCTTCGGTAACAAACGTCACGCCGATCATGCCCCGCGTGATGTCGGCACCCTCCAAGGTACCTGACACGCATGGACGCATGGTTAACGCCAACGCTGAAAACGCGCCGGAAATTGACAACAAGCCTCCTTCACAGCCGCGTAATAGGTCACAGGCAGGCCCGGCCCGACACAGGCTGCAACGGTTATTTGAGCAGATGGGACAGTTGCCCGAAGCGCAGCGTGCGTGGCCCGTGAAAGCGATGCTGGAAGGCGCGTTGCGTCTGGCAGAAAAGCACCAGGCTGCGAAACCAGATGAAGGCGGCCCACTGCCAGGGGATCGCACCGCGCTGGCCGATGCTTTATTAAATCCACTGGGTAACACGACGCTGGGTGAAATGCTGGAGAAGGCGACAGACTACCTCGCTTTTAAAACGCTGCATGAGGGCGTTGCCAGCACCGTAGATGAAGGGAATGTGCCGGCGCCAGAGCGGCTGCTTGACAAGGTCCAGGATGCGGCATTTAACCGCGCAAAGATAGACCTGTTTCGTCAACAGTTACAAAAGCGCATGTTAAACGATTTGGAAGAGAAAAAAGCGGACGCGCGCGGCGAGGCGAACGGTCTGCGTCAGCATCTGCGCGAGCGGCTGGACAGCGAGGCGCAAGGCAGTGAGTCCAGAGAACAAACCTTATCGCGCATGATGAACACCTTCAATGATCCACCGCCGATGAAATCCGACAAAGAGATTTTTAACGACATTCTCAAGTTAATTACCCATATGCAGGATGCGTTTATGCAGCCCTTTATTGGCGCGGCGGAAAAAATGCGTGTCTATTATGATACGCTGTCTACACTGCGAGACATCATCGCGAAAAACGTAAAGGCTGAAGATGATAAAAATGTCAAGATTACCCGGAGCGAAATATTTAAAGCTATCGAGGAGATGATTAATCAATTTAGCGGCGAGGCTGGCGTATTGCATCAGGCGGACTCTGAAGAAGAAGCGCGAAGTATGCGCGAAAAATTTGGCTCAGGCGTGGTGACTCAGGACCCTAAAAGCGGTAAGTGGGTGGTGAAAATTGATATTACGCAGTTGAATGATATGAATAAAACGGCCCGCGATACGCTGACAGATGATAAAACCTCATTGACCGCATACAATAACTTTCTTTCTGCAGTCGATGCTTTTCTTACGCGCGAGCAAAATAAAACCAGTAAAATAACGAATCAGCTGGAATATTATAATAAGTTAATTAATAACGTGCAGGATACCGTGACGCAATTCTATAAACAAATGTGTGAGCTGGCGATAAATTTTTTACGCATTTAATGTTGGTGTTATTTTATTTTTAATGTGATCGGCATTCCTTTTATTTCCTGAGCGTGCGCCCGTGCGTCACGTTTATACCTTACCAAACATATAAAGGAGAAATTATGTGTCCTTCTGTTAATGTTTCTTCCTTGCCAGCCATTCCCCCGGCGCCGCCGCTGCCCCAATGTGGCGGCACATCCTCAATGGCCAGGGTGGCGCGGGAGTTAGCGGGTGTCCGTAATAGGCCACAGGACGCTGGAAGGCCTGCGCCAATGCTGTCGAAGACAGCGGATGTCGCGCAGCACGCTGAGGCCCAACGTTTAGGCGCGCGACAGCTGGCAAACGTTAACCTCACTGCGCAGCAGCAGGAAGAGGAAAAGCGCGCGGCGCTCTGCAATGCGCTGAGCACCAGCGGCGTGGAAAGTAAACATATCCACGCCGCTTACGATGAAATCACAAGCGATGAATCACCGAATATGCGGCGGGCGGGCGGTGCAGCCAGCGTAAGTTTCACCGAGCTGGTTGCTAATGACTATCAGCGCGCGACGGGAGAAACGTTGAGCGTTAAATCGGTCGAGGTACAGGCGCTTGCCCAGCGCGTCATGGTGCTGTTCAACAAAGGCGAGATCGATGGCGCGCAGCGCGATGCGGTGTTTAACACGCTAAAAAAGGTAGGGCTGCATAAGCCAGCTGCCTACGTTGAAGCGATGGTCGCTTCGGTGGTAACGGCCATTAAAACGGTTACCGCAGACGATGTCAGCACCGCAATACGCACTGGTTTGGTGGCCGTAATGAAACAACAGGGGATTGCGCGTCTGGACGAGAAATCGCTGACAATCGGCGTTGATTATTTCGATCGCCTACTGCATAAAATCGATGCTTCGTTGCAAGGCGCGACCCGCGAGATGGCCATGCGTACCGCGCTGGATGCGCTGCGCTATTTTATGCTACCCCCTGCGACCTCGGGTGCGGATAAAGCCGATCCCTCTTCAACCTCTGCCCCCCCGGCACAGCCCGATATAGGAGCAGGTCCTTCTGACACGCCGCTGACCGCATATGAAGAGGGCGACAGGCCAGCAAACGCAGCGGGCCCGTCAGGCACACGCAGCACGTTGCCGCGAACGGCGATCCCGGCGCGTGGTGCGCTACCGGAGCAAGACGAGCAGGCTGACACGGCAGACGCTGAGCCTGCTCACGCGCAGCCATCGACGCTCAAGGGGATGGCCCGCCGCGCGCGGGTGCCTGTTGGGCGCGAAAATCCGGCAGACGTAAGTGCCTCGCCAGAGAAAAACCTGCAAATACATATTCACAACAACCATTCGTGGTCTCACAACGGCGTGCCGATGCCGCCGCCCAGCCTTGGGGTGCCAATCGCATCCGCACCGCCGGCTCACGCCGCCCAAGCGATTCAGCGGCCCGTGCAGACGGAGTCATCGGTTCACGCCGCGCAGCCTGTTCAATCCGTTCAGGTTGAGCCCTTCATTCAGCGTGCGCGGACCGGCCAGCGTACAGCATTTTCGGCGCTGGTGAAGGCGGGGGGAGCAACCCCGCCACCCGCACCGTCTATGCTCGTCGCTCAGCCCAACACGGGCATGAATGAACACGCGTCGTTTCAGGAAAAGCTGGCCTTTTTCCGCGGGCGGGAAACCACCGCGCTTTCGCCGACGCGCACATTGAGAACGTTCAAGCACGCTATCGTCGCCAACGATCGTTATATTTCGGCGACCTCCGGTATTCGAGGTCGCGAAATACAACGCCACCTTCAAAAAACGACCTAACGCGAAATAGCAGATACGATCAATGAAAGACACCATTCATCGCATTATCACGGAATGCACATTTTCTTATCCTCTGACGGAAGAGGTTTCGCTCATCTACGATCTGTATATGGATTCGATGATGTTTACCGAAATGGTTATCGCGCTGGAACAGGCTTTTGCCATTGAAATCAGCGATGCTGAAACGCAAAACCTCTTTTTAGTGCGGGACGTTTATCGCCTGGTTGAAAAGAAACGCGGCGCGGTCTCGCCTTAATCCCATGCTTCACGCGATAAAGAGGTCCACTGTTGACCTCTTTTCGCCGCCACTGAGAATTTACTTCAAAATTAAGACAACTCATTACACTTCGAGTAAATGTAGAGTGCTATTGTCCTTTCTTTAATGAACTTTATTACGCGCGCTGAACTGATTAAGGGGAAGCTGCGGATAAGGGATGTCACAGATTTTGGTTTGTTTTTTTTGTTTATTATAACCTCTACAAGAATTGTCTTATTATGAATCAGGTATATCTCTTCAATGACGCTGTTTATTTTTATGCTGAATATGGTCGGCTACTAAATCAACGTAATGGTTGTGAAGCCACGGTAAGTCAGGCGGGTACCCGATGTCTGCTGGCATTATTAGATACGCCCGGAGAGGTGGTGAGCGCCGAAGCGCTGATTTATGCCGGCTGGGGAAGTCAGGGAATTGTTGTCACGCCAAATAGCCTGAGACAGATGATTAATCAACTGCGGAAAGCAATAAAGAAGGTGGGTCTGCCGGATGACACCCTTATTACACAGCCGCGTATTGGATATAAATTAAACCACGTAATCCGCGTCAGGCTTTTAAAGCATCCACCCGGCGATGCGGCAAAAATTGCCCCGGTGAAGGAGGCGCTGTGTGTGAACTCGCCGGTTATTGAGGATGGCTTGGCGCGGGATAATGCCGCTTTTGCTGAAGCGTCCGCCTTGAATGCTCAAGCCGCTGTGGTGACCCCGCCAGTCTCGTCAACTCCAGGCAAAGGAAAGGCATTTTACGCGAGAGTTCCCCCGTGTTTGACGCGTTACGCTATGCTTTTCCTGTTTATTGGCTGCGTGCTAATCATGGTATGGAATATTTTTTTCTGCGCGCGTGATATCGACATTGTCACACCACACCAATGCCTCGAAAATATAAGTCTCACAACATTAAACCATCGATATCACGGCATTCCTGCTTTTCATGATGTTACCGCGCAAGACCAACCTTCTGCACACGAAAAAACAAGATGGATTAATCGCAGCAACCTCTTGGCGTTTAGCCTTCAAGGTGATGACCGCGTTGTTTACATTAACGGGGTTTTTCATGCGGGCGCGCTGCATTTTCTTCGGTGCAAATAGGTATGAGCTCCACCCCGGTGTGACGGCATGGGCGATAAGTGATGAAGGCGGCGCAAGGTGAAGGACGTTAACGTGAGCGTGACCGAGTGAAGCGCGCGCTGCGCTTTCCGTTGTCGGGTAAACGGTGTGATGCGTTGCCGTTTATCCGCAAGCGGCTGAGTGGAGTGCACGGCGGGGCAATCTCTTGGCGACCAGTGATGTTGTGCATTGTATCGCTCGCATCGTTCTCCTCCCTCATCCTTTTGCTCGCGGTGGATGCCAGCGGTAAGGGCACCAACAGAAGCCATGACGACGCTATTTAGCCTTACGCAACAGTGATTTATCTCTCAACTCTGCAGGAGCGTTTTTTGATATTTCCCGCACGCGCAATCATCTACTTTTCCGGGTGCCCACGCAGGCGTGCCTCGCTTTAAATGACGGTTCGTCGCAGGAATATTCTGTCTTAGGAAAAAGCATGATAGCGGTTAACTTGCCCCGAACATCTTCGATGATGCCAGTAGAACGCCATCCAGGCGCGACAACGCAGCAGCCCCATATCCCTCAATTAGCCAGCACGCGTGCGGTGAATCAGTGCTCAGCGCTGCCCGCGCGCGCGGCTTCGCCCGCCACAAGCGTGCCTGTCACCTTTGCGGCTCAGGTGGTGCATGCGCATAGGGTTGACGCGGTGCCTTCTGACGCCGCGATAATGGGCACCATGATGCGTGCGGACAGCCCGCCTCGTAACCGCGCTGACGGGCCGGGCACGCGGCGCGCGCCGCCTGATTTGCCGCATGCTGAGGCCGCTGACCACGCTTTGGTACGCGCCGCAAAAAATATTGGCAAGACCACGCTGCAGGTCGGCGCGACGGTCGGCGCCTGCAAGTTGGTGCAGCAGGGGATTCAGGAAGGCGTATCCCTCCTGCTTAAGAACAACGTTTTCTCTGCCGCAGGTCTGGGCGCAGCAGCGGTAACAGCGCCTTTTATCGCGAATGTCATCCAAATCGCAACGGATCGTCAGCAGGATACCGCCACGAAAACCGGTGCGATTGCCAGCTATATTAATGCGCTACTGCCTGTAGCCGCCTGCGCGGGCTTGTCTGTCGTGTCGGGGCCTGCGCTGGCTGCGGCTGCCCCCACGCTGGTTTCTGCCACGCTGTATAGCGTTATCCGCGAAATGGCGAGTGTGGTGTTTGCGCTGGCGGACAATAACCGCGGTCCGGATTCCAGGCGGGCGACGACCTTTTCAGCCGTGGCCTACGGGCTGAATCAATCCGCCGTTAGCCTCGCACAGGAGAGCATTGCTGCGCAGGTGAATGACGCCATAGGACTCATGATGGCAAATACCGTGATTAACACCGCTGGCGAGGTTGTGGACACGTTAGTGAATAAAAATGCGCAGGCGCTGGCTCAGCACAACGACGCCCTGACGGTGAGTGCCGCCCTTCAGCCGCGCGAGCTTGCCAATGCAGGTAAAATCACTGAGATCCTGTTTCAAAAGGCACCCAAGCGACTGTCGTTTATTGAAACCATTGTGCTGGGCTCTACTTTTATTCATCTTGTGCTTAAAAATACGCTGCCACCGGCGCAGGCCAAAGCGGCCGAGTACACCCTCAACGGGGCGCTGATCGCGCTGGCTTATGTGCCATTCGTGTTCGCAGGTCAGCAAAAAGCGCCGCTTTCCAACGTCGAGCTGGAGGCGGTGGTCATCGATGCGCTGCAGTCAGCGGCAGACAATGCGTCTGAGCAGCAAACCCTGCATGCGGACGGCGTGCCGTCAGGTGGGGAGGATATCGCGCTGCAGGAGGTGATCGTGCATCGGGTGTTGCCAGTGCCCGAGAGGCCCGCACCGGGTGATACTGTCGTGGACATCGATTCCGACGCCGACGACAGCGCTACGCGAATTAAAGAGACAAGGCTGTAATGCGCCTGACGCCGCTGGATTGTCGCAGGCGCGTCAGGCTTAGTTTTTAGCGTACTTCGCTTCCAGCGTGGCAAACCACGGCGCCACGAAATCCTGGTTCTCCCCCCAGCCGGGAATAATCTTGCTGAGCGAGGCCATGTTCACGGCACCCGACTGGCTGTTTAGCTGCTGTTGGCTGATGGAAGAGGCTTTGAACTCATAGCTGGCTGGCGTGGCGACGCCACCGATTTTGTTCGCCACCAGGCGCATATTTACGGCACCGATGGTTTTGGGATCCACCGCCACCGTCTGCACCCACGGGCTGCCTTTTTGGTGCATTAGCTGCAGATCCTGGTTAGAAACGTCGATGCTGTAGAGTTTGATCTCCGTGCGGCCGTTCTCCTGCAGCGCCTTATACGCGCCCTGGCTGAACGCATCCCATGCGCCCCAAATAGCATCGATTTTTCCTTTCGGGTACTTGGCCAGAATGGCACCTATCTTGTTTGCCGTATCGCCCTGTACATCGGAAGAGACCGCGCCAATCGACTCCAGCTGGTGAATACCTGGGTTTTCTTTCAACAGCTTTTCATACACGACCTGACGACGCTCCATGGCGGGAAAACCGGCTACCCAGAGCTTCACAATATTGGCTTTGCCGTGAAAATCGTTGATCAAGCTGCCGAGTGAGGTCTGCGCCAGCGACGCGTCGTTTTGCGCCGTGACGGTCACGCCCGCGATCGGCGTATTGACGGGCGTATCAAACACGGACACTTTAATGCCCGCATCGGCGATGCGCTTGACCAGCGCAGTGGCATAGGGATCTTTGCCGTGCGACAAAATAATCCCATCATATTTTTGACTAATGGCTTGGTTAACGAAATCCTGGAAGCGGGCATCATCGCCGTTACTGAGGAACGTGCTGACCTTAAAACCCAGTTTGCGGCCCTGCTGGATCGCCCCGGCGACAAATTGCGTCGTGTTGTCGTCCGAACCGAGGTTACGGATGATCGCAATACGCACCGGACCGTTATGCTGCGCAATCGCCGCAGGCACGGTAGTTGGGGTGTCAGCAAAGGCAGCGCTGGCCTGCAGCAGGCTCACGGCCAACAGCGAAAGGGGGATTTTTTTCATTGTGTTCTCGTTCTCCGTGGTCGCGCCCTAGCGGCGCTGAATGTAAGTGATGGCCAGCGCCAGCGCCAGCACCAGACCTTTGATGATGTCCATGGCGTAATAAGGCACCGACAGCATCACTAACCCGTTTTGCAGCACGCCGAGAATCACTGCGCCCACCAGCGTGCCAAGCGCGTTAGGTTTCCCCGATCCCGCCAGTGAAAAACCTATCCAGGCGGCGGCAACCGCATCCATTAAATAACCGCCGCCGGCATTCACCTGTGATGAACCAATGCGCGAGGCCAGCAATATGCCGCCCAGCCCCGCTAGCAGGGATGCCAGCACATAGGCCAGCACGCGATAGCGCGTGGTGCGGATGCCGGAGAGGCGCGCGGCTTCCGGATTGCCGCCCAGGGCATACATGCGACGGCCGTGTTTCGTCAGTGAAAGCGCCAGCTGGGCGACCACGGTGATCACCAGCATAATGATCACTATCGTTGGCACCTGGCCCAATTCGCCAAAGGCGGCAGGGATCGTGCCCTCCGCCATATCGCCGTTGGGCATCACCATGTTTTCAGTGATGGATCCACCAAAGCTGTAGGTCATCGCCACGCCCTGAATCACGAATAGCGTGGCCAGCGTGGCCAGCATGTCCGGGATGCGCAGCACCACGATTAAAAAACTGTTGAACAGTCCCACCAGGGTACACAGCAGCAGCGTTACGGCGATCGCTTCGGCAGTGCCGAACCCGTGCCAAACAAACAGTGAGATCACCAGCGCATTGGCCAGCGAGGCGGTAGCCCCCACCGACAGGTCAAACCCGCCGATGGTCAGTGAAATCGATACGCCGATGGCAATCACGGTGACGATAGCAATCGAGCGCAGAATGTTGACGATATTAGTGGGCTCGAGAAAACTGTCGGAGGCGAGGCCAAACGCGGCGATCAGGATCACCACCGTCAGCAACATGCCCCATTTATACAGAAATTCGAAAAGCTGGTGGCGCAGGGACGCCTGGGCATTCAGGGATAGTTCTTTGCTGCTCACGCAGGGGTTCCTCCAGTGGAATAAAGCAAAAGCGTCTCTTCTGTGGCCTCGCGCGCGTCCATCTCTGCCACAATGCGCCCATCCCAGAGCACACAAATGCGGTCGCACAGGCCAAGCAGTTCCGAAAATTCGCCTGATGCGTAAATAATGCCTTTGCCGTCGCGGGCCAGGCCGTCAATCAGCGCAAACAGTTCGGTTTTGGCTTTGACATCCACCCCTTTGGTGGGCTCGTCAAAAATCAGCACATCGGCGTTATTGCGCAGCCATTTGCCAATCGCCACTTTCTGCTGATTGCCGCCGGACAGACGGCGCAGTGTTTGCCCTGGCCCCGAGGTGCGTACATTCAGCCGCTGGATCACGCGCTCTGCCCAGCGCCACGCCTGACGATAGCTGAACAGGCTGGCGCGGGAGAAACTGCTGTCGGCGCTCACGCTCAGGTTCATGCTCACCGACTCGTCAATAAAAATCCCTTCTTTACGCCGCTCCTCCGGTACCAGCGCCATGCGCTGCGCCACCGAATGGTGCGGCGATTGCGGACGCCAGGGCTTACCGTGTAGCTCACCGCGTTGCACACGACTTTTGGTGGCACCAAACAGCGCTTTGCACAGTTCCGTTTTGCCGGCGCCCGCCAGGCCTGCAATGCCAAGAATTTCGCCCTTGTGCAGACGCAGTGAGATATCCCGTAGCCGCTGGTCGTCGTGTAACCCTTCCACGGCCAGCAACAGCGGCTGGCGTTGAGGTGTACGCCGTGGCGGATAGATATCGGTCAGGGCGTGACCGAGCATTCTCTCGACAATCTGCTCACCGCTCAGCGCGGCCATCGGCCCGCTCTCTATCAATCGACCGTCGCGCAGCACGGTTAAGCGATCGCAAATGGCCTTGAGTTCATGAATGCGGTGGGAAATAAAAACCACGCCGATACCGTTCTGCTGCAGGCGGCGTACTACGGTAAACAGTCGCGCACTCTCATGCTGATCGAGCGGCGCAGTGGGTTCATCCAGAATCAGAAAGCGACAGTGGTGGGACAAGGCGCGGGCGAGCAAGATTTGCTGCTTCTCCGCCAGTGAGCAGCGCGCCACCAGGCGGTTAACGTCCAGATTGACGTCCAACTGCGCCAGCAGCGTGCGCGCCTGGTGACGGATATCGCGCCAGCGGAAGCCGTGGCCGGGCTCCGCCAGCCGATCGAGCAGAATGTTCTCCGCAATCGTCAACTGCGGTACCAGCGCCACGTCCACTTCCTGCTGGACCAAATGAATGCCCAGCCGTTTGGCGTCGCGTGGAGAGCGGATCGAGACGGCTGAACCATCCAGCAGAATGTCGCCGCTGTAGTGCGCATGCGCACCGGAGAGCACCGCCATCAGCGTGGATTTTCCGGCACCGTTGGCGCCGGTCAGGGCGTGCACTGAGCCACCGTCGGCCACAAAATTGACCTGGGACAGCGCGGCGAAGCCACCAAAGGCGAGAGAGATGTCATGCATCTCAAGGCGGTTTATCGCACGCATTCTTTCGGCACCTATTGTTAATTCGCGTGGTCGCATTTTTTCCTGAAGCCGTCATCCGGGCAACGAACGAAAGGCTATAAGCTAGCACGAATCCTTATTAGCCATCCAGACATCTGGACATAATGGCGTCTAAAACTGGCTGTAGACGCAGGCGTGGCAGAAGCGAGGGGGGAAAGCCGCAAAAAGTAGCGATTTATCCTGATAAGGGCAGAGGCTGAAAACGAACCAGATGGGAATAAACCGCAACAGCACAGGCTGCGTGAGAGGGGGGAATGCGAGAAAAGGCCTCACCGACGGTGAGGCGATAAAACGCGATTAGGTCTTTTTTTTATAAAGGGCTTCGCAACGCTGAAACAGGAACGTGTAAAACTGATAAATGCCAATAAGGGCAAATACGTCAGTGATTAACGCAACAGAATTACCCGTTACTGCATAGCGATGAGGATCGTCAGAAAATATAATCGGGAAGGCGGTTATCACCCAGAATATATTTATCATTGCGCGCCTGTAGCCACGTATTTTCGTCCTGTTCTGCGTAATGTTATCCATATTACCAACGGCATTGTCCAATGCCAGCATTGCCTGAGCCATTGCTGGCATTTTTGCCGCCACCATAAGGGCTGTTATTACAGGAACCTAACGCGGCCGACACGCCGCCGAGTGCACCACCCGCAACGATACCGGCGGCACCGCCCACGGTGCCCGCTATCATGCCGGTAATGATGCCGGCACCGACCTGATTCTCACAGGTTTTAGGCACACCGCTGTAATTCCCGCCTTTACCGCCTCCTGCGCTGTTACCGCTGCCGGGACCGTGTTTATCGGAATAATTGCCTGCGCCTGCGACGATAGACATTTCCTCTGGGCTTAACGTTCTCATAACTGACTCCTTGTGCCTGTGTGTGATTTAAAATACGTTATCACGAGGGCGAAGGAATTAAATTAGTCAGTAAAGTAAGTGGGTTTTCTAATATATATTTATGAATGCGATTCGCCGATTAACGATTTAAAAATCGCGCGGCATAACGTAATGAAAAAAATATTATTTTCACGACTAAGCTGGATGAGGCGCGCTGCGACAAGGCAACAGGCGCAGGATAAAATAATGACTGCCGTATGACGTTTTGTGAGAAAGATCCCATCTGAGGCTGTGGTCGAGACACATAAAAGGGGGGCCTTTATGGCCCCCTCAACGCGGTATCGCTTACGCTTTCTCCGGCACCACCTTTAGCAGGGCGGTCAGCAGTTGCCAGTAAAGGCCGACGCTCTCAATGTGCACCTGCTCATCCGGCGAGTGCGGGCCGGTAATGGTCGGTCCAATCGAGACCATATCCATGTTCGGGTAGGGCTTTTTAAACAGTCCGCACTCCAGGCCCGCATGGATGACCTGAATGTTCGGCGTTTTGCCAAACAGCGCTTCGTAGGTTTTGCGCGTCAGCGCCATCACCGGCGAGTCGGCGTCTGGCTGCCAGCCGGGATAGCCGCCTTTCGGCGCAGTCTGCGCCCCCGCCAGCTGACCCAGCGACGTCAGCGTCTCCACCACCCAATCTTTGCCGGTGTCGATCAGCGAACGGATCAGGCAGATGATCTCCGCCTGCGCGTCATCCATTGTCACCACGCCCACGTTCAGCGAGGTTTCCACGACGCCTTTTGCCACGTCAGAGTTGCGGATCACGCCGTTTGGCGTGCTGTTTAACAAGTTAATGAAGCGATCGCGGCTGTCAGCGGTCAGCGCCTGGCCCTGATGCGCCAGGGGCTCGCTCAGCAGCACAATGTTCTTCTCTTTTGCGCCAAGTTCATTGTGCAGCATCGCCTGGAAGTGGGCGGCGGCAGATTTCAGCGCATCGACCTGATGACTTTCGACCGCCAGCGTGGCAAAGGCCTCACGCGGAATGGCGTTGCGCAGCGTGCCGCCGCTAAAGGCGATCAGGCGCAGATCCAGCGCCTGCGCGTGCGCGGCAAGGAAACGCGCCAGCAGCTTATTGGCGTTGCCCAGACCCAGGTGAATATCCGCGCCGGAGTGGCCGCCTTTCAACCCTTTCAGCGTCAGCTTGAGCGTTTCATAACCGGCAGGCACGGCTTCACGGTTCAGCGGCAGCGTGGTGATGAAGTCGATACCCCCGGCGCAGCCCATGTAAATCTCACCTTCTTCTTCGGAATCGGTGTTGATCAGGATCTCCGCTTGCAGCCAGTTAGGTTGCAGGCCAAAAGCGCCGTCCATACCCGCTTCTTCTGTCATGGTGAGCAGCACTTCCAGCGGACCATGCGTCAGACTGTTATCCGCTAATACCGCGAGCGCAGAAGCCATACCGATGCCGTTATCCGCGCCCAGCGTGGTGCCGCGCGCTTTGACCCACTCGCCGTCGACGTAAGGCTGGATGGGATCCTTGGTGAAGTCGTGTACGGTGTCGTTGTTCTTCTGCGGCACCATATCTAAGTGCGCCTGCAGCGCCACGGGCGTGCGGTTTTCCATGCCAGCGGTCGCGGGCTTGCGAATCAGGATATTACCGACCCGATCGCGTTCAACCCAAAAACCTTGTGCTTTTGCCCAGCCGACCACGTATTCGGCTAAAGCTTCTTCATGGTAAGAAGGGTGCGGAATCGAACAGATTTTGGCAAAAATATCCCACAGCGGCTGCGGGGAAAGTTGCGACAATTCAGACACAACGCGTCTCCTGTGTCAGCGTGGCGGACAGACCGCTCGCACGCGAGGTTCCAGTGAAAGTTCGGTGTCAGCCGGGCTGACGTGGTGGGCCTGAGAATATCACTGTTTCTGGTCGGGTGCGTATCAGGCGCGCTAAAAACCTGCAACCGCGCCGCCAGGTGCTGGTTTTTGACGCGTCAGATCCTTATAATCTCGCGCAACCTTTTCCCCCTTGCACATTTTTACGCCACTTTTCGTGGTTGGGATTCCTTTTATGAGCGAAAAATACGTCGTCACCTGGGACATGCTGCAGATTCATGCCCGTAAACTGGCCCAGCGCCTGCTTCCTGTGGAACAGTGGAAAGGCATTATCGCGGTGAGCCGCGGTGGTCTGGTGCCGGCTTCTCTGCTGGCGCGTGAACTGGGGATTCGCTACGTCGATACCGTCTGCATCTCCAGCTATGACCACGATCATCAGCGCGAAATGAAAGTGCTGAAGCGTGCAGAAGGCGATGGCGAAGGCTTCATCGTGATTGACGATCTGGTGGACACCGGCGGCACCGCGCAGGCCATCCGCGACATGTACCCGAAGGCGCGCTTCTGCACCATCTTTGCTAAGCCAGCAGGCCGTGCGCTGGTGGACGACTACATCGTGGATATTCCGCAGAACACCTGGATTGAGCAGCCGTGGGACATGGGCGTGGTCTATATTCCGCCTATTGTTAAAAGCTAATCATTGCAGTGATGACAGCGCCCGGTTAAGCCGGGCGTTGCGCTTTCTACGCCTCGCGCCGCGGCGATCGCTGCAGTAAACTCTTAGGCATGATGCGTCTACCGCAGGAGTGCGCCGAAGATGTCCACGAAAAACCTCAGCGAAGAACTCTTTAAACCCCGCTTTAAACACCCTGAAACCTCAACGCTGGTGCGCCGTCAGCATCACCATCCCATCCAGGTGCATTCTGCGCTGGAAGGTGACACGCAGCGCGGCTGGTATCGCATGCTGAATAAACTGCTGTGGACCTGGCGCGGCGTCTCGCCGCTGGAGCTCAGCGACGTTTTGGCGCGCATTGCCGTCAGTAACGCAGAGCGCACAGACGATCGTCTGCTGGATACAGTGATGGGCTACCGCGGCGGTAACTGGAATTATGAGTGGTCAAAACAGGGCGCGCGCTGGCAGCAGCAGGCCATGGACGCGGCGCAGTCGGACGAGGCGGGCCATCACTGGCTGCAAGCCTCGCTGCTCTACAGCCTTGCGGCGTACCCGTTTATCAAAGGCGATGCGCTTGCCGACCAGGCGCAATTACTGGCCAATCGTGCCTATGAAGAGGCCACGCAGCGCCTGCCCGGCGAGCTAAAATCGCTGACATTCTCGATTCCCGGCGGCAGTCCGGTGACCGCTTTTCTGCATATGCCGCCGCAGGTATCGCCGCCGTATCCCACCGTGCTGCTGTGCGGCGGGCTGGACGCGCTGCAAAGCGATCACTATCGCTTGTTCCACGACTATCTGGCGCCGCGCGGGATTGCCATGCTGACGCTGGATATGCCGTCGGTGGGCTTCAGCAGCAAATGGACGCTGAATCAGGACACCAGCCAGCTACACCAGCATGTGCTCCGGGAACTGCCTAACGTGGCGTGGATCGATCACACCCGCGTGGCGCTGTTGGGCTATCGGTTTGGTGCCAACATCGCCACCCGGCTGGCCTATCTGGAAGTGCCGCGGCTGCGCGCGGTCGCTACGCTGGGTGCCATGGTGCACAGCGTATTCGTGGACACCGCGCGCCAGCAGCAGTTACCGGATATGTATCTTGATATGCTCGCCAGCCGTCTGGGCATGCCGTCGACCTCGGACAGTAACCTGCGCATTGAACTCAATCGCTACTCGCTGAAAATTCAGGGCTTGCTGGGCCGCCGGACGCCGGTGCCGCTGCTGGCCGCGTACTGGCCTGGCGACATTTTTAGTCCAGAAGACGAGTCGCGACTCATTGCCAGCTCCTCGGCACACGGCAAAACGCTGTTGATTCCTGCCCAGCCGGTTTTTGCACCGTTCAATCAGGCGCTGAATCAACTTTGTGATTGGTTGGCGAAACAATTGCGCGTCTGACTGGCGAATCTCTCACGCTCTGCTAAAACTTATAGCCGGGACAATCTATGTCGCGGTTACGATAACCGCAGCGACAGCACTTTACGGTTTTACTGAGGGAGAATTAGCATGACGTTACCGAGTGGTCACCCCCGTAGTCGCCTGCTGAAGCGCTTCACTGAACTGGGGCCGTACATTCGCGAAGGGAAGTGCGAAGAGACGCGTTTTTTCTTTGACTGCCTGGCTGCCTGTGTCAACGTTAAGCCTGCACCGGAAAGCCGCGAATTTTGGGGCTGGTGGATGAACCTTGAGGCGCATGAGGATCATTTTACCTATGAATATCGGTTTGGCCTGTTTGATAAAGACGGTGACTGGAGCGTGGCGACCATCAAAGGGAAAGAGAACAACGAAAAGGTCGAGAGCACGCTGCGCAATTTCCACGAGCGACTGAAAGCGCTGCTGCACGATCAGAAGCTGGATCTCCGCCCTGCTAAAGGCTTTAACGATGAGCCGGTGAAGCTCACCGCCTGATTGCTGGCGCGTGCGTTAAGATAAAAGAAAGAGCCGGTGATGAGCCGGCTCTTTTTTTATAGACACAACTGAGGGAAGGGCGCCTGCGCAGGCGTAGACCCGTTAGAACTGGTAAGTCAGACCAACCGCCACCACATCGTCGTCGTTCAGGCTGAGTTTGTTGTCGCTGTCGAGCTGGTTGATTTTGTAATCCACAAAGGTCGACATATTTTTGTTGAAGTAATAGGTCATGCCCACGTCGATGTATTTCACCAGATCGGCATCGCCGATACCGTTTTCCATGTCCTTGCCTTTGGTCTGCACATAGCCGATAGACGGACGCAGGCCGAAGTCGAACTGGTATTGCGCCACCAATTCCAGGTTTTGCGCTTTGTTTGCTGCGCCAGAGGCAATTGACGCACCCTGCCAGCGCGCGCCGGTGAGCGGGGTCATATTGCGTGTTTCGGTGTAAATCGCCGCCAGGTAAACGCTGTTGGCGTCATATTTCACGCCTGCGCCCCAGGATTCCGCTTTATCGCCGCCGCCGTAAACGCGGTTTTTCTGCGTCAGCGTGGTGTTCGATGAGGTGATTGCGGTCATCAGGCTCACGCCGCTGTCGCCCAGGCTATAACCCAGTGACGCGCCGTAGCCGTCGCCGTTTTGGCGCGTGCCGTCGTTGGCCGCGCCACTGGTGCCGAGTCCACGTGCATTCGGGCTGGTGTCGTCGTTTTTACCCTGGTATTGCAGGGCGAAACGCAGGCCATCAACCAGGCCAAAGAAGTTGTTATTGCGATAAGTCGCCACGCCCGTGGTGCGCTGGGTCATGAAGTTGTCCGTGCGTGCCGTGCCGTCACCGCCAAACTCTGGGAAGACGTCAGTCCAGGCTTCCACGTCGTACAGCACGCCATAGTTGCGGCCATAGTCGATGGAGCCGTAAGGGCCAAATTTCAACCCTGCAAAGCCCAGACGGGTTTTGTTACCGCTGTTGGCGTCCGACCCTTCAGAGTTGCTCGCGCTGTACTGATATTCCCACTGGCCGTAACCGGTCATCAGGTCATTGATCTGCGTTTGGCCTTTAAAGCCGATACGCACGTAAGATTTGTCGCCGTTGCTGGAGTCAGCGTCGCTGAAGTAGTGCTCTGCCTTCACGCGGCCGTAGAAGTCCAGCTTATTACCGTCTTTGTTATAGACTTCTGCGGCCTGTGCAGCGGAGGTCAGCGCCAGCGCAGAGACCAGAATTGCCAGTGTGCTTTTCTTCATTTGCTATCAATCCCAATGAGTAAAATTTGTTGTACCCGTGAAAGGTTTTGTAAAACTCGGGGACGTTTTACCCTGCGGCGATGAAAGATTTATGACAGTTTTACGCGCTTCTTGTTAACTGCGAACTTTTGGTCTAAGCGATTGTCAGGGGATTTTTAGGCTTTTCCCCCCGTCAGTGTTGGCTTAATCGTTCACTCCTGTTAAAACGTCCGTTCGCAGAATTTTTTCTCACAATGGCAGGAAAAACATGAGTGGCAGTCAGACCCTTGTGGTCAAGTTGGGTACCAGCGTGCTGACCGGCGGTTCGCGTCGGCTGAATCGTGCACACATGGTGGAGCTGGTTCGTCAGTGTGCACAGCTGCACGCGGCGGGTCACCGCATCATTATCGTGACCTCGGGCGCTATCGCCGCAGGGCGCGAACACCTCGGTTACCCTGAACTGCCGCCGACCATCGCCTCAAAGCAGCTGCTGGCTGCGGTGGGGCAGAGCCGCTTGATTCAGCTGTGGGAACAGCTTTTCTCCATCTACGGCATTCACATCGGACAGATGCTGCTGACCCGTGCCGACATGGAAGATCGTGAACGTTTCCTCTACGCGCGCGACATGTTGCGTGCGCTGCTGGATAACCACATTGTGCCGGTGATTAACGAGAACGACGCCGTGGCCACCGCTGAGATCAAGGTAGGCGATAACGATAACCTTTCGGCGCTGGCCGCGATGCTGGGCGGCGCCGATAAACTGCTGCTGCTCACCGATCAGCAGGGCTTATTTACCGCCGATCCGCGCACCGATCCTAGCGCGTCGTTGATTGGCGATGTGCACCAGATCGATGACGCGCTGCGCACGCTGGCGGGCGGCAGCGTGTCGGGTCTTGGCACCGGCGGCATGGCCACCAAGCTGCAGGCAGCGGACGTGGCCTGTCGCGCGGGCATTGAGGTGATTATCGCTGCGGGCAGCCGCCCGGACGTGATCGGCGATGTACTGAATGGCAAGCCGGTAGGCACGCGCTTCCACGCGCAGCAGTCGCCGCTGGAAAACCGCAAGCGCTGGCTATTCGGCGCGCCGCCCGCGGGCGAGATCACCATTGACGACGGCGCGCTGTCTGCGGTGCTGGAGCGCGGCAGCTCGCTGCTGCCGAAGGGCATTCGCACGGTTCAGGGCAACTTCTCACGCGGTGAAGTGATCCGCATTCGCAATTTGCAAGGCCGCGATATTGCGCGCGGCGTTACGCGCTACAACAGCGACGCGATGCGGATGATCGCCGGGCATCACAGCCAGGAAATCAGCGACATCCTGGGATATGAGTATGGCCCGGTCGCCGTGCACCGCGACGACATGATCGTCAGTTAAGGAGGGGATGATGTTAAACGAAATGGGACAAGCGGCGCGCGCGGCGTCCTGGGAACTGGCTGCGCTGTCGACCGAACAAAAAAATCAGGTGCTGTACACCATTGCCGAACGGCTGGAAGCCGAAGGTGAAGCGATTCTGGCGGCCAACGCGCTGGATTTAGCCGATGCGCGCCAGAACAGCATGGGCGAGGCGCTTCTGGATCGCCTGACGCTGAATCCGCAGCGCCTTAAGGGCATTGCCGATGATGTACGTCAGGTCTGTCGCCTGGCCGATCCGGTCGGGCAGCTGATTGACGGCGGTATGCTAGACAGCGGTCTGCGCATTGAGCGACGCCGCGTTCCGCTTGGCGTCATTGGTGTTATTTACGAAGCGCGTCCTAACGTCACCGTTGACGTTGCCTCGCTGTGCCTGAAAACCGGCAATGCGGCGATCCTGCGCGGCGGCAAAGAGACGTGGCGCACCAATGCCGCCACGGTGCGCGTGATCCAAAACGCGCTGCGAGAGCACGGTTTGCCGGCTGGCGCGGTACAGGCGATTGAAAATCCTGACCGCGAACTGGTGAATCAGCTGCTGAAGCTGGATCGCTATGTGGATATGCTGATCCCGCGCGGCGGGGCAGAGCTGCACAAGCTGTGCCGCGAACAGTCCACCATTCCGGTGATCACGGGCGGGATCGGTGTGTGTCATCTCTACGTTGATGAAACCATGGAGACTGAACCGGCGCTTGAGGTGATTGTGAATGCGAAAAAACAGCGCCCTAGCGCGTGCAATTCGCTGGAAACACTGCTGCTCCACCGCGATCTGGCGGCAACCTTCATTCCGGCTTTCCTGCAGCGCATGGCGGCAGAAAACATTTCGCTGCACGCCGATGCCAACGCGCTGGCGCTGCTGCAAGATGGCCCGGCGAGCGTGGTCGCGGTCAACGATCGGGAGTACGATGACGAGTGGCTGTCGAACGATCTTAACGTCAAGCTGGTGGACGATATGGATGACGCGATTGCGCATATTCGTGAGCACGGTACCCAGCACTCTGACGGCATTTTGACGCGCAGTCAGCGAAATGCGAACCGCTTTGTGAATCGGGTGGATTCGTCCGCCGTGTACGTCAACGCCAGCACGCGCTTTACCGATGGCGGCCAGTTTGGACTCGGTGCCGAAGTGGCGGTGAGTACGCAAAAATTGCATGCCCGCGGCCCCATGGGACTGGAAGCCCTCACCACCTATAAATGGATTGGCTGGGGCGACGATACGCTGCGTCGCTGAAAGGCAACAGGATAAACCAGGTGAGCACCGGAAACGGTGCTCTTTTTTTTGGCTTTCGATCCAGCGAATACCAGAGAATTTTGAATTATTACTGTCATCTGTGGCGCGCAGAGCGCTTTTCACCCATTTTTTATTTTAAGGGCGGCTCGCGCCCGCACAGAACAATCTTGAAAAGCCTTGATAGACAGGCTTTCAGGCCGCGATCACGGGTTTCCATTAGGGAGCGGGGGATAATGATTGGCCAGATTCAGTGATAAAAGCGGTTGGGTAGTAAACTAACGGTAATATAAAATGAACTGGCAGCAAAAAAGAAAAGAACATTCAGCTTTCTACTGATGGCAGAACATTAACTGATGGTTAAAAAAGAGAGTACGAAGCAAGCCTTTACTGCCAGGCTAATTGCCGCATGTGACAGCGCGGGAATCAGCGGACACGGACGAAATAAACAGGTCGCAAAGGCCTTGCAGCAAAAGGGATGCAAGATTTCTGCGCCAGGGGTCTGGAAATGGTTTAACGCGCAATCGATCCCCGATGACGGGAATCTGTTGGCGCTGAGTCAACTGTTGGGTGTACGGGTTGAGTGGTTGCAGTTTGGTATGGAAACACCGGAGCCGGCCCTGAGCCAGCGCACGCTGATTGCTGAACGACGCTTTCGCGTGGAGAGCCTCGATATCGGGCAGCACAGCACGCAGGGCATTGCGGCGCGTGATGAACTGGTGGAAACCATCCAGGCCATTGAGTATGGCCTGGATGAGGCGCGCACGCTGTTCAACGGCCGTCCGGCAGAGCATATCCGTCTGATTGCCATTAACTCAGACTCGATGGCCAGCACCTTTGCGCCGCGCGATCAGCTGTTTGTGGATGTCAGCGTGCACGACTTCGACGGTGATGGCATCTACCTCTTCACGCTGGATGACAAGTTTTACCTCAAGCGGCTGCAGCTGCAGCACAAACGTGTGGCGGTGATCTCGGACAACAAGCGTTACGAAACCTGGTATCTGACACTGGATGAAGCGGCCTCGCTGCAGGTACTGGCACGGGTGATCCTGAGTCAGGCGGGTGGCTATCAGATTCTGGGATGAGGCTGCGTGGCGCAATGGAGAAAAAAATATTCTGGCTGAAATCAAAAATTTAACTGATGGTGAATAAAAAATTAACTGTCGGTGTTTGCCAATGTATTAGAACCTGTTAATAATTTGAGCATGGATGGATAACATCACTGCTCCCGGATGAGCCCGCTCTTAAACAATTGAGGCGCTGCACAAGCGCGAGACCAACCACCCAAAGTCAGTGGATTTTGGGATGGGGTGGATACGCACTTAGCAGCGTCGTCAGTTGCCTTCTGTCCTCACTCTCCTCTGCTTTTACCTGGCCGCTTGTCGCGCCGGGGACATGCGCTGCGAGTGATTCCAGTGGAACTACGGATGCTCTGGCTCCAGCCGGAACGCCGCGTTTGCCACCCCATCGCCAAAGACTCATTCACAGGAGGAGTTATGGCGATTATTCATTACGGCAAATCCGTTTTTACTGGCAACGCACGCACCCGGCGGCATCGACGCCGACAGTCCCTTAGCTGCCTGAAACGCAGCCTCGACACCGCCCTTGGCATTGAGCCTGACCATCCTACGCTTCGCACCGCCGAGCGTATTTGTCAGCGCGAAACGCAGCCGCGCGTGGATCGCGCGGTGATGGCACCGAGCCCGCGCCGCGCCATAAAACCTAGCTTCGACAACTGCTGTTTGCCCCAGGTTCACCTCTACGCCGTGCGCTAATCCCGCGCCTGTTCTCCAGTTTTGTACGGAACATCGCCGGCTATTTCACTGTTAAACCTTTCTTGTGTGTAGGCCAGGTACGTGAATCGCACCCTATGGCAAGCGTGATGTATTGCCTGCCACGGGGCGCTTTTTGGCCAATACGCCCGTTAATGAGGAGACGCTATGAGTCAGGTTATCGCCATTTTGAACTTTGAAGAGGGATATCGCGAAACGCCTTATCTCGACACGGAAGGCTTCCCGACCGTGGCGGGCGGCATTCGTATTGGGCCGAAGGGCGCCGCACTCAGCCACTACATTTTCCGCGTGCCGCGAAAAGTGGGGGATATATGGAAGCAGTGTCTGGTTGACGAGACGCTCGCCCAAATGCAGCAGCGCCCGTTGATTCAGCAGGCGCTCACCCGGTGTAACGAGGCGCGCTGCGATGTCCTGGTGAGTATGGCGTATCAGCTTGGCGTCGAAGGATTGGCGCTGTTTCGCAGCATGCTGACCGCCATTACGCAGGATGATTTTAACGCCGCCGCCAACGCCATGCTGGATAGCCGCTGGGCCGTCCAGACGCCGGGCCGCGTGCGCCGCCATGCCGAAGCCATGCGCAGCGGCAACTATGACATTTATCGGGGGCTGCTATGAATCTGCGCTGGACAATGTTTGTGATCGCGGTACTGGCGGCCATTGTGCTGCTGCTGCTGCTCCAGCGCTTTACCACGCTGGAGTTTGTCAGGCACGCGCGGTTGCTGTTCAAAACCTGGTCGGTATGGCTGGCGTCGCTGGGATCGATGCTCAGCGCCTGGGCGCAGTCGTTTCCTGCTTCAGCGCTCGATGCCTGGAACGCGCTGCCGCAGGACGTGAAGGCGATTTTGCCTCACAACTACCTGGGGCTAATCGGCGCGTTTTTGGTGGCGATGGGCGTGCTGGCCCAGTTTGTGCGCCAGAAAAAGCTCGTTGAGGAGAAGCAAGCGCTGGAGGCAAAACCATGACGCTAGTGAGTACGTTGTTGAGCGGTAGCTGGCACTGGCTCGCGGCGCTGGCAGGCATTGTGGCCGCGCTGGTGGCGAGTTATCTGGGCGGCAAAAAGATCGGCAAGGTGCAGCAAAAAGCGCGCGCCGATGTTGAACACGCCGAAAACAAGGCCGCGCAGGCCGCGGCGGTAAATCAGCAGCAGCAGCAGCTGCGTGAGGAGGCCAAACGTGTGGAAGTTGCCAACCGTAATCTTGATGACGCTGCCGCTCGTGACAAGCTGCAGCAGTCGAAGTACCACCAACCCTGAACCGCAGGTTATCGACTCCGCCTGCACCCTGTTTTCCCCGCTGTATACCCATGGCCACGATGCCGAACGCATGGATATCCGTACCGTGCGTGCCATCAACAACCATAACGATCTCTGGGATCGGCACTGCGCCCAACCGGCACAATCGCGCTGATCGCACTGCTTTGCATAACCAACCTGAAATGCCGAGGAGGCGACCATGATTGAAGTAAACTCTTTTGCTGAACTGCGTACCACTGCGCCCACCAAAGCGGGTGATATCGCCATGCTGAAACGTTACGCCGATAAAGATTCCGCTTTCCGCGGCGGCGGTGATTTTGTCGGCTTCACCGGCACGCCCACGGGGACTGACGATGGCGGTACGCTGGCGGTGGGCAGCGGTTTCTACTGGAAGCGCATCATCAACAATCCCGGTGACATTAACGTTTACCACTTTGGTGCTAAAGGCGATGGGGTGACGGATGACACCGAGGCATTCAAGCGAATGCTGACCTGGACACAAAACTACAACGCGGTGATCAAGGATTTACCGGTGCGTTTCCCGGGCGGGCGCTTTTTGATTTCGCCCATTGATATCAGCGCCAGTGAAATCCCGTTCTTTGGCCTACAGGGTGACGACGTCGAGCTGGGCGCGATGCCGCGCACGTCAATCATTTCCGATAAGAGCGCCAGTCCCGTTTTCAAGGTGAAGGCGCGCCGTACCGCCATCAAAGGCATTACCTGGAATGGTCAGGCGTCCGCCGACATCACCGCCAACAAAGGCACGATCACCGCCGAGATGTGCACCAACGTGCAGCCGTTCTTCGAAAATACCTGCATCGAAGGCGAAACGGTCAACATTTACTGTTTCCGCGCGCAGAACAACGGCGGTACCGTGATTAAATTGCTGGATACCCTCGACAGCAAGTTTGATCAGATCTTTACCGTCTCCACCTACGGCCGCGTCTTTGACGTGGGCTGGTCCAACTCACCCAACGGCGTGTGGGATCACTCCACGGCGATTGAGATCTGTAACTGTAATTTCCAGAACGGTTACGGTGACGCCACGCTATATATGCCGCGCTGTACGCAGGGCATCATGCGCAACGTATGGATTGAACACACGCGCAATCCCGGCGATCTCTCCGATGGCGGCTGGACCATCGACACGCTGAATATTGAGGATTGTGTCAATCCATTCAACCTCAATAATGCCCGCGTGCTGATGCGTCAAATCAACGTGCAGTCCGGCGGTAAAGTCTCCACCGATCTGGCGCCCGGCAAATGGCTCTCAACGTTTGAGTATGGCTATCGCCGCGATGAGAGCTACGGCAGTTTCCTCTCTGGATCGCTGCGTGCCGGCTATTTTAGCGGCCATAAAATCACCAACAATACCGGCACGGATAACTGGTATCGGGTCGGGACGGTGTTTTTCCCGAATGCTAACCAGCAGTGGGTGATGGAGTTCATCAGCAAGGCCGATGGCACGCAGCCGACCGGCACCGCCGGTTCACCGGTAAACGTGCCCGCCAGCGGAAAAACCTGGATCAACCTGCAGCGGTTGGAAACGGTATGGGCCGATGCCTACCATATGGGGCAGCCGTCCATCCTCGATATGCGCTATAACCGCGTCGGCACCACCTACGCCGTAGTGTGGGTAAAACTGCGCGCCAACAGTGGCGATACGCTGTTGAACCTTACCTGTACCGGTCCGACGCGCTTTGATACCGGTTCCTGCTCGCTGTTCCAGTCCGATTTTTCACTGGTCAGCGACACCACGACGCTGGGGCCGTTCAAACCGGCCGCGCGTTTTGGTCTGCACAACGGGCTGGCCGGCATTGGCGCGAATGAAAAGGGCGTACTGACCGTGGCGACGGCCGCAGGTACGCCAACCAATAAAACCACCCCAACGGGCTTTGTGCTGGTCAATATTAATGGTGTCGATCGTAAACTCCCTTATTACGATTGAGGACCAGCACGTTTGGCGAGGCGGCGGCCTCGCCTTTTTTCGTTTTAACATTGTGCGGTGAGTGCATGCGTTTTCATCAGACAGGGCAGACTTTTCTTGTTAGGGTGAAAAATGTTGAAAAAAGCGGCATCTGCATCGCGGTGTCTTGACTCATCCTCCCGATTTTTCTAAGGTATTTCCCCGCAGCATCCCTCTCATTGCCGGTATAGCTCAGTTGGTAGAGCAGCGCATTCGTAATGCGAAGGTCGTAGGTTCGACTCCTATTACCGGCACCAGTTAACTCAATAACGTATCCATCGTTTACGCCATCCATCCACTGATTTGTGGCAGAGCCACCCCGGTCACGTCACTGCATCGCGCATCCATGCGTTTCCTTACTGAGTACGTGAACCTGCTGGCCGTGCGCGTGGCGTTTTGCGTGGATATTTCTTAACGCCATTCACCTGTATTTTTAATCAATAGGGTTCGGCGCTGTTTATGGCCGTTAATGTCTTACCATGCTAATTAAATTTTCCCCCGCTGAGTAAATTCCGTAATAAACGGGGAGCCATTGATATTACCCTCGAGCGGGGTAAGAATGGTGACAAGAGTTTTGAACACGATCGCACATTTAAAGGCCGCAGGCTATTGCAGTCTTGTGGTTAACACCTGAATGCCATTACGTCACCGCGGCCTGGGCTGTGCGTGAATGCGCTGTCGCGGCAGAAGGCGGGCAGGGTAAACAACAATAAGGGTAATGACGACGTGCATAAACAAAAGGGCCGAAAGTGATTGCAGTGTCGCTGTGACGCGATTGCCCATGTTTATCTCTGTCATCGTATTTTTGTGACAAAGCAGATTACACAATAAGTAAAACGGTTTAATTTTATCTGTTTGTATTTAAAGGTATTTTTTTAAATACCTCGGCCCTTTTTATGTCTAAAAAGTACGTTTGTCATGCACCGTGCGGTAAAGCCGTATCGTCTGTCTGCCAGCACGTTGGCTTTTTTAGCGTTAACCAGCCTTATTTCGCTGGCGAAAATCTTATTTTGATGAGGCTTATTCTGGATATTAATCGCGCTGTTTAGCGGGTTAAGGAAATTCTGAAATAAGTCGGATATCAATGTTAAGCCTGTTACAGGAAACGCGTAATCAGGCTTAACGAGACAAAGTATTGAGGTTGTGTTGTGAAAGATAAATTAAAGAATTCAATGTGGATGATCGCTGAAAAGCTGATCGCAATATTTGGCTTAATCTTCGTGACGTCTTATGTGGCGAAGTATGTGGGGCCAACCACGTTTGGCATTATTTCTATTGCCATGCTGGTGTTCCAGTTTATTCAATCCGTGGCGATTATGGGCAGCGATGTCATTCTGCTCAAGCGTATTGCGCAAAACCGGCGATCCGGCATCCGCCTGATGATGACCACGTTCATGTTGGTCATGGTTATCTACAGCGCGTTAGCCGCGGGTGGCATGGCTATCATGGGCGAGACATGGAGCCGAGACGCGCTGGTCTTTGTTATTGCGGCTGCGCTAGCGTGCCTCTTCTCTTCGCTGGATCTGGTGAATATTTATAACGAGGCGATGCTCAACGCGCGTCTGAATGTGATCGCCAACGTCATCGGGCTGGCGATAAGCCTGGGCGTGCGTTTCTTTATCTCCTATTACGCGCTGAATCCGCAGTACCTGGCGATCCCTATTGTGCTGGCTACGCTGCTGCCTTTCAGCATTAAGCTTTTGATCTTTATGCGCCACCAGCGTCATGCGGTGGCCGTGCCGCCGCGGCGTCACCTGAAAAAATATACGCGCTATATGCTGGCATCGGGGATCTCGCTGGTGTTTTCAGTGATTGCGATTGCCATTTATACCCGTGTGAACCAGCTCAGCGTCTCGTATTTCCTCGGCGTCAAAGAGGCGGGGATCTTCGCGGTAGCGATGACGCTCTCTACCGCATGGGTGTTTTTACCGAATGCGCTGCTGGCCTCCTTTTTCCCGGCATTTTTTGCCGAGCGCGATGATGCGCAGTCGATTGTCAAAGCGCAAAAACTGCACCTGCTGGTGGTCGGCGTCTCGGGCGTGGTGATTTTAGCGATCTGGCTGCTCTCGGGATGGTTTATCCGCCACTTCTACGGCGAGGCTTATTTGGATGCCGTTGCGCCCACGCTCTTGCTAAGCGTCGGTGCTATGTGCGGCGTGCTAAGCAGCTTAATGGACCGTTTCATTATTAAGTACAACGGCTACCGCTTTTTAGTCAAAAAGACCTTTGTGGTGTTACTGGTTTGTCTTGCCTCGTCCGTCGCACTGGTGCCTGTATTCGGTTTAACCGGTGCCGCGATGAGCGTGGTTATTACGGAGTTTGTTTCATTCTCGCTGCTTAATTATTTCTTCTCGGCGCAACCTGTTATTCGGATTCACCAAGTTTTTTTCAACCCCAGGAAACTATGGCTGTTATTAACCCATTACAAAACCTCAGATAGCAAAGAGAGTTTATCATGAATGAAAAACCACTGTTCAGTATTATCATTCCCGTTTATAACGCTGAGCAAACCCTCAGGCGCACGTTATCTAGCGTAATGAATCAAACCTACAGTAATTTTGAAGTGGTGGTCGTCAATGATGGCAGCACGGACAGAAGCGCTCGTATCGCGGACGACTTTAGCCGCTATCCGCAAATCAATGTCATTCATCAAATAAACGGTGGTGTCAGCGCCGCGCGTAATAGTGGGCTGCAGCGCGCGCGCGGCGACTATGTGCTGTTCCTTGACGCCGATGATTGGGTTGATGATAATTTTTTAATGCTCTTCAAACAGAATCTTGATGATTTGCCTAATGAAAGCGTCGATATGCTGGTGGGAAATCTCAATGATAGCCGCGTTGGAAAGGTCTCCATGGCGGGGTTTTTCCACGGAGAAGAGATCCCTTACGTATTGGGCGATCTGGAGATGAGCGATAATATTGGCTACCTGCACAACAAATGTTATCGCCGGGCGATCATTGAAGAATTAGATCTGCGCTTTATTGAAGGCATCTCCATGAGTGAGGATCTCCTGTTTAATCTGAAATTTTTTAGTTGTCTGAATAATTTCCTTGTGACGCGCGGTGCTGCTTACCATTATGAAGATGTCGCAGGATCGCTCTCCAAGAAAAAAGTGCAATACAGTGAATTAAAAGTCAGAAAACAAGCGCTGATTGCACTTTATGATGGTTTGGTAGAGAGGTATCAAAATAGCGATCTTGATCATTTTCTGAAAGGCATTTCTAAGCGCGTGCTGGCGCTGGATATGCAAATCGTTACGGCAATGTATCACTCCAAATTTTCTTCTGCGGACATTGGTCAGGAGATTAATCAAATTAAGCGAGGGAAGTATTCAAAAGGTATTTTTATCCTGCTTAATAAAAATGAAAAATTAAAATACGTGATAATGAATTTGAACACGCTCACAGCTTACTATTTCCTTTATGCACTCTTCAGGATGCGAGCATTCTGAGGTGACATTCTCCCGGCATTCTTCTCTGTGGTGCATCTTAAGCGTCGCGCAGCACGCTGATGACCAAGAGGCGAGTGACCGGGAGAGTTTCACGCTTGCTGACGTTATGCCACTGCGGCAACAGCACACCGCTGCCGCTTTCTGCGATGACCTTCCTGCTATACCGCCTTGCACTCCGCCGCTCTCTAAGGTGAAATAGGTATAGCAAACGATTGCCTGCGTAATTTGTGCATTTTTGATTATTTAATCGCCATATCGTGCATTTTTGTTGCCTTTGTGACGTCACGCTTGCGTTTGAGTCCCCGCCGCACGGAAAAAACGTATAGCATGTGCCCGCGCAGTGAACAGGGTTTGCGGCCTGTAGAGGGTCGTGTTTTTCTGAAGCATGTGATTTTGGAGAGAGTGATGGGCAACGCACAAACCGATACCCTGGGATCGGTTGAGGTCAGCGCAAAGCGCTGGCGCAAGAGTGATACCGTTTGGATGCTGGGTCTGTATGGCACCGCCGTAGGTGCCGGCGTGCTGTTTCTGCCCATTAATGCGGGCGCTGGCGGCTTAATTCCGCTGATCATCATGGCGCTGCTTGCCTTTCCAATGACCTTCTTCGCGCACCGCGCGCTAACGCGCTTTGTGCTCTCTGGCAAACAGCCGGGTGATGATATTACCGATGTGGTTGAGGAGCATTTTGGCGTCGGCGCAGGCAAGCTGATTACGCTGCTCTACTTTTTCGCTATTTATCCTATCTTGCTGATGTACAGCGTCGCCATTACCAATACGGTCGAGAGCTTTATGCAGCATCAGCTGGGCCTGGTGCCGCCCCCGCGCGCCGTGCTTTCTCTGCTGCTGATCGTGGGTATGATGACGGTGGTACGCTTTGGTGAGCAGATGATTGTTAAGGCCATGAGCGTGCTGGTGTTTCCGTTTGTCGCCGTATTGATGCTGATGGCCGCGTATTTAGTGCCGCACTGGCACGGCGCCGCGCTGGACACCCTGACGCTCACCGCGCAGAGCGGCGGGCACGGTATTTTAATGACGCTGTGGCTCGCCATTCCGGTCATGGTATTTTCGTTTAACCATTCCCCGATCATCTCTTCGTTTGCCGTGGCAAAACGTGAAGAGTACGGAGCCGGGGCCGAGAAACGGTGTTCGCGCATTCTTGCTCGCGCTCACCTGATGATGGTGTTCACCGTGATGTTCTTTGTGTTCAGCTGTGTGCTGAGCCTGTCGCCCGCCGATCTTGCGGCGGCCAAGTCGCAAAACATCACGATTCTCTCTTATTTGGCCAATCACTTTAACGCGCCCATCATTGCCTGGCTTGGCCCGATTGTGGCTATCGTGGCGATCACTAAGTCTTTCTTGGGGCATTATCTTGGCGCGCGTGAAGGCTTTAACGGCCTCATCGTGAAATCACTGCGCAGTCGTGGTACGTCGATTTCTCCGCAGCGTCTGAATCGTCTGACGAGCGGATTTATGCTGCTCACCACTTGGCTGGTGGCGACGCTAAATCCCAGTATTCTCGGGATGATTGAAACCTTGGGCGGCCCCATCATCGCGATGATTCTGTTTTTGATGCCGATGTATGCCATTCACAGAGTGCCCGCCATGCGCCAGTACAGCGGAAAGATCAGTAACGTGTTTGTGACCATCAGTGGGCTATTAGCGATTTCGTCAATTGCGTATTCGTTAATGCAGTAGGGGGGCCACGGGCCGTGGCGGGGCGTTTGCCGCAGGCAGCGGCTGGCGTGCCGTTTCGCTGGCACGGAGCGACTTTTGTTCGCCACAGGCTGTGGCAGGTGCCTTTGCCACAGGCAGCGGCAGGGTGCCTTTTCGCTGGCACGGAGCGACTTTCGTTCGCCATAGGCTGTGGCAGGTGCCTTTGCCGCGTTGCGGCGACTGAGCAGAGGGTAGATTCGCCACGGGCAGTGGCTGCGGTGCTTTCCGCTAGCACGGAGCGTGTTTCGTTCGCCAATGGCACTGGCAGGTGCCTTTGCCGCGCTGCGGCGACCGAGCAGAGGGTGGGTTCGCCGCAGGCAGCGGCTGGATGCTTTCTCGCTGGCGCGATGCACGGTGCATCTTTCGTTCGCCATGGCAATGGCAGATGCTTTTGCCGCGTAGCGGCGACCGAGCAGAGGGCGCCAGGCCGCGCCCTCTGCACTCCCCGGCCCTGCGCCAGCCCCGCTCGCCGCTGCGCGGTGCCTTCACTCCCTCAGCCTTCCTGACGGACCGGCGTCGATTCGCTCCTGCTCAACGCCGCCTCTCGCGGCATCCATGCCGCTCGCCCTGGAAGGCCTCCTTCGTTCAGCGAGTGGGGATGGCGCTATTAACCCCCGCTGCAAGCCATGACTTTTTTCGCAGCCGCCGCATGGCGGTAAGATTTTTAAGGTGCACGCGCGGCGTTAAGTAACAACCTTTTTTCGCGTTTTTGGTCTTTAGACGCCAGCGCGTTGCTGAAAAGACTTTTTAGCAACCTCCCGCCCGCGAAGTGTTAACCAGAAGCCGTTTCTAATGTCTGTCTTCTGTCTTTTCCAGCCAGCCACTGTCTTCGCAGACCCGTTTACGGCCACCCAGGCAACCCCAGACAGAAAAAAGAAAAAAGCCCTTACAGGCGGCGGTGTTGAGCGCCATCCGGAGCGCCGAACGGAGCGTGACGGCCAGGACGAAGCGGCAGGGATGCCGCTGAGAGCGCGGTATGAGCCAGGGATGGCGAATCCGCGCGGTCCGTGAGGCCGTTGCGGCGGAGTGAGGGAACAGCGGAGGCTGGCGCAGGGCGCGGATTGCAAAGGGCCGCGCCCTCGGCCCTTTGCCCGTACGCCGCAGCGGGGCGGATGAAACTCCCGCAGGGTTAGCGGGCGGAACCCGCTCATAGTCATACCGGCATAGCGGGCCGGAACCCGCTCAGGGCCATATCGGCTGAGTAGCCGGACCAGCGCAGCGGCTAATGCGCGAGCCCGCGCAACTAAAAACCGGCTTGAGCGGGCCGGAACCCGCTCATAATGTACCGGCTTGAGCGGGCCGGCCCCCGCTCAGCGTCCGACCCGCCCTTACACTGCGGTCTTAAACACACTCATTGACTGGGCCAGGCGATCGGCCTGCTCTTGCAATGCCTGTGACGCGGCAGACGCTTCCTGCACTAACGCGGCGTTCTGCTGCGTGACGGCTTCCATCTGCGTAATTGCCTGATTGATTTCGCTAATGCCGCTGCTCTGCTCACTGCTGGCGATGGTGATTTCGCTCATGATGTTCGCCACGCTATTCACGCTGTTGACCACTTGACCGATGGTTGAGCCAGCGTGTGTCACCAGGCGGCTACCTTCATCAACCTGCACCACCGAATCCTCGATCAGCACTTTGATCTCTTTTGCCGCTGAAGCAGAGCGGTGGGCCAGATTACGCACTTCCGTCGCAACCACGGCAAAGCCGCGACCCTGCTCTCCGGCGCGGGCCGCTTCCACGGCGGCGTTGAGCGACAGAATATTGGTCTGGAAGGCAATAGAGTCAATCACGCTGATAATATCGACGATCTTCTTGGAAGAAAGGGTAATTGCTTCCATTTTCTCAATCACCTGCTCCATCACCACGCCGCCTTCACGCGCCACGGTGGAGGTGGTAGCGACCAGCTGATTGGCTTCGCGCGCATTATCGGCGTTGTGTTTCACCGTGGCGGTCATCTGCTCCATGGCGGACGCCGTTTCTTCCAGTGAACTGGCCTGCTGCTCGGTGCGGGAAGAGAGATCGATATTGCCGCTGGAGATCTGATTGGATGCCACGGCAATGGTGTCAGAACCCGCACGCACGTTAGACACAATGGTCAGCAGGTTATCGTTCATGGTTTGCAGCGCCTGCATCAGCACCGCAGTCTCATCTTTGCCATTCACCTCAATGCGCGAGCTAAGATCGCCCGCTGCCACTTTCTCCGCGACGGTGATCGCTTCATTCAACGGACGCACGATAGAGCGCGTCAGCATAAAGCCCAGCACCACGGCGGCAGCGATCGCGATCGCTGAGAAGATCAGCGTAATCTCAATGGCGGTTGATCCGTCATCAATAATGTTTGCGCCTTCGTTACGTAGCTGATCCGACTGCGAGTTAGCAAACGCCTCGGCAAGCGTGAGGTAAGTATTCTGGGTAGGGGTGATTTTTTTCAGCACGTAAGTGCTGGCGTCGTCGAGCTTGCCGTCGCGCACCAGCTTGAGTACCTCTTCTTTCTGCTGCTCAAACAGCTTACTGGCTGTGAGCAGGCCGGCAATTTTCTTTTTCCCTATAGGCGTGACTTGAATCGCCTCAATTTTTTTCATCGCGCGATTGGTGCGCTCGGTGGCTTCATTGAGCTGCTGGTAGCGCTGCACATTGTTCTGCGGGCGCAGCGTGTCGATCACGATGCCACGCAGGTATTTAATCTGATCGTTAACGCCATCACGCACATCGAAGCCCAAGCGGACTTTGACGTAGCGATCTTCAATGATCGACGTAATGCCCGATTTGATGTTGTTGATTTTCATGATTGACGTGACGCCGACCACGCCCAACAGCGTGACCACCAGCGCAAAGGCGATGCCCAGCCGTATGCCAACTTTCATATTCTTTAAGCTCAACATTTGTTCTCCCTGTAATGCCAAAAATTGATGTTTTCATCACGGAAAGGCCACAATGCAATCCGTATCAGGTCACTGTTTTGTATTGGAAAAAAATGAAATGGAGATGCGGGGCCGTCTGAAAAACGGTCTAGCAAACGTTTTAAGTTATCGGTTGCTAATGTTTTAACTTTAACTTTTTAGATCTCTATCACATTTCTATAAGTGATATTCACGGTGTGAAACTAAGTGAAATGGCGCGTTTCAGGCGGGACAGACGTAAAAAAAGGCGCCTGAGCGCCTTTTGATGAAAAAGAGAGAAATTACTTGGTTTTCGCCAGCACGCGATGAATGACGCTGGACAGCTCATTGATCTCAAACTTCGCCACGTAGCCGTCGGCACCCACTTTCCGCACGTGATCTTCGTTGGCGCTGCCAGAGAGCGAAGAGTGGATAACCACCGGAATGTGGCGCAGCGTTTCATCGCGTTTGATGTTGCGCGTCAAGGTAAAGCCGTCCATTTCCGGCATTTCTAAATCGGTCAGCACCAGCGCAATCTTGTCGTGAATTGACTCGCCTGCCGCCGCCGCTTCTTTTTGCATCTCGTTGATTTTAATCCAGGCTTCCAGGCCAGTGTTATGCATCAGCGCGGGAATGCCCATGCTCTTCAGGCCTTGCTCCAGCAGCTGACGCGCCACTTTCGAGTCTTCGGCAACGATGGCCACCTGGCCCGGCTTCAGGTTGAAATTCTTCACCGTCTCTTCGCCCGGCTCGACGCCGCGCACCGACGGAATGATGTCATACAAAATCTGTTCAACGTCCAGCACCAGCGCCAGACTGTTGGTCTGCTCATCGCTGTCCAGACAGGCAATGCTGGTGATGTTGCGGCTGCTGATGCCCGCTTCCGCCGTGTGGACCTGGCTCCAGTCGAGACGCACGATATTCTCTACCGACTCCACCGCAAAAGCTTGGGTGCTGCGGGCATATTCCGTGACCAGCAGCAGATTAAGCCCGGTCTCAGGCTTACAGCCCGTTACCGCAGGCAGATCGATCACGGGAATAAACTGACCGCGAATGCTGGCCATACCCAGCAGCGGAGAGTTCATACCTGCCGCGCGGGTGATGGGCGGCATCGGAACAATTTCACGCAGTTTAAAGACGTTGATGCCGTACAGTTCTGATTTGCCTTTCAGCCGATCGGAGCCGAGGCGAAACAACAGCAGTTCGAATTTATTAGAAAGCGCAAGGTTGGCGCGTTCATCGATCTCTTTTTGAAAATTATCCATTGTGGCCTCAAGCGAAATCCGGGCAGGAGAAAAGGGCAGTGTTTAACTTATCGGCAGAGAAGAGAAAAAATGCAGGGAGGGGAGGGGAAATTTCGCGCGGCAGCGTGAGCCACCGCGCAAAAGGGTTATTTCAACAGGATAGCGCGTACGCTTTTGCCTTTGATCTTGCCCTCTTTTAATTTGATCAGCGCTTTTTTGGCCTGCGCGGCTTCAATCGCGACATAGGCGTGGGTTGGCGTCAGATCGATCTTGCCGATCTGATCGCCACGGAAGCCCGCTTCACCCGTTAACGCGCCGAGAATGTCGCCAGGGCGGATCTTCGCTTTACGACCGCCATCGATGCAAAGCGTCATCATTGTGGCAGGCAGCGGCTGCGTGCTATTGCCTTTCAGCGTAGCGGCGGGTACCCAGCGAAGTTTTTGATTAAGGTACGCTTCCAGCGCGTTGGCGCGCACCATTTCGTCTGGCGCGACAAAGCTCACTGCCAGCCCTTGCTCTCCGGCGCGCCCGGTACGGCCGATGCGGTGAATGTGCACCTCAGGATCCCAGGCAAGCTGGTAGTTGACCACCAGTGACAGCGATTTGATATCCAGGCCACGGGCGGCAACGTCAGTGGCAATCAGCACGCGGATACTGCCGTTGGCAAAGCGGATCAGCACGCGCTCGCGGTCGCGCTGCTCTAAATCGCCGTGCAGTGCTTCGGCGCTGATGCCGCGATCGTTGAGCACGGCGGCGATGTCATCGCACTCGCGCTTGGTGTTGCAAAACACCACGCACGATGCCGGTTGCTGCTGGCTGAGCAGCGCACAGAGCAACGCGCTGCGCTCGCTGGGGCTGGCTTCAAAAAACTGTTGTTCGATAGCGGGCAGCTCGGTTTTCTCTTCGGTGGCGACCGCGAGCGCATCGCGCTGAAAACGCTGGCTAAGGCTGGCGATAGTGTCAGGCCAGGTGGCTGAAAACAGCAGTGTCTGACGGGTTTCCGGCGTGAAGCCGATGATCGCTTCCATGTCGTCGCGGAAGCCCATCTCCAGCATGCGATCGGCTTCATCCAGCACCAGGGTATCCAGCTGCGCCAGATCCAGGTTATCGCGCTTGAGGTGGTCGAGAATGCGTCCCGGCGTACCGACCACAATATGCGGCGCATGCGCCAGCGAGTCGCGCTGCGCACTCATGGGTTGCCCACCGCACAGGGTCAGAATTTTTATATTGCGGGTGAAGCGCGCCAGCTGACGCAGCACGTTGCTGACCTGATCGGCCAGTTCGCGCGTAGGGCAAAGCACCAGCGCTTGGGTGTGAAAGCGGCTGCTGTCGATGCGGTGCAGTAAACCAATGCCAAAGGCGGCGGTTTTGCCGCTGCCGGTTTTCGCCTGCGCGCGGACATCGCGTCCGGCAAGAATCGCGGGCAGGGAGGCGGCCTGGATCGGCGTCATGGCGTCAAATCCCATCTCGCGCAGGTTGTCGAGCTGGCTGGCGGGCAGTTGCGTCAGGGTAGAAAAAGCGGTCACGGAAATGTCTCTGATAGCGGGAAGGATTGCGGCGGTCAGTCTGGCAGAAAGGGCAGCGCGCATCAATGGGGAATAGGGGCCAGGGCGCTGGCCAGTCGCTGCGGGAGTCCGGCCCGCTCAAGCCGGTAAAGGGTGAGCGGGTTCCGGCCCGCTATGCCGGTCTTTACTTAACCCTGCACGGGTTCCGGCCGCTCAGTCGGCATTGCTCTGAGCGGGTTCCGCCCGCTAACCGCACGGCAGTTTCATCCGCCCCGCTGCGGCGTACGGGCAAAGGGCCGATGGGCGCGGCCCTTTGCAATCCGCGCCCTGCGCCAGCCTGCGCTGTTCCCTCACTCCGCCGCAACGGCCTCAAGGACCGCGCGGATTCGCCATCCCTGGCTCATTCCGCGCTCTCAGCGGCATCCATGCCGCTTCGTCCTGGCCGTCACGCTCCGTTCGGCGCTCCGGATGGCGCTCAACACCCCCGCCTGTGGGTATCTTTTCTTTTTTTCTGTGCGGTGTTGTCTGGGGGGGCCGTAGGCTGGTCTGCGAAGACAGTGACTGGCTGAAAAAGACAGAAAACAGAAGACAAAAGCCAGATAGGGCTTCTGATTAACACCGCGCGGGCAGGAGTTACTTAAAAGTCTTCAGCCACGCACTGGCGTTTAAAGTCAAAAACACGAAAGATGGGTTTGCTCAGCGCCGCACGGGCGGGGTGTTACTTAAAAGTCTTCAGCCACGCACTGGCGTTTAAAGTCAAAAACACGAAAGATGGGTTTGCTCAGCGCCGCACGGGCGGGGTGTTACTTAAAAGTCTTCAGCCACGCACTGGCGTTTAAACTCAAAAACACGAAAGATGGGTTTGCTCAGCGCCGCACGGGCGGGGTGTTACTTAAAAGTCTTCAGCCACGCACTGGCGTTTAAAGTCAAAAACACGAAAGATGGGTTTTCTTAACGCCGCATGGGCAGGGTGTTACTTAAAAGTCTTAAAGCCACGCGGTTGCTACAAAAAAATCATGGCGTGCAGCGGGGGTTGTGAAGCGCCATCCCCACTCGCTGAACGAGTGAGGCCTTCCAGGGCGAGCGGCATGGATGCCGCGAGAGGCGGCGTTGAGCAGGAGCGAATCGACGCCGGTCCGTCAGGAAGGCTGAGGGAGTGAAGGCACCGCGCAGCGGCGAGCGGGGCTGGCGCAGGGCCGGGGAGTGCAGAGGGCGCGGCCTGGCGCCCTCTGCTCGGTCGCCGCTACGCGGCAAAGGCACCTGCCACAGCCTGTGGCGAACGAAAGTCGCTCCGCGCCAGCGAGAAAGCACCCGCCACGGCTTGTGGCCCGCTGCCTGCGGCAAAAGCCCCGCCACGGCTTGTGGCAAAAGCACCTGCCGCTGCCTGCGGCAAAAGCCCCGCCACAGCCCGTGGCCCCAATTGGTCCTACCAATCCCCCTTCACCCTGCTTCCCCTATCACAGATGCACAAAATACCTCCGCCAACCCGTTGCGTTGCATTAACACTCCGTTAACTATTCAGCCATAGCGCTTCCATGGCTAGATTGGTCCTACCAATTTGCGGCGGAGGTGAGACGCTGGTGCAATGCCTCTAACCGTTGCGCGGCAATGAACAGGTCATCTCTGGAGACAGCGGCATGCAGGTATGGCAACAAAACTACGATCCCCTCAATAATTTATGGCTCTCCAGCCTGGTGGCGGTGATCCCGATTGTGTTCTTCTTTTTTGCGCTGATTAAACTCAAGTTAAAAGGCTATCTGGCGGGAACGGCGACGGTGGTGATTGCGCTGCTGGTGGCGCTGTTTCTCTACGGTATGCCGCTGGGGCAGGCGCTGGCGTCGGTGGCGTTTGGTTTTTTCTATGGCCTGTGGCCGATTGCCTGGATCATCGTCGCGGCGGTGTTTGTCTATAAAATCTCGGTGAAAACCGGCCAGTTCGATATCATTCGCGCCTCGATTCTCTCAATCACTCACGATCAGCGCTTGCAGATGCTGATTGTCGGCTTCTCGTTTGGTGCCTTTCTGGAAGGTGCGGCGGGCTTTGGTGCACCAGTGGCGATCACCGCCGCGCTACTCGTAGGGCTGGGGTTCAACCCGCTTTACGCCGCGGGGCTGTGCCTGATCGTCAATACCGCGCCGGTGGCGTTTGGCGCCATGGGCATTCCGATTATTGTCGCAGGCCAGGTCACCGGACTGGACAGCTTCCACATCGGACAGATGGCGGGGCGTCAGCTGCCATTTCTCACGCTGGTGGTGCTGTTTTGGATCATGGCGATCATGGATGGCTGGCGCGGCGTTAAAGAGACCTGGCCTGCGGTGATGGTCGCGGGCGGCTCGTTCGCGCTGGCCCAGTTTCTGAGCTCAAATTTCCTCGGCCCCGAGCTGCCAGACATCATCTCTTCGCTGGCGTCGCTGATCTGCCTGACGCTGTTTCTGCGCCGCTGGAAGCCGGTACGCATTTTCCGCTTTGATGAAAAAAATCGTCAGGATGAAGCGAGCACTGCGCCGGTGCGCTATTCGCTGGCGCAGATCATCCGCGCGTGGATGCCGTTTCTGTTTTTGACCGCCACGGTCACGCTGTGGAGCATTCCGCCGTTCAAGGCGCTGTTTGCCAAAGGGGGCGCGCTCTATGACTGGGTGCTAAGCGTGCCGGTGCCGCTGCTGCATGAAGGCATTGCGCGGATGCCGCCGGTGGTCAGCGCGGCGACCCCGTATCCCGCCCTGTTCAAATTCGACGCGGTCTCGGCCACCGGCACCGCCATTTTGGTGGCCGCACTCCTGTCAATTATCTGGCTGCGCATGAAGCCCGCGGCGGCGCTGCATACGTTCGCGGAGACGCTGAAGGAGCTGGCGCTGCCGATTTACTCCATTGGCATGGTGCTGGCCTTTGCCTTTATCGCCAACTATTCCGGCCTGTCGGCCACGCTGGCGCTGGCGTTGGCGCACACGGGCAGCGCCTTCACGTTTTTCTCTCCGTTCCTTGGCTGGCTCGGCGTGTTTCTCACCGGCTCGGACACGTCCTCCAACGCACTGTTTGCCGCATTGCAGGCCACCACGGCCCAGCAGATTGGCGTATCGGATGTGCTGCTGGTGGCGGCCAACACCACCGGCGGCGTCACCGGTAAGATGATTTCGCCACAGTCGATCGCCATTGCCTGCGCGGCGGTTGGTCTGGTAGGCAAAGAGTCGGATCTGTTCCGTTTTACCGTCAAGCACAGCTTGATTTTCACCTGCCTGGTTGGCGTGATTACCACGCTTCAGGCGTATGTCTTGACCTGGATGATCCCATGACCCTCGACACGCCCCGTGCAGGCGACACGCTGCGCGATCGCCTGCGCGCCTGGATTCACGCACAGCATTTGCAGCCCGGCATGCGCCTGCCGGCGGAGCGTCAGCTGGCGGCGATGTTGGGCGTCTCGCGCTCCTCCTTGCGTGAGGCGATCCAGCAGCTGATCAGTCGCGGCGAGTTAACCAGCAAACGCGGCGGCGGAACCTGGGTCAGCGCGTCCGGCGAACCCTGGGCTGAGCAGCAGATTGTGGAGCCCATCCGTCAGCTGCTGGCGGACGATCCTGACTACCGCTGGGATATTCTGGAAGCGCGCCACGCCATTGAAGCTAGCACCGCCTGGCATGCCGCCATGCGCGCTACCGAGGCGGACAAAGAGAAATTACGCCTCGCCTTTGATGCGCTGCTCAAGCTGCATGACTGTGACGATCCCGATCTCGCCGCCCAGGCTGACCTGCGCTTTCACCTCGCCATTGCCGAGGCCTCGCATAACGTGGTGCTGCTGCACACCATGCGCGGCTTTTTTGATTTGCTGCAATCGTCGGTGCTGCATAGCCGCCAGCGCATGTACACCCAGCCGGTGATTTTTAATCGCCTCAATGAGCAGCATCAGGCGCTGTTTGACGCGGTGATGGCCGGAGAGGCTGAGGCCGCGCGTCAGGCGGCGATGGATCATCTTGGCTTTGTCCACACCACCCTGAAATCCCTTCATGAAGATGAGGCCCGGCAGGCGCGCATTACGCGGCTACCCGGCCAGATAAAAGAGAATCGCAAGGAGAACAATGGATGATCATCTCGGCTGCCAGTGACTATCGCGCTGCCGCACAGCGTAAATTGCCGCCTTTTCTGTTTCATTACCTGGACGGCGGCGCCTATGCGGAGCATACGCTGGCGCGCAACGTCGCCGATCTCTCTGACGTGGCGCTGCGTCAGCGGGTGCTGAAGAACATGTCCGATCTTAGCCTCGAAACTACGCTGTTTAACGAGACGCTGTCCATGCCGGTGGCGCTGGCACCGGTGGGATTGTGCGGCATGTATGCGCGGCGTGGCGAAGTGCAGGCGGCGCGTGCAGCGGCGAAAAAGGGCATCCCGTTTACGCTTTCCACCGTGTCGCTCTGTCCGATTGAAGAGGTTGCGCCCGCTATCGATCGGCCCATGTGGTTTCAGCTCTATGTGCTGCGCGATCGCGGTTTTATGCGCAATGCCCTGGAGCGCGCCAAAGCCGCTGGCTGCACCACGCTGGTGTTTACGGTGGATATGCCGACGCCCGGCGCACGCTACCGCGATGCGCATTCCGGCATGAGTGGCCCGCATGCGGCGCTGCGTCGTTACTGGCAGGCGGTGACGCATCCGCAGTGGGCATGGGATGTGGGGCTCAACGGTCGTCCGCACGACCTTGGCAACATCTCGGCCTACCTCGGCAAGCCTACCGGACTGGAAGATTATATTGGCTGGCTGGCAGCCAATTTCGATCCGTCAATCTCGTGGAAAGATCTGGAGTGGATCCGCGAGTTCTGGGATGGCCCGATGGTGATCAAAGGGATTCTGGACGCGGAAGACGCACGCGATGCGGTGCGTTTTGGTGCAGACGGCATCGTGGTGTCGAATCACGGAGGACGCCAGCTGGATGGCGTGCTGTCCACCGCGCGCGCGCTGCCCGCCATTGCCGATGCGGTCAAAGGGGAGATCGCGCTGCTCGCCGACAGCGGCATCCGTAACGGACTGGATGTCGTGCGCATGATCGCCTTGGGTGCGGACAGTGTGCTACTGGGGCGCGCCTTTATTTATGCGTTGGCCACGCACGGGCAGCAGGGCGTGGAAAATCTGCTGACGCTGGTCGAAAAAGAGATGCGCGTGGCGATGACCCTGACTGGCGTGAAGTCGATCCGTGAAATCGGCCGCGATGCGCTGGTACAAGCCGATATGCTGTTAAAAGAGGCGGGGCTGAACGCGCCCTAAGCGGTGCGCGAACCCGGCAAAACCCGCGAGGTTGTCTATACTCTTTACCTGTCTGACTAACAGGAGGAACGACATGACCATTCACAAGAAAGGATCGGCCCATTGGGAAGGTGACATCAAAGGCAAAGGCACAGTCAGCACCGAAAGCGGTGTGCTGAATCAGCAACCTTATGGTTTTAACACCCGTTTCGAAGGGCAAAAAGGCACCAACCCGGAAGAGTTAATCGGTGCAGCCCATGCCGCCTGTTTTTCAATGGCGCTGTCGCTGATGCTTGGCCAGGAGGGACACCCACCGACCAGCATCGATACCACCGCCGACGTGTCGCTGGACAAGAAAGGCGATGGCTTTGCCATTACCAAAATTGCGTTGACCAGCACCGTTGTACTGCCGGGCATTGATAGCGCTAAATTTGACGAGATCATCCAGAAAGCCAAAGCCGGCTGCCCGGTTTCGCAGGTGTTGAATGCGGAGATCACGCTGGATTACACGCTAAATAATTGATCGCCTTGTAAGGATATCAGCGAGAGATAACACGGTGCGCCTACGGGCGCATCGTTGCTTTTTCGCTGGGGAGAGGCGCGCTTACAACGCGAGCCGCAAAGAAACTGTGGTGTGCCTGCAGGACGCTCAGGCGTACTCGTCCTGCGCTTCGGGCACGCGCAACCCGCGCACATTGTGACGTGCAATACGGTAGGCTTTACGCGGGTCGCCCGCCACAAACTCAAAGGTTGGCGAGTAATAAAACGGCAGCCAGCCGCCGAAGCCGCTTTCCCACTCCCAGCGTACCGGACAAGGCCAGAGAATACCGTCATATAAAATGTAATAAACCCAACGTCCATGCGGACGGCGGGGGCGCGTATTTTTCATGGGATTCACAACGGTGATAGTGTAAAGCGGCTTATATTTTGAACGTTAGGCGCAAATCCTGCAAGCGCCCTGGCGTCTTTTTGTACAAAGTTAACGCGCTGTCACGGGATTAGCGGTGGACTTCGCCACACAATAACACCACGTTGGGGCGAACTTTATGAATACGATCGGCCATCTGCTCGCAGGCTACCTTAGTGGGATAGATACGCTCAGAGACCGGCAAGGCGTCACAGGCGTCATGACCACATGCGCTCACTAACAACACAAAACCAATCAGCATGTTCAGGCTCCTTTAACACCTTCGCGTGGTACGGAATGTGTGACTGCGTGTTCCCTTTTAAAACCATTATAGCTAAACGCTTAAATCGTCAATGATCGCCATGCGCAACGGCACGGTGCGACTGCGGGGATTATCGCCAGCCGAATGCGTCAACGCCGCGTAATTTGGGCTAAACTGTGCAGCCTAACGAACCTAATGGAGTAGTTTATGACACATGACATTGCCCATCCCGCGAGCAGCCCAAAGCAAGCGGCTTTACAGTTGGTGATTGAACTGGTGCGCGCCGGAAAACTGAGCCCGCTGCACGGTGATGCATCCAACATGATCTCAATCTACGAGCAATTTAAAGCGCATTTTGAAGCGGACAAGCAGAAAGACTCGGCGATCTCCTGACGCGTTATCGGGTGCACAGCGCGATTATCGCGCTGTTTTTAGGCGTAAAACCAGGCGGGTAAAATCGCGATAAGGTTGTTAAGCGTATGCAGGAAAATCGGCAGCGCAAGGCTGTTGCTGCGCAAGCGGGCGTAGCACAGCAGCAGTGAGAACAGCGTTAACACCGCGATTGTCTCCCAATGCACATACTGGGTATGCAGCGCAGCAAACAGCAGGGAGGTGAGCAGCATACAGGCAAAGCGGCTTTTCGGGGCCCACAGTAGAAACCCTTGCAGCAAGAACCCGCGAAATAACACCTCTTCAAATACCGGCGCCAGCAGCACTGCAGTGAGCAGAAGCATCAGCATGGAGCTGCGACCTTGCTGACTCTGCGCGATGAGCCACCCTTCCGGCTGTAGAAACTGCGTCTGCGCTACCATCAAGATAAACAGCCCCAGCACAAACACCAGCGCCTGAACGGGACGTAAATAGCCCAGCGGAATATCGGAACGGCGCTGGCAATAGAAGCGGTAGAGCGGGTAGATCACCGCAAATTCCACCAGGCAAAGCACCGGCACCAGCAAGCCGTTATTGCGCAGCGCCCCGTAGTTGGGAAACAGCGTAATCAGCATGGTCACAAGGTAATAAACCACAAAGCTACCGGCGTAAAACAGCGTCAGTGTCACTTTGTCGGATTGGGTGTCCATAGGCGGCTCAATGGGCAGAGGAGCAGGCATAGTAGCAACGGCACCGATCGCTGTCGAGAGCGGCCGCCGGAGAATTATGGCGCGCAAATATTCTGCAAGGCGCGCTAAATCTGGCTCTGTTTTCGCCGATATCTACAACAATCATTACACGGTCGGATCGCTCCCTGCGCGCTACCGATCGCTTTCTTCGCTGCCTTTTTCTTTATGAGCACCGTGCATGAGCATTGATAACCTTCGACACCGCCAGCTGTTTGCCAGAGCGAGCAGGGAAGCGCATACCGTGCAAACAACACGCCGCAGCCTGCGCACGCTGATTGCCATGCTGTTTGGCGTGATGCTGCTCGCGGTGTTGATGGTGCTGGCAATTGCTTTTCGACAAAACCATGTGTCGCTGCAGCAGGATACAACCGTGCTGCGTCAGGCGTGGGCCGCGCAGCAGCAAACCATGCTTACCAGCCTGCGCGACTACGCCTCATGGGGCGAAGCATGGCAAAACCTCCATCTGACCATCAATAAAGCGTGGGCGTGGGATCAGGAGAACTTCGGCAGCGGCCTCTACAAAGATTACCACTTTGACGGCGTATTTATCGTGGGTAGCGATAACCAGACGCGTTACGCCTTGGAGCACGGTACCTTATCCAACGCCCGGCTGGAGAGCTGGCTGGGCACGCAAAGCGCGCGCTTGTTGGCAAGCGCCAGACAGCATGTGCAGCAGGGCGTGATCCGCAACGCGCTGGTTAACCATCAGCCCGCGATTGTGGTAGCCGTGCCCATTACGCCGGGCAAGGTGGCGCCGCTGGAGACGCCCACTGAGAAACTCTCGGTGATGATCTTTATTGCGGTGATGACGCCGGAAAAACTGCTGCGGCTGGGGGCGTTGCATAATGTGATCGCGCCGCGTATCGCCCGTTCACCCCGCGATGCGCAGGATGAACCCCGGCTTGAGCAGGCGGTCATTGATGGCGAACCTCTGGTGCTGCGCTGGCAGGCGAAAAGTCCCGGTAACAGCGTAATCTGGCTCATGATGCCGCTGCTGATGCTGACGGCCTTGGCCGTGACCGTGGTGACGCGCCGGGTGATTCGCCATGCGTTACGTAACGCGGCGATTTCCGATCGCCGCTTCGAAATGCTCGCGCTCAGCCAGCGCAAGCTGGCCAACAGCGAAGCGCGTTTTCGCGATCTGGCCGAGGCGGCATCCGACTGGATTTGGGAGATCGACGATCAAGGTCGGCTCTCTTATCTCTCGGCGCGCTTTGCCACCGAGACCGGGCACGCGGTGAGCAGCTGGCTGGGGCGGCCGCTGGATCAGCTTCTGACCCATCCCAGCCACTCGCTGGTGGCCTGGTTACAGCGCCAAGAGGAGGAGGTCACGGACGTGCCGCTGCGCTGTCAGTTCATTGCGGCAAACGGTCAGCGGCGCATCGGCGCGCTGATGGCGAAGAGTATTTGGCACAACGGCGCGCGGGTTGGGTTTCGTGGCACGGTTTCCGACGTTACACAAGAAGTGGATGCCGAAGCGCGTATCCAGTTCCTGTCGCGCCATGACATGCTCACCGGGCTGGCGAATCGCGTACAGCTGCAGGAATCCCTCACCGCCCATCTGGAAACGGCGTCTGCCGAGGCGCTGCTGTTTGTGGTTAGCCTGGATCTCGATCAGTTCAAACCGATCAACGATACGTGGGGACACACGGTCGGGGACGCGGTGCTTAATCAAATTTCCCAGCGCTTGCAAAGCTTGATGGGGCCGGATGAGCTGGCGGCGCGTCTGGGCGGGGACGTCTTTATCCTGCTGTTGCGCGAGCGCTCGCGGCAGGGAATGGAAAACCGCTGTCGCGTCCTGCAGCGCGCGATTCAACAGCCTATCACCAGCGGGTCGCACCAGCTCACGCTGACCGCCAGCATGGGCATTGTCTGCGCCCCACAAGATGCAACGCATCCGGAAGCACTGCTGCGGCTGGCCGATATTGCCCTTGGTCAGGCGCACAGCAGCGGACGCGATCGCTGGGTGTGGTACTCCACGGAGATGACCAATAAGCTGGAAACCCGCACCCAGCTGCTGCAGTCCATGGAGCAGGCGCTGCAGCAGGATGCCTTTACACTCTATTATCAGCCGCGCTATCAACTGCAAAGTGGTGAGGTGGCTGGCGCGGAGGCGCTGATTCGCTGGCAGGTGGCTGACAACGTGTGGATCTCGCCGGACAGGTTTATTCCGCTGGCGGAAGAGCACGGCCTCATTGGCGCCATCAGCGACTGGGTGTTACTGCGCGCCTGCCGCGATGCGCGCGAGTGGGGCGGTGCGCGTTACGTCTCGGTCAATATTTCGCCGGTCGAGTTTCGGAATAACGATTTAATCGCGCGCGTGGCCTACGCGCTAGTGGCCAGCGGCCTGCCCGCCACGCGGCTGGAACTGGAGATCACGGAGAATGTCACCTTCGATCATCCGGAGCGGGCGCTGGAAATTATGCAGGGCCTGCGGGGGTTGGGGGTACGCCTGACGGTGGACGACTTTGGCACCGGCTACGCCGCGCTGGGTTATCTAAAGACGTTCCCGTTCAACGGATTAAAGATTGATCGATCGTGGATGAAAGAGTTTCCTGAATCGCCCCAGGCGCAGTCGGTTGTTGCCGGTATTGTCGGGCTGGCGCGCGCGTTTGCGCTCACGGTGACGGCGGAAGGCATTGAGACCGAAGCACAGCTCGCGGCGCTAAAAGATCTCTCCTGTGAAGAGGGACAGGGCTATTTTCTTGGACAGCCGATGCCGCTTGATGCGTTTAATCACCACCTTAACGACAACGTGGCACGCAAGCGTTAAGCGGCGGCCAGCCCGAGCGGCGTGCTGGACGTCGCTGGGCGGGCGCACCGCACTTAACGCACCCGCATCGCGAGCAGCGTCATCACCACGGCGAAGCCGATAAAAATCATCAGTTCCATATCGCTTACCTCAGAAAAATCCTAGATAAGTGTAGCCTCTGGCTATCACGATTTTAGGCAGTAAATGCGATTTATCTTAAATGCGCTTCGCTAAAATCGCGCTTTTCGCATTGAGGGCCACTTAATATGCTAGAAAATTGTCCCTGGGCATCGGGTTTTGCTACTCTCTGCAACCGCTTGTTTTTTTATCCATAAGGAGACGGTGATGAATTACCCTGGAAAAGCGCTGCTGGCGGCAGCGGTGTTGACGCTTGCGGCCTGTCAATCAGCCAGCAAACCGGATGACCACGCAGCGGCAGCGGCAGATAACGATCAGTGCCGCGCCTCGGCGTATCAAGGATATATTGGTAAGCCGCTGACCAGCCTTGAGAATCAGCGTTTTGACGGTGCCGTCCGCGCGATTCCATGGAACGGCGCGGCCACCATGGATTTCAACCTGCATCGGCTGAACTTCATGGGTGACAAAGACGGTAAGATTACGCAGGTGTATTGCGGATAACGTCGAAAAGACGCGGCGTTGTCATTCGCTTGTCATGGTGAGCGGCGAGGATAGTTATGCATTACGAAGAATTTCTCGTCACTCTCGTATAGGCAATGCTCGTCTTGTTTCCCGCTTCGGCGGGAATTTTTTTGCCTGATGCGCTGCGCTATCGGGACGCAGGCGCATCCAGCAGCAGCGCCAGCAGCTGACGATAGTGGTGTAGCTGCTGTTCATCTCCCTCTCGCTCCATCCTCGCCATGATGCGCGCAATAATGGCGTTGCCGGTCGCGGACTGACCATCATCCATGAGTTCACGCATGATGGCCGCCAGCAGATCGCTTTCGTGTGGCCCGTGCCAGGCCGGACTGTTGAAATAGTCGGTAATGGCGCGACTGGTGCTGCTATTAACGGTTCTCAAAGCTGACCTCCGCAGAGACAACAACGCTTGCCGCCAAACATTGGCGCTGAGGAAATAAGAGATGACGCAGGCGAATGGCCCAGGACGGGCGGCGCCTCACCGAGGATAATCGGTGGTTTTTTAAACATAGTTGTCGCACGAAAAATTGTCAGTAATCGTTCGACATATTTTTTCATTCCGGCATAGCATTAAACGGGACGCATCTTATCAGTCACCAGACACGCGCCAGGTTGGCGAAAACCAGGCTGGCGTACCGGCTCGCCAGCCTGTTGCTTTGGCTTATTGACGCAGCGTGAAGGCGACGTGCCAGCGCTGCTGAGAGAGCAGAAATTCCGGGCTAACGCTCGGGCTCCACGAGTCGTCCCCGCCCACGCCCATGTGGAAGCCATCCAGATGCAACCAGCAGCCGGCCTCCGGCTGCAGCAGATGACGGTGTGACGTGTCGCGCAACTGCTCAAGGCTGTAGCGGCTCAGCGAGAACGCAAACGCGCCGCTGACTTGCCAACTGCCGCTGTCGAGCTGCTGCGTGCCGCCGCGCAGACCATTTTCACCGGGGAACACATAAGCCGTGCTAAGGGCATCCAGCGGCAGCTGCCAGCGCGAGAAACGCGCCGCCAGCTGGCGATCGGGGTAATTCTCGTGCGGCCCGAGTCCTAACCAGCTCACCTGCTGCGGCACGTTAGCCAGCTGGCAGCGTAGGCCAATGCGCGCCGGCGGCGGCAAACCGGGGGCTTGCTCAACGTTCATATCTATACGCAGTGCGCCGTCACCGCCGATGTGGTAACGCGTGTGGCAGCGAAACAGCACATTCTCTTTGTGGCGCCATTGATGCCAGGTATCAATCTGCACCGCGTGATTGAGGCTGTCCGCCTGCATGGCAATCAGCTCGGCCTGGAGCTGGTTAAAGCCCGCACGCGCCCAGCGTTCAACCCAGGCATTGGGATCGACATTCGCCGCTTCGCTGGTGCCAATATCGTTGTCGATCGGGGCGCGAACAAAGCAGGCCTGGAGCGGGGTTAATAGGGTCGCTTCCCCGTTCATCCACCACTGCACCAGTTCGCCGCTTTCACGTGAGAAGTGCCAGCGCTGCTGCGGCAGGTCCACCGCAATCAGCGTAGGATGCGTGCTCAGCGTCGGCGCGGTCAGCGCATGCGGCGGTGCGCAAGGCGCAAGCGCGGCGGGCAGCGGCCACTGATCCCAGGCGACGCAGGCGTCTGCTTCCGACCAAGCCGTGGCGGCAGGCTGATGCACCGCAAGGTTGAGCCACACTTCGCCCTGCAACGCGTCCGGCGCCGGCAATGAGAAGGTCTGACTGCCCTGCGGATCGAGATCCAGCACGATCTCGCCTTGGGCGACTGCCACGCCAGCCTGCTCGATCGACCAGCGCAGCACCTCGTTGTCGCTGCGTCGGAACAGGTATTCACTGTGCAGGGTAAAGCGGAACGGATCCTGCTCGTCACGCACGAACTGGAAAAACTGCTGCGCGCGCTGCGCTTCATACAGCGCCGGATGCGGGGTGCGATCGGCGAACACCAGCCCGTTCATACAGAACTGGCGATCGTTCGGGGTATCACCAAAGTCACCACCGTAGGCCTGCCACGGCTGGCCTTGCGCATCGTAGCGCGTCAGGCTTTGATCGACCCAATCCCACACAAAACCGCCCTGGAGGCGCGGGAACTGGCGGAACGCTTGCCAATATTTCGCAAAGCCGCCGAGGCTGTTTCCCATGGCGTGGGCGTATTCGCAGAGGATCAGCGGGCGCGTCTCGCCGGGCAGGCCGATCCATTTTTTCAGCGACCATTTCGGCACGGCGGGGAAGGGCTGATCGTGATCGACGCGGGCGTACATCGGACAAATAATGTCAGTGGCGGCAGTATTGGCGCCGCCGCCCTCATACTGTACCGGTCGGCTGGGATCGCTGCTTTTGATCCAGCGATAGAGCGCATCGTGCGTGCTGCCGTGGCCGGATTCATTGCCCAGCGACCAGATAATGATGCAGGCGTGATTGCGGTCGCGCTGCACCATGCGCGTCACTCGCTCGCTGTAGGCGGCAAACCAGCGCGGATCGTCCGATAAGCGGTTCATCGGCTGCATGCCGTGGGTTTCGATATTGGCTTCATCGACCACATACAGCCCGTATTCATCGCACAGGCGGTACCACAGCGGATGGTTAGGGTAGTGAGCGCAGCGTACCGCGTTGAAGTTGTGCCGCTTCATCAGTTCAATATCGCGGCGCATGCTGGCTTCATCCACCACCTGACCCTTCTCCGGGTGGTGTTCGTGGCGGTTTACGCCGCGAATCAGCAGCGGTTTACCGTTCAGACACAGCAGACCGTTATCAATGCTAACGCGGCGGAAGCCAACGTCATACGCCTCAGACTCGATCAGCGTACCGGCATCATCCAGCAGCGAGACTACCGCGCGGTAGAGGTGCGGCGTCTCCGCACTCCACAGCAAAGGGGCATTAACCGACAGCACCAGCCGCGTGCGTTCGGGATAGTGACCGCGCTCGTCAATGACCGCGCTGCCGGGCAACTGCTCATGCTGTGCCACGCAGTTGCCGTCTTGCCACAGGCTGACGCGCAGTCGACAGCGCGCCAGCGGCAGCGTACCGACCGCGATCTTCACATGAACGCGCAGATCGCCCCGACTGTATTCAGGGCTAAGGTCGGTATCGATCTGCACATCGGCCAGCTGTGTGTCGGGTTTATGCAGCAGGGTGACGTCGCGAAAAATACCGCTCATGCGCCACATATCCTGATCTTCCAGATAGCTGCCATCGCACCAGCGCAGCACCATCACGGCCAGACGATTCTGCCCTGGCCGCAGCGCCTGACTGAGATCAAATTCGGCGGGTAGGCGGCTGTCTTGCGAGTACCCGATCCATTGACCGTTACACCACAGGAAAAACGCCGCGTTCACACCGTCGAAAATGATGCGCGTTTGGCCTTGCGCCAGCCAACAGGGCTCCACCTCAAATGTGAGCGAGTAACATCCGGTGGGGTTTTGCGACGGAACCTGCGGCGGTGTCACCGGAATGGGGTACCGAACATTGGTGTAAATGGGGGCGTCGTAGCCGTGTAGCTGCCAGTTGGCGGGCACGGGCAGCGTCCCGGCATCGGGCATATCCTGCAGCAGCCAGCTTTGCGGCACCGCTTCCGGTTGTGAAAAATAACTGAACATCCACTGGCCGTTGAGCGAGCGCAGCGACGTTGAAGGCTGGCGTTCACGTGCGGCATCTTCATCGCGCCAGCTGGCGAAAGGCGGATGCGCGTCAAGGCGATTCAGGCTGGTGATCACCGGGTTTTCCCAGTCGCGGCGCGCAAGGATATCGGTCAACGAAAGCGTGGGCAGCATCATGATAAATTCTCTTAATTTGTAATGCGCTCACATTGCGTGAAATCCTCGCGGCTGTAAAGCGAGATTCAGCATCAGCGCCGAGCAGGCATGCGCTATCCGCATATTTGCGTTGGGTCTCACGTGTGAAAGAGGCGCGTAAAAAAGAAACGTTTTGCCGTTAGGCCTTGATCTTGCTTCGCTTTTTATTTAACGCTTCCCCTCATTTTTTTTCAACGGCGCGGGGATAACGCTTGTTGTTTTAAACAGGGCAGTGCTAACTTTTGAGCATTCACTTTGAGGAGTGCGCTGCATGAAAAACCTTATTGCGGAACTTCTGATTAAGCTAGCTGAAAAAGAAGAAGCGTCAAAAGAGCTGTTGGTTCAGGTAGAGGCGATGGAAATCGTCCTGACGGCGATGCTACGTAAAATGGACGCCGCGCAGTTCAACGACATGGCGGCGGGCATTGCGCGCGCCATGCCACCGGTCGCGCCTGGCGCAGAGACTGCCGAAGCGCAAATGCTGCGCAATTATATTGAGAAGCTGCTCAACCATCCACGCGTCTAACGTTCCCTTTTTTGCTGGATTCCTGCCAGGCTTAGAAGGCCATCACGACCTGGAAGGAACGGCTATGAAATCGTCTTTTTTAGCGTTACTGGCCGCGAGTGTACTTTTCGCGGGCAGCGCAAGCGCAGCAGAAAAAACCGCGCAGCAGAACAAAATGACGCTCTGCAATCAGCACGCTGCCGCGCAGTCACTCTCTGGTGACGCGCGTAAATCCTTCATGCGCGACTGTCTCAAAAAAGACAGTAAAGCGGGCAGCATGACGCCACAGCAAATGAGGATGAAATCCTGTAACACCGAAGCCGGCAGTAAAAACCTGAGCGGCGACGCCCGAAAAACCTTTATGAGCAGCTGCCTGAGAAAATCCTGATCGCCCGCCACGTCCCCGACCACCGCCGGTGCGCTCGGGGAAATACCGCCTTTCCTCTTTCTCCTTGCACGTACCGTCGCGAACGTTTCATGCGGTTGACGCGTGCCGAAGCGGCGAAATCGCCACGCTTTGCCACACTTACGTTTAAGGATTTATCGCATACACCCTTTTACAACGCAGGAGGCTATTTGTGAGCTATCAATCGGTGGTGGAGTTGGCGTCGCTGGCGCAGCAAAAACCGACGCAATTTAGCGTGGGTGAAACAGACGTGGTGCTGATCCGCGACGGTGAGCATGTCCAGGCGCTGCAGGCGAAATGCCCCCACGCGGGCGCGCCGCTGGAGCAGGGTGCGATCTGCGAGGGCAAGCTGATATGCCCGTGGCACAAAGCCGTGTTCGAGTTAAAGAGTGGCAACATGTGTGAGCCGCTGGCGCTCGCTAACCTCAAGCGCTATCCGGTTCGGGTGGAGAAGGGCACGGTGTGGGTGAATCCGCAGGCGATGTCACCGGCTTCCGCGCCGTCACCGCGTGGCGACGCGCCGGTGTATGTGATTCTCGGCGGGGGGGCGGCGGGCAGCGCAGCAATCTGGACGCTGCGCGATGAAGGGTTTACAGGCCGCATCATGCTGGTGGAGCGGGAGCCAGATGCGCCCTACGATCGTACCGCGCTGAGTAAGTTTGTGCCCTCGGGCAAGATGACGATTGATGAGGTGCCTGCGCTGCTGAAAGACGATGTGCTGGGTGGCGTGGTGCGCATTCACGGCGATGTCACCGCGCTGGATACGCAGAACCAGATGCTCACGCTGGACAGCGGCGAGCAGATAAAATTTGACCGCCTGCTGATCGCCAGCGGCGGCGAACCGAAACCGCTGGCGATCCCCGGTAACGATCTGGCGGGCGTGCATGTTTTGCGCTCGCGCGATCAGGCGGATGCGCTACTGAAGCAGGTCGAGGAGACCCAGCAGCTGGTGATTGTTGGCAACAGCTTCATCGGCATGGAAATGGCAGGCGCGCTGCGCAATCGCGACATTGACGTCACGGTGATTGCTCGCCAGCCGCTGCCCTTTGTGAACACGTTTGGCGAAAAGATCGGCCGCTATTTCCACACTTTGCACCGCAGTAACGGCGTGAAATTTGTCACCGGCGAGCCGGAGGCGTTAGAAGGGGAAGGCGCGGTCAGTGCGGTACGCTTAAAAGGGGGCCAGCGCATATCAGCGAGCGCGGTGCTGTTTGCCACCGGCGTGAAGCCCGCTACCGGCTTTATCCACGATCTTACGCGCGAAGACGACGGAAGCCTGCAGACCGATGCGCATCTACGCGCGGCGCCCCACGTTTGGGTCGCGGGCGACATTGCGACGTATCCCAGCGCACAAGGGCCGCTGCGCATTGAGCATTATCGCGTCGCCCAGCAGCAGGGCAGAGTCGCGGCGCGTAATATGCTGGGACAGGACGTGCAGTTTGATCGCGTGCCTTTTTTCTGGACCGCCCACTACGGCACGCGCTACGAATACGTGGGGCATGCGTCGTTCTGGGACGACTATCGGCTGTTGGGCTCGCTGCAAGAGAAGCGTTTTATCGCCTTTTACTGCCGTGAGGGCAGGGTGGCGGCGGTGTGTTCGGCGGGCATGTACACCTTAACGGCGGCGCTGGTGGAAAGACTCCAGCAGCCCATGACGCTCCCGCAGGCCATCTCTTTTGTGGAGCGCTTCCACCATTAAGAACGGCAGCGCTCCCCGCAAGGCGCGGAGAGCGCTGGCATTAGGCTTTGCTCAACGCTTCAGATTTCGCCATGCACCGCTGCATCGCCTTGATCACCGCCGCGCGGAACCCTTCTTCTTCCAGCACTTTCACTGCTTCAATGGTCGTGCCGCCGGGTGAGCAGACATTATCTTTCAGCTCGGCAGGATGCTGACCGGTTTCCAGTACCATTTGCGCCGCGCCCTTCACGGCTTGCGCAGCAAATTGGTAGGCCTGCGCGCGTGGCATACCGCCCAGCACGGCGGCGTCTGCCATCGCCTCAATAAACATAAACACATAGGCAGGCGCCGATCCGCTCACGCCCACCACCGCATGAATCAGATACTCGCTAACCACGGCGGCTTTACCGAAGCTGCTAAAAATGCGCACCACTTCATCCGTTTCATGCTGTTCAACCAGCACATTCGGCGTCACGGAGGTCATGCCTTCGTTGACTAACGCGGGCGTATTGGGCATGACGCGCACGATTTTACGATCGTGGCCCAGCACGCCCGCCAGCGCGTCCAGGGTAACGCCCGCCGCAATAGAGACCACCAGCGCCTCTTTTTTGAGCTGACCCGCCAGGTCTTTTAATACTTTAAGAATCACGTTGGGTTTGACTGCACCAAACAGAATATCGACCTCACGTGCCAGGTTTTCCGCGCTGTCTGCCGCCGTCACGCCGAACTGCTGTGCCAGCGCCTGATTGGTTTCCGCTTTGCGGTCATAAACCCAGATATTCGCCGGGGCGATAAGTCCACTGTTCACCATGCCGCTGATGATGGCTTGTGCCATGTTGCCACAGCCGACAAATCCGATTTTCTTCTCCAGCATCGCTTTTTCCTTTCAGTGATTCGATAACCTTAAGCGAGGTAGCTTACGACAGCTGAGCGGAATAACAAGCCGGGCAAATAACATTTGCCATTCTGCTGCAGCACGGCATGATCGCCGTCAATCGCGTGTAAAGAAGGAAACAAGATGTCTATTTGGGTTGATGCTGACGCCTGTCCCGGCGTGATCAAAGAGGTGCTTTATCGCGCGGCGGTACGCGCAGAAATCACCGTGACGTTTGTCGCCAACCAGCCGCTGCGAGTGCCAGCGTCTCCCTTTCTCAAAACGCTACAGGTGGCGGCGGGCTTTGACGTGGCAGACAACGAGATCGTAAAGCGCGTGGCACCGGGCGATCTGGTGATCACCGGGGATATACCGCTAGCAGCGGAAGTGCTGGAGAAAGGGGCTGCGGCGTTAAATCCACGTGGGGAACGCTATTCGCCGGATACGATTCGCCAGCGGCTTACCATGCGGGATTTTATGGAAACGCTGCGCGCCAGCGGCGTACAAAGCGGCGGTCCGTCTGCGTTAAACCAACGTGACCGCCAGCTGTTTGCCAACGAACTGGATAAGTGGTTGCGTCAGCGCTGATTAGACAAAGCTGTCGTCGTCATCATTAAAGTCACCGCCGCCAAAATCGCCGAAGTCGTTATTATCGGCATAGTTGTTATCGTTCCAGCTGGCGTTATCGTTCAAGAAGGCGCTGTTGCTGTCGTTGCCGTTAAAGGTGTCCAGGCTGTTATCCACCTGCGGCAGTGCCGGCTCGTTAATAATGTTCACGATCTCTTCCGGCTGCGAATGATGGAACATGCTGGTCAGCATATCCGCCATCACCACGCCGCCGGCGACGCCCACCGCCGTTTGCAGCGCGCCACCCAAGAAGCCGGTACCGCGCGCAGGAGCGGCATATTGCTGCTGTGGCGGCGCATACTGCGGCTGCTGCGGGGCGCTGTTCCAACCCGACGGCGGCTGTTGCGGGGTGGCAGAACGGCTGCCGCCGCCAAACAGGCTGGAGAGGAATCCGCCGCTGCTCTGCTGCGGTGCGGCCTGCTGCTGTTGCGCCTGCGCCAGGCGGTTTTGCAACTCTTCAACCTGCGCGTTCAGCTTTTTCAGCGCCGCTTCCTGAATCAAAATCGCCTGCGCCATGTAATACGGCGCGCCGGGCTGACTGGCCAGGTGCTGTTTGATCAACTGTTCGGCACCGGCATCACGCGGGCTGCCTTGGCTTTCTGCCTGTTTCAGGCGGCTGAACAGATTGTCGATTAACTGCTGCTCTTCATTTTGCATGGGATAGCCTCCAATTACGCTCACGCCTTTATATGGGGGTTGCCGTCAGTAAAGTAAATCATCCTGCTGGTAAGCAAATGTTGCTTGTACTTACAAAACAGCATATGCACAAAACGTGCATGGCTTTTTCATTGATAATCATAAGGTTGACAAGCACTCTCTGCCGTTAATGCGTAAACTGTGCTTAGCCGGTGGCTGATAAATAAATTTCCCGCTATGATGCGACGCATTATTGACCTGATGACCTTGCCCGAGCGGCACAACACCACGGCGGAGGATGAGCCTTAATGTCCCTACCCATCTATCTGATCGGCGCGCGCGGCTGCGGGAAAACTACCGTGGGGCAGGCGCTTTCTCAGGCGCTTGGCTACACCTTTCGCGATACCGATCACCATCTGCAATCTGAGACACAGCGCAGCGTGGCGCAGATTGTGGCCAGTGAAGGGTGGGAACGTTTTCGTCAGCGCGAAACCGACGCCCTGCATGCCGTCACTGCGCCCGGCAGCGTCATTGCCACAGGCGGCGGCATGGTGCTGGCGGAAAACAATCGCCGCTATATGCGTGAGCAAGGTCAGGTGATTTGGCTCAGCGCGCCGCCGGATGTGCTGGCCGAACGTTTGCAGCAGCAGCCTGAAGCGGCGCAGCGTCCCACGCTGACCGGACGACCCATTGCCGAAGAGATGAGCGACATTTTACGCGAGCGCGCACCGCTCTATCGCCAGGCTGCGCATCACGAGGTCAGCGCCATGCAGCCGCCCGCGCGTGTTGTTGAGCAAATCATGCACTGGCTGCTTCGCGCGCGCGCCAGCTAACGCCTCAGATTTATCCCTCTTTCTCGCGCTTAACACCCGTTGTCTATACTTAAAGCCAGACAGAGGATAGCCGCTGTCCGTGTGGAAAACTGACATAAGAGGGAAATGTATGCCATCCAGACCACCGTATCCCCGCGAAGCTCGCGTCGTTGCCGTTGAAAAAGGTCAGCCCGGTAACACCGTCACCTGGTATGAGTTACGCGCCGATCACCCGAAACCCGATACGCTCATCAGCGAGCACAAATCGGAATCAGAAGCGCAGGATGCCAAAGTGCGTTACGAGGACGTAGAAAAAGAGTAATGCACGCTGGCAGGGACGCCAGATGAAGCATGCGCACCGCAAAAAATGTGCGCTTTTGCTAAAAGCCTGCGCAGGCAGGCTAATTTCCCCTTAAGACGCTGAAACCCCGTAGTAAACCCCGATAGCCTGAGCAAATTCCCGCTTAACGCCCTATTTTATTCTGCATTAAAACGCCTAAGAATTGTCTGCCTAAAAATATGCGCTTGACGCATTAAGCCCAGCGTTTTACTTTCAATTTATTGATACGGGAACTCAGTTCCACATAGTGAAACTAGCCGCATGAGTACACTCGAAAATGCCGCCGCTGTCCTCAAGCTTTTCCAGCGTTATGGCGTCACTCAGGGCCATCCAGGCCTGACGTTTACTGACGTAGTGGAAGGGCTGGGGCTGCCAAAAAGCACCGTTTCTCGGCTGTTGGCCACCATGGAAAGTGAAGGTTTTCTTGAGCGTGATCCGGAAAGCCGCTGTTTTCAGGTTGGCCGCGTGCTGCTGTCAGTGGCAGGTAATTTCCTCTCTACGCCGCTGGTAGACAGTGCCTCTGACGCGATGGCGCGTCTCGCCGCGCGGACCGGTTGTATGGGGTATATCTCAGTGCTGGACGGCGAAGATGTCTTGGTGATGCGCATGTATCACGGACGTTTTTTCACGCAGCTGGTGACGCCCCCCGGCTCACGCGTCTCCCTGACCGGCACTTCCACCGGACGGGTGCTCCTGGCGCAACTGAGCGATGAGGCGGTGCGCGCGCGGGTCGAGCGCAATTGGCAGGCAGCTTCCGCCAACTCGCCGCGCAGCATTGACGCACTATGCGCTGAGCTGGCGCGGATTCGTCAGCAGGGCTGGGCGCTGGCGCGCAATGAGACGCTCCCCGGCATCAGTTCGCTGGCGGTGGCAGTCACCAATAAATATCGAGGCGAAAGCGCGGCACTGTGCCTTTCGTTTCTGTCGCAGGAAGCGGCCCCGGGCTACCCGGAAGTGCTGCTCAGCGAACTGCGCGCAACGGCTGCACTGATGGCCGAAAAGTATGGCGCTACCCCCTGAGGCAACTCAGGCCAGTATTCCGATTTTTGAGGCGTTTATTCGCGCCACACCAGGGAAAAAAGCAGGTCTTCGGGCCTGCTTATTTTCTTTTATTCAGAGAGCGATAAAACATCAGGCTGCTGCGTCGCACGTCGAACAGCGGCGGACTCTTTGCGTTTTCTTCAGGGTGAAACACAGGAACACTATGCGTCAATCTAATCCTCTTAAAAGTATCGGCGTCGGCGTGATGCTGGTGCTGCTGTCTGTGGCCGGCGCCGTGATTGGCGTCCAGCTGATTACCACTATTGGGGTCACCCCCAATACCTCCATTATCGGCGCGCTGATTGCCATGCTGCTGGCGCGCATTCCGCTGCAATGGTTTCGTCGCTACCGCTCGGTAGAGGTGCAAAACCTGGCGCAGACGGCCATCTCTTCCGCGACCTTTGGCGCGGCCAACAGCCTGCTGATGCCGATTGCGGTGCCGTGGGCGATGGGGGAGCCGCAGCTGGTGCTGCCGCTGTTTGTCGGCGTTAGTGCCGCCATGCTGCTGGATGCCTACCTGCTGTATCGCCTGTTTGACACGCGCGTCTTTCCGGCCAGCAATGCCTGGCCACCGGGCGTTGCCGCAGCGGAAGCCATTAAGGCAGGCGATAAAGGCGGACGTCAGGCGTGGTTGCTGGTGGCGGGCATTGTGGGCGGTATCGGCGGCGCGATGTTGAAAATCCCCATGTCAGCCTTCGGTACCGCTTTTATCGGTAACATTTGGGCCTTGAGCATGCTGGGTATCGGTTTTCTCCTGCGCGCGTACGCCCAGCCGGTGGCCGGAATTGATATCAACGCACTCTATCTTCCTCACGGCGTGATGGTCGGGGCAGGACTGGTGGCGCTGGTGCAGGTGATTCAGGTGATCCGCCGCGGTCGACACGATCGCACCGAGGCCAGTCGCAGCGATGATGAAGTGAAACGGTCGCTGGGCTTAGGCACCGTTGGATATCTTCTGATCTCCGCGCTGTTGGCGCTGGCAGGCGGCCTGTGGAGCGAGATGGCGCTGCCGATGCTGCTGCTGTTTATTCTCTACGCGGCGTTTGCCGCCTTTGTGCACGAGCTGATCGTGGGCATTGCCGCGATGCACTCAGGCTGGTTCCCGGCGTTTGCCGTGGCGCTAATCACCCTGATTTTGGGCATTTTACTGGGCTTTCCTCCGCTGGCGCTCTGCCTGCTGTGTGGCTTCACCGCCGCTACCGGTCCCGCGTTTGCCGACATGGGGTACGATTTAAAAGCGGGGTTTGTTCTGCGCGGCAACGGCGCTGATCTGCAGCAGGAGCTGTGGGGACGACGCATCCAACTGATCGCCGCCATGGTGGCGTTCCTGGTGGCGATTCCGGTGGTGTGGTACGCGCACACGCTGTTTTTTGCCGAGAACCTGCTGCCACCGGTGGCGCGCGTCTATGCCAAAACCATTCAGGCGGGTGCTGAGCCCGGCATCGCCCTTAACCTGCTGATGTGGGCCGTGCCTGGCGCCATCGTGCAGCTGATTGGCGGCCCCAAACGTCAGCTTGGTGTGCTACTGGCGACCGGGCTGTTGATCAATAACGCTGCGGCGGGCTGGGCCGTCATGGTGGGGATTGCGCTGCGCATTATTATTCTGCGCGTCTGGGGCGAGCGTGGGCGTTCACCTATGGAAGTCATGGCCGCTGGCTTTATCGCGGGGGATGCGCTTTACAGTTTCTTCCACTCACTGTTTGCCAGCAGCAGAAAGAAATAATCAGGAATCTTATCATGAGCTTACAGCAAACACTTCAGGTCTTTGAATTACTGGACAGCGCCTATGTGGATGGCCAACAGGTCGTGGATCTGTTTGCGGGTTTGCCCGACATCAGCGCGACGACCACACGGGTTAGCGGGGCAAAAGGGCGCACCGATTTTGTACGCATCACCGTGCCTGGCGCGCAGGGTAAAAGCCGCGGCGGCAGCGCGCCTACGCTGGGTATCATTGGTCGGCTGGGCGGCATTGGGGCGCGCCCCACGCGTATCGGGTTGGTCTCGGACGCTGATGGCGCCGTGGCGGCCGTCAGCTGCGCGCTAAAGCTGGCGCAGATGCAGGGCAAAGGCGATGTACTGGACGGGGATGTGGTGATCACCACCCACATTTGCCCGGATGCGCCAACGCGTCCGCATGAGCCGGTGGATTTTATGGATTCCCCGTGCGATGACCTGACCATAAACGAGAATGAAGTGGTGGAGGGCGTGGATGCCATCCTCTCGATCGACACCACCAAAGGCAATCGTATCCTGAACCACAAAGGTTTTGCGCTCTCACCGACGGTGAAAGAGGGCTACATTCTGCGCGTCTCGGAAGATTTGCTGCGCATTATGGAGATGACCAGCGGCAAACCTGCCGTCACGTTCCCCATTACCACCCAGGATATCACGCCGTACGGCAACGGCGTTTACCACCTCAATAGCATTCTTCAACCCTCCACGGCCACCGATGTGCCGGTGGTGGGGGTGGCGATCTGTAGCGAATCGGTGGTGCCAGGTTGCGGTACCGGGGCCAGCCACGAAGTGGATATCGCGGACGCGGTGCGCTTTGCGGTGGAAGTGGCCAAAGAGTTTGGTCGCGGCACCTGCGCCTTTTATGACCGCCAAGAGTATGCGCTGCTGCTGTCGCTGTACGGTAGCCTCGGCCATCTGCGCACGCGGAAACCGTCCGCATGAAAAAATCCCTGGTCACACTCACCATCGGCCAGGCGCCGCGCAGCGATATTATGCCGCTACTGCAGGCGCATTTGCCCGAAGACGCGGTGGATCACGTGGGCCTGCTCGACGGCCTGACCACCGACGCTATCGCGCAGCGCTATGCGCCTGCGCCGGGCGAACCGGTGCTGGTTTCTCGTCTTTTGTCAGGCGAACAGGTGCGTCTGGCCGTGCCAAACGTCGAGCAGGGGCTGCAGGATAAAATCCACGCGCTGGAGCAGCAGGGTTACGACACCATTCTGCTGTTGTGCACCGGCGAGTTTGGCGCACTCACCACGCAGAAAGCGCTGCTGCTGGAGCCGGATCGCATCATTCCCCCGCTGATCAACGCCATTGTCCAGCAGCACAAAGTGGGCATCGTGGTGCCGGTGAAAGAGCAGGTGGCCGAACAGGCGAATAAATGGCGCAGTCTGCACCGCGCACCGTGCTTCGCCGTGGCGAGTCCTTATCTGGCAGCGCAGTCAGAGTTGATCGACGCAGGCTTATCGCTGCAGGAGCAGGGGGCGGATGTGGTCGTGCTGGACTGTATCGGCTATCACCAGAAACACCGTGATTTCCTGCAAAACATGTTGGGCATTCCCGTGCTGCTGTCTAACGTGCTGGTGGCGAAACTGGCGGCGGAGCTGATCCTCTGATCGCGCGCCGTCACACCGGGCGTTGCCCGGTACTTATTTCGCGTGACAGATCAGAGAGTTCCCTTGTAATCTGCCAGACACCTTAATGTGCTGTGAGGAAGTAACATGCTCAACGTAAGCGAGTATTTCGACGGAAAAGTTAAATCGATCGGATTCGACAGCGTCACCATTGGCCGCGCTAGCGTCGGCGTGATGGTCGAAGGCGAATACACCTTTGGCACCGGCCAGCCGGAAGAGATGACGGTGGTGAGCGGCGCGCTGAAAGTGCTGCTGCCGGATGAGGTTGAGTGGAAATGGTACGAAGCGGGCTCGGTGTTTAATGTCCCCGGTCACAGTGAGTTTCATCTGCAGGTGGCAGAACCCACCTCTTATCTGTGCCGCTATCTCTAACGGTCTCGCATCTGTGCGCACGTTCAGCACGCCCATGAGGCGTGCTGATGTTTCCGCACTCTTTAACGCTTAGCTTCGCCGCCCAGCGCGTCCACCAGGTTGGTTAACAGCGCGGCCAGTTCGCTGGTCATCAAAATGAAATCCGCATCAAAGCGCTGAGCGAAGTCGTCGCGATCGATGTCGTCATTCTGTTCGCGCAGGGTATCGCTAAACTTCAGGCGTTTAATTGACGCATCTTCAGCAATGACAAACTGCAGCCGCTCTTGCCAATCCAGAGCCAGTTTGGTGACCACTTTGCCCGCTTCAATGTGCGTGGCGATTTCGTCCGAAATCAGATCTTGTTTCTTGCAGCGGATCACACCGCCGTCTTCCAGCACGGCTTTCAGCTCAGCTTCATCCATCAGTGCAAAACCGGCGGGCAGGTCGCCACCGCGCACCCATTCGGTCAGCGTCAGCTCGATAGGATTTTCCAGCGTCAGGGGCACCACCGGCAGCGATCCCAGACTTTTACGTAGCAGTGCCAGCGTGTCTTCCGCTTTTTTTGCGCTGGCGCAGTCCACCACAATCAAATTGTTGACGGTATCGATCCACATAAACGTCTGGCTAAAACGGCTGAACGCACGCGGCAGTAAACTGTGCAGCACCTCATCCTTCAGCGCATCTTTCTCGGTTTTTTTTAGCTTGCGGCTCTGCTCGGCCTCCAGCTTCTCGATTTTGGCTTCCAGCGCCTGCTTCACCACCGGTGAGGGCAGAATTTTCTGTTCGGTACGGGCGCAAATAATCAATTGACCGTTAACGTCATGCGTCAGCGCCTCGCTGCGATTGCCCATAGGCGAGACCCAACCGGTTTTCGCCATATCCTGGCTGCCGCACGGCGAAAAGGTAAAGGCCGCAAGCTGTTTTTCCAGATCGTCTGCGGACAGCGGAATGTCACGATTCAGACGATAAACCATCATATTTTTAAACCACAACATCGGGATTCCTTACCGTGGGTGCGATCGGGCGCACAAGTCTTAAAGTCAGCGCGCATGATAGCGAAACATCCGAGGGGTTTCATTGCCTTTCCCGATTCTGCCTTCTACTGTAGGGATCTCCTTTAAGAATAATGAGGAATAAATCGTGCGGATTGGGATTGATTTAGGTGGTACCAAAATTGAAGTGATCGCGCTTTCTGACCAGGGGCATGAGCTGTTTCGACACCGCGTCAATACGCCGCGCGATAATTATGCCGCGACCGTACAGGCCATGGTTGATCTGGTGACGCTGGCGGAAGAGAAAACGGGGCAGCGCGGCAGTGTGGGCGTCGGGATTCCAGGCTCGCTGTCGCCCTATACGCATCGGGTAAAAAATGCCAACTCAACCTGGCTTAACGGACAGCCGCTGGACAAAGATTTGGCGCAGGCGCTGAATCGTGACGTGCGCATTGCCAACGACGCGAATTGTTTGGCGGTGTCTGAAGCCATCGATGGCGCGGGCGCCGGACACGAACTGGTGTTCGCGGTGATCATTGGCACCGGATCGGGCGCGGGCGTGGCGATTAACGGCGAGTCGCGCATCGGTGGCAACGGTAACGCGGGCGAGTGGGGCCATAATCCGCTGCCGTGGATGGACGAAGATGAGCTGCGCTATCGCGCGGAAGTGCCGTGCTACTGCGGGCAGCAGGGCTGTATTGAGACGTTTGTGTCTGGTACCGGCTTTGCCATCGACTATCAGCGTTTAAGCGGTCAACAGCGTAAAGGCAATGAGATCGTCGCGCTGATCGCGCAGCAGGATCCGGTTGCCGAGCTGGCCATGAGCCGCTATGAAACGCGGCTGGCAAAATCGCTGGCGCAGGTGGTTAACCTGCTCGACCCCGATGTGATTGTGCTGGGCGGCGGTATGAGCAATAACGACAGGCTTTACCATACCGTGCCCGCGCTGATGAAGCAGTGGGTGTTTGGCCGCGAGTGTGAAACGCCGGTACGCAAGGCGATGCACGGTGACTCCAGCGGCGTGCGCGGCGCGGCCTGGCTGTGGCCGCTGCAGTCGGCGGACTAAGCTCGACTCAGAGGCGCAGCGTGCTGCGCCTCTGCCATTCGGCTTACTCGCCCATTAGCATGGCGTCCTGCGGCGCGTTGGCACGCTGGGCTTTGGTCGCCCGAAAATAGAGGTATCCCACCGCCATCATCGCGATAAACAGTCCACCAATCAGCGGATTGAACCACAGCATCGCCACTAAACACACCAGCGCAAGCACCAGCGCGATACCCGGCACCACGGGATAACCCGGCGCGCGGAAGCTGCGTGGCATGTTGGGTTCACTGCGGCGCAGCTTAAACAGGCTCAACATGCTCATGATGTACATGATAATCGCACCAAATACCGCCATGGTGATCATCGCAGCGGTGAGCGACATGCCCTGCAAATTGATCAGCCCATCGCTGTAAATCGCCGCGATACCAATGGCACCGCCGAGTAAAATGGCACGGTGCGGCGTCTGAAAGCGCGACAGCGTGGCGAGGCTGCGCGGCAGATAGCCTGCGCGGGCGAGGGCGAAGAACTGACGCGAATAGCCCAGAATAATGCCGTGGAAACTCGCCACCAGGCCAAAGAGACCGATCCACACCAGCATATGCATCCAGTTTGAGTGCTCGCCGACGATCATTTTCATTGCCTGCGGTAGCGGATCGTTAATGTCGGACAGTTTGCGCCAGTCGCCGGCACCGCCCGCCAGCAGCATGACGCCAATCGCCAATACCACCAGCGTCAAAATACCGCTGATATAGGCTTTGGGAATGGTGCGCTTGGGATCTTTCGCCTCTTCCGCTGCCATCGCTGCGCCTTCAATGGCGAGAAAGAACCAGATGGCGAAAGGAATGGCGGCAAAGATGCCGGAGACCGCCGGCAGGCCGAAGCGATCGCTCCCGGCCCAGCCGTGCGCGGCAAAATTCGCCATGCTGAAACCGGGCGAGACCACGCCCATAAACACCAACAGCTCCAGCACCGCCAGCACCGTGACCACCAGCTCAAACATGGCCGCCAGCTTCACGCCTAAAATGTTTAGCCCCATAAAGAGCAGATAAGCCGCGACCGCCGCTGTTTTAGGATTCAACGCCGGATACTGCACGTTAAGGTAGGCGCCAATCGCCATGGCAATCGCCGGCGGGGCAAACACGAACTCAATCAGCGTTGCCATTCCCGCGATCAATCCGCCCGTTTCACCAAATGCGCGACGGCTGTAGGCAAACGGGCCGCCAGCATGGGGAATGGCCGTGGTGAGCTCGGTAAAGCTAAATATAAAGCAGGTGTAGAGTGTGGCAATCAGCGCGGTGGTCACCAGGAACCCCAGCGTACCCGCCACGCCCCAGCCGTAACTCCAGCCAAAATACTCCCCGGAAATCACCAATCCTACCGCAATCCCCCACAGATGCAGGGTTCCCAGCGTAGGTTTGAGCGTGTTGTTCATGCTTATCTCCCCGTCGTCATACGTATGTGGTTTGTACCGTGCGGTGCGTACGTTGCGCTACCGTGGAGGGATAATGCCGCTGCCTGACGCGGGAATACTTGACGTCGGCGCGGCGAGTGGTGTGCTGCGCGGTCAACTCCGCGGCAAAAAAAGCGGCCGCTGCATCTTGAGGTCAACTTTGTGTTATTTGCGGTCAAGCAGCGCAGGCGCGGGCCGCTCATGCTCATGCCATACCCTTGTTATTGCGTGAAGCAGGAGAACGATCATGAGTGCCAAACAATCCGATACCTTAAGCAATGCCGCGGTCAGTCAGCTGGCGCAGCAGGCGCTAACCTGTTACCCGCCCGCGCTGCACGGCACACTCTCACTGCTGTGCCGCTCTGAAAATGCCACGTTTCTGCTGCAGGCCGGCGGTCAACGCTATGCGCTGCGTCTGCATCGGCCTGATTACCACAGCAAAGCCGACATTCTGAGCGAACTGGCGTGGCTGGACGCTCTGCGTGAAACCGGCATCCAGGTGCCGCAGGCGATTGCCGCTTGCGATGGCGAAACGGTGCTGTCGCTGGCGCTGCCCGACGGCACGGTGCGACATGCGGTGCTGTTTCACTGGATCGCAGGCGAGATGCCCACCACTGAGGTCGATCCCAAAGCGTTTCAGCAGCTGGGTGAGATCACCGCGCGGCTGCACCAGCATAGCCGGCACTGGCAGAAACCCGCGGGTTTCCAGCGCATCATCTGGGATCATGACACCATGGTAAGCGATCGCAGCCACTGGGGACGCTGGCAGGATGCGCCAAACCTCAACCCGGCCGATCACGGCATTGTGGCCGAAGCCGTGCAGCGCATCGGCGTTGAGATGGCGGAGTACGGCAAAAGTGCCGAACGCTACGGCCTGATCCACGCCGATCTGCGCCTAACCAACCTGCTACTCCACAAGGGCGAAACCCGGGTGATCGATTTTGATGACTGCGGCATGGGCTGGTACCTGCACGATCTGGCGGCGGCGATCAGCTTTGTCGAGCATCATCCACGCGCGGCGCAGTGGGTGGATAACTGGATTCAGGGCTACGAGCGCGTGGCGCATATCAGCGATACCGACATGGCGAAAGTGCCCACGCTGCTGATGCAGCGTCGCATCCAGATGACCGCCTGGATGGGGACCCACGCCGACACCGAGATGGCGCAGAGTTTGGGGCCGCACTGGGCCGATCACTCTGTGCGCCTGTGCCGCCGCTACCTGGAAACCCAACTGCTGCCTGTGGGAGCGTAAATTGCACCAACAGCGGGCAGCGCTGCGTATTCAGCGCGCAGCCTGTCTGGTACGCGCGGGTGCCGCCGCCGGGCAGGCTGCCTGCTGTGTGCCTGGTATGAAAATTGCTGCATATCACTCACGCTTTTTCACTGCACTGTGAGGTTGTCATGCAAGCACTAATTCCTGCTGAAGCATTCAGCGCCTTCACGGCGTCTGCCAGCCATCGCGGCGTACTGGCCGCCGCCGCGACCGGACTCAGTTCCTTTATTGCCGATAAAGGCGGTGACGTAGACCGCATCTTTGGCATCAGCGGCATTGATTCAGAGCTGCTGGCCAGCCCGACGTTGAGTTTGGGACTGGTGAACTATTGCCGCGTCATGGAGGAAGCGGCGCGCCATTCTGGTTTTGATAACTTCGGTTTGCATTACGGCAAGCAGTTCAAACCGCAGTCATTAGGCCTGATTGGCTACATTGGCCTCTGTTCTGCCACGCTCGAGCAGGCGCTGCACAATGTGGTGAATGCGTTTCCCTGGCACCAGCACGATACCTTGACGAGGCTGGTGGACAAAGGCGACTGCTGGCGGCTTGATTATCAAGTGCGCCACGGCGCGATCCTGTGTCGCCGTCAGGATGCGGAGTTGACGCTGGGCATGTTTTTGAACCTGATCCGCCACGTCGCAGGCAAAAATTGGGCGCCGCGCGAAGTGCATTTCGAGCATCCGCGTCCCGGTCAGTGGCACGAGCACTGCAAAGTGTTTGATGCACCGGTATGGTTCGATCAGCCGTTTAACTCCTTATTGATACCCAAGCGCGACCTGCTGCGTACTATGCCTGAGCACGATCCGATTCTGCTGATGGTGATGCAAGACGCGATCCGACGCCTGAACAGCAGCGCCTCCGTGCAGAGCGTGGTGGAGCAGGCGCGGGCGCAGGTCAATGTGTCACTGATTCAGGGCGAACCGGTACTGGAGACCATTGCCGAAAAAATGGGTCTGTCGAGCTGGTCGCTACAGCGGCGGCTGCGTGAAGAGGGCGTTAGCTTCACGCAGTTGGTGGATAAAGTGCGCTGCGAAATGGCAACCTATTATCTGCAGCAGAAGCAGCTGCCTATTTCAGAAATGGCGCTGCTGCTGGGGTATTCCGAAGTCAGCGCCTTTTCGCGCGCCTTCCGCCGCTGGTTCGGTATCAGCCCGCGCCAGTGGCGGCAGGAGGGGCTGGCGAGTTGAGCCGTGACGGCGAAAAGCCAAACCAGGCGGGTTGATGGCGATCCGGCGGTGGCGGCAGGGCGCGTGATTGACCAATCAACTGCCAGGCGCGTAGGCAGAGCGCCTCATCCCCTTGCGTCTGCATCACGGCATAACGCCCCGTTTCCTGCCAAACCAACTGCACCAAACACTGTTGACCGGCGTAGCGCGCCGCGTCGCGAAAATCGTGATTCAGCTGATGCTGCATGGCGCGGTTCCATCCGCAGGCTGCGCTGTCGGACGCGGTTCCCGGCTCACACAGATTCGTGAGCGAAGGGCGGGGCGCGGGCGCCGACTGCTGGCAGCCACCCAGCAGTACGCCGAGCAGCAGGATGGCTGCCAGGTAGATAGTACGTGTCATGGCATGGCCTGTTGTCTCGTAAAAGGAGCAAGTTTACTGGATGCCCTCGCTAAAGCTATGGCATTACTCTGGATTTTGCCCCTGTAGAGGGGGAGGATGCCGAAGGCCCCGGCGGGGTGCTGTGCCACAGGCCGTGGCGGGGCTTTTGCCGCAGGCAGCGGCTCGGGGCTTGTGCCACAAGCCGTGGCGGGGCTTTTGCCGCAGGCAGCGGCTCGGTGCTTGTGCCACAGGCCGTGGCGGGACTTGTGCCGTAGGCAGCGGCAGGGTGCTTTTTCGCTGGCGCGAGGCACAGTGCATCTTTCGTTCGCCATGGCACTGGCAGGTGCCTTTGCCGCGCTGCGGCGACCGAGCAGAGGGCGCCAGGCCGCGCCCTCTGCACTCCCCGGCCCTGCGCCAGCCCCACTCGCCGCTGCGCGGTGCCTTCACTCCCTCAGCCTTCCTGACGGACCGGCGTCGATTCGCTCCTGCTCAACGCCGCCTCTCGCGGCATCCATGCCGCTCGTCCTGGAAGGCCTCACGCGTTCAGCGAGTGGGGATGGCGCTTCACACCCCTCGCTGCAAGCCATGATGTTTTTTGCAGCGAACGCGTGGCGGTAAGATTTTTAAGGTGCATCCGCACCGCGCGGCGTTAAGCAAAACCCTTCTTTCATGTTTTTGTCTTTAGACGCCAGTGCGTGGCGCTAAGATTTTTAATTAACATCCCGCCCGCGCGGTGTTAACCAGAAGCCGTTTCTGTCTTGAATCTTTTGTCTTTTGTCTTTTGTCTTTTGTCTTTTTCAGCCATCCGCTGTCTGCACAGACCTGCTTGCAGCCATGCAAACAACGCGAAACGGAAAAGATAAAAAGGCCCTTACAGGCGGCGGTGTTGAGCGCCATCCGGAGCGCCGAACGGAGCGTGACGGCCAGGACGAAGCGGCAGGGATGCCGCTGAGAGGGCGGAATGAGCCAGGGATGGCGAATCCGCGCGGTCCGTGAGGCCGTTGCGGCGGAGTGAGGGAACAGCGGAGGCTGGCGCAGGGCGCGGATTGCAAAGGGCCGCGCCCTCGGCCCTTTGCCCGTACGCCGCAGCGGGGCGGATGAAACTGCCGTGCGGTTAGCGGGCGGAACCCGCTCAGAGCAATGCCGACTGAGTGGCCGGAACCCGCTCAGAGTCAGGCCAGCGCAGCGGTCAACGCGCGAGCCCGCGCAACTAAAAATCGGCATAGCGGGCCGGACCCCGCTCAAAACCGGCCCTTTGCCCGTACGCCGCAGCGGGGCGGATGAAACTGCCGTGCGGTTAGCGGGCGGAACCCGCTCAGAGCAATGCCGGCTGAGTGGTCGGAACCCGCGCAGGGTTAAGTAAACACCGGCATAGCGGGCCGGAACCCGCTCAGAGTCATACCGGCCCCCGCGGCGCCCGGCCAGCGCGCTGGCCAACTCACTTAGGTAGCTCCAACTTACTGAACCCCAATCCATTGACCTTACGCACCTTAATCTGCACGGGAATGCGCTCCTTCATGGCTTCCACATGGCTTATCACCCCAATGGTTTTACCGCTGGCGTTTAGCGCGTCAAGCGCATCCAGCGCGGCGTCCAGCGTCTCGGCGTCCAGCGTGCCGAAGCCTTCATCCAGGAACAGCGACTCGATACGGGTTTTGTGGCTCACCAGATCCGACAGGGCCAGCGCTAACGCCAGGCTCACGAGAAAACTCTCTCCACCTGACAAGGTGCGGGTATCGCGCGTGGCGTCGGCTTGCCAGGTGTCGACCACCTCCAGTTCCAGCTCATCGCTAAGGCGTCGCTGCAACAGGTAGCGACCATGCAGGCGATCCAGTTGACGATTGGCCAGCCAGACGAGGTGATCGAGCGTCAGGCCTTGGGCAAAGCGTCGGAATTTATCACCTTTGGCCGAGCCAATAAGGTCGTTTAACTGACTTAATTGCGCCAGCGTGCGCTCCTCCTCCGCGATTTGCGCCAGCAGTGACTGCTGCTGATCGCGCAGTCGCGCATCGCTTTGCAGCTGCTGCTGCGCTTCGCCCTGCCGGTGTGCCGTGTCGCGCAACGCAGTGCGCAGCGCGTCCAGCTGGGCGGGGAGCGCGGCGGCGTGTTCGTCAGTGAGCGTTGCCGGGCGCTGCTGCTGATGGATATGCAGGCGCTGGGCGACCTGCTCCTGCAGGACACTCTGCTGCTGGCGCTGCTGCTCAAGCCGCTGCAGACGCTGGCGCAGCGGCTGCGCGTCGGCGTCATCCAGCAGGGCGGCGCGCAGGGCCGCTTCGTCAGAAAAATCACTCTGCGCCAGCGCGGCTGCAAAGGCCGCTTCCGCCGCCTCACTGCGCTGACGCAGGGCGTCAAGCTGGCTCGACAGCTGCTCGTGTTGGCCCGTGAGGCTGTGCAGCTGCTGCTGCGCTTGCTGCAACAACCGCTGCTGCTCGGCCAGATGCTGCTCAGCCTGCTGCACCTGCTGTTTGTGCTGCTGGCGCGCGTCGCTGACCGCGCGCTCGCCGAACAGCGCCACACGCTGCTGCTGCATCTGAGCATAGTGCTGCTCCAGCGCATCCAGCGTCTGCTGCTGGGTGGTAAGCTGCTGCTGCTCACGCGCCAGATTTTGCTGCAGATTGTGGCGCTCGGTTTCGGCTTTGGCCCGCTGCGGCTGCAAGGCTGTGAGCAACTGCTCACTATGCTGCCAGGCTTGCCAGCGCTGATGCAGTGCCTCAAGCCACTGCGCGCGATCTGCCGGTGCCGGCAGGGAAAAATCGTGCGCGGTCAGCTGCTGTGTCAGCGCCTCTTCCAACTGCAGCATGGCCTGCTGGGCCTCGGCGACGCGCGCATCCAGCGCAGTGAGGGCGCTTTGCAGGCTGGCGAGCGCCTGTTGCGCCAGCTGCTGTTCGCTCTGCTGCTGCTGCCAGCGCTGCTGCTGCTGATGGTGCGCGTCTTTGGCGTGTTGCAGCGCGGTCGCCGCCTGTTCACGCTGGCGCAATAACCGTTGCTGCTCAGCCTCCTGCGCTTCCTGCTGTTGCAGCCAGGTGCGATATTCCTCCGCCTGTTCCGGCGTAAAGGTAAGCGCCAGCTCACCGCTCAGGCTCTGCCACCGCTCGGCATCGGACGCGAGCTGTTGATCCAGTTCCTGGACTTCCTGCGTCAGGGTGTGCTGCTGCTGCTGCGCCAGCTTGAGCTGTTCCGCTTTCGCGGTACCGGCTTCGCGCAGTTGCGTGACGCGCAGCTCCTGCGCCGCGGCGCGCTGTTGATTTTCATCCGGTTGCAGCTGCTGGTACTGCTCAACGGCGGGATGCTGGCAGGCACCGCACAGCGGGCAGGGATTGCCCGGCTGCAGCCGCGCACGTTCTGCGGCCAATTGCACGATCGTGCGCTCCAGCTCGCAAATATTACGCAGGTCGAGCAGCGTCTGATGCGCCTGTTTATACTCGGTGCGCAACGAGGCCAGCGCCTGCGTCTCTTGTTCGATGTGCAGCTGTAGCTGTGCCAGTTTTTGTTGGCGCTGCGCACGCTGCGGTTTTACGGACTGCCAGTGTGCCGCCAGCAGGCTAAGCTGTTGACGGGCAGCGCGCTGGGTTTGGTGCTGTGCCAGCGCCGCGTGCAGCGTGGCTGTGCTGCACTCAGCCTCAAGTGAAGTAAGCGCCTGCTCCGCCTGCAGACGCTTCTGGCTCGCTTCCGCTTCGGCTTGCTGCAGCGGTTGGGCCGCCTGCGCGCGCGCCGTAAAGGTCTGCTGCTGCTCAGCAAGTTGGTGACGCAGCTGCTGCTGTTGGGTCTGCAGTTGGTGCAGCGTTTGCTCGCGCTCCTCAAGGCGGTTGAGTTCGGCTTGCCAGCGGCTCAGCTCGCCGCCCCAGCCGGCCACAGCGGCTTCTCGCTCGCGGAAGGCTTGCTGCTGCTCCCACTGTGCCTGTAAGCGTTCACTCGCCTGCTGCTGCTGATGCAGTGCCTGCTGGCTCTCCACGACGCGCTGTTGCTGCTGGGCCAGAAGCGACTGCTGTTCTGTGCGTTGCTGTGCGAGCCCGCTGAGCTGCTGATCGAGCGGAATAACCTGTGTCGTGAGCAGCGTTTCCAGCTGTTCCTGTTCCGCCAGCGCCTTGTCACGCCCTTGCTGCGCCTGCTGGGACTGTTGCGCCTGGGCTTGCTGCGCCTGCTGCGCAAGCCGGTGTTGACGGTTTAATCCCTCCGCTTGCTGCGCCAGCGTCTGAGCATCGCGCAGCAACAGCGTGCGCTGCGCCAGCTTATCGCGCAGTTTCTCCGCCGGTTCGGCGCGCGCCAGACGCTGACGATCGTTCTCCGCCTGCTGCCACGCCAGTTCGGCGGCCTGCAGCGCGTGCTGCACCTGCTGCCGTTCGGTCTCAAGCGCGGCGGCCTGCGTCAGCCACTGCTGCTGCTGCTGTGCGGCGGCGAGCTGTTGATTGAGCTGGCTCTCCTGCGCAGCCAGCGCGGCCAGCTGCTGTGTTAGCGCGGCGCGTTGCGTCTCTTCTAGCAGCGTCATGCCGCCTGCGCGTGCGCGCAGGGTATCCAGATCGCCGCGCGCGGTACGCCAGCGCTCATAAATTTGCACCGAAATCTGCCCGTAAATTTCCGTGCCGGTAAGCTCTTCCAGCAGTTCGGCTCGTTCGCCGGGCTTGGCATTAAGAAACGCCGCAAATTGTCCCTGCGACAGCATCATGGATCGGGTAAAGCGGGCAAAATCGAGGCCGGACAGGGTTTCGATGGTTTTGAGCTTGTCGCCCACTTTATCGGCGACGATCAGGTTATCCGCCACGCGCGCCAGCTCCACGCGCGGTGCCTGCAGTTTTCCTTCTGCCTGACCGCGCGCACGGTTCTGGCTCCAAAAGGCGCGCCAGGCTTCGCCTTTAATCTCAAACTCCACTTCGGCCAGGCACTCGGCGGTGTCGCGCGTCATCAGCTGGTTTTCGGTTTGCGACAGCCCACCGAGGCGCGGAGTTTGGTGATAGAGCGCGAGGCAAATGGCATCCAACAGCGTGGTTTTTCCCGCGCCGGTCGCGCCGGTAATCGCGAACAGGCCGTTGCTGGCAAAGGGTTCGCGTCGGAAATCAATGAACCATTCGCCGCGTAGCGCGTTGAGGTTTTTAAAGCGTAACGTCAAAATTTTCATGCAGGATCCTCCAGCGCCGCCAGATGATGGCGAAACAGCTGGGTCAGCTGCGCAATCTGCGCGTCGTCCAGCTGCGATTCCTGCGCCAGGCGGCGAGCAAACACCTCTTCCGGCTGCAGTTCGCTGAGGGTTTCGTTGTCCATGCGCGCCAGCGTGCGCTGGCGCTGCTCGCGGCTGCGGCGCACCAGCAGCACCTCAACCGGTAGGTCGCAGGTTAAGGTTTCAATGCGGCGCTGCAGATCGCTCAAATACTCTTGCGTGGTGATTTCGATATCGAGCCAAACCGGTTGGTCAGACTGACCGTCACGAAACGGGGCCAGCTGCTGCTCAATCTCGGCCATGCTGCCTTTCAGCATCTGCATCGGTTGAAACACCGGGATGGGCAGGGCGGTGACACGCTCCAGCGTCTGGCTGAATTCCACTAAAAACACGCTCTTGTCGCGGCCGAGTTCATCAAAGCTAAGAGGAATTGGCGATCCGCTATAGCGGATATGCTCGCTGTCGGCGATGCGCTGCGCACGATGGATATGGCCCAGCGCAATATAGTCAGCGGCGGGAAACGCCTGCGCTGGGAAGGCATCGAGTGTGCCAATATAGATGTCGCGCACTGCGTCGCTTTTGGTCACGCCAACGGTGGTGAGGTGGCCGGTGGCGAGAATCGGCAGCGGCTGCGCCAGCGCCTCGCGCTGCGCCAACGCGGCCGTATAGCACTGCTGATAATGCTTTTCGATCGCCTCCAACAGCGACATCTGCTTTTCCCGGCCCGACTGTCCTGCCTGGCTGCGCAGAATATCGCGTGGACGCAGGTAAGGGATCGCGCACAAGATCGCGCCCGGCTCGCCGCTGCGCCGCTTCAGGGTGAGGATCTGCTGGTCGGCGTCTAACGTGGCGCTGGCAATCACGTGAGTATTCAGGCAGCGTAACAGCGCGCGAGATTCATTCAGGGTTGCCACGGAATCGTGATTGCCCGCCAGCACGATCAGCTGGCACGCTGTGGGCTGAAGCGCTACCACAAAGCGGTTGAACATTTCGCGGGCGTAGCTGGGCGGCGAGCCGGTATCAAACAGATCGCCGGCAATAATTAACGCGTCAACCTCGTGCTGGACAATTTGCGTCAGCAGCCAGTCGAGAAAGGCCTGGTGCTCTGGCGCGCGACTTTTACTGTAAAAGAACTGGCCAAGATGCCAGTCCGCGGTATGAATGATGCGCATAGTCGCTCCGTGCCTGAAAATCGCAGCCCGGATTATAACCGCTTAAGATAGCGAAAGAAAAAAAGCGCATGACCTTGTCACATTTCTGTTTTATCTCGCTTTCTCCGGGGGGTGGTTTTTCATAAAAGTGTCATAAAAGTGACGCATAATGACGCCGCAAATCCGAGTGACAACGCTGTCACATAAGCAGGAGTAACAATGGCTAAGCGCATTTTGGTTGTGGAAGACGAAGCTCCCATCCGTGAAATGTTATGTTTCGTGCTGGAGCAAAATGACTACCAGCCGATCGAGGCAGAGGATTATGACAGCGCCATCAACAAGCTGATCGAACCTTGGCCTGATTTGATTCTGCTGGACTGGATGTTACCGGGCGGCAGCGGCATCCAATTCATCAAGCATCTCAAGCGCGAGGCCATGACGCGGGATATCCCGGTGATGATGCTGACGGCGCGCGGCGAAGAGGAAGATCGCGTGCGCGGTCTGGAAGTGGGCGCGGATGATTACATCACCAAACCGTTTTCGCCCAAGGAGCTGATGGCGCGCATCAAAGCGGTCATGCGCCGTATTTCGCCGATGGCGGTGGAAGAGGTGATTGAAATGCAGGGGTTGAGCCTTGATCCCTCATCGCACCGCGTGATGTCAGAAAGCACGCCGCTGGAAATGGGCCCAACCGAATATAAACTGCTGCATTTCTTTATGACGCACCCGGAGCGCGTTTACAGCCGTGAACAGCTGCTGAACCACGTCTGGGGCACCAATGTCTACGTGGAAGATCGCACCGTTGACGTGCATATCCGTCGTTTGCGCAAGGCGCTGGAAGTGTCCGGGCACGATCGTATGGTACAAACCGTTCGCGGAACAGGTTATCGTTTCTCTGCCCGCTACTAAACGGAGTTTTTACCGTGCTGGAACGACTCTCCTGGAAGAGATTGTTGACCGAGCTGGCGCTGGTCTGTTTGCCCGCGCTGGTGCTGGGTCTGTTGTTCGGTTATCTCCCCTGGATGCTGCTTATCGCGGTGTCCGGCACGTTGTTTTGGCATTTCAGAAACCTGATGCGCCTGTCGCACTGGCTGTGGGTGGATCGCTCAATGACGCCGCCCACCGGGCGCGGCAGCTGGGAGCCGCTGTTTTATGGTCTGTACCAAATGCAGCTGCGCAATCGCCGCCGTCGCCGCGAACTGGGTCATCTGATCAAGCGCTTTCGCAGCGGCGCGGAGTCCTTGCCGGATGCGGTGGTGCTCACCACCGAAGAGGGCACGATTTTCTGGTGCAATGGCCTGGCACAGCAGCACCTTGGCCTGCGCTGGCCGGAAGATAACGGGCAAAATATCCTCAACCTGCTGCGCTATCCTGAATTTTCCCGCTACATTCGCCAGCGTCTTTTTGACAAGCCGCTGACGCTGGTGCTGAACAATCAGCATCACATGGAGTTCCGCGTCATGCCCTACAGCGAAGGCCAGTGGCTGATGGTGGCGCGTGATGTGACGCAGATGCATCAGCTCGAAGGCGCACGCCGCAATTTTTTCGCCAACGTCAGCCACGAGCTGCGCACGCCGCTCACGGTGTTGCAAGGCTATTTGGAAATGATGACCGACGCGGAGATGCAGGCGCGCACCCGCGACAAGGCCCTGCAAACCATGCAGGAGCAGACGCGCCGCATGGACAGCCTGGTGAAACAGCTGCTGACGCTGTCACGCATTGAGGCGGCGCCCGCGCTGAACCTCACCGAGGTGGTGGATGTGCCAACCATGCTGCTGCTGCTGCAGCGCGAAGCTGAAACCCTCAGTCAGGGACGCCACAGTATTCATTTCCATACCGATCCGCATCTCAGCGTGTACGGCAACGATGAACAGCTGCGCAGTGCCCTGTCGAACCTGGTGTATAACGCGGTGAACCACACGCCAGAAGGCACGCGGTTGGATATCAGCTGGCTACGCACCAAAGCGGGCGCGCAGTTCAAGGTGTGTGACAATGGACCGGGCATCAGCGAAGAGCATCTGCCGCGCCTCACCGAGCGTTTCTATCGCGTGGATAAAGCGCGCTCCCGCGCCACCGGCGGCAGTGGATTGGGATTGGCTATCGTCAAACACGCTTTGAGCCACCACGGTGCGCGGCTGGAGATCACCAGCATCCCCCATCAGGAGACCTGTTTTAGCTTTGTGCTGCCGTCGCGGTTGATTGTCGCAAAGGGGATCCGCGAGAATGTGGCGCACTAAACGCCACGGGACCCGTCCATGAAATCGCTGCTGTTGTTGACACTAATGCTATGTTCTGCGCTCGCGCAGGGCCAACAACCGCTGCTGGCGGGGAATCTCAGCAGCGTGGGATCCGATACGCTGGGCTATTTGATGACGCTGTGGGGTGAGGATTTCAGCCAACAATCGCCGGGCGTAAATGTGCAGGTTCAGGCGGCGGGCTCCTCAACGGCGCCTACCGCGCTGGCGGCCGGCGCCGCGCAGCTCGGTGCCATGAGTCGACCGATGCAGAGTGATGAACGCCAGCTTTTTATCGCACGCTATGGCTATCCACCGCTGGCAGTGCCGGTCGCAATGGATGCGCTGGTGGTGGTGGTGAATCAGGATAACCCGCTTTCTCAAATCAGCCAGCCGCAGCTTGATGCGCTGTTTTCCATCACTCGCCTGTGCGGCGCCCATCGCGTGCCGCAAACCTGGGGCGATTTGGGTGTCAGCCAGCGTCCGTGGGCCACGCGCAGCATCCAGCGCTTTGGCCGCAATTCCGCCTCAGGCACGTGGGGGTTCTTTAAGCAGCAGGCGCTGTGCAAAGGCGATTTCCGCGCCGACGTCGCCGAGTTTCCTGGCTCCGCCGCCGTGGTGCAGGCGGTGGCGGCAACCCCGCAAAGTATTGGTTATGCCAGCTTTGGTTTTCATCTTAGCGGCGTAAAGGTACTGCCGATTGCCACCGCGCAGGGCGACAGCGTCATGCCTGATGAAGCCTCGATTCGCAGCGGGCGTTACCCGTGGGCGCGTCCGCTCTATATTTACGTCAATAAACCGCCGGGCAAAGCGCTGCCGCCGCGGGTAGCGGCTTTTCTTGAACAGGCGCTCTCACCGCAGGGACAGCGCCGCGTGGCGGAAGCAGGTTACGTCCCGCTGTCGGATCGGCAGATGGCGCAGGCGCGCGCAGCGCTCACCGGCAACCCGGTGGTCAACATACCGTGAAAATTCTTCACTATCGCTGAACGTTTTTCACTTGCACCGCATCCACCTGCATGACACTCTTGCTGGACATATAGACGTCCAGATGGCTTAAATAACGCGGTGAAATGATTTCCCGCCGCAACCAAGCCTGCAGCAGGAGTGATTGAGCATGCAACGCAATACAGCCCCTTTCCGTGCCGATACCGTCGGCAGTTTCTTGCGCCCCGCGCCGCTCAAGCTGGCGCGTGAGCAGTATGCCTCAGGAGAGATTACGGCGGACCAGCTGCGTCAGGTGGAAGATGACGCCATCCGTCACGTGGTGGAACAGCAGCGTACCAACGGCCTGCAGGTGGTCACTGACGGCGAATTTCGCCGCGCCTGGTGGCACTTCGACTTTTTTGGCGATCTGCAGGGCGTCGAGCTGTTTGAGGCGGAGCAGGGCATTCAGTTCAACGGCGTACAAACGAAAGCGCACGGCGTAAAAGTCACCGGAAAAGTGGCGTTTAACCCGCAGCACCCGATGCTGGACCATTTCCGCTTTCTGCAAAGCGTTGCCGGTGACGCAGTGGCAAAAATGACCATTCCCAGCCCAAGTGTGCTGCACTTCCGAGGGGGACGTCAGGTGATAGACGCAACGGTCTATCCCGATTTGGACGTTTACTTCGCCGATCTGGCGCAGACCTATAAAGATGCCATCCAGGCCTTTTACGCGATTGGCTGCCGTTACCTGCAGCTGGACGACACGGTGTGGGCCTACTTGTGTTCAACCGAGCAGCAACAGCAGATCCGTGCGCGCGGCGACGACCCGCAGGCGCTGGCGCGCATCTATGCCAAGGTCCTTAACGCCGCGCTAGCGGATAAACCCGCCGACCTCACCGTGGGTCTGCACGTGTGTCGCGGTAATTTCCGCTCTACCTGGATTTCTGAAGGCGGCTATGAGCCGGTGGCCGAGATCCTGTTTGGCAGCGTCAACGTGGATGCGTTCTTCCTTGAATATGACAACGAACGCGCCGGGGGCTTTGAGCCGCTGCGCTTTATCAAACCCGGCCACCAGCAGGCGGTATTGGGACTGATCACCACCAAAACGGGCGAGCTGGAGGCGGTTGAACAAGTCAAGGCGCGTTTGCAAGAGGCGGCGCAGTACATCGATCTCAGCCAGATCTGCCTCAGTCCGCAGTGCGGCTTCGCTTCAACAGAAGAGGGCAATAGCCTGAGCGAGGCGCAGCAGTGGCAGAAGATTCGTCTGGTGGTCGAGGTGGCGCAACAGGTGTGGTAAGGCTGTAAATCTGTGCGCACAGGCGTGTAAAACGCGCCCTTTGTGCGCCCGGCAAGTGTAATTTGCAAAGAATAATGTTGGCGCGCGGAAACTTTAAGCAAATCATCTGAGGCATTTCCGCGCTAATTCCGCCTATATCACTCTCCTCACCGACTTTGTTGGCATAACCTTCTGGTTTTTCGATCCCGTATTGCCTTTCTTCGCTATAAACGTTTTAATTTGCGCCGTTGTCGATTTATCCCTCTGCGAACAGAAGAAAAGCCGTTTAAATCACCTGCGCTGTACCGATTTGGCCCGCACAACACGCTGATCTCATCAGACAAGCCGCTGTATTCGCGCATGCAGAGGACAACACAAACTCAACTTCCACCGCACCATCAGCTACAGGCAGTACAGACGTTTATGACACATCGTTTAACCTCCAAGGATATCCTGGCGCTGGGCTTTATGACGTTTGCCCTGTTTGTCGGCGCTGGCAACATCATTTTTCCTCCCATGGTCGGCATACAGTCAGGCGAACACGTCTGGGTAGCCGCACTGGGCTTTCTGATCACCGCGGTCGGCCTGCCGGTCATGACCGTTATCGCGCTGGCGCGCGTGGGCGGCGGCATTGACGCGCTGAGTTCGCCGATTGGCAAGGCGGCCGGATTACTGCTGGCCACCGTGTGTTATCTCGCGGTAGGGCCGCTGTTCGCGACGCCGCGCACCGCTACCGTTTCGTTCGAAGTGGGCATTGCCCCGCTGACCGGCGATGGCGCGCTGCCGCTGTTTGTCTACAGTCTGATCTACTTCGCGCTGGTTATCGGTATTTCGCTTTATCCCGGCAAACTGCTGGACACGGTTGGACACGTTCTGGCCCCGCTGAAAATCGTGGCGCTGACCATTCTGGGCGTCGCGGCGCTGCTGTGGCCTGCTGGCGGGATTTCACCGGCCGCGGCGGATTATCAGCGTGCCGCTTTCTCCAGCGGTTTTGTGAATGGCTATCTCACCATGGACACCTTGGGTGCGCTGGTATTTGGTATTGTTATCGTGAATGCGGCGCGTTCGCGCGGCGTTGAAGATGCCAAACTGCTGACGCGTTACACCATGCTGGCGGGCATTATCGCCGGCGTCGGTCTGACGCTGGTGTATCTCAGCTTGTTTAAGCTGGGATCGGGCAGCGGCGCAATCGTGGATCAAAATGCCAACGGCGCCGCCATTTTGCATGCCTACGTGCAGCACTCTTTTGGCGGTATGGGCAGCACCTTCCTTGCCGCACTGATCTTTGTTGCCTGCATGGTAACGGCAGTGGGCTTAACCTGCGCCTGTGCGGAATTTTTTGCGCAATACCTGCCATTGTCGTATAAAGCGCTGGTCTTTGTTTTAGGTCTGTTCTCAATGGTGGTCTCTAACCTCGGTCTGAGCCATCTGATCCAGATTTCTATTCCGGTGCTGACGGCGATTTATCCGCCGTGTATCGTGCTGGTGGTATTGAGCTTTACGCTGAAATGGTGGCATAAAAGCACGCGCATCATTGCGCCGACCATGTTGGTAAGCCTGCTGTTCGGTATCATTGATGCAGTGAAAACCACCAGCTTTAAAGCGGTGCTGCCGCTGTTTAGTCAGCACTTACCGCTGGCCGATCAGGGACTGTCGTGGTTGCCGCCTTCGCTGGCGATGCTGGTCGTTGCGGCGCTGGTTGATCGCGCTAAAGGGCGTGAACGCGTCGCCGTTCATCAGTAAGCGACACGGCTGTTACTTTTAACCACGGGCTTGCCCGTGGTTTTTTCATTGACCAGGTTATAGGTGTTATGCAAGAAACCAACAAGCTCAAACGTGGATTGAGCACGCGCCACATCCGTTTTATGGCGTTGGGATCCGCCATCGGGACCGGCCTGTTTTATGGCTCTGCCGACGCGATAAAAATGGCCGGGCCGAGCGTGCTGCTGGCCTATATCATCGGCGGTGCAGTGGCCTACATTATTATGCGCGCACTGGGCGAGATGTCGGTGAACAACCCCCAGGCCAGTTCGTTCTCGCGCTATGCCCAGGACTACCTCGGCCCGCTGGCAGGCTACATCACAGGCTGGACCTACTGCTTTGAAATTTTGATTGTGGCGATTGCCGATGTCACCGCCTTTGGCATCTATATGAGCGTCTGGTTCCCGGACGTGCCGCACTGGATTTGGGTGCTGTCGGTGGTGCTGATTATCGGCGCGATCAACCTGATGAGCGTGAAGGTGTTTGGGGAAGTGGAATTTTGGTTCTCCTTCTTTAAAGTGGCCACCATTATCACCATGATCCTGGCCGGATTTGGCATGATTTTTTGGGGTATTGGCAACGGGGGGCAGCCCACCGGCATTCATAACCTGTGGACGCAGGGCGGCTTCTTTGCGCACGGGATTGTGGGCATGCTGCTGTCGTTACAGATGGTGATGTTTGCTTACGGCGGGATTGAGATCATCGGCATCACTGCCGGCGAAGCGGAGGAGCCCGCCAAATCGATTCCGCGCGCCATTAATTCCGTGCCGCTGCGTATTCTGGTGTTTTACGTTGGTACGCTGTTTGTGATTATGTCGATCTATCCGTGGAATCAGGTCGGCACTGCCGGTAGCCCATTTGTGCTGACCTTCCAGCATCTGGGGATTGCCGCCGCCGCTTCAATTCTGAATTTTGTCGTGCTAACGGCCTCACTTTCAGCGATCAATAGCGATGTGTTTGGCGTGGGACGCATGCTGCACGGTATGGCGCAGCAGGGCCACGCGCCGAAGGTGTTCCAGAAGGTATCTGCGCGCGGTATTCCGTGGGTCACGGTAGTGGTCATGATGGTGGCCATGCTTATCGCGGTTTACCTCAACTACCTGATGCCGGAAAAAGTGTTCCTTGTCATCGCGTCGCTTGCCACCTTCGCGACCGTGTGGGTGTGGATTATGATTCTGCTGTCGCAAATTGCCTTCCGCCGCAAGATTGGCAAAGCTGAGTCGGGCAAGCTGCAGTTTGCTCTGCCGGGTGGCAGCGCCACGGCGTGGGTTGGCGTCGCGTTTCTGGCGTTTATTATCGGACTGATCGGTTATTTCCCTGACACCCGCGTGTCGCTGTACGTCGGATTTGCGTGGATCGCGGTGCTGCTGCTGGCATGGCCGTGGGTTAAGCGCAAGGTGTGAGAGTGAGCGGGTTCCGGCCCGCTCAAGCCGGTTTTTAGTTGCGCGGGCTCGCGCGTTGACCGCTGCGCTGGCCTGATTCTGCGCGGGTTCCGACCGCTCAGCCGGTTTTTACCGAACCCTGAGCGGGTTCCGCCCGCTAACCCTGCGGGAGTTCCAGCCACCCCGCTGCGGCGTACGGGCAAAGGGCCGATGGGCGCGGCCCTTTGCAATCCGCGCCCTGCGCCAGCCTCCGCTGTTCCCTCACTCCGCCGCGCCAGCCTCACGGACCGCGCGGATTCGCCATCCCTGGCTCATTCCGCGCTCTCAGCGGCATCCATGCCGCTTCGTCCTGGCCGTCACGCTCCGTTCGGCGCTCCGGATGGCGCAACAAACCTCGCCTTTAAGAGCCTTTTTCTTTTTTTGTGTCTGGTGTTGTCTGTATGGCTGTAAGCAGGTCTGCACAGACAGTGGCTGGCTGAAAAAGACAGAAGACAGTAGACACAAGCTAGATACGGCTTCTGATTAATACCGCGCGGACGGGATGGTACTTAAAAATCGTTCAGCCACGTGCTGGCGTCTAAAGACAAGAAACGCGAAAAAAGGATTTTGTTTAACGCCGCGCAGTGTGAATGCACCTTAAAAATCTTACCGCCACGCACTGGCACCTGAAGACAAAAAGCATGAAAGAGGTTTGCTTAACGCCGCGCAGTCTGAAGGCGCCTTAAAAATCTTACCGCCACGCACTGGCACCTGAAGACAAAAAACATGAAAGAGGTTTGCTTAACACCGCGCGGTGCGGATGCACCTTAAAAATCTTACCGCCGCGCGGTCGCTACAAAAAATAAAAGACCTACAGCGGGGGTTGTGAAGCGCCATCCCCACTCGCTGAACGAGTGAAGGCTTCCAGGGCGAGCGGCATGGATGCCGCGAGAGGCGGCGTTGAGCAGGAGCGAATCGACGCCGGTCCGTCAGGAAGGCTGAGGGAGTGAAGGCACCGCGCAGCGGCGAGCGGGGCTGGCGCAGGGCCGGGGAGTGCAGAGGGCGCGGCCTGGCGCCCTCTGCTCGGTCGCCGCAGCGCGGCAAAGGCACCTGCCACAGCCTGTGGCGAACGAAAGCAGCACCGTGCACCGCGCCAGCGAGAAAGCAACTGCCGCTGCCTGCGGCTGAAGCCCCGCCACGGCCGGTGGCACTGCGGCGAACCTACCCGCTGCCAGCGGCCATCAAAACGGTATCCCGAAAAAATAATCGGCGCATCCTGTCGCCGAAAAAAAGCAAAGAAACAAAAATATACCACTAAGGGGATGATTGACCGGGAAAGCATACCGCAGTTTTGCGCCGGGCCAAGGCTCTGCGCAAAAAAGAGAAAAACCTCAGATGCACGTGTAAAAACGGTGATGGACGCTTATGCATGACCTGAAAGGCCCGCCGAGCAATCAGTGGGCCTTTCGCATGCGGCAGCGCTAGAGCGAGGGGTGATCGGGAAGAAGGGCCTTAAGCTGCGGATAAAGCACAGCGTTTGCGAGCAGCACCGGATTGCCGTTCTGTAGACCTGCGTGAATCAGGTAGTCGTTGGTGCATCCCCCCGCTTCGCGCATCAGCACAATGCCGGGTAAGCCGTCCCACGGATGCATATGCGCTTCGTAATAGCCAATCAGGCGACCGGCGGCCGCCCAGGCGCTCATCAGCGCCCCGGAGCCGTTACGGATAAACATGCCGCCCTGTGCCAGCAGGCCGCTGATTAACGTGATAAACGCCTCGGCGGGCTGGCTATTGGAGCTGCTAACGCCCAGTACGCCCTGATTCAGCGCCTGCGCGCTATGGGCCTGGATACGGGTATCATTGACCCAGGCACCTTTACCGCGACAGGCGTGAAAAGTTTCATGGTGATTTGGGTCGCATACCACGCCAATGACCGGTTCATCCTCACACACAATCGCCAGCGCCACGCACCAGTTATGCAGGCCATTGACGAAGCTGCTGGTGCCGTCAATGGGATCGATAACCCAGATAAAGCGCGCCCCGGCAATCTCGCCCCCGCTCTCTTCACCGCGCACTGCATCTTCAGGAAAACGCTCATGAATAAGATGCTTCACCAGCGCTTCCACGTTGCGATCGGCTTCGCTGACCACGTCCTGCAGATGCTTTTTATGCTCAACCACCAATTGATGACGCTGCTGATACCAGGACAGCGCGCGGCTGGCTGCGGTTTTGGCGACGTCGCACGCAAAATGATAACGCGCATCAAGTTCAGTAAGCGTGGCAGATGACATCTTTACCTCTAATGATTGTCAGCTAAAGGGCAGAGGAAAAACGCCGTGAAATGCGGCGTTACGCGATGAGAGCGGTTACAAAAGTTAAGCCAGGCTTATTAAGCCGGAAATAGGCTGGGCTGACAAGCCGTGGCGCTGTGCAATGGGTGCGTTTTTAGCCAATCCGTACAGGGCGCAGCACCACGCAGGCAATCACAGTAACTGTGCGCGTGCGGCGTCCATCAGGCGCGGGTAAAACTGGAAAAACAGCGGCTCCAGCTGCGCGTAGTGATCAACAAAATCTTGATAGGAGTCGCGCAGCGCGGCAAGGCGCGGGCGGCGATGTGCCATGCCGTTTAACACGCGTTCCAGACGAGCAGGATCCGCGTAGTGCTCGAACCAGCGCTCGCGCCACATCACGGCATTCAGTTCCACAAAGCCTTCGGGCGCCCCGGCTAAATGCGGCACGATGGCGCGCTCGGCAGCGGCGGAAAATGCCGACAGCGACTGCGTGGGATGCAGGGTGTTCCAGTGCCGCGCGAGAAAGTGATCCCAGATAACATCCAGCGTAATAGGCGCAACGCGGCGCGTTTCGTCGCGGAAAAAGGCACGGGCGGTACGCACTTCTGGCAGGTTATCGGTCAGGACGTCAAGGCGGCGATGCATGGCGATGCCTGCGACCACCGCATCGGGCCACTGCGTCGCGACGTTGCCGCGCACGAAGTCGGCCATGAGGTTGCCCAGCAGTGAACTGTTCGCCAGGTGGGCAAGGTGTAAGTGAGCGAGAAAATTCATGCGGTATTATAGGCAGAATCGGGTCAGCGCAGCCAGTTGTTCAGAATTGTCCACTTTTCAGCTAAACTGTGCCGCCTGTTTTTTGCGTCCAGAAAAGAAGTGAACCATGCGTGTTGCCGATTTTGCTTTTGACTTACCGGAATCTTTGATTGCTCACTACCCGCAGGCGCAGCGCAGCGGCTGTCGTCTGCTGTCGCTTGATGGCCCAACGGGCGCGCTGAATCACGGCGTGTTTACCGATGTCCTGGACAAACTCAAGCCGGGCGACCTGCTGGTGTTCAACAATACCCGTGTGATTCCGGCCCGCGTCTATGGCCGTAAAGCCAGCGGCGGAAAAATCGAAATGCTGGTTGAGCGCATGCTGGACGACAAGCGCGTGTTGGCGCACGTGCGCGCCTCAAAAGCCCCCAAGCCGGGTACCGAACTGCTGTTGGGTGACGATGAGAGCGTGAAAGCCACCATGGTGGCGCGCCACGATGCGCTGTTTGAAATTGCGTTCGAGGACGATCGCGCGGTGCTGGATATTCTCAACAGCGTCGGGCACATGCCGCTGCCACCTTATATCGATCGCCCAGATGAAGAGGCGGACCGCGAGCTCTACCAAACCGTTTACAGCGAGCGTCCCGGCGCGGTCGCGGCACCCACCGCCGGCCTGCATTTCGACGAGCCGCTGCTCGCGGCCTTGCGCGCCAAAGGGGTAGAAATGGCATTTGTCACGCTGCACGTTGGCGCAGGGACGTTTCAGCCGGTGCGCGTGGAAAACATCAACGATCACATCATGCACTCTGAATATGCCGAAGTGCCGCAAGAGGTCGTAGATGCGGTGCTGGCGTGTAAAGCACGCGGCAACAAGGTGGTCGCGGTGGGCACCACGTCGGTACGTTCGCTGGAGAGCGCGGCCAAGGCCTGTGAAGACGCGCTGATTGCGCCATTTTTTGATGATACCCAAATCTTTATCTATCCGGGCTATCACTATCAGGTGGTGGATGCGCTCATCACCAATTTCCACTTGCCGGAATCCACGCTGATTATGCTGGTCTCCGCGTTTGCCGGGTACAAACATACCATGGCGGCGTATAAAAGCGCGGTGACAGAGCAGTACCGTTTCTTTAGCTACGGGGATGCCATGTACATCACCCGTAATCCACAAGCGCCTGACGAAACCGTTGGGGCATAAAAGTCAGACTGTCTTTCTGATGAGGTTACTTTGAAATTTGAATTAGATACTACCGATGGCCGCGCACGTCGTGGCCGTCTGGTCTTTGATCGCGGCGTCGTCGAAACGCCAGCGTTTATGCCGGTCGGCACTTACGGCACGGTAAAAGGCATGACGCCGGAGGAAGTGAAAGAGACCGGCGCGCAGATCCTCTTGGGCAACACCTTCCACCTTTGGCTGCGTCCGGGTCAGGAGATCATGAAGCTGCACGGTGATTTGCACGACTTCATGAACTGGCAGGGGCCGATCCTCACCGATTCCGGCGGTTTCCAGGTTTTCAGCTTGGGCGATATTCGTAAAATCACCGAAGCGGGCGTGCACTTCCGCAATCCGATCAATGGCGACGCAATTTTCCTCGATCCGGAAAAATCCATGGAAATTCAGCACGATCTCGGCTCCGATATCGTGATGATCTTTGACGAGTGTACGCCGTATCCTGCTGACTGGGATTACGCCAAGCGCTCCATGGAAATGTCGCTGCGGTGGGCGCAGCGCAGCCGCGATCGTTTTGACGCGCTGGGCAATAAAAATGCGCTGTTTGGCATCATTCAGGGCGGCGTTTACGAAGATTTACGAGATGTCTCGGTTAAAGGTCTGGTAGAGATTGGCTTTGATGGGTACGCTGTGGGCGGCCTGGCGGTGGGTGAGCCTAAAGAGGACATGCACCGTATTCTTGAGCACGTCTGTCCACAAATTCCGCAAGATAAACCGCGTTATTTGATGGGTGTCGGCAAGCCAGAAGATCTGGTGGAAGGCGTCCGCCGCGGTATCGATATGTTTGACTGCGTGATGCCTACGCGCAATGCCCGTAACGGTCACCTGTTCGTCACCGACGGCGTGGTGAAGATCCGTAATGCCAAATATAAAGATGACACCGCGCCGCTGGATGCCGAGTGCGATTGTTACACCTGTCGCAATTACACGCGCGCTTACTTGCATCATCTTGATCGCTGTAACGAAATACTGGGTGCACGCCTCAACACCATCCACAATTTGCGCTATTACCAGCGGCTGATGGCGGGTTTACGCCAGGCTATCGAAGAGGGTAAATTAGAGCACTTTGTTAGCGAGTTCTACACACGGACGGGCAAAGCGGTACCACCGTTAAACGTCTGATAACTTTATCAATGAGGGAAATTAAATGAGCTTGTTCATTTCTGACGCAGTGGCCGCTGCGGGCGCACCGTCGCAGGGAAGTCCTTACACTCTGGTGATCATGCTGGTGGTGTTTGGCCTGATCTTCTATTTCATGATTCTGCGTCCGCAGCAGAAACGTGCCAAAGATCACAAGAAGCTGATGGATTCCATCTCTAAAGGTGATGAAGTATTGACCAACGGGGGTCTGGTTGGACGCGTAACGAAAGTGGCTGAAACCGGCTATATCTCCATCGCGCTGAACGACACCAATGAAGTAGTGATTAAACGTGATTTCGTGGCCGCCGTTCTGCCGAAAGGTACAATGAAGGCGCTGTAATTTTTCTTCCCGAAGGGAACTGCCGTGTTAAACCGTTATCCTTTGTGGAAGTACATCATGCTGGTCGTCGTGATTCTCGTCGGCCTGCTCTATGCGCTTCCAAACCTTTATGGTGAGGATCCGGCCGTTCAAATCACTGGTGCGCGCGGTGGCGCCGCCAGTGAGCAAACGTTGGATCAGATCCAGACCATCCTGAAACAGGACAATATCCAGAGCAAATCCCTCGCGCTGGAAAACGGTGCCATTCTGGCCCGCTTTGACAATACCGATGTTCAGCTGCGCGCGCGCGAAGCCTTAACCAGCGCGCTGGGTGAAGATTTTGTGGTGGCGCTTAACCTCGCACCGGCCACGCCGCGCTGGTTAACCCTGCTGAAAGCTGAGCCGATGAAGCTGGGGCTTGACCTGCGCGGTGGCGTGCACTTCCTGATGGAAGTGGATGTCGATACGGCACTGGGCAAGCTGCAAGATCAGAACGCTGACAGCCTGCGCAGCGACCTGCGCGACAAAAGTATTCCCTATACCAACGTGAATAAAATCGCGAACTACGGCGTAGAAGTGCGCTTCCGCGACGCCGCGAGCCGCGATGCGGCCATCGCTTACCTGACGCCGCGTCATCGTGATTTGGTGATCAGTAGCCAAGGCAACGATGGATTACGGGCGGTGATGACCGATGCGCGTCTGAGTGAAGCACGTGAATATGCGGTACAGCAGAACATTACGATCCTGCGTAACCGCGTTAACCAACTGGGCGTTGCTGAGCCACTCGTTCAGCGCCAGGGTGCAGACCGTATCGTGGTGGAACTGCCGGGTATCCAGGATACCGCGCGCGCCAAAGAGATTCTGGGCGCGACCGCAACGCTGGAGTTCCGCCTGGTGAACACGTCCGTTGATCCCGGTGCGGCCGCCAGCGGACGCGTGCCGGGTGACTCGGAAGTGAAGAAAACCCGCGAAGGGCAGCCGGTTGTGCTGTACAAGCGCGTGATTCTGACCGGTGACCACATCACGGACTCCACCTCCAGCATGGATGAGTACAACCAGCCGCAGGTGAATATCTCGCTGGACAGCACCGGTGGTAACATCATGTCTAACTTCACCAAGGACAATATCGGCAAGCCGATGGCGACCCTGTTTGTGGAGTACAAGGACAGCGGTAAGAAAGATGCCAACGGTCGAGCCATTTTGCAGAAGCAGGAAGAGGTGATTAACGTCGCCAATATCCAGTCTCGCTTGGGCAACAGCTTCCGCATCACCGGCATCAACAACCCGAATGAAGCGCGCCAGCTTTCACTGCTGCTGCGTGCCGGTGCGCTGATTGCGCCGATTCAAATTGTTGAAGAACGTACCATTGGTCCAACCATGGGGCAGCAGAATATCACGCAGGGGCTTGAAGCCTGTCTGTGGGGGCTGATTGCGTCCGTGATCTTCATGGTCGTGTTCTATAAAAAGTTCGGTCTGATTGCCACCAGCGCACTGCTCTGCAACCTGGTACTGATTGTCGGCATCATGTCGCTGCTGCCTGGCGCCACGCTGACAATGCCGGGCATTGCCGGTATTGTGCTGACGCTGGCGGTGGCGGTAGATGCCAACGTGTTGATTAACGAACGTATTAAAGAAGAGTTGCGTAACGGACGTTCGGTGCAGCAGGCGATTCACGAGGGCTACAAAGGCGCCTTCTCCAGTATTGTCGATGCCAACGTGACCACGCTGATCAAAGTCATCATTCTTTATGCGGTCGGTACCGGCTCCATCAAAGGCTTTGCGATTACCACGGCTATCGGTATTGCGACGTCGATGTTCACGGCTATCGTCGGCACCCGTGCCATCGTTAACCTGGTTTACGGCGGCAAACGCATTAAAAAGCTGTCTATCTGAGGAGTGCGTTGTGGCACAGGAATATAGTATTGAGCAGCTAAACCACGGGCGTAAAGTCGTCGACTTTATGCGCTGGGACACGCTGGCTTTCATCATCTCCGGTTTACTGATCGTGGCGTCTATCGCCATTATCGGCGTGCGTGGCTTCAATTGGGGCCTCGACTTTACCGGTGGTACGGTGATTGAAATTAATCTGGAAAAGCCGGCCGATCTGGACGTACTGCGTCAGGGGCTGGTGAAGGCGGGTTTTGAAGAGCCGCTGGTGCAGAACTTTGGCAGCAGCCGTGACGTGATGGTGCGTATGCCACCGGCCACGGGCACGGCGGGCCAGGAGCTTGGCAGTAAAGTGCTGGCGTCGATCAACCAAACCACGCAGCAAAATGCTACCGTTAAGCGTATTGAGTTCGTGGGCCCCAGCGTGGGCAGCGACTTGGCGCAGGCCGGTGCCATGGCACTGCTCTCGGCGCTGATTGCGATTCTGTTCTACATCGGCTTTCGCTTTGAGTGGCGTCTGGCGCTGGGCACCGTGCTGGCGCTGGCGCATGACGTCATCATTACCTGCGGCCTGCTGGCGCTGTTCCACATCGAGATTGACCTCACGATTGTGGCGTCGCTGATGTCGGTGATCGGTTACTCGCTGAACGATAAAATCGTGGTGTCGGACCGTATTCGTGAGAACTTCCGTAAGATTCGCCGCGGCTCGTCTTACGATATCACCAACGTGTCCCTGACGCAGACGCTGAGCCGAACGCTGATCACCTCACTGACCACGCTGGCAATGATTCTGATTCTGTTCATCTTTGGTGGCGCGCTGCTGAAAGGCTTCTCGCTGACCATGCTGATCGGTGTCACTATCGGCACCATCTCTTCAATCTATGTTTCTTCCGCGCTGGCGCTGAAACTGGGTATGAAGCGTGAGCACATGCTGGTGCAGAAGGTAGAGAAAGAGGGCGCCGATCAGCCTTCTATTCTTCCCTGATCTCTCGGGCAACATCAAAACGGGCTGCGCTGTGCAGCCCGTTTTTTTTGCCATCAGGGCTGCGTTGAAGCAGAGAGGAGAGGTTCAACCTGATGGATTCGCACATAGCCGAGCTGCTGCGGATTGAACCCGTTCAGGCGCAGCGGCACCGTTACCGTGCTGCGCGGCGTCAGCCCCGCGGGCACGGTGAGCGGCTGGCTCACGCTTTCCGCCTCAAGCGGTTTACCGCTGGCGGGATCCAGTTCGCCCCACACCACCTGCGCACGCAGCGCGGGCAGCGGCTGGTTTTCGGGCGCGGCAATCGTCAACTCCGCCCGGCTGCCGCCTGGCTCGCCCCGCACGTGCGCCAGCGACAGACGCAATTTACCCACCTGCGTTTCCAGCTCTACCGGCGTTTTGGCCTGCGGCAGCAGCCAGGCACCCTGATTCAGCTGACCGTTGAGCTGGCCCTGGATTTCCAGCGCCGTGGCCTGATGGGTCAAGGTGCGCATTTGTTGATTAAGCTGACTGACTTCCTGATGCAGCGCGTTAACCTGCGGAGAAGGCGGCGTCGCGCTGCAACCACTAAGCAGCAGTGAAAAGGCGGCCGAAGCCGAAAGCATCCTGAACGTCATGCAATGTCCTTTCTGTTTTTAAACGTGCGTAAGCGAGTGAGAAAGATCTTATCAGGATGTAGGGCACAAAGCGCAGGGCGGACAAAATTCAGAGCATTATACTTTTCCCCGTGGTCGGCCAGACGTGGCGCCCGATAAGCCTCGTTAAGCGTAGCGCGTTTTTTACGCCGCGCAGCGGCGACGTCAGCGCGTTGATTCAGCACGCTATGTTTTGTTGCCTTCGAGAAAGCGCTACACTGTTTGCCCCTTATTATCGCGACAGGAAACGTCATGCATTGCCCATTTTGCGCCGCCGTGGACACCAAAGTGATTGATTCGCGCCTGGTCGGTGAAGGCTCGTCGGTGCGTCGCCGCCGTCAGTGCCTGGTGTGCCACGAGCGCTTTACGACCTTTGAAGTGGCGGAATTGGTCATGCCGCGCGTGGTAAAAAGCAACGATGTGCGCGAGCCGTTTAATGAAGACAAGTTGGCCAGCGGCATGATGAAAGCGCTAGAGAAGCGGCCGGTAAGCGCTGATGCGGTCGACAACGCGGTCAACCACATTAAAACGCAGCTGCGCGCCACCGGCGAGCGAGAAATTCCCAGCAAACTGATTGGCAATCTGGTGATGGAAGAGTTGAAAAAGCTCGATAAGGTTGCCTACATTCGTTTCGCTTCGGTCTACCGCAGCTTTGAAGATATCCGTGATTTTGGTGAAGAGATTGCCCGCTTACAGGATTAAGTGATGACCGATGAACGCTATATGGCGCGCGCGCTGGAACTGGCGCGACGTGGACGGTTTACCACCACGCCTAACCCCAACGTTGGCTGCGTCATCGTACGTGACGGTGAGATTGTGGGGGAGGGCTGGCACCAGCGCGCGGGCGAACCGCACGCCGAAGTGCACGCGCTGCGCATGGCCGGTGATGCGGCACGCGGGGCCACCGCTTATGTCACGCTTGAGCCTTGCAGCCATCATGGCCGCACGCCGCCGTGCTGCGAGGCGCTGATTGCGGCGGGCGTGACGCGCGTGGTGGCGGCGATGCAGGACCCGAATCCACAGGTTGCAGGACGAGGGCTTTATCGCCTGCAGCAGGCCGGGATCGCGGTGAGCCACGGGCTGATGATGCAGGAAGCGGAAGCGTTGAACCGTGGCTTTCTGAAGCGCATGCGCACCGGTTTTCCGTGGGTACAGCTTAAACTGGGCGCGTCGCTGGATGGACGCACCGCCATGGCGAGCGGTGAAAGCCAGTGGATCACCTCGGCGGCAGCGCGGCGTGATGTGCAGCGTTTGCGGGCGCAGAGTTCTGCGATTCTGACCACCAGCGCCACCGTGCTGGCTGACGACCCGGCGCTGACGGTACGCTGGTCGGCGCTGAGTGCAGACGCACAGGCGCTACAGACGGAATCCAGCCTGCGTCAGCCGGTACGCGTGGTGATTGACAGCCAGCAGCGCGTGACGCCGCAGCATCGCCTCATCACTCAGCCGGGTGAGACATGGCTGATGCGCAGCCACTGCGATGATCAGCCGTGGCCCGAGCCGGTGAGCCAAATCGCGGTGCCGCTGCGCGACACCCAATTGGATCTGGTGGCGATGATGATGCTGCTCGGTCAGCGCCAAATTAATAGCGTATGGGTTGAGGCCGGGGCCGGCCTGGCGGGCGCACTGCTGCAGGCTGGCGTGGTGGACGAATTGATTGTGTATGTCGCACCGACGCTGTTAGGCGACGCGGCGCGTGGTCTCTGCACGCTACCGGGACTGGAACGGCTTGCCGACGCGCCAGCCTTTGCCTTCAGCGACGTGCGCCGCGTTGGCGACGACCTGCGCTTGACGCTGACGCCACGCGAGCGCATGTAAGGAAAAGCCTGAGCGCGTTGCTAAAGAGTATGATAGAATCCGCCCCCTTCTGCGGGGCCATAAAACAAACACCCTAAGGATATGTATGAAAGTTATCGAAGCTGCGGTTGCCACGCCTGACGCAAATATTGCCATCGTTATTGCTCGTTTCAACAACTTCATTAATGACAGCCTGCTGGATGGCGCGGTAGATGCGTTGAAGCGTATCGGCCAGGTAAAAGCAGAAAACATCACCGTGGTCTGGGTACCCGGCGCTTATGAGCTGCCGCTGGCGGCACGTGCGCTGGCCAAAACGGGCAAGCACGATGCCATCGTCGCGCTGGGCACGGTAATCCGTGGCGGCACGGCCCACTTTGAGTACGTGGCGGGCGAAGCCAGCTCCGGCATTGCCAACGTGGCCATGACCAGTGATATTCCCGTTACCTTCGGCGTACTGACCACAGAAAACATTGAGCAGGCGATTGAACGCGCCGGCACAAAAGCGGGTAACAAAGGTGCCGAAGCGGCCCTGACTGCCCTCGAAATGATTAACGTATTGAAAGCCATTAAAGCCTGATTTTTGTAAGGGGAATTTTGTGAAACCTGCTGCTCGTCGTCGCGCCCGTGAGTGCGCTGTCCAGGCGCTTTACTCCTGGCAGCTGTCCAACAACGACATTGCCGATGTGGAATACCAGTTTCTGGCGGAACAAGACGTCAAAGACGTTGATATTAGCTATTTCCGCGAACTGCTGTCCGGTGTGGCGACCAACAGCGCGTACCTGGATGGATTGATGAAGCCGTACCTGTCGCGTCAGCTGGAAGAGCTGGGCCAGGTGGAAAAAGCCATTCTGCGTCTCTCTCTCTATGAACTGAGCAAGCGCAGCGATGTGCCTTACAAAGTCGCCATCAATGAAGGTATTGAGCTGGCCAAAGTATTTGGTGCAGAGGATAGCCATAAGTTCGTCAACGGCGTACTTGATAAAGCGGCGCCACAAATTCGACCTCATAAAAAATAAACGCGAAGGCCGGTTATCCGGCCTTTTTTTTCATTGAGACCTGATTTATGTCCTGTGGTGAATTTGAACTGATCGCACGTTATTTCAATCGCGTCACCAGCTCCCGCCGCGATGTGGAAAAGGGCATCGGCGACGACTGCGCCTTGCTCAATGTGCCTGACAAACAGACGCTGGCCATCAGCACCGACACGCTGGTAGCGGGCGTTCACTTCCTGCGTGATATCCATCCGGCCGATCTCGGCTATAAAGCGCTAGCGGTTAACTTGAGTGACTTGGCCGCCATGGGCGCCGATCCTGCCTGGCTGACGCTGGCGTTGACCCTGCCCGAGATCGACGAAACCTGGCTGGCGGCGTTTAGCGACAGCCTGTTTGAGCTGCTGGACTATTACGATATGCAACTGATCGGCGGCGATACCACACGCGGCCCCATGAGCCTGACGCTGGGCATTCATGGCTTGCTGCCGGTAGGGCGCGCGCTGAAGCGATCGGGCGCGAAACCGGGCGACTGGATTTTTGTCACCGGCACGCTTGGCGATAGCGCGGCGGGCCTGGCGCTGTTGCAGCATCATCATCGGCTGAACGATCCTGCTATGCATGAGGCGCTGATTAAGCGCCATCTGCGCCCGATGCCGCGCGTCTTGCAGGGGCAGGCGCTGCGCAATCTCGCCACCGCCGCGATCGACATCTCCGATGGCTTGTTGTCTGACCTTGGCCATATCCTTACGGCCAGCCGTGTTGGCGCAAGGCTAAATTTGGATGCGCTACCGCTCTCCTCGGCGCTGCGTGACCATTTCGACGCGGAACAGGCGCTAAACTGGGCGCTGAGCGGGGGCGAAGACTACGAGCTGTGCTTCACGGTACCAGAAGTGAACCGCGGTGCGCTGGACGTGGCGCTGGGCCACCTGGGCGTGCCTTACACCTGCATCGGCCAGATTGCACCGGACGCCGAAGGCTTGACGCTGCTGCAACACGGCAAGCCGCGCAGCGTTAACTACACAGGATTCGATCACTTTGATGCTCGGTAAAGATATTGCCAAAGGTCGGTTGCGCATGCGTAATCCCTGGCACCTGCTCGCTACCGGATTTGGCAGCGGTTTGAGCCCCATCATGCCCGGCACGGCCGGCTCGATAGCGGCCATTCCCTTCTGGTGGCTGATGACGGCGCTCCCGCTGCAACTCTACTGCCTGCTGGTGCTGATTGGCATCAGCGTGGGCGTCTATTTGTGCCACCGCACCGCCAAAGATATGGGCGTGCACGATCACGGTAGCATCGTGTGGGACGAGTTTATCGGTATGTGGATCACGCTGATGGCCATTCCCGCGATGCGCTGGGAGTGGGTGCTGGCGGGCTTTGTGCTTTTCCGCATTTTTGATATGTGGAAGCCATGGCCGATCCGCTGGTTCGACCGCAACGTGCACGGCGGCATGGGTATTATGGTGGATGACATCATTGCTGGCGTGATTGCGGCGGCGCTGCTGTACGGCCTGGGGCTGGTGGTCTAACCGTTCCCCCACGCGTGGCGTGGGGGAGAAGGGCGCTAAGATCACTCAAACCCGGTCACCGGATGCCTTTGGTACACGCTCTCCAGCTCCGCTATCTCCGCGGTACTGAGCGCGACATCTACCGCCTTGATTAACTCTGCAAACTGCTGCTCGCGCGAGGCGCCAATGATCGGTGCGGTGACCACCGGTTTGTGCAGCAGCCAGGCGAGGGCAACTTGCGCCCGCGTAGCACCTTTGTCTGCCGCAACCGCCGCCAGACGCTCAGCGATCAGAGCATCATTCTCCTCTGTCCCCGTGTAAAGCTGCGCCATCACATTGTCTGATACCGAACGGGCGGTGGTTTCTCCCCAGGGCCGCGTCAGCTTGCCGCGTGCCAGCGGGCTCCACGGCAGCACCGCAATGTTTTCGCGCTGGCACAGTGGATGCATTTCGCGTTCTTCTTCACGCTGGATCAGGTTGTACTGATCCTGCATGGTGACAAAGCGGGCCCAGCCGTGCGCGCGCTGCAGGTTTAGCGCCTGTTCAAATTGCGCGGCATGCATGGATGAGGCGCCGATATAGCGCGCTTTGCCTGCTTTGACCACCGTATCCAGCGCCTCCAGGGTTTCTTCGATTGGCGTGTGGTAATCCCAGCGGTGAATCTGCAAAAGATCCACATACTCCATGCCCAAGCGCTTCAAGCTGTCATCAATGGATTGCAAAATAGCGTTGCGCGACAGGCCCTGAGACAAGTTGCTGAGTGGAAAGTAAACCTTGGTTGCGACCACCACGTCTTCGCGGCGCGCATACTGGCTGAGTGCGCGGCCAAGTATCTCTTCACTGCTGCCGTCGGAGTAGCTGTTGGCGGTGTCGAAAAAGTTGATACCAGCATCAAGCGCCTGTTTAATCAGCGGAAGGCTGCTCTCTTCTGGCAGCGTCCAGGCGTGATTGCCACGCGTGGGATCGCCAAACGTCATGCATCCCAGGCAGAGTCGGGACACCTGTAAATCGGTCTGGCCTAAACGAACGGTTTTCATTGGAGCTCCTGCTCTTATGCGTTTGGGGAGAGTCCCTCAAGCATAGCAGCAGGAGCCAGGGAGGAGATTACTGCGCCAGCCAGCCGGCGATTTGCTGCTGAATACCGGCGGCATCCAGCTGGTAGTCGTGTCGCACCTCTTCCTGCGTGCCCTGCGGGATAAACTCATCCGGCAGGCCCAGGTTGAGCACCGGTACGCGCAGGCGTTTGGCCATGACGTATTCATTCACACCGCTGCCGGCACCGCCTTTGATCGCGCCTTCTTCCAGCGTGACCAGCGCGTCGTGCGTGGCCGCCAGTTCAGCGATCAGGGCCTCATCCAGCGGTTTAACAAAGCGCATATCCACCAGCGTGGCGTTGAGCGCCTCGGCGGCGGCGGCGGCCTCTGGCAGCAGGGTGCCAAAGTTGAGAATGGCCAGCTGTTCGCCATGGCGCTTGACTATCCCTTTGCCCAGCGGCAGGCTGGCCAGCGGTTGCAGCGCGGCGCCCGTGCCGGTGCCGCGCGGATAGCGAACGGCGCTCGGCCCATCTTGATAGTGGTAGCCGGTATAAAGCATCTGGCGACACTCGTTTTCATCACTCGGGGTCATGATTACCATATCGGGCACGCAGCGCAGGAAGGCGATATCAAACGCACCCTGATGAGTTTGACCGTCGGCGCCCACGATGCCGCCGCGATCGATAGCGAACAGCACCGGCAGCTTCTGGATTGCCACGTCATGAATCAGCTGATCGTAGGCGCGCTGCAGGAAGGTAGAGTAAATGGCAACCACCGGCTTGTAGCCGCCAATGGCCATACCGGCGGCGAAGGTCACGGCATGCTGTTCGGCAATCGCCACGTCAAAATATTGCTGCGGGTATTCGCGCGAGTAGCTCACCATGCCCGAGCCTTCACGCATCGCTGGCGTCACCGCCATCAAGCGAGCGTCGTCAGCGGCGGTCTCTTTCAGCCAGTCACCAAAGATTTTCGAGTAGCTTGGCAGGCCCGGCACGCTTTTCGGCAGCGAACCGCTGGCAGGATCGAACTTCGGCACCGCATGCCAGGCAATCGGATCTTGTTCCGCTGGCGCATAGCCTTTGCCTTTTTTGGTCATGATGTGCAGGAACTGCGGGCCTTTAAGATCGCGCATGTTTTTTAGCGTGCTCACCAGCGTGAGCACGTCATGCCCGTCTACCGGACCGATATAGTTAAAGCCCAGCTCCTCAAACAGCGTGCCCGGTACCACCATGCCTTTCAGGTGCTCTTCAGTGCGTTTGACCAGCTCTTTGATCGGCGGCAGTCCGCCGAGAACGCGCTTGCCGCCCTCGCGCAGACGTGAGTAAGTCTTGCCCGATAAAATTTGCGCCAGGCGATTGTTCAGCGCGCCGACGTTTTCCGAAATCGACATTTCGTTGTCGTTCAGAATCACCAGCATGTCAGGCTTGATGTCGCCCGCGTGGTTCATGGCTTCAAACGCCATGCCTGCGGTGATGGCGCCGTCACCGATAATGCAGGCGGTGCGACGGCCTTTGCCTTCGCGCTCTGCCGCCACCGCCATGCCCAGCCCGGCGCTGATCGAGGTGGAGGAGTGGCCGACGCTTAGCACATCGTATTCACTCTCGCCACGCCAGGGAAACGGGTGCAGGCCGTTTTTCTGACGGATCGTGCCAATGCGATCGCGGCGACCCGTCAGGATTTTGTGGGGATAGGCTTGATGGCCGACGTCCCACACCAGATGGTCAAACGGCGTGTTGTACACATAATGTAGCGCGACCGTCAGTTCGACAACGCCCAGACCCGAAGCAAAGTGGCCGGAAGAGCGGCTTACGCTGTCCAGCAGATACTGACGCAGTTCGTCACACAGTTCCGGAAGTTTTTCTTTCGGTAATAAACGTAATTCTTGAACCGTGCTCGCCAATGCCAGTGTCGGGTATTTTGCAATATCAAAACTCATCAGAGACTCATTATGAAAGTTATTTATCGCGTTCAATTATGAAGCTTGCCAGTGCCTGCAAGGCGGTGGTGTCGTAATGCTGTGCCGCAAGGGTCTCAAGTGCGCCTAGCGCATCCTGATGGAGATCGCTGGCCTTACGCCGCGCGTTGTCCAATCCCAGCAGGGCGGGATACGTGCTTTTTCCCAATGCCTGGTCGGCACCCTGTGTTTTACCCAGCGTTGCGGTATCGCCTATCACGTCCAGGATGTCGTCCTGGACCTGGAAAGCCAAGCCAATCGCATCCGCGTAGATATTTAGCGCGGGCAAGGCTGCCTGACCCGCTTCTCCCGCCGTCAGTGCGCCGAGGCGCACCGCGGCGCGAATTAATGCGCCCGTTTTGTGACGATGAATTTGCTCAAGCTCGTCGAGACCGATCTGTTTGCCCTCGGCGGCTAAGTCCAGTGCCTGGCCACCGCACATGCCGGCAACGCCGCTGGCGTGCGCCAATTCGCGCACCATGGCAAGACGCGCCTCGGCAGAAACGCCCGGCATCGGCTGCTCGGCTAAAATCGAAAATGCCAGCGTCTGCAAAGCATCGCCAGCTAAGATTGCCGTGTCTTCACCATATTTTATATGACAGGTTGGTTGTCCGCGACGTAACGCATCATCGTCCATTGCAGGCAGGTCGTCGTGAATCAGCGAGTAGGCATGAATACACTCAACGGCCGCCGCCGGGGCATCAAGGCTGGCCGGATTCGCCTGGAGCATCTCGCCCGTGGCGTAAACCAGGAAAGGGCGCAGGCGTTTGCCGCCCAATAATGCCCCATATTGCATGGCATTCACCAGAGGAGAACTCTGAAAGGGCAGTGGCGCAATGAAGCGCGTAAGTGCCAGATTAACGCGCTCATGATAGGCGCTAAGGGCGTTAGCGAAATCCATTAGTCATTTTCCGGCGTAAAAGGAGCAAGCGCGGCGTCTTTATCATCGCTCAACAAAATCTGGACGCGCTGCTCTGCGGCCTGCAGCGTTTGCTGGCCGGTTCGTGCCAACTGTACGCCGCGCTCAAATTCATTCAGCGCCTCTTCCAGCGGTAATTCACCGCTTTCCAGTCGGCCCACAATCTCTTCGAGCTGCTGTAAGGAACGTTCAAAACTGGCTGGCGCTTCGGCTTTTTTTGGCATATTCAGAGTCGACTCACAGGTTGGAAATCATGTTGCAATCGGTCATGGTAGCCGACGAGGATTAATTAGCAAAATAATCAATGCGACTGCTGTTGCAGAAGCAGTCACCAGGCAAAGGTGATATACTTGCGCGCCTCGGATGCGGTGGACCTCTGTTCAACCCGCAATATATGATCTTACCAGCTAAGTGCCACTGCTTTTAGCACTTATTTGGCCAACAAAGCTGTGTCGCCATGAAGTTTATCATCAAGCTCTTCCCTGAAATCACCATCAAAAGTCAGTCGGTGCGCCTGCGCTTTATCAAAATTTTGACCGGCAATATTCGTAACACCTTACGCACCGTCGACGACGAGATCGCCGTGGTACGCCACTGGGATCACATTGAAGTGCGCAGCAAAAAAGAAGCGCTGCGCGACACCCTCGCGGAAGAGCTCACGCGTATCCCCGGTATTCACCACGTGCTGGCGGTTGAAGATCGGGTGTATACCGATATGCACGACATTTTTGAGCAGACGCTGGCGCTGAACCGCGAGCGCCTGGTGGGGAAAAGTTTTCGCGTGCGCGTGAAGCGTCGCGGTAAGCATAGCTTCAGCTCCACCGACGTCGAACGCTACGTCGGCGGCGGCCTGAACCAGCATATTGAGAGCGCGCGCGTACAGCTTACGCATCCCGATGAGACCGTTAACCTTGAGATCGAGGACGATCGCCTGCTGCTGATCACGCAGCGCTACGAAGGGTTGGGTGGCTTCCCTATCGGGACGCAGGAAGACGTTCTGTCGCTGATCTCCGGTGGTTTTGACTCCGGTGTGTCCAGCTATATGCTCATGCGCCGCGGCTGCCGTGTGCATTACTGCTTCTTTAACCTGGGCGGCGCAGCCCATGAAATCGGTGTGCGCCAGGTGGCCCACTATCTGTGGCAGCGGTTTGGCCGATCGCACCGCGTGCGTTTTGTCGCCATCAATTTTGAACCGGTCGTCGGGGAGATTTTGGAAAAGGTCGACGACGGCCAAATGGGCGTGGTGCTGAAGCGCATGATGGTGCGCGCGGCCTCTCAGGTGGCGGAGCGTTACGGTGTACAGGCGCTGGTCACCGGTGAAGCGCTGGGTCAGGTGTCCAGCCAGACGCTGACCAACCTGCGCCTGATCGATAACGCGTCGGATACGCTGATTCTGCGCCCGCTGATCTCACACGATAAAGAGCACATCATCGATCTGGCGCGCGCCATTGGTACCGAGGATTTTGCCCGCACGATGCCGGAATATTGCGGCGTAATTTCCAAAAGTCCGACGGTGAAAGCCGTTAAAGCCAAAATCGAAGCGGAAGAGCAGAACTTCGATTTTTCGATACTCGATCGCATGGTGCAGGAAGCCACCAATGTGGATATCCGCGAAATCGCCGAAGCCACCCAGGAAGAAGTGGTTGAGATTGAAACCGTAGACGCCTTCCAGCTTAACGACGTGGTACTGGATATTCGTGCGATAGATGAGCAGGAAGAGAAGCCGCTGGCGCTGGAAGGCGTGGAGGTGAAGTCCCTGCCATTTTATAAATTAGGCACGCAGTTTGGCGATCTCGATCAGAGTAAAACCTGGCTACTGTACTGCGACCGCGGCGTGATGAGCCGCTTGCAGGCGCTCTATCTGCATGAGCAGGGCTTCAAAAACGTCAAGGTTTATCGTCCGTAAACCGCGCGCGTAACGTGCAAAGGCGGCCCGATGGCCGCCTTTTTCATGCGTTTCGCTCTTCGAACTCTTGATAGTTATAGATGCCAGCGGCCAGCACCAGCTGCGAGGCGACGTCCCGCGCCTTCTCTTTATCGACCAGCAGATCAATCAGCTTCAGGGCAAAATCGATCGCCGTGCCAGGCCCTTGACTGGTGAGGAGATTGACGCGGGGATCCCAGACCACACGGCGTTCCATCCATTTGGCATCAGGAATGGTCTCTTTCAGGCTGGGAAAGCCGGTCATATTTCCCACCGGGAAGAGATCGTGTGGCACCAGCACCGTACCCGGCGCGGCACAAATAGCGGCAACGATTTTCCCGGCCAAGCTAAACTGCCGCACGGTCTCGACCAGTAACGTGCTGTCGCGGAAGGTTTCCGCGCCTTTCAGGCCGCCGGGCAGCACGATGGCGTCGAAGTCGTCATCGGCAACGTTCACCAGCGCGGCATCCGCCAGGAGACGCACGCCGCGCGAGCAAACAATCTCACGCGATCCATCACTTTCGACGCTTGCCGTCGTGACGTGCAGTCCAGCGCGGACCAGCAGATCAATCGTGGTAACCGCCTCGATCTCTTCACTGCCATGTGCCAGGCAAACCAGAACCGATGCGTTCGCGCTCATAATGAAACTCCTTGCGTTTAATAAAATCGTACAGGCGGGTGTTTTCCGGTAGCGCTATGCCTTGCGCGCGGGCGCGCTGCAGTAAATAGCCGGTAATGTAGTCAATTTCGCTTTGTCGCCGCGCACGCACGTCCTGCAGCATGGAGGAGACGTTATCGGCGGTGTTGTCGATCACGTCATACACCACATTGCGCAGGTTATCGACGGCAATGTGCTGCCCCTCGCGCTCCATGATCCAGGCAATCTCCTGGCAAAGCGTATCGATTTGTTCAGGCCAGGCGCGTAGCGCACCATTATGACAATCGTGCTCCACCGTCAGCGGATTGATCACACAGTTGACCGCCAGCTTTAGCCAGCTGGCTGGCATAATATTGTCGTGCCAGGCCACATCGGGTAGCGCCTGATGCAGCACATCCGCCATAGCGCTCAGGCCAGCTGCGCTGCGGCTGGCCGGACCGATATGAGTGATGCCATAAGCGACGTGTTTTATCACCGTGCCATCGTGCATGGCCGCGTGCGTGGTCAAACCGCGCAACAGCGGCTGCGGCAGATCGCGCAGTTCATCCTGCGTACCCATACCGTTGTGCAGCAGCAAAATCGGGGTGGCGTCGGGCAGAACGCTTTGCAGGTTTTTCACCGCCTGTGAAACCTGGGGCGCTTTTAGCGTGACCAGCAGCAGCTGACTTTGCGCCAGGAACAGCGGATCGTTAGCAATGAAAGTGTCATTGCTCATCTGACTTTGCGGATCGATCACGTTCACTGAACAATAGGGCTGAGGGACGCGAAGCCATCCCTGCACCTCATGCCCTTGCCTGGCCAGCGCGGCGAGCCAAATCTGACCCAAGGCGCCGCAGCCCAACACGGTAATTTTCATCCAGCCTCCCGCCCGCGGGTTAGTATTGTCACACCGTCATTATAGCTTTCCGCGTACCCTGTTTAATTAGCGCGGTAAGATGCGTATTATGCATGTCACTTTAGTATCAGGAGAAGAAAAGATGCCATCTTTCGATATCGTTTCCGAAGTTGAACTGTCGGAAGTTCGTAATGCGGTGGAAAATGCTAACCGCGAAGTGTCCTCGCGTTTTGACTTCCGCAACGTCACCGCCAGCATTGAACTCAACGAAAAAAACGAAACCATTAAGGTCAGCAGCGAATCGGATTTCCAGGTGAAGCAGCTGGTGGATATTCTGCGTGAGAAGCTGCTGAAACGCGGCATTGAGGGCGCGGCCCTTGAGGTGCCAGAAGAGATTGTGCACAGTGGAAAAAACTGGAGCGTCGAAGCCAAACTTAAAAAAGGCATCGAGGCGGACGTCGCTAAAAAACTGGTGAAGCTGATCAAAGACAGCAAGCTTAAAGTGCAGACGCAAATTCAGGGTGAAGAGCTACGCGTGACCGGTAAATCACGCGACGACCTGCAAGGCGCGATGGCGCTGGTACGCGGTGGCAATCTTGGCCAGCCGTTCCAGTTCAAAAACTTCCGCGATTAACCCCGTCTCTTTACCGCTTACCGCGCGCAGCTCGACGATAAAGCGTGCTGCGCGCGATGCCTAACGCCCGAGCGGTTTGTGAAATATTGCCGTTAAAACGCTGCAGCGTTTCAGCAATAAGCCTGTCGTCGTGATGCTGCCTGCCTAACGTGGGGGCTGCCACAGCGGAACGGTATTCGGCTGGCAGATGCTGTTCCGTCAAGCGTTCTCCCTCGTCCGCCAAGGCCAGCAGCACGCGTAACACGCTGCGCAGTTGCCGCACATTACCCGGCCACGGCTGCGCGGCCAGCGCGTCCAGTAACGACGGCGCGAGCGTAATGCATCGCGACGCTCCGCCCAGCTCCCGCCAAAGTGCCTGAATGAATCGCTGCGGATGGGGCCACACGCGCAGCGGTGGCAGCGTCAAGGAGAACTCTTGCAGTCGATAAAGCAGATCTTCGCGAAACGCGCCTGCGGAGACACGCTGTGATAAATCACGGTGGGTTGCGCAGATCACGGCAAAATTAACCGGCCAGCGTTGCGTGGAACCCAGTGGCGCCACCTCTTTTTCCTGCAGCACGCGCAGCAGTCGCGTTTGCAGCGCCAGCGGCATATCGCCAATTTCATCCAGAAACAGCACGCCGCCATCGGCTTCACGGATTTTACCGATATAACCCTGTTTACTGGCCCCGGTGAACGCGCCAGCCTGGTAGCCAAACAGCTCTGATTCAATCAGAGTTTCCGGGAGCGCCGCGCAGTTGATGGCCACGAATTTCCCCGTGCGCCAGCGGCTCTGTTGATGCAGGGCGCGGCTTACATGCTCTTTGCCGCTGCCGGTTTCACCGTGAATACATAAGGACACGCCCGCGTTTAACAGACGCACCAGTTTTTCCTCCTCGTAAGGCGGCGTAAAAGGCGGTTCTGCGGGCAAGGGCGGTACAGACAGCATCAGGCGTTCGGGCGCGCGCAGCCGAAAATAATAGCGCTGCTGGTGATAATTTACCGGCAAGGGCAGGCGGCTCGCCTGCTGCGGCAACGCCGGGAAAAGCTGTTGGAACGAGATCGTGCCCACTTGATCGGGCTTTAGCGCTAGCGCGCGCATAGCAAGGCGATTAGCGGCGGTGAGCAGGTTATCAGAAAACACCAGCAGCAACTCCTCGCGGGTATCAATCCCTGCCGGATCGGCGTGCAGGCTCATTAGCCACTGCTGCGGGTGCAAGCTCTGCTTGATCCACAGATATTCAATTTGCTGCGCAGCGACCTTAACCCATTTCAGCGTATGCGGATGGGAAAAGTGCGCCGGCCCAGAGATATCCACTACCCCCGCGATTTGCCCATTCGGCATTTGCAGCGGCATGGCCGCGCAGTAGAGCGCCTGATTGGCCGTTAAATAGTGCTGTCTCCCTTCAATCTCGCAGCACTCATCGATTGCCAGAGCGGTGCCGATGGCATTGGTGCCGCGCCCGCATTCACTCCAGAGATTACCGGGAGCCAGCGCGTGGCGCTGCGCCTTCTCCAGGGAGGGCAGATCGCCTGCGGTGTTCAGCACCAAGCCAGAAGCATCCGTCAATATCACCACTGCCTGCTTTTCCCGCAGCTGTTGCGTCAACTGCTTAATCACCGGCTGGGCAAATTGCTGTAGGGCATGATTGTTGACCAGCGCATCGGCCAGTTCGCTCTGCCGCAGGCGAGGAAAATCATCGGCGGTGCGGTCAAGGCCATATAGCTGGCTGCGGAACCAAGAGTCGCTGAGAAACGGGCTAGAAGCGGTGACAGACGCAACGCGATTTTCCTGCATAACGGACCTCATGACGAGTAATCAGTGTTGCAGCATTGTAGCCATTTGGTTTTTAGCGTGTTGCGAACTGCAACACACCTGCAGCTTTTAATGGGTAGCGTCAGTCAGCGCTACGCGAAGCTTTTGCGTTAACTCACTGAATAACAATCTTAAATTCCTTAATGTCGTCACGAAAGCAAGGTTGGCACACCGCCTGCAAATACGTTGTCGACGACCGCACCCACGCGGACGGAAAAACTGATAATAACTGACCCTACGGCAAGGAGTTTACAATGCGTTATGCTCATCCCGGCACCCCTGGCGCGCTTGTGTCATTTCAGGCACGTTACGGCAACTACATTGGCGGTCGGTTCATTGCTCCGCTGAGCGGTGAATATTTTACCAACATCTCGCCCGTTGACGGCAGCGAGATCGCCCAATTTCCGCGCTCTGACGCGCGCGACATCGATCTGGCTCTGGATGCCGCTCACCAGGCGGCTGAGGCATGGGGTAAAACCAGCGCGCAGTATCGTGCGACTCTGCTGTTGCAGGTCGCTGACCGCATGCAGGCGCAGCTTGAAATGCTGGCGGTGGCGGAAAGCTGGGACAACGGTAAGCCGATTCGCGAAACGCTGAACGCCGATTTACCGCTGGCCATCGATCATTTTCGCTATTTCGCAGGCTGCTTGCGTGCGCAAGAGGGCAGCGCGGCGGAGATTGATGAGACCACGGTGGCTTATCATTTCCACGAGCCGCTTGGCGTGGTGGGACAAATTATCCCCTGGAATTTTCCCCTGCTGATGGCCGCGTGGAAGCTGGCGCCTGCGCTGGCCGCCGGTAACTGCGTGGTCATGAAACCTGCAGAGCAGACGCCGCTGGCCATCACGCTGCTGATGACGCTTATCGGCGATCTGTTTCCGGCGGGTGTAGTGAACATTGTGCAGGGATTTGGCCGGGAAGCCGGTGAAGCGCTGGCAACCAGCAAGCGTATCGCCAAAATTGCTTTTACCGGCTCCACGCCGGTGGGGCGTCACATTATGGCCTGCGCGGCTGAAAACATCATTCCCTGTACCGTCGAGCTAGGCGGCAAGTCACCGAACATCTATTTTGCTGATGTAATGGACGGCGAACCGGAATTTATCGACAAAGCGGTTGAAGGGCTAGTGCTGGGCTTTTTCAATCAGGGCGAAGTGTGCACCTGTCCGTCGCGGGCACTGATTCACGAATCCATTTATGCGCCATTTATGGCGCGCGTCATGGCGAAAGTGGCGGCGATCCGCCGGGGCGATCCGCTGGATACCGATACCATGATCGGGGCGCAGGCGTCACGCCAACAGTTCGATAAAATTCTCTCTTACATCACCATCGCGCGGGAAGAGGGCGGCGAGATTTTAACCGGCGGTGACCGCGCTAGCATGGCGCACGAACTTGAACAGGGCTTCTATATTCAGCCGACTTTGATCAAGGGCACGAATACGATGCGCTGCTTCCAGGAGGAGATTTTTGGACCGGTGATTGGCGTAACTACCTTCAAAGATGAGGCAGAAGCGCTGGCTATCGCCAACGAGACGCAGTTTGGGCTTGGGGCCGGCGTGTGGACGCGCGATACTAACCTCGCTTATCGCATGGGGCGCGGTATCAAGGCGGGGCGGGTGTGGACGAATTGCTATCACATTTATCCGGCGCACGCGGCTTTTGGCGGTTATAAGCAGTCAGGCGTGGGACGTGAAACGCACAAAATGGCGCTCAGCGCCTACCAGCAAACCAAAAACCTGCTGGTGAGTTACAGTACCGCGCCTTTGGGCTTGTTCTGAATTCCCATCCGTGTAAATGGAGCGTGAAAGATGACGATGCAGATTAAAACCAGCATGAAAGCCGCCGTGGTAAAAGCGTTCGGCCAACCGTTGGTGATTGAAGACGTGCCAGTGCCGCAGGTCGGCGCAGGGCAAATTTTGGTGAAAATCAGCGCCACCGGCGTGTGCCATACCGATTTACATGCCGCAGAAGGGGATTGGCCGGTTAAACCCTCTCCACCGTTTATTCCCGGTCATGAAGGTGTGGGCCAAGTGGTCGCAATAGGCGAAGGGGTCAAGCATTTGAAACTCGGCGATCGCGTTGGCGTTCCGTGGCTCTATTCCGCCTGTGGCCACTGTGAGCACTGCCTTGATAGCTGGGAAACGCTCTGCTTATCCCAGCAGAACGCGGGCTATTCAGTAAACGGCAGCTTTGCAGAATACTGTCTGGCGGATGCCAACTACGTCGGGATTATTCCTGACAACCTCAGCGATACCGAAATCGCCCCGGTATTGTGTGCAGGCGTCACCGTTTACAAAGGATTGAAAATGACCGACACCAAACCAGGCGACTGGGTGGTGATTTCTGGCATCGGCGGTCTCGGCCATATGGCTATTCAATACGCGGTCGCAATGGGGTTGAACGTGGCGGCGGTAGATATTGATGACGACAAATTGGCCTTTGCAAAACGCCTCGGGGCAAGCGTGGTGGCGAACGCCAGTCAGGGCGATCCGGCCAGTGCGTTCCATGCGCAGTTTGGCGGTGCCAAAGGGGTGCTGGTCACCGCTGTTTCGCCGAAAGCGTTTGAGCAGGCCATCGGCATGCTGCGTCGTGGCGGCACCATGGTGCTAAACGGCCTGCCGCCGGGGAAATTCGATCTGTCGATTTTCGATATGGTGCTGGATGGGATCACCGTGCGCGGTTCCATCGTAGGTACGCGAAAAGATCTGCAAGAGGCGCTGGATTTTGCCGCGCGGCATAAGGTGAAAGCGAATGTTGCGGTCGAGCCGCTGAGCAACATCAACGATATCTTTGCGCGTATGCACGCCGGGAAAATTGAAGGGCGCATTGTTATTGATATGTCCCTGTAAAGCACAAGGGCATCCCCGGGGACGCCCTTAACTTAACTGCTGGCCAGCAGCGCTTCCAGTTCAACGCGGCTGGTCACTTTGCTGTCGATTTTTATGTAGGCGCTTTTCTCTTCCGGCACGATAAATACCGAACTGACGCCCGGTTGCGCCTTGAGCCGCTTTTCAAGGTTCGGGACTGCCAGCACCGCATCGCTCAAGACCAGACGTAGACTACTGACATAGGGCGGTTCCTGCATCGACATGGCCACAAACAGCCAAGCCGCGGCCACGATGGCCCCCACTAAAAATACCGTTTGTGCATCGAAATGACCGAAAATCCAGCCGCCGATGCTGCCGCCAATCGCCACGCCAAGAAACTGGCTGGTGGAGTAAATGCCCATGGCGGTGCCTTTATAGCCCGCAGGCGATTCCTTACTGATCAGCGAAGGTAAGATGGCTTCCATGACGTTGAAGGCGAGGAAGAAAAGCTGCACGCCAATCACCAAAGTCCAAAAATGACCTGCCGCGCCCCACAGCACGATTTCAGCGATAATGATCAGCGCCACGCAGCTGACAAACACCCGCTTCATACGACGTTTCACTTCGGCGTAAATAATCACCGGTACCACGGCAACAAAGGCAACGAGCATGGTGACTAAATAAATTTTCCAGTGCTGAGCGGGGGGGAAGCCTGCCTGTTCAAACTGGCCGGGCAGCGCCACAAAGCTCGACATCAGCAACACATGCAGGCACAAAATTCCGACGTTAAGTTTGAGTAATTTGGGATTGGCTAACACCGCGCGAATACTGCCTTTGACCATGCCAGATTCACGGTTCAACACATGCCCAGGCGCACGCGGGACGACCAACAAGGTGATGACGATGCCCAGCGTGGCCAAGATCGCAATCATCCAGAACAGCGCATGAAGACCCAATGCATGGGTGACGATCGGGCCAATTACCATGGCAATGGCGAAAGTGACCCCAAAGCTGATGCCGATAAACGCCATGGCCTTTGTGCGATTTTGCTCGCGCGTGAGATCGGAGAGCAGTGCCATCACGGCAGCGGCAATGGCCCCCGAGCCCTGCAGCGCGCGCCCTAAAATTACGCCCCAGATGGACGTTGTCATGGCAGCGATAATGCTGCCCAGTACAAACAGCAGGAGCCCGCCTACGATCAGTGGCTTGCGGCCTACGCGATCTGACAGCAGTCCGAAGGGAATCTGAAAAATGGCCTGCGCCAAGCCGTAAATGCCGATCGCGAGGCCAATTAAGGTTTCACTGGCGCCCTGCAACGCCATACCGTAAGTCGTTAATACCGGTAGAACCATAAACATTCCCAGCATACGCAGGGAAAAAACGGTGCCTAAACCCCATGTAGCACGCAGCTCTACTGGCGTCATTTTATTGTCGTTCATTCCAACCTCTGTAAGTTTGTGCCGTCAGACGTCCCATTGCAGCTGTGCGGAGTGAGCGCTCTGAAATCCTGTGCTGAATCGATGCAAGGATAATCGCGCACGACCCTTCGCCTGCAACGCGGATGATTGTGGGCATCAACCTCTATTTTATTGAGCAGGGCAGGGCGGGTAAAACAATTGTTCTTAAGCAGTGGTAACAAAAAGAAAGGGCGCGAAATTCGCGCCCTTTCAGCTGGTTACGGTGTTGGATTTACCAAACGTAAGTCAGTAAGTCTTTTGATGCTGGCGTCATGAAGTCAACTGACATCATCACGCTCAGGGCAGTGATGGCAACAATGGAGAACACGAACAGTTTACGCGCCCAAACTTTGTCGTTTGAGGTTTTGTAACCTGACAGTGCCATTCCAAGCCACCACACGCTAACCGCGGCTGCAACCACCAGATACTTGTACCCGGCGTAGCCGCCGAGCGTCAGCATCAGCGTGGCAATCATAAACGCCAAAATATAGAGCGTAATATGATTTTTCGCGACCGAGATGCCTTTCACCACCGGCAGAACCGGGATGTTAGCCGCTTGGTAATCTTTAAAGCGGAAGATGGCAATCGCATAGGAGTGCGGCATCTGCCACAGGCTAAAGATAGCCAGCAGGATCAGGGCGCCCGCGTCGAACTGATTGGTGACTGCACAATAGCCAATCACCGGCGGAGCCGCACCTGACAGGCTGCCAATCAGCGTGCCGTAGACTGAATTACGCTTCATGTAGAGGCTGTAAATGCCGACATACACGACGAAGCCCATTACCGCCAGCCACATGGCCAGCGGATTCGCACCGAAATACAGCAGCGCAAAGCCAGCAATACCCAATGCGGTTGCATAAACCAGGCTTACTTTCGCCGAGATCAGGCCTTTGACCAGAACACGGTTCCGCGTTCTCTCCATTTTGATGTCAATATCACGGTCAATCACGTTGTTGAAAACACAACCTGACGCGACCACCAGTGATACGCCTACCAGTGAATAGAGAAACAGGGGGTAATCAATGCTGCCTTTTGAAGCCAGCAGGAATCCACCGATCACAGAAATTAAATTGCCGAAAATAATTCCTGGTTTTGTTACTTGCAGGTATTGCTTAATCATTACGCGTGACTCTTTAGTGGGCCATCATGTTGTAGTTGAGGTTCCACATAATCCACAGTGAGCCTACGACCACAATCAGAATGATGACTGCGGAGAAGACAATGGCCACCATGTTCCAGCCACCCTCTGATTTGCTGTCCAAATGCAGGAAGTAGACCAGGTGAACCAGCACCTGAACCACTGCGCACACCAGAACAACACCCAAAATGGTGCCGTGTGAGGCGCTGCCATCCATTACCATCCAGAACGGGATTGCCGTCAGGATGATAGAGAGGATGAAGCCGATCATGTAGGACTTCACGCTACCGTGAGATGCGCCATGTTCGTTAACAGAATGACTCATTACATGGCCCCCATCAGATAGACAACGGTGAATACGCAGATCCAAACCACATCCAGGAAGTGCCAGAACAGGCTCAGGCACATGATGCGAGTGCGGTTAGTGGCACTCAGTCCACGTTTTGCAATCTGGAACATCAGTACAGCCATCCACACCAGACCAGAGGTCACGTGCAGACCGTGCGTACCAACCAGCGTAAAGAACCCGGACAGGAAGCCGCTACGGTTTGGACCGAAGCCTTCCGCGATCAGGTGATGGAACTCATAGATCTCCATCCCGATAAATCCGGCACCAAACAGGAAGGTCAGCGCCAACCAGCTGATGACTGAACCTTTGTTCTGGTTGTTCATTGCAATCACTGCCATACCATAGGTAATGGAGCTCAACAGCAGCAATGCGGTTTCAACCAGCACAAACGGCAGTTCAAAGATGTCTTTACCTGCCGGGCCACCGGCAGTGTTGTTAACCATAACTGCATAGGTCGCAAACAGGGTTGCGAAGATAATGCAGTCACTCATCAGGTAGATCCAGAAGCCAAAGACTTTATTGGCGCCTGCATCGTGATGCCCATGCTCCGCATGGGCGTCGTGGTGGTGATTAGTCACAGTTTCAGTTGGCATTATTTCAGACCTGCTTTGCTGATTTCATCAAAGTGCTTCTTCTCAATCTTCTCAATTTCAGCAACTGGAACGTAGTAATCCACGTCTTCATCGAAGCTCTTCACAATCCAGGTCACAATCGTGCCCAGGAAGGTGAGGCCTGCCAGCCACCAAATGTGCCAGATCAGAGCGAAACCAAAGACCGTCATGAAGGCAGCGATAACAATGGCCGCGCCGCTGTTTTTCGGCATATGAATTTCTTCATATTTTTCTGGCTGCTTGTACGCTTCGCCTTTCTCTTTCATTTCCCAGAACGCATCACGCTCGTGGATTTGAGGGATAACCGCGAAGTTATAGAACGGTGGTGGTGAAGAGGTTGCCCACTCCAGCGTACGACCGCCCCACGGGTCACCGGTCAGGTCACGGTTCTGCTCACGATCGCGCACAGAAACATAGAACTGAATCAGCTGGCAGAGGATACCGCAAGCAATCAGCGCCGCACCGACTGCCGCAACAACCAGCAGAGAGTGGAACTGCGGATCAATGTCTTGGCTCAGACGACGCGTCATACCCATAAAGCCCAGTGCGTACAGCGGCATAAAGGCAACAAAGAAGCCGATAATCCAGAACCAGAATGCGCGTTTGCCCCAGGTTTCGTTCAGCGTGAAACCAAACGCTTTCGGGAACCAGTAGGTCACGCCAGCCATACAACCGAATACCACACCACCGATAATAACGTTATGGAAGTGAGCAATCAGGAACAGACTGTTGTGCAGCACGAAGTCCGCACCCGGAACCGCCAGCAGAACGCCGGTCATACCACCAACAGAGAAGGTCACCAGGAAGCCAATGGTCCACAGCATCGCTGAGTTGAACTCAATACGACCCTGATACATGGTGAACAGCCAGTTGAAGATTTTTACGCCGGTTGGGATGGCGATAATCATCGTCATGATACCGAAGAAGGCGTTTACGTTGGCACCCGCACCCATGGTGAAGAAGTGGTGCAGCCAAACAATGAACGACAGTACGGTGATGGCGATGGTTGCCCATACCAGTGAGGTGTAACCAAACAGACGCTTTTTCGAGAAGGTCGCAGTGACTTCAGAGAAGACACCAAAGACCGGCAGAACGAGGATGTACACTTCCGGGTGACCCCAGACCCAAATCAGGTTGACGTACATCATCATGTTACCGCCCATTTCATTGGTAAAGAAATGGAAGTCGAGGTAACGGTCAAGCGTCAACAGCGCCAGCGTAACAGTCAGAACCGGGAACGCCGCGATGATCAGGACGTTAGTACACAGCGCCGCCCAGGTAAATACCGGCATTTTGAACAGGTCCATGCCCGGAGCACGCATCTTCAGAATGGTTACGAAGAAGTTGATACCGGTCAGGGTTGTACCAATGCCCGAGAGCTGGAGGCTCCAAATCCAGTAGTCGACCCCGACACCCGGACTGTACTCCGCGCCTGAAAGCGGTGGATAAGCCAGCCAGCCGGTCTGTGCGAACTCGCCCACGCCCAGAGACAGGTTAACCAGAATCACACCGATAGCGGTAAACCAGAAGCTCAGGTTGTTAAGGAAAGGGAACGCAACGTCGCGGGCACCGATTTGCAACGGAACCGCAATGTTCATCAGACCAACCACGAAAGGCATCGCCACGAAGAAGATCATAATCACGCCGTGGGCGGTGAAGATCTGATCGTAGTGGTGGGGCGGTAGAATGCCCGCTTCCCCGGCGGAAGCCATGACTTGTTGAGTACGCATCATCACCGCATCGGCAAAGCCGCGCAGTAACATGACAAATGCCATGATGATGTACATGATACCCAGTTTTTTATGGTCGATGGAGGTCAGCCATTCAGACCACAGATACTGCCATTTACCAAAATAGGTAATAGCAGCAACCAGCGCCAGACCACCAATGATGATACCGGCGACCGTAACCATGATAATCGGTTCATGGTAGGGCACTGCATCCAGTGTTAATTTTCCGAACATCGTATTATTCCTCGGCTCCCGCAGCAGCGGCGTGATTCATGTCCATGCCTTTATGTTCTGACATGTCCATTTTCCCGTGGCTCATCATGAACTTATCAATAACCTGCTTGAACAGTTCAGGATTAGCAGTTGAGAAATATTCTACCGGGTGATTCTCGCTAGGCGCTGCCAGCTTTTCGAAATCATCCATGGTAGTCAGCGTGTTAGGTGCCGCTTTAACTTTGGCAACCCACTGCTGGAATTCCGCATCGTCTTTGGTAGCAATGGCTTTGAACTTCATGCCAGAGAAACCACGACCACTGAAGTTGGCTGAGATACCGTCGAACGTTCCTGGCTCATTGGCGATGAGGTGCAGTTTAGTCTGCATGCCCGCCATGGCGTAGATCTGGCTGCCGAGCGTAGGAATGAAGAAGGAGTTCATCACAGAGTTAGACGTGATTTTGAAGTTCACTGGCGTATTTGCCGGGAAGGCAATCTGGTTGACGGTTGCAATACCCTGTTCTGGGTAAATGAACAGCCATTTCCAGTCCAGCGCCACAACGTCGATCTCAACCGGTTTAACGTCAGAGGCCAGCGGTTTGCTTGGCTCCAGCGCGTGGGTTGATTTCCAGGTCAGCACACCCAAGAAGAGAATGATCAGGATCGGAATGGTCCAGACCACGGCTTCCACTTTATTAGAGTGTGACCAGTTGGGGCTATACTTCGCGTCGGTATTGGTTGCCCGATATTTCCAGGCAAACACAACAGCCATCAAGACTGCGGGAATAACGACGATCATCATCAAGCCAAATGCTGTCAGAATGAGTGAACGTTGCTCCAGTGCAATCTGTCCCTTGGGATTTAACAACGCACTATCACAGCCGCTGAGTAATACAGCGCCTGCGATTAATGACAAAATCCCCAAACTTTTATTGTATTTCATGAGTCTCATTTAACGACCTCAATGACAAAGGGCTCTATTGTCGTTTAAGTGTGCGCGCATTTTACGGGAAGGTTTATGCAGTGTAAACCAGCTTAAGGATGTGTCAGATGGCTGTTGACACCTTTTGCTAAGGGTGTCACACATGTTGCGCAAGGTGATAAATTATCAGGTGGGACAAGCAGTTGGCGTCAATATAACAAAAACAGATGATAAAACCGTATAGAAATCAGGGAAAGCATAAACGGTACTTTTATTGCTCACTTCATTAACAATTGCGCATCATTTACATCATGACTTTTAAACAAACTAATTGCGCACCGGATTTAAATATCAGCAGGGATGTTAATTTAATGTTTCTATTTCGCGATAAAAAAAATGCTATCGCACGCTGAATGTTTCCACGATATTTTTCCGCCGCCATGGACCGCGAAAAATAATCATTCGCTGACGTCAGAACCTGCCTGTTTTTTTAACGCCAGACAATCAAGAATGACCCCCAGCATAACGGCAATTAATGCAAAAACGAGTCCCGTTTCAAACAGCAGCGGGAGAAGGCGTTCGCCCTGCCAGTACTTCAGGATATGCATCATTAAGGCAATCAGCCAGAGCCCAATAAACACGCCGCCCAAACTGAAAAGTCGGACCGTCCAGCGGTAACCCGTGGCCCATAAAGTACGCGGTGTAAATTCGCCACGCAGCTGTAGCGTGTTCAACGTGCTGCGACAAACCCATAAAAGCAGTAAACCCGGTAAACCGGCCACCACGGTGAAGGCATAAAAAGTGGGCCAACCCCACAGTTCCACCAGCCAACCCGCCGCTGGGCCAACATAGACGCGTCCAACGGCAGAAAGCGCGGACAGTAAGGCGAACTGAGTGGCCGAGAAGGATTTATTACAGAGCGCCATCAGCAACGCGACGAAAGCCGCCGTGCCCATGCCGCCGCAGAGATTTTCAATAAAGACGGCGCTGGCCATGCTCCATAAGTGCGGTGGCGTTATCGCCAGCAGCCAGTAAGCAAAGTTAGAAAAAGCCTGCAATAAGCCAAAAATCATTAATGCGCGAAAGAGCGAAAGGCGTTGCATTAACACGCCGCCGTAAAGCGCACCGACGATAGTGGCTATCAAACCAAGCGTTTTGTTGACCAGCCCTACGTCGCCCGCACTGAATCCCACGCCCCGAATCAGAAAGGTGGTGGTGAGAGAGGCGGCAAACGCATCACCGAGTTTGTACAAGATGATGAGCGTAATCAAAAGCCACGCATTATTGCGTTGGAAAAAGTCTTTGAGCGGGAACACAACGGCCTGGCGCAAAGAGTGAGGTTCACGCGCCGGCGCAGCGGGTTCTGTGGCGAGCAAGGTAGCAATAACGCCGGGCACCATGAGTAAGCCCATCAGCCAGTAAGTGGCCTGCCAACCAAGAAAGCGATCGGCCAACCATAATGCCAGCCCGCCTGAGATCAACATCGCCAGCCGATAGCCCAGTACCGTGATAGCAGCACCACTGCCGCGCTCCTCGGGCGGAAGAACATCGGTTTTCCAGGCATCAAAGACAATATCCTGCGAGGCAGACAAAAATGCCACCAGTACCGCCAGTGCTGCCAGCAGCGTAAGATCGCGAGCCGGCTGCATAAAACTCATTGCGATGATACCGGCAATCAACGCTAACTGCGTGAGCAATAGCCAGCCGCGTCGTCGACCAAGCAATGGCGGCGTATAGCGATCCATCATTGGTGACCACAAAAACTTAAACACATAGGCCTGACCCACCAGCGAAAAAAAGCCGATGGTTTTCAGATCAACATTTTCCACTGTCATCCACGCCTGAAGCGTTCCCGCAGTGAGCGCGAGCGGTAAGCCAGAAGCAAAGCCTAACAGCAGCAGCACCGCCGCGTTACGTTGGGTAAAAATGCGCAGATAGTGAGAAGACATAACGGACCTGAGATAAGGCCCGGCCAGCAGTGGCCGGGCAGAGGAGCGAGGACTTAATGAGCGTTTTGCTTGATGAAGTTATTCACGCTGGTGTCTTGCGCCATGTCAGAAATGACATCGCTCAAGGTGGCGTTGACCGCATCGGTGATTTTCGCGTTAGTCGCATTGAATGCGCCCTCTACGCTGTAAGTCTGGCGGTAATTTTTCACCTGCTTGTTACCGTTTTTGGCCGTTGCAATGATAGAGATATCCGCTTTCGTGGTAATGCTATAACGCACGTTGCCTTGCGTCACGTCCGCGTACAGCCCATTCACCACGATTTGCAGATCCACGGCGCCGTTCGGACCAATCATATAGCCGCGAGACGTCATCTGTTTTTCCAGCACTTCTTGCAGCAGGAAACGCAGATCGCGTGAAGGCGTCAGCGTAACCAGCTGACCATCACGGTTCACTTTCGCCAAAGCCTGATCGCTACGCTGGTCAGCCCCGTTAACGCTGATGGTCACGCCCATCAGGCCGGGATCTTGTGCAGGCAGTTGGATCTTGGGTTGGATATTTAAGGTCGTCGTGTTGCTGGCACAGCCGGCTAAGATGAAAGCAGCCAGCAGAGGGAATAACAGTTTTTTCAACATACTCGTTCTCGTTAGCTTATAGGTTGGTTTGCAAAACTGCGGCCATCATAGCACTGCGGCAACGTGAAAAAAGCCCTGGGCCGAGTGAAATTGATTGTAAAGGCTTTTTTCAGAGCAGAAGAAAGCATGCTGGCTTGACCTTGCGTTAACCGTCGTTAAGATGCGCTCCACATCAAGATTTTTTCCGCACACACTGCGGTTATGGTCGAAAACCAACTAAGATTTAGACAGATGGGCAGCGCGCTCGCCTTAACGAGGTGTCAAAAATGATTCGCGAACAAATAGAAGAAAAGCTGCGTAAAGCGTTCAATCCAGCGCATCTCGAAGTGCACGATGAGAGCTATCGGCATAACGTGCCTGCAGGGTCTGAAAGCCATTTTAAAGTCGTCATTGTCAGTGACCTGTTTACCGGCCAGCGTTTTCTCCAGCGTCATCGCAGTATTTATAGCGAATTGACGGCTGAGCTGGAAGGAACCGTACACGCGCTGGCGTTGCACACTTACACATCAAAAGAGTGGGAAGGTCTGCAAGATACCGTCTTAGCGTCGCCCAATTGTCGCGGAGCTGGCACGCTGGCGTAAATGCCAACGTTTTCTCTTCTAAAACGGCCTGCGGGCCGTTTTTTGTTGAATAAATTCCTGAGAAACGCGATCTGTGGCGCAGAAAAGCAGCAAAACCGGTAAAAAGTGGTGAGTTTGCAGCCTCGACTCGCCACAGCGATGCCGCTATAATGCTGCGTCTATTTTTCCGGAGTGTCTTCGGGGCGCTTCTGGTAACAGGGATTAGGTTCTGCCTACAGAGGCCGTCCCGAATGTTGGATACGGCGCATTGTTTATGTGTGGTGTCTGAAGTTGACCGAGCACGTGATTTTTTGAGGTAACAAGATGACAGTTTCAGTAGAAACCACTCAGGGTCTGGGCCGTCGCATTTCAATTACTGTCCCTGCGGACCAAATTGAAAGCGCAGTGAAGAAAGAACTGGTGGAAGTGGCTAAGAAAGTCCGTATCGACGGTTTCCGCAAAGGCAAAGTGCCCGCTCACATCATCAACCAGCGCTACGGTGCTTCTGTTCGTCAGGACGTGCTGGGTGAACTGATGACGCGCAACTTCGTTGACGCCATCATCAAAGAGAAAATCAATCCAGCGGGTGCGCCTAACTACGTGCCAGGTGAATATAAAGAAGGCGAAGATTTCACCTACGCGGTGGAGTTTGAAGTCTATCCAGAAGTTGAGCTGAAAGGCTTAGACGGGATCGAAGTTGAAAAGCCGGTGGTTGAAGTGACCGATGCTGACGTCGATGCCATGCTGGAAACCCTGCAGAAACAGCAGGCGACCTGGAAAGAAACGGATGCTGCTGCGACGGCTGAAGATCGCGCAACTATCGACTTTAGCGGTTCTGTTGACGGCGAAGAGTTTGAAGGCGGTAAAGCCTCTGATTTCGTACTGGCAATGGGCCAGGGGCGCATGATCCCTGGTTTTGAAGACGGTATTGTTGGCAAGAAAGCCGGCGAAACCTTCACCATTGATGTGAAATTCCCAGACGATTACCACGCGGAAAATCTGAAGGGTAAAGACGCCAAGTTCGAGATCGTGCTGAAGAAAGTTGAAACGCGCGAACTGCCTGAGCTGACCGAAGAGTTCATCAAGCGCTTCGGCGTTGAAGACGGTTCTGTTGCCGGCCTGCGTGCGGAAGTACGTAAGAACATGGAGCGCGAGCTCAAAGGCGCTATCCGTAACCGCGTGAAGTCTCAGGCAATTGACGGTTTGGTGAATGCCAACGAGATCGACGTTCCTGCGGCGCTGATCGACAGCGAAATCGATGTGCTGCGCCGTCAGGCTGCACAGCGTTTCGGCGGCAACGAGAAGCAAGCGCTAGAGCTGCCTCGTGAGCTGTTTGAAGAGCAGGCGAAGCGTCGTGTTGTCGTGGGTCTGCTGCTGGGTGAAGTCATCCGTATCAATGAGCTGAAAGCTGACGAAGCGCGCGTAAACGCGCTGATTGAAGAGATGGCTTCCGCTTACGAAGATCCTAAAGAAGTGATTGAGTTCTACAGCAAGAACGAAGAGCTGATGAACAATATGCGTAACGTTGCGCTGGAAGAACAAGCCGTTGAAGCGGTTCTTGCAAAAGCCAAAGTGACCGATAAAGCCACTAACTTCCAGGAACTGATGAACCAGACCTCAGCGGCCTGATTCATTCGTTAACCTTATGTGCCAAGCCCGCGATTGAAAAGTCGCGGGCTTTTTCTTTATCTGGCCTAATTAAGCAATTTAAGTCGCTATTTTGACTAATTAATCGCCAAATTGTTGAGTATGCTCTTTTTCCGTGTTAGCGAACGGACAAAAGGTTGTTATGCTTGAAACAACTGCGCAGCATCCCCAGATGAAGGGAGTACGCATGAAAACAGTGAAGCTGACTGATTAACCGTCCCGTATTGTCGGAGTGAGAAGCGCGCGCATAGTTTTCCTGCTGCGTCTCACGTAAAATCGGTACAGAATGTTGCCAATGAAATTTATCAGGAGACGGTAATGTCATACAGTGGCGATCGTGAATTTACTGCACCGCACATGGCGCTGGTGCCGATGGTGGTCGAACAAACCTCGCGTGGCGAGCGTTCTTACGACATTTACTCCCGCTTGCTTAAAGAGCGTGTGATTTTCCTTACCGGTCAGGTTGAAGATCACATGGCCAACCTGATTGTGGCGCAGATGCTGTTTCTGGAAGCTGAGAATCCCGAAAAAGACATTTACCTCTATATTAACTCACCCGGTGGCGTCATCACGGCGGGCATGTCAATTTATGACACCATGAAGTTCATTAAGCCGGATGTCAGCACCATTTGTATGGGTCAGGCGTGTTCCATGGGGGCGTTTCTGCTTACAGCAGGCACCAAGGGCAAGCGTTTCTGTCTGCCTAACTCTCGCGTCATGATTCACCAGCCCCTTGGCGGCTATCAGGGCCAGGCGACGGATATCGAAATCCATGCGCGTGAAATCCTCAAGGTCAAACAGCGTATGAATGAGCTGATGGCTGAACACACGGGCAAATCGCTGGAGCAAATCGAGCGCGACACTGAGCGCGATCGTTTCCTCTCCGCCGGTGAAGCGGTAGAGTACGGCTTGGTCGATTCTATTTTGACGCACCGCCAATAAGACACATCTGGCTGCCCCTTGCGCTATAGTTAACGGGGCACCCAGAGATGTGTTGAATGAATATCGGCCGTTGTTGTACGGCAAGGCCGTACACTTCAGGTTTGAGAACGAAAAGAGGTTAGCTGATGACAGATAAGCGCAAAGACGGTTCAGGTAAGTTGCTGTACTGCTCTTTCTGCGGCAAAAGCCAGCATGAAGTTCGTAAGCTGATTGCCGGGCCGTCAGTTTATATTTGCGATGAATGTGTTGACTTGTGCAACGACATCATTCGCGAAGAGATCAAAGAAGTTGCGCCGCATCGTGAGCGCAGCGCTCTGCCGACGCCGCATGAAATTCGTCATCACCTTGACGATTATGTTATCGGTCAGGAAAAAGCCAAAAAAGTCCTGTCCGTGGCGGTGTATAACCACTACAAACGTCTGCGCAACGGCGATACCAGCAACGGTATCGAGCTGGGTAAAAGTAATATCTTGCTGATTGGACCAACAGGTAGCGGTAAAACGCTGTTGGCTGAAACGCTGGCGCGCCTACTGGACGTGCCTTTCACCATGGCAGACGCCACCACGCTGACCGAAGCGGGCTATGTGGGTGAAGATGTCGAGAATATCATTCAGAAGCTGCTGCAAAAATGTGATTATGACGTGCAGAAAGCACAGCGCGGCATCGTGTATATCGATGAGATTGATAAAATTTCTCGCAAATCTGACAACCCATCAATTACTCGAGATGTGTCGGGCGAGGGCGTACAACAAGCCTTACTGAAGCTGATTGAAGGCACCGTAGCGGCTGTCCCACCGCAGGGGGGGCGTAAGCATCCACAGCAGGAGTTCTTGCAGGTTGATACCTCTAAGATCCTCTTTATCTGCGGTGGTGCATTTGCCGGTCTGGATAAAGTCATCTCCCAGCGTGTTGAAACCGGCTCTGGTATTGGGTTTGGTGCGACCGTGAAGGGCAAATCAGAGAAGGCAAGCGAAGGGCAATTGCTGTCTCAAGTTGAGCCGGAAGATCTGATTAAATTTGGCCTGATTCCTGAGTTCATTGGCCGTCTGCCGGTGGTAGCCACGCTGAATGAACTGAGTGAAGAAGCACTGATCCAGATCTTGCGCGAGCCGAAAAATGCGCTGACCAAGCAGTATCAGGCGCTGTTTAACCTTGAAGGCGTTGAGCTGGAATTCCGTGACGAAGCATTAACGGCTATCGCTAAAAAAGCCATGTCGCGCAAAACAGGCGCTCGTGGACTGCGGTCGATTGTTGAGGCGGCGCTGTTGGAGACCATGTACGACTTGCCTTCGATGGAAGACGTGGAAAAAGTGGTTATTGATGATTCCGTTATTGACGGTGAATCAGAGCCAATGTTGATTTACGGTAAGCACGAAGCGCAAGCTTCTGGTGAATAAGTAATCAATTGCACCACGTTGTTATCTTAAAAAAGGGGAAAATGTTTCCCCTTTCGTTTTTCTCTCATCCGTGACATTGAATGTCGTACGAGCATCCCCATATACTCATAATCCTGTGGGCTTAACCGTATACATCCTGTATGCCGCGGTTCCCATCACCTGGCGGACATTAAACTAAGAGAGAGCTCTATGAATCCTGAGCGTTCTGAACGCATTGAAATCCCCGTGTTGCCGCTGCGCGACGTGGTGGTTTATCCGCACATGGTAATTCCGTTGTTTGTTGGTCGCGAAAAATCGATCCGCTGCCTGGAAGCGGCGATGGATCATGACAAGAAGATCATGCTGGTTGCCCAGAAAGAGGCTTCAACGGATGAACCTGGTATCAACGATCTCTTTTCCGTAGGGACCGTCGCTTCTGTACTGCAGATGTTAAAATTGCCAGACGGCACAGTTAAAGTGCTGGTTGAAGGCTTGCAGCGCGCGCATATCACCACGTTAGCGGATAACGGCGATCATTTTGTTGCCCAAGCCGAATATTTGGTTTCACCAGAAATCGAAGAGCGTGAACAGGAAGTGCTGGTGCGCACAGCACTCAATCAGTTTGAAGGCTATATCAAGCTCAACAAAAAAATTCCTCCAGAGGTATTAACCTCGCTAAATAGCATTGAGGATGCTGCGCGTCTGGCCGATACCGTTGCCGCGCATATGCCGCTGAAATTGGCGGATAAGCAGTCCGTGCTGGAGATGTCAGACGTCAATGAGCGTCTGGAATATCTCATGGCCATGATGGAGTCAGAAATCGATCTGCTGCAAGTTGAGAAGCGCATTCGTAACCGCGTGAAAAAGCAGATGGAAAAAAGCCAGCGTGAGTACTATCTGAATGAGCAGATGAAAGCCATCCAGAAAGAACTGGGTGAGATGGATGATGCGCCAGATGAATATGAGGCGCTCAAGCGCAAAATCGATGCGGCAAAAATGCCTGTCGAAGCGCGTGAGAAAGCTGAAGCTGAACTGCAAAAATTAAAAATGATGTCCCCCATGTCTGCGGAAGCGACGGTGGTGCGTGGCTACATCGACTGGATGGTGCAGGTTCCGTGGAATGCGCGCAGCAAAGTGAAGAAGGATCTGCGTAAAGCACAAGAAACGCTCGATATGGATCACTACGGTCTGGAACGCGTCAAAGATCGTATTCTTGAGTATCTTGCTGTGCAAAGCCGCGTAAGCAAAATCAAAGGCCCGATTCTGTGTTTGGTCGGACCGCCAGGGGTGGGTAAAACGTCACTCGGCCAGTCTATTGCGAAAGCTACCGGACGTAAGTACGTGCGTATGGCGCTGGGTGGCGTGCGTGACGAAGCGGAAATCCGTGGTCACCGTCGCACCTACATTGGTTCGATGCCAGGCAAACTGATCCAGAAAATGGCGAAAGTGGGCGTGAAAAACCCGCTGTTCCTGCTGGATGAAATTGACAAAATGTCGTCGGATATGCGCGGCGATCCTGCTTCGGCGCTGCTTGAGGTGCTCGATCCAGAGCAAAATATCGCGTTCAACGATCACTATCTGGAAGTGGATTACGATCTCTCCGATGTCATGTTTGTCGCGACCTCAAACTCAATGAACATTCCAGCTCCGCTGCTTGACCGTATGGAGGTCATTCGTCTTTCGGGTTATACCGAAGATGAAAAACTCAATATCGCGAAACAGCATTTGCTGCCGAAACAGATTGAGCGTAATGCGCTGAAAGAAAAAGAAATTAATGTGGACGACAGCGCTATCGTCGGCATCATCCGCTACTACACCCGCGAAGCCGGGGTACGTAGCCTTGAACGTGAGCTGTCGAAGCTGTGCCGTAAAGCAGTGAAAGCGCTGCTGATGGACAAAGCTAAAAAGAGCATCAAAATCAATGGCGACAACCTCAAGGATTTCCTTGGCGTACAGCGCTTTGATTACGGTCGTGCGGACAGCGAAAACCGTGTTGGACAGGTGACTGGACTGGCGTGGACGGAAGTGGGCGGTGATTTGCTGACCATCGAAACCGCGTGCGTTCCCGGCAAAGGTAAGCTGACCTACACCGGCTCGCTGGGTGAAGTGATGCAGGAATCCATTCAGGCAGCCTTGACCGTCGTGCGTGCTCGCGCGGAGAAACTCGGTATTAACAGTGATTTCTACGAAAAGCGTGATATCCATGTGCACGTGCCAGAAGGGGCAACGCCGAAAGATGGCCCAAGCGCAGGTATCGCAATGTGTACGGCGCTGGTGTCATGCCTGACCGGAAATCCGGTTCGCTCTGATGTCGCGATGACCGGGGAAATTACGCTGCGTGGTCAGGTGTTGCCGATCGGTGGTCTGAAAGAGAAGCTGCTTGCGGCACATCGTGGCGGTATCAAGACGGTGCTGATTCCGGATGAAAACAAGCGCGATCTGGAAGAAATTCCACAGAACGTTATTGCCGATCTGAGCATCCACCCGGTTAAGCGCATTGAAGAAGTGCTGAGCCTGGCGCTGGAAAATGCACCTTACGGTATGCAGGTCGCCACGGCGAAATAGAAATACGTGGTGTAAACTACTAAAAAGCAGAGCTGGCAGGCTAAATGGAGCTTGCCAGCTTTTTTTTGTGCCGCTAATTTAGAGGGCTGCCGACGCAACGATTGAGATGAATACCGTTGTTTCGGCTCCACAGGCTTGATATAACTTGCTGCGCATTCGCACCGGGCGGGAAGCTTGCGTGCGAAATGAATAATAAAAGAGGGGATGAAGAGAGTGAATAAGTCACAGTTGATCGACAAAATTGCTGCAGACGCGGACATTTCTAAAGCAGCCGCTGGACGTGTACTGGATGCCGTTATCAGTTCTGTTTCTGATGCGCTGAAAAGCGGCGAAGAAGTGGCTCTGGTTGGATTTGGTACTTTCTCCGTTCGTGAGCGCGCTGCCCGCACTGGCCGTAACCCACAAACGGGTAAAGAAATTACTATTCCGGCAGGTAAAGTACCAGGCTTCCGTGCAGGTAAAGCACTGAAAGACGCCGTCAATTAATGACTGGGTGTCGTTCCGGCGAAGCATTTTCTTCTCTGGATTGAGGACGAAAAAGCCGTTCTCATGTAACATACGGGCACATCAGAATGATGTGCCTTTTTTATTCTTGATGCGCGACGTTGACTTCACGTCAGTGTCTCCGCATGGTTGCCAACTGCCAGCCTGAACAGCAGTTGCACGATGATGACATCGTGTCAGAGCTTTACATCCACACTACAGCGGAGTGTTGTCATACCATGATGGACAATTTACGCGCGGCGTCGAATCATGTCGTGCTCAAGATTATTCTGGGATTGATCATCCTGTCTTTCGTTTTGACCGGAGTAGGCAACTACTTGATTGGCGGAGGCAACGATTATGCCGCCAAAGTGAACGGTCATGAAATCAGCCGTGCCGAGCTTGAACAGGCTTATAACACTGAGCGCAATCGCCAGCAGCAGATGCTGGGTGAGCAGTTCTCGCAGTTGGCAAGCAACGAAGGCTATATGCAGCAGATGCGTCAGCAGGCACTTTCTCAGCTGATCGACCAGACGCTGCTGGATCAGTACATTAAAGATCTGCACATCGGCATCAGTGACGATCAAGTTAAGCAAGCCATCTTCAATCAGAAAGCGTTTCAAACCAACGGCAAGTTTGATAATGGCAAATACAACGCGCTGATTGGCAATATGGGCTTCAGTGCCGATCAATATGCGGAAGCGCTGCGTAAACAGCTGGCAACGCAGCAGCTGATCAACGCCGTGGCGAACACCGACTTTATGCTCAAAGACGAAACGACCAAGCTTGTCGATTTGGTCTCACAGAAGCGTGATATTCGTCAGGCGGTGATCGATGTGAATGCGCTGGCGGCAAAACAGACCGTTACGGATCAAGAAATTGATCAATATTATCAGCAGCATCAAAACAGCTTTATGGCACCCGAGCAGTATCGGGTCAGCTATATCAAAATGGATGCGGCGAGCCTGCAGGAAACGGCAAGCGAGACGGATATTCAGAGTTGGTACGATCAACATAAAGCGGATTACACCCAACCACAGCGCAATCGCTACAGCGTTATTCAGACCAAAACGGAAGCTGACGCTAAGGCCGTGTTGGACGCGCTGAAAAAAGGTGAAGATTTCGCGGCGCTGGCGAAAGCGAAATCAGTCGATCCTATTACCGCACGCAAAGGCGGAGATATGGGATGGCTGGAACCCGAAACCACACCGGACGAGCTGAAGAGTGCCAACCTGACGCAAAAAGGCCAATTGTCGGGCGTAATTAACTCGTCCGTGGGCTTCCTGGTCGCGCGTCTTGATGACATTCAGCCTGAGCAGGTTAAACCGCTGGCTGACGTGCGCGATGCCATTGTTGACAAAGTGAAGCAAGAAAAAGCGGTTGATGCGTTTTATAAACTGCAGCAAAAAGTCAGCGAAGCTGCCAGCAACGATAACGAGTCGCTGGCTGGTGCTGCTCAAGCTTCAGGGCTGAAAGTGGTGGAAACCGGTTGGATTTCTCGCGACGCAGTGCCCGCCGATCTCGATTTTGAGCCAGTCAAGCAAGCCATCTTCAACGGTGGACTTGTCGGCCAAAATGGCGCGCCAGGCAATAACTCTGACGTGATTAGCGTCGATGGCGATCGTGCGTTCGTGCTGCGCATCAGTGAGCACAAGCCCGAGGCGGTGAAACCGCTTGATCAGGTGAAGGCGCAGATTGCTGATACGCTTAAGCACGACAAAGCGACGCAACAGGCTAAAGCCCAAGCTGACAAACTGCTTGCTGACCTCAAAGCTGGCAAAGATGACGCGCTGAGCGCGGCGGGGCTCACCCTGAGCGCCAGCCAGTCAGTGGACCGCAATGCGCAGGATCCTATTGCACAGTTCGCCTTCAATTTACCTCAGCCTGCCGCGAACAAACCGTCCTGGGGCGTGAGCGAGGATATGCAGGGTAATGTGGTGCTGGTGGCCTTAGACAAGGTCAGCGCGGGCACCATGCCGCAGGCGCAGATTGATGAAATGGTGAAAGGTGTCACGCAGAACAACGCGCAAATTGCGTTTGAAGCGCTGCTTGAGAACCTGCGTAAAGAGGCCAAAATCAAGTACGGTGCAGCCGAACAAAACCAGTAAGGCTCACAAAAACCGTGACGCTACTGCAACAATCAAAGGCCGCTTATGCGGCCTTTTCCATTTATGTGATCGTCCTTTTGAGCCAATAAATAGCCTATGGCACCCTGCGTTGGCTGTTTAACACAAGGAGAACACAGCATGTTTACATCAACACTTCGCGCATTATGCGTAACTCTGGCACTTGGCGGTGCTTTTTACACGCATGGACTTTCTGCTGCAGAAAGCCCGACGGAAACGCAGGCCGCCCAAGTCTCCACACCGCCGGAAGGGCCGGTAAGTATTAACGACGCCACGGCTGAGCAATTGGCCGCAGGCATGAACGGTATTGGCCTCAAAAAAGCGCAGGCAATCGTGAGTTATCGCGAGCAATACGGCCCTTTTACTGCTATCGATCAGCTCAAAGAGGTGCCGGGCATTGGCAATGCGCTGGTAGAGCGTAACAGCGCACGGCTGAAACTGTGAAGCGACGCATGACTTCGAAGGATTAACGAAAACGCCGTTCAGGCTGTGCTATGCTCGACAGGTCATACCAGTTAATGTTTCAGCCTGAACGGGAGTTATCATGCAGACCACCATCAAAGTGCGCGGCTATCATCTTGATGTTTATCAACACGTGAATAATGCACGCTACCTTGAGTTTCTCGAAGAGGCACGCTGGCAGTGGTTAGAGGATGTGAATGCGTTTCACTGGCTGATGGCCAAGCAGCTGGCCTTTGTCGTGGTAAACATCAATATCAACTATCGCCGCCCGGCAGTATTGGGTGACGTGCTCCAGATTGAGAGCGAAATTAGCCAGCTTAACGGGAGAAGCGGTGTTATTCATCAGCGTGTTGTGCTGGCAGAGAGCCGAGAAACGGTCGCGGATGCGGCGCTGACGTTTGTGTGTATTGATTTGCGCACGCAAAAGGCAGTCGCATTGGAAGGTGAGTTACGCGAGCGGTTGGCGCTGCTGCAACCTGAAGTTTAACGCATATAAACCGGCGTCAGAAAAGACGCCGGTTTATTCATTGCCGCTGTTTGCTCTAAACCGCTGTTTACCCCAGGCTGACTCACAGAGCATAAACGTTTCATTGGTTCATGCCACCACCGGAGCGGAGCGCTAGCGAAGGCCGCTTTTACGCTTCATGGCGGCCATCACCTCGGCAGCGTTTGCCTGATAATCGGCAAGTCCGCGCGCACGTAAGTGACAGGCGGCGCACTCGCCGCAGCCGTCACCTTTGATGCCGTTATAACAGGTCAGCGTTTCTTTGCGCACCAAAGGTAGCTGCTGCCAGTAATCAGCCAGCGCCCACGTCTCAGCCTTGTTCAGCCACATCAGGGGCGTTTCAAAACGAATGGAACGCGCCATACCGAGGCTCACGGCATTATTCAGCGCCTTTACAAACTCATCACGGCAGTCAGGATACCCCGAAAAATCGGTTTCGCAGACCCCGGTGATGACGGCTTCTGCCTCAACCTGATAGGCATAAATTGAGGCGAGCGTCAGAAAAAGGATATTACGCCCGGGCACGAACGTGCTGGGCAGGCCACTGGCCTGCGGATCGTAGGCAGGAACCGGGATGTTATCGCGCGTCAGGCTGCTGACCGCCAGTTCATTGAGTAGTGTCACATCCAGCACTTTGTGCGCGCGTGCGCCAAGTTTATGCGCCAGCGCGGCAGCGACCTCAATCTCTTCCCGATGGCGCTGACCATAGTCGAAGGTGACGCAGTGCACTTCGTCATACTGTTGCAGCGCCTGAATTAAGCAGGTGGTGGAATCTTGTCCACCGCTAAAGACTACAACCGCTCGTTTCATTTTTCTTTCCTCATCATTCTGTCCGCCTATGGTACTGGCTGAGGCTTCGGCTGAACAGCGCTCGCTGGCTGCTCTGATAAGGCAAGACCGCACACGCGGAGGCCTGCGGCTTGGGTTATGGCACGATAGTGAAAAATCACGCCAAATCGCGCTGCCACGGCGCGATATCACCCAAGTGTTGCGCTACCCACTCAGGGTTATAATAGGTATCCGGGTAACGCTCACCGCTGTCGCACAGCAGCGTAACCAGCGCGCCTTGTTGTCCATTCGCACGCATACGTTGGGCGACTTGCAGCATGCCCCAGAAATTGGTGCCGGTTGAGGCGCCTGGGCGGCGACCGAGAATCGTCTCAAGTTTGAGCATGGCTGCCACTGTGGCACCGTCAGGCACTTTGATCATCTCGTCTATCACATCCGGCAAGAAGGAGGGCTCAACGCGAGGGCGTCCGATCCCTTCGATCGCGCTGCCGCGCTCGCTGCGAAGCCGGCGGTCGCGGCTATGCCAATAGTCAAAAAATACCGAATGCTGGGGATCCACCACCAGCAAGCGCGTCTCATATCCTTGGTAGCGAATATAGCGGCCCAGCGTGGCAGACGTGCCGCCCGTGCCGGCGCTCATGATCAGCGTATGCGGGATCGGAAAGGGCTCGTGCGCCATCTGGCGAAAGATACTTTCTGCGATATTGTTATTGCCGCGCCAGTCTGTCGCCCGCTCTGCATAGGTAAACTGATCCATAAAATGCCCGTTAAGCGATTGCGCCAACCGCTCTGATTCACTGTAGAGCTGACAAGGATCCTCTACAAAATGGCACTCTCCCCCATAAAAGCGAATCATCTCCACTTTGCGTTTCGCGGTGCTGGCGGGCATCACGGCAATAAAGGGCAGGCCCAGCAAACGGGCAAAGTAGGCTTCCGAGACCGCCGTGCTGCCGGAGGACGCTTCAATAATGGGCGTATTTTCCCGGATCCAGCCGTTTGCCAGACCATATAGAAACAGCGAACGCGCCAGCCGGTGCTTAAGACTACCGCTGGGATGCGTACTTTCATCTTTAAGATAAAAATGAATGCCAGGATAAGACTCCAGCGAGAAGCGAATCAGATGCGTATCGGCGGAGCGCTGGAAATCAGCGTTGATTTCTGTAATGGCGTGACGAATCCAGGGCGTTTGCATGTGTAAAGTCCAGCAGGGGGGAAATGTGCACAGTGTAAGGCACTGGCAGGAAAATTAGCTTGCTTTAACACCGGTATAATGGCTCGCTAAGAGAAAATTTTTCTCCCGGAGCGCCAAATGTTAGATAAAACAGACCGCATATTGCTGGCAATGCTGCAACAGGATTGCACTCAATCGCTGCAGGCGCTGGCGGACGCCGTTAACCTTACGACAACGCCGTGCTGGAAACGCCTGAAAAAGTTGGAAGATGATGGCATTATTCGCGCGCGCGTGGCGTTGCTGGACGGCGAGAAGCTCGGACTTTCTCTGACCGCATTTATGTTTGTCAAAACGCAGCAACACAGCAGCAGTTGGTTTAATCAATTCGTTAGCGTGGTGCAGCAGATGCCAGAAGTGATGGCCTTTTACCGCATGGCGGGGGAATACGATTATCTGCTGCGTATTCAGGTTGCCGATATGAAAAGCTATGATGCGTTCTATAAGCGTTTGGTGAACGGCGTGCCGAGCCTGATCGACGTCACCTCCAGCTTTGCCATGGAGGAGATTAAATACACCACCGCTCTGCCGGTAGCGCCTTAGAGGCCGATAACGAGATATTTGTGTGCAATTATTCAGCCAGTTAAGTTGGTACTTTCTGCGTGAATGGCGGCGATATTTAGGCGCCATTAGCTTACTTATCCTCATTGCGCTGTTGCAACTGATCCCTCCGCATTTGGTCGGTGTGATTGTCGACGGCGTGACCCAACAGAGTTTAACCACGGGCCGCATTTTCATGTGGATCGGCGTCATGCTGGCCACCGCGGCGATTGTCTACCTGTTGCGCTATGTCTGGCGCGTGCTGCTTTTTGGTGCTTCCTATCAGCTGGCCGTTGAGCTGCGCGAAGATTTTTATCGCCAGCTAAGCCGTCAACATCCTGCATTCTATTTACGCCATCGCACCGGCGACCTGATCGCGCGCGCCACTAACGATGTCGATCGCGTGGTGTTTGCCGCCGGAGAAGGGGTGCTGACGCTGGTGGATTCACTGGTGATGGGACTCGTGGTGCTGGCAGTGATGAGCATACAAATTAGCTGGCAGCTGACGTTGCTGGCGCTGATTCCCATGCCCATTATGGCACTGGTCATTCAGAAAGACGGTGCGCGCCTCCATCAGCGCTTCAAAGTCGCGCAGGCGGCGTTTTCCAGCCTGAACGATCAAACGCAGGAGAGCCTGACCAGTATCCGCATGATCAAAGCATTTGGCCTGGAATCGCATCAATCGCAGCAGTTTGCCGACATTGCCCGCGATACCGGCGAGAAAAACCTGCACGTAGCGCGCGTAGATGCCCGCTTCGATCCCACCATTTATATTGCCGTCGGCTTCTCCAACCTGCTGGCAATTGCGGGTGGCGGCTGGATGGTCTGGCACGGCAGCTTAACGCTTGGGCAACTCACCAGTTTTGTCATGTATCTGGGGCTGATGATTTGGCCCATGCTGGCGCTGGCATGGATGATCAACATTGTTGAACGCGGCAGTGCGGCGTGGAGTCGTATCCGGGCGCTGCTGGCGGAAGCGCCGGTGGTGAAAGACGGGCAGCGGACATTGCCGCAGGATCCGGGAGTACTGGAGGTTGCGATTGAGCGCTTTCACTATCCAGCCAGTTCGGGCGCGGTGATAAGCAACCTCAGGCTGCAGCTACAGCCTGGACAGATGCTGGGGCTTTGCGGGCCCACCGGCTGCGGTAAGAGTACGCTGCTTAGCCTGATTCAGCGCCACTTCGACATTGATCGGGGCGAGATTCGCTATCACGATATTCCGCTGTCTGCGCTGCAACTCGACAGTTGGCGCAGCCGCCTCGCGGTGGTGAGCCAAACGCCCTTCTTGTTCTCCGATACGGTGGCCAATAACCTGGCGCTCGGCTGTCCGCACGCTTCATTGCAAGCCATTGAGCACGTAGCAAAAATGGCGTGTGTGCATGAGGATATTTTGCGTTTGCCGCAAGGGTATGACACCGAAGTGGGCGAGCGCGGCGTGATGCTGTCCGGCGGGCAGAAACAGCGTATTGCTATCGCCCGAGCGCTGCTGCTCGATGCCGAAATTCTGATTCTTGATGATGCCCTTTCAGCCGTGGATGGCCGTACCGAGCACGATATTCTGCATAACCTGCGGCAGTGGGGGAAAGGGCGCACCGTGATTATCAGCGCGCACCGGCTGTCGGCGTTAACAGAAGCCAATGAAATTCTGGTGATGCAGCACGGAAGCGTGGCACAGCGTGGCGATCACGACAGTTTGCTCGCGCAGGAGGGGTGGTATCGCGAAATGTATCGCTATCAGCAGCTTGAGGCGGCGCTGGACGAGGATGAGATCGCCGAAGGAGACGCACGTGGCTAAATCACAACGTCTGTGGCCGACATTAAAACGCCTGCTGGCCTACGGTAAACCCTGGCGTAAGTCGCTGTGGCTGGGCGTTGGCATGCTGTGGCTTGCCGCCGCCGCGGAGGTTACCGGACCGGTGCTGGTGAGCTATTTCATTGATAACTTAGTGGCGAAGCACCGCATGCCGTGGGGGATCGTGCTGGGACTGCTGGTGAGCTTCATTCTGCTCCAGGTGCTGGCTGCAGCGCTGCATTACCTGCAGGCGCTGCTGTTCAATCGCGCCGCCATTGGCGTGGTGCAACAGCTGCGCGTGGACGTGATGAACGCCGCGCTGCGTCAGCCGTTGAGCGCGTTTGATACCCAGCCGGTTGGGCAAATTATTTCGCGCGTCACTAATGATACGGAAGTCATTAAAGATCTCTATGTCACCGTCGTGGCAACGGTATTGCGCAGTGCTGCGCTGATTGGCGCGATGCTCGTGGCGATGTTCTCTCTCGACTGGCGCATGGCGCTGGTAGCCATTACCATTTTCCCGCTGGTGATCGCGGTCATGCTGATTTACCAGCGCTTTAGTACCCCGATTGCGCGGCGGGTCCGCAGCTATCTGGCTGAGATCAACAATGGCTTCAATGAAGTTATCAATGGCATGAGCGTCATTCAGCAGTTTCGCCAGCAGGCACGCTTCGGTGAGCGCATGAGCGAAGCCAGCCGCGCACACTATTTGGCGCGCATGGAGACGCTGCGTCTGGATGGTTTCTTGCTGCGTCCGCTGTTAAGCCTGTTTTCCGCACTGATCTTATGCGGATTACTGATGCTATTTAGCTTCGCCACGCCCGGCGTGTTTGAAGTGGGCGTGCTCTATGCCTTTATCACCTGGCTGGGGCGTCTCAATGAGCCGCTGATTGAGCTGACCACGCAGCAATCTATGCTGCAGCAGGCGGTGGTTTCTGGTGAACGCATTTTCGAACTCATGGATGCGCAGCAGCAGGATTACGGCGCCGATCCGCAGCCGCTGAATTCCGGACGCATTACCTTGCGTGACGTTAGCTTTGCCTATCGCGAAGGTCAGGATGTGCTGAGTGAAATCAATCTGGAGGTGCCCTCGCGCGGGTTTGTCGCGCTGGTGGGGCATACCGGAAGCGGCAAGAGCACGCTGGCTAATTTGCTGATGGGCTATTATCCGGTGACGCGCGGCGTTATTGAACTGGACGGCCGCCCCCTGGCGCACTTTTCCCATGCGGCGCTGCGGCAAAGCGTGGCGATGGTACAGCAGGATCCGGTGGTACTGGCGGATACGTTGCTGGCTAACGTGCGCTTAGGGCGGGATATTTCAGAAGCGCAGGTATGGCAGGCGCTGGAGACCGTACAGCTGGCGCCGCTGGCTCGCAAGTTGGAGAAAGGGATCCATACGCGGCTCGGGGAGCAGGGGAATACGCTTTCCGTTGGTCAAAAACAGCTGCTGGCGCTGGCGCGCGTGCTGGTGGCGCCGCCGCAAATTCTGATTCTTGATGAGGCCACGGCAAACATCGACTCTGGCACTGAGCAGGCTATCCAACTCGCGCTGCGTGCGCTGCGGCGACACAGTACGCTGGTGGTCATTGCACACCGGCTGTCCACCATCACGGAAGCGGATCAAATTGTGGTTCTGCACCGTGGACATATGGTTGAGCGTGGCACCCATACGGCCTTACTGGCGCAGCAGGGGCGCTATTGGCAAATGTATCAGCTGCAGCAAGCGGGTGATGAACTCGCGGCGGGCATTCCCGTGCCAGCCGAAGGGTGATTTGCACCTTTTTTGCGCACTATTCTCGGAATGTTCTGTATTGATGCACTCCTTTGAGGCTTAAGGCACCAAAGGAGTGCGATTTTGCAACACACCTTCACCTTATCTGCGCCCACTTGGGCGCTGGATCACAGTGCTAATCGTCTGCCAGCGCGCCCGGCCTTTTACCCTCTCGATATTTTGCTGATTTGGCACAGGGATTGCTTAGTAATCAGCGTGTCCGCGCGACGCATTCAATTTCTTATTCGGAGGGGAACGTATGAAGCTGGTTACCGTGGTAATCAAACCATTCAAGCTGGAGGACGTGCGTGAAGCTTTATCCTCCATTGGCATTCAGGGATTAACCGTGTCCGAAGTTAAAGGGTTTGGTCGCCAGAAAGGTCACGCAGAGCTTTATCGCGGTGCTGAGTACAGCGTCAACTTCCTGCCAAAAGTAAAGATTGATATCGCGATTGCGGACGATCAGCTTGATGAAGTGGTGGATGTGATCAGTAAAGCCGCCTATACCGGCAAAATTGGCGACGGCAAAATCTTCGTCGCGGAACTGCAGCGCGTCATTCGTATTCGCACCGGCGAGACCGACGAAGCCGCGCTGTAACTGGGGCTCAGAATTGTGATGGGATGGAATAAAATGAATAAACTCTTGACCAAGTTGGGCCTCACCAGCCTGGCACTGTTACCGTCGCTGGCTATGGCAGCCGCGCCCGCTGTGGCGGACAAGGCTGATAATGCCTTTATGATGATTTGTACCGCGCTGGTGCTCTTTATGTCTATTCCGGGCATTGCGCTGTTTTACGGCGGTCTGATTCGCGGCAAGAACGTACTGTCAATGCTGACCCAGGTTGCGGTGACATTTGCGCTGGTTTGCGTGCTGTGGGTGGTATATGGCTATTCGCTGGCCTTTAGCCAAGGTAACGCCTTCTTCGGTGACTTCCAGTGGGTCATGCTGAAGAACATTGAGCTGAAAGCCGTTATGGGCAGCTTCTACCAGTACATTCACGTCGCATTCCAGGCGTCGTTTGCCTGTATCACCGTTGGGCTGATCGTTGGCGCGATTGCCGAACGTATTCGCTTCTCTGCGGTGCTGATCTTTGTTGGCGTGTGGCTGACCCTCTCTTATTTGCCGATTGCCCATATGGTGTGGGGTGGCGGCTATCTGGCTCAGGATGGCGCGCTCGACTTTGCTGGCGGTACGGTTGTCCACATCAACGCAGCGGTGGCGGGTCTGGTGGGTGCTTACCTGGTCGGCAAACGTGCAGGCTTCGGCAAAGAGGCGTTCAAGCCGCATAACCTGCCGATGGTGTTTCTCGGTACTGCCATTCTCTATGTCGGCTGGTTTGGTTTCAACGCAGGCTCTGCTTCTGCAGCAAACGAAATCGCTGCGCTGGCCTTCCTGAACACGGTCGTTGCTACGGCGGGTGCGGTACTCTCATGGGTGTTTGGTGAGTGGGCGATGCGCGGTAAGCCTTCCTTGCTGGGCGCATGCTCTGGTTTCATCGCCGGCCTGGTCGCCATTACGCCTGCGTGTGGTTACGTTGGCGTGGGCGGTGCGTTGATCATCGGTCTGGCGGGCGGGCTCGCCGGTATCTGGGGTGTGACTACCCTGAAAAGATGGCTGCGCGTTGACGATCCCTGTGATGTGTTCGGTGTACACGGCGTGTGCGGCATCCTGGGCTGTATTCTGACCGGCGTATTTGCCTCTTCATCACTGGGTGGCGTGGGCTACGCAGAAGGCGTGACCATGGGACATCAGGTTTGGGTGCAGGTATTCAGCTGCTTGGTGACCGTGGTGTGGTCAGCGGTCGCGGCGTTTATCGGCTTCAAGCTGGCCGATATGATTGTTGGCCTGCGCGTTCCGGAAGATCAGGAGCGCGAAGGGCTGGATGTCAACAGCCACGGCGAAAACGCTTACAACCAGTAAGCACGCGCTTAGGCCAAATCCAGGGGGCGATTATCGCCCCTTTTTTTATACCTCGCGCTGACGCATGACGCCTTCCTGAACCGTGCTCGCGACCAGCGTGCCATCTTGGCTGAAAAATTCCCCACGCACGAAACCGCGCGCACCAGAGGCCGATGTACTCTCTACGCTATAAAGCAGCCACTGATTGAGATCAAACGGGCGATGGAACCACATTGAGTGGTCGATGGTCGCCACCTGCATATCCGGCTCCAAAAAACCTTTGCCGTGCGGCTGCAGCGCCACAGGCAGGAAATTAAGATCGGAGGCGTAACCCAACAGATATTGGTGAATGCGGCGGTCATCAGGCAAGGTGCCGTTGGCGCGGATCCAAACTTGGCGCGCGGGCGCATCGACGCGTCCTTTTAGCGGGTTGTGGATCTGTACAGGACGAATATCCAGCGGGCGTTCAGCGACAAACTTCTCTTTGAGCGTGAGTGGAAGGTGCGCCGCCAGCTTTTGTGCCAGATCCTGCTCAGAAGGCAGCGTATCGGGGCCGGGAACCTTAGGCATCGCATTCTGATGTTCAAATCCCTGCTCAGGTGCCTGGAAAGAAGCCGTCATGTAAAAAATAGGCTGGCCATTCTGCACCGCACTGACGCGGCGCGCGCTGAAACTTTTACCGTCGCGCAGCGTTTCAACGTCATAAATAATGGCTTTTTGGCTATCCCCTGGGCGCAAAAAATAGCTGTGAAAAGAGTGAATGATGCGGGCTTCCGGCACGGTTTGCTTTGCCGCATACAGCGCCTGACCCACGACCTGTCCGCCAAACACCTGACGCAGGCCCAGATCCTCACTTTGACCGCGAAACAAGCCTTCATCTAATTTTTCTAAATTTAATAACGTCAGCAGATTATTTAATGCCTGGCTCATCAGTGTTTTCTCCCAAAAGTGCAGGCGCTAAGTGTGAAAGATCCGACCAGTTTCCGTCAATGGCTTTGCCGCTGCACGTCGTGTCAAACCTGACTTCAGGCGCAATGCGAATTTTTGTGCCAGAATTAATCGCAATCGGCGGCTGAAACGCTATTCAGAAAATAGCCCGCCGACAATCATAGTGTTCATAAGGAGACGACATCGATGAAAATTTGGCATGTGATGAGTGGAGTAGCGCTAGCTGCAGCGATAACGGGATGTGCCGATCACAGTAAACCGGTGCCTACGCCAACGCTGGGTTCAGCGATCGCGGGGCAGCAGGCCGCGATTACGCAGCCTAACGTCAGTGGTTCGGTGTATATCCGCCAGCGTATTGCTTTGCCGCCTGATGCGGCGCTGACCGTGACATTATCCGATGCTTCGCAGTCCGATGTGCCGTCTAAAGTGCTGGCACAGCGCGTGGTGCGCACTGAAGGCAAACAGGCACCGTTTAGCTTTATTCTGCCCTTCAATCCGGCAGACATTCAGCCGAACGCGCGTATTCTGTTGAGCGCCGCCATTACGATTGACGGTAAGGTTGCCTTTATCACTGACACAGTGAAGCCGGTTATCAATCAGGGCGGTACGAAAGCCGATCTGGTGCTGGTGCCGGTGACCAATATGGCGATGCCCACGCAGCCGGGTGCCGCAACAACGGTGCCATCGACGTCACCCACTCAGGTGACTCCGTCTGCTGCTGTACCCGCGCCAACCCGCCTGTAACAGGTAATATAAGGCAGCCCCTCTGCGGCTGCCTCTCTTTCTGCCGTTTTACCGCAACGTTAACCTCGCCAGCGATAAACGCGCATATCAATTTGCCCGTCATCGCTTACTTCAACGCCCTCGGCCTCAAGCGCATCACGCTGGCGTAAAAGATCGTCACCCTGCAAGGAAATTCGACCGTGACGGTTGATCACGCGAAACCACGGCAGGGTCGTTTCTTTTGGTAATCGCCGCAACACACCGCCCACCTGGCGCGCCGCGCGTGGGGAACCGGCAAGCTGTGCAACATCACCGTAGGTGGCCACTCGGCCAAAGGGGATGGCGGCAATAATCTGCCAGACGCGGTGTGGAAAATTGCCTTCGTCGTGCATGCACGCTCCTTGTGGGTAAAAGGCAACTGTAACATGCGTTCGCGTTTTGGGCTTCTGTTCAAGAAAACAACGGTTGTCTGGCCTGCGCTTGCAATTGAAAGGGGGTTCCCCGATAATGCCTGCGCTCTCGAAATGAGGGCTTTTCAATGGAGGCCCTGTTGGTTCTCCCGCAACGCTAACTTGTGAACTCGGTCAGGTCCGGAAGGAAGCAGCCGCAGCAGGCGACGCGTGTGCCGGGATGTAGCTGGCAGGGCCTCCACCCATTTCTGCCTCGACATTTCTTAGACGATAGCGCCGCGCGGGCACTCCTTTGCCGCAGGATGAAGGGATCGTAAGGTGTCGTCTTAAAGACTCAGCGGACGTACTTCCAGACCGAACCTGGCACTTTGTCATACAGCTTGTTCATGGTGAGCTCGGCCAAACGGTGGTCGGCTGCGGAATAAAATACCGCAAGTTCATCATCGGGTAATTCATACTTATTTTTCTCGATCACCCGCTCAAGGGTGTCGATTGAGCGACAGCGGCGCAGTCGCATCAAATAATCCGTTTTGGTTAGGGTTGGGTTGCTCATAAATAAACCGGTCTCACTCTGATGCTAAAAGGAATGGCTGAGTTGTCGTTGGAGAAAAGCGCACTCTTCGGCAAACAGGTTAAATAAGCGTTTTGCTGAACGTTGCCATCGCTGGAGATCTTGCGTATTGATTCCATAGCTGCTGAAAAGCATAAAGGTATCGTCAAGATATTCATCGATTTGCGCAATCAGCGCTTCATCTTCAACGTGCTTAATTTTGTAATTCATTGTGAAAGAAGCGATATGCTCAATCAAATCGTTGAGCTGTAAATTGTTTTCCGAAGTGGGGTCGTTAACCCAGCCGTGATGACTGTCAGTCAATGTCGCCATACTTTCGTCGAACAAGTTCTCACACAGAAATTTAAGCTGGGCAATATCATGCCGTTTCGGTGAGTATTCGTCCATCTTTTTCCCCTCCATAGCTTGCACGGTTACCGCGGCGCGGCGAGATTAGGAAAAGCGGCCAGGAAGCGATCACGAATAAATTCAATTTAGCGACGAGTTAAATATAATCCACATTCATAAGCTTTGCTCACCTCGATTACCAAATATTACAATTCATCGGCAGGCGAGGGGCGCGTGTTGTCAATCACGTCGAACTCTAGCGCGTCCTGTTTAACCTGGAAGGAAACCTGCTCACGCTGTGTCACACTTTCATTTAAATCCAGGCAGGCATTAAATAAATCCCACCGAAAATCATAAAGCATTTTAAATCTATTGTTACCTAGAGGTTGAATGGAAACAATCTTAAAGCTCTCTGCGGATAATTTGGCATTCTGGTCATACCATTGTAAATCACCCGCGAGCGCTTCGGCTATTTTGAGAATATTCCCTTGAATGATTGCACGTAGCACGGCGCAATCATCTTCATTCTCGTTAACGGTACAATGAATAATAGATCGCATGAAGCATCCTTTTTAAAGGAAGTGGCTTCTATCATTGAATTTGTGAAGAGATAAAGCAAGTCCACCTATTACACAAATTTTTAATCGCTGCAATGGGTTTTGCCATTCGTTCACCGCTGGCGCAAACCGGCCTCGCTATACCTGCCATTTAAGTTTTGATACACATTCTGCCGCGCGGATCGCGAGCCATTTCAGGTATCCTTATTGTTATGTTATAACATTTTTGGTGCCTCTCATGACTTACAGCGGTTTACTTCTTTCCTTAAGCGGACGCTTGCTTATCGCGCTGCTGCTTATCAGCCTGCTGGGGTTGGCCATTGGCTGGGGGATCCACGCATGATCGCACTCAACCAGTTACAGGGCGGCTATCGTGAAACGCCGGTGACGCCTCTCATTTCTGCCTCCCTTGCTGCCGGAAGCATGACCGCATTGGTAGGGGCCAACGGCACGGGCAAATCCACCTTACTCAAGACTATCGCGGGCCTGATCCCACCGGTGGCAGGTACCTGCACCTTGGGAGCCGCGCAGAAAGAGATTGGCTGGTTACCACAGCGCAGCGAACTGGAAACGCGCTTTCCGCTAACGGTATATGAGCTTGTCGCGATGGGCTGTTGGTCGCGCTGCGGTTGGTTTGGCGCCATTAATCGCACGCTGCGTCAGGAGATTGCGGCGGCGCTTGATGCGGTGCAGATGCGCCCATTTGCGGATGCTCAGCCCGCGACCCTTTCCGGCGGACAGCTCCAACGCGTGCTGTTTGCCCGCCTGCTGGTGCAACACAGCAAAATCTGGCTGCTGGATGAGCCGTTTAACGGCATTGATACCCCAACCGTCACGCTGTTGATGTCGATTCTCGAACAGCAGCAGCGGGCGGGCATGACGCTGCTGGTGGTGCTCCACGATCGTCCTTTGGTGGCGCGCTATTTCCGTGACGTGCTGTCGCTGGACGCAGCCTGTTCCTCGGCACCGCGCTTGCATCAGGTGGCCTCGTGACGTTACTGCAACCGTTTATCGAGTTTGGTTTTATGCGGCACGCGCTGGTGGCGTGTCTGGCGCTTGCGCTAAGCGCCACGCCGCTCGGTGTGTTTCTCTCGCTGCGCCGCATGAGCCTGGTGGGAGATGCTCTATCCCATGCGGTACTGCCCGGTGCCGCGATGGGGTACCTGATTTCAGGTTTGTCACTGGTGGCGATGGGCATCGGCGGGCTGATAGCCGGCTTGGCGGTAGCGCTGCTTTCTGGTGCCGTCAGTCGTTACACCCCGCTTAAAGAGGACGCCAGTTTTTCGGGCTTCTATTTGGGATCGCTGGCGCTCGGCGTCACGCTGGTCTCTCTGCGCGGATCCAGTGTCGATCTCCTTCACGTGCTGTTTGGCTCGCTGCTGGCGGTCGACAATGCGGCACTGTTGCTGGTAGGGGGCATCGCCGCGTTCACGTTAATCATGCTGGCGATCATCTATCGGCCCTTGGTGATCGATGCATTTGATGCGGATTTCCTGCGCGCCCAGGGTAAATGGAGCGCGCCGCTGGTGCACGGCATTTTTCTGATGCTGGTGGTCCTTAATCTGGTCGCCGGTTTCCAGGTACTGGGCACGTTAATGTCCGTGGGCTTGATGATGCTGCCTGCCACCAGCGCACGTTTTTGGAGTCGTCATCTGGCTTGGGTGCTGGGTATTGCCATGCTGCTGGCACTGTTTGCCGCGCTGGCTGGACTCATGATTTCTTGGAACTGCGCGTTGCCTGCGGGGCCGTCTGTGGTGCTCAGCGCCGCCGTACTGTTTTTAATCTCAGTAGCGGTCGGGCCGTGTGGCGGCCTGTTGCGCCGTCGATAATGAGTCGATAATGAAATGAAAAGGGGATAGCAATGAAAACATTATTTACCGGGGTGGCGGTTGCCACGCTCTTTGTCAGTCCGCTGACGCTGGCAAAAACGGTCGATGCCGTTGCCAGTTTTACCGTGCTGGCCGACATTGTGCAGCAAGTCGGGGGCGATCACGTCAAAGTGAAATCGCTGGTGGGGCCGAATGGCGATCCGCACACGTTTGAACCGACGCCGCAGGACAGCGAAGCGCTGGCAAAGGCCGACGTGGTTTTTGTTAGCGGGCTGGGGCTGGAGGGCTGGATGGACCGCCTGATTGCCGCGTCGGGTTACAAAGGCACCCTTGTGACAGCATCAAAGGGAATCAGCACGCGAAGCATGGAGGAAGAGGGCAAAACCGTGACCGATCCTCATGCATGGAACAGTATGCACAATGGCGAAATCTATGCGAGAAACGTCATGAAAGCGCTAATTAAAGCCGATCCTGATGATGCGGCCGATATCCGTAAACGCGGTGAAAACTACATTCAACAGCTGCAAAAGCTGGATGCGTGGGCCAAAAATGCCTTCGCCGCGATCCCAGAGGACAAGCGGAAAGTGCTCACCAGCCACGATGCGTTTGGCTACTTTGGTCAGCGTTATCACGTGAGCTTCCTGGCTCCGGTCGGCTTTTCAACGGAAGCAGAAGCCAGCGCAACAGACGTGGCTGCCTTGATTAAGCAGCTTAAGGCTGAGCACATTCACACCTACTTTATGGAAAATCAGACCGACCCGCGTTTGGTGAAGCAGATTGCCAGCGAAACCGCGGCACAGCCCGGCGGCGAACTGTACCCTGAGGCGTTGTCCGACGCCAACGGCCCAGCACCCACCTATGTTGCCGCCTTTAAACACAACGTGGACGTGATGCTGCACAGCATGAAATAAAAAAAGGCCGGGCAGAGGCCCGGCCAATAGATCACGACACAGATTTATCTTTTCTTTTTTCTTCCCTGAACCGCTTTGAAACGCGGATTGGTTTTACAAATCACATAAATACGGCCCTTGCGACGCACCACTTTGCAATCTTTGTGGCGCATCTTCGCCGATCGTAATGAGCTCAGTACCTGCATGGAAAATTCTCCTTTTACTTATTGCGCGTAAAGAATGTGCCGTAACGTTTGTTGAAGCGCGCAGCGCTGCCTTCTTTGGCAAATTCTTTCTGTTTGCCGGTGTAATACACGTGCGATTTTGACGACACATCCAGCGTGACGTAAGGCAATACTTCGCCTTCATACTCAATGGTGCGCTCGGTTTTGATGGTTGAGCCAATTTTGAAATAGGCGTCTGCTGCGGTGTCGTGGAACACCACGGGGCGATAGTGGGGGTGGATATCAGGTTTCATACTCTCTGCCTATGTAATGTTATAATATAACACAATCATAAACTGCACGCGTGTGGATTGCAATGCTCACTGCGTGCTAAACCGCAGACATAAAAAAGGCCGCATCAGCGGCCTTTTGACAGGATTTACTTAGTGTTTCTGTTCGGTTGGATGACCGTGCTCAATCTCAGCTTTATGTTTGCCGAAGCGACGGCGCACCACCACAAAGAACACCGGCACAAAGAAGATGGCCAGCGCGGTGGCGGTAACCATGCCGCCCATCACACCGGTGCCTACGGCATTTTGCGCACCAGAACCGGCGCCTGTGCTGATTGCCAGCGGCAACACGCCCAGAATAAAGGCGAGTGAGGTCATCAGGATCGGACGCAGACGCATACGCGACGCTTCGAGCGTAGACTCCACCAAGCCTTTGCCTTCTTTCTCCATCAAATCCTTGGCGAATTCGACGATCAGGATGGCGTTTTTCGCCGACAAGCCGATGGTGGTCAACAGCCCAACCACGAAGTAGACGTCATTGCTTAACCCGCGCAGCGTGGTGAAGATCAAGGCACCGATAACACCCAGCGGCACCACCAGCATGACCGAGAAAGGAATCGACCAGCTTTCATACAGCGCGGCCAGGCACAGGAAGACCACGATCAGCGAGATCGCATAGAGCGCCGGGGCCTGGTTGCCAGAGAGACGCTCTTGATAGGACATGCCGGTCCAGTCATAGCCGATCCCCGCCGGTAATTTCCCAGCCAGCTGCTCCATCAGATTCATGGCATCCCCCGAGCTCTTGCCCGGTGCCGCCTGACCTAAAATCTCCATGGACGGTAAGCCGTTATAACGCTCCAGACGCGGAGAGCCATACTGCCACTTCGCCGACGAGAAGGCGGAGAAGGGCACCATGGTGCCTGCGCTGTTGCGAACAAACCACTTGCTGATGTCATCCGGCAGCATACGAGAGTCGGCTTGTCCCATCACGTACACCTTCTTCACGCGACCGCGGTCAATGAAGTCGTTGACGTAAGAGCCGCCCCAGCCCGCAGCCAGCGTGGTATTGATATCCGACAGGGAGACGCCGAGCGCCTGCGCTTTTTCCTGATCGATAATCAGTTTGTACTGCGGCGTATCTTCCATGCCGTTTGGACGCACCCCAACCAGCGTATCCGGATGTTGGGCAATCATGCCAAACAGCTGATTACGCGCAGCGGTGAGCTTGTCGTGCCCCAGGTTGCCCTGATCGGTCAGCATGAAGTCGAAGCCGGTGGCATTACCCAGTTCGATGATTGCCGGCAGGTTGAAGGGGAAGACCATCGCATCTTTGATCTGGCCCAGTGCCTGCATGGCGCGTCCGGCAATCGCCGGCACCTTGAGATTGGCGTCGCTGCGCTCGTCCCACGGTTTCAGGCTAACAAACGCGATACCGGTGTTCTGCCCACGTCCGGCAAAACCAAAGCCGTTAACGGTAAACACGGAGTTAACGCTGTCTTTTTCTTTGTGCAGGAAGTAATCCGTTACCTGATCCAGCACTTTCTGCGTGCGCTCTTGCGTTGCGCCTGCCGGCAGCTGCGCCTGCGCCAGTAGCAGTCCCTGATCTTCTTCAGGCAGGAACGAACTGGGAAGACGCATAAACAGGAACGCCATGCCGACCACAATCACAAAATAGATCAGCAGATAGCGGCCAGTGCTGCGAATGATATGGCCTACGCTGTCAACATAGTGGTTGGTACTTTTATCAAACAGACGGTTGAACCAGCCGAAGAAACCGGTGGTTTTACCGTGGCTGCCTTTTTCCACTGGCTTCAGCAGCGTGGCGCACAGGGCAGGGGTCAGGATCAGCGCAACCAGCACCGACAGCGCCATCGCCGAAACGATCGTGATGGAGAACTGACGATAAATCACGCCCGTTGAGCCGCCGAAGAACGCCATCGGAATAAACACCGCCGACAGCACCAGCGCGATACCCACCAGCGCGCCCTGAATCTGCTCCATCGAACGCCGAGTCGCCTCTTTAGGCGGCAGGCCCTCTTCGGCCATGACGCGTTCAACGTTCTCCACCACCACGATCGCATCATCCACCAGCAGGCCGATGGCCAGCACCATCCCGAACATGGTAAGCGTGTTGATCGAGTAGCCAAAGGCGCTGATGACCGCAAAGGTACCGAGCAGAACAACCGGCACCGCAATGGTAGGAATCAGCGTCGCGCGGAAGTTCTGCAGGAACAGGTACATCACCAGGAACACCAGCACAATCGCTTCGAACAGCGTCTTCACTACCTCGAAGATGGAGATCTTAACAAACGGCGTGGTGTCGTACGGATAGACGGTTTTCATGCCGGAGGGGAAGAAGGGCTCAAGCTTGCCCAGTTCGGCTTTCACCGCCTTGGCGGTATCCAACGCGTTGGCCCCGGTGGCGAGCTTGATGCCGATACCGGAAGCGGGCTTGCCGTTGTAGCGCGCGATGATCTCGTAGTTCTCACCGCCGAGTTCAACTTTCGCCACGTCGCGCAAGCGTACCTGTGAGCCATCCTGGTTGACCTTCAGCATAATATTGCCGAACTCATCGGTACTGGTGAGGCGGGTCTGCGCAATGATTGACGCATTCAGCTGCTGGCCCGGAACCGGCGGCGTGCCGCCCAACTGACCGGCGGCCACTTGGGTGTTCTGGGTTTTCAGCGCGTTGATCACGTCAACCGGCGTCAGCTGATAGTTATTCAGCTTGTGCGGGTCAAGCCAGATGCGCATCGCGTACTGCGCGCCAAACACTTGCGTATCACCGACGCCCGGCGTACGGCTGATGGGATCTTTGATGTTCGAAGCAACGTAGTCCGCAATGTCGTTCTGCGTCATGCTGCCGTCGTCACTCACAAAACCCGCCACCATCAGGAAGCTGCTGGAGGATTTTTTAACCTGGATCCCTTGCTGTTGCACTTCCTGCGGCAGCAGCGGCATGGCCAGCTGCAGTTTGTTCTGCACCTGAACCTGCGCGATATCCGCATCCGTACCCGATTGGAAGGTCAGGGTGAGCGTTAACGTACCGGATGAGTCACTGCTTGAGGACATATACATCAGTCCATCAATGCCGTTCATGTTTTGTTCGATAACCTGGGTTACCGAATCCTGTAACGTTTTTGCATCTGCACCCGGATAAGACGCCTGAATTTCCACCGCCGGAGGAGCAACGTTAGGGTATTGCTCAATCGGCAGTTTGAGAATCGATAGCGCACCGGCCAGCATGATAATGATGGCGAGTACCCAGGCGAAAATGGGGCGATCGATAAAGAACTTAGCCATGTATCAACGGCTCCTGTTTATGACGATGATTTAGCCGGCTGAGAGTCTGGCGCAGCCTTGGCATCATCTTTGACTTCTTGTGGCGTCACCTGAGCACCAGGCTTAGCACGCTGAATCCCGACGGTGATCACGCGATCGCCCTCTTTCAGCCCCTGAGTAACCAGCCATTTATCGCCAAAGGCTTGGTTAGCGGTAATGTTACGCACTTCCACTTTGTTATCCGCGCCTACCACCATCACGGTCGCCTGACCGGTCGGCGTACGCGTGACACCCTGCTGCGGAACCAGTAGGGCATTGGGGTTGGTCCCTTCGTCAAGCCGCGCGCGAACAAACATGCCGGGCAACAGACGGTGGTCAGGATTAGGGAAAATCGCGCGTAAGGTGATGGAGCCGGTGGTTTCATCCACGGTGACATCGGAGAATTCTAATGTGCCTGGCTGGCTGTATGCGTTACCGTCCTGCATCAACAGCGTCACGTTGGCTTTGCCATCGTTCTGCTTCAGCTGGCCCGACTCCAGTTCAGCGCGCAGGCGCAAAAAGTCGTCGCTGGATTGTGTCACATCAACATACATGGGATCTAACTGCTGCACGGTGGCAAGGGCGGTGGTTTGGCCGCTGGAGACCAGCGCGCCCTCGGTGACGGCGGATTTACCAATACGCCCACTGATCGGTGAGGTCACTTTGGTATAGGCTAAATTAATGCGCGCGGTTTCAACGTTCGCCTGGGCCGCTTGAACGGCCGCAGCGGTTTGTGCCGCAGTTGCCGCCGCGTTGTCGTAATCTTGCTGGCTGATGTATTTGGTGCCGAGCAGCGGTTTATAGCGCTTTAACGTTAACTGGGCAACGCGCGCATTGGCCTGTGCCTGCGCCAGATCGCCTTTCGCGCTGTCATAAGCTGCCTGATAGGTCGCCGGATCGATTTGATACAGCGAAACGCCTGCCTTAACGTCTGTGCCTTCAACAAAATTGCGTTTCAGAATGATACCGGACACCTGAGGACGCACTTCGGCTACGCGAAAAGCCGAGGTTCGGCCCGGTAACTCGGTGGTGATCTTCAGTGGCGCGTTTTTTAACGTTACAACGCCAACTTCAGGCGGTTGCTGCTGGGCGGCTTGCTGGGATTTATTATCATCACATCCTGTTAACACAAAGCTGCCTGAAAGCATCAGGACGGCCGCCAGAGGCGCTAATCCTCTGTTTTTATTCATAAATAAACCTCTAGTGTCCGATATCATTGATCAATGGATCACAAACCATAAAACCCATTGCTGCGTTAAAATACGGGTCATGCTATGGTACATACATTCACAAATGTATGTAAACTTGCCTGTTTGTAAAAACACACTTCTATGGCACGAAAAACCAAAGCGCAAGCTCTTGAAACACGGCATCAAATTCTTGATGCTGCCTTATCTCTGTTTTCTGAGCAGGGAGTGGTTGCCACTTCCCTGGCTGATATCGCGTCAGCGGCTGGCGTCACGCGTGGCGCCATTTATTGGCATTTCAAAAACAAAGCCGATCTGCTGCATGAGATCTGGCTGCGGTGTGATGCTGGGCTGGACGATGTGGAAATTGAGTATCAAACAAAATATCCCGGCGATCCACTGTCGGTTATTCGTGCGATGCTGATCTATATCCTGGAGTCCACGGCCCAGGATCCGCAAAGACGTGCATTAATGGAGATTATCTTTCACAAATGCGAGTTTGTGGGTGAAATGACCACCTTACAGGATATGCGGCAAAGCTTGCTGTTAGAGAGCTACGAACGTATTGAAGTCGTACTGCGCGAGTGCATTGCCTCCAGGCAGCTGCCCGCGGGCCTCAACACGCGTCAGTCGGCGCGTATGATGTGTGGCTACATTAATGGCATGATGGAGAGCTGGCTTTTTAACCCTCAAGCATTCGATTTGGCTGCCGATGCGCCGCAGTTGGTCAACGCGTTTTTAGATATGCTGCGCTTAAGCCCTACGCTTTCAGCGCCGGCTTAAGCGCCTGCCGCCTGCTTCTGCAGATAATCCCGCTCAACGATCGCCAGCGCCGCCAGCACGGTGGCCACCGGCACATTATTCTCTTCAAGCAGCTGGATCAAATCGACAGCGAGCTTGATCTCGTCAGGTGCAGTTTCCAGTGACATTCTCTCTCCTAGATGCGCAGTTTCACGGAGACCAGCAGCATCAGCACCGCGCCAATCAGCGCGGCGGCGAGGCCGACGGCATGCAGGGTACCCAGTTCTCCGCTGGTAAAATAGGTGGCAACGTAGCCGCCGATTAACGCGCCGATGGCGGCCAGCACCAACGTTGGCATCAATCCGCCCGGTCTGCCAGGTAATATCCGCCGTTTTATTATGCCTGCGGCCACACCGATAAGTATCCAAAGCACGAGCGCCATGGTGTTAGTCCCTCCCTCTTTGCAGCAAGTATAGAGGAAAGCGCGCACTAATTTTAAGGCGCAGGCGGCAGCAGATCGAGCTTATAGAGTGCGGCTCGGCAGCGCGCCAGGCGCGCGTGCAGTTGTTCTACTTCACGAATCAACTGCTGCTGCACGCTCAGGGTTTCAGCCCGCGCCAGCGCGTGCTCGCGCTGCTCAAGCATCGCCAGTAGCCGCGTTTCATAGCCCTGATACTCTTCACGTTTCTGCTGGTTAGGCCGATGACGCGGACGTTCGCGCGCCACGCGCAGCTGTTGGCTCTGACACTCGCGCTGTAGCGCGGCAATTTGATCCACCACTTTTTCGGCCAGCCACTGCTGACGCGTCCGATCTCCGTCGGCAGCGGTTAACTGCGCCACGTTCTGCTCCACCTCGCGCAGATAATCCGCCAGTCGCGTTCCTTTGCAGCGAAACAGCTGGGCGTCAAAGCGTGGCTGGCGACACGCGCCGTCAGGCTGATGCTCAATATACTGGCGCAGCCGTTCAAGCGCGGCGTGCAGGCGCGGGTGTGCAGGCGGTAATGACATGACTGGGTGTCCAACTGTGTTAATCTGACGTGATTGATGTATTTCTTTTTGGGCATCGGTATGCAGCGACTTCTGCTATTAAGTCTCGGCTGGCTGGCCATTGCGCTGGGCACGCTAGGCATTGTATTACCTTTGTTGCCCACCACGCCATTCATGTTGCTCGCGGCTTGGTGCTTTGCCCGTTCTTCGCCGCGTTTCCACCACTGGCTGATGTGGCGTTCGCCTTTTGGACGTTACCTACGCCACTGGCAGCAACACCGTGCGATGCCGCCGGGTGCCAAAGGTCGCGCTATCGCGCTTATCGCCATCAGCTTTGCGTTGTCGCTCTATCTGGTCAAGGTGCTGTGGGTGCGCGTCATGCTGTTGATACTGCTCCTGACGCTACTTTTCTTTCTCTGGCGAATCCCGGTGGTGGATACGCAAACAGATAAGCGCGATTCATAGCCCCAGGGTTGCATTTGGACGCTTATTTGCATAGATTTGGGCATCTTCGTGCGTGGCTTCCCTTTCTCACTGTCTTCGCTAAACCCGGTTTCCGGGTATTGGTGCTGTAAGAAGCTGCGCGTATTAGATATTTTTCCAGGCGTAAATTTATGACCGCAACTGCGCAGCAGCTTGAACGCATCAAAAACAGCATCAAGAGTATTCCCGACTATCCTAAGCCAGGCATTTTGTTCCGCGATGTCACCAGCCTACTGGAAGATCCGCAGGCGTACGCCGCCGCTATCGCGATTCTGGTTGAGCGTTATCGCAACAAAGGCATCACCAAAGTGGTTGGAACAGAAGCGCGTGGTTTCCTGTTCGGCGCCCCGGTTGCGCTGGGATTAGGCGTGGGTTTCGTGCCGGTGCGCAAGCCAGGCAAACTGCCGCGCGAAACGATCCGCGAGAGCTATGAGCTGGAGTACGGCACCGATGCGCTGGAGCTGCACACGGATGCCATTGGTGCTGGAGATGTGGTGCTGGTGGTAGACGACCTGCTGGCCACCGGCGGCACGCTTGAAGCCACTGTGAAGCTGATCCGCCGCGCCGGCGGCGAAGTGAAAGATGCCGCGTTCATCATTAATCTGTTTGATTTGAACGGCGAAGCGCGCCTCAATGCGCAAGGCGTAGAGTGCTTTAGCCTGGTCAACTTCCCCGGCCACTAAGGTACGATCGCCCCGCAGGATAGCGGGGCGTCCTGACGATTTCCGCTTTTCAACGGATCACAGCGCTATAGGCATATTCTGCTGTGGCTGTTAAACTACTGCCAAAATAAACAGGGTTTGCGTAGCGGCATTTTTCCCCTTTTCTACGGCGGATCCCGGTTCTTTCGGCTGCACCGCTGTGCCAACCTAATAACATCCAGTGATTGAATCCACATGAGCTATCAGGTACTTGCGCGAAAATGGCGTCCCCAGGCTTTCGCTGACGTAGTCGGTCAGGAACATGTGCTGACGGCGTTGGCCAACGGATTGTCACTGGGACGTATCCATCATGCTTATCTTTTCTCCGGCACCCGTGGCGTAGGAAAGACCTCCATCGCCCGCCTGTTGGCAAAAGGGCTAAACTGCGAAACAGGCATCACCGCCACGCCTTGCGGTCAGTGCGATAACTGTCGCGAGATCGAGCAGGGCCGGTTTGTTGATCTGATCGAGATTGATGCCGCGTCCCGTACCAAAGTCGAGGACACGCGCGATCTGCTGGATAACGTGCAGTACGCGCCTGCGCGCGGCCGCTTCAAAGTCTATTTGATCGACGAAGTGCATATGCTGTCGCGCCACAGTTTCAACGCGCTGTTAAAGACGCTGGAAGAGCCGCCGTCGCACGTGAAGTTTTTGCTGGCGACGACCGATCCGCAAAAGCTGCCGGTGACAATTTTGTCACGCTGCCTGCAGTTCCACCTGAAAGCGCTAGACGTAGAGCAGATCCAGCATCAGCTGGCGCACGTTTTAGCGCAAGAGCAGATCGCGGCTGAACCTCGCGCGCTGCATCTGCTGGCCCGCGCCGCCGAGGGTAGCATGCGCGATGCGCTCAGCCTGAGCGATCAGGCGATTGCGATGGGGCAGGGCAGCGTGACGCGGGAAACCGTGGCGCGCATGCTCGGTACGCTGGACGATGAGCAGCCGCTGGCGCTGATTGAAGCGCTGGTTGAAGGGCAGGGTGAGCAGGTGATGGCGCTCTTAAACCAAGCCGCCTCGCGCGGCGTGGAATGGGAAGCGCTGCTGGTGGAGATGCTGCGCCTCCTGCACCGCATTGCCATGGTGCAGCTGCTGCCTGCATCGCTTGGCGAAGATGAGCCTTTCCAGGCGCAGCGCCTGCGCGAACTGGCGCGCGTGCTGCCGCCTGCCGATGTGCAGCTCTATTATCAAACCTTATTAATGGGGCGGAAAGATCTGCCGCTGGCACCGGATCGCCGCATGGGCGTCGAGATGACGCTATTGCGCGCGCTGGCGTTCCACCCGCAGGCGACGCTGGCTGAACCGGTGGCGCGCCCCGGCTTGACGCCGCAGCCCGTGCCGTCCGCGCCAGCGCCTCAGGAACCAATGCCCACATCGCAGGCGACGCCTGCGCAGCCGCAAATGGCGCCGCCAGCCTCTTCGGCAGCGCCGGAAGCGGCGCCGCGCCCTGCAACCGGCCCGACGGAAACGCTGCCGGATGCCACCAGCCAACTGCTGCAAGCGCGCACGCAGCTGCTGAGGCAGGGGGCCAGTAAAGCAAAAAAGAGTGAGCCGGCAGCGCCATCCGCGCGGCCGGCCAATCCGGCGCTGGAACGTTTGGCCAGCGTCACCGAGCGCGTGCAGCAGCGCGTCACTGAACCGGCCGTAAAAAAACCGGCTAAAGTAGAAGCCTACCGCTGGAAAGCTCAGCAGCAGGAAGAGGTTGCACCCGAGCCGGTCGCCACGCCAAAAGCCTTGCGTTCGGCGCTGGAGCATGAGAAAACCCCTGAGCTTGCCTTGAAGCTGGCGGAAGAGGCGCAGCAGCGCGACGCCTGGGCGGCAGAAATTGCCACCTTAACGCTGCCGAAGCTGGTGCAGCAGGTGGCCCTTAACGCGTGGAAAGAAGTTGATGGCCAGCGCGTGACGCTGCATTTACGCAGCAGCCAGCGGCATCTCAATTCCACCGCCGCGCAGCAGGCGCTGGCGCAGGCACTCAGTGACAGGGCCGGACAGGCGGTTGAACTCACTATTGTGGAAGATGATAATCCCGAAACCTTGACGCCGCTTGAGTGGCGTCAGGCGATTTACGAAGAGAAACTGGCGCAGGCGCGTCAATCCATTGAAAGCGATACGCATATTCAGACGCTGCGTCGCTTCTTTGATGCCGATCTGGATACAGAAAGTATTCGACCCGTATGAACACGCTGCCGCGCAGGCGTTGCGCGCAGCCCCAGCAGAGAGAGAAAACTATGTTTGGTAAAGGCGGATTGGGCAACCTGATGAAACAGGCCCAGCAGATGCAGGATAAAATGGCCAAAGTTCAGGAAGAGATCGCCGCGCTGGAAGTCACGGGTGAGTCCGGTGCGGGTCTGGTAAAAGTGACCATCAATGGGGCGCACAATTGCCGCCGTGTTGAAGTCGATCCCAGCCTGCTGGAAGATGACAAAGACATGCTGGAAGATTTGATTGCCGCAGCATTCAACGACGCCGCGCGCCGCATCGATGAAACGCAGAAAGAGAAGATGGCTTCCGTGTCTTCTGGCATGCAGCTGCCGCCAGGCTTTAAGATGCCGTTCTGATGCAAACCAGTCCACTGCTTGAAGCATTGATGGAGTCGCTGCGCTGTCTGCCGGGTGTGGGCCCGAAGTCGGCGCAGCGCATGGCTTTCCAGCTGTTGCAACGCGATCGCAGCGGTGGCATGCGCCTGGCGCAGGCATTAACGCGCGCGATGTCGGAGATCGGCCACTGCGCCGATTGCCGCACGTTCACCGAGCAAGAGATTTGCACCATCTGTGCGAACCCGCGTCGCCAACAGAATGGGCAGATTTGCGTGGTAGAAAGCCCGGCAGATATCCATGCGATTGAACAAACGGGCCAGTTTGGCGGACGCTACTTTGTATTGATGGGCCACCTTTCGCCGCTGGACGGCATTGGCCCGCAGGATATCGGCCTGGATCGCCTGGAACAGCGACTCGAACGTGAGACGCTGCAAGAGGTGATTCTCGCCACCAACCCCACAGTGGAAGGGGAGGCGACCGCCAACTACATCGCCGAGCTGTGTGGACAATATGGCGTCGACGCCAGCCGCATTGCGCATGGCGTGCCGGTGGGCGGCGAGTTGGAAATGGTCGACAGCACCACGCTGTCGCACTCGCTCGCAGGCCGTCATAAGATTAAATTCTAATCACTTGCCGGTATCCCTTTAGATACCGGCTTGAAAATCCTTCCGCCATCCCCATCTCTCCCTCAACGTTTGATCAACCCTGATTCAGTTGAGGTAGCAATGACCATGAAAGGACAAGAGACGCGTGGCTTCCAGTCAGAGGTAAAACAACTTCTGCACCTGATGATCCATTCCCTCTATTCAAACAAAGAGATTTTCCTGCGCGAATTGATCTCCAACGCCTCTGACGCCGCCGATAAGCTGCGCTTCCGCGCGCTTTCAACGCCGGATCTGTATGAAGGTGATGGCGAGCTGCGCGTGCGTATCTCCGTGGACAAGGACAACCGCACGCTGACGCTGAGCGATAACGGTATCGGCATGCGCCGCGATGAGGTCATTGAGAATCTGGGCACCATTGCCAAATCCGGCACCAAAGCGTTCCTGGAATCCATGGGATCTGACCAGGCGAAAGACAGCCAGCTGATTGGTCAATTCGGCGTAGGCTTCTATTCGGCCTTTATCGTGGCAGACAAAGTCACGGTGCGCACCCGCGCTGCCGGTGCCAGCGCCGAAGAAGGGGTCTTCTGGGAGTCCGCAGGCGAAGGCGATTACACGCTAGCAGATATCGAGAAAGCCGATCGCGGCACAGAAATTACGCTGCATCTGCGCGAAGGTGAGGACGATTTCCTCAACGACTGGCGCGTGCGCAGCATCATCAGCAAATATTCCGATCACATTGCGCTGCCGGTTGAGATCGCCAAAAAAGATGAAGAGAGCGGCGACATCACATGGGAGAAGATCAACAAAGCGCAGGCGCTGTGGACGCGTAGCAAAGCGGAAATCAGCGACGAAGAGTATACCGAGTTCTATAAGCACATCGCCCACGACTTCAGCAACCCGGCTATCTGGAGCCACAACCGCGTTGAGGGTAAACAGGAATATACCAGCCTGCTTTATATCCCGCAGCGTGCGCCGTTCGACATGTGGAATCGTGATAGCAAGCATGGCCTGAAACTCTACGTTCAGCGCGTGTTCATTATGGATGACGCCGAGCAGTTTATGCCGAACTATCTGCGCTTCGTGCGCGGCCTGATTGACTCCAACGATCTGCCGCTGAACGTGTCACGTGAAATTCTGCAGGACAGCCGCATCACCCAGAGCCTGCGCGCCTCGCTGACCAAGCGCAGCCTGCAAATGCTGGAAAAACTGGCGAAAGATGACGCGGAGAAATACCAGCAGTTCTGGAAAGAGTTCGGCCTGGTGCTGAAAGAGGGGCCAGCGGAAGATCACGCTAACCAGCAGGCGATTGCCAAGCTACTGCGCTTTGCCACCACGCAAAGCGAAGGCGCAGAGCAAACGATCTCTCTTGATGATTACCTGAGCCGCATGGTCGAAGGGCAGGAAAAAATTTACTACATCACGGCAGACAGCTATGCCGCGGCGAAGAGCAGCCCACATCTGGAGCTGTTCCGCAAAAAAGGCATTGAAGTGCTGCTGCTCTCCGATCGCATTGACGAGTGGATGATGAGCTATCTCACCGAGTACGACGGCAAAGCCTTCCAGTCGGTGAGCAAAGCGGACGAATCCCTCAGCAAACTGGCTGATGAAGAGACGGAAGAGCAGAAAGAGGCGGAAAAAGCGCTGGAGCCGTTTGTCGAGCGCGTGAAAACCCTGCTCGGTGAACGCGTGAAAGAAGTCCGTCTGACGCACCGTCTGACAGACACCCCTGCGATTGTGACCACCGACGCCAACGAAATGAGCACGCAGATGGCAAAACTGTTTGCCGCTGCCGGTCAGGATGTGCCGGAAGTGAAATATATCTTTGAGATCAATCCGGAACACAACCTGGTGAAACGCGTTGCGGACACGCAGGATGAAACCCGTTTTGCCGAGTGGGTTGAGCTGCTGCTGGACCAGGCGTTGCTGGCCGAGCGCGGCACGCTGGACGATCCTAACCAGTTTATCCGTCGCATGAACCAGTTATTCACGGCGTAACCGCGCTGTTCTGAAAAAGCGTCGCGCAAGCGGCGCTTTTTTTATGGCGGCGCGTCGTGTATGACAGCCTGGCGTTAATTCTTAAAAAACGACCTTAGGCTGGCGCACAGTGTCAAAGCCCGTCAAAGTAGAGCATGACGGTAGCGCGCCCCTTTCCTTGTGGTGCGCGGGTCATAAATGGTATGTTCTTGGCCTTCTCAGATTGATCAATGCGATTCGCAAGGGGAATTACGCAATGCGTATTATTCTGCTCGGGGCACCGGGCGCAGGTAAAGGCACTCAGGCTCAATTTATCATGGAGAAATACGGTATTCCGCAAATCTCCACGGGCGATATGTTGCGTGCGGCGGTAAAAGCTGGCACCGAATTGGGCCAACAGGCGAAAGCTATCATGGATGCCGGTAAGCTGGTGACTGACGAGCTGGTGATTGCGCTGGTTAAAGAGCGTATCGCGCAGGAAGACTGCAAAAACGGTTTCCTGCTCGATGGCTTCCCACGCACTATCCCGCAGGCCGACGCCATGAAAGACGCGGGCATTAACGTGGATTACGTGCTGGAGTTTGCCGTACCGGACGAACTTATCGTCGATCGCATTGTGGGCCGTCGCGTGCATGCGCCGTCTGGCCGCGTTTATCACGTCAAATACAATCCACCGAAAGTGGAAGGAAAAGATGACGTGACCGGTGAAGAACTCACCACGCGTAAAGACGATCAGGAAGAGACCGTGCGCAAGCGTTTGGTGGAGTACCATCAGCTGACCGCGCCGCTGATTGCCTATTACAGCAAAGAAGCGGAAGCCGGTAACACGCAGTACCACAAAATCGACGGCACCCGCCAGGTGGCCGAAGTCAGCGCACAGTTAGCCGAGATCCTCGGTTAAGTTTGCCAGGGTCGCTCAGGCGGCCCTTTTTATTGCCCACGATTTGCTTAACCGGCCCGTTAAAGTCCGGGGCAAGAGTGTGATAATATCCGCCGCCTGATGTTTTCCTGACGGCAGCCTTTCATGAAATTTCCCGGCAAACGCAAATCTAAACACTACTTTCCCGTTAACGCGCGCGATCCGCTGTTGCTGGCTGCTCAACACGAGCAAGAAGAGGGCAGCTGGGTGGTGGGGATCGATCAAACGCTGGTGGATATCGAAGCCAAAGTGGATGACGACTTCCTGCAGCGCTACGGCTTGAGCGCCGGGCACTCGCTGGTGATCGACGATGCCACCGCCGAAGCCCTCTACAATGAGCTGATGCGCGACGCGCTTATTACCCATCAGTTTGCCGGTGGCACCATTGGTAATACGCTCCACAACTATTCCGTGCTGGCGGATGACCGTTCGGTGCTGTTGGGCGTGATGTGCAACAACATCCAAATCGGCGGTTACGCTTATCGCTACCTGTGCAATACGTCGAGCCGCATGGACCTCAACCATCTGCAAGGCGTAGACGGCGCGATTGGCCGCTGCTTCACGCTGATTGGCGAACACGGCGAGCGCACGTTTGCCATCAGCCCCGGTCTGATGAACCAGCTCAACGCGGACAGTATCCCGGAGGAGGTGATTGCCGGGGCGTCGGCGCTGGTATTGACCTCTTACCTGGTGCGCTGCCAGCCAGGTGAACCGATGCCTGAAGCCACGCTGCGTGCCATAGGCTACGCCAAAAAGCACAACGTGCCCGTGGTGCTCACGCTGGGCACCAAATATGTCATCCAGGATAACCCCGGCTTTTGGCGGGATTTCCTGCGCGATCACGTCTCTATCGTGGCAATGAACGAAGAGGAAGCGTTGGCGCTAACCGGCGAGGCCGATCCGCTGCTTGCCGCCAACATGGCGCTGGATTGGGTGGATCTGGTGCTGTGCACCGCCGGGCCGACCGGCCTCTACATGGCCGGTTTCACCGAAGAGGCGTTCAAGCGCAATACCAATCATCCGCTGCTGCCAGGCGCTATTGCGGAATTCAACCAGTACGAATTCAGCCGCGCGATGCGTCATCAGGATTGCGCGCAGCCGCTGCGTATCTTCTCTCACATTGCGCCGTACATGGGCGGCCCGGAGAAGATCATGAACACCAACGGTGCTGGCGATGGCGCACTGGCGGCGCTGCTGCACGACATCACCGCCAACAACTTCCACCGGCAGAAAGTGCCCAACTCCAGCAAACACGCGCGCGAGTATCTGACCTACTCCTCGCTGGCGCAGGTGTGTAAATACGCGAACCGCGTGAGCTATCAGGTGTTGAACCAGCATTCACCGCGTCTGACGCGCGGGCTGCCGGAGCGGGAAGACAGTTTGGAAGAGTCGTACTGGGATCGATAACGCACCGCGGCTGACGATCGGCGAATCGTCAGCCGCAGGCAACATCCTTAGATGGGGCACTCGCGGGTAACCGGATTCTGCGCGATCTCCGCTTCCACCGCCTGTAAAATGCTGTTGGCGATTTCACGCTCACCCATCACCACGCGGTTGGCACCGCGATCCATGATGTAGCTCACCTCATCGTCGTAATGGGCGCGCGCGATGATCTCAATGTCCTCACGCTTTTCACGCGCGGCGGTGACGATTTCACCGGCCTCATAGCCGTTAGGGATCGTTAGCAGCAGCCACCGGGCGCAGTCGAGTCGCGCCAGCTCCATGGTTTCCGCCCGGGCGGCGTTACCCAGCACGGCTTTAATGCCCTGCTCGCGCAGCGCTTCCACGCGCGGTCGCGAATTTTCCACCACCACCAGCGGCACCCCGGCGTCCATCAGGTTCTGGCCCAGCAGACTGCCTACGCGGCCAAAGCCAACAATCACCGCATGGTTGCAGATATCCACCGGGATCTGCTTTTCCTCCTCGATGATCTCTTCCAGCGTTTGCGCTTCACGGCTTTCGCTTTTATCGAGATAGCGCTCCAGCAGGGTAAACAGAATCGGGTTCAGCATGATGGAGAGAATGGCGGCTGCCAGCACCAGATTGCGTCCTTCCTCACTTAACATGCCGAGTGAAATACCTAATCCGGCGAGGATAAAGGCAAACTCACCAATTTGCGCCAGGCTCACCGAAATGGTCAGCGCGGTGCGACGCGAGTGCCCCAGCAGGCTGACCAGCAGCCAGGCCGCGAGGGATTTACCCAGCACAATAATGGCGAGCGCGCCGAGTACCGCCAGCGGCTCCTCAACCAAAATCATCGGGTCAAAGAGCATGCCGACCGACACGAAAAATAGCACCGCAAAGGCATCGCGCAGCGGCAGCGTATCGTGCGCCGCGCGATGGCTCAGCTCTGATTCATTCAGCACCATACCAGCAAAGAAGGCGCCAAGGGCGAACGAAACGTCAAAAAACTCCACCGCACCGAGCGCGATGCCAAGTGCCAGCGCCAGCACCGCCAGAGTAAACAGTTCGCGCGAGCCGGTTGCTGCGCTTTTGGCCAGAATCCACGGCACCACGCGACGCCCAACCACCATCATGAGCACCATAAACGCGGCGACTTTGCCGATAGTCAGCATTAAATCCCACAGCAGCAGCTGAGGACTGGCGTTGCCTTCTTCCAGCATACCGGCGATGGCAGGCAGCAACACCAGCGTCAGCACCATGACCAAGTCTTCGACAATCAGCCAGCCAATGGCGATTTGCCCGCGCGGGCTGTCGATCAGTTGGCGTTCTTCGAGCGCGCGCAGCAGCACCACGGTGCTGGCGGTAGAAAGGCAGAGCCCGAATACCAGACCGGTCATCCATGACCAGCCCATCAGCCAGGAAAGTCCCATGCCCAGTAGCGTGGCGACGGCGATTTGCGCTACCGCGCCGGGAATGGCGATTGTTTTCACGGCCATCAGATCTTTGAGGGAAAAGTGCAGGCCAACGCCGAACATCAACAAAATGACGCCCAGTTCGGCCAGCTCCGGCGCCAGGTTGGTATCCGCGACAAAGCCTGGGGTAAACGGACCGGCCAGGACCCCCGCCAGTAAATAGCCGACCAGCGGCGATATGCGCAGGCGGTTGGCCAGCATGCCCAAGAGAAAAGCGAGGACCAGCCCTCCGACAATGGTAGTGATCAACGGGGTGGTGTGATGCATGCCTGTCTCCTTGTGAGCAAATGTATCTGCTTGTAACAATTGAGTGTAATGCACAACCGGGCTGCGCGTTGAGCGTTTTTCTCAACGAAAAGCGAATAAATTGAAAAAACATCAGAAAAATGCAGCCGACGTACCATTTTACGCAATTATCGCCCTGTCAGGCCGCCAGTGATGCATTTCAGGGTGGGGCAAAATACAGCGCTTATGCTTTCTCAGCGCGATAATCGCCTTAATAAAAGGCAAAAGCGCTTATCCGTCGTAACAAGTGCGTTATTACACGCATTCTGGAGACTCTTAGCGGCGCGCTAACTTTATCGCCAGGCGCGATTGCCTGCGCAGCGGCGTTTCCGCCCGTGGCTCGCAGGTGCTGCACTTTTCAACAGCCGGGCAGAAGCTGTCAGTAGAATCACACTGACGCTTGAGTTACGCGGTGTTCTGTGCGACACAGTGGGGAAGATCGCGCATCAGGGAGCTTTTCCCGCGTGGAACGTGCGAATAAGGAGATCAACTTTGCATTCATTATGGCTGAAAGGGCGCTGGCTGGCCGCGCTGGCGCTGCTGTTGCCGCTGGTGGCGCAGGGATACGAAACGGATCGCAGCTACCGTTTCAGCATCCTGCATACCAATGATCACCACGGTCGCTTCTGGACTAACGCGCAGGGTGAGTACGGCCTGGCGGCGCAGAAAACCTTGATGGATCAACAGCGCTACGATGTGCAGGCGCACGGCGGTGGCGCGCTGATCCTCTCGGCCGGAGACATCAACACCGGCGTGCCGGAGTCGGATCTGCTGGATGCGGAGCCGGATATCCGCGGCATGAACCTGGTGGGCTATGATGCGATGGCGCTGGGCAACCATGAATTTGATAAGCCGCTTAGCGTACTGAAGAAACAGCAAAAGTGGGCGAAGTTCCCGTTCCTCTCCGCCAATATCTACCAAAAAGGCACGGATACACGTCTGTTTAAACCCTGGGCGGTGTTTAATCGTATGGGGCTGAAAATTGCCGTGATTGGCCTGACCACGCCGGACACGCTGCGCATTGGCAACCCTGAAAACATCGCAACGCTGGATATCCGCGATCCGGTCAAAGAGGCGGAGAAAGCGGTACGCGAACTGCGCGCCAGCGAGAAGCCGGACGTGATTATCGCGCTTACGCACATGGGCCACTATGACGACGGCAAACACGGCAGCAACGCGCCGGGCGATGTGGAACTGGCGCGCAGCCTGCCGCCGGGGACGCTGAACATCATCATTGGTGGGCACTCGCAGGATGCGGTATGCATGGAAAAAGAGAACGTCAGCGTGGCGGACTACCAGCCCGGACAACCCTGCCAGCCCGATCGCCAGAATGGCGTCTGGATTATGCAGGCAAAAGAGTGGGGCAAATACGTGGGGCGCGGTGATTTTAGCTTCCGCAATGGCGAGTTGACGCTGGAGAGCTATAAGCTGATTCCGGTGAACCTCAAGCATCAGATCAAAAACCTCGATGGCAGTACCTCGTGGCTGACCTGGCAGGAGGCGATCCCGCAGAATGGCGCGATGATGAAGTTACTGACCCCTTATCAACTGCGTGCCGCCAAGCAACTGGATATCAGCGTCGGCAGCAGCGACGGCGTGTTCAGCGGCGAGCGCGACAACGTGCGTTTTAAGCAGACCTCGCTGGGGCAGCTGATCCTGCGGGCGCAGCGGGCAGCGACGCAGGCCGATCTGGCGGTGATGAGCGGCGGCGGCATTCGCGCCTCGCTGGGACCGGGCAACCTGAGCTGGCGCGACCTGTTACAGGTTCAACCGTTTGGCAATCAGGTGGTCGCGGTGACGCTAACCGGCGAGGAGCTGCTGCGTTATCTGAGCGTGGTTGCCAATATCCAGCCTAATTCCGGCGGCTTCGCCCAGTTCAATAATGTCAGTCTGGTGGCAGACGGCAGCACGGTGAGCGACGTCAAAATCAACGGCGAAGCGCTGCAGAAAGAGAAGCGCTATCGTCTGGCGACCAACAGCTTCAACGCCAGCGGCGGCGATGGCTATCCGATACTGGACACGCATGCGGGTTTTCACAACACCGGCGTGCGGGATGCTGACGCACTGCGCGACTATGTGAGTCAACACACGCCGCTGAAGGTGGCCGACTATACGCCACCGAACATCGTGCACCTCACTGCGGCGCAGAAAGCGGCGCGCGATAACGCGCAGGAAAAAGCCAAAAAGCGTAGCTATCCGCAGATGATACTGGCGTGGATCTGGCCCCGTGCGGCGCAACAGTGAAACAGGGCGCCGCAGGGCGCCTTGGGTTTATCCGTGGCAGGATGGCTGTCCCCACCAGCGCTGTCGCGCTTTATCCCAGACCCAGTTATAGGCCATGGTATAAGGTAGAAAGAACAGAAAGAACGCCACTTCCAGCATAAACGCCTGCAGCAGCGGGATCTGCAGCATCCCAGCTGCAATCGGCAAACCGATAAGAATAAAGCCGCCCTCAAACCCCAAGGCGTGCAATGCGCGCAGGCCGAGACCGCGCGTGCGCTGCGGCGACCACAGACGATCAAAGCCGGCGTTGTAAACCATGTTCCATACCATCGCCACGGTAGAGAGCATGATGGCCAGGGCGCCCATTTGAAACAGGGGTTTCTCCATCACCCAAGCCGCCAGCGGGGCGACCGTGACAATCGCCAGGCCTTCAAACCCAGCTGCGTGACAAAATCGTTCTTTTAGCGAACGTGTGCGCATAATTCTCTCCTTTTTCATCATGCCGCCTATTTTCTCACTGGTAGGTGGTAAGATGAAAATGACTACCTATCGATAAAAGCGATGGATTGATATGAAATACTCACCGGAATCCCTTGAGGCGTTTGTGCAAACCGTGGCCAGCGGCTCGTTTTCTGCGGCGGCGCGCGCGCTGGCGAAAAGCCAGTCCACCATCAGCAGCGCGGTCGCCAACCTTGAAGCCGATTTAGGCTTTGCGCTGTTTGACCGGCGCGGACGGCAGCCGGTGTTAACCGAGCAGGGGCAGCGCGCGCTGGCGCAGGTGCAGCAGATCCTGGCGGCCAGCCAGCGGCTGGATGAGCTGGCGGTGCGTTTATCGCAGGGCGTCGAGCCGCGGCTTAGCCTGGCCATTTCAGATTTCTGGCAGGCGGATCACCATCAAAACTTGCTGACGCGCTTTGACGCACGCTATCCGGATATCGAATTTGAGTGCATGATCGCCGAAGATGATGACGTGCTGGATTTACTGCAGGCGGGGCGCGTGCACCTCGGCGTGGTGCGTGCGCAGCCCCAACTGCCGCCGGATCTGGTCAGGGCCCGGCTGCAGGTCGAAGCGCAAATGGCGATCTTCTTGCATCAGGACCATCCCTTGTCGCAGCAGCCCCAGGTCAGTGAGGCGCAGCTGAGTGAGCTGCGTCAGCTGCGCCTTAATACGTGGGTGCAAACCCGTGCACCGCTGCCCGCCGGGCGCCTGTGGTCGGCGCCCACCTATTTGCTGCTATTGGAAATGGCAGAGCAGGGATTTGGCTGGAGTGTGCTGCCGCGCTGGCTGGTGGCGCAGTTCGGCCATCACGTGCTGAAGGAGTTGACCGTTCCGGGCTGGCCACAGCACATTGCCGTGGAGGTGATCTGGTCACGCCGCAATGCGCCGGGACCGGCAGGGCGCTGGATGATCGATCAGCTCTGCGCCCAGCAACCGGACTAATCGCGGCGCGCGATATCCACCAGCGGCGCGTCCAGCAGCTGCGCGAGTGCCTGCGCCGAGAGTTCAATGTCCAGACCGCGTTTGCCGCCGGAAATATAAATGGTGGGAAAGTCGCTTGCCTGGCAATCAATCACCGTAGGCAGCCGTTTCTTTTGCCCCAGCGGGCTGATCCCGCCGACCAAATAGCCGGTCACACGCTGCGCCAGCAGCGGATCGGCCATGTCGGCTTTTTTCGCGCCCAGCGCTTTAGCGACTTTCTTCAAATCCAGCTGTGACGACACCGGCGTTACCGCCACCGCCAGCGCTTTTGCGTCGCCGTTGAGCGCCACCAGCAGGGTTTTGAATACCTGGCGCGCGTCCAGATTGAGCTTGCGCACCACTTCATCACCAAAATGGGTTTCGTGGCTATCGTGGTCGTAAGGATGCAGTGTGAAAGGGACCTTTTGTTTTTCAAGCAGTTTTACAGCGGGCGTCATCAGCGAGTCTTCCTAAGATAATTCTTATTTTGATTTTAGCGAATAGTGCTGGCGAAAATCTGAACTTTGCGCGAGAATTAGCCCGCGCCAGTGTCCCTGGCGATAACCAAAATCATAAACACCTTCCTCTTTGACGGGCCGATAGCGATATCGGCCTTTTTTTTCGTCGACGCCTAGCGCAGCGATTTCAGCAGCGTTGGCAGGTCATCTTCGCCGTAAAGATGCAGCGCACCCACCGCCACGACGTAGCGACCTTTTGGCATCGTCGCCAGGCGATCGCGCCACAGCAGATTGCGCTGCCGCATAAGGCGGTCATTGAGTTCGCCACTGAAGGTGCTGGGCAGCGCCACCGGCTGCTGTTTGGGCGGCGAATCGAGCCACCAGCCGATCATGGTTTGCAGCAGCCGTGCGTTGGTGTGCCAGTGCTCCAGCGTATCCAGCAGCAGGGGCAGTCCGTCCTGCGGGAGCGACTTCAGCAGCGCAATTTGCGTATCCGGCCCTTCCAGTTCAATGATGGTTTTATCCGCGGCTTTTGCGGCTATCAGCAATTGATAATCAATGCCGTACTGCGGGCGCAATCCCAACCGCTGCGCCTGGTGCGCCTGAAGCATGAGCGCGATCTGCCAGAAGGGCAGGGTATCGAACAGCGCGCACGACAGCGAGAGCGTGTCGCACAGGGCCTCCAGTCGGGCGAGCGCCTCACTCTCCAAACGCGTGCTGAGCGGCGGCTGGTGCTCACTCCCGCTAAACGGCGAACTTCCTTGGGTGATATCGGCTTCCACGATCAGGGCATCGGCGCGGTGAAGCTGCCGCAATAAGCCAGCGGGCAGCGGCTGCATATTCGGCGTGCCCATGTGAATACTGCCCGCCAGGTGGAAGAAGCGATCGCCCAGACGAATATCGGTCGCCGGCCAGCGATAGCTGGGCGGGAACAGCGTCCCCATCAGCGATTGAAGCTGATGCCACAGGCTATGTTTCATGCCCCATCCTTGTTCAGTGAAAACCCCATGCTAGCGATTTCACCGGTTGAAAAACAGCGCCGTAAGGGCGATCAGCGTTGCGCAGGCGTAAAGCGCAGTAGCCGATTGGCGTTACTGACCACGGTAATGGAGGAGAGCGCCATAGCCGCACCGGCCACAATCGGATTCAACAGCAGGCCGGTAAACGGATACAGCACGCCGGCCGCCAGGGGGATCCCAAGGCTGTTGTAGAGAAAGGCGCCGAGTAAATTTTGGCGCAGATTACGCAGCGTGGCCTGCGCCATGGCCAGGGCGTCCACCACGCTGTGCAGATCGTTACGCATCAGCGTTATCGCGGCTGTTTCCACCGCCACGTCGCTGCCGCCGCCCATGGCAACGCCTACTTCGGCCTGCGCCAGCGCGGGAGCATCATTGATGCCGTCGCCCACCATCATTACCTTGTGTCCCTGCTGTTGCAGATGGCTGATGGCCTGCGCTTTACCCTCTGGCAGCACGCCCGCAATGACATCTTCAATGCCCGCCTCTGCGGCTATGGCGTGAGCGGTTTGGGGGTGGTCGCCAGTCAGCATGACCAGACGATATCCCTGCTGACGCAGCCGCTGTAGCGCCGCGCGGCTTTCCGGCCGCAGGCGATCGCGCAGCGCAATCAGGCCCAGCACCCCTTCAGCATCGGCCAGCAGCACCGGGGTTGCCCCCTGCTGCGCGTAGCGCGCGATATCGGCCTGCGCCGCTTGATAATCAATGCCGTTTTCCGCCAGCAGCGCGTCGTTGCCGAGCCATAACATGTTGTCCGCTACGGTAGCGCGAACGCCTTTGCCAGGGATTGTACGAAATTGCGCAATTGCGGCAGCGCGATGCGCGGGCGCAGCGGCCACAATGGCCTTGGCCAGCGGATGGTGCGATCCCTGCTCAAGCTGGGCGGCGGCCTGCAGTACGCGGGTTGGCTCCCAGCCACGATACCCGATGACGTCCACGACGTCGGGCGTGCCGCGCGTCAGCGTGCCGGTTTTATCAAACACCAGCGTATCGAGGGTGCTGGCGCGCTGTAGCGCATCGGCATCGCGCACCAGGACGCCGAGTTCGGCTGCCCGACCCACGCCTGCAATGATCGACATCGGCGTGGCGAGGCCGAGCGCGCAGGGACAGGCGATGATCAGCACCGTGGTGGCAATCACCAGGGTATACGCGAGCTGCGGCTGAGGGCCCACCAAGTACCATATTGCGCCGCTCATCAGCGCAATCAGCACCACGACGGGCACAAACACCGCCGAGATGCGATCGGCCAGGCGGCCAATATCGGGTTTACTGCTCTGTGCCTGACGCACCAGATTGATAATACGCGCCAGCGTGGTGCGGCTGCCGATCGCGCGCGCCTCAACGTGCAGCGTGCCGTCCTGCACCTGCGTGCCAGCGTAGACGGTATCACCTGTGTGCTTGGTTTGCGGGATGGCTTCACCCGTCAGCATTGCCTCATTCAGCCAGGCTTCACCGCTGACCACCTGGCCGTCAACCGGCACGCGATCGCCGGTCACCAGTTTGATGCGCATGCCCGGCGTCACGTCGCTAACGGGCAGGGATTTCTCGCCTTCCGGCGTAATAATGCACGCCTGTGCGGGCGTCAGATCCAGTAGCCGCTCCAGCGCCTGCGACGCGCGCTGGCGTGCACGCTGCTCCAGCGCGTGACCCACATTAATCAGGCCGATGATCATCACGCTGGCTTCGAAGTAGAGATGGCGGGCCGGCAGCGGGAAAAAGTCTGGCCACAGCGCCACGCTCATGGAGTAAAGCCAGGCGGTGCCGGTACCCAGTGCCACCAGCGTATCCATCGTGGCGCTGCCCCGTCGCAGACTGCGGAACGCGCTGCGATAGAAATGCCCTCCCGTGACCAACATGATGACCAGCGTCAGACCGCCCAGCACGCGCCATAGCGTCTGATTAGCAGGCGTCAGCATCATGTTGTCGCCCACCATGCCCCAGATCATCAGCGGCACGCCAAACAGCAGCGCCAGCGCCGCTTGCCAGCTAAAGCGGCGCATCGCTTCCCGGGCGCTCTGCTGCTGCCGCTCTCGACGCGTTTGTTCATCATCGATCGCTTCGGCTTTATAACCCGCGCGATCCACCGCCGCGGTGAGCGCTTTAGGCGTGACGTCGCCGAGGACCAACGCACTGCGTTCGCCAAGGTTGACGCGCGCCTGCTGTACCCCTGCGACCTGCTGCAGAGCCTGTTCCACGCGGCTGACGCAGCTGGCGCAGCTCATGCCCGCGATCAGCAAATGGTGCACGGGCAGGGTGTCATCGGCCGGGGTTGCTGCGGGTTCCGTTGTCAGCGCCTCCGGCGGCGGCTCTGCTGCTGTCAACGGCTTAGGCTTTGGGTCGGCTTTCACCGCGGCGTGATAGCCCGCTTGTTCAACGGTGGCAATCAGATCGCTAACGGGCGCACTGCCTATCACGCGCGCGTCCTGAAGCGTGACGTCGGCTTGCTCAACATCGGTGCGCTGTTCCAGCGCCTCTTTAACGCGTTTAATGCAGTGGCCGCAGGTTAACCCCTCCAGCGCCAATACGTGCGTATGTGACATCGTGAACTCCTTGGTAATCAGATTTGACTCGCTGCCTGCTTTACAGTAGTGAGTAGCCTGTTTTGTTGCGCGGTGACGCCTGGGTTGCGCCGGCCGCCGCTTGAAACATCACAGAATTAAGCCTAAACCTTCCATTGAGGTGAAGGTCAAGGAGAGAAGATGAATATTAGTGACGTGGCGAAAAAAACCGGGCTCACGCAAAAGGCGATTCGGTTTTACGAAGAGAGGGGCGTAATTACGCCGCCGCTGCGCAGTGATAACGGCTATCGGCGCTACGCCAGCCGTCACATTGATGAACTGCTGCTGCTGCGCCAGGCGCGGCAGGTGGGATTCACCCTTGAAGAGTGCCGCGAGCTGGTGGGGCTGTTCAATAACCCCGCGCGGCACAGCGCAGAGGTGAAAGCGCGCACCTTGCAGAAAGCGGAAGAAATTGCGGCGCATATCGACGAGCTCAAGGCGATGCGCGCGCAGTTGCTGGCGCTGGCGGCGGCGTGTCCCGGCGATGAGCATGCCGAGTGCCCGATCATCAATCAGCTGGCCAGCGGCTGTTGTCAGGCGCCGGATGCGTCCCGTTGAATCAGCAGCGTAATGCCCGTCACACCGGTGACAATCACCGGTGTTCCTGCTGGCAAGTCGTCGTGGGCCTGTACGCGCCAGCTGCTGTCGCCGATCCGCACATGGCCGACGCCTGAGACCAGCGCGCTCTCCAGCGTCACACGCAGGCCAATCAGCTGCGCACCGCGCTGATTAAGCGTATTAGGCTGCTGGCTGGCCTCACGTCGGCGCAGCCAGCGAAACCACAGGATCACACTCAGCAGCGTCAACACGGCGAAGAGCGCACCTTGGGCCGCCCATGACAGCGGATAGGCCCATTCGATCAGCCCGACCAGTACGGCCGCCACCCCGCTCCACAGCAGATAGCCGCTGGTACCGAGCATCTCTGCCGCCAGCAGCAAGCCGCCCAGCGTCAGCCAGAACGCATAGGGATGCGCGATCAGCGCCATCATCATGACGATTTACGTCCCTGCAACAGTTCGCTGATGCCGCCAATCGCGCCGATCAGGCTGCTGGCATCCAGCGGCATCATCACCACTTTGCTGTTGTTGGCCTCGCCAATTTTTTGCAGCGCGTCGGTGTATTTCTGCGCCACAAAGTAGTTCACCGCCTGAATATCGCCGGCGGCAATGGCTTGAGAGACCACTTTGGTGGCGTTGGCCTCCGCTTCAGCCTGGCGCTCACGCGCTTCCGCCTGCAAAAAGGCTGAGGTTCGCTCACCTTCCGCTTTGAGAATTTGCGACTGCTTATCGCCTTCCGCCCGCAATATGGCCGCCTGGCGCACGCCTTCGGCAGCCAGGATATCGGCGCGTTTGGTGCGTTCCGCTTTCATTTGCGCGTTCATGGCGGCGATCAGCTCCTGCGGCGGACGCACATCGCGAATTTCGATGCGGGTAATTTTCACGCCCCACGGATTGGTGGCCTCATCCACGATGTGCAGCAGACGCGTGTTGATGTTGTCGCGCTGCGACAGCATCTCATCCAGCTCCATGCTGCCCAGCACGGTGCGAATGTTGGTCATGGTCAGATTGAGAATCGCCAGTTCCAGATTGCTCACTTCATACGCGGCGCGCGCCGGATCGACCACCTGAATAAAGCACACGGCGTCAATAGTCACGTTGGCGTTGTCTTTGGAGATGATTTCTTGCGAGGGGATATCAAGGACCTGTTCCATCATATTGATCTTGCGACCAATACGGTCCATAAACGGCACCACCAGATTCAAGCCAGGCGGCAGCGTTTTGGTGTAGCGGCCAAAGCGTTCAACGGTCCATTGATAGCCTTGCGGCACAATTTTCACGCCAGCCCATACGGCCACCAGCGCCAGCACCACGAGTGCGGGGATCACAGTCAACATAAAACCTCCGGGTTGTCAGATTGTCGGGCCGAGTCGCTTCGGCCCGTGAAGCGTAAGGCCTCAGTAGAGCAGGGAATAGAGTTGGCGGCGATAGCGCGAAGCCAGCGCATCGCCGGTTCCCAGCGCGGCCAGAATTTCCTGGAACATCTTACGCACTTCGCCCTCACCGGCGCTGAGATCGCGCTTCAGGAAATGGAACAGCAGTTCCAGCGCTTCTTCGTTGCGGCCTACGTGATGCAGTTGAAGTGCCAGCTTGGCCGCCAGTCCGGCGTTCTCTGGCTCTTCAGCCATTTGCGCCTGCAGCTGCTGAATTTCCGGCGTATCGGCGGCTTGCTTTAGCAGGTCGATCTGGGAAATCAGGCTCTGATAGCGCGTATCCTGATCTTGAAGCGGCACGACCGCCAACACCGCTTCTGCTTCATCGCTACGGTTCAGCGCGATCAGCACCTCTGCCAGCAAAAAGCCGATTTCACTGTTCTGATTGCTGATCTGCCAGGCGTCTTTAAGCAGCGGCAGCGCGTCGAGCGGTTTGCCTTCCTCCATCAGCTGCATCGCCTGCTGCGCTTTGATTTCATCCTCGCGCGGCAACACTTTTTGCAGCAGCGCGCGAATCGCCTCTTCAGGCTGCGGGCCCTGGAAACCGTCTACCGGCTGACCGTTCTGGAACAGGTAAACGGTAGGAATAGCGCGCAGGCCGAACTGCGACGCGACCAGCTGCTCTTTATCGCAATCCAGCTTCGCCAGAATGAACTGACCGGCATACTCCTGCGCCAGGCGCTCCAGCACCGGCGTAAGCTCCTGGCAATGCTGGCTGCGATCGGACCAGAAGTAGAACAGCACCGGCTGCTGCATGGAGTGTTCCAGCGTCTGGTGCAGGTTGGATTCATTAATGTCGATAATCGAAGCGTGTGACATGGCTACGTCTCTTGGCAAAAAGTGTGTTCAGAATATGGGGGCGCACCGCCGAAGTTCAAGGCTGCGCTCGCCCCAGCTTAGTTGTTACGCAGCAGGCGATCCAGCAGCCAGCCGGGCAGGAGGCGTTTGAGCAGGCTCATCATCCATGCCACTTGCGTGACGGGATAACGCAGGCGCGGATGGGCGCTCTCCAGCGCATGGCGCAGCTTGGGGAGAATGGCTTCCGGCGGCAGCGTAAAGCGGGCGGCAATGCCGGGATTGCGCACCGGATTGTCCTGCTCACCCTGCTGCACGTTGTCCGTGAAGCGGGAGGCGATGGGGCCAGGCTCAATCAGACTGACGCGCACGCCAGAGCCATGCAGTTCCATGCGCAACGCATCGCTCCAGGCCTCAAGCGCCCATTTGCTGGCGGCATACGCGCCGCGTCCGGGCGTGGAGATCAAGCCCAACACCGAACTGGTATTGACAATGCGGCCCGCGCCGCTGGCCTGAAGCGCCGGCAGCAGCCGCAGCGTGAGCTGGTGCGTGCCAAACAGATTGGTGGAGAACTGCCGCTCCAGCTGCTGGCGTGACACGCTGGTCAGGGGACCGTACTGCCCAAAGCCACCGTTGTTGAACAGGCCGTGCAGGCGTCCGTCGCACAGGGCAAGCATGCGATCGGCAGCGGCATCAACGCTGGCAGGATCGTCCAGATCGAGCTGCACACCGCAGAAGCCCAGCGTCTCCATTCGCGCCACGTCTTCCGCGCGGCGGCAGGCGGCCAGCACGCGATAGCCGCGCGCCAGCAGATCGTTTGCTGCCGCAAGGCCAATGCCGCTGGAACAGCCGGTAATCACGATATTTTTTTGCATAGCTCTCAGAGTGCGAGTGAAGGTAGCCGTCAGACTTAATGAATTCACGGGCGCACGTCAACCGCTTGTTGACGCACAGCCCGCCTACACTTACTGCTGTTTGACCAGCGGTGCCAGCTGTTTGGCCATCACGTCAGCGATAAACGGCTGCGCGTCTTGATTAGGATGAATGCCGTCCTGCTGCATCCATTCGGGTTTGAGGTAAACCTGTTCCATGAAAAACGGCAGCAGCGGCAGGTGATAGTCTTGGGCGAGGCGCGGATAAATGGCGCTAAACGCCTCGGTATAACGGCGGCCATAATTCGCGGGGAGGCGAATCTGCATCAGCAGCGGCTTGGCATCGGCGGCGATAACCGCATCCACGATCTTTTTTAAATCCGCTTCGATCGCTTGCGGTGCAAAGCCGCGTAGGCCATCGTTACCGCCCAATTCGATTAACACCCAGCGGGGCTGATGCTGTTTTAATAAGCCGGGCAAGCGTGCCAGCCCTTGGCTGACGGTGTCACCGCTGATACTGCCATTGACCACATGCGGCTGCTGTTGCCAGGCTTTATCCAGCAGACTCGGCCAGGCGGCGGTTGCCGCCATGCGATAGCCGGCACTCAGGCTGTCGCCCAGCACCAGCAGGGTATCGGCAGCGGCAACGCGCGACACCAGCAATAACAACAACAGGAAGGGATAATGCCAGCGGAAAACATTCTTGAAGTTCATCATCTTACAAAGTCCGTCGGTCAAGGAGAGCATCAATTAACCATCCTTACCGGAGTTGACCTGGTTGTCAAACCTGCCGAAACGCTGGCGTTAATTGGGGAGTCCGGCTCGGGCAAATCCACCCTGTTGGGAATACTTGCCGGGCTGGATGACGGCAGCAGCGGCGAGGTGCGGTTGCTGGGCCAGCCGCTGAATCGTCTGAATGAGGAGCAGCGGGCCGCGCTGCGCGCGCGGGAAGTGGGCTTTGTGTTTCAGTCGTTTATGCTCGTGCCCACGCTCAATGCGCTGGAGAATGTCCAGCTTCCCGCGCTGCTGCGCGGCGACAGCGAACGTGACAGCCGCGCACAGGCGAAGGAACTGTTAGCGCAGCTGGGGTTACACGCGCGCCTGCACCATCTTCCGGCACAGCTTTCCGGCGGTGAGCAGCAGCGGGTCGCCCTGGCGCGGGCCTTTAGCGGCCGGCCCGGTTTGCTGTTTGCGGATGAACCCACCGGCAATCTCGACCGCCAAACCGGCGATCGCATCGCCGATCTGCTGTTTTCCCTCAACCGCGACTTTGCCACCACGCTGATTCTGGTTACCCATGACGAACAGTTGGCCGCACGCTGCGACCGCTGTCTGCGGCTGCGCGACGGTAAATTATGGGAGGCCGCATGATTTGGCGCTGGTTCTGGCGCGAGTGGCGTTCGCCGTCGCTGCTGATTGTCTGGGTGGCTTTAACGCTGGCGGTAGCCTGCGTGCTGGCCCTGGGATCGATCAGCGATCGCATGGAGAAAGGGTTGAGTCAGCAGAGCCGCGACTTTATGGCAGGCGACCGCACGCTGCGCAGCAGCACGTCGGTGCCCAATGACTGGCTGGCAAAAGCGCAGGAGGAAGGGTTATCCGTGAGCCGCCAGCTCAGTTTCATGACCATGACCTTCGCGGGTGAGACGCCGCAGCTGGCCGATGTCAAAGCCGTGGATGAGGCGTATCCTCTGTTTGGCGTGCTGCGCACCGAACCGCCCGCGCAGAAACCGCAGCCGGGCACGGTGATCGTCGCGCCGCGCCTGTTGGCGTTGCTGGGCCTGAAGGTGGGCGATGCGCTGGACGTCGGCGACGCCACGTTGCGCATCGCCGGCCAGCTCATTCAGGAGCCAGACGGCGGATTTAATCCCTTCCAGACCGCGCCGCGCCTGCTGATGAATCTCGTCGACGTCGAGAAAACCGGCGCGATTCAGCCCGGCAGCCGCCTGAGCTGGCGCTACACCTTTGCGGGGGACGCGGCGCCGCTGGCGCGTTATGACCGCTGGATTACGCCGCAGCTGAAAAACGGCGAACGCTGGATAAGCATTGAAAATTCAGACGATGCGCTGGGCCGCACGATGCAGCGCGCGCAGCAATTCTTGCTGATGTCAGCGCTGCTCACGTTGCTGCTGGCGATTGCCGCCGTGGCCGTGGCCATGCGGCACTACTGCCGCAGCCGCTACGATTTGGTGGCGATTCTGAAAACCCTGGGAGCCACGCGCCAGGCGCTGCGGCGGCTCATCATCGGCCAATGGCTGGCCATCTTGCTCCTGGCGGCGCTGGTGGGCGGCGCGCTGGGGCAGGGCATGGAAGCGCTCCTGTTGGTGCTACTGAAACCGGTGCTGCCCGCCACCTTGCCCGCCGCGAGCGCGTGGCCGTGGCTGTGGGCCGTCGGCGCGATGTTTGTCAGCGCACTGCTGGTGGGCGCGCGCCCTTACCGCCTGTTGATGGCGACCCAACCGCTGCGCGTGCTGCGACGCGATGCGGTTGCGGTGGTCTGGCCGCTGCGTATCTATTTACCTGTCATGGCGCTGGTGATGGTGGGGCTGTTGGCGCTGCTGCTGCGCGGCAGCACGCTGTTATGGGTGCTGCTGATGGGCATTGTGATGCTTTCCGGTTTGCTGGCGCTGCTCGGCTGGGGCACGCTGCTGCTGCTGCGCAAGCTGACGGTACGCAATCTGGCGCTGCGGCTGGCGATCAATCGGCTGCTGCGCCAGCCGTTAACCACGCTGAGTCAGCTGGCGGCGTTTTCGCTCTCTTTCATGCTGCTGGCGCTGCTACTGGTGATGCGCGGCGATCTGCTGGATCGCTGGCAACAGCAATTGCCCGCCGCCTCGCCAAACTATTTTCTGCTGAATATCGCGCCCGAACAGGTGCCGCAGGTGCGCAGCTTTTTACAGCAGCATCAAATCGTGCCGCAGACCTTCTATCCGATCGTGCGCGCGCGGCTGATCGCGCTGAACGGCCAACCGGCCGATCCCAAACAGGATAACGCGCTGAATCGCGAACTCAACCTGACCTGGCAGCGCGATCGGCCCGATCACAATCCGTTGGTCGCGGGCAGTTGGCCGCCACAGGCGGGGGAAGTGTCGATGGAAGCGGCGCTTGCCGAACGCCTGGGCGTGCAGGTAGGCGATACCTTGACCTTTAGCGGTGATACGCAGCAGTTCAACGCCAAAATAACCAGCTTACGCAAGGTCGACTGGGAAAGTTTGCGCCCGAACTTCTTCTTCATTTTTCCGCCGGGCGAGCTGGATGCGCAGCCGCAAACCTGGCTCACCAGCTTCCGCATGGAGAATAATCCTGCGCTGCTGGCACAGCTGAACCGTGCGTTCCCCACGCTGAGTCTGCTGGATGTGGGCGCAATGCTAAAACAAATTAGCCAGGTACTGACGCAGGTGAGCCGCGCACTGGAAATGATGGTGGTGCTGGTAACCGCGTGCGGCGTGCTACTGCTCATGGCGCAGATTCAGGTCGGCATGCAGCAGCGCAGACAGGAACTGGTGGTGTACCGCACGCTGGGCGCCAGTAAGCGGCTGCTGCGCAGTACGCTGTGGTGGGAATTTGCCCTGCTGGGGCTGGTGGCGGGCACGGCGGCAGCGCTGGGGGCGGAAGCGGCGCTGTGGGGGTTACAGCGCAAAATATTTGATTTCCCCTGGCAGCCGGATTGGACGCTATGGCTGATGCTGCCCCTGTGCGGCGCCGCCTTGCTTTCCGCCTGCGGCGGCGGGTTGGGGGTGCGGCTGCTCAACGGTAAGCGTTGGCGCGCAGGATACCAGGCCGGATAAAAGGGCAGGGATGAAACAGGCCGCTGAGGCGGCCTGTTGTCAACTTAAAGCTTTTCGATCGCCCACGCGATACCGCTGGCGTATTCCGTCGGCAGCAAGGGGACCAACGCCTGCAGCGCCGCCGTGAGGCGCTGTGGGTCGCTGTCCGTGAGGTTCAAATGGCCCACTTTGCGGCCGGGACGCACGTCCTTATCGTACCAGTGTAGGTGCACCAGCGGCTGGGTCAGCCAGGCGAGGTTGTTTTCGGTGCCAATCAGGTTAACCATCACCGACGGCGCCAGCACCACCGGCTGCGGCAGTGGCAGATCAAGAATCGCGCGCAAATGCAGTTCAAATTGGCTAATGGACGCGCCATTTTGCGTCCAGTGACCGCTATTGTGCACGCGTGGCGCCAGCTCGTTAATCAGTAAACCTGCTGGCGTGATGAAACACTCCATCGCCATCACGCCGACATACTGCAACGCATCCAGAATGGCGCTCAGCATGGTTTCTGCCTGCTGCTGCAGCGCCGCGTCTGCCTGCGGGAAGGCGACGCTGGTGCGCAGGATGCCTTCCTGGTGAAGGTTGTGCGTAAGGGGATAAAACACCGTGCTGCCATCGTTGCCACGCGCGCCGACCAGCGACACTTCGCCGCTGAAATGAATGCCCTGCTCAACAATGCATTCGCCGTAGCACTCGGCGGGCAGGCTGTTGGCGTCTGCGGCGCGCAGACGCCACTGACCGCGCCCGTCGTAGCCGCCGGTGCGGCGTTTGACGATGGCGAGCTCACCCAGCGAGCGGAATACCTCTGGCCATTGGTCCGGGCTGGACAGCAGTTGCCAAGGCGCGGTGGCTAAGTTCAGCTGGTCCAGCAGCTGCTTTTGCGTCAGGCGATCGGCGAGGCGGGGAAAAATGTCCCGGTTTACAAAAGCCGGGTGGCGTGCCAGTTCTCGCGTCAACGCCGTTTCCGGCCAGCGTTCAATTTCCGCCGTGATCACGCTCTGCGCAATGGGCAGCGCAGCCGGTTCGGCGTCAAGGCCAACCGGATGAACGGTGATCCCCAGCGGCTCACCCGCCTGGCGCAGCATGCGGCCAAGCTGGCCATTACCCAATACGCAAACCGGCTTCATACGCCCTCCCGTGGATCCGGGTGGTTGAGCACCTCATCCGTCTGCGCTTGACGCCAGCTTGCAAGGCGTGCGGCCAGGGCCGCATCGTGAATCGCCAGAATTTGTGCGGCCAACAGCGCCGCGTTTGCCGCACCCGCTTTGCCAATCGCCAGCGTGCCAACGGGAATACCGCGCGGCATCTGCACAATCGAGTAGAGGCTGTCGACGCCGCTCAGCGCCGCGCTCTGTACCGGCACACCGAGCACCGGCAGCAGGGTTTTTGCCGCCAGCATACCCGGCAGATGGGCGGCACCGCCCGCGCCCGCAATAATCACCTGAAAGCCTTTATCCGCGGCGGTTTCAGCAAAGCTGAACAGTTTATCGGGCGTGCGGTGCGCAGAGACCACTTCAACGTGAAACGGCACATCCAGAGTGTTGAGAATTTCCTCGGCGAACTGCATGGTTGCCCAGTCACTTTTGGAGCCCATGACAATGGCGATACGGGCCGGGGCGGCGGTGGATGACATGCGGTCAACTCCTGTGATTTACAGATGGTCTTGGCCGAGCGGGCCGGTAAAGAAGGGCACAGAGAATAGCACGAGATAACCTCAAGGAAAACGGTTGCGTAGGCGGAAAACGGGCCGTTATGCCCGGGGTTTTAAAAAGGAAACGTGATGAGCGTGACGCCGCTGGCATCCAGTTGGATCATGGAGCCATTGTCATGCCATGCACCCAGCACCGCGCGTTCCGCAGGCTGACCGTGGCAAGAAATACGATGAATAGCGGGACGGTGCGTATGCCCATGAATCAGGGTGCGTACCTGCTGGCGTTGCATCGCGGCCTCAACGGCCTTCGAGTTAACATCCATGATCTGCTGCGATTTATGCTGGTTGGCCTGCTTACTGTCGGCGCGCATCCGTGCGGCAATACGCATTCGCACGCGCAGCGGCAGGGCAAGGAACAGGCGCTGCAGCCAGCGCTGATGCACTTTGGCGCGAAAGCGCTGATAACCTTCGTCATCGGTGCATAAGGTATCACCGTGCATGATCAACACGCGCTGGCCATACAGGGTTAACACCTGTTCTTCAGGCAGCAGCGTCATGCCGCAGGCCGCAGCGAAGCGTTCACCCAGCAGAAAATCGCGATTGCCATGGATAAAGAACGTGGGTACCGGCAGCGCCTTGAGCGCCTCAGCCACCTGTTGATGCAGCGGATTAGGATCGTCGTCGCCAATCCATGCCTCAAACAGATCGCCCAAAATATACAGCGCATCACACTGCCGGGCTTCACCCTGCAAAAAATGCAGAAAACCGGCAGTGATTGCCGGTTCTTCTGTGCAGAGATGCAGATCTGCAATAAACAGCGTGCGCGACATTACTCGCTGACGGTGACTTTCTGGATCACAACGTCATCAACCGGCACGTCCTGATGCATGCCGCTGCGGCCAGTTTTCACTGCTTTAATTTTTTCCACCACGTCCATGCCTTCAACCACTTCAGCAAACACGCAGTAACCCCAGCCCTGCAGGCTTTCGTCGCGGAAGTTAAGGAAGTCGTTGTCAGCCACGTTGATAAAGAACTGTGCGGTCGCCGAGTGCGGCGCCTGGGTGCGCGCCATTGCCAGCGTACCTTTGGTGTTCTTCAGGCCGTTGTTGGCTTCGTTGCGGATCTCTTCTTTGGTGGCTTTTTGCTTCATGCCCGGTTCAAAACCGCCGCCCTGAATCATAAAGCCGTTGATGACGCGGTGGAAAATGGTGTTGTCGTAGAAACCTTCGCGGCAGTAATCCAGGAAGTTTTTAACGGTAGCGGGCGCTTTGTCATCGAAAGTTTTAATGACGATATCGCCATGGTTCGTCTGGAAAGTGACCATTTTCTGTATCCTGTACGGTTGTCAGCTGTATCAATTGCCCGGCCCGAATTAAGGCGGGGCATTTTCTAGACGCTTCTTATATCACAATTTCACGCGGGTCGTCAGCACGGCGGGCTAAGCGAGCGATGCACAGCAGCGAAAAATACGGCACAATATTCCGCTACGCTGGTAAGGCGTATCCCGCAAACGTCTAAAACGGAATCGTTCAATGCTGAAGATCTATAACACGCTGACTCGACAAAAAGAGGAATTTAAACCCATCCACGCCGGCCAGATCGGCATGTACGTCTGTGGTATCACGGTTTACGATCTTTGTCATATCGGTCACGGACGCACGTTTGTCGCGTTTGACGTTGTCGCGCGCTACCTGCGTTACATAGGCTATCAGCTGAAATACGTGCGTAATATCACGGATATTGACGACAAAATTATCAAACGCGCCAACGAGAATGGCGAAACGATCGACGCGCTGACCGATCGTATGATCGCCGAAATGCACCGCGATTTTGCCGCGCTGGGTATCCAGCCGCCGGATCTGGAGCCGCGCGCTACGCGCCACATCAGCGAAATCATCGAACTGGTTGAGCGCCTGCTTGCGCGCGGCCATGCCTACGTCGCGGAAAACGGCGATGTGATGTTTGATGTGCTGAGCGACAAGGACTACGGTGCGCTGTCACGTCAGGATCTTGAGCAGCTGCAGGCGGGCGCGCGCGTTGAAGTGGCTGATGTGAAGCGCAACCCGATGGATTTTGTGCTGTGGAAAATGTCCAAGGCCAACGAACCCTCATGGGCATCGCCGTGGGGGCAGGGGCGTCCGGGTTGGCACATTGAGTGCTCGGCAATGAACTGCAAGCAGCTGGGGAGCCATTTTGATATCCACGGCGGCGGCTCGGACTTGATGTTCCCGCACCATGAAAACGAAGTGGCGCAGTCCACCTGCGCGCACGACGGCCCCTACGTCAACTATTGGATGCATTCAGGAATGGTGATGGTTGACCGCGAGAAGATGTCAAAATCGCTGGGCAATTTCTTCACCGTGCGTGACGTGCTGCAGCATTACGATGCCGAAACCGTGCGCTATTTCTTGATGTCAGGGCACTATCGCAGCCAGCTTAACTACGGTGAAGAGAATCTGAACCAGGCGCGTGCGGCGCTCGAGCGCCTCTATACCGCGCTGCGTAATACCGACGCCGGTGCCGAAGCAGTGGGCGGCGAGGCTTTTGAGGCGCGCTTCCGTGCGGCAATGGACGATGACTTCAATACCCCGGAAGCCTATTCCGTGCTGTTTGATATGGCGCGTGATGTCAATCGCCTAAAAACAGAGGACAAGGGCGCAGCGAATGGCCTGGCAGCGAAACTGCGCCAGCTGGCGAACGTGCTGGGCATTCTGCAGCAGGATCCCGAACAGTTCCTGCAGGGCGGCGCCCAGGAGAATGGTGATGAGGTGGCCGAGATCGAGGCGCTGATAAAAATGCGCAACGACGCGCGTCAGGCGAAAGACTGGGCGCAGGCGGACGTGGCGCGCGATAGGCTGAACGCGCTGGGCATTATTCTGGAAGATGGTCCGGAAGGCACGCGCTGGCGTCGTAAATAAGCCGTGTCAGGCAAGACCTGCCAGCGCGGCAGGTCTTGAGGAAAGCACGGCGCGTAATCATGGGGCGGATAATGTCTGTTCGCCCCGCCTGAATGGTCATGGAGACAGGCCAAACAGACTCACCGCATATTGGGCTGGTTTTTCTGAACGGGCCCATTAATCTACGGGTGAACGGAATTCCACGTCGAAATACCCCAAACCCGTGTTCTGGGTATTCACATTAAATGTTTCTTTTCGCATGCCGTGCACGTATTCACAGCTCATCCCTACGGCGTCCAACGCCGGTGCCATCCCGATCGCCTGCGCGCCTTGCCAATGATGCGTGTTTACATGCGCCGCGCCCACCAGCGCGACGTACTTGCCTCCATTACGCTGCGGGGCATCCTCAATAATTGCTTTAGACATGATGTAATTTCCCATGGCAACGCGTACCTGAAACCGGTCGACCGCATTGACGGGCCGACTATTGACATCACTGGTTAACGATCGGCTGTTTACATCAAAATTAATCACCTCGGCATCGATAGGGATAATTCGAATTTTGTTTGCTGGATTATTTATATTATGGATGCGAACTTGCTGGAAGATTCTATCAAGATTATATTCACGCTCATCAATGCCGTTGCTGTTATCAATACCTTCTATTGCGTTTTTTAGTCGAAAAGAAATGACGTTTTTTTCATTAAATTTGGCTAAGTCATTGGCAAGGTATTCCGCTGTAAAGCCTTCAAGGTAAAGGGTGTTAACGCCATTGTTGCTAAATGCGGGTATGTTGTTGCAAATAAAATTTTTTGAAACGATTTTATCGTGACTTTCACCAATGATAAGACCGTCACTGATAGAAAAAATATGATTAATTGCGTTATCAGAGGTTTCCATGTTCATGCCAGTCAGCACGTTACGATAGCGATTCATGACATGATTCCCGTGCGGGTACCAAGGGGAGTGTGGATTGAGCAACTGCTGCTTATAGTCATGTGCGAGTTGGTTATACTGCGCATCGATAGCCGGCTTGGCGATATCGTGTAATTTCTGGCCCCCAACGCGTGTGGATGTGAGTGGGTCGTATAAAGCAAAGTGAACATCGGCTGCGTTTAACGGACAAGAAATCTCGTGCAGTGTACGCTGTTCATTTTTAATTTCATTGGGTAAGAACGCGTAATCATAATAACGTTTTATTGCATTGATTTCAGCTGCATTATAACTGGCGATTGCAGTAGGCGTATAATCTAAGGTTTCAAGCTTCCCTTTTATTTCTGCGGGCGTCATTGCAGCAAGGCTGTTCTTTACGGTTAAACGCTTGCTTTTCATGAAAATCAACATCTGATAGGCATCAAGCTGGTTATTCAGAAAGCGATTAACCAAGTCATCGGCACGGGGCGCAAAGGGCATTTTTTCCGCCTCAGCCTTGAAAAAGGCCAGGTTAGCATCGTTAAAATTAAAAAAGCTCTTGATCAAAATGTCATTTTTTATTTTATCGACCTGTTGTTTAAACGTTAATGGCGCTGCCCCAGACGATCGCGTTAATTGCCGCAATTGCAACTTTAGCTGCGCGGGGGCTGTGTGTGGAAAAGCGGCGGGAAGGGCTTGCATAAGCATATGTGCCTGGCGGGCGCTCAATTGATAATATTCTGACAGCGCCAGCGTGACGCTGAGGGTTTTGACGATTTCCTGCTGCTCATGGGTTGACGTATGTCTACGATAGGCGAGCAGCGCCTGTACCGTTTGCTCACTTTGCGGATCGATGCCATGCCGGGAGGAGAGCAATCGCGGAAGCTTTCTGGTTTGTGAGGAAGGTAAACCGGGAATGCTTTTCGCAATGAGTATCGCAGCTTGTTCGTCAACCAGTCGCTTTAGGTGTAAGGGGAGCGTATTGTCCTGAAGCGCCCGAAAAATCTGCAAGACTTCCGTATATCCCTCGGCGATGAATTGCGTATGGTTGTTTAAGTTGATGATCATTTCATCGATTTCTTGACGTCTAAGGCTATAGGCCTCTTTGATCAAGGAATTAACGTGATCACCCCCTAGCAATCCTGCATGATCTTTCATCCATCTTCCTTGCCAAACAATTTTTTCCGTTGGGCCGAGTGGACGTTTCGGATCGATCAAGCGAATCCTTTTTCCGCCTTGTTCAAACCTGACTCTGTAGATCAGGTCGGCTTCATCGCTGTACTCCCGGTCGCGAATATAATAATTTCCACCCATTTCCCATATTACTGCATCGTGTTTTTCGCCTATTTTGTGTGGTTTTGCCGTAGAGAGATCCACGGTTACGGCAAGATTGCGATTGAGGTGGTTGCCGTGAAAAAAACGCTGCTGGCGAAGAATGCTCTTTTTCGCGCCCCTCACGTCGGCCATGTTGCTGAAATGAGTTTGCTGGCTCAAGCGCAGCAAATTTTCCATTCCGCCCGGCATAGCGGTAAACGCTTTGGTGCTTTGTCTGGAGAGTTTAACGAGGTCCATTATATCAATGCCTGCGGTAGCAATATCCACAAAGCTGAAGAGGAAGTTGACGGCGGCATCCTCTCCTTCACTCTGTCGTAACCCGTTTGCTGCATCAATAAGGTTGTAGGTTGCCAGGCCCGTGCTGCCTAAAAAACACGCGGCGTTCGTTACCGGGCCACCGGCGATACATACTGGTAAAAGCGCCATATTGACCCCGGTTAAGATCAGATCTTTTATCACCTCTTCGCGGCTTAACGTCAGCGATGAGGTGTTCTCAATGCGATCGTCCAGCATGTTTTCATAAAGATTAAAATTTTCCTGCGGCATTGCGCCCAGCTTAAACATGTCAGTGTTAAGGATACCGATCCCCTCGTGCGCCTGTTTTTTATTTTTAATCAGCGCCCAGTTCTCTACGGTATCTCTGGCTTGCGGATCGGTTTTCAGCAAATCGATAAAGGTATCTTCATCAAATAAATTTCTGCCATGGAAGTAAGTGCGCGTAAAAATATAATTCTTGCGCACCAGGGTTTTACTGCTTGAATCCATGCGGTTGGCGAAGGTGAGAAGGTACATGCCTGAAATCTTGGCGCCGTTGACCCTTAACGGTGAAAGAGTGTCCTCGGAACCGGATGTGTCAGGATACCGATTGATCAAGGCGGTGAGTCGCTTGGCCTCCGCAGGAGAAAGTTGGCCATCCGCTTGTTGTTGACGCACCGCATACGTCAATTCCGCCAGTTCCTGCGCAATGAAGGCATCGTGTAATACGTTATTCTCCGCTAAATTTTTATCCTTTAACGACGTTAAGTAGGTCTTGTGCTCATCACCGACATAGAGAGATTTCAGTGCTTCATCCAGGCCTTGCCGAATATCAGGGTGATTAAGTCTAAAATAGAGGGCGAGAGCGTTGGAGAGCTTTTTTCTTTCTGTCAAAGGTAACGAAGAAATAAAGGTGAAGTACGGATGTAAATGATTGGGTAAGATCCCGCGATTAATTGCCTTGCGCAATTTCTTTTGAAATTCATTAAGCTGCGCAGGCGTCATGTTCTTAATCATACGGTATTCCAATAATTTCGCCGGGATGATTTCAGCATCTCTCGGAAAATTAACGCTGTTTCCCTGCGCACGGCGCACGTTTTTTGCATACTCAGTAAACGTCGCCATGGTGCCATATAGCCTGACATGATATTTATCGGGGTTAAATTTCTTGCTGCCACGTAAAACATCTTTGTCGCGTAAGAATTGCGTGAACATATCCGCGTTTTTGATGCGATGGGTCGTGAAAGCATTCAGCGTCAGCAATTTTCCGCGCGTCACCTGCTGCCAGTGTTTTTTCGCATAAACCACAGCTTGCGCGGCGTTTTTCACCTCAACGCTGCGGTCCAGGCCAGTGATGTGATAGTCATAGAGCCGATTGGAAAAAGATCGCATGACGCTGTAATAGTCACGATCGTCGATATCGGTATATATCAGCTTTGCCTGATAGGTATCCCAGGCATCGTATTTACTTTTTAGCTGTGAAAAAAAGTGCGCAATGTCGAATTGAACGTTATTTTTGCCGTGCAGTTGCGCAGAGATCGCGAGCGGTGGGGGGCTATTTTTGTGGTCAACGGTGACTTCATGCTGCAGTTGTCGCTTTGAAATAAACTCATACAGCGCTTTTTTATCCTTGAAAAAGTAGTGCTGTTCGTCAACGTCAGCGTTAAAGAAAACGATGCCACCCTCTTTTTCTTCAAGAATGAGCCAACCACGAAGCGGGATATCAAGGCGCTCACCGCTGAGCGTCGTCATGGAAAAGGCGACATGTTGCGCGACAATCGCTTTGCTACCTTGCCGGAATGCATTAATGATATCCAGTCCCTTGATATGGCCGTCGCGCAGGAGATCGCCTTTGAAATCCGCCTCCAGAGAAACCTGATCGAAACGCGCCATGAGCCGCTCATGATAGGCGGCAGAAAGATCCGGGGCGGTGAAGAATTGCGCTGCTTCAACCGGTGGTAAGGCGGTCAAGGCCTCGACCAGCCGCTGCTGGTTCTCTGGCTGCATCAGCACACCGTTCTCGTAGATGCGGAGATCCCCGGCATTCAATAGCGCGGTTATACTGCCGGCGAACCAGGCATTTGCCAGCGAGACCGTTTCCGCCGTGCTGATCCGATGGCGGCCGACAGAATGCTCAACGGTGGCACGCAGCGTGATGCTGTGGGGCGCCGTCAACACCCCGTGCTTTGTCAGAAAATCACGAACCGGCGCGAGTTGGTGCACTGCGACCCGGGCAACGGCGTGTTTATAGCGCATATCCGCGCTGGCAAAATTATCGCGCGCGGTTTTTACCGCATGTTGCACATCTTCATTCGCATCCTTCAGCCAGCTCTCTTGGCGCGTCAGCGTACTTTGCCATTCCTTGAAATACGCTTCCTGGCTCTGCTTATAACGCCGGTTTTTTTGCGGAGAGACGATCGCTTTAAGGGCGCGGGTGAACGCATTGTCGCCCAGGCTGCGTTTCACGGGCTGTACGTTAAGTGTGCCATCTGCGGTATCAGCCTGTAGCTGCTGAGCCAGCGCCAGCGCGGGGCCGAGCAGGTGATAGCGCGCTAACAGCGCGTGTGCGGCCCGGTGAAAAGCGGGATTGTGCAGATCGTGTCGGTATTGGTCGTACAGGGCGTGCAGTTCTTCCATCGCCGTGTGGACGATAATGCTCTCGCCAGCGTGATCAACATACGCGGTGGTTGAGGTGAGGCGCGTCCTGATATGTTCCAGCTCGCTGTGCGCAGAAGGAGCAGGGTGAACGACTGTGGCAGACTGAACCTGCGCCGCGGCGGTTTGACTATTAAGGCGTGCCGGTGCGATATCGCTAGCGAGCGATCGCTTTACTACCGTTTTTTGTTGAGGCGCGTAACTCCGCGTCCGGTAAGTCTCGGCGAGTTCTTGCAGGTGCTGGGTATCTGGGCTGATTTGATGCGCTTGAAAGCCGTCCCGGTTATGGGTTTCCGGGGGCTGCGCGTAACCCGGAAAGACCATGTTGAGAAAGGCGCTGGACCAGCTTTGGCGCTTTTTTGCGGATTGCGCGGCCTGCGCGGGCGCGTTGGAGAGAAAAGCATCTGTGCTATTGGGACCCGTGTTTTTTATGCTGGTCACCACCTTTTCGATGGAAAAGGGCGGCTCAAAGCGGGGGTTTAACGGTATGTCCGCTACGCCGCGCACGTTTGTCAGTGCGTTTAACATCGGGCTGTTGACCGGCTGCGGATGAGACGTCGCTGTGCCGGCTGCCAGTGGGTTGACTGGCGGAAATAGGATGGCATTGAGAGGCATTTTTTCGTCCTTTAAAACAGGCTGTGCGAAGGAACGCAGCGCGCAGCGCGATGCAGCACGTCGCGAAGTACAGAAACGGGGACGGATAATGGCAAGTTACGTGGCGGCCAGCTTTCATAAACCAGGCAGGCACGCAGGGAGGATGTTGATGCAGTGTAGAGACGTGAACAGGGGCGAAAAGCGGTTGACGCTGCGGAGTAAAACGAGAATGACGGTATAGAAGACGCAAAAAAGGCCTTTTACAAGGCCTTGAGAACGGGACGACGTTAGGGGTCAGGCAACGACGGTGATGCGCTGCCCGGCAAATTCCACGGTTTGACCGCTGACGATTTTGCAGCGCTTGCGCGTTTCAATTTTGCCATCGACGCGCACCTCGCCTTCGTCAATCACCGCTTTCGCCTGCGCGCCGCTCTCAACCCAGCCTTCCAGTTTGAGCAGATCGCACAGATCGACATGCGGATGCTTACCCAGTGAGAAATTCGCCATTATGCTTGCTCCACATCGTGAAAGGCTTCACACGCCAGCAGCGTGTTTTGGATCAACGTGGCCACGGTCATCGGTCCGACGCCGCCGGGTACCGGCGTGATAAAAGAGGCGCGCTCGGCGGCGCCGTCAAAATCCACATCGCCGACCACTTTGCCGTTGTCCAGACGATTAATACCGACATCAATCACCACCGCACCCGGTTTGATCCAGTCGCCCGGAATAAAGCCGGGCTTGCCCACGGCCACCACCAGCAGATCGGCATGCTCAACGTGGTGGCGCAGATCTTTGGTGAAGCGATGGGTCACGGTGGTGGTGCAGCCTGCCAGCAGCAGTTCCATGCTCATGGGACGCCCCACGATATTGGACGCGCCCACGACCACGGCGTTCAAGCCGTAAGTGTCGATATTATAGCGCTCTAGCAGCGTCACGATGCCGCGCGGTGTGCAGGGGCGCAGCGTAGGCGCGCGCTGGCACAGACGACCCACGTTGTAGGGATGAAAGCCATCCACGTCTTTGTCTGGCGTGATGCGCTCCAGCACTTTGACGTTATCAATGCCCGCTGGCAGGGGCAGCTGCACGAGAATGCCGTCGATATCAGCATCGGCATTGAGGGTATCAATCAGCGCCAGCAGCTCGGCTTCGCTGGTGGTGGCGGGCAGGTCGTATGAGCGCGAGAGGAAGCCCACTTCATCACAGGCGCGACGTTTACTGCCGACATAAATTTGCGACGCCGGGTTTTCGCCCACCAGCACCACGGCCAATCCTGGGGCGCGTTTACCTGCGCTCAGACGCTGCTTTACTTTTTCGGCAACCTCAAGGCGCACCTGCTGCGCAATCGTTTTACCGTCAATAATGTTTGCTGCCATTAGAAAAGAAATCCATCGGTAGTGGGTTAAATCGGGAGAGGTGCCTATTTTGTCAGAAGCGCGCTCGGCTGTCAGGTAGAGATTGGTTTTGCCGACGCGGCGATTGCGCCGTGACGTTAAGGCGGCAGGACGCGTATGATGTCAGTAAAACGTTCAGGGGAGGATGGGATGATCTGGATAATGCTCGCGACGCTCGCGGGGGTGTTTATCGTGGGATTTCAGCTGATCACGGCGAACGCGCGTCACGCGGTGCAAGCCCTGAATAAGCGCTTGCAGCTGCCGCCGGTGCACGTTGAATCCATGTTGTCGCTAATGGGGAAAGAGGCGGCGAAAGAGTATACCGATTATTTAACGAGCAGTAATGAGACTCAGCTTGCCAACGCTGCCGCCGTGCTGCTGATTTGGCAGGTGCTGATTGTGGATGGCAGCGACGAAAACGTTGCGCGCTGGCATCGCCTGATGACGCGCGCGGGCTTCTCTGGCACGATCTCTCGCCAGCAGCTGTTGCTGGCGCTGGGATTTTTGCGCCAGCTGGAGCCGGATAGTCAGGAGCTGCACGCCCTGCGCGAGCAGTACAACGCCTGCGTGAGCGCGCAGGGTATTGAGCTGGAAGGCGAATCTCCTTCCGCCAGCAATTTGGTGTCTCTCAACGAGTGGCGACAGCGACATTAAGGGAATTTGCTCATTACACCAGCACTTCGTCCGCCGCGCGCGGCAAAAACGTTGACGCGCCACCATCCCAACGTATAATTCCCCGCATCTTCTATGCGCCCTTAGCTCAGCTGGATAGAGCACCGGCCTTCTAAGCCGTAGGTCACAGGTTCGAATCCTGTAGGGCGCGCCAATATCTTTCAGTGACTTACCTCCTTGCTCCGGCTGCCAGATTTTCCACATGGGACAGATTTGGGACACGACTGCCAAAAATCGCATCAATTTGCCGCGCATGCTCCGTTAAGTGATTAGGTGCAAGGTGGCGTATCGCTGTACCACTACTATGCTCCCAGCCACCCATTTCCTGCAGCGCAGACAACCGAACGCCCGGCCTGAATCAGCCCGCTTGCCGCGCTAAGCGCCGCGCGTGCGCAGCATCCGGGAATCATAACCTTCGCCTCGCTTACAGCGCGGCGCTATACAGCACTGGCCCGGTGGGCTGACCGGTTGGGGAGCCGCCGCGCGGCTCCAGGCTAATGGCGAGGGTGGCGTTAGCCAGCGCATTGGGTTTATGCAGGGCAAACGCGCGAGCCGATTGCGCGTCCACCAGGCCCAGTGAAACGGGGGCTTTACCCGCAGGAATGATCCACAGTTCCAGACTCTTATCTGCGGCGGGGGAGATCGCGTGTAGCGGCGCCAGGCTCAGGCGATCGCCCTCGCGGTTGGCGCTAACCACCCACTGCTCGCGATGCTGGGCATCGGTTAACACCGCCAGCGGAGTGAAGTCAGGCGCGCGCAGTAAATAGGTGGCGGTCAGCACCAGCAGCGCCATGGCCGCCGCCGCGAGCCACGGGTAAACGCCGCGCGTCGCGCGGGCCCGTTGAACCGGCGGTAAGGAGAGGGTGATTTTTTTCCAGACGCTTGCAGGTGGTGGAACGGGGGCGAGTGTCGTGTCCAGCCCGGACAGCAGCGACTGCCAGCGCGTCACGCGCGCCATCAGCGCAGGCTCAGCCTGCATGCGCCGCTGAAAGCGCAAGCGGGCGCTGCCACGCAGGGTGCCTAACGCATATTCTGCGGCGAGCGCGTCGTCGCGTCGATCGTGAGGAGTCATAATCCCACGCACTCCCGAAGATGATCCAAACCGCGGCGAATCCAGCTCTTCACCGATCCCACTGGCTGCTGCAGCCAGCTGGCAATATCGCTATGCGATAGGCCCTGAAAATAGGCAAGCGTAATGCTCTGGCGCTGTTCGCTGCTCAAATGTTTGAGACAGTGATGCAGTTTTGCCGCCTGCTTGTCGTCTGCTGCAAAAGCGTGCGGGGCGGGCAACAGCTCGGCCTCGTCGTCACGGAAGGTCTCTTCGGCAAGCGATTGGCGCACCGCACCGTTGCGTAACCAGTCAATGCAGCGGTTACGTACAATATGGGTCATCCACGTCATCGGCGAACTCAGTGCGTCGTTGTACGACGCGGCATGGTGCCAGAGAGCAATAAAGCTATCGTGCAAGACCTCTTCGGCCCACGCGCGGTGACGCAGCATGCGTAGCGCGACCGCAAATAAATGCGGTGAGCTGAGTCGATAGAGCTGCTCAAAAGCAAGGCGATCGCCTGTCGCGACCGCCTTGAGCAACGTGGTTAACTGCGCAGCCTGAGACGCGTCCATAAGGTTCCCGGTTGGCTTATATTCCCGTTGCGAGTATAGCCAATTACTTCGGCATCAGGACGGTATCAATGACGTCGATAACCCCATTTTTCTGGTTGACGTCATAAGTGCTGATGTTCGCCACGTTACCCTGGGCATCTTTCAGCTGGATATTGTGCGGACCGTTGCGCATGATCCACAGCGACTGACCATTCACCGTTTTCAGTTCTGCGCGGCCGCCGCCCTGTTTGATCTTCTGTTCCAGCGCGCTCATGTCAAACTTTCCGGGCACCACGTGATACGTGAGCACGCTGGTCAGCTTGGCCTTGTTTTCCGGTTTTAATAGATCATCCACGGCACCTGCGGGCAGTTTGGCAAAGGCGGCGTTGGTGGGAGCAAAGACGGTAAACGGCCCTTTGGTCTGCAAGGTATCCACCAGTCCAGCAGCCTTCACTGCCGCAACCAGCGTGGTGTGATCTTTAGAGTTGATAGCATTCTCAACAATATTTTTTTGCGGGTACATGGCCGCGCCGCCCACCATCACGCTCTCTGCGTGCTGAGCAGCAAAGCTGCCTGCGGAAAAGAAGAGTGCGCCAGAAACTGCGGCCAGGCTAAGTAACTTTTTCATCGTCTATCCTCTTTTAATTGAGCAACCCACTTGCTCACACAGGGATATACGTAAGGAGGAGAAAAACGGATGCAGCGGGGCGAAAATTTTTTACGCCGCCCAGAGAATACGCATTCAGGTGCGCCTGCGCGCTTTTTTGCCGCGCCAGTACTCTTCCAGATAAGGCAGCATCTCCAACAGAAAAATGCCGCTCAGCACGCAAACAATATAACCGGTTGGCAAAGGCTCAGCCCTGAGTCGGAGTGCAAACCGGGCCGGTTCATCCCCCCTTCCCCAGCGCGCCAGAAACTGAGGCCAGTGCCGAGATATTACCAGCAGCAGGGCCATCAGCGGCACCCTCTCCAGAAAACTGTGCACATGTTGTTCAATGGGCGTTACCTTACGCGCGGTGACGGCATAGTGCACATCCCACAGCGCGGTGGCCTCATGACAAAAAAACAGCACGATCATCACCGCGATGACCAGCGCATTGACGTCAAGAAACAGCGCCGCCAGCAGCGGCAATCCCATTTCCAGAAACATCAAAATATGGATATAGGTCTCTTTTAATCCGGTGGTGTGTTCAATATCGGTGGCGCGGTGGCAGAGCCAGTCAGCGAATCCGGCAAGCAACCAAACGGGCAAGACGAAATAGAGTAACAGCAGCATCTGAGGATCGAACGTTTGCATGTGCGCGCTTGCCTCGTTGACGTTGAGCAGGTTCCGCTTTGCAGGCAGAACGTTTTCCCGGCGTCCCGATACGTCTTCAGCACGAAAAAATGGCCCGCGAACGGGCCAAAATAGAGATGAAGTCTCTGTCATGCTTACTGACAACGTTAACGATAGATCGCCGTCCCAGGAACACAAGCGTAAGCGGCAGACGGGTTAATCGCGGGTTTTCCCTTCCTCAATAAACTCCTCATCAATCTCTTCCGCATTGTCGCGGTTGTCCCGACCGGAAAGCAGGTTCCAGCAGGCGATAAACAGAGCCGCAATCAGCGGACCGATCACAAAGCCGTTAATGCCGTAAATCTCCATGCCGCCGAGCGTGGCGATCAGGATCATGTAGTCAGGCATTTTGGTGTCTTTACCCACCAGCAGCGGACGCAGGATATTGTCCACCAGGCCCACCACCACCACAAAGAAGCCCACCAGGAATAACCCTTTCCACAGCGCGCCGGTGGCGAAGAAAAAGATCGCGGCGGGCACCCAGACAATCGCCGAGCCCACGGCGGGGATAAGCGACAGGAAAGCCATCAGCGCGCCCCACAGTAGGCTACCGTCAATGTCGGTGATCCAGAAGGCGAGGCCGCCGAGGATGCCTTGTACAACGGCGACCACCACGGTGCCTTTTACGGTGGCGCGGGACACGGCGGCAAACTTCATCAGCAAGTGGTGTTTCACATACGTGGAAAGCGGGAGGGCTTCAAGGATCAGATTGATCAGCCAGGCGCCATCTTTCAGCAAGAAAAACAGCAGATACAGCATAATGCCGAAGCCAACCGTAAAGGTGAAGGTGCCTTTACCGATCAGGAACACGCTGCCGGCCATGTATTGGCCGCCCTTGAGAGCAAATTCAGACAGCTTTTGCTGGATCTGCGCGGCATTGGTGAGGTTGTGGTCAGAGAGATAATGATGCGCCCAGCTTGGCAAATGCTGCATCAACTCAGCAAAGACCACCGGGAATTGGGTCGAACTGGTTTGTAGCTTGGTGTACACCGTGTTGACTTCGACCACCATCGAAGAGGTGATAATCGCCAGCGGTGTGAACACAATCAGACAGATAATAAGCAAGGTCACAAACGAGGCGAGGCCGTTACGATCGCCCATTTTATGCCGCAGCAGGGTTTTTAGCGGATGGAAAATGACCGCCAGAATGGCTGCCCAAAAAATCGCTGAGAAGTAGGGGGAAAGCACATCGAAAAAGGCGTAGGTGACCAACGCCAGAATGACAATAAAGAAACCTAGATTTAATCCTTTGATTCGCATTCAAAAAGGCCTCGAAAAAATGTGGCGCCCCGCCTTACGATCATCCAGTGATAGCGCGCGCGTGGGCGGGGAAGTAAATTGCGCGAATGAACTATAGAACGTGACGCGCAGAATGTAATACTTTTAGCGTATCGGCAGCGCGTGCGATTGCCAGGAAATGTTCACGTGCAGGCTGACGTGAATGCCAAAACGAATTTTGAACAGCCGGGAGAGTGATCATGCTGGAACTGCGTCCAAATTGTGAATGCTGTGATAAAGACCTGCCGCCAGACTCGTTAGAGGCGCGTATTTGCTCTTTTGAGTGCACGTTTTGCGTTGCCTGCGCGGAGGGCACGCTGGCGCATCGCTGCCCTAACTGCCAGGGGGAACTGGTCAGGCGACCGGTGCGTCCTGCGGCTGCGCTGGTGCGCCATCCTGCATCAACCACGCGATACCCGGCCGCTTCGGCAGCAGAGTAAAGGCGTATCAATCTGCGTTATATGTCTTGGATTCGGAATTCAGGCGTGCGCCAATATACACACGTGCATTAAAAGTTATTATTTTTCTTGTTGATTCCTTTTTTCACGATATAACCTCGCGCACGTAAAGCCATTTTTCCAAACCAGACATGACTGGCTTCGCTTTAAATTGTGGTCAGAGCACAGACCTGAGGTGGCCATCCATTTTATAGAATAAAATCATGCTGTTATTTTATAAGTTCACATACAGTTTTTTCCGAAAAATAAATCTGTAAAAAGAAAATCCGTGACTGAAGTGATAAAGTGACAGCGCAATGCTAGTGATGTGGCGTTGTGTGCTTCAGTTTTACCCTCTTTAAGCGGGTGACCGCTTTATTTTATTGCTTGAATATTCGTTGCCCGTTCTTTATGGACGGGCTTTTTTATGCGTGCGATCTCGCCAATGTCTTCAAGATTAAGGCTTATTAAGGAGAACGTGTTAAGAAAGTGATAGCTTGGCGTAATAGACTGTAAAGCCAGCTTTTTTAAGAATATTGGCAATGCGTTGTGCCAATGCTTGCGCAATAGTGTGGTGCAACGGCCGCTTAGGGGCCGTTACGATTGGAGGCACCACCATGAAAAAAACAACAACCCTTTTACTGGCTTCACTGATTACATGCAGCACAATGGTTTCAGGTATGGCTCGCGCAGACGGTCCGGGTGACCCACGCTGGCAGCCGCACGGTGAAGCGGGCGGGCCGGGGCCGCGCGGTCCGGAAGGGCATCACGGCCCCGATCGCGACGGGCACCGCGAAGACGCGCGTCGCCACGGCGATTACTTTGCGTGGAACGGACACGATTTTCGCCGCGGCCGCCCGGTGCCGCCGGAATTTCGCGGACCGCACTACCGCGTTGATGACTGGCGTGTGCACCATCTGCCCGCACCACCGCGCGGCGAATACTGGTCGAATATTGATGGCAACTATGTACTGATTGCCGCCGCGACAGGCGTGATTACCTCGCTCATTCTGAACGGCGCCTTTAATTAATCTGACCGCACGGATGGCTCTGTCCATCCGTGTTTTCCTGCGTTTCTCCGCCCGCCAGGTTATCCTCTACACACCCCCTTCTTCCTTGTATGGCGTTAAGGAGTCTTGATGACCTCGGTAAAAATGGTGGCAGTGGATAAGGACGGCACCTTTCTTGATGACAAAAAGCAGTATAACCGCGCGCGTTTTGCTGCCTGCTATGCGCAAATGAAAGCGCGCGGGATACGGTTTGTCGTGGCCAGTGGCAATCAGTACTATCAGCTCCGATCTTTTTTCCCAGAGATCGCTAGCGAAATAACGTTTGTGGCGGAAAACGGCGCATGGATTATCGATCGGGATGAAGAGATATTCTGCGGCGCCTTTTCACGTGAAGACGTAGAGGCGGTGATCGCCACGCTGCAAAACGGTGCCTACCCCGATCTGCGCTACATCCTCTGTGGGCGCGAAAGTGCTTACTATTTCGACGGTATCGAAGCGCAGTGGCTGGTGAAAATGCGTCACTATTGCCATCGCCTAAAGGCGATCCGCTCGCTCGAGGATGTCGGCGATGACCGGCTATTCAAATTTGCGCTCAACCTGTCGGATGAATTTGTCGAGCCGTTGATGGCGGACATTTCTCGGCTGCATCAGGGGCGCGTGGCCGCGACCTCCAGTGGGCACGGCTCCGTGGATCTGATTGTGCCAGGCAACCATAAAGGTCACGGACTGGATCTGCTTGCTAAACGCTGGGGGATCGCGCGCAGCGAAATCCTGGCTTTTGGTGACGGCGGCAACGATGCAGAGATGCTGCAGTACGCGGGGTTCAGTTTCGCGATGGCCAATGCGCCGCAGAAGGTCAAGCAGGTGGCACGCTATCAGGCGCCCGCAAACAACGAAGAAGGCGTATTGCAGGTGATAGAGCAGATGCTGGCAGGGCAGCCGCCGTTTACTTCATAACAGGCAAACGTAGGGGCTGACCTGAGACTCAAGCAATGCGCCAGGCGGCGGCGATCATGTCCGTCATGGTTGCCGTATCATAGTGAACCCAGCCATTTTTGCTATTGGCGCGCGCCACAATCCATTCCACTTCTGCAGGGCTCAATGACGGGCCCTCGCGCCAGAACGGCACGATAGCGTGCTGCTGTAGCCAGGCTTTCAGCGCCAGCGCGGGTGCGACCTCATCAGGTAAGAGCTGTTGCCCCAATTCAGCCATCAGACGCTGCTGTGCAGGATGCGTGGTGCGCGCCAGCACGTCGAGAAACGGGAACAGCAAGCGGCCGCACACTTCACCGTGGTGAAAGGCTTTGATCGCCCCTAACTCCCCCGCGATACCGTGAATAACCCCTAATCCGGCGCTACTTAAGCACACGCCGCCCAACCACGACGCCATCATCATCGCCTCGCGCGCCTCATCACCCAAGGCGCCGGGATGGTTGAGATGGGGCCACGCTTTGCAAAACAGCCGCAGGCCGTTCAGGGCGGTTTGTTGACTGAACAGATTACCTTGGCGTGAGAGGTAGGCTTCAAAAAGGTGGGTGAAGGCGTCAATGGCACAGGTGGCCAATACGCGGTCAGGCGCACCTTTCAGCAAATCGGGATCGAGCAGGGCGATCTGCGGCACAAACGCGGGGTGGCGCAGCGACGCTTTCACCTTGATATGGTGCGGGTCGGTAAGGACGGCGTTTTGGGTGGCTTCACTGCCGGTGCCTGCGGTGGTGGGAATGGCAATCAGCGGGAGCGTGACGGCGTCAACGGCGGTATCGCCCACCTTCTCCAGATAGCGTGCGGTGTTGAGCGGATGCCGCACCATGGCGGCAAAGGCCTTTGCCGCGTCCAGTACGCTGCCGCCGCCGATGGCCACCACGCGGTCAACCTGGCCGCGCCAGCGCTGCACCCATGCATCGATTTCATCGGGTGACGCTTCATGGCTGACGATTTCGTAGCCGAGGATCTGTTCGCGCAGTGCGTTTTCGAGCCGCGCCCACGTGGGACCGTTTAAAAATGAGCGCGCGCAAAACAGCAGCGTCGGCTGTGGGCGTTCAGCGAGCATTGGCGTCAGACGCTCAATGCTGCCGCGTCCAAATACAGTTTGCTGATTGCTATACAGCGCGAGGGCATTTTCACTCACCGGCGTTTCCTTCTGCGAAATGACAAAGCCGCCAGTGTAGCGAAAAACCAGACGTGTCAGATGGCAAACATGGTGTGCACGTTAGGAAGAAAAGTTGATCATCTTCGCAAAACGGAAATTCCCCCGGCGCGAACCGTGCACGTTGCGCGATGTTACCCTTAACATGATACCCGTAACATTGCGCGGCAACGTCTTTGCGACGGTGGATAAACGCGCATCAAACCCTCTGGGACACCCCTAATACCCGCAGCCGACTTTCGTCGTGCGCATAAGTGGAGAGTAATCATGCCATTACTTTATGTGGCCATCGGTGTAGCGCTACTGCTGCTGCTGATGATTCGGTTCAAACTGAACGGATTTATTGCGTTGATTCTGGTGGCGCTGGCGGTCGGCATGATGCAGGGCATGCCGGTCAACAAAGTGATTGCGTCCATCAAAACCGGAGTAGGCGGTACGTTGGGCAGCCTGGCCTTGATCATGGGCTTCGGTGCCATGTTGGGTAAATTGCTGGCGGATTGCGGCGGTGCACAGCGCATCGCCACAACGTTGATTGCAAAATTTGGTCAGAAGCATATTCAGTGGGCGCTGGTGCTGACGGGGTTTACCGTTGGCTTTGCGCTGTTCTATGAGGTGGGATTTGTGCTGATGCTGCCGCTGGTGTTCAGTATTGCCGCATCGGCGCGCGTGCCCCTGCTCTACGTGGGCGTTCCCATGGCAGCCGCGCTCTCAGTAACACACGGATTTTTGCCGCCTCATCCCGGCCCTACGGCAATTGCCACGCTGTTTAACGCGGACATGGGAAAAACGCTGCTCTACGGCACGCTGTTGGGTATTCCCACGGTGATTCTGGCCGGCCCGGTGTACGCGCGTTTTCTGAAAGGCATTGATAAACCGATTCCCGAAGGATTATGGAATCCGAAAACCTTTACCGAGGCGGAGATGCCCGGCTTTGGCGTGAGCGTGTGGACGGCGTTGGTGCCGGTGATATTGATGGCCCTACGTGCCGTTGCTGAAATGGTGTTGCCGAAAGGCCACGTGCTGCTGCCTTATGCGGAGTTTTTTGGCGATCCGATTATGGCAACGCTGATTGCCGTACTCATCGCAATTTTTACCTTTGGTTTGAACCGCGGACGCAGCATGGATGAGGTTATGGGTACGATTACCGACTCCATCAAAATCATTGCCATGATGCTACTGATCATTGGCGGCGGTGGGGCGTTCAAGCAGGTGCTGGTGGACAGCGGGGTTGACAAATATATCGCCAGCCTAATGCATGACACTCACGTCTCCCCGATCCTGATGGCGTGGTCGATTGCCGCGGTGTTACGTATTGCGCTGGGATCGGCTACCGTCGCGGCCATTACTGCCGGTGGCATTGTGGCACCGTTAATCGTCAGCAGCGGGGCGAGTCCGGAATTGATGGTCATTGCCGTGGGATCGGGGAGCGTCATCTTCTCGCACGTTAACGATCCTGGCTTCTGGCTATTCAAGGAGTACTTCAATCTGACCATCGGCGAGACCCTCCGCTCATGGTCGGCGCTGGAAACCATCATTTCTGTTTGTGGGCTGGTGGGTTGTCTGTTATTGGCTAGCGTGGTGTAAGGTTCTGCGCTGAGAAAGGCAAACGCCTTCTCAGCGCAGGGTATCGCGCATAATTGGGCCACAAGCGGTGGCCCAATAAAACTCAGTGGGGCTGTTCAAACCCTGCTTTTATCATCTGCTCACGCAAGGCGCGGGTAATATCGCGATTACCACCCGTGACAGGATAAATGACGTTATTCACCACGTCGTCAAGGTAGTGCTCTTCAAACTCCTGCAGCGTGAGCTGCGTACCGCCTTCATCATTGATGGCAATACTTCCCTGAATTCGGCTGCCAGAGTCCTTTGCCTTTAGGCTATAACGTCCCATGCTGGTATTGATTGTGCTCATAAGATCCCCTTGTTACATCGGTATGAATAACAATTGAGGCCGCGATAGGCGCTTTAATTTTAGCCAATTGGGGCGTCTGATGCGCGACCGCAACGCGGCAAAACGCTGGGGCTGAGACCTTTATCGCAGAAAAAATGCTAATGCATGCGCGCGACCACGATAGCGTACCGATAAAGTAAAAAAATTATCTTCATCTATACTCATGGCGAGAGGAACATTAATCAGCGGAAAGGAGCGAACGATGAAAATAATACTGTGGATTATCGCCATTATCTTTATTGTGGGATTACTGACAATTACTGGCGTATTTAAGCTTATTTTCTAATATCACAGGCAGCTCAGGCTGCCTGTTTTGTCATTGTGCCAACGGAGGGCGTGTGCGGGCAGAAGGCAAAACGGGCACGAAATCATCCAGGTTGAATCGTTTGCCGCACGCCGCACAGCAGGCGCCATGATGATAGGGTTTGTGAGAATTTTCCCTGCTGGGTTGGGTGAAAAAAAATTTATTGCCGCCGCAGCAGCTGCAACGCAATGCCATTTTATCTGCCTCATCATCCGTCCTGGAATGTGAGATTTATCTTATCCGCGAACTAACTTCAAACGATAAATCATCCTAATTAATTTAGGGTGTAAATCATTTTGTGGTAACTGCTTGAATCAGCGCCCAATCACTCCATCCACGGCATTTCTGCCAGTGCACTTTGGGACCAATTTTTAACATGACCAGCCGTTTAATGTTTGTTGCGATTCATGCTCATGGCATGCGCTAAACTACGCGCCTTCTTTGTTAACAAAACAGACTTTCCCTGGCGATTATTGGCATTTTTCCGGCTACGCTTCTGGAAAAAATAAAAATGCTCTACTGGGGAGTGCTGTTCTTTGAAACAGCGTTTATTCATCATTAAATTCAGGATCACGACGTGAATCGCCGCGTTTTAACACGACTTTCTTTGTTCACCACAGCGCAGTTGCTGCTATCGCCCGCATCAGCACAAACCACTGGTCAATGGATAAAATCTGGATGGAACACCTTCAGTGAAGGGGTTTCTGAAACGTGGTCACAGCCACAAAGCCACGATTTGTACCTGCCTGCCATAACCTGGCATAACCGCTGGACGTATGACGACGAACATATCCAGCGCTATAACGAGCGGCCATGGGGCGCCGGGGCAGGCATATCGCGCTGGGATGAGAAAGGGAACTGGCAGGGTTTGTATGCCATGGCGTTTAAAGACTCCTTCAACAAATGGGAACCGATAGCCGGTTATGGCTGGGAAGCGACCTGGCGGCCGCTGACCGATCAAAACTTCCATATCGGCGCGGGCTACACCGCTGGCGTCACCGCGCGCGACAACTGGAAATATATCCCTGTACCACTTGTATTGCCCCTCGCGTCCATTGGGTATGGTCCCGCGACGTTCCAAATGACTTATATTCCGGGGACATACAATAACGGCAACGTCTACTTTGCCTGGCTAAGGTTCCAGTTTTAGCCCGTTAGCCCAAGAGGGGAAAGTGTGAAGCGGTGCAAAAAAAACGACAATTATCACTTTTTCATCAATTCGCACTGGACAAATGCCACTGCAATTGCTGTACTAGACCTCGACACAGTTTAGTGTCCATTTTTCATGTAAAGGTAATATAGATGTCCAAGATCAAAGGTAACGTTAAGTGGTTTAATGAGTCCAAAGGATTCGGTTTCATTACTCCAGAAGATGGCAGCAAAGATGTATTCGTACACTTCTCTGCTATCCAGAGCAACGGCTTCAAAACTCTGGCTGAAGGTCAGCGTGTAGAGTTTGAAATCACCGACGGCGCTAAAGGCCCATCTGCTGCTAACGTTACCGCTCTGTAAGTTAACAGTCAGAATTCTAAAAACCCGCCTAGAGGCGGGTTTTTTTTTGTCTCTCCTACTGCTGCCACCACATCACCGCACCGCCAATCAACGCAATCATCGCGATGCCCGTCGCCAGCAGTTCATCCATTGAGCGTGGTAAGAAATTTTTCACATTATCTGCCTCGAAAGTGGATTTTCTCCAGCATGCCGGATTCAGATTAAGCCCACCTTAAGCTCATGTGACAGGCACATGACGACGCACATTGTGCTGCACTGCCTACATAAGATTGATGTAACATTCATATAACAATTTCATCGTCGTGATGACCTGCGACGATGCCAACGCGGCGGGACCAGGAGGAAGAATGAATATTCGTCAGGCGCAGCCCAGCGACGGCTTTGCCCTCAGCGCACTGCTGACCGAACTCGGCTACAGCGGGACCGACGCGTTTATTGCGTCACGCCTCACTCAGCTTTGCACGCATCCCGACGCTGTTTTGCTGGTGGCCGAGCAGGGGCAACACGTGCTCGGCTTTCTCTCGCTGCACTACATTCCTCAGCTGGCGCTGGCCGGGGATTTTGCTCGCATCAGCTATTTCTGTATTGCGGAAGGCGAACGCAGCAAAGGGTGCGGCCAGCAGCTGCTTAATCATGCTGAGCAGCTCGCGCGAACGCGTGGATGCGATCGGATGGAAGTGCACTGCCACGTCAGGCGCCTTAAAGCGAATCAGTTTTATCTGCGGGAAGGCTACACTGAATCGCCTTGCTACCACATCAAGGCGTTAAGCTAGCCACGCGGTGACGTTACACAGAAAAGGAGCGGGAAATGAAAGTGGCGATGGGGCAGTTTGCCGTGCGTCGTGAATGGCAGGAGAACGCAGACCTGTGCGTGCAGCTAATGCAGGATGCGCGCGCGGAGGCGGCCGATATGCTGGTGCTGCCTGAAGCGGTGCTGGCGCGCGACAATGCCGATCCCGACTGGATACTGCGCGCTGCACAACCGCTTGACGGCCCGTTTATGTCGCAGTTGCTGGCTGCCAGTCGCGGTCACGCGCTCACCAGCATCATGAGCGTGCATGTTCCCGATACGGATCACAAGGTGCGTAATGTGCTGGTTGCCGTGCGCGATGGCGCCATCATCGCCGCATACGACAAACTGCACCTGTATGATGCCTTTGCCATGCAGGAGTCTCAGCGTGTGAGTGCCGGTCAGCATATTCCTGCGCTGATTGAGGTCGCCGGAATGAACGTGGGCCTGATGACCTGCTATGACGTGCGTTTTCCCGAGCTTGCGCGGCGGCTGGCGCTCGACGGGGCAGATGTGCTGGTGCTGCCGTCTGCGTGGCTTAAAGGGCCGCTGAAAGAGCAGCATTGGGCATTGCTCTGCAGCGCCCGCGCGCTGGAAAACACCTGCTATATGGTGGCGGTAGGGGAGTGCGGGCCACGTAATATCGGTAACAGCATGGTCATTGATCCGCTCGGCGTGGCCATTGCGCGAGCGGCTGAATCGCCTGCGCTGGTCACTGCTGTGCTGGATCCGCAGCGCATCGCCTATGCGCGCAGCGTGTTACCGGTGCTAAAAAATGGTCGATTCACCAAGCCGACGTTAGCGTGTAAAGCGTTGCCTCATTAGTGCGCTATCGTGACCGTTTAGCGCGATAATCTCACTCTGTTACAGATTCCAGTTGAGTGTGGTGATAAACTGCGCGTTAATAACAGTGTTCATTTTTCGCGAAGGTTGAAAGGTAAATTATGGAAGGTATCAGTATTGCCAAATTGCTGATTATCGGTGCGCTGATCGTACTGCTTTTTGGCACCAACAAGTTACGTTCACTGGGTGGCGATCTGGGTTCCGCAATCAAGGGCTTCAAAAAAGCCATGAAAGATGACGAATCCAGCGCAGCCAAGACCACAGCGGATGACGCTACCGCTGAGCGCGTTACGCATAAAGAGTAAGCGCTGCCACCTGTGGCACAAAGTGTAAGGCTTTGTTGCGAAAAAAAACCAGACCGCGATGGGTCTGGTTTTTTGTTTCACGCCAGCGGCCGTCAACGGCTGCTCACTGCGCCGCTTATTTGACTTCCAGACCTTTGGCCTGCATGTCGGCGTGATAAGAAGAACGCACGAAAGGACCGCACGCCGCATGGGTAAAGCCCATAGCCATTGCTTCTTCCTTCATTTCATCAAATTCGGCTGGGCTAACATAGCGCTGAACCGGTAAATGATGGCGGCTCGGCTGCAGATATTGGCCCAGCGTCAGCATGGTGACGCCGTGGCGGCGCAAATCACGCATCACCTCGATGATTTCTGCATTGGTTTCGCCCAAGCCCACCATCAATCCTGATTTTGTCGGGATATCAGGATGCGCTTCTTTAAAGCGCTCAAGCAGCTTAAGCGACCACTCATAGTTGGCTCCGGGGCGGACCTGACGATATACGCGCGGCACATTCTCAAGATTATGGTTAAACACATCAGGCGGCGTGGCGGTAAGGATATCCAACGCGCGATCCATACGGCCGCGGAAATCGGGCACCAGCGTCTCGATTTTGATAGCAGGGCTTTTCTCACGGATGGCGGTAATGCAATCGGCAAAATGCTGGGCACCGCCGTCACGCAGGTCGTCACGGTCTACAGAGGTGATCACTACGTAGCGCAGCGCCATGTCAGCGATAGTTTGCGCCAGTTTCAGCGGTTCGTTAGCGTCTGGTGCCACAGGGCGGCCATGTGCGACGTCGCAGAACGGACAGCGACGGGTGCAAATGGCGCCGAGGATCATGAAGGTTGCGGTGCCGTGGTTAAAACATTCTGCAAGGTTAGGGCAGGACGCCTCTTCGCAGACAGAGTGAAGGCCATTTTTACGCATCGCGGCTTTGATGCCCTGGATTCGGCTGGAGTCTGCGGGCAGTTTGATTTTCATCCACTCCGGTTTACGCAGAATCTCCTGACGCTCAGTGACCACGGTTTTCACCGGGATCAACGCCATTTTGTCGGCATCACGATACTTGACGCCACGTTCCATCTGAATTGGTTTACTCATAAATCTGCAGGTTCCGGTCGGGATTGCGATTTGAAAGCTTCCTCACTCAAACTGAGAACCAGGCTTTCAACTTTTTTTGAAAAATTTGCCAAAATCATACCATTTCCCCCGCGCTTAATCAGCCGATAAGCAGCGGCAAAAGTTACAATTTTGTAAATGCGCACAGACGGTCAAGGTTGAGCGTGCGGTCTTCTAGCCATTGGGTATCAGTAAAATGTGTCAGCCTGGCGAAATGTCCCGCCAGTCGCGGCTGTACATCGGCAAGGGTAATGCCGGGTTGGAAATGGCTCAGCTGCGTCATTTGCATGCCCGCGTAGCCGCAGGGATTGATGCGCAAGAAGGGCGCAAGGTCCATGGCAATATTCAATGCAAGCCCGTGAAAAGAGCAGCCTTTACGGATGCGCAGCCCCAGCGAGCAGATTTTTGCATCGCCGACATACACGCCCGGCGCGTCAGCACGTGCACGCGCCTCGATAGCGTAATCAGCCAGCGTGGCGATCACCGTTTCTTCTAAAGCGGTAACCAGTTCCCGTACGCCGAGCTTACGGCGCTTCACATCAAGCAGCACATACATCACCTGCTGGCCCGGACCGTGGTAAGTCACCTGGCCGCCGCGATCGCTCTGCACCACGGGGATATCGCCCGTGAGCAACAAATGCTCCGCTTTACCCGCCTGACCCTGCGTAAAGACCGGAGGATGCTCCACCAGCCAGATCTCATCAGGTGTTTGCGCGTTACGCCGATCGGTGAAGTGATGCATCGCATCAGAGGTAAGCTGCCAGTCGCACTGGCCGAGTTGACGAACAAGAAGCGTATTAGCTGACACAGCGAGGGTCCGGTAACGAGTTGAGGGCAGAGTATAACGCTGGCAAAGTCACCTTTGCCAGCACCTGCATTACAGCACCATGCGAACGATTTCGATATTGCCTAACTCTTCGTAAAGGGTTTCTACCTGCTCGATATGCGTCGCGGTGATAGTAATGGACACCGAGTGGTAATTGCCTTTGCTGCTTGGCTTAACGTCCGGGCTGTAGTCGCCGGGCGCATGACGCTGCACCACTTCCACCACCTGATCAACCAGCTCCGGTTGCGCCAGCCCCATCACTTTGTACGTGAAAGGGGTAGGAAATTCGAGCAGTTCATTGAGTTTGGTTTTCATCGTGACTCCGGTGCATAAAAATTGAGAAGGGAGGCCGGTTGGCCTCCCCTGAAACGGTAAAACGGGGACAGTACATTATATGGTGGCAGGGTGGCTATTTTTCAAGCGCTTTAGCCGAACCAGTGGTGGAACATCAGTTTCACGTAATCAATGATACGACTAAAGAAACCGCCTTCCTGCACTTCGTTCAACACCACCAGTGGGCGCTGCTCGATGGTTTTACCGTCCAATTGGAAGTTAATGCTGCCCACGACCTGATTTTTCTTCAGCGGCGCGTGCAGTTCCGTGTTGTCCAGCACGTAACTGGCTTTCAGGTCTTTCATGCGGCCACGCGGAATCGTCAGGTAGGCATCTTTTTCCACGCCGAGCTGGACGCGGTCGCTGTTACCAAACCATACAGGCTCAGAAGCAAATTCTTTACCGGCTTTCAGTGGCGCTACGGTCTCAAAGAAACGGAAGCCCCACGTCAGCAGCTTTTTGCTTTCGGTTTCACGACCTTTAAAGGTGTGTCCACCCATCACGGCGGAGATCAGACGCATCTGACCTTCGGTGGCAGAGGCAACCAGATTATAGCCCGCGGCTTCAGTATGCCCGGTTTTGATGCCATCGACGTTCAGACTGGTATCCCACAGCAAGCCGTTGCGGTTCATCTGACGAATATTGTTAAAGGTGAACTCTTTTTCGTGGTAAACCGCATACTCATCCGGCACATCACGAATCAGGGCTTGACCGATCAACGCCATATCGCGCGCGGAGCTGTACTGGCCGTCAGCATCCAGCCCGTGCACGGTCTGGAAATGGGTATTTTTCAGACCCAGCGCGCCCACGTAATTATTCATCAGGTTAACAAACGCGTCCTGGCTGCCAGCGACATAATCGGCCATCGCCACGCAGGCGTCGTTACCCGATTGCAGCACGATACCGCGCGTGAGCTGAGAGACCGGTACGCGGTCTCCCGGCTTCAGGAACATCAGCGAGGAGCCTTTGAACACCGGATTACCCGTAGCCCAGGCATCTTTACCGACGGTCACAATGTCATCCTGATGAATTTTTCCAGCTTTGACGGCTTGACCAATCACATAGCTGGTCATCATTTTTGTCAGGCTGGCGGGATCGCGTCGCGCGTCCGCGTTCTTTTCTGCCAGCACTTTGCCCGAGTTATAGTCAATCAGCACATAGGCTTCGGCATCGATATCCGGCACGCCCGGGATCATCGTTTTGAGATTAACATCATCAGCCATGGCGACATGGCTGAGCGAGAAGGCGACCAGTGATCCCACTGTCAGGCGTTTCAGAAAACGAGAGGGTTTCAGCGTATTCATGTTCAGGACTACAACATCCGTGGGGTTAAGGGTAAAAAAAAGTGCCTCACTATAGCAAACGGCCCAGCGGCCAGCATCTTGCTTTGCTATCTGTGTTAGCTGTAAAAATACCGGCCCGCCAGACCGCTTAACGGGCCGTGGTAATAAAGCCGTTCAAATTGGCTTCAGCGGTTAAACGCTGCTGCAAAGCGGCTGCTTCTGCACGGCTCTTAAAGCCGCCCAGCTGGATGCGATAAACATTACCGTTGGCTTCAACGGCGCCGGGAACGCCAAAGCGCTTGCCGAGACTTTGTGCCAGCTGCTGCGCGCGTGCTGAATCATTAATGGCACCCACCTGCACAACGTAATGACCGGTAGCATGGCCGCTGACGGGCGCGGCGCGGGCGGCCTCAGGCGCAGAGGCGGCAGGTGTAGAGGCTGGCGCAGCAGGCGCAGGGGGCTCACTGCCCTCTAACACACCGTTAGCCAGCGGCTGCGGCGCCCCTAAAAACCCGCTGCTGTGCACAGGCGCGCCCATGCCGTCGCTGTTCTGCAGGGTGCTGTTGTCTACCGCGCGCACGTCTTGCGGCGCGGAGGCAGGCACGGCGGCCGTGTTGCTGCTGCCTGTCATCACCATGCCACCGCTAAGATCGGGGCGTGCGGGCAGAGCATAGCTCTGTTTTGCCACCGTGGTGCCGATGGTGCCCGGCCCGGAGAGCGTGCCGTCCGGCGCGACTTTAATGTAATCCACCCGTACGCGCGTATTGTTGGAAATATTAAGGCGGTCACCCGCGGCGCGAGAAAGATCAATGATGCGCCCTGGCGTGTAAGGGCCGCGGTCGTTAATGCGCACCACGATCTGACGACCGTTTGCCAGATTGGTCACGCGCACATAGCCAGGCAGAGGCAGCGTCGGGTGCGCCGCGGTGAGCGCATCAGGATCGTAGGTATCGCCGGTGGCCGTGCGGTTGCCCTGCGCTTCCTCGCCATACCACGTAGCCAATCCCACTTCGCTGTAATTCGACGGATCTTTGATCACGCGGTAGCTTTTACCGTTGACGCTGTAATCCTGACTGGTTGACGGATTAATCGGCTCATAGCGAGGCTCTACGCCGGGGATTTCAACGACCGGACCGTTATAGGCCGGCTGTGGTGGCGCCGTGTTGTTTTGCGGTTCCGGTGTGGAACAGGCCGCCAATACCAGTGATGCCAGTGCAACCCCAAGCCAGTCCTTACGCATGTGCAGCCTCTTAAACGCTTTTAGATAACATTTTTCGATGAGTATGGATCGACATCACAATGCCAAATCCGGCCATTAACACAATCAACGCCGAGCCGCCGTAGCTCACCAGCGGCAGCGGCACGCCGACCACCGGTAAGATACCACTTACCATGCCGATGTTAACGAAAACATAGACGAATAAAATCAACATTAAGCCGCCGGCCATGACGCGGCCAAAGGTAGTCTGCGCACGCGCGGCGATGATCAAGCCACGCATGATCACAAGCAGGTACAGCGCCAGCAGCAGCAACACGCCGACCAATCCCAGCTCTTCGGCCAGTACCGCAAAAATAAAGTCGGTGTGTCGTTCCGGCAGAAACTCCAGCTGCGACTGGGTTCCGTGTAGCCAGCCTTTACCGCGGAGTCCGCCGGATCCAATGGCAATTTTCGACTGAATAATGTGATAGCCCGCGCCCAGGGGATCGCTCTCCGGGTCCAGCAGCATCATGACGCGGTCGCGCTGATAGTCGTGCATCAAAAAGAACCAGAGAACGGGAATGAAGGCGGCCACCAGCAGTACCGCCACGGCTATCAGCTTCCAGCTCATGCCCGATAAGAACAGCACGAAAAGACCGGACGCGGCAATCAGGATTGAGGTACCCAGGTCGGGCTGCGCAGCCACCAGCAGCGTGGGCATAAAAATCAGCACCAGCGCAATGCCGGTATTTTTGAGCGTGGGCGGACACACATCGCGGTTGATAAAGCGGGCAACCATCAGCGGCACGGCGATTTTAGCGATTTCCGAGGGTTGAAACCGCACGAAGCCTAAGTCGAGCCAGCGCTGCGCGCCTTTACTGATATGCCCGAACGCATCCACGGCCACCAGCAGGATCACACAAACAATATAGAGATAAGGGGCCCAACTTTCGTAAACGCGCGGCGGGACCTGCGCCAGCACCAGCATGATAATGGTGCCCATGGCGATCTGACCCAGTTTGCGCTCCATCATGCCAGGATCTTGTCCACTGGCGCTCCAGATAACGATGGCGCTGTAGGTAAGCAGCGCAAAAATAAGCAGCATAAACAGCGGATCAATGTGGATACGCGTCCAGATCGTTCGTTTCTGAGGGCTGTCGTTCATGGACATCGTTTATTCACCTTCGTAGCCGGGCGGCGTCGGCGCTGCTTCAGGCAGCACGGTATTGTTGTCGCCTAACATAATGTGGTCAAGAATCTGGCGCATCACGGTACCGACCGCGGCACCGGCCCCGCCGTTTTCGAGAATCATGGTCACGGCAACGCGCGGCTTGTCATACGGGGCAAATGCCGTCATCAGCTTGTGGTCGCGCAGTCGTTCGGCAATTTTGTGCGCATTGTACGTTTCATTCTCTTTCAGGCCAAACACCTGCGCCGTACCGGACTTGGCGGCAATTTTGTAAGGCGCATCCGCAAAGCTTTTGTGCGCGGTTCCGTTCGGCCGATTTGCCACACCGTACATGCCATCTTTGGCGATCTCCCAATAACCGGAGTGAATATCGCCAATAGGTGCCTCGGGCTGCTGACGGTAAGGCACCATCGCATCGCCCTCGCGGGTAGCACGCAGCAGGTGCGGCACTTTAATCACGCCGTCGTTGATCAGAATCATCATCGCTTTATTCATCTGCACGGGCGTGGCGGTCCAGTACCCTTGGCCAATACCCACGGGAATGGTGTCACCCTGATACCACGGCTTTTTAAAGCGCTTCAGCTTCCATTCGCGCGTAGGCATATTTCCCGCACTCTCCTGGGGGAGGTCGATACCGGTGCGATGGCCATAACCAAAGCGCGTCATCCACTCTGACAGCCGATCGATGCCCATGTCGTAAGCCACTTGATAGAAAAAGGTATCGGCCGACTCTTCCAACGATTTGGTGACATTAAGACGGCCATGACCCCATTTTTTCCAGTCACGGTACCGTTTCTCAGAGCCAGGTAGCTGCCACCAGCCCGGATCGAAGAGGCTGGTGTTGCGGTTAATCACGCCTGCACTAAGCGCTGAAACGGCAACATAAGGTTTAACCGTCGACGCGGGGGGATAGGCGGCCTGCAGCGCGCGATTGTAGAGAGGCCGATTTTCATCACTCAGCAGCGCCTTGTAATCTTTACTGGAGATGCCATCCACAAATAGGTTGGGGTCGTAGCTCGGCGTTGAGACCAGCGCAAGAATTTCACCGGTGCGCGGATCGCTGACCACCACGGCCGCACGGCTGCCAGCAAGCAGGGTTTCAATGTACTGCTGCAGTTTGAGATCAACCGTGAGATAGATATCGCGGCCCGCCTGAGGCGACTGCTCATGAAGCTGGCGGATCACGCGGCCGCGGTTATTAACTTCAACCTCTTCGTAGCCGGTTTTACCGTGCAGGACATCTTCGTAGTAGTTTTCAATGCCGAGCTTACCAATGTCATGCGTGGCGGCATAGTTAGGCCATTTGCCTTCCTGATCGAGTCGTGCCACGTCGCGATCGTTGATTTTGGATACGTAACCCACCACGTGCGTCAGGGTTTGACCGTAAGGGTAGTAGCGCCGCTGATAGCCTTTGACCTCAACGCCGGGGAAGCGGTATTGATTGACGGCGAAGCGCGCCACCTGCACTTCCGTGAGGCCGGTTTTAACCGGAATGGACGTAAAGCGCCGCGATCGCTTGCGCTCTTTTTCAAACGCGTCGAGATCATCGTCGCTGAGATCGAGCACCGGACGCAGCGCATCCAGCGTTTGTTTGAGATCGTCGACCTTCTCAGGCACCAGCTCCGCCTGATAGATAGTGCGGTTTAACGCCAGGGGAACGCCGTTGCGATCGTAAATAATGCCGCGGCTGGGTGCGACGGGCACCAGCTTGATACGGTTTTCGTTGGAGCGCGTACTGTAATCTTCGAAACGCAGGATTTGCAGGTGGTAGAGATTTACCACCAATACGCAGGAGAGCAGAAAAATCACCACAAAGGCTACCAGAGCCCGGCGGACAAACAGTTTCTGCTCGGCAGTGTAATCGCGAAAAGCGTTGCTCTGTAATTTCATCCGCTGCGTTTATTGTCTGGAGGTTGTCAGGCGTTTATTCACGGTGATAAGGGTGATTCGTGGTGATGCTCCAGGCACGATACAGGCTCTCCGCGACCAGCACGCGCACCAGCGGATGAGGCAGCGTTAGCGCAGAAAGTGACCAGCTCTGTTCTGCGGCGGCCTTGCAGGCCGGGGCCAATCCTTCTGGGCCGCCAATCAGCAAACTGACATCGCGGCCATCCTGCTTCCACCGTTCCAGCTGCTGCGCTAACTGCGGGGTTTCCCACGGCTTACCGGGAATATCCAGCGTAACGATACGGTTGCCTTTTCCTACCGCTGCCAGCATCGCTTCACCCTCTTTTTCAAGAATGCGTTTGATGTCGGCATTTTTGCCGCGCTTACCGGCCGTCACTTCGATCAATTCAAACGGCATGTCTTTGGGAAAGCGGCGCAGATACTCCATAAAACCGGTCTGAACCCAGTCGGGCATTTTGGTGCCCACGGCCACGAGCTGCAGTTTCACTGCTCAGCTCCAGAGCTTTTCCAGCTCGTACAGCTGGCGGCTCTCTTCCTGCATAACGTGCACGATGACTTCACCGAGATCCACGACAACCCAGTCAGCGGCGGCCTTGCCTTCAACGCCTAATGGCACTAAGCCGGCGGCGCGGGACTCTTGCATAACGTGATCGGCGATAGATGACACATGGCGCGTAGACGTGCCGGTGCAAATAATCATGCAATCAGTAATGCTGGATTTACCCTGAACGTCCAGGGCGACGATGTCCTGGCCTTTGAGATCATCAATCTTATCAATAACGAACTCTTGGAGTGCTTTACCTTGCAAAAGGTTCCCCTCATAAAACAGGTGATGACGGGCTGGCCGAGTGCCCGGAATACATAGCCTAAAATCAAGCGGCGCAGTATAGCACGCTCAAACAGGCGGCGATATATTCCGGCTCGACTTCACCGCGCCAAGGCGCGGGCGCAACGTTAAGCTTTTTAATGGGCGCTAAGGTGCGTTAATCGCAATAGAGCCCGGCGCGTTCAATGTAAGCCATGACGCGCGCTGGCAGCAGATCCGCGCAGGACTGGCCGTGGTGACGGCGCGCGCGAATGTCGGTGGCTGATATGTCAAAAAGCGGCGTATCGGCCAGCCAAATCCTCCCTGCTGGCGCAGCATGCAGCTGTTGAATGTCATGAGCGAGGTGGTCTTCAAGCCATTGCTGCATCTCGGATGAGGCCATTTGGGCAGGATAGCCTGGCCTTTTACACACCAGCAGATGACACAGCGACAGTAAATCCTGCCAGCGATGCCATTTCGCTAACGTGAGCAAAGAGTCTTGACCAATGATAAACCCCAAAGGCTGCTTTGCACCGCGTTCGGCGCGCAGCGTTTCAAGCGTGTTAACGGTCCATGAGGGCGTTTCTCGCTCCAGCTCACGGGTATCAATGTTAAACAGCGGACGATCGTGGATAGCGCAGCGCAACATAGCGACGCGCTGCGCGGCGCTGGCCTGCGGCTGAGGCCGATGCGGCGGCACATTGTTAGGCAGCAGCGTGACCTCGGTAAGCCCTATCTGCTGTGCAAGTGCTTCCACCGGTCGCAGGTGACCATAATGAATGGGATCAAAGGTGCCACCGAACAGGGCGTATAACTCAGGCATCAGCAAACTCCAGGGGAAAGTTGCGGTGACACAGCAGCAGTGACAGCGTTTGTAACTGCGGCCAGAGATGCTGGCCGTAATCTTGCTTCAGGGTCAGCTCAAGTTCCGCCAACAGGTGCACCGCGCGCGCTAAACGTTGCGCATCCAGACGCTGCAGCGCCTCGGTAAACAGAGCGCGTCGGTTTTGCCAGATGCGCTGTTGATCCATCAGCGTGCGCAGCGGCTGCTGACCCTGCTGACGCTGGAGTTGCAGCAGCGTCAGCAGATCGCGCTGCAGGGAGCGCACCAGAATAACCACTTCCGCATCCTCTTTTTCCAGCTGGGAAAGAATGTGCAGCGCGCGTTTACTCTTACCCGCCAGTAGCGCATCTACCCAGTGGAAAGGGGTAAAATGAGCGGCGTCATTCACGGCCTCTTCAACCCGCGGCAGCGTCAGTTTGCCATCAGGCCACAGCAGCGATAGCCGCTCCAGCGCTTGCGCCAGTGCCAGCAAATTGCCTTCATAGCAGTAGCAGAGAAGCTGCACGGCGGCCTCATCGATTGTCAACTGCAGCGCTTTTGCACGGTTTTGCACCCAGCGTGGCAACTGTGCCTGCTCCGGGGTTTGGCAGGGGACGAGAACGGCCTGTGCACTCAGCGCCTTGAACCAGGCGCTGTTTTCTTGGGCTTTCGTCAGCTTTTGCATACGCAGCACCAGCAAAATATCGCTGTGCAGCAGGCCAGCAAGCTGGGTAAGCCGCTCCGCCATCGCCGCATTTGGCCCGCTCTCGGGCAGCTGCAGCGTTAAGGTTTGGCGTTGCGTAAAAAGGCTGAGCGCCTGACAGCGCGCAAAGAGGGCATCCCAGTCGGTTTGGGCATCCAGATTAACGCTAAAGTGCTCTTCAAAGCCTTGCGTCGCCGCCGCAGTACGCAGCGTATCCGCACTCTCCTGAATAAGCAGGGGTTCATTGCCAGTGAGGAAGTAGCAGGCGCGCAGCCCCTCTCGAAGCTGCGCGCTGAGTTGCTCAGGGTAAATCCTAATCATTGCAGACTGGTAGCGGATGACGATGGCGCTTCAGGTGAAGACTGGCCAGGCAAAATGGTTTCCGCAGGCGGCAATGTGGTCTTGTTGGCCTCTTGCGCCGCGTGAACGGTCAGCAGCTTGCGCACCAATTGCTCCGCGGCGCGCTGACGCATTTCCTGGATAATCATATCCTGCTCGGCATCCTTCGCGAGGGCAGCATTCGGGTTATCAAAGAACGAACGGTACACCGTCGTACTAATCGGATAGATACCTTTGCCCGGCAGAAGCACCTGCGCGGTCAAGGTCGTTACCAACGAGTACTCCGCCGTGGTGCCGCTGATGAACACCGAGGCGGTATCACGACCGGATAATTCCTGACCCAGGCGTAGCGTGGGATACTGCGCGCTGGCTTTTTTAGTGTTATCCACTAAGTTGATACCGTTAATGCGCAGCTGTTGACGGACGGCGCGCGCCACCGGGCCGTACGGATCGCCCGTTTGAACGATTAACGTTTTCATTTCTGCAGGCACCGCCGTGGTGCCGCGGGGATGAAAGCCACAGCCTGCGGTGATCATCACCGCAGCAAGGACAAACAGTCTGATAATCAGTTGTCGCACAGTTCCTCCTGAACTCAACCCACGACCAGGTTAAGCAGTTTGCCGGGGACATAAATCACTTTACGCACGGTGACGCCATCCAGATATTTCGCCACCAGATGCTCCTGTGCGGCACGCGCTTGCACTTGCTCCTGCGTGGCATCGGGCGCGACGGTGATTTTACCGCGCACTTTGCCGTTGACCTGAACCACCACCAGCAGAGAATCCTCGACCATGGCTGCGTCATCCGCAACCGGCCAGCTGGCTTCGTCAATGTTACCTTCACCGCCCAGCTCCTGCCACAGCACATAGCTGGCATGTGGGGTGAAAGGATAGAGCAGGCGCGTAACGGCAACCAAGGCTTCCTGCATCAGTGCCCGATCCTGGTCACTTTCCTGCGGCGCGCGAATCAGTTTGTTCATTAACTCCATAATCGCCGCAATGGCGGTATTGAAGGTCTGACGACGGCCAATATCATCGGCCACTTTCGCAATGGTTTTATGCAGATCGCGACGCAGCGATTTCTGATCATCGTTCAGGCTGCTGACATCCAGTGCCACCGTAGGCCCTTTCGCAACGTGATCGTAAGCCAGTTTCCACACGCGCTTCAGGAAGCGGTTTGCGCCTTCCACGCCGGACTCCTGCCACTCCAGCGTCATGTCTGCAGGTGAGGCGAACATCATAAACAGACGCACGGTATCCGCGCCGTAGCGTTCAACCATCAACTGTGGATCGATGCCGTTATTTTTGGATTTGGACATTTTACTCATGCCCGCATAAATCACGTCGCGGCCTTGCGTATCCACGGCTTTGATAATGCGACCTTTCTCATCGCGCTCAACGGTGACATCAACTGGCGAAACCCAGTTACGTTCGCCGTTGACGCCGACGTAGTAGAACGCATCCGCCAGCACCATGCCCTGACACAGCAGGCGTTTGGCCGGCTCGTCTGAATTTACCAGACCGGCATCACGCAGCAGCTTGTGATAGAAGCGGAAGTACATCAGGTGCATGATCGCGTGTTCAATGCCGCCTACGTACTGATCCACCGGCAGCCAGTAGTTCGCGGCAGCAGGATCGAGCATCCCATCCTGATAGTTGGTGCAGGTATAGCGCGCGTAGTACCAGGATGACTCCATAAAGGTGTCAAAGGTGTCGGTTTCGCGCAGCGCCGGTTGGCCATTGACGGTGGTTTTCGCCCACTCAGGATCGGCTTTAATGGGGCTGGTGATACCGTCCATCACCACATCTTCTGGCAGGATAACCGGCAGTTGATCTTCTGGCGTGGGCATCACCGTGCCGTCTTCCAGCGTCACCATCGGGATAGGCGCACCCCAATAGCGCTGGCGGGAAACACCCCAGTCGCGCAGGCGATAGTTGACCTTACGGACGCCAACGCCTTTTGCGCTCAGCGCATCGGCGATCGCGTTAAAGCCCGCCGTATGATCGAGGCCGTCAAATTCACCAGAATTGAACAGCGCGCCTTTGTCGGTCATCGCTGCCGCGCTCAGATCGGGTTCAGAGCCGTCAAGGTTGAGGATCACGGGTTTGATCTGCAGGTGATATTTGGTGGCAAACTCCCAGTCGCGCTGGTCGTGACCCGGCACTGCCATGACCGCACCGGTGCCGTACTCCATCAGCACAAAGTTAGCGACCCAAATTGGCAGCGCTTCGCCGGTTAGCGGGTGGGTAACGGACAGGCCGGTCGCCATGCCTTTCTTTTCCATCGTCGCCATATCGGCTTCGGCCACTTTGGTGGTGCGGCACTCTTCGAGGAAATCGGCGAGCGCAGGGTTCGATACTGCGGCCTGCTGCGCCAGCGGATGGCCTGCGGCAACGGCGACGTAAGTCGCACCCATAAAGGTATCGGGTCGCGTAGTATAAACGGTCACTTTTTCCGTGCTATCGACCACATCGAAGGTGATCTCTACGCCTTCTGAGCGACCAATCCAGTTACGCTGCATGGTTTTGACCTGCTCAGGCCACTCTTCCAGCTTATCCAGATCGTTCAGTAACTCTTCCGCGTAAGCGGTGATTTTAATGAACCACTGTGGGATCTCTTTGCGTTCCACTTTGGTATCGCAGCGCCAGCAGCAGCCATCAATAACCTGTTCATTAGCCAGCACGGTTTGATCGTTCGGACACCAGTTCACAGCGGACGTCTTTTTGTACACCAGGCCTTTCTCATACAGCTTGGTGAAGAACCACTGCTCCCAGCGGTAATATTCCGGCTGACAGGTTGCCAGTTCACGGCTCCAGTCATAGCCAAAGCCCAGCAGTTTGAGCTGGTTTTTCATGTAGGCGATATTGTCGTAGGTCCAGGGTGCAGGCGCGGTGTTGTTTTTTACCGCAGCGCCTTCCGCAGGCAGGCCAAACGCATCCCAGCCAATCGGCTGCAGGACGTTTTTGCCGAGCATGCGCTGATAGCGCGCAATCACATCACCAATGGTGTAGTTACGCACGTGGCCCATGTGGAGACGACCAGAAGGATAGGGCAACATGGAAAGGCAGTAGTATTTCTCTTTGCCTTCCTGTTCGGTCACTTTAAAGGTTTCGTTTTCGTCCCAGTGCTGCTGGACGCGGGATTCTATCTCTTCCGGGCGGTATTGCTCTTGCATGGCTGCCTGTGGTCCTTTATGAAATCGCGAAGCATACTTAGATCCGCATAGCATACCCATAAGGCTGCCCCTCAACAACTTTTCACGCCGCAGGCGACACCTTTTCTGCTGAATGCGCCGCGGCTTTCACCCTTTTGGGATTTAGCCAGACGCCAACGCGGTATTTGTGACAAAACAGCTAAACTTAACCGCAGCCTATCCGCAGAAAGGAGAACAAAATGAATAATGTGACGCAGGAGTACCGCACGACGTTGGCGACATTAACCCAGCGGCTGGAGCAGGGTGATCGCGATGTTGACGCGCTGGTCGATGAAGCAGAATCGCAGTTAATCGCGAAGCAGACGCTGACGCCCGCCGAGGTCAATGCGGTGATGAGCGCAGTGAGACGTGACCTGCAGGAGTTTGCGTTAAGCTACCAGGAATCCAGCACGGGTGTGGAGGATTCGGTATTCTTCCGCGTCATTCGCGAGAGCATCTGGAAAGAGCTTGCGGATATCACGGATAAAAGCCAACTGGAGTGGCGTGAGGTGTTCCAGGATTTGCGCCATCACGGCGTCTACCAAAGCGGCGAGGTGGTTGGGTTAGGAAATTTGGTGTGTGAAAAGTGCGGCTTCACGCGCGCCATTTATACGCCAGAAAGCCTGACTCGCTGCCCGGAATGCGGACACGATCAGTTTCAGCGTCAGCCATTCGAACCTTGATCGCAAGATAAGCGGGCGCAGCAGCCGCGCCCGCGTGGTTTTAGTGCAGAATTTTCGCCAGAAAATCTTTGGCGCGCTCCGACTGGGGATTGTTGAAGAAGTCATCTTTGTTCGTGTCTTCAACAATTTTTCCTTCGTCCATAAAGATGACGCGGTTAGCCACTTTACGCGCAAAGCCCATTTCATGCGTGACCACCATCATGGTCATGCCTTCGTTAGCCAGTTCTACCATGACGTCCAGCACTTCGTTAATCATTTCCGGATCGAGTGCAGACGTGGGTTCATCGAACAACATCGCGATAGGATCCATGCAGAGGGCGCGCGCAATCGCGACGCGCTGCTGCTGCCCACCCGAGAGCTGACCGGGAAACTTTTCGGCATGGGCGGCCAAGCCGACGCGTGTCAGCAGCTTCAGGCCTTTGTCGCGCGCCGCTGTCTTATCCCGCTTCAGCACTTTAACCTGTGCCAGCACGAGGTTATCGATGATGCTCAGGTGCGGGAACAGCTCGAAATGTTGGAACACCATGCCGACTTTGCTGCGCAGCTGGGCCAGATTGGTTTTCTTGTTATTCACTTCCGTGCCGTTAACCTGAATACTGCCTTGCTGAATAGGTTCAAGGCCGTTCACCGTTTTGATCAGCGTGGACTTACCCGAGCCAGAAGGCCCGCACACCACCACCACTTCACCTTTTTTTACTTCGGTGGAGCAATCGGTCAATACCTGAAAGTGACCATACCACTTTGAAACATTTTTCAGGCTAATCATTTATACGGTCCTTTTTCTTTTTAAATAGCTGACTAACAGCGACGCGCTCAGGCTGATCGCAAAATAGACCAAGCCAGCAAAGAGAATCATTTCTACCTGGGTGCCGTCGCGCTCGCCGATGGTGGAAGCGGTACGGAAGAAGTCAGCCAGGCTTAACACGTACACCAGCGAAGTATCCTGGAAGAGTACAATACCTTGGGTCAGCAGCAGCGGAACCATCGCTCTGAATGCCTGCGGCAGGATGATCAGCTTCATTGATTGCCACTGCGTCATCCCCAGCGCCAGCGCCGCGTTGGATTGCCCTTTAGAGATACTCTGGATACCCGCACGAATGATTTCTGAATAGTAGGCGGCTTCAAACAGCGCAAATGCCACCATCGCCGAAATCAGGCGAATGTCCGTTTTGGGTGACAGCCCAAGCACCTGCTGTAGGAAACTAGGCACGACCAGATAAAACCACAGCAATACCATTACCAGCGGTACCGAGCGGAACAGGTTGACATATAGCTTGGCAAACCAGCGAATCGGCGCGAATGTCGACAGGCGCATCACCGCCAGGAATGTGCCCCACAAAATGCCAAATACCACCGCCACGGCGGTGATCTTGAGCGTAACCACCATGCCGTTTAGTAAATAGGGCAGGCTGGGCGCAATAGAACTCCAGTCAAACTCGTACATTATTTGCCTCCCAGATTGCCAGGCAGGCGAATTTTGCGTTCAACCAGACTCATAATAAGCATGATCACCAGGTTGATTCCCACGTAAGCCAGGGTGATGGCGGTAAAGGATTCATAGGCGTGGGCGGAGTAATCAAGCAGTTTTCCTGCCTGCGCCGCCATGTCCACCAGTCCAATCGTGGAGGCAATCGCCGAGTTTTTTACCAGGTTCAGCATCTCAGACGTCATGGGCGGAACAATGACGCGATACGCGTTGGGCAGCAGCACATAGCGGTAGGTTTGCGGCAGCGTCAGACCCATCGCCAGACCGGCGTTTTTCTGCCCGCGTGGCAGAGACTGAATGGCGGCCCGAACTTGCTCACACACGCGCGCGGCGGTAAACAGCCCGAGGCACACGGTAGATGAGAGGAAGAACTGCACGTTGGGATCCAGTTCCGATTTAAACCACATGCCGAGATTTTCCCCGACCAGTTCCGGCGCAACCAGATACCAAAAGAAGAACTGCACGATCAGCGGGATGTTGCGAAACAGTTCCACATAGCAAGTGCCGATAGTCGCCAGCAGGCGGTTAGGCACGGTACGTAAAATGCCAAAAAAAGACCCAACCAGGAAGGCGATAATCCAGGCGCAACAGGAGACCGCAACGGTAACCTGAAATCCGGACCACAGCCAGCCAAGGTAAGTCGTATTGCCGAACGGGGCCTGCTGTAAAAAAATGCCCCAGTTCCAATCGATACCCATAACGAGCTCCGGTAAAAAAAGGGTAGCGAAGCTACCCATAAGATTGTTGAGCGGGCCTGGGGGAACTGCGCCAGGGGAACGACCTATTGCAGTTTGTCTGTCCGCACCGCCTATTCAGCAATCGAGAGGGCAGCATCACTGCCCTTGTTTTCGTTGTTAATTCAGAGTGCTTTGTCGTTAGGGGCTTTGAACAGCGCCTGCATATCGGGTGAAAGCTCAAAGTTCAGGTTCAGGTTCTTCGGTGGAATCGGCTGTTTGAACCAGGTGTCAAACCACTTGGCCGCTTCGCCTGAGGTCTGTGCTTTTGCGATGGTTTCATCCATCAGCTGCTTGAACTGTGGGTCGTCTTTGCGCAGCATGCAGCCGTAGGCTTCTTTTGACTGTGGCGTACCCACGATTTCCCAGTTGTCTGGTTTTTTCGCTTTGGCGCGCTCACCCGCCAGCAGTGCATCATCCATCATAAAGGCCACGGCGCGTCCGGTTTCCAAAGTACGGAATGAATCACCGTGATCTTTGGCGCTGATAATGCGCATGTCCATTTTCTGTTCGTCATTCAGCTTGTGCAGCAGGACTTCAGAGGTGGTGCCGGAGGTCACGACAACAGTCTTCCCTTTTAAATCTGGGAAATCTTTGATATCGCCGCCTTTTTTCACCAGCAAGCGGGTGCCAATGATAAACACGGTGTCGGAAAACGCCGCCTGTTTTTGACGCTCAAGGTTGTTGGTGGTGGAACCACATTCGAAGTCATAGGTGCCATTCTGCAGCAGAGGAATACGGTTTTGCGAAGTAATAGGCAGCATTTTAATCTGCAAATCCGGTTTATTCAGCTTCGCCTTGATGGCCGCGACGATGGCGTTGGAATAATCTTGCGAATAACCCACGACTTTTTGCTGATTGTCGTAGTAAGAAAAGGGAACGGATGACTCGCGATGGCCCACGACGATCACGCCGTTGTCACTGATTTTCTTCAGTGTGCCATTGAGATCTTCTGCCTGGGCTGCGCCTGCTGTGGCGCCCAACAGCAGAAGTGATAAGGCCACTTTGCGTGTCTGCATGTTCCTACTCCTGTTTATCGATATCGCGCAGAACATAAAACTGCGCCCAAAGGGATGTTGTGTTTATTGCGTATTGCGTGCTGCGTGTGTTGACCCGCCTGCGCGCGAAGGCGCGTGAGTATCAATAACATAGCGAACTGTTAATGCAATGAAACAAAAAAGTTTCTTTTTTGCGAGCCGCTCCGCACCAATAAAGCGCATAAAAGGGCGGTTGCAACTTTTTGGTGCGCGTCATTGCCTGATCATAGTGCGCGCATATTGCAAAAGACTGACAATGCGCCCGCTCCGTGAAAAACCCTGAAATAGTTAGCAATGATCGTGCCAGTGCGTGTCATCGCGACATGAAAATGGTTAGGAGGTTAAAATGAAGGAAAGGCGTAAAAAAAAAGCGAAGCATGACTGCTTCGCTTTCGTATCAGTGGCAGAGAATCAAGCGCGTCGACGTATCAGGCTGATGACTAAGCCCAGCAGCGTAAGAATCCATACGGGCCACAGGCCAAGTCGTGCGTAAGGTGTTTCACCCTGCGTAGGGGTAACTTTTGCCTCCAGCACCTGGCGCGAGAATTGCGGAATGATCTTTTCCACGCTCCCGTCCGCGTTCACCACGGCGGTCACGCCATTATTCGTGGCGCGAAGCAGTGGGCGTCCCAGTTCCAACGCGCGCATGCGCGCCATCTGGAAGTGCTGCCAAGGCCCAATGGAGTGACCAAACCAGGCATCGTTTGACACGGTCAGCAGGAAATCGGTATTGCTGCGGAAATTCGCGCGTACCTGCTCGCCAAGCACGATTTCATAGCAAATGGCGGTAGTAAGGTTATAGCCCGCCACGTTTAGCTGCGGCTGGATGTAAGCGCCCCGGCTAAAGGAGGACATCGGTAAATCAAAGAACGGGGCCAGTGGACGCAGCAGGCTCTCCAGCGGAACAAATTCACCAAAAGGCACCAGATGATTTTTCTGGTAGCGATTCATGCTTTGGTAGCTGTAAGGCTGTTTGCCGCCCAATACGATCACGGAGTTGTAATCGTGGTAGCGGTTATCCTTTTCTACGCGGGAGTCGACAATGCCGGTAATCAATGCGCTACCGCGGGCGCGCAGTTCGCCGTCGAGCGCCCGGAGAAAGGGCTGCTGGTTGCTTTCCAGATCGGTTATCGCCGATTCAGGCCAGATAATAATGGGCGCTTTGCCGATAAACGGCTGACTGTATCCGGTATACACGCGCAGCGTATTCAGCAGCTGCTGAGGATCCCATTTCATAGACTGCGGAATATTGCCCTGAACCATCGCAATATCCACGCTGCGCTCAGGCGTCGGCTGATACCATTGCAGCATGCGCAGCGGCCACGGCAGCAGTAGCAGCGCCAGCGCGACGAGGGCACTTTTCACCGTGCGATGATAGCAGGCGTGCGCCAGCAAACCGGCGATGATCATCAGCAGGAACGTGAGCGTTTCTACGCCAGCCAGCGGTGCAATCCCCTTCAGTGGACCGTCAATCTGGCTATAACCAAACTGAAGCCAGGGAAAGCCAGTGAGGATCCAGCCGCGAAGAAATTCGCTTATCTGCCAGAGCGCGGGGGCCGCCAGCGCGAGGCGCCATAAGGTGGCGCGCGGCCAGAGTCGAGTGAGCACGGCAGCGAACAGCAGCGGGTAAAGCGACAGGTAGGCGGCCAACAGCACCACCAGAAACACGTTCACTGGCCCCGGCATCCCGCCGAACGTAGCAATGCTGACGTAAACCCAGTTGATACCGCTGCCAAACAGGCCAAAGCCCCAGGCAAAACCGAGCGCGGCGGCCTGCGGCGTGCGTCGATCAAGCAAAAGCAACTGCAGGCCGAGCAGCGAGACGATCGCGGCGGGCCAGACATCATAAGGTGAAAAGGAGAGGGTGCCGACCGCACCCAGAATCAAGGCCAGCAGCAGGCGAACCCGCTGCTGCGAGTAAAGAGAGGCGAATGCCATAGAATTATTCGTCGTCCAGTTGCGGTTGCGGTGAATCTTCCGGAATTTTTACGTGCACCTGGATAATACGTCGACTGTCTGCCATCGCCACTTTGAAGTGGTAACCTTCAATGTCGATGCTTTCACCGCGCGCAGGTAAGTGACCAAAGCCCTGCATCACCAACCCCCCGATGGTGTCCACTTCATCATCGCTGAAGCTGGTACCGAACACCTCGTTGAAATCTTCAATCGGCGTGAGCGCGCGCACGGTGTAGGTGTGGCGGTTTAGCTGACGGATATCACGATCTTCCTCGTCGTCATACTCGTCTTCGATCTCACCCACGATCAGCTCAAGGATATCTTCGATGGTCACTAAACCGGACACGCCGCCAAACTCATCGATCACAATAGCCATGTGATAACGCTGTGAACGGAACTCTTTGAGCATGCGGTCAACGCGCTTGCTTTCGGGGACCACCACCGCAGGACGCAGCACTTTTTCAATACTGAAGGGTTCTGATGCGCTGCTCATAAACGGCAGCAGATCTTTGGCCATCAGGATGCCTTCAACGTGATCTTTATCTTCGCTAATAACCGGGAAACGCGAGTGAGCGGATTCAATGATCACCGCAAGGCACTCTTCAAGGCTCTGATTGCGCTTCAGGGTAATCATTTGCGAACGCGGGATCATGATGTCGCGCACGCGCTGCTCGGCAATGTCCAGCACGCCCTCCAGCATGTCGCGCGTGTCCTGATCGATAAGCTCTTTCTGCTCAGAATCGCGGATCAAGCCCAACAGTTCATCGCGATTTTTCGGCTCGCCATGAAAAAGTTGGTTAATCAACAGGGAAAAAAATCCTTTTTTACTACTGGGTGCGTCGCTGTTTTGAGAATGGTCGTCGCTCATGGCGTTTTAATTTTGTTCACTCATTTGAGTTAAAGGAACTGTCGGCACAATGGCCGACAGTGCGTTGCTCTAAGCCGTAGGCTCAGGCGTCTTCTTTCTCCGAAATGTACGGATCGGGATACCCAAGAGCAAGCATTATCTCGGTCTCCAGCGCCTCCATCTCTTCGGCTTCGGCATCGTCGATATGGTCATAGCCCAGCAGGTGAAGCGTGCCGTGCACCACCATGTGTGCCCAGTGGGCTTCCAGTGCTTTGCCTTGCTCAGCCGCTTCCTGCTCCACCACCTGCCGACAAATAATCAGGTCACCCAGCAGAGGGAGTTCGATGCCTGGCGGGGCTTCAAACGGAAAGGAGAGCACGTTGGTGGGCTTGTCTTTACCACGATAGGTTAAATTAAGCTCGTGGCTTTCGGCTTCATCCACCAGGCGAATCGTGACCTCGCTTTCTGCTTGAAACGGGGTAGCCGCGGCTTCAAGCCAGCGCTGAAAGGCCGCCTCTTCAGGCAGGCCTGCTTCATTGGCGCACGCCAGTTGTAAATCCAGTATTGCCGCGCTCATTACTGCTCCTGCGGGGTTGAATGTGCTGCTTGTTGAGCCGCCAGGGCGTCTCGTTTACGTTCTTCCGCCAGCTGATCGCGACGCTTTTGATCGGCTTCTTCCCAGGCTTCATAGGCGTTAACGATACGTGCAACCACGGGGTGACGCACCACGTCCTCGCTGTGGAAAAAGTTAAAGCTGATCTCCTCCACTTCAGCCAGCACGTCAATGGCGTGACGCAAGCCGGATTTCGTGCTGCGCGGCAGGTCAATCTGCGTGACGTCACCGGTGATCACCGCTTTGGAATTGAAGCCGATGCGAGTTAAAAACATCTTCATCTGTTCGATGGTGGTGTTCTGGCTTTCGTCCAAAATCACAAACGCGTCGTTGAGTGTGCGACCACGCATATAGGCCAGCGGCGCGACTTCAATCACGTTACGCTCCATGAGCTTCTCAACGCGCTCAAAGCCAAGCATTTCAAACAGCGCATCGTAAAGCGGACGCAGGTAGGGATCCACTTTCTGACTGAGATCGCCGGGGAGGAAGCCCAGTTTCTCGCCGGCTTCTACCGCTGGACGCGTCAGAAGAATACGACGGATCTCCTGCCGTTCAAGGGCGTCCACCGCCGCTGCGACCGCAAGATAGGTTTTACCCGTACCGGCCGGACCGATGCCAAACGTGATGTCGTGATCGAGAATATGGGCAATGTACTGCGCCTGGTTCGGCGTACGCGGCTTAATTACGCCACGCTTGGTTTTGATGTTAACCGCTTTGCCATACTCCGGTACGCTTTCTGCAGTTTGCTCAAGTACACGGCTCTCTTTAATGGCGAGATGGATCTGATCCGGCTCAATGTCGGGGATGTTTCCGCGCACTGGCGCGGTGTCGACATAGAGGTCGCGTAAGATAGCGGCGGCGGCGTCGACGGTTAGCGTACGGCCGACCAGTTTAAAGTGGTTATCGCGACGATTGATTTCGATTCCCAAACGGCGCTCTAACTGTTTGATGTTGTCATCAAACGGACCGCACAGGCTCATCAGTCGGCGATTATCTGCAGGTTCAAGGCTAATTTCACGGGTTTCGATGTTCAAATGAATCCTTTGGGTCACTCAGGGCCAGTTGAAAGAGGCATTAGATGGCACCGCTTACGGCGTAAGCATCGTAATGAAAGTATTTATGGGGCAATACCGCGGCGCAAGTTGATAACAAAATATTTGGGCGCGAGAGCGAGAAAGCAAGGGGAGCGCGGTGAAACAGATGACAGCGCGTGCTGCACTGTCATCTTAATGCGTACGCTCAAGGTTGGAAGGTGCCTACGCCAAGGGCGTTTTCACGACGGGTACGGGCAATAACGGCCGCCGGGGTCTGGCTAAGGCGTAAATCCATTTCATCCTCGGTGCGTACCAGCTTGCCGCGCAGCGAGTTAGGATAGACATCTACAATTTCCACATCCACAAACTTACCGATGAGCTCAACGGGGGCTTCGAAGTTCACTACGCGATTGTTATCGGTGCGGCCGCTTAGCTCCATCACGTTTTTGCGTGAGATGCCTTCAACCAATACGCGCTGCGTGGTGCCCAACATGCGGCGACTCCACATCATCGCCTGCTGGTTAATACGCTCCTGCAGCAGATAAAGGCGCTGCTTCTTCTCTTCTTCTGAGACATCGTCAGGCAGATCGGCAGCAGGCGTGCCAGGACGCGCAGAGTAGATAAAGCTGAAGCTGGTGTCGAAATTAACCTCGCCGATCAGCTTCATGGTTTGCTCGAAATCCTGCTGCGTTTCGCCCGGGAAGCCGATGATAAAATCGGAGCTGATTTGAATATCCGGACGCGCTTTCAGCAGCTTGCGGATGATGGCTTTATATTCCAACGCGGTATGGGCGCGCTTCATGAGCGTCAAAATGCGGTCGGAACCGCTCTGCACCGGCAGGTGCAGGAAGCTCACTAACTCAGGCGTGTCGCGGTAGACATCGATAATGTCGTCGGTAAATTCAATGGGATGGCTGGTGGTAAAGCGGATGCGGTCAATGCCGTCAATCGCGGCAACGAGGCGCAGTAATTCTGCGAAAGTACAGATGCCGTCATCAAAGGTGGCGCCGCGATAGGCGTTGACATTCTGCCCTAGCAGATTGACTTCACGCACGCCCTGCGCAGCAAGCTGGGCTATCTCCAGCAAAATATCATCGCATGGACGGCTGACTTCTTCGCCCCGCGTGTAAGGCACCACGCAGAACGTGCAATATTTATTGCAGCCTTCCATGATAGAAACGTACGCGGTAGGGCCTTCCGCACGCGGTTCTGGCAGCCGGTCAAACTTTTCGATCTCCGGAAAACTGATATCGATCACCGGGCTCTTGCTGCCACGCACCTGATTAATCATCTCAGGCAAACGGTGCAGCGTTTGCGGTCCAAACACGATATCCACGCAGTTTGCGCGCTCGCGCAGCCGTTCACCTTCCTGCGAGGCAACGCAGCCACCGACGCCGATAATCACGTCCGGATTGCTGGCTTTCAGTTTTTTCCAACGCCCTAACAAGCCAAAAACTTTTTCCTGTGCTTTCTCACGAATGGAACAGGTATTGAGCAACAAAACGTCCGCCTCTTCGGCGTTTTCGGTCAGGGTGTAACCGTGCGTGCTGTTAAGCAGATCGGCCATTTTCGATGAATCGTACTCGTTCATCTGACAGCCCCAGGTTTTGATATGCAGTTTTTTGGTCATCGGACTAGCCACTAATTCAGAACAGGTAAATGCAGGGGGCATAGTGTAATGCTTTGATGCTGTTGTGACCAGCGCACGGATGCGAGTTCGCGCCCAGATTTGTGTCTGAGAATGTAGGGCAAATTTCCGGTACACTTTAGCACTCGCGCGCTCATCAGGCGTGCAGCATAGCGGAGGAATTTGAGTCAATGCAGGATTCACCTTTTGATGTGGTCATCGTGGGCGGCGGCATGGTCGGCGCGGCCCTGGCGTGTGGCCTAACGCAGCAGAATTTTCGCGTTGCCGTGATTGAACGTGCAGAGCCGGAGGTTTTCAGCGCGGCACAGGCACCGGACGTGCGCATCTCCGCGATAGGCGCGTCTTCCGTCGCGCTGCTGCGTCAGCTTGATGTATGGCCGCGCGTGGAGGCTATGCGCTGTGCGCCTTATCGCAAACTGGAGACCTGGGAGTGGGAGAGCGCGCACGTCACCTTTGACGCGGCGTCACTTGGCTTACCCGAACTAGGTTTTATGGTCGAGAACAGCGTGCTGCAGCGCGCGCTGTGGGAAAAAATGCAGGCGCAGGGGGTCACGCTGTTCTGTCCGGCGACGCTGCAGGCGCTCTCCGCACACCGCACGGGCTGGCTGCTGCAGTTAGACACCGGTACGACATTGAATACGCGCTTGGTGGTGGGCGCCGATGGCGCCAATTCGCGCGTTCGTCAGCTGGCCGGGATTGGTATCCGCGGCTGGCAGTATGGCCAATCTTGCATGCTGATTAGCGTGGAAAGAGAACAGGCAGCAGGTGATGTGACCTGGCAGCAGTTCACGCCGCAGGGACCTCGCGCGTTTCTGCCGCTGTTTGGTCATCATGCTTCGCTGGTGTGGTATGACGCGCCCGCGCGCATCCGTCAGTTGCAAAATCTCCCGTTATCGCAACTGGAAAAAGAGATCGCGGCGCACTTCCCCGCGCGTATTGGACGCATTAAGGTCACGCGGGCGGCGTCGTTTCCGCTGGTGCGCCGTCACGCGACGCGTTATGTGCTGCCTGGCCTGGCGTTGGTGGGGGATGCGGCACACACCATTAATCCGCTGGCGGGGCAGGGCGTCAATCTTGGTTATCGCGACGTTGATGCCCTGATCGCAACGCTGGTGGAGGCGCGCAGCCAGGCGCAGATATGGTCGTCCGATGCAGTGCTCCAGCGCTATCATCGCCAGCGTTACCGGGATAATGTGCTGATGCAGGGCGGAATGGATCTGTTCTATTACGCGTTCAGCAACGATCTGCCTCCGCTGCGCTTTGCGCGTAACCTCGCGCTAACGGCGGCCGAAAAGGCGGCCCCCATGAAGCGTCGCGTGCTGAAGTACGCGCTGGGGTTGTAGCTGAGTCATCAGGCCAGCCCGGCGCGGACAGCGCGTCGGGCTGGAAGAAATGAACGAGAAGGTACAGAGACAGAAAACAAAAAAGCCCGCAAAAGCGGGCTTTTTTGTCAATTTGGCTGGGGTGCAGGGATTCGAACCCCGGAATGCTGGTATCAGAAACCAGAGCCTTACCGCTTGGCGACACCCCAATAATGCTGTTCAAATTGTCTTAAATTGGCTGGGGTGCAGGGATTCGAACCCCGGAATGCTGGTATCAGAAACCAGAGCCTTACCGCTTGGCGACACCCCAATAATGCTGTTCAAATTGTCTTAAATATGGCTGGGGTGCAGGGATTCGAACCCCGGAATGCTGGTATCAGAAACCAGAGCCTTACCGCTTGGCGACACCCCAAAAATTTGGTGGCTACGACGGGATTTGAACCTGTGACCCCATCATTATGAGTGATGTGCTCTAACCAGCTGAGCTACGTAGCCTGAGTATACTGCTTATTTTATCCGACGATGGCTGGGATACCTGGATTCGAACCAGGGAATGCCGGTATCAAAAACCGGTGCCTTACCGCTTGGCGATATCCCATTTATCGACTCGTATCCACGAGAGCATGTCGGATTGGCTGGGGTACCTGGATTCGAACCAGGGAATGCCGGTATCAAAAACCGGTGCCTTACCGCTTGGCGATACCCCATCCGGCTGCCGAAGATTGAAATGGTGCGGGAGGCGAGACTTGAACTCGCACACCTTGCGGCGCCAGAACCTAAATCTGGTGCGTCTACCAATTTCGCCACTCCCGCAAAAAAAAGATGGTGGCTACGACGGGATTTGAACCTGTGACCCCATCATTATGAGTGATGTGCTCTAACCAGCTGAGCTACGTAGCCTCTTTTTTTTCGCGTAACCTTCATCGGCGTTGCGGGGCGCATTATGCGTATTGAGTTTAGTAGCGTCAACAAGTTTTTTAGCGTTTTTCGCCTGAGAAAGTCTGTTTGTCTGGGTTGTAACCAGGCTGGCGAATTATTCTACAGCTTTACCGTGTGGCCGTTGCGTAAACAGCATAAAAGGGACCGCGCGGCCCCCTTTATGAGCTTCATTCCAAAGCTTATTTATAGGCAGACTGATGCACGCCTACTGCACGGCCAGACGGGTCGTCCATGTTCTTGAAAGCTTCATCCCATTCAATCGCTTTCGCGGAAGAGCAGGCGACGGAAGGGCCGCCTGGCACGCATTCTGCGGCGCTGGGTAACGGGAACAACTCTTCAAAAATTTCACGGTAGAGATACGCTTCTTTTGAGCCCGGCGTGTTATGGGGGAAGCGGAAGTGTGCGGTCGCCAGCTGCTGGTCGCTAATCTGTTTGGCCGCCACCTCTTTCAGCGTATCGATCCAGCTGTACCCGACGCCGTCAGAGAACTGCTCTTTCTGCCGCCATGCCACGCTCTCTGGCAAATACGATGAGAAGCACTCACGCAAAATGTGTTTTTCCATTTTTCCATTGCTGCCGCACATTTTGTCGGCCGGGTTGATGCGCATGGCGACGTCCAGGAACTTTTTATCCAGGAATGGCACGCGTGCCTCCACGCCCCAGGCTGACATGGCCTTGTTGGCGCGCGCGCAGTCAAACATGTGCAGTGCCAACAGCTTGCGCACGTTCTCTTCGTGAAACTCCCGCGCGTTCGGCGCTTTATGGAAGTAGAGATAGCCACCGAAGACTTCGTCAGCACCTTCCCCGGACAACACCATCTTAATACCCATGGCTTTGATCTTACGCGACATCAGATACATCGGCGTGGACGCGCGAATGGTGGTCACATCGTACGTTTCGATGTGGTAAATCACATCGCGAATGGCATCCAGGCCTTCCTGTACGGTGAAGTGAATCTCATGGTGTACCGTGCCCAGATGATCGGCCACGGATTTTGCCGCTTTCAGATCGGGCGACCCTTCTAAGCCCACGGCGAACGAGTGCAGCTGTGGCCACCAGGCATCGCTTTTATCTTCATCTTCAACGCGTTTAGCGGCAAAGCGCTTGGTCACCGCTGAAATGATTGAGGAGTCAAGGCCGCCTGAGAGCAGAACGCCGTAGGGCACGTCTGACATCAGGTGGCTTTTGACCGACTCTTCTAATGCGTGCTTGAGGCCAGCCGCGTCGGTGCTGTTGTGCTCAACGGCAGCGTAATCCATCCAATCGCGCTGCCAGTAGCGACGAATTTCGCCATCCGTGCTGGAGAGGAAGCTTCCCGGTGGGAATTCTTTGATGGAACGACATACCGGAACCAGCGCTTTCATTTCTGACGCCACATAAAGGTTGCCGTGTTCGTCGTTACCCATATACAGCGGAATGATACCAATGTGGTCACGACCAATCAGATACTGTTGCTTCACGCTATCCCACAGGATGAAGGCAAACATGCCTTGCAGGTCGTCGAGAAAATCGAGGCCTTTTTCCTGATACAGCGCGAGGATCACTTCGCAGTCAGAACCGGTCTGGAAAGCATAACGATCGCTTAATTCAGCGCGCAGCGCCTGGTGGTTGTAGATTTCGCCGTTGACGGCCAGTACGTGGGTGTGATCGGCGTTATACAGCGGCTGCGCGCCGTTGTTGACGTCAACAATCGACAAGCGCTCATGCACCAGAATGGCCTTGTCGTCAGCGAACACGCCCGACCAATCTGGCCCGCGGTGACGCATCAGACGAGAAGATTCCAGCGCTTTTTTGCGCAGCTCAACGGGATCGGTTTTCAGATCCAGCACACCAAAAATTGAACACATATCTGACTCCTGAGCGCACCTGACGGTGATGTTTTCGTTGTTAGTCCGACAGCGCAGTGGCTGCGTGATGTATAAGAAAATGCGCTATTTGGTACTGTTAATGCAAGCAAAAAAGCGATCTGCTGATAAAAGAGGTGTTGCAAAGCCTTTAGTTTTAAATTTTATTTAAAATAATGATTGTTTTATTAGATGGTATCTAATGAAGTGGCGTAATTGGCTATTTTGTGCGCACTCCGCGACGGGATGCAGATCGTGGTGCAAAAAAAACGCCCTGCGGGCCAGCAAGGCGCGCAGGGCGTGAGGCATGATAATCGAGTTAGAAGAGATCGATGTCCGCCACGGACGGGAACGTCCAGTCGGGGCGGAAAGGCATGGCGTCAACATCACTCAGCGTCGAGACGCCAGAGAGGACCAGAATGGTTTCCAGGCCCGCCTGGAATCCGGCCAGGATGTCGGTGCGCAGGTTATCGCCCACAATCACCGTATCCTCTGAGTGGGCGTGCATCTTATTCAACGCGGCGCGCATGATATAGGGGCTTGGCTTGCCGACGTAAAACGGCTTGCGGCCTGAAATGGTCTCGATGCCCGCACACAGTGCGCCGCAGGCGGGCACGAAGCCGCGGGCGTGCGTGTCGGGATTGGTGGCGATAAAGCGTGCGCCGTTGGCCACAAAAAATGCGGCTTTGTGCATCATGTCCCAATTAAATGAGCGAGTTTCACCCACGATCACGAAATCTGGATTCACGTCCGTAATGGTAAAGCCGGCCTTGTAGAGTTCATGAATCAGCGCACCTTCGCCAATCACATAGGCTTTCTTACCCTCCTGACGGCGCAGGAAATCGGCCGTGGCCATCGCCGAGGTGTAAAATACCGAGTCGGGCACGTCGATGCCGGCATTGGCAAAGCGGTTGGCCAAATCCTGGGCGGTCTGTGACGGATAGTTGGTCAGCACCACCAGCGGCATCTCTTTTTCAAGGATGCGCTGCAGAAACTCTTTTGCGCCTTTTACAGCGGTGTTGTCGTGCATCAGCACGCCGTCGATGTCACAGATTACGCTTTTGATGGTCATAAATAGTTTCCGGTGGGCCTGCCCGTTTGCAGGCGGTGGTTACTCTTCCAAAAGATGTTGCAACAAGATGCCATTCAACATAGCGCGTTTCGCGAGGGCAAATGCACCAATGGCCGAGCGGTGGTCCAGTTCGGAGCGCACGACCGGTAAGTTTTTCCTGAAGGCGTCCAGCGCTTGTGTGTTAATGCACCCTTCAATCGCCGGGAACAGCACTCTCTCCGCCTCGGTAATCTCACCTGCCAGCACCACTTTCTGCGGATTGAACAGGTTAATGGCGATGGCAATCGCTTTGCCCAGGTAGCGCCCAACGTATTCAACCACTTCGCACGCTAGCGCATCGCCCTGGTTGGCGGCGCGGCTAATCTGCGACATGGAACAGTCATCCTGCGTCAAACTGCTGGGATAGCCTTGGTCAAGCAGATGACGTACGCGATTTTCAATCGCGCCGTTCGCGGCAATGGTCTCCAGACAGCCAAAGTTACCGCAGTGGCAGCGCTCGCCCAGGGGATCAACTTGAATGTGGCCAATTTCGCCAACGTTGCCATTGCTACCGAGAAAGATATGGCCATTGGCGATAATCCCAGCGCCGGTTCCGCGATGCAAGCGCACCAGAATCGAGTCTGCGCAGTCGCGGCTTGCACCGAAGTAGTGCTCTGCCAGGGCGAGACTGCGAATGTCGTGACCCACAAAGCTGGTGACATTGAACCGCTTCTGCATTGCCGCGACCAAGGGCCAGTGATGGACCTCAATATGCGGCATATAGCGAATAATACCGTTAATAGGATCCACCAAACCGGGCAAGATGACCGACAGGGCAATCAGCTCATGGATTTTACGCTGGTGCGTGGACATAAACGTATGGATAGCGTTGAACAGCGCATTTTCCAGCGTAGCCTGCGTGCGCTCCGGCAGGGCATAATCTTCTTGCGCCAGGGATTTCCCGCTCAGATCAAATAATGTGAGCGTGGCGTCGTTGCGCCCAAGGCGCACACCAATGGTGTGAAAATGCCGGGTCTCCGTGATGATTGAAATAGCGCGGCGGCCTCCGGTGGAAGCCTGCTGCTCCACCTCTTTGATGAGGCCGCGCTCAATAAGCTGGCGAGTGATTTTGGTGACGCTGGCGGGCGCAAGCTGGCTGATATCGGCAATTTGAATGCGCGATATCGGCCCCTGCTGATCGATTAGCCGATAAACAGCTGCACTGTTGAGTTGTTTGACAAGATCGACATTTCCTATTTGAGTCTGGCCGCCAGTGGTCATTCAGTGCTTACTCGCTGAGGACGTCCTCTCCGTTGACGAACGTCTTAATGATTTGATAATCGCGGGTAAAGACAATCAGGTTGGCCACTTTTCCGGCTGTCACCGAACCCAACTGTTTTGCCACGCCTATGGCCTGTGCCGGGTAGAGCGTTGCCATCCGCAAGGCTTCATCCAGCGCGATACCGCAATGTTCAACGCTATTTTTCACTGCTTCAATCATGGTCAGCGCTGAACCGCTTAACGTACCGTTTTCATCAACGCATAGACCATCGCGATAGTATATTGTTTTGCCTGCAAAAATGAATTTGTCTATAGCAGCGCCCGCAGGTGCCGTGGCATCCGTCACCAACACCAGCTTGTCGCCTTTCAAACGCTTGGCATTGCGCACGTTAGCGTAATGGACATGCAAACCGTCTGCAATGATGCCGCAGTATATATCGGACGAATCAAAAAGCGCACCGATCAGGCCCGGCTCGCGTCCGGCAAACGTCGGCATGGCATTATAAAGGTGGGTAGCGAAACTTACTCCGGCAGCAAAGCCCGCTTTTGCCTCTTCATAGGTCGCGTTTGAGTGTCCCGCAGAGACCACAATGCCCGCCGCGCAAAGCTGGTGAATCACATCGGCGCCTGCGTGTTCAGGGGCCAGCGTCACCTTGCTAATGACATCGGCATTGGCGCACAGATATGCCACCATCGCTGCATCGGGTTGGCGAATCAGGGCGGGATCGTGCGTCCCTTTCTTCGCTTTGTTGAGCCAAGGTCCTTCAAGATGCAAGCCTAGCGCCTGATGCTGATGCTTATTCAGGTAGGCGCGCATGGTGTCAATGGCGCGTATCATCAAGGCGTCAGTGCTGGTGATCAGCGTCGGTAAAAAGCTGGTACAGCCCGATTTTTCATTGGCGCGCTGCATGGTTTCCAGCGTGGCCACGCTCAACGCCTCGATATCATCGTTGAACTGCACGCCGCCGCAGCCGTTGAGCTGTAAATCGATAAAGCCGGGAGCAATGAACGCACCCGCCACATCCTGCTGTGTCAGGGCTGGGTCAAGGGCATCGCGTGGACAGACGCGTTCAATCAAGCCATTGGCAATCACAACAGCGTGATTATCCAGAATTTCATGGCCGGTAAAAATCCGACCGTTCACTAATGCGTACATCACGTTCCTCCCGGCTAAGCCTGCGGACTGAGGCGCAGGTTAATGACTGCGTATTTCACACGCCTTTCATGTTTTCCGCTTCCATTTCGCGGAAATATTTCACGGTTTTCACTTTCAGTTCCATCGTCGCGGGTTCGTCACAGACCACGACCGCTTTCGCATGGAGCTGTAGGCAACTGATGGTCCACATGTGGTTCACGTTGCCCTCTACAGCGGCCTGCAGCGCTTGGGCTTTGACGTGGCCAGTGACCAGAATCATCACCTCTTCTGCATCCAGCAAGGTTCCCACGCCCACGGTCAGGGCATATTTCGGCACCTGATCGACATCGCCGTCAAAGAAACGTGAGTTTGCCACGCGGGTGTCATGCGTCAGGGTTTTGATGCGGGTGCGGGAAGAGAGCGAGGATGCAGGTTCGTTGAAGGCAATATGACCATCGTTACCCACGCCGCCCATAAACAGATGAATTTTGCCGTAGGCGCGCATCTTATCTTCATAGCGGCGACATTCTGCGTCAATATCAGGCGCATTGCCATTCAGAAGGTTGATATTATCGGGCTGTATATCAACGTGATCGAAAAAATTGCGGTACATAAAGCTGTAGTAGCTTTCTGGATGCTCTTTGGGTAACCCCACGTATTCATCCATATTGAAGGTCACGACGTGTTTAAAACTGACCTGGCCCGATTTGTGCATCTCAATCAAGTGTTTGTAGGCTTCAAGCGGCGTGCCGCCGGTCGGCAAACCGAGTACAAAAGGGCGCTCAGCGGTAGGTTTGAATGCGTTGATACGGTTAACAATGTGGCGTGCAGCCCATTTCCCCACCTGTGTTGGTGTGGCTAAGGGGATCAGTCTCATGTCTTCACCTCGGTAAGAGTTGGAAAATGCGGTCGCTTATCTAACCTCATACGAATGCCCAACCATCATGGCGGGAGCCGTCGTCAATGACAAAGCCTACGACCTGATATTTTTCATCATAAAATAAGTTTGTGGTACATGCCAGCAATTCGGGGTATTAATGGTTGCATGTGGTGATTAAAGTCACAGTTATCGCGGTTTTAATTTGCGAGGCGAAATAATTTATCTTTACACTGCGCATCGGAGTGAAAAGGGTCACTCACACCGTCCCGTGGGATAAAAACGACAACCCACGCACGGTCAGATGCCAGTCTCATAGGGGGAGAATAGGGTGAGTATTTTAGGATATCTGCAAAAGGTCGGACGGGCGCTGATGGTGCCCGTCGCGACCCTGCCGGCAGCGGCAATACTTATGGGCGTGGGGTACTGGATCGATCCGGACAGCTGGGGGGCTGGCAATGCCTTAGCGGCGCTGTTGATCAAGTCGGGTTCCGCCATTATCGATAACATGTCAGTGCTGTTTGCGATTGGCGTGGCCTATGGCATGTCAAAAGATAAAGATGGCGCGGCGGCACTGTCGGGGTATGTGGGCTTTCTGGTGGTCACTACGCTGTGCTCGCCCGCTGCGGTCGCGATGATACAGAAGATGCCGGTGGAGCAGGTGCCTGCCGCCTTTGCCAAAATCAGTAACCAGTTCGTGGGTATTCTGGTGGGCATTATGTCCGCAGAGGTGTACAACCGTTTCAGCCACGTTGAATTGCCTAAAGCGTTGGCCTTCTTTAGCGGGCGTCGCCTGGTGCCGATTCTGGTCTCTTTCCTGATGATCATCGTGGCGTTTGTGCTGATGTACATCTGGCCGCTGATCTTTAACGGATTGGTGAACTTTGGTGAACACATCCAAAAACTGGGGTCAGTGGGCGCGGGTGTCTACGCGTTCTTCAACCGCCTGCTTATTCCTGTGGGCCTGCACCACGCGCTGAACTCGGTGTTTTGGTTCGATGTGGCCGGCATTAATGACATTCCTAAGTTCCTGGGAGGCGCGCAGTCCATTGCCAACGGTACCGGCGTGCCGGGTATCACGGGACGTTATCAGGCCGGCTTCTTCCCCATTATGATGTTTGGCTTGCCCGGCGCCGCGCTGGCGATTTATCACTGCGCCCGCCCGGAAAATCGCGTGAAGGTTGGCAGTATCATGCTGGCTGCCGCGTTTGCCGCCTTCTTTACGGGCATCACTGAGCCGCTGGAATTTTCGTTCATGTTTGTGGCGCCAGTGTTGTATCTCATCCACGCATTTTTAACCGGCGTCTCGGTATTTATTGCGGCTAGCATGCACTGGATTGCCGGATTTGGCTTTAGCGCCGGGCTGGTGGATCTGGTGCTGTCGACGCGTAACCCTCTTGCCGTTCACTGGTGGATGCTGATTCCACAAGGGCTGGTGTTCTTTGTCATTTATTACGTGGTGTTCCGTTTCACCATCAAGAAATTCAATTTAATGACGCCAGGCCGTGAACTGTCTGCAGGGGATGAAACGGACGGCTACGACGTTAATGTCGATCAAAGCAGCAGCAACGAAACGCAGACAGAAACGCTCGCGCGTCGCTATATTGCCGCCGTTGGTGGTTCAGAGAATCTCACTAACATCGACGCCTGTATTACCCGTTTACGCTTAAACGTGAAAGATTCAAGTCAGGTAAATGAAGGCGTGGCCAAGCGTCTCGGGGCATCGGGCGTGATTCGCCTCAATAAACAGAGCGTGCAGATCATTGTCGGTACGCAGGCGGAAATCATCGCCAGTGCAATGAAAACCGTACTGCACAAAGGTCCGGTTGCGGCGACAGCGGCCTCTTCTGCGGCTGAACCTGTCCCGGCCGCGAAGCCCCAGGCCGTGTTGAACAGCGAACGCCAGGTCGTGGCGACGCTGGTGGCGCCGGTGAGCGGTGACATTGTCGCCCTTGATGCCGTGCCGGATGAAGCCTTTGCCAGTAAAGCGGTAGGCGACGGGCTGGCGATAATACCCACGGACAAAACGGTGGTGTCACCCGCCGCAGGCACCGTGGTGAAAATCTTTAACACCAACCATGCGTTTTGCCTTGAAACCGCCAACGGCGTGGAGATCGTGGTGCATATGGGGCTGGATACGGTTGCGCTGGAGGGCAAAGGCTTTACCCGCTTAGTGGAAGAGGGGAACGCCGTGCAGGCCGGTCAACCTGTGCTGGAAATGGATCTGGCTTTCCTTAATGCCCACGCGCGCTCAATGATAAGCCCGGTAGTGGTCAGCAACAGTGATGAGTTTGCCGGACTGACGCTGCTCGCCAGCGGTTCTGTGGTGGCCGGCGTCACGCCCCTGTACGAAATTAAAAAATAAGTTCTTGATGTCAGCGAAAAGGCAGGAAGCGATTCCTGCCTTTTTTATTTTAAACCGCCAACAAACGGTTGTTTCCCGTCAGCGCTTTGTGGATCATACTCCGTTACTTCGTGATACCAATCACCCGCTATTGTTTGAGGATTTTGAAATGAGTGAGGCTGAAGCCCGCCCAACGAACTTTATTCGTCAGATCATCGACGAAGATTTGGCGAGCGGTAAGCACACCCGTGTGCATACCCGTTTCCCGCCTGAGCCCAATGGTTATCTGCATATTGGCCATGCGAAATCAATTTGTTTGAACTTTGGTATTGCGCAAGATTACCAAGGTGAATGCAACCTGCGTTTTGACGACACCAATCCGGTTAAAGAAGATCTGGAGTTCGTTGAATCCATCAAGCGTGACGTGCAATGGCTGGGCTTTGAGTGGAGCGGCAACATTCGTTACTCCTCAGACTACTTTGATCAACTCTTTAATTATGCCGTTGAGCTGATCAATAAAGGACTCGCCTACGTTGACGAACTTTCGCCCGAGCAGATTCGCGAATATCGCGGTACTTTAACGGCACCGGGTAAAAATAGCCCTTATCGCGACCGCAGCATTGAGGAAAACCTGGCGCTGTTCCAGAAGATGCGCGACGGTGGATTTGAAGAGGGTAAAGCCTGCCTGCGCGCGAAAATCGACATGGCGTCCAACTTCATCGTAATGCGCGATCCGGTGCTGTACCGGATAAAATTTGCCGAACATCACCAGACAGGCAATAAGTGGTGCATCTATCCGATGTACGACTTTACCCACTGCATCTCTGATGCGCTGGAAGGCATTACCCATTCGCTGTGTACGCTGGAGTTCCAGGATAACCGTCGCCTTTATGACTGGGTACTGGATAACATCACCATTCCTGCGCACCCACGGCAGTACGAATTCTCGCGTCTGAATCTCGAATACGCGGTGATGTCGAAGCGTAAGCTGACCCAGTTGGTGAGCGAGAACGTGGTGGAAGGATGGGACGATCCGCGCATGCTGACCGTTTCTGGCCTGCGCCGTCGCGGCTATACGGCGGCGTCTATCCGCGAGTTTTGCCGCCGTATTGGCGTGACCAAGCAGGACAATATCGTGGAGATGGCGTCGCTGGAATCTTGCATTCGTGACGATCTTAACGAGAATGCGCCGCGCGCGATGGCCGTGCTGGACCCAGTCAAAGTGGTGCTTGAAAATCTGCCAGCCGGTCACGAAGAAATGCTCACCATGCCGAATCATCCGAGTAAACCGGAGATGGGCACGCGTGAAGTGCCGTTCAGCCGTGAAATCTGGATCGATCGCGCTGACTTCCGTGAGGAAGCCAATAAGCAGTACAAGCGACTGGTGTTGGGCAAGGAGGTGCGTTTGCGCAATGCCTATGTGATTCGTGCGGAGCGTGTGGCAAAAGATGAAGATGGCAATATCACCTGTCTTTACTGCACCTGTGACGTGGATACGCTGAGCAAAGATCCGGCGGATGGCCGTAAAGTGAAAGGCGTTATTCATTGGGTGTCTGCTATCCACGGTTTGCCTGCAGAGTTCCGTCTTTACGACCGCTTATTCAGCGTGCCGAATCCGGCCGCAGCGGACGACTTCCTCACCACCATTAACCCGGACTCGCTGGCTATCAAACACGGCTTTGTTGAGCCGGGTCTGCGCGAGGCGGCAGCGTCTTCACCTTACCAGTTTGAACGTGAAGGCTACTTCTGCGCCGACAGCGTGTACTCGCAGCCGACGCAGTTAGTGTTCAACCGCACGGTTGGATTACGTGACACCTGGACGAAAATTGGCGACTAATATTTTTTGCCATTAACCCAATATAATCACGCAAGGGCGAGCATTCGCCCTTTTTTATTGTCTGCCTGACGCCGCAGCTAACAGTTTGTGCTACGCCGGTAAAACTCCCCATTTATCCGCACGTTACGACTTTTCTGACTTTAGAATTATTAATCCAATTGCAAGTGTGAAAAATTTTTTTTCAGGTAGGCTATGCGCTCTAAAACAGATCATTGCGCGTTATCTAAGGAAAAAAATGATAAACCTCGCACAGGAAGCACGGTACAGCGTCGTCATCTTGCATCAGCTTATTGAACGGATTTTCAATCAATCGAGCGCGCAGGATGACAGTATCGATCTGTTTTTGTCTCACTTTCATCCTGAATTTACGATGGTCACGCCGCAGGGCAAGCAGCTGGATTTTAATCAGGTCGAGACGCTGTTTCGTCAGCTGCACGGTCAGCGCGAGGGGATGCGCATTGCGACCAGTGAGCATGCGATTATTTCGCAGCAGGGCAAGGAAATTGTCATTCAGTATCGTGAAGTGCAGATGATGAACGGCACTAACCAAAGTCGTATTGCTTTGGCCGTGCTAGATTGCAGCACCGCGATTCCGCGCTGGCGCTATCTGCAGGAAACGCTGATCGCCTGATCGCAGACAGAAAAAAACCGGTGCAAGCACCGGTTTTTTACGGAGAGGCCATAACGATGGCGATTACTTATCGTGCAGCGTCTCGTCTTCACGGCAGTCGCCCAGCGCACAGTGTCCGTACAGGTACAGGCTGTGGTTAGTGAGCTTGATGCCGTGGCGCGTGGCGATCTCATTCTGACGTGTTTCGATGGAGTCATCGCTAAATTCGATCACTTTGCCGCAGTCCAGGCAAATCAGATGATCGTGGTGATGCTGCTGGGTCAGTTCGAAAACGGATTTACCCCCTTCGAAGTTATGGCGGGTAACGATACCTGCGTCATCAAACTGGTTAAGGACGCGATATACCGTTGCCAGACCAATTTCTTCACCCATATCAATCAGGCGTTTGTACAAATCTTCCGCACTGACGTGATGGCACTCGGGTTCCTGAAGCACTTCCAGAATTTTTAATCTGGGCAGCGTGACTTTCAGGCCAGCCTTCTTCAATGCGGAATTGTTGTCAGTCATGCGGATATTGTCCTGTTACTTTGCGAGTCACTTACGGCGCAGCGGCCTTGGATGTTTGGGGCATCACGCATTCTCATTTGCGTCTCATTATAGAGCTCGCGCAGCGAAATGAAAACCAGCGGAATTGTCGGAAATCACCAAGGGCCATAGGGAGAAAAATCGCTAATGCCGGCGGGGATCGTGCTGATCTTTGTTTTTCATTTCACTCAGCGTCTTACTGCGCTGAAGAATAAGCGGATGACCGTTATGGGTATTCTACAGAATTAACGGGGAAAGTTAAAAAAACGTAGCTATTATTTTTATAGGAAAATCCGTTGCCCCAATGTGAGCCGAAACCCACATTGGGAAAGGGGATCAGGCTTCGATAATCGCTTTGAGCTGCAGTTCGTCGTAAATCTGCTTAACCCATGCGTCAACGCGCTGATTCGTGAGCTCAGGCTGTCGATCTTCATCGATCGCCAAGCCCAGGAAGTGCTTGTCGTCAGCCAGGCCTTTTGACGCTTCAAAGTGATAACCCTCAGTGGGCCAATGACCCACAATCACCGCGCCGTTAGGCTCGATGATGTCACGAATGGTCCCCATCGCGTCGCAGAAGTATTCGGCGTAGTCTTCCTGGTCACCGCAGCCAAACAGCGCGACCAACTTGCCGTTGAAATCCACCTCTTCGAGCGTTGGGAAGAAGTCGTCCCAATCACACTGTGCTTCGCCGTAATACCAAGTAGGAATGCCTAGCAGCAAAATGTCGAATGCTTCGAGATCTTCCTTGGTGCTTTTGGCAATGTCGTGCACTTCGGCAACATCTTTACCCAGTTGTTTCTGGATCATTTTCGCAATGTTTTCAGTGTTGCCGGTATCGCTGCCGAAGAAAATGCCTACGATTGCCATGGGCTAAGTAACCTCTTAAATCCTGAATGTGAAAGTCAGTGAATTGACGGTGTAATAGTGCGAATAATAGCAGAACCGCAAAAAGGTCGGAACGCTCAGCAAGGTGACTTTGTGCTCCTGAGTGCGGTCTGCACGTGCTAACGCAGCTTGAGCTGTGCCAGCAGCATGTGTTCAATCAGCTCGCTGCGGCTGATGTTTTGCTGTTCGGCCAAGCTGTTCAACGCCTCAACCGCCTCGCTCGACATCTTTAGCTCAACGCGCCGTAGGCCGCGAACTTTATCGCGCTTAAGCTGGTTGCGCTTATTAATACGCAGCTGTTCATCACGCGTCAGCGGACTGGTTTTAGGGCGACCCGGACGCCGTTCATCTGCGAAGAGATCGAGGGTAGTTCGATCTGTCTGTTCTTTTGCCATGATTTGAGAAACTGCGTGGGCGCGAACGGCGAAAAGGCGCTGCGCGATGTAAACATTTATCGGCCATGCCACGGTGAAAAAACACCCGCAGCAAATTTTTAGCGCGACATCATACTCCAGCGCTATCTATGAAGCCAATCCTAAACCATCACTGGCAAGCTTTTGCTTTTACAGATTAAAAAAACGGCGCACGGCACGCAGCACCGCGTCCGGTTTCTCTGCATGCACCCAATGGCCCGCGCCGCTGATAACGTGCGCCTGAGCCTGTGGGAATTGTTGCAACAGCGCTTCACGGTGCTGTCCGTCGAGGTAGGGCGAATCGCCGCCGCGAATAAACAGTGCCGGATGGGGCCAGGGCGGCACCGTTTCCCATCCGGAAATCGCTGCATAGTTATCCCATAGCGCCGACACGTTGAAGCGCCATTCGCCGTCAACGAAGGATTTGAGGATAAACTGAATGACGCCTTCTTCTGCAATATGCTGTCGCATCAGCGCTGCCGCCTCACTGCGGCGCGTGACGCCTGCTGCTGTTACGGCGCGAATGGCGGCAAAAATCTCATCATGGCGGCGGATTTGATAATCCACGGGGGCGATGTCGATAAGCACCATTTTGCCCATGCGCTGCGGGGCAACCGCGCTGAGCGCCATGGCAATTTTGCCGCCCATGGAGTGGCCAATCACATCCACGCGTTCGATTGCCTGTGCGTCGAGCGTGTCCACGATATCCTGCGCCATAGCGGCATAACGCATCTCGTCGCTACGTGGTGAAAGACCGTGATTTCGCACATCAACCTGCAGGGTAGGGCGCGCATCGCGCACGCCGCGCGCCAGCACGCCCAGATTATCCAGGCTGCCAAAGAGGCCGTGAATCAGCAGAATAGGGTCGCCGTGGACGGCGGATTGTTCAGTTTGCAGACGGGCGTTCAAAATCATGGTTAAAGTTCTTACGGTTGAGAGCCGGGCTTAGGGTATCATGGATTAACCTGTCCAGGAGCCAGCCGAACGGGCATTAGGGCATATTCCGACTTTTACATGGAATTGATGCCAGCGCTTTCGACTGTCACGGATTTAACTTTATAATCCTTATGTTAGAACTGGCTCACGTTTTATGCTGCTTATAACGGCATCAACGCGCGGTTCTACCCTTTGCCAGAATTGTACGGAATACGATGAAAACGATCGAAGTTGACGAAGAACTCTACCGTTATATTGCCAGCCACACGCAGCACATTGGTGAAAGCGCGTCTGACATTTTGCGGCGCATGCTGAAATTCACCGCCGGGCAAAGCACTACCGCCGCCGCAGCGGTAAGCTCGTCGGCAAAAGAGACGCAGCCCACCCGCAGTGAAGCGCGTCCTCAAGACCGTGTGCGCGCCGTGCGTGAGTTGTTGCTTTCTGACGAATATGCGGAGCAGAAGCGGGCGGTAAACCGCTTTATGCTGGTTCTGTCAACGCTTTATCGTCTTGATCCCGCTGCGTTTGCTGACGCCACTGCGTCACTGCAGGGGCGCACCCGCGTCTATTTTGCGGGTGATGAGCACACGCTGCTGCAAAATGGCACCCACACCAAGCCCAGACATGTGCCGGGTACGCCATACTGGGTAATTACGAACACCAATACAGGCCGCAAATGCAGCATGGTGGAACACATCATGCTGGCCATGCAATTCCCTCAGGAATTGACCGAGAAAGTTTGCGGCACCATTTAACGGAAGCGTCAGGGAGAAGCGCCAATGGCCAATCACCCTCGTGCCGGGCAGCCTGCCCAGCAGAGCGATTTAATTAACGTTGCACAGTTAACCTCGCAGTATTACGTCCTGAAGCCGGATACGGCAAACCCGGACCACGCGGTGAAATTTGGCACTTCTGGCCACCGCGGCAGCGCGGGACGTCACAGCTTCAATGAAGCGCATATTCTGGCTATTGCTCAGGCGATCGCGGAAGAGCGTGCAAAAAATGGTATCACCGGGCCGTGTTACGTGGGCAAAGATACCCATGCGCTCTCTGAGCCCGCGATTCTGTCGGTGCTGGAAGTGCTGACCGCCAACGGCGTAGATGTGATCGTGCAGCAGGATAATGGCTATACGCCAACGCCTGCGATCTCTAACGCGATTCTTGAGCATAACAAGCGCGGCGGCGCCCAGGCGGACGGCATTGTGATCACGCCGTCGCACAATCCACCGGAAGATGGCGGCATTAAATATAATCCACCTAACGGCGGTCCCGCAGACACCAATGTAACCAAAGTGGTGGAAGATCGTGCGAACCAGCTGATCAAAGGCGAACTGAAAGATGTGAAGCGGCTGCCACTGGATCAGGCGTGGAAAAGCGGTCACATTATCGAGCAGGATCTCATCCAGCCTTACGTTGAAGGTTTGGCTCAGGTGATTGATTTTGCCGCCATCCAGAAAGCGGGTTTGAAAATCGGTGTTGATCCACTGGGCGGCTCCGGTATGGCTTACTGGCAGCGCATCGCCGCGCATTACAATCTGGATCTGACCATCGTTAACGATGCTATTGACCAAACTTTCCGCTTTATGCACCTGGATAAAGATGGTGTGGTGCGCATGGACTGCTCGTCTGAATGCGCGATGGCGGGTCTTCTGGCTTATAAAGACAAGTTTGATCTCGCATTTGGTAACGACCCGGATTACGACCGTCACGGTATCGTTACGCCATCAGGCCTGATGAACCCGAACCACTATTTGGCTGTGGCTATCAACTATCTGTTCCAGCATCGTCCGCAGTGGGGCGCTGAGGTAGCGGTCGGTAAAACGCTGGTGTCCAGCGCCATGATCGACCGTGTGGTTAACGACATTGGCCGTAAGCTGGTGGAAGTGCCCGTCGGATTCAAATGGTTTGTCGATGGCCTGTTTGATGGCAGCTTTGGTTTTGGCGGCGAAGAGAGCGCAGGTGCCTCTTTCCTGCGCTTTGACGGTTCTGCATGGTCTACCGACAAAGACGGCATCATCTTGTGCCTGCTGGCCGCAGAAATCACGGCGGTGACGGGTAAAAATCCTCAGCAACACTATGATGAACTGGCCGCACGTTTTGGTGCACCTAGCTACAACCGTCTGCAAGCGCCCGCGACGTCCGCACAGAAAGCGGCGCTGTCGAAGCTGTCACCTGAAATGGTCAGCGCCGATACGCTGGCAGGCGATCCTATCACCGCGCGCCTGACGGCAGCGCCTGGCAACGGTGCTTCTATCGGTGGCCTGAAAGTGATGACGGAAAATGGCTGGTTTGCGGCGCGTCCGTCTGGCACGGAAGATGCCTACAAAATCTATTGCGAAAGTTTCCTCGGGACGGAGCATCGCCAGCAGATTGAGAAAGAAGCGGTCGAGATTGTCAGTGAAGTGCTGAAAAACGCCTGATCGGGCGAAAACATGGAAGGCCGCGAATGCGGCCTTTTTTTATGGCATAAAGCGGTAACCTATCCCGATTTCAGTGAGCAAATGGTTTGGCTGCGTGGGGTTGCTTTCCAACTTCTGCCGCAGATGGCCCATATAAATGCGCAAATAGTGGCTGTGCTCAACCGCATTTGGCCCCCACACCTGATTCAGGAGCTGGCGCTGCGTCAGCACTTTTCCGGCGTTATTCAGGAGCAAGCTCAACAGGCGGAACTCCGTCGGGGTCAAATGAACCTCTTCCCCGTTGCGCTGTACGCGCCGACCCGCTAAATCAACGCTGACTTCACCAAACCGCACCACCGGTTCGGGCTGAGTGCGCTGATGACGCCGCAGGGCCACGCGAACGCGTGCCAGTAGTTCACCAATACCAAAAGGTTTGCTGAGGTAGTCGTCCGCCCCGGCATCCAGCGCATCGATTTTATCCTGCTCGTCGTCGCGCGCTGATAAGACAATCACCGGCAAGCTGCTCCACTGCCGCACTTCGCGGATAAAATCGGTTCCATCTCCGTCTGGCAAGCCGAGATCGAGTATCACCAAATCCGGTTTACGCGTCGCCGCTTCGATTAAACCACGTTGCAGTTCGCCCGCTTCAACAATCTTGAGGCCTTCGTTTTCCAGCGCCAGGCGCACAAAACGGCGAATTTCCTTTTCATCTTCCACGATCAAAATGGTCGGCACGCTGACTCCTGGCAAAAGGGGGTAACGCCTTACTTTATCAATAAATAATCATGGCGTCCGTAACGATATCTCCACCCGTTAAGCGGCAATCATGCGGGCGTGGCGCCGCGCGCCGAGGTTGAAAAAACCGCCAATCAGTGGTCAGAGGAGTAGTAAAAATAATCGATGCGGAGTAATATTAGACACGGATCACATTTTAACGCGACGCACGACCAGGAGGACGCGATGTACAGGTCTTATCCACTTTCTAAAATTCTGCTCCGCCGCACGCTGGTGGTGGCAGTGGGGCTGCTGGCTTTACCGGTTATGCTGTTCCGTGCCGATCGCGCGCGCTTTTACAGTTATCTTCACCGCATGTGGTGTAAAACCAGTAACAAGCCGGTATGGCTCGCCCAGTCCGAAGCCGCTGGCGGCACGTATTGGTAAGTATCCTGCTGCCGTAATGAACCGGTTCCTGCTCCCAGGCGCCGGTTTTTTTATATGAATTTTCGCCGCTTAGCCCGCTTCCCCTCTGTTATCTCGCGCGTTTTCAGCTACAATTAAACCTCTACAAGTTTTTAGAGGTTGTACAAGTATGAGCGATAAAATTCCGGTCGGTATCAGTGCTTGCCTGCTCGGGAATCAGGTCCGATTTGACGGTGGCCACAAGCGTTTTGCTTTTGCAACTGACCAACTCACGCCTTATATCCACTTCGAACCGGTGTGTCCTGAAATGGCGATTGGCCTCCCTACGCCACGTCCGGCTTTGCGCCTGGTGAAGAAGGGCGATGACGAGATTCATCTCTGTTTCAGTAAAGACGGTGGAGAGGAGGTCACGGAAGCCATGCGCAGCTGGTCCGAAGAGCGGGTGAAATCACTGCATCACCTGTGCGGTTACATTTTATGCGCTAAATCACCCAGCTGTGGTCTGGAGCGCGTGCGCGTCTATCAGCCCGATACCAACGACAATCAAAAAGCCGGCACCGGTGTGTTTACCTCTTTTCTGCAAAAAGAGATGCCCTGGCTGCCGCTGGAAGAGGATGGTCGCCTGCATGACGATGCGATTCGTGAAAACTTTATTTCACGCGTTTACGCGCTTCACGAGTTCAACGAAATGTGGCGCAGCGGCCTGACTCGTCACAAATTGATGGATTTCCACAGCCGTTATAAGTTGCTTTTACTGTCGCACGCGCAGAAAGAGTACCGCGAAATGGGGCGCTTTGTGGCGGCGATGGATCAGTGGGACTCCCTTGATGAGTACGCATTCGAATACCGTCATCGTTTGATGCAGCTGATGTCGCACAAGGCATCACGCCGTAACCACACCAATGTGCTGATGCACGTTCAGGGCTATTTTCGTCCGCAGCTAACCTCCGCCCAGCGTCAGGAACTCGCCCAGCTCATCGATCGTTACCGCCAAGGGGTTCAGCCGTTGCTGGTACCCATTACGATGTTGAAGCATTACATGGCGGAGTATCCGCATCCGTGGCTCGCGCGCCAACGCTATTTTGATCCCTATCCCGAAGCGCTGCGTCTGCGCTATGGGCAATAAAGAGGGCCAGTATGTCGACCCATTTACTCTGGCTGCGTAACGATCTGCGCATCAACGACAATACCGCGCTTGCTGCGGCATGCAGAGATAGCGATGCCCATGTTATTGCGCTATTTATTGCGACGCCCGGACAGTGGCAGCAGCATCACATGTCACCCAAGCAAGCGGTGTTCATTCACCAAAACCTGTGCCATTTGCAAACCGCGCTGGCCGAGCGCGGCATCGAGCTCGCCTATCACCAGTGCGACGATTTTTCCGCATCGGTGGACTACCTCTGCCACTTCTGTGAACAGCACAAGGTTGACCGGCTTTTTTATAACTATCAGTATGAATTTAACGAGCGTCAGCGCGACGCGGCGGCGGAAAAGCGTCTTGATGCACAGGGCGTGATTTGTCAGGGGTTTGATGACAGCCTACTGCTGCCGCCCGGCAGCGTGCAAACCGGCAGTGGAGAGATGTTTAAGGTCTTTACACCGTTCAGTAAAGCGTTTGTGAAGCGCCTTGAGCAGGGGATGCCCGAGTGCGTCCACGCGCCCAAAGCGCGCAGCGGCGCACCGCTTAAACCGGCAAAAGCGATTCCTGCTTTCGATTATGCCTCAGAGGACGTTGATGCCACCCTGTTCCCGGCAGGCGAGGAGGCGGCCTTGAAAAAACTGCGCCACTTCGCAAAAACGGCGGTGATGGACTATCCGGCGCAGCGCGATCTGCCGGCCCTGGACAGGACCAGCCGCCTGTCTGCCTATCTTGCCACCGGCGTGCTTTCACCCCGTCAATGTTTGCACCGCGTGCTAACGGAGCATCCGGATGCGCTGAAAGGGGGCAAAGCCTTCACGTGGATCAACGAACTGATCTGGCGCGAATTTTATCGGCATCTGCTGGTCGCTTATCCCGCGCTGTGCAAGCACCAGCCGTTTGTCGATTGGACGCGTCATGTGCCGTGGCAAAAAAATGCCGCACATTTCAAGGCGTGGCAGCGGGGTAAAACCGGTTATCCCATCGTGGATGCCGCGATGCGGCAAATGCATGCGCAGGGCTGGATGCACAACCGCTTGCGCATGATTACCGCCAGCTTTTTAGTGAAAGATTTGCTGATCGACTGGCGCGAAGGCGAGCGCTATTTCATGCAGCAGCTGATTGATGGGGATCTGGCTGCGAACAATGGGGGATGGCAGTGGGCCGCCTCTACCGGTACCGATGCCGCGCCCTATTTCCGCATCTTCAATCCCACGACGCAAGGCGAACGCTTTGACAGCGAAGGGGCTTTTATCCGTCAGTGGCTGCCCGAACTGGAGGGTGTGCCCGACAGCGATATTCATCAGCCCCACGCGTGGGCAAAGAAAAATCACAAGACGCTCGATTATCCGGCGCCCATCGTTGATCATAAGGATGCACGTAAAAAGACATTAGACGCCTTCGAGCACGCGCGCAGCGTGACCTGAGGCGTGCAGGAAACCGCGATGAATAATCTTGAATTAGAAAATATTGTTAATCAAAAACTGAATACCGGCGCGTTTAGCGATTACGCACCGAACGGCCTTCAGGTTGAGGGACGCGCAGAGATTCGCACGGTGATCACCGGCGTAACCGCGTGCCAGGCGCTGTTAGAAGAAGCGGTGATACGTCAGGCAGATGCGGTGCTGGTGCACCACGGCTATTTTTGGAAAAGCGAATCCCCGCTGATCAAAGGCATGAAGCGTCAACGTTTGCGCACGCTTCTAGCCAACGACATTAACCTGTATGGCTGGCACCTGCCGCTGGATGCGCATCCGCAACTGGGCAACAACGCTCAATTGGCCGCGCTCTTTGACATCGAGGTCAAAGGCGAGGTTCAACCCTTGGTACCTTGGGGCGAACTGGTCGAGCCGCTGAGCGGTGAGGCGCTGGCCGAAAAAATTGCCGTTAAGCTGGGACGGACGCCTTTGCATTGTGGTGATAATGCGCCTGCGCACATCAAGCGCATTGCCTGGTGCAGCGGCGGTGGTCAAGGCTTTATTGACAGCGCGGCCGCGTTTGGCGTTGATGCCTTTATTACGGGTGAAGTGTCGGAACAAACTATTCACAGCGCGCGCGAGCAGGGTATTCACTTTTTCGCGGCTGGACACCATGCTACCGAGCGCGGCGGCATCAAAGCGCTGGGCGAGTGGTTGGCGCAGCAACACGGTCTCGACGTGACCTTCATTGACATTGATAACCCAGCGTAAAATCCTTCTCCTGCGCCTTTAACCTCGTTTTAAAGGCGCAAAATCATTGACACATCCCTGTCACTTTCGCATAACGTAGTGTCTTTCCTTTAGGCTGCTACCTGCCGCCTATTGTCATATCAATTATTTATTTCTTTTTGCGCCAGTAGCTTGCGCGCGCTTTTAACATCACCAGGAGGTCAGGTTTGCAACGAGCACGGTGTTATCTACTGGGCGAACGCGCCGTGGTGCTGGAGCTGGAACCCCCGCTGTCGCTAAGCAGCCAGCAGCGTATTTGGGGGCTTTGCCAGCAGCTACAGCACAATGCGCAGATAGAAGAAGCGATCCCAGGGATGAATAACCTGACGCTGTTACTGCGCGATCCGCAGCATAACGCGCAGGAGACCGTTGAGCGCTTACAGCGCTGGTGGGAAGAGAGTGAAACACAACAGCCGGAGTCGCAGCGCGTGGAGATCCCTGTGGTGTACGGTGGACCACAGGGACCCGATCTGCCGTGGGTAGCAGAACATGCCGGCTTATCAGTAGAGCAGGCGGTGGCGCTACACAGCAGCATTGACTACGTGGTCTACTTTATTGGCTTCCAGCCGGGTTTTCCCTATCTGGGGGGACTAGATGAACGGTTGCATACGCCGCGCCGGGCCGAGCCAAGACTCAGCGTGCCGCAGGGCTCGGTGGGAATCGGCGGTAGCCAGACGGGCATTTATCCGCTGGCGGCGCCGGGGGGCTGGCAGCTGATTGGGCATACACCGCTTGCGCTGTTTGATCCGCGCCAGCAGCCGCCCACGCTGCTACGTCCCGGCGATAGCGTGCGCTTTGTGCCGCAAAAGGAGGGCATATGCTAACTGTTTTACGCGCAGGACTCATGACCTCGGTACAGGACGGTGGTCGACCCGGTTGGCGACAGTTTGGTATTAGCCTCAGTGGCGCACTCGATCGACCCTCCATGCGCACCGCCAATTTGCTGGTGGGTAATCCAGAGAGCGGTGCGGTACTGGAGATCGTGCTGGGCCAGTTCAAAGCCGAGTTCAGGCGGGCGGGCTGGTTTGCGTTAACCGGCGCGGATTGCCAGGCGGAGCTGGATGGCAAACCGGTGTGGACGGGCTGGCGCTGGCCGGTAAAAAAAGGTCAAGTCTTGACGCTGGGCACACCCGTAAGCGGTATGCGTAGCTATTTGGCTATCGACGGTGGATTGGCGATGGAGGAGATGCTCGGTTCATCCAGCACCGATCTCAAAGCCGGCTTTGGCGGCTGGCAGGGACGTAAGTTGCAGGATGGCGACAGGTTGCCGCTGGGCAAGCCGACGAGACGCTTTACCCGCAAGGCGGGCGTGCGCCAGCTGCTGTGGGGTAATCGCCTGCGCACGCTGCCTGGGCCAGAATACACCGCCTTTAGCCATGAATCGCAGGAAGCGTTCTGGCGCACGCCGTGGAAGCTCAGTCCACAAAGCAATCGTATGGGTTATCGCTTACAGGGACGAGAACTGACGTTGGATGCACCCAGGGAGATGCTGTCGCATGGCCTGGTTCCCGGCGTGGTTCAGGTGCCGCCGCAGGGATCGCCTATCGTTCTGATGGCAGATGCGCAGACCACGGGGGGGTATCCGCGTATCGCCTGCGTCATTGAAGCCGATCTCTACCATTTGGCGCAGATACGACTTGGCGATCCCATTCATTTTATCCACTGCACGCTGGATGAGGCGCGGCTTGCCATGCAGCAGCAGCAGCGCGCCCTTGATCATATTGCTTGGGGACTGTCACATGAAGATTGATCTTAATGCCGACCTCGGTGAAGGAAGTGAGAGCGATCGTGCGCTGTTAGCGCTGGTGAGCTCTGCGAATATTGCCTGCGGTTTTCACGCGGGTGATGCAATCACGATGCTGCAATCCGTGCGCTGGGCGAAGGCGTCTGGCGTGGCAGTCGGCGCCCATCCCAGCTTTCCCGATCGCGAAAATTTTGGTCGCAGCGCAATGCAATTGCCGCCAGAAACGGTTTACGCGCAGATGCTGTATCAGATCGGCGCATTGAAAAACATAGCCGAAAGTGAGGGCACACGCTTGGTACACGTCAAGCCACACGGCATGTTGTACAACCAGGCTGCCGCCGATCGGACGCTGGCGGATGCCATCGCCCGCGCGGTGTACGCCATCGATCCGGCGCTGCTGCTGGTGGGGTTGGCGGGTAGCGCGCTGATCGCCGCCGGTGCGCATTACGGGCTTCGCACGCGCGAAGAGGTGTTTGCTGACCGCGGCTATTTGTCCAGTGGCGCGCTAGTGCCGCGCGGTCAGTCCGGCGCGATGATCGACGATGCCGAACAGGCGCTGGCACAGACGCTGGCGATGGTGCAACAGCGCCAGGTGAAAAGCGTCAGCGGCGAGTGGGTGAATGTGAATGCGGAAACCGTTTGCCTGCACGGTGATGGGCCGCACGCACTGGCGTTCGCGCGTGCGCTGCGCATGGCCTTTGAGACGCATCAGATTGAAGTCAGTAGCGCATCATAATGTATTAGTCGCCCGGCCTGATGGCCGGGCTTTTTCATTGTTCATCAGGGGAAAACCATGGAGAGCGTCGTTAATCTTTGGCCATTGCTCGGCATCGCGGCCATCGTGTTGGGCTTTGTTTTACGTTTTAACCCGGTTTTAGTGGTGATCGTGGCCGGGTTTGTCACCGGTATTGCGGCAAATATGCCCATCGCCGACATTTTAGAGAAGCTGGGCGCGGGCTTTTTGAATACCCGCAATCTGCCGTTGATCTTGCTGCTGCCGCTCGCGGTTATCGGTCTACTGGAGCGCCATGGTCTGAAACAGCGGGCGCAAACCTGGATCGCGCAGATCAAAACCGCCACGGCGGGGCGGCTGCTGATCGTGTATCTGCTGGTACGTGAACTCACGGCCGCGCTGGGGCTGACCAGCCTCGGCGGTCATCCGCAGATGGTACGCCCGTTGCTGGCACCGATGGCGGAAGGCGCAACCGAAAACCGCTACGGTGAGATATCACCCGCGGTACGCCAACGCCTGCGCGCCATGTCTGCCGCAACGGATAACGTGGGCCTGTTTTTTGGCGAAGACATTTTTGTCGCGTTTGGTGCCATTATTTTTATGCACAACTTTATGCAGGAATCGGCAGGCATCAGCACGGAACCGTTACACATCGCGCTGTGGGGCATTCCCACTGCGATTTGCGCCTTCCTCATTCATTCCGCCCGCCTGATCCGCCTGGATCGCCAACTGGCACGTGAACTCGGTGCGCTTAACCAGCAGGCGCTGCACGCCAGAGGAGAGAAATAATGTTTGAACAACAGTATTTAATGTGGCTGGCCGGCGCGATCTTGCTGATGGTGGCGCTGCTGTCGTGGCGTGATAAAGCGAACCCTCGGCGTTTCACGACGGGGCTATTCTGGGCGCTCTATGGTCTGATCTTCCTGATTGGAGACGGGGCCTACGCGTTCGCGGCACAGTGGGCGGACGATGCCGCACAGGGCAAACGTGCGCTGAATATTGGCGTGGGGATTGCAGTGGTGATCATGGCGTTAATTGCCGGGTTTGGCGGCGTGCGCTTGGGAAGCTACGCGGAGCGCAGTGATACGCAAAAAGAGGCGAGCGCGCAGCGACTTGGCAACAAACTGTTCCTGCCCGCGTTGGCGATTCCTGTTGTCACCGTACTCGGTGTTCTGGCGTTTAATCACCTGCCCGATCTGCAAACGCGTGTATTTGGGCCGGGCAACCACGCCACCTTGGTCACGCTGTTTTCGATGATGGTAGGCTGTCTGCTGGGTTGGCTGTTGGCGCTAAAATTTACGCAGGAAAAGCCGCTGCAGTCGATGCAGGAAACGCGGCGGCTGCTGGATGCAGTGGGCTGGGCGTTTATTTTGCCGCAAATTTTGGCGACGCTGGGGTTGTTGTTTACCACTGCGGGGGTCGGAACGACTATTTCACATCTTACCGAGCATTATCTGGCGGTGAATAATCGGCTGGTGGCGGTTGCCGTGTACGCCATCGGTATGGCGCTGTTGACCATGATTATGGGCAACGCTTTTGCCGCATTTCCTATCGTGACGGCGGGCATCGGTATTCCCATTCTGGTATTACAGCACGGCGGCAATCCGGCGGTAATGGCGGCAATCGGGATGTTTTCGGGCTACTGTGGCACACTGATGACGCCGATGGCGGCCAATTTTAACATTGTGCCGGCGCGACTGCTGGAGCTGCCCGATCGAAACGCGGTGATCAAAGCCCAGATCCCTACCGGTGTGCTACTGTTGGTGATAAATATTTTCCTGCTCTGGTTCATGATGTTCCTGTGAGGTTGCCATGAAAACGGTATTACTGACCGCCTTTGAACCTTTCGGTGGCGAAGTGCTCAATCCTTCTTGGGAAGCCGTGCGCCGCTTTGAAGGCCAGGTGATCGACGGTGCGCGGATTGAGGTTCGGCAGCTCCCGGTGGTATTCGCCACCTGTGGCGACGTGCTGCAAGAGGCCTTAGATGCGCTGAAGCCCGATCTCATTTTGAGCGTAGGGCAGGCAGGCGGGCGCAGCGACATCACGGTAGAACGCGTGGCGATCAACGTAGATGACGCCCGCATTCCTGATAATGCGCAGCAGCAGCCTATCGATCAACCTATCGTGGCCGACGGTCCCGCCGCCTACTTTGCGACGCTCCCGATCAAGGCGATCGTGGCGGCGTTAAAGCAGACGGGCGTGCCCGCGTCGGTCTCACAAACCGCAGGGACCTTTACCTGTAATCACGTTATGTATCGTCTGCTGCACTGGATCAACACGACGCAGAGCACAGCCCGCGGGGGCTTCCTGCACATTCCCTATATGCCGGAGCAGGCTGTCCATCACGCAGGCGCGCCCAGTATGGCCAGCGCCACGGTTATCCAGGCCCTGGAAACCACATTGCGCGTGATACTGCGCACTCATCAGGATATTCGCGCCTCAGGCGGTGCGACGCATTAACAGGAGCCGTTATGCCTGAAGGACCGGAGATCCGCCGCGCGGCGGATCAGCTGGCGGCGGCGATGAGTGACAAGCCGCTTATCGACGTGTGGTTTGCGTTTCCCCAGCTAAAAACCTATGAGCCCGCGCTATTAGGGGAAACGATTAATGCTTTTGAGACGCGTGGAAAGGCGCTGCTGACGCACTTCTCCAACGGGTTGACGTTATACAGCCATAATCAGCTTTATGGCGTGTGGCGCGTCGTCCCTACTGGCACTGAACTGCAAACGAATCGGCAGCTGCGGGTGCGCCTGGCGAACGCGGATCAGACAATTTTGCTTTATAGCGCCTCTGACATTGCGTTATTGAATGCCGATACGCTTGCGGCGCACCCTTTTCTGCAGCGCGTCGGTCCGGACGTGCTGGATGCCACGCTCACCGAGCAAGCGGTGCGCGAACGTTTACTCTCCGCACAGTTTCGCCGCCGCCAGTTTAGTGGGTTGCTGCTGGACCAGGCTTTTCTGGCCGGGCTGGGCAATTATTTGCGCGTGGAAATCTTATGGCATGCGGAATTGCTGGCGCAGCATCGGGCGCAGGATTTAAATGAAACGCAGCTGGATCGTCTCAGTCAGGCGATGCTGGCTGTACCGCGTTTGTCGTACAAAATGCGGGGCAGTATGAAAAAGTATCATGCCGAGGCGGCATTTCGCTTTGAGGTTTTTCATCGACAAGGCAAAACGTGCCGACGCTGCGGAAGTGTTATTGAGAAGGGCGTGCTGTCATCGCGGCCTTTTTACTGGTGTCCGGGATGCCAGAAGTAAGCAGGGCGGGATAACCCGCCCTGAGTGATTATTTTTTCAGCGCTGACGTGAACTCGCGCTCGGTATAGCCGGTGTAAAGCTGACGTGGACGCGCAATTTTCATGCCTTCGTCGTGCATCTCTTTCCAGTGCGCAATCCAGCCTACCGTGCGCGCCATGGCGAAAATAACGGTAAACATGGACGACGGAATACCCATGGCTTTCAGGATGATACCGGAATAGAAATCGACGTTTGGATACAGTTTGCGCTCAATGAAGTACGGATCGTTGAGTGCAATGTGCTCCAGCTCCATCGCCACTTCCAGCAGATCGTCTTTCATACCCAGTTCGTTCAATACTTCGTGACAGGTTTCACGCATCACGGTGGCACGCGGGTCATAGTTTTTGTAAACGCGATGACCAAAGCCCATCAGGCGGAAGGAATCGTTCTTGTCTTTGGCGCGGCGGACAAACTCTGGGATATGATCGACCGTGCTGATCTCTTCGAGCATACGCAGCGTCGCTTCGTTGGCACCGCCGTGCGCCGGTCCCCACAGCGAAGCAATACCTGCCGCAATACAGGCGAACGGGTTTGCGCCTGATGAGCCAGCGGTACGTACGGTAGAGGTGGACGCGTTTTGCTCGTGATCGGCATGAAGGATCAGGATGCGGTCCATCGCGCGTTCCAGCACCGGATTCACTTTGTACTCTTCACACGGCGTCGCGAACATCATGTGCAGGAAGTTACCCGCATAAGAGAGATCGTTACGCGGATAAACAAACGGCTGGCCAATGGAATACTTGTAACACATGGCAGCCATGGTCGGCATTTTAGACAGCAGACGGAACGCGGCGATTTCGCGATGACGCTCAATGTTCACGTCTAATGAATCGTGATAGAACGCCGCCAGCGCGCCAGTCACGCCGCACATCACGGCCATGGGGTGTGAATCGCGACGGAAACCGTGGAACAAACGGGTAATTTGTTCATGGATCATGGTATGACGCGTCACGGTGGTACGGAATTCCTCAAACTGTGCCTGCGTCGGTGCTTCACCGTTCAGCAGGATATAGCACACTTCAAGATAATTGGAGTGTGTCGCCAGTTGATCAATAGGAAATCCGCGGTGCAACAGGATGCCTTCGTCACCGTCAATAAAGGTGATTTTGGATTCGCATGACGCAGTAGAGGTGAAGCCAGGATCGAAGGTGAACAGGCCTTTTGAACCAAGAGCGCGGACATCGACAACATCCTGTCCCAGCGTGCCTTGCATCACATCCAGTTCAATAGCATTGCTGTCTTGTAGGGTTAGCGTCACTTTTTTATCTGTCATTTTTCGTCTCCATAGCGCCTGAGTAGGTAAGGATCTTAGACACCAGATTAGTCTTCATGTTGCGTAAAACCACAATCTTCACAGTTTCACTTTACGGTAACGTTAACAATGCAAGGTCACAGAGTGAATAAATTGTGTCGGTCTCGTTGGTGGCGTACGGGCATGACATGCTGAAATTGCGGATGTTAAAGATCCTGTCTCGACATAACTTCTTGGTAACCAATAACCTGATGCATTTTGTTGCTCATGTCGGCAATGTTACATAACTTGAGCTTAGGGGAAAGTGTATCCCCATAACTTTTGCGCATCATAGGAATTTAACGCCATAGTTTGTAACTGAATTGTTGATCTTTTGTCAAATCAGATAATTAAAAATGCACGATTTGTAAAAATCGTGAGTAAGATCACTGTTCAGCTTAAATGTGACCAAACAGTTTGTAGGGGAATTGTAATCAGAATGTGAACCGCCTATACTGCCGCCAGGTCTCCGGAATACCCTGACACCAGGAGCCACCCAGCGTTTTACCCGCTTCATTTAACACTGGATGTTGCTATTTTGGTGGCGGTTGCTGTCTGAACACGCGCTGTGCTCTGCTGCAACTCAGGACCGGAGGAAGCACAATAAAAAGAGCTGTGTGGGCAAAACCGTGAAAAAACAAAGACCTGTTAACTTGGATCTCTCGACGATCCGGTTTCCCGTGACTGCAATATCATCCATTCTCCACCGCGTCTCCGGCGTGATTACCTTCGTCGCCCTCGGAATTCTGCTCTGGTTATTGGGTCTCTCTCTCTCCTCTCCGGAAGGTTTCCAGCAAGCGGCATCCATCATGGATAGCTTCTTTGCCAAATTCATCATGTGGGGCATTTTGACTGCGCTGGCTTATCATGCGGCAAGCGGCATTCGCCATATGCTGGCCGACTTTGGCTACACGGCAGAAACGCTGCAGGTGGGAACCCGTACCGCGCAAGCGGTTTTTGTTATCACTGTCGTGCTCTCAATTTTGGCTGGAGTCCTCGTATGGTAAGCAACGCTTCTGCATTGGGACGTAACGGTATCCATGACTGGCTATTAGTACGTGCTTCTGCAATCCTGATTACGCTCTACATTATCTACCTCCTCGGTTTTGTGGTGATGACCGACACCCTGACGTATGACGTCTGGCGGGCCTTCTTCGCCTCTTCATTTACTAAAGTGTTTACGCTACTGACGCTGTTTTCCATTCTGATTCACGGCTGGATTGGTATGTGGCAGGTGTTAACCGACTACGTAAAACCGCTGGCGACGCGCCTGATCCTCCAGTTGGTTATCGTGGTCGCGCTGTTGTCGTATGCAATTTATGGAACCGTTGTCGTGTGGGGTGTGTAAATGACTTTGCCAGTTAGAGAATTTGATGCCGTGGTGATCGGCGCGGGTGGCGCAGGTATGCGCGCGGCTCTGCAAATCTCCCAGTCGGGCCAGACGTGTGCCCTGTTGTCAAAAGTGTTCCCAACCCGCTCCCATACCGTTTCTGCGCAGGGGGGAATTACCGTTGCGCTTGGCAATAGCCATGAAGATAACTGGGAATGGCATATGTACGATACCGTAAAAGGGTCGGACTATATCGGTGACCAGGATGCCATTGAGTATATGTGTCACGTGGGGCCAGAAGCGATTCTGGAACTGGAGCACATGGGTTTACCGTTCTCGCGCCTTGAAGATGGCCGCGTTTATCAGCGTCCGTTTGGTGGTCAGTCCAAGAACTTCGGCGGCGAGCAGGCGGCGAGAACCGCTGCGGCTGCGGACCGTACCGGTCACGCGCTGCTACATACGCTTTATCAGCAGAACCTGAAAAATAAAACCACCATTTTCTCCGAATGGTATGCACTGGATCTGGTGAAGAACGCAGACGGTGCTATCGTCGGCTGTACCGCAATCTGTATTGAGACCGGAGAAACGGTCTATTTCAAAGCCAAAGCGACCATTCTTGCTACGGGTGGCGCGGGCCGTATTTATCAGTCCACCACGAATGCGCATATCAATACCGGTGACGGCGTTGGCATGGCGCTGCGTGCCGGCGTACCGGTGCAGGATATGGAAATGTGGCAGTTTCACCCAACCGGTATCGCCGGTGCGGGCGTGCTGGTCACAGAAGGATGTCGTGGTGAAGGCGGTTACCTGTTGAATAAACACGGTGAACGTTTCATGGAGCGCTATGCGCCTAACGCGAAAGATCTGGCAGGCCGTGACGTGGTCGCGCGTTCAATGATGGTGGAAATCCGTGAAGGTCGCGGTTGCGACGGTCCATGGGGTCCACACATCAAATTGAAACTCGATCACTTGGGTGCCGAAGTGCTGGAATCGCGTCTGCCGGGCATCCTTGAACTGTCACGTACCTTTGCGCACGTTGATCCCATCAAAGAACCTATTCCGGTGATTCCAACCTGTCACTACATGATGGGTGGCATTCCAACCAAAGTGACCGGTCAGGCGCTGCGCGTCAACGCGCAAGGCGAAGACGAAGTCATCCCGGGCCTGTTTGCCGTCGGTGAAATCGCCTGCGTATCGGTGCACGGTGCAAACCGTCTGGGTGGTAACTCCCTGCTTGACTTGGTCGTATTCGGCCGCGCAGCGGGCGTGCACCTGATGGAGTGCATTGAAGAGCAGGGCGAGCTGCGTGATGCAACGCAGGATGAGATTGACGCTGCCATGTCACGCTTCAACCGCTGGGAAAACAACACTACCGGCGAAGATCCTGTTGAAATTCGTAAGGCGCTGCAGCGCTGCATGCAGAACAACTTCTCTGTTTTCCGCGAAGGCGATGCCATGCGCGAAGGGCTGGAGGAGCTGAAAGTCATTCGTGAGCGCCTGAAACATGCGCGTCTTGATGACCGTTCTCCCGATTTCAACACGCAGCGCATTGAATGCCTTGAGCTGGACAATCTGATGGAAACCGCTTACGCAACCGCGGTGGCGGCTAACTTCCGCACCGAAAGCCGTGGCGCGCATAGCCGTTTCGACTATCCAGAGCGTGATGATGCTAACTGGCTGTGCCACAGCCTGTATGTGCCGGAAACGGAGAGCATGACGCGCCGTGAGGTGAATATGCAACCGAAACTGCGTGCGGCCTTCCCGCCCAAAGCGCGTACCTACTAATCGCGGAGATCAGCATGAGACTCGAATTTTCAATTTATCGTTATAATCCGGAAGTCGATGACAAGCCGCGCATGCAGGATTACACGCTGGAGTCGGAAGACGGACGTGACATGATGCTGCTGGACGCGCTGATCCGTTTGAAAGAAAAGGATCCTACGCTGGCGTTTCGTCGCTCCTGCCGTGAAGGCGTGTGCGGTTCAGATGGCCTGAACATGAACGGCAAAAATGGCTTGGCCTGCATTACGCCCGTTTCTGCGTTAGGCAACGGCAGCAAAAAAATTGTCATCCGACCGCTGCCCGGATTACCCGTGGTACGCGACCTTGTGGTCGACATGAGCCAGTTTTATACCCAGTATGAGAAGATTAAGCCTTATCTGTTGAATAATGGCGAAAATCCTCCGGCACGCGAGCACCTGCAATCGCCTGCCGAGCGTGAGCATCTTGATGGCTTGTACGAGTGTATCCTGTGTGCCTGCTGTTCGACGTCATGCCCGTCGTTCTGGTGGAATCCGGACAAGTTCATTGGACCGGCAGGTCTGCTGGCCGCGTATCGTTTCCTGATTGACAGCCGTGACACCGAAACGGATGCGCGTCTGGACAACCTTAACGATGCGTTCAGCGTGTTCCGCTGCCACAGTATCATGAACTGCGTCAGTGTCTGCCCGAAAGGATTAAACCCCACGCGCGCTATCGGTCACATTAAATCGATGCTGCTGCAACGCGGGGCGTAACAACGGAAGTAATGGGTGGAGACCGCGGTCTCCACCCGTTTACGGAAGCCTTGATAAGCGCGGTAGTTACCACGCTTATCAAGGTTCCCTTACGGGCCAGGCGCCGGTAGCGCACAGGTTCGTATCGCTGAACTCACTACGGCAAGTCGCGTAAGCGGCAACAAATGAAACCTCATAAAAAGCAGATTAATGCTTAAGGGATCACAATGCAGAACAGCGCGATGAAACCCTGGCTGGACTCTTCCTGGCTGGCCGGCGCGAACCAATCCTACATAGAGCAGCTCTATGAGGATTTCCTGACCGATCCTGACTCTGTTGATGAAATGTGGCGTGAACTCTTCCGTCAATTGCCCGGCACTGGCGTGAAACCTGAGCAGTTTCATTCCACTACGCGTGAATATTTCCGTCGCCTTGCAAAAGATGCCACCCGCTATACATCGACAGTCTCCGATCCGGCAACCAATTCCAAACAGGTTAAAGTGCTGCAGCTGATCAATGCGTTCCGCTTCCGCGGCCATCAGCACGCTAACCTTGATCCGCTCGGCCTGTGGAAGCAGGATCGGGTAGCCGATTTAGACCCGGCCTTCCACGACCTCACCGACGACGATTTTCAGGAAAGCTTTAACGTAGGTTCTTTTGCCATTGGCAAAGAGACCATGAAGCTGGCTGATCTGTTCGACGCGCTGAAAAAAACGTACTGCGGCTCAATTGGTGCAGAATATATGCACATCAACAACACGGAAGAGAAGCGCTGGATCCAGCAGCGTCTCGAATCTGTGGTGGGCCAGCCTTCGTTCAGCAGCGAAGAGAAAAAAGGTTTCCTGAAAGAGCTGACCGCAGCGGAAGGCCTGGAAAAATATCTCGGTGCTAAGTTCCCTGGCGCGAAACGCTTCTCGCTGGAAGGCGGCGATGCGCTGGTGCCGATGCTGCGCGAAATGATTCGCCATGCCGGCAAAAGCGGCACGCGTGAAGTGGTATTGGGGATGGCCCACCGCGGTCGCCTGAACGTGTTAATCAACGTTCTGGGTAAAAAACCCCAAGATTTGTTCGACGAATTTTCCGGTAAACATAAAGAGCACCTTGGCACGGGCGATGTGAAGTACCACATGGGCTTTTCATCTGACGTGGAAACGGAAGGTGGCTTAGTGCATTTGGCACTGGCGTTTAACCCGTCGCATCTGGAAATCGTGAGCCCGGTAGTAATGGGATCGGTACGCGCCCGTCTGGACCGACTGGCCGAGCCGAGCAGTAACAAAGTGTTGCCTATCACGATCCACGGTGATGCGGCAGTGATCGGTCAGGGCGTGGTACAAGAGACCCTGAACATGTCGCAGGCGCGCGGTTATGAAGTGGGCGGCACCGTCCGTATCGTCATCAACAACCAAGTCGGCTTTACCACATCCAATCCCAAGGATGCACGTTCTACGCCGTACTGCACCGACATCGGTAAAATGGTGCTGGCGCCGATTTTCCACGTTAACGCGGACGATCCTGAAGCTGTCGCCTTTGTCACGCGCCTGGCGCTGGATTACCGTAATACCTTCAAGCGCGATGTCTTTATTGATCTGGTCTGCTATCGCCGCCATGGTCACAACGAAGCTGATGAGCCAAGTGCAACCCAGCCGTTGATGTATCAAAAAATCAAAAAGCATCCTACGCCGCGCAAAATCTATGCTGACCAGCTGGAAAGCGAAGGTGTGGCAACGCAAGAAGTGGCCACCGAGTTGGTGAATCTCTATCGTGATGCGCTGGATGAGGGCGAATGTGTCGTGCCGGAATGGCGTCCGATGAGCCTGCACTCCTTTACCTGGTCGCCTTATCTCAACCATGAATGGGATGAGAGCTACCCTGAAACGGTTGACCTCAAGCGTTTGCAAGAGCTGGCACGCCGTATCAGCAGCATCCCTGAAGCGGTAGAAGTGCAGTCTCGCGTGGCGAAAATCTACAACGACCGCAAAGAAATGGCGGAAGGTAACAAGCTGTTTGACTGGGGCGGTGCGGAAAACCTCGCCTACGCCACGCTGGTTGATGAGGGTATTCCGGTTCGTCTTTCTGGCGAAGACTCCGGTCGCGGAACCTTCTTCCACCGCCACGCGGTTATTCATAATCAGTCCAACGGTTCCACTTATACCCCACTGCACCATATCCACAATGGCCAGGGACAATTCAAAGTCTGGGACTCCGTCCTGTCTGAAGAAGCCGTGCTGGCGTTTGAATATGGCTATGCCACTGCCGAGCCGCGCGTGCTGACCATTTGGGAAGCGCAGTTCGGTGACTTCGCCAACGGTGCTCAGGTCGTCATCGATCAGTTCATCAGCTCGGGTGAGCAGAAGTGGGGCCGCATGTGTGGTCTGGTGATGCTGCTGCCGCACGGCTATGAAGGTCAAGGGCCAGAGCACTCTTCTGCGCGCCTGGAACGCTACCTGCAACTCTGTGCTGAACAGAATATGCAAGTGTGCGTGCCTTCAACGCCTGCGCAGGTTTATCACATGCTGCGTCGCCAAGCGCTGCGCGGTATGCGTCGCCCACTGATCGTGATGTCGCCGAAATCGCTGCTGCGTCATCCGCTGGCAGTCTCAAGCCTGGAAGAGCTGGCCAACGGCAGCTTCCAACCGGCGATTGGCGAGATCGACGACCTCGATCCAAAACAGGTAAAACGCGTGGTGCTGTGCTCGGGCAAGGTCTATTACGACCTGCTGGAACAGCGTCGCAAGAATGAACAACGCGACGTGGCGATTGTGCGTATTGAACAGCTCTATCCGTTCCCGCATAAAGCGGTGCAGGCCGCGTTGCAAGATTATGCCCATGTCCAGGATTTTGTCTGGTGTCAGGAAGAGCCGCTGAATCAGGGCGCATGGTATTGCAGTCAGCATCATTTCCGCGAAGTGGTTCCCTTTGGTGCGTCCCTGCGTTACGCGGGCCGTCCGGCTTCTGCTTCACCAGCCGTGGGCTACATGTCCGTACATCAACAACAGCAGCAAGACCTGGTTAACGACGCGCTGAACCTTGGTTAATTAAAAGGAAAGAAAATGAGTAGCGTAGAAATTCTGGTTCCCGATTTGCCTGAATCCGTAGCGGACGCAACGGTTGCAACGTGGCACAAAAAACCTGGCGACGCCGTGAGCCGCGACGAAGTTCTGGTTGAAATTGAGACGGACAAAGTCGTGCTGGAAGTCCCTGCTTCAGCCGACGGTATTCTGGAAGCGGTGCTGGAAGAAGAGGGCGCAACCGTGACGTCACGCCAGCTGCTGGGACGCCTGAAAGAAGGCAACAGCGGCGGTAAAGAGACGGCAGCGAAGGTTGAGAGCAACGAGTCCGCACCTGCACAGCGCCAGACCGCGTCGCTGGAAGAAGAGAGCAACGATGCGCTGAGCCCAGCGGTGCGTCGCCTGATTGCTGAAAACAATCTGGATGCCAGCCAAATCAAAGGCACTGGCGTGGGTGGTCGACTGACGCGGGAAGATGTTGAGAAACATCTGGCGAAGAAAGCGGAAGGCGGTAAAGCCGCTCCGGCTGCTGCCGCGACTGCGCAACCTGCGGTGTCAAACCGCAGTGAAAAACGCGTTCCAATGACCCGTCTGCGCAAGCGCGTGGCTGAGCGTCTGCTGGAAGCAAAAAACAGTACCGCGATGCTGACCACGTTCAACGAAATCAACATGAAGCCTATCATGGACCTGCGTAAGCAGTACGGTGACGCGTTCGAGAAGCGTCATGGCGTGCGTCTGGGCTTTATGTCTTTCTATATCAAAGCGGTGGTTGAGGCGCTGAAACGTTTCCCAGAGGTGAACGCGTCGATTGACGGTGAAGATGTGGTTTACCACAACTACTTCGACGTCAGCATTGCCGTATCCACCCCGCGTGGTCTGGTTACGCCAGTGCTCAAAGACGTTGATGCGCTGAGCATGGCGGACATCGAGAAAAAAATTAAAGAGCTGGCAGTCAAAGGTCGTGACGGCAAGCTCACCGTTGAAGAACTGACCGGCGGTAACTTCACCATCACCAACGGTGGCGTATTTGGTTCGCTGATGTCTACGCCAATCATTAACCCACCGCAGAGCGCCATTCTGGGCATGCACGCCATTAAAGAGCGTCCAATGGCGGTGAATGGTCAGGTAGTGATTCTGCCGATGATGTACCTGGCGCTCTCTTACGATCATCGCCTGATTGATGGCCGCGAATCCGTGGGTTATCTGGTGGCCGTGAAAGAGATGCTGGAAGATCCTGCGCGTCTGTTGCTGGATGTCTAATTTTCGCCGGGCACGTCACCGCGTGATGTGCCCAAATTTATAATCTTTTCAGACCTGAATGGATAGAACATCATGAACTTACACGAATACCAGGCGAAGCAGTTGTTTGCGCGGTATGGTATGCCGGCACCCACTGGCTACGCCTGTACTACGCCACGTGAAGCAGAAGAAGCCGCCTCTAAAATTGGCGCTGGCCCGTGGGTAGTTAAATGTCAGGTTCATGCCGGTGGCCGCGGTAAAGCGGGCGGTGTGAAGGTAGTGAATAGCAAAGAAGATATCCGTGCATTTGCTGAAAACTGGCTGGGCAAGCGCCTGGTCACCTACCAAACAGACGCAAACGGTCAGCCAGTGAATCAGATCCTGGTTGAAGCGGCGACAGATATCGATCAAGAGCTGTACTTGGGTGCAGTGGTTGACCGCGCGACGCGTCGTGTGATCTTCATGGCATCGACTGAAGGCGGCGTGGAAATCGAGAAAGTGGCGGAAGAAACCCCGCACCTGATCCACAAAATGGCGCTGGATCCGTTAACAGGTCCTCAGCCTTATCAAGGCCGTGAGCTGGCGTTCAAACTGGGTCTGACCGGTAAGCAAGTCAGCCAGTTCACCAAAATCTTCATGGGCCTGGCAACCATGTTCCTGGAGCGCGATCTGGCCATGGTCGAGATCAACCCGCTGGTGATTACCAAGCAGGGCGATCTGATCTGCCTGGATGGTAAACTGGGTGCAGACGGTAACGCCCTGTTCCGTCAGCCTGAGCTGCGCGAAATGCGCGATCCAAGCCAGGAAGATCCTCGTGAAGCTCACGCAACGCAGTGGGAGCTGAACTACGTCGCGCTGGAAGGCAACATTGGCTGTATGGTCAACGGTGCGGGTCTGGCGATGGGCACCATGGACATCGTGAAACACCACGGTGGTCAGCCTGCAAACTTCCTTGATGTCGGCGGCGGCGCAACCAAAGAGCGCGTGACCGAAGCCTTCAAAATCATCCTGTCTGACGATGCCGTGAAAGCGGTTTTCGTTAACATTTTCGGCGGCATTGTGCGCTGCGATCTCATCGCAGACGGCATTATCGGTGCAGTTGCCGAAGTGGGTGTTAACGTGCCGGTGGTGGTACGTCTTGAAGGTAACAACGCCGAGCTGGGCGCCAAAAAACTGGCGGACAGCGGTCTGAACATCATTGCAGCAACCAGCCTGACAGACGCGGCACAGCGTGTTGTTGCTGCTGCGGAGGGTAAATAATGTCCATTCTGATCGACAAAAACACCAAAGTTATCTGCCAGGGTTTCACCGGTGGCCAGGGAACTTTCCACTCTGAGCAGGCGCTGGCGTATGGCACGCAGCTGGTTGGCGGTGTTACGCCAGGCAAAGGCGGCACCACGCATTTGGGCCTGCCGGTGTTTAACACTGTGCGCGAAGCGGTTGAAGCCACAGGCGCAACGGCCACCGTTATCTACGTTCCGGCTCCGTTCTGCAAAGACGGTATCCTGGAAGCGATCGAGGCGGGTATCAAGCTTATCATCACCATCACCGAAGGCATCCCGACGCTGGATATGCTCACGGTTAAAATGAAGCTGGATGAAGCTGGCGTGCGTATGATTGGCCCGAACTGCCCAGGGGTGATTACCCCAGGCGAATGCAAAATCGGCATCATGCCAGGCCACATCCATCAGCCAGGCCGCGTGGGCATCGTTTCACGTTCAGGGACGCTGACGTATGAAGCGGTTAAGCAGACCACCGATATCGGTTACGGTCAGTCAACATGCGTGGGTATCGGCGGCGATCCGATTCCGGGATCTAACTTCATCGATATCCTGAAAATGTTCCAGGACGATCCGCAGACCGAAGCGATCGTGATGATCGGTGAGATCGGCGGCAGCGCGGAAGAGGAAGCGGCGGCCTTTATCAAAGAGCACGTGACCAAGCCCGTTGTTGGCTACATTGCCGGCGTAACTGCGCCAAAAGGCAAGCGTATGGGTCACGCGGGTGCCATCATCGCCGGCGGTAAAGGCACGGCGGACGAGAAGTTTGCCGCGCTGGAAGCTGCTGGTGTGAAAACCGTGCGCAGCCTGGCAGACATCGGCGATGCAGTAAAAGCCGTGTTGCCAGCTAAATAAGCCACAATCGCTTGTGCTTTAAGCCACCTTCGGGTGGCTTTTTTTTTGCAACAGGGTCGTGAAGCCTTCACTTTCTTCTCGCCGATGTGCTGCACCCATGAACGTGTCTTCGGTCCTGTCTGTACGCGTTAACGTTAAATAATTGCGCAAAAAGTAATTAACTCGCTGAACAATTACGCCACGAGTGACAATTTTTTAACAACGCCTATTACCCTACATATTTGGAAAGTTTTTGGCTTAATCCAGATCAATAAAGGCGTGGAAATAAACAACTATATCGCTGGCGATGAACGATTCAACAGGTATAAATTGCGCTGCATCAATTCACTCTTTTTTCCGTTAATTGAGTGGCTTGTGCCTGGCGCGATGGCATCAATTTAGCCTTCTCCCTCACGCCCCTCCCGCACGAAGCAGAGTGAAGCGATCGGTCTTTTAGGGAATTTTCATCAACCTTACTCGCGCGCGTTGCGCTGCCGGTTAGGCGGATGAAATGAATGAACAGTCCTTCCTGAATCTTACTTTACGCTGTCATGACTGCCGTTGGCAGAGTGCGCGGCGTTCGCTCGCGTAGGGAGCAAGGAGTCATCATGTTAGATGTTGTCGAGCTGTCGCGTTTACAGTTTGCCCTGACGGCGATGTATCATTTTCTGTTTGTGCCGTTAACGCTAGGAATGGCGTTTTTACTGGCAATAATGGAAACCGTCTATGTATTAACGGGCAAGCAAATATATAAAGACATGACCCAATTCTGGGGCAAATTATTCGGTATTAACTTTGCGTTGGGCGTGGCTACCGGACTGACCATGGAGTTTCAGTTCGGTACTAACTGGTCGTATTACTCACACTATGTCGGCGATATTTTTGGCGCGCCGCTGGCCATCGAAGGTTTAATGGCCTTTTTTCTGGAATCCACATTTGTAGGGCTGTTTTTCTTTGGCTGGGATCGCCTTGGAAAAGTTCAACATCTCGCCGTAACCTGGCTGGTGGCATTGGGCTCAAATATGTCTGCTTTATGGATCCTGGTGGCGAACGGCTGGATGCAAAATCCCATCGCATCGGAATTCAATTTTGAAACCATGCGCATGGAAATGGTGAGTTTTTCCCAGCTGGTACTGAACCCGGTTGCACAGGTGAAATTTGTTCACACGGTGGCCGCAGGTTATACCGCGGGCGCCATGTTTATCATGGGCATCAGCGCGTGGTATCTGCTCAAAGGACGCGATCGGGCCTTTGCTAAACGCTCTTTCGGCATTGCCGCCAGCTTTGGCATCGCCGCCATTCTCTCTGCCATCGTGTTGGGCGACGAATCCGGGTACGAAATGGGCGACGTGCAAAAAACCAAGCTGGCTGCTATCGAAGCAGAATGGGAAACGCAGCCCGCGCCCGCGGCGTTTACGCTGTTTGGGGTGCCCAATCAAACCACGCGCGAAAACCGTTATGCGATTCAGATTCCTTATCTGCTCGGCCTTATCGCCACGCGATCGGTGGATAAACCGGTCACAGGGTTGAAAGAACTGTTGGCGCAGCATGAAGTGCGCATTCGCAATGGCATGAAAGCCTATGCGCTGCTTAACGCGCTGCGCGAGGGCAATCAGGATCCCGCTGTACGCCGTGATTTCGAAGCCAGCAAGCAGGATCTCGGCTACGGCCTGCTGCTGAAGCGATACACGCCGAACGTGGCCGATGCCAGCGAAGCCCAAATCCAACAGGCGACCCAAGACTCTATACCACGGGTTGCCCCCCTCTATTTTGCTTTCCGCATCATGGTACTCAGTGGGGCACTGATGCTGGCCATTATCGGGCTCGCTTTCCTGAGCGTCGTGCGTAATCGCATTGGCCAACGCCGATGGCTGCTCAAGGCGGCACTGTATGGCATTCCTCTGCCGTGGCTCGCGATTGAGTCCGGCTGGTTTGTTGCGGAATATGGCCGTCAGCCGTGGGCGATTGGTGAGGTGCTTCCCACCGCTGTGGCGAACTCTTCGCTGACCACCGGCGATATTCTCTTCTCCATGCTCCTGATCTGTGGGCTCTACACGCTATTCCTCATCGCAGAAATGTACCTGATGTTCACATTCGCGCGACGCGGCCCCAGCAGTCTTAAAACCGGGCGTTATCATCACGAAGTTGCCACTGCGGCGACACAGCCTGCGCGCGTATAAAGGAGAGCGATCATGTTCGACTACGAAGTTTTACGCTTTATCTGGTGGTTGCTGATTGGCGTTCTGCTGATTGGTTTTGCCGTGGCGGATGGCTTTGATATGGGCGTTGGCATGCTGACGCGCGTACTGGGTCGCACCGATACCGAACGGCGCATTATGATCAATGCGATTGCACCGCACTGGGACGGCAATCAGGTATGGCTGATTACGGCCGGTGGGGCGCTGTTCGCTGCCTGGCCGATGGTTTACGCCGCCGCCTTTTCTGGCTTCTACGTTGCGATGATACTGGTGCTTGCGTCGCTGTTCTTTCGTCCGGTCGGCTTTGATTACCGCTCAAAAATTGAGGACAGGCGCTGGCGCGGCGCATGGGACTGGGGGATCTTCATCGGCAGTTGTGTTCCGCCGCTGGTTATAGGTGTGGCATTCGGCAACCTGCTACAGGGCGTGCCGTTTCATGCGGATGCGTATCTGCGACTGTTTTACACCGGTAACTTCTTTCAGCTGCTGAACCCGTTTGGTCTGCTGGCGGGGGCGATCAGCGTGGCGATGATTTTGACGCAAGGAGCAACCTATCTGCTGATGCGCACCGAGGGGGAATTGCACCAGCGCGCGGGGCGCACGGCGCAGATCAGCGCGCTGGTGACGCTGGTAGGATTCGCGCTGGCCGGCGCATGGGTGAAGTACGGTATTGATGGCTATGTGTTAAATAGCGTTGTGGATCACCATGCGGCCTCTAACCCCTTGGGCAAAGCGGTGGTGCAACAACCAGGCGCGTGGCTGGCGAATTTCCAGCACGCGCCCGCACTGTGGCTGTTTCCGCTGTTGGGCGTTGTATTGCCCTTATTGACCCTTGTCTGTGTGCGTCGTAAGAGGGGAGCGTGGGCATTTGTGTGCTCTTCGCTCACGCTGGCCTGCATCATCATGACTGCGGGGGTTGCCATGTTCCCGTTCATCATGCCTTCCAGCACGGTGCCGGGCAGCAGCCTGACAATGTGGGATGCCACCTCCAGCCTGCTGACGCTACGGGTGATGACCGTGGCCGCAATGATCTTTGTACCGATCATTTTGGCTTATACCGCGTGGTGTTATTACAAGATGTTTGGTCGCATTACCCAAGAACACATTGAGCGCAACACGCACTCGCTATATTGAGAAAGGAGACACACCATGTGGTATTTTGCCTGGATTCTTGGCACCTTGCTGGCCTGTGCGTTTGGCATCATTACGGCGCTGGCCATTGAGCAAGCAGAAGACGTGAGTGCGCAGAGCCAAAAGTAACCCGAAAAGGTGCAGCAAGGGCCGTTGAGTCCTTGCTCACCGGCTTATCCCTTCCCTTGAGGCGCCAGAGCGTCTTAAACCTCATTTACCGGACTTTTAAGGGCAAACTTTCCTTGTAAAGTGAGCCTGTGTCAGTCTTTGGTCAAGAAGTCACCGGTAAATCCTTCAGAGTGTTAACGTGTGATAATTATTTTCTCCTGGCCATAGCGGAGCATTCCCAAGCGGATCGCTCTTGCGTATAGTAGCAACGTTTAAAATGAGACCGGGATGTAGAGTGAGTACAACGCTGTTTCGCTGGCCGGTTCGGGTCTATTACGAAGACACGGATGCCGGTGGTGTGGTTTACCACGCCAGCTATCTTGCTTTTTATGAACGAGCACGTACCGAAATGCTGCGCCAGCGTCATTTCAATCAGCAAGCCCTGCTCGAGCAGCAGGTGGCATTTGTGGTACGGCGCATGACGGTGGACTACGTGGCTGCGGCACGTCTTGACGATCTTCTCGAGATTCAGAGCGAAGTCACGTCAATGACGCGGGCGACCATGACATTCTCGCAGCGCATCGTGAATGCAGAAGGCAACGTGCTGAATGAAGCGGAAGTCCTGATTGCCTGCATCAATCCACATCTAATGAAGCCGATTGCGCTTCCCAAGTCTATTGTCGCGGAGTTCAAGCAGTGACTGACATGAACGTACTTGATTTGTTCCTGAAGGCGAGTCTTCTGGTCAAACTTATCATGTTGATTTTGATCGGCTTTTCCATTGCCTCATGGGCAATCATTATTCAGCGTACCCGTATCCTGAACGCGGCCAATCGCGAAGCGGAGGCGTTTGAAGACAAATTCTGGTCAGGCATTGAACTCTCGCGTCTGTATCAGGAAAGCCAGGGGCGCCGCGATGAACTCAACGGTTCAGAGCAGATCTTCTACGCAGGCTTTAAAGAGTTCGCCCGTCTTCATCGCGCGAATAGCCACGCGCCGGAGGCCGTTGTAGAGGGCGCCAGCCGTGCAATGCGCATCTCAATGAATCGCGAACTGGAAGCGCTGGAAAACCATATTCCTTTCCTGGGTACCGTGGGTTCCATCAGTCCTTATATCGGACTGTTCGGTACTGTCTGGGGCATCATGCATGCCTTTATCGCGCTGGGTGCCGTTAAACAGGCCACCTTGCAAATGGTCGCGCCCGGTATCGCTGAAGCGCTGATCGCCACGGCCATCGGTCTGTTTGCCGCGATTCCTGCCGTCATGGCGTACAACCGACTGAACCAGCGTGTTAACAAGCTGGAACAGGGTTACGACAACTTTATGGAAGAGTTCACGGCTATCCTGCATCGCCAGGCATTCTCCACCGACAACGCCAAGTAAGTCGAGGTTAACGATGGCCAGAACGCGTGGTCGCGGGCGTCGCGACCTTAAGTCGGAAATTAACATTGTTCCACTGCTGGACGTGCTGTTGGTGTTGCTGCTCATCTTTATGGCGACTGCGCCGATTATCACGCAGAGCGTCGAGGTGGATCTGCCCGATGCTACGGATTCGAAAACCGTATCGACCGACGATAATCCCCCGGTTATTGTGGAAGTGGCAGGGGTAGGGCAGTACAGCCTGGTGGTCGATCACGACCGCATGACGCAGCTGCCCCCCGAGCAGGTGGTGAGTGAAGCACAGCGCCGCATCGAAGCGAATCCAAAAACCGTCTTCCTGATCGGCGGTGCGAAAGATGTGCCTTACGACGAAATCATCAAGGCGCTTAACCTGCTGCATCAGGCTGGCGTGAAATCTGTCGGTTTGATGACGCAGCCGATTTAAAGCGAATTGTTTTTGGGAACCGAGAGTGTCGAAGGCAACCGAACAGAACGAGAAGTTAAAACGCGCAATTATCATTTCGGTGCTGCTGCACATCGTGCTTATTGCCCTGCTGATTTGGAGCTCGTTTAACGAAAAAATCGAATCCAGCGGCGGCGGGGGCGGCAGTGATATCGATGCGGTGATGGTCGATTCAGGTGCCATGGTGGAGCAATATAACCGCCAGCAGAATCAGCAGCGAGACAGTCAGCGCGCCGAACAGCAGCGTGAAAAGCAGGCACAGCAGCAGGCAGAAGAGCTACAGCAGAAGCAAGCCGCCGAGCAGCAGCGCCTGAAAGAGATGGAAAAAGAGCGTTTGCAAGCCCAGCAGGAAGCCAAAGAGCAGGCTAAACAGCAGGCTGAGCAGCAGAAAGCGGCTGAAACGGCTGCGAAACAGGCTCAGGAACAGCAAAAGGCCGCTGAGGCGGCTGCCGCAAAAGCAAAAGCCGATGCGAAAGCTGAAGCAGATGCACAGGCTAAGGCCGCTGCGGATGCGAAAGCCAAAGCTGAAGAGCAGGCGAAACAAGCCGCCGCTGACGCGAAGAAAAAAGCCGAAGCGCAGGCTAAAGCCGCCGCAGCCGAAGCCGCCAAAGAGAAAGCGGCCGAGCAAGCTAAAGCCGCAGCCGAGGCCAAAGCCAAGGCTGAGTCGGAAGCCAAAGCTCAGGCGGCGGCAGAAGCGAAGGCCAAAGCCGTTCAGGAAGCCAAAGAGAAAGCGGCCGAGGCGGCCAAAGAGAAAGCCGCAGCGGAAGCGAAAGCCAAAGCTGACGCTGCAGCAAAAGCAAAAGCCGACGCTGCTGCGAAAGCCAAGGCCGAAGCCGCAGCCAAAGCGAAAGCGGCTGCTGATGCGAAGAAAAAAGCGGCGGCGGAAGCGGCCAAGAATGAAAGCGATGTGGACGATCTGCTCGGCGGTCTAAGCTCGGGTAAGAATGCGCCGAAAAGCGGTTCATCCGCTGGCGGCGGCGCAGCAGGCCAGGGTAATCAGAAGAAGGCGGGCGCCTCTGGTGCAGAAATCAACTCCTACCTTGGACAAGTGGTGGGCGCGATTCAAAGCCGCTTTTACGATGCAGACACGTTCCGTGGCAAGGAATGCAACCTGCGCATTAAGCTGGCGCCGGATGGTTTACTGATTGACGTGAAAGCTGAAGGTGGCGATCCCGCACTGTGTCAGGCGGCCATCACAGCCGCGAAGCAGGCCCGTATTCCCAAGCCGCCTTCTCAGGCGGTGTATGAAGTGTTTAAAAACGCGCCGATGCGTTTCAAACCGGAATAATGCAGTAACTTACGGCAGGTTGAACTAAGGTTAGCTTGCCGTATTTTATGACTACTCGTGTTTTCAGGAACTGTGCGAATTATCGTGAACCCCGGTTCAGGTAAGGGAGAAAAAATGAAGCAGGCACTTCGTGTAACCTTAGGTTTTTTTGTACTGCTGTGGGCAGCCATGCTGCATGCGGAAGTACGCATTGAAATTACGCAGGGCGTGAATACCGCCCGTCCCATTGGTGTTGTTCCGTTTAAATGGGCTGGCTCCGGTGCCGCGCCGGAAGATATCGGCGGCATCGTTTCTGCCGACCTGCGCAATAGCGGTAAGTTCAACCCACTGGACCGCTCACGCTTGCCACAGCAGCCCACCAGCGCGCAGGAAGTTCAACCTGCGGCCTGGAGTGCATTGGGTATTGATGCCGTTGTCGTGGGACAAGTCACGCCTAATCCCGATGGCAGCTATCAGATTGCTTACCAGCTGGTCGATACCGGCGGTGCGCCGGGCAGCGTGCTGGCGCAGAACTCCTTTAAAGTCACCAAACAGTGGCTGCGCTATGCGGCACACACCGCCAGTGATGAAGTTTTCGAGAAGCTGACGGGCATCAAAGGCGCATTCCGTACCCGTATTGCTTACGTTGTGCAGACCAATGGCGGGCAGTTCCCCTATGAACTGCGCGTGTCCGACTACGACGGTTACAACCAGTTTGTGGTCCATCGTTCACCGCAGCCGCTGATGTCGCCCGCCTGGTCCCCAGACGGCAGCAAAGTCGCTTACGTGACCTTTGAAAGCGGCAAGTCAGCGCTGGTGGTGCAGACGCTGGCAAACGGTGCCATTCGTCAGGTCGCTTCCTATCCACGTCACAACGGTGCACCAGCCTTCTCACCAGACGGCTCTAAGCTGGCCTTTGCCCTGTCAAAAACCGGTAGCCTGAACCTTTACGTGATGGATTTAGCCTCTGGTCAGACGCGCCAGGTTACAGACGGCCGTTACAACAGCACTGAACCGACGTGGTTCCCTGACAGCCAGACGCTGGCCTACACTTCAGACCAAGCCGGTGCGCCTCAGATTTATAAAGTCAGTATTAACGGCGGTACGCCACAACGTATTACCTGGGAAGGTGCGCAAAACCAGGATGCGGATGTGTCAACCGACGGTAAAACCATGGTGATGATTAGCAGCGCCGGTGGCGCGCAGCACGTCGCCAAACAAGATCTGGTAACGGGAGCCGTTCAAACAATAACGGATACGTTCCTGGATGAAACGCCAAGTCTGGCACCCAACGGCACAATGGTTATCTATAGCTCTACTCAGGGAATGGGTTCCGTGCTGCAGTTAGTGTCAACCGACGGGCGTTTCAAAGCGCGTCTTCCGGCAACCGATGGACAGGTCAAATTCCCTGCCTGGTCGCCGTATCTGTGATGCATGGCTCCCTCGCGCGGCGGGGGAGTAAATGTGTGGCAAACAAAATAATAGGATTAAAAAAATGCAACTGAACAAAATGCTGAAGGGTTTGATGCTGGCTCTGCCGGTTCTCGCGGTGGCTGCATGTAGCTCTCACAAAAACAACAACAACGATCAGACCGGCATGGGCGGCACTGACGGTGCTTACGGTTCCGGTTCTGGCATGAACGGCAACATGTCTTCTGATGAGCAGGCTCGTCTGCAAATGCAGCAGCTGCAGCAGAACAACATCGTTTACTTCGGTCTGGACAAATACGACGTCCAGTCTGATTACGCACAGATGCTGGATCAGCACGCGGCTTTCCTGCGTGGCAACCCGTCTTATAAAGTCACCATCGAAGGTCACGCGGATGAGCGCGGTACCCCAGAGTACAACATTGCACTGGGCGAGCGTCGTGCTAACGCCGTGAAAATGTACCTGCAGGGCAAAGGCGTGTCTGCTGACCAGATGTCTATCGTTTCTTACGGTAAAGAAAAACCTGCTGTACTGGGCCATGACGAAGCGGCTTACGCTAAAAACCGTCGTGCCGTACTGGTTTACTAAGAGAATCACATGATTAGTAACTTCAGACTTCACCTGTTGAGTCTGTCGTTACTGGTTGGCGTAGCGGCCCCTTGGGCCGCTAATGCCCAGGCGTCAATCAGTAACGTTGGCTCTGGCTCGGTCGAAGACCGTGTCACCAATCTTGAACGCATCTCCAATGCTCAGGCACAGCTTCTGCAGCAGCTTCAGCAGCAGATGGGCGATAACCAAAGCGATATCGATTCGCTACGTGGTCAAATCCAGCAAAATAGCTATCAATTGAATCAGGTGATTGAGCGCCAGAAGCAGCTTTATCAGCAGATCGATAGTTTGAGCAGCAGCAACAGTAATGCATCCGCACCGGCAAACGGTGATGCTGCCGCCAACGCGGCGGGAAACGCTGAGGCTTCCGCCGGCAATAGTGCGGCAGGCGATAGCGCCGCGCCTGCGCAAACCGGTGATGCCAACACGGACTACAATGCAGCCGTGGCGCTGATCTTGGAGAAAAAGCAGTACGATCAGGCAATCGCTGCGCTGCAAGCGTGGGTGAAGAAATATCCTGACTCCACCTATCAGCCTAATGCGAATTACTGGCTCGGTCAGCTGTATTACAACAAGGGTAAAAAAGACGACGCGGCCTATTATTTTGCCTCGGTTGTGAAAAATTACCCCAAATCACCGAAAGCAGCGGAAGCGTTATTTAAGGTGGGCGTGATCATGCAGGACAAAAATGATACGGCCAAAGCGAAAGCGGTCTATCAGCAAGTGATCAAGCAGTTTCCTAACACCGAGTCTGCGAAGCTGGCGCAAAAGCGTATCGCCAGTTTGTAATGTGAGCATTAAAGACCAGATTTCGTATGATTTCTGGTCTTGCAGCATGAAAGGTAAGCGATTGAGTGTTTAGGGGGAAAATAAGGGTTGCGCCCTCCCGCTAAATCAGTAATATATGCCGCCGTTGCCGGGACATATCTTAATAAGTAATGGCAACGCTGAAGAGGGGTCGTTAGCTCAGTTGGTAGAGCAGTTGACTTTTAATCAATTGGTCGCAGGTTCGAATCCTGCACGACCCACCATCTTTCCACGATGGTTGGGATATCTTCTTCAGTGCGCTTCATAATTCTGATGGGTCGTTAGCTCAGTTGGTAGAGCAGTTGACTTTTAATCAATTGGTCGCAGGTTCGAATCCTGCACGACCCACCATCAAATTAGAATGAAGCCTTTCGAGCGGGTCGTTAGCTCAGTTGGTAGAGCAGTTGACTTTTAATCAATTGGTCGCAGGTTCGAATCCTGCACGACCCACCAGATTTAGAGAAAAGCGCCTAACGGGCGCTTTTTTCGTTTTCGGGCGCGGAACGAAAACGTGCAGGATGAGAACCTGCCGCAGGTCGACTGCATCGCCGTTGCGATGCAGGCTGATGCGCCAGCATCACCCGCAGGGCGAGTCCCCGGAGGGGACAAGGCCATCCTGCACGACCCACCAGATTTAGAGAAAAGCGCCTAACGGGCGCTTTTTTCGTTTTCGGGCGCGGAACGAAAACGTGCAGGATGAGAACCTGCCGCAGGTCGACTGCATCGCCGTTGCGATGCAGGCTGATGCGTAAGCATCACCCGCAGGGCGAGTCCCCGAAGGGGACGAGGCCATCCTGCACGACCCACCAGATTTAGAGAAAAGCGCCTAACAGGCGCTTTTTTCGTTTTCGGGCGCGGAACGAAAACGTGCAGGATGAGAACCTGCCGCAGGACGGTCGCTACGGCTTCGTTGCTTTCGGCGGCGTCAGGCTCTGCCAGATGTGCAGTACCGCATAGCTGCGCCATGGCCGCCAGGCCTGGGCGCGCTGCTCAGCGGCTTTGGCGCTGAGGCCGCCTAGATTATTGCGGATCGCGATATCCTCTTTGGGAAATGCGTCCGGCCAGCGCAGCGCGCGCATCGCGATATAGCTTGCCGTCCACGGCCCAATACCTTTAATGCTCATCAACTGCTGCTGAACCTCATCAGGTGGCGTTGCACCGTGAAAACGCAGCGCCCCTGATGTGCAGGCCTGCGCCAGATGCAGGATAGCTTGCGCGCGGGTGCGTACGATGCCAAGGGGGGCAATCTCCTCCACGGAGGCGCCAGCCAGCAGCTCAGCGTCAGGGGGCAGGCGAGAGAGGGCAGGCCACGGCGTGGTGAAGGGGATGCCGAAGCGCTCCGCCATACGGCAACTCAGCGTGGTCGCGGCTTTAACCGTCACCTGCTGTCCTAGAATGGCGCGCAGCGCCAGCTCGAAGCCATCAAACGCCCCCGGCACGCGCAGGCCCGGAAAACGCGTTACGCTCTCATGCAGCAGGGGATCGGCGCCCAACTGCTCACTGATGCGCAGTGGCTGAGCATCCAGATCAAACAGATCGCGCAAGCGGCGCAGCAGCAGAGGTAAAACCGGAACCAGCGTGGTGCTGAACTCGACGTGTAGCGCCTGCTTTTCGGGTAAATGACCGACGCGGATCCAGCCGTGGTGGCCGCCCAGCGAGACGGTTCGGTGGTAAAAGCCCGCGTGCACCCACTCCACCTCTTTCATCACGCGCAGGGCAAGAAACGCCAGCAGAGCGTCCCAGTCATAAGGCGGACGATAGCTCAGGCGCAGCGTGGCGCTCTCCTGCATGGCCGTGTCGGCCTCCTGCTGTAGGTGTTTGCGCAGTCGGGACGGCGTCATGCGGTAGCGTGCCTGAAACACCGCGTTAAAGCGGCGTAAACTGCGAAACCCGCTGGCATAGGCGATATCGGTGATGGGCAACGCGGTTTCCGTTAACAGCTGCTTCGCGAGCAACATCCGTCGCGTCTGTCGCAGCGCTAACGGGGAAACGCCTAACTCTTGCTGTACCACGCGGCGCAACTGTCGCTCGCTGAGATTGAACTCGCGGGCAATGTCGGCCAGCGTCTCATGCTCTTCCAGCAACCCCTCTTCTATCCGGCGAATCAGGCGATCGGCGATGCGGTGATGGCTGTCCACGGGGGCCAATCCCGGGGCGAGCTCAGGGCGGCAGCGAAGACAGGGGCGAAAATGCGCCTGCTCTGCGGCTTCCGCGCTGCTAAAAAACAGGCAATTTTTCTGCATCGGCGCTTTTACCGGGCAGATGGGTCGGCAGTAAATACCGGTTGAAGTGACGCCCACAAAAAAAAGGCCATCGAATCGGCTGTCGCGCGCGGTGAGCGCCTGGTAGGCAGTGTCTGGATCGAACATCATCTTCTCCGGCAAAGAACAGCATCTTTATCTAATGCCGCCGTGGGTACTCGCTGTTTTCGGACAGCTAATCAGTTTATGCTCGTGTCCGAAAACAGCCAGTGCATCACGTGTAAAGTGCGATAATAGCCGCTCTTGTTATGACCGGAGGTTGCCCCATGTATCACGCTAAAACCACCCACACGCCGGTGGGGGAGCTGACCCTCATTGCCACCGATCGTGGACTGTCCGCCATCTTATGGGAAAACGAACGCGCGCAGCGCGTGCCGCTGCAGCCTGTTAGCCGTAATGACGCACATCCCCTTTTGTGTGAAGCCGAACGCCAACTGCAGGCCTATTTTGCCGGGCAGCGGCAGCAGTTTGATATGCCGTTTGATACCGTGGGGACGCCATTTCAGAAAAAAGTGTGGCAGGCGCTCATGACGATCCCCTTTGGGGAAACGCGCAGCTATCGGCAGATCGCCGAACAGATTGGCCATCCCAAGGCGGTGCGCGCAGTGGGCGCGGCTAACGGTAAAAACCCGCTCTCGATTATGGCGCCGTGCCACCGCGTGATTGGCAGCAACGGCACGCTCACCGGTTTTGCCGGCGGACTGCAGGTGAAAGCGTTCTTACTGGCGCTGGAGCGTCCCGCTGCACTGGCCAGCGGATCACTTCTGCTGTAACGGACCCAGAAAAAACACGACACCGGCGCGGCTTTCGCGTATCTTGTTTAGCATACAAAACAAGAAAGCCCTGTTTATGCTTTTTACGCGTATTTTGTGGCATCAGGGTTAAATGCATAAAACGAGAGCCGCGTCATGAGCCTGATGTTCGATCCCGACAATGCGATCTATCCGTTTCCCCCCAAGCCCGCCCGCCTCACGCCGCAGCAAACCGAGGCGTTAACGTCCGAGATCAAACGATTACTTAAGGCGCGCGATGCGGTCATGGTGGCGCACTATTATACCGATCCGGCGATTCAAGCACTGGCTGAAGAAACCGGCGGCTGTGTGGCGGACTCTCTGGAAATGGCCCGTTTTGGCAGTACGCACCCGGCAAAAACGTTGCTGGTGGCCGGCGTGCGCTTTATGGGCGAGACGGCGAAAATCCTCAATCCGGAAAAAACCGTGCTGATGCCCACCTTACAGGCCGAGTGCTCCCTCGATTTGGGCTGCCCAATCGACGACTTTACTCGCTTCTGCGATATGCACCCCGATCGCACCGTGGTGGTATATGCCAACACGTCCGCGGCGGTTAAAGCGCGCGCTGACTGGGTGGTGACCTCAAGTATGGCGGTTGAGCTGATTGACTATCTTGATGGGCAAGGAGAAAAAATTCTCTGGGCGCCCGACCGTCACCTGGGGCGCTATGTCGCCAGGCAAACCGGTGCGGACGTGTTGTGCTGGCAGGGCGCCTGCATTGTCCATGATGAATTTAAAACCCAAGCGCTGCAGCAAATGAAAGCGCTTTACCCGCAGGCGGCCGTGTTAGTGCATCCGGAATCGCCACAGGCCATTGTCGATCTGGCTGATGCCGTAGGCTCAACCAGTCAGCTGATTCAAGCGGCAAAAACGCTGCCGCACCCGCAGATGATCGTGGCGACCGATCGCGGCATTTTCTATAAAATGCAGCAGGCGGTGCCGGATAAAGAACTGTTAGAAGCCCCCACTGCGGGCGAGGGCGCCACCTGCCGCAGCTGCGCGCACTGCCCCTGGATGGCGATGAACGGGTTGCAGGCCATCGCCGAGGGCTTAGCGCAGGGAGGCAGCGCCCACGAAATTCACGTCGATGCCGCGCTGCGCGAGGGGGCGCTGCGACCGCTCAACCGCATGCTAGACTTTGCAGCACAGCTGAAACGCAAAGCGCAAGGCAATGCCTGATGCAACATGACAAAGGTGCCAATTATGGATTTCTTTAGCACGCAAAATATTCTGGTGCATATACCTCTGGGCGTGGGGGGGTACGATCTGTCATGGATTGAGGCCGTCGGCACGCTGGCCGGGTTAGCCTGCATCTGGCTGGCCAGCAAAGAAAAAATCATCAATTATCTGTTCGGCCTGATCAACGTTAGCCTGTTCGCGGTGATCTTTTTCCAGATTCAGCTCTACGCCAGCTTGCTGTTACAGCTGTTCTTTTTTGTCGCCAACGTCTACGGCTGGTACGCCTGGAGTCGGCAAACGAGCGCCAATGAGGCCGCGCTCAAGATCCGCTGGTTGTCGCTGCCTAAAGCGCTGGGCTGGGGCGCCGCCTGCGTCATTGCCATTGCGCTGATGACGCGTTATATCGATCCGGTGTTTGGCTTCCTGACGCGTATCGCCGTGATGCTTATGCAGAACCTCGGCTTTACGGTAACGATGCCGCAGCTGCAGCCGGATGCTTTCCCGTTCTGGGATGCCTGCATGATGGTGCTTTCCATCGTGGCGATGATCCTCATGACGCGCAAATACGTCGAGAACTGGCTGCTTTGGGTGGTGATTAACGTGATAAGCGTAATGATCTTCGCCCGGCAAGGGGTTTATGCTATGTCGCTTGAGTACGCCATTCTCACGCTGATTGCCCTGAACGGTACGCGATTGTGGATGCGAAGCGCACGCGAGCACGGCTCGCGTGCGCTTTCAGCTTCTCAGTGATGTGCGTGCCCGTCTAGCGTCACGGGATGGGACGAATGGTCGTGTGAGGCGGCACAAAGTTCGCACTCGTGACCGGTACAGGGCTGATACTCCATCTGCACCGTGGCGTGAGCGATGTGATAATGCTGATGCAGATATTGATGAATTTGCAGCAGCAGGGCATCGTGATCGTAGGGCGGAATCACCTGCACATGGAGCGTCAGAATCGGTTTCTCGCCCACCTGCCAGAGATGAATATGGTGCACATTGCGCACCTCTGGCAGGTCACGGGTGAGCGCCCGCGCCAGCTTTTCCGAATCAATGTTCCCCGGCGCTCCCTCCAGCAGTTCATGCAAACTCTCGCGCAGCAGCGCCCAGGCGCTTCGCACCACCAGCAGCGCCACCAGCAGCGACAAAATCGGGTCAATGGGCGTCCAACCCGTGAGCATGATGATCACGGCGGCAGCGATCGCCCCAACGGAGCCCAGCAGATCGCCGAGCACGTGCAGCGCCGCTGCGCGCACGTTAAGGTTTTTCTCTTCGCTGCCGCGATGCAGCAGCCAGAACGACAGCAGATTTGCCAGTAACCCGGCAATCGCGATACCGAGCATGAGACCGCCTTGCACCGGCTGCGGTTGCCAGAAGCGGCGAATGGCCTCCCAGACAATAAAACCGGTGATTGCCAGTAGGGCAATGGCGTTCACAAAGGCGGCGAGGGTGGTGAGGCGCAGCAGGCCAAAGGTATGGCGCCCGCTGGGCTTACGCTGCGCAAACTGTACGGCCAGCAGCGCCATCAACAGCGCGGCGGCATCGGTTAACATATGCCCGGCGTCCGCCAGCAGCGCCAGCGAACCGGACAGCACGCCGCCGACCACTTCGGCCACCATAAAGATCGCCGTCACGCCAAACGCGGCGGCCAGCCGCGTGCGGTTCCCGCTATGTTCGCTGTGAGAGTGAGTGTGTGCCATAACGTTCCAATTGTTGAAGTAATTTGTGAGTGGTTGATAGTAGCAAATTGAGCGCATCGCCATCGATCTGCTGCGCGTGCGCTTGGTCAGCGATGTGCTGACAGCGTGCGGCCATCGTCTCAAGGCCGAGCATAAGCCAACTGCCTTTCAGACGATGAGCGGCGCTGGCCAGCGTCGTCCAGTCGTGCTGCGCCCAGGCTTGGGCCAGGGTGTCACAGTCTTGCTGCAACACCTGCTGTAGGCTCTGGCACACGCGCGGAAGAAATGCCGTATTGTGTTGTGCGAGCGCCAACAGGTTCTGGGCCAGATCGTGGAGCGGATCTTCCGCGGCCCGCGCCAGCAGATCGGCCAGCGGCTGCAGCGCAATCGGCTTGAGCAGCAGCGCTTCGTTGGCCTGCAACGGCTTTTTCAATAGCTGCACATCTGCGGAGCAGAGGATGCGCAGCGTCGAATGTACGCGCGTTCGCTCGCGCCGTCTGAGAATGCGCAGCAGCGTCCAACCGTTGGGATGCGGCATCATCTGGTCGATCAGCAGCACATCAAACGGGTGCGCCGCATCCGCTTTCAGCAGCGCGCGCCCCTCTTCAAACAGCACGGCTTCAATACCAAAAGCTGCCAGCTGCTGCTGCATCACCAGCAAATTGGTGGGATGGTCGTCGACGACCGCCACGCGCAACTGCGAATAGCGTGGCCACGTCGGCGGCGGCGCAGAAAGGGGAGCATCGCTTAGCACCAGAGGCAGCTGCACCGCCACGCGGGTGCCCTGGCCCGGCGTCGAGGTGAGTTGCAGCGAGCCGCCCATGCGCTGCACGATTTCCCGACAAATAAACAGGCCCAGTCCGCTGCCCTGCACCGCATGGCTGCGGCCCGAAGGCGCCTGATACCACGGTTCGAATAGCCGCGCCTGTTCCGCCAGCGGAATGCCACTGCCGCTGTCAACGACGTTTAAGCAGATCGCATCTGTGACCGCCAGCGACAGCCGCACTTCGCCGTGTCGGGTGAATTTCAGGGCATTCGCCACCAGATTATTTACGACCTGCTGCAAGCGGTCACCGTCTAACAATACCCGCTCCGGCAGCGGCGTGAGTGCTTCAACCTTCAGCACCGGTCCGGATTCGCGCATCAGCGGATGATAAAACTGCTGCTGCTGCGTCAGCCAGCGCCGCAAATCAAGCGGGCGCGGCGCGAGCCGAAAACTCTGATTTTCAATGCGCGCGTGATCCTGGAGATCATTCAGTAACGCCATGAGCGAGCGTGCGCTGCTGTGCATAAGCGCAAGCCTTTCGTTGGGGTGCTGCTGCTGCTCCAATTCCAGCAGTCCCAGGATCGCCTGCATCGGCGTGCGCAATTCATGGCTGGCGGCCGCAAGAAACTGGCTCTTGGCGGCATTTGCGCGCTCAGCCTGCTCACGCTGAAGACGTTCACGACGCTGTTGCAGGTAGCGCCGCAGCAGCAAAATAAGCAGCAGCAGAATAATGATGCCTGCGGCAATCAATACCATCAGCGGTATCGCGCGCATTGACATGCGGGTGCCGGGCTGCGGCGGCTGTGACCAGCTAAGACGCAGCTGATTCAACGTCTCAGGGGGGATTTGCTGCAGGGCGCGGTCGAGTAACGATCGCAGCTGCGGTTGCGCGTCACTCACCGGCATCGCCATAGGCCAGGCAATGTCGCTCACCGCGAACGCCAAATGGACGGGACTGTCCGCCCGGCTCGCCATGCGCCAGCGCGCAGAGAGTACGTTATCCATGACCGCATCAAGCTGTCCGTTGTAGAGCGCTTGCCAGAGCTGATCGCGGTCGCTAAAGCGCTGCGGCGTGATACCCGCGGGCAGCACCTGCTGCGCCAGATCGCCGCGCAGAATGCCCACGCGTTTGCCCGCGAGCGCCTGCCAGTTCATCGGCTGCTGCGCAACCGGCGTATAAATACCCCAGATGGCGCGCCATACCGACAGCGTGGCGCTGTCGCCCGCGTTGTCGTAAAGCGGCTGCATCAGGCTAAACATCACCTCTTGATGCTGCAGTAAGCTCGCGGCCTGCTGCGGATTCGCGACCCAGCGCGGGATAAAGCGCAACCCGGTGCTTTGGCTGAGCACGTTGAGCAGATCGATACCGAAACCGCGCGCGTTGCCGTGCGCGTCGCGGTAGCTCCACGGGGCGTTATCCGCTTCGGCGGCAAAAGGGATGTCCGTATGCTGCGCCAGCCACTGTTTTTCGCCGGGCGTGAGCATCAACGTTTGCGTGTCCTGATAGCGCGGCAGCGCTGGGCTCCAGCGCTGCTGGACGCGCAAGCTGAATTCGGCGGGCAGCAGGCGCAGCTGCTGATCGAGCCAGTGAATCAGCGCCGGATCGCGCGCCACTGCGCGTAGCGAAACTTCCCCAGCGCCGGGATCGGCGGTGATCTCATAGATCTGTCCCTGTTGCAGCTGATTCAGCAAAAAGCCCGCGCTGGCTTCATCCGCCACCAGGTAATCGCTCTGCTGATTAAGCAGGCTGTAAAGTGCCTGCAAGTTACCCGGCAGCGCGTGCCAGCGATGCTTATCTGCCTGCTGAGGCGGAAGCTGTGCCAGGGTGCTTGCGGCAATCGTCAGCTGCGCATTCTGGCTGTTAAACATCACCGCACGTTGATTGTCGCGGTTGCGATAGATACGGATAGGGCTGCTGTACCAGCTGTTGCTGAGAACCAGATCCTCGGGCAGCGCGTGATGCTGCTGCGTGAGCACCATATCCACCTCGCCTTGCGTTAGCGCCGCCACCAGCTGGGCCTCGCTGGCATAGGCGCGCAGGCTGAAATGGATGCCGGTAAGTTGGCTCAGCGCGCTGAGGTAGTCGGCGTCAATCCCCCAAATGCGATCGCCGATACGCATCGACCAAGGGGCGCTGTTCTGCTCAGGCACGCCCACGCGCACCTCGGCGGCGGACCAAGGTTCGGCGCGCGGGGTAGGCATCATGGGCGGAAGCATCACGCTGCTGGCGGGCTGCAGCTCGGCGCGCGCCAGCAGGCTAAACAGCAGCAGGGCGAGCAGCCGCCAGGCTTTCACGGCTGCGCCTTCCAACGTTCCGCCAGCTCCACCACCGACTGAACGCCCATTTTTTCCAGGATGTTTTTTTTGTGGGTGCTGACGGTTTTATTGCTGATGTGCAGCTGGTCGCCAATCTGCAAATTTGACAAACCGCGTACCAGCAGCGCCGCAATCTGCTGCTCTTTGTCGGTGAGCGGCAGCGCGACGCGCGGCGGTAAAGGGGGGAACGCCTGCTGGCCGCCCAGCACCGCCAGAATGGCGCTCAGCAGCTGGGCCATGCTCTGGCTTTTTACCACATAGCCTGACGCGCCGAGGGAAACGGCGCGCAGCAGCGTGTGATGGCTCTGCTGTGCTGAGTAGATCAGCACCGGACAGCGCTCATCATGCGCGCGGAGGCGACGTAACAGCTCCAGCCCATCGCTGTCAGGCAGGCCGATATCGAGTACGATAAGGTCAATGGCGTGCTGCTTTAAGAGGTGACGCGCCTGCGCGTCGTTTGCCGCGGAATAGAGCGTTAACGGGATGGGGGCGTTTAAACACGCTGCTTCCAGCGCAACTTCAACTAACGGGTGATCATCAATAAGGAGCAGGGAAGCCATGAAACGATTCCTGAGACTTTTATCGCTCCAGCATAGCGGAAAAGTGCAGGCGTAAAAACAAAGGGCACGCCGTGGCGTACCCTTTGTCATGCGAAACGCGTGATTACTGGGTGGTGCCGTCAACCTTGGTGTTAACGTCTTTACCGCTCTGCGTTTCTACTTTCTTATTCATATCCGGGCAACGCCCGTCTTTACACATCGTATTTTTATGCACTTCCGAAGCAGACATATCGCTGGTGTTGGTGCCAGGCGTTGCCACGGTATTGGTATTCTCGCTACCGGTATTAATTTTGCTATTATCAACTTTGTTTGGCGGCAGATTCTCTTTTGCGCCGCCCGCTGCTGCACCGGCTTTCGCTGAAGCATTGGCTTCACCGTTGTTGTCAGCCATTGCCGCGCCGCTGCCCAATGCCATTGCTGCCGTCAGAAAAATAATTGCAAACTTATTCATCGTTATGCTCCTGTCATAAAGGAAGAGTTGCTGTCTGACACTCATTGATGCCGAGTGACGGAAAAAGCGTGCCGTGACGAAATTAAATTTCATCAAAAACGATCAGCATAAAAATTAAATATTGTTAGCACGGGATTCTTCAGCGCTAACGTTTATAAGCCTAGTTCATTGCGGAATAAATGCAAATTTCACCGATACCATTGACGACGCGGCGCGTTTTACACCTGCTTGCTGACGGGATACATTGAGCGGGTTGCGTCCGGCGTGCGCTGGGCCAGAAATTTGAATGGAATACCTATGGATTACCAGAACGACGATTTACGCATTAAAGACATCAAAGAACTTCTGCCTCCGGTTGCTCTGCTTGAAAAATTCCCCGCTACCGACAGCGCCGCTAAAACCGTTGCGCTGTCGCGCCAGGCGATCCACCGGATTTTACACGGTGAAGATGACCGCCTGCTGGTTGTGATTGGACCCTGCTCGATTCACGACACGGTCGCGGCGCAAGAGTACGCGCGCCGCCTGCTGGCGCTGCGTGACGAACTGAAAGGGGAGCTTGAAGTCGTGATGCGCGTCTATTTTGAAAAACCGCGCACCACCGTCGGCTGGAAAGGGCTGATCAACGATCCCTGGATGGACGGCAGCTTCCAAATTAACGAAGGTTTGCGCCTGGCGCGCAAGCTGCTGGTGGAAATTAATGACATGGGCTTGCCCACCGCCGGTGAGTTCCTCGATATGATCACGCCGCAGTACATGGCCGATCTCATGAGCTGGGGCGCCATCGGCGCGCGCACCACGGAATCGCAGGTGCACCGCGAGCTGGCCTCCGGCCTATCATGCCCGGTGGGTTTCAAGAACGGCACTGACGGCACCATCAAAGTGGCGATTGACGCAATCGGCGCCGCCAGCGCGCCACACTGCTTCCTGTCGGTAACCAAATATGGCCACTCGGCGATCGTGGAAACCCGCGGCAACGAAGACTGCCACATAATTCTGCGCGGCGGCAAAGCCCCGAACTACAGCGCCGAGCACGTGGCGGCAGTGAAAACGGGGCTGGAGAGTGCAGGGCTGCGACCGCAGGTGATGATCGATTTCAGTCACGCCAACAGCAGCAAGCAGTTCCAGCGCCAGATGGTGGTGGCGCAGGATGTGGCGCAGCAAATTGCGGGCGGCGAGCAGGCGATCACCGGCGTGATGATTGAGAGTCATCTGGTGGAAGGTAATCAGAGCCTGGAGAGCGGTAACGCGCTGGTGTATGGTCAGAGCGTGACGGATGCGTGTATCGGCTGGGACGACACGGAAATCGTGCTGCGTCAGCTGGCGCAGGCGATCCAACAGCGTCGCGGCTAAGGCGCATTAGTCAAAAAAAAGGCCAGACTCGCGTCTGGCCTTTTTGCTAAGGAGGCGAAAATTACTTCGCTTTACCTTGGTTGGCGACCGCTGCGGCTTTCGCGGCGATCTCGTCTGCGTCACCGAGGTAGTAATGTTTGATCGGCTTGAAGTTCTCGTCGAACTCATACACCAGCGGTACGCCGGTGGGGATGTTCAGTTCGAGGATCTCATCTTCGCTCATGTTGTCGAGGTATTTCACCAGCGCGCGCAGCGAGTTACCGTGGGCAGCCACGATCACTTTCTCACCGCTTTTGATGCGCGGCAGAATGCTTTCGTTCCAGTAAGGGATCACGCGATCGATAGTCAGCGCCAGGCTCTCCGTGGTCGGCAGCTGCGCGTCGGTCAAGGATTTATAGCGCGGATCGTGGCCGGGGAAACGCTCATCGCTGCGGTCTAATTCCGGGGGGGTAACGGCAAAGCCGCGGCGCCACTGCTTGACCTGCTCATCACCGTATTTCGCGGCGGTTTCGGCTTTGTCCAGACCCTGCAGCGCACCGTAGTGACGCTCGTTCAGGCGCCAGCTCTTTTCAACCGGCAGCCAGGCCTGATCCAACTCATCCAGCACGTTCCACAGCGTGTGAATAGCGCGCTTCAGCACGGACGTATAGGCATAATCAAACACGAAACCTTCTTTTTTCAGCAGCTGACCGGCTGCTTTGGCTTCGGTGCGACCCTTATCGGACAGATCGACGTCATACCATCCGGTGAAGCGGTTTTCCTGATTCCACTGGCTTTCGCCGTGGCGCACCAGAACCAGCTTAGTTACGGCCATAGCTTTACTCCTTAATGCTTGATGTAAATGGTTGTCGAAACCGGCGGCAGCCACCTTAACCGGCAGCGCACTGATAGCGCCATACCATAACGGAAAACCGCGCACGGCGTAAGCCTGTCAGCATCGCAGTGCGCGTTTTTCATCCGCTGGCTCAGCGCGACGTAAAGCGGTAGCGCGTCTCGGATTCCCAGCGCTGACTTGGCTGCAACCAGCAGTCCGGCTGCGGCCACTCCGCGTGGTTAGGCGAATCCGGCAGGCACTCACTCTCCAGGGCGATTCCCTGAAACGCAGTATAGCGTTCATGCTCGCGCGCGCGGGTGCCATCCAAATAGTTACCGGAGTAGAACTGCAGCGCGGGCGCCGTGGTAAAGACCGTGAGCTGCAGTTTCTCATCGGCTGACCACAGCTGTGCAGCCGGCTGGCTGACGTCGCCCGAAGTGCGCAGTAAAAAGGCGTGATCGTAGCCTTTCACCGCTTGCTGATCCGCATCCGCCAGAAAATCATCCATCACGCGCTTGGGCTGGGTGAAATCAAAGCTGGTGCCTGTGACCGCTTTCAGCGGCGCGTTGGGAATCCCCTCGCTGTCCACCGGCAAGTAGCGATCGGCATGCAGTTGTAAGCGATGCTGACGCGCATCGCCATGATCGGCATCAAGATTAAAGTAAGCGTGATTGGTGAGGTTAACCGGGCACGCTTTATCGGTTTGCGCTTCGTAGCGAATCGAGACGCAGTTATCGTCGTCCAGCTGGAACCACACGTGGGCGATGAGATTACCCGGGTAACCCTGATCGCCATCCGGCGAGTCGAGACGATAGTGCACCACCTGCTCGCTTTGGCTCACAATCTGCCAGCGACGCTTATCAAAACCTTCTGGGCCGCCGTGCAGCTGATGCGGGCCCTGATTCGCCGCTAACTGCAGCGCAAGCGGCTTCAGTTGCGCGTGAGCGATACGGTTGGCATAGCGGCCGATGGTGGCGCCGAGATAGGCATCTTGATGCAGGTAATCCGAAGGCGTCGCGCAGCCGAGCAAGGCTTCACGCACGCTGCCATCTTGCAGCGGTACGCGGGCGGAGAGCCAGGTCGCGCCCCAATCCATAAAGGTGGCGACCATACCGTTGCGATTGCGTAACACGGTAATGCGCCACGGCTGCCCATCGGGCGCATGAGAATTGACGTCACTTAACATTGGCCAGCTCCTGCGGAGGCTTTGCACACGTAAAAGGTCTCTTTGATACCGGTTTGCGCCTGGTATTTTTCCGCCACGGCGGCCTTAACCTGTTCCACGCGATCCTCTGGCATCAACGCCACGATGCAGCCGCCAAAGCCGCCGCCCGTCATGCGCACGCCGCCGGCGGTGCCGAGCTCCGCTTTTACAATATCAACCAGCTGATCGATCGGCGGCACGGTGATCTCGAAATCATCGCGCATTGACGCATGGGATTCTGCCATCAGTTCACCCATGCGCGTTAAATCGCCCCGACCCAGCACATCGGCCGCTTCCAGCGTACGGGCGTTTTCGGTGATCACATGGCGCACGCGCTTGGCCACCAGCGGATCGAGCTGGTGTACGGCGGCTTCAAACTCGGCCAGCGTCACATCGCGCAGCGCCGGTTTGTTGAAGAAACGAGCACCGGTTTCGCACTGCTGACGGCGGGTGTTGTATTCGCTCCCCACCAAATTGCGGCGGAAGTTGGAGTTAATGATGACCACGGCGACATTCTCAGGCAGGGAAACGGCGCGCGTGCCCAGCGTGCGGCAATCCAGCAGCATGGCGTGATCGGGCTGCCCCAGCGCGGAGATCAGCTGGTCCATAATGCCGCAGTTGCAGCCCACAAACTGGTTCTCCGCTTCCTGGCCGTTCAGCGCAATCGCGGCGCCGTCCAGCGACAGCGCATAGAGTTCGCGAAACACAGTACCCACGGCAACTTCCAGTGAGGCCGATGAGCTCAAGCCCGCGCCCTGCGGCACGTTACCGCTGATCACCATATCTACGCCGCCGAAACCGGCGTCGCGCTGCTGAAGGTGTTTCACCACGCCACGCACGTAGTTGGCCCACATGGGCGCGTCCAGCGGAGTAATCGGCGCATCCAGCGAAAAGCTGTCTTGCTCATTGTCATAATCGGCCGCAATCACGCGCACGGTGCGATCGTCGCGTTTAGCGCAGGCAATCACCGTTTGATAATCAATGGCGCAGGGCAGAACAAAGCCGTCATTGTAATCGGTGTGCTCGCCAATCAGGTTAACGCGGCCTGGCGCCTGAATAAGGTGCGTTGATGCATAACCGAAGGTGTCAGCAAACACCTGCTGAGTCAGAGAGGGTAATGACATTTATTGTGCCTCGCGGAAGTGAATGTCGCTGACAGAACGCAGACGCTCTGCTGCCTGTTCCGCCGTTAAATCGCGTTGGGTTTCGGCCAGCATTTCGTAGCCGACCATAAATTTGCGCACCGTGGCCGAACGCAGCAGCGGCGGATAGAAATGCGCATGCAGCTGCCAGTGTGCGTTCTCTTCGCCGTTAAAGGGCGCACCGTGCCAGCCCATGGAGTAGGGGAAAGAACACTGGAACAAATTGTCATAGCGGCTGGTCAGCTGCTTCAGTGCACGCGCCAGATCGGTGGATTGCGCTTCGGTTAAGTCGGTGATGCGCTTCACGTGCTGTTTTGGCAGCAGCAAGGTCTCGAAGGGCCATGCCGCCCACCACGGCACCACCGCCAGCCAGTGCTCGGTTTCCACCACGGTGCGACTGCCATCGGCCTGTTCACGTGCGGCGTAGTCCACCAGCAGCGGTGTGCCTTTTTCAGCAAAATAGCGGCGCTGATTGTCATCTTCTTTTTGCGCTTCGTTAGGCAGAAAACTGTTGGCCCAGATTTGTCCGTGCGGATGCGGGTTGGAGCAGCCCATGGCCGCACCTTTGTTTTCAAACACCTGCACCCACGGATACTGCTGTCCCAGTTCAGCGGTTTGCGTCTGCCACGTCTGCACAATCTCTTCAAGGCCGCTCAGCGGCAGCTCTGGCAGCGTTTTACTGTGGTCGGGGGAGAAGCAGATAACGCGGCTGGTGCCGCGCGCGCTTTCGCAGCGCATCAACAGATCGTCGCTGTGTGGCGCATCTGGCGTATCGGTCATCAGCGCGGCGAAATCATTGGTGAAGACAAAGGTACGTGCATAATCTGGATTTTTGTCGCCGGTTATGCGGGTGTTTCCGGCACACAGGAAGCAGTCGGGATCGTGTGCCGGAAGTTGTTCCAGCGAGGGCGTCTCTTGTGCGCCTTGCCACGGACGTTTTGCGCGGTGCGGCGACACCAGCACCCACTGATCGATCAATGGGTTGTAGCGGCGATGCGGATGATCGACCGGGTTGAATTTTTCCATGATGAGTCCTGGTAAACGGCAAATAAACAAAATGATCTGCGATCAAAGTAGCATAAAGGACCGCCTGAAAGCGTGATCCAGTCTGGATAAATGGTATCGTTTACACAAGCTGATGATTCTCAATTTGTGGGGTCCAATAGCACAACTGATGGATATTTGACCGTGTCAGTGGTAGCGGTTACACCGATGGCCGAAACCGAGCCGCGCGCAGCGGCTTCGGCAAGGGAAATTCAGGAAAGGGTCGGGCGCAGGACATCCTGTTGATAGCGATAGCCGCTGTCATGCGGCACAAAGCTTAAGCGGTGGGTAATGCACTGCGGCGCGTCTTCGGCGTGATGAGAGACAAACAGCAACTGGGTGCGGCCTTCGCCGATCAGCACGTCAACAAAACGGCGTACCAGCTGGCGGTTAATCGGATCCAGCCCCTGTAGCGGTTCATCCAAAATCAGCAGCGTCGGATGTTTCACCAGCGCGCGCGCAATCAAGACTAAGCGCTGCTGCCCCCACGACAGGGCGTGGAACGGCGCATCGGCGAGCGCATTATCCATGCCGAGCAGCGCCAGCCACTGGTGCGCCAGCGCTTTTAGCCGATCGGACGCCGGTTGGTACAGGCCGATCGAATCAAAGAAGCCAGAGAGCACCACCGTGCGGACGTTACAGCTGACGCGATAATCCAGATGCAAGCTGCTGCTGACATAGCCAATGTGCTGTTTGATCTCCCAAATGGTTTCACCGCTGCCGCGGCGGCGACCAAACAGCGTGAGATCGTTGCTGTACCCCTGCGGATGATCGCCGGTGACCAGGCTCAGCAACGTGGATTTACCCGCGCCGTTTGGCCCGACGATTTGCCAGTGTTCACCGGGATTGACCTGCCAGCTAAGACCGTCGATAACCACCTGATCGTTCCAGGCCACGATCCCATTGCGCAGCACCACGCGCGGGGTGTCATTGGCGAGTTGCGGCAGCCTGGCGGGCTCATCGGGCTCCGGCAGCGCCATACCCTGTAGCGTTTCACTGTGTGCCAATTGCGCCACCAGCGCTTCGGCCAGAATGGCCTCCCGCGCGCCAACGTGCGTGAGCGTACACTCCGCCAGCACGCCCACGTGCTGGACAAAGTCTGGAATATCATCAAAGCGGTTTAACACCAACACCACGGTATAACCCTGCTGATGCAGATCGTGCAGTATCTCCGCGAGGTTGGCGCGCGAGGCCACATCAAGGCCATCAAACGGTTCATCAAGGATCAGTAAATCCGGCTGCGCCATCAGCGCCTGGCATAGCAGCGTCTTACGGGTTTCGCCGGTGGAAAGATATTTGAAGCGGCGCGGGAGCAGGGCGTGAATGCCAAACTGCTGCGCCAGCTTCTCACAGCGCGCCTCGTCGTGGACGGTGTCCTGGATGATCTGCGCGGTAGTGCGGCCGGTATCGTCCTCTCCTTCGCCGACTAAGTCGGTGTTGTTGCGCTCCCACTCTTGTGAGACCAACGCCTGCAATTGCTCCAGGGAGAGGCGAACAGGGCGCTGAAAATCCTGCGTCACCTGGCCTTTAACCGGTGCCATCTCGCCGGAAAGCGCCCGCGCCAGCGAGGATTTTCCGCTACCGTTGGCCCCGACAAACGCCCAGCTTTCGCCGCGATTGATCGTGAGATCGTTCAGCCGCAGCGTTTTACGATCGCTAAGATGAAATATGCCTTGCGAAATATGCAATGAAGCCATGATTTGTTCCGTTTTTTGCATCGTATCGCTCAGTTTTAGCCCGCTCTCGGCGCGAAGTCAATGCAGGGCCCACGGTCACAGCAGGGTGGCAATAATGGCGTGCTCCGCAGCAAAACTGGCGATGACGGCATCACCGGGCCGCAGCGTTTGTTGCGTGAGGCGGGCGCTGGCAACGGTGGCACACAGACTCTCGCCGCCGGGGAGCGACATGACCACTTCGCTCACCTCGTCGCCAGGTTCAATATGGGTGATGTGCGCGCGCAGCTGATTATCGCCGCCGTCATTGTCGTGGCAGATACGGACCCACGGCGCTTTGATCAGAATCAGCACCTCTTTGCCCGCCTCCAGCTGCAAGCGCTCGGCGCTGTGCTGGGTGAGGGCGACGTTAATCTGCGTGACGCCGTCCGCGAGCTGTACCCGTACCTGCTGCTGCACCTGCTGACCTTCGCGCGTCACCACGGTGCCAAACAGCTGATTACGCGCGCTGGTTTGCAGGGAAACGCGGGCGATGGCGGCCAGCAGACTGTCCAGCGGCAACGCATCGTGTTGCAGTACGTTGAACGCTTTTTCCTGAATTTGCGCCATCAGGTGAAACAGCTGAACCAGCCGCGCACCGTAGCGCGTCAGCCGTGCGCCGCCGCCGCCTTTGCCGCCGGTGGCGCGCTCCACCAGCGTGTGATCGGCCAGCTGGTTCATCTCGTTGATGGCATCCCAGGCGCTTTTGTAACTGATGCCCGCAAGCTTTGCGCCCTGGCTGATCGAGCCGGTTTCCTGTATGCGCTGCAGCAGTGCGATGCGGCGCGGATCGGCAAACAGTTTCTGCTGAAGACGAATATGAAGTGAGAGTTCTGCCTGCATGTCAGCTCCTTGTATTTAAGCGCCCAGTTTACGGTCTAAAGTAAAAGCACGAAAAGGGCAGTGCCTTTTTTTCTCCAGCCGTTACAATCACTTTTTTACTTTTGCGTGAGGTTTCCATGCTGGAACTGTTAAAAAGCCTGGCGGTTGCTGTGATCATGGTGCCCGTGGTGATGGCGATCATGCTCGGGTTAATTTACGGCCTGGGAGAAGTGTTTAACGTCATCTCAAAATTTGGCCGCCGCGACGATCGTCCCGCCAACAGCTCTCATCACTGATTCCCATCGCGCCCGCTTCAGCGGGCGTTTTTTTTAACGTCTTTCTCTCTCTTGCCGATATAGAGCCTGACAGCATGAATTACAGCGTTGTATTATGTTTTATACAACGAACAGGAGAGTGATTCATGCAAAACAGGACTATCCGCTGGACGGCTGCCGCCGTATTAAGTTTTTCAGCCGCGTCGCACGCCGTAGCGGCGGAGAAAATTACCGTCTTTGCCGCGGCGTCGCTGACCAATGCGATGCAAAAAATTGCCGCGCAGTACCAGCAAAAACACAGCGTCGAGGTGGTGTCGTCCTTCGCTTCCTCCTCAACGCTGGCGCGCCAGATTGAGCAGGGCGCACCGGCCGATCTGTTTATCTCTGCCGACCAGCAGTGGATGGATGATGCGGTCGCCAAAAAGAGCGTGATCGCCAGCACGCGCTATACGCTTTTAGGCAACGATTTAGTGCTGATTGCGCCTAAGAGCGCCGGGGAAAAAGCGGTCACCATTAATGCGCAGACGCGCTGGAAAGCGCTGTTGAAGGGTGAGCGTCTGGCGGTAGGCGATCCGGATCACGTACCTGCCGGCATCTACGCGAAAGAAGCGCTGCAAAAGCTGGGCGCGTGGGAGACGTTGGCGCCGCAGTTGGCGCCGGCAAATGATGTGCGTGCCGCACTGGCGCTGGTGGAGCGTAATGAGGCGCCCTATGGCATCGTGTATGGCTCGGACGCCGTGGCCAGCAAAAACGTGCAGGTAGTGGGACGTTTTCCCGGGGCCAGCCATAAGCCGGTCGAGTACCCGATGGCCATTGTGCAAGATCGTCAAAACGCAGCGGTGAACGCCTTCTACAGCTATTTGCAGGGGCCGGAAGCCGCTGCCGTGTTCAAACAGTATGGATTTACGCCAAAGAAATGATATTGAGCGATCCTGAATGGCAGGCGGTGTTTCTGAGCCTGAAAGTTTCCTGCGTGGCGGTGCTGTGCAGCCTGCCGTTTGGCATCCTGACGGCGTGGGTTTTGGCACGTCGTCACTTCCCTGGCAAAACGCTGCTGGACAGCCTTGTGCATCTGCCGCTGGTGCTGCCGCCGGTGGTGGTTGGCTATTTGCTCCTGCTGTCGCTGGGCCGACGCGGCGTGATTGGCCAGTGGCTGTGGGACTGGTTTGGCTTCACGCTGGCGTTTAGCTGGCGCGGTGCGGTGCTGGCGTCCGCGGTGATGGCGTTTCCGCTGATGGTACGCGCCATCCGGCTGGCGCTGGAAGCCGTGGACAGTAAGCTGGAGCAGGCGGCGCGCACGCTGGGCGCTGGGCGCTGGCGCGTATTTCTGACCATTACGCTGCCGCTTACGTTGCCCGGCATTATCGCGGGCACCGTGCTGGCGTTTGCGCGCTCGCTAGGCGAATTTGGCGCCACCATCACCTTTGTTTCCAATATCCCCGGCGAGACGCGCACGATCCCTTCGGCGATGTTTACCCTGATTGAAACGCCTGGCGCGGAAGGCACGGCGGCGCGCCTATGCGCTGTGGCGATCGCCCTGGCGCTACTCTCGTTAATTGCGTCTGAGTGGCTGACGCGATGGGGCCGCAAGCGGCTGGGGGCAGCCTGATGCTGACGCTTCGTTTTTCGCAGCGGCTGGGCGATCACCAGCTTGAGATTGATGAACACCTGCCTGCTTCTGGCATCACCGCCATTTTTGGCGTTTCCGGCGCGGGGAAAACCTCCTTGATCAACGCCATTAGCGGCCTAACGCAGCCGCAAAGCGGTCGCATCCAGCTCAACGAGCGGCTGCTATTTGATAGCCAACACGCGATCAATTTGCCGCCCGAGCAGCGCCGCATCGGCTACGTTTTTCAGGATGCGCGCCTGTTCCCGCACTATCGGGTGCGTGGCAACCTGAAATACGGTATGGCAGCCTCAATGAAATCGCAGTTTTCGTCATTAGTGGCGCTGCTTGGCCTTGAGTCGCTGCTGGATCGCTTTCCTGCTTCGCTTTCCGGTGGTGAAAAGCAGCGGGTAGCGATCGGCCGCGCGCTGCTGACCGCACCGGATATGCTGTTAATGGACGAACCGCTGGCTTCGCTGGATGTACCGCGCAAACGGGAGCTGATGCCTTATCTTCAGGCGCTGGCCAGGCAGGTGGATGTGCCCATTTTATATGTGTCGCACAGCCTTGATGAGATTTTGCAGCTGGCCGATCAGGTACTGGTGCTGGATCAGGGCCGCGTGAAAGCGTTTGGCGCACTGGAGAAAGTGTGGGGCAGCAGCGCCATGCGACCGTGGTTACCGCCCGCCGATCGCAGCAGCGTGCTGCGCGTGCAGGTGCTGGAGCAGCATCCCGATTATCCCATGACCGCGCTGTCGCTGGGGGATCAGCATATTTGGGTCAGCCGCGTCAACAAACCGCTGAAAAGCGCACTGCGCATCCGCATCGCTTCGGCGGATGTGTCGCTGGTGTTGCAACCGCCGCATAACAGTTCGATCCGCAATATTCTGCCGGCACAGGTCGTTGAGCTGTTGGAGATTGACGATCAAGTGGAGGTGAAGTTGCGCATCGGCGTCAGCGAACTGTGGGCGCGCATTTCACCCTGGGCGCGCGACGAGCTGAGCATCCGGCCCGATCAGTGGCTCTACGCGCAGATCAAGAGCGTGTCGATCGCTTCTGCTTAGTGAGCCACTTGCCGTGGCGGGGCTTGTGCCGCAGGCAGCGGCAGGTGCTTTAGCCACTTGCAGTGGCGGGTGCTTTCTCGCTGGCGCGATGCACGGTGCGATTTTCGTTCGCCACAGGCTGTGGCAGGTGCCTTTGCCGCGCTGCGGCGACCGAGCAGAGGGTGGGTTCGCCGCAGGCAGCGGCAGGGTGCCTTTTCGCTGGCACGGAGCGACTTTCGTTCGCCATGGCACTGGCAGGTGCCTTTGCCGCGCTGCGGCGACCGAGCAGAGGGTGGGTTCGCCGCAGGCAGCGGCAGGGTGCCTTCTCGCTGGCACCGAGCGTGTTTCGTTCGCCATGGTACTGGCAGGTGCCTTTGCCGCGTTGCGGCGACCGAGCAGAGGGCGCCAGGCCGCGCCCTCTGCACTCCCCGGCCCTGCGCCAGCCCCACTCGCCGCTGCGCGGTCCCTTCACTCCCTCAGCCTTCCTGACGGACCGGCGTCGATTCGCTCCTGCTCAACGCCGCCTCTCGCGGCATCCATGCCGCTCGTCCTGGAAGGCTTCAGTCGTTCAGCGAGTGGGGATGGCGCTTCACACCCCCCGCTGCACGCCATGATTTTTTTCGCAGCCGCCGCGTGGCGGGAAGATTTTTAAGCTGCATTCATACCTCGCGGCGTTAAGCAAAACCCTTCTTTCGTGTTTTCGTCTTTTAAGGTCACTGCGTGGCGGTAAGACTTTTAAGTACCATCCAGACCGCGCTGCGTTAAATAAAACCTTTTTCCGCGTTTTTGGTCTTTAGACGCCAGCGCGTTGCTGAAAAGACTTTTAAGCAACATCCCGCCCGCGCCGTGTTCACCAGAAACCTTTTGTCTTCTGTTTTTTCAGCCATCCACTGCCTGCGCAGATCCGTTGCGGCCAACCAGACAACACCACACAGAAAAAAGAAAAAAGCCCTTACAGGCGGCGGTGTTGAGCGCCATCCGGAGCGCCGAACGGAGCGCGACGGCCAGGACGAAGCGGCAGGGATGCCGCTGAGAGCGCGGAATGAGCCAGGGATGGCGAATCCGCGCGGTCCGTTAGGCTGGCGTGGCGGAGTGAGGGAACAGCGGAGGCTGGCGCAGGGCGCGGATTGCAAAGGGCCGCGCCCATCGGCCCTTTGCCCGTACGCCGCAGCGGGGCGACTGAAACTGCCGTGCGGTTAGCGGGCGGAACCCGCTCATAGTCATACCGGCTTTGCGGGCCGGACCCGCTCAGGGTCAAGCCAGCGCAGCGGTCAACGCGCGATCCCGCGCAACTAAAGACCGGCATAGCGGGCCGGAACCCGCTCATAGTCATACCGGCATAGCGGGCCGGAACCCGCTCATAGTCATACCGGCTGAGCGGGCCGGACCCCGCTAACTCTTACCGGCTTTGCGGGCCGGACTCCCGCAGCGCCCCGCCAGCGCGCTGGCCCTCTTACAGCACTTCCTGGTCAATCACCTCCGCAATACCGGGCTCCAAATTGGTGCCAATCACACGCTTCGCGCGGGACTTAATCGCCTCATCGGCATTGCCCATGGCAACGCCCAGCCCCACCTGCTCAAGCATGCTGAGATCGTTATAGTTATCACCGAAGGCCAGCACATCCTGCATGCTCAATCCTTGGCTTTCCACCCACTCGCGCAGGCGCTTGCCTTTGCTGTTGCCCGCCTGAGCAATATCCACCTGATCGTGCCAGGACCATTCGCAGGCCAGGCCCAGCTCGGTCTGCACGCGTTCGGCAAACTGCTGCAGCGCCCGCGTGTCAGGGTGGGAGAGCGCGAATTTCCAGATGGATTGCGCGTCGCGGGCGGCCTGCGCCAGATCGGGTACCTGCAGAAAAATCGGCCGCTGCGCTTCAGGCAGCGATTGCGCCCAGTTTAATGTGCGGGTGACGTGGCCGGTGGGCGTCTGATACAGCATGGCGTCATCCACGTACAGCAGCCCGTGAATGCGCGCCTCTTCCAGCATGGCAATCACCTCAACCGCCTGCGCTTTATCCAGCGGATCGGCGGTGAGCACACGCTGCGCGGGATAGTCATACAAATAGGTTCCGTTGCAGCAGATAGCCGGCGTATCAAGCTGAAGCGCCTGATAAAAAGGGTGAATGGCGCAGTGATGGCGACCGGTGGCAATCAGCACTTTTACACCGGCTTGCTGCGCGCGGGCTAGCGCAGCGAGCGATTCTGGCAAAATGGTTTTAGCCGGTGTCAGCAGGGTGCCGTCGAGGTCAAGGGCGATAACGCGGTAGCTCATTACAGGTTCCATCGGGAGGTGAACAGAGCGGGCAGTCTACACCCGACGGCGGTACGGAGACAAAAAGCGCGGCACAAATGATTCCAGCGCGACGAAATGAAACGCGCTACAGTTACCCCTTTCAGCAGGCAGCGAACAAGGAGAACGCATGAAACAAATCGTCTATACCGCCAGTCCCGAAAGCCAACAGATTCACGCCTGGCAGATGCAGGAAGATGGCGCACTGACGTTATTACAGGTGACGGATGTTGCCGGTCAGGTACAGCCGATGGTGGTTAGCCCGAAAAAAGATTTTCTGTACGTGGGCGTGCGTCCCAATTTTCGCGTATTAGCCTATAAAATTGCCGCAGATGGATCGCTCACGCTAGCCGGAGAAGCGCCGCTGCCAGGCAGTCCAACGCATATTTCAACCGATCGTCACGGTAACTTTTTGTTCAGTGGCTCCTACGGCGATGCCTGTGTAAGCGTGAGCCCGATTAACCGTGACGGCCTGCCGCAGGCGCCGATTCAGGTAATTAATGGGTTGGACGGCTGCCACTCGGCCAATATCGACCTGGATAACCAGACGCTGTTTGTGCCCGCGCTTAAGCAAGATCGTATCTGCCTCTATCAACTTGGAGAGGATGGCCAGCTCACACCGCGCCCGCAGGCGCAGCTTGACGCTGATAAAGGCGCCGGTCCGCGCCACATGGCATTCCACCCCAACGGAAAATACGCCTATGTGGTTAATGAGTTAAACAGCACGGTAGACGTTTACGCGCTGAAAAACGCGAACGGCGCGGTGACGCGCGTGCAGAGCCTCGACATGATGCCACCGGAATTTTCGGGCACCCGCTGGGCGGCGGACATTCATCTTACGCCGGACGGTCGCCACCTGTACGCCTGCGATCGCACCAGCAGTACCCTCACGGTGTTCAGCGTCAGCGACGCGGGGGATGCGCTTCGCATTGAAGGCTTCCAGGCCACGGAGACCCAGCCGCGCGGGTTTAATATCGATAACAGCGGTCGCTATGTAGTGGCAGCAGGTCAAAAATCGCACCACATTGAAGTGTATAGCATTGGCGAACGGGGTCTGCTGCAGCCCCTGGCGCGCTACGCAGTGGGACAAGGGCCGATGTGGGTGGTGATTCACGCCCTGGCATAATGCAAAACAACGGCGCCCGCAGGCGCCGTTTTATCATGCGTAGGTAACGGTGAGAGAGGCGCTTGCCAGCACGTGGAAGTGCACATTGAAGCCCACCATCGCGCCGCTGGCACCGGCATCCACTTCAATGCTCTCCGCGTCCAGCGCATGGACCGTGAAGATATAGCGGTGCGACTCACCCTGCGGTGGTGCCGCGCCGCCGTAGCCGGTTTGACCAAAATCGGTGCGCGTCTGGATTGCGCCATCGGGCAATTCAGCAACGCCGGAACCCGCCCCCTGCGGCAGTACCGTGACCTCAGCTGGAATATTGGCGACGACCCAGTGCCACCAGCCGGAGCCGGTTGGCGCGTCCGGATCGAAGCAAGTTACCACAAAACTTTTGGTGCCAGCGGGTACGTCATCCCATGCCAGATGCGGTGACAGGTTATCGCCCTGATACCCCATGCCGTTGAATACGTGACGTTCCGGCATTTTGTCGCCGTCGTTAAAATCCTGGCTGAATATGCGCATCACTTCTCCTTTTTTGCGTTGTGCAGAGCCTTTCATCATGGTGGAAAAGCGCGACGACTTCCAGTGTGGTTAGGGCAGGAAATGTGCCTCAACGTCCAACGCATCACGCACCGCCTGGGTGAGTTGCAGCAGCTCAGCGGCAGATATCACATACGGTGGCATCAGATAAATCAGTTTGCCGAAGGGACGAATCCACACGCCGCGCGTCACAAAGAACTGCTGTAACTGCGCCATATTGACCAAATGGTGCGTCTCAATCACGCCAATCGCACCGAGCACGCGCGCCTCTGCCACGGCCGGGTGGTCGCGCAGCGGCAGCAGCGCAGCGCGCAGCTGCTGTTCGATCGCCGCCACCTGCGCAGGCCAATGCCCTTCATTAATCATGGCCAGGCTCTCTATTGCCACCGCACAGGCCAGCGGATTGCCCATAAAAGTGGGGCCGTGCATAAAACAGCCTGCGGCGCTGCGGCTAATGGTATCGGCCACCTCGCGCGTGGTCAGCGTGGCCGAAAGCGTCAGCGTGCCGCCGGTCAGCGCTTTACCAAGGCAGAGAATATCGGGGGCGATGTCCGCGTGATCGCAGGCGAAAAGCGTGCCGCTACGGCCAAATCCGGTGGCTATCTCATCGGCAATCAGCAGCAGGCCGTAGCGATCGCACAGCGCGCGCACCTGCTGCAGATAGCGCGGATGATAAAAACGCATGCCGCCCGCGCCCTGCACAATCGGTTCCAGAATCACGGCGGCAATGTCGCGGTGGTGACGCTCCGCCAGCCGGGCAAAATCCTCAAAATCCGCTGGCTGCCACGCGTCGTCAAAGCCGCACTGTGGCGCTTCGGCAAACAGGTGTTCAGGCAAATAACCGCGCCACAGCGCGTGCATGGAGTTGTGCGGGTCGCACACCGACATCGCCGCAAAGGTATCGCCGTGATAACCGCGCTTGAGCGTCAGGAAGGTCTGGCGCGTCTGCCCACGTCCCAGCCAATATTGCAGCGCCATTTTCATCGCCACTTCCACCGCGATCGAACCGGAATCGGCGAGGAACACGCACTCCAGCGCCTCAGGCGTCATGCTGATTAACTGACGGCTGAGCGCCACGGCCGCCGGATGGGTAATGCCGCCAAACATCACGTGCGACATCTGCGCCATTTGCTGCTGCAGCGCCTGATTCAGGCGCGGATGGTTATAGCCGTGGATCGCCGCCCACCACGAGGACATGCCGTCTACCAGCTTCCGGCCATCGGCCAGTTCCAGCTGACAACCCTGGGCGGCGACCACCGGGTAGCAGGGCAGCGGATCGCGCATGGAGGTGTAGGGATGCCAGATATGCTGGCGATCAAAGTGGAGGTCGTCCTGCGAAAACATGTGACTTGTAAACCATTTTCAAAAGATTTAGTTTACAAGTATACCCACGATCATTGTCGGGATGAACCCTTTTTCTGGAGTAAGCAATGGCAAACCGCTGGACGCTGGCCGATGCGCAGGCCCTGTTCGAAAAACCCTTCCTTGAACTGATGTTTGACGCACAGCAAGTGCATCGGCAACATTTTGATCCGCGCCAGGTGCAGGTCAGCACGCTGCTGTCGATCAAAACCGGCGCCTGTCCGGAAGACTGTAAATATTGCCCGCAGAGCGCGCGTTATAAAACCGGGCTGGAAGCCGAGCGGCTGATGGAAGTGGAGGCGGTGCTCGACGCCGCGCGGAAAGCCAAAGCGGCGGGCTCGAGCCGCTTTTGCATGGGCGCCGCGTGGAAAAACCCGCACCCGCGCGATATGCCTTATCTGACGCAAATGGTGCAGGGCGTCAAAGCACTGGGCATGGAAACCTGTATGACATTGGGCACGCTGGATAGCGATCAGGCGCGGCATTTGGCCGACGCGGGCCTCGATTTTTACAATCACAACCTCGATACCTCGCCGGAATTTTACGGCAACATCATCACGACCCGCAGCTATCAGGAGCGGCTGGACACGCTTGACAAGGTACGCGACGCCGGCATCAAAGTGTGCTCTGGCGGCATCGTGGGGCTCGGGGAGACGGTTCAGGATCGCGCCGGGCTGCTGGTGCAGCTGGCGAACCTACCGGTACCGCCGGAGAGCGTGCCTATCAATATGCTGGTAAAAGTCAAAGGCACGCCGCTGGCGGATAACGATGACGTCGATCCGTTCGATTTTATTCGCACTATCGCGGTCGCGCGTATCATGATGCCGACCTCCCACGTGCGCCTATCAGCCGGGCGCGAACAGATGAATGAGCAGACCCAGGCACTCTGTTTTATGGCAGGCGCAAACTCGATCTTCTACGGTTGCAAACTGCTCACGACGCCGAACCCGGAAGAGGACAAGGATGTGATCCTGTTCCGCAAACTCGGCCTCAATCCAGAACATACCGCCACGGCCGCCGGGGACAACGCGCAGCAGCAGCTGCTCACGGAACAGCTCATGCAGGCAGACAGCGCGCAGTTTTATAACGCGGCGGTGTAAATGGCATGGTCGCAACGCATTGAACGGGCGCTGCGCGCGCAGCGTGACAGCGCGCGCTGGCGGCAGCGCCGCACGGTGACGGACAACCGCGTGCGCACGCTGACGCTCGATGGCCAGCGCTACCGCCATTTTTCCAGCAACGATTATCTGGGATTGAGTCTGCATCCGGCGGTGATTGCCGCCTGGCAGCAGGGCGCGTCCAGCGTGGGCGTGGGAGCGGGTGCCTCCGGCCACGTGACCGGCTACAGCCGCACCCACGCGCAGCTGGAAGCGGCGCTGGCGGAATGGCTCGGCTATTCCCACGCGCTGCTGTTTATCTCCGGCTTCGCCGCCAATCAGGCGGTGATCCATCTGCTGGCAGAAAAGCAGGATCGCATCCTGGCGGATAAGCTGGCACACGCGTCGCTACTGGATGCCGCGCGCCACACGCCGGCAATGCTCCGGCGTTTTGCCCATAACCAGCCTGACAGTCTGGCCAGGCTGCTGGCTGCGCCCTGTGAGGGCGGTTCGCTGGTGGTCACGGAGGGCATCTTTAGCATGGATGGCGACAGTGCGCCGCTGCAGGCCATAGCGCAACACGCCCAACAGGCGGGCGGCTGGCTGCTGGTGGATGACGCCCACGGTATCGGCGTCACGGGCGAGCAGGGGCGCGGCAGCTGCTGGCAGCAGCAGGTCAAACCCGAACTGTTGATTGTCACCTTCGGCAAAGCCTTTGGCGTCAGCGGCGCGGCGCTGCTCTGTGATGCGCCGATGGCCGAGTATATGCTCCAGTTTTCCCGTCACTTGATTTACTCCACGGCGATGCCGCCCGCGCAGTGCTGCGCGCTGCGCGCTGCGCTTACGCAGATTCAGCACGGTGACGCGCTGCGGGCGCGGCTGCAGGAAAACATTGCGCGGTTTCGCGCGGGTGCCGCCGGTTTACCGTGGCAGCTAATGGCCTCCAGCAGTGCCATTCAGCCGCTGATCGTGGGCGAAAACGCGGCGGCGCTTGCCCTCTCGGCCAGGCTGGCGCAAGCGGGCTATTGGGTGAACGCGATACGCCCGCCGACGGTGCCGCCGGGCACTGCACGCCTGCGCATTACGCTCACGGCGGCACACCGTCCGGATGACATCGACGGGCTGCTGGAGGCGCTGTATGACGCTGCAGGTTAACAAACGGGCGGTGGCGCAGGCGTTTGGCCGCGCCGCCGGACACTACGAGCAGCACGCCACGCTGCAGCGCCTGAGCGGCGATGCGCTGGCCGCGCTGGCGCCCGCGGATTATGGCGAGCACCTGCTGGACGCGGGCTGCGGCACCGGCTGGTACAGCCGCTATTGGCGTCAGCGTGGCCATCACCTTACCGCGCTGGATCTCTCCGCCCAGATGCTGCACACCGCGCGCGAACGCCACTCTGCACAGCACTACCTGCAAGGGGATATCGATGCGCTACCGCTGGCCGCTGGCAGCATTGATGGCGTGTGGAGCAACCTGGCGGTGCAGTGGAGCAGTGACCTGGGCACGGCGCTGAGACAGTTCCAGCGGGTGCTACGACCCGGCGGGATAGCGCTATTCTCCACGCTGCTGGCGGGGTCGCTGCCGGAGCTGCATCTGGCTTGGGCGCAGCTGGATGCGCGCCGCCACGGCAACCGCTTTCTCAGTGACGCCCAGATAAAGGCCGCCAGCACCGGTTTACGGCTGCGGGTGCACCGTCAGTGCGTCACGCTGCATTTTCCCAGTGCCCTGAGCGCCATGCGGTCGCTGAAAGGCATCGGCGCCACCCATCTGCATGAAGGGCGCGGCACGGGATTACTGACCCGGTCTCGGCTGGCGCTGTTGGAAGCGCACTGGCCGCAGGACGCAGAGGGTTACCGTTTGAGTTATCACCTATTATATGGAGTGCTACGCACATGACACGCTGGTTTATTACCGGAACCGATACCGAAGTGGGCAAAACGGTGGCGAGCGGCGCGCTGCTGCAGGCGGCAAGCGATGCTGGCTGGCGCACTGCAGGCTATAAGCCGGTGGCTTCCGGCTGTGAGATGACGCCCCACGGCATGCGCAACGCCGATGCGCTGGCGCTGCAGCGCTACAGCAGCGTGCCGCTGCGCTATGAGCAGGTCAATCCGCTGGCGTTTGAAGAGCCGACATCGCCGCATATCGTGAGCGAGGAAGCGGGCAGACCGATCACCTTCGCGGCGCTGTCAGCCGGTTTGCGCACGCTGGAACAGCAGGCGGACTGGGTGCTGGTGGAAGGCGCTGGCGGATGGTTTACGCCGCTGTCGGCCACGCAAACCTATGCCGATTGGGTCAAGGCGGAGCAGTTGGACGTTATCCTGGTGGTGGGCGTCAAGTTGGGATGTATTAATCATGCCATGCTCACGGCGCTGGCGATCCAGGCCAGCGGTTTGCGGCTGGCAGGCTGGATCGCCAACGGCATTCAGCCACCCGGCACGCGCCATCAGGCCTACCTCGACACGTTGCGCGCGCGGCTGGATGCCCCCATGCTGGGAGAAATTCCCCATTTACCGGATAGCGCGCAGCACGCGCACTGCGGACAGTATCTGACGCTGCCGCGCTAGCCGGTCCGGCGCTAGTTTACCGTCAGCCACTTGTTGACGGTAAGGTCATCAAGCTGCGCCACGCTGCCCTGCGCCACATTACGCCCGCGGTGCAGCAGCAGAAAATAGTCGGCGACGCGGCGGATCAGCGAGACGCGCTGCTCCAGCAGTAAAATCGTCAAGCCGTAATCCAGATTCAGCCTGCGAATCAGATTCCCCATCTCCTCTTCCAGCCACGGCGACATACCGTCGGTGGGTTCGTCAAGGATCAGCAGTTTGGGCTGCAATACCAGCGCCCGCGCCAGCGCCAACTGCTGCTGTTGATCCAGCGGCAGTTCGCCGCTGCGCAGGTGGCGCAGCGAGTAGAGCGCGGGAAAAAGATCAAACACCATTTCAGGAATGGCGCGGCTGCGGTCATCCTGCGCGGCCATCAGCGCGATCAGCAGATTGTCTTCAACGCTCATTTGCGAAAAAATGTGGCGTCCCTGCGGCACATAGCCAATGCCCATGCGTGCGCGCTGTTCAGCAGGCTGCAACAGCAAGTTCTCCGGCGGCGCGCCGTGCTCCTGCCAGGTCATCGACCCGCTATTGACCGGCAAACGCCCCATAATGCAATTCACCAGCGTGGTTTTCCCCATGCCAGGGCTACCCAACACGCCCGTGCAGGTGCCGGGCGGCAAATCGAGATCCACATCCCAGAGAATGTGGTTAGGACCATAAAATTGATTCACCGAACGTAAACTCAGCATCTGACACGCTCCTTCCAGATTGTTTGCCTGAATGCTTCCGCTCTGTGTCGTCTGGCATGCAGTCGTGCACGATTAAAAAAATGCCGCTGTCATCATGGGTGTGCCACCCTGAACTCAACCTTGCAATTCCCAGGCCAGGTCCATTAAAGCGGTATTCAGGGCGCAAACAGGCTGCGCGCATGCGGAAACGGTGAATTTTGCTTAATAATCCCAGCGGGTAATAAACCGGCTGCACTTTGACGGTGCTGACAGCTTAGCGTTTCTGGTGCATCTGTACGTTTAGAAGGCAGAAACCGGAAGAATGCCTGGCCTTACTTTGCCCATATCGGGTGTAGGCCGCGCGTTAACGCTTAAAAATGATAGTTAAAGCCGGGCAGAGTGAAGGAAAAATAATCGCAAAAAAAAATTTTTCCTGACGATTGGGAGGCGCGCCCAAATTTATACACAGCTGGTGGGATCGGGGCTGGATTCAGTTATCCACCATTCCTGTGGATAACCTTGTGTATTAGCGACTGAAAACCGAGCGCAAGCGAGGAAATACGCGGTTTGCATACATTATGCTGAGAATCTGGGCTTTAAAGGTATAATCAAAAAAATCAAAAGGTTAAACAAAAGCAACCCTAAGGAATTTCCGCTCTGTCATCAAAGTGCAATTTGATGACGCTCTATTGACAATTGTTAAAAACTTTCCTCGCTTGGGGATAACCAGCAGCGACAAGCAGTTAGCGTTTGCCGCATAAACTGGCCTGATGCAACGTGCGCTATTTTCGCGCTATCCTGCCCAGTATCTGTGATTATATCCAGTGTTTTTTTCTGGCAAATTTACCGTGGCAGAGTAGAATTACCAGCCTGCCCGTCGATTTCTTCAGCAGGAACTGCAAAACCATGAGTAAAGTTTTTAAACTCAATTCCGCCTTTAAACCTTCCGGCGACCAGCCAGAGGCGATTCGCCGACTTAAAGAAGGGCTGGAGGATGGGCTCGCGCACCAAACGCTGCTGGGGGTGACCGGTTCGGGTAAAACCTTTACCATCGCCAACGTCATCGCCGATCTCAACCGCCCAACCATGGTGCTGGCGCCCAATAAAACGCTGGCGGCGCAGCTTTATGGGGAGATGAAAGAGTTTTTCCCCGACAATGCGGTGGAATTTTTCGTTTCTTACTACGACTACTATCAACCAGAAGCTTACGTGCCCAGTTCCGATACCTTTATCGAAAAGGATGCGGCGGTGAATGAGCACATTGAGCAGATGCGTCTGTCGGCCACCAAAGCGATGCTGGAGCGCCGCGATGTGATCGTGGTGGCGTCGGTTTCCGCCATCTACGGCCTGGGCGACCCCGATCTATACCTTAAAATGATGCTGCACCTGACGCGCGGCATGCTGATCGATCAGCGCAGCATTTTGCGCCGTCTGGCGGAGTTGCAGTATGCCCGCAACGATCAGGCGTTTCAGCGCGGTACCTTCCGCGTGCGCGGCGAAGTCATTGATATCTTCCCGGCCGAATCTGACGATCTTGCGCTGCGCGTCGAGCTGTTTGACGAAGAAGTGGAGCGGCTCTCGCTGTTCGATCCGCTTACCGGGCAAATTGACTCCGTTGTGCCGCGCTTCACCATCTATCCCAAAACGCACTACGTTACGCCGCGCGAACGTATTCTGCAGGCTATGGAAGAGATTAAAGATGAACTGGGCGACCGCCGCAAAGTGCTGCTGGAAAACAACAAACTGTTAGAAGAGCAGCGCATTTCGCAGCGTACCCAGTTTGACCTTGAGATGATGAACGAGCTGGGTTACTGCTCGGGCATTGAAAACTATTCGCGCTACCTCTCTGGCCGTGGACCGGGCGAGCCGCCGCCGACGCTGTTTGATTACCTGCCCGCCGATGGCCTGCTGGTGGTAGATGAGTCACACGTGACCATTCCTCAAATTGGTGGCATGTACCGCGGCGACCGCGCCCGTAAAGAAACCCTGGTCGAGTACGGCTTCCGCCTGCCTTCCGCGCTGGACAACCGCCCGCTGCGTTTTGAGGAGTTCGAAGCGCTGGCGCCGCAAACCATTTATGTTTCTGCCACGCCGGGCAATTATGAGCTGGAGAAATCGGGCAGCGAAGTGATCGACCAAGTGGTACGTCCTACCGGTCTGCTGGACCCCATTCTTGAAGTGCGCCCGGTGGCTACGCAGGTGGACGATTTGCTGTCGGAGATCCGCAAGCGGGTGGAGGTCAACGAGCGCGTGCTGGTGACCACCTTGACCAAACGTATGGCGGAGGATCTCACCGAATACCTCGAAGAACACGGCGAGCGCGTGCGCTACCTGCACTCGGATATCGACACGGTTGAGCGTATGGAGATCATCCGCGATTTACGTCTTGGTGAATTTAACGTGCTGGTGGGCATTAACTTGCTGCGAGAAGGGCTGGATATGCCGGAAGTCTCGCTGGTGGCGATCCTCGACGCGGACAAAGAGGGCTTCTTGCGCTCCGAGCGCTCGCTGATCCAGACCATCGGACGCGCGGCGCGTAACGTTAACGGCCGTGCGATTCTCTATGCGGACAAAATCACGCCGTCCATGGCACGGGCAATGAGTGAGACCGAGCGCCGTCGTGAGAAGCAGCAGCGTTATAACGAAGAGCGCGGCATTGTGCCGCAAGGCCTCAACAAGAAGATCACTGACATCCTTGAGCTGGGCAAAAATGTGGTGAAAACGCGCGGCAAGGGCAAAACCGCCTCGCGCACCGCTGCCGAGAACGAGGCCGGTTATCTGGCGCTTACGCCGCAGGCGATGCAGAAGAAAATCCACGAGTTGGAAACGCAAATGCAGCAGCATGCGCAAAACCTGGAGTTCGAAGAAGCGGCCAGCGTGCGCGACCAGCTGCATCAACTGCGCGAACTGTTTATCGCGGCGTCATAGCGGCGATGGCATCGCGCGCGTCCGGCTGCGCCGACAACCGCTGCGGGCGCAGCGGTCAAAACGCCTGAATGGCATGCTCCAGCGCAGCGCGCAGCAGCTGGCGGTCGTGACGATACTTGATGTCGGCGGCCTCCAGCGGTTCCTGCACGATGACGCGCTGCGTCACTTCACGCATATCGGCGGCCGGGCTCACCACCACGGCGTCGATCACCCGTTTACCGATTGCTTTCTCCATCATCGCCAACTTATCAGCCACGGTCAGACCGGCGGCAGCTGGGCTCAGTTCGCGCCCGAGATTTCCGATGAACACCATGGTGGCGGGGGTGCGACGCAGCGCGCGCGCCATCTCTTCCATCAGTAATATCGGCATCAAGCTGGTATAAAAGCTGCCGGGACCGATCAAAATCAGGTCCGCCTCGGCCACCGCGTCCAGCGCTTCCCGCGTTGGCGAAACGGTGGGGTGGAGCATCAGCTCCTGCGGCGGCTGGTGCATTTCATCAATGGCGGTCTCGCCGTACACCATATTGCCCTCGCTGTCCTGTGCCACCAGATCCACCGGCTGCTCGGACATCGGAATCAAAAAAGCGTCGACCTTCAGCAGATTACGAATGATGTTAATCACCTCCAGCGGCCGCACGCTCAGGTGATCCAGTGCTTTCAGCATCAGATTACCGAGATTGTGGCCCGCTAATTCACCATTGCCGGTAAAGCGATACTCAAACATGGCAGACGCCACGCTCGGCTCGGTAATCAGCTGATTCAGGCAGTTGCGCATATCTCCCCAGGCAATGCCGCCTTCCGAACGGCGAATGCGTCCGGTGGAGCCGCCGTTGTCGGTGGTGGTAACGATACCGGTCAGGCGCGATCCCAGCGGCGCCAGTGCAGACATGACGCGGCCCAGGCCGTGTCCTCCGCCCAATGCCACAACGCGGTCTAAATCTGCCAGGGTGCGATTCATAGCTCTCCTTAACGTTGCGTGCGGTTTGTGACGCAGGGCACAACGGGTGGGTATCACGGTTTGTCGCGCATTTTAGCCTATCCGCGCGGGAAAAGGCGGTGAAAACACGTTATAAAACAGAATATATAGCGAAAATCTGCCGTGGATGCTTTGTCAGAATCACGCTACTCTTGGTGCTACCGCGTTGTCCTATTCGACAGCAAACTCCCAAGCCTTGTGTCCTAAGTCCGCGGATAAGGATGCCTGGCCGCAGCGTCAGCTGCCAGGGTGCAGAAAGAAATGCCTGCATCTCCCGTATTTGGAAAGGTGTTTAAGGTGCCACAATTTACAGATGCCTATGCGCGCAGCTTTTATTATCTGCGCCTGTCGGTCACGGACGTGTGTAACTTCCGGTGTACCTACTGCTTGCCCGATGGCTATAAACCCAACGGCAAACCCAACAAAAGTTTCCTCTCGCTGGACGAGATCCGCCGCATTACGCGCGCCTTTGCCGCGTCAGGCACCGAGAAAGTGCGCCTGACGGGCGGTGAGCCGTCCATGCGGCGTGACTTCACGGACATTATCGCCGCCGTGCGTGAAAACGCCGCGATCCGGCAGATTGCCATGACCACCAACGGCTACCGAATGGCGCGCGACGTTCGTGCCTGGCGCGATGCCGGACTGACCCAGATCAACGTCAGCGTGGACAGCCTGGATGCGCGGCAGTTTCACGCCATTACCGGCCAGAATAAGTTTGCCGAGGTCATGGCCGGGATTGATGCCGCGTTCGAGGCCGGTTTTGAGAAGGTCAAGGTCAACAGCGTCCTGATGCGCGACGTCAACAGTCAGCATCTGCGCACCTTCCTTGACTGGATTCGCCATCGTCCGATTCAGCTGCGCTTTATTGAACTGATGGAAACGGGCGAGGGCAGCGATCTGTTCCGCCGCCACCATATCTCCGGCGCCGAAATCCGCGATCAATTGATTATGCAGGGCTGGCAGCGTCAAGTGCGCAGCCGCAGTGACGGCCCCGCGCAGGTGTTCCGTCACCCCGATTATCAGGGCGAAATTGGCCTGATCATGCCCTATGAAAAGGATTTCTGCGCCAGCTGTAACCGACTACGCGTGTCGGCGACGGGCGATCTGCATCTGTGCCTGTTTGGCAGCGGCGGCGTGCCGCTGCGCGATCTGCTGGCGACGGACGATCAGCAGGCGGAACTGCAGGCGCGCATTGCGCATAGCCTCGGGCAGAAAAAACAGACGCACTTTTTGCACCAGGGCAACACCGGCATTACGCAAAATCTCTCTTTCATTGGCGGCTAAACACAGGAGTTACGGCCATGAGTCAATCCACCGGCGAATTTATCGCGCTGAACATTGCCGTGATGACGGTCTCTGACCGTCACGATGCCAGCACGGACACCTCGGGTGATTACCTGCGCGAAGCCGCAACAGAAACCGGTCATCACGTCGTGGATCACGTTATCGTGCCGGACAATCGCTACCGCATCCGCGCCACCGTGTCGCGCTGGATTGCCAGCGAGGATGTGCAGGTGGTGATCGTCAACGGCGGTACGGGCTTCAACGCCAAAAACAGTACGCCAGAGGCGCTGCTGCCGCTGTTTGACCGTGAAATTGACGGTTTTGGCGAGCTGTTCCGCATGGTCTCTTATGAAGATATTGGCAGCGCCACGCTGCAATCGCGCGCGGTCGCCGGCATGGCTAACCAGACGCTGATTTTTGCCGTGCCCGGCTCCACCAACGGCTGTCGCAGCGCCTGGGAGCGCATCATCAAAGAGCAGTTGGATGCGCGAACGCGTCCCTGTCATTTCGTTTCTCACCTGAAGAAGTTATAAGCATGTCCTCGTTAACCCATATCAATGCCGCAGGCGAAGCCCACATGGTGGATGTCTCCGGCAAAGCGGAAACGGTCCGCGAAGCGCAGGCGGAAGCCCTGGTTTTAATGAATGCGGAAACGCTGCAGATGATCCTGCGCGGCGATCACCACAAAGGCGATGTGTTTGCCACCGCGCGCATCGCCGGTATTCAGGCGGCCAAGCGCACGTGGGAACTGATTCCGCTCTGCCATCCGCTTATGCTGAGTAAAGTAGAAGTGACGCTGGAGGCAGAACCCGCACACAGCCGCGTACGCGTGACGTCGCGCTGCCGTCTGACCGGCAAAACCGGCGTGGAGATGGAAGCGCTGACGGCGGCCTCGGTGGCGGCGTTAACCATCTATGACATGTGCAAAGCGGTCCAGAAAGATATCGTGATCGACCAGCTACGTTTGCTGCACAAAAGCGGCGGTAAATCCGGCGATTTCCAGGCGGTGGCCCATGATTAATGTGCTGTTTTTCGCCCAAGTCCGCGAGCTGGTGGGCACGCCGTCTTTGACCGTTGAGCCCTCTTTCGCCGACGTAGCGGCGCTGCGCGCGACGCTGGCGGCGCGCAGCGACCGTTGGGCGCTGGCGCTGGAATCAGGCAAGCTGCTGGCGGCGGTGAATCAAACGCTGGTGCCCATGAGTCACCCGCTGCACGACGGTGACGAAGTGGCGTTTTTCCCGCCCGTGACCGGAGGATAACCATGCAGACGCACATTCGCGTGGGTTCGGCGCCGTTTGACGTGGGCGCGGAATATCACCGGCTGGCGGCACACGACAGCGACGGCGCGGTGGTGACGTTTACCGGTAAGGTACGCAACCACAACCTCGGCGACAGCGTTGCCGCGCTGACGCTGGAGCACTATCCCGGCATGACGGAAAAAGCGCTGGGCGAGATTGTCGACGAGGCTCGGCAGCGCTGGGCCTTGCAGCAAATCACGGTGATTCACCGCGTTGGCGCGCTGTTTCCCGGCGATGAAATTGTGTTTGTCGGCGTCAGCAGCGCCCACCGCGGCAGCGCCTTTGCCGCCTGTGAATTTATCATGGACTATCTGAAAACCCGCGCGCCGTTCTGGAAGCGAGAAGCCACCGCCGAAGGGGAACGCTGGGTAGACGCGCGCGACAGCGATCGGCAGGCCGCGCAGCGCTGGGATTAATCGTGCCGATGGCCGCATGCGTCTGAAAACGCTAAGGTAAGCGTTTTGCAGGCTTATCAGGGAACAAGATGAAGATCACCTCAATAAAGAGCGCGGCGCTATTGGCGGCGCTGGTGCTGGTTGGATGCAGCACGAAAAAAGAACCGCAGGCACCGGCTCGCCAGCCTGCCGATGTGAAAATGCAGATTCAGCAGCTTCTGCCACGCGATGTGACGCAGAAAAGCGCGTGGGCCGAAGATATCTATACCGCGCTGCGTGTGCAGCAGATTGACGCCAGCGTCAGCAACGTGTGCGCCATCATTGCCGTGACCGACCAGGAGTCTACTTTCAGCGCCGATGCGCCGGTGCCGGGGCTGCCTAAAATCGCCTGGGCTGAGATCGATCGGCGCGCGGCGCGCGTGCACGTGCCCGCCTTTTTGGTGCGCACAGCGCTGTTGATCAAATCCCCCACCGGCGAGAGCTACGCCGCGCGGCTGGACAAGGTGCGCAGCGAAAAAGCGCTCAGCGCCATTTTTGACGACTTCATCAACATGGTGCCGATGGGGCAGACGCTGTTTGGCAACCTCAACCCGATTCATACCGGTGGGCCGATGCAGGTCAGCATTGCGTTTGCCGAAGCGCATGCCAAAGGCTATCCCTATGGCATTGACGGTTCGATTCGTCGCGAGGTGTTTACCCGGCGCGGCGGTATTTACTTCGGCACGCTGCATTTGCTGGGCTATCCGGCTGACTATAGCCAACCGCTGTACCGCTTTGCGGATTTCAACGCCGGATGGTATGCCAGCCGTAACGCGGCGTTTCAGGCCGCCGTGTCGCGCGCCAGCGGTATCTCGCTGGCCCTGGACGGCGATCTGATTCAGTACGGCAGCGACGAAGCGGGCAGCACCGAGCGCGCGGTGCGCACCTTGAGCAAATCACTGGATATGAGCCCGCGCGAAATTCGCCGCGATTTGGAAAAGGGCGACAGCGCCAGCTTCAGCGACACCACGCTGTGGAAGCAAGTTTTTACCCTGGCAGATAAAATGGCCGGCAAGACGGTGCCGCGTGAGATGCTGCCGGGCATCAAACTGGAGAGCCCCAAAATCACCCGAAACCTCACCACCGCATGGTTTGCACAGCGGGTTAACAGCCGCTATCAGCAGTGCCTGTCGCGGCGTTGACGCGCGCAGGTCCAGACGCCACACTTCATGGCACGTAATCCCTTTTTTTGGAGGCACAGCATGGAAAGATATCCCCGTAACGATTCGCTGGTGCAGCAGGCGTCAGCCGGGCTACAAACCTATATGGCGCAGGTGTATGGCTGGATGACCTGCGGTTTGCTGCTCACCGCATTTGTCGCCTGGTTTGCGGCGCGCACGCCGGCGGTAATGGAGCTGGTGTTTGCTAATCGCATCACCTTTTTTGGCCTGATCATTGCGCAGCTGGCGGTGGTGTTTGTGCTGTCGGGCATGGTGCATCGATTGAGCAGCGGCGTCGCCACCGGCCTGTTTATGCTCTATTCGGCGCTCACCGGCTTAACCATGGCGAGTATTTTCCTGGTGTATACCTACGCCTCGATTGCCAGCACCTTCTTTGTGACCGCGGGCATGTTCGGCGCCATGAGCTTCTACGGCTACACCACCAAGCGCGATCTGAGCCGGTTCGGTAGCCTGCTGTTTATGGCGCTGATTGGGATTTTACTGGCCTCGCTGGTGAACTTCTGGCTGAAAAGTCCGGCGCTGATGTGGGCCATTACCTATATTGGTGTGGTGATTTTCGTGGGGTTAACCGCGTATGACACCCAGAAGCTCAAGGCCATGGGGGAGAGCATTAACGTGTCAGATAAAGAGAATCTGCGTCGCTATTCCATCATGGGAGCGCTGACGCTTTATCTGGACTTCATCAACCTGTTCCTGCTGCTGTTGCGCATCTTCGGCAACCGCCGCTAAGCCTGTGCGGCGCAGTCGCCCATCCGGCGACTGCGCGGCCTTTTCGTTTTATGGCTCGCTGACGTTGGCCATCTTTTTCTCGTTTTTTTGCCGCAAATGCTTGGCGCGGCTCTCCAGCCACAGGTACAGCACCAGCGCCAGTAGCAGCGGCAGAATAAAGTAGAGCACGCGATACGCCAGCAGGGCCGCGATAATGGTGCCGTGCGAGAGATGTTCGCCCCCCAACAGCGCCAAAAACACCGCCTCCAGCACGCCAATCCCCGCCGGGATATGAATGATCACGCCCGCGATACTGCTGATCAGCAGCACACCCAGCACCAGAGGATAGTCCACCTGGCGCGCCAGCAGCAGCCAGATAATGGTGCCCATTACCATCCAGTTGGCGCTGGAAACCGCAAATTGCAGCAGCGCCATCCGCAGAGACGGCAGTTGAAGATGCTGGCCTTTGACCGTCCAGCGGCGCTTTTTAGCGAAGGCGCAGGCCCAGAGATACGCCGCCACCAGCGCCAGCAGCACCACGCCGATGACGTGCAGCGTACCGTCGCCGATAAACCAGCGCGGTGGGATGTCAACCATGCCGGCAGTAAACACGATACCGCCGACCAGCACGTAGCCCAGCCAGTTGGTGGCGATACTCAGCGAGAAAATGCGGGTGATGGTGCCACCGGGCAGGCCGAGGCGCGAATAGAGGCGATAGCGCATCGCCACGCCGCCCACCCAGGTGCTCAACGTGAGATTGAAGGCATAGCAGATAAAGGACACCAGCATGACCTGACGCTTGGCCAGTTTGTGCCCGCAGTAGGCGCGGCCAATCAGATCGTACAGGCCGTAGGTCAGGTAGCTGACAATCACCAGCGCGCCCGCGCCGAGCACCGCATAGCGGTTATACCCGGTGATAACGTTATAGACATCCTCCCAGTTCACCTTACGGGCATACACCACCAGCAGCACGATCACCGCAATAAAAAACAGCCAGGTGAGGATTTTTTTTACTGTCTGCCAGCGCGACGGTTTTTTGCTCATCAGGATTTTGCTCCTTCATTGTCGGGCTCGACCCGATCCTGGGTTTCCATTTCCGGCTGAACAGGCGGACTGGCCTGGGCAAGCAGCGGAGTATGGGCCGGTAACCACCCCGCAATCGCGGGAAAGTGGCGCAAAAAGTGGAACACAATCACGCTCTTGGTCAGATGCCACCAGGTGCGCGGCGGCAGTTTTGCCTCATCCACGCGCACGCAATCCGCCTGCAGCAGCTGTTCCAGATTGTCGCGCAGGGTTTGATTGAACTGACGGTCGTGGATGATGACATTCGCTTCGAGATTCAACGACAGGCTCAGCGGGTCAAGATTGCTGGAGCCGACGGTAGCCCAGCGCTGGTCTTGCACGGCGATCTTGCCGTGCAGCGGGCGGCGACAGTATTCGTACACTTCCACGCCGCCATCCACCAGATAGTTATAGAGCATCTCGGCGCCCACTTTGACAATTGGCATGTCAGGTTCGCCCTGGACGATCAGACGCACGCGCACGCCGCGCTGTGCCGCGTTGCGCATTTCGCGCAGCAGACGGTAGCCGGGGAAGAAATAGGCGTTGGCGATAATGACATCCTGCTTCGCCTTGCGCAGCATATCGAGATAGTGCTGTTCAATGTCGTCGCGGTGCGCGTCGTTATCACGAAACACAAACAGCACCTGCGCCTCGCCGGGCATGTTATTAACCGCCATGCGCTGGCCGCGTCCGCCCCACCAACGGCGGGTGACCGGCTCGCTGCCCATGGCGTCGCGCACGTAGCGCGCGATGTCGATCACCACCGGTCCTTTGATCTCGACCGCGTAATCTTGCTTGGCCTCCGGGCCGTAGTCGGTGTTGTGTTCCGCCGAGAAGTTGATGCCGCCCACAAAGGCGAGCACATCATCTATCACCACAATTTTACGGTGCAGGCGACGGAACACGTTGGTGCGCATTCCCAGCACCAGCGGGCGTGGATCGTAATAGAGAAAGCGCACGCCGGCCTCGGTCAGGCTGTTTACGTACTCGTCAGACAAATCAGGCGATCCATAGCCGTCCACCAGCACCTCCACGCGGACCCCGCGCTGCGCGGCAGCCAGCAAATCCCGGTGCAGCGCCTTGCCCACCTCATCCTCAAACAAGATAAAGGTTTCCAGCTGCAGCGATCGCTCGGCGCGCTGAATCGCGCCCGACACGCGCGGGTAAAACTCATCGCCGTTAACCAGCAGCCGCAGCTGATTGCCTTCGCGCCAATCGAAGTTCATAGGAAGATCTCCACCGCCAGCGGCGCATGATCGGACAGGTGCGACCAGGGCTTCATCGGCAGCGCCCAAGGCTGGTTAACCGTGGCGTGACGAATATAGATGCGGTCCAGGCGCAGCAGCGGAAAACGCGCCGGAAAGGTGCGCGCCGGGCGGCCATTTTTCACACTAAATACCTCCACCAGCCCGGCACCGCGTTTTAAGAAGCGGTTGCCGTGCACTTGCCAGTCGTTGAAATCCCCGGCCACCACTAGCGGTGCATCAGGCGGCAGGGCGTTGATGCGGTCACAAATCATGTTCATTTGCGCGTGACGGTGGGCGGCCTTTAGGCCAAGGTGTACGCAGAACACGTGCAGCGGCTGCGGGCGATCCGGCAGCGCAATTTGGGCGTGCAGCAGGCCTCGCTTTTCGCTACCTGCCACAGAAATATCGATATTTTCATGTTCAATGATAGGAAATCGTGACAATATCGCGTTCCCGTGGTGTCCTTCGGGATAAACCGCGTTACGGCCATAGGCAAAATCGTGCCACATGGTGTCGGCCAGATATTCGTAATGCGAGCGTTCTGGCCAATCCTCAATGTTGAGCGAATGGATCGCGTGCGTGCCCATGACCTCCTGCAAAAAGACAATATCCGCTGACGTCGCGCGCACAGCATCGCGCAGCTCCGGCAGGATAAAGCGGCGATTAAAGCTGGTGAAACCTTTGTGGGTATTGATCGTCAGGACTTTAAATGAAAATCCTTGCGTGTTTTGTGGCATACTGCGGCCCGCTCCTTTCATCCTCAAGAGCACAAAGTGTAGTCTTTGTCACAATTGAGTGGTGGGGCGAGCGGAAAATTAAGGTGTTATCTGAAATTTGCTTTACATTGAGGAAATCCGTCTGGCTGCGGCCAGATACACTTGGGCGACCTGTTGGGTCTGCCAGGAGAAGAGAATGAAATGGTCTAATCGTGTTCAGATTGTTACCGGTCAAACGTGCCTGCATATCGCTATGCATGCGCTGGTGATTGCCGCACTGGTGTGGGGCTGGAAACATCGGGCGCTGGTCGAAGTGAGCAGTACCCTGGTTGCCGCGTATGCTGTGGTGTTTATCGCCATGCTGGCGCTTCAGCGTAGTGCCCGTTTACGCAGAATTGGCGACTCTCTGGAAGAGGTCACCACCACCTACTATTTTGGCGCAGCCATGCTGACGCTGTTTTTGATTTCGCGCATTGTCCACAACAATCTGCTGATTGCCTGTTTGGGCGTGGTGATGCTGGTTGGGCCCGCGCTGGTCTCACTGCTCGCCAAAGCGCCCGCGCCGCGCATTGAGAAAAAGCGCGGCTGATTGGGTCGCGACAAAAAAGGAGCCGATGCGGCTCCTTTTTTTGTGGGTCGCAGACGGCGCGGAAAGCTGGTAAACTCGCCCACTTACGCATGGTAGTTTGTGCCCTTTTCACACGTTGCCTTCAGGCAGCGTCATATCCCCCCTGAAAACTACATCGCCAACGGCGAACAGGGCGGTTCGGAGTAATACACCTGCATGTCATTTGACTCTCTCGGCTTGAATGCCGATATTTTGCGTGCGGTAGCAGAACAGGGCTACCGTGAACCGACGCCAATCCAGCGTCAGGCGATTCCCGTGGTGTTGGCAGGCAAAGATTTGCTGGCCAGCGCCCAAACCGGTACCGGTAAAACCGCCGGCTTTACGCTGCCGCTGCTGCAGCGCCTTTCTGCGCGCCCCTCGGCGGGACGCGGTCGTCGCCCGGTGCGCGCGCTTATTCTGACCCCAACGCGCGAGTTAGCCGCGCAGGTGGGTGAAAACGTGCGCGAGTACAGCCAGTATCTTGATATCCGTTCGCTGGTGGTTTTCGGCGGCGTCAGCATTAACCCACAGATGATGAAACTGCGCGGTGGCGTTGACGTGCTGGTGGCAACGCCAGGGCGCCTGCTGGATCTGGCGCAGCAAAACGCGGTTGATCTGTCACAGGTTGAAATCCTGGTGCTGGATGAAGCCGACCGCATGCTCGATATGGGCTTTATCCACGACATCCGCCGCGTGCTTGCGCGTCTGCCCGCTAAGCGGCAGAACCTGCTGTTCTCGGCGACCTTCTCTGATGAGATCAAAGCGCTGGCGGAAAAACTGCTCACCAACCCGGAACAGGTTGAAGTGGCGCGCCGCAACACCGCCTCCGAGCAGGTGTCGCAGCAGGTGCACTTTGTTGACAAAAAGCGTAAGCGGGAGCTGCTGTCGCTGATGATCGGACAGGGCAACTGGCAGCAGGTGCTGGTGTTTACCCGCACCAAACACGGCGCCAATCACCTTGCTGAACAGCTTAACAAAGACGGCATCACCGCCGCCGCCATCCACGGCAACAAAAGCCAGGGCGCGCGTACCCGTGCGCTGGCTGATTTCAAATCCGGCAGCATTCGCGTGCTGGTCGCCACCGATATCGCCGCGCGCGGTCTGGATATCGAGGAGCTGCCGCACGTGGTGAACTACGAGCTGCCAAACGTGGCGGAAGATTACGTGCACCGCATCGGTCGAACGGGTCGTGCCGCCGCCACCGGTGCGGCGCTGTCGCTGGTGTGCGTGGATGAGCACAAACTGCTGCGCGATATCGAACGCTTGTTGAAGCGTGAAATTCCGCGCATCGCCCTGCCGGGCTTTGAGCCCGATCCCAGCATCAAAGCAGAGCCGATTGTCAATGGCCGCCAGCAGGCACCCCGCGGACGCGGTCAGGGTCAAGGCCAGGGGCGCGGTCAGGGCGGCAACGTTTCGCGTTCGCACGGCGGCAACGGTCAACGTGGCGCCGGCGATAAAGCCGCACGTCCGCAGGGTGAAACGCGTCCCGCGCGTCGCCAGGGCGGTAACGCGGGTAACGGTGCGCCAGCGGCCAACAGCGGTCGCCGTCGCGCTGCGCCAAAAGACAGCGGAAACCGTTAAGCAATGCGGGTTTTACTGGCGCCAATGGAAGGCGTGCTGGACTCACTGGTGCGCGAACTGCTCTCGGGCGTGAACGATTACGATCTTTGCGTCACGGAGTTTTTGCGCGTGGTGGATCAGCTGCTGCCGGTAAAATCTTTCCTGCGTCTGTGCCCAGAGCTCCACAACAGCAGCCGTACGCCGTCCGGGACGCGCGTGCGGATGCAGCTGCTGGGGCAGTATCCCGCGTGGCTGGCTGAGAATGCGGCACGCGCGGTTGAGCTGGGCTCGTGGGGCGTTGACCTCAACTGCGGCTGTCCGTCGAAGCTGGTAAACGGCAGCGGCGGGGGCGCGACCTTGCTCAAGGATCCCGAGCTGATCTATCAGGCCGCGAAAGCAATGCGTGAGGCGGTGCCGGATCGCCTGCCGGTTACGGTCAAAGTACGTCTGGGCTGGGATTCCGGCGCGCGACGCTTTGAAATCGCCGACGCGGTGCAGCAGGCGGGTGCCACCGAGCTGGTGGTGCACGGCCGCACCAAAGAGGACGGCTATCGTGCCGAATGCATTAACTGGCAGGCGATTGGCGAGATTCGCCAGCGTCTGCGCATTCCAGTGATCGCCAACGGCGAGATCTGGAGCTGGCAGGACGCGCAGGATTGTCTGCGCATCACCGGCTGCGAGGCGGTGATGCTCGGGCGCGGTGCCCTCAATATTCCCAACTTGGGGCGCGTCGTCAAAGACAATGCGGCGCCGATGCCGTGGCAGCAGGTGGTGGAGCTGCTGCTGAAATATACTCAGCTTGAAAAGCAGGGCGATACCGGCATGTATCACGTGGCGCGCATCAAACAGTGGCTGGGGTATTTGCGTAAAGCCTATCGTGAGGCCGACGGTCTGTTCAGTGAAATCCGTACGCTGCGCGTCTCCGCCGAGATTGCCGCCGCTATCGAGCGCCACGCTGCACAGCTGATGCGCGCAACCGCGTAAAAAAAAGCCGATCTGCTAGCAGGCTAACGGTTATAGTGGAGGCTTACGCTCATCCACGCTATGACCGATTGCCCATGTCTGACGCCGCCGTACCCGTACTGAGCCCCGCTCAGTTAAATAAACGCATTCTCTCCGTCATTATCTTCACCTTTTTTTGCTACCTCTCGGTGGGATTACCGCTCGCGGTGCTACCGGGATTTGTGCATCACCAGCTTGGCTTTAGCTCCTTTACCGCTGGGCTAATCATCAGCCTGCAATATTTCGCCACGCTCCTCAGCCGTCCACACGCCGGGCGACTGGCGGATCGGCTCGGGCCCAAGCGTGTGGTGATGCTGGGTACGCTGGGCTGCGGCATCAGCGGCGCGCTGTCGCTGCTGGCGGCGTTATGCAGCGGTTCACCGCTGCTGAGCCTGGGGCTGCTGGCGCTGGGCAGGCTGTTTTTGGGCGTGGGCGAAAGCTTTAGCAGCACCGGCTCCACGCTGTGGGGCATGCATATCGTGGGGCCGCTGCAGACCGCCCGCGTGATCTCCTGGAACGGTGTCGCCACCTATTTCGCGATGGCGATCGGCGCGCCGCTCGGCGTGCTGTTGAATGACGTCTGGGGACTGAGCGGCTTTGCCGGTCTGGTCGCGGCACTGGGTGTGCTGGGCTTCTGGCTGGCCAGCCGCAAGCCCGCAGTCAGCGTAACCGCCGGGACGCGCATTCCGTTTCACCGCGTGGTCAGTCGCGTCTGGCTGTTTGGGCTGGCGTTGGGGCTTGGCACGCTGGGCTTTGGCGTGATTTCGACCTTTATCACTCTCTATTTTTCCGGCCGCGGCTGGACGGGCGCAGCGTTTGCGCTGACGCTGTTTAGCCTCGGCTTTGTGCTGGTGCGCCTGGCGTGCGGCCGCTTTATCATGCGCTTTGGCGGCCTGCGCGTGGCGCTGGTGTCGCTGCTGGTGGAGTGCCTGGGGCTGCTGCTGATTTGGCAGGCGGACAGCCGCTGGCTGGTGGACTGCGGTGCCTTTCTCACCGGATCGGGCTTCTCGCTGGTGTTTCCGGCGCTGGGCGTCGAGGCGGTGAAGCGCGTCCAGCAGCAGGATCAGGGCTCGGCGCTGGGCACCTACTCGGCCTTTTTGGATTTAGGGCTAGGGCTGACCGGCCCGGTGGCCGGGCTATTGATTGGCCAGTGGGGCATGCAGTCGGTCTATCTGGCGGCGGCGCTGACGGTGATGGCGGCCGGTGTCATTACTCTGCGGTTGCACCAGCAGCACCGCGCGGCGGCAGCGCCGGTGAGCGAGCGTTAGCCCTTCAGCCCCGGGGCGTACGCGCGCCCCGGTGTGCAGTTAAAAATGCATAAACAGCGCGTACAGTAAACCGGACAGCAGCACTGACGCGGGCAGCGTGAGCACCCACGCCAGCGCCAGATTGCGCAGGGTGGCGAGCTGCAGCCCGGAACGATTGGCCGCCATGGTTCCCGCCACGCCGGACGAGAGCACGTGCGTGGTGGAGACCGGCAGGCCAAACGCATCGGCGGCACCAATGGTCGCCATCGCCACCAGCTCGGCGCTGGCACCTTGCGCATAGGAGAGGTGCGTTTTACCGATGCGCTCGCCGACGGTGATCACGATGCGGCGCCAGCCCACCATGGTGCCGAGACCGAGCGCGATCGCCACCACCACTTTGACCCACATCGGAATAAAGCGCGTAGCGCTGTCCAGCTCGCGCTTGACCGCCGTAAGGTTACGCGCGGTCTCTTCCGGCAGCGCGACCTTCGCGGACTGTAAATGCTTAATGGTTTCCGACGCGAGATACATGTTGTTGCGCGTGTTGGTCACCGCGGCGGCAGGGATATTCTCCACCGACCCATACTGGCGAATCTGGTCGCCGATATCCCCCAGCAATAGCGCCAGCGCAGGCAGCACCGGCGGCACGTTCTGCGTGGTACGCACATACTCGGTCAGCACGTCGCGCGGCGCGGGCATGGGCGACGGGGCTGGCTGGATCGCCAGCAGCTGCCGTTCCGTCACTTGCGTCAGGGCCGCCACGCGGGGAATTTGCTCTGGCGGCAGCGATCGGTTGAGCGCGTAGGCCATCGGCATGGTGCCCACCAGAATCAGCATGATCAAGCCCATGCCTTTTTGCCCGTCGTTCGAGCCGTGGGCAAAGGAGACGCCGGTGCAGGTCAAAATCAGCAGGCCGCGGATCCAGGCCGGCGGCGGCTGCTGACTGTCGGGTGCCTGATAAAGCTGGCGATTGCGTACCAGCGCTTTCATGGCCAGCAGCAGCAGGGCGGCGCACACAAACCCCACCGCCGGGGAGAGCAGCAGCGCATAGCCCACTTTGAGCGCCTGATCCCAATCCACGCCGCTGGTGCCGCTGCGCCCGTGCAGCAGCGCATTGGCGACGCCTACGCCAATGATCGACCCGATCAAGGTGTGCGACGAGGAGGAGGGCAGTCCCAAATACCAAGTGCCCAGATTCCAGATAACCGCCGAGAACAGCAGCGCGTAAACCATGGCAAAGCCGTTGCCGCTGCCGGCCTGCAAAATCAGCTCCACCGGCAGCAGCGAGATAATGCCGAACGCCACCACGCCGCTGGAGAGCAATACGCCGAGGAAATTACACAATCCCGACCATACCACCGCCGCGCCGGGAGAGAGCGAGTGCGTGTAAATCACGGTCGCCACCGCGTTGGCGGTGTCGTGAAAGCCGTTTACAAATTCAAAGCCCAGCGCAATCAGCAACGCCAGACCCAGTAACAGAAAAGGCGTATAGCTGGTGACCGGCGTCCCGGCGTCCTCCACATCGCTAAAAAGATTTATGCCGGCAAACAGTAAGCCCGCCACCAGCAGCAGCAAAAATACGCTGCGCGACAGGCGGCCGTTGCCGTGGTTGAGATTCGGGCGACCGCTCAGCGGCGAAACGCGTGAAGAGGCAGGAATACTGTTTTCAGCCATAACTCACCCCAGTGTGAATGAAGGGTGCGTAAGCCCACACCCGTTATTGCCAGTGTGATACGGGGTTTGTGTGACAAAAAGATGATGGCGCGTGGCGGCTGTCATGCTGCTGTAACAGGGCTGAAGCAGGCTGTGGCTCTGTGCTTTTCGGAACGCTCACGCTGCTATGCGCCAACCTGCTTCGCCGCTCACCACGCTGCCGGACTTCAATAACGAAGTGGCCGGCCTGATTCACGGCTATCTGTTTACGTCAGACGCGCCGCCGCAGCGGCTCAACGCACGTGAAGCCGGACAGCTAGGGCAGCAGGCGCTGCCGCCGTCGAGTTTTCTCTGGCTGCATATCAACCTGAATCACGCGCGGGCCGAGCGCTGGGTGCAGGACCATTTTATTGTCGACAATGACTTTTTCGACGAGATCCACTCCGCGTCGCCGCGCACCCGTCTGGCCCACCAAAACGCGGCGCTGTTGGCGGTGCTCAATGACGTAACCTTCAGGCAGGAGGAGCGCAGTACGCAAAATGCCACCCTGTGGCTCTGGTGCTGTCCGCAGCTCATGGTCAGCGCGCGCTATCGGCCCGTGGGCATGATTGAGCGCATGCATGAGCAGATTCATCAATTGGGCTTTACCCAACCGGACGACATGCTGCTGTGGCTGCTGGGAGAGCAGGAGGCGCAGCTGGAGCAGGTAGTGCGCCGCACCAGCCAGGCGGTGGATGTGATTGAGGAGCGGCTGCTGAGCGCGGCGATCAAAACCAACCGCAGCGAGCTTGGTCATCTGCGCCGTATGCTGCTGCGCGTACAGCGGCTGCTGGCGCCGGAGCCTGCGGCGCTCTTTCGCTTACTCAATCGACCGCCGTCGTGGCTGAAACGGGAACCGCTGGCGGCGCTGCGCATTTTTACCGAGGAGTTTAGCGTGGCGCTGAACGATTTGGCCGGTCTGATGGAGCGCATTCGCCTGCTGCAGGAGGAGATTGCCGCCAGCCTGCTGGAGCAGAGTAACCGCACGCTATTTTTACTGACCGTCATCACCGTGCTGGCGCTGCCGATCAATATCATCGCCGGATTTTTTGGCATGAACGTGGGCGGGATCCCGCTGGCCAATAATCCGCACGGCTTCTTGCTGTTGGTGCTGGTGGTGCTGGTGTTTACGCTGGCGGCGGGCTGGCTGGCGCTGCGTCGACGGCGGGAATAAAAAAACCAGCCCGTAGGCTGGTTTCTCATGGCGCTCAGTGCTTACAGGCTGTTGCCCGTTGCAGGCTGCGCGGCAGGCGCGCTCTCTGCTTGCGGAGCGGCACCGTTGGCGCCCTGCGGCGTCATCGGCTCCTCTTTCGGCATGGCGTCAGAGGACTCTTGCACCTGCACGGGTGCGGGCTGCGCGTCATCAGGCTGACCGTTGATTTTTGTTGGGATGCCGGTACGCGCCTGGATCGCGTTGTTCACCGCGTCCTGGTTAGTGCTGGCGTCAGCAACGACTTTGGTCACCGCAGAGGTCAGGTTGATAGGCACCAGTTCGCGCGAGTTAAACTGCTCTTCGGTGGTCGAAAGCGGGTTGTGCACTTCAATGTAGCGCGAGCCGTCCGGCTCAACCGCGGCTTTCACCGGCTGATCGATGAACTGAACGCGCGTGCCAACCGGCACGTTATCGAACAGCCACTTGATGTCATCCGCACGCAGACGCACGCAGCCATGGCTCACGCGCAGGCCAATACCGAAGTTGGCATTGGTGCCGTGAATGGCATAAAGACGGCCGATATAAAGCGCGTACAGGCCCATTGGGTTATCCGGGCCAGCCGGGAACACCGCAGGAATGCTTTCACCGCGCGAGGCGTATTCCGCATGCATCGCTTTGGTTGGCGTCCAGGTCGGGCCGGCTTTCTTACGCTCCACCGCCGTGGTCCAGTTTACCGGCGTATCTTTGCCCAGCTCACCGATGCCGATTGGCAGCACAACCACAGTTTTCGTGCCTTTCGGGTAGTAATACAGACGCATTTCGGCGCTGTTGATCACAATGCCTTCGCGCGGTGCGTCAGGCAGGATCAGCCGCTGTGGGATCACCAGCTTAGAGCCCGCTTTCGGCAAATAGACATCCACGCCCGGATTGGCTTCCAGCATGTTGCTGAGGCCCATCTGGTACTGTGCAGCAAAGGCCTCCAACGGCAGCTTGCTGTCCTGAGGCACGGTGATTTCAATGTTTTCGCCGATCACGCGGCTGTTAGCCGGTGGCAGCGGGTAGACTACTGCAAATGCCGACTGGCTGAACGCCGCCAGTGCAAGGGCGAGTGAAGCGAACGCGCGAATGCTCTTTTTCATATTTTACTAGTCGTTATGGCCTTTAATGAGGCTTGTCAGTGTGTCGAACCCATCGTGGTCGGAAGCGACCGCTGCGCATTATATGTGCATAGCTGCAATGATGGGAATCAGGATTTGCGTCAGTTGGAGATACTTTACGCAATTAGTTGTAATAAACAGACAATTCTCTTTGTCTCATCGCCCAAAATGTGAAAAGCACTATGGCTGCCACAGCGTGATCTCGTTGCTCAGTTTTCGGTTGAGGAAAAACGCCGCGCTGATCAGCGCCAGGTGCGTTAATGCCTGCGGCACGTTGCCCAGCGCGTTGCCGTGCGGGGAGAACTCTTCGGCATACAGGCCCAAAGGGTTAGCATAGCTGAGTAGCTTCTCAAATTCGGCGTGTGCCTCCTGTACGCGCCCGGCGCGCGCAAGACACTCGACGTACCAGAATGAGCAGGCAGCAAATGCCCCTTCGCCGCCCGCCAGCGCATCGGCAGGGGTTTCATGAATATTGTAGCGCCGCACCATGCCATCGCTTACCAGCTGGGCTTTGATGGCATCCAGCGTCGCGAGCCAGTCGGGATCGGTGGCGCCAACAAAGCGCACCAGCGGCATCAGGAGCATGGACGCATCGAGATAGCGGCCGCCGCGCGTGGCGGTGAAGTGGCCCAGCTCTGGGTGCCAGAAATGTTGCCAGATATCGTCGCGGATCGCGCTGCGCGCCGCATCCCAGCGCGCGTAGGGCATGGGCAATGAACGCTTCATCCCCAAACGCAGTGCGCGATCCAGCGCCACCCAACACATCAGGCGCGAGTGCAGGAAGTGTTCCGGCTCACCGCGCATCTCCCAAATCCCGGCATCCGGCTCATTCCAGTGATCGCACACGTAATCAATCATGCTGGAAACGTGGCGCCAGCCGCGCTGCGAAATGGCTTCACCGTATTTGTTCGCCAGATAAATGGCATCCATCAGCTCGCCGTAGATATCCAGCTGGGTTTGGCGCCAGGCATCATTGCCGATGCGCACCGGACGTGAATTGGCGTAGCCCGAGAGGTTCAGCAGTTCGCTTTCATGCAGCTCGGTGCCGCTGTCCAGACGGTACATCACCTGCAAGTGCGGCGTGTCTTCGTGGCTGTGTTCGACGCAGCGCCCGACCCAGCGGGTAAAATCGCGCGCTTCTTCCACATAGCCCAGCCGCATCAAGGCGTACATGCTAAAGGAGGCATCGCGGATCCACGACGCGCGGTAGTCCCAGTTGCGCTCGCCGCCCAACTCTTCCGGCAGACCAAAGGTGGCGGCGGCGGCGATGGAGCCGTGCTGATGTGACGTCAACAGTTTTAGCGTCAGCGCCGAGCGCTGCACCATCTCTTGCCAGCGCCCGCGATAAGAGCTGTGGCTGCTCCAGCGCCGCCAGTAGTTAAGGGTGTCGTGAAAGCAGCGTTCGGTGGCGATGTGCGCCACGTGGGGGTCATCATCGTTGCCAAACACGAACTCCGCGTGCTCACCCGCGTGCAGCGTAAAGGTCGCCACGGCGCTGCTCGCTTCACGCGTCATCACGACCGTGGCGCTTAAACGCAGCGTGGGCTGGCCGTCAGCCAGAAAGGCAATGCCGCCGGGGCGCAGCGCCGTACGGGTATCGGCCCGCGCATAGTCGTGACGCGGCGCGCAGCGCAGCGAAAATGTCACCGAGCCACGCACCATCTTGACCCGCCGCACTAAGCGCGGCACTTTGCCCTGCTCATCGCAAATGGGCATGTAGTCGGTGATTTCTGCTACGCCGGCCTCATCCAGCCAGCGGGTTTGCAGAATATTGGTATCCGGCAAATAGAGTTGCTGGCGACGGGCATCAGGCCAGTCGGGCGCAATCGAGAACAGGCCCGCGTCATCGCTGTCGAGCAGGGCGGCAAAAATGGACGGGCTGTCGAGTTCTGGCCAGCAGAGGTAGTCAATGGTGCCGTCATTGGCTACCAGCGCACAGGTGCGTAAATCGCCGATCACGCCGTGTTCGTCAATGGTGCGTTTTATTGCGCTCATTGCGCCTCCTTTGCCGTTGGGAACAGTTAACTATAGCCGAAACGGCGATTTCAGCAGCGGCGAGGCGCGGTGAGATAGCTTCTATACTGAAGGCACACCCATCAGTCAGGAGAACGTTATGGCGTTGAGCAAACAGAAAGTTGCCGTGGTCACCGCATCGGATTCGGGCATTGGTCGCAGTTGCGCGGTCATGCTGGCGGAAGCCGGTTATACCGTGGGCATTACGTGGCGCTCAGACGAGGAGGGCGCGCAGGAGACCGCGCGACTGGTGGAGAGCAAAGGGCAGGTGGCGCAGGTGCGTCAGCTTGATCTCTCCGATCCACAGGCGGGCGGGCAGCAGCTAACCCAGCTGATTAATTCTCTGGGGCGCATCGATGTACTGGTCAACAATGCGGGCGTAATGATGAAGGCGGATTTTCTCGATCTCAGCTTTGACGACTGGCGCAAGACCTTCAACGTGGACGTGGATGGCGCATTTATCTGCGGGCAGATCGCCGCGCGCCACATGGTGGATCAAGGCGATGGCGGGCGCATTATTAATATTACGTCGGTACATGAACATACGCCGCTGCCGGACGCTACCGCTTACACCGCCGCCAAACACGCGCTGGGTGGGCTCACTAAATCCATGGCGCTGAGCCTGCTGCCGCACCATATTCTGGTGAACGCGGTCGCACCGGGCGCGATTGCCACGGCGATGAACAACATGGGCGATGACGAGGCGCATCAGCGGCGCATGCCGGAAATCCCGATGGGGCGCCCCGGCGATCCGCGTGAAATCAGCAGTCTGGTGGCGTGGCTCTGTTCAGAGGGCGCCACCTACACCACTGGGCAATCCTTTGTGGTGGATGGCGGCTTTATGCTCGCCAACCCCCAGTTCAAAGGCTATCACGCTTAACCTGCACGGCGGCGATTCCAGCGGCGAATGAGATAGCGCAGTACCACGCCAAAGACGATCGCCGCCACCAGCCACAACAGTGGTTTGAGGTGCTGATCGAGCTTGTGAAGCCAGGGCGTAATCATCTCGCCAGCGAAGTAGCCGAGCGTGACAAAAATCAGCGACCACAGCGCCGCGCCAATCACATTTAGCACAAAAAAACGCAGCGGTTTGAGGCGGCTGGTCCCGATAATGATCGGCCCGATAATGCGGAAGCCATACATAAAGCGCACGCCAATCACAAACCAGCTTGGCCGCTTTTGTATCAGCCGGTTGGCTTTGCGAATGGTGTCTTCGTGCTTGCGGAAGCGACGCAGAATGCGCGTGCCGTAGCGCCGTCCCAGCCAGAACAGCAGCTGATCGCCGATAATGCCGCCGATCATCGCGGCCACCACCACGCCGCTGAAGTGCAGTAAGCCTTCATGCGCGGCGACCCCGCCCAGCAGCGTAAAGGTTTCCCCTTCGGCAATGCAGCCAATCAGCAAAGCAAAGTAGCCGTACTGGGTGATTAATCCATTGATATCCAGATGCAAACTGTTCTCCCTGTAAAAACGAAGCCCGGTAACAGTTTATACGCCCGCGGCTTTTTTTGGGGCGCGAGCCGCAAAAACAGCGCTGCGCATTATACTTGAAGGGAAGCTGCCTGAGTGGGACAGCCCAAGCGCTGACGTGGCAGCCCGTCGCATCAGAGGAGTGATTGTATGAATCATGTCTGGGGTCTACTGGCGCATCCGAATCAGGAAATGCACGCCATCAAGCAGGAAAACGAAAGCGTCTCGCACCACTACACCCACCACGTGCTAATGATGGCGGCGATCCCGGTGATCAGCGCGTTTATCGGCACCACCCAGCTGGGGTGGAATCTGGGTGAAGGGCAGTATGTTCAACTCAATGTGCTCACCGGTCTGGGATTGGGCATTATCTTTTATCTTCTTATGCTGGGCGGCGTGGCGGTGATGGGCCGCGTGATCCACTGGATGGCGCGGGATTATCCGCAGCGTCCGGGCGTTCAGCGCTGTACCGTGTTTGCCGGCTATGTGGCGACGCCGCTGTTTGTTAGCGGGCTGGTGGCGCTCTATCCGCTGGTGTGGCTGTGCGTGATGGTGGCGGCGGTGGCGCTGGTATACACCGGTTACTTGCTGTACGTCGGTATTCCGGTGTTTCTTAATATTGATCGCGACGAGAGCCTGCGCTTTTCTGGATCGACGCTGGCGATCGGCGTGCTGGTCTTTGAGGTACTGCTGGCGCTGACGGTGGTGCTGTGGGGCTATGGCCCGCGGCTGTTCTGACCGCGGTTCTAAAAGGGAGGCCTGCGGGCCTCCTTTTTTAACGCCCGGAAACAATCTACCTAAGAAATTTCGCAGGGAACCCGCTATGATATCGCCGCCAGCCCGCGTCCTCTCTGGCCTGACGTCGGCGGCCTGTGTCTCAACACAGCGTGAAACTTCTCACCGGATTTTTTTGACACGATGTCTGTTAACGTACGTATTTCATTGCTGTCACTGGCGCTGCTGTTCACGGCGTCCGCTGTTACGACGCCCGCGCTGGCCGCGCCCGCGTCACTCGCCAATCTGGCACCCATTGCCCAACCGCAAATCGCCTCTGGCAGCGCCATGATTGTCGATCTGGAGAACAATAAAGTGTTGTTCTCCAGCCACCCCGATCGCGTGCGGCCCATCGCGTCCATCACCAAACTGATGACGGCGATGGTGGTGCTGGATGCCAAACTGCCGCTGGATGAAAAGCTGTCGGTGGATATCAGCCACACGCCGGAAATGCGCGGCGTCTTTTCCCGCGTCAAACTGAACAGTGAAATCAGCCGCCGCAATATGCTGCTGCTGGCGCTGATGTCATCGGAAAACCGCGCGGCAGCAAGCCTGGCGCATCACTATCCTGGCGGCTATGACGCGTTTATCCGCGCGATGAATGCTAAAGCGCGCGCGCTGGGCATGACGCACACACGCTACGTTGAGCCAACCGGGCTGTCCATTCATAACGTTTCCAGCGCGGAAGACCTGGTGAAGCTGGTGAAAGCCACGCGCCAGTATCCGCTGATTGGCCAGCTGAGCACCACCAAAGAAGAGACTGCCGTGTTCAGCCATCCGAGCTATGCGTTGCCGTTCCGCAACACCAACCATCTGGTTTATAAAGAGGGATGGCGCATTGCGTTAACCAAAACCGGCTATACCGATGAAGCCGGACACTGCCTGGTGATGCGCACGGTGATGAACAATCGTCCGGTGGCGCTGGTGGTGCTGGACGCGTTTGGTAAATATACCCATTTTGCCGATGCCAACCGCCTGCGCGACTGGCTGGAAACCGGCAAAGCGGCGCCGGTGCCGGCTGCGGCGCTGGCGTATAAAAAGCAAAAATCGTCGCAAACGGCGAAGATTGCTGACGCAGAGTAAGCCGTGTGGGCGGCCTGTTGGCCGCCCGCAGAGGACGTAAATGACCCTTCGCGTGCCCGTTCATTTTACGCCTTCATTCCTATGGTTTCCGTTTTAAGCAGGCCCTACACTGGGCGCGATTTCCTCTTCAATTGGCCGTTTTCCGCTGGAATGACATTGATATGTTTAAGCTTCGTTTCCTGTTAACGCCTCTCTTGCTGCTGATGGTTTGTCTGGCGCCCGCGCTTAGCGTGGCGGACGACAATCCGGCGACCGCACAGCAGGAAGAGGACGCCGCACCCAAGGCTAATCCGACTGTCGAGCTGCCCAAAATGCAGAAAATTCTCGACAAAATTAAGGGGCAAGTTTCGGGTGATACCAATGAGAACCAACTCAATCAGCTGAATGAAATGGCGCTGGAGCTTTCGGGCAATGCCGAAACCCTGGGGCAGGCGCTGGTGCCGCAGATGCAGCAGCTGGACGCGCAATTGGCGGTGCTGGGACCGGCACCCAAGCCCGACAGCGGCGTCAAAGAGACCGCTGAAGTGACGCGCAAACGCGCCTCGCTGGGCAGCCAGAAAGACAAGCTCGCCGACCAAATCAAGCAGGCAGAAGGGATCAAAAATGGCGCGCTGATGCTCTCCTCACAGATTGTCAACCTGCGGCGCGATCAGTTAAAAAGCCAGCTGGCGCTGAACTCCGGCAGTATTTTTGGCCCGCGCTTCTGGGCACCGCTGATCAGCCGTCAGGATTTAGACGGCGAGAAGATCAGCGAGTTTATTAGCGAACTGCAGGACACCGCCGCGCTGTCGTGGGAGTCGGGCTGGCGCGTAGGCACCGTTGGTTGGCTGGTGGCGGCGATGCTGGTGATGACGCTGGGTCGTCGCTATGGCGAAGAGTTTCTTGCCTGGGTGAGCATTCATAAGCTGCCGGAAGGGCGTCTGCGTCGCAGTTTCTTGGCCGCCGCAATCGCGCTGACCACGCTCGCGGCGGTGGTGCTGACCTTTAACTTTGTGGCGCTGGCGTTCGCCCGGCGCGATGCAATCGCCGATGACGTGCAGGATTTTATCGATCGCCTGGTACGCCTGAGCGTTTATTGCGGACTGATTGCCGGCCTGGGACGCGCGTTTCTCTCCACGCGCCGCCCAAGCTGGCGCCTGCCGAGCCTGTCAAATGAAGTGGCGCTGGCGTTGAAACCCTTCCCGCCGATCACCGCGGCGCTGGTGTTTATCTTCCAGACGGTAGAAGCCTTTAACTACAGCGTTGGCACCAGTCTGAACACCACCATTTTCGCCAACGGATTGACCGCGCTGCTGATCGGTCTCACCGGACTGGCGATCAGCCTGCGTACGAATCGGGTACGGCGACGTATGGCGCATGAGGGCAATGCGCCCGAGGCGCGTCCGACGATTGTCGGGCTGATTCAGCTGGGACTTACGCTCACGGCGCTGGCCATACTGGTTTCGCTGATCATCGGCTATGTTACGCTGGCGCGCTTCCTGGCTTACGAGGTCATTACCTGCGGTATCGTGTTTGGCTCGTTCTATTTCCTGAGCCATTTACTCAACGATGGCTGCGACAGCCTGTTCTCGGTAAGTAACCGTACCGGTAAATGGTTGCAGACGTCGCTCAACATTGATGAACGCCATTTGCAGCAAACCGCTACGCTGCTGGCGGCGCTGGGCAAAACCGTGCTGGTGGCCTTTGTGGCGCTGGCGCTATTGAACGGCACCTTCGCCTCGTCCACGCCGATTGAGCTTATCCAGAAAGTGATTGAATTCTGGGGCGGCAAAGGCCTGGAGTCGCTCAACATTGTGCCTGCGCACATGGTCAATGCGATTCTGTGTCTGATCGTGGGCATCTATCTGCTGCGCGCGGTACGCCGCTGGCTGGATCAGGACTTCCTGCCGAAAACCACCATGGACGTGGGGATGCGCGTCTCGCTGATCACGCTGTTTAGCAACATCGGCTATGTGTTGGTCATTCTGCTGACGCTGTCGATCATGGGGCTACAGTGGAACAAGCTGGCGTGGATCGTCAGTGCGCTGTCGGTGGGTATCGGTTTTGGTCTACAGGAGATCGTAAAGAACTTTATCTCTGGCCTGATCCTGCTGACCGAGCGCCCGGTCAAAGTGGGCGATCTGGTGAGCATTAGCGGTATTGAAGGGGATATCCGCCGCATCAACGTGCGCGCCACCGAGATCCAGCTGGGGGATAAATCCACGGTAATCGTGCCAAACTCGCAGTTCATCTCGCAGAACGTGCGTAATGCCACCATGGGTAACGCGCAGGGCGTGGTCACTATCCAGCTGACCTTCCCGCTGGATATCGATCCGGTGCGGGTGCGTGAAATCTTGCTGGAGGTGTATCAGGAAAACGAACGCATTCTGGACACGCCTGAGCCGTCGGTTTCCTTTAAAGATCTCACGCCTGCGGGCATTGTGCTGAGCGTCACCGGTAACGTTGCCAGCCAGCGTCAAATCTCGGGCGCCAAGAGCGATCTGCTGTTTGATATGCTAACGCGGCTGCGTAAAGAGGGCATTGTGCTGTCCACGCCGCAGACCATGATCATTGAACGCCGTGCGCTGCAACAGGCGGCAGCGAGCGATGAGCTAACGCAATAGCATTGACGCGCGGGCGGCCAGAGAGCCGCCCGTCTTGTCTGGCTTAGGTTTTTACCGCCCACCCTTTCTGTTTACTGGTTTTACCAATGCCGGGATTAAACGTATTGGTTGGGTCCAGCTGACGATAAAACGCCTGTAGCTGCGGTTTCGCCTGATAAAGATGGCCGACGTTATGCTCTGCCGGATACTCGGCACCGCGTTCATTCAGCAGCGCAAGCATCCTCTCTTTCAGCGCGTGTACGTCCACACCTTTTTTCACAATGTAATCCTGATGGAAGACGTGGCAGAAGAAGTGGCCGTAATACAGGCGGTGCAGCAGCGCGTCGTCAAACTCCGGCGGCAGCTGCTCAAACCAGGTGCGATCGTTGCGGCGCAGGGCAATATCCAGCGCCAGAATATCTTCTACCTCATCGGCGTGCACCGCGTGGTAGCGCACCGCTGCGCCCGCCGCCGCAAAGCGGTGCAGGAAAGCGTGCGCCCCCTCTTTGGCATCGCACACGAAAAACTCGCCGCCGCCTTCGCGGAAGTATTCGTGCAGGTACGCTTGCGCTTCCGCCACGCCCTCACCGGACATTTTTAACATCAAGTGATGTTCGAACTTGTCGCGATACTGCTTGAGCCGCGCCGGCAGGTGGGACGGCAGCCAGCCGCTCAGCCGCTGCAGCAGGCGATCGGTGAGGTGCGGTTTAACGAAACTGCGCTTGTTAAGCCAAGCGTCCACGCGGCCTTTGAGCGTAAAGAACAGCGGCATCTTATCGGTGCCGAGTTTGTCGATCATCACGAAAGTATCTTTGCCGTAGACTTCAGCGATATCAAAGATGTCGCGGTGCATGTATTCGCCCGCCACCGGCAGGTTGGCGAAATGGCTGAGAATATGGCGACGCAGTTCGCCCAGCACCGCAGGATCGTTGGTGCCAATGTAGAACACCTGCTGTTTAGGCTCCGTGGGGAAGGTGTCGAGGCGCACGGCGAACACCGCCAGTTTTCCGGCGCATCCAGAGGCCTCAAACAGGCGTCGCGCATCGGCATTAAAGCGTGCAGGGGTATCAGCCTCGATATCGCGCACCCGCTCGGCGTAGTCATGATCGGAGGCGTGACGCTCGTCCCAGCGCACGTCGCTTTGCTGCCAGCGGTCATCATCCAGCCGCCCGAGAATCTCTTCCGGCGAGTGGCCCAAATCCATACCCAGATGGTTGACCAGCTTGAGCTTGCCGTGCTCATCACGCTGCGCGTAGAGTGCCATCTCGCTGTAGGCCGGGCCGCGCTTGATCAGGGAACCGCCGGAGTTATTGCAGATGCCGCCCAACACCGAGGCACCAATGCAGGAGGAACCGATCACCGAGTGCGGTTCACGGCCCAGCGGCTTGAGGGTTTTCTCCAGCTGGTAAAGCGTGCTGCCAGGAAACGCAAGCACCTGCTCGCCGCCTTTGATCAGTTGCAGTTTGTCGAGACGCAGCGTACTCACGATCGCGACCGGACGATCGTAGTCGTTGCCGCTCGGCGTTGAGCCTTCAGTCAAACCGGTATTGGCGGCCTGCATCAGAATCACGGCATCGGCCTGTACCAGCGCCTGCAGCACGCGCCAGAGCTCCAGCAGTGAGCCGGGGAAGATAACCGCCAGCGCATCGCCGCCGCCGGAGCGAAAGCCTTTACGATAGCGTGCGGTCTGTTCTGCATCGGTTAACACATGCGACGATCCGACGAGGCGACGCAGTTCAGCCAGCAGCGGAGAGTGAGAGATGTGAGTAGTCATTAGCCTGTCCTTGTCTATAACGCAGCGTTTTTACTGTAGCATGCAGCGTCGAGGTGGTCGCACTGTGACATCTGTGGCTACCTGCTATTCTGATGTTGTGGCACACTGCCCCGGTTATTTCATATTGCGCAGTTACTTAAGAGAACCCGACCTGATGAAATGGATTTACTCTGTTAGCCTCGCTGTTTCCCTTGCTATACAACCCGCGTTCGCGGAGACGCTGTTTGGCCCCCATCCGATGACGGAACAGGCGCGCGACGCTTTTGTGGATCAGCTTCTCAGCAAAATGACGCTCGATGAAAAGATCGGACAAATGCGTTTAATCAGCGTGGGGCCGGATACGCCGAAAGAGGCGATCCGCGACATGATTCAGCACGGTCAGGTTGGCGCCATTTTTAATACCGTCACGCGCCCCGACATCCGTGCGATGCAGGATCAGGTTATGCAGCTTAGCCGCCTGAAAATTCCGCTGTTCTTTGCCTATGACGTGGTGCACGGTCAGCGCACCATTTTCCCTATCCCGCTCGGTCTGGCTGCCAGCTGGGACGTGGATGCCGTGGCGGAAGTGGGACGCGTGTCTGCCTATGAAGCTGCCGACGACGGGTTGAACATGACGTGGGCACCCATGGTGGATGTCACGCGCGAACCGCGCTGGGGCCGCGTCTCTGAAGGATTTGGTGAAGACACGTGGCTCACCGCCCAAATGGGACGCGCCATGGTCAAGGCGATGCAGGGCAACAGCGCCGCCGATCGCTACAACATCATGACCAGCGTGAAGCACTTCGCCGCCTATGGCGCGGTGGAGGGGGGACGCGATTACAACACCGTGGACATGAGCCCGCAGCGGCTGTTCCAGGACTATCTGCCGCCATACAAAGCCTCGCTTGATGCGGGCAGCGGCGGCGTGATGGTGGCGCTGAACAGCCTGAACGGCGTCCCGGCCACCGCAGACAGTTGGTTACTGAAAGACGTGCTGCGTGATGAGTGGAAATTCAAAGGCATCACCATCAGCGACCACGGTGCCATTAAAGAGCTGATCAAACATGGCGTCGCGGGCGATCCGCAGGAAGCGGTGCGCGTGGCGCTGAAGTCCGGCATTGATATGAGCATGAGCGATGAGTACTACAGCAAATATCTGCCGGGTCTGGTGAAAAGCGGGGCGGTGAGCATGGCGGAGATCAACGACGCCGCGCGCCACGTGCTGAACGTCAAGTATGACATGGGCCTGTTTAACGATCCCTATAGCCATTTAGGGCCAAAAGCCAGCGATCCGCAGGACACCAATGCGGAAAGCCGCCTGCACCGTGCTGAAGCGCGCGATGTCGCGCGGAAAAGCATGGTGCTGTTGAAAAACTGGCGTGACACCCTGCCGCTGAAAAAAGAGGCGACGGTGGCGCTGGTAGGGCCGCTCGCAGACAGTCAGCGCGATATCATGGGCAGCTGGTCAGCCGCAGGCGTAGCCAAGCAGTCGATTACCCTGTTGCAAGGTATGCGCAACGCCATGGCCGGTAAGGGCACGGTGCTGTATGCCAAAGGGGCAAACGTCACGGATAATCCGGGCGTGCAGGCCTTCCTGAATCAGTACGAACCCGCCGTGAGCGTGGACACGCGCTCGCCGCAGGCCTTGATTGACGAAGCGGTGGCGCAGGCGAAAAAAGCCGACGTGATCGTGGCCGCCGTGGGTGAAGCGCAGGGCATGGCGCACGAAGCGTCCAGCCGCAGCGAGCTCTCCGTGCCGGCCAGCCAGCAAAAACTGCTGGCCGCGCTCAAGGCCACCGGCAAACCGCTGGTGATCGTGTTGATGAATGGCCGCCCGTTAACCGTGGTCAACGAAGATCGGATCGCCGATGCGATGCTGGAAACCTGGTTCAGCGGCACCGAAGGCGGCAACGCTATCGCGGATGTGCTGTTCGGCGATTACAACCCGTCTGGCAAACTGCCGATGTCGTTCCCGCGCTCGGTGGGACAGATTCCGATCTATTACAACCATCTGCCTACCGGTCGTCCGTATAACTTCGCGAAACCGAACAAATACACGTCGCATTACTACGATGCGGTCAACGGCCCACTCTATCCGTTTGGCTATGGTTTGAGCTACACCACCTTTACCGTCTCGCCGGTGAAGATGTCCGCGAAAACCATGCCGCGTAACGGCACGGTGGAGGCCAGCGTGACGGTGACGAACACCGGCAAACGCGATGGCGCAACGGTGGTGCAGATGTACCTGAACGATCCGGTGGCCAGTATCAGTCGTCCGGTGCAGGAGCTGCGCGGCTTCCAGCGCATCATGTTGAAAGCCGGTGAGTCGCAGACCGTGCGCTTTAAGATTGACGTGGATGCGCTTAAATTCTGGAATCAGAAGATGCAGCAGGTGGCCGAGCCGGGCAAATTCAATGTGGCTATCGGGCTGGATTCCGTGCGTACCCAGCACGGCGAGTTTGACTATCTCTAAGCGTTAGCCTCAAGGTGCGAGCGGCCTGAGCGCCGCTCGCCCGCACGGATAGCGTGCGTCCACCGCGGTCGCACGCTATGCTAGACGCGGAATCTACCCGCTACCGGACGCCTTTCTCGCTACCATGAACCTTCGCGCGCGCATCGAACAACAGATCTTCCGCATCAACGGCCTGGCAATGAACGAATTCGACCTCTCGCTGCCGCTCGGCGATCCCGGTTTATTCGGCCCGGACCACGTGATCTGGCGCGTACACGGCGATTTTCCGTCCATGCTCTGCGGCGGGATCAGCGCGCTGATGCTGCAAATGCTGCATCCGTCCGCGCTGGCTGGCGTGTGGGATCATTCAGGATTTCGCGACGACATGCTGGGCCGCCTGCGTCGCACCAGCCAATTTATTGCGGTCACGACCTTTGGCAATCGCGCCGATGCACAGACGCTCATTGAGCGCGTAAAACGCATTCATCTGCGCGTCACCGGCACGGACAACTATGGTCGCGCCTATGCGGCAAGCGATCCGCATCTGCTTACGTGGGTGCACGTGGCGGAAACCCGGAGCTTTTTGGCCGCTCACCTGCGCTATAAAAATCCGTGTCTCAGCCGCGCCGATCAAGATCGTTATTACCGTGAGGCGGCGGTGGTGGCAGAAGCGCTGGGCGCGCGGCAGGTGCCGAAAAGCGTGCCGGAAGTGGACGCGTATCTGCAGGCGATGCGCCCGGAACTGGTCTACGATGCGCGCACGCGCGAGGTGCTGCACGTGCTGATGCACGCGCCCGCGCCAAGCCGGCTCGCCAAACCCGCCATGCGCATCGTATTAGAGGCCGGGGCAGGGTTACTGCCTGCGTGGGCGCAGCAGTGCATTGAGCGTCCGGTGAGCCCACTGGCGCAGTGGCGGGTTAACGGTGCAATGACGGTGCTCAGCAGTGTGCTGCGCTGGTCAATTCAGCGCAGCGCCTACTCGCGCGCCATGCAGCGCGTGGGCCGCAGCGAAGGCGATTAGGATTCGCCCGGCGTCGCGCGAACCGGCGCGGCCGGTGCAGCCGTGCGGCGCTGATACAGGGTGTGAAACAGCATGCCGAGGCCAAGGCCCAACAGCGGCAGAGGCAGCATGCTGTAATAGATATCCAACGGCAGCAGGATAAGCAGCGTGCCCCCGACGCACAACAGCGCCAGCGCTGACATGATCCACGGCGCACGGATAAACAGCCACAGCAGCAGGGCGAGCATCAGTGCATCGCCCAGGGTCAGATTGAGGTTATCCAGCAACATGGTCATCGCTCCACGTAGAATAGCGTCAATAAAATACCATGCGCAGCGGGAAATAAATCGCGAATAAATATTAAGCATTGTCCGCTAAGCGGCTGACAGACATAAACATAACTTATGTTTTGCAACGCCACTTTGAGAGTTTTACCCTTGTGTCACAGGGTGCGACTGCCGATCCTGCTCTATTCTCAGGGAGATTGGATCCCTACGGGCAATATCGAGGCGTTATGACACATCAACCCCTGATTGCTGAAGTGCCGAATCAGCAAAACACACTGACCGCCATCGTCGAACAGGATGCCCGCACCGCCTATTTTTACATCTGGCCAAACGATCTGTTTCGCAGCCAGTATGCGGTGCGCGGCTGCTGGCTGCGGAATCTGTTGCCCGCGCCTGCCGAAGAGGATCGCGAGGCGATGGAGCAGGGCATCGCACCGCTGCTGAGCGCGGAATATTGCCGCACGCTGGAAGCGGAGCCGATGCTCGATCCGGCGGGATTACAAATTTTATGGGAGCCCAGCGATGAGGGTGCCGCACTCTGGTATTACGGCCAGCTGCTGGCGGTGATTCCGGGCTGGAGCCTGTATCAGCACAAGCAGGTGAGCTTTTCCGCGGGCTGCATTAAAGAGAACTGGCTTACCGCACCGCTGGGGTCCGCTTCCACCAATCTGTATTACGCGCGGGCCGAGCAGCAGCGCCACTTCTGGCGTGACTGGCACGACGGCCAGCTGTGGGACAAGGTGCAGCGCGCGCTGATGGACGTGTATGAGGCGCAGTTTGGCGCGTCGGTAAAATATTACGCTATCGATCAGGGCAGCTGGCCGCCGATGGCGATCTCACAGCACTGGCATCAAGGCGTCTGGTACTTCTTGACGCTCGGCATGAGCATTCGGCCTATGCCGCAGGTAGATTATCTGTTTGACGAGCTGGCGCCGCAGTATCGCCGCGTTGAGCTGGCGATGGCCGTGGACGGCGAAGTCATGGACGAAGCCAACGCGGTTCAGATGGCCAGTGCGCTGGCGGAATTTGCGCATTTGCCGTGGGCGCGGCTGACCTGGATCGGCGAAGGGCACACCTTAGCGTCTGAGGTGGCGCCCATCGGGTTTGAAAGTTTTCTGCTGGCGAATGGACTGGCGCCTGAAACGGGGCAGCTGCGGCTGCCCAAGCGTGAAGGCGATCGCCCGCAGCTGCTGTGGGCCACGCCGATAACCGAAGCTGAACGCCGCTTCGCTCAAGCCGACGAACGCGGTGGACAGCTGTTGTTGCAGCGGCTGCTGGCCGAAGGCAATCACCATATTTTCCGCCCGCGTCAGGAAGTGGTCGCGCCGCCTGATTCTCCCCTCTAACAGCAGTTCTGCCCGGTGCAGCGCAACGCAAAACCGGGCGCCATAGAGTAAATTATCACCTTAATCAACTATTTCACTTTTTTGTGATCCTCCTCACCTCAAGTTCCGCTTTAACAAGCCGTTAACCTCGTCAAGGCACGTCCAAACCAGGGTAGGGGCATACACATGTTAAAAACTACGCAGTCACGTTTTACCGCGGCGCTCGTCGCGTTTATCATTGGCCTGATGCTGGTGACCGTGGTGGTCATCGATCAGTTTATCGCGCCGCAGCTCTCGCAAAACGAAAGCCGCTTAGTGCGTTACGAGGTGGACGGTCTGGCCGGGCGCATCGTGGAACAGATGAACCGCGTACAGGCGCAGCAGCGCGCCATTACTGAAGCGGCGGGCGTCATGGACAGTGCGGCCATTGATACCCTGTTGCCGGCGTTAGTGAATCAGTATCAGGACAGCAACGTGTTTGGCGGCGGGATCTGGCCGCTGCCCAATCGTCGCGATCCGGCCAAAGAAAAAGACAGCACATTCTTTGCGCGCAACGCCAGCAATCAGCTCCAGGTTAACACCTACTGGAACTCCGACGCGGCGGACAAATATTGGGAGCAGCCTTGGTATAAAGACGGCATGGCGGCGGCAAAAGGGCAGTGTGCCTGGGCGAAAGCCTACCAGGACGCGGCCAGTCCGCAGCCGCGCACCAACTGCGCCATGGCGATCTACCGTGACGGCACCGTCTGGGGCGTTGCCACCATCGACGTGACGCTGGGCTTCTTTAACCAGCTGGCTAAACAGATGGGCGATGCGATCAAAGGTCGCGTGCTGATTGTGGAAGCGGATGGCAAAGTGGTGGGCAATGCTGCGCTGCTGAACAGCGCGCCTAAGCTTGAGAATCTGTCCGATACCCAACTGCCGATGGCGGGTGCGCTGAAAACGCTGCTGGCGCAGGCGGGCACTCAGCCCACGCAAACCACCTTTAAAGGGGAAGATGGCGAGCACACGCTGTTCCTGCAGGCCATTGCTGGCAGCCCGTGGTATCTGGCCAGCGATGTGCCTTCCAGCCTGCTGGATGCGCAGACGCACAGTATGCTGACCCGTCTTGGTCTGGTGCAGATTCCGCTGGTGGTGATCCTGCTGCTGGTGCTGTTAGGCTTTGTGCGCGCCATGATGAAACGCCTCAGCCTGCTGAACAGCAACATTGAAGCCTTGTCCTCCGGCGGCGCCGATCTCACCCAGCGCCTGCCCGCCAGCAACAGCCCGGAATTTAACGCGGTGGCGCAGAGCTTCAACCAGTTCATCTCTTATCTGCAGGGATTGATGCGTCAGGTGGGGGACAGTGCGCTGGCCATCACTGCGGCCTCGCGCGAAATCGCCAGCGGCAACGCCGATCTGTCAGCGCGGACCGAATCGCAAGCCAGTTCAATTGTGCAAACGGCGGCGTCGATGGAAGAGCTGACCGGTACCGTGCGTCAAAACGCCGATAACGCCACGCACGCTAATCAGCTGGCCGACGGCGCGTCGCAGGTGGCGGCACGCGGCAGCGACGTGGTGCGTCAGGTGGTGACCACCATGGGTGAAATCAACCACTCTTCGCGCAAAGTGGTAGACATCATCAGCGTGATCGACAGCATCGCCTTCCAGACCAATATCCTGGCGCTCAACGCCGCGGTGGAAGCGGCACGCGCAGGCGAGCAAGGGCGCGGCTTTGCCGTGGTGGCTTCTGAAGTGCGTAACCTGGCCCAGCGTTCCGCGAACTCGGCGCGTGAAATCAAAAAGCTGATTGAGGAGTCAGTGGCGAACATTGACACCGGCAGTCAGCTGGTAGAGCAAGCCGGGCAAACCATGGACGAGCTGATGCAGGGCGTCAGCAGCGTCACCACGTTAATGAGTGAAATTATGTCTGCCAGCCGCGAGCAGAGCATGGGCATTGAGCAAGTGAACCTCGCGATTACCCAGCTGGACGGCAGCACGCAGCAAAATGCCGCGCTGGTGGAGCAGGTTTCTGCGGCCGCCCGCGGGATGGAAGCGCAAAGCGTGCAGCTTGAGCAGGTGGTGAAAAGCTTTAAACTGTAACTGTATCAGGGCGCTAGCGCTTAGCGCCCTGTTTTTTCCTCATCTTTCCCGCTGCTGTGTCCGCCTCTCCCGGCCCGTTTCACCCCCTCTAGTGATGAATGCTAAGCTTACTGTTGATCGCGCCATCGCACGGAATGTGCGCAGAATCTCTGCGTCATCACATCAGCCTGTGTACAATAGCTGAGGTTTATCTTAAGGAGTTGTCATGCCTGCCATTGAAGTTATTCTCGTTGACCATCTCGATCGCCCCACTGGAAAAATGGAAAAGCTGGAAGTGCATGAAAAAGGGTTACTGCACCGCGCGGTGACGGTTTACGTGTTTAATTCTCGTCACGAGCTGCTGCTGCAGCGTCGCGCCAGCAACAAGTACCACTGCGGGGGATTGTGGAGCAACACCTGCTGTGGGCATCCTTATCCGCAGGAGTCCACGCGTGATGCCGCCGAGCGTCGGCTACGCGAAGAGATGGGCATGCAGCTTGAGCTGACGCCGGTGTTTGAGCTCAGCTACAATTTGCCGCTGAGTAATGGGTTAACGGAGCACGAATACGGTCACGTCTTTTTCGCCATCAGTGACGACGAGCCCGCGCTCAATCCCGAAGAAGCCGACGCCTGGTGCTACCGCTCCGTGGAGCAGGTACAGCACGAGATGCAGCACGCGCCCGAGCAGTTCACGCCGTGGTTTCTGCACACCTTCCCGCGTATTCCCACCACGTTTGGCACCTTTCGCCTGACCGCCTGATTTTCGCCCCTGTGGAGGGGCGAAATAGTCATTGCCTGCACCCGCTGCGCGCTGCGTTGCAAAAACCGATGGAAATGATGCTGTTGGATGGGCCTTACGGCCGCGCCAGGCTACGCTTGATTATCACACAGCGACATTTCTTCAGAGGAACGCGGCATGATCAAGCAGGGGTTAATGGCGACGATCGCCCTGGCAATCAGCCTGGGCGCAGCCAACGCAGCCGAGCCGGTAAAAGTCGGATCAAAGATCGATACCGAAGGCTCGCTGCTGGGCAATATGATTTTGCAGGTGCTGGAAAAGCACGGCGTCAAAACGGTCAACAAAGTGCAGCTGGGCAACACCCAGGTCGTGCGCGGGGCGATTCTCGCCGGTGAGCTGGATATTTACCCGGAATATACCGGTAATGGCGCGTTCTTTTTCAATGATGAAAAAGATGCGGCATGGAAAAATGCGCAGCAGGGCTATGAAAAAATCAAAGCGCTGGATGCGCAGAAAAACCATCTGGTGTGGTTGACGCCCGCCCCGGCAAACAACACCTGGACCCTTGCGGTACGCGGCGACCTCGCGCAGCAAAACAAGCTTACGTCACTCAGCGACCTTAGCAGCTATCTAAAAAAAGGCGGGACGTTCAAGCTGGCGGCGTCAGCCGAGTTCATTGAGCGCAGCGATGCGCTGCCCGCCTTTGAAAAAGCGTATGGTTTTACGCTCAACCAGTCGCAGCTGCTGTCGCTGGCGGGCGGTGATACTTCGGTCACCCTGAAGGCGGCAGCGCAGCAAACCTCGGGCGTCAACGCGGCGATGGCGTACGGCACCGACGGGCCGGTAGCCGCGCTGGGCCTGCAAACCCTGAGCGATCCCAAAGGCGTACAACCCATCTACGCGCCAACGCCGGTGATCCGCGCCAGCGTACTCGAAAACTATCCCGATATCGCCACGTGGCTGAAGCCGGTGTTTAGCAAACTGGATGAGAAAACCCTGCAACAGCTTAACGCGCAGATTGCGGTGGAAGGGCAGGATGCCAGCCAGGTCGCACAGCAGTGGCTACTGCAAAATAAGCTGCTGTAAGCGGTGTGCCTGCCTGAGATGACATCGCGTCAGCGCCCGGTGCTGATAACGCTGCTGGTGCTGCTGTCGCTGGCGCTGCTTGCCTTACCCCTTTTTAGCGTCGCGCCTAACCGATTGGTATCGGGCCAGCCGCTGCGGCTGTGGCAGGTGGCGCAAGGGTGGCTGTTGTTCCTGCCGTTGGGGGCGCTTTGGCTCGGGCTGGTGGGGCGCATTAGCCGCATTGGGGCGGTAGCGATGCTGTTAACGGTCGATCTTCTGCTGGCGCTGCTGTTTTGGCTCAGCGGGGAGGCGGCCTCCGCGCTGGCGCAGGGCGGCCCGCTGGTGCGTACCGCCTTTGGCAGCGGTTTCTGGTGCGCGGTGGCGCTCACGCTGCTGTTGGCGGCAGAGATCATTCGTCAGTTAACGGCGCGCAGCGCAGTACGCATCGTACTGAATCTGCACCTCTGGCTGCTGCCGCTGGCGCTGCTGGTCAGCGGCCACCTTGATACGCTCTCTCTGCTCAAAGAGTATGCCAATCGCCGCACGGTATTTAACGCCGCGCTGGGGCAGCATCTGTGGCTGTTAGGGGGCACGCTGCTGCCCGCCTTGCTGGTCGGCGTGCCGCTGGGCGTCGCCATTGCCCGCTCGCCGCGTGGGCAAAGCGGCACGTTTAGCGTGCTTAACGTGATTCAAACGGTGCCGTCTGTGGCGCTGTTTGGTCTGCTGATTGCGCCGCTGGCGGCGCTGGCCAGCGCTTTTCCGCTACTGGCGCGCTTAGGGATCAGCGGCATTGGCATGGCCCCGGCGCTGATCGCGCTGGTGCTCTACGCGCTGCTGCCGCTGGTGCGCAGCGTGGTCGCGGGCTTGCAGCAGGTATCGCCGGAGGTGAGAGAAACCGCACGCGGTATGGGCATGAGCCCATGGCAACAATTCTGGCTGGCGGAGCTGCCGCTGGCGTTACCGGTCTGGCTTTCTGGCCTGCGCGTGGTCGTGGTGCAGACCATCGGCCTTGCAGTGGTGGCCGCATTAATTGGCGCGGGCGGTTTTGGCGCTATCGTATTTCAGGGCCTGCTGAGCAGCGCGCTGGATTTGGTGCTGCTGGGCGTCATCCCGGTGGTGGCGCTGGCGGTGCTAGCCGATGCCGTGCTGCGTTTGCTGTCGGCTATGCTGGAGATACCATGATTGAATTTAACCAGGTCAGCAAAGCGTTTGCGGGAAAAGCCGCCGTGCGCAATCTGTCGCTGCACATTGAAAAAGGCAGCATAACGGTGTTGATTGGCACCTCTGGCTCAGGCAAATCTACTACGCTGAAAATGATCAATCGGCTGGTTGAACACGACAGCGGAGAGATCCGCTTTGCCGGAGAAGCGATTGAACACCTGAACGCACGCGCGTTACGGCGACGCATGGGGTATGCCATCCAATCCATTGGGCTATTTCCCCACTGGACCGTGGCGAAAAATATTGCCACGGTACCCGCGCTGCTGGGTTGGTCGCGAGCGCAAATTAACGCACGCGTAGCCGAACTGCTGACGTTGCTCAATCTGGATGCGCACCTCGCGACGCGCTATCCGCATCAGCTCTCCGGCGGCCAACAGCAGCGCGTTGGCGTGGCGCGCGCGCTGGCGGCCGATCCCGAAGTGCTGCTAATGGACGAGCCCTTTGGCGCGCTAGATCCGGTTAACCGTCAGGCATTGCAGCAGGAGATGCTGCGCATTCAGCGCCTGTCGAGCCGCACGATCGTACTGGTGACGCACGATATCGACGAAGCGTTAACGCTGGCCGATAGGCTGGTGCTGATGGACAACGGTGACGTTGTGCAGCAGGGCAGCCCCGTCACGCTGCTGACGCAGCCAGCCAGCGAGTTTGTGCGTACTTTCTTTGGCCGCAGCGAGCTGGGCGTCAGGCTGCTGGCGCTGGGCAGCGTTGGCAGCGTGGTGCGACGCGGCGAGTGGCTGGCGGGAGAACCCATTATGGCGACGCTGACGCTGCGCGACGCCTTGTCACACTTCATCGCGCGTCGCGCCGACCGTCTGCCGGTGGTGGATGCGCAGCAGCAGCCGCTGGGCGTGCTGCACTTCGGTGATTTGCTGCAACAACAGGCGGCGCACTGATGCGGGCGCTACGCGACCCGCTCTGCTGGCTGGCGGCGGCATTTTTGCTGCTGCTGTGGGGACTGCCCCATAGCGGGCCGCTGTTTGCCTGGTGGTTTCCCGATCTGGTCCGTCCGCTTTATCAGCAGGATGACTTCTGGCGGCTGGCGCTGGCGCATCTGATATTGGTCGGCAGCGGGAGTTTACTGGCAGTTGGAGTAGGCGTAGGCAGCGCGATTTTCGCCACGCGCCGCGTTGGCCGCGCCTTTCGTCCGCTGCTGGAAACGGTGGCGGCGGCAGGACAAACGATCCCCCCGGTGGCGGTATTGGCGATCGCGGTGCCGGTAATAGGGTTTGGCGCGCGCCCGGCGGTGGTGGCGCTATTTCTTTATGGATTACTGCCGATTGTGCAAGGCACCCTGGCGGGGCTGGATAGCGTACCGGACAGCAATCGAGACATTGCACGCGGCGTTGGCATGGGTGCATGGCGGCAGCTGTGGCAGATTGAGCTGGCACTGGCTGCGCCAGTGATGCTGGCGGGCATTCGCACGTCGGTGATGATTAATATCGGCACCGCCGCGATTGCCTCCACGGTGGGCGCAGAAAGTTTGGGATCGCCGATAATCATTGGCTTGAGCGGTTTCAACACCGCTTATGTGATTCAGGGCGGAGTGTTAGTGGCGCTGCTGGCGCTGATTTGCGACCGCTTGCTGGCGCGCATCCAGCGTCAATTTAGCTGGCAGGCAGCAACAGACTGTAACCCACCAGCATAACGCCGCCCATGCCGCCGATAGCCATCAGGGCAAACAGCGAGCCGATCAGAATTTTTGTCCAGTTCATAGGAAAACCTAAAAGTCATGAAGTGCGGCATGATAACGCGCCAGTTCGGCGCGGAAAAGGCCGCGTGTGCGGTTTACTGCATGGGATCGTGGCTGTGGGTTGCAAAGCCTTGTGCTTGCCAGTGCTCGAACTGCTCCAGTTGACGCCGCGTAGGCTTTTTGCCGGTCCAGATAAACAGGTTTTGCCCGGGAAAGAGTTCAGGGCGGGGCATATCAAGCGGCTCAGCGAGAACGTCCATGCGCCAACCGTGCTGGGCTAAACGCCAGGCTTCCAGCCAGATACGGGTGCGATCTTCTACGCCCCAACCGATCATAAGGCCATCTTTGCCCGGTTTCTTTCGGCTTCCCGCCAGGCAGAAGGCCACGTAGTCGATCAGCGCGCCGTCCAGTAAACTGCTCATCGTACGTGCCGTATTCTGATCGAGACCCAGACGCTGACGTACCGGAACAAACACGTGATCGATAAGCGCATCGACCGGGTGTTCACGGCCCATCGTCGCAATTTTGGTGCGCAGTTTAGAAGGACGGACGTGACGTAACACGCTCATCAGTTCTTCCTGCAGCGCGGTCCAGCCATCATGCACATTGAAGGATTCGCCCTCGAGCAGCGCTTTTACCTTACCCACAGGCACACCGCTCTCTATCCAGCGTTTTATCTCTTCGATACGCTGAACATCTTCGTCATCGAACTGGCGATGACCTCCTTCTGTGCGCTGAGGCTTTAACAGACCATAGCGGCGTTGCCATGCGCGAAGCGTGACCGGGTTGATTCCGCAGCGCTCGGCGACGTCGCCAATACTGTATAAGGCCATAGCGTCCTCAAAAATTCTGACCTGCATAACAATACCTTAACCGCCAGAGCCGGGTTGTACAATGATTTTCTTTCTGTACAACTTGACGCCAGGCACAAATCAAGGCTTTATTTCATATATGAGAAATTAATCCCATATTTGAGAGAAAACATGACGAATTCAGATAGCGACGCGCGTCTCGCCGCCCGACTTGCCGCACTGCGCTTGCAGCGCGGATGGTCGCTAGACGCGTTATCAGAGGCAACCGGAATCAGCCGCGCGTCATTGTCGCGCATTGAGCGCGCCGAAACCAGTCCCACGGCAGCGTTGCTTAATCGACTGTGCGTTGCCTACGGTATCACCATGTCGCGCCTATTGCGTGACATAGAGGAGGAGACGCCGCAGTTGCTGCACGCGGCGCAGCAGCCGGTGTGGCACGACGTGGCCAGCGGCTTTCAGCGCCGGAGTATTTCCCCGTCCGCCAGCGATTTCAAAGCCGAAGTCATTGAGGGCGTGCTGCGTCCGGGCGCGCGTATTGATTACGACGCGCCGCCGCTGCACGGCATGGAGCAACATATCTGGCTGCAGTCTGGCGGGTTGACCTTCACGCTGGATGACCAGCGCTGGACGCTGCAGGCCGGCGATTCGTTGCGTTTTCACCTTACGGGCAGATCCACGTTTGAAGCGGATGCTGAACGCGGGGCCCGCTACCTTTTAGTGGTGTGTAAACCATGATGCAAATTGAAACCGTATGCCCGGCGCATGCGCTCGCACAGCTGGATGCCTTAACCAACGTGCTGGAAGGCTGCGTGGCCGACGGGGCCAGCGTGGGCTTTACCGACATCCGCGATCGTGCAGTAATGACGCGCTTCTGGCAGAGCAAAATAGCGAGCCTGGCAGGTGGAGAAAACCATCTGCTGGTGGCGCGTGTCGAGGGTGCCATTGTGGCGACTGTGATGGTGGGGTTCAGCGCGATGCCCAACGGACGGCATCGTGCGGAGATCGCCAAGCTGCTGGTGCACCCGGCAGCGCGCCGCCAGGGTATTGCCCGCCGCCTGATGCAGCAGGCCGAACAGTTGGCCGCCGCGCACGGTAAAACCTTATTGGTGCTGGATACGCGTAGCGGTGATGTTGCGACGTCACTGTATCTGTCGCTGGGCTGGCACATTGCCGGATCGATTCCCGGCTATGCGATCTCCACCACCGGCGAGCTTGAAGCCACCACGGTGATGTTTAAACCGTTGGAGACAAGCGCGCCGCTGGGCGAATAAGGAATCGGGCGCGAAAAAATGGCCGTGAAGGCTGACGCTGTGGTCATACTGTGTAAAAATACAGGCCAATTTCGCAAACAGTATTCGACATGGCCCTCACAGCAGCGATAAAAAGCCAGATAGCGCAATGGTATAAGGCGCTGCAGCAGCAGGTTCCTGATTTCATTCCGCGCGCACCACAGCGCCAGATGATTGCCGAGGTGGCAAAAAGCCTGGCTGGCGATGAAGGCCGTCATCTGGCGATTGAAGCGCCAACCGGCGTGGGTAAAACGCTCTCCTATTTGCTCCCAGGGATTGCCGTCAGCCGTGCCGAGGAGAAGCGCCTGGTGATCAGCACCGCCAACGTGGCGCTGCAGGATCAAATCTTCAGCAAGGATCTGCCGCTGCTGAAAAAAATCATTCCTGACTTAACGTTTACCGCCGCCTTTGGCCGTGGGCGCTACGTCTGTCCGCGTAACCTCGCCGCCCTGGCGGCCACCGAAGAGCAGCAGGGGGATCTGCTGTTTTATTTCGATGACGAGGCGGTTACCGGTTCGAAAGAGGAGCAGAAATTCTGCGCCCGACTGGAGAAAGATCTGCATCGTCATCAGTGGGATGGCCTGCGCGACCACAGCGATGTCGCCATTGACGACAGCCTGTGGCAGCGCCTCTCAACCGATAAAGCGAATTGCCTCGGACACCATTGTCGCTGGTATCGTGAATGCCCGTTTTTTGTCGCGCGCCGCGAAATCGAACAGGCGGACGTGGTGGTGGCGAACCACGCGCTGGTGATGGCGGCAATGGAGAATGAATCGGTGCTGCCGCCGGCTAAAAATCTGATGTTGATCATGGATGAAGGACATCATCTGCCCGAGGTCGCGCGCGATGCGCTGGAGATGAGCGCGGAAATTACCCCCGGCTGGAGCAGCCTGCAGCTCGACCTCTTTGTGCGTCTCGTAGAAACCATCATGGCGCAGTTTCGGCCTAAATCGCCGCCGCCGCTGACCAATCCGGAGCGGCTCAAAGGGCACTGTGATGAGATGCGCGACCTGTTGCACGCGCTGAGCAGTGAACTCCATCCGCTGCTGCCGGCACACAATCAAGCGGGCGAGTACCGTTTTGTGCTTGGCACGTTGCCTGAGACGCTGATGACGATCTGTGCGCGGCTGTTCAAACTGAGCGACGCTCTGCGTGGCCTGAGTGAAGGCTTGCTCAACGAGCTGGGCGAGCAAACGGGCAAAGCGGATATCATGCGCCTGCACAAAGCGATCTTGCAGCTTAATCGCCATTTCGGCTGGTTTGAGGCGATCAGCAAGCTATGGCGCCTGGCGGCGCTGGAAAAAGCCTCGAATGCACCGGTATCGAAGTGGGTCACGCGCGAGATACGCGACGGTCAGGCGCACCTGCTGTTTCACTGCGCGGGCATTCGCGTGAGCGATCAGCTGGAGAAACTGCTGTGGCGTAAAATTCCGCACGTGGTGGTTACCTCCGCCACGCTGCGCTCGCTGAATAGCTTTAGCCGCCTGCAGGAGATGTCGGGGCTGAATGAGAAAGCGGGCGATCGCTTTGTGGCGCTGGATTCGCCGTTCAACCACGTTGAGCAAGGTAAACTGATTATCCCGCAAATGCATTTTGAGCCGCTGATGGCTAACGAGGCCGAGCATATCGCGGAGATGGCGCGCTTCTTTCAGCAGCAAATGGTGGAGGAGAAGCACAAAGGCGTGCTGGTGCTGTTCGCCAGCGGACGCGCCATGCAGCAATTCGTTGCGCAGCTGCCTGCGCTGCGCTTGCTGATGCTGGTGCAAGGGGATCAGCCGCGCTCACGGTTGGTTACGCTGCATCGCGAGCGGGTTGAGGCGGGAAAAACCAGCATTCTGGTTGGGCTGCAATCGTTCGCAGAGGGGCTGGATCTTAAAGGTGAGCTGCTGTCTCAAGTGCACATTCACAAAATTGCTTTTCCGCCGGTAGACAGTCCGGTAATTTTGACCGAGGGCGAGTGGCTGAAAAGCCTCAAGCGCTACCCGTTTGAGGTGCAAAGCTTACCCAGCGCGTCGTTTACGCTGATTCAGCAGGTGGGGCGCTTGATCCGCAGCCACAGCTGCTTTGGTGAAATTGTGATTTATGACCGCCGCCTGCTGCACAAAGCCTACGGCAGTCGTTTGCTGGCGGCGCTGCCGGTTTTTCCTATCGAGCAACCTGCGGTGCCGGCGGCGCCAAAAAAAGCGGCCCGACGCGGCAAAAAATCCTGAATGCACGGCACAGGCCGGTTACCACAATGAGGGTCGCGTCTCTGCAGCGCGACCAGGACGCAGGAATGCCTTGATGGAATTGAATAAAATTATCAAAGAGATTGGGCGCGGTAAAAATCACGCGCGCGATATCGATTTCGACACCGCAGTGGCGCTCTACAACGCCATGCTGGCAGGCGACGTGCCTGAGCTGGAGCTGGGCGGCATTTTGATTGCGCTGCGCATCAAAGGCGAAGGCGAAGAAGAGATGCGCGGTTTTTATCACGCGATGCAGCAGCACATGATGCGGCTGGAAGCGCCGGCGGGTCGAGCCATGCCGATTGTCATCCCCAGTTACAACGGGGCGCGTCGTCAAGGCAACCTGACACCGCTGCTGGCGCTGCTGCTGGTGAAGCTCGGCTTTCCCGTACTGCTGCACGGCATCAGCGACGATCCGACACGCGTGACATCGGAAGCGGTACTGGCGGCGCTGGGCGTGACACCCGTGACCACGGCGGCGCAGGCGCAGGCAAAGCTGAACGGCGGCGAGCTGGCGTTTATCACCATCGATCACCTGTGCGCGCCCATGGCGCGCCAGCTCTCGCTGCGCTGGCGCATGGGCGTGCGCAACAGTGCGCACACGCTGGCTAAGCTGGCCACGCCCTTTGCCGAGCGCGCGGCGCTGCGCCTGGCTAGCGTGTCGCATCCAGAGTATGTGCCGCGCGTCGCGACGTTCTTCCAGGCGATCGACGCCCCGGCGATTTTACTCAACGGCACGGAAGGGGAGGTGTATGCCAACCCGCTGCGCTGCCCGGCCATCAACTATATTGGCGGCGCCGCCACGGAAGCGGTGGCGTGGGTGGAGCGGCAACCTGAAGTGAGCCTCGCATTGCCGGAGAGCAAAAGCGCGGCGCACACGGCGACGTGGATTCAGCAGGTGCTCAATGGAGAGCGGGCGGTGCCGCACTCGCTGCGTCTGCAATTGGCGTGCTGCCTGGTCGCTACCGGCGCATCTGCTGACCTCGCGCAGGCAGAGCAGCGGCTCCAGCAGGCGGGCATCTGACCGCGCGTGCTGGCGTCAGGCTTTTGCCAGCACGTGTTCAACCAACTGCTGCCAGAAGGCGATGCCCACCGGCAGCAGCGCATCGTTGAAATCGTAATGGGCGTTATGCAGCGGCGCGGAAGGCGTTTCCCCGTCGGCCCCCATCCAGAAATAGGCGCCCGGACAGGCTTCCAGCATGCAGGCAAAATCTTCGGATGCCATGGACGGATTGACCTGCCAGCGCACCTGGCGTTCACCCAGCAGCGCGCTGGCCACTTCACGCACCTGTTCAGCCTGTGCCGCGTGATTCGCCGTCACCGGATAGCCGGGGTACCATGTAATGTGGCCGCTCACGCCAAATGGGCGCGGCAAGGTCGTGACGAACTCTTCGATCAGCCCGCGCACGCGATCGCGTACCTCAGGCTGTAAACAGCGCACCGTCCCGCGCAGCACCACGTGCTCAGGAATGACGTTGATCGCCTCGCCGCCGTGGATTTGCGTCACGCTGACCACCGCAGAAGCCAGCGGTGACAAGCGGCGTGAGGGTATGGTTTGCAGCGCGAGAATCAGCTCGGCGGCCACTACCATGGGATCGGCACCGCTTTCCGGCATGGCGGCATGACAGCTTTTGCCGTTAAGGGTGATCTCAAACGAATCCAGCGAGGCCATCATGGCACCTGGATTTACCGCAAGCTGGCCCAGCGGCAGTCCCGGCCAATTGTGCATCGCATAGACAGCGTCCATGGGAAAGCGCGTAAACAGGCCTTCTTCCACCATTTTGCGCGCACCGCCGAGGTTCTCTTCCGCAGGTTGAAACAGAAAGTGCACGGTTCCGCTAAAGCTGCGGGTGGCCGCCAGCTGACAGGCCGCAGCCAGCAGCATCGCGGTATGACCATCATGCCCACAGGCGTGCATCACGCCTTGCTGAGTGGATTTCCACGCGGGCGTGCCTTTTTCCGTGATGGGCAGAGCGTCCATGTCCGCGCGCAGTCCAATCGTCGGCCCCGGTCCGTTTTCCAGCGTGGCAATCACACCGGTGCCTGCCAGACCGCGGAATACCTGCAAACCGGCTTCCTCAAGGACCTGCGCCACCAGCGTACTGGTGTGCTGCTCCTGATAACCGAGTTCGGGATGTTGGTGTAACTGATGACGCCAGCGCAGGGCATTGTCCAACAGGGCAGCAGGCAGGTTCATACAATAAGGCTCTCCGTCAGCAGCATCAGTGAGATGTTCACCAATGGGGGGATTCCGGTCTCCACTTTAGTGGTAAGCGCCAGGCAACGTCCATTAAAGAAGGGGATAATTTGGCTATAGGCTATAACAGGATGGCATAACTCTGGGGGCGGGCGCTTGGCCGCGCCCACGGGCCTTTTTTGCCACAGGCCGTGGCGGGGCTTGTGCCGCAGGTAGCGGCAGGGTGCTTTAGCCACTTGCCGTGGCGGGTGCTTTCTCGCTGGCGCGAAGCACGGTGCGTTTTTCGTTCGCCATGGCACAGGCAGGTGCCTTTGCCGCGCTGCGGCGACCGAGCAGAGGGCGCCAGGCCGCGCCCTCTGCACTCCCCGGCCCTGCGCCAGCCCCGCTCGCCGCTGCGCGGTGCCTTCACTCCCTCAGCCTTCCTGACGGACCGGCGTCGATTCGCTCCTGCTCAACGCCGCCTCTCGCGGCATCCATGCCGCTCGTCCTGGAAGGCCTCACTCGTTCAGCGAGTGGGGATGGCGCTATCAACCCCCGCTGTAAGCCATGATTTTTTTCGCAGCCGCCGCGCGGCGGGAAGATTTTTAAGGTGCGTTCAAGCAGCGCTGCGTTAAGCAAAAAACTTTCGTTCGTGTTTTTACGTATTTTAAGGTCACTGCGTGGCGGTAAGACTTTTAAGTACCATCCCGCTCGCGCGGTGTTCACCAGAAGCCGTTTCTATCTTGAATCTTTTGTCTTTTGTCTTTTGTCTTTTTCAGCCATCCGCTGTCTGCACAGACCTGCTTGCAGCCATGCAAACAACGCGAAACGGAAAAGATAAAAAGGCCCTTACAGGCGGCGGTGTTGAGCGCCATCCGGAGCGCCGAACGGAGCGTGACGGCCAGGACGAAGCGGCAGGGATGCCGCTGAGAGAGCGGAATGAGCCAGGGATGGCGAATCCGCGCGGTCCGTGAGGCTGGCGCGGCGGAGTGAGGGAACAGCGAAGGCTGGCGCAGGGCGCGGATTGCAAAGGGCCGCGCCCATCGGCCCTTTGCCCGTACGCCGCAGCGGGGCGGCTGCAACTCCCGCAGGGTTAGCGGGCGGAACCCGCTCATAGCCATGCCGGCATAGCGGGCCGGACCCCGCTCAGAACCGGCCCTTTGCCCGTACGCCGCAGCGGGGCGGCTGCAACTCCCGCAGGGTTAGCGGGCGGAACCCGCTCAGGGTTCAGTAAAAACCGGCTGCGGGCCGGAACCCGCTCAGAACCGGCCCTTTGCCCGTACGCCGCAGCGGGGCGGATGGAACTGCCGTGCGGTTAGCGGGCGGAACCCGCTCAGGGTTCAGTAAAAACCGGCTTTGCGGGCCGGAGCCCGCTCGTAGTCATACCGACATAGCGGGCCGGACCCCGCTCAACGCTCACTCCTGCATAGGCAAATTCAACCCAAACTTGGTCGCGCAGGCCTGCGCCTGCTCGTAGCCCGCGTCGGCGTGGCGCATCACGCCCGTGGCGGGATCGTTCCACAGCACGCGGGCCAGGCGCGCATCGGCTTCTGCTGTGCCATCGCACACGATCACCACGCCTGAGTGCTGAGAAAAGCCCATGCCCACGCCACCGCCGTGGTGCAGGCTCACCCAGGTGGCGCCGCCCGCGGTGTTAAGCAGGGCGTTGAGCAGCGGCCAGTCAGACACCGCGTCGGAGCCATCTTTCATCGCCTCGGTTTCGCGATTGGGCGAGGCGACCGAGCCGCAGTCAAGGTGATCGCGGCCAATCACGATCGGGGCTTTTAACTCACCGTTGCGCACCATCTCATTAAAGGCCAGCGCGGCTTGATGTCGCTCGCCAAGGCCCAGCCAGCAGATACGCGCTGGCAAACCTTGAAAAGCGATACGCGTCTGCGCCATATCCAGCCAACGGTGCAGGTTTTTATGTTCCGGGAACAGCGCTTTGAGTTTGGCATCGGTCTTGTAAATATCCTCGGGATCGCCCGACAGCGCTACCCAGCGGAACGGGCCTTTGCCCTCACAAAACAGGGGACGAATATAGGCCGGCACGAAGCCGGGGAAATCAAAGGCGTTCGCTACGCCTTCCTCCAACGCGACCTGACGAATATTGTTGCCGTAGTCCACGGTCGGCACGCCCATGTGATGGAAGTCGAGCATTGCCTGGACGTGCACGGCCATCGAAGCACGCGCCGCTTTTTCCACCGCTTTGGGATGGCTCAGGCGTTCGGCCTGCCAGCGCGCCACATCCCAACCCAGCGGCAGATAGCCGTTGATGGGATCGTGGGCGGAGGTCTGATCGGTGACGATATCGGGCTTCATGCCGCCCGCTTTGGCGCGCTTCACCAGCTCAGGCACAATCTCCGCGGCGTTGCCCAGCAGGCCCACCGAGATCGCCTGTTTGGCTGCGGTGGCGTTTTTAATCAGCGTCAGCGCCTCATCCAGCGTATAGGCTTTGTGATCGACATAACGGGTGCGCAGGCGAAAATCGATGCGTGATTCCTGGCACTCAATTGCCAGCACGCAGGCGCCTGCCAGCACGCCCGCCAGCGGCTGCGCACCGCCCATGCCGCCCAGACCGGCGGTAAGGATCCAGCGGCCGCTGAGATCGTTTTGGTAGTGCTGGCGCCCCGCCTCGGCAAAGGTCTCAAAGGTGCCCTGCACAATGCCTTGAGCGCCAATGTAAATCCACGAGCCTGCGGTCATTTGGCCGTACATCATCAAGCCGGCTTTATCCAGTTCGTGAAAGTGATCCCAGGTGGCCCAGTGCGGCACAAGGTTCGAGTTCGCCAGCAGCACGCGCGGCGCGTCGGCGTGGGTGCGAAATACCCCCACCGGTTTGCCGGACTGGATCAGCAGCGTCTCATCCGGCTGCAGGGCGCGCAGTGAACGTAAGATCTGTTCAAAGCAGGCCCAATTGCGCGCTGCCTTGCCAATGCCGCCGTACACCACTAAGTCCTCCGGGCGCTCGGCGACGTCAGGATCAAGGTTGTTCTGGATCATGCGGTACGCGGCTTCGATCAGCCAGTTGGCGCAATGCAGCGTGTCCCCCTGCGGCGCACGAATTTCACGCGCCACGGCCTGCGTTAACGTTTCGCTCATTATCATTTCCTCACTGGGTAAAAGCACGCTGGCTGGGCAGCAGCGCAGTTAAGGTATCGGGCCACACATCGCTACTGGCCCACAGGCGCATGGCCTCAATATCCGGCGCCAGTAAACGATCGCGATCCAGAAAAGCCACGCGTGCGCGGATACGGCTAAGCTGCTGTTCCAGCGCGGCGGAACTTTGTAGTGGACGATGAAAATCAATGCCTTGTGCCGCCGCCATGGCTTCAATGCCGACCACGGCTGCGGTGTTAAAGCACATACTGCCGAGGCGACGCGCGGCGTAAGTGGCCATCGAAACGTGATCTTCCTGGTTGGCCGAAGTGGGCAAGCTGTCAACGCTGCCCGGGTGCGCCAGTGACTTATTCTCCGACGCCAGCGCGGCCGCCGTGACCTGCGCAATCATAAAGCCTGAGTTAACGCCGCCGTCGTGCACCAGAAACGCAGGTAGCCCGGACAGGCCGGTATCCAGCAGCAGCGCCAGGCGACGCTCAGAAATCGCGCCGATTTCGGCGATCGCCAGCGCAAGGATGTCGGCGGCAAACGCCACCGGCTCGGCGTGGAAATTGCCGCCGGAAATCACGTCACCGCTGTCGCTGAACACCAGCGGGTTATCGGAGGCTGCGTTGGCTTCAATTTGCAGCACCCGTGCGGCGTGGTGCAGATTGTCGAGGCAAGCGCCCATCACCTGCGGCACACAGCGGATGGAGTAGGGATCCTGCACCCGGCCGCACTCGCTATGCGAGCGCAGGATTTCGCTGCCGAGCAGCAGGTCGGACACCGCCGCCGCTACGGCGATCTGCCCGGGCTGACCGCGCGCGGCGTGAATACGCGCATCGAACGGTTTAACCGAGCCTTTAATGGCTTCCAGCGACAACGCCCCGGCCAGTAAACCGGCGGCAAAGACGTTTTCAGCCTCGAACAGGCCGCGCAGGGCCAGCGCGGTGGAAACCTGGGTACCATTTAACAGCGCCAGGCCCTCTTTGGGACCGAGCACAATGGGCTGCAACCCAACCCGCGCCAGGCCTTCGGTTGCCGGAATACGCTGCCCGTCAACCCGTACCTGGCCTTCACCCAGCAGCATCAGCGACAGGTGTGCCAGCGGCGCGAGGTCGCCCGAGGCCCCTACCGAGCCTTTCTCAGGGATGCAGGGCAGAATGCCTGCGTTGAACAGCGCCAGCAGCGCGTTAATCAATTCAATGCGCACGCCGGAGTGGCCGCGCGCCAGGCTGATAATTTTGGTAGCCATCACCAGGCGGGTGACATTGTCGGGCAGCAGATCGCCCAGCCCCACGCTATGCGACAGCACCAGATTGCGCTGCAGTTCGGCCAGCCGCTGCGCCGGAATTTGCGTCTGAGCCAATTTGCCAAAGCCGGTGTTGATGCCGTAAACCACCTTACCGGCGGCCACAATGTCGTCCACCGTTTGCTGCGCGCGCGTAATGGCCGCATACGCCTCGTCGGCCAGCGTGAGATGGACATTGCGCTGATAAATACAACGCAGCGTGGCGAGGTCCACTTCACCGGGAATCAGGCGAATTTCCTGACCAAAACCTGACATAGTCTACTCCTGTCTATACAAGTAATCAGTGGCGATCCGTCAGCCTTTGCGCTGCGTTAGCCGCTATCGGACCGGAACAATATGCCTGAGTGAAACACAAGCGTCTATTCTTGTCTATACAAGTAGCAAGCGCTATGCCAGGTCGATCACATTCTGGAAAAACTGGCGCAACGGCGGCACCGTGGCATCATGACGCAGGCGCTGCACCGAAACGGCGCGACCGCTGCACCACGCGCGCGTTTGCTGCACCTCTGGATGTATATACATTTACAGACTGAGGCAGTAAACTTTGGGCACTTTTTATCAAAGGAACAGCACATGACGGAGCAGAGGACGGTGGCGCAGCTGGCCGCAGCGATGGGCGAAGAACCGGCCCCTATTTATCAGCGCGTGAAACAGGCTATCGTCAGCCAGATCCGTGAGGGCCACTGGAAAGCCAATCAGCGCGTGCCGTCAGAGAGCGAGCTGGTGAACGCCCTCGGCGTCAGTCGCATGACCATCAATCGCGCGCTGCGTGAGCTCACCGGCGAGGGGTTTCTGGTGCGTATGCAGGGCGTGGGCACCTTTGTTGCTGAGATGAAGGGCTACACCGCGATGCTGGAGGTACACAACATCGCCGATGAGATCGCTCAGCGCGGCCATCACCACAGCTGTAAAATTTTATCGATCGGTCAGACCAAGGCCGATCCCGAGCAGGCTGCGGTGCTGGGGCTGTCAACCGGGCAAACGCTGTTTCACTCGCTCATGGTGCACTACGAAAATGAGCTGCCGGTGCAGTTAGAGGATCGGCTGGTTAATCCGCTGGTGGCGCCGGATTACCTCACGCAGGATTATCACAGCGTGACGCCTTATACCTATTTGATGCGCGTGGCACCCCTGACCGCCGGCGAGCACATAGTGGAAGCGGTGCTGCCCGATCTGCGTCAGCGCAAGCATCTGGCGCTGGACGAGCACGAGCCGTGCCTGCTGATCCGCCGCCAGACGTGGAGCGATAGCAAAATCGTTACTTATGCGCGCCTGCTCTATCCGGGCTCGCGCTACAAGCTGCTGGGCCGTTTTCGGGGACACGGTTAAGCGTCACCCACAGCAGGCTGGCCTCTGACGTCGCAGGGGTCAGCGCCAGTACCTCATCCAGCCACCAGACGCCCTGTTGCGCATCCAGCGCTTCACCCTGCGCGGTGCGCCATGTGCCAGTCAGCACCCACGCGACTCCTTGCACACCGGAAACCGCCTGCTGCACCACCGCCACGTTCGCCTGCCAGCTATCGCGGCGCGTCATGATATTAAAATCAAGACAGCGCCCATTAATCTCTGCGTGAATCGCCCACTCGCCGGGAAACGCCCACGGCTGATGCCGCTGCAATTGCTGCTCGACCTGCGCGCTGCGTAATAGCACGCTGTCGCCTTCCAGCAAGGTGATCACCCGATCCACGCCGGGAAAGCGGGAAAAGGGCCCGTCTTCGGCGACAGTGGCAATGCTGGCGCGCCAGCCAAATTCCGCCTCGCCGGGAGGGAAGCTCACGATCTCACGCGTTTCGCCGCCGCCGTTGCGCCAGCGCGTCACTGGCAGGCTCTCAAACGCATAAAACGCTCTCATTGCAGCGCCCGCACGGCCGCCACGAAGCGCTGCACGGCGGCTTGCTCTTCGGCGTGGTGACCCTGAACGATCACCTGCTGACCCGCAACGAAGACGTCGCGAATCTGCTGCGTGTGACCGGCAAACAGCCAGCGATTAAGGCGCGCAGCGGGCGTGACGCTGGCAAGAAGCGCATCCTCTTGCAGCACCAGCCAGTCGGCGCGCAGGCCAACCGCCAGCGCGCCCATTGAAACGCAGCAGGCCTGAGCACCTCCGAGGGCGGCCTGCTGCCAGAGCAGATCGCCCACGGAAGGCGCGTCGGGCAGCGCGATGCGGTTGCGGCGGCGATCGCGCAGCCGCTGTCCGTACTCCAGCCAGCGCAGCTCCTCCAGCGCGCTCAGCGAGACGTGGCTGTCAGAGCCGATGCCCCAGCGACCGCCGCGTGCGACATACTCAACGGCCGGGAAAATGCCGTCGCCCAGGTTAGCCTCGGTGGTGGGGCAGAGGCCCGCTACCGCCTGGCTGGCGGCCAACTGCGCAATTTCATCGGCCGCCAGATGGGTGGCGTGGATCAGGCACCAGCGGCGATCGACACTAAAGCGATTGAAAAGCCAATTCACCGGACGTTCGCCGCTCCAGGTTAGACAGTCGTTGACCTCTTTCTCCTGCTCGGCGATATGCAGATGTACCGGCAAACTGGCGTCCGTAGCGGCCAGCACCTCGTGCATTTGCGCCTCGCTAACCGCTCGCAGCGAGTGGAAGCACAGGCCATGATTAAGACGCGGATGCGCGCGGCACGCGTGCGCCACGCGCTGCTGCTGCTGCAAATAAGCGTCGGTGTGCTGAATAAAACGGCGTTGTCCCGCGCTGGCGGGCTGGGCGCCAAAGCCGCTCCACGTATAGAGCACCGGCAGCAGCGTCTGGCCGATACCTGCGCGGTCGGCGGCGTGTATAAGATGCTGCAGCATCGCATCGTCGGCATAGGGCAGACCCTGCGGATCGTGATGCAGATAATGAAATTCTGCGACCTGGCTGTAGCCACCTTTCAGCATCTCAATGTAAAGATGGGTCGCGATATCGCCCACCTGCTCAGGGGAGAGACGCTGCACCATACGATACATCAGGTCGCGCCACGTCCAGAAACTGTCCTGCGGATCGCCCGCCACTTCGGCCAGCCCGGCCATGGCGCGCTGAAAAGCATGTGAGTGCAGGTTCGCCATGGCCGGAATGACCGCGCCGTCCAGGCGCGTGGCCTCACCTGGCTGGCTGTTGGCGGCGATTGCGGTGATGTCACCGGCATCATTGGTGACAATCGTCACGTCTTGCTGCCAGCCATCCGGCAGCAGTGCAGAGGGAGCAAAAAACACGGCCATGGTTGATTCTCGCGCACATTAAGTTGTATATACATATACATACTTTAACGCGCAGTGTAAATCGCCGGACGCGAAGGGGAGCAAGATGGCAGCAACGCAGCAGATCGACAGCCTGTGGCTGGGGGCCGATATCGTCACCATGCGCGACGGGCGCTATAACCTGGTGCCTGACGGGGCGCTGGCGGTAGATAACGGTAAGATCGTGTGGGTCGGGCCGCGTCGCGCGCTGCCGCCGTTCTCGGCACGCCAGCAGCACACGTTTGACGGCGGGATCATTACGCCGGGGCTGGTGGATTGTCATACGCATCTGATGTTCGGCGGTGACCGCAGCGAGGAGTTTGAGCAGCGTCTCAACGGCGTCAGCTACGCCGAGATTGCCGCCCAAGGTGGCGGTATTCTGGCCACGGTGCGCGCCACGCGCGCCGCCACGGAGCCGCAGTTGGTGGCGTGTGCGCGCGCGCGACTGGCGCGCCTGCTGGCGGAAGGCGTCACTACGGTAGAGATCAAATCTGGCTACGGGTTGGATGAGGCCAGCGAGCTGAGGCTGCTGCGTGCCATACGCACGCTGGCGCAGACAGTGCCGGTGGATGTGCGCGCCACCTGTCTGGCGGCCCACGGTTTTCCACCGGAGTTTGCCCATCAGCCCCAGGACTGGATCGATATCATCTGCGATCAACTGCTGCCGCAGGTCAAAGCCGAGGGGCTGGCGGATGCGGTAGACGCGTTTTGTGAGCACTTGGCGCTCTCACCGGCGCAGGTCAGCGCGGTGTTCGATAAAGCCCGCGCGCTGGGCTTGCCGGTGAAACTGCACGCCGAGCAGCTCTCGGCGCTGGGCGGGGCCGCGCTGGCGGCCCGCTATGGTGCGCTCTCGGCGGATCATTTGGAGTATGCGACCGAGGCTGATGTCATTGCCATGGCGCAGCACGGCACCGTCGCGGTGCTGCTGCCGGGCGCGTTTTACCTGCTGCGCGAAACGCAGCGTCCACCGGTGGCGCTGTTTCGTGAACATGGCGTGCCGATGGCGCTGGCCAGCGATGCCAATCCGGGTACGTCTCCGGCGCTGTCGCTGCGCCTGATGCTCAATATGGGCTGTACGCTGTTTGGCTTAACGCCGGAAGAGGCGCTGGCGGGCGTGACGCTGTGGGGCGCGAAAGCGCTGGGAATGGAGCAGACGCACGGCTCGCTGGAGCCAGGTAAGGTAGCAAATTTCGTGCGCTGGGATCTGCAGCGCCCGGCAGAGTTGGCTTACTGGCTGGGCGGGCAACTGCCGTGCCAGGTTATCTATCGTGGAGACGCGCAATGACACCTTTTGATTTTACCGCCGGTACGCTGCCGCTGCTGGTGAGCATTCCGCATGCGGGCACGCAGTTAACCCCGGAAGTTGAAGCCGGATTGAGCGAGGCGGCGCGCGGCCTGCCCGATACCGACTGGCACATACCGCTGCTGTATGACTTTGTGCGCGATCTGGGTGCCAGCGTGCTCATTGGACGCTATTCGCGTTATGTGATCGATCTTAACCGACCCGCCGATAATCAGCCGCTCTATAGCACGGCGACCACCGGGCTCTTTCCCGAAACGCTGTTTGACGGCACGCCCACCTTCGCGCCGGGCAACACGCCGGATACAAAGGTGCGCCAGCGCGATCTTGAGACCATCTGGCAGCCTTACCATCAGCAGATACAGCGCGAACTGGCGCGATTGAAAGCGGAACACGGCTATGCGCTGCTGTTTGACGCGCACTCGATTGCTTCGGCGATCCCGCGTTTATTTAGCGGACGCTTGCCGGACATCAATATCGGTACCAACGACGGGGCCAGCTGTTCTGCGGCGGTTAGTGAGGCGTTGCAGGCCGTGTGCGCCCAACAGACGGCGTTCAGCTGGGTGGTGAATGGCCGGTTCAAAGGCGGCTATATTACGCGCGCTTACGGACAGCCGGAACAGCGGGTACAGGCGGTACAGCTGGAGCTGGCGCAGCTAAATTACATGGATGAAACGCCGCCGTACGCGTGGCAGCAGGCGCGCGCCGCACAGTTGCAAACCGTGTTAAAAGCGCTTATCAAGGCGCTGCTGGCCGCCGGCGCGGCTGTCTGAACCACGCCGTTTTCCTTGCCAGACCGCGGGCAGCGCGACGCGCCTCAGCGCAGCGTCTGCCCGCACCTCCTCTTCTTTTCCCGATCTGCATTTCACTATAAGCGTGCGCGCTGCGCCAAAAAGGTGCGTGCGCGCTGTGCCGCCGCGCGTCCACGCCCAGCAGGCGGCGGGCGCGTTTCTGGCACAGCGCTTGCTAGGTTGTATATACATGCAATGTCATTTGCTGCATGGACACCTTTAACCGTGCTTGTTGACGCTTGACCAGGAGAAACCGCATGACATCCACCCCTTTGATCCGCCGTTTTTGTCTTAACGCGCTGTTTGCCAGCCTGCTGGTGAGCGCAATGAGTGCGCAGGCTAAACCTCTGACTATCGCCACTGAAGGCAGTTATGAGCCCTGGAACCTGACGCTGCCTGGCGGGGCGTTGGGCGGCTTTGAACCTGAGTTGATGACGGATCTCTGCAAGCGAATGGGCACGGAGTGCAAGCTGGTGGTGCAAAACTGGGACGGCATGATTGCCGGTTTGAACGCCGGTAAATATGACGTGATCATGGACGCGATAGTGATCACACCGGAGCGCAAAAAAGTGGTCAGCTTTACCGTTCCCTATGCCTCCACGCCGGCCACATTCATCAGCAGTAAAGACGCGCCGCTGCTGCCTGCCGAGCACACCATTCTCAAATTGCATGACGATGAAAAAGCCATACAAGCGGCTATTGCGCCGCTCAGAGCGGCGCTGAAAGGCAAAACCATCGGCATTGCTTCGGGCACCGTCTACACGCCGTTTATCGATAAATATTTCAAAGATATCGCGGACATCCGGGAATATACCGCCTCCTCAGACGCCATTTTGGATCTGCAGGCCGGACGCATTGATGCGGTGTTTGACGATGTCACGTTTGCGCAATCGATGCTGGCGCGTAAAGAAAACAGCAACCTGACCTTCAGCGGCCCGCAGTTAGGTGGCCCGATCTGGGGTGAGGGTGAGGCCATGGGGGTGCGTATGGCGGACAGCGCGTTGAAAGCCAAACTCGATACCGCCATCAAGGCTGCGCTGGCGGACGGGACGGTGAAGAAACTCAGTGAAAAGTGGTTTAAAACCGACGTAACCCCATGAGTGAGGTGAGACATGTTGAGCCTGCTGAGTTTTGGCGCTGACGGTTGGGGACGGCTCCTGCTGATGGCCACGTTGACCACGCTGCTGCTGTCGCTGTCGGCGCTGCTGATCGGCGCGATAGCGGGCGCTGCCGTTGCGGCGGCGCGGCTGTCGACGCGACGCCGATGGCGCTGGGCAGGTGAAGGCTATTCCGTTGGCTTCCGCGGCATCCCGGAGCTGCTGGTGATCTACCTGTTCTACTTCGGCGGGTCGGGGATGATCACGCTGATGGGGCACCTGTTTGGCGCCGAGGGGTTTATTGAAGCGCCGCCGTTCCTGATTGGCGCGCTGGCGATTGGACTGATCTCGGGTGCGTATCAGGGCGAGGTGTATCGCGCGGCGCGCCTGGCGCTGGCACCGGGCGAAATCGAGGCGGCAGTGGCGATCGGGATGCCGCGCTGGCGCATTTTGCAGCGCGTGATGTTGCCGCAGATTGTGCGGTATGCGCTGCCCGGCTTGTCTAACGTCTGGCAAATGAGCCTGAAGGATTCGGCGCTGGTTTCGGTGATTGGCATTGTGGAGCTGATGCGTGCCAGTCAGGTGGCGGCGGGCTCCACGCGTAACTATTTCACCTTTTACCTGATAGGCGCGGGCGGCTATTTGCTGTTGACGCTGCTGTCGAATCACGCGTTTCGCCGTGCGGAACAGCGCATGGGACGCGCATGGCAGAGCCGCACGGCGGCGCAGCCCTAAGGAGCTCTCTATGGTTGATTTTGCCTTTCTTCTGGACACGTTTCTCACGCTTTGCGCCGCGCTGCCGGTGACGCTGGGGCTGTTTATTAGCGCATTCCTGTGCGGAGGGCTGCTGGCGCTGGTGATTCTGGCGATGCGCATGAGTCGCTGGCGCTTACTGAGCGGGTTTGCCCGCGGCTACATTCTGGTGTTTCGCGGATCGCCGCTGCTGATTCAGCTGTTTTTAATTTATTACGGCTTGGGCCAGTTTGGTGCGGTGCGACACAGCATCCTGTGGCCGCTGCTGCGTGAACCCTTTATTTGCGCGGTGCTGGCGTTATCACTGTGTACCGCCGCCTACACCGCTGAAATATTGCGTGGGGGGCTGCTGGCGGTGCCTGCGGGTCAGGTGGAAGCGGGACTGGCCTGCGGCATGTCCCGCGGCGTGCTGCTGCGGCGAATCGTCGCACCGATTGTGCTGCGCTATGCGCTGCCCGCGTACTCCACCGAGGCCATTTTGCTGGTGAAATCTACCGCGCTGGCCAGTCTGGTCACCGTCTGGGATGTGACCGGCGTGGCGCAGCAGATCATCCAGCGAACCTATCGCACAATGGAAGTGTTTCTCTGTGCGGCGGCGATCTACCTGCTTCTCAATTTTATTATTGTGCAACTTTACGCGCTGATTGAGCGCCGTCTAACCCCAATGCAGCGCAGTGGAAAAAAAACGCTGCCCGCCATTAACCCGCTGGCCGGAGAGTAATATGTCAATGCCTTCACCTGTGACGTTGTCCGTGACCGAACTCAGTAAATCGTTCGGCGCGCTCGAGGTATTAAAAGGGATCTCGCTGCAGGCGCAGCAGGGCGACGTGATCGCCATTTTGGGTGCCAGCGGATCGGGAAAAAGCACCTTTTTACGCTGTATCAATCTGCTGGAGACGCCAGATAACGGCGTGGTGAGCGTGGGGGGCGAGACCATCGCAATGAAGCGCGATGGACGCGGCCGCGCGCTCGCCGCGAATCCTCAGCAAATTGAGCGGTTGCGCGCGCGGCTCGGCATGGTGTTTCAGAATTTCAATTTGTGGTCCCACATGACCGTGCTGCAAAACGTGATTGAAGGACCGCACTACGTGCTCAAGCGCGACAAAAAAAGCTGTATCGCGCAGGCTGAGCAGCTGCTGGATCGCGTTGGGTTACTGAACCGCAAAGATTTTTATCCGGCCCAGCTCTCAGGGGGACAGCAGCAGCGCGTCGCGATCGCCCGTGCGCTGGCGATGGACCCGGAGGTGATGCTCTTTGATGAACCGACGTCGGCCCTGGATCCCGAGCTGGTGGGGGATGTGCTGAGCGTGATGCGCAGCTTGGCAGAGGAGGGGCGTACCATGCTGGTGGTCACCCATGAAATGGGCTTTGCACGGCATGTGTCGAACCGCGTAGTGTTTATGCATCAGGGGAAAATTGACTGCGAAGGTCCGCCGGAGCGCCTGTTTGGTGCGGAGGGCTCGCCGCGTTTCCAGCAGTTCATTTCGCGTCACCAGCACGTTGCGGAGCAGCCGCGATGAGCGTGGTGTGGGGCGATGGGCCAATCAACTGGCAGAGCGTGGTGGCGGTGGCGTGTCAGGATGCGGAGCTAACGCTCAGCGCGGGCGCCTGGCAGCGCATTGCGCAGGGACGTGCGATCGTGGATCACATTGTGGCGTGTGGCCATATCGCCTACGGCATCAACACCGGGCTGGGGGCGCTGTGCAACATCACGCTGCCCGACGATCAGCTGTGTCTGCTGTCGCGCAATACGTTATTAAGCCACGCCTGCGGGGTGGGCCCGCTGCTGACGCGCGCGCAGACGCGCGCCATTATGTGCGCCGCTATCGCCAATTACAGTCAGGGGAAATCGGGCGTATCGGTTGCGCTGGTACAGCACTTACTGGCGCTGCTCAACCAGCAGATCACGCCGCAGGTGCCTTCGCAAGGATCGGTGGGCTATCTCAGCCACATGGCACACATTGGCCTGGCGCTGATCGGCGTGGGGGACGTGGATTATCAGCAACATACGCTGCCCGCCCGTGAGGCGCTGGCGCGCATCGGGCTCGAACCCTATCAACCCGGCGCCAAAGAGGGACTCAGTCTGGTCAACGGCACGCCCTGTATGACCGGATTGGCCTGCCTGGCGTTGGGTGAGGCCGCCCAGCTGCTGGACTGCGCTGATGTCACTGGCGCGATGAGTTTTGAGGCGCTGCGCGGGCAGCGGGCGGCGTTCGATGCGGAGGTGCTGGCACTCAAAGCTAGCCCAGGGATGCAAATCAGCGGTCAACGCCTGCGGCAGTTGCTGCAAGACAGTCCCCTGCTGGCCGCCAGCGTGGGCGTGCGTACCCAGGATGCGATGAGTCTGCGATCTATGCCGCAGGTGCACGGCGCCAGCCGCGATCAATTTGATCACGCGGTGCGGCAGATTGAAACAGAGCTCAACGCCTGCACCGACAATCCGCTGGTGCTGGGAACGCGGGATAACTGGCGCGTGGTGTCGCAGTCCAATCCGCACGGTCAGTCGGTGGCGATGGCGGCGGATCTCCTGGCCATTGCGATGGCGGAAATCGGCAGCATTGCCGAGCGGCGGCTTGACCGCCTGGTTAACCCGCTGGTGAGCGGCTTGCCCCCCTTTCTGGTGTCACAGCCGGGAGTGAACTCCGGCATGATGATCGCCCAATATGTCGCCGCCTCGCTGTGCGCGGAGAATCGCCAGCTGGCGCAGCCTGCGGTACTGGATAACTATGTCACCTCCGGCTTGCAGGAGGATCACCTGAGCCTTGGCACCGGCGCGGCACTCAAGCTGCTCAAGCTAGTGGGGAACGTATGGCACATTTTAGCGATTGAGTACCTGCTGGCCGCGCAGGCGCTGGACTTCCACGGCGAAGCGCAGCTGGCGCAGGGCACGCAACAGGCGCTGCAGGCGCTACGCGCACGGGTGGAAAACTGGCAGACGGATCGCTGGTTGGCACCGGATATCGCCGCGGCGGTGCAGGTGCTACAGCAAAATGCGGCGCACTGGCGCGGGCCAGGTTGAGTGAAGAAGGCGACCCTGCGGCCGCCTTAACGATCTAGCTGCGGCGTGCGTCCGGGCGCGTCAGGTCAAAACGCAGATCCTCGCTGATGGCGTAATAAGCGGAAGGCCCCCCGGCGCGCAATATCGGCTGCGCTTTGGCCGTTTGATAAATCCCGTTTTCCAGCAGCGTCTCATCGATGTGGATTGCCACCACTTCCCCCAGCACCAGCCAGCTTTCCAGTTCACCGCCGTGGGCATCCTGCAGGCGAATAAGCTGCGTAAGGCGACACTCAAAGTTGACCGGGCTCTCAGCCACCATACTCACATCCACGTGCGAAGCGGTCACCGGCGTCAAACCGGCAAGGGCAAACTCATCCTGGTCAGCGGGCACCGAGGCCGAGCTTTCGTTCATGGCCTCTGCCAGCGGGCGCGTCGCCAGGTTCCAGACAAACGCTTTGCTCTCGCTGATGTTGCGCACGCTGTCTTTCCAACCGCTGCTGGCAAAGCCGATAATCGGTGGCGTGTAATTAAAGCAGTTAAAGAAGCTGTAGGGCGCGAGATTGCGCTGGCCTTGTTGGCTCTGCGAGCTGATCCAGCCGATAGGGCGCGGCCCCACGATGGCGTTCAGGGGATCGTGCGGTAAACCGTGGCCCGCGCGCGGCTGGTAGGAATATTTGTGGCGTGTCATGACTGCTCCTGGTTGTGGTCTGTCTGCGTGGCGTAATATCTCAGGCGCACGCGTGCTTGCGGCAATAAGGCGTGCATCAGCGTGATAGCGCGGGCGGAAAATCGCGTAAGCAGATTGTGCGATGCCGCCAGCCGGAGTATCTTACGCGCCTTATTTTCTGGAGATGCTATGAACAAGTCTGCTGCTGCCTCGCCTTTTCATCCGCGTAACCGTCATCAGGGACGGTACGACTTTGCTGCGCTGATCGCCGCGCACCCGCCGCTCGCGGACAAGGTGCGGCCTAACGGTTACGGCGAGCTGTCGATTGCGTTCGACGATGCACAGGCGGTGCGGCTGTTAAATCAGGCGCTGCTGAAGCTGTTCTATAACCTCAATTGGCAGCTGCCGGAGGGCTATCTCACGCCGCCCGTGCCGGGACGTGCGGATTATGTCCACGCGCTGGCGGATTTGCTGGCCAGCGATAACGGCGGCGCTATTCCGCGCGAGCGCGACATCATGGACATTGGCTGCGGCGCGAACTGTATCTATCCGCTGATTGGTCACGCGGAATATGGCTGGCGCTTTACCGGCACCGACACCAGCGCCGATGCCATCACCGCTGCCAGCCAAATTATAGCCAGCAATCCGGGCCTGCAGCGCGGTATTCGCCTGCGCCGACAAAAACAGGCTGGCGCGATTTTTTCCGGCGTGGTGCACAAAAACGAACGCTATCACGCGGTGATGTGTAATCCGCCGTTTCACGCCTCCGCCGCCGAAGCCGCAGCTGGCAGCCAGCGCAAAGTGCGCAATCTGGGATTGAAACGCGATACGCCGCTTAACTTCGGCGGACAGCATAACGAGCTGTGGTGCGAGGGGGGCGAACAGGCGTTTATCGGGCAGATGATTGAGGAGAGCGCGCAGTACGCCGATCGCATTATCTGGTTCACGTCGCTGGTCTCGCGTAAGGAGCATTTGCCCGCGCTGCGCGATCGTCTGAAGGCGATCGACGCCTATCTGGTGCGTATTATTGATATGGCGCAGGGCCAAAAGCAGAGCCGTTTTCTCGCCTGGACGTTTATGCCGCCTGCCACGCGCGCGCAGCGCATGGGGCGTTGATTCAGCGGGTAAAGACAAAAGAACGTGCGTTGAATTGCAGCGTATAAGCGGGAAAAACTGCGGCTAAAAAGGTAAAACGGGCGGCCTGCAGGCCGCCACGCCGATCAGGAAACGTGCTGCAGGAACTCGCGTAGGCGCTCACTCGGCGGGTTGGTAATCAACGCATCCGGGTGGCCATCTTCGGCGATAGTGCCTTTATCAATGAAGATCAGACGCGAAGCGACCTTCTGCGCGAAGCCGACTTCGTGGGTGACAATCACCATGGTCATGCCCTCTTCGGCCAGATCCTGCATCACCTTCAGCACTTCGTGACGCAGCTCGGGATCGAGAGCCGATGTGGGCTCATCAAACAGCATCATTTTCGGTTTTACCGCCAGCGCACGGGCGATGGCCACGCGCTGCTGCTGTCCACCGGAGAGCTCGGACGGGAAGTGATGTGCGCGCTCGGCCAGGCCCACTTTACCCAGCAGCTCGCGCGCCAGTTTGTGTGCTTCTTCTTTGCCGCTGCCGCGAACCCGAATAGGGCCAAAGGCCACGTTATCCAGTGCGCTCATCTGCGGGAACAGGTGAAACTGCTGGAAAACCATGCCGGCTTCCTGACGAATCAGGCGCTCATCGACTTTAGGATCGTTCACTTTCATGCCATCGACGATCAGTTCACCGCTGCTGATCTCTTCAAGCTTGTTGATGCAGCGCAGCAGGGTGGATTTGCCCGAGCCAGACGGCCCGATAATCACCACCACCTCGCCTTGATTGATCTTCAGGTTGATGTCATGCAGCACTTTGGTCTGACCGAAGTTTTTAGAGACGTTTTTAAATTCAATCACAGGATTTTCACCCTTTTCTCAATACGGCGCAGCACAAAGCTCAACACCAGCGTAATAACCAGATAGATAATGGCGACCGCGCTCCAGATCTCCAGCGCGCGGAAGTTACCCGCGATGATCTCTTGTCCCTGACGCGTCAGTTCCGCCACGCCAATCACGATAAACAGTGAGGTGTCTTTGATGCTGACAATCCACTGGTTCCCCAGCGGCGGCAGCATACGGCGCAGCGCCAGTGGCATAATCACATAGCGCAGCGTTTCACGGCGCGACAGGCCCAGCGCCAGACCGGCTTCGCGGAACCCTTTGTTGATGGACAGCACGGCGCCGCGGGTAATTTCCGCAATATAGGCGCCGGAGTTGATCATGATGGTGACCACGGCCGCCGTGAAGGGATCAATACGTAAATCGGGGAAGGCCATCGGCAGGGCAAAGTAGATAAACATCACTTGCACCACAATAGGCGTGCCGCGAATCAGCTCAATGAACACCAGCGCGATGTTGTTGGTGATCCAGCCGCCGTACGCGCGCGCGAAGCCGGCAACCAGGCCGATAATCAGGCCGCCGACCAGGCCAAGAACGGAAATAAGCAGGGTCATTTTGGCGCCGTCGATCAAGATCGGTAGGGCAGGCCAAATGACGCTCCAGTCAAACTCCATGGGTAACTCCAGAATCTGTTGCAACGGAAAGGTAAAAAGCAGGGAAACTGCGTTCCCTGCTCAAAAAGCGGCGTAAGCCAATATTATTTCGGTTCAGTACCGAACCATTTTTTATAGAGGGTGTTGTAGGTACCGTTGTCGCGCAGGGTTTTCAGCGCGCCGTTCACCTTTTCGCGCAGGTCATCGCTGCCTTTCGGGAAGGCGATACCGTACTGCTGCGCTTCAATGGAATCACCCACGGCTTTGAAACGGCCTTTGCCAGCGGTGTGGATGAAATAGAGGATGTTTGGCGTATCGTGCAGCACAGCGTCTGCGCGGTTAGTACCTAACTCCATGTAAGCGTTGTCGATATTAGGGAACTGACGCAGATCTTTGGTTTTGATGTGGGTTTTCGCATAGTCCACAGAACCGGTTCCGCTTTTCACCGCCACGGTTTTGCCGTTCAGATCGTCAATGCCTTTGATGTCGTTTTCGTTGCTACGCACCATGATCTGCAGGCCGCTTTTGTAGTAACCATCAGAAAATTCAATGGCCTTTTTGCGTTCGTCGGTGATGGTGATGCCCGCCAGTGCCAGATCGACGTTTTTGGTTTGCAGAGCCGGAATGATGCCGCTGAAGTCCATGGGCTTGAGGGTGTAGTCCAGCTTCAGCTGTTTAGCGATAGCGTCCCACAGATCGATATCGAAGCCGACGTACTTATCGCCCTGCTTGAATTCGAAAGGCACAAAAGCCGTGTCGGTGGCGACGATCAGTTTTTTTTCTGCTGCGGTTGAAGAGAGAGAGAAGGCCAGCGCCAGCGCGGCCGCGGAGACTTTTAACAGTGACTTCATCATTTTTTTCCTTATTACCCCTCAGGCCTGCTGGCCTGATAACGGCTTATCATATGAAAAAACTATGCCAACTTTTCAGCCCATGCAAAATCCATCACTTTCATCGTGAAAGCTGACACGATTTTGCTGGAGAAAATGATTTGCACCACTATGGTGAGCCAAAACAGTGCGTTGTGCTGTTATGGTGCGAGACCAGTGTGCACCAAGCGCGAGAGCAGGGAAAGAGAGGATCAAGGAAGTGTTAACGGCGTCAAAAAAGCACCAGAATGTTACAGATATAAAAAAGGCGGGATATCCCGCCTTGTGAAGTGATGCTGTTACTCGATGTTAGATTCGATAAACCACAGGAATTTATCAAGATCGCGCGAGGCTGCTGTAAAGATGTCAGCGGTATCTTCGTCGCTCACTTCGGTGATCGCTTTACGCGTGTCATTAGCCACAATGGCGTAGCGATCGGCCAGCGCTTTAAGGTGATCCTGCACGCTGTGGATATTTAGCGGGTAGCTTTTCAGCGGCGTTTTATCATTTACAACTTGGGTAGTCCCCGTCGCCACGCCGCCCAGCTGAACCACACGCTCTGCGATGGTGTCTTGGTGATCGGTGATGGCAGTACGGAAGCCGTCCAGCATTTCATGCACGCCAATGAAGTTTGCGCCACGCATGTTCCAGTGCGCCTGTTTGGTGATCAGTGACAGGTCAATAAATTCCACTACCAGACGGTTGAGCACCTCGATAGTCGCTTTCTTATCGCTATCGGAAACATCATTACGGGTGTAAATCAGATCGGAAGATTTAGTTTTAACCAGTTTTGCGGTACTCATCATTAATGTCCTCTTATTGATGGTTGTCCTAATCAATCACGAGAATAAGTATAGCAACAGATTCTCGCTTTGCCGGATTGTTTAAACCGATGGCAGAGATAGTTGAATCCTGGGCACTGATTAGTGGCAGCGTCATGTGGTTTAATTTTTATAAAACAGTGATTTATGAATTATGTCCAACTTGTTTCAATCCTGTTTCAAAATAATAACAACTCCAGCAGCGAATATAGATAAGCGATTAAGTCACCGTTATATAAGACAAAGACGGTGGCGAACAAAACGGTATTTAACGTGATTCATTCACGTCAATTGGATTTATTTTGGCCCGTTTGGGTTTCATCGTCAGGGTGGATCCCGCTGAGGCAGCGATAATGGCCAGCAGGCCCATCCATTGCCTTGCGCTGAGCAGTTCTCCCAGGAAAAGGATGCCTGAGAGAGCCGCTACCGCAGGTTCCAGGCTCATTAGCGTGCCAAAGATGCGCGCAGGCAGCCTTGTTAGCGCCATCATTTCCAGTGAGTAGGGGATGGCAGTGGAGAGCAGCGCGATAAGCAGCGCCAGAGGAACGACATGCCAATCCCAAACGCCCGGGGCGGCAAAAATCAGACCAAGAGGAACGAAAATCACGGACGCAATCAGCGAGCCCATTGCGACGGTGGCGGGACCATGCTCCGCCCCTGCGCGCTGCCCCGCCAGAATATAGATCGCCCAGCAGGCGCCAGCACCCACGGCGAGCAGCGCGCCGAGCGGGTCGATATGGCGAATGCCTTCACCCAGCGGTAAGAGAAACCACAGCCCGATGACCGCCAGCAGGACCCACAGGAAATCCAGCGGACGACGTGCGCCAGCCAGCGCGAGCGTAAGAGGACCCAGAAACTCCAGGCCGACGGCAACGCCCAATGGCACAGTACGAATGGAAAGATAAAAGAGGTAATTCATACACCCCAGCGCCAGGCCGTACATCACCAGCGGTTTACGCTGCGCAACGCTAAAGCGTAAGCGCCAGGGCTTAAAGATAATGCACAACATCAACGTGCCAAACCCCAAACGCAGCGCGGTAATGCCGGGCGCGCCCACGGTTGAAAACAACGATTTTGCCAATGACGCACCGCCTTGTAGCGAAAGCATTGCAATCAGCAGTACGGCAACGGGCAATAACACCGGGGCCAAAGGAGAAGATTTATGTGGGGCAGACATCCTGTTATCCGTTCCATTTTATGCAGCAGAGGAAGCATCAGTGTACTGGAAGTGCACCGGGAGAAAGCAGCGAAAGCATGAAAAAAAACGCTCAGCAGGTCAAAAAGTAGCCGTTTTCAGGGCCAGATAAGTAAAGAATTGTCAGGTTAGTTTAGGAATTTACTTAAAGGCACAATTTGCATGGCAGGGTTTTATGGCAAGAAAATGACAGTTTTTATAAGTAAAATGAATGACCTATGAAAATTCATTAACTTTCTGTTACACGAAACAATCCGTTAGACAACAAAATCCGGGCAGAGTTTCTCGCTAAGTTTTGTTATATTTTTAGCGTTGTCAGGAGAGAAGTATATTCACATTTGAGGTGGTTATGAAAAAAATTGCATGTCTTTCAGCACTGGCTTGTGTACTGGCCGTTTCTGCAGGTTCAGCCATGGCACAGAGCACCGTTTCTGCCGGCTACGCGCAGAGTGATTATCAAGGTATTGCTAACAAAGCAAACGGCTTCAACCTGAAATATCGTTACGAAGATGGATCTAACCCACTGGGCTGGATCGGTTCTTTCACCTACACCGAGAAAGACCGTACTGAAGGTGGCGTTTACAACAAAGGCCAGTACTACGGCATCACCGGTGGTCCTGCTTACCGTCTGAACGACTGGGCAAGCATCTACGGCGTAGTAGGTATCGGCTACGGCAAATACCAGGAAAACGTCTCTAACTCACGCGCTAAAGACGATTCAAGCGACGTTGGCTTCTCTTACGGTGCGGGTATGCAGTTCAACCCAATCGAAAACGTTGCGCTGGACGTTGGCTACGAGCAGAGCCGCATCCGCAGCGTGGACGTTGGCACCTGGATCGCAGGCGTCGGCTACAGCTTCTAAGTTAAGCGTAGACCCGAATTGCTTTATGAAACGGCCCTTTGGGGCCGTTTTTTTATGCGCTGAAAACGCGTCAGCGCCGCGCTATGGGTGAAGGCTGTGTCTCAAAGACGAAAAAGGGCGGACTCGCTCGTGGCAAATCCGCCCTTTTAAAAAATGAAATGTCGTTTAACCGCGCCAGATAAGATTGGGGCAGGGGCGCGAGGTCAGTGATTTACCGGTGAGTTTTTCGATCAGCATTAAGCGCAGCGCAAAAGGGGAGCGAGTCAACAGGCATAGCCAGGACTTCAGCTCAACCGACGATGTAGATTGCTCAACCCCAAAACACTTGCCGCAATCGAGGCAGTTTTTCATGGTGCTCATGGTCACCTCCGCATTGGTACACACTCTCACAGTAAGCAAATCCTGCCACTCACAGCAGGAAAAGGAGCCGTCACGCTACATCGACGCTGCCTCCTTTATAAGCTATTCGCTTACAATACGAACAAAGATAGCATTGGCTATACTCTTTAGCCAACACTATTTATGAAAAATTTGTGCTTATTTGTGCCTGGTTTACAATGAGCCGAGCCAGCCGCACCGTAGGTAAGGTGCGTCAAATAATAAAGAGGAAGCTGAATGAGTCGTCGTGCGAAAAGCGCCATCAACACGCCCCAAGGGCCGCTTAAAGATATTGAGGCGCATGTCGAAGGATTTCGCCAGGTGCGTGAAGCGCATCGCCGTGAATTGATTGACGACTATGTTGAGTTAATCTCTGATTTAATTCGTGAATTTGGTGAAGCGCGCCAGGTTGATATGGCCGCGCGTTTAGGCGTGTCGCAGCCGACGGTCGCGAAAATGCTCAAGCGCTTGAGCACGACTGGCTTGGTGGAGCAAGTGCCTTACCGCGGCGTTTTCCTGACGGCGGAAGGCGAAAAGCTGGCGGAAGCGAGCCGCGTGCGTCATCATATTGTTGAAACCTTTCTGCTGGCGCTGGGCGTTAGCCCGGAAACCGCCCGCCGAGATTCTGAAGGCCTGGAGCATCACGTCAGTGATGAAACACTGGCCATCTTCAAGCAATTTTACGAAAGTCGCTAACCTACAAGGCTTCCATCCATCATGTCCATCGTGCTGCGTTCTTTAATGCGTGACCGTATTCTGCATTTATTGTTACTCGTGGGTGTTATCTTGCTGCCGTTTGCGCAGTATCAATGGTCTGATTTACCCAAAGCCGTGGACTGGCAAACTATCATGACGCTGACCGGTTTGCTGATGCTGACCAAAGGCCTTGAAAACAGCGGCTACTTTGATGTGCTGGGCGCGCGCCTCATTCAGCGTTTCGCGCATGAACGCGCGCTGGCGCTGTTTATGGTGTGTGCGGCTGCGCTACTCTCAACATTTCTCACCAATGATGTCGCGCTGTTTATTTTGGTGCCGCTCACCCTAACGCTGAAAAAGTTCTCCAGTTTGCCGATATCGCGTCTGATTATTTTCGAAGCGCTGGCGGTCAATGCCGGATCGCTGCTCACGCCCGTGGGCAACCCGCAAAACATTCTGCTGTGGAGCCACGGTTCGCTCAGCGTTCCCGGCTTTATTTGGCAGATGACGCCGCTGGCGGTGATGCTGATGATCACGCTGATGGCACTCACCTGGTGGAGTTTCCCGGCGAACAGTATCCAAAAGCACGCGCAAGATGAAACGCATCCGTGGCAAAAGCCGCTGTTCTTTGTCAGCCTGGCGCTCTACGTGCTATTTATCGTCGCGCTGGAGTTGAAAATCACCGGTTGGGCGCTGCTGCTGGTGGCGGTCTGCTTCCTGATTATGGCGCGCGGCGTGCTGCTTAGCATTGACTGGAGTTTGCTGCTGGTGTTCGTGGCGATGTTTATCGATGTGTTTTTGCTGATGCATCTGCCGATCCTCCAGCCGCGTTTCGCCGCCATCAGCCAGCTTGGCGAAGGCGGACTCTATCTGCTGGGGATTGGTCTCTCGCAAATCATCAGTAATGTGCCTGCGACAATATTGCTGCTGCAAAAAGTTCAGCCTTCTGAGGTACTGGCTTGGGCGGTCAACATTGGTGGATTCGGTCTATTGCCCGGATCGCTGGCCAATTTGATTGCGCTGCGCATGGCAAACGATCGCCGCGTGTGGTGGCAGTTTCACCTGTTTTCCCTCCCGATGCTGGCCTGGTCCATGCTCTGCGGCTGGCTGCTGTTAATGTGGCTACGCTGACCGATTTTCTCTCCTGTATTGCCCCATGACGCGTTGAAAATTCAGCGCGTTATCTGTCGATGGTGCAGAAAATGCGCGCAATGTTGGCTTATGTAAAGTTGCACTGGATTTTGTCAATTTCCGATCTAAGGTTAAGTTGACCGTTTACCCGAGGATCGGGGCCACAGCCAGTGATGACAACTTATGAGCGATAATCAACAGCAGCCAACGCAGAACGAAAACGATCGCAACACTCCCCGTTCTAACGACAACGATCAGCCCAAAAACGATCAGCAGAAGAACGATCAGAGCAGCAGTGACACAGAACAACCGCGCAAGCGTCCCGGTAAAAAACCCATCATTATTCTGGTGATTGTGGTGGTGATTATGCTGCTGGTGGGGCTGTGGTTCTGGTTTACCACCCGTAATATTGAATCCACTGACGACGCCTTCACGGAAGGGAATGCGGCGACTATTGCGCCTAAAGCCTCTGGCTACGTGGTTAAATTGCTGGTTGGGGATAACCAGCGGGTCAAACAGGGCGATGTGCTGGTGGAAATTGATCCGCGCGATTATCTGGCCCAGCGCGATCAGGCCAAGGCGCAGCTCGGGTTAGCGCAGGCCCAATTGCATCAGGCCGAAGCGCAGCTCGCGCTGTCGCGCGTGCAATATCCAGCCCAGCGCGATCAGGCGCTTGCCGATCAGGCCAAAGCGCAGGCAAACCTGCTTAACGCCCAGTCAGATTATCGTCGCCAGCGCGGTGTCGATCCGCGCGCCACCTCCCAGCGCAATATCGATACGGCCGCCGCGCAACTGCGCTCGGCCGAGGCGCAATTCCAAAGCGCCAAAGCGCAGGTGGAAGTGGCCTCTCAGGTCGCACTGCAGATTCGCCAACAGCAAACCAACGTCGAAGCGCGTCAGCAGCAGGTAGCGCAGGCGCAGGCGCAGCTCAACACGGCTGAACTCAATCTCTCCTATACCCAAGTGCGTGCGCCGTATGACGGCTTTATTACTAAGCGTAACGTGCAGGTAGGCACGCTGGTTCAGGCGGGATCGGCGCTGTTCTCGCTGGTTTCCCCTGAGATCTGGATTACCGCTAACTTTAAAGAGTCGCAGCTCACGCGCATGAACCCGGGCGATAAAGTCGAGATCGGCGTTGACGCGTGGCCTGATATGAAGCTGGAAGGGCACGTAGACAGCGTGCAGATGGGATCGGGATCGCGCTTCTCGACGTTCCCGGCAGAAAACGCGACCGGTAACTACGTGAAAATTGTGCAGCGTGTTCCAGTGAAAATCGTGATTGATAAAGGGCTGGACCCGAATCGCCCGCTGCCGCTGGGGTTATCGGTTGAACCTAAGGTCACCGTCGAATGAGTGGGGGTGAAAGCTGGCGTCCGTCCAGCAACCCCTGGCTGGTGGCGATCACGGTGACGCTGGCGGTGTTTATGGAGATCCTCGACACCACCATCGTGAACGTGGCGCTGCCGCACATCGCCGGTTCGCTCTCTTCAAGCTATGACGAATCGACGTGGGTACTGACTTCCTATCTGGTCGCCAACGGCATTGTCTTGCCTATCTCTGCGTTTTTTAGCCGCCTGTTTGGCCGCAAGAACTTCTTTCTTATCTGCATCGTCATGTTTACCGTGTGCTCCTTTTTGTGCGGCATCGCGACCGAACTGTGGCAGATCATTTTATTCCGTATTTTGCAGGGATTTTTTGGCGGCGGACTGCAGCCGGTTCAGCAGTCTGTGCTGCTGGACTACTTCAAAGCGGAAGATCGTGGTAAAGCGTTTGGCCTTTCGTCGATAGCCATCATCGTTGCACCGGTGATTGGCCCGACGCTCGGCGGCTGGATCACGGATAACTACAGCTGGCGCTGGGTGTTCTTTATCAATATCCCGGTCGGGATCCTGACCGTGCTGGCGATTTATCAGCTGCTCGAAGATCCGCCGTGGGAGCGGAAATGGGACAAAGGGCGGCTCAACATTGATTACATCGGTATTGGCCTTATCACCCTGGGACTGGGCTGCCTGCAAGTGTTTCTCGACCGCGGTGAGGATGAGGACTGGTTTGCGTCGCACTTTATTCGCCTGTTCGCCATGCTGGCTGCGGTCGGCATCGTCGGGGCCATTTACTGGCTGCTTTACGCGCGCAAGCCCGTCGTGGATTTAACCGTCATGAAAGACCGCAATTTCTGGGTCGCAGGCTTGCTGATGGCGGGCATGGCGATGATCCTTTACGGCAGTTCGGTGGTGCTTCCACAGCTGGCGCAGCAGGACCTCGGCTACACCGCTACCTGGTCGGGGCTGGTGCTTTCGCCCGGCGCGGTGCTGATTGTCCTCACGATCCCGCTGGTGTTGAAGCTGATGCCGATAGTGCAAACCCGCTACATCATTGCGTTTGGCTTCACCTGCCTGGCGCTGGCCTTCTTCTACTCCAGCACGCTTACGCCGAATGTGGATTTCACCACGCTTGTGTTGATGCGCAGCGCGCAGTCCATTGGGCTGGGCTTCTTGTTCGTGCCATTGACCACCATTGCCTTCGTCACCGTGCCACAGCGGCTTAACGCAGATGCCTCCGCCCTGTTTACCATGTTTCGTAACGTGGCAGGCTCAATTGGCATCTCGCTGGCGACCGCTGGCATCACCGAGCGTGAGCAGGTGCGTTCCGCCCATATGGTGCATAACATGACGCCGCTTAATGAACAATTCAGCCTGACGTTGCAGCACTGGGCACAAGCCATCCGCGATTTTACCACCGCGGTGGGCGACCCGATCCAGGTGGCCAGCGGCCTGCTTTATCAAGAGATGATCGCCCAAGCGCGTATTTTGGCCTATATCGATGTCTTTACGGGATTAAGTCTTGTCGCGCTGTTGTTAATTCCTTTTTGTTGGTTGCTTTCGCCGATCAAGAGCGAAGGCAGTGCAGGAGCACACTAAAATGACGACCTCACCGCGCCGTTCGCTGCTGGCGCTGTCACTGCTGCTGGCTGGCTGTGCCGTTGGCCCCGATTATCAGCCTCCGCACGCGCAGACGCCGGGCAGCTTCCGCGCGCTGCCTTCGCAGGAAGCGTCCAAGCCGCTCGCAACCGCCACCAACCCGCAGTGGTGGAAAAACTTTAACGATCCGCAGCTAGATAGCCTGATTGCACGTGCTATCGCGGGTAATCTGACGCTGCAACAGTCGGTGCTGCGCATTGCAGGCGCACGCGAACAGCTGGCGCAGGCGCGCGGCGGCCTCTTTCCGTCGCTCAATGGCTCGGCCAAAGTCACGCGGCAACAGCTGGGACTGAAAGGCCTGCTGAAATCTAACGGCGTCTACGATCAAGTCGATAGCGACGTCGCCGATCAGCTTAACGGCCTCACGCATTCGGTTACGCTCTATCAGGGCAGCTTTGACGCGAGCTGGGAGCTCGATTTGTGGGGCAAAGTGCGGCGCCAAATGGAAGCCGCCGATGCCCAGCAGCAGGCGGCGATTGAGCAGCGCAATGATGCGCTGGTGTCCCTGGAGGCGGAAGTCGCACGCGCTTATCTGCAACTGCGCGGCGCACAGGCCGTGCTCGACACGCTGCAAGACCAAATCACCCTGGCGCAGCAAACGTGGGAGCTTACTCAGAGTCAGCAGCAAAACGGTTTGGCTCCGGCCACCAATGTGGAAAACGCACGCGCGCAGCTGGCATCACTGAACGCCCAGCTGCCGCAGTATCAGGCGCAGGCGCGCCAGGCCATGAATGGTCTCGCGGTGCTGTTAGGTAAAACCCCCGGCGCGTTGGATAACGAGCTAATGAGCAGTAAAGCGCTGCCCGCGCTGCCGAAGATGGTGGCGGTGGGGATTCCCTCCACGCTGGCGCGGCGGCGGCCGGATATACGCCAGGCGGAAGCGAACCTGCACGCGCAAACCGCCAATATTGGTGTGTCGGTGGCCAACCTGTTCCCCAGCCTGTCGCTCACCGGCCAGCTTGGTGTGCGCAACACCGATGCCAGCTACCTTGATGACTGGAGCAGCCACTTCTTTAGCATCGGACCAGCGTTGTCGATCCCGATCTTTCAGGGCGGGCGCTTGGTCTCCAGCGTGAAGCTGGCGCGGGCTCAGCAGGCGAGTGCGGCGTTGGATTATCGCCAGACCGTGCTGACGGCCCTGCAGGATGTGGAAAATGCGTTGGTGAGTTACCGCGCCGATCAGCAGCAGGTCACGGCGCTGGATGACACCACGGGCGCGCTGCAGCGCACCTTCGATCTTGCCAGCGATAGCTACAAGCAGGGATTAACCACCTTTTTGGATGTGCTTGATGCCCAACGTCAGTTGGCGCAGGCAAAAGCGCAATCCACTCAGGCGCGCGTCCAAAGCGCATTGGATTTAGTGGCGCTCTACAAAGCCTTGGGCGGCGGCTGGGAACCTTACCAGCGCGTCACGCTTCCTGAATACAGCGTGTTGGGTCCGGCCACCTCGGTGCCGTGAACGTCGGGCGCGCGGCGACGCGCCCGTGTTTTTCTTCATGTGAAAAAAACGCTCACTTTCTACGTATTGATGAAAAATCCACCCGTTTTTTTTCCGTCAGTCATTGCCCGCGAGGCGCGTTAATGTGATCAAGCGCGCTTTTTTACCCCCTGACTCTGCGCTGTAGCGCAAAACGTAAGTTTCATAATTAATTTTTGTGGCAAAAATAATCTATTTTTACAGCTCTTACAGCCGTAAAGGAGTTTGCTATGCCACGGGAATCTTATCTCACTCTTAATAAGGCCTCCGGGCCAAACAGCGCTACCCCAACTGAGCCTTTTGTAAAAGTCATCGCCCTGATCGCCACGCTGGGTGGACTGCTGTTTGGCTACGACACTGGGGTCATCTCCGGTGCGCTGTTGTTTATGGGCAATGATTTGCACCTGACGCCGTTTACCACCGGCCTGGTCACCAGCAGTCTGCTGTTTGGCGCTGCGTTCGGTGCGCTGGCGTCAGGACATTTTGCGGCGGCGGTCGGGCGGAGAAAAATCATTCTGGTGCTGGCGATTATTTTTGCGGCAGGCGCCCTCGGCACCGCATTAGCGCCGGCCGTTGAATGGATGATTTTCTTCCGCCTGATATTAGGCGTGGCGGTGGGCGGCGCTTCAGCAACCGTACCGGTGTACATTGCGGAGATGGCACCGGCTAACAAGCGCGGGCAGCTGGTGACCATGCAAGAGTTGATGATTGTGTCCGGTCAGATGCTGGCCTATATCTCCAATGCGGGCTTCAATGCGGTCTGGGGGGGTGACGCTACCTGGCGCTGGATGCTGGCCGTCGCGACCGTGCCCGCGGTGCTGCTGTGGTTCGGCATGCTTTTTATGCCTGATTCGCCACGCTGGTACGCGATGAAAGGGCGGTTAGCCGAGGCGCGCCAGGTGCTGGAGCGCACGCGGGCGCAACGGGATGTGGAGTGGGAGCTCACCGAAATTGAAGAGACCCTGGCGGAAGAGCAGCAGAAAGCACCGCCGCGTCTGCGCGAACTGCGCCAGCCGTGGCTGTTTAAACTCTTTCTGATGGGCGTGGGGATTGCGGTGATCCAGCAGCTAACGGGCGTCAACACCATCATGTATTACGCGCCAACCATGTTGAAAGCGGTGGGGATGAGCGATAACGCCGCGCTGTTTGCCACGATCGCCAACGGGGTGATTTCGGTGCTGATGACCTTTGTCGGCATTTGGCTTTTGGGACGTATTGGGCGCCGTACTATGACGATGATCGGTCAGTTTGGCTGCACGGCCTGCCTGGTGTTTATTGGTGCCGTCAGTTATCTGATGCCGGAAGCCGTTAATCATCAACCTGATCTGCTCCGCAGTTATATGGTGTTAGCCGGCATGCTGATGTTTCTCAGTTTTCAACAGGGCGCGCTGTCACCGGTGACGTGGTTATTATTGTCAGAAATATTCCCTACGCGCCTACGCGGCATATTTATGGGCGGGGCGGTATTTGCGATGTGGATCGCGAATTTTCTTATCTCACTGATGTTCCCCATTTTACTGGCTTCTGTGGGCTTGTCCGGTGCGTTCTTTATTTTTGCTGCAATCGGTATCGGTGGCGCCCTGTTTGTGGTGCGCTGCGTACCTGAAACGCGCAATCGCTCGCTGGAGCAGATCGAGCATTATCTGCACGACAGATTATCCGATGGCGCCTCGCAACCGCTTAACACCGCAGTGCGAAAAGTGTAATAACCGTACCTTTCACCTGGCATTTGGCCGACGGATGTGTCGGCCATTTTTTTGCATTAACGAAATGTGATTTATCCCACAAGCTGAAGTATAAACATCCGCTAAAACAGTGTTCCAGATACTACATTCCCGCGTTCCCCGTTATTGTTCCCTTTCCATCCACCCAATTATCTTTTCCTCATGGAACAATACGGCTAATTTTGTTCTGAAATCGATACCAAAGCGGGGACGTGCAAAGCTGCGGCTGTTAATGTTGGGTTAATTAACACAGCACATTGGGTTTAAAATCCGCCTTAAGAAATAGACTAATAACTTCGGAATTATCTGTACGCACAAATTAATTTATTTTTTTATTTGAATTGGGTAATCTTGGCACTACAGTTTATTTAAACCCCTTAAGCAAGGACATTGTGATGAGTGATGCATTTAAAGTTCTGAACAACATTCGTACATTACGTGCGCAGGCTCGTGAACTGCCACTCTCCGATCTCGAAGAGATTCTGGAAAAATTAAACGTTGTGGTCACTGAGCGTCGTGAAGAAGTAGAAGCGGAAGAAGCGCAGAATCGTGAAAAAGAAGAAAAGCTGACGAAATATCGCGAAATGCTGCTGGCAGATGGTATTGACCCGAACGAATTGTTAGGTGCACTGGAAACCGGTAAAAAACGCGCTAAGCGCGCGCCGCGTCCGGCGAAATATACCTATACCGATGAAAACGGTGAGCAAAAATCCTGGACCGGTCAGGGTCGTACTCCAGCGGCAATTAAGAAAGCGCTGGATGCAGGTAAAAGCCTCGATAGCTTCCTGATCAAATAATCCGCACACTCCTTGTCAACGGGAGCCGGGAGCGTTATCGCCCCCGGCTTTTTTATTTCTTTAATAATTCTTCTTAATTCAAACGTGAAAAGAAACCGCTGCGGCAAAACATCCCATTGCCACGGGAGGTTAAGCGCATCGTTATTTTTTTGCCAGGCCAACGCGGTCTTTAGTACTTAACTGGCGCTAAATATTCTTGCGCCCCTCCTGCGCCGCACGCCCTATTTTTTGCCTGACATCAGACGTTTTAGGCCGATGCTTGCTTTGTCATTCGTGCAGAGGTGGCCCCAGCAGCGCGCTTCTGGCATAATGCCCGCTGTTTTTTCCTCCACTGCGTAACAAAGGTCCATGCCGTGTTAGTTTCCAGCAATATCACTATGCAGTTCGGCAGCAAGCCGCTGTTTGAGAATATCTCCGTTAAATTTGGCGGCGGTAATCGTTACGGTTTAATCGGTGCAAACGGCAGCGGTAAATCGACCTTTATGAAAATACTGGGCGGCGACCTGGTACCCACCAACGGCAATGTTTCCCTCGATCCCAACGAGCGCATCGGTAAACTGCGCCAGGACCAGTTTGCGTTTGAGCAATATAGCGTGCTGGACACGGTGATCATGGGGCACACCGAATTATGGGCGGTTAAGGAAGAGCGCGACCGGATATATGCACTGCCGGAAATGAGCGAAGAGGAAGGCTATAAAGTTGCCGATCTCGAAGTCGCGTACGGTGAGATGGACGGTTACAGTGCGGAATCACGCGCGGGTGAATTATTGCTGGGCGTTGGCATTCCGGTGGATCAGCATTACGGTCCAATGAGTGAAATCGCGCCAGGCTGGAAATTGCGCGTGCTGCTGGCGCAGGCGTTATTCTCGAATCCCGATATTTTGTTGCTTGATGAACCGACAAACAACCTGGATATCGATACCATTCGCTGGCTGGAGCAGGTGCTAAACGAACGTAACAGCACCATGATCATCATTTCGCACGATCGCCATTTTTTGAATATGGTGTGTACGCACATGGCCGATCTGGATTACGGTGAACTGCGCGTTTATCCCGGCAATTATGATGAATATATGACCGCGGCAACGCAGGCGCGTGAACGTTTATTAGCGGATAACGCCAAGAAAAAAGCGCAAATTGCCGATCTGCAATCCTTCGTCAGTCGTTTTAGCGCTAACGCGTCTAAATCTCGTCAGGCGACCTCCCGCGCAAAACAGATCGATAAAATTAAGCTGGATGAAGTAAAAGCCTCTAGCCGCCAGAATCCGTATATCCGTTTTGACCAAGACAAAAAGCTGTTCCGTAATGCGCTGGAAGTGGAAGCACTGACCAAAGGATTTGATGAAGGCCCGCTGTTTAATAAGCTCAACCTGATGGTTGAAGTGGGTGAGAAGGTCGCCATCCTCGGTGCTAACGGTATCGGTAAAACCACGCTGTTAAAAACGCTGATTGGTGAACTGACGCCAGAAAGCGGCACGGTGAAGTGGTCTGAAAATTCACGCATTGGCTATTACGCGCAGGATCATGCCCATGACTTTGCCGACGATCTCAGTGTGTTTGAGTGGATGAGCCAGTGGAAACAGGAAGGCGACGATGAGCAGGCGGTTCGTAGCGTGCTAGGGCGTTTGCTGTTTGGTCACGATGAGATCAATAAGCCCGCCAAGGTGCTGTCCGGTGGTGAAAAAGGCCGCATGCTGTTCGGTAAGCTGATGATGCAAAAGCCCAATATCTTGGTGATGGATGAACCGACGAACCACCTTGATATGGAGTCGATCGAGTCGCTTAATATGGCGCTGGAGATGTACGAAGGTACGCTGATCTTTGTTTCTCACGACCGTGAGTTTGTCAGTTCGCTGGCCACCCGCGTGATCGAAATGAAAGGCGAGCGCATCGTGGACTTCACCGGCAATTACGAGGATTACCTGCGGAGTCAGGGGATTCAGTAAGGGTGAGCGGGTTCCGGCCCGCTCAAGCCGGTTTGGCACCTGGCGGGTGCCGAACGCTGACCTGACTCTGAGCGGGTTTCGGCCGCTCAGTCGGCATTGCTCTGCGCGGGTTCCGGCCCGCAAAGTCGGTTTTATTTTGCGCGAGCTCGCGCATTGGCCGCTGCGCTGGCCTGACCCTGAGCGGGTTCCGACCGCTCAGTCGGCATTGCTCTGAGCGGCTTCCGACCGCTCAGTCGGCATTGCTCTGAGCGGGTTCCGCCCGCTAACCCTGCGGGAGTTGCAGCCGCCCCGCTGCGGCGTACGGGCAAAGGGCCGATGGGCGCGGCCCTTTGCAATCCGCGCCCTGCGCCAGCCTCCGCTGTTCCCTCACTCCGCCGCAACGGCCTCACGGACCGCGCGGATTCGCCATCCCTGGCTCATTCCGCGCTCTCAGCGGCATCCCTGCCGCTTCGTCCTGGCCGTCACGCTCCATTCGGCGCTCCGGATGGCGCTCAACACCCTCGCCTTTAAGAGCCTTTTTCTTTTTTTCTGTGTGGTGTTGTCTGGGGGCTGCAAGCCAGTTTGCAAAGACGGTGGCTGGCTGGAAAAGACAGAAGACAGACATTAGAAACGGCTTCTGGCTAACACGGCGCGGGTGGGAGGTTGCTTAAAAGTCTTTTCAGCAACGCGCTGGCGTCTAAAGACCAAAAACGCGGAAAAAGGTTTTTATTTAACGCAGCGCGGTCTGGATGGTACTTAAAAGTCTTACAGCTACGCAGTGACCTTAAAAGACGTAAAAACACGAAAGAAGGGTTTTGCTTAACGCCGCGCGGTATGAATGCACTTTAAAAATCATCCCGCCACACGGTCGCTACAAAAACATAAAAGACCCACAGCGAGGTTTGCTGGGCGACATCCCCACTCGCTGAACGACTGAAGGCTTCCAGGACGAGCGGCATGGATGCCGCGAGAGGCGGCGTTGAGCAGGAGCGAATCGACGCCGGTCCGTCAGGAAGGCTGAGGGAGTGAAGGGACCGCGCAGCGGCGAGTGGGGCTGGCGCAGGGCCGGGGAGTGCAGAGGGCGCGGCCTGGCGCCCTCTGCTCGGTCGCCGCAGCGCGGCAAAGGCACCTGCCATTGCCATGGCGAACGAAAGTCGCTCCGTGCTAACGCCAGCACCGCGCCAGCGGAAAAGCACCGTGCCGCTGCCTGCGGCACAAGCCCCGCCACGGCCTGTGGCTAAAACACCGTGCCGCTGCCTGCGGCACAAGCGCCGCCACGGCCTGTGGCAAAGGCACCGTGCCGCTGCCTGCGGCACAAGCGCCGCCACGGCCTGTGGCAAAGGCACCGTGCCGCTGCCTGCGGCATAAGCGCCGCCACGGCCTGTGGCTAAAGCACCGTGCCGCTGCCTGCGGCATAAGCGCCGCCACGGCCTGTGGCAAAGGCACCGTGCCGCTGCCTGCGGCATAAGCCCCGCCACTGCAAGTGGCACAAGCCCCGCCACGGCCTGTGGCTAAAACACCTTGCCGCGACCCGCGGCACGCAAACTGCATATCTCGCAGCCGGGATCGCGCGCCACCTTCATGTTGCGAAACTCTGCGCTCATCGCATCGTACATCAACAGCTGTTTGCGCGCGGGCTGGCCGACCTTAGCCAGCACCTTAAGGGTTTCCATCGCCTGCAGCGTGCCGATCACCCCCACCAGCGGCGCCATCACACCGGCTTCTACGCAGCTTAGGGTTTGCTCGCCGAACAGGCGGCTGATGCAGCGGTAGCACGGCTCATCGGCCTGCCAGGTAAACACGCTCAACTGACCTTCCATGCGGATAGCGGCGCCGGAAATCAGCGGCACTTGGTGACTGAAACAGAGTCGATTCACCTGCTCACGCGTGCTGACGTTATCGCTACAATCTAACACCGCATCGTGGCGGGCAATCAGCGCGCTGAGTTGCGCATCGTCGAGCTGCGCATTCACTGCCTCCAGCGCGCAGTGGGGATTCAGCGCCGTCAGCTGCTGACGCGCGGACTCAACTTTAGGCTGGCCGATGCGCGCATCGCTGTGCAGGATCTGCCGCTGCAGGTTACTGAGGCTCACGTGGTCAAAATCCAGCAGCGTGAGATGGCCCACGCCAGCCGAGGCTAAATAGGGCGCTGCCGCACAGCCGAGCCCGCCCAGCCCCACCACCAGCACGCGCGCCGCTTTAAGCCGCTCCTGGCCGTCAAAATCAAAGCCGCGCAGCACAATCTGTCGGTTATAGCGCAGCATCTCATCATGGCTTAGCGCGCCTTCCATCATCCCTCCAGTACGCTGCTAAAGCGTTCTACGTCAACCCATTCGCCGGGTTCTACGGTCCCGCGATCGCGCTCCAGCACAATAAAGCAGTCTGCCAGAGCAAAAGAACTGAATATGTGAGAGCCTTGCGCACCCGTGCTGCGTACCGTTAACTCGCCATCCTTGTCGCGGTGCAAAATACCGCGCTGGAAGTCAATCCGACCGGGCGATTTCTTCAGCCGTTCTGCGGCGCGCGCGCGCAGGCGCAGCGGCATGATATTCGTGCTTTGGCCCGTAAGCGTCGCCAGCATCGGCTGCACCAGCTGATAAAAGGTCACCACCGCTGAAACCGGATTGCCCGGCAGCCCGCAGAACCAGCTGTTCGCCAGGCGACCAAAGGCAAACGGTTTGCCGGGTTTAATGGCCAACTTCCAGAAGCTGATCGTGCCTAACTCCTCAAGAATCGCTTTGGTGAAATCGGCTTCGCCGACCGACACGCCTCCGGTGCTGATCACCACATCGGCCTGCCGGTCGGCTTCCACGAAGGCGTGGCGTAGCTGCGCGGGATCGTCGGCAATCACGCCGAGATCGATCACTTCGCACCCCAGCTTGTGCAGCATCAATGAGACGGCGAAGCGATTGGTGTCGTAAATCTGGCCTTCGCCCAGCGGCTTGCCCACCGCCTGCAGCTCATCGCCGGTGGAAAAAATAGCGACGCGCAATTTGCGCAGCACGCTCAGGTGCGTGATGCCCAGCGAGGCCAACAGCGGCAGCTCCGCAGCGCCAAGGCGCACGCCCGCTTCCAAGACCGTTTTTCCGGCCTGCAGATCTTCGCCTACGCGGCGAATGTTCTGTCCGGCGTGCACGGGGGCGGTAATCACAATGCCTTCGTCGCGCGGCTCGGTGTGCTCCTGCATCACAACGGCATCGCACCCTTCGGGCAGCGGGGCGCCGGTCATAATGCGCACGACGCTGCCTGCCGGCCACGCGCCCTTAAACGGCGCCCCGGCAAAGGCTTTACCCGCCACGGGCAGCACGCTGTGCGCCGTGAGGTCGGCCATGCGGACGGCATAACCGTCCATCGCCGAGTTATCAAACGAGGGCACGTTGATCGGCGAGGCGATGGCGCGCGCGGTGATCCGGCCTGCGGCCTCAAACAGGGAAACATCAAGGCAATCACGGATGGGCGTCAGCTGTTGCAGCAGGGTGTGCTGCGCCTCTTCGAGGGAAAGTAGTCCGGCGGTAAAAGGTTCCATCGTGTTCTCTAAGGGTAGACGTCAGATGTGCCTATTATGGCAGGCAAAGGGCGGCCGCGTCACATGCGACGAAAAAGCATAACCCACATTAAAACGTTATGACCAAGGAGACATTTTCTGCTTTACAAGGCAGAAGGGGCTTTCTATATTCAAAAATTGCTTAAAAATGATGAAAACCATTTTAAATCAGTGTTTTTCATACTGATCTCACCACAGGAAATCGGGTATGACTAAAGCCGTAATTGCCATTCACGGCGGCGCGGGTGCGATTACGCGCGCCGCGATGAGCGCGGAGAAAGAGCAGGCCTTTCGTGACGCGTTACGCGCCGTGGTCAGCGCGGGCCAGCAGATTCTTGCTACAGGCGGCAGCGCGCTGGACGCCGTGACCGAAGCCGTGCGGCTGCTGGAAGCCTGTCCGCTGTTTAACGCGGGCAAGGGCGCGGTGTTTACCCACCAGGGCACGCATGAACTGGACGCGTGCGTTATGGATGGCCGCACGCTGGACGTGGGGGCCGTAGCCGGCGTAAGCCGTATTCGTCATCCTATCCTGGCGGCGCGCAGCGTACTGGAAAAGAGTCCGCACGTACTGTTGATCGGCACAGGCGCTGAGGCCTTCGCAGAAGCGCAAGGCCTGGAGCCAGTCGAACCCGACTTTTTCTCCACGCCCGAACGTTGGGAGCAACTGCAGCGCGCCATCTCCCTTCAGCACAGCGTGCTGGACCATGACGGTGCCGCTGCGCAGAGCGGCGCTGAGCCGCTGGACCCGGAGCGCAAAATGGGGACCGTGGGCGCGGTGGCCTGCGATCTGCACGGCAACTTGGCCGCGGCGACGTCAACCGGCGGCATGACCAATAAACAGGCAGGGCGCGTCGGCGATTCACCGCTGCCGGGCGCCGGCTGCTATGCCAGTAATGAGACCGCAGCGGTGTCCTGCACCGGCACCGGTGAAGTGTTTATCCGCACGCTGGCGGCCTACGATGTCGCTGCGCAGATGGTTTATGGTGGACGGTCGCTGCAACAGGCCGCTGCTAGCGTCATCCACGATAAAGTGCAGGAGCTTGAGGGCAGCGGAGGACTGATTGCGGTGGACGGCCACGGCAACGTGGTACTGCCGTTTAACAGCGAAGGCATGTACCGCGGATTCGCTTTCGTTGACGGCGAGATTGAGGTTGCCATTTACCGCGACAACTAAGGAGCAGGCATGACGGATCGGGCTGTGCGATTGACCCCGGATCAGGTGCTGGCGGTGCGCGATCTCCAGGTGCGCTTCCAGCACGAGGGGGGCGTGACGGAGGCGGTACGCAACCTGACGTTAGAGGTGCATCGCGGCGAAACGCTGGCGCTGGTGGGTGAGTCCGGATCGGGCAAATCGGTGACGTCGCTGGCGCTGATGCGCCTGCTGGCGCGCAACGCTGAGGTCAGCGGGGAGGTGTTCCTGCAGCGGCGCAGCGGCGAGGTGCTCGACATCATGCGCACCCCTGCCAGTCAGATGCGGCGCGTACGCGGCGCCGATATGGCAATGATTTTCCAGGAGCCGATGACCTCGCTCAATCCGGTGTTTACCGTAGGGGAACAGATCGCGGAATCCATTCGGTTGCACCAGCACAAAAGCCATCAGCAGGCGCAGGCGGAAGCGCGCCGCATGCTGGATCTGGTGCGGATTCCCGAAGCGCAAAGCGTGCTGGCGCGCTATCCGCACCAACTCTCCGGCGGTATGCGCCAGCGCATCATGATCGCCATGGCTCTGTCATGCAAGCCAGCCCTGCTGATTGCCGATGAACCCACCACCGCGCTGGACGTGACCATTCAGGCGCAAATCCTCCAGCTGATCCGCGTGCTGCAAAAAGAGATGCAGATGGGGGTGATCTTTATCACGCACGATATGGGCGTGGTGGCGGAAATGGCCGACCGCGTGCAGGTCATGTATCGCGGAGAGGTGATCGAACGTGCGCCGGTGCAACAGCTGTTTGCGGCACCGGCGGAGCCTTACACCCGCGCGCTGCTGGCGGCGGTACCGAAACTGGGTGCGATGCGCGGAGCGCCGCTGCCGGCCAAATTTCCCCTGCTGCACGCGAACGGCTGTGAGGAATCCAGCACGCCACAGGATACGGTGCGCTATGACCAGCCGCCTCTGTTACAGGTGCAGAACCTTGTGACGCGCTTTGACCTGCGCGGCGGCCTATTCAATCGCGTGAAACAGCGGGTACACGCGGTGGAAAAAATCAGCTTTGATCTTTACGCCGGTGAAACCCTGGCGCTGGTGGGCGAATCCGGCTGCGGCAAGTCTACCACCGGGCGTTCGCTGCTGCGGCTGATGGCCAGCCAGGGCGGCACCATCACGTTTAACGGGCAGCGCATTGATGCGCTTCGAGGGCGCGATCTGGCCTCACTGCGCCGCGAAATGCAGTTTATTTTCCAGGATCCTTACGCCTCGCTCGACCCGCGCCTGACGGTGGGGTTTTCCATTATGGAGCCGCTGCTGGTGCACCGGACCCTGGGCCGACGCCAGGCCGAGCAGCGCGTGGCGTGGCTGCTGGAGCGCGTGGGGCTACTGCCGGAACATGCCCAGCGCTATCCGCACGAGTTTTCTGGCGGACAGCGTCAGCGCATCTGTATCGCCCGGGCGCTGGCGTTAAATCCCAAAGTGGTGATCGCCGACGAAGCCGTTTCGGCGCTGGATGTGTCGATCCAGGCGCAGATCGTCAATTTGATGCTGGATTTGCAGCGAGAATTCAACATCGCGTTTCTGTTTATCTCACACGACATGGCCGTGGTAGAACGCATCAGCCACCGCGTGGCGGTGATGTATCTCGGACAAATTGTCGAAATGGGGCCACGCCAGGCGGTCTTTGAACAGCCGCAGCACCCCTACACGAAAAAACTGATGGCGGCGGTGCCGGTGGCCGATCCGGCGCATCGGCACCGCGAGCGGGCGCTGATCGCGGACGATATTCCCAGCCCGATTCGCCCATTGGATGATGAGCCGGAAGTGGCACCGCTGCTGGAAGTTGCACCGGGGCATTTTGTTGCTCGCCATGCGATCAGCGGCGCGTAAACAGCAATCAAGCGCGCCATCAGCCGATGTCGCACATAACAGGGACTACAGGAGAACCATACGATGCACCATATTTTGCGAAAAGGGGCCATCGCAGCGGGCGTGCTTAGTTCGGCGCTGGCGTTACCGGCATGGGCGGCGAAAGAGGCGGTGATTGCCGTGGCGTCCACCTTTACCACGCTCGACCCTTACGATGCCAATGACACGCTGTCGCAATCGGTGGCCAAAGCGTTTTATCAGGGCCTGTTTGGCTTCGATAAAGACATGAAGCTGCAAAATGTACTGGCCGAAAGCTACACGGCGAGCAGCGATGGCCTGACGTACACTATCAAGCTGCGTCCGGGCGTGTCGTTCCAGGATGGCACGCCGTTCAATGCCGAGGCGGTGAAAGCCAATATCGATCGCGCCAGCAATCCGGATAACCATCTCAAGCGCTACAACCTGTTCAAGTATGTTGAAAAAACCGAGGCGGTCGATCCGCTCACGGTGAAGATTACGCTCAAACAACCGTTCTCGGCCTTTATTAACAACCTGGCACACCCGGCTGCGGTGATGATTTCGCCCGCTGCGCTGAAGAAATACGGCAAAGATATCGGGTTCCATCCGGTGGGCACCGGGCCTTACGTGTTTGACGCCTGGAATCAAACCGATTTTGTCAAAGTTAAAAAATGGGACGGCTACTGGAAAAAAGGCTATCCCAAGCTTGATGCGTTGACGTTCCGCCCGGTGGTGGACAACAACACCCGTGCGGCCATGCTGCAAACCGGCGAAGCCAGCTTTGCGTTCCCCATCCCGTTTGAGCAGGCGCAGCGGCTGAAAGCGAATGGCAATCTGGATGTCGTCACGACGCCGTCCATCATGCAGCGTTACATCAGCCTCAATGTGACGCAGAAGCCGTTCGATAATCCCAAGGTGCGTGAAGCGCTGAACTATGCCATTAACCGTACGGCGCTGGCGAAAGTGGCGTTTTCCGGTTACGCCACGCCGGCCACCGGCATCGTGCCGCCCGCGATTGATTTTGCCCAGCGCTATCCGGCCATCCCTTACGATCCGGCGAAAGCGCGACAGCTCTTGAAAGAGGCCGGTTATCCCAACGGCTTTGAAACGACGCTATGGTCATCGCACAACCACAGCACCGCGCAAAAAGTGCTGCAGTTCACCCAGCAGCAGCTGGCGCAGGTGGGTGTGAAGGTGAAAGTTACGGCGATGGACGCGGGCCAGCGCGCTGCTGAAGTCGAGGGTAAAGGGCAGAAAGAGAGCGGGGTGCGCATGTTCTACACCGGCTGGTCCGCTTCTACGGGGGAAGCCGATTGGGCGTTGACGCCGCTGTTTGCTACCGGCTCCTGGCCACCGGTGATCTTCAATACCGCGTTTTACAGCAATCCTGACGTGGACAAGGATCTGAGCGATGCGCTCAAAACCACCGATCGCACGCAGAAAGCCCAGCTCTACAAAGACGCACAGGATCGCATCTGGAACGATCATCCGTGGATTCCGCTGGTGGTTGAGCAGCTGGTGTCTGCCAACAATAAAAAGCTCAGTGGTTTTTACGTCATGCCCGATACCTCGTTTAATTTCGATGAGGCCGATCTGAAGTAATGGACGCGGCCCGTCCGGTGGGACGGGCCCGCAGGATTTCGCATGCTTAACTATTTTCTAAAGCGCCTCTTCGGGCTGATTCCCACGTTACTGATTGTGGCGGTGCTGGTGTTCCTGTTTGTGCATCTGCTGCCCGGCGATCCGGCACGGCTGATTGCCGGGCCGGAAGCTGACGCCTCGGTGGTGGCGCTGGTGCGGCAGGAGTTGGGACTGGATCAACCGCTGATTCAGCAGTTCTGGCACTTTATGCTCAACGCGGTGCAAGGCGATTTTGGCCACTCGATGGTGTCAAAACGACCGGTGGCGCAGGAGATCGCGGCGCGCTTTTTCCCCACGCTGTGGTTGACGCTCACCAGCATGGTGTGGGCGGTGCTGTTTGGCATGGCCATTGGCATTGTCTCGGCGGTATGGCGTAACCGTTGGCCGGATCGCCTCGGCATGACGCTGGCGGTGTCGGGCATTTCGTTTCCGGCGTTTGCGCTTGGCATGCTGCTGATGCAGGTGTTCTCGGTAGAGCTGGGATGGCTACCTACGGTGGGGGCAGACAGCTGGCAGCACTATATTCTGCCCTCGATCACGCTGGGCGCCGCCGTGGCGGCGGTGATGGCGCGTTTTACGCGCGCCGCGTTTGTTGAGGTGATGCAGGAAGATTACATGCGCACCGCCCGCGCCAAAGGGGTGCGCGAATCGCTGGTGGTGGTGAAGCATGGCTTGCGCAACGCCATGATTCCGGTGATCACCATGATGGGGCTGCAGTTCGGTTTTCTGCTGGGGGGCTCCATCGTGGTCGAGGTGGTGTTTAACTGGCCCGGTCTTGGCCGCCTGCTGGTGGATTCAGTGGCGATGCGCGATTACCCGGTGATTCAGGCGGAAGTGCTGTTGTTCTCGCTGGAGTTCATTTTGATCAATCTGATTGTCGATATGCTCTATGCGGCAATCAATCCGGCTATTCGCTACAGGTAAGGAGTTGCAATTGAAGAACTGGCGTCGTGAAGCGGCACTGCGCAGCATGCCAACGCTCGCGGAAAATCGGGTACGCACACCCTGGCGCGAATTTTGGCGGCGCTTTTGCCAGCAGCCAGTGGCGATGCTGGCCGGGGGCTTTGTGCTGCTGTTGATCGTGGTGGCATGTATAGCGCCATGGATTGTCCCCTTTGATGCCGAAAACTATTTTGACTACGACCGTCTGAACGAGGGGCCGTCGTTGATGCACCTGTTTGGCGTAGATTCGCTGGGCCGCGACATCTTTAGCCGGGTGCTGGTCGGCACGCGTATTTCCCTGATTGCCGGCTTTTTCTCGGTGGCGATCGGCAGCGTAATCGGCACGCTGTTTGGCCTGCTGGCGGGCTATTACGAAGGCTGGTGGGATCGCATCACCATGCGCGTGTGCGATGTGCTGTTCGCGTTTCCCGGTATTTTGCTGGCCATTGCGGTAGTGGCGATCATGGGCAGCGGCATGAGCAATGTGATCATTGCGGTAGCGATTTTCAGCATTCCGGCGTTCGCCCGCCTGGTGCGCGGCAATACGCTGGTGCTGAAACACCAAACCTATATTGAATCGGCCCGCAGTATTGGTGCCTCAGACTGGACCATTCTGCTACGGCATATTTTACCGGGCACGGTATCGTCGATTGTGGTCTATTTTACCCTGCGCATCGGCACCTCAATTATCACTGCCGCCAGCCTGTCATTTTTGGGGCTTGGCGCGCAGCCGCCCACGCCGGAGTGGGGCGCGATGCTCAACGAAGCGCGTGCCGACATGGTGATGGCGCCCCATGTCGCCATCTTCCCAAGCCTGGCGATCTTTTTTACCGTGCTGGCCTTTAATCTGTTGGGTGACGGGCTGCGTGACGCGCTCGATCCCAAATTGAAGAGTTGACTGACGCGGGCGCGTGATGCGCCCGCGCGGTGCTGAGCGTTAAAACGTTTCCCAGTTTTCGTTACTGCTTGCGCTGACGGTGCGCGGCGCAGCCGCGGGCAGCGCGGAGAGCGTTTTCACGGGCTGGGCCACCGCCGCGCTCGCCTGGCGCGCACCGGTTTTGAAGCGCGCCACGGCGGCCGAAAGGCTGCTGGCCTGCTGCTCCAGCGAGGCCGAGGCGTTAGCCGACTCCTGCACCAGCGTGGCGTTCTGCTGCGTCACACGATCCATTTCATTGACCGCCTGACCAATCTGATCGATCCCGCGACTCTGTTCGTCAGACGCCGAGGTGATCTCACCCATAATGTCGCTGACGCGCGTGACGGCACCGACAATTTCTTGCATGGTGTCGCCGGCGCTGCTGACCTGCTGCGACCCGAGCTCGACGCGCTGTACAGAGCCTTCAATCAGCGATTTGATCTCTTTCGCGGCCTGCGCGCTGCGCTGTGCCAGATTGCGCACTTCACCCGCGACCACGGCAAAGCCACGACCCTGTTCGCCAGCGCGCGCGGCTTCCACGGCGGCGTTGAGCGCCAGAATATTAGTCTGGAAAGCAATGCCGTCGATGACGCTGGTAATATCGGCAATCTTCTGTGAGCTTTGGGCGATATCACGCATGGTTTTTACCACGCCATCCACCACGTTGCCGCCTTTGTTGGCGGTATCGGAGGCGGTTTTCGCCAGATGGGCCGCCTGGCGGGCATTGTCGGCGTTCTGCTTCACGGTAGCGGTTAACTGCTCCATGCTGGCGGCGGTCTCTTCCAGCGAAGCGGCCTGCTGCTCGGTGCGCGCGGAGAGATCGGTGTTACCGCTGGCAATGCCTGACGCGCCGCTGTAGATGACTTCGGCGCTGTCGCGCACCTTCACGATGGTACGCAGCAGCGACTGCTGCATGTGCTCCAGGCTGGTGGCAATCGACGCCATTTCACTGCGCCCCTCAATGTGCAAATGCGTCGAGAGGTCGCCTTCCGCCAGGCGTTCAATATGCTGCTGAACCTGTTTCATGGGTTTGAGCATAATGCTGCGCACCAGCATCCATACCGCCAGCACCAGCAGCAGCACAATCAGCGCCATGCCAGCCATCATGACCAGCATGTGCCGATACGTCTGTGCATTTTCCACGCTGCCCGCGTTAAGCAGCTGCACATTCTGTTCACGCCAGGTTTTGTACGCCGCTTCTAATTCATCCTGCGCCTGCTGGGCATCCAGCGCGCCGTACGCGGCATAGTTGTTGGCTTGCAGGAACCCCATGGATTGGTTTAACAACGTCTGATAGGCGGTAAACTTTTCTTCTACGGCGCGCGCGGCGTCCAGGTTTTGGCCCGGCAGCATCGGCAACGCTTTATAGGCGTCATAGTGCTGTTTGGCTTCATCAAGGGAGACGGCTGCCGCGGCCAGCAGCTTGTTGATGCCGGCGCGTGCCGCTTCATCGTTCTGGTTTTTCAAAAAGCGAATGGCCACGCGGGTGATGGTGACGCGGGTTTTGATCAGCGTTTGCCAGCCGTCCGTTAGCTCACGCTGTTGGTGTGACAGTTGGTCGCTGGTGGAAAAATTATGCTGCCCGGAAATCAATGACGACAGGAAAAGCGAGCCGGAAACGGCCTGCATCACGGTAAATACAACCAGGATCGCAATGATGGCAGTCACAATTCTCATCTGTTTAAACATACTAAGCTCTTTGTGGGGAAGGTTTGGATACTAAAGTTATCGGTTTGAAACCCGAGCGCTTAAGTGCCGGGCGCAAAAAAATGTGACAGCGATGGCCGTTAACAGGGAGTGAGCAGATGAAGCCGTTTAATTACGAGCAAGATTTCAAGCACATTGATTTTCGACAGCACCCAGAGCTGTATCAAGTGGGGCGCGGCGAGCAGGGCGTACTGATGGTGGAGCCCTATAAAGGCGAGATTTTACCGCACTGGCGTTTTCGCACCGTAGAACTGGCCAAAACGTCTTCTCAAGAGATTATGGCAATGTTTGAAGCGTATCGCGCCGCAGACGACTTCGTTGGCATGGACATGGCGCGTAAGTTTATTCAAATGGGCTACACGCGCGCGCGCCGCTACAGCAACCACAAGGGCGGTCGCAAATATGATGCCGAAGGCAAAGAGCTACCGCGCACGGTAGAAAAAGAAAAGGCCGCTGCGGCGGCCATTTTTAAAGCGTGTTGGGATCGCCTTCGCGCTGACGCAGACTATCTGGCGCGGAAGCGTGCCCATCAAGAGAAGTACGGTTAAACGCGCGTGCCCCACAAATCGTATTCGTCGGCGTGTTCGACTTTCACCCGCACCACGTCGCCTACTTTGACCTGGCGATCGCCGTTCAGATAGACGGCACCGTCGATTTCAGGCGCGTCCGCCATGCTGCGTCCCACCGCGCCTTCTTCGTCCACTTCGTCGATGATCACCAGCACTTCACGGCCGATTTTCTCCTGCAGGCGCTCGGCAGAGATTTTCTGCTGTAGCTGCATAAAGCGATCGAAACGCGCCTGCTTCACATCATCCGGTACCGGATCCGGCAGCTGGTTCGCGGTGGCACCTTCAACCGGGCTGTACTGGAAGCAGCCCACGCGATCCAGGCGCGCTTCCTGGATGAAGTCCAACAGCATCTGGAAGTCTTCTTCCGTTTCACCGGGGAAGCCGACAATAAACGTGGAGCGCAGCGTGAGCTCGGGGCAGATTTCACGCCAGCGTTTAATGCGTTCCAGCGTGCGCTCAACCGCGCCAGGGCGCTTCATGAGTTTCAGAATGCGTGGGCTGGCATGCTGCAGCGGAATATCCAGATACGGCAGGATCTTGCCTTCTGCCATCAGCGGAATGACGTCATCGACGTGCGGATAAGGGTAAACGTAATGCAGGCGAACCCATACGCCGAGCTTCGCGAGCTGTTCACACAGGCCAACCATACTGGTTTTCACCGGCGATCCGTTCCAGAAGCCGGTGCGGTGCTTCACATCAACGCCGTAGGCGGAGGTATCCTGCGAAATCACCAGCAGCTCTTTCACGCCGGCTTCTACCAGGCGCTTGGCTTCGTCGAGCACCGCGCCCACGGGACGGCTGTCGAGATCGCCACGCATAGAGGGGATAATGCAGAACGTGCAGCGGTGGTTACAGCCTTCGGAAATTTTCAGGTAAGCGTAGTGGCGCGGCGTCAGTTTCACCCCCTGTTCTGGCACCAGGCTCAGGAACGGGTTGTGTTCCGGTTTAGGCACGTAAGTGTGCACGTGCGACAGCACCTGCTCATAGCTGTGCGGGCCGGTGATCTCCAGCACTTTAGGGTGCACTTCGCGGATCTGATCGACTTTGGCGCCCAGGCAGCCAGTGACGATCACTTTGCCGTTTTCGTTCAGCGCTTCGCCAATCGCTTCCAGTGATTCCTGTACGGCGCTATCAATAAATCCGCAGGTGTTAACGATCACGATCTCCGCGTCATCGTAGCGTGGCACCACATCGTAGCCTTCGGTACGCAGTTCGGTAAGAATGCGTTCGGAGTCGACGAGGTTTTTGGGACAGCCGAGGGAAACGAACCCCACGCGCGGCGGATTTTTGACATGGCTCATAAGGATAAAAATTCATCATCATTAGTGTGGATTGGGGGGCGATTGTACAGAGGTTGCCGGGGAAAATGTATAGGTGACGCAAGAATCTCCGCCACGCTTTCCGGACCAGTACGCGCTATGCTTATTTAGCCTGTCGCTGCATGACCGGGTGATCAGAGTTGTGCATGGCGTGCTGTTTTGCTTAAATGCTGGGTTGTTGATGGTAAGTGATTATCAACAATAAGAATTTTAACTCGCGCTAACGGCCTGTTTTTTTCAGGCTGGAGCAAAAGTGGATAATGTGAGAGCAGACATATGCAAGAGATCGTTAAAGGTTTTCTGAATTTCCAACAGAATGTGTTTCCAGAAAGGAAGGATCTTTTCAAAAGTCTGGCGTCCAACCAGAATCCTAAAGCACTGTTTATTTCCTGCTCAGACAGCCGTCTGGTGCCGGAGCTGGTGACGCAGCAGGAGCCAGGCCAGCTTTTCGTTATCCGCAACGCCGGTAACATCGTGCCGCCGTTTGGCCCAGAGCCGGGCGGGGTGTCCGCCACCATTGAGTACGCGGTGCTGGCGCTGGGTGTGTCAGAAATTATTATCTGTGGTCACTCTAACTGCGGTGCGATGAACGCTATCGCGTCGAATGCCGATCTGGAGCATATGCCGGCAGTCGATCACTGGTTACATTACGCCAACGCGGCAAAAGCGGTGGTGGATGAACGCCAGTACGACAATGTTGAAACGCGTCTCACTGAAATGGTGAAAGAGAACGTCATTGCTCAGCTGAACAATATCAAAACGCATCCTTCTGTTTCCGTGGCATTGCGTAAAGGAAAACTGCGCCTGCACGGGTGGGTTTACGATATTGAAAGCGGCAAAATCATGGCGTTGACCAAAGGCGGTGAAAGCTTTATTTCCCTGTCTGACAATCCTGAAACCTGCTTCGAATAATCGCGTTCCAGCCCGGCGTCCTGCCGGGCTTAATGATTTGTAAATCCCGCGCGCCCTTGCTGATGCTCTGACTACGCTTAACGGCACACCGTTGAAGAAGGAGAGCCTTATGCGTTTCGCACGTGCTGCGCTGCTGATGGGCGCGTTGAGTGGGGCGTTTTCAGCCGGAGCGGCGAACGTGAGCGTCGAGGTGCTACAAGACCAACTCGATCACCCGTGGGCGGTCACCTTTCTCCCTGATAACCACACATTGCTGATTACCGAGCGGTCCGGCCAGCTGCGCAGCTGGAATGCCCAACGCGGTCTGTCGCAGCCGATCGCCGGCGTCCCACGCGTGTGGGCGGAGCGGCAGGGTGGACTGCTGGACGTAGCGCTGGCACCGGATTTCGCCACCAGCCGCCGCGTGTGGCTGAGCTATACCACGGCAGACGCGCAGCAGCGCGCGGGCGCCGTGGTGGGCTACGGTCGGTTGAGCAGCGATTTGCGCCAGCTGGTGGCGTTTAAGGTGGTGCTGGAGCAGACGCCAAAGCTCTCCCGTGGGGCCAATATCGGCACGCGGCTGGCGTTCGATAATCGCGGCTTTTTGTGGATCGCCTTTGGCGATAATTTTGTTAGCGCGAGTGCGCAGCAGCTGAATACCCTTTCCGGTAAAATCGTGCGGTTGACGCAGGACGGTGCCGTGCCACCCGATAACCCCTTTGTGCAGCGCGCGGGTGCGCGCCCGGAGATATGGGCATATGGCGTGCGTAATCCGCAGGGGCTGGCACTGAATCCGTGGACGCAGCAGATGTGGGAGAGTGAACACGGTCCGCGCGGCGGTGATGAAATCAACGTGCCTGAAAAAGGGAAAAATTACGGTTGGCCGCGGGCGACCTACGGCATCGACTACAGTGGAGAAAAGGTACCGGAAGCGCAGGGAACCCATGTCGCCGGCACTGAACAGCCGCGCTTTTGGTGGAAAATTTCACCTGCGGTAAGCGGTATGGCGTTTTACAACAGCGCGCGTTTTCCGCAGTGGCAACAGTCTGTTTTCATCGGGGCGCTGAAAGAAAAAAGCCTGATCCGCTTGCAGGTGGATGGCAGCAACGTGGTGGAGGCGCAGCGTCTGCTGCACGATCGCGGCGAACGTATCCGCGATGTGCGGCAGGGGCCAGATGGTTATCTCTACGTGCTGACTGACGAGGCAAACGGCAAGCTGCTCAAAGTAGGGCTGACGGAGGCCGCCAGTCCCACGCGCGACAAACTTAGCGCGTCCAGTGGCATACCTCCCAGCCACGCTGCTGCGCTTCCTGCGCCAGCATCGCATCCGGATTGATGACCCAGGCGCTGTCGGCATGGGTTAATAACGGCAGGTCGTTGATGGAGTCGCTGTAGGCCCAGGTGTGGGCAAAGGGCTGCGCTTGCTGCGCTTTCCACGCCTGCAGGCGTGTCACTTTGCCTTCACGATAGGTTGCGGTACCGTAAATGCGGCCGGTGTAGCGCTCATCGGCGATCTCCACGCCAATGGCCAAGGCATCGTCCACTTCAAGGCGTTTAGCAATCGGCAGCGCCAGATGATCGCCGCTGGCGGTAATGATCACCACTTTATCGCCACGCTGTTGATGCCAGCGAATACGTTCGCGCGCGGCCGGGAAGACGCGCGGCAAGATGTCACGATGGATAAAGCGGCGCGCCCAGCCTTCAACGGTAAGGGTGGCCATACCGGCCAGCGGGGCGAGGGTGGTGCCCATGTACTCTTCAATGGATAGCTTTCCGGCGTGATATTGCGCCATCAGCGTCTGTTCCTGCTGCAATAGCGCTTCCTGCGCATACCCTTGTGACACCAGCCAGCGCAGCCATAGGCTGGTGCTGTCTTCACAAATCAGGGTTTCATCCAGATCGAAAACGGCTAAGTCCATCATGTTTCTCCTCGGCTGACTGGCATCAGGTTAGCTGAGTTTTGTGACTGACTTAACTGTTCTGCGAAAAATCGGAATTTCACGCACTTTTTTCGCCGCAGAGGGCGTGCGAAAGTGGGCAACGTAACAGCACGCCTTCCAAGGTAACTCTAATAAACTCTATAAAACTTTACGATTGGAAGGTTTTGTTCACAGGGCCTTAGCGTGTAGTTTTCGTAAGACATGTCTTACCCGCCAAAAAACCTGATTTAACAAGGACAATCTGGTCACGCTCATGAGAAAAAATGCCTTCACCTCCGCGCTGCGCCCGCTGGCAGCCACGCCGCTGCTGCTGCTGTTCCTGCCGGTCACCTCCCATGCGGTCGACGCACCTGCCGCCCCGCAAATTGATGCGAAAGCGTGGATTTTAATGGATTACAACAGCGGTAAAGTGCTGGCGGAATCCAACGCCGATCAGCGTCTCGATCCTGCCAGCTTGACCAAGATGATGACCAGCTATGTGGTGGGTCAGGCGCTGAAGTCCGGTAAAATTCACAATGATGACAACGTCACCATCGGTCAGGATGCCTGGGCCACCGGCAACCCAAAACTGCGTGGGTCATCGCTGATGTTCCTGAAACCGGGCGATCGTATTCCGGTATCGGAGCTCAACAAGGGCATTGTGATTCAGTCGGGCAATGATGCGTGCATCGCACTGGCGGATTATGTGGCGGGCAGTCAGGACGCGTTTATCGGCCTGATGAACAACTACGTCAAAGCATTTGGCCTGCAGAACACCCATTTTATGACGGTGCATGGCCTGGATGCGGAAGGGCAATACAGCACCGCGCGCGATATGGCGATAATCGGCCAACGTCTTATTAGCGATGTGCCGGATGAGTATGCGCTGAACAGCCAGAAAGAGTTCACCTTTAATAACATTAAGCAGATGAATCGCAATCGTCTGCTGTGGAGCTCAAACCTCAAGGTGGACGGGATTAAAACCGGACACACTTCCGGCGCGGGTAACAACTTAGTGGCTTCCGCCACCGAAGGGGATATGCGTTTGATCTCGGTGGTACTGGGCGCGCAAACGGATGCGATACGTTTTCGTGAGAGCGAGAAGCTGCTGACGTGGGGATTCCGTTTCTATGAAACGGTGACGCCCATCAAAGCCGATAAGCCGTTCGCACAGCAGCGCGTATGGTTCGGTGAAAAGAGCCAGGTGAATTTGGGCGTGGCGAAAGATGCGGCTATCACCATCCCGAAAGGGCAGATGAAGAACCTGAAGGCCAGCTTTACGCTCACCAATCCGCAGCTGGAAGCGCCACTTACCAAGAATCAGGTGGTTGGCACCATCGATTTCCAACTGGATGGCAAAACCATTGAACAGCGTCCGCTGGTGGTGATGGAGTCGGTGCCAGAGGGCGGTTTTGTCGGACGCATCTGGGATTTCATTATGATGAAATTCAACGGCTGGTTTGGGAAGTGGCTTAATTGATCATTGCCACGGGTTAGGGCTGCAGGCGCGCTCTTTCGTTTGCACGGAGCGACTTTCGTTCGCCATGGCACCGGCAGGTGCCTTTGCCGCGCTGCGGCGACCGAGCAGAGGGCGCCAGGCCGCGCCCTCTGCACTCCCCGGCCCTGCGCCAGCCCCGCTCGCCGCTGCGCGGTGCCTTCACTCCCTCAGCCTTCCTGACGGACCGGCGTCGATTCGCTCCTGCTCAACGCCGCCTCTCGCGGCATCCATGCCGCTCGCCCTGGAAGCCTTCAGTCGTTCAGCGAGTGGGGATGGCGCTATCAACCCCCGCTGCAAGCCATGACTTTTTTCGCAGCCGGCGCGTGGCGGTAAGATTTTTAAGGTGCACGCGCGGCGTTAAGTAACAACCTTTTTTCGCGTTTTTGGTCTTTAGACGCCAGCGCGTTGCTGAAAAGACTTTTAAGCAACCTCCCGCCCGCGAAGTGTTAACCAGAAGCCGTTTCTAATGTCTGTCTTCTGTCTTTTCCAGCCAGCCACTGTCTTCGCAGACCCGTTTACGGCCACCCAGACAACCCCAGACAGAAAAAAGAAAAAAGCCCTTACAGACGGTGGTGTTGAGCGCCATCCGGAGCGCCGAACGGAGCGCGACGGCCAGGACGAAGCGGCAGGGATGCCGCTGAGAGGGCGGCATGAGCCAGGGATGGCGAATCCGCGCGGTCCGTGAGGCTGGCGCGGCGGAGTGAGGGAACAGCGCAGGCTGGCGCAGGGCGCGGATTGCAAAGGGCCGCGCCCATCGGCCCTTTGCCCGTACGCCGCAGCGGGGCGACTGCAACTCCCGCAGGGTTAGCGGGCGGAACCCGCTCAGGGTTCGGTAAAAAACCGGCTGAGCGGTCGGAACCCGCTCAACGTCAACCGGAGCCCGCCTCAATCCCTGATCCACCCCTTTTTGATCGGCATAGCAAACAGCGTACGGTACACCTGATGCGTGCCTTCCAGCATCCGCTTGCCATAAAGCTGCCACGCCATATGTGACGCCAGACACGACAGCAGGCCCACCAAAAATCCGCCGACCATATCCAGTGGCCAGTGCACGCCGAGATAAACGCGTGACCAGGCAATGGCACTGCCTATCGCCAGTAACAGCACACCAGACCACAGGCGATGCCACAGCACAAAGGCCAGCGCAAAGGTAAAAATGGTGGTGCCGTGATCGCTCGGATAAGAGTCATCCGCCGCGTGGGGAAGAAATTGATGGCCAAAGCCAATCGCGAAAGGGCGCGGATGGGGTAGGAGCTGACCAACACACCAGGAGATACCCAGCGCGTAGAGCAGCGCCATGCCGGTTTTCAGCACCAGTGCGCGCTGTGATGGCACCTGCTCACGCGGTCCCCATAGCCACAGCGCCACGATCAATAAGGGCACGATAGCGATCAGATCTTTGGCGATAAAGGTCGCCAGGGAAAGGAGCCATGCCGGTGAGTCTGGCGTCGCGTTGATCCACAAAAAAAGGCGATGGTTAAGCGCTTCCATGATGATTTCTCGTCCTCAACTGATTTAGGCAAAAAGAAAAACCGGCAAATACCACGACCTGCGTGAGCCACACCCACCATCCTGCCCACAGGTTATGGGAAAAGAAGTGGGCGCCGCGCATTACCTGGCCATATCCCATCAAGAGACCCACGGTAATACCGACCAGCAGCGCGACCAACGCACGGCGCGGACGTTCCGGCCACCACAGGAAAAACAGCGCCATCAGCGAAAATCCACTGGAAGCATGTCCGCCGGGAAAGCACTGCCCCGGGCCGCTGTTGGCCGGCACGCTATCCAGCAGAACAAAGCTTTCGGCTTTACCGCCGAACATTGCTAAATCCCACGGACAGGAGTGGGCGCTGTGCGCCTTGAGCACGCCGACCACCAGCGGGCCGAGGCCAAACAGCAGCGCCACCAGCACGTAACGGCCATGGCGGCGCTGGATGCCGCGTAGCAACAGCAGAATCGCCCCCGCGATAATCACATCTTTCACCAAGCGATGATTCACCAGGTCGAGCCAGCGGTTATGCTGCCAGGGAAAGCGTGCCGTCTGCGCGTCAAACCACATGCGGCTGATCGCGATATCCAGGTTTTCGTGGCGAGACCAGAGCAAAAATGCCAGTCCCAAGATTGCCAGTAAAATGAAGTTGATAGCGTAAAAGCGCCCGGAAAGAGAATATATAGTCGTGCTCTTAATCTGGTCGGGGGTTATGGATAGGTTTAACTTTGATGACGGTTGCATGACGATTTTGCGCAAAAGAGATCGGACAGGCAGGGTCGCAAGTTACGCTTAACGCAACCTTAAGCTGCGTGGGCAGGGCATAAAAAAACCCGCCGGTCAGTGACGGGCGGGCTCCTCAATTTGGGGATTTCAAAGAAAAGCAGTGGCACTTATTCAGACTGCGGTCGAGATGATTAGTTCTCGACCGGTTCAAAATATTTTAAAACGGTAAAAGCGGCCAGACGATCACAATTAAGGTACCGGCCAGCGTCAGCAACACGTTGGCAATGGCATAGGTGCCAGCATAGCCCAGAGCGGGAATGCTGCTGCGGGCGGTATCGCTGATGATCTCCATGGCCGGCGCGCAGGTGCGCGCGCCCATGATGGCGCCAAAAAGCAGGGCGCGGTTCATGCGCAATACGTAAGCGCCAAACAGGTAGCAGATGACAACCGGCAGCAAACTGACTAACAGGCCGCTCAGTAACATCAGTGCGCCCGCACTGCCAAAGCCGTGCTGCAAGCCGCTGCCAGCGCTCAGGCCCACGCCAGCCATAAACACCATCAGCCCAAACTCTTTCACCATCGTCAACGCGCCCTGGGGAATATAACCAAAGGTCGGATGGTTGGCGCGCAGGAAGCCGAGCATGATCCCGGCAAACAGCAGGCCGGCTGCGTTGCCGAGGCCAAAGCTGAAATTACTGAACTGGAAGGTGATCATGCCGATCATCAAGCCCAGAATAAAGAAGGCGCAGAAGGCCAGCAGATCGGTGATTTGGCTGTGAATCGCAATAAAGCCGATGCGATCGGCCAACTGCTTCACGCGCCGCGCTTCGCCGCTGACCTGGAGCACATCGCCTTTATTGAGCATGATGCTGTCATCAATGGGCATCTCAATCTGGCTGCGAATCACCCGGTTTAGAAAACAGCCGTGATCGGTCAGTTTGAGGTGGCTCAGGCGCTTGTTCACCGCGTTATGGTTTTTCACCACGATCTCTTCGGTCACAATGCGCATGTCGAGCAGATCGCGGTCGAACACTTCTTTGCCGTTGCGGAAGCTGGCATCCAGCCGCGCATGCGCGTCGGGATAACCCACCAGCGAAATTTCGTCGCCCAGTTGCAGCACCGCATCACCGTCGGGGCTGGCCAGTATGCCGTTGCGGCGCAGGCGCTCAATATAGCAGCCGGTCTGGCGATAGATGCCCAGCTCACGCAGGTTTTTGCCGCCGGTCCAGGCCACCAGTTCTGGGCCGACGCGGTAGGCGCGGATTACCGGCAGGAAAACTTTGCGCTGGCTGTCGGCATCCAGACCGCGCTCCCGGGCAATTTGCTGGGCGCAGGTGGGGAGATCCTGGTGCTGCAGGCGCGGTAAGTAGCGCGCGCCAAAAATCAGGCTGACTAACCCCACCAGATAGGTGAGCGCGTAGCCAAGACTCAGGTTATCCTGCATCAGGCCGAGCTGGTGCGCGTCGCTAATGCTCTGGCGCAGCGTGTCGCCCGCGCCTACCAGCACCGGTGTTGAGGTCATCGAGCCGGCCAGCATCCCGGCGGTCAGGCCGATATCCCAACCAAACAGTTTGCCCAGCGTTAGCGCAACCAGCAGGGCGCTCACCACCATCACAATCGCCAGGAAAAAATAGTTTTTACCGTCACGGAAAAAAATCGAGAAAAAGTTAGGCCCCGCTTCCACGCCAACGCAAAAAATAAACAACATAAAGCCAAGGCTTAATGCATCGGTATTTATCGCGAAATGTTGCTGGCCTAAAATCAGTGACACCACCAGCACGCCAATTGAATTACCAAGCTGAACAGAGCCAAGACGTAATTTACCCAGGCACAGCCCGAGTGCCAGGACGACAAATAATAACAGAACGTCATTTTTACTTAACAATTCTGCGACGTTAATGTTCACGGTTTAACTTCTTCTTAACCTGTAACAAGTTGATGAAAGGGCCTTTTTTCGCTATCGTGTGCCAAACGCAAGTGCGCTTAGCGTCTCAAAGACGCAGGCCAGCTAATAAAACGGCGTTATTCTAAACATAATTAACTTCCTCAGCTATGCGCAGTTTCATTCGCGCTGCTTAAAGCTGTTTATTTTTATTTCCAGTTGTGCGCACCCGGGCAGTAAACGTTTCAAAATTGTTAACGTCAAAGTTGAGGATGGGTATGTTGCAGCGCAATAACCGCTGGCCGTCATGGGTTCTGGGCGTGATGTTTTATACGCTGGTATTTATTTTTGCCCACCATTTTTGGGCGGCAGCGTCCGCCCAGACGGTGCGTGGTCAACCGGAGCTGCTGCTGTTTCTGTTGCCTGGCGCCTTAATGGCGCTATTGCATGCGGAAAGTGCACTGATCAGAACGCTTTGGGTGGCGCTGACGGGCACGCTGTTGGGCACAACGTGGGTGATGTTGGCCATGACGATGACCCATAGCGGGCTGCTGGTATTGGCCTGGAGCTTAAGCGCGTGGTTCTGGGCGGGGTGCGGTGCGCTGCTGGTGCGTTTGCTGCGCATTATGCTAGCTATGCGCGCTGAATAGCCTGAATGAAAACGGGCCCGCAGGCCCGTTGAATTACGCTTCTACGCCCAGATTGTCTTTGGTCCAGGCAGCGAATTCGGTGTAGCCACCGATGTGCTTATCGTCGAGGAAAATTTGCGGTACGGTGCTCACGGGCTTACCCGCACGCGCTTCCAAATCAGCCTTGGTGATACCGGTCGCCTGAATGTCCACATACTGATAGTTGAAGTCATCGCGTTCAGTGGTCAGGCGGCTAGCCAGCTCTTTTGCCCGCACACAGTAAGGGCAGCTTTCGCGGCCAAAAATCACTGCAATCATTACGTCTCTCCTTTGTCACCTGCGTTATGCGTACTGTCATAACCCAGCGTCAATAATGCCCATTATCATGCCCGCCCGTTCGGCTTAAGCAAAGTAGAAAATGCCTGTTAATCTGATGGGTACGCACGATGGCTTGTATACTTTACTTCACCAAACGCACGCGTTTGGGCCTGAGCGCGATTAACCTGCTGAACTGATGAGGAATCCATTCATGCGTAACCTGGCGACGTTGCCGAAACCGGTGTTGCTGTTAGAAGTCCTGGGCGTCGCGGCGGTGATTGCCGCGCTGCTGCTGGTCAACGGCTGGATGGATGCACCTGATGCTTTTGCCGCCAAGCCCTTGGCAACGCTGCTTTTTCTGCTGGGCGTGGCGGGTATGCTACCTGCCGCCTGGTTGATGATGTGGCGAACCGCCAAAGCGATGGCGCCTCAGCTGTTTAGCCACCCCACAAAAAGAAAGTAACCGGAGAGGATTATGACGCCGACGATTGATCTATTGTGCAGCCACCGTTCCATTCGTGCTTTTACTGAGCAGAGTATTGATGATGCTCAGCGCAGCGCGATCATTGCTGCAGCACAGGCGGCTTCGACCTCCAGTTTTTTGCAGTGCTCTTCGATTGTTCGCATCACCGACAGGGAAATGAGAGACACGCTGGTGGAACTCACCGGCGGCCAGTCTTGGGTCGCTGCCGCACCGGAATTTTGGGTCTTTTGCGCCGACTTTAACCGTCATCAACAAATCTGTCCTGACGCGCAGCTGGGCCGCGCAGAGCAGCTGCTGCTGGGCTGTGTGGATACCGCGCTGATGGCGCAGAATGCGATGGTGGCGGCCGAGTCGTTAGGACTGGGTGGCGTGTTTATTGGCGGCATCCGCAACAGTATTGCGGAGGTCACTGAGCTGCTGGGACTGCCGAAGTTTGTGCTGCCGCTGTTTGGCTTTTGCGTAGGGCATCCGGCGGATAACCCAGACGTGAAGCCGCGCATGCCGCAGGCGATGCTGGTGCACGAAAACCGCTATCACGACGTTGATCAGGCTGTGCTTGCGGAATACGACGCGCAGATCATGGCTTACTACCAGCAGCGCGACAGTCATCAGCGTTCAGATACGTGGAGCGCGATGATCCAGCGCCTGATCATCAAAGAAACCCGTCCGTTTATGCTGGATTATCTGCATAAGCAGGGCTGGGCGACGCGTTAATCACAGGGATACCGCAATGAAAATGGCCATTCTCACCCGCGACGGCACGCTCTATTCGTGCAAACGACTGCGTGATGCCGCGGAGGAGCGTGGCCATCAGGTGCAGTTTATCGATCCGCTCTCTTGCTATATGAATATCAATTCGGCTTCGCCGACGGTGCACTATCGCGGGGACGCGCTCGGGCATTTTGATGCGGTGATTCCTCGCATCGGCACCGCGACCACGTTTTACGGCACGGCCGTGCTGCGCCAGTTTGAGATGTGCGGCAGCTATCCGTTGAATGAGTCGGTTGCCATTACCCGCGCGCGTGACAAACTGCGATCGCTGCAGCTGCTGGCGCGTCAGGGCATTGATATGCCCGTGACGGGATTCGCCTCTTCGCCGGATGATACGCAGGACGTCATTGCGATGGTGGGCGGCGCCCCGCTGGTGGTGAAGTTGGTGGAGGGCACGCAGGGCATTGGTGTCGTTCTGGCCGAAACGCGTCAGGCGGCGGAGAGCGTCATCGATGCTTTTCGCGGTCTGAATGCGCATATTCTGGTGCAGGAATTTATCCAGGAAGCGCAAGGGCGCGATATTCGCTGTTTAGTGATTGGCAATCAGGTGGTGGCCGCGATCGAGCGGCAGGCCAAAGAGGGCGAGTTTCGCTCTAATCTGCACCGCGGCGGCACCGCGCAGGCGGTCACGATTACCGATCAGGAGCGTGAGATTGCGGTTCGCGCCGTGGCCACGCTGGGGCTGGACGTCGCGGGCGTGGATATTCTGCGCGCGGCGCGCGGGCCGCTGGTTATGGAGGTAAATGCCTCCCCTGGGCTGGAAGGCGTCGAGCGCTGCACCGGGCTGGATATTGCGGGCATGATGATCCACTGGATTGAGCAGCACGCCTGTGCCGATTATCGGCTCAAAACCGGCGGATAAGCGCGCAAAAACGTTCTTTTCATGGCGTCGTCGCCACTTTTTCCGTAAGCTAAGGCGCTTATTTCTTCACCCCACAGGATGAAACGATGGATTCACTGGTCGTTCCTGACATCGACATGCTGCGTCGCTGGCTGGATCAACAAAATATCACCTGGTTCGAGTGTGACGCCTGCCAGGCGCTGCATCTGCCGCACATGCAGAATTTTGACGGGGTGTTTGATGCAAAAATCGACCTGGTGGATAACGTCATTCTGTTTTCCGCGCTGGCGGAAGTTAAACCCACCGCACTGATCCCGCTGGTGGGCGATTTGTCGCAAATCAACGCCAGTTCACTCACGGTGAAGGCATTTATTGATATTCAGGACGACAATTTGCCCAAGCTGATTGTGTGCCAGTCCCTCAGCATCAGCGCCGGCATCACCTTTGGTCAGTTTGCGCAGTTTATGAAGCAAAGCGAAGAGGGGGTTTCAATGGTGATCATGGAAGCCTTTGCGAATCATCTGCTGATGATTGGCGACGAGGATGAACGTCCCAGCACCGCCAGCAGCCAAAGCTTGCTGCACTGATTACGCTCCCGCCCTGCTAACTGCCGCTTTTTGCGGCAGTTTTTGTTTGTGCCCCGCCGTTTAATATTCTGCTTTTCGCCCTTTAATGCCAGATATTAGTTGTGCCTTATGCCGCTATTGCCAAACCCCATAGCAGAAACATGCATAACTTATCGCAAAAAGGCGTTTTTTACGCTGGGCTCTGGTACGCGCTCCATCGCGGGGCTATTCTTGCGGAGCTGCGCATAACCATGCAACCGCAGTGCCGATCTTTATCCGAAACACGTTGTGCCTTTGAACCGTAAGCCGTGAAGCTGCGTGTCGTCAGAACGTCGGATATAGGTTTTTGCTATTAAACTCCCGCTGAATATTGATTCATTGTATGTCTGACAACGTTCAGGCTGCGCAATTTCTGGATCGCGTGTATGCAGCGCTGTGATGACCCGCTCAGGAGGAAGGAAAACATGATCAACCAACGTAAAAAATGGTTGCCAGGTGTGGTTGCTGGTGTGTTGATGGCTGCGGCCGTCGGCGTGCAGGCAGAGGATAAGACGCTGCACGTGTATAACTGGTCTGATTATATTTCGCCAGATACCGTTCCGAATTTTGAAAAGCAGACCGGCATTAAAGTGGTCTACGACGTGTTTGATTCCAATGAGGTGCTGGAAGGCAAACTCATGGCGGGTTCAACCGGTTATGACGTGGTGGTGCCCTCTTCAAGTTTCCTTGCGCGCCAGCTGCAATCCGGTGTGTTCCAGGAGCTGGATAAGAGCAAGCTGCCCAATTACAAAAATCTCGACCCCGATCTGATGGCAAAAGTGGCGCAGCACGATCCGGGCAACAAGTACGCCATTCCCTATCTGTGGGGCACCACGGGCATCGGCTATAACATTGATAAAGTGAAAGCCGCGTTAGGTGCGGATGCACCGGTAAACAGCTGGGATCTGGTGCTGAAGCCAGAGAACCTGGAAAAACTGAAAAGCTGCGGCGTGTCATTCCTGGATGCACCTGAAGAGATTTTTGCCACCGTTCTTAACTATCTCGGTAAAAATCCCAACAGTGAAGATGCCAAAGATTACACCGGGGCGGCGACCGATCTGCTGCTGAAGCTGCGTCCAAATATTCGCTACTTCCACTCGTCGCAGTACATCAACGACTTGGCCAACGGGAACATTTGCGTGGCGATCGGCTGGTCCGGCGATATTCTGCAGGCCAAAGACCGCGCGGCGAAAGCCAACAACGGCGTGCACTTGGGCTACAGCGTGCCGAAAGAGGGCGCACTTGCCTTCTTTGACATGATGGCGATTCCAAAAGATGCCAAGAATTTAGACGCGGCCTATCAGTGGCTTAACTACATCATGGATCCTAAAGTGATTGCTGATGTGTCCAACAAAATGAATTACGCCAACGGCAATAAAGCGTCACTGCCGCTGATCAACGCGGACGTGCGTAACAACCCTGGCATCTTCCCGACGCCGGACGCCATGGCGAAATTGTTTGTGCTCAAAGTCCAGGATCCAAAACTCGATCGTGCACGTACCCGTGCCTGGACTAAAGTAAAAAGTGGTAAGTGATTCGTTCTGAACGAATTCGATCACAATCAGATGACAACAGAGGCGCAGTGACGGCCTCTGTTGTGCCTTTTTAGCGGCGAGCTGTGCCGCGCTACCCCGCTTAGCGCCGGAGAGATGTGAGTGAACGACGCGATTCCCCGCCCTCAGAATAAAACCGCAAAGGCGTTAACGCCGCTGCTGGAGATCCGTAACCTGACGAAATCGTTTGACGGCCAGCATGCCGTGGATGATGTCAGCCTGACCATTTACAAAGGCGAGATTTTCGCGCTGCTCGGCGCGTCCGGCTGCGGGAAATCCACGCTATTACGCATGCTGGCGGGCTTTGAAATCCCCAGCAGCGGGCAAATTGTGCTGGACGGGCAAGATCTGTCTCACGTGCCGCCGTATCAGCGTCCTATCAACATGATGTTTCAATCCTACGCGCTGTTTCCGCACATGACGGTGGAACAGAACATCGCGTTTGGCCTGAAGCAGGACAAGCTGCCCAAAAATGAGATCGCCAGCCGCGTGGCAGAGATGCTGACGCTGGTGCACATGGAAGAGTACGCCAAACGTAAGCCGCACCAGCTCTCGGGTGGTCAGCGGCAGCGCGTGGCGCTGGCGCGCAGCCTGGCGAAGCGGCCCAAGCTGCTGCTACTGGACGAGCCCATGGGCGCGCTGGATAAAAAGCTGCGTGACCGCATGCAGCATGAAGTGGTGGATATTCTTGAGCGCGTGGGCGCCACCTGTGTGATGGTGACGCATGACCAGGAAGAGGCAATGACCATGGCAGGCCGCATTGCCATCATGAACCGCGGTAAGTTTGTGCAAATTGGCGAACCGGAGGAGATCTATGAACATCCTACCAGTCGCTACAGCGCAGAGTTTATCGGTTCCGTGAACGTCTTCGAGGGCTTACTGCGTGAGCGTCGTGAAGAGGGCTTGGTGCTGGAGTCGCCTGGGTTACAGCATCCGCTCAAAGTGCAAACGGACGTCTCTATCGTAGACAACGTGCCGGTGCACGTGGCGCTGCGTCCGGAAAAAGTGATGCTGTGCGACGAGGTGCCGGCGGATGGCTGCAATTTTGCCGTGGGGGAAGTGGTGCATATCGCCTATCTCGGCGATCTGTCGATTTACCACGTACGTTTGCACAGTGGTCAGATGATCAGCGCGCAGCTGCAAAATGCCCACCGCTACCGCAAAGGTGCGCCGACGTGGGGTGACGAAGTGCGCCTGTGCTGGGATGCGGACAGCTGCGTGGTCCTGACGGTCTAAGGAGGCGATATGCGCCAGATTTCTCAACGCCGCGCGCCAACCGTGGTTGGTACGCCGCTGCAACGCTGGGCGACACGCCTGAAAATGCAGCATGGACGCAAGCTGGTGATTGCGCTGCCCTATCTGTGGCTGATCTTGCTGTTTATGCTGCCGTTCCTGATTGTCTTAAAGATCAGTTTTGCCGATATTGCCCGCGCTATCCCGCCGTATACCGATCTGGTGACATGGGCTGACGATCAGCTGAATGTGGTGCTGAATTTGGGTAACTACATCACGCTCACTGACGATCCCCTGTACGCGGAAGCTTATCTGACCTCACTCAAGGTCGCAGCAATCTCTACGCTTATCTGTTTGCTGATTGGCTATCCGCTGGCGTGGGCCGTGGCGCACAGTAAACCATCAATGCGCACCATTCTGCTGCTGCTGGTGATCCTGCCGTCGTGGACCTCGTTTCTGGTGCGCGTTTACGCCTGGATGGGACTGCTGAACAATAACGGCATCCTGAACCGCTTCCTGATGTGGCTGGGGGTGATCGATCATCCGCTGGTGATTCTGTATACCAACACCGCCGTGTATATCGGCATTGTTTACTGTTATCTGCCGTTTATGGTGCTGCCGATTTACACCGCGCTGACGCGCATTGACTATTCGCTGGTCGAGGCGTCGCTGGACTTAGGCGCGCGTCCGCTTAAGACTTTCTTTAGCGTGATCGTCCCGCTCACCAAAGGCGGGATTATCGCCGGTTCCATGCTGGTGTTTATCCCGGCGGTGGGGGAGTACGTTATTCCTGAACTGCTGGGCGGACCTGACAGCATTATGATCGGCCGTATCTTGTGGCAGGAGTTCTTTAATAACCGTGATTGGCCGGTGGCCTCTGCGCTGGCGGTGATCATTCTGTTGATTCTGATTTTGCCTATCATCTGGTTCCACAAGCATCAAAACCGCGCCACAGGAGAGAAAGAATGAATCAGCTACCGACCATTCGTTCACCGTGGCGCACGGCGATTCTGGCGTGCTGCTTCCTGTTTCTGTATGCACCCATGCTGCTGCTGGTGGTTTATTCCTTTAACAGCTCGCAGCTGGTGACGGTGTGGGAGAGTTTCTCGTTTCACTGGTATCAGGTGCTGTTCCAGGATCAGGCGATGCTGGATGCGGTGGGGCTCAGCCTGACGATTGCGGCCCTGTCGGCCAGCACGGCCGTGGTGCTGGGCACGATGGCTGCGGTGATTATCGTGCGCTTTGGCCGCTTCCGCGGGCACAGCGGTTTCGCCTTTATGCTCACCGCGCCGCTGGTGATGCCGGATGTGATCACCGGTTTGTCGCTGCTGCTGCTGTTCGTGGCGATGGGCAACGCCTTTGGCTGGCCGAGCGATCGCGGCATGCTGACTATCTGGCTGGCGCACGTGACCTTCTGTACTGCTTACGTGGCGGTGGTGATCAATTCGCGCCTGCGTGAGCTGGATCGCTCCATTGAAGAGGCCGCGATGGATCTCGGCGCCACGCCGCTGAAGGTGTTCTTTGTGATCACCGTGCCGATGATTGCGCCTGCGCTGATCACCGGCTGGCTACTGGCCTTTACCCTGTCGCTCGACGACTTAGTGATTGCCAGCTTTGTCACTGGCCCGGGTGCCACCACGCTGCCGATGGCGATTTTTGCTACTGTGCGGCGCGGCGTAAACCCGGAGATAAACGCGCTGGCCTCACTGATTTTGTTCATTGTCGGGCTGGTGGGCTTTATCGCCTGGCGCTTTATGGCCCATGAAGAAAAGCAGCGTTTGCGCGATATTCAGAAAGCCAGACGTGGCTGAAAGCCGTAACTTTTGCCACTATAAGAACGGGCTGATTTCTTCAGGTGCAGTGCGCCGGAAATCGGTCCGTTTTTCGTTGGTTACGGAGCTTACCCATGTCGGAAATCCTGAAAAACAGTGCGATGATGTCGCTGGCCCCCGTGCCGGTCACCGTGGCGGGTATTGCGATTGTGGCGACGCGCTGCATTAGCGTGCTGATGCTGGCCAACGAACTGGGTTACGAGGAGCTGGCAAACTTTGTCCACCGCAGCGCGCAGGCATGGGACTCCACGCTGATTTTTATCGCCAGCCAGCTGATTTTTCTGTTTGAGCTGCGCTGTGCGTTCACGCTGATGCGCGGCAGCAATCGCGGCCGTTGGGGATACGCGATAGCGCAGAGCGTCGTGCTGTTTTATATGCTGCTGGCCTCAACCGGCTGGATCTATCCGGAAATCTTCAGTATTCCCGGCGAAACCAACGCGCAAATTATCCATCACACCTTGCTGCAAAAGGTGCCCGACGCGCTGGTGCTGCTGCTGCTGTTTGTTCCGGCCAGCAGCCGCGCTTTTTTCCGTGCCCGGTGATACAATCTGCCCCCGTTTTTTCCCGGATTAATCAACAGGCCCTTTCATGCATTGTGCGCTTTACGACGCTGGCCGCTGCCGTTCCTGTCAGTGGCTGGACAAACCCTACTCGCTACAGCTGGACGATAAGCAGTCACAGCTGGCGCAGCTGCTGGCCGCGCACGCCGTAGCCGACTGGCGGCCGCCGGTCAGCTCGGCGCAGCAGGGGTTCCGTAATAAAGCCAAGATGGTGGTGAGCGGTAGCGTAGAGCGCCCGGTATTGGGTATTGTGAACCGCGATGGCGAGGCGGTGGATCTCTGCGCGTGTCCACTCTATCCCGACACGTTCGCCCCGGTGTTCGATCGGTTGAAGCCGTTTATTGCCCGCGCCGGCCTGACGCCCTATGACGTGGCGCGTCAGCGCGGCGAGCTCAAATTTATCCTGCTAACCGAAAGCACCTCCGGGGAGATGATGCTGCGTTTTGTGCTGCGCTCCACGCGCAAGCTGGCGCAGCTGCGCGCGGCGCTACCGGCGTTGCAGCAGCCGTTACCGCAGCTCAAAGTGATCTCCGCCAATATCCAGCCGGTGCACATGGCGATTCTGGAAGGGGAAGAGGAGATTGCGCTCACCGAGGATCAGGCGCTGAAAGAGCGATTCAATCAGGTGCCGCTCTACATTCGGCCGCAAAGCTTTTTCCAAACCAACCCGGCGGTGGCCGCGTCGCTCTACGCAACCGCGCGCGCGTGGGTGGCTGAGCTGCCGGTTAGCAGCATGTGGGATCTGTTTTGTGGCGTCGGCGGTTTCGGCTTGCACTGCGCCACGCCGGACATGCAGCTCACGGGGATTGAGATCAATGCCGAAGCCATTGCCTGCGCGCGGCAGTCGGCGCAGCAGCTGGGATTGAACAACGTGCAGTTTGCCGCGCTGGATTCCACTGCGTTCGCCACGTCACGCGATCAGGTGCCGCAGCTGGTGCTGGTCAACCCACCGCGTCGTGGCATCGGCGCTGAACTGTGCGCTTACCTGAGTGAGATGGCACCGGATTACCTGCTGTATTCCAGCTGTAATCCGGCCACAATGGCGCAGGATATCGCCAGGCTACCTGACTATGCGGTGACGCGCGTCCAGCTGTTTGATATGTTCCCGCACACGGCGCATTTCGAGGTGCTGACGCTGTTAACGCGCAGCCACGCGGCTTAGCCGGTGCCTACGCGCTCGCGCTTATTCCGGGAACCACTTCTGATTGATCTGTTGCCAGCTGCCGTTACTTTTCAATGTACTGAGCGCACGGTTAAACGCTGCCAGCAGGGGCGCGTTGCCCTGACGCACGGCGATGCCAAGACCGGTGCCAAAATAGTCCGGGTCGGTGATGTGCTCGCCCACGCTGCTGAGATCGCTATTGGCTTTCAGCCACTGGCTCACCACCGCGCTGTCGCCAAAGACGCCGTTCAGGCGGCCATTTTTTAAATCGAGAATGGCGTTCTGGTAGCTATCGTAAGCCACCGCGATCACTTCGGGATGCTTCTCCATCAGGTACTTCTGGTGCGTAGTGCCGTTCTCAACGCCCACGCGCTTGCCCTTCAGCTGACTGAAATCCGTGAACTGTCCCTTTTGCGCAATAACAATGGCGGAGTTGGCGTAGTAAGGCTGGGTAAAATCGACCTGCTTGCTGCGCTCTGCCGTGATATCCATGCCGGAGATAACCGCGTCGTAGCGGCGGAATTTCAGCGACGGAATCAAACTGTCAAAGGCATTATTGGTGAACGAGCACTCCGCTTTGATCTCGGCGCAGAGGGCTTTCGCAAGGTCAATATCGAAGCCCACAATTTGGTTGTTGTAGTCGAGAGATTCAAACGGTGGGTAAGTGGCAGAGACGGCGAAGCGAATCTTATCTACTGCATAAGCATTCATTGCTAACGAGGCCAGCGCAGCGGCAGCTATCCATTTTTTCATCGTACATTTCCAGTAAATAGACTAAAAAAAGTGGTCTATAACATGACAGTTAATGAATGGATATGCAATATTTTTGCTTTTAAAATCGATATGCCGCCGCCGGCCAACGGCCGACGACTCAGTTCCGGCGTTCGAAAGCCAGCGCGCGCTTTTCAACCAGGCGCATCATCAGCGTCAGTAAACCGTTAACGACCAGATAGATCAGGCCCGCTGCCGCATAGACGGTCACGTCATAGGTGCGTCCGTAGAGCAGTTGACCGTGTCCCATCACCTCCATCAGCGTAATGGTGTAGGCCAGCGATGTGCTTTTGAACACCAGTACCACCTCGTTGGAATACGATGAGAGGGCACGTTTAAACGCATAGGGCAGTAAAATACGCAGCGTCGCTGTACGGTCCATGCCCAGCGCGGCGCAGGATTGCCACTGTCCGGCAGGAATCGCGCGAACCGCACCGTAGAACAGCTGCGTGGTGTAGGCGGCGCTGTTCAGCGACAGGGCGATCAGCGCGCATAGCCACGGCTTTGACAGCAGATGCCACAGCCACGGCACGCTTTGAATGGCGGGAAACTGGCCAGGGCCGTAATAGATCAGGAAGATCTGTACCAGCAGCGGGGTGCCGGTGAAGACGGTAATGTAGCCTTTTACCAACAAATTCAACCCGGGCACTTTGAGCGCCAGAATAACCGTGCAGAGCAGTGACAGCAGCAGCGCGGCCGCCAGCGAGGCGACGGTCAGCGTCAGGCTGGTGTGCAGGCCTTTTAGCAGTTCAGGTAAGTAGCCAAGCATATCAGGCTCCCCGCTCAAAACGGGTGGTGCGCAATTCAATGCGGCGCAGCACCGCCTGGCTCAATAACGTGATAATCAAGTAGATGGCCGCGGCGACCAGATACCAGGTAAACGGCTCTTGGGTGCGCGTCGCGATGCTTTTGGTTTGCAGCATAAGGTCATTGACGCTGATCAGTGACACCAGAGCCGTGTCCTTCAGCAGCACCAGCCACTGGTTGCCGAGACCGGGCAGCGCGTGACGCCACATCTGCGGCAGGATCAGGCGGAAAAAGATCGCGGACTTTTTCATGCCGAGCGCCTGGCCAGACTCCCATTGCCCGACGGGAACCGCTTTCAGCGCGCCACGCAAGGTCTGCGAGGCGTAAGCCGAATAGAGCATGGCCAGCGCGATCACGCCGCACAGAAAGGGGCTCACATCAAAGTTCTCAATCTGAACCTGTACGGGGATATTGACCAGCCCGAGATTGATATGGAAACCGTCTGACAGCGTCAGCAGCAGCTGCGAGGCGCCGAAATAAATAAACAGCACCACCAGGATTTCCGGCAGGCCGCGAATCAGCGTCACCAGTGCGGTCCCGAGCCAGGCCACCGGACGCAGGCGCGCCGACTCCCAGCCAGCAAACATCATCGCCAGCGCAAGGCCGGCGACCAGGGCACAAACGGCAAGGCCGACGGTGATCCCGGCGGCGCTTGCGAGTGGTATCAGTTCATTCATCGCTAATTATTGCTGAAACCATTTGTTGTAGATGGTTTTGTAGGTGCCATTGGCTTTGATTTTATCCAGCGCGGCATTGAATTTGCCTTGCAGCTCGGTATTGCCCTGACGGACCGCAATGCCGAGGCCGGTGCCGAAGTAATCTTTGTCGGTGACTTTGTCACCCAGCGCCGCGAGGTTGGCGTTTTGCTTCAGCCACTCGTTGACCACGGCCGTGTCGCCGAATACCGCATCGATACGGCCATTTTTCAGATCCAGCACCGCATTCTGATAGCTGTCGTAAGGCACGATGGTAATATCGCTGTGCTTGTCAGACAGGTATTTCTGATGCGTAGTCCCGTTCTGCACGCCGACGCGTTTGCCTTTCAGCGCGCTGACATCGGCCAGCTTGCCTTTTTGCGCAATAAAGATGGCGGAGTTATCGTAATAAGGCTTGGAGAACAGCACCTGTTTTTCACGCTCAGGCGTAATATCCATGCCGGCCATTACCGCATCGAAACGACGGAATTTCAGGCTGGGAATCAGGCTATCAAACGCTTGATTCGTAAAGGTGCAGGTGGCGTCGATCTCTTTGCACAGCGCGTTGGCGAGGTCGACGTCAAAACCCTGAATTTTGTTGCTGGCATCAACAAACTCGAACGGCGGATAAGATGCTTCGGTAGCAAAACGCAGCGTCTGCGCGGCAGACGCGCTCAGGCTAAGGCTGGCAAGCAGTGCAGCAAGTACAACTTTTTTCATTGAGAGCATCCTGATTCAGTGCGAAAGATAGTGCGCAAACGCCTCGGTTTGCGGCTGGCTAAAGTGGCTGGCATCGCCCTGTTCAACGATGCGGCCGTTTTCCATATACACCACGCGGCTGGCCGTTTTACGCGCCACCTCCACTTCGTGTGTCACAATGACCTGCGTAATGTGGGTTTGCGCGAGCTCGCGGATAATACTGACGATCTGGGCGGTGATTTCTGGATCGAGCGCAGCGGTGGGCTCATCGAACAGCAGCACTTGCGGCTCCATCATCAGCGCACGTGCGATCGCGACGCGCTGCTGCTGGCCGCCCGACAGATGCAGCGGAAAGCGGTCGGCGAAGGATGTCAGGCGCAGGCGCTCCAGCAGGGCATCGGCCCGTGCCCGTGCGGCGGCCTTGCTTAAGCCCAGCACGCGGCACGGCGCTTCCATCAGGTTTTGCACCACGGTCAGGTGGGGCCACAGATGATACTGTTGAAACACCATGCCCACATTTTGACGCAGTTCGCGGATGGCGCTTTCAGACGGTGCCTGGGCAAAGTCAAATTCATTACCGGCAATCTGCAGCGTGCCGGCGCGCGGCATCTCCAGCAGATTTAGCACGCGCAGGAGTGAGCTTTTGCCGGCGCCGCTAGGGCCAAGCAGCACCAGCGTTTCACCTTGCGGGCAGGCAAGATTGATATCAAACAGCGCCTGATAGGCACCGTAAAAGCAGTTAATAGCGTTTAGTTGAATACTCATGCGCAAAAAATGAATAGCAATTAGTGCCGCAAATCTTAACGTCACCAGAATAGTTATGCAATTGAAGTGGGTTAAAATTTATTTAAGGGCAGTTAAACCCCGAAAGCGCAGCACAAAATCGCGTGCTTCAGCGCTTACAAGGGGTAAGGACGTCTCAAGCCGCCCGAAAAACGCCGCGCGCCGCCACCGCAAACATGCGGCGCGCTAATACAAGAATCGGGATGGCGACAAATCCAGCGATTACTGTTTGGTTTCCAGCAGTTGACTCAGCGATCCGCCACCGGCGTGCGGCCAGCTTCCCATGTAACGCACATCGTCCACTGCCCAGCAGCTGCCTTGGTGAATCATCAATACTTCGTCCTGCCAGCGGGTATCACCGCGGCTCAGCGTGACGCGCAGCGGAATATTGCGCGCGTCGCGATTCGGGATGCGTGAGGCGCTGCTGACATCGGCGGCATCCGGCCCCTGCGCCAGGCTGGAGAAGAGGTCGCCCTGCTGCCAATCAGCGGGCTTCTTGCGCTCGCTGCTGGCACGAAGCAGGGTTTGATACAGATGATCGCTGAGATAAGGGCGATACTTGGCTAAGGTGGCGCTATCCGGCAGGCCCTGCGTAGGCTGTTGGATGCGCAGGTCGTAAAATTGCTGCGCGACGCTATCGGGGCCGCCCTCCACACAGGCTGCGCTGCGCGGGCCATTATCTTTAAACACCGGCTCGACGGTGGTGCAGGCGCTGAGCAGTAATGCGGCGGGAACAAGCAGCGCAAAGGTGTTGTTTTTCATCTCGATTTCCTTATTGTTCACTGGCAAAGCGCCATTTTTAGCATAGAGTATAGTCGCGCTTTTTGGCGGTAAGCGCTGTTGCTCACGCATTCAGATCAGGAGAAGACAATGAAATTTTCTACCACCCCAACGCTGGAAGGCCATCCCATCGAAGCGTATTGCGGTGTTGTCACCGGCGAAGCCATTCTCGGGGCCAATATTTTCCGCGATTTTTTTGCCGGGATTCGCGATATCGTGGGCGGCCGCTCTGGCGCTTATGAAAAAGAGCTGCGTAAGGCGCGCCAAATTGCGTTTGAAGAGTTAGAAGCGCAGGCAAAGGCGTTGGGTGCCAATGCGGTCGTGGGCATCGACATTGACTACGAAACCGTGGGCAAAGACAGCAGTATGCTGATGGTAAGCGTGACCGGAACCGCAGTGATTGTGCGCTGATGCGCGCCGCAGCGGTTGTGATACTGGCGCTGCTACTGAGCGCCTGTCAGAGCACCCTTGAGCCGCGCCCGGGTTACTGGGTGGATACGGCGCATCCGGCACAGGGGGCACGCCCGCGCGTAAAAGTGGTGGTGATTCACTACACGGCGGAAGACCTGCCCGCGTCGCTGGCGACGCTGACCGATCGTGAGGTCAGCGCCCACTACGTGATCCCGCAGCAGCCGGTACAGCGGCGAGGAGAAGGGGTGATTTGGCAATTGGTGCCTGAAAGCCAGCTGGCGTGGCATGCCGGCCCCAGCTTCTGGCGTGGGGCGACGCGCATCAACGATACCTCGATCGGCATTGAAATTGTGAATCGCGGCTATCGCCGCACGCTTACCGGGCTTCGCTGGGAACCGTTTACTGACGCCCAGATTCGGGTGCTGGAGGCGCTGCTGCTGGATATCCGCCAGCGATACGGTATCGCGCCAGAAAATATCGTTGGCCATAGCGATATTGCGCCACAGCGCAAACAGGACCCGGGCCCCGGGTTTCCCTGGTCGCAGCTGGCGGCGCGCGGGTTGGGGGCGTGGCCCGACGCCCGTACGGTGCAGGCGTATCTGCACGGTCGCGCGGCCAGTGCGCCTGTGGACCAAGGTGAGCTGCTGGACATGCTGGCGCGCTATGGATACGACGCGGCGGCAGCCACCACGCCCGCAATGCAGCGCAGGCTAATCGCGGCGTTTCAGATGCATTTCCGTGCGCGCGATTATCGGGGCATCGCCGACGCAGAAACGCTGGCGATAGCCCGCGCATTGGTGGCGAAATACGGTGCGGCGCAGTAGCGCCTCACTGCGTTAGCGCTGCCGCAGAAAGGCCTGCCAGTGGGCAACAAACTGCGCTAAATCGGCGCGATTCACGTCCAAATGGGTGACAATGCGCGTCACCAGCCCCACGCTCAGGGCAAAGCCGCCCTCGGCCATCCAGGCTTTTAACGCGCTGACCTGCGCATCCGGCACCTTCACGAACAGCATATTGGTGTGCTGATTCATCACCGCAATGCCCGCCGCGCTCAGCTGCTCGCCAAGCCAGGCGGCGTTATCGTGATCCTCCTGCAAGCGGGCAACATTGTGCTGCAGCGCATACAAACCTGCCGCAGCCAGAATCCCGGCCTGGCGCATGCCACCGCCGGTCATTTTGCGCCAGCGGCGCGCGGTGTCGATGTAGGCGCTATCCCCGCACAGCAGTGAACCCACCGGCGTGCCGAGCCCTTTCGACAGGCAGATAGTGAGGGTGTCACAGTAGCGAGTGATATCGATAAGGGCGATTTTTTGTGCCACCACCGCATTGAAAATACGCGCGCCGTCTATGTGCAATGCCAGATTGTGCGTGCGGGTGAGCTGCCATGCCTGTTCAAGGTAGCTCAGCGGCAGCACCTTGCCGTGGTGCGTGTTCTCCAGGCTCAGCAAACGGGTGCGGGCGAAGTGGATATCATCGGGCTTGATGGCCGCGATAATATCGTGCAACGGCAGAGAGCCATCCTCGGCATGCGTAATCGGCTGCGGCTGAATACTGCCCAGCACGGCGGCGCCGCCGGCCTCGTATTTATAATTGTGCGCCTGCTGACCCACGATATATTCGTCGCCGCGCTGGCAGTGGCTGAGCAAGGCCACCAGGTTTGCCTGGGTGCCGGTTGGGAAGAACAGGGCGGCGGCTTTACCGCTTAAGCGCGCTGCTTCGGCTTCCAGCGCCTGAACGGTAGGGTCATCGCGATAGACATCATCGCCCGTTTCGGCGGTCATCATCGCATCGAGCATGGCGGCACTGGGGCGGGTTACGGTATCACTGCGTAAATCGATCACGGCGCTCTCCTGAAATAAAAAAAGCGGGCTTAGCGCCCGCCTTGTTATCAATACAGTGGGGTTAACCGTTTTACCTGAGCCAGTTGGTTTTCGCCAGTTCAACGATTTCATCGCCGCGCCCGTTCATGATGGCGCGCAGCATATAGAGGCTGAAGCCCTTTGCCTGCTCTGCCTTGATCTGCGGCGGCATGGAGAGCTCCTCTTTTGCGGTAATGACGTCCAGCAGCACCGGCCCGTCGTGCGCAAACGCCTCTTCCAACGCGGCATTCAGCGACGAGGCTTTTTCCACGCGAATGCCTTTAATGCCGCAGGCGGTGGCGATGGCGGCGAAGTCAGGATTGTTGAGATCGGTGCCATCGGTGAGGTAGCCGCCCGCTTTCATCTCCATCGCCACGAATCCCAGCACGCTGTTATTGAAAATCACCAGCTTGACCGGCAGCTTAAGCTGCGCCAGTGAAATAAAATCCCCCATCAGCATGCTGAAGCCGCCGTCGCCGCAGAGCGCCACCACCTGACGGTTTCGATCGAGCGATTGCGCGCCCAGCGCCTGCGGCATCGCATTGGCCATGGAACCGTGGTTGAACGAGCCCAGCAGGCGGCGTTTACCGTTCATTTTGAGGTAGCGCGCCGCCCATACCGTGGGCGTGCCGACGTCGCAGGTGAAGATCGCGTCTTCCGCCGCGTAGTGACTCACCTGCTGCGCCAGATATTGGGGGTGGATCGCCTGCTTATCATTGGCAGTGGCCAGCGCGTCCAGATCCTGACGCGCCGACTGATAGTGCTTGAGGGCGCTATCAAGGTGGTGGCTATCCTCGTGTGTATTAAGCTGCGGCAGCAGCGCTTGCAGGGTGGCTTTGATATCGCCCACCAGCGCCATGTCCACGTGACTGTGCGCGCCAAGGCTGGCTGGATTGATGTCAATTTGAATCAGGGTGGCGTCGGCGGGGTAAAAGGCGCGATAGGGAAACTGGGTCCCGAGCAGCACCAGCGTATCGGCGTTCATCATGGCCTGGTAGCCAGAAGAGAAGCCAATCAGCCCTGTCATTCCCACGTCGTAAGGGTTGTCATACTCAATGTGTTCCTTACCACGCAGCGCGTGCACCACAGGCGCCTTAAGTGTTTCAGCCAGCTTCACCACCTCAGCATGGGCGCCCGCACAGCCGCTACCGCACATCAGCGTAATGTTTTTCGCACTGTTTAGCGTTTCGGCCAGCCGGGCAATTTCGCTGGCATTCGGCACGACATGCGGTTGTTGCGGCGGATACCATGCGCTTTTGGCACTTTCCGGCGCGGGTTTGAGTGCGATGTCGCCCGGCAGCACAATCACCGACACGCCGCGATTCAAAATCGCTTTACGCATGGCGATGCCTAACACCTGTGGCAGCTGTTCCGGGTTCGACACCAGCTCGCAATAGTGGCTGCATTCACGGAACAGCTCCTGCGGATGCGTCTCCTGAAAATAGCCGCTGCCAATTTCGCTGGAGGGAATATGCGCGGCAATGGCCAGAACCGGGACGCCATTACGGTGGCAGTCAAACAAGCCGTTAATCAGATGGAGGTTGCCGGGACCGCACGAACCGGCGCATACCGCCAGCTCACCGCTGATTTGCGCTTCAGCCCCTGCGGCGAAGGCCGCCACTTCTTCATGTCGCGTGGGCATCCATTCAATGGTGCCCATGCGATTCAGGCTGTCGCTCAGTCCGTTGAGGGAGTCGCCGGTGACGCCCCAAATCCGCTTTACGCCCGCACTTTCAAGCGTTTTGGCCAGCAGTGCCGCCACAGTCTGTTTCATCGTTCGCTCCTGTCTGATGTTAGCCATCTCCCCCGATGGCAAAAGAGTACCGTGTCAAAGCGTAGACGATGGTGCGCGAGCGCAGCCGTGAAAAAATGCGCTGTCAGGCGGAGCACAGCGCGATCGGGATCGGGGCCGGTACGCTCATGATAAATCCGTGCACGATAGCGGCCAGGTGCGATCTCGACGCCACCGATGCGCCAACGCACCTGCCGTTAAACGTGATGAGGACACTCAGGCATATTATGGCGGTTCACCGCAGCGCTATGCCAAGCGCGAGTACCGTCCCGTGCAGACGGCAAGCAGGGTAGGCGTTATGCCCATATGTGGGTTCCGTTTTCAGGCAGCCGGTGCGGTAAGCCGCACAGGCGCGGGAAATGCGCTCCGCACCAGGCAAAAAAAATGCCAGCATCTGCGGCTGGCATTTTTTTTCGCGAGTGTTCAGAATGCGTAGAGGGCGTGGTCGATTAAGCGTGCTGTGCCAGTTCAACCGGCACGATCAAGCTGGCATGGTTGCCTTTCGGCCCTTCATGAACGTCAAATTGCACCTGCTGACCCGCCTTCAGCGTCCTGTAACCCTCCATCTGAATGGTGGAGTAGTGTGCGAAGATATCGTCGCCGCCGCCAATCGGACAGATAAAACCGAAACCCTTGGCGTTATTGAACCATTTAACAGTACCCGTCTCCATGCTTTTACTTCCCTCGCAAGACATTTTGAAAAGTAGGTGAGGTCATTGAAGCTGTGAGCGAGTTTGTATAAAACTCAATCAGCTTGTGCAGGTAGAATGTAGAGAAACGGTTCTTATCGTCAAGCGAACGGCCCTGTGTGCAGGGGAGAAATTCATCAAAATTTGAGGCAGTTAACGCTATTGCGAATTTTGTGATACAGGTCGCGCATGCGCTTTTAGGGCCAGCGGTTGGCACGGAAAAAGCCGCTTGACAGGCGTGTTAAACTTGAGGGTAGAGCACACTGAGTGCGCTACCGTAAAGCAGAGTTTCGACGGAACATTATGGCAAACACAAACGACTGGCTTAATTTCGACAATTTAGCCGAAGACAAAGTACGCGAAGGGTTAAAACCGCCTTCTATGTATAAAGTCATCCTGAATAATGACGATTATACACCTATGGAATTTGTTATTGACGTTCTGCAAAAGTTCTTTTCTTATGATGTTGAACGCGCAACGCAGCTGATGCTTAAAGTTCACTACCATGGAAAGGCGATATGTGGTGTATTCACCGCAGAGGTGGCGGAAACCAAAGCCGCGCAGGTGAATCACTACGCACGAGAGAATCAACATCCGTTGCTGTGTACGCTGGAAAAAGCCTGAGTCTGTCTCCATATAGGAGAGAGAGCGTCAGAGCGATAATTGGGGGAGGTGCCAAATGCTCAATCAAGAACTGGAACTCAGTTTAAACATGGCTTTCGCCAGAGCGCGCGAGCACCGTCACGAGTTTATGACCGTCGAACACCTGTTGCTGGCGCTGCTCAGCAATCCGTCGGCCAGAGAGGCATTGGAAGCCTGTACGGTGGATATTGTGGCTCTGCGTCAGGAACTCGAAGCCTTCATCGAACAAACCACACCGGTGCTGCCAGCCAGTGAAGAGGAGCGCGACACGCAACCCACGCTCAGCTTCCAGCGTGTGCTGCAGCGCGCGGTATTCCACGTCCAGTCCTCCGGCCGCAGCGAAGTGTCTGGTGCTAACGTGCTGGTCGCTATCTTCAGCGAGCAGGAGTCGCAGGCTGCTTATCTGCTGCGTAAACACGAAGTCAGCCGTCTTGATGTGGTGAACTTCATTTCCCACGGTACCCGTAAAGATGAGCCGGGCCAGCCGCAAAGCGGCGCGGAAAATCCCGTTAACGAAGAGCAAGCAGGCGGGGAGGAACGTATGGAAAACTTCACCACCAATCTTAATCAGCTTGCTCGCGTCGGCGGTATCGATCCGCTGATCGGCCGCGATAAAGAGCTGGAACGTGCGATTCAGGTGCTGTGCCGCCGCCGCAAGAACAACCCGCTGCTGGTGGGCGAATCGGGCGTCGGTAAAACGGCCATTGCCGAAGGTCTGGCGTGGCGTATTGTGCAGGGCGATGTGCCGGAAGTGATGAAAGAGTGCACCATCTACTCACTGGATATCGGTTCGCTGCTGGCGGGTACCAAATACCGCGGCGACTTTGAAAAGCGTTTCAAAGCACTGCTGAAACAGCTGGAGCAGGATAACAACAGTATTCTGTTCATTGATGAGATTCATACCATTATTGGTGCCGGTGCGGCATCGGGTGGGCAGGTTGATGCGGCGAATCTGATTAAGCCGCTGCTCTCCAGCGGGAAAATCCGCGTGATGGGGTCAACCACCTATCAGGAATTCAGCAACATCTTTGAAAAGGATCGGGCGCTGGCCCGTCGCTTCCAGAAAATCGATATTACCGAGCCATCGGTTGAAGAGACGGTGCAAATCCTGAACGGCCTTAAGCCGAAGTACGAGGCGCATCACGATGTGCGTTATACCGCCAAAGCGGTGCGCGCAGCGGTAGAGCTGGCAGTGAAGTACATCAACGATCGCCATCTGCCTGATAAGGCGATTGACGTGATTGATGAGGCGGGGGCGCGGGCGCGTCTGGTGCCGGTGAGTAAGCGCAAGAAAACCGTCAACGTGTCGGATATTGAGTCGGTCGTGGCACGTATCGCACGTATTCCGGAACAGAGCGTTTCGGCTACCGATCGCGATACGCTGAAGAACCTGGGCGATCGTCTGAAAATGCTGGTGTTTGGCCAGGATAACGCCATTGAAGCGCTGACGGAAGCGATTAAAATGAGTCGTGCTGGCCTCGGCCAGGATCGCAAACCGGTGGGATCATTCCTGTTTGCCGGCCCAACGGGCGTGGGTAAAACGGAAGTAACCGTGCAGCTGGCGAAAGCGTTAGGCATTGAGCTGCTGCGCTTTGATATGTCGGAGTACATGGAGCGGCATACTGTCAGTCGCTTGATCGGTGCGCCTCCGGGATACGTTGGTTTTGACCAAGGCGGTCTGCTCACCGATGCCGTGATCAAGCATCCGCATGCGGTCGTGCTGCTGGATGAAATTGAAAAAGCGCATCCAGACGTGTTCAATCTGCTGCTGCAGGTCATGGATAATGGGATGCTTACCGACAATAACGGGCGTAAAGCGGACTTCCGCAATGTGGTGCTGGTTATGACCACCAACGCGGGCGTACGTGAAACCGAGCGTAAATCCATTGGCCTGATTCAACAGGACAACAGCACGGACGCTATGGAAGAGATCAAGAAGATCTTTACTCCAGAGTTCCGTAACCGTCTCGACAACATTATCTGGTTCCGTCATCTGTCTACGGAAGTGATTCATCAGGTGGTAGACAAGTTCATCGTCGAGTTACAAGCGCAGCTGGATGCGAAAGGCGTGTCGCTGGAAGTCAGCGATGAAGCGCGCGACTGGCTGGCTGACAAAGGCTACGACAAAGCGATGGGCGCGCGTCCGATGGCACGTGCAGTCCAGGAGAACCTGAAAAAGCCGCTGGCTAACGAACTGCTGTTTGGTTCACTGGTTGACGGTGGCTCTGTCTCCGTGGCGCTGGATAAAGAGAAGAACCAGCTTACTTACCACTTCCTGAGCGCGGAAAAACGTAAAACGGAAGGCACTGTCCACTGATCACCGTGGATGGATATGAAAAAGGCCGGATAGATTATCCGGCCTTTTTTTTGCCCGGTTTGCTATAAGCGCGGGCGCGAGTTAACGCTAGTTAGCGACTACGGAAGACAATGCGGCCTTTGCTCAGGTCGTACGGGGTCAACTCGACAGTCACTTTGTCGCCCGTCAGGATGCGGATGTAGTTTTTGCGCATTTTACCGGAGATATGAGCGGTAACCACGTGCCCGTTTTCAAGCTCTACGCGGAACATGGTGTTAGGTAACGTATCCAGTACGGTACCTTGCATTTCAATATTGTCTTCTTTGGCCATCGAATCCTCTGGGTGAACTACCAAACTGTTGAACCGGCAAGATAATGCCGAATTCCATGATTTATGTAAAGAAACGTTGACTGTTTTTGCCAACGCTTCGCCGTGCGTCGCGCCTATGCGCGTGCAGTACGGATAAAATAGGGGTGTTTATTGACGTCTGCGGAGGATTAGCGGGCTAAGAATCTGCAACAGGTGCGCACTTGAAGCAGTTCCAGGAACGGCGTGTGATTCCCAGCCTGGCAATTCCGGCTCGCCACAGCGAAGCGCGGACGACATACCAAACTCGGCTATTGTATCACTTTTGTCGGGAATTGTGTGCAAAACATCTGCGGAGCCGGTTAAAAAAGGGTTTGTGTTTGCCAGCACCCGGCAAGAGCTTGCTGACCAGCCAGCGTTTCCACATGGTGCAGATAGGCTTCGCGCGGAATTTCCTGGGCACCCAGCGACGCCGTGTGGGGATTTAAGACTTGGCAATCAATTAGCTTTCCCTGATGCGCGATGAAATGCTGCGTGAATACCCACAGCGCCGTTTTAGACGCATTCTCTTGACGACTAAACATGGATTCGCCGCAAAAAATTTGCCCCAACGCGAGTCCGTACATGCCACCCACCAGGCAGTTGTCTCGCCACACTTCGATGGAGTGTGCATGGCCCAATTCATACAAACGCAGCCAGGCGCGTTTGACTTCGAAGGTGATCCAGGTGCCTTCCTGCCTGCCCTCAGCGCACCCGTCCACCACGTGAGAAAAGGCGTGGTTCATCGTGACGCGGTAGGGCGAACGGCGGTGGAATCGGGCCATGCTGCGGCTAAGATGAAACGTCTCAGGCAGCAAAACAGCGCGCGGATCCGGTGACCACCACAGAATAGGGTCGCCGGGCGAAAACCACGGAAAAATGCCGCGCTGGTAGGCGTTCATAAGGCGAGCCGGAGAGAGATCACCGCCCATTGCCAGCAATCCGTTGGGCTCGCGCAGCGCCATTTCGGGCGGCGGAAAATTTAGCGAATCGCGTGAAAGCTGTACCAGTCTCATTGCATTTTCTACTCTTGGCTGTTCGCTAAGACTATAGCCTAAAGCGCTGGCAGAAACGCCAGTAGCGTCCTGCTTTTGAGATTAATTCGTGATGCGTTCCTGACTCAACAATTTGGCCCCTGTCCATGACACAAATGCGATCCATCGCGCTCAGGCCGCTAAGCCGATGCGTGACCATGATGGCGGTTTTACCGCCGCTGACGCGATTTAATAGTGTTAAAATGTGTTGCTCCGTGGTGGCATCCAGCCCTTCGGTTGGTTCATCCAGCAGCCATAAGTCACCGTCGTGCAAAATTGCCCGTGCAATGCCCAAACGCCGCAATTCACCGCCAGAAAGCGGGCGACCGCCTTCTCCCATCCATGCATCCAATCCGTCCTGCGCGTCAGCTAAGTGACCGAGCTCAACCTGGTGCAACGCGGCAAGGCACTCTGCATCGCTGGCGTCAGGACGCGCAAGCAGAAGATTATCGCGCAGCGATTGATTAAACAGGTGCACCCGCTGGGGAACCACGCTGATGCGCTGACGCAAGCTCGCCTCGTCCCAGCGATTTATCGCTATGCCATTCAGGGCAAGGGTTCCCTGCTGTGCTTCATGGCCGCGCGTGAGCAGGCTCAACACCGTTGACTTACCACAGCCCGTGGGGCCAAGCAGCGCCACATGCTCTCCCGCTTGCAGCTGCAATGAAAAATCAGCCAGTACCGCCTCTGGACGCTGCGGGTAGTGGAAAACAACGTTATCCAGCGTCACGCTCAGGCCCGGTGCTGAATCAGGCATCGTCGTAGGAAACATGATTGCGGGCGTTTGAGAAATCAGCGCATTTACGCGTTCTGCGGCGCGCGCCACCTGCGTCAGCGGTAAAAACGCCCCGGCAACCGGTGCCAGCGCTTCAAACGCGGCCAGGGCGCAAAACACGAACAGGGCGATGAGTGCGCCGGGCATACTGCTGGCGCCTACGCTGCCTGCGGATAACCACAAGAGCAGCGTAACGGTGGAACCGGTAATCACCAGCAGCAGACTGTTAGCCATCGCCTGTAACCGAAACTGTTTACGTTGCGCGTGCTGCCAGGCGTTTTCCTCTTCATTCAGCGCATGGCGCCACGCAGCGGCTGCACCAAAGAGCTGTAACTCTGCTAAACCGGTGATCCAGCGCGTAAGCTGGAGTCGCCAGCGGGCCTGATGATGGGCGATACGCTCGCCTGTAGAAGCCCCGAAATACCCGAAAACAGCGGGCATGGACAGCAGCGTGGCGAGCATGATGCCCCCGAGCAATAAAGCCAGAGAGGCATCAATGAACGCAAGCCCAAGGGTGACGACAACGATCACGACCGCCGCGCCAATCAGCGGCGACAGGACCCGTAAATAAAGGTGATCGAGCGTATCGACGTCGGTGACAAAACGGTTAAGCAGATCCCCCTGGCGAAAACGGGCCAGCTGCTCTGGCGCTAAGGCCGTCACTTTGGCAAAGGTGTATACGCGGAGATGTTGTAATACACGAAAGGTGGCGTCGTGACTCACAAGGCGCTCAAAATATCGTGCAGCGGTGCGCACAATCGCTGCCCCACGCACGCCCGCAGCAGGCAACATATAGTTAAAGCTGTAAAGTCCTGCTGCACCGGCCAGTGATGAGGCGGCGAGGAACCAGCCGGAAAGGGCAAGTAAGCCTACGCTGGCAAGCAACGTCGCGATGGCCAGAATAATCCCCAGTGCCAGCCGCCAGGGGTGACGGCGGAATAAACGCAGAAAAGAGAATAGCGTGATCATCCTCTGGACTCCTCAGCACTCCGCTGAACAAGGTCACGCGCAGCACCTTCTTGTTCAATCAATGTCTGCCAGGGGCCCTGTTGCACCAGTTGACCCGATTGCATGACCCAGACTTCATCCCAGCTCTCCAGGTCAATGAGCTGGTGCGTAATCATGAGTGTGGTCTGGCGCCTTGCGGCGTCGCGCAACGCGTCCATGACCCGCTTTTCACTGAGGCTATCAAGACCGGAAGCGGGTTCATCCAGCAGCAGCAAATGCGCCGGTTTGAGCAGTGCCCGCGCCACGGCGACGCGCTGAGCTTGTCCAATAGAAAGTCCTGTTCCACCATCGCCTAATTGCGTGTCCAAACCTTGCGGAAGACGCGGAATAAACTCTTGCACGCCAGCGCGTTCAAGCACGTCAGCAAGCACATCGGGTTGCTCATCTTGCCCAATAAACAGATTGTCTTTTACGCTATTGGCGGGAAGGCAAGGGTGCTGACCCACCCATGCCAGCTGCTGCTGCCACTGCGCGCGCGGCAGATCGCGCAGTTCCTGCCCGTTAACGCGCAGCGATCCCGCATAGGGAAGAAAGCCGAGCAGCACATTGATCAATGCCGTTTTCCCAGCACCGCTTTGCCCAATTAATGCGACACGCTTGCCCGGCGTAAGGATAAACTGCATGGGTTGGGAAAGCGGCTCGCCGCGCGCAGTGAGGATAATTAAATTGCGCGCTTCAAGCGTGTAAGGTGCTGTGGGAAAGGGAAGTGAAGGGCTTTGCGTAGCAGCAGGTGCTGGCGCCTCGGACAAGAAGGCTTCCAGCGCGTCAGCGCCGCCCACAGCCTGCGCTTTGGCATGATAGAACGTGCCAAGATCGCGTAATGGCTGAAAGAATTCGGGGGCCAAAATCAAGGCGAGAAAGCCCGCAAACAGCGTTACGCCAGTGCCGTAATGGCCAACGTTGAGCTCGCCCAAATAGGAGAACCCAAAGTAAACCGCGACCACTGCGATGGCCAGCGAGGCGAAAAATTCCAGCACGGCGGAGGAAAGAAAGGCCAGGCGTAATACGTCCATGGTGCGCTGACGAAAATCCGCCGTGCTCTGCGCAATCGCCTGCCGCTCGGCAGCCGCACGATGAAACAGCCGCAGCGTTTCTCGTCCGCGCAGACGATCGTAAAAATCGCCGCTGAGCCGCGCCAGCGCATAGAAATGGCGCCGGTTGGCGTCGGCCGCGCCCCTACCCACAAGGGCCATAAACAAAGGGATAAGCGGGGCGGAGACCAGCAGAATCAGGCCTGCTGCCCAATTAACAGCAAACACCGCCAGTAAAATAGCGGCAGGAATACACACCGCCAGCGACATTTGTGGCACATAGCGCGCGTAATAGAGCTGCATCTCTTCGATGTGCTCCAGCAGCAGCGTGGACCAGCTACCGGCGGGTTTACCCTGAATCCATGCGGGGCCTGCGGCCTCAAGGCGGTCTAACACCTGCTGTCGCAGTCCGCGGCGAATGGCTTCACCTGCATGGTATCCGGCGATTTCACGGGCATAATTCAAGCCTGCACGCAGAATAAAGCACAGCAAAAGCAGGAGAAAGTCGGCGACGAGTGCTGCCCGTGGCGTGTGCAGGACAATGAGATTTTGCAGCAGCGAAGCCAGCAGCGCCGCTTGGGCAATGATGACCAGTGCGCCAAGGCAGCCATACAGGGAGGCAAGGCGCAAACTGCGCGCGCCATAGTGGCGCTGTTGACGCAGCCAGCGAAGAAGATCGTGTTGCCGGGATGTGTTCATGCTGAGCCGTATTATCACTGTGAAAGAGGCGAAATCCAGACAAAGAGTCCGGGTATAACAGGCGCTCAAACTTTAGCACGGCGGCAATAAAAAAGGCGACCAAAATGGGTCGCCCTTCAGTAGATATGATCAGCTTATTAACAACTTACTGAGTATTTTTAACCAAGCCATCAAGATAACGTTCGGCATCCAGCGCGGCCATGCATCCGGTGCCTGCTGATGTGATGGCCTGGCGGTAAATATGATCCATCACGTCACCGGCAGCAAACACGCCAGGCACGCTGGTTTGTGTGGCATTGCCGTGTAAGCCCGATTGCACTTTGATATAGCCGTTTTCCAGCGCCAACTGCCCTTCGAAAATGGCGGTGTTAGGACTGTGGCCGATGGCGACAAACAGACCCGCAACCTCCAGCGTCTCAGTTGCATCGCCCTGTGTCGCACGCAGCTTAACGCCGGTTACGCCCATTTGATCACCCACCACTTCGTCAAGGGTGCGATCGGTGTGCAACACAATGTTGCCGTTACGCACTTTATCCATCAGCCGGTCAATGAGGATTTTCTCCGCCCGGAAGCTATCGCGACGGTGAATTAAATGCACTTCCGAGGCGATATTCGCTAAGTAGAGTGCCTCTTCAACGGCGGTGTTACCGCCACCGATCACCGCCACTTTTTGGTTGCGGTAGAAGAAACCATCACAGGTGGCACACGCAGAGACGCCTTTACCTTTAAACGCCTCTTCCGAGGGCAGGCCCAGATAACGCGCGGAGGCGCCGGTCGCAATGATCAACGCGTCCGCGGTGTATTCCCCGCTATCACCGGTGAGGCGGAAAGGGCGATTCTGCAAATCGACGGTATGAATGTGGTCAAAGATAATTTCAGTGTTGAACTTCTCAGCATGCGCCTGCATACGCTCCATCAGCGCAGGGCCCGTTAAGTCGTGTGGGTCGCCAGGCCAGTTTTCGACCTCGGTCGTGGTGGTAAGTTGACCGCCTTTTTCCAATCCAGTCACTAAAACAGGATTCAGGTTAGCGCGGGCTGCATAAACGGCAGCGGTGTAGCCAGCAGGGCCGGAGCCCAGAATGAGCAGCTTGCTGTGTTTGGCTGTACTCATGCGTTCCTCAATATTTTGACAACATAGTTTTTGATTGTAGGGAAATTAGCACGTCAAAAAAAGGTTTCAGCATTTTTGTTAACAATCACTGCAAACGGCGTAGTCGATGTGCCGGAAATTTGCACGGCACTTGCGCTAAAAGGGTGCAAAGCTCGGCAATTTGTGGTGCAGCCCTGTAAAAATTCTCATTAAAAATCAGCAACGCAGGAGAGTGTCTGGCATCTTGTACTGAAAACGGATGTTTTACTTTGACAATCGCCTGCGCTTTTGCGAAAACAGTGTGAGAAGCAGAGAAGATTTAGCGATGAGGAGCAGAGTTTTCCATTCTGTTTCGCGTTTTTTCGCCAGATAAACTCAGCCTGACATTGGTAATGACGCATGATGTGGACAGACAACATGCGTCATACGGATGGTCGCGTTTCTGCACAGGCTTACAGACTTCGAATCAGTAAGGCCCTGAACAATGAGCGTTTTCAGGGTATGGCAGGTAAAGGGAAGGAATGAAGAGAGACAATAATAATGGTAGACAATAAGAAGCGCCCCGGAAAAGATCTGGACAGGATCGATAGAAATATTCTGAATGAATTGCAAAAAGATGGACGTATTTCAAACGTAGAGCTCTCTAAGCGCGTTGGCTTATCACCTACGCCGTGTCTCGAACGCGTACGCCGTCTGGAACGACAGGGTTTTATTCTTGGTTACACCGCGCAGCTTAACCCGCATTACCTGGATGCCTCACTGCTGGTCTTTGTTGAGATTACTCTGAATCGTGGCGCGCCTGATGTGTTTGAGCAATTTAACGCCGCTGTGCAAAAACTTGAGGAAACTCAAGAGTGTCACCTCGTTTCCGGTGATTTTGACTACCTGCTGAAAACCCGCGTTCCTGATATGTCCGCCTACCGCAAACTGCTGGGCGAGACCTTGCTGCGCCTACCCGGTGTAAATGACACCCGGACTTATGTGGTGATGGAAGAGGTCAAACAGAGTAATCGTCTGGTGATCAAAACCCGTTGATGCAGGGCAGGTGCAAAGCTTGCCAGATTTCGGTACACTCCTGTGAATTCATACAGGACCAGCGTCGGGCTTGCCCGACGCTGTTGCCTTCTTAATTTACAGGCACCTGGAGAGTACTCTTGAGCCAGGAATACACAGAAGATAAAGATGTTTCGTTACAACCAATGAGCAGTGGACGTCGTCTGCTTGAAGCCTTGCTCATTCTTGTCGCGTTGTTTGCCATCTACCTGATGGTGTCGCTGGTGAGCTTCAATCCTTCCGATCCAAGCTGGTCGCAAACCGCCTGGCATGAGCCTATCCATAATTTGGGTGGCAGCGTCGGCGCGTGGCTGGCTGATACCCTGTTATTCATTTTTGGCGTGATGGCCTATGCCATTCCACCCGTGATTGTTGGGCTGTGCTGGACGACCTTCCGCCAGCGCGATCGCCAGGATTACATCGACTACTTTGCCGTAGGCTTACGCTTGATTGGCGTATTGGCGCTGGTGGTAACTACCTGTGGTCTCGCAGCGCTTAACGTTGACGATATTTGGTATTTCGCCTCGGGGGGCGTGATTGGCAGTTTGGTGAGTAATGCCATGACGCCTTGGTTTAGTTCCCCGGGCGGCACCTTGACGCTACTGTGCGTCTGGGCCGCTGGCATCACGCTTTATACCGGCTGGTCATGGCTTACGATTGCCGAGAAGATTGGCAGCGTGGTGATGGGCGTCCTGACGTTTGCCAGTAACCGGTCGCGTCACGATGAGCCATGGCACGAAGACGAATATGACGAGCACGATGCGCATCTGGATGAAGAACACGCGGACGCACCCACCTTGCGTGCAGCGTACGCGGATGAAGACGACGTGTTGTTGGCAAAACCGCGTCGTGTTGACGAACCTGCTGCTGCTCAGCCTGAACACGATCCTTTGCTGGCCAAAGCGAGCGCTGCAACCGCAGCCGCAATAGCGGCCTCCAGCGCGGCGGCGCGGCAAACGGAAATGCCGGATTCGGCCTCGCTCAATGCGGTTCATGCCAACCCTGCGTCCGGGGCGCAGTCTGTGCCAGCGCAACATTCCACGCCGAACACGCCCGCGGCACCGCTTAACCACGCGGTCACTCCGGCCCCAACACACGCTGTGTCGCCACCTCCACCTCCGCTCCAGACAGAGCCAGCTGCAGCGTCTGCGCCGCCGCTTTATCGCTTTGAGGTGCCGGAGACGCCTGTCTCTTCTGCCTTCACGCCGGCCACTGACGATGACGGCCCGCAGATGGGGAATTGGCAGAGCGCGACGCAGCCTTCACCGGCGATAGAGGCGACGCAGGCAGCCGCTGCATTCGGTGCCGGTATCGGGGCGGCGAAAGCAGGCGCGCCAATGACACCCACTTTCGATGCGGTGCCAGAGCGTGACTACAATCCGCAGGTTAAGCAGGGCATTGGGCCAGAGCTGCCGCGGCCGAACAAAGTGAAACTGCCGACACGCCGCGAACTGGCGTCGTATGGTATTAAGCTGCCATCGCAACGCCTGGCAGAAGAAAAGATGCGCAGCGACTCTGAGCAGCTTCAGCCGGAAAGCCATCATACATCGTTGCCTTCGCAGCCCGATCGTGATGACGAAGCGGCCCTGCAAGAAGCGGAGTTGCGTCAAGCGTTTGCGGCACAGCAGCAGGCGCGTTACGGCGACGATCCGCAGCATCAGCCTGATGAAGACGAGGCAGAGGCGCTGCATCAAGCGCAGCTGGCACAGCAGTTTGCTGCTACCCAGCAGCAGCGTTACGAGCAGCCAACGCCTGCTGAAACGCCTGCGTTCACGCTGGATACCTCGGCGGCTTTTGATTTCTCGCCGATGAAAGATCTGGTTGATGATACGCCGAACGAGCCGATCTTTACGATTGCAGCCACGCCAGAAACCGACATTGAACCGATGTGGCAGCAACCTGCTGAACCGCAGCAACCTACCATGACGCAGCAACCTGCTGTGCAGCAGCCTGTCACTGCCCCGCCAGCGGAACCGCTGCCGTCGCTGGCGCCGGAGAGCAGTCCGTGGTCGTCGCCGGAGCCGGAGAGTTATACGGCGCCGCGCGAAGCGGCAACGCCGCCTCCTGCTGCGCAAGACAGCCTGTTCCATCCGTTCCTGGTGCGTCATGAACAGCCGTTAGAAAAGCCGACAACGCCGTTGCCGACGCTGGAGCTGCTCACCGCACCGCCTGCGGAAGAAGAGCCGGTGGATATGTTTGCACTGGAACAAACGGCGCGTCTGGTTGAAGCAAGACTGGCGGATTACCGTGTCAAAGCCGAAGTGGTTGGTATCTCGCCCGGTCCGGTCATTACGCGCTTTGAACTGGATTTAGCACCCGGTGTAAAAGCCGCCCGCATATCGAATCTGTCGCGTGACTTGGCCCGTTCTTTGTCCGCCGTTGCGGTGCGCGTCGTGGAAGTGATTCCCGGCAAACCTTACGTTGGCCTGGAGTTGCCGAACAAACGCCGGCAAACCGTGTATCTGCGTGAAGTGCTGGATTGCCCTCGCTTCCGTGAAAACCCGTCGCCGCTCTCCGTGGTGTTAGGGAAGGATATCGCGGGTCAGCCAGTGGTGGCCGATTTAGCCAAAATGCCCCATTTGCTGGTGGCCGGTACTACCGGTTCAGGTAAATCGGTGGGCGTAAACACCATGATCATCAGCATGCTGTATAAAGCCACGCCGGAAGAAGTGCGCTTTATTATGATCGACCCGAAAATGCTTGAGCTCTCGGTTTACGAAGGTATCCCTCATCTGCTGACCGAAGTCGTTACCGACATGAAAGACGCGGCCAATGCGCTGCGCTGGAGTGTGGTGGAGATGGAGCGACGCTATAAGCTGATGTCGGCGTTGGGTGTGCGTAACCTTGCCGGTTATAACGAGAAAATCGAGCAGGCTGCGGCAATGGGTCGGCCTATTCCCGATCCTTTCTGGAAGCCCGGCGATAGCATGGATACCACGCCGCCAGTGCTGGAAAAACTGCCTTACATTGTGGTCCTCGTCGATGAGTTTGCTGACTTGATGATGGCCGTGGGCAAAAAAGTGGAAGAGCTTATTGCGCGCCTGGCGCAAAAAGCGCGCGCCGCGGGTATTCATTTAGTGCTGGCCACGCAGCGTCCTTCCGTTGATGTGATCACAGGATTGATCAAAGCGAACATTCCTACGCGTATTGCCTTTACGGTGTCCAGCAAAATTGACTCGCGTACTATCCTGGATCAGGGCGGTGCCGAGTCGCTGCTGGGCATGGGCGACATGCTTTACATGCCGCCTAACTCCTCAATGCCTGTCCGTGTTCACGGCGCCTTTGTGCGCGATCAAGAAGTGCATGCGGTGGTGCAGGACTGGAAAGCGCGCGGCCGTCCGCAGTACATCGACAGCATTACGGCGGGTGAGGAAAGCGAAGGTGCATCAGGCGGGCTGGATGGCGACGAGGAGCTCGATCCGCTGTTCGACCAGGCCGTGGCGTTCGTGGTAGAAAAACGGCGCGCCTCCATTTCCGGGGTACAACGTCAGTTCCGTATTGGCTACAACCGTGCCGCGCGCATCATCGAACAGATGGAGGCGCAGGGTATTGTTTCAGAGCCGGGCCATAACGGTAACCGTGAAGTGCTTTCCCCGCCGCCGCACGAAATGTAATTTGCTCATACGATGCGCTTAATTTCGGGCCAGTTAACGCTGGCCCGTTGTTTATCTGTAGGTTTATCCCCATATTTTTGGTTGGTTTCGGCATTTTCCTCTGTCGGACCCCCCTCAAGGCAGCTACGTTTAATGCGGTAGGTTTATCGGGAAAGATGAAAAAGGAATCATATCAGATGAAATTACACGTTATTGCCTGCGGCCTGCTGGCCAGCTTTGTTTCCGCCTCCGTCCTGGCTGATGCTTCAAGCGATTTACAGCAGCGTCTGAACAAGGTCAACAGCTTCCACGCCAGCTTTAGTCAAAAAGTCACCGATGGAAGTGGAGCCAATGTGCAAGACGGTGAAGGCGAGCTTTGGGTTAAACGCCCCAGCCTGTTTAACTGGCACATGACCGCGCCGGATGAAAGCGTGATCGTCTCTGATGGCAAAAACCTGTGGTTCTATAACCCGTTTGTCGAACAGGCCAGCGTCAGCCTGCTGCAAAACGCCACCAGCAATACGCCGTTTATGCTCATTGCGCGTAACCAGCCAAGCGACTGGCAGCAATACAACATTAAACAGCAGGGTGACAATTTTGAACTGACGCCAAAGAGCAGTGATGGCAACCTGAAACAGTTCACCATTAACGTGACGTCTGCGGGTACCATCAATAAATTCAGCGCGGTTGAGCAGGATGGCCAGCGCAGCGATTATCAGTTGAAAAGCCAGAAGAATGGGGCGATTAGCCCAGATAAGTTCACGTTCACCCCGCCTAAAGGCGTGACGGTGGACGACCAACGTCAGTGAGGTAACGGTGAGTAACCTGTCCCTGGATTTCGCCCCGTCAAATGAGTTCAAGCCACTGGCCGCGCGTATGCGGCCAGTGACCCTGCAACAATACATTGGTCAGCAGCATTTACTTGCCCCTGGCAAACCGCTGCCGCGTGCGATTGAGGCCGGGCAGCTGCACTCAATGATTCTGTGGGGGCCACCAGGGACCGGGAAAACCACGTTAGCGGAACTTATCGCACACTATGGTCAGGCTGACGTTGAGCGTATTTCTGCGGTGACGTCAGGTATCAAAGAGATCCGCGAAGCCATTGAGCGTGCGCGTCAAAGCCGTCAGGTAGGTCGCCGCACCATTCTTTTTGTGGACGAAGTGCACCGTTTTAACAAAAGTCAGCAGGATGCGTTTTTGCCGCATATCGAGGATGGCACGATTACCTTTATCGGTGCCACCACGGAAAATCCCTCCTTCGAACTCAACTCGGCACTGCTGTCACGGGCGCGCGTGTATCTGCTCAAATCCTTGACCGCAGACGATATTGAGCAGGTGCTGAATCAGGCGATGCAGGATGAGGCGCGCGGTTACGGCGGTAGCGATATTGTGTTACCCGATGACACACGGCGCACCATTGCAGAATTAGTGAATGGCGATGCTCGGCGCGCGCTGAATACGTTAGAAATGATGGCGGATATGGCAGAGCGCAATGCGCAAGGGCAGCGCGAGCTGACGCCCCAGCTGCTGAATGAGGTCTCCGGTGAGCGCGCCGCGCGCTTTGACAATAAAGGCGACCGTTTCTATGACCTCATCTCCGCGCTGCATAAATCCGTGCGCGGTTCGGCGCCTGATGCGGCACTTTACTGGTATGCACGTATTATTACAGCGGGCGGCGATCCGCTCTACGTGGCGCGCCGCTTGCTGGCCATTGCATCAGAGGATGTGGGCAACGCTGACCCGCGCGCTATGCAAGTCGCAATTGCCGCATGGGATTGTTTTACGCGCGTCGGTCCTGCGGAAGGCGAGCGTGCTATTGCCCAAGCCATTGTTTATCTAGCCTGTGCCCCTAAAAGTAACGCTGTTTATACTGCCTTCAAGGCCGCAATGCGCGATGCGCGTGAGTCGCCGGATTACGATGTGCCGGAGCACTTACGCAATGCACCCACCAAGCTCATGAAAGAGATGGGACTGGGCAAGGAGTATCGCTATGCGCATGACGAACCCAACGCGTACGCGGCGGGTGAGGTGTTCTTTCCGCCTGAAATGGCACAAACACGCTACTACCAACCTACCACTCGCGGCTTAGAAGCGAAAATTGGCGAAAAACTCGCCTGGCTCGCTGAACAGGATCAAAATAGCCCGATAAAACGCTACCGCTGATAAACCGCTTACGGTAAGGTTAGTGAGACGTTCATGCGCGCCAGGCGGCGTGCATCCCGCCCTTATTAATCAACTTTTTATTACACAGGATAAGCATGCTCGATCCCAATCTGCTGCGTAACGAGCCAGACGCAGTCGCAGAAAAACTGGCACGCCGGGGATTTAAACTGGATGTGGAAACGCTGCGCACGCTCGAAGAGCGCCGCAAAGTGCTGCAGGTAGAAACGGAAAACCTGCAGGCCGAGCGCAACGCCCGATCCAAATCCATCGGTCAGGCTAAAGCCCGTGGGGAAGATATCGAGCCGCTGCGTCTGGAAGTGAACGCGTTAGGTGAACGCCTGGATGCGGCAAAAGCAGAGCTGGATACCCTGCAAAGTGAAATCCGTGATTTCGCGCTGGCGTTACCCAACCTGCCGGTGGATGAAGTACCGCTTGGCAAAGATGACAGCGAAAACCTGGAAATTAGCCGCTGGGGCCAGCCGCGTCAGTTTGATTTCCCGGTTAAAGATCACGTTGAACTCGGTGAAGCCGCGAAAGGGCTGGATTTTGCGGCCGCGGTAAAACTGACCGGTTCGCGCTTCATTGTAATGCAGGGACAGATTGCGCGACTGCACCGTGCGCTGAGCCAGTTTATGCTGGATCTGCACACGCAGCAGCACGGCTATGTTGAAACCTACGTGCCTTACCTGGTGAATCAAGAGACGCTGTTCGGCACCGGCCAGCTGCCCAAGTTTGGCGAGGATCTGTTCCATACGAAACCGCTGGGCGAAGAGGCGGGCAGCAGTAATTATGCGCTGATCCCGACGGCAGAAGTGCCGCTGACCAATCTGGTACGCGATGAGATTGTGGAAGAGGAAAATCTCCCGATGAAACTCACCGCCCATACGCCCTGTTTCCGTTCTGAAGCCGGATCGTATGGACGCGACACGCGCGGCCTGATCCGCATGCACCAGTTCGATAAAGTCGAGATGGTGCATATTGTTGCCCCAGAGCACTCAATGGATGCGTTGGAAGAATTGGTAGGGCACGCCGAGAAAGTGCTGCAACTGCTGAATTTGCCGTATCGTAAAGTGCTGCTGTGCACCGGCGACATGGGCTTTGGTGCGGCAAAAACCTACGATCTGGAAGTGTGGCTGCCCGCGCAAGACACGTATCGGGAGATCTCTTCGTGCTCCAACATGGGGGATTTCCAGGCGCGCCGTATGCAAGCGCGCTGCCGTAGTAAAACCGACAAAAAGCCGCGCCTTGTGCACACGCTGAACGGTTCAGGCTTAGCGGTAGGACGGACGTTGGTGGCGGTGCTGGAAAACTACCAGCAGGCCGACGGACGCATTACGGTGCCGGATGTGCTGCGCCCGTATATGGGTGGCCTCGAATACATTGGCTAATCCCTGCGTCAGCAAAAAGCCCGGCCACGCCGGGCTTTTTTTAGGGTTCCACGCGGCGAAATTTATCACAAATAAACGTTATCGATAGCTTCCTGCTATTGCGGCGTGAAAAGCTATAAATTCATGATGTTATCTTCTTACCTAAGACTGTTATTAAGCTTTCTAAGCTGCTGAAGATTAATAAATTAAATTGTTCTGCAGCAAAATGTGCGGCGATAAATTTCGGCACATTGACTTTAAAAAAGTGAATGGCAAACTGCGCGCAATTCTCTTCATTTCTCTGGCTTTACATCCTATGTCAACCTGGTCGCGCCCCGTCTTGCTGCTGCTTTGTGGCTTATTGCTGATGACGGTCTCTATTGCTGTGCTTAATACGCTGGTGCCGCTGTGGCTCACGCACGATTTGCTGCCCACCTGGCAGGTCGGCATGGCCAGTTCAGCGTATTACACCGGCAATTTACTGGGCACGCTGTTGGCTGGCTGGCTGATAAACCGATATGGTTTTAATCGCTGTTTCTACCTTGCCAGCGTCGTGTTTGCGGTTGCGACCACCGGCATGGTGATGCTACAGGGATTCTATAGCTGGACCCTGTTGCGCTTTAGCGCGGGCGTCGGCTGTGCGCTGATCTGGGTGGTGGTGGAAAGTGCCTTGTTGTGCAGCGGCACCGTGCGTAACCGCGGCCAGCTGCTGGCAGCGTACATGATCGTTTATTATCTCGGCACCGTGGCGGGGCAGCTTCTGGTGAGCGGCGTATCCACTGCGCTGCTGCACGTGATCCCTTGGGTCACAATGCTGATTCTCTGCGCGGTGCTGCCGGTGGTGTTTGTGCAGGTGCAGGCGGGCAGCGCCACCGAAGAGGCGTCAACCGGTCGTATCTGGCAAATGCTGCGCCGCCGCAGTTCGCGCCTGGGCATCAATGGCTGCATTATTTCTGGCATTGTGCTCGGCTCGCTTTATGGTCTCATGCCGCTTTATCTTTCTCATCAAGGCATGAGCGATGCCACGGTAGGTTACTGGATGGCGCTGCTGGTGAGCGCAGGGATTGTTGGGCAGTGGCCGATTGGGCGTCTGGCTGACCGTTTCGGACGCTTGATGGTGCTGCGGGTTCAGGTGTTCGTGGTGATTCTGGGGGCTATCGCGATGTTGGGCGATACCGCCATGGCGCCGGCGCTGTTTGTTCTCGGTCTGGCGGGCTTTACGCTCTATCCTGTGGCGATGTCGTGGGCGTGTGAAACCGTCGCGCATCATGAACTGGTCGCCATGAATCAGGCGCTGCTGTTTAGCTATACGGTGGGCAGCCTGGTGGGGCCAGCGATGACCTCCATGCTGATGCAAAACTATTCCGATCGCCTGCTGTTTGTGATGATCGCAGCTGTCGCGCTGGTGTATCTGGTGATGCTGCTGCGCAAAGCTGATCACCACGCGACACCTGTGGCACACGCTTAATCACCGGCTGAAAGGCGCGCGCTGCGCCTTTCGCTTTTCCTAATACACCACCTCATGGCCGTAGCCGCTTAATATCCCCTTTATGCGCGCCAAAGTGGCACCATCCGGTGGGCGGACGTCATCCAACTGATATTGCTCACCCATCGCAGTCCATTTGTGTTTACCCAATTCGTGGTAGGGCAGTAATTCGATCTTCTCAATGTTCGCCATCCCTTGCGTAAATGCGCCGAGGCGATGAACGGCGTCATCGTCGTCAGAGTAGCCCGGCACCACGACATAACGAATCCAGGTGCGTTTGCCTTTTTTTTGCAGATAGCGGGCGAAATCCAGCGTGCGGTGGTTGGACACGCCGACCAGAATCTGATGCATATCGTCATTCATCTGTTTGAGATCGAGCATCACCAGATCGGTGGCGTCCAGCAGTTCATCAATAACCGGTTCATAACGGCGCACAAAGCCGTTGGTGTCCAGGCAGGTATGAATGCCTTCCGCCTGGCAGGCACGGAACCAGTCGCGCACGAATTCCGCCTGTAAAATCGCCTCGCCGCCGGACGCGGTGACGCCGCCACCAGAAGCGCGCATATAGTGGCGGTAAGCCCTCACCTCCTGCATCAATTCTGGGACGGTGATGGGGTTACCGCCGTGCGTATCCCACGTGTCGCGATTGTGGCAGTAGAGGCAGCGCATCAGGCAGCCTTGAAAGAAGGTGATAAAGCGAATACCGGGACCGTCAACGGTACCGCAGGATTCAAACGAGTGGATACGACCAATGGCAGACATAGCGATGTGTCCTCCGGTTAAACCTGAGCGTAGGGCGCATTCTTTGCTGCGCGCCAGACAGGTGAATCTGTTTTGGTGGATAGCCCACGGAGCGAACCAGCAAAACGGACTCGGTTACAAGGCTCCCGCAGGAGCCTTGTAAGGAGAGGTGCGATTAAAGTGACTGCGTGAAGGTCCGGGTAATCACGTCTCGCTGCTGCTCTTTGGTCAGCGAGTTGAAGCGCACGGCATAGCCAGAGACGCGAATGGTCAACTGCGGATATTTTTCCGGGTTATCCATCGCATCCAGCAGCATCTCGCGATTCATCACGTTGACGTTCAGGTGTTGCCCACCTTCAAAACCCGCTTCGTGATGGAAGTACCCGTCCATTAGCCCAGCCAGATTGGCTTTGCGCACGTTATCGTCTTTTCCGAGCGCATTCGGCACAATGGAGAAGGTGTAGGAGATGCCGTCTTTGGCATAGGCAAACGGCAGCTTAGCCACCGAGGTCAGCGAGGCGACTGCGCCTTTTTGGTCGCGGCCGTGCATCGGATTGGCACCCGGACCAAAGGGCGCGCCGGCGCGACGGCCATCTGGCGTATTACCGGTTTTCTTGCCGTACACCACGTTGGAGGTAATCGTGAGCACGGACTGTGTCGGTACGGCGTTACGGTAGGTTTGCAGCTTCTGGATTTTTTTCATGAAGCGCTCGACCAGGTCACAGGCCATGTCGTCCACGCGCGCATCGTTATTGCCAAACTGGGGATACTCGCCCTCGATAGCAAAATCAATGGCAAGGCCGTCTGCGTCACGCACCGGTCTCACTTTGGCGTATTTGATGGCGGATAAGGAGTCAGCCGCAACTGACAGTCCGGCGATGCCGCACGCCATGGTGCGATAAACGTCGCGGTCATGCAGCGCCATCAGTGCCGCTTCATAACTGTACTTATCATGCATATAGTGAATGATATTCAGCGCCGTCACATACTGTTTCGCCAGCCAGTCCATGAAATGATCGAGGCGTTCCATGACGGTATCAAAGTCCAAAATGTCGTCGGTGATAGGTGCTTCTTTTGGCCCAACCTGCATTTTTAACTTCTCGTCCACGCCGCCGTTGATGGCATAGAGCAGCGTTTTTGCCAGGTTGGCGCGGGCGCCGAAAAACTGCATTTGTTTGCCGACAATCATTGGGCTCACGCAGCAGGCGATGGCGTAGTCATCGTTATCAAAATCGGGGCGCATCAAATCATCGTTTTCGTACTGTAGGGAGGACGTATCGATGGAGACTTTCGCCGCGTATTTTTTGAAGTTCAGCGGCAGATTTTCCGACCATAGAATGGTCATGTTGGGCTCAGGCGACGGGCCCATGGTATAGAGCGTATTCAGGAAGCGGAACGTATTTTTCGTGACCAGCGTACGGCCGTCCACGCCCATACCCGCTAGCGATTCTGTCGCCCAGATAGGATCGCCGGAGAACAGCTCATCGTACTCAGGCGTACGCAGGAAGCGCACCATACGCAGCTTCATCACCAGATGGTCAATCAGCTCCTGCGCGGCCTGCTCATCCAACTTGCCTGCCTTGAGATCCCGCTCAATATAGATATCCAGGAACGTTGAGACGCGGCCAAACGACATCGCCGCACCGTTTTGCGATTTCACCGCGGCCAGATAGCCAAAATAGGTCCACTGCACCGCTTCCTGCGCGGTGGTGGCGGGCCGAGAAATATCAAAGCCATATTTAGCGGCCATTGCTTTGATCTGGTTCAGCGCCAGGTGCTGTTCGGCAATCTCTTCGCGCAGGCGAATCGTCGCTTCAAGATTCACGCCATTTTCCAAATCGCTTTGAAGGGAAGTGAACTGCGCGAGTTTATCGTTCATCAGGAAATCGATGCCATACAGCGCGACGCGGCGGTAGTCGCCGATGATGCGGCCACGCCCGTAGGCATCCGGCAAACCGGTCAGAATGCCGGATTTACGGCAGCGCAGAATATCCGGCGTGTAAACGTCAAAGACGCCTTGGTTATGGGTTTTACGGTACTCGGTGAACACTTTTTTTAAGCCGGGATCGAGTTCCCGACCATACACTTTGCACGAGCCCTCGACCATTTTGATCCCGCCAAACGGAATCAGCGCGCGTTTTAACGGGGCATCGGTTTGTAGCCCGACAATGGTCTCCAGCGCTTTATTGATATAGCCGGCTTCATGCGACGTGATGGTAGAGGCGACGTCAGTATCAAAATCAACCGGCGCATGGGTGCGGTTCTCAATCTTGATGCCCTCGAGCACGCTTTCCCAAAGCTGTGTGGTAGCCGGCGTTGCGCCCGCGAGGAAAGATTCGTCACCCTCGTAGGGCGTGTAGTTTTTTTGGATAAAATCGCGCACGTTGACGCTGTGCTGCCATTCGCCTGCGTTGAATCCTTCCCAGGCTGACGCCATGTTTTCATCATAATTGCACATAATAGACCTGCCTTATTTTACGAGACATGAACGGCGGATACGCGGTACCCGCGCGTTGTGATTCATTGCGCCTGCGCGGGATCGTGACCACGCAGGTAGATCATCCAATAGGTCAATCCCACGAGCACACCGCCCCCGATGATGTTTCCCAGCGTGACGGGAATCAGGTTATTCACAATAAAGTTGCTCAGGGTAAGCGCGGGAAACTGTGCGGCGCTGGCTCCGGCCATTTGCCAGAAGTCAGGCGGGGCGAAATCGCGAATGACCATCGCCAGGGGGATCAAGAACATATTGGCAATGCTGTGTTCAAAGCCGCTGGCAACGAACATCGCCACTGGCAGTACCATGGCAAACATTTTGTCGATCAGACTGCGGCCGGAATAGCTCATCCAGACTGCTAAACACACCAGCAGATTGGCCAGGGTGCCCAGGCTCACGGCCTCGATAAAGGTGTGGTGCATTTTATGGTCGGCAGTCATCAGGACATTTACGCCCCACGCGCCATTCGCCACGGCGTGCTCACCTGCCAGCCAGATCAAGGCCACGAAAAACAGCGCGCCAACCAGATTACCGAGGTAGACATTCATCCAGTGGCAGCCCAGCTGTCGCCAGGTAATGCGACCGCTGGCTTTTGCCACCACAATTAGCACCGTCGAGGTGAAAAGATCCGCGCCACACACCACCACCAACATCAGGCCGAGTGAAAAGCAGATCCCGCCGATCAATTTCGCGATCCCGTAAGGCAGAGCGCCGCCGCCGGTGGTCGCGGTGATGTAAAAAGTAAAGGCGATGGAAATAAAAACGCCGGCGGTGAGGGCGAGAAAAAACGTGGTAAGAGGATGCTTTGTGGCTTTATAGACGCCGGCATCTTCTGCCACTTTTGCCATTGCCGCCGGTAATAGTGCATTGAATGGGTTATCAGTTTTCATACCCGCGGTCTCCACAAATTGCCTATGGAGATACTAACAAGGCGCAACAATCCCGGAATTGATATGGATCATGTTAGCCTGCGACCGCGCGTGCTCCAGGCCGCATATAGGGATGTTTTGCTGTTTAATTTATTGATTTTGCTATATTAAAAATATTTTAAATTTTGCTATATATTTTTAATTGAGGGGAGGTGAGCGGGGGGGAACGCTGTGCAGAGGCGTTAAGCAGCGCATCTCGCCAGCATAAAAAAAGCACCGGGAGACCGGTGCTTGCACGGTATTCTGATTAAGGCTGAGGCATACGTGCCTTTATTTGGCCGACCAGTAGCGACGCTTGGCAACCTGCAGTTTTTCATACGCCGCCAACAGCGCTTGATGCGCCGGGAATGCGTTGAGATCGCTGTCTACTGCCTGCAGGCCGTAGAACGGTGCTTCGCCGCTAATGGCCGCTGACGCCGCATCCACGGCTTCTTCACCGTACATGCGCACAAAAGCACGATGATACTGAATGGGATCGCGATCTTCTTCCATCGCCAGCAGCAGCAGGGTCTGCAGGCAGCGGTAGTAGTTTGCACGCGTCTCGCTAAAGATGGACTGGTTAAATTCCATGGTCCATTCCGTCCAGATCAAGGCCTGATCGAGATCGCCGCCCGCCAGCGCCAGCATCGCTTTCAACTCACCAATGCGCAGCGTGTACCAGCCGTTGTCTTTACCGGACGCCAGGCCCAGCAGCTCACGCACGCGGGTGAAATCGTCGTGGCCTTCTTCATCGAGTTGCACAATCAGGTCGAGGTAGGCCTCGGGTTCCCAAGTGCTGGCGGGCAGCGCCAGCAGGGTGTCACGCAGCGATGCGCCCATATTGTTGTTGGCGAGCAGCAGATCCTCTGCCGGATAGATATCTGACATGCCGGGCACAATAATACGGCAAGCGTAAACGCCTAAATGCTCGTAATCGGCAATGTAGACCTCTTTGTCTTCAGCCTGGAAGATGGCCATTAAAGTGGCGAACTCTTCCTGCGTGGTACCTGCAAAGCTCCAATCCACGAAAGGATAGTCGGCATCATCTTTGAACATATCCCACGAGATTAAACCGCTGGAATCGATAAAGTGCGTCTCCAGGTTGGCATGCTCGGCGACTTCTTCGTCATCAAACGTCGGCGGCGTGAACACATCCAGATCTTTCAGGCCGCGGCCCTGCAGCAGTTCTGTGACGGTACGCTCCAGCGCCACGCCGAAATCCGGGTGTGCGCCAAACGAGGCAAAGCAGGTGCCGTTGGCAGGGTTAAACAGCACCACGCAAATCACCGGGTATTGGCCGCCAAGTGAGGCATCGTAAGCGAAGATCGGGAAGCCTTCTGCTTCCAGCCGCGCAATGGCTTCTACCACGGAGGGATAGCGCTGCATCACCTCTGCAGGAATTTCCGGCAGGCTAATGGATTCAGCAATGATGCGGTTTTTGATGTGGCGCTCAAACACTTCTGACAAGCCCTGCACCCGCGCTTCGTTGGCGGTATTACCCGCTGACATGCCGTTGGACACATAGAGGTTGCCAATGATGTTCATTGGGATATAGACCGTTTGCTGATCGGACTGACGGGCAAAGGGCAGGGCACAAATCCCACGCGCGGCGTTGCCCGATTGCAGGTCAACCAAATCCGACGCGCTTAGGCTCTGCTCAGGATCGTAGAAGGCGTGCAGGCGCGCATCGAGAATCCCCTCCGGCAGGCTGTCATCTTCCGGCAGCGGGAACCATTTTTCATTGGGATAGTGCACAAAGTCGCCGTTGGCGAGGGTGTGGCCAAGCCAAAAATCGGCAAAAAAGTAATTGGTTGAGAGACGCTCAAAATACTCACCCAGCGCGGAGGCCAGCGCCGCTTTTTTGCTGGCGCCTTTGCCGTTGGTGAAGCACAGCGGGCAGTCGCGATCGCGAATGTGCACCGACCAAACGTGGGGAACCGGATTTAACCAGGAGGCTTCTTCAATGTTAAAGCCCAGGTCTTGCAGTTTCTGCTGAAAGCGGGCGATGGAGTCTTCCAGCGCGGCGTCTTTTCCGGGGATAAAGGTTTGCGTCATGATGGCGCTCTCTCAAGTCTATGGGGTGGGCGTAAAGCGCGCAATAATACGGGTTTTGCGCGTGCGGCGCTATTCGTGATACCAAATTAATCCATTTGTCGGACAGGCGTATGCGCGGGTGGATATTGCCTCACAAAATGCCATGGCGGATGCCGTTCGTAATATAAGCTGCGGTGGGGCATCACACAGAAATGTGATCGCTGCCGGATTAATGATTGCAGCCCACGAATGGCAGTGATAAAACCGAAAAGATATTCATAACCGTTCGATATGACAGTGGTGAGGGTAAATGACGCAGGTTTATAATTTCAGCTCTGGTCCGGCCATGCTGCCGGTAGAAGTGCTCAGGCGTGCCGAACAAGAATTAACAAACTGGCATGGCTTAGGAACCTCGGTGATGGAAATCAGTCACCGCAGCAAAGAGTTTATGGCGGTTGCCGCTACCGCAGAGCAAGATTTTCGCGATCTGCTGAAAATCCCTGACAATTACAAAGTTTTATTCTGCCACGGCGGCGCGCGGGCGCAATTTGCCGCTCTGCCGGGCAACCTGCTGGGCAATGCGACCCAGGCGGACTACGTGGACGGCGGTTACTGGGCGCACAGCGCGATAAAAGAAGCGGAAAAATTCTGCACCCCTAACACCATCGATATTAAAACCACCCGCGACGGCAAACGCGCGCTGCTGCCGATGCGTGAATGGCGGCTGAGTGATGATGCGGCCTACGTACATTTTTGCCCGAATGAAACCATTGACGGTCTTGCCATTGACGAAGAGCCGGACTTTGGCGACAAAGTGGTGGTCGCGGATCTCTCCTCAACCATTCTTTCTCGTCCTTTGGACATTAGCCGTTACGGTATGCTGTATGCCGGAGCACAAAAGAACATTGGCCCGGCCGGTTTAACGCTGGTGGTGGTGCGCGAGGATCTGCTAGGCAAAGCGCAACGTTGGGTGCCTTCGATCCTCGACTACACCGTGTTGGCCGAGAACGAGTCGATGTTCAATACGCCGCCCACCTTCGCCTGGTACCTGTCCGGACTGGTATTCAAATGGTTGAAAGAGAAGGGCGGCGTCGCCGAAATGGATAAGTTAAATCAGGCGAAGGCCGATCTCCTCTACGGCACCATAGATAACAGCAGCTTCTATCAAAACAATGTAGCGAAAGAAAACCGGTCACGCATGAACGTACCGTTCCAGCTGGCGGATGCCGGTTTAGATAAGCTTTTTCTTGAAGAGTCCCTGGCGGCGGGTCTGCACGCGCTAAAAGGCCATCGCGTGGTTGGCGGTATGCGTGCCTCCATTTACAATGCGATGCCACTGGAAGGCGTAAAAGCGCTGACGGACTTCATGGCAGACTTCGAACGTCGCCACGGCTAATTACGCTTATCACGCCAGCCTGGCTGGCCATAGACCCCGCCCATGCGCGGGGTCGCATATTTTTGGAGATTTGGTTTCACATGCAGGACTCCCTGACGCTTCAACCAATTGCACACGTTGCAGGCACGGTAAACTTACCGGGCTCTAAAAGCGTGTCCAATCGCGCTCTTTTACTGGCCGCGCTGGCCAACGGCACGACGCGCCTGACTAACTTGCTGGACAGCGATGACGTTAAACACATGCTTAATGCCTTGCAGGCGCTGGGGGTCAACTACACCCTTTCCGCCGATCGCACCGTATGTGAGGTGCAGGGCAAAGGCGGTCCATTACAGGCTGACCAACCGCTGGAGCTGTTTTTAGGCAATGCCGGTACCGCAATGCGTCCGCTTGCCGCTGCGCTCTGCCTGAGTGAGCAATCCATTGTGCTGACCGGCGAGCCACGCATGAAGGAGCGCCCGATTGGGCATCTGGTGGATGCGCTTCGCCAGGGCGGCGCAAAGATCGCCTATCTTGAGCAGACGGATTATCCTCCCATTCGCCTGCAGGGTGGATTCACCGGCGGGGAAGTCAGCGTTGACGGCAGCGTATCTAGCCAATTCCTGACCGCTCTGTTAATGACCGCACCGCTGGCTCAGCATGACACCATGCTGACCATCAAAGGCGATCTGGTCTCCAAACCCTACATTGATATCACCCTGCATTTAATGCGCTGTTTCGGCGTCAGCGTGGAAAATCAGGCTTACCAGCGCTTTGTGATCAAAGGGCAGCAGCAGTACCAATCACCCGGGGACTATTTGGTTGAAGGCGACGCCTCTTCCGCTTCCTACTTCCTGGCGGCGGCGGCGATCAAAGGGGGCACTATTCGCGTTACCGGCATCGGCCGCAACAGCGTGCAGGGTGACATCCGCTTTGCCGATGTGTTGGAAAAAATGGGCGCGGAGATTGAGTGGGGAGAGGATTACATCGCCTGTTCACGCGGAACGCTCAAGGCCATCGACATGGATATGAACCATATTCCTGATGCCGCGATGACCATTGCCACCGCCGCGCTGTTTGCTGAAGGGTCCACGACCCTGCGCAATATTTATAACTGGCGCGTTAAAGAGACCGATCGTTTGGCCGCGATGGCGACCGAATTGCGCAAAGTCGGTGCGGAAGTGGAAGAAGGACATGACTTTATCCGCGTCACGCCACCTGTGCGTTTGCAGCATGCGGAGATTGGCACTTACAACGACCATCGTATGGCGATGTGTTTTTCGCTGGTGGCGCTGTCTGACACTCCGGTCACCATTCTCGATCCTGGCTGTACGGCAAAAACGTTCCCAGATTATTTCCAGCAACTATCCCGTATCAGCCACTCCGCCTGATGCTGCCAGCCCGGCGCAGCACGGCCGGGTTGTTCTTCATTCTGCTGGTCCTGCTGGCGGAAAATCTTCCGAATCTGTCTAAAATTACAACGTTGTCTACGTTAAGGGGTAACGCCCCCGGCGTGGGCAGCGTATAATGCCGCGCAATTTAGTCAGCCACGTCAGGCTGGCACCAGACAGGCAGTAACAGGAGAGAACAATGACGGCAATCGCCCCGGTAATTACCGTTGATGGCCCAAGCGGCGCGGGTAAAGGGACGTTATGTAAAGCGATGGCGGAGTCATTGCAGTGGCATCTGCTTGATTCAGGTGCGATTTATCGCGTATTGGCTCTGGCCGCCCTTCATCATCAGGTGGATATTGAATCTGAAGAGGCGCTGGTGCCGATGGCGGCCCACCTTGATGTGCGCTTCCTGTCGGTAGAGGGTGAAGTGCAGGTTATCCTGGAAGGCGAAGAGGTGACGGGCGAGATCCGTACGCAGGAAGTTAGCAATACCGCATCACGCGTTGCGGCATTCCCACGCGTGCGCGAAGCGCTGCTGCGTCGGCAGCGCGCATTTCGCGAAGAACCGGGCCTTATCGCTGACGGACGCGACATGGGAACGGTGGTTTTCCCAGACGCGCCGGTGAAAATTTTTCTCGATGCCAGCCCGGAAGAGCGCGCGCATCGGCGTATGCTACAGTTGCAGGAAAAGGGCTTTGATGTTAACTTTGATCGCCTTTTATCCGAGACGAAGGAACGCGACGACCGCGACCGCAATCGCGCTATCGCCCCTTTGGTGCCTGCCGCTGATGCTCTGGTGCTGGACTCAACCAGCATGTCTATTGAGCAAGTGATTGAGAAGGCGCTGGATTATGCCCGCCAAAAGCTGGGCATTTAATCTTTTTCGGCCACAGAATTGCTGTAACCCTGTACCAGGGAATGGGTGCAGGGCATGTGAAACAACCCCATCCGACAGTGAAGTCAGGTGGACGTTAAATTGAAGAATCCTAAGATTATCAATATGACTGAATCTTTTGCTCAACTCTTTGAAGAGTCCCTGAAAGAAATCGAAACCCGTCCGGGTTCCATCGTTCGTGGCGTTGTTGTCTCTATCGACAAAGACGTCGTTCTGGTTGATGCGGGTCTGAAATCTGAATCTGCAATTCCTGCAGAACAGTTCAAGAACGCAGCTGGCGAACTGGAAATCCAGGTGGGCGACGAAGTTGACGTTGCTCTGGATGCAGTAGAAGACGGCTTCGGTGAAACCCTGCTGTCCCGTGAGAAAGCTAAACGTCATGAAGCTTGGATCACGCTGGAAAAAGCTTACGAAGACGCTGAAACTGTTACCGGTGTTATCAACGGCAAAGTTAAAGGTGGCTTCACAGTTGAGCTGAACGGTATTCGTGCGTTCCTGCCAGGTTCACTGGTTGACGTTCGTCCGGTCCGCGACACGCTGCACCTGGAAGGCAAAGAGCTTGAATTCAAAGTAATCAAGCTTGATCAGAAACGTAACAACGTCGTGGTTTCACGTCGTGCGGTTATCGAATCTGAGAACAGCGCTGAGCGCGATCAGCTGCTGGAAAACCTGCAGGAAGGCATGGAAGTCAAAGGTATCGTTAAGAACCTCACTGACTACGGCGCATTCGTTGACCTGGGTGGCGTTGACGGCCTGCTGCACATTACCGATATGGCGTGGAAGCGCGTTAAGCATCCAAGCGAAATCGTCAACGTGGGCGACGAAATCACTGTTAAAGTGCTGAAGTTCGACCGCGAGCGTACCCGCGTATCCCTCGGCCTGAAACAGCTGGGCGAAGATCCATGGGTTGCTATCGCTAAGCGTTACCCAGAAGGCACTCGCCTGACCGGTCGCGTAACCAACCTGACTGATTACGGCTGCTTCGTTGAGATTGAAGAAGGCGTTGAAGGTCTGGTGCACGTTTCTGAAATGGACTGGACTAACAAAAACATCCACCCATCTAAAGTGGTTAACGTGGGCGATGTGGTTGAAGTTATGGTTCTGGACATCGACGAAGAACGTCGTCGTATCTCCCTGGGTCTGAAGCAGTGCAAATCTAACCCATGGCAGCAGTTCGCTGAGACCCACAACAAAGGCGATCGCGTTGAAGGTAAAATCAAGTCAATCACTGACTTCGGTATCTTCATCGGCCTGGACGGCGGCATCGACGGTCTGGTTCACCTGTCTGACATCTCTTGGAACGCAACCGGCGAAGAAGCCGTTCGTGAATACAAGAAAGGCGACGAAATCGCTGCAGTTGTACTGCAGGTTGACGCAGAGCGCGAGCGCATCTCTCTGGGCGTGAAGCAGTTGGCTGAAGATCCATTCAACAACTACATCACCCTGAACAAGAAAGGCGCTATCGTGACCGGTAAAGTCACTGCAGTTGACGCTAAAGGTGCTACAGTAGAATTAGCTGACGGCGTAGAGGGTTACCTGCGCGCTTCTGAAGCTTCTATGGACCGCATCGAAGACGCAACGCTGGTTCTGAGCGTGGGCGACGACGTTGAAGCTAAATTCACCGGCGTTGACCGTAAAAACCGCGTTGTAAGCCTGTCTGTACGTGCTAAAGACCAGGCTGACGAGAAAGAAGCTATCAACACTGTTAACACCAAACAGGAAGAAGGCAACTTCTCTAACGCGATGGCTGAAGCGTTCAAAGCGGCTAAAGGCGAGTAATCGACCCGAGGCACCGGACGATATCAATCGTCCGGTTTCGGTAAAAGCTGTCATACCTTTCCATTTAGGGATTAACCGGAGGTTACATGACCAAGTCAGAACTGATTGAAAGACTTGCTGGCCAGCATACTCATATCCCGGCGAAAGTCGTTGAGGATGCGGTTAAAGAGATGCTTGAGCACATGGCCACAACGTTGGCACAAGGCGAACGCATTGAAATCCGGGGATTCGGCAGCTTCTCTTTGCACTACCGCGCACCGCGCACCGGCCGTAACCCTAAAACGGGTGACAAAGTGGAACTGGAAGGTAAATACGTTCCCCACTTCAAGCCGGGCAAAGAATTGCGTGACCGTGCAAATATTTACGGCTAAGCCGTTACCGAACCGCAGAAACGACACCCCAGGGTGTCGTTTTTTTTTACCCAAAATTCGCGTCCTGTGCGCGCCCGCTCAAAAATAATGTCTTCTGCGGTAATCACGCACTTTCCTCTGACGCTATCTTCTAACGCGCGCATGTGACGCAGGCGCCTCACGCCGCGTTTCCGCATAATCGTCGGCCTCAGGGAGAGAGGCTATGCAGATAACGTGGATTTTACTGGCGCGCTTAATGATCCTGATGGCGCTGCCGCTGGGTGTGTTACCCACCATTCCTTCATCACAGGCCATTGCATTCATGGCGGTGGCCGCGGTGATATGCGCCATGTCATCGCGGCATCTGCGCATCATTGGCATTGTGCTACTGCTTGCTGCATGGGCGTTATTTGAAGCGCGCCAAATGCTGGATGACATTGAGCAACTCACTGTAAAGGCAGTAGACGTGACGGTCAGCATTAGCGACGTCAAACATTCGCAGCAGCAGGTGACCGCAAAGATAGTGCGCGTAGGCGAGCGCTATCTCTTTCCGCCGCGCTGGGTGACGCTCAATCAGGTAACAACCAATCCGCCCCTCTGTGCAGGACAGCGCTGGAAAATGACGTTACGTATGCGCCCGGTCCACGGCCGTTTAAATGCGGGCGGCTTCGACCTGCAGCGGTTTTCTCTGGCGAATCACACGCCCTTACAAGGACGGATCCTGCAGCAACAGGTGACATCCTCTGCCTGTGGCTGGCGCGCACGCTTTTTGGGTTATCACGCGAGGCTGATGCGTGAGACAAAGCATTCAGCTCTTTTGCAGGCGCTGGCATTTGGGCAGCGCGAAGATATCACCACAGCGCAGCGCCAGCTTTTGCGCGACACGGGCACCGCTCATCTCATGGCGATTTCAGGGATGCATATCGCCCTGGCGGCCGGGCTGGGTTGGATGCTGGCGCGCGGCCTGCAGCGACTGCTGCCGGCGAAATGGATAGGGTACGTTTTTCCACTGTGCGCTGGCCTGGCGGCGGCAGCCGTTTATTGCTGGATCGCCGGAAGCCATGCGCCTGCGCAGCGCGCGTTATTGGCTCTGATGATCTGGACCAGCGTGCGCTTGGCGGGCTGGCAGCTTTCTGGCTGGCACGTCTGGACGCTGTGCGTGGGAGGCATGCTCGCCCTGGATCCGCTCGCCGTACTTTCAGAAAGTTTTTGGCTTTCCACATTGGCCGTGGCAATGCTGTTGATCGTCTTTCAATGGCTGAGGCTACCCGTGCGTTTTCGCACCGGAAAACGCTGGTTAGTACTGCGGTTATTGCACCTTCAGCTGGGCATGATGGTGCTGATGGCGCCGCTGCAGATGTATCTTTTTCACGGCGTCAGCGTAAGCGCCTGGCTGGCAAACTTATTCGCGGTGCCAATTGTCTCGCTGGTGACTGTCCCCTTCATTTTGGGCGCCATGCTGCTCTCGTTTCCGCTCGTTGCCACCACGTTGTGGACGTTGGCCGACCTCTCGCTCAGCGGCGTGCTATACGGGTTGGCGCTGCTGCCTGCCGGCTGGTGGCCAGTCAGTGCGGCGTTACCTGCCGCTATTGTGCTGTGGCTTGGGATAATAATCTGGCGGAGCCGGTTGATTTACGTCACGGGCATCCACTGCTGCTGCATTGCGCTGGCGGTAATGCTGTGGCGCCATGCGCAGCCACAAGACGATTGGCAAATCGATATGCTGGATGTCGGCCATGGACTCGCAGTGGCCATCTCCCAAGGCGAAGAGGTGGTGTTATATGATACCGGCCCAGCATGGACGCAGAGCGATGCCGGGGCGCGTATCATCCTGCCATGGCTGCATTATCACCACCGGCGATTGCACGCCGTCATTCTCAGCCATAAACATCTCGATCATCGCGGCGGTCTAAATGCCATCCAGCGTGCATTGCCACTGACGCCGATTAAAAGCGCGCTGGGGCAACCCGATCATGTGCCTTGTAAGCGGGGAGAGCGTTGGCAATGGGGAAAACTCACCTTTACGGTATTGTGGCCAATGGAAAATCCAACCCAAGGCCACAACAACGATACCTGCGTTATTCGCGTGGATGACGGGCGCATCAGCCTGCTTCTTACTGGCGACATTGAAGCGGAGGCGGAGAAAAAGTTAGTGGCGCTGGAGCAGGCGCAACTGGGCAGCACGTTTATGCAGGTGCCTCATCACGGGAGCCGGACCTCGTCGGGCGCGTTACTGCTGCGCCGCGTTGCCGGGCAGGTCGCCATTGCCTCTGTGGCGCGTTACAGCGCGTGGCGACTGCCGAATCAAGCCGTCATGGCGCGTTACCAGGCACAGGGTTACGCCTGGTACGATACGGCGCAGTCAGGGCAGATCCATATTGGCATTCGTGCGGGCAAGTGGCAGATAAGTCGTTTCCGAGAGCAAATTAAGCCGCGCTGGTATCATCAGTGGTTTGGCGTCAAACGTGAATCCAGGTAGAATGAGCGGCTATTTCAAACAGCGTGAATAAATAATGCATCAAGATAAAGATCTTTCGACGTGGCAGACATTCCGCCGACTCTGGCCAATGATTGCACCGCATAAGGCTGGCCTGCTGGTTTCAGCAGTCGCACTGATTCTCAATGCGGCCGGTGACACCTTAATGCTGTCGCTGTTGAAACCCTTGTTAGATGACGGTTTCGGTAAAGCGGATAAGTCGGTGATGCTGTGGATGCCATTGGCGGTGATCGGCCTTATGCTGGTGCGCGGCGTGACCAGCTATATTTCGAGTTACTGTATTTCATGGGTTTCCGGCAACGTCGTCATGAACATGCGCCGTCGTTTATTCAGCCACATGATGGGCATGCCCGTGGCGTTTTTCGACCAGCAATCTACCGGGACGCTGCTGTCACGCATCACCTATGATTCTGAACAGGTCGCGTCATCGTCTTCCAGCGCGCTCGTGACCGTGGTGCGGGAAGGGGCCTCTATCATTGGCCTGTTCATCATGATGTTCTACTACAGCTGGCAGCTTTCGCTGATCCTGATTCTGCTCGCGCCGTTGGTTTCCTTTGCGATCCGCACGGTCTCTAAGCGTTTCCGCAGCATCAGCAAGAACATGCAAAACACCATGGGCCAGGTCACCACCAGCGCGGAACAGATGCTGAAAGGGCATAAAGAAGTGCTGATTTTTGGCGGACAGGAAATTGAGTCAGAGCGTTTTGCGCGCGTCAGTAACAAGATGCGCCAGCAGGGCATGAAGTTGGTCTCCGCTTCCTCCATTTCCGATCCGGTGATCCAGCTTATCGCCTCGCTGGCGCTGGCGTTTGTGCTTTACGCGGCCAGCTTCCCAAGCGTCATGGAAACGTTAACGGCGGGTACCATTACCGTGGTGTTTTCATCAATGATTGCTCTGATGCGCCCCCTGAAATCACTGACTAACGTCAACGCGCAATTCCAGCGCGGCATGGCGGCGTGCCAAACGCTGTTCTCCATTCTCGACAGTGAGCAAGAGATCGACAATGGCAAACGTGAAATCGTCCGTGCGAAAGGGGACGTGGAGTTCCGCAATGTGACGTTTACCTACCCTGGACGTGACATTCCCGCGCTGCGCGACATCAACTTGTCGCTGCCAGAAGGCAAAACCGTGGCGCTGGTGGGACGATCAGGATCGGGCAAATCCACGCTTGCGAGCCTCCTGACGCGCTTCTATGACATCGACTCGGGCGAAATCTTGCTCGACGGGCATGATTTACGTGAATACACGCTGCGTTCGCTGCGTAATCAGGTGGCCCTTGTGTCGCAGAACGTGCATCTGTTCAACGATACCATTGCCAATAACATTGCCTATGCGCGCACGGAAGAGTATACCCGTGAGCAAATTGAGCAGGCGGCAACCATGGCGCATGCCATGGACTTTATCAACCGCATGGATAACGGGCTTGATACGGTGATTGGCGAAAACGGCGTGTTGCTGTCAGGTGGACAGCGTCAGCGTATCGCCATTGCGCGCGCGCTACTGCGCGATTGCCCCATCCTGATTCTTGATGAGGCGACATCGGCCTTGGATACTGAATCAGAACGTGCCATCCAGTCTGCCCTTGATGAGTTACAAAAAAACCGTACCTCACTGGTGATTGCGCACCGTCTGTCCACTATCGAAAAAGCCGATGAAATCGTGGTGGTGGAAGAGGGACGTATCGTGGAGCGCGGCACGCATGACGTGTTGCTGGCGCAAAAAGGCGCTTATGCGCAGCTCCATAAGCTGCAGTTTGGTCAATGATTGAGCGTATCTGGAGCGGTCGTTCGCCGCTGTGGCTACTGCTCTGGCCGCTGAGCCTGCTTTACGGTGCGGTTGCCGGGCTGATTCGCCTGAGCTATCAGCGCGGCTGGCGTAAAAGCTGGCGCGCGCCCGTACCGGTGATCGTCACCGGTAATCTCACGGCGGGAGGCAACGGTAAAACGCCCGTGGTGATTTGGCTGGTACAGACCTTGCAGCAGCGAGGTTTTCGCGTGGGCGTGGTATCCCGCGGTTACGGCGGTAAAGCGGCACACTATCCGCTGCTCGTCACGGCGGACACCCCCACGCAGCAGGCGGGGGATGAGCCGGTGCTGATTGCCCAGCGCACCCACGCGCCAGTGGCGGTGGCTCCCGTGCGACGCGCAGCGGTTGAGGCACTGCTGGCCGCGCACGACCTTGATGTCATCGTCACCGACGATGGCTTGCAGCATTATGCCTTACAGCGCGACCGGGAAATTGTCGTGATTGATGGCGTGCGGCGTTTTGGCAACGGGTGGTGGTTGCCCGCAGGCCCAATGCGTGAGCGCGCGGGGCGTTTAAAGAGCGTCGACGCGGTGATTGTTAACGGTGGCCAGGCGCAGGGGCATGAGATCGCGATGACGTTAACGCCAGGCCCGGCCATCAATTTGCATACGGGCGTGGCCCTGCCGCTGACGCAGCTGCCTGCGATGGTGGCGATGGCGGGTATCGGCCATCCGCCGCGTTTCTTCAGCACGCTGAAGCAGCAGGGCGTGACGCCGGTTGCCGAAGTGGCCTTTGCGGATCACCACGCATACAGCGAAAAGGAGCTGGCACAGCTGACGCAAGCCGACCAGTGTCTGGTCATGACAGAGAAAGATGCGGTGAAATGCAGAAACTTTGCTCGTTCTCATTGGTGGTACGTGCCCGTAGAGGCGCATCTCACGGGTGCCCCGCTGGCAGCCTTGCTCGACGATCTGACGCAACTTTGCGCTGAGGCGCGCTCGCGCTAACCTTTCGGGAGAGACGTGATGTCGACCACTGCTTATCTCTCTCTGCAAACTGCACGTAATCTGCACCTCGCGGCACAGGGCGTACTGCGTTCTCCGGTGCGCCAGCCGCGGTCCGACGATATGCTTGCCGCTATCCGGCAAATGTCCCTGCTGCAAATAGACACCATCAATGTGGTCGCGCGCAGCCCCTATCTTGTGCTGTTCAGCCGCTTAGGCGCTTTCCCACCCCATTGGCTGGAAGACGCGCTGGCCTCCGGCGCGCTGTTCGAATATTGGGCGCACGAAGCCTGCTTTATTCCCATTGAAGATTATGCGCTGTTGCGGCATCGCATGTGGCAGCCGGAGAAATTGGGGTGGAAATACAATGCGCAATGGATGGCAGAGCACGCGCAAGAGATCGCGACCCTGCTGGATGATATCGCCGCCCATGGCCCGGTGCGTGCGGCGGACTTCAAAAATGATCGACAGACCAAGCCCGGTTGGTGGGCATGGAAACCGCACAAGCGTCATCTGGAGAATCTTTTCAGCGCCGGTGAGCTTATGGTCGTGGCCCGCCACCATTTTCAGCGCGTTTATGATGTACGTCACCGCGTCATGCCTGCCTGGAACGACGCTGAACATGCACTGAGCGAAGCGGATGCCGTCACGGAGATGCTCAACCGCAGCGCTCGCAGCTTGGGGATTTTTCGCGCCAGCTGGCTGCCGGATTATTACCGTTTGAAGCGGACGCCGTTAACCGCCTGGCTCAAGGGCGCGCAGGCGCGGGGCGACATTGTGCGTGTGGACGTGGAGACATTGGGCGAAATGTGGCTCCACCATAGCCTGTATGCGCTGCTGGAAAACTGCCCGGCGGCGACGCACACCACGCTGCTGTCCCCCTTTGATCCGGTGGTATGGGATCGCCGCCGCGCGCGAGAATTATTCAACTTTGATTACCGCCTTGAGTGTTATACCCCCGCACCCAAGCGTCAGTATGGCTACTTCGTTCTGCCCGTGTTACACCGTGGCGTCCTCAAAGCGCGGCTGGACGCGAAAATGTCGCGTCAGGCGCAACAGCTGGTGGTGCGTGGATGTTGGCTGGAGGCGGGCGTGCGGCTCAGTAGCGCGTTCCTCAAGGATGTTAAGCTGGCGATCACCCGTTTTGCCCGCTGGCAAGGGGCGCGTGAGGTCATTGTGGAAAACGCACCTGCCGCGCTCGTGGATGCCTGGTCAGCGCGCTGGCGCACCGATGTTTAATACTTTGCCCCCTGCTGCCATCCCGCGCACGCGGCAAGGCTACGCTATGGTATGCTAATCCCCCGACGAATCGGTGTTGAAGGAGAAAATGATGGATCACCGTTTACTTGAGATCGTGGCCTGTCCGGTATGTAACGGAAAGTTGTACTTTAATAAGGCGCAGCAGGAGCTGATCTGTAAGCCCGATGGGCTGGCTTTCCCGGTGCGTGACGGCATTCCCGTGCTGCTGGAAGTGGAAGCGCGCACGCTGTCGGCCGAAGAGATTCATCCATGAGTTTCGTTGCCATTATCCCGGCGCGTTATGCTTCCACGCGCTTGCCAGGAAAACCGCTAGTGGATATCCACGGCAAGCCGATGGTACTGCACGTCATGGCGCGCGCGCGTGAGTCGGGCGCGGAGCGTGTGATTGTCGCCACCGACCATCCGGATGTTGCTGCAGCGGTGACCGCTGCCGGTGGGGAGGTTTGCATGACGCGTACCGACCATCAATCCGGCACTGAACGTTTAGCCGAAGTGGTGGAGCAGTATCAGTTCGCCGATGACACAATCATCGTGAACGTACAGGGCGATGAGCCGATGATCCCGGCAGCGATCGTGCGGCAGGTTGCCGATAACCTGGCCTGCGCCAAAGCGGGTATGGCTACGCTGGCGGTGCCGATTGTCGACGTCGAAGAGGCCTTTAATCCTAACGCGGTGAAGGTAGTACGCGACCGTGAAGGCTATGCGCTCTATTTCTCACGCGCCACCATTCCCTGGGATCGCGAACGGTTTAGCCAGTCGCAGGCGCACATCGGCGACACGTTGTTGCGGCATATCGGCATCTACGCTTACCGCGCCGGCTTTATTCGTCGTTACGTCGCATGGGCGCCGTCTCCGCTGGAGCATATTGAACTGCTCGAACAGCTGCGCGTGCTGTGGTACGGGGAAAAAATTCACGTGGACGTGGCGCACACCGTACCCAGCGTGGGCGTCGACACACCCGAAGATTTAACGCGCGTTCGCGCGGCTATGCAGCCGTAACGCCTGTCGGCCAGCGGTTCACGCTGGCCATTGCTTTCGCCCGCCGCACCGTTTTCGTCACGTCCAACTTCATGAAACCACTGTAAAAGGGGAGCGTATGGAAAATCTCCGTACTGAACTGACGCTGGTGTTAGGTGAAGACGTCAGCCGCCTCGAAACGCTTAGCGAACACGCGCAAACGCGGCTTTACGCGCTCTACGACAATCACGGTGAGCCAATGCCGCTGGTGGCGAAATATTATCGCCAGCAGGGACGCGCGGCGCTGGAGGCGCGCAAGCTGACGCTGCTGGGGCAAGAAAGCCCGGGCGCGGTGCCTGCGGTGCTGGGGCTGGTGCTAAGTCAGCAGCCGCCGGTACATGAAATGCTGTTGATGTCCCGGCTGGCGGGTGTCTCAGCGGCGGAGACGTCAAATACTGCCTGGCTTCAGCACACCCTCGAGATGCTGCAGAGGTGGCACAGTGTGGAGAGTGAGGGGTTGGTAGGCAACGTGGACAGCGTACAGCGCAATAGCTGGCCCGCGTGGTACCGCCAGCGTGTGGAAGTGCTCTGGGCAACGCTGGGTTATCGGGCTCCCGCCTTTTTGACGCTGGAGGATCGCCAGATCCTGTTCCGTAGCCGCGACCAGCTGGCAAAACTGTTTCACGGGTTTGCCGATCCCTGCGTATTGCTGCACGGCAATCTGCGTTTATCTCACATTCGTCTCGCCACCCAGCACACGCCGCAGGTGGCGATGGTCAATCCGGGCGATATTCTATGGGGGCCGCGCGAATTTGAGCTGAGGCGATTGTCAGACCTGGGGGAAGACGCGACGCTGCTGCAAAATTATTTGCAGCGCGCGCCGGTGTCGGAAGGTTTTCTCTGGCGGCGCTGGCTTTACCAACTGTGGGACTGTATTGAATGCTGGATGGACAGCGGACAGTTTGACCGTCCGCGTTTTGATTATGCCCGTCAGCAGCTATTGCCCTGGCTGGTCTGAGTCAGACGACGTGCCGCGTATCCGCTGCCAGATCAGACCCAGCGTCTCGTAAATCGCCCGTTCGCTGTGGCTTAGCCACATCGGCGAAGGCAGCACGCGATCCCACAGGCTCAGCGGCGAGCGTATGGCCAGCTGGTTGGCCGGCGCGGCTTGAGGGTTCAAGCCCGCCGCGCGGAAAAAGCGCATGGCGCGCGGCAGATGATTCGCAGAGGAGACCAGCAGGAAAGGGTGCTGCCCCACAATTTGCCGTACCGCCTGCGCCTCTTCACCGGTATCGTGCGGCTGATCCAGCGTAATAATCGCGCTGGCGGGAACGCCCAGGCTTTCGGCCACCTTTGCCGCCACGGCGGCATTGCTATAGCGGTTATAGCCTGCTGCAGCGCCGGTAAAAATCATTTTGGCCTGCGGATAGCGGCGCCACTGGCGAACGCCTTCGGTCACGCGGGGCAAGCTGTTGCCCAGCAGGTTCGATCCTGGCGCCCAGTCAGGGTTGTAGGTGTAGCCACCGCCGAGCACCACAATATAATCCATGGGATCGCTGCCGTTCCAGGTGGCGTACTGACGTTCCAGCGGCAGCAGCAGGCGGTCAGCCACCGGATGGACGCTGAGCAGTAACAGCAGCAGCCAGCTCAAGGAGATCAAAATTTTGCCGCTTTTCTGCCAGCGGCTAAACCAGAGCAGCAAAAGTCCCAGCGCCATCAGCGACAGCAGCAGCGGCAAGGGCAGTAACATCGCGCCAATCCATTTTTTTAACGCAAAAAACATCGAAATTTGCTCCTTTTGTCCGAAAAAACAGCAGCCAGACAGTTACTGCGGTGTGAAAGGTTCATTCTGCCTGAGCCTGTGACAAAATAGCACACGTTGAATGCAGCTAACCGGAGTTCCAGCATGCAGGATCGCAACTTTGACGATCTGGCGGATAAATTCGCGCAAAACATTTACGGCACCCGCAAGGGTCAGGTCCGCCAGGCCCTGCTTTGGGATGAGCTGGAGGCCCTCTTGCCGAGCTTGCCGCCCGGTCCGCTGACGGTATTAGATGCCGGTGGCGGCGTGGGACAAATCTCATCAGGACTGGCCGAGCGCGGTCACAAAGTGCTGCTGTGCGATCTCTCTGCGGAGATGTTGAAACTGGCCGAAGCGCACGCTGCGTCGGCAGGCGTGAGCCACAACATGCAATTCAAACAAATTAGCGCGCAGCAGGTGGGCGAACATTTGGATAAGCCGGTTGATCTGGTATTGTTTCACGCTGTGCTTGAGTGGGTGGCAGAGCCGGAGCAGGTGCTGAAAGCGCTGTGGCAGACGCTGAAACCGGGTGGCATTTTGTCACTGATGTTTTACAACGCGCACGGCTTGACGTTTCGCACCCTGACGCTGGGCAATTTCGGCTATCTGCGCGCCAATATGACCAAACGCAAGAAGCGCACGCTGTCGCCTGATTTCCCCCGCGATCCGCTGGAGGTGAATCAGTGGCTAGAAAACTGCGGCTTTGAGATTGAGCGGCGCGCGGGCATTCGCGTATTTAGTGATTACATGAAGCCGCAACCCGGCGCAGGGAAAAGCGTCGAGGAGATCATTGAGATGGAACGGCGCTACTGTCGCCAGGAGCCCTTTTTAAGCCTGGGGCGCTATATCCACGTGACTGCGCGCAAACCCCGTGAGAAGGATCAACTATGAGCGAATTTTCCCAGACGGTCCCCGAACTGGTGGCATGGGCGCGCAAGAATGACTTTTCGCTTGCGCTGCCGGTTGAACGTCTGGCCTTTTTGCTGGCTATCGCGACGTTAAACGGCGAGCGGATGGACGGTGAAATGAGTGAGGGCGAGTTAATTGACGCCTTCCGGCACGTCAGCAAAGCGTTTGAACAGACCCATGAAACCGTTCAGGTACGTGCCAATAACGCCATTAACGACATGGTGCGGCAGCGACTCCTGAACCGCTTCACCAGCGAGCTCACCGAAGGCCATGCAATTTATCGCCTGACGCCGCTCGCCATAGGCATTACCGATTACTATATCCGCCAGCGTGAATTTTCTACGCTTCGTCTCTCTATGCAGCTCTCGATCGTGGCGCAGGAGCTGAAGCGCGCCGCCGACGCCGCAGAAGAAGATGGCGATGAATTCCACTGGCACCGCAACGTATTTGCCCCGCTGAAATACTCTGTGGCGGAGATTTTTGACAGCATCGATATGACGCAGCGCCTGATGGATGAGCAGCAGCAAGCGGTGAAAAATGATATTGCCGATCTGCTTAACAAAGACTGGCGCGCCGCCATCTCCAGCTGCGAGCTGTTGCTGTCTGAAACCTCCGGCACGCTGCGTGAACTGCAAGATACGCTGGAGGCCGCGGGCGATAAGCTGCAGGCCAACCTGTTACGCATTCAGGATGCCACGCTCAGCAGCCCCGATCTCGGTTTTGTCGACAAACTGGTGTTCGACCTGCAAAACAAGCTCGATCGCATTATCAGCTGGGGCCAGCAGGCCATTGACCTGTGGATTGGCTACGACAGACACGTACATAAATTTATCCGTACGGCAATCGACATGGATAAAAACCGCGTGTTTGCGCAGCGCCTGCGTCAGTCGGTGCAGAGCTACTTCGACAGCCCATGGGCGCTGACCTACGCCAACGCCGATCGCCTTTACGACATGCGCGACGACGAAATGACGCTGCGTAACGACGAAGTGATGGGCGAGCTGCCGCCGGAAATGGAATATGAAGAATTCAACGAGATCCGCGAGCAGTTGGCCGCGATGATCGAAGAGGCATTGCTGGTCTACAAGCGGGAGCAAAAGCCGCTTCACCTTGCATCGGTGATGCGCGATTACTTATCGCAGTACCCACGCGCGCGCCATTTCGATCTGGCGCGTATCGTCATCGATCAGGCCGTGCGGCTTGGCGTAGCCGAAGCAGACTTAGCCGGCTTACCGGCAGAATGGCAAACAATTAATGATTACGGAGCCAAGGTGCAGGCACATGTCATCGACAAATATTGAACAAGTGATGCCCGTCAAACTGGCGCTGGCATTGGCAAACCCGCTGTTTCCGGCACTAGATAGCCAGCTGCGCGCGGGTCGTCACGTTGGCATCGAAGAGCTGGATAACCACGCCTTTTTGATGGACTACCAGGAGTACCTGGAAGAATTTTATACGCGGTATAACGTCGAATTGATTCGCGCGCCCGAGGGCTTTTTCTACCTGCGACCGCGCTCAACCACGCTGATCCCGCGCTCGGTGCTCTCTGAGCTGGATATGATGGTGGGTAAAATCCTCTGTTATCTCTACCTCAGTCCGGAGCGTCTGGCGAACGAGGGCATCTTCACCCAGCAAGAGCTGTATGACGAACTGCTGTCGCTGGCCGATGAAAGCAAATTGCTCAAGCTGGTCAACCAGCGCTCGACCGGATCGGACCTGGACCGCGCGAAGCTGCAGGAAAAAATGCGCGCTTCCCTGAGTCGCCTGCGCCGTTTGGGCATGGTGTGGTTTATGGGCAATGACAGCAGCAAGTTTCGCATTACCGAGTCGGTCTTCCGCTTTGGTGCCGACGTGCGCAGCGGTGATGACCCGCGCGATGCCCAGCTGCGACTGATCCGCGATGGTGAAGCCATGACGCTGGAGAGCAAAGCGGCGGCAGCGGAAAGGGATGAACTGGAAAACGACCTGGACAGTGAACGCGACGCGAACGATAACGCGGAGGATGAAGAAGCATGATTGAACGCGGCAAATTTCGCTCGCTTACGCTGATCAACTGGAACGGCTTTTTTGCCCGCACGTTTGATCTCGATGCGTTAGTCACCACGCTATCGGGCGGTAACGGCGCCGGTAAATCCACCACCATGGCGGCGTTCGTCACGGCGCTGATCCCCGATCTCACCCTGCTGCACTTCCGCAATACCACGGAAGCAGGGGCGACCTCAGGATCACGCGATAAAGGTTTGCACGGCAAACTGCGCGCCGGCGTCTGCTATTCCGTGCTGGATGTGATCAACTCCCGTCATCAGCGGGTGATCGTCGGCGTGCGTCTGCAGCAGGTGGCGGGGCGTGACAAAAAAGTGGACATCAAACCGTTCAGCATTCACGGTTTGCCCAGCGACGCGCAGCCCACCGACATGCTGACTGAAATCCTCAACAGTCGTCAGGCGCGGGTCCTGCCGCTGGCCGAGGTGAAAGAGCGCGTTGAGGCGCAGGAGGGCGTGCAGTTCCGCCAGTACAATTCGGTTACCGACTACCATTCGGTGCTGTTTGAGCTGGGTGTGGTGCCGCGTCGCCTGCGTACGGCCGGCGATCGCAGCAAGTTCTATCGTCTGATTGAAGCGTCGCTGTATGGCGGCATCTCCAGCGCTATCACGCGTTCACTGCGCGACTACCTGCTGCCTGAAAACGGCGGCGTGCGCAAAGCGTTCCAGGATATGGAAGCCGCGCTGCGCGAAAACCGCATGACGCTGGAAGCGATTCGCGTGACGCAGTCGGATCGCGATCTGTTTAAGCATTTGATCTCCGAGGCCACCAGCTACGTCTCTGCTGATTATATGCGCCACGCCAACGAGCGCCGCATTCATTTGGATGGCGCGCTACAACTGCGCAACGAGCTGTTTACGGCGCGGAATCAGCTCAGTTCAGAGCAGTATCGCCATATTGAAATGGCGCGCGAGCTGTCGGAGCACACCGGCGCCGAGAGCGATCTGGAAACCGATTATCAGGCGGCGAGCGATCACCTGAATCTGGTGCAGACCGCCATGCGCCAGCAGGAGAAAATCACCCGTTACGACGCCGATCTGGAGGAGCTGACCTACCGCCTCGAAGAGCAAAACGAAGTCGTTGCGGAAGCGCGTGAGGTGCAGGAAGAGAACGAAGCGCGCGTTGAAGCCGCTGAAATTGAAGTCGATGAACTCAAGAGCCAGCTGGCGGATTTCCAGCAGGCGCTGGATGTACAGCAGACGCGCGCCATTCAATATCAGCAGGCGCTTCAGGCGCTGGAAAAAGCGCGGGCGCAGTGCCAGCTGCCGGATTTGACCATTGATAATGCGGCGGAATGGCAGGAAGTTTTCCAGGCGCGCGAAGAAGAAGCCACCGATCGCCTGCTGCGTCTTGAGCAGAAACTGAGCGTGGCAGAAGCCGCCCACGGACAGTTTGAACAGGCGCTGGCGCTGGTGACCAGTATTGCCGGCGAGGTAAGCCGTCAGGACGCCTGGCAGGTGGGGCGCGAACTGCTGCGTGACGCGGCGAATCAGCGTCATCACGCCGACCAACTCTCATCGCTGCGCCTGCGCCTTAATGAGCTTGAGACGCGTCTGCGTGAACAGCACGATGCCGAGCGGCTGCTGGCGGATTTCTGCAAGCGCCAGGGGCAGCAGTACGATGCGGATGCGCTGGAAGCGTTACAGCGTGAGCTGGAAGCGCAAATTGAACAGCTCGGCGAAAGCGTCGCTGACGCAGGCGAACGTCGGATGCTGATGCGCCAGGAGCTGGAGCAGCTGCGCGAGCGCATCGCCGCGCTGACGGCGCGCGCGCCACACTGGCTGGCGGCGCAGGAGATTTTAACCCAGCTCAGCGAGCAGACCGGACAATCCCTGACCAGTAGCCAGCAGATCACCGAATTTATGCAGCAGCTGCTGGAGCGCGAGCGTGAAACCACCGTTGAACGTGATGAAATTGCGGCGCGCAAGCGCGAGGTCGAACAGCAAATTGAACGCCTCAGCCAGCCAGGCGGCGCCGAAGACGCCCGCTTAACCCAGCTGGCGGAGCGGTTTGGCGGCGTGCTGCTGTCGGAAATTTACGATGACGTCACGCTGGATGACGCGCCGTATTTCTCGGCGCTCTATGGCCCCTCCCGCCATGCGATTGTGGTACCGGATTTGTCGCGGGTGCGCGACTTGCTTGATGGGCTTGAAGAGTGCCCGGAAGACCTCTACCTGATTGAGGGCGATCCGCAATCCTTCGACGACAGCGTATTTAGCGTGGACGAGCTGGACAACGCGGTGGTGGTAAAAGTTGCGGATCGCCAGTGGCGCTATTCGCGTTTCCCGAAAGTGCCGCTGTTTGGCCGCGCCGCGCGGGAAAATCAGCTTGAGCTGCTGAGCAACGAACGCGATCGTCTGGCCGAGCGCTACGCCACCCTGTCGTTTGACGTACAGAAAACGCAGCGTTTACACCAGTCGTTTAGCCGTTTCATTGGCAGTCACCTGGCGGTGGCGTTTGATGAAGATCCCGAAGCGCAGATGCGTCTGCTCAATACTCGCCGAGCTGAGCTGGAACGCGCCTTAGCACAGCATGAGAACGACAATCAGCAGCAGCGCGCGCAGTTCGAACAGGCGCGTGAAGGCGTGGCGCAGCTCAACCGCTTGCTGCCACGTGTGAATTTGCTTCTGGACGATACGCTGGCCGATCGCTGTGACGAGATCCGCGAGCGGGTGGAAGAAGCCCAGGACGCGGCGCGTTTCCTGCACCAGCACGGCAGTAAACTGAGCAAGCTGGAGCCGCTGATTGCCGTGCTGCAGAGCGATCCGCAGCAGCACGAACAGCTGCAACACGATTACCAGCAGGCGCAGCAGCAGCAGCGCGAAGCCCGTCAGCGCGCCTTTGCCCTGACTGAAGTGGTGCAGCGTCGCGCCCACTTCAGCTACGAAGGCTCCGCAGACATGCTGACCGGCAACAGCGATCTCAATGAGCAGCTGCGTCAGCGTTTGGAGCAGGCAGAAGGCGAGCGCGCACGCGCGCGTGAACGTCTGCGCACGCATCAGGCGCAGCTGACGCAGTACAGCCAAGTGCTGGCCTCGTTGAAAAGTTCCTACGACGCCAAACGCGACATGCTTAAAGAGCTGCAGCAGGAGATGCAAGACATTGGCGTGCAAGCCGATGCCAGCGCCGAAGCGCGTGCCCGTACGCGGCGCGATGAGTTGTACACCGCATTGAGCCATAATCGCGCCCGCCGCAATCAGCTCGAGAAGCAGCTCACCTTCTGTGAAGCCGAAATGGACGGGCTGCAGAAGAAACTGCGCAAGCTGGAGCGTGATTACCGCGTGATGCGCGAGCAGGTGGTGAATGCCAAAGCGGGCTGGTGCACGGTGCTTCGCCTGGTTAAAGAGAACGGTGTGGAGCGTCGGCTGCATCGTCGCGAGCTGGCGTATCTCAGCGGTGATGAGCTGCGCTCGATGTCGGATAAAGCGCTGGGTGCGCTGCGTTTGGCGGTGGCGGATAACGAACATCTGCGCGACGTGCTGCGCTTGTCCGAAGATCCCAAGCGGCCCGAGCGCAAAATTCAGTTCTTTATTGCGGTCTATCAGCATCTGCGCGAGCGTATTCGCCAGGACATTATTCGCACCGACGATCCGGTAGAAGCCATTGAGCAAATGGAGATTGAGCTCAATCGCCTGACTGAAGAGTTAACGGCGCGTGAACAGACGCTGGCGATCAGCTCGCGCAGCGCGGCGAACATCATTCGCAAGACCATTCAGCGTGAGCAGAACCGTATCCGTCAGCTCAACCAAGGGCTGCAGGCGGTGAGCTTTGGCCAGGTGCGCAGCGTGCGGCTTAACGTCAACGTGCGCGAAGCGCATGCGACGCTGTTGGATACGCTGTCAGAAGAACACGAGCAGCATCAGGATCTGTTTACCAGCAACCGTCTGACCTTCTCAGAAGCGCTGGCGAAGCTGTATCAGCGCCTGAATCCGCACATTGATATGGGGCAGCGTACGCCACAAACCATTGGTGAAGAGCTGCTGGACTACCGCAACTATCTGGAGATGGAGGTGGAAGTTAACCGCGGCTCAGACGGCTGGCTGCGCGCTGAGAGCGGCGCCTTGTCGACCGGTGAAGCGATCGGTACCGGTATGTCGATTCTGGTGATGGTGGTGCAGAGCTGGGAAGAGGAGTCGCGGCGTCTGCGCGGCAAAGATATCTCGCCGTGTCGCCTGCTGTTCCTGGATGAAGCCGCGCGCCTTGATGCACGCTCGATTGCGACGCTGTTTGAGCTGTGTGAGCGTCTGGAAATGCAGCTGGTTATCGCTGCGCCAGAGAATATCAGTCCGGAAAAAGGCACTACCTACAAGCTGGTGCGTAAAGTGTTCAACAATACCGAGCACGTGCACGTGGTAGGGCTGCGCGGCTTCTCGGCTGACCCGGCACCCACGCGCGAAACGCGGGCTGATTCAGGATTAGAAACAGAAAATTCCTCGCGCTGAATCTGGTTAAAAAGCAGCGCGAAGTTTACTCTGTAAGCGGCATCGGCCTTGTTGGGCAGATGCCGTTTTTTATTCATATACTCATTCATAAGAATCAGGCTTTACATGGCGAAAACAGGGCGCCGTGTCTTAAGTGAGAAGGGGGCAGGGATGTGGCTGACCAATAAACTGAAATTCAATCGTGCCGGTGTTGCCTTCGGGCTGGCACTCGCGTTGTTCCCAATGGCCGTGAGTCAGGCCGCGATCATTGCGGCGCTGCCGGGCACCTCGCAAGGTACTCTCTCCGTTGCCGCCAGCCAACATCAGATTCAGCAGGCGCTCAGCGCCCGCGATCAACCGTTTTATCTGCCGGGATTAGCCGGGATCTATGCCGCGCGCAATATGGCGCCGATCTGGCAGGATCGCGAGGCGATTCAGGCGTTTCAGCAGCAGCTGGCCGAAGTGGCGCTGTCCGGCGTGCAGCCGCAGTTTACGCGCTGGATCGAACGGTTAACCAATCCGGCCATTCAAGGATTGGCGCGGGATATCACCCTAAGTGATGCCATGCTGGGCTACCTGCAGTTTGTGGCCAATGTTCCCACGCAGGGTGAAACCTGGCTCTACAGCAATGTGCCTTACAAGCTCACGATGCCGCCGTTGTCCGTGGTCAATCAGTGGCAGCATGCCGTGAACAGCGGGGCCAGCCGCGCATTCGTGACGTCGCTTGAGCCGCAACATCCACAGTACGTCCCGATGCACCGCGCGTTAAAAACGCTGCTGGCGGATAACCGTCCCTGGCCGCAGCTGCGCGACAGCGCCACCCTGCGTCCCGGCCAGGTGAGCAGCGATGTGCCAGCGCTGCGTGAAATTTTACAGCGCACCGGCATGTTAACAGCCGGGCAGGCGCCGTTGGCGACGCCAGAGACGCAGCCAACCAGTCAGCCTCAACCGCCGGTGGCGGTCAGCCCTTCAGCCACCAGCGTCAACGAGCTGGCAGCACCGGTACCGCAGCCGGTAGGCAATGTCGCGGGCACGGAGAATCCCACGGGCGATAACGTGTTTGATGCCACGCTGGTGGAAGGCGTTAAACGCTTTCAACACTGGCAAGGACTCGCTGACGATGGGGCTATCGGTCCGCGCACGCGCGAATGGTTAAATGTCTCGCCGCAGCGGCGCGCCTCGCTGCTGGCGCTAAATATTCAGCGTCTGCGCCTGCTGCCGGACGATATGCACAATGGCATCATGGTCAACATTCCCAACTATTCGCTGACCTACTATAACAACGGTGCCACCATCCTCTCTTCGCGCGTAATTGTTGGGCGGCCGGATCGTAAAACGCCGCTGATGCGCAGTGCGCTAAACAACGTGGTGCTGAACCCGCCGTGGAATGTTCCCACGACATTAGTGCGTCAGGACATCGTGCCGAAAGTGAAACAGGACCCGATGTATCTCTATAAGCACGGTTATACGCTGTTGTCGGGTTGGAATGCGGATGCGGAAGTGATTGATCCCTCAATGATTGACTGGCAAATGGTCTCCGCGGCCAATTTTCCTTATCGCATTCGTCAGGCGCCGGGTGCCACCAACTCGCTTGGCCGGTATAAATTCAACATGCCAAGTTCGGATGCCATTTATTTACACGACACGCCTAACCATGCGCTGTTCCAGCGCGATATCCGCGCGCTGAGTTCCGGCTGCGTGCGCGTGAATAAAGCCTCGGAGCTGGCTGACCTGCTGCTACAGGATGTCGGCTGGAATGACAGCCGCATCTCAGACACCCTCAAGCAGGGGGATACGCGCTATGTGCCTATCCGTCATCGCATACCGGTGAATTTGTACTATTTAACTGCATGGGTCGCGGATGATGGACAGCCGCAGTATCGTACAGATATTTACAATTACGATAATCCGGCGCGTTCGGGCAGCCAGGCGCTGGTAAAAGCGGGGCAGCTGCTGCTTTAGTTGTTGATTTACTGACGCTCCTTCCAACGGTAAAAACGGTATGTGCCGACGCGAAACGCTGCTTTCGCGTCGGCACATTGCTATGCGCTTTTTTTGCGGGTTGACTGTGATTCTTGCTGCGGGTACTGTTCGCCCTTGTGTACTTTTTGCACATATTTTGTCGCTTTAAACTAGGTAACCCCGCAACATGGCTAATTTTGATTCCCAACGTCGCCGTTTACTCCTGCTTGGAGGCGCTGCGGCGGGTCTGTCGCTCCTCCCCGGTTCCGCGCTGGCTTCGCTTTCAACGTCTCGTCCTCGCGTATTAACCCTGAGCAACATGCACACCGGCGAGAAGCTGAAAACGGAGTTTTTCAACGGTAAGCGCTACGACAAAGACGAACTCGCTCGCCTGAATCACTTTTTCCGTGACTACCGTGCTAATCAGGTCAGACACATCGATCCCCATCTGTTCGATCAGCTTTATCGTCTGCAGGCGCTGCTGGATACGCGCAAACCGGTGCAGCTGATTTCAGGCTACCGCACGGTGGCGACCAACAACATGCTGCGCGAATCGGGGCCGGGCGTGGCCAAGCACAGTTATCACACCAAGGGCCAGGCGATGGATTTCCATATCGAGGGGATCGCATTGAGCAATGTTCGCAAAGCGGCGTTATCTCTGCGCGCAGGTGGTGTAGGATATTACCCGCGCAGCAACTTCGTACACATAGATACCGGGCCTGTAAGGCACTGGTCCTGATACCGGCAGCGCTGCGTGTGTCGGTCATGGAGCGCTATGAATTACCACATTATTCCGGTTACCGCTTTTGCCCAAAACTGCTCAGTGATTTGGGATGACGAAACGCAGCAGGCGGCGCTGGTCGATCCGGGCGGCGATGCGGAAACGATCATCGCCGTATTGGCCGAGCGTGGCCTGATACCTGCACAGATTCTGCTGACGCACGGGCATCTTGATCACGTGGGCGCCGCTGCCGAGCTGGCGGCGCACTATCAGGTGCCCATCGTCGGCCCGCATAAGCACGATGCCTTCTGGCTAGAAAATCTGCCTACCCAAAGCCGCATGTTTGGCTTACCCGAGTGCGCGCCGTTGACGCCGCACCGCTGGCTGGAAGAAGGGGATACCGTGCAGGTAGGCAATGTCTCGCTGGAGGTGCTGCTGTGTCCCGGCCATACGCCAGGCCATATTGTGTTTTTTGACCGTGCGGGTCGGCTGTTGATTTCGGGCGATGTGATTTTCAACGGCGGGGTTGGACGCACCGATTTTCCGCAGGGCAGCCACAGCGATTTGATCGCGGCTATCCACACCAAACTGTTACCGCTCGGCGACGACGTGACCTTTGTACCCGGTCACGGCGGCATCTCTACGCTCGGCCACGAACGTCTGCACAATCCTTTCCTGCAATAAATTTTCGCGGTGTTGATGGCATAAAAAAAGGGCGGCTCAAGGGCCGCCCTATTTGTGACTGTTGCGCATGAGTGCGCCCGCCGCATTACAGCACGGCGACGATCGCCTCGCACAGCGCGGACATGTTATCCGGCGTCATGCCTGCCACGTTTACGCGGCCTGAGTTCACCGCATACACGCCGAACTCTTCGCGCAGGCGAACCACCTGATCTTTGGTCAAGCCGCTGAACGAGAACATGCCGTTCTGCTTAATGATGAAGCTGAAGTCGCGGTTGGCACCTTTCTCGGCGAGGGTATTCACAAACAGCTGGCGCATGCGGTGAATACGCTGACGCATATCGGTCAGCTCCTGCACCCAGATGGTACGCAGTGCGTCGTTACCCAGAATGGTCGCCACGACAGCGGCACCGTGTGAAGGTGGGTTAGAGTAGTTAGCGCGGATACTGTACTTCACCTGGCTGAACGCGGTTTTAGCCGCGTCGCTGTTCGCCGCAACCAGAGTCAGCGCGCCCACGCGCTCGTTGTAAAGACCGAAATTTTTCGAATAAGAGCTGGCGACCAGCAATTCCTGATGCGAAGCGGCGAAAATACGCAGCCCTTCAGCATCTTCATCCAGGCCGCGTGCGAAGCCCTGATAGGCAAAATCAAACAGCGGCAGCCAGCCTTTTTCTTGCGACAGTTTTGCCAGTTGCTGCCATTGCTCAGCGGTAGGATCGATGCCGGTGGGGTTATGGCAGCAGCCGTGGAACAGCACCACGTCACCTGCCTGCGCGTCCTGCAGCGACGCGATCATGCCGTCGAAATCCAGGCTGTGGCTGGCGGCGTCGTAGTAGGCGTAATCGCACACCTCCAGACCCGCCGCGTTAAACACGTTTTTGTGGTTCGGCCAGCTTGGATTGCTGACCCAAACGCGCTTGACGGCGGTTTGGTTAGCGAGAAAATCCGCCGCCACGCGCAGCGCGCCGGTGCCGCCCGGCGTTTGCGCCGTACAAGCGCGACCGGCGGAGATCAAGGGGCTCTGGTTGCCGAACAGCAACGCCTGGGTGCAACGGGCGAAATCGGCCAGGCCATCAATACTCAAATAATTCTTGGTGGTTTCATTTTCCAGCAGATACTGCTCAGCTTTTTTCACACTGGTCAGAACCGGCGTTTTACCGGTTTCATCTTTATACACACCAATGCCAAGGTTGATTTTATTCGGGCGGTCGTCGGCGCGAAACAGGTCAGCCAGTCCCAGAATAGGGTCGGCGGGTGCGGCAGAGATAGATTCAAACATGAGTCAGTTCCGTGTAGGTGAACTTTAGCGAAATGAGCTATCAGGGTAGCGTCAGACGATTCGCTTGCCAACCGCTGACATAAAAAAGAAATCGCCTGCGCGGATAAATAAGCAGCGCTAATTGAGAGGACGATCACTGAAAAACAAAACGGAGCCCGAAGGCTCCGTTTGACGGTATGCAAAGTTGCTAATCGGGTGATTAGAACTGGTATACCAGACCCAGTGCTACGACGTCGTCGGTCGCGATGCCCAGTGGGTTGTTGTCGTCCAGCTGGTTGATTTTGTAATCAACATAGGTGGCCATGTTTTTGTTGAAGTAGTAGGTTGCGCCCACTTCGATGTATTTAACCAGGTCAGCATCGCCGATACCTTCGATGTCCTTGCCTTTAGACTGGACGTAAGCGATGGATGGACGCAGACCGAAGTCGAACTGATACTGTGCAACCAATTCAATGTTCTGTGCTTTGTTAGCGAAGCCGCTGAACGCTACGTCGCTATAGGTGTTGCCGTTCTGCGCAACAAAAGTACCGCTGTTTGAAGTAGAGATTGGGGTTGAGTTACGGGTTTCACCGTACATCGCTGCCAGGTAAACGTTGTTCGCGTCGTACTTGATAGCAGTCGCCCAGTTTTCGGCGCGTTTGCCCTGACCAATACCAGCAACGGTATCAGTGGTGTTAGACGAGTTGCCGCCGCTGAAGGTGTTGACGCCGCCAGCAGACTGTGCGTTGGTACGGTCGCTGCTGCTATATGCTGCAGCTACGCCAACACCGATTGGTGAGGTGTAAGAGGTAGAGATACCGTAGCCGTCACCGTTCGCACGACGGATATCAGAGCGATCGTTTTTACCCTGGTACTGCAGGGCGAAGTTCCAGCCGTCAACCAGACCAAAGAAGTTGGTGTTGCGGTAGGTCAGCAGACCGGTGCTACGACCGTTCATGAAGTTATCGGAGTAACCAGAGTCGCCACCGAATTCTGGCAGAACGTCAGTCCAACCGATTGCGTCGTAAACCACACCGTAGTTACGGCCGTAGTCGATAGAACCGGCATCGCCGAATTTCAGACCGGCAAAGCCCAGACGGGTTTTGTTGCCGTTCTGTGCGTCAGAACCTTCAGAGTTGTTTGCCTGCAGGTTGTATTCCCACTGACCGTAGCCTGTGATCTGGCTGTTGATCTGGGTTTCACCTTTGAAGCCGAAGCGAACATAAGACTGGTCACCGTCGTTGCTGGCATCGTCAGAGAAGTAGTGCAGGCCAACTGCTTTACCGTACAGATCCAGCTTGTTGCCGTCTTTGTTATAGATTTCTGCTGCATTTGCTGCGCCGGCAGCTAACAGAGCAGGAATAACCACTGCAAGAATGTTGCGCTTCATCATTATTTATTACCCTCATTGGAGTTATTTGGACATCTGCCACTGCCGTCAAGAAACCTTTACGGGAACCTTGAAAGAAGTTTGATGTCTCCTGTGTCTGCACGCATCTTTCCATCCCGTGATTGCTAATTCTAGCCCGAAAATGATTCAAATCTCGTAAATAGGTATCAAAAAGCAATTTTGTATTACAAAATGTAATTTTTAGGGAACTTTGTGAGACATCTCAAAATTTACAAAAATAAAAAAAGGCCGGCAGTGCCGACCTCGTTATATATATGAAATTCTTATATTTAATCGCGAATCTTAGAAATTCGCATTGCGCGGTGTGCGTGGGAAAGGAATAACGTCTCTTACATTTTGTACGCCGGTGACATAAGCGATCAAGCGTTCGAAACCTAAACCAAAACCGGCATGCGGCACGGTGCCATAGCGACGCAGATCGCGATACCACCAATAATCTTCTTTATTCAGGCCCATTTCTGCCAGACGTGCGTCCAGCACATCCAGGCGCTCTTCACGCTGCGAACCGCCGATGATTTCGCCGATACCCGGCGCCAGCACGTCCATGGCCGCCACGGTTTTGCCGTCGTCGTTCATGCGCATATAGAACGCTTTGATGTCTTTCGGGTAGTTTTTGACCACCACCGGCGCTTTGAAGTGCTTCTCTGCCAGGTAACGCTCATGCTCCGAGGAGAGATCCACGCCCCAGGAAACCGGATTTTCAAACGTCTGGCCGCTCTTCAGCAGAATCTCCACGGCGTCGGTGTAATCCACCTGAGCAAAGTCGGTGGTAACAAAACGCTCCAGGCGGGCGATGGCGTCTTTGTCCACGCGTTCAGCGAAGAACGCCATGTCATCGGCACGTTCGGTCAGCACCGCATTAAACACATATTTCAGCATCGACTCCGCCAGGGCCGCGGCATCATCCAGCGTGGCGAAGGCCACTTCCGGTTCCAGCATCCAGAATTCGGCTAAGTGGCGGCTGGTATTGGAGTTTTCGGCACGGAAGGTCGGACCAAAGGTATACACTTTTGACAGGGCGCAGGCATACGTTTCGGCGTTCAGCTGGCCGGAAACCGTCAGGAACGCTTCTTTACCAAAGAAATCTTTATCAAAATCGACCTTGCCCTGCGGGTCGCGCGGCAGGTTTTCCAGATCAAGGGTCGACACGCGGAACATCTCGCCTGCGCCTTCGGTATCCGAGGCGGTGATCAGCGGCGTTGACACCCAGAAGTAGCCGTTTTCGTGGAAGAAGCGATGCAGCGCCTGTGCCAGAGTATGGCGCACGCGGGTAACCGCGCCCACAATGTTGGTACGCGCGCGCAGGTGAGCCACCTCACGCAGATATTCAATGCTGTGGCGCTTAGCCGCCATAGGGTAGGTATCGGGATCGTCAACCCAGCCGGTGACTTCAACGCGGGTGGCCTGCAGCTCAAACGCCTGGCCTTCACCCGGCGATTCCACCACTTTACCGGTAATCACCACCGAGCAGCCGGTGGTCAGGCGCAGCACTTCATCCTGATAATTATTCAGAGAATTATTGACGACGGCCTGAACGGGATTAAAGCAGGAACCGTCATAAACGGCGATAAAGGAAAGACCGGCTTTGGAATCTCTTCGGGTACGCACCCAACCACGCACGGTGACTTCACTGTCAACCGCGACTCGGCCGTGCAGTACATCCGCTACAGGCACTACGCTCATAAAAATCTCTCTATATAGATGAATGAATGGCGGGGGACTTTAGCAGGTTTGGGCACACTGCCACAAAGCCCGCTGACTCACCCGGAACAAGCAAAACCCCCGTTTTCAGGGTGTTGCTATGTTACTTGCGAGACCACAGGAAACAAGCAATTTTGCCGCAGCAGAGGGATATTTATCGCGCGGAGCAGGGTGCGCACACCCTGCGGAGGGAATTAGCTGGCGCGCTTCACCAGCGGCAGATCGAACGCTTTGCGCAACGCGCGCACAAAGGCTTTGTCCTGACAGATGGTTTTTCCCGGGCTGTCAGAGAGTTTCGCCACCGGTTTACCGTTACAGCTCACCAGCTTGATCACGATATTGAGCGGCGTCACGCCGGGGATATCGCACGTCAGACGCGTACCAATACCAAACACCACGTTGGCGCGCTGGCCGAAGTGACGATAAAGCGCCAGCGCTTTGTCAAGGTTGAGGTTATCCGAGAACACCAGCGTTTTACTTTTGGGATCGATATTGAGCCGCTGGTAATGCGCGATGGCTTTTTCGCCCCACTCCACCGGATCGCCGGAGTCATGGCGCAGGCCCTTGTAGCGGTGGGCGAATCCGGGACCAAAATCGCGCAGAAATGCGTCCATGGTAATGCAGTCGGTCAGGGCAATCCCGAGCTGATCGTCATACTCATCCAGCCATGACTGCAGCGCCGCCCGCTGACTGTTTGCCAACACCGGGCTGATTTGCTGATGCGCCTGGAACCACTCATGGGCCTGGGTACCCACCGGATTGAGCTTTAGGCGCCGCGCAACATCGTAGTTGCTGGTGCCCAGCAGCCACGGGAAATCGTCTTTTAACGTGGCGACAATCGCATTTTGCACCGCCTGCGAGTAGCGGCGTCGCGTGCCAAAATCCATCAGCTGGAAGCGTGACATGTCGAAGGCATCAGCCTGCTCACGGAACGTACGTAACTTGGTTTGCAGGTGATCAACTGCCTGCTCAGCGCCCATGTCCGGCGTGCGGTGACGATGCACCACTTCGCTGATCAACGCCAGCAACGGCACTTCCCACAGAATGACTTCACGCCACGGCCCGCTGATTTGCAAGGTCAGTTCACCGTGCACGTCGCGCACGCGCACCTGAGCCGGGTTAAAGCGGAACTGACGCAGCCAGTCGAGATAGTCTTGTTGAAAGAAGGGGAGGCCGCTGAGATAGTGATACTCGTCGTCGGTGAGCGCAAGCGCTTGCATGCTGTCAATTTGCAGGCGAATCTCATCGGCATACTGGCCAAGGCGTTCATCGCTGCGGCAGCGAAACTCTGCCGTCACCGGGACATCGTAATAACGATGAAATACGGCTTGCTGCATGTGAAGCTTATAAGCATCGGTATCAAGCAGCGTGGTCAAAATCGGGGAAGCGTGTCCAGTCATGGTGCGTTTCAGCATCCTCTTCCGCGGAGCAGGGCCCGGTGTTTAAAAGTCATAAAGACGCAGGAGTATAAAACAGTAATGTTCGCGATCACACCACAATTGCGGCTGGCTGGTCGAGGGACATTTGTGCCATTGTTAATTTATTGTAGCCCGATAAGCCGAACGTGCATTGGGCATAGCCACGCGGGCAGAACACGCTTAAACTTTTACGGTTCAACATTTTAACAAGGTGAGTAAAGATATGACGCAGCAGCCGCAAATTAAATACCGCCACGACTACCGGGCGCCGGACTTCACCATCACCGACATCGACCTGACCTTTGAACTGGATGCGGCGATGACGCGCGTAACAGCTGTGAGCGAGGTAAAACGCCTGGGCGCTGCGGGAGCTGAGTTGCGCCTGGACGGTGAAGAGTTGACCCTGCACAGCCTGGCCGTTAATGGACAGCCGTGGGCACACTACCGCGAAGAGGCGGGGGCGCTGGTGATCGCTGAGTTGCCTGAAAGCTTTACGTTAACCATTGTTAACAGCATCCATCCCGATAAAAACACCGCGCTGGAAGGGCTTTATCAGTCTGGCGACGCGCTGTGCACCCAGTGCGAAGCCGAGGGGTTTCGCCACATTACCTGGTATCTTGATCGGCCGGACGTGCTGGCACGTTTCACAACGACGCTTATCGCTGATGCGGCAAAATACCCGTACCTGCTCTCTAACGGTAACAAGCTGGAGAGCGGCCGCCACGAAGACGGGCGCCACTGGGTAAAGTGGCAGGACCCGTTCCCCAAACCCTGCTATCTCTTTGCCTTGGTGGCGGGCGATTTTGATGTGCTGCGCGACAGTTTCACCACCCGCTCTGGTCGCGATGTGGCGCTGGAGATCTTCGTCGATCGCGGCAATTTGGACCGCGCGGACTGGGCAATGACCTCGCTCAAAGCCAGTATGAAGTGGGATGAGGAGCGCTTTAACCTCGAATACGATCTCGACATCTTTATGATTGTCGCGGTGGACTTCTTCAACATGGGGGCGATGGAGAACAAAGGCCTTAACGTTTTCAACTCGAAATACGTGCTGGCGAAGGCAGAAACCGCAACGGACAAAGATTACCTCGGCATCGAGGCGGTGATTGGTCACGAATACTTCCATAACTGGACCGGCAACCGCGTAACCTGCCGCGACTGGTTCCAGCTCAGCCTGAAAGAAGGTTTGACCGTGTTCCGCGATCAGGAGTTTAGCTCTGACCTTGGCTCGCGTGCGGTAAATCGTATCGATAATGTACGCGTGATGCGCGGCGCGCAGTTCGCCGAGGACGCCAGCCCGATGGCGCACCCGATCCGTCCCGATCAGGTGATTGAGATGAACAACTTTTATACCTTAACGGTGTATGAGAAAGGATCGGAAGTGATCCGCATGATGCACACGCTGCTGGGCGAGGACGCGTTCCAGAAAGGCATGGCGCTCTATTTCGAGCGTCACGACGGCAGCGCCGCGACCTGTGATGACTTTGTGCAGGCCATGGAAGATGCGTCAACGGTGGATCTCACGCAGTTCCGTCGCTGGTACAGCCAGTCAGGCACGCCCGTGCTCTCGGTGCGTGACGACTACAATCCAGAACTGGAGCAGTACACCCTGCACGTGTCGCAGCAGACGCCGCCTACCGCCGATCAAAAAGAGAAGCTGCCGCTGCACATTCCGTTGGATATTGAACTCTATGACAACGAAGGCAAGGTGATTCCCCTGCAGCACAACGGCCATCCGGTGCACCCTGTGCTTAACGTAACCGAAGCGGTGCAGACCTTCGTGTTTGACAACGTGTATTTCCAGCCCGTGCCGTCGCTGCTGCGTGAATTTTCAGCACCGGTCAAGCTTGACTACAAATGGAGCGACGCGCAGCTCACCTTCTTGATGCGTCACGCGCGTAATGATTTCTCCCGCTGGGATGCGGCGCAAAGTCTGCTGGCCACCTATATCCGTCTGAATGTGGCGCGTCATCAGCAGGGGCAGCCGCTCTCTCTGCCGCTGCACGTTGCCGATGCCTTCCGCGCGGTACTGCTGGATGCGCAGGGCGATCCCGCGCTCATGGCGCTGATCCTGACGCTGCCGTCGGAAAATGAGATCGCGGAACTGTTTAGCGTGATCGATCCGCTGGCTATCGCCGCGGTGCGTTCCGCGCTGGTGCGCACGCTGGCACAGGAGCTGAATGACGAGTTCTACGCGCTCTATCTGGCCAACCAGAGTGGCGAATATCAGGTCACGCATGCAGAAATAGGCAAGCGCAGTCTGAAAAACGTCTGTTTGGGCTACCTCGCCTTTGGCGATGCGGAGCAGGCAGACAAGCTGGTGCAGGCGCAATACCACCACGCCAACAACATGACCGATGCCCTGGCCGCGCTCTCTGCCGCCGTCGCGGCGCAGCTGCCATGCCGCGATGCGCTGCTCGCCGCGTACGATGAACGCTGGCATCAGGACGGCTTGGTCATGGACAAGTGGTTTATGCTTCAAGCCACCAGCCCGGCGGCCGACGTGCTGCACACCGTGCGCGCATTACTGACGCATCGCTCGTTCACCATGGGCAATCCGAACCGCATCCGTGCCCTGATCGGCGCGTTCGCCAACGGCAACCCGGCGGCGTTTCATGCCAAAGACGGCAGTGGCTATCAGTTCCTGGTTGAGATGCTAACCGACCTGAACACGCGCAACCCGCAGGTCGCAGCGCGCATGATAGAACCGCTAATTCGGTTGAAACGCTACGACGATCAGCGCCAAATCATGATGCGCAGCGCGCTGGAAACCCTAAAAGGCCTGGATAAGCTATCCGGCGACCTGTACGAAAAAATCAGCAAGGCGTTAAACGCCTAAGCGTAAAAGGGCCGTCAGTGCTAACTGACGGCCCTTTTTAACGCCCACTTATCGGTGCCTGCCGGCGCATGTCGGTGCCTGCCGGCGCACGTCAGTGCCTGCCGGCGCACGTCAGTGCCTGCCGGCGCACGTCAGTGCCTGCCGGCGCACGTCAGTGCCTGCCGGCGCATGTCGGTGCCTGCCGGCGCATGTCGGTGCCTGCCGGCGCACGTCAGTGCCTGCCGGCGCACGTCAGTGCCTGCCGGCGCACGTCAGTGCCTGCCGACGTATGTCAGTGCCTGATGGCGTATGTCTGCGCTTACTGGCGTATTTCAGCGCCTGATGGCGCATCTCTGTGCCTGCTGGCATATCTCAGCGCCTGCCGGCGTATTTCAGCCCAGAGGGCGGAGCGGGGCGTTTCATCACGCGATCCAACACTTCCGCCTCGAGTTCTGCCAGCCGCGCTGAGCCGCGCCGCCGCGGACGCGGCAGATCCACCGTCAGATCCAAGCCAATTTTTCCCTCTTCGATCAGCAGTACGCGATCGGCCATCATTACGGCTTCGCTCACGTCATGCGTCACCAACAGCACTGTGAAATGCTGCTGCTGCCACACCGAGGCAATCAGCGTCTGCATCTCAATGCGGGTCAGTGCATCCAGCGCGCCCAGCGGTTCGTCCAGCAGCAGCAGCCCCGGGCGGTGAATCAGCGCCCGCGCCAGGGCAACGCGCTGTTTTTGGCCGCCGGAGAGCGCCGCTGGCCAGTCTTGAGCGCGATCGGCCAGCCCGACGGTCTCCAGCGCCTGCTGTGCGGCTGCCCGCCATGCGCGGCCTTTCAAGCCTAGCCCCACGTTATCAATCACCCGTTTCCACGGCAGCAGGCGCGCGTCCTGAAACATCAGTCGCGTGTCGTCGCGCGCCTGTTCCAGCGGCGCATTACCGGCCAGCAGCTCGCCCGCGCTGGTGGACTCCAGCCCGGCCAGCAGGCGCAGCAGCGTGCTTTTGCCGCAGCCGCTACGCCCCACCACGGCGACGAATTGCCCGGCGGGAATATGCAGGTCGAGCTGGTCAAGAATGGTGCGATTACCGTAGCGTTTACTCACGCCTTTAACGCCGACGGGCGTCCCGCTGTTCAGGCGCGCGGGCGTATTAATAGGATGACTCATGCGTGCTCCTTGGGCTGATAAGCCGGATGCCAGCGTAACCACACACGTTCCAGCCCGTGCGCGGCGACATCGGCCAGTTTACCCAGCAGGGCGTAGAGAATGATGGCGACCACCACCACGTCGGTTTGCAGAAACTCGCGCGCGTTCATCGCCAGATAGCCAATGCCAGCGTTGGCGGAGATGGTTTCGGCGACGATCAGGGTGAGCCACATCAGGCCCAGCGCAAAGCGCACGCCCACCATAATCGACGGCAGCGCACCGGGCAGCATCACCTCAATAAACAGGCGCCAGCCTGACAAACCGTAGCTGCGCGCCATCTCTACCAGGCCGCGATCCACGTTGCGCATGCCGTGGTAGGTATTGAGATAGATCGGGAACAGGGTACCCAGCGCCACCAGGAAAATTTTCGCCGACTCATCAATACCAAACCACAGGATCACCAGCGGAATCAGCGCCAGATGCGGCACGTTACGCAGCATTTGTACCGACGTATCCAGCAGGCGCTCTCCCAGCGGCGAGGTGCCGGTGAGCAGCCCGAGCAGGAAACCGATCGATCCGCCGATGACGAAGCCTACGGCGGCACGCCAGCTACTGATCGCCAGGTTTTGCCATAGCTCGCCGCTCACGGTCAGGTGCCAGAACGTCACCACGACGCTTTCGGGCGCGGGGAGAATGCGCGTGGAGAGCCAACCCACCTGCGAGGCCACTTGCCAGAGTGCGAGCAGCCCGATGGGTAGGAGCCAGGGCAGCAGCGCATCGCGCCCGGCTTTATGCAGCTTTGCCATGATCAAACTCCTCAGCTTTGCGACACTTTCTGCGGGGTAAAATCGTTGGCGACCGCTTCCCCGTGCGCCTGCACGACTCGAGGTTTAGGTACCTCAGGAATGGCCAGGTCAAGGTGGGGGAACAGCAGTTCGCCCACGCGGTAGGCCTCTTCAAGGTGCGGATAGCCGGAAAGAATAAACGTCTCAATCCCTAAGTCGCTGTACTCCTGCATGCGCGCGGCAACGGTGGGTCCATCGCCCACCAGCGCCGTGCCGGCCCCGCCGCGCACCAGCCCCACGCCTGCCCACAGGTTGGGACTGATTTCCAGTTTGTCACGGCGGCCGCCATGCAGTGCGGCCATGCGTTGCTGTCCCACTGAGTCAGTCCGGGCAAAGGCGGCCTGCGCTTTGGCGATGGTGGCGTCATCGAGATGGGCGATAAGCCGGTCCGCCGCCTGCCAGGCTTCTTCGTTGGTTTCGCGCACAATGACATGCAGACGGATGCCAAAGCGCACGCTGCGCCCCTGTGCGGCGGCTTTCGCGCGCACTTGCTCAATCTTCTCTTTCACCAGCGCCGGGGGTTCGCCCCAGGTAAGGTAGACATCAACCTGTTCTGCCGCCAGATCCTGCGCGATATCCGACGAGCCGCCAAACCACAGAGGAGGACGCGGTGTCTGTACCGATCTGAACATCAGGCGAGCCCCGCGCACTTTGACATACTTACCGTCGTAGTCCACGGTTTCTCCTTCGGAGACGCGCCGCCAAACGCGGGTGAACTCGGCCGATTCGGCATAGCGCTCACGGTGATCGAGGAACACGCCGTCGCCGGCCAGCTCTTCCGGGTCGCCGCCGGTAACCAGGTTGAACAGGGCGCGACCGTTAGACAAACGATCCAGCGTCGCCGCCTGACGCGCGGCCTGCGTCGGTGAGATCACGCCCGGACGGAGCGCCACCAGAAAACGCAAGCGCTGGGTCACGGGGATCAGCGAGGCCGCCACCAGCCAGGCGTCTTCGCACGAGCGGCCGGTAGGGATCAATACGCCGCCGAAGCCTAACCTGTCGGCAGCCTGTGCAATCTGTTGTAAGTAGGCGTGGTCAACGGGACGTGCACCGTCGGCGGTGCCAAGATAGTGTCCGTCGCCGTGAGTAGGGAGAAACCAGAATACGGATACGCTCATGGGGATGTTCCTTATTGCTGACGGGTAGAGTGGGGATGCCAGATACGATCGGCGATGGTCAATTTCACCGGAATCAAATGGTTGGCATAAAAGAGATCGGCGGTGTGCTGCTGCGCCTGCGCTGTCTGCGCGCTGACCGGGGTAATCGTGGTCGGCGGACGGTGGTCGAGATAGCTGGCCAGCACCGTTTTGGGTAAGCCCATTGCCTGCGCGAGCAGGTCGATACTCTGATCGCGTTGGCTACGCGTCAGTGCATCAGCTTCGGTGAAGGTGTCGAGCACCTGCTGAACAAATGCGCCGTTGGCTTCCGCGTATTTGCGCGTGGCGAGGTAGAACGATCCGGTTAAATTCAGCGTGCTGCCGTCCTGCAGCACCCGCACGTTGCCCTGCTGCAGCGCAGCAGAGTAGTAGGGATCCCAGATCGCCCAGGCATCGACATTGCCCTGCTGAAAGGCCGCGCGGGCGTCAGCGGGGGTCAGGTAAACCGGCTGGATATCTTTCAGGCTTAGCCCAGCCTGCGACAGGGCGCGCAGCAGAAGATTGTGTGAGCTTGAGCCTTTTTGAAACGCTACCTTACGGCCTTTGAGATCGGCGACGCTGTGCACCGGGCTCTCTTTTGGCACCAGAATCACTTCCGCTTTGGGCTTGGGCGGCTCCGCGCCGACATACAGCAGATCGGCGCCCGCGGCTTGGGCAAACAGCGGCGGAAGATCGCCGGTACTGCCTAAATCAATGCTGTCGACATTGAGTGCTTCAAGCATCTGCGGCCCGGCGGGAAATTCAACCCACTTAATAGTGGTATGCGGAAAGCGCTGCTCCAGCATCCGGTGTGATTTCGCCAGCAGCATGCTCACCGACCCTTTTTGATAGCCGATGCGCAACTGTGCGGGTGCTTCGTCGGCGCGCGCGCTCACGCTAAGCGCCGCAAGCGTCGCCAGTGTCGCGAACGCAGCGAGGACGGCATGTTTTACTTTTCCTTTCATGATTTTTTCCTTTATACAGCGTGGGCTAGAGGGGCGTGGCGACGCTGCAGCGCATGGATAAAGGTCTCCAGCGCGTCGTTCAGGCGTTCCGTCAACGCCGGGGCCAGCACGGGCTGACGGTCATACTGGGCAATCTGCTCGTCCGTGGCGAAGACGCCGTGCAGCACTTCCTGCGCTTTGAGCGCGTTCAGCACCGGCTTGAGGGCATAATCCACCGCCAGCATGTGCGCCGCGCTGCCACCGCTGGCGAGCGGCAGCACCACTTTGTGTGCCAGCGCCCGCTCAGGCAGGAGATCCAGCAGCGTCTTCAGCGCGCCCGAAAATGACGCTTTGTAGATAGGCGTGGCCACAATCAAGCCATCCGCCCGCATCAAATCGGCTTTCAGTGCAGCCAGCGCGGCTGAATCCATGCGGGCCGAGATCAAGTCTTCGGGCTGGAAGTTATGAATATTCCATGGAATCACTTCAATGCCGCGCGCCTCCAGCGCCTGCTGGCAGAGGCTGAGCAGCGCCGTAGAACGCGACGGAAAGCGGGGGCTGCCCGCTAACGTAATAACCCGCATGCATACTCCTTATAACTGAAAGTTATTGATTATCTTTTATTGAGAACTGATGGCTTCAATACTGGCAGAGCCTGAGGATGGGCTTAAATGATTTTTCCGGCATTCCAAAGCCAAAAACTGGCATAAGCCGGCCATTTAAGGCGATCTGAGCGGCGCGCGCGGCATAAGCAAAAAAGCGTGCGCGGGGTAATGAGGAAATTGGTTAAATAAAATGATAAATGACCGGATTCTGACAAGATGTGAGCAAACATGTTCTCGGGCGCAGAATTAAAACCGCATCTTCAATATCTACAAGGCATTATGGGCAATCCTGTGGCACACTTTTTTACATATTCCACGTTCACGAGCGTAAGGGAGAAGGAAATTGAAAAAGGGGAAGTGGGAATAAACTGAATTGCGCCGGGTTATTTGTCACTAAAAATCTGTAATTGTTAAAAATGGCGTACTCTTTCATGCCCGCGGCTTACGGAGTTCAACCTGACGAGATGATTAATATTGGCAGCTGAAGTTATTCTTATCAATACTCATAAAATTTTTTCCAAGACAACACTTTCATTTTTTGCGGTTGAATTTTGTTTATAGTTTGTTGATATACGCTGCGATAGAAATTAAAAACGCAGCAGTTTAATTAGGCGGAGGCTTTTTTTAGTCCGCGACTTTTTATACATCAGGAATAACCTATGGAAATTCAGACTGCTCTTCGTTCAGGAGAACAACCTGAGCGCACCTTTACTCGCGACGCCCGGTCTTCCGCCCAACTTTTCCAGTGTTATGCGTTACGGCCAGCAGCGGATCGGTTTACCTCAATGCCGGTAGACTTTTCGTCATTTATCGAAAATGAAGCCAACGGCAACACCTTTTTACTGTTCGCTCCGTCAGGTTTTTCTCCGAGTGAGGGGCTATTGAACGCGGCGTTTAGCCACTGTGATGCGCGGCCCGAGCTCAGCTGCCTTCTCGTGTCTACCGATTCTCAGGCGCTGCGAGCTGGGCTGCAACCCTCGCTGGCGTTGTTCAGCCAATTCGCCGAGCAGCGCCTGTGGGCTAAGGTAGGAGCAGTGATAATGCGTGCCGAACTGGCCGTAACCGCGGCGCCGTTTGAGCAGATGCAGGAAATCATCTGGGCCGGATTGATTCCTACCCAATCGGTATGGGTACTTGAGGCGCAGGCTAAAAACCCCGTTTCACCGCCGGAGGCGCCGTTAAGCTATCAGCAATTTATGGCCCACTATGAGAAATTAACTCGGCTGACGCAGCTGCTTCCTGAGCGGAAATCCTATCGTCAAAGTTATCTGCGCAGTAACCTGCAGCAGTTATTTCACCAGGAAGTAAAAACCCAATCGGCACTTTCTCCGCGGTTGCGCGATGCGATTCGCTATTACGCTGAGTTTCTGCCAGCAAAAACGGTGCGCGAGCGTTTATTGTTAAAAAATCCCGATATTTATTTCACTTTGTTAAAATATAAAAAACGTAGCAGTTAATACGGCGGCGCTAATTAAGAATATACCCCGTATTTTGCCTCAACATTCTCTGCCAGGATAACGGGATATCGTCCAATTAGGCCCAGCACGCTTTATGTCCATTAAACGTAATGCCATAGCCAATTACATTGGCCAAATTTACCTAACGTTATCCGGTATTTTAGTGGTTCCGCTTTATATTCAGCACCTCGGCATGGAAGCCTATGGGCTGGTTGGCTTCTTTTCTATTTTACTGACGTGGCTACAGCTGCTGGATGCCGGGGTCTCCACCACGCTGATGCGCGAAGCGGCGCGCTACCGTGCCAACCAGGTCGAGTACGTTTGGTTTCCGGCGCTGTTTGCGACGCTAACCAAGTTCTTTCTGTTCTCAACGCTGGTGTTGGTAGGGCTAGGCTGGCTGGCGACGCCGTGGATTGCCACCCACTGGCTGGATGCGCAGCATTTGCCTGCGGGCGAGTTAAAAATTGCTGTGGCTATTATGGTCATCACCGCGGCGATCCGCTGGCGTACCAGCCCGTATCGTAGCGTCATCGTGGGCTTTGAACACCAGGTTTGGCTGAACGGGGTGAATTTGATCATCACAACCCTGCGTACCTTCGGCGCGGTGCTGGTGATCCAGCTGTTTTCGAATCCGGTGCTGAGCTTCTTTATTTGGCAGCTGCTGGTTTCGGTGGCTGAAGCCGCCTGCTGTATTTACAAATCCTGGCAGCTGGTGCCGCGTGCGGCGCGGCGCGATAAGCGAGACGATCTGAGCGCGGTGCTGCGACCCTTCATTCGTTTTGCGTTAAGCGCCGCCTTTTCCAGCGCCATCTGGACATTTATTTCCCAAATCGATCGCCTGGTGTTGTCGAAAACCTTACCGCTCAGCCAATACGGCGCTTTTACCGTGGTCGCCACGGCGTCAACCGGTATTTTGCTGCTCAGCAGTCCGATTATGCAGGCCATTGTGCCGCGCATGACCGGCATGAAAACGCGTAAAGACGGCGACGCCGAGGCGCTGCGGCTTTATCGCTACACCACGCAAGCGGTGGCCATTTTCATGGCGCCGCTCAGCATTACCATTGCCTGCTATGCCGGTCCGCTGCTGTGGGCTTGGACGCAGAAAACACAGATCGTCGACCAGATGGCATGGGTGCTCAGCCTGTATGCGCTGGGCAGCGGATTACAGGCCATCTGCGGCCTGCTTTATCACCTGCAGTACATCAATGGCAATCTCAAGCTGCATATGCAGGGCTTCACCGCGTTTGCGCTGCTGCTGGTGCCGCTTAACATCGCCTGCGCCCTGCATTTTGGCGCGCTGGGCACCGCCTGGCTGTGGCTGGGGCAAAACATTTTTTATCTGGTGATTTGGGCTGGCGTGGTGCACCGCCGTTTTGCGCCGGGGATACATCTCACCTGGCTTACGCGTGACGTACTGGCGATCTGGCTGACCTCCGCGCTGATTACGGGGCTGAGCACGCTGCTGCCTATCAGTTGGAATGAAAACCGCTGGCTTAATTTACTGTGGCTTGGGCTGATCGGCGCCTGCAATCTTGGCGTCTGCGCACTGCTGCATTCGCTGGTGCTGCGCCGTCTGCGCCTGCCAGCGATCAACGTGGAGGAGAGAGGATGAAGGGGCTAATTTCGCGTCATGTGCCGACGGTATCGGTGATCGTGCCGAATTGGAACTGCGCGCCGTGGTTGCCGGAGGCCATGGCCTCTTTGTTGCGTCAGTCATCGCCGCCCGATGAGATTATCGTCATTGATGATGGATCGGATGATAACAGTGTGGCCTGGCTTAGCGCGCTGGCGCAGCGCCACCCGCAGATAAAAGTGTTGCAGAGCAACCGCGGTGGTGTGAGTGCCGCCCGCATGAAAGGGTTAGCGCACGCCAGCGGCGAGTATATCTATTTTATGGACGCGGATGATTTCGTTTCGACCGCGCTGTTTGCGGATTTCCGCCGCGTGCTGGCGCGGCATCACGATGTTGAGCTGTTCTGCTTTGGCGCCCGCATGTTTTACGATCTGCCCGCCGATGCGCGCCAGTATGAAACCATCCACCAGCGCCATCTCAGCGGCCTGATGCCTGGCGGAAGCACCACCCTGCGCAACCTGTTGCGCCACCAGTCTGCGCATCGGGTCATCTGGAGCGCCATTATTGCCCGGCGGCTGATCGACCGATTGGCGCTCCAGTTTTTGCCTATTCAGAACCATGAGGATGCGCCCTGGATGTTCGCCCTCTATATGGACGCCACGCAGCTCTATTGCACCAATCAAAGCTACTATTACAAACGCTTTATGCCGGCGTCGCTTTCGCAACGCACGCCGGATTTCTCGTGGGTGGCAAACTATTTCATCGCCCGGCGCAGTAGTGAGGCCTTCCTGCGCGCGCGCCTGCCGGAAGGGGATGAGGCACTGCTGGATGAGTATTACCATACCATCATGCAAGGATGCCTGACGCAGCTGCGTCGCCACCATTTAACTGTCCCCGCTGAGTGGCAAGCACCCACCACGGCGCTGGTGAGAAAAATGCTGGAGCACAACGCCCGCATGAAACTGCTCTGGTACTGCCCAACCCTCTACAGCGGCCTGCAGGTGTGCCGCCAGCGGCTGGGGCGCTATTCGGCGCGCCACTGATCGCGATCAACGCCGCCAGAGCGGGAATAATTTACTTTTGCGCCAGAGGCCTTTACCATTCTGGCGCACAATTGACCGTGCACCCCGACGTCTTTGAAGCTGCTATTCAGGAGAGTGCATGTTTTATCCCCTCGTCCGGCCCGCGCTGTTCAGACTCGATCCCGAGCGCGCGCACGAACTCACCTTTCAACAACTGCGCTTTATCAGCGGCACGCCGCTGGAAGGGCTAATCCGTCAGTCTCTGCCTTCGCGTCCAGTCAACTGCATGGGATTAACCTTCCCGAATGCGCTCGGCCTTGCGGCGGGACTGGATAAAAATGCATCGTGCATTGATGCGTTTGGCGCGATGGGGTTTGGTTTTGTGGAAGTCGGCACGGTCACGCCGCGCGCGCAGCCCGGTAATGATAAACCGCGCATGTTCCGGCTGGTGGAAGCAGAAGGCATTATCAACCGGATGGGCTTCAACAATCATGGCGTCGATCACCTGATTGAGAATGTCAAAAAAGCGCGCTTCAAAGGCGTGCTGGGCATCAATATTGGCAAAAATAAAGACACGCCGGTTGAGCAGGGCAAAGAGGATTATTTAATCTGCATGGAAAAGGTGTATGGCCATGCAGGCTATATTGCCGTCAATATTTCTTCGCCGAACACGCCAGGATTACGCACTCTGCAATACGGTGAGGCGCTGGACGATCTGCTGGCGGCGATTAAATTAAAACAGCACGAGCTCGAAGCGCGGCACCTTAAATATGTGCCGGTGGCGGTTAAGATCGCCCCGGATCTTTCCGAAGCGGAATTGATCCAAGTGGCAGACAGTTTAGTGCGCCATAAAATTGACGGTGTCATTGCGACCAATACCACGCTGGATCGTTCGCTGGTAACGGGCCTAAAATACGCCGATGAAGCGGGCGGATTAAGCGGGCGTCCGGTGCAGTCACGCAGCACCGAGGTGATTCGTCGTCTGGCGCAGGAACTGCAAGGTCAGCTGCCAATTATTGGCGTTGGCGGCATTGATTCGCTCACCGCTGCGCGCGAAAAGATTGCGGCGGGCGCGACGCTGGTGCAGATATACTCCGGCTTTATTTATAAAGGTCCATCGTTAATTAAAGATATTGTCACCCATCTCTAAGACATTTCTTACTTTCCCGCGCCGGGGGGTTTATTTATCCCTTCGGCTCGTTTATATTTTATCCTGCTGTTGCATTTTTCAGCTTTTTCCCAACTTGCTATTTATTATTTTCACGCTAATTAGCGCAGCGAAAATCCACAATCTGCAGGGCACATTATGAAAATAAAACCTGATGATAACTGGCGTTGGTATTTTGACGCAGATCACGATCGCATGATGCTGGATCTGGCTGATGGAATGATATTTCGCTCACGTTTTTCACGCAAAATGCTCACGCCCGATGCGTTCAATGAAAGCGGTTTTTGCGTGGACGATGCCGCACTCTATTTCAGCTTCGAGGAACGCTGCCGCCAAACGGACCTCAATGGTCAACAGCGCGCCGAACTGGTGCTTAATGCCTTGGTTGCCAGCCGTTTTCTCAAACCCCTGATGCCCAAGAGCTGGCACTTCACGACTCAGCCGCGAGCCTGTCAGCCGAGCGCCGGAGATATGGTGACCGTGACGCTGGCTGACAGCGGTGAACATGCGCAGCTGCTGGTGGTTGAAAGCGGTGAAAACGCCGCGCTGTGCCTGCTGGCGCAGAACGCACTGAGCGTGGCAGGCAAAGCCATGCAGCTGGGTGATGCGATCAAGATTATGCACGATCGCCTGCAGCCGCAGGCAGAAACCGCGCTTTTAGCGCGGGCGGTATAACGTTTATCCCAGTTCAACGTCGCCTGCTGGAATGCAGCTGCAGCTGAGAATCGTGCCATCCGCGCGCACCGCGCTCTGTTTCAGCGCCTTGACCTCACCCGACAGCAGCGTCATTTTGCAGCTGCCGCAAATCCCGGCGCGACAGGAATAAGGCACGCGAAAGCCGTTCATTTCAAGCTGTTCCAACAGTACCTGCTGATTGTCCCCGCTGAACGTTTTTCCCTGATAAGTAATACGCACGTCGGCTTGCTGCACGGCCTGCGGTTTGACGCTTTCCGTGACCGCACCCGCACCGTATTGACGTGGCGTATGGCGCTCAAGAATGCTGATTTCGTCGCCGACCCGCAAAATCCCGCTGTTTAGCGCCAGCAAATTCAGGCCAAAATCGATGTCACCGCTGCCGTCTTGGGCGCTGCGGAAACGCTGCAGCGTGACCAGCGGTTCGCCGTCAGGGTGTTTGCGCCCGCTCTCGGTGCCCACGGTGGTAAAGACGCAGCGGCTGCACGGTTTCGGGCTTTCAAACTGAACGGGGCCAATCTGGATTCGCTTCCAGCTGTCCTCTTCCCACGCCTGCGCACCGCTGACGATGATATTCGGGCGAAACTGCTCCATGCGCACGCTGGCCGGGCAGCGGCGCTGAAGATCGTCAAGTGACGCCGTGTTGACCAGCAGATAGGGAAAGCCGTCGGCAAACCCCAATGGCACCTGCTCAAAACGTTTTACCCGTCGGGTAGGGTGGGCACCGATCCAGCGCAGCTGTACCGGACGCGGAAAAAAGCCGCTAAGCCAGGCGTTGATCGCCTCTGGCGCGATGAAAGCGGTAAAAGCGTTGCCCCACACTTCGGTCGGCGCGGGATGCGCATCGAAGTCGGCAAAGCGCACCAGCGCCTGAGAGGCGTCAGGCGCGGTAAGAAACAGGCCTTCGGGCAGCAGGGCCGGTATAAAGCGCACCATCTCGGGAAACTGTCTGGCGGTAATAAAGGTGCCGTCGGGTTCAGTCAGCATAAAGATGCGGTCAAAGCCCAGACCGCTTTCCTGCGCCTGTGCGTGTGAGAGCTGCAGGCCGCGCATGGATTTCACCGGGTGGATATAAAGACGAGACAGGGTAAGCATCGTTTCTCCAAAAACCTGGCTGCGCATCGCGCCGGCGTCGGCGCCGTGCAGGTAAAGTAAGGGCAAAAAGAAGCTAACTTTATGACATAGGACGCTGATTCGCTATAATGCGCAGCAATTTTAGCAAGAGTAAAAGTGACGATATGAATTCTCTGTTTGCCAGTACGGCGCGTGGGCTCGAAGAGCTATTGAAAACTGAGCTGGACGCGCTGGGTGCGCAGGATTTGCAGGTGGTGCAGGGCGGCGTCCACTTCCGCGCCGATGACCGCACAATGTATCAAAGCCTGCTGTGGAGCCGACTCGCTTCACGTATTTTGCTGCCGCTGGGAGAATTCGGTGTCTGGAGCGATCTCGATCTCTACGTCGGCGCGCAAAGTATTCCCTGGACCGAGCTGTTCGGCAGCGAGACCACCTTTGCCATCCATTTCAGCGGCACCAATGACGTGATTCGCAACAGCCAATTTGGCGCGTTGCGTATCAAAGATGCCATTGTAGACAGCTTTACCCGCCAGAATCTTGAGCGGCCTAGCGTGGATCGCGAGCAGCCGGGAATCCGCATTAATGCCTGGCTGAATAAAGATCGCGTGAGCATTGCGCTTGATCTCAGCGGAGATGCGCTGCACCAGCGCGGCTATCGTCAGCAAACGGGGCAGGCGCCGCTGAAAGAGAACCTGGCGGCCGCGATTGTGATGCGCGCCTGTTGGCAGAAAGAGACGCCGCTGGTCGATCCCATGTGCGGTTCCGGTACGTTGCTGATTGAAGCCGCACTGATCGCCTGCGATCGCGCACCGGGATTGTTGCGCACGCGCTGGGGATTCAACGCCTGGAAAAAGCATGATGCCGCGCTGTGGCAGGAAGTCCATAACGACGCGCTAGAGCGCGCCCGCGTGGGAACCGCGGCGGCGAAGGCACGCTTCTTTGGCTATGACAACGACGGCCGCGTGCTGGAATCGGCGCGCGCCAACGCCCGTCGTGCTGGCGTCTATACGCTGTTCACGCTGCAACAGCAGGACGTGCTACAGCTCAAGAACCCGCTGGCAGAGACGGACGTCACCGGCACGGTGTTAAGCAATCCGCCTTACGGCGAGCGTCTTGAGAGCGAGCCTGCGCTCATCGCCTTGCACAGCCAGCTTGGCCGGCTGATGAAGCAGCACTTTGGCGGCTGGCAGCTGTCGCTCTTCAGCGCATCCCCAGAGCTGCTGAGCTGTCTGCAGCTGCGCGCAGAACGCCAGTTCAAGGCGAAAAACGGCCCGCTAGAGTGCGTACAGAAAAACTATCAGCTGGCCGCGAGCAGCGGTGAAAGCAGCGCGCAGATTGCTGAAGATTTCGCCAATCGTCTGCGCAAGAACCTGAAAAAGCTGGAAAAGTGGGCGCAGCAATCCGGCATTCAATGTTATCGCCTGTATGACGCCGATCTCCCTGAATACAACGTGGCGGTGGATCGCTACGCCGATTGGGTGGTGATTCAGGAATATGCCCCGCCGAAAAGCGTGGATGCCAGCAAGGCGCGCCAGCGCCTGCTCGATGTCATTAGCGCGACGCTGAGCGTGCTTGCGCTGCCTGCCAACCGTCTGGTGCTGAAAACGCGCGAACGGCAAAAGGGTAAAAACCAGTACCAAAAACTGAGTGAGAAGGGCAATTACATGGAGGTGCAGGAATTTAATGCGCGCCTGCTGGTCAATCTTACCGATTATCTCGATACCGGTCTGTTCCTCGATCACCGTATCGCGCGCCAAATGCTCGGTAACATGAGCAAGGGCAAAGATTTCCTTAACCTGTTCGCTTACACCGGCAGCGCCAGCGTCCACGCTGGCTTGGGCGGGGCAAAATCCACCACCACGGTGGATATGTCACGCACGTATCTGGAGTGGGCAGAGCGCAATCTGCGTCTGAACGGCTTAACCGGCCGTCAACATCGCCTGATGCAGGCCGATTGCCTGAGCTGGCTGCGCGAGAGTGACGAACAATTTGATGTGATCTTCATCGATCCGCCAACGTTCTCTAACTCCAAACGCATGGAGGCGGATTTCGATGTCCAGCGCGACCACCTGATGCTGATGCAGAATCTTAAGCGTCTGCTGCGGCGCGGCGGCACTATCATGTTCTCCAACAACAAGCGCGGCTTCAAAATGGATCGGGAAGGGTTGCAGAAACTGGGCCTACAGGCGCAGGAAATTACGCAAAAAACCCTGTCGCAGGATTTCGCCCGCAATCGTCAAATTCACAACTGCTGGCTGGTTAGCCACGCCGGTAAGGAATAAGGTTTATGTCACTGATCAGTATCCATGGCGCTTACCTCTCATTCAGCGATGCGCCGCTGTTGGATAACACCGAGCTTCACATCGAAGAGGGCGAGCGCGTCTGTCTGGTTGGCCGTAACGGCGCCGGTAAATCCACGCTGATGAAAATCATCAACGGCGAGCAGCCGCTGGATGATGGCCGCATCATTTATGAGCAGGATTTGGTGGTGTCACGCCTGCAGCAAGACCCGCCGCGTAACATCACCGGTTCCGTCTATGACTTTGTGGCCGAAGGCGTGGCGGAACAGGCTGAGCACCTCAAGGCCTACCATGCTATCTCGCATGTGGTCATGGAGGATCCCAGCGAGAAGAACCTTAATGAAATGGGACGCCTGCAGGCGATCCTGGATCATCAGAATCTGTGGCAGCTGGATAGCCGTATTAATGATGTGCTGCAGCAGATTGGCCTGCAGCCGGACACCGAGCTCTCTTCGCTTTCCGGCGGCTGGCTGCGCAAAGCGGCGCTGGGTCGCGCGTTAGTGAGCAATCCGCGCGTATTGATGCTGGATGAGCCGACCAACCACCTCGATATCGAAACCATCGACTGGCTGGAAACGTTCCTGAAAACCTTTACCGGCAGCATCGTGTTTATTTCCCATGACCGCTCATTTATTCGCAATATGGCGACGCGCATTGTCGACCTCGATCGCGGCAAGCTGGTGTCCTGGCCGGGCGACTACGATCAGTTCCTGTTGGGTAAAGAGGAAGCGCTACGCGTAGAAGAGATGCAGAACGCTGAGTTCGATCGCAAACTGGCGCAGGAAGAGGTGTGGATTCGTCAGGGCATCAAAGCGCGCCGCACCCGTAATGAGGGCCGCGTGCGTGCGCTCAAAGCGCTGCGCCGGGAGCGTTCCGAGCGCCGTGATGTGATGGGCAAAGCCAATATGCAGGTCGGTGAAGCGGCGCGATCCGGTAAAATTGTGTTTGAGCTGGAAAACGTGAACTACAGCGTGGGTGGCAAAACGCTGGTGCGCGATTTTTCCGCCCAAGTGCAGCGCGGCGATAAAATCGCCCTTATCGGCCCCAACGGCTGCGGTAAAACCACGCTGCTGCGCCTGATGCTGGAGCAGCTCAAGGCTGACAGCGGCCGCGTGCACTGCGGCACCAAACTGGAGATCGCTTACTTCGATCAGCACCGCGCCGAGCTCGATCCGGATCGCACCGTAATGGACAACCTGGCCGAAGGTAAGCAGGAAGTGCTGGTCAACGGTAAGCCGCGCCACGTGCTGGGCTATCTGCAGGATTTCTTGTTCCATCCCAAACGCGCCATGACGCCGGTGCGCGCGCTGTCGGGCGGCGAGCGTAACCGTCTGCTGCTGGCGCGGCTGTTTTTGAAACCCAGCAACTTACTGATTCTTGATGAGCCAACCAATGACCTGGATGTCGAAACCCTCGAGCTGCTTGAGGAGTTAGTGGATGGCTATCAAGGCACGGTTTTACTGGTCAGCCACGATCGTCAATTTGTTGATAATACCGTGACCGAATGCTGGATTTTTGACGGTAACGGTAACATCGGCGCCTTTGTGGGTGGCTATCACGATGCACAGCAGCAGCGCGCGGCCTGGAAGCAAACGCAATCGGCATCGGTGAAGACTTCCACCGCGCCTGCGAAAAGTGCGGAAAAAAGCGACGCCACCAAGCGCAGCGCGAGCAAATTAAGCTATAACCTAACGCGTGAGCTTGAACAGTTGCCGCAAAAGTTGGAGCAGCTGGAAACACGTATCGGTGAGCTGCAGGCCAAGATGAGCCATCCTGACTTTTTCAGTCAGCCGCATAGCGAAACGCAGCCGGTGCTGGACGCGTTAGCCGACGCTGAACAGGCGCTTGAGGTGGCTTTCGCGCGCTGGGAAGAGCTGGAAGCACTGAAAAACGGTGGGTAATCCCTGGGAGTGAGTATGTGTGCAGCGGAACAGGCGCATCAGTGGATCTTGTGTCCACAGTGTGATTTAACAGTAAAGCTGCCAGCTATTCCGGTCGGCAGCCGTGCGCGCTGCCCGCGCTGCCACACGACACTCACGGCCAACTGGCATGAGCCGCGCAGGCGGCCTACGGGCTACGCCTGCGCGGCGCTGTTTATGCTGGTGCTGGCGAATCTCTTTCCTTTCATCAGCATGCACGTTGCGGGCTTGAGCAGTCAAATCGCCCTAACGGACATCCCGCAGGTGATGGTCAGTGAGGATTACCGCAGTCTGGCCACGCTGTTTTTGCTGTTTGTGCAGGCCATTCCTGCGTGCGCGATGGTGATTATCCTCTTGCTGGTTAACCCGGTCCGCCTGCCGCACAGTGTGCGGCAGGGCCTGGCGCGCATCCTCTTTCATCTGCGCAGCTGGGGCATGGCTGAGATCTTTATGGCGGGTGTGCTGGTGAGCTTCGTTAAGCTCATGGCCTACGGTGAAATTGGCTTGGGCACCAGCTTTTGGCCGTGGTGCCTGTTCTGCTTGTTGCAGCTTCGCGCCTTTCAATGCGTGGACAAACGTTGGCTGTGGCAGCGCATTGACGCGCTGCCCGCCTTGCCGCAGCAGCCCAAAGCGGGTATCAGCGGATTGAAGCAGGGGCTGCGCAGTTGCCCGTGCTGTACGGCCATTCTGCCGGCGCACCAGGCGTCATGTCCGCGCTGTGGCGTGAAGGCGCAGGCGCGACGCAGGCACAGCCTGCAATGGACATTGTCCCTGCTGCTGACCTCGCTACTTCTCTACGTGCCTTCAAATATTTTACCGATCATGGTGACGGAAACCCTGGGGTCCGCCTATCCCTCGAACATTATGTCGGGGGTGATCCTGCTGTGGGGAGACGGTTCCTGGCCCGTGGCCCTGGTGATTTTTATCGCCAGCATCATGGTGCCATCGCTCAAAATGCTGGCCATTGGCTGGCTGTGCTGGCATGCCAGCGGTCGCGGGCGCTTTGATGGCGAACGCATGCATGTGGTGTATGAAGTTGTCGAATTTGTTGGCCGCTGGTCAATGATCGATGTGTTTGTGATCGCCGTCCTCTCTGCGCTGGTGCGCATGGGGCGGCTAATGAGTGTTTATCCCGCGCCGGGTGCGCTGTTGTTTGCATTAGTGGTGATTCTGACCATGTTTGCGGCAATGACGTTTGATCCGCGGTTGATCTGGGATCGACAAAAGGAAACTGCATCTGAGGAGCCGCGTTTTGACGGACAACCATCACGGGACTGCTAATGTCGACCAGATAAAACGCTGGTCGCCAGTCTGGATCGTACCTATTGTGACGCTACTCATTGGCGGCTGGATTCTTTTTTATCATTTCAGTCATCAAGGGCCAGAGGTAACGCTGATTACCGAAAGCGCTGAGGGGATTGAAGCCGGCAAAACGGCGATCAAGAGTCGCAGCGTGAATGTCGGCGTGGTGGAGAGCGCGGTATTAACTGACGATCTGCACCACGTCGAAATCAAAGCGCGCCTGAATGCGGGTATGGAAAAACTGCTGCACAAAGACAGTGTGTTTTGGGTGGTGAAACCGCAGGTTGGGCGGGAAGGCATTACCGGATTAGGCACGCTGCTTTCCGGTGCGTATATCGAACTGCAGCCCGGCGAAAAAGGGGAGATGCCAGAACAGTATCAGCTGCTGGATGCGCCTCCGCTGGCACCGCCGGATGCGAAAGGTATCCGTATTACGCTGGACAGCAAAAAAGCCGGGCAGCTTAACGCGGGCGATCCGGTTCTGTTCCGGGGGTATCGCGTGGGCACGGTGGAAACCAGCGCCTTCGATACCGAAAAACGTATGATGACCTATCAACTGTTCATCTCCGCTCCCTACGATCGTTTGGTGACCACCAACGTGCGCTTCTGGAAAGACAGCGGTATTGCGGTGGATATGTCAGCCTCGGGCATGCGCGTAGAAATGGGCTCACTGACTACGCTGTTCAGCGGCGGCGTGAGTTTTGACGTACCGGACGGCGCCGAGCTAGGTCAGGTTGCGCAGAACAAAGCGGAATATCACCTGTTTGACGACCAGCGCAGTATTCAGGATTCGCTGTACACCGCGCACACCGATTTCCTGCTGTTCTTCAGCGATTCGATTCGCGGTCTGCAAGTGGGTGCGCCGGTTGAATTCCGCGGCATCCGCCTGGGCACGGTATCGCAGGTGCCTTATACCATTCCGGGCATGGACCAGGCATTGAACACCGATTATCGCGTACCGGTCCTGATCCGCATTGAACCCGATCGCTTTGTTAGCCGCTTGGGTGGCGATTTCAATCTTGAGCAGCATCTGCAAGAGGGCAAGAAACGTGGCCTGCGAGCGACGTTGAAAACCGGTAACCTGCTGTCAGGCGCGCTCTACGTTGACCTCGACTTCTACGATAACGTTCCGGCCTATAAAGGACCGAACGAGGTGGCCGGACTTGAGGTTATCCCTACAACCAGCGGCGGTCTGAGCCAGATTCAGCAGAAACTTACTGCGGCACTGGATAAGATCAACGCGCTGCCGCTTAATCCGATGATTACGCAAGCCACAGGCACGTTAAAAGAGAGCCAGCGCACGCTACAGCAGCTACAAAAAACGCTGGATAACCTCAATCAAATCACCGGCAGTCCGGCGATGAAAACCTTGCCTGCGGATATGCAACAGACGCTGCGCGAACTTAATCGCAGTATGAAAGGTCTCCAGCCTGGCTCGCCAGCCTATAACAAGCTGGTAGGCGACATGCAGCGTCTCGACCAAGTGCTGCGTGAGCTGCAGCCGGTGCTGAAAACCATCAACGGTAAAAGCAATGCGCTGGTGTTTGAAGCGAAGCCCGGCGAAGATCCACAGCCAAAGAGGGCGAAACAGTGAAAAAAGCACTGATTATCGGCGCGATCCTGCTGATGGCAGGCTGCAGTAGCACCATTGAGACGACCTATTACCAACTGCCTGCAGGCAATTCCGCCCAAATAAGCAGTTCGGCGTCGGGCAACCCGCCGATGCTGTGGGTGGAGCAGGTCACCGTGCCGGATTACCTTGCCGGCAATGGGCTGGTGTATCAAACCAGCGACGTAAAGTATGTGATTGCGGCAAACAATCTGTGGGCCAGTCCGCTGGATCAGCAACTCAAGCAGACGCTGGTGACAAACCTGAGCAAAGCGCTGCCGGGCAGGCTGGTGGCCAGCAACACGCCTGCTGAGCTGCACGATACGCTGTCCGTGACGGTGAGCGGCTTCCAGGGGCGCTATGATGGGAAAGTGGTCATCAGCGGTGAGTGGCTGTTAGACCATCAGGGCCGCTTTATTAAGCAGGGTTTCGATGTGACAGTTCCGCAGACCGAAGATGGGTATGACGCAATGGTGCGTGCACTGGCGCAGGGATGGCAGCAGGCCGCACAGCAGATGGCAAATAGTGTGGCTTCGCTAAATTAAGAAAAAGTTGAAGCTGCGCTAAGTCCCTGATTTGCCGTCGCGTGACGGGGTTCAAATCAGGGGCTTTTTTTATCTGAAATTCAGAGAGATAGACGGATTTTTTACAAAAATAGATGTCATTTTAACGGCAAAAAGATGACATTGGCGTGAATATTGCGCATTGACCTTTCATTCAACCAGCGTTAGAACATTACTGTGGTTGAACATTAATTCGCCACTCTATCTTTCCACCAGATTCCACCAGACCTGAAATGAGGGAAACGAGGTATGAAGAGACAGAAACGAGACCGCCTGGAACGAGCACATTCTCGGGGCTATCAAGCGGGAATTACCGGCCGCTCTAAAGAGATATGCCCATATCAAATGATCGATGCCCGGTCTCACTGGTTGGGAGGTTGGCGACAAGCCATGGAGGACAGGTCGGCAGTGGCATAGCACCGTCGAATGTCTATATCGAAAGGGAAAAAACCTCCGCTGCGTGCGGAGGTTTTCGTTGGAAACTTAGAACGCGCTGGTATCTTTGAACAAACCGACTTTCAAATCCGTCGCGGTATAGATCAAATTTCCGTCAACGAATACTTCGCCATCTGCAACGCCCATCACCAGCTTACGGTTGATGACGCGCTTGAAATGGATTTTATAGGTGACTTTCTTCGCGGAAGGCAGTACCTGACCCGTGAATTTGACTTCGCCCACGCCCAATGCGCGGCCTTTGCCTTCTGCACCCAGCCAGCCGAGATAGAAGCCAACCAGCTGCCACATAGCATCCAGACCGAGGCAGCCCGGCATAACAGGATCGCCTTTGAAGTGGCAGTCAAAGAACCACAAGTCGGGACGGATATCCAGTTCAGCTTCCACAAAACCTTTGTCGAACTTGCCGCCGTCTTCGGTCATCATGACCACGCGGTCCATCATCAACATGTTATCGGACGGAAGCGGTGGTCCATTCTCACCAAACAGTTCGCCGCGGCCTGAGGCAATCAGGTCTTCTTTGCTATAGGATTCGCGTTTATCTACCATGTTCTTAATATGCCTTCTTTTAGTGAAGCCCGAATATTAGCGAACAGTTGTACGCTGGGCAATGCAATCAGCGGTGGTTAAACCAGTTCATCCAGCGCAACGGCCAAGGGCGCTGACGCACTTCAGGCTGATTAAATTGGGTAATACGTTCCTGTATCAGGTTTATCAGCGACTCGCCGTTCTCGCTGTTCCAGGCCATGCCGGTGAGCAACGGCAGCGCATCTTCAACGCTTTCGATAGCCCAGAGATGGAATTGCTCTGCTTTCACCGCCTCTACCACTTCCTGGCTCAGGCTCAGATGGCGCACGTTACTGGCAGGCAGAATAACACCCTGTTTGCCGGTGAGTTCGCGTGCGTTGCAAATGTGGAAGAAGCCTTCAATTTTTTCATTCAGGCCTCCCACGGGTTGCACGTTGCCAAACTGATCAACCGAGCCCGTGACGGCAATTTGCTGACTAAGTGGTTGATTTGCCAACGCACTGATCAAGGCACAGAGCTCGGCCAGCGAGGCGCTGTCGCCGTCGACTTCTGAATAAGATTGCTCAAATACCACCGAGGCGGAGAAGGGCAGCTGTTGATCCAGCTCGAGTTCAGCAATCAAATACGCCTGCATAATCATCATGCCTTTGGCATGAATATTCCCGCCCAGCTCGGCTTTGCGCTCCACGTCGTTAAATTCACCGTCGCCCGGATGCACCACGCAGGTAATACGTGACGGTTCGCCCCATGGACGCGGATGGCCGGGAAATTCCACGACAGACAGGCCGTTAATTTGGCCAACGCGCTCGCCATCGGTCTCAATCATGATTTGATCAAGTAAGATCTCATCGCGCATCCGCTCTGCGAGATAGCTTTCACGCCATTCGCGGGCCTCCAGCGCATCTTTAAGCGCCACCGCATTCAGGCTATCGCCGTGCAGCGCAGCTTCCTGTAGCTGACGACGGAGCCAGCGCGGGCAAAGCGGCAACGTTTCCTGATCGCCGGTCATTCTGACCGCTTCGTTAATCAACAGCGGCCAAAAATCCGCATCCGGTGCGGTGAGCTCGGCTTTTTCTGCCTGAGCGAGTGTCCACTGGCACCAATTTGTGATGTCATCTTCATCGTTGATCTGCAAATTCTCTTCAAACTCGCTGTACAACGCCATCTCGTGCACTTCAGCGTCCATCTCCTGGAAACTCGCCAGCGCGTCGCGCTCACCGCACAGCACTAGCCGAAGCGTCAACGGCAGAGCCGGTATCGCCACCGGCAACGGCTGGCGCTCATCCTGGGAGTACCAGTCAAAGCGACCCAGCTCAAGGCATTTACGCAGGCGTAGCCACATCAGCGGTTGGGCCAGCAGCGGGGTAACGGCGAGGATCAACGTTCCCCCATTAGCGCGGTGGATCAGCCCGGGTTCCGGTTGTATGCGATCCTTATACTGCCGCACGCAGCCAAACAGCTGCTCAGGCTCTATCCAGTCGGCAAAATGCACGCCTCCTTGGCTCGTGAACGGGCGGGCTGGATTGCTGGCGGGCTGTAGACTGACGCTATCGCCCATGATGAGATAATCACCACCGTGCAGTACGGGCTCGTCCGGCTGAAAGCGCTCGGCCGCTTCGGCAATACAGCTCAGGTAGTCACGGTTTTCCTGGCTGCGTAACAGCAGCAGCGGAAGGCCGAGGGTTTGATGATGTAAATGCGCCAATGCATTCAGCAGACGCGGCTGAACCGCGGCGAGGCTATCGCTATCTTCCAGGGAGAGGCTTGAAAAAATGGAGTGGTAGCGCGCGCTATCCGGCTGCAGGGTTTGCCACGTAATTTGAGTGTTGGTCAAAATATTCGCATTAGTCAGATTCAGGAAAAGCGCGATTATACAGGAATTAGCAGGGTTAATCACGGCAGAGTTCTGGCGCGAACTGTGATGTTCACAACATGTTTTTCGTTGCTGCATCCGGGAAAAAAGCTGTTATTCTTAGCTCGTTACGTGATCATGATGAGATTCCGATGAAATACCAGCAACTCGAAAATCTTGAAAGCGGATGGAAGTGGAAATACCTGGTGAAAAAGCATCGGGAAGGGGAGTTAATCACCCGTCATCTTGAGCTGAGCGCTGCGCAGGCGGCGGTTAATTTATTGCTGGCGATGGAGAACAATCCCATCACTGTTAACGAGTGGATAGATGAGCATATCCATCCGGCGTTAGAAAATCGCCTTAAGCAGACTATCCGCGCGCGCCGTAAACGCCATTTCAATGCTGAACATCAGCACACGCGAAAAAAATCCATTGATTTGGAGTATCTGGTTTGGCAGCGGTTAGCCGGGTTAGCGCAGCGTCGCGGCAATACGTTGTCTGAAACGGTGGTGCAGTTGATTGAGGATGCTGAACGCAAAGAGAAATACGCCTCGCAGATGTCCACGCTAAAGCAGGATTTACAGGCTATCCTTGGCGGCAAAGAGGCTGACGGCGAGTAATTGTTCTCCAACGACGTAAAACAAAAAACCCCGCCGAAGCGGGGTTTTTTTACGCGATAACTTAAGCCTGTGGCTGAGTTACAACGTCTTTGATGCCTTTAACGTCGATTTCTACGCGACGGTCTGGCGCCAGGCAGTCGATCAGGGCGTTACGGCCTTTCACGCTGTCACAGGTGTTGCCAGTAACTGGGTTAGATTCACCCATGCCACGTGCAGAGATCTTGTTAGAAGGGATGCCTTTAGAAACCAGGTAGTCTACAACAGACTGCGCACGTTTCTCAGACAGCTTCTGGTTGTACTGCTCTGAACCGATGCGATCGGTGAAGCCCAGTACGACAACAGAACCGTCTTTCGGATCCATTGAGCTCAGCTGGCTGTACAGCTGATCCAGTGCCTGCTGACCTTCTGGCTTCAGAGTTGCCTTGTTGAAGGTGAACAGTACGTCTGATTTCAGCGTGAAACGCTTGGTTTCAACAACGGGTGCTGGAGCAGGTGCTGGAGCAACAACAGGTGCTGCTGCTTCATCCTGACCGAAGCGGTAAGAAACACCCACGCTCAGCATGCCGTTGTCTGGACGTGCGCCAACGGTCTGTGCATCACCGATGTTGTTAACCCACTGGTAGTCCAGACGGGTTGCCCAGTTTTTGGTCAGTGCGTATTCAACACCAACAGCAGCCAGCGGAGAAACGCCGGTGTCGTGGTCGCTGATGCGGCCAGTGGTTGGGTTGGTCTGAGTTGCATCTGCACGCCATACCATGCCGCCCAGACGGGTGTATACGTCCAGATCGTCATTGATTGGGTAGCTCAGTTTAGCAGCCAGCTGAACGCCTTGTGCTTTGAATGCGCCGTTGGTCACAGTGCCTTTGTTAGGCATACGACCCAGCCAGTCATAGCCCAGCTCGAAGCCCAGGTATGGGTTAGCCTGGTAGCCCATGAAGGCACCCGCACCCAGCTGTGATTCGTGAGTTGGACCGTTGTTGTTCTCGTAACCGTGACCGTAGTATCCAGTATCATGATACTGAGACCAGCCCAGTTTAGCACCGGTGTACCAGGTGTTATCTTTAGGTGCGGCCTGCGCTACGGTAGCGAAGCCAGCCAGTGCCACTGCAATTGCGATAGCTGTCTTTTTCATTTTTGCGCCTCGTTATCATCCAAATAGGCAATGAGCAAAAAGGTTGCTCTTGGTTGTAATCCTTCGCCGGGTCTTACTGCTCGCTTATGACTCTACCGCAAAAAAACGGAGGTTATTGAGCACCCTGGCGAGATAAAGTCTACAACGAGATTGGAAAGTTACAAGTATGATGTTAGGCCGGGCAGCAAAAAAACAGCGATTTATACACACATTTTAACAAATAACATGGCAAATTTATTGGTGTCGAAGGGAGAAAAAACGCCTAACCCCTTGTCAAAGCTGGCGGGAAAAGAATCAGTAGCTTAGGCGCAAGTTTCATAAAAATTAACCTGAGAAAATTCCGCTTTTTTACTTAATGAAACAAATCCGGGGGAATTTTTGTCGTTTTGCGTTGTCCTGAGAGGGCCTGCTCAGAAGATTGAGGACGCATAATCAAGCCCAGCGACTCACCTTGTTCCGCCGCCATTTCCAATTCACGCCGTTCTTCACCACTGAGTTCATAGGGAATCCACGCCAAAACCACGCTGTAATTTCCTGTACGGAGCGCTTTTACCATGCTTTGAACCGTGGTGAAGCGTTCTGATTCCGTAATATGCATGCTTTTTTCCAGCGGCAACCCAACCTGCTGCATCCAATTGCGGTTTAGCTTGTGTGCGGGGGTGAGCCAGAGTTGCCAGCGCGATTGCTCACTCAGTTTTTGCAAAACAGGTAGCAGCAGCAGTGGCATGATACCGGGTTGCTCGTTGTAACGCAGTTCAGTGATTCCACCTACGGCAGGTTGTGCTAATCCAGTTGAAGCAAAACGGGTAGCACGATCGGCAAGACCAGGAAGTTGAATACGCATTTTTTAATCACTCAGCAATGAACTGTATGGATGTACAGTACTGCGGTCGTGCGTAAAGATCAACCTCAATTTCGGAAAACAGCTCTCAAAAACGCAACAAGATCGCTCCTGAGGCATTTTATTAATTGAATAGCTAATGCATTTTTTTTATCTTCTAAACGGATGAATATCCACACTTTTTATAGGAAATTTCCTTAGGATGGACTCTTAGTTGGAGATGTCATGAAGAGCAAAAATACCGTTGTTGAACAGTCAAAAGTTGAATTAGCCGAGTTAGGTAAGATCGAATCTCGTACTCAGTTTGGCGGTTATGCCCTGACCGTAGAAAAAATAACGTTTGCGTATATTAACGACAATGTTCTTTACCTGCGGGCATGTGAAGCGATTCAGCACTATAACGCCACGCGTAAACTTGAACCCCTGATCTATCGCAAACGTGGGGTTCCGGTGCAGCTCAACTACTTCAAAGTCGATACGCAGCTTTGGGAAGATCGCGAACAATTGTTGCGGCTCTCGGCCTGTTCACTTGCGGCGGCAAAACAGGAAGTTGAGGACAGACTTGTCTCAATGCGCATTAAAGACTTGGCCAATTTGAGCCTACGAATAGAGATGATGCTCCATCATGTCGGGATTTGTTCTGTCAGATTACTGATCGATTTGGGTTCCAGACAAAGCTGGCTGAGATTGTATGAGGTTAACAATAATATCGGGTTTAAGACGTTATTGGCGTTAGAAGGGGCGATTACCGGACACCATGAAGCGGCATTGTCTCCGGCCATTCGCGCTGAACTTCGGGCGTGGTATGAAAATACGCTCCGCCAGCGTTATGCGGCGGAGCGTCGGCATTAATGAGGTAGCGTACGACGCAGGCGCGCAATTTCGGGCAGCAGTGCAATAAGTAAACTTAGCTGCTGCAAGACCAAGGGCGCCTGATTTTCTGTACTGCTTTTGAGCGCGCTCAATCGCTGCGCCAGTGATTGCTGCATGGCAAGCGCTTCCTCTTCGGAAACGCATTCAATCTGAAGGACATCCTCTACGAAACAGACTGAGTCATCGAGTAACGCAAGCAGTTGGCTATCGGACAAGCGTTCACGGTGCGCACCGAGAGCAGAGATATAGCTCAAGAACGAGTGATTTAAACAGAGTAGCCGGAAAGCCGTTTCGCGCAACGGCTGCTTCATTTTGCGCTCACTGCTCATATTCGAAACCACCGAGGCCAGCTCTGCATCGGCATTATGCGCATCACGTCGCGCTACGCGATAAGCCAGACGATTATCTTTGCCCTGATGATACTGCTCCATAATCGCATCCAGATAGCGGCAGTTAGCCTCTAACGCACGATCGACGACCACGCTCATCTTACGATAGCGCCAGTCAGGATAGACGAACGCCACTGCCAACCATGCCAGGCCACAGCCCAACAGGGTGTCCACGACGCGGGGAATCGCAATGTCGAAGCCTTCACCCAGCAGGTTAAAGCACAGCAGCACCAGAAGGGTAATAAACAGCGTTGCCTGCGCGTACTGGATCTGGCGGAACGCAAAAAACAGCACGCCGCTCAGCACAATTAAAATGAGCTGCCCTTCAATCGATGGAACCAGCCAAAGCACGGGTAAACCTATGGCTATGCCGGCTAGCGTTCCGCCAATGCGCAATGCCAGTCGTCGGCGAGTGGCGCTGTAGTTAGGCTGGCAAACAAAGAGGCTGGTGAGCAATATCCAATAACCGCGTTGGACACCCGTGATTTGTATAAAGGCATACCCGACGCACAGCACCAGCGTCATCCGCATCGCATGGCGGAATAGAGCAGATTGCGGCGTAAGATGCCGGCTCAGCCGCAAGCGGATATCCGTCCAACCGCTGAGGCCTTCACGCGATAAGTCATCGTCTGCCGAGAGAGGCGAGTCAGCTAAACCCCGATCGGATTCAATCGAACTCAGCTGGCCGTCAATCGCCCGAAGATTGCGCAGCAGCCAAAACAGTGGGCGCAGGTGTTCATCCTGCGGTGACTGCTGTTTTAACCGCTCAAGCGCGCTCTCCAGTCGTGAAAAAGTACGATTAAACGCGTTACTGTGATGCCAGGTTTGCCGCAATAGAATGCTTTCAGCCAGTTCTCGACACGCCTGTGCCTGCATATTCAGCAGGCGCTGAAAGCGAAACAGAATTTCGTTGTAACGCCAGTTATCGCGCAACAGGTGATATTGCAGGTGAGAGGAGCTGGCGCGCTCGTGAATATCCTGTGCCACAAAATAGTAATGTAGGCTGCGACGCGTACTGCGCGAGCCACGATCGCCGCGCAGACGGCTTTGAATCGTACTTTTGGTGAGGTTGAGCTGCGCGACCAGCTGGCTATTCACCATTGCCGCAGCAACAAACGCCGCGTCGTCCTGATTGCCTGCATCGGGATCAAACAGGTTGGCCTTCGCTTCCAGATAGCGTGAAAGCTGGGAGAAACTGGCGGCAAGCTGCTCCTGCACCGGTCGTACCGGAAACATCAAATGGCCAATAAAGGTCAGCAAGTTATACCAAAGGGCACCAATCAGCAGTAGAACGGGCTGCATCCACCATTGTGGGAACAAACCGATGCCCAGCATGGTATAAACGGCGATTAGCAAGGCGCCAAAGGCGATGGTGGCATAACGTTGGCCCAGCGCCCCCAACAAAATGAATCCCCAGCTGGAGAGCGCCAGCCCCAGCGCAAAGGCCCACGGATGCGGAAAAAGCAGTTCGACCGAAACCGAGGCGACGCAAAAGCAGATAAGCGTAATCAACAGGTTGCGAAGGCGCCCTGTCCAGCGGTCGTCGAGATCGGCCAGCGCGGCAGCCACCACGCCCAAGGTGAGGGGAATGGTCCACTCTATCTGACTTACCCACCACGGCACGGCCGCGCACCCTGCGAGCGCGAAGAAGATCCGCAGTAAATAGCGCAAACTGTTGTTGAACAGGTAACGCCGCCACTCTGCCATTACGTTAAGCCTCATGGGCATCTGCCTTAGAATCGACGGCGAGCATTCGCCTCTCTTGCCGCTTGTGCCTCTTCAACGGACACCACGCGACGGCCCACTGGCCACAGGGCGATGGCAGCAATCTTAAAGTTAGCAATCCCTACAGGAATGCCGATGACCGTCAGGCACTGTACGATGCCCGCGGAGATGTGCATCAAGCAGAGCCACCAACCGAAAAAGATCAGCCAAAACACATTTAAGAACGTGCCACCTGCATTCATTACCGCGTTTTTACGCTCCGGATACAGCACATCGACGTGCACCGCTTCGTTGCCGAAGGGGATCAGCGAAAGTTTGGCGATCTCCCAGCAGGAGCGCGTCAACGGCAAGGTGAAAATCAACACAATACTGACGAGGGTGGCAAACAGCCAGCTGAGCGTAGTAAAGACGCCGCCAAGGACAAAATTAAGAATATTCAACACGGTGCGCATAACGCGATTTTCCTTTTGCAATCCGCAATATGAGTCGCCATTTTAGCGTGTTTTAAGGCTGGAGCGCCAAGGGTCTCGCAGGTAAACTGCGCGATAATTAACGGGCAGATGGCGATGCGGACATGGAATTAAAAGCAACATCAATGGGCAAACGTCTGGCCCAGCATCCTTACAATCGGGTGCGCTTACTGGCTGCGGGCGTGGAAGTCAGCGGCGACCGCCATGAGTATTTGATTCCGTTTAACCAGTTAATCAGTATCGCCTGCAAGCGAGGATTAGTCTGGGGCGAGCTGGAATTTGTGCTGCCCGAGGAAAAAGTCGTTCGCCTGCACGGCACGGAGTGGCAGGAGACCCAGCGATTTTTCCACGCGTTGCAGCAGGCCTGGCTGCAATGGAGCGAGGAAATGAGCGCGATCAGCGCAGAGGTTCTCAGCGCGCTTAAGCAGGATATTCTGCACATTGTTGAGCAGGATCGCTGGTTAAAGCGCAGCGAGCTAGCCGAGATTAAAGCACGCATTACGCGCCAGTTTTCTGCTCTGCCTTTACCGCTGGCGCGAATCGAATCATTCGATAACTGCCGCGAATGCTGGCAATTCTGTCAGCAATGGCTGGCGCAAGGGGAACAGGCCGTTCGTCAGCGCAATCGCGCCTGGACAAACAGCGTGCTGGAGAGTAACGCCAATTTTTTCAACACGGTGGAAACCACGCCACTGAATCGCTCTCAGTGCGAAGCAGTGGTGAATGGCGAAGATGCGCTGTTGGTACTGGCTGGGGCAGGTAGCGGTAAAACATCGGTATTGGTGGCCCGCGCCGGTTGGTTGTTACAACGCAAATTGGCTGAACCCGAACAGATCCTGCTGCTGGCATTTGGTCGTCAGGCGGCAGAGGAGATGAACGACCGCCTTCAATCACGGCTCAATGCGCGCGACATGCAGGCGCGCACCTTTCATGCGCTGGCGCTGCACATCATTCGTGAAGGCAGTAAAAAACAGCCGATTGTCAGCAAGCTTGAGGGGGATAGCGTCGCCCGCCGCCAGCTGCTCATTGAGGCGTGGCGTGAGCAGTGTGCCAGTAAAAAAGCGCAGGCAAGTGGCTGGCGGCAGTGGCTGCAGGAGGAGTTAGCGTGGGAGATTGCAGAGGGACCGTTCTGGCAAGATGAGCGCCTTGCTCAGCGGCTCGCGCCGCGTCTTGAGCGCTGGGTTAGCCTGATGCGCATGCACGGCGGCGCGCAAGCCGCAATGATTCAAGATGCGCCAGACGCCTTACGTGAGCGCTTCAGTAAACGGATCAAACTGATGGCCCCGCTGCTTAAAGCGTGGAAAAGCGCCCTTAAAGATGAGGGCGCCGTCGACTTTTCCGGCCTGATTCATCAAGCCATCGCCGTGCTCGAAAAGGGCCGTTTCATTAGCCCATGGAAGCATATTTTGGTGGATGAGTTTCAGGACATTTCGCCCCAGCGCGCCGCGTTGCTTTCGGCGTTACGTCAGCAGAATGCCCGTACCAGCCTGTTTGCCGTAGGCGATGACTGGCAGGCGATTTACCGCTTCAGCGGTGCTGAGATGAGCCTAACCACCGCGTTTCATCACTATTTTGGCGATGGCGATCGCTGCGTTTTAGATACCACCTATCGTTTTAACGATCGTATCGGTGACATTGCCAACCGCTTCATTCAGCAAAATCCACACCAGTTGCGTAAGCCGCTTAATAGCCTTAGCAAAGGCAATAAAAAGTCCATCGTCCTCTTGCCTGAGGATCAGCTTGAGCCGCTGTTGGATAAGCTCAGCGGCTATGCTGCAGCAGATGAGCGGATACTGATTCTGGCGCGCTATCACCATTTACGTCCAAGTCTATTGGATAAGGCCCGAACGCGATGGCCAACGCTGCAGCTGGATTTTATGACGATTCATGCCAGTAAAGGCCAGCAGGCAGATTATGTGATTATCTGCGGGTTACATGAAGGTCGAGATGGATTTCCGGCGCAGGCGCGTGAATCCATTATTGAGGAGGGATTACTGCCTCAGCCGGAGGATTTCCCGGATGCAGAAGAGCGGCGGCTGGCCTACGTGGCGATGACGCGTGCGCGACAGCAGGTGTGGCTGCTGTTTGATAAGACCCAGCCCTCGACGTTTGTCGAATCATTACGCGAGCTGGGCGTGCCGCAAAGTCGTAAGCCTTAACGCTTATGCGTTGAGCCGTTGAGCAAGATAGCGAGGGTAATCGGGGATCTGGATCGCCACCTGTTGCGAAAAGAGCGGTGACTGAATGATGAAGTCCGCGCTTGCACGGTTGGTGGCAACCGGAATGTTCCAGACGGTGGCGAGGCGCAGCAGTGCTTTAACATCCGGATCGTGTGGCACGGCATTGAGCGGATCCCAAAAGAAAAACAGCACATCAATTTTGCCTTCAGAAATTAGCGCGCCTACCTGCTGGTCGCCGCCCAGCGGGCCGCTTAGCATGGCGTTCACATCAAGATTACTGTGACGAGTAATTAAATTGCCGGTAGTGCCAGTGGCATAAAGGACATGAGGCTGTAGCGCAGCCTGATTATTGTTAACCCATTCCAGCAGAGAGGATTTACAGTGATCGTGGGCTACAAGGGCGATATGTTTTTGCACCGGAAGGGTACGAAGAGTCTGCTCCATGAGGTGTCCTGATAAAAGGGGATCAGGCATGAGTTTACCTCTGTGATTTCTCCGCTATCAACTGGCGCGTAACGTTTTCATCCAGCTAAGAAAGCGCAAACGGGTCGCGGCATCAAAGCGCTGGAACCAGCGCTGTAAAGAGGGTAGATCAGCCGCCTCCTGCCAGGCAAAATCCACATTCATTTCGCTGCTGGGTGCAGCGGGTGCACGCAGCGCAAAGCCGGGCACGGAGGCCGCCTGGGCCGTGCGGTTATAGCGAAGCATGGCTTGCTCCGCATCCGCGCTGTTTGTCAGCGCTAACCGGTCGCGACGACTCGCAATTTCATTCCCCCGTTCATCCACCATGGTAAAAGTCAGCCCTTTTTCAAAAGCGATACGCTCATGTGGATGGGTAAGTGCGGGTAGGCGAACAGCCACCGTACGCGCGTCGGCGCTAAATGTGACAATCATTGGGCCAGACGTGAAAGGCGGCGCGTTAGCGGAGGTATCGTGCACGCGAAAAAGGAGCTGATGTTGGCCGCGATCAAGTTCGAGGCTGTCAGCCCCTTTAAGAAGAGAACCAGACATTTTGTGTCCATCCAGCACCAAAATATCGATGTCGGAATCGAGCCTAAGGCTAATCGCCTGACACGTAGCCGATACGAGCAATACGAGTAAACCCGTAACAGCGTAAATCCGCTTCATTTCCTCTCCCAGCGTGGGCTCACAGAATTGTGTGTAGCAAATTCTTACATTATGGCACTTAATTTACAATTTAACATATTTAATCGTGCCCCAGCGCAAACATTTCGCGTTGGCGCAGGCAGTATTCAGGTCCAGCTTATCTACACTGAAACGCAGATATAAGGAGAATACGATGAATGACGATCTGCTTCGTGACGTGTTGACCGATACCAAACGCATTGCGCTGGTGGGCGCCAGCGACCGCGCTCAGCGCCCCAGCTATGGGGTAATGAAGTTTTTACTGGATCAGGGTTATGAGGTGATTCCGGTGAGCCCGAAACTGGCGGGGCAGCAGCTATTGGGGCAAACGGTCTACGCCTCGCTGCAGGAAATACCGGGAAAGATTGATATGGTTGACGTTTTTCGTAACGCGGAAGCGGCGTGGGGCGTAGCCCAAGAGGCAATCGCGGTAGGGGCAAAAGTGCTCTGGCTTCAGCTCGGCGTGATCAACGAACAGGCGGCAGTTCTGGCTGGCGAGGCAGGCTTAACGGTAGTAATGGATCGCTGCCCCAAAATTGAGATTCCGCGATTGGGCATTCCGCCTGTGCAACAATAAAAAACGGCGACGCGAGCGTCGCCGTTATGCGGATAAGAGGCATTAATGCCGGAGACGCGGCGCCTGCAGTTGCTCACGAATCGAAGCGGCCAGTTCATCCATCGACGGTTGTTCGGGATGCTCTATGGTCGTTTCACCGGCTAGCTGAATTTCAGCGATATAGGTATGAACCTGTTCACCTTCTTCATCTTCCATCACCACATGGTACCAGGGTGCGGCACGCAGCGATTCTGCTGCCGCAACCTCATCCATCTCGGGTTCGTCCAATGAATACTCCGGATCGACATCCACGATAACGCCCAGCACCCCGGAGAGACGGTGACGGACCTGCTGTCCAATTCCAAATTTACTGGCAATCATTGTGACCTCCCAAAACTTTACTCTGCCAACAATATGGAGGCAGAAAGAAGGTTTTCAAGTCACAGAACGCGGCAGGCAAACCCCTTAAGATAAAGCCCTTCGGGATAGCTGGCCACCACTGGGTGGTCGGCTGCCTGGCGGAACTGCTCTATAAATTGTACATCACGACCCGCATCAAGGGCGGCGTCGGCGATAATCTTCTGGAATAAATCTGTCGCCATCAGTCCAGAGCAGGAGAACGTGAGCAAGATGCCGCCGGGGTTAAGCAGTTGCATTGCCAACATATTGATATCTTTATAGCCGCGGCAGGCACCCATCAGCTGATTTTTGTTTTCAACAAACTTGGGCGGATCCATCACGATGAGATCAAATTTCTCACCGCTGTCGCGATAGCGTCTCAGCAGTTTGAACACATCGTCGCGTACAAATTGCGCGCGGCTAACATCAAGCTTGTTCAACTCAACGTTCTGTTTGGCGATATCCAGCGCTTCTTGTGACGTGTCCACGCTGATCACTTCCTGGCAGCCGCCCATCAGCGCGGCGACTGCAAAGCCACCGGTATAGGAAAAACAGTTTAAGACGCGTGCGTTTTCGGCATAGCGGCGGGTTGCAAAACGGCTGTCGCGCTGATCAAGGTAATAGCCCGTTTTATGGCCACCCTGAATATCAACCAGGAGTTTCATGCCGTGCTCGGTAATGGGCAGCAGCGCGGGAGGAAGCTCGCCCATAACGGGGCCCTGCGTAAGCTCAAGTCCTTCCTTTTTACGCACCGCGACATCAGAACGGTCGTAGATGGCGCAGGTGGGATAGCACTGCTGCAACGCTGAAATCAGGGCAGGACGCTGATACTCAGCGCCAGCAGACAGCAGCTGAAGCACCAGAAAATCACCAAAGCGGTCAATGGTTACGCCCGGCATGCCATCGGATTCACCTGCAATCAGGCGATAACTGTTGAGGCCGTCGCGTTTTGCCAGCCAGTCGCGCCACTGCTGCGCTTTTTGCAGGCCGCGCACAAAGAATGCAATGTCGATCGACTCGTCTTCCTGCCAGGACCACACGCGCGCCCGAATTTGTGACTGCGGCGAGAAAGCGGCGCGTGCCAGCCATTTACCGCTGCTGTCACACACATCCACGGTTTCACCAGACTGGGCTTTGCCCTCCATACGCGCAACGGCACCTGAAAATACCCAAGGATGGCGGCGAAGCAGGGATTTTTCGCGTCCCTTGGCGAGAATCAATCGAACGGTCATGTTTGCTATGCTTACCTAAAAAAATGAGGCGTCATTCTCCGGTGGATGGCGGAAAATTGCAACGCGCAAGGGGGAATTGCTATGGCGACAACATGCTACAAAATTTGGGTGCACGGCGTCGTTCAGGGGGTGGGCTTTCGCTATCATACCCAGACACAGGCCAAATCACTGGGTATCCGCGGCTATGCGCATAATCTTCAGGATGGCAGTGTGGAAGTGTTGGCGGTCGGTGATGATGAGCAGGTAAAGGCGTTGATCGCGTGGTTTGAGCAGGGAGGTCCTCGCAGCGCGCAGGTAAAAAAAGTGCTGGTGGAGCCGCACCAGATTGCGCAGCCCCCCACGGATTTCACTACGGGCTAATTACAAACACTTGGCCGGTTTTGGCAGGCCGGCAATTTTCGTTGCTTGCTTTGCCGGTCCATCCGGGAACAGGCGAAATAAATAGCGGCTATTGCCTTTCTCTTCCCCGTATTTCTGTGCCATCGCTTTAACCAGCATGCGCACCGCCGGGGAAGTGTTAAATTCTTGGTAGAACGCCCGCACAAAATTCACGACCTCCCAGTGCGCATCGCTCATAGGGATGCCTTCCCGATCGGCAATGACCGTGGCCAGCTCAGGGCTCCAGTCTGCGCTACTTTTCAAATAGCCTTCCGCGTCGGTGGCTATCTCTTTACCGGCAAAATTCACACTGCCTCCTCATAAAATGAGGTGCCATTGTAATTTCCTTCACCGCAAAAAACAAAACCCCGCCGAAGCGAGGTTTTACACGCGGTTAAACGTTACTCTTTATTTGCAAAGCCCAACAGGCTGAGCAGGCTAACAAAGATGTTATACAGCGAAACATACAGGCTTACGGTCGCGCGTATGTAGTTAGTTTCACCGCCGTGAATAATATTACTGGTTTCCCACAAAATCGCGCCGGCAGAGAACAGGATAAACAGCGCGCTGATGGCCAGATGCAGGGCAGGCAGTTGCAGGAAAATATTTGCAATCACCGCGACCAGCAGCACAACAAAACCTGCCATCATCATACCGCCGAGGAAGGACATATCGCGGCGCGTGGTAAGGACGTACGCTGAACAGCAGAAGAACACCAGTGCCGTCCCTCCTAACGCCATCGCAATAACGTCACCCATGCCCGCCGTCAGAAACGAATTCAGAATCGGTCCCAGGCAGTAACCGAGGAAGCCGGTAAAGGCAAAGGCAGCGAGGATGCCAGCCGGGCTATTGGCCAGGCGATAGGTCAAAAACATCAGACCGTAAAAACCGACCAACATTAAGATGAAACCGGGCGACGGCAGGGCGAAGACGGTGCTGAGCGTTGCGGTTACTGCCGAAAATGCGAGGGTCAGCCCCAGTAAGAAATAGGTATTACGCAGCACTTTGTGGGTGCTGATCAGTGATTGCTGCTGTGATGCGCGAATAATTCTGTCCATCATTTGCTCCTGATAGAAAGATAAAAACACCAATAATGGGCGCAGAATACGCAACGCAGAGAAAACGACCAAGGCGTTTTACCCATCTTTACGCGATAACATGCTGTTTCGTTGAGCAGAATGGCGATTTCAACGGCAAAAAATCAGCTTTTGGCTGTTTTTCAGGCGAACGGTTCATTCCCTTCTTTACATCGCTCAGGGGGATGTTTATAGTGCGCCTCATTGCGGAGGGGTGGCCGAGTGGCTTAAGGCAACGGTCTTGAAAACCGTCGATGGGCAACCATCCGAGAGTTCGAATCTCTCCTCCTCCGCCATCACTCTTGCAGAGTGATATGACAATATGATTTCCGGAGGGATGGCCGAGTGGCTTAAGGCAACGGTCTTGAAAACCGTCGATGGGCAACCATCCGAGAGTTCGAATCTCTCTTCCTCCGCCACATTAAAGAAGCCCGCAGCAATGCGGGCTTTTTGCATTTTTAATCGGTCACGCCTGCTCACGCACCCGCCTGGTTTTTAATCTTTCTATCGACACCGCCGATCGATGCGTTTACTGCTATAGTCGATTCACTGTTTTTGTAAACATCTGGCGATTTTCTGATGCAAGCTGGGTTACACTGTCTGCCACTATGCTCCTCGCTATGCTAATCGTTTGAAAGCCAGAGTGTTTCACTGATGAACTATGGAATAAGCACAATGATCAAGAAACTGAGTCTTTGCGCATTGTCAGTTATCGCTGCGCTCCCAATGGGAATGTCCGCCTACGCCGCGGATGGGGATATGCAGTTACAGCAGGTATTGATGTTGAGTCGTCACAATCTGCGTGCGCCGCTGGCGAATAATGGCAGCGTGCTGGAGCAATCCACGAAGAAAAGTTGGCCTCAATGGGACGTGGCTGGTGGTGAATTAACCACCAAAGGCGGCGTGCTTGAGGTGTACATGGGAAACTACACGCGTCAGTGGCTCGCGCAGCAGGGATTGGTGCAAAACGGCAGTTGCCCTGACAGCAGCACTATCTTTGTTTACGCCAACAGCCTGCAGCGTACCGTTGCCACCGCGCAATATTTTGTGGCCGGCGCCTTCCCCGGTTGCGATATCGCTGTGACGCATCAGGATGCCATGGGCACCATGGATCCTATCTTCAATCCGGCCATTACTGACGGCAGCGACGACTTCAACAAAAAAGCGCTGGCTGCAATGACGGCGTCCAATGAAAAACTGGCGTTGAAACCCGCGCTGCAGCGGCTGGAAAAGATCATTGATTACAAGTCGTCACCGGCCTGTAACGGTAAAAAGCAGTGTGACCTCAGCAGCGGTGAGAACGTCTTTAGCGCGGAGAATGGCAAAGAGCCAAACGTCAGCGGCCCGCTGAAGGTAGGCAATTCACTGGTGGATGCGTTCACTCTGCAATACTACCAGGGATTCCCAGCCGATCAGGTCGCATGGGGCCAGATCAAAACGCCAGAGCAGTGGAAAGAGCTGGCTGCCATTAAAAATGGTTATCAGGATGCGCTGTTCGGTTCTCCAGTGATCGCGCGTGAAGTGGCCGCGCCGCTGGTCGATTACATCCGCAGCCAGCTTATTAACGAAGATAAAGCCAGTGCGCCAAAAGTCACGTTGATGGTTGGACACGACTCCAATATCGCGTCGCTGCTGAGTGCCTTGCAGGTAAAACCGTATGAGCTGCCGGGTAACGATGAAAAAACGCCGATTGGTGGCCAAGTGGTGTTTGAGCGTTGGCACGATGCGAAAAACAACAAAGACCTGCTTAAAGTGGAGTATGTCTACCAGACAGCGGAACAGTTGCGTAACGCCGACGTATTAAGCCTGAACAACCCGCCCAAGCGCGTCACGCTTCAGCTGGCTGGGTGTGAGGCCGACGCCAATGGCTATTGCAGCTGGGATCAGTTCTCTGCCGCACTGAATGCCGCGCTGCAGGGCACGCCAATGCAGCCTGCCGCACCGGCACCGGCACCGGCCGCGACTGACAACGCGGGTGATACCCAGAGTGAGTCCGCGCCTGCTGCGGCCGATGCTGCTAAAACCCCAGCAGCGGATAACAAGGCCGAAGAGAAAGCGGCGACCGCGAAGCCAGCACCGGACAACGGGGCTGATGCCAAGCAGAAGGCCGCTGCTGAAAAAGCGCAGGCGGAAAAAGCCACGGCGCATAAAGCCGCTGAAGAGAAAGCCAAAGCTGATGCTGCGCAAGCGCAAAAAGCACAGGCCGACAGCGCGCCAGCCAAACCGCAAGATGAGACGGCAAAGCCTGCCCAGGCTGCGCCCCAAGGGCAGTGATGTTGCCGTAAAAAACCCCGCCGCGGCGGGGTTTTTTTATGGGCGAAATGAGCGAGCTACTTAGCAATCACCACCAGCTTTTGGTTGGCAAACTCTTTAATACCCAGATCGGACAATTCGCGACCGTAGCCAGAGCGTTTCACACCGCCAAACGGCAGTTCGGCTGCGGTATCACTTTGTGAGTTAATGAATACCATGCCTGTCTCAATCTGCGCCGCCATCGCACGTGCGCGGGCAAGGTCTTTAGTCCATACAGAGCCGCCCAGGCCGTAGTGCGAATCGTTCGCCAGCGCCACGGCGGCACGGTCATCCGCCACCACATAAACTTGCGCCACCGGGCCAAAGAACTCCTGATAATACGCGGGGTTTTCCGGCGTCAGGCCCGTCAGAATAGTGGGCTGATAATAGCAGCCGACGCCTTCAATCGCTTTACCGCCAATCTCCACGCGGGCGCCGTGTGCGACGGCCTCATCAACCTGTTTGACTAAGCGATCGCGCGCCTCTTTGGAAGAGAGCGGGCCCAGTGTGGTTTTCTCATCCAGCGGATCGCCTGGCACCACTGACTGAAGCGCAGCGGTAAATTTCGCCATAAAGTTCTCTGCGATTTTCTCGTGCAGGATAAAGCGTTTGGCTGCGGTGCATACCTGGCCGCAGTTACTTAAACGTGCCTGCGCGCCCTGGCGTACCGCCTCATCGATATCGGCATCGTCCAGCACCACAAACACATCGCTGCCGCCCAGCTCAAGCGTGGATTTTTTCAGATGCTTGCCGGCTTGTTCGGCAACGGCGCTGCCCGCGCGCTCTGAGCCGGTAAGCGCCACGCCCTGTACGCGAGAATCGGCAATCAGCGAAGCCACTTGCTCATTGGAGATAAACAGGTTGGTCCACGCACCTGCAGGCGCACCCGCTTCGGCTACCAGCTTTTCAAACGCATCGGCGCAGTGCGGCACGCTGTTGGCATGTTTAGCCAGCACCGGATTACCCAACGCCAGATTGGGTGCCAGCACGCGCATCAGTTGGTAAAAAGGGAAATTCCAGGGTTCAACCGCGACAATGACCCCAATCGGGTGGTACTCGACCCAGGCTTCTCCCAACTCGCTGGGATAAGACTGGGGTTTCAGGAAGGTTGCGGCATGTTCAGCGTAGTAACGCGCAATTTGCGCACAGATTTTAACTTCTCCCCGACTTTGGGCAATCAGTTTACCCATTTCGCGGCTGGCAAGGGTGGCAAGCGCTTCATTATGCTCATCCAGCAGGTCAGCCAAACGGTGAAGAACCTGTAAGCGCGGCTGAATATCCCCTTTGCTCCAGGAGGAGTGATACAGCTCATCGGCCACCTTAAGTGCACGCTGCGCATGGGCATCATCGTGATCGGGCCAGGTTTTAAGTACCTCATTATTGGCCGGATTGATACTTTGATAGGCTGTCATAGAACCTCCTTGGTGCGAAGAAAAACAAAGGCGGGCTATGCCCGCCGTGCAGTCATACGTTCTTACGTTCGACGGTCTTGTCATCCCAGGTCAATACATCCTGGTCAGTTTTCTCGAAGGCGCGAATCAGTACGTCATCGCTGCCTTGCTGGCGCCAAATCTCCTCGGCCAGTCGCTCGTCGTAGTTAGCCACTTCAAAAATGGCTTCCGCGATTTCAGGTGAAGTGTGACGCAAAGTGGCCCATTCGCCGACGTGGTGCGCTTTTGACTGTTCTGTTGACATAAAGGTCTCCTGTTGTGGATTTATCCTTTGAGTTTTACCGTCAGTCCGGCAACGTATTCGCCCTGATAGCGGGCAATATTGAGTTCGTCTTCAGACGGTTGACGCGAGCCGTCCCCGCCTGCCAATGTTGTGGCGCCGTAAGGCGTGCCGCCGCGCACCTGCGAAATATCAAACAGCTCTTGCGTGCCGTAACCAATGGGAACGATCACCATGCCGTGGTGCGCCAGCGTGGTCCAGACAGAGGTAATCGTCTGCTCCTGACCACCGCCGGTGCCCGTGGACGCAAAGACGCTGGCCACTTTGCCGTACAGCGCGCCGGAGGCCCAGAGTCCGCCAGTACGGTCCCAGAAGTTACGCATTTGCCCAGCCATGTTACCAAAGCGCGTTGGCGTGCCCACGATAATGGCGTCGTATTGCGGTAAATCTTCGGGCTTTGCTTCAGCCGCAGTTTGGTGGACTTTGCCACCCACTTCAGCAAAGCGCTCGGCATCCATACTTTCTGGCACGCGCAGCACGGTCACTTCCGCGCCGCTCACGCGCTTAGCGCCTTCAGCTACCGCTTGCGCCATGGTTTCCACATGTCCGTACATCGAGTAATAAAGCACCAAAATTTTTGCCATGATTTTCATCCTGATGAAGAACGGGTGAAAAAAGTATAGAAGAGCCTGCGCAAGTTGCGGCCGGTGCGACACCGCTCATGTATCGCGTGCCCTTTCATAACGCCGTGTGCAGGGGCTGGACACCATGAAGCGCAGCGTAATTAGGATGATTTACCTGTTTCAATGTGTAAATAGAACGCGCATCGAACGCCCCTGCGCGATTGCCCGCGCGCAAGGATTGCAATGTCATGGTGCGATGCGCACAATCATTGCCAGTCTCTTCTTAAGGTGTGCTATGTCGGTTACTAAACCACGTTTTACCCTGCGTGTTTCACGTCAGGAGCTGGTGCTTATCTTCATCACGATGGTATGGGGAGGAACGTTTCTGGTGGTGCACCGGGCGATGAGTTACTCCGGTCCGTTCTTTTTTGTCGGGCTGCGTTTTGCCACCGCCTCGCTGCTGCTGGCGCTGTTCTTTCGCCGCCATTTGCGCATGATTAGCGGGTTGGAGATCAAAGCCGGCACGTTGATTGGTCTCGCTATCGCGGGCGGCTACGGCCTGCAAACCTGGGGCATGCAAACCATTTCCAGCAGTCAGTCTGCCTTTCTCACCGCGCTGTATGTGCCGGTGGTGCCGCTGCTGCAGTGGCTGTTTTTACGTCGCCCGCCAGGCATTATGGCGTGGATCGGCATTCTGCTGGCCTTTGCTGGCCTGCTGCTGGTCGCCGGGCCGCAGGCGGGGCCTCTGGCGCTGAATGCGGGTGAAAGTGCCACGCTGCTCAGTACGGTGGCGATCGCGGCGGAAATTATCCTGATTAGCCGCTTTGCTGGCCGGGTGGATGTGCGGCGCGTCACGCTGGTTCAGCTGATCGTCGCGTCATGCTGTGCCTTTCTGTTTATGATCCCTAACGGTGAGTCTTTTCCTTCGATGTCGATGCCGCTGCTGCTGAGCGCCGTGGGATTAGGGGGCGCCAGTGCGCTGATTCAGGTCACCATGAACTGGGCGCAGCGCAGCGTCTCACCCACGCGCGCAACGGTGATTTATGCCGGCGAGCCGGTGTGGGCAGGCGTGGTGGGACGGTTAGCGGGTGAGCGCTTGCCCGCCACGGCACTGTTAGGCGGGGTGCTGATCGTTTGCGGTGTTATCGTCAGCGAATTGCGCCTGCGGCGCAAAAAAGCGGTGCCGGAACAGGCACCGCGTGAGGGTTAGAGCTGTGAACGGGCGGCGGTGTTGGCAAGCGCTGCGCCGCGTCGTTGCAGTATAACGTTGAGCAGAATGGCACCAAAAGTTGCCGTTCCAATGCCACCCAGCGTAAAGCTGCCCATTTTTAACCCGAAGTCACCGGCTCCCAGCACCAGCGTCGTCGCCACCATGATCAGGTTACCGTTCTGGCTAAAATCGACGTGATTTTGCACCCAGATTCGGGCGCCGGCTACGGCGATCAGGCCGAAAACCACGATGGAGGCACCCCCGATCACCGGGCCCGGGATGGTATGGATGAGTGCGCCAAATTTTGGCGAAAAACCCAGCAGCAGCGCAATCAGCGCCGCAGCGACAAACGCCAGCGTTGAATAGACTTTTGTCACCGCCATCACGCCGATATTCTCCGCATAGGTGGTGACGCCGCTGCCGCCCATGGCGCCGGAAATCATGGTCGCCAGACCATCCCCCACAAAAGCGCGCCCCATCCACGGATCCAGGTTGCGGCCGGTCATTCCGGCAACCGCTTTCAGGTGTCCCAGATTTTCTGCCACCAAAATAATGGCCACCGGGGCAATCAGTACAATGGCCTGCATGTCAAACACGGGCGCGGTGGTATGGGGCAGGCCAAACCAGGCGGCATTGCGCAGCGCGCTGAAATCCACCGGCTTACCCAAGCCTAGCCCGTTGGTCAGCAGCGCATAGATGGCCCACGCCACGATCAAACCGATGAGGATCAGCAGGCGCTGCGCCATGCCGCGGGTAAATACCGCCACCAGGCCGATGCACAGCACGGTCATCACCGCCATCCAGCTATCAAACATTGACGCGGAGACGCTGTGTACCGCAATCGGCGCCAGATTCAGGCCGATCGCCATCACCACCGCGCCGGTGACCACTGGCGGCATCAGGCGTTCAATCCAGCCCGTACCCACTTTCATCACCACAAAACCAATCAGCGTGTAGAGCCCGCCACAGGCGATAACACCGCCTAAAGCGAGCGCCAGATTGGCATTCAGCCCTTGTCCATTGAAGCCAGTTACGGCGATGACAACGCCGACAAAGGCGGCGCTGGAACCCAAATAGCTGGGGACGCGGCCACCCGTGATGAAAAAGAACAGCAGCGTCCCGATCCCGGATACCAAAATCGCCAGATTCGGGTCCAGCCCCATCAGCAGCGGCATCAGCACCGTTGCGCCAAACATTGCCACCGCGTGCTGCAAGCCCAGAACCAGCGTCTGCCCGAGGGGCAGCGTTTCGTCCGGGGCAATCAGCCCATTTTCCGTCATCGCCGACTTTTTTTGCCAGCGTGGAAACCAGGAACTCGCCATTGTCTTCTCCAGAATATGAGTGGAACGGAACCGGAACCGCAGCGTGCCGCGTTAGCGGGCGTCCTACCGTGAAAACCTATGATAACCGCGGTCAAACCATGCCAGCCCCGGCGCCGGGTCATTGCGCACCAGCGCCAGCACTTCGCATACCAGAATGTCGTGCGTGCCGACGCTCAGCGTTTGGGCGATCTGACAGTCAAAAGAGACCAACGCCCCTTCCAAAAGCGGCGATCCGCTCGCCAGCGTCCGCCAGCGCGCGGCGGCAAAGCGTTCGTGCATGCTGGTTTTGCCGCCAAACAGCGTTGATAACGCCGCATCATCGGCGCTCAAGGTGTTAACGCACAGATACCCATTGTCGCGAAATACCGGCCATACCGATGCCGAGCGATTGAGGCACACCAGCAGCGTAGGGGGCGCGTCGGTGACGCTGCATACAGCGGAGGCGGTAAACCCGGCGCGGCCGGCCGGACCCTCGGTGGTAATAATATTTACCGCAGCGCCGAGGCGTGACATAGCATCACGAAAGGCCTCGCGTTCAACGTGAGGTAAAACAGGCAGTTCATGAAGGCTCATAAAGGGATTCCTGTTAGCTAACGGTTACAGGGACGGACGCAGTCTGTTGCAACCAGCGCAGCAGCAGGGCGTTCAGGTTGTCGGCATCGGTCACGCTCATTGCATGCCCGCCCCAGGGCATTTCAATCAGGTTCCCGTGAGGCAACGCCGCCGCGAGCTGCGCTGAACACGAGTGGGGCACCAGCAGGTCATCGCGGCTGGAGATCGCCAGAACGGGCTGACGGATATGCGCCGCGTGCTGGCTGAAATCACATGTCATGAGCGCGTTTAAACGACGCAGCAGATTGTGCTGGCCTTGAAAATGCGCGATGTGCTGCGCTTCTTCTTCTGCGATGCGCGTTTCATGCTGCGCCAGCCACTCGGCGGGGTAGAGAAACAGCGGCTGCGCACGGACAAAGGCCTCGACGCCCGCGTGCAGCAGCAGATCTTGACGTACCCGGAAGCAACGTCGGGTATGCGCATTAAGCGACAGCCACCCATTCACCACCACCACACGCCCCACGCGAGCGGGAAAATCAAGGGCCAGCTGCAATCCTATGAGCCCTCCTAATGCGTGGCCGATGATGTCGTAATGGGATATGCCGCGCTGTGCCAGCGCCGCCGCCAGCTCTGCAGCCATATCTGCCATGCTGTACGCGTCAGGCAGCGTTGCGGTGCTACGCCCGGTACCGCGCTGGTCATACGTCACCACGCGATAGTGTGGCAGCAGCGCGGCGAGCTGAGGCTGCCAAAAACTCGCGACGCCACCCAATCCTGATGCCAACACCAGCGTAGGGGCATCGACATTGCTAAGACCATGAATCTCAAGGTGCATTACGCCTCCTGGCGGCCGATGTGCGCAATGCTCGCAATCTCAATCAGCGCGTCGGGCTTCACTAGGCCGCATTGAATGCAGTAGCGTGCAGGCTTATCACCGGGAAAATACTCGGCGTAGACCTGATTGACCGCCGCATAGTTTTGCCAGTCGGTAATAAAGATGGAGTTGAAGGTGACGTCGCTCATCTTGCCGCCTGCCGTTTCAATTACCTGTTTGATGGTCTCCAGCACGTGACGGGTCTGCGCGGCCGCATCGCCGGGATGCACCACGTTGTTATGGGTATCGAAAGGCAGCGTACCGGAAACATACACTACGCCGTCGGCCAGCGTACCGGGCACAAAGGGGGCGATGGGCGTGCCGCTTCCTGCGGGAATAATGACGCTTTTAGGCATGACTTGGTTTCCTGTTTAAAGTGAAAGAGCGTGAGCGTTGCGCATCAGGCTTGAAGCGCTTCACAGAAGGTCTCAGTGTCACTGACCCAGCCAAAAAAGGTTTCGATGTTGAAGAGTGCAGCCTGTTGGGCGAAGGGAGGGCCAGCCTGATGCGTGGCATCGGCGAGCACGACCCCAAAGTATTCCAGGAAGAAACCGTCACGCAGGGTCGACTCCACGCACACATTGGTGGCAATCCCGGTAAATACCAGATGACGGATGCCACGGCTGCGCAACATGCTGTCGAGCGGCGTATTGAAGAAACCGCTGTAGCGCGGTTTTGGCAGGACGATATCGCCCGCCTGCGGCACCAGCTCATCAACCAGGGCATAATCCCAGCTGTCTTTCGCCAGCAGTGTTCCTTGCAACTCCGGACGCTTGCGCATGGTTTTCAGCGCGTTGGATTTGTGAAAGTTGGGCGAACCGGCATCACCGGCCTCAACGTACTGTGCATCCCAACCATTCTGGAACCAGACGATCTGCATGCCCGCGTGGCGCGCGGCGGTCACCGCCTTATGGATATTGGCGATCACCGGCTTAGTGGTCGAGACATCAAAGCCGGCCAGATCGAGATAGCCGCCTTCGGTGGCATAGGCGTTCTGCATGTCCACGACGATTAGCGCGCTCTGGGCAGGCGGCAGCGCGATCGCTTCCGGGCGTGCGGGCAGTTCGACGGTCGCGATATCAGGCATGTGGGCGCAAATAACGGTAGACATTACGCGACCTCCTGTTGAGCAACGATGGCCTCGCGGCGACACGCCATCAGCGGCTGAATGCGCTCGCCAAAATCTTCAATGCCCTGAAGGAAGTCATCAAAGGTCAATAGCACGCCCGCGGTGCCTTCAACCTGCGCCACATCATCCAGCATACGGGCAACGTTGGCATATGACCCCACCAGCGTGCCCATATTGATATTCACCGCCGAGGTGGGATCGGCCATCTGGCGCACATTGGTATCGCTGCCGGACTTCGTGTCCTGTTGGCTTTGGGTGGTCAGCCACGCGAGCGCCTCGTGATCGGCTCCCGCTTTGTAGTGTTCCCATTTTTGCCGCGCGGCCTCATCGCTCTCTGCAGCAATAATCATGAACAGAACGTAGGAACCGACCTCACGTCCGGCCTGATCTGCTGCCTGCTTCATGCGGGCGGCGGTGGGGGCGAAGGCGCCGGGGGTGTTCACTCCTTTGCCAAAGCAGAAATTGAAGTCGGCGTGCTGCGCCGAGAATGCCATGCCCGCGTCGCTTTGCCCGGCGCAGATCACTTTCATTGGCTTCTGCGGCTGCGGGCTGACGCGGCAGTCGTTCATGGTGAAAAACTCGCCTTTGAAGTCACTTTTGCCGCTTCCCCAGAGATCGCGCAGTACGGTGACATATTCGGTGAGGTAGTCATAGCGGCGAGAGAAGTAGTCATCACCCGGCCACAAGCCCATTTGTTCGTACTCAGGTTTCTGCCAGCCGGTCACCAGGTTGACCCCGAAACGGCCGTTTGAAATGGAGTCGATAGTGGACGCCATGCGCGCCACAATCGCTGGCGGTAACGTCAGGGTGGCCGCAGTGGCGTAAATCTCAATGCGTGAAGTCACCGCCGCCAGGCCTGCCATCAGCGTGAAGGACTCCAGATTGTGATCCCAGAATTCGGTTTTACCCCCGAAGCCGCGCAGTTTGATCATCGAAAGCGCGAAATCAAAGTGGTAATGCTCGGCCTTCATTACAATGGCTTTATTGAGTTCAAAAGTGGGCTTGTACTGCGGTGCATGCGTCGAGATGAGCCAGCCGTTATTACCAATAGGAACAAATACGCCAATTTTCATGGAAAACCTCGCTGCATGGAATGGAGACGGGATTCGCGCTGCGCTGCACGATGTGGGCGGCGCGCAAGTTGAAAATTGCAAAGGCTGTGCCATGTTTTAAAAAGCTTTTAATTACATTAAGTTAAAATATTACTGCCGTAAAAACTGGAGCAACGAGTCCGATTTGGACCATTTGGTCAAAATTGGCTGCACGCTTTCCATGCGCGTTTGGTCAAAAAAGGTGCAGGGGCGTCATTAGGCAGCGTGACAGGCCTTTGCTATGATGCGGAACCCTGCATGGATGAGGTAACAGAGTGAAAAGCGATGATATAAAGCCGGGACGACGTTCGCGGGCCGTCGCGGCAAAGCGGGCGGCGATTCTTGAGGCGGCGTTGGCCTTCTTCTCGCAGTACGGCATCCACGGCACCAGCCTTGATAAAGTGGCGGAGCGCGCCGATGTCTCAAAAACCAATCTGCTTTATTACTATCCGTCAAAAGAAGTGCTCTATGTGGCGGTGTTAAAAGAGATCCTTGACGTTTGGCTCGCGCCGCTGCGCGCGCTGCGACACGATCAAGACCCGCTTGACGCTATCCGTAAATATATTCGTCTCAAACTGGAGGTCTCGCGGGATCATCCGCAGGCGTCACGTCTATTCTGTTTGGAGATGCTACAGGGCGCGCCGCTGCTGCGCGGCGAATTGGCTGGCGATCTTAAAGCGCTGGTGGATGAGAAAGCGGCGATTATAGAGCAGTGGATAGCAGAAGGGCGGTTGGCCGGTGTGCAGCCGCAGCACCTTTTCTTCCTGCTATGGGCAACCACGCAGCACTACGCTGATTTTGCCTCGCAGGTTGAGGCGATTACGGGGCAAACGCTCAGCGATGCGGCGTTTTTCGAGCAAACGCTGGAAAATGTTCAACGCATGATTATCGAAGGGATTCGCGTTCGCTGATCCCACACAGCAGGAGTGCGCATGGATTCACTATCGCAGCTGACGCTTGGCGCAGCGGTGACGGTCGCGGTGATGGGCAAACGGGTACCGCTGTGGCAGGCTGCAGTGGTTGGCGCGGTGGCGGGCACGCTGCCCGATCTGGATGTCTTTATCGATCACGGTGATGCTGTTCGCAACATGACGTTGCACCGCACCGAAAGCCATGCGCTGCTGCTATTAACCCTGTTTGCCCCGCTGCTCGGCTGGCTGGTCGCGAGGCTGACGCGAAGCCGCCCGCACTGGCGCGCCTGGTGCCTGGCGGTATGGCTGGCGTTGGTGACCCATCCTTTGCTCGACCTCACCACGGTATACGGTACGCAGCTGGGCTTGCCGCTGACGGACTATCCTTGGGCGATCGGCAGTATGTATATCGTCGATCCGCTGTATACCGTGTCGCTGCTGGTGGCGCTGGGGATCACGCTATGGTGTCAGCAGCTCCGCTGGAATCGGTGGGGCCTGCTGGTGAGCACGCTTTATCTTGCATGGAGTATGGTCATCCAGGGCGTGGCGACGCACCAGATCAAACAGGATCTCGCGCGCGAGTCGCTCTCTTATCAACAGCTCCTGGTCACGCCAACGGCATTCAACACCCTGGTCTGGCGCACGGTGATCATGACGCCAGCGCGCTATGGGGAAGCGTACTGGTCACTTTTTTCCCCCCACCGCCCGCTTAAGGTGCAGTGGTATCCGCGTAACGCACAGCTTTTCACGCCGTTTAAAGGCCACTGGCACGCCGAACGTGTCGCCTGGTTTAGCCATGGCTTTTATGCACTGCGTGAAGAAGAGGGGCAAACGCTTATTGCTGATTTGCGCATGGGCGAGGCGCCCCATTACAGCTTTACGTTCAACCTTGGGTCAGCAGAGGCACCCACCCAAGCGCCCGAACGGGCGCCTTCGCTTCGTCCCTCGCTGATGCAAGCGTGGCACAAGCTGCGTGAACGGTTATAAAAAAAGCCCCGGCAGTGCGGGGCTTTTTTGTTAGCGAGGCTGTGCTTTGCGGCGGCGTAACAGCCAGGCAGCGGTCAGCAGAACAAACCACAGCGGCGTCACCATCAGCGCCTGGCGGGTATCGTCCTGCAGCGTTAACAGCACCAGGACAAACGCAAAAAAGGCCATACATGCCCAGCACATAAACTTGCCCAGCGGCATCTTAAAGGTTGAGGCCTCGTGGCGCTCAGGATGCTGCTTGCGATACGCCAAATAGCTGCACAAGATGATTGTCCAGACAAACATAAACAGGATGGCGGACACGGTAGTGACCAGTGTGAACACCGTCATGACATCGGGAATAAGATAAATTAACGCGACGCCACCCAGCAAGCACAGGCAGGAGAAGAACAGGCCGGTGGTGGGCACTGCACGCGCAGACAAGCGGCCAAAGGCCTTGTGCGCCACGCCCTGTTGCGCCAAACCGTAAAGCATGCGGCTGGTAGAGAAGATGCCGCTATTGGCAGAAGAGGCGGCTGATGTCAGCACAACAAAGTTCACGATACTGGCTGCAGCAGGCAGGCCAATCAGCACAAACATTTCCACAAACGGGCTGCGATTAGGCATGACCTGATTCCACGGCGTTACCGCCATGATGACCAGCAGCGCCAGCACATAAAACATAATAATGCGCACCGGAATCGCATTAATGGCGCGCGGCAGCACCTTGTGCGGATCTTTGGTTTCTGCGGCGGCCGTCCCGACCAGCTCAATACCGACAAAGGCAAACACGGCAATCTGGAAGCCGGCAAAAAAACCGCTCAGGCCTTTAGGAAACATACCGCCGTGATCCCAAATATTGCTTAATGCTGCGTGACTGCCTTCGGGAGAAGGGTAGTGCATTGCCACCAACACGATACCGGTAACGATGAGCGCTACGATCGCCACGATCTTGATGATGGCAAACCAAAATTCCATCTCGCCAAACAGCTTCACCGTGGCGACATTCAGCGTCAGAAAAACGCACACGCACAGCAGGGCGCTCATCCAGATGGAAAACTCGGGGAACCATAGCTGGAAGTAGGCGCTTATCGCGACTACGTCGGCGATGCCGGTGACTACCCAGCAAAACCAGTAAGTCCAGCCGGTGAAATAACCTGCCCAGGGGCCGAGTAAGTCAGCCGCGAAGTCACTAAACGATTTGTATTCAAGGTTAGAGAGCAGCAATTCACCCATGGCGCGCATCACGAAAAACAGCATAAAGCCGATGATCATGTACACAAAGATGATTGAGGGGCCGGCCAGGCTAATGGTCTTGCCCGAGCCCATAAATAGCCCGGTGCCGATGGCGCCACCAATGGCAATGAGCTGAATATGACGATTGTGAAGCGTGCGCCGCAGGGTTTCCGGCTCCTGCGTTGTTTTAAGGTCGGTTTTTGTTTGATCAACCATAAATATCGTTCCTGTCTGGATGTTGTGTCAGCTCTGCTGGCTGTTTCATAGAAGAGTGTGCCGTCGGGTGAGGCGAGGGCCATAAGATAGAGGAAAGGGGCATGGGTTTGGTAATGGTTTTTAAACAATTGCGAGCTTTTTCACTTTTTAAGACGTGATCCACGTTTGCAGCGTAGGTAGACGCGGTCTATTGCGTAAACCTTCGTCAATTCTCACGTTTTTTTCTTGCGGCTTATCAGCGGCGCCTAAACTGGAGAAGAGTTTTCGTAAAAACAGTGAGGATACGTGCGCGCATTTATCGCAATTGCCGGATTAGCGCTGCTGGGCTGGTGGGGATTTCCCTGGGTTAAAGTGCATCTTCCGCCGCAGTGGAATCCGTTCACGCCACTGAACGTCAGCGATCCGCCGGGGTGGATGATGCGCTATAAACTGGCGCGTTTGAGTGGGGATCCCGCAGCTTGCCTGAGCGTGCTACGGCAGGCCCGCGAACAAGGACAGGTGCAATTCCGACAAGCCCCAGCGATCAATGGCGCCTGCTCGGTGCCGCAGCCAATACGCATCACGGGGTTTGGTGAGGTAGGATTAAGCAGCAGCTTCCTTGCGACCTGTCCTATGGCAGTAAGTAGCGTGATGTTCGTCGCGCACAGCCGTGAAGCATTACAGCAGGCAGGGTTTCAGAGTCCGCTGAAACGCATTACCCATGTGGGGAGCTATGCATGCCGCAATATCTATCATCGCCAGCAAGGACGATTAAGCGAACACGCGACTGCCGAAGCGTGGGACGTCACAGCCTTTACGCTGGCCGATGGTCAAACGCTGCGTGTGGGGAAAAATTGGCAGCAACCCGCGCGATCGGCGGCTGGCCTGCGTGCGCTGTGGCGCAATGGTTGCGCCACGTTCGGCAACGCACTGGGCCCAGACTACAATGCCGCCCACGCCAGTCATTTTCACTTTGGTTTGCGCGGCGCAGGGTATTGTCGCTAATTAAACGGCAATACGAAGGCCGCGTTTTATCAGGAAATGATTAGCCGGCCAGCAGAAAATAAAACCGATTATTAGGGCTAATTGCAGCATAAACCAAAATGCAATCTGCATGGGATTGAGTTGGTGATTAAGAACAAACTTTAGCGCTAATGTCATAAAGATAAAAATTCCTGATTGATAAATCAGCAACGGAAACGCTTCCATTTTAAACGCTAATAATAATCTTGCCCTAAATGAAATTTTCTCACGCTGACGAAGGGCGAGATATTGGAAAAATAATCCGACCAGAAGAGATATGGCCACAAAAATACTTTCTTGCACCCAATAAGCAGGATCAAATGCGTACAGATTCAGTAACGTGATTATCGGGATGGTCAACATGCCCCCAAATATACATGCCGCTGCGGAAAGGGAGGTCGAAATAAAAAGGGGGTGCCAGCGGGTTTTAAGATGCCTTTCTTGTGCAAGGACGATTGCCAGCTTTGCCTGACGTGAAGGTACCCGACCCAGATACCACCACGCTAACCAGCCAATGAAAGGCATGTAAAGCCCGGTTAATGGCCAGATGAGATTCATGATCGCTATGGGTTGGCGATGTTGAAACAGGTCTTTGAGTATCATCAAAGCAGTGCACGCGCCCACTGCGAGAAAAGGTAATGCCCACTGATTTAACATCGCGTTTTCACCCCTAATTCAGACTGTATCGAACACAAAGCGTCAAAAGAGAATCGCTTCGCCTTTTTGCTTTCCCGCTATTCTCTACTCTGATGTTAAGCGTAGCTGTAATAGTGGTTAAAACGCTTTACTATATAGAGACTGTTTTTCATTGCCGTGCCACCCCTGCCACTGCGGCCAGGTAAATAACGAGAGGCGCGTCATGTTTGTTAAGCATGATTGCGATTAAAATCACCCAATTGAGAATGATTTTAGTTAATGATATTGATTAAATATGACGAACATAATGCTGAATTTCCGTCATCACGGCGATTGAAAATCTTTAAGAAAAATCTTATTCTGTCTGTGGTTTTCCAATGCACTTGTGAAGTTGTTAGCAAAACGAGGTTCATCATTTTACCGTAATGTCAACACGTTAAAGGAAGAGGGTGCCGCGAACGACCCATTGATTCGCTTCGCTTTGAATGCGCTTAATGATTAATTGATGTTTTGTGTTAACCAGATTGAATAACAAGGTTATAGCGTAAAATTACGCTGAGGCAATAATGACAACCGATAATTATTTCGTCTGGCGAGGCGAAACTGAAATTGAATTTCAGGCGCTGACGGAAGTACAGCAATTGAAAACGCAGTTGCAAAGACACGTCCATGCGTTGGGGTTCGATTTCTTCGCGTTTATGGTGCAACACCCTGTGCCTTTTACCCGGCCGCGTGCTTTTTTATTCAGCACCTATCCAGAGAGCTGGGTGAAGCACTACGAAAGCCGACATTACCACACGATCGACCCTGTTTTACTGCTGTGTCAACACCCTGGACGCGGCGTTGAATGGACGGCTGATCTTTTCACCGGTGCGGGCAATCTCTGGTCTGAAGCCAATGCGGCGGGGTTAAACAGCGGCTTTTCATGTTCAGCCATGGCACCTAATCGTGCCCTTGGTATATTATCCATTGCATCTCAGCATGAAAGTCACACCCGCAATGCGCGTGTGCAGTTGGAGGTCAAACTGCATCTTTTAGCCGATCTGAGCATGCGCACGCTGGACAGACTTCACGATAATTCCATGGTGATTTTGGCAGAGGATTTTAGTCAGCGAGAGCTGGAAATTTTAAAATGGACTGCTGAAGGAAAAACGTCTGCAGAAATTTCGCTCATTCTGGCCATTTCTGAACATACGGTAAATTTTCACCAAAAAAATATGCAAAAGCGCTTCAATGTTTCCAATAAAACGCAAATTGCCTGCTACGCAGCAGCAATTGGCCTGATATAGAAAAAGGCAACTACCAACTTTAGTAGTTCACGGCTTGAGGTCAGTTGTCTACTCTGCGCCGGTACCTATCACGGGCTGGCGCACAGAGATCATTGTTAAACGAGGATGTCAGGGCGCATGATGAAAATGATTCAAACACAGCTTAGGGATATGCCATCCTCTCTGTTGGCCGAATTAGGCACGTACCGCTACAGCGTTTTTGCCCGTGGTGAGGGGTGGTCCATTCCACCCAGACTTAATACTCCGGGACAGGAATACGATCGCTATGACCGATCAGACGTGACTTGGCTTATTGCCTGGCATGCACGGCAGGGTATCTGTGGCTGTGCGCGTCTGTTGCCCTGGAGCGAACCTGAGGTCTCGGAAGGAATTGTTCTCCCGTTCGATCAGCAGCGCGTATGGGAAATGTCGCGGTTTTCTGCCCGTCGCGATGTGGATGATGAATTGCCGCTCACTATTCTGTGGCATTCTGTTCAGCTGGCAGAGTTGAACGGAATGGAATACTTGATCAGCTCAGCAACGCCCATGCTGGAAAAAATGTTTGAGCAGCATCAGGTTGTCTATGAGCCGCTCTCGCCGGGTTTGATTCAGTCAGAGGACAATTTGTTTGCCATCCGTATTCCCGTGCATCAGCCCGCGCTGGCGGAAAAATACCGGGGTACGCGCCGCTTTAGTCCTGAAGAGGTTTTGCCATCGCTGGGAGTTTCCATTAGCTGGCAGTCGCACAATTAATACCCCGCGCATTGCGCGGGGCGTAAATTTTATTGGCGGTAGGCGGTTTTGATCTGGCGGATGGTGTTGTTGAACACTTCGGCCTGCGGTTTATCAACCAGCGCACTTTGCACGTAACGCTCCATGTTTATAATGACTTTACCCGCGTCCGCCTGACCCATTCCTTTCAGGATCAGCGTGATCATCATTTTGAGGCAAGCGACTTCATCTGCCAGTGCCTGCGTGTCCTGTTGGGTGGAAAAGTCTTCATCACTCATCATGATCTCCTTAGTGGTGTGGCTAATTGTTGACACAGTTTAGTTGTGCCTAAAAAACAGAGTATATCATATGCTTGTTGAAAGAATTTCACGTAAGCGAAGCGGTATGTGATAAATGACTGTTATCCGTCGTTGACAGCGCTTACAGGTAATGAATAGGGCAATGAAAACCTATTTAGCACCTTATTTGGAAAGTTCGAGAAAGTGAATTATTTATTTTTATGTTATTGATTTTTAAGTTTTTGTTAATGATTTATTTTTCTGGTGTATTTGCGTGTCAGTGAATGATAAAAACATTAAGTAAAAAGAATTGATTTAGTTATTGTATTAAGGGGTTAGCGATCGGTGAAGATGATCTTTTTACTGAGACGCGGTAAGCTATGCGCCCATAATATATTCTTCCTTACTCGCGGAGTATGTCCCGTTGATTAGCCTGCTTCTTGTTGATGACCATGAACTGGTGCGTGCCGGTATTCGCCGCATTTTAGAAGATATGAAAGGATTGGTTATCGCAGGTGAGGTCGCCTGTGGCGAGGATGCGGTTAAATGGTGCCGAGCGCATCCGGTCGACGTGGTGCTGATGGATATGAATATGCCCGGCATAGGGGGCCTGGAAGCCACGCGAAAAATTGTGCGCTACAGTCCGGACACGCGCATCATTATGCTCACTATCCATACCGAAAACCCTTTGCCCGCAAAAGTCATGCAGGCGGGCGCGGCGGGCTACCTAAGTAAGGGCGCGGCACCGCAAGAGCTGGTGTGTGCTATTCGCGCGGTAAACGCTGGCCAACGCTATATCGCATCGGACATTGCACAGCAGATGGCGCTGAGCCAGATTGAGCCGCAACGTGCGGAATCGCCGTTCAGCTGTTTGTCGGAAAGGGAATTGCAGATTATGCTGATGATCACCCGGGGGCAAAAGGTGACGGAAATTTCCGAGCAGCTCAATCTCAGCCCGAAAACCGTTAACAGCTACCGCTATCGCATGTTTAGCAAGTTGAACATCAGCGGCGACGTAGAGTTAACGCATTTGGCCATCAGACACGGCCTGTTCAATGCGGAGCCATTAATCAGTAGTGAGTGACGTCTTCAATTCCAAAGCCTTTCTCAGCACCGTGACCAGTCAGCCTGGCGTCTACCGCATGTACGACGCATCTGACACGGTGATTTATGTGGGTAAAGCAAAAGATCTCAAAAAGCGCTTAAGCAGCTATTTCCGCAGCCATGTCGGTAGCCGTAAAACGGAAGTGCTGGTAAGCAACATTCACCATATCGATGTCACCGTAACCCACACCGAAACCGAAGCGTTGCTGCTTGAGCATAACTACATCAAGCTCTATCAGCCGCGTTACAATGTTCTCTTACGCGATGACAAGTCCTATCCTTATATTTTCCTCAGCGGCGATACGCATCCGCGTTTGGCGATGCACCGGGGTGCGAAACATGCCAAAGGCGAATACTTTGGGCCTTTTCCCAACGGTTACGCGGTACGCGAAACCTTGGCGCTGCTGCAGAAAGTCTTCCCGATTCGTCAGTGCGAAAATAGCGTTTACCGAAATCGCTCGCGGCCCTGTTTGCAGTATCAAATCGGTCGCTGCCTTGGTCCTTGCGTCGCGGGTTTGGTGAGCGACGAAGAGTATGCCCAGCAGACCGACTACGTGCGCCTCTTCCTGGCAGGCAAAGACGATCAGGTGATCAATCAGCTGGTCAAGCGGATGGAGTCGGCGAGCAGTGGCTTACGTTTTGAAGAAGCCGCGCGCTTACGCGATCAGATTCAGGCCGTGCGCCGCGTGACCGAAAAGCAGTTTGTTTCTAACCAAGGGGACGATCTTGACGTCATGGGCGTGGCTTATGATGCGGGTATGGCATGCCTGCACGTTCTGTTTATTCGCCAGGGCAAGGTGCTGGGCAGCCGCAGTTATTTCCCCAAAGTGCCTGCGGATACCGATTTGACGGAAGTGGTGCAGACCTTTGTCGGCCAGTTTTATCTGCAAGGCAGCGAGGCGCGCACCTTACCGGGCGATATCCTGCTCGACTTTACGCTGCCCGAGCGCGAACTTTTGGCGGAGTCATTGAGCGTCCTGGCGGGACGCAAGGTAACGATTCAGAGCAAACCGCGCGGCGACCGGGCGCGTTACCTCAAGCTGGCGCGCACCAACGCCGCAACCGCGCTCACTACAAAGCTGTCGCAGCATTCCACCATACAGCAGCGTCTGGCCGCGCTGGCGACGTTCCTGGAGCTCGACAGCATTGCGCGCATGGAGTGTTTCGACATTAGCCATACCATGGGCGAGCAGACCATTGCATCCTGTGTGGTATTTAACAAGGATGGTCCGCTTCGGTCGGATTACCGTCGCTACAATATCGTCGGCATTACGCCCGGCGATGACTATGCCGCGATGAATCAGGTGCTGCGCCGCCGTTACGGCAAGGCGCTGGAAGCGGATAAAATCCCCGATGTTATTTTGATCGACGGCGGTAAAGGACAGCTGGCGCAGGCAAAACAGGTGTTCGCTGAACTGAACGTAGAGTGGGACAAAGATCGGCCGATTTTGCTGGGCGTTGCCAAAGGCAGCGATCGCAAAGCAGGACTGGAGACGCTGTTTTTTGAAGCGGAGGGCGAGGGTGTCGCACTGCCGCCTGATTCACCCGCGCTGCATGTGATTCAGCACATTCGTGATGACGCTCACAATCACGCAATTTCGGGGCACCGTAAAAAACGCGCCAAAGTAAAAAACACCAGCGCGTTAGAGAGCATTGAAGGCGTTGGGCCTAAGCGCCGTCAGCAGCTGCTGAAATACATGGGTGGCCTACAGCCGTTAATGAACGCCAGCGTAGAGGAAATTGCCAAAGTGCCGGGCATCTCGACCGCATTGGCAGAAAAAATCTACTATTCTCTCAAACACTAACATTGAAACAGGGGGGGCAATGTAGCAACATACGTTAACTCCCCTCACTCCAGACAGTTACTGGCATATGCAATTTAACATTCCGACGTGTCTTACCCTGTTCCGGGTTGTACTGATTCCTTTTTTCGTGCTGGCATTTTATCTGCCTTTTCACTGGGCACCGTTCGCCACTGCACTGATCTTCGTGATTGCCGCCGTGACTGACTGGTTTGATGGCTTTCTTGCGCGACGCTGGAAGCAGACAACGCGTTTTGGCGCTTTTCTCGATCCGGTGGCGGATAAAGTGATGGTAGCCATTGCTTTGGTGCTGGTTGCTGAGTATTTCCATGCCTGGTGGATTACGCTACCTGCTGCCACCATGATTGCGCGTGAAATCATTATCTCAGCGCTGCGCGAGTGGATGGCGGAGATTGGCAAACGCAGCAGCGTCGCGGTATCGTGGATTGGCAAAGTCAAAACCACTGCGCAGATGTTCTCGCTTTTCGCATTGCTATGGCGTCCTGATGCCACGCTGGTGGGCGTGGGCGTTGTCGCGCTTTACATTGCCGCCGTGCTCACTTTCTGGTCAATGTTCCAGTATTTAAGCGCCGCGCGGGGTGATTTGCTCGATAGCTGATCGATGCGATTCAAAAAGCAGCAAACGGACGCGGTAGGTGGATAATTTTATTGACTCATTGCGTCAGATAAGTAGAATGCATCGCATCGAACGGCGCTGATTAACAAAGAAGTTTATAAAAATCAGAGAGTTCGAAAAGCTAGTGGCACTATTCAGTTTCCCTTCCAATGTGAAACTGAAAACAAAGTAATGCGGGAATAGCTCAGTTGGTAGAGCACGACCTTGCCAAGGTCGGGGTCGCGAGTTCGAGTCTCGTTTCCCGCTCCAAATTAAGTAATGCGTTTCAAACGGATTACGGCTCAGAATAAAGGCGCGTTGGCAGAGTGGCCATGCAACGGATTGCAAATCCGTCTACCTCGGTTCGACTCCGGGACGCGCCTCCAATTTACACCCTGCCCGGGTGGTGAAATCGGTAGACACAAGGGATTTAAAATCCCTCGGCTTATGGCTGTGCGGGTTCAAGTCCCGCCCCGGGCACCATATTTAAGACCGAATAAAATCAAAGCACTATAAGCAATGTCGTAACCGCCCATGGGCGGTTTTTTTGTGTCTTTAGTTATCTTCATAATATGACTTCATAATATCAGCAGTTTTTGCCCACTCTCTATCGCTCCCCTTTATGCGCAGTATCACCGCCTTACAGCAGGTATAAGAACTGGAAAAGTATCGCGCTTGAATGAAAAGCCCGGCGAGAAATTCAAACCTTGGCGCGGCGGCTTTCAACAAAGGGAAATCAACAGAGGAGGGGGCAAGTTAACGTTTTCCCGGAAAGTGTCTGGCACCGGCTCGTTGTTGGGACTGCGCTCGGCAACGATAATACGCAGCGGGTATAAGGCGCTGAACGCCAGACTCCGCTGCGCGGGTAGCGCGATTACAGAATCGCTGTGATTGATTTCGCCAGCTGGGCTTCAAGCACCGGTTTGGCCTCTTCAAATTTGAGGTTGACCTTGTTGGCGTTTGACACGACACGGGTCTGGTACTTCATGCGATTGCCTTCTTCACTGCTGGTCTGCAGTTTGATACCGGAAGTACCCTGGCGAAGTGCCGCGATGTTATCCGTTGTCACCGCGGTTTTACTGCGTTCTGAAATTTGCAGGTCCGTGACCATGGTGAAATTAACATCCTCAACCATCGCGTCTGCCGCCAGACCTGCAAGGCCTGCAGCAAGTCCAACGCCTAACATCGTTCCGCCAGATGCGTTGTTGTAAGCAGTGATACCGGCACCCAGTGCCGCGCCAGTTGCGGCACCTTCATAGCCCGTACTCAGGAAACCTTGCGACTGACGCAGGTCCATTTTTTCCGCCTTAAGTACGTTTGCCTGAATCCAATAGTATGCCGTATCCGGGCTGGAAGTAACGGTATAGCCTTTCGCGCGGAGATCCTGCGCCAGCAGGGATTCCAGATCGCTCATATCTTTATCGGAGGTATTGCGAACTTGCAGGAAAACGGTTTTTTGATTGGAAGGTTCGAGCCACACTGTTTGGCTCATTTGCGTTTTAACGTCGAGGTTGCGTTTCTTGATGGCAGTGCTCATAGCACCACAGCCGGAGAGCATAAGACTGGCAGCAGCAATAGCTGCAATTAAAGCAGAGCGGTTAAACATTGACATATCCTTGTTAAAAAATAAAACGAGACAATCGCGCCTGGGCACGCTGATATTATGGGTTTTTTTGAATAGACCCTTCATCAGAATGTCAGGAGGGTTATCGGCAGAAGGATGAAAAAATTAAATTTTTTTAATAAGTATGCCGGTTTTTTTTGAAACCCGATCGGTTTCGAGATGAGAGCGTTCAACGGATACTGAACAGTATGCGAGCGTGAACAGTGCCAACAAAAAGGTTGGCACTGGAGGAGAGAACGCAGGAGGGCGTGATTAATCTCCCTGCGGTTGGCCTACCGGGCCTTCACCCTCGCTGGCACCTACCACCGGCTGATTACTCGGGGCGTGCGGACGACCGTCGCCGCCCACGGCATTGCTGCGGTGCATACAGCCCGTCAGCGCCATCAATGTCACAGCCATAACGCCTGCTTTTTGCCAAAAATGCATGGTTTCTCCTTTTATGCGCCAGAAATGTGGCCGCTCATGATGTCAGTGGGTTAAGTGCCCATTAAGCAAAGACAAAAAAGCGTAATGAGACAAGCGAAGCGGGAGAGGGGACGCCGGATGGCCTCCGGCGTCAGAATACGAGGCGTTAACCTAATGTGCCGCTCAGGCGGTCACGAAAATCGCTGCTGCGATTGTCGAGGCCGATAAAAGTGACGGCGGCGCCATGGCGATGATAGCGGTGCTCGATCGCGTCCAGTGCGGCAACGCTGGACGCATCCCAAATTTGCGCATGGGTGAGGTCGATGGTCACGTGATGAGGATCGTGTGCGTAATCGAAGTGTTCAAACAGATCGTTACTGCTGCCAAAGAACAGCGGGCCGCGCACGCGATAGGTGACCTGCTCACCGTCTTCGCTGAGCTGCCGTTCAGCGTGAATCACGTGCGCAATACGGCGCGCAAACAGCATCATGGCGAGAACGACACCCACCAGCACGCCCAGCGCGAGGTTGCCGGTCCATACGGTCACGACCACAGTCAGCACCATGACGCTGGTTTCGGACCACGGCATGCGCTTCAGCGTGGCGGGATGCAGGCTGTGCCAGTTGAGCGTTTTCACCGCCACCACCATCATGATCGCGGCCAGCACCACCATGGGAATTTGCGCCATGATGTGGCTCAAACCCGTCACGAGCAGCAGCAGAACCAGGCCGGCGGCCACGGTAGAGACGCGGGTGCGCGCCTTCCCCAACTCAACGTTGACAATGGTTTGGCCAATCATGGCACAGCCAGCAATACCGCCATAAAAGCCAGCAAGAATGTTACCCACGCCCAGCGCCCAGGATTCGCGACGCTTGCCGGAGGGCGTATCGGTAATATCATCGACCAACTTCGCGGTCAATAACGACTCCATCAGGCCCACAAACGCCACGCTCAGTGCTGTTGGCCAGATGATTTGGAGCGTCGTGAGGTTCAACGGCACCTGCAACGCATTCAGGCCGGGCAGCCCGGCGCTCATGGGGCCTTCATCACCCACATTCGGCACGCGATAGCCCATCAGCAGCGCCACGGCGGTGACGACCACAATGGCAATCAGCGGCGCAGGCACGCTCTTTAATACGTAGGGCAGCAGCAGTACGATGGCTAAGGTCAGCGCAAAGAGTGCCCAGACCAGCGCGGATTGCCCCCACACGTGCGGCACCTGCGCAAAAAAGATGAGGATGCCCAGCGCGTTAACAAAACCCAGCATGACCGATCGCGGAATGTAGCGCATCATGCGCGACAGTCCGGCAACGCCAAAGATAATTTGAATCATGCCGCCTAAAATCACCGCCGGCAGAATGTAAGCCACGCCGTGCGCGTGCACCATTGGACCGATCACCAGCGCCACTGATCCTGCGGCGGCTGTGACCATGGCGGGGCGCCCACCGAGCAGCGACAGCGTCAGGCAAAGCACCACCGACGCAATCAAACTGACTTTGGGATCAACACCCGCAATCACTGAAAAGGAGATCACTTCCGGGATGAGCGCCAGCGCGGTGATGACGCCAGCAAGGCACTCACGGGTCAAGAGCGCGGGCGATCGCAGCACGCGGGCCACGGTAATATCGGCCACTACAGGGGCCTGAGGAGCAGGTTGGGACATAAGCTTTTGAACTCTCAAACAGTGATGCGCAAGCCGTCGCGGCAAGGCGGTGAACAGTGACATTTTTTACCGCAGCGATATTACCGGGCAATGGCGTGTGAAGCCAGCGTTGTGCGTTCAGTGGCGCGGGGCTGACAAGGGCAAAAAGGCACTTACAATGAAAAATCGTCCGGCGTTTTATTCACGACCATCTCTAAAAGATAACGGTAGGTGTCGCGCTGTATCGGGTCAGAGTGCTGATCGAGACGGGCAATCAAGGCGCTGATAATGCCTTTGTTCGTAACAGGAAGGTTGTTGTGCAGGATCTCGGCGATGATATGCCCGAGCAAGGTCATGGCATTGGCGTCGAGCTGACGCACCTGTGTAACACGATCGGCGAAAGGTTCATGACTATTGGCGATATTAGGCATGACGGAGACCTTATAATCGGCCTGATGGCAACGGCCTTCAGCGCCTTGATGAACCCCACGCGCGGACAGACGCGTAACACATAACTCATCAGGTAACGCAAAAAGTGACCTCTGAAGGTGGAAATCCACTACACCTTCAGAGGCGACGCAAAGTGCATCATTCGTTACGAAGCCCTAACGGGCTCATGGCGCAAGAAGTTATACAATTAACGCTTATTTGTACAACTAAATTTTACTCCCAGCCCATATATTTACGTTTTATAGGGCCTTGCACGTCGCAGGGTGCAGTAAAACCAGAGGCTTATGTTGTCCAGAATAAGATTTTTAAGATTGCTGCCCCCAACGTGCGCGTGCCGTACTAAGGTTAATTCAGTCTCAGCTGTGCGCTATGCGCCGCCCTTTAAAAGACGAAAGATTTTATCTTATAATCATCATCCTGTTTAGTTAGATATCTAACCATTAGGTCGCTACGATTTGAGCCACTCACCGCACTCTTTCTCTCGTTTACTGCACCAAACTGCGCATGCCTGGCGGTTAGCGGTCGATCGTCGCCTGAAAGACAGCGGGCTCAGTATGAGCAGCTGGCTGGCCATTGCCACGGTGGCCACCGCGCCTGAACCGCCTACGCAAAAAGCGCTGGCGCAGCTGCTGGGATTGGAAGATGCCAGCGTGGTGCCGCTGGTGGATAGGCTGGTGAATCAACAGCTGCTGGCGCGCGTGCAGCCCAAAGAAGATCGCCGCAAGCGGCTGCTGGTGCTGACCGATCTTGGCAATGAGGCGTTTATCGAAGTAAAGAGCCAAGCCGATGCGCTGCGCACAGAGCTGCTGGCCGACGTCGATCCCGCAGAGTTGGCGATCACTGAAAAAGTGCTGAAGCAGCTGCTTGTGCGTCTCGGAAACCCGTAACCGTGGCAAAGCGCAATCCTTATGCCCCGCGTGAGTGGCTGCCGCATGAAAAGCCGATGCTGCCCGGTTCGCCCTCAACGCCTCTGCATTCGCCCGGTAAACGGTTGGCTTTTGGCCTGGTCGGGCTGCTCATTTCTATCACCGGCGCGCTGAGCAATGCGCTGGTCACGGCCAACCTGACTAACCTGCAAGGTACGTTCGGGGCCTACAGCAATGAAATCGCCTGGCTGCCCGCCGTTTACGTGATGGGCAATATTTCTATCAACCTGCTGCTGGTGAAATTTCGTCAACAATTTGGCTTGCGCCTGTTTACCGAGGCGTTTTTGCTGCTCTACGTCATCGTCGCCTTTTTCCATCTCCTCGCGAACGATCTTAGTTCCGCCATCATTGTGCGCACCGCGCATGGCATGGTCGGTGCCGCCCTCAGCTCGCTCGGTATCTATTATCAGATTCAAGCCTGGCCAGCGAAGCACCGACTGAAAGCGCTGGTGATTGGCATTACCGCTTCACAGCTGGCGATTCCGTTGGCGCGGCTTTTTTCCACCGAACTGCTGCAGTTAGAAGAGTGGCGCGGCCTCTATTTACTTGAGCTTGGACTGGCAATGATTTCGCTTGGCTGCGTGCTGATGCTGAAGTTACCGCCAGGGGATCGTTTCAAAGCGTTTGAAAAAATGGACTTCGTGACCTTTATGCTGCTGGCACCCGGTATGGCGCTGCTGTGCGGTGTACTGTCGCTGGGGCGCATTGAATGGTGGTTCTCCACGCCGTGGCTGGGTGTTTCACTGGCGTTGTCGCTGGTACTGATCGTGGCTGCACTGGTCGTGGAGCACAACCGCGTGAATCCGCTGATCAATACGCGCTGGCTCAGCAACGGGGCTATGGTGCGCTTGGGTATCGTGATGATTATGATGCGCGTGGTGCTTGCGGAGCAAAACACGGGCGCGATCGGTTTTCTTCAGCAGGTTGGCCTGCAGAATGATCAAATGCGCGGACTGGCGCTGGCGATCATCGCCGGGGTGCTGTGCGGCATGGTGGCCAGCGCGTTAACGATCAAGCCTGCGCACCTCAGCTGGCCAATTGTCACCTCGCTGGTGGTGATGATCGTGGCGTCGCTGATGGACGCGCAGTCCAGCCCGATAACGCGCGCAAATAATTTGTATATCAGTCAATTTTTACTGGGATTCAGCAGCGCGTTCTTTCTTGCGCCTGCCATGCTGCTCGGTATTGGTGGCGTTGTGACGCAGCCTAAAAATCTGGTGAGTTTTGTGGTGCTGTTTGGCATGAGTCAGAACCTTGGCGGACTGATTGGCTCGGCCATGCTGGGTACGTTTCAAACGTGGCGTGAAAAATATCACTCCAGCATGTTGGGCGATCAACTCTCACAGTTGGATCCCAACGTCGCGGAAAGGCTTGATCAATACCGCGCGCTGTTTGGCACCCAGCTTACCGACCCCGTGCTGCTCAGCGCGCAGAGCACCAGCCAGTTGCAAACGGTCGCCACGCTGCAGGCGAACGTGCTGGCGTATAACGACACCTATCTTTTGACGGCCGGCATGGCAATGATCACGTTGCTTTGGGTGCTATGGCGTTTAGCGCGTCAGCGCTATTTGCAGCGACGTGAGATGCCAACCGCCCCGAGCGGGCAGGGACCCGCCGCCTCTTCAGCAACACAAACGGAGCAATCATGAGCCAACAGGACGACATGCAGGCCGCGGAGCGCGAGCGCATCCAGCGTCGGCGTATTCTTTCCATCGCCGTGGGAAGCGGCATCGCGATTGTCGGCGTGCTGGTGATTTTATATGCCTGGCAACTGTGGCCGTTTACCAGCGCCGTGCAAACCACAGAAAACGCTTACGTGCGCGGCCAGGTGACGTTTATCAGCCCGCAGGTTAACGGTTATCTCACTGAGGTGAGCGTGGTGGACTTGCAGCCGGTTAAAAAAGGTCAGCCACTGATGGTGATTGATGACCGTATTTACCGCCAGCGCGTACATCAGGCTGAGGCGCAGCTGGCGATGAAAATCGCCGCGCAAAACAACAACCAGCAGCAGCGCCGCAGCGCCGAGGCGACCATTCTCAGCAATAAAGCAGCGGTGGAAAATGCCAAAGCGCAAGCGCTGAAAAGCCGTCTTGATTTGCAGCGCGTAGAAAACCTGGCGGCCGATGGTTCGCTGTCGGTGCGCGAACGTGATGCCGCCCGCGCCACCCATGCCCAAGCGCAGGCGCAGCTGCGACAGGCAGAAGCGCAGGTGGCGGTGGCACAGCAGAACCTGCAAACGGTCACGGTGAATCGCGCCTCGCTGGAGGGTGATGTGGCCAGCGCGCGGGCAGCGCTGGAGTTGGCCAATATCGATCTCGCCAACACGCGCATTGTCTCGCCGGATAGCGGCCAACTTGGGCAATTATCAGTGCGTAAAGGAAGCTATGTGACCGCCGGGACGCGCCTGACGTCGGTGGTACCGGACAACAAGTGGGTGATTGCCAATTTTAAAGAGACGCAGTTAGCACACGTGCGCCCCGGCCTGCCGGTGACCATACGGGTGGACGCCCTGGACGGCAGACAGGTTAACGGGCGCGTGGAGTTTATCTCGCCAGCGGCAGGCTCTGAATTCAGCGCCATCTCACCCGACAACGCCACGGGCAACTTCGTGAAAATTGCCCAGCGTATTCCGGTGCGCATTCAGCTGTTGGGCGATACCCAGGCGCTGCGTCCCGGCATGTCGGTGGAAGTCAGTGTTGACACTGCTGCTGAGCCTGATGGGGCCAGTAAGGACACACCATGAAGCGGTTGCTACGTTTTTGTGGGCTCGCGATAGCGCTGACGGGATGCGCCCAGCAGGTAGAAAAAGCGCCGGCGTCGCTGCCCATTCCCCCGGCGTGGCGGCAACAGGTAGGGCCGTCTGCGCCGCCTGAAGCGGACTGGTGGCGTCGCTTTGGTGACAGCGATCTGAATCGGCTGGTGGAACAGGCTTTGCAGCATAACAGCGATATCTTGATTGCCCGCGCCCGGGTAGATCAGTACCGTGCGCAGCTCCGCGCGGCGCAGGGCGACGATCTGCCTACGCTGTCGGCTGGGGTGGCCGGCACGCGCCAGCGCGCGCTGTCAGCGGCTACCGGCTTACCGCGTGAAAGCACGGTGTATCAAGGCCTGTTGCAAGCTAACTATGATGTGGATTTATGGGGCAGTCGCCGTAATACGCTGCGCGCCGCCGAAGCCTCGCTGGAGGCGCAGCGGGCCGCCGCGTCGGCCGCCGAGCTCACTGTGGCCAGTTCAGTGGCGTCGGGCTATCTCAGCCTCTGCGCGCTGGATGAACAGCTACGCGTCACCGAAGCCACGCTGAAAACACGTGAAAACTCGCTCAATCTGGCGCAGCGTCAGTTTGAAACCGGCTACACCTCCCGGCTGGAGTGGATGCAGGCGGCGTCGGAATATCAAACCGCGCGCGCGCAGATCCCGCAGCTGCAGCACCAGATTGCCGAACAGGAGAATGCGCTGAGCGTGCTGGTGGGCATGAACCCGCGCGCCATCGCCCGCAGCCGTGGGTTTGATCACCTGCGGCCGCAAGCGTTGCCTAACGTACTGCCTTCGCAGCTGCTCAACCGCCGACCCGACATTGTTCAGGCGCAGCGTCAGCTGCTGGCGGCGGACGCCTCGCTGACCTCTGCGCAGGCCAGCCTGCTGCCGTCGCTCAATCTCACCGCCAGCGGAACGCTACAAAGCGGCGCGCTGCACCAGCTTTTGGACAATCCTTTCCGCCTGTGGAGCGTGGGTGGCAGCATATTGGCCCCGATATTCAATCGCGAAGCATTGACGGCGCAGGTGGATGTGGCTACCGCCTCGCGCAATCAAGCGCTCTATGGCTATGAGAAAACCGTTCGTAACGCCTTCTCGGAAGTGGATGATGCCCTGGACGCGATTCAGCGTAACCAACAGCAGCTGGAAGCCTTGCAGCAACAGGCGCGCTACGTGGCGGAAGCCTACCGTATCGCACACAACCGTTATCAAAACGGCTATGCCTCTTATCTGGATGAGCTGGATGCGCAGCGTACGCTGTTCAGTACGCAGCTGAATATTGTCTCGGTGAAAAACGCGCTCCTGCTGGCCCAGATCGATCTCTATCGCGCACTTGGCGGCGGTTGGCAAGCGTAACGCCGCTAAACCCAGTCTCCGATTCGCGTAGCTTCGTCAGACGAGGCTACGCGTTCTCTCTCAGCCTGAACGACGGTATCTTCACGCTGGTCGGTGGGGTTATCTCAACCTTCCGCCCGGCTGTTTTTTACCCCGCTGCTAAATCTGCTTGATTTCGCTGCCGGCCTGCGCATAATCGCAAACCGTAATAATAATGATTATCAATTTCGTGTTAGGGGGCTTTTATGCGCACGACGCCTTTCAACCCCGGTCGGAAACCGACGCTGCTTGCTCTGATGGTGAGCGCAGCGTGTTGGCCAGTGATGGCTGCCACCAGCAATTCAACGCACACCGAACAGCCTACGCTGACGGTGACGGCCGCACCGCAAGCAGATTTCACCGCAGGCGGTAACGATCCGGTTCCTGCCTTTCTCGATGGTCAGGTCGCGCACGGCGGCCGCTTGGGCATGCTTGGCGAGCAAAAAGCCATGGACGTGCCGTTTAACGTGATTGGCTTCACCGCGAAGATGATCCAGGACCAGCAGGCCCAGACCATTGCGGATGTGGTGCGCAATGACGCGGGCGTGCAAAACGTGAAGGGGTACGGCAACTTTGCTGAAAGTTACCGCATTCGCGGCTTCAAACTTGACGGCGATGCCATGACCTATGGGGGCCTGGCGGGCATTGTGCCGCGTCAGGTCATGGATGCATCGATGATCGATCGGGTAGAGATTTTCAAAGGTGCCAATGCGCTGCTGAACGGCTCGGCGGAAAGCGGCGTGGGCGGCATGATTAACCTTGAACCCAAACACGCCGACGATCTGCCTTTAACCCGCGTGGGCGTGGATTACACCTCCGGTTCCCAAGTCGGCGCCAGCACCGATATCGGTCGCCGCTTTGGCGATAACGATCAGTTTGGCGTGCGGTTCAACGCGGTGAACCGCGAAGGGGGCACGGAAATCGACGGCGAGAAAAAACGCACCACGGCGGCCTCGCTGGGTCTGGATTACCGTGGCGATCGCCTGCGCACGTCGCTGGATATGGGCTACCAGAAAAAGACGTTCCACCACGCGGTCAACGGCATCAATATCAGCGACATCGATTTTATTCCCGCCGTGCCGAAAAATGGACGCAATTACAGTCAGCCATGGATTTTCAGCGACATTGCGTCGGAATTTGGTCTGGCCAAAGCGGAGTACGATCTTACCGACAGTTGGACAGCCTATGCGGCGCTGGGCGCCCAGCACACGCATGAAGTGGGCAACTACGGGACGCCTAAGATTGAGGATGCAGCAGGGAACGCCACCATTGGTCGGTTCCAGACCAACCGTATTCAGGACAACATGAGCGGCATGGCAGGGCTTCGCGGCACCTTTGCCACCGGCCCGGTGACACACAAGGTGAATTTCGGCTACGCCGCCATGACCGCCAACGCGAAAAACAGCTATCGCATGTCGTCCGGAAACGATGCTGCCACCAACATCTACGACACTGACGACGTATTGCAGCCTGCCACCGTGTTCGCCGGCGGCGACAAGTTTGGCGATCCGCTGACCACCTATCGCTCACGCTCGCAGGGCTATCTGCTCAGCGATACCTTGGGCTTCTTTGACGACCGCCTGCTAGCAACGCTGGGGGCGCGCCATCAAAAGGTCGTGGTGCGCAACTACGGCTATGACGGCAAAGAGGATGTGGGAACGCGCTTTGACAGCGCGCGCTGGCTGCCAGCCTATGGCCTGCTGTACAAGGCGACCAATAACCTGTCGCTGTATGCGAATCACACCGAGTCGTTGACGCCGGGTACGGCTGCGCCATTTGGCACCGATAACTACGGCAGCGTGACCGGTATTGTGCATGCTAAACAGAACGAAGTCGGGGTCAAAGCGGACTTTGGTCGCGTCGGCGGATCGCTGGCGCTGTTTGAGATCAAGCAGCCGGTGGGCATCAAGAACAATAACGTCTACCAGTTGAACGGGGAGCAGCGTAACCGCGGCGTCGAGCTCAATGTGTTTGGCGAGCCGCTGCTGGGACTGCGTCTTAACGGCAGCACCACGTGGATCGACCCGAGTATGACCAAAACGGGCGACAGCAACGAAGACGGCAAAAACGCGATTGGCGTGCCGCGGTTTACTGCGGCGCTGGGTGCCGAGTATGACATTAAGCCCGTGGATGGACTGACGGCAACTGCGCTGCTGAACTATACCGGTTCGCAGTATGCAAACCTGGCGAATACCATGAAGCTGGACGCCTACACCACGCTGGATCTGGGACTGCGCTACCGCATGAAGCTTAAGCAGAACGAGGTTGTCTGGCGCGTAGGCGTGGATAACGTCACCAACGAGAAGTACTGGGCCAACGTGGATGACAGCGGCACCTATCTCACGCAGGGTGAACCGCGCACGGTAAAAGTGTCGATGAGTTACGATTTCTGATCGGTAAGCGGGGCGGTGACGCCCCGTTTTTTCAACGGCTGCAAAAAATCCTGCTTCTGTCTGCGCTTTCTATTACACTCGTCAAGGCAATCCTGCGCGAAACTTCACCCTGTGTTATTGAGTCAACATGCGTTCACCTGCGCCACCCGACGATCACGACGAGCCTTTACGGCAGCAGCTGGACGACGCGCACTTTGCTATCGTGGTGCTCACTGTCACCTCCGTCATGCTGATTGCGGCGGTGCTGATAGTCACGCTCTGGATGGGGTAACGTCAGACACATCGGGGAGGCTGTAAACATGTCAATGGAAGCCCGGGATGACAAACTCATCGCCATCATCGGCTTATTGGCCGCCTGTTTAATTGGCGTGGTGTTTCTCTTTACCCTGACCTGGCTCACGGCGGATCGTCACCCTGTTGAGGCGCCACAAGACGTCAAAACCTGCACGCCGCAGGCCTCTTCCCCTCAGCACAGCTAAGCCTGCTCCCGGTTTTGCCACTTAATTTGCTGGCTGCGTAACTCCAGCGCCAGCGCCTCGTATACCGTCCGATTGCCATTAGGATCGCCCAGCCCCAGTAAAGCGCCTGGCGAGCGCCGATCGTCCGCCCAAGCCGGATACTCGACCACCGGATAAAGCGAAATGCCCTCAAGGGCAACACCGTTATCCAGCGCCAGCATGGCTTGTTCAGTGACATGGCGCAGCCAGCGCGATCGTGCGTCGCCTTCCGCACCGGTCTCTGCCAGCAGCAGCGGGCGCTGATAACGCTGCCAGCACTGCGCTAACAGCTGATGCAGCGGTTGGTAAGCAGGATCGGTTTCCGGGATGGTATCGCCAGAAAAAAACCAGTGATTATCGGGATAGTAGTTGAGGCCCAGTATATCGAGGAAATCGGCCTGGCCGCCCAGCTCCGGTGCCGCACGGCCCGCTATCCAGTCCCAGGCTTCAAATTGCGCCTGCTGCTGTTCATCGGCGTAGGGTTTGGTTTCCGGGTTGTCTGCATCGGCGGCTATCTGTACCAGCGGGTCGGTAAGCACAAAGCGTGCGTCCGGGTAAACCTCACGAATAGCATGCATGGCCGCCAACGAGGCGCGCACCAGCTGGCGCTTGAGTTCGCGTCCGCAGTCGCTGGCATAGGGATCGAGCCAAGAGACATCGGCCCCTGCCCACGACCAGAACGAAATTTGGTTGATGGGGGTGAAAAAGGGGCAAGTCACGCCTTCATCGCGCATCAGCTGCGCCATGGCGCCAGCAAAGCGTGCAAAATGATCCACAAAAGGCGCGCGCCATATGTCGAGGTGATCGGGATAGCCAAAATGGGCCAATTCCCAGATGATTTGCATATCGTGGCGCGCTGCGGCGTGCACCATGGGAAGAAAAGTACGCCAGTCATATTCATTGGGGGTGGCTTCGATCAGATGCCAGCGGGCACCGTCTCGTGCCGTGTGCAGGCCCAGCTGGGCCAGAGCGGCGTAATCTTTTTCCAGCAGCATGTCGTGTCCACTGCTGACCACCATATCTAACCGCCGCCCACCGGTGCGGCAGGCAGTGGAACAGGGAAAACTGCCCTGAAAGAAACTGCGGAACAGCTGCGGGTGATAGCGCGGGGATTGCTGGCTCATCATCCTCTCCTCACGGTTAACGCCGGGTGCAGAATGCAAGGCTAAGTCTAGACTCTAAATGAATGTGGCGTCAGCATCACGCGGCGTTTCGGTACCCGGCATCCTAACGTATTATATAAAATAATTTATTTCAGGGACTTACTATGAGTGAAGCAGCGTCTTTGCCGCCGGAGGGCGCAGGGCTAAAAGCGTTGGCGGAGGCCCGCTGTGCGATGCATCCCGGCCTGAGCGGCATCTATCCGCTGAATGATGGGCTGGATGCCTTCGCCGCGCGCTATTTGCTAATGGGGATGGCCCAGCACAGCATCGATGTGCAGTACTACATTTGGCATAACGATCTCTCTGGGCGCCTGCTGTTTAGCGCGCTGTTGGACGCGGCGGAGCGCGGCGTTAAAGTGCGATTGCTGCTGGACGACAACAATACGCCAGGTCTCGATGACACGCTGGCAGAACTCGATCGCCATCCCAATATTGCCGTGCGCCTGTTTAATCCTTTCTCCTTCAGGACGCTGCGCGCGCTGGGCTACCTCACGGATTTCGCCCGCCTGAATCGCCGTATGCATAACAAAAGTTTAACGGTGGATGGCGCGGTGACGCTGGTGGGGGGCCGCAATGTCGGCGACGAGTATTTTGGTACGGGCGATGAGCCGCTGTTTACCGATCTCGACGTGCTGGCAATGGGGCCGGTGGTGCAGGAGGTGGAAGCGGATTTCGCCCGCTATTGGCAGAGCAAGGCAGTATCACCGCTGCGCAGCGTCGTGGATGTGACGGAGACGGCGCAAGAGGCGGTGCGTTTACCGTCAGAGTGGCAACAGAGTGAGGCGGTACAGCGCTACCTGGCACGATTGGAGCATGCTGAGTTTGTTAACCAGATGGCGCAGGGCACGCTGGAGGTGACGTGGGCCGCCGCGCGGCTGCTGAGCGACGACCCGCGTAAAGGGCTGGGTAAAGCCAGGCGTGGCAGCCTGCTTCCGCAGCGCATGCTGGAGGTAATTGGCGCGCCGCAGCAGCAGTTTGACATTATTTCCGCCTATTTCGTGCCAACCCGCGCCGGCGTGGCGCAGCTGCTGACGCTAAAGCGGCGCGGGGTGAAAATCGCCATATTGACCAACTCGCTGGCGGCGAATGACGTGTCAGTGGTGCATGCGGGCTATGCGCGTTGGCGAAAAAAATTGCTGCGCCACGGCATCGCTCTGTATGAATTGAAACCGCAGCAGCAGAGCGGCGAGGCGCCGCACGATCGCGGCTTAACGGGTAACTCTGGCTCCAGCCTGCACGCCAAAACCTTTACCGTGGATAATCGCAAAGTGTTCATTGGCTCGTTTAATTTCGACCCCCGATCCGCCGTGCTTAACACCGAGATGGGGCTGGTGATTGAGAGTGAAAGCCTGGCGCAGCAAACGCACCAGCACTTTATCGCCGGGATGCGCGACCGTGCCTGGACGCTGCGGCTGGATAAATGGGGACGCGTGAATTGGGTGGAGTACCCCGGTGAGGCGCATGAGACCGTGCATAAACACGAGCCGCAGTGCACGTGGCTACAGCGGCTATTAGTGCGGTTAGTATGGCGATTGCCGGTGGAGTGGCTGCTGTAAATCCCACCCCTTAATGGGGTAGGCGAGTTCAGGCTTTACGCTGCGGCTTACCCGAGAATAAAAAGCGCAGCAGCGGCACGCGCAGATGCAGTTCATAGAGGGTAAACGCCACGCCAAACACCAGGATCAGGCCGACAAAGAAGCCGAGCGTATTACTGCTGATGTGCGGTGCAACGTAAATGCCATAAAGCAGCGTCAGCGGATGGTGCACCAGGTAGATAAACAGCGATGCGTTCACCAGATACATAATGCGCGGCGAGTGGCTGTTGAGCAGCTTGTGCCCCAAGCTAAAGCAGACGTTGAGCATGCACAGTCCCATTAGCGTCGAGACCAGCGCGTCGATCTCATACAGCCAACCCTCACCGCTGCTATAGCGCTGATTCAAGCTATACGCCACAAACACCGCGATCGTCCCGAAGCACATCACCGGATTAAAGCGGATAAACAGCGCCTTCAGCGCCGGATGTTTCCAACACAGGGCGCCCAGCATAAAGAAAGGCAGGAACGTCAGGGTTTGCATCACGGCAATGCTGAACACGCCATCGGCGAAGACAGCGGGCACCGTGTAAAAGAGTGCGCGGCGCAGCAGGCACCACGCCAGCGCATAGCCCATCAGGGCCAGCGTGACTTTGCCCCAGCCCACGTGGTCATAATTACGGGCGCTGCGCTGCGCGCGTAACCAGCGGAACGTCACCGTGCCGAGTGCGGTAAGAATCACCAGGACCAGCAAAAACCACAGGTGGGAGATTAAATGCCACGCCAGCGTGTTGTACTTCTCGTACAGGGAAAAACTGTTCCAGTCGCCAATTTTATCCGTGAGATTTTTCAGGATAAAAAACTGCGGCAGCGTGATCAGCGGCACCGCCGTCAGCAAGGGGATCCCCACGCGTTCAATACGTACTTTCAACCAGCGCTGCGGCTCATAGCGCAAATAGAGCATGTAGGAGAAATAGCCGGAGATAACAAAGAAAACCTGCATGCGGAAAGAGTGGATAAAATCATTGAATACGGTCAGCCACAGCGACGCTTCCTGACTGTTTACCGACCAGCGCTGCATTGAGTAAATCAAGGAGACGTGAAACGGCACGCCTAACAGCATTAAATACGCTCTGATTGAGTCGAGAAAATATTCGCGTTCGGGTTTTGCTGAACTCATAAGCTTCCAGTTAGTCAGTTTTATGCCGGTTTCACCCTGAAACCAGATTATGGCGAATCAAAATTCTACCTGTCGTAAACAGCGTATACTATCAGGTGAATCTGTATCTGAACGGGTTGGGTTTAATTATCTGAAAAGTTCACTTTTTGCTTACAAATCAGCGGAACAATCTTAACCGCACGCTGTCGGAAAACGGAATTATCAATTAAGATGAGCGAGTTTGATCTAAGCACACGAAAGGGGGGGATGTGCTGAATACTGAAAAAAATAAAGTTGGACTGATGCCGATGCGCTGGGTAGGCGCGGCTGTTCTACTGGCGTTGTATGCCAATAATAGCTGGGCGTTCAACATTGATGACGTTGCAAAACAGGCTAAGGCCTTGGCAGGGAAAGGTTTTGAAGCGCCGAAAAGCAATTTACCCTCTCAGTTTCGTGAAATGAAATTTGCTGATTATCAGCAAATTCAGTTTAACCACGATAAAGCATACTGGGGCAAACTGCGCACGCCGTTTAAGCTCGAATTTTATCATCAGGGCATGTATTTCGATACGCCGGTAAAAATCAATGAAGTCACTGCATCTTCGGTGCGTGAAATCAAATACAACCCGGACTATTTCAATTTCGGCAACGTAAAACACGACGCTGATGCGGTGAAGAACCTGGGCTTTGCGGGCTTTAAGGTGCTTTACCCGCTGAATAAAAAAGGGAAAGACGACGAGATTTCCAGCTTCCTCGGCGCCAGCTATTTCCGCGTGATTGGCGAAGGCCAGGTCTACGGCTTGTCGGCGCGCGGTTTGGCCATTGATACCGCGTTACCGTCCGGCGAAGAGTTCCCGCGCTTTAAAGAATTCTGGATCGAACGGCCAAAACCGCAGGACAAACAGCTGGTGATTTATGCGCTGCTGGACTCGCCGCGCGCGGCGGGTGCGTATCGCTTTGTGATCAAGCCCGGCAAAGAGTCGGTGGTGGACGTGCAGTCGAAAGTTTACCTGCGTGATAACGTCGGCAAACTGGGCGTAGCGCCGCTTACCAGTATGTTCCTGTTTGGGGCTAACCAGCCTTCGCCGGTAGCAAACTTCCGTGAAGAGCTGCACGATTCCAACGGTCTGTCTATTCATGCCGGTAACGGCGAATGGATCTGGCGTCCGCTGAACAATCCGAAACATCTGGCCGTGAGCACCTTCACCGTCGAGAATCCAAAAGGGTTCGGTCTGCTGCAGCGTGGTCGTGACTTCAGCCACTATCAGGATCTGGACGATCGCTACGATTTACGTCCAAGCGGCTGGGTTGAGCCACAGGGTGACTGGGGCAAAGGGCGCGTTGAGCTGGTAGAGATTCCAACCGCAGACGAAACCAACGACAACATCGTTGCTTTCTGGACGCCGGAAACGCTGCCGGAACCGGGCAAAGAGATGAACTTCCAGTATCGCCTGCATTTCACGCGCGATGAGAATCAGCTGCATCAGAATGACGTGGCTTGGGTGAAAGACACGCTGCGCTCGGCGGGGGATGTGAAGCAGTCCAACCTGGTGCGTCAGCCGGACGGCACAATTGCCTTTACCGTGGATTTCACCGGCAAAGACATGAGCAAACTGCCAGAAGATACCCAAGTTGCGCCGCAGGTGAGCGTGGGGAAAAATGGCGAAGTGGTCGATCAGAATGTTCGCTACAACCCGGTCACAAGAGGCTGGCGCCTGGTGTTGCGTCTGCGTGTGAAAGATACCAAACAGCCGACGGAAATGCGCGCCGCGCTGGTTAGCGGTGACAAGACATTGACGGAAACCTGGAGCTATCAGTTACCTGCCAATGAATAAATCGACTTATTTACCTCAATCGTATGTGGAAGCCCTGCCGCTTGATGCGGCGGGGCGCGCCCGCCTGAGCGATTCGCTGCAGAACGCCCAGGCGTTTCACGCCATTCATACGCTGCTGGGGCATGACATTGCCGCCAGCGAACGTCCTGATGACGCGCCGTTAAAATCGGTCTCCTCCCGCGTGCAGATGGCCTGGCCAGATGCCGTAGCGGACGGTGAGCAATTCAGCCAAGACTATCTTGGACGCACCACACTTAAGGCCATGCCGAAAGTGAAGCGTTCTCTGATGTTCCCGGAAGCCTGGCGTACCAACCCGCTTGCGCGCGCCTGGGCTTCGCTGCGCGGCCAGAAGAACACGCCGCGCTACGCAACGGTAGAAGAGCAAAAGGCTGAAGACAAGTGGCGTCACGTGGGGTCCATGCGACGCTACGTGCTGCTGTTTCTGACGCTGGCGCAGACGATCGTGGCGACGTGGTACATGAAGACCATCCTGCCTTATCAAGGCTGGACGCTGCTGGATCCGCTTGAGCTGTTTAATCAGAACTGGCTGGAGTCGGTGGAGCTGGTGCTGCCTTATATCCTGCAAACCGGCATTCTCTTCTTGTTTGCCATTTTGTTCTGCTGGGTGTCGGCCGGTTTCTGGACGGCGCTCATGGGCTTCCTGCAGCTGCTGATTGGCCGCGACAAGTACAGTATTTCGTACTCCACCACTGGCGATGAGCCAATCAATCCGGCGCATCGCACCGCGTTGATCATGCCTATCTGTAATGAAGACGTCGAACGCGTGTTCGCTGGCCTGCGCGCGACCTGGGAATCCGTGAAGCGCACCGGCAATGCCGAGCACTTTGATGTCTACATCCTCAGCGACAGCTATGACGCTGACATCGCCATCGCCGAGCAGAAAGCGTGGATGGAGCTGGTGCGTGATGTCGGCGGCGCAGGGAAAATCTTCTATCGTCGTCGTCGTCGTCGCGTGAAGCGCAAAAGCGGCAACATCGATGACTTCTGCCGTCGCTGGGGCAGCAACTACAGCTACATGGTGGTACTGGACGCCGATAGCGTCATGAGCGGTGAATGTTTGACCGGGCTGGTACGCATGATGGAAGCCAATCCCAACGCCGGTATTATTCAGTCGTCGCCGAAAGCGTCGGGCATGGATACGCTCTATGCACGCTGCCAGCAGTTTGCAACGCGCGTCTACGGCCCGCTGTTTACCGCTGGTCTGCACTTTTGGCAGCTGGGGGAATCGCACTATTGGGGCCACAACGCCATTATCCGCGTGAAGCCCTTCATCGAGCACTGTGCGTTGGCTCCGCTGCCGGGTGAAGGGTCGTTTGCCGGTTCCATCTTGTCGCACGACTTCGTGGAAGCTGCCCTGATGCGCCGCGCTGGATGGGGCGTGTGGATCGCTTACGATCTGCCGGGCTCTTACGAGGAACTCCCGCCAAACCTGCTGGATGAACTCAAGCGCGACCGCCGCTGGTGCCATGGTAACCTGATGAACTTCCGTCTGTTCCTGGTTAAAGGGATGCACCCGGTGCACCGCGCCGTGTTCCTGACGGGCGTGATGTCTTACCTGTCAGCGCCGCTGTGGTTTATGTTCCTTGCGCTCTCTACCGCGCTGCAGGTGGTGCATACGCTCATGGAGCCAACCTACTTCCTGCAGCCGCGTCAGCTGTTCCCGGTGTGGCCGCAGTGGCGTCCGGATCTGGCGATTGCGCTGTTCTCGACCACCCTGGTGCTGCTGTTCCTGCCGAAGTTGCTCAGCGTTGTGCTGATCTGGTTCAAAGGCGCGAAGCCTTACGGTGGCGCAATCCGCTTGTTCGTTTCGCTGCTGCTGGAGATGCTGTTTTCGGTGCTGCTGGCGCCGGTGCGCATGCTGTTCCACACCGTGTTTGTGGTCAGCGCGTTCCTGGGCTGGGAAGTGGTCTGGAACTCTCCGCAGCGCGATGATGACGCTACGCCGTGGAGCGAAGCATTCCGTCGCCACGGTTCTCAGATGCTGCTGGGTATCGTGTGGGCCGTAGGTATGGGCGTGCTGGATCTCAACTTCCTATGGTGGCTGGCGCCTATCGTGGTGTCGCTGATTCTCTCGCCGTTTGTCTCGGTGATGTCGAGTCGCTCAACCGTGGGTCTGAAAAGCAAGCGCGCGAAGCTGTTCCTGATCCCGGAAGAGTTTGAGCCACCGAAAGAGCTGGTGGATACCGATCATTACCTGCAGCTCAACCGCGAGCGGGCGTTGAAGCACGGCTTTATGCACGCGCTGTTTAACCCTGCCTTCAACGCGCTGGCGACCGCGCTGGCGACGTCGCGCCACAAGCAAAGTACGCTGCTGGATCACGCGCGCGATCGCCGGGTCGATCAGGCGTTGAGCGAGGCGCCTGAGAAGCTGAATCGCGAACAGCGTTTGCAGCTGATCAGCGATCCCGTGGTGCTGGCGCGCGTTCACACCCGACTGTGGGAGAGCGCCGATAAATATCATCAGTGGGTTGAGAGCTATCAGAAACTGACGCTGAATCCGCAGGCGCTGCCACAGCGCTAAACGATGACACCAAAAAGCGGCAGCAATGCCGCTTTTTTTCATTTCGGGGCTGGCAAAATAAGGTCGCTGGCAAGGGCAGATTACGCACTCTCGTGCGAATCAAAGGGAGCGTAAAACGCTTGTTCAGATTCATTGCGATGGGCTTGCTAGCCCTGCTGTTGAGCGGCTGCGGCAGCATTATCAGCCGGACGGTGCCGGGACAAGGCCACGGTAATCAGTATTTTCCCGGCGTACAATGGGATGTGCGTGATGGACCATGGCGGTTGGTGACCATTCTGGATCTTCCGCTCTCGCTGGTGATGGACACCTTATTGTTGCCTGTCGATGCCCACCATGGTCCGTATGAATAACCCTTAACTCAGGTTGTCGGAAGGGCTATTGTCGTCCTCCCACTCTTCCGCAGCCGCTTCACCTTCTTCCAGCTCGCGCGGCGGCTCAAGCTGAAATTCGCCGTCATCCCACTCGTGCAGGGTATTTTCCGCTTGCCACGTTTGTCGCAGTTCAACGTCATCGTAATCGCCGTCGAACACGGCCTGAGCGGCTTCGTCAGTGAGCATGGTCAGGCACTCGCCTTGCTCATCTTCGTCGGCAAAAAATTCCGCCTGCCACATTACGTCGCCGTCCTGCATCACATATTTTTGCAGTGCAAACTGGCTGACATCAGCCTCCTCTTGATTTGTCCCCGGCTGGTTGGCAAGGAACTCTTCTCGTGCGGCTTCAATCGCTTCTTCCAGCGTGCTAAACAGGCTCATGGTAAACTCCTTGTCTAATAAAAGTGATTTCCAGAAGAATAGACGAAAAATCACAGCGTGCTGGCGCAGCGAAGCGAAAGGGCAGTTAAGCCACCACTGCCCCTCGCCGCTTAAAGCACTTTTTGCGGAAAATGCAGCACTGGCCGTACGGACTCATGCCGCACGGGGGCAGCGTAGCGGATACAACATTTGATACAGGGCTTCACCTTTTTGAAGTTAATTCTGGCAGTGGCTAATGCCTGATTGAGGTTATACAGCGTGCCGATAAAAATGATGTCGGCTTTATCAGGCAGCCGCTTACACTCTTTTCGGTGCAACAAATGATAACCGTCATGATCGGTCCCGATAGTCACGTAGTAGTAGATGCCTTTATTCATAGAATAGAATCCTGAGAGATTTGCTGGGTGTCGTCTTATTATTTTTTTTGCTGTGCAGTTTTTGTGCTAACTGCCGTTTCCGAAACTAGCGGGAATCGATTTCACCGACAAATTACAGAAAGTAATAAAAAGCTTTGTTTTTTGTTTTTATTAATATAAGCACACTCATGAATAAGACAATTGCTTGTAAAGTAAGTTAATTTTAAAGCATTGATAAGCGTGCTAAACCTTTCCGTCAATATTAAATAGGAATTGGCCGGGTATATTAGGCAATCAGGGCCAGTATGCTCCAACGTTATTTATTAAACCGGCTTACCTTTTGAGCGGCCTGCACTGCCTGTGAGGCACGCACAGAACTTACCCTTGCCTTTTATTCATTAAATAAAACGCAATGTGCAAAACATAACGTGCAGTTACTGAAATGAACGCTGGGCCTGACGAGCGGAAATAACAATATTAGCGAAACGCTAAATACCGAGTCAGTTGAGAAGCGAGTGCGGAAGAAATAAAACGGGGCAGAAATCTGCCCCGTTGCGTTAATAAAGCGAAGGCTGGCCTTCCGGCCGCGTTTTGAAGCGACGGTGTAGCCACATATATTGTTCAGGGGCCAGCAGCACCGTCTCCTCAACAACTTTGTTCATAACGGTGGCGGTATGAAGTTCATTCTCCAGAGAGAATTTGTCGCGAATATCCGGCAGGATTTTTAATTCGTAGCCGCGACCGTGCGGCAGGCGCTGTGCCAGGAACGGCACCACGCTGGGGTTACCCAATCGAATCAGCATATGTGTGCCGGTGGTGGTGGCCGCTTCTTTCACGGCAAAGAACGGGGCGAAGACGCTGCTGCGCGGACCGTAGTCGTGGTCAGGCGCATACCAGATGATGTCGTTGTTTTTCATGGCGCGGATCATGCCTTTTAAATCTTTGCGATCCAGCATGCTTTTGTTCGAGCGCATACGTCCCCACGTTTGCAGCCAGTCTAGCAGGGGATTGTCATTGGGGCGGTAAACACCAATGCCGGGATTGTGCATACCGAATACCCGCGCGCCCAGCTCAAGCGTGAGGAAGTGCATACCAATCAGTAAAATGCCGCGCTTCTCAGCCAGCGCGTGAGTGATATGCTCCAAACCTGTGGCGTGCACCCACTTACGCAGTCGCCAGTCTGGCCAGAACCACGCCATGCCGGTCTCAATCAGCCCCATGCCAACGGATTCAAAATTATGCTTTACCATGGCATCCCGCTCGCTGGTGGGCATATCAGGAAAAGCCAGCTGCAAATTCCGCTGTGCGACCTGAACGCGGCGCTTCATAAAGCGCATGGCGAGCCTGCCGAGTCCGCAACCCAGCGCGTGCAGGACAGGGTAGGGCAGGAGAACCAGAACATAAAGAAATCCGATACCAAGCCAAGTGAGCCAGTAGCGGGGATGAAGAAGTTCACGTCTGAATTGCGGAAGTTGCGTCATGGAAAAGTCAGTATCCTGCGTCTTGTGCCAGAGAGTCCGGTTTCTGTTGTTGAGCGCGATTATGCCATTTTTTCTGGCTGACTGAAATCCAGCGGCGCGGGCGAGGCGTGGGCAGATGCGAGATCGTGTCATGCTGGCCTGCGCGCGCGCGCAGGCTGCGCGCCACAAGGATAATTGCAGCATGGGGTTTGCATCAGAGTGAATTCAGGTATCATATGCGCGCTAAATTTCTCTGATTGCTAACAGGTGTTCACCATGCCAGTGTTACATAACCTCGTTTCCAATAAAGAGCTGAAAGAACGTATGCTGGCTGAAACCGAGCCGCGTACCACAGTCTCTTTTTATAAATACTTCCAGATTGCCGATCCCAAAGCATTCCGTGATGCCCTATATGTGGCGCTGACCAAACTCAAGGTGTTTGGTCGTATTTACGTGGCGCAGGAAGGCATCAACGCGCAAGTCAGCGTGCCGGCCAGCCAGTATGAAAATATGAAAGCGGCTTTGTACGCCTTCGATCCGGCGCTGGAAAATTTGCGGATGAATATCGCGCTGGACGATGACGGAAAATCATTCTGGGTATTGCGCCTGAAAGTGCGCGATCGCATTGTGGCCGATGGCATTGAAGACAGCAGTTTTGACGCCAGTGACGTCGGGGCTTACCTCAAGGCGGCCGATGTTAACGCCATGCTCGACGATCCCGACGCGGTGTTTGTCGATATGCGTAACCACTACGAGTACGAAGTGGGCCACTTTGACAATGCGCTTGAAGTGCCTGCCGATACGTTCCGCGATCAGCTGCCCATGGCCGTGGATATGCTTAAAACCCACAAAGACAAAAAAATCGTGATGTACTGCACGGGCGGCATTCGTTGCGAAAAAGCCAGCGCCTGGATGAAGCACAACGGGTTTGATGATGTGTACCACATCGAGGGCGGCATCATTGAGTACACCCGTCGCGCCCGTGAACAGGGCTTGCCGGTGCGCTTCAAAGGTAAAAACTTTGTCTTCGATGAGCGTATGGGCGAGCGCATCACGGATGACATCCTGTCTCACTGCCATCAGTGCGGTGCAGCGTGCGACACGCACACCAACTGCGTAAATGATGGCTGCCACCTGCTGTTTATTCAGTGCCCCAGCTGCGCGGCAAAATATGAAAACTGCTGCAGTCCGCTCTGCATGGAAGAGGCAAAGCTGCCACCTGAAGAGCAGCGCGCGCGGCGTGCGGGTCGTGAAAACGGCAATAAGGTGTTTAACAAGTCGCGCGGCTTGCTGAGCATGACCATTCCCGCGCCCGAGAAAAAGTAAGCCTGACGCAGCCTGATGTTCATCAACATCAGGCTGCTCGCGGTTATTGCTTGACGCCCTCAACGGAAATAATCAGTTCGGCTTTTTGCGACGCTGGACCAAGATCCTTATCGATGTTAAACGCTTTCAGCACGATTTCGCCGCTGGCTTCAAATCCGGCCCGATAACCGCCCCACGGATCTTTGCCTTCACCCAGCAGTTTGGCATCCAGCGTAATGGGTTTTGTGACCCCATTGAGCGTAAGATCACCGTTAATTTTATAAGCGCTGCCGTTTTTCTGCACGGATGTGGAGGTAAACGTGGCTTGCGGATATTTTTCTGTATTCAGGAAATCCGCGCTGCGCAGATGCTTATCGCGTTCCGCATGGTTGGTATCCAGACTGTTGGTGTTGATGGTGACATTGACTTTATCCGCTGCGGGATTCGCTTCGTCAAACGTGAAGGCACCGTCAAAGTCTTTGAAGGTTCCGTAGAGCCAGCTATATCCTAAATGCTGGATCCGGAACTGCACGAACGCGTGCTGTCCTTCTTTATCAATCTTATATTCTGCCGCTTGGGCCGTATAAGTGGTGCTCATCATGCCCATTACACTGAGCGCAATCAGGGTTTTCTTTAGCATATTACTTTTCCTTTTCAGAGATAACGGCGATGCGGTAGCCCAGCATCCTTTTCAACGTGATATCGCGATCGATAATGTGATGTTTGAGGGCTGCTAACGCGTGCAGCGCGGAAAACAGCACCACGCACCACGCCAGCCAAAGGTGCACTTCGCCTGCCAGATCCGCCTGCGTGCCTGCTCCGTGCAAAAGTGCGGGCAGGGCAAACCAGCCAAAGACGCTAATGGCTTTGCCATCGGCCGTAGAAATGAGATAGCCGCTGATGAACAGCATGAATAACAGGCCGTAAAGCAGCCAATGCGCGGCGACGGCGGCGCGGCGTACCGTCACAGAATAGGTACGCAGCGGCGCAGGCGGTGGAGAGATAACGCGCCATAGCAGGCGAAACAGCAGGGCAGCAACCAGTAAAATACCGATACTTTTATGCAGCTCGGGGGCAGTGTGGTACCAGCTGTCATAATACCCCAGCCCCACCATCCAGAGCCCGAGCGCAAACATCCCATAGACCGTTAACGCGCTTGCCCAGTGCAGCGCAATAGAGACGGCACCGTAATGCTGCGGTGAATTACGCCACATAGTCTTAACTCAAAAGAAATAAGAGTTAATGAGAATCTACATTTTGAAATATAAAATCAACGATGCTTACCCTTCTATAAATTGGGGAGGGCCATTCAGAATTAATGAGCGAGTAGTCGCGTAGACAGGCAAATATATTGAACAGGATAAGTGTTAAAAGCCAGGAGAATAGCAGGGGTCTCGCGCGTCTTAACCAAACGCGCCTTTTGCTGTCAACTTAGTTAAAGAAGTGTCACGTATTGTAAGGATGACAATTTTTGCCGGCGCACTGCGGCGCCAGCAGGGCGATTAGGCAAAGCGCGCCAGGGAAAATGGCGTGAGATCAAACGCATAAGGTTTGTCTTGGGCAAAATCGCTGGCGATTTCGCCTAACACGCTGGCGAATTTGAAGCCGTGCCCGCTCAGGCCAGTGACGATCAGGCGGTTAGGCTCACCTGGCAGCGTGTCCACGATGAAATCTTCGTCTGGCGTATTGTCATAGCTGCAGGCTTCACCGTGCAGGCATACGCCCACGCCGGGCAGGAACTGACGCAAGAAAGCAAAGGCTTCACTGCCGTCCGCAGCAACGCTGCCAAAAGGTTTACGATCGCCCGGCGCGCGCATTGGCTGGCCACCATCGTGTCGCCCCACTTTAAGGGCGTTATTATCGGCCGGGAAACCGTAAAAATGGCTGCCGTTCGGCATTTCAACGGTGAATCCTGGGAACTGATTGTTCTCGCTGTAGCGGCCATCCGCCTGATACCAGGCAAATACCTTACGCACGGGCGTTATCGGCAGGTTATCGACCAGCTGACTTACCCACGTTCCCGCGCTGACCAGCAGCTTACGGGCGCGGAACGTGCCTTCCTGCGTGGTGACCTGCTGTAAGTCGCCATCGCGGCCAATGGCCGTGACGCCGCAGTTAAACAGCTGCGCACAGCCTGCCTGTTCGGCCAGCATTATCCAGCTCCGCACCGCTTGCTCACACTTCAGAAAGCCGGAGTCAGGTTCGAAAACGCCGATATAGCCTTCTGGCACGGTGATTTGCGGCCAGCGCTGCTGCACCTCATCCGCCTGCAACACCTGCACATTCAACTGATACTGCTCGGCGCTTTTGACGACATTGTGGATAAACGGCGAGGTGCGCGGCGCAAGATTCAGGATACCGCTGCGGTGCATGATGCGTTCTCCGCTTTGTCGTTCAAGCGCATCCCAAAGCTGCTGGGCACGCAGGACCAGCGGCACATAGCGTTCACCTTCGCCATAGGCATGACGTATCAGGCGCGTCTCTCCGTGATGGGTGCCGTGGCTGTGTGGCGGATGTGCGCTGTCGATCATGAGCACCGATAAGCCCGCCTGGGTGGCATAGAATCCCGCCGCTGCGCCCACTGAGCCACTGCCAACCACAATCAGATCGTAAACCATAACGTCATCACTCCCGAAAACGCTGAAATTTTTCAACAGCATACCAAAAGAGTGCAGATATGAAAAAGGCACCCAGGGGGTGCCTTTTTACACGAAGCAAGCAGTTAATGCTTTTGGTTATCACGGAGGTACTCTTCTGTGGACTCAATCTTAGCGATACCCGCTTCAAGAATTGAGATGAACTGCCTGGCCACATCGGTGGTTAGCCAGTAAGTTGGGCCAACATCTGCTTCTTCTTCTTTTTGATCCTGCGATGACAGCGAGTGCAGGCGAATCATCATGGCATCATAACTGTCTACAGTGCTGATGTCCCATCCCACGAGCGGATGCGTCTGAATGACGTCTTTATTTCTGTCCATTATAACCTCCTTATTACTCGTTAAACGAAGTGCTTCTTGAGGTTCAATGCGGCTGATGCTTACACTAGCCAGGTAATTATAACATGAAACAGACGGTTCATTCGTTGAAATGCAAAGACGCGCGTAAACGACAACATTTTTTGCGTCTTGCCTTCTGTTTACCAGCAGATAATAAGATGCCAGAACAGCGGGTCTCTTATCAATCGGCTTTTGCTGCGTTCACAGTAGAGTTATCGGTTGTGAGAATTAAAAACTTTAACGCGCAGCAAAACGAAAATGTGTTCACGCTCCGGAGGACAATTCTGGCGCAGCGTGTCCGTTACGCTTCTGAATCGCGAGCGCCAGCTGGCTGAAATGCTGCTGTAGTTGCGCGTCGTAATTCTGATTTTGCGCCTCCAGCAGCAGGCTGTGCACGAGCAGCTGGCTGGCACGATCGTCGAGGCATACGGTCAAGCTGGTAAAGGCGTTTTCCAGCACGGTCAGACGGCGCTGCTGATCGGCAATCAAGGCGAGCAATTCGCCAAAGGTCATCGCCTCTTCGGGTTTTTCAGTGGTCATGTAAAACATCTCCTGTAAGCATGACCTGGCAAGAATAGGAGATCGTTAAACCGGCGTCCAGAGCCCGTTCTGTTTTTTCAAGGACGCTGAGTTGCGGGCATAAAAAAGCCGGACGGCGACGCCCGGCAAAAACGGCACAGTGGCGGTTAATCGGTAACAAACCAGTCGTCGGCGCTCTCCCACGTTTCCTGCAAGATATCCGTGATGCGTTCGCGAGATGCTTTACAGCCGCCGAACACGCTGAGCTGATTGCCGCCTGCATAACGCACCTTTACGTGGTGATCGTCATCGGGGAAATCGCGGTGAATACGGCGAGTAAGTTCTGCGCTAAGCGCGTCCAATGCACCCGCAGGTAGGGGTTGCGTTTTTGCTACGGTAATTTCAACACGCATAAGCGCCTCCGAAACAGTTTACTGTTTATTTGTACAGTATTGCCGTTTCGAAGGCAAGCGAATCGCACTTATTCTTTGATGCGCCAGTTGAGCGTTTCTCCGGCGAGGAACGGCACCAGCGTGTCGTTATCCGGCAGCGCGATCGTCTCCTGCACGGTCCACGGTTCGCGCACCAGCGTCAGGGTGCCTTCATTCAGCGGAAGACCATAGAAACGGGGGCCGTTTTCAGAACAGAAGGCTTCAAAATGCGCCAGCGCGCCCAGCTCCTCAAACACCGTGGCATAGGCGGGCAGCGAGGTTGGGGCGTTGAACACACCTGCACAGCCGCAGCTGGCTTCCTTGAGATGGCGCAAATGCGGCGCGGTATCGGTGCCGAGAAACACCCGACGGTTGCCGCTGGCGACCAGCTGACGCAGCGCCTCCTGATGAATATTGCGCTTCAAAATCGGCAGGCAGTAAAGGTGAGGTCGTATGCCGCCCACCAGCATGTGGTTGCGGTTAAACATCAAATGTTGCGGCGTGATTGTTGCGCCTAACAGCTCGTTGCCGGCGGCGACGTACTCCGCGGCTTCTTTGGTGGTGATGTGCTCCATTACCACTTTCAGCGCGGGGAACTGCTGGCGCAGCGGCTCCAGCACCGTCTCAATAAAGCGCGCTTCGCGATCGAAGATATCCACATGCGCCGCGGTCACTTCACCGTGTACCAGCATCGGCATACCGATCTGCTGCATACGCTCCAATACCTTGGCGATCGATGCAATGTTGGTGACGCCGTGGCTGGAGTTAGTGGTGGCGTGGGCGGGATAGAGCTTTGCCGCAGTAAACACCCCTTCGCGATAGCCGCGTTCGATTTCGTCCGCATCCAGTGAATCGGTGAGGTAGCAGGTCATCAGCGGTGTGAAAGCGTGTTCTGCAGGTAACGCCGCATAAATGCGTTCACGATAGGCCACAGCGGCCTCAACGCTGGTTACTGGCGGAACCAGGTTGGGCATGACAATCGCTCGCCCATTGACCGCGCTGGTATAGGGCAAGACCGCATTAAGCATGGCGTTGTCGCGCAGATGAATATGCCAGTCGTCAGGGCGGCGAATCGTGAGGTGCTGGGGTTGGGCTGTCATTGTTGGGCTCCGACTGATAGGAAAACGAAAGGGCGCGTTTAGGTCGGGGCGTTATCATAGAGTTGTAAGCAACCGTTTGCACGGGATTTTGTTCAAGGGAACAAAACCGCACCCGCAGGTGCGGCGGTAACGCTTATTCGGTAAACGGAATCACCAGCTCGCCCGGTTTGACTTCAATGCCTTTGGCGAGCTTTTTCGCCAGCGCTTCGGCCTTGCTGCGATCGGCGCTCAGCACGTAAGCCGGATTGTCATTAAAGTAGCGCGCCAGCGATTGGTTGAGATAAGGCGTGAGGGTCTTCATGATCGACGCCATTTTTTCCGGCTGCACCTGCGCATCGATAATCTGCAAATCATGCAGATAGATGGCGCCTTCCTGGGCGTTGTACACCGGCTGGGCTTTCATTTTCAGCAGCATTTCAGCCTGCTGCGGGCCAAACAGCGACGTAACGCTGATGTTCGCTTTACCGGATAACGTCACTTTACCCGGCTCTTCCCGGCCGATTTGGCTGTTCAGCTCGCTCAGAACAATATGGGCGTTGACCAGGCCAGACACGCCAATGTCTTTCTCAAAGTTATTACGCTTTTGCAGCGCCTGATTCACTTCCTGTTCGCTGATGGTGTACTGCGTTAATTGATTACACGCGCTCAACGTCAGCGCGAAAAACAGGGCGGTGAGCCCGTAAAGTGCCTTTTTCATTTTTTCCCTCATCCTGAACTGTGCGGCAAAACAGCCATAGCCTGCCTGAATCGGATTGAGGTGTCACCAGGAGAGGGATGAGAAACGCCGCAGCGTTTCCCATCGCAAAAGATCAAGCCGCCAGTGAGGAGAGCAGGTTAATCTGCGTCTGTTTTGCCATGTTGTCGCGGTAATCGGCCACGCGGCTCGGCCACTCAATGCCAGCAACTAACGTGAGGGAGCGCAGCAGAGGAAACAGATGCAGATCGTCTTCCGACAGCTCACCGTTGACCGCATTGGGCTTCACAATCAGCTTATCCAGCTGACGTAAATCGTCGCTGATATTTTTTATCAGTCCCGGCGCGTGCTTGCGCAGTTCGGCAAAGTCACCCAGGCTCGCTTGTTTTTTCTCACGGAAGTAGCGACGCGCTTCGGGCGTGGCAAACTCCGCAAAGCCGGCCTCTGCAATGCGCGGGATCAGCAGCTTATTGATATACCCATTCACGCGGCGCAGCCAGTCTTGAATGGCAGGATTGGTACTGCCTTGCAGCAAAGGCTGGCGATCCAGGTTGTCGATATAATGCACGATATCCATGCTTTCGGGCATCGCGCTGCCGTCCTCTTTTTGCAGGATAGGGGCCATTTTTTGCCCCACCAGCTTGTTAGGCAACTGCTCGTCGTCGTTCTGCATCACAATCAGCTCTACCGGTAGGTTTTTTAAACCAAAAATCATGCGTGCTTTAACGCAAAAAGGGCAGTGCTCGTAAATGTAGAGTTTCATTTCGCATCTCCTGAGGTTATGGGGTGACCGCCGTCACCTTTTTTTCCGGTTGCGAGAAAAGTATGGAAGAGATCGAGAAGGGCAGCAAACGCGTCGCACCTGCACGCGGTCGCCGCACCGTTTTACCGCAGCCGGACAGGCGGTTATAGTGGAGCGTATCGCCGTTGGCGATCCCTTCTCACGTCATGGATTTCAGGAGAAAAGATGTTTGGCTATCGTTCTGCCGGCCCACGTGCGCGCCTTACCACCGATAGATTAGTTGTCCGGTTAGTCCACGAGCGAGATGCCTGGCGACTGGCAGATTATTACGCGGAAAACCGCGCCTTTCTCAAGCCCTGGGAGCCGGTGCGTGATGACAGCCACTGCTATCCCTCCGGCTGGCAGGCGCGGCTAAGCCTGATTGCCGACATGCATAAACAGGGATCGGCCTTCTATTTTATTTTGATGGACCCGGAAGAGAACGAAGTCCGTGGCGTGGCGAATTTCAGCAACGTGCTGCGCGGCTCTTTTCACGCCTGTTACCTCGGTTATTCGCTGGGGGAAAAGTGGCAGGGGCAAGGCATGATGTTTGAAGCACTGCAGGCGGCGATCCGCTATATGCAGCGTCAGCAGCATATTCACCGCATTATGGCCAACTACATGCCGCACAATCAGCGCAGCGGGGATCTTCTTGCGCGTCTGGGGTTTGAGAAAGAGGGCTACGCGAAAGATTATTTAATGATTGATGGCCGCTGGCAGGATCACGTGCTCACCGCGCTGACCTGGCGGGAGTGGACGCCAGGTCAGCGCGGCCAATTTTAAGGAAAATTCATGAAAATGGCGTTATCCGCGCAGGCGCTGCGCATTCTCGGCTCGCTGTTGGAAAAACAGGTCACCACGCCGGAACTCTATCCGCTCTCGCTTAATGCGCTGGTGAGCGCATGTAATCAAAAATCCAATCGCGAGCCCGTGATGAACCTGAGCGAAGCGGATGTGCAGGCGCAGCTCGACGCGCTGGAAAAGCAGCATCTGGTCACCGCCAACAGTGGTTTTGGCCAGCGCGTGAGTAAATATGAGCAGCGCTTCTGCAATTCAGCCTTCGGCAATATACGGTTAAACAGTGCCGAAGTGGCGGTGCTGACGCTGCTGTTTCTGCGCGGCGCCCAGACGCCGGGCGAACTGCGTTCGCGCAGCGGGCGTCTGCATGCGTTCAGCGATGTTGAGGAGGTGGAGTATACGCTGGCGCAGCTTAGCGCCCGCGACGAGGGGGCAATGGTCGTGCGGCTGGCGCGTGAGCCCGGCAAGCGCGAATGCCGCTACATGCACCTGTTTGGCGATGAAGAGCCCGTCGCGCCATCCCTGGATCACGGCGAGCGCCTGGATGACGACCCCCTGGCAGCGCGCGTGGCGCAGCTCGAGGCGACGGTACAGCACATGCAGCTGCAACTGCAGCAGTTACTGAATAAGGAATCTTAAGATGACGCTGCGGATAGGAATCGTGGGATTGGGCGGTATCGCGCAAAAGGCCTGGCTGCCGGTGCTGGCGCAGGCCACGGAGTGGCAGCTGGCCGGGGCTTTTTCGCCGAATCAGGAGAAGGCACAGGCGCTGTGCGCCAGCTATCGCATGCCGTGCTTTAGCCGGCTGGACGCGCTGGCCGCGGCCAGCGACGCTGTGTTTGTACACAGCAGCACCGCCTCGCATTTTGAGGTGGTACAGGCGCTGTTACTGGCGGGCAAAGATGTCTGCGTCGACAAACCGCTGGCCGAGACGCTGCATCAGGCCGAAACCTTGGTGTCACTGGCCGAGAAACGGGGGCGAAAGCTGATGGTGGCTTTTAATCGTCGCTTTGCCCCGCACTATCAGCAGCTCAAAGCCGCGATGCCGCACGCCGCCGCGCTGCGCATTGAGAAGCACCGCACCGATAGCATCGGTCCGCACGATCTGCGCTTCACGCTGCTCGATGACTACCTGCACGTCGTGGATACCGCGCTGTGGCTGGCGGGCGGCAAACTCGCGCATCAGCATGGCTATATGGACACCAACGACGACGGCCAGATGCGCTATGCAGAGCACCATTTTTCTGCTGGCGCGTTGCAGGTTACCACCAGCATGCATCGCCGCGCCGGTACGCAGCGCGAAGTGGTCACGGCGGTGTGCGACGGCGATTACATCCAGATCAACGATATGCGCGAGTGGCAGCAGGAGAGCGCCAGCGGCTTGAGACTGGATCTGCCGCCGTCGTGGCAAAGCCATTTAACGCAGCGCGGTTTCACCGGCGCTGCACAGCACTTTATTGCCTGCGTGCAAAATCAGACGATGCCTGAAACCAGCGGTGAACAGGCGCTGGCGGCGCAGCGTCTGGTAGAAAAACTGATTCGTCAGGCCGAGCAGGAATAACCCCTTGTAACACTCAACGCTGGTCATTTCCCTGCACCGCAGTAGACTATCGCCGGGCATCTGCCGATGCCCGCGCTAAGTCGCTCATTTTTCCGACACTTTTCAGGGTGTGCCTCACATTATGAATTTGCTGAAATCGCTGGCTGCGGTCAGTTCGATGACGTTGTTTTCCCGCGTGCTGGGCTTTGCCCGCGATGCCATTGTGGCGCGCGTCTTTGGTGCCGGTATGGCCACCGATGCCTTTTTTGTGGCGTTTAAACTGCCCAACTTACTGCGGCGTATTTTTGCCGAAGGGGCATTTTCACAGGCTTTTGTGCCCATCCTGGCGGAATATAAAAGCAAGCAGGGAGAAGAGGCGACCCGCGTGTTTGTCGCGTATGTTTCCGGCTTGCTCACGCTGGTGCTGGCGGTGGTGACGATCCTGGGCATGATCGCGGCGCCGTGGGTGATCATCGTTACGGCGCCGGGCTTTGCCGACACCGCCGATAAATTCGCGCTGACCAGCTCGCTGCTGCGCGTCACTTTCCCCTATATTTTGTTGATCTCGCTGGCCTCGCTGGCGGGGGCCATTCTTAATACGTGGAACCGCTTCTCGGTGCCGGCCTTTGCGCCGACGTTGCTGAATATCAGCATGATTGGGTTCGCGGTCTTTGCCGCGCCGCATTTCCATCCGCCGGTGATGGCGCTGGCGTGGGCGGTGGTGGTAGGCGGAGTGCTGCAGCTGGGCTATCAACTGCCGCACCTAAAAAAAATTGGCATGCTGGTGCTGCCGCGCCTCAACCTGCGCGATGCCGGCGTGTGGCGCGTGATGCGGCAAATGGGGCCCGCTATTCTCGGCGTCTCGGTAAGCCAAATCTCGCTGATCATTAACACCATCTTTGCCTCGTTCCTGGTGTCCGGCTCGGTGTCATGGATGTATTACGCTGACCGCCTGATGGAGTTCCCGTCCGGCGTGCTTGGCGTCGCGCTGGGTACCATTTTGTTGCCGTCGCTGGCAAAAAGTTTCTCGAGCGGCAACCAGGCCGAGTATTCGCGACTAATGGATTGGGGGTTACGCCTCTGCTTCCTGCTGGCGCTGCCGTGCGCCGTTGCGTTGGGCATTCTCTCGGGGCCGCTCACCGTGGCGCTGTTCCAGTACGGTAAATTTACCGCGTTTGACGCGGCCATGACGCAGCGCGCGCTGATCGCCTACTCGGTGGGGCTGATGGGGCTGATTGTGGTGAAGGTGCTGGCGCCGGGCTTTTATTCCCGTCAGGACATCAAAACCCCGGTGAAGATCGCCCTTGTGACGCTGGTCATGACGCAGCTCATGAATCTGGCCTTTATCGGACCGCTGAAACACGCCGGTTTATCGCTGTCGATTGGTCTCGCGGCCTGCGTTAACGCCAGTTTGCTTTACTGGCAACTGCGTAAACAGGATATCTTTCAGCCGCAGCCGGGCTGGCTCAGCTTCCTGCTGCGCCTGATGCTGGCGGTGGGCGTTATGGCCGCCGCGCTGTTAGGTCTGTTGCAGGTGATGCCCGCGTGGGAAGAGGGCCAAATGGTATGGCGACTGCTGCGGCTTGCGGCGGTGTGTGCGGTAGGCGGCGGCAGCTACTTTGTGATGCTGGCGCTGTTAGGGTTCCGCCCCAAAGATTTCGCCCGCCGTACGCAGGCGTAAAAAAAATCCCGCCGCGGCGGGATTTTTTATGCTTTGTGACTGAGGGTTGAATGCCCTTTCCCAAGGCCATCAGGTCCATAAAACGCCTGGGTCTGATGCGGTTTCAATACCGCCAACGCCTCTTGGGTAAAGGTGAGTTGCTGCTGCAGCAGCAGGCCGTTATGCGTATTGGTATCGCGTAAGCGGCGGGTGTGCTGCTGGATACTCTGCCAGCGACGGGCAATGTCGCTATGACCACTGTAAGGTGCCTGCGCGCCACACGTCTTTTCAGCGTTGCGGCGCATCTCGTCCAGATAGTTCAACGTGGTGAGCAGCGCGCTTTTATCTTCTGAAATGCGCTGCAGCAGGTTGCCATTAACCTGGCCGGCAGAAAGCTGCTGTTGCTCTTCGTCCATGACGTGGCTCAGCGACGACAGCACATCCTGCATTTTATCTAACGTGGTCTGCAGATTATCCATTGGGATTAGTTCCCCTCTAAATATGCCCTGGTATCGGCAATCAGCGCATCGGCGATCTTACCGGTATCCATTTTCAGTTCACCATTACGAATGGCGGTTTTCAGCTGCTCTACGCGCGCTGTGTTAATATCTTTGCTGCTGGGTTGCATCAGCTGCGCCTGGGCGCTGCTCAGCTTGACCTCCGCACCGTTCTCAGTAGGAGTACGAGCAGCGGGGGCGGCATTTTGACGCACTTTACCGCTGTTATCGTTGGCGTCGCGTGATTGAACAGTGCTAACCGGGTTAAGGGGCTGCGTTCTGTCGATGCTCATGGTCTTGCTCCTTGTGGGGTCAGCGGGAGTTAACCTGCTGAATCAGCCTAGGGTAATGTCTTCGTTGATAACTCTATCGGCAGAACACCTGTGTTCTTTAGTGTTCTTTCTCGCTTTAGAGTGATATCAGAATATTCCCATCCGCATCGACGCGACCGCTAACCACCTGACCATTTCCCATGCGTACCCGCACTTGTTGCGCGGCACTGGCGTTGTTAAGCGCCTGACCTTCACTGCTGGCGTTAAAGCCGTTTCCGCTTGCCACTACCATGACATTTTGTCCTGCTTTCACGCGCCACGGTTGGCGCAGCATGCTTGCGGTAACCGGCTGACCGGGCGAGATGTCGCGCAGCGCGATGCCGTCCACAACGCTGCTGTTATCAAAGAGCGCGCGCGGCGGCAGCTGGTCGAGGCGGCCGCTCTCCAGTTTGAAATCATCAGCGGTCAGCGTGCTGCCGCGCGTAATCTGGCGGCTGGTCACTAAATACTCACCGGTCACTTGCACTTGCACCTGCAAAAAACGGCGATTCTGATCGCAGCTGGTTTTCAGGCTCAAATTGCCCCATTGGCGGCTGTTACCGGGCAGCTCAAGCGCAGGCGTGTCACACGTGGGCCACTGTGCCTGTGGTGTGCGGATCACCACCGTCATACCTGCCGCATGCTGGGGATCGCGCGCTTTAAAAAATTGCGTCAGCTGTGCCGTTAAATCCGCCGCCGCAGCGGGCAGCGCCAGCAGCAAACAGCAGACAGCGATGAAGGGAAGGGTTCTGCGCATAAACGCCTCCTGAACAATGATGGGCAGAGTTTACGCGCGTATTGAAAAAATCAATGTCGAAAATAGCTGCGATTTTTGCTGCTATTCAGACGATCGCTCTTGCATTCCTCCACTTAAGCTGTCAGCTCAAAATTCTCATTCGCGGAGGAAGCATGCTCGACAAACTCGATGCCGCGCTGCGATTCGGTACAGAAGCGTTAAACCTGCGGGCGCAGCGCCAGGAAATTTTGGCGTCTAATATCGCCAACGCTGACACCCCAGGCTATCAGGCGCGGGATATCGATTTTGCCAGCCAGCTCAGCAAGGTGATGGAAAATGGCCGCGTTGCCGGCAGCAGCATGGCGCTAAACGTGACGTCCTCGCGCCACATCGCCGCTGAAGCCGCTACGCCAGCGTCGCTGGACCTGATGTACCGCATTCCCGATCAACCTGCCGCGGATGGCAACACCGTGGATATGGATCGTGAACGTACGCAGTTTGCGGATAACAGCCTGAAATACCAAACCGATCTCACTCTCATCACCAGCCAAATCAAAGGCATGATGAGCGTACTGCAGGGGCAATAAGCATGGCATTGCTAAACATTTTTGATATCGCGGGCTCGGCGATGACGGCCCAGTCTCAGCGCCTGAACGTCAGCGCCAGTAACCTGGCAAACGCCGACAGCGTGACCGGGCCAGACGGCAAGCCTTACGTCGCCAAGCAAGTGGTTTTCCAGACCAATGCGGCCCCCGGCAGCGCAACTGGCGGGGTGAAAGTCGCCAGCATCGTTGACGATCCCTCGCCGGCGAAGCTGGTCTATGACCCAGGCAATCCCATGGCGGATGAAAAGGGCTACGTCAAGATGCCTAACGTGGATGTGGTGGCAGAAAGCGTGAACACCATGTCCGCTTCGCGCAGCTATCAGGCCAACGTGGAAGTGCTGAATACGGTGAAGTCGATGATGATGAAAACCCTGACACTCGGCCAGTAACGGAGCGCGAACATGAGTTTATCAGTAGGAATTAAAGACAATCTGGACCCAACGGTTCTGTCGTCCAGCAGTACAAGCAGCACCAACAGCTCTGCCGACCTGCAGAATCAATTTCTGACCATGCTGGTGGCGCAGTTAAAAAACCAGGATCCCACCAATCCCATGGACAACAGCCAGCTCACCACGCAGTTGGCGCAAATCAATACCCTGGGCGGCATTGAGAAACTCAATACCACGCTGGGATCGATCTCTGGGCAGATCAGCACCAGCCAGTCACTGCAGAGTTCAACGCTGATCGGTCACGGTGTGATGGTGAAAGGTTCGCAGGTGTTGGTTGGCAGTGGCACCACCACGCCGTTCGGCCTGGAGCTGGCTTCCGCCGCGACCAGCAGCAGCGTCACGGTGAAAGACAGCAATGGCACAACGGTACGGACCATCGATCTGGGCAAACTCAGCGCGGGCGTGCACACCTTCTCGTGGGACGGCAAGCTGGATGATGGCAGCGTCGCGCCAGACGGCAAATACAGCTTCAGCCTGGCGGCCAGCGATGGCACCAACCAATTGGTGGCGCAGCCGCTCAACCTGGCTTACGTCAATGGCGTTACCACCGTGAACGGCACCAGCAAGCTGGATCTTGGCACGTTGGGTTCCGCCACCCTGGATGAGGTTCGTCAGATTCTCTGACACGCGCACGGCCAGTCGGTTATTACCCTGGTCACTGATACGACAACGTTAACGGGATTGCATTATGGATCACGCGATATACACCGCCATGGGCGCCGCCAGTCAGACGATGGAACAGCAATCGGTGACGGCGAGCAACCTTGCCAACGCGTCTACGCCGGGCTTTCGTGCCCAGCTCAACGCGCTGCGCGCCGTGCCGGTCACCGGCTGGTCATTGCCCACGCGCACCATGGTCGCCGCTTCGACGCCCGGCGCGGACATGAGCCCTGGCGCCATGGATAACACTGGCCGCTCTCTGGACGTGGCGGTACAGCAGGATGGCTGGCTGGCGGTGCGCACCGCAGATGGCACAGAAGCCTATACCCGCAACGGCAACATGCAGATCAGCCCTACCGGCATTCTGACCGTTCAGGGGAATCCGGTGATGGGCGACGGCGGCCCCATCGCCATTCCTCAAGGTGCCGAACTGACCATCGCGGCCGATGGCACCATCACCTCGCGTAACGCGGGCGATGCGCCCAACGCCACGGTGCAAATTGGCCGCCTGAAGCTGGTGCGCGCCACCGGCAAAGAGCTGCAGCGCGGTGACGACGGCATGTTTCGACCCACGCAGGCCGCACAGGCCACGCGCGGCGCGACCCTGGCCAACGACGCGACGGTGAGCGTGATGCCGGGTGTGCTTGAAGGCAGTAACGTGAAGCCGATGGAAACCATGGTCGACATGATCGCCAACGCCCGACGTTTTGAGATGCAGATGAAAGTCATCAGCAACGTCGATGAAAACGAACAGAAAGCCAACCAGCTTCTCAACATGAGCAGCTAAGGCGTAAGGAAAACACCATGATTCGTTCTTTGTGGATCGCTAAAACCGGTCTTGACGCCCAACAAACCAATATGGACGTCATCTCCAACAACCTCGCCAACGTGAGCACCAACGGCTTTAAACGTTCGCGCGCGGTATTTGAAGATCTGATGTATCAAACCCTGCGTCAGCCGGGTACGCAGTCTTCCGAACAGACTACGCTGCCGTCGGGCCTGCAAATCGGTACCGGTGTGCGTCCCGTGACCACGGAGCGTCTGCACACGCAAGGTAACCTGTCGCAGACCAGCAACTCGAAAGACGTGGCGATCAACGGCCAGGGCTATTTTGAAGTGCAGATGCCCGATGGCACCTCCGCGTATACCCGCGATGGCTCGTTCCAGGTCGATCAAAATGGTCAGCTGGTAACCAACTCGGGTTTTCCGGTGCAGCCAGGGATCACGATTCCCGCGAACGCCACCAGCATCACCGTGTCGCGTGATGGCGTCGTGAGCGTGACGCAGCAGGGACAAACCAACCCGGCGCAGGTCGGTACGCTGACGTTGAGCACCTTTATTAACGATGCGGGTCTCAACAGCGTCGGGGAAAACCTCTATCAGGAAACCCAGGCGTCAGGCGCGCCGACACAAAGCACGCCGGGCCAGAACGGCGCCGGGCTGCTGTATCAGGGCTATGTTGAAACCTCTAACGTCAACGTGGCGGAAGAGCTGGTCTCGATGATCCAGACGCAGCGCGCGTATGAAATTAACAGCAAGGCGATCAGCACCTCCGATCAGATGCTGGCGAAGTTAACCCAGATTTAATCTGGTGGCATCAGGCCAGCTTGACTGGCCTGTGTAAGAACATGAAAAAGGTCAGAACTCCGTGGCGAAGCAAGTGATTCTCAAGCCTGGGCATTGGTTAGTAGCCACGCTGCTACTGACACTTAACGGTTGTGCGCTGGTTCCGCGCACGCCACTGGTACAGGGTTCGACGACGGCTGAGCCGACGCCTTCTGCCCCGCCTGTGGTAAACGGTTCCATTTTTCAGGGCGTTGCGCCACTCAACTACGGTTATCAGCCACTGTTTGAGGATCGCCGTCCACGTAACATCGGTGACACGCTAACCATTACGCTGCAAGAGAACGTCAGCGCCAGTAAGAGCTCGTCCGCCAACGCCTCGCGCGATGGCAGCAACAGCTTCGGCGTCACGGGCGTGCCGACCGGTCTGGCCGGTTTAGTGGGCGCAGGCGGCGAAAAAGCCAACCTGTCCGCCGACGGTAAAAACGATTTCGCAGGTAAAGGCGGCGCAACCGCCAACAACACCTTTACCGGCACCATCACCGTCACGGTGAATCAGGTCTTGTCCAACGGCAACCTGCGCGTGGTGGGTGAGAAGCAAATTGAAATTAACCAGGGAACAGAGTTTATCCGCTTCTCGGGTGTGGTTAACCCGCGCACCATCAGCGCCAGCAACGCCGTGTTGTCAACGCAGGTGGCCGATGCACGTATTGAGTACGTCGGAAACGGATATATCAATGAGGCGCAGACCATGGGCTGGTTCCAGCGCTTTTTCCTGAACGTGTCGCCGATGTAATTGAGGTAATGATGAAGATGAACACACTGCTGCGTCTGGGCCTGAGCTTGCTGCTCGGTGTTAGCGTGCTGGCCCACGCTGACCGCATTCGCGACCTGACCTCGATACAGGGCGTGCGTGAAAACCAGCTGATCGGTTACGGTCTGGTGGTTGGACTGGATGGCACGGGTGACCAGACAACCCAAACGCCATTTACCACGCAGACGGTAAGCAACATGCTGTCACAGCTGGGCATCACCGTGCCAACCGGCACCAATATGCAGTTGAAAAACGTGGCCGCCGTGATGGTCACGGCTAAGCTGCCCAGCTTTGCCCGTCAGGGCCAGACCATTGACGTGGTGGTGTCATCACTGGGTAACGCCAAAAGTCTGCGCGGCGGTACGCTGTTAATGACGCCGATGAAAGGGGTCGATAACCAGGTTTATGCGCTGGCACAGGGCAACATTCTGGTGGGCGGCGCGGGCGCGTCGGCAGGCGGGAGCAGCGTACAGGTTAACCAGTTGAACGGCGGGCGTATCACCGACGGCGCAACGGTTGAGCGTGAGCTACAGAGCAACTTTGGCAGCCAGAACACCATTAACCTGCAGCTGAATAATGAAGATTTCACCATGGCGCAGCGCATTTCTGATGCGGTCAACAGCCGCGGTCTTGGCTTTGCGCAACCCTTGGATGCGCGCACGGTGCAGATCCGCGTCACGGCGAATAACAGTTCGCAGGTGCGTGTGCTGTCTGAGATCCAGAATATCGATGTGTCTGTACCGCTTGAAGATGCCAAAGTGATCATCAATTCACGCACGGGTTCGGTGGTCATGAACCGCGAAGTGACCTTGAACACCTGTGCGGTGGCGCAGGGCAACCTGTCGGTGACGGTAAACCAGCAGCAGAACGTCAGTCAGCCGAACACGCCGTTTGCCGGTGGGCAGACTGTGGCGACCACGCAAACGCAGATCGACGTACGCCAGAGCGGCGGTGCACTGCAGCGGGTGAATGCGGGCGCCAACCTGAACAACGTGGTGCGTGCGCTTAACGCGCTGGGGGCAACGCCCATTGAGCTGATGTCGATTCTGCAATCGATGGAAAGTGCAGGCTGCCTGCGCGCCAAGCTGGAAATCATCTAATCATGGATACGCAATCGCTGATGAACGCGGCTTATGACAGCCGCTCACTTAACGACTTGAAACGTGAAGCCAGTGCCGATCCGAAAGGCAAGGCGCTGCAGGTGGCGAAGCAGGTTGAAGGGATGTTCGTGCAGATGATGCTGAAGAGCATGCGTGATGCGTTGCCGAAAGACGGCGTCTTTAGCAACGACTCCACACGCATGTTTACATCGATGTACGATCAGCAGATTGCCCAAGAGATTGGCAAGCGCGGTCTGGGGATGGCCGATATGATCGTCAAGCAGATGCAGCCTAACGCAGCGCCCGATGAAAGCGCGGGCACCGTGCCGATGCCGCTGGAAAATGGCTACATCTACAGTAACCTTCCGACCACGCAGCTGGAGCAGATGGTGCGCAAAGCGGTACCGCGCTTGCCGGTTTCACCCGCCAGCTTGCCCTCTGACAGCAACGATTTTATCGCGCAGTTGGCGCAGCCCGCGAAGGTGGCCAGCCAGCAGAGCGGCATTCCGCACCACCTGATTCTGGCGCAGGCCGCGCTGGAATCCGGCTGGGGCCAGCGCCAGATTCTGACGCGCGACGGCAAGCCGAGCTATAACGTGTTTGGGATTAAAGCCTCCGGCGATTGGCAGGGGGAGACCACTGATATCATGACCACCGAGTATGACGGCGGCGTGGCGAAAAAAGTGCGCGCCAGTTTCCGCGTGTATGGCTCTTATATGGAAGCGCTTAGCGACTACGTGAAGCTGCTGTCGCGCAATCCGCGCTATGCCGCGGTAACCAATGCCACCAGCCCTGAGCAGGGCGCACGCGCGCTGCAGGCGGCGGGTTACGCAACCGATCCTAAATACGCCCAAAAACTGGTGGGAATGATTCAGCAATTCAAGAACATGGGTGAAAAAGTTGTGAAGGCCTATAGCCAGGATATCACCACATTGTTCTGATCTTTCACCTCAAGTTTCGCTTAAGCACGCCGATAACTGTCTCATGACGCGGGCCGCAACGCCCGCCAGATTACCCTGATGACTGCCAGCCCGGTTAACGGGAAATAAAGGAACCCAGATGTCCAACATAATTAACTCAGCGATGAGTGGGCTGAGCGCCGCACAGGCTGCCTTAAGCACCACCAGCAATAACATCAGTAATTACTCGGTGGCGGGCTACTCGCGTCAGACCACTATCCTGTCTCAGGCGAACAGCACCCTGCAGGGTAACAGCTATTACGGTAACGGCGTGAAGGTGTCTGGCGTTCAGCGTGAGTATGATGACTTTATTACCGCTCAGCTGCGTGGTTCCAGCGCCAATTACAATGCAGTGAATACGCAGTACAACCAGATTTCGAATATCGATGACCTGCTGTCGACGTCGACGACCAGCCTCTCTTCATCGATTCAAAACTTTTTCAATAACGTACAGAACGTGGTGAGCAACGCCAGCGATCCGTCTGCCCGTCAGTCTATGCTCGGCTATGCGCAGGGGCTCGTGAATCAGTTCCAGACCACGGCGCAGTACTTAAGCAACATGCAGAACAACGTCAACACCGATGTGTCGTCGAGCGTTAATCAGATCAATACCTTCACCAGCCAGATTGCTGACCTGAACACACAGATCGCGAAGCTCTCTACTGGCGGCGGCGCGGTACCGAACGATCTGATGGATCAGCGCGATCAGCTAGTGAACAACCTCAACAACGTCGTCGGTGTGACCGTGGCGCAGCAGGACGGCAGCTATATCGTATCGATGAATGGCATCACGCTGGTCAACGGCAGCAATGCCACCAGTTTGGTCGCTATGCCGTCCAGCGCTGATAATTCGCGCCTTACGGTCGGTTACGTTGATAAACAAGCGGGCAACGTGCAAATCGCGGAAAAGAACATTCCCACCGGTTCACTGGGCGGCCTGTTTAAATTCCGTTCTGAGGATTTGGATGGCGCGCAAAACCAGCTTGGACAATTGGCTGCTGCGTTTACGACCAGCTTCAATACCGTGCACAAGCAGGGCTTCGACAGCAACGGCGACGCCGGTACAGACTTTTTCACCATTGGTTCTCCAACGGTATTGGGTAATACCAAAAACAGCTCTAATGTGAGTATTACCGCGGCTTGGTCTGACACCAACGCCATTAAGGCATCTAACTACACGGTGAGCTACAACAGCGGCACCTGGTCTGTGACGCGCATGTCAGACAACGTGAATTTTAACGTGACGCCTGCTGCCGATGGCTCGCTGAACTTTGACGGACTGAAGCTGACGCCAAGCGGCACCCCGGGCAACAAAGACAGTTTCCTGGTGAAGCCGGTTCAGGACGTGATCAACGGCATGACCGTCGCCATTACCGATGAGTCGCAAATTGCCGCCGCGGCCAGCGCCACCAGCGGTGAAAGTGATAACACCAATGCCAAAAAACTGCTGAATCTGCAGGACACCAAAATTGTTAATGGCAACGCGACCGTTTCGCAGGCGTATGCCAGCCTGGTGAGCACGGTGGGGAACAAGACGAACTCTCTGGATACCGCCAGCACCACGCAGAAAAGCGTAGTGACGCAGCTGAGCGATCGCCAGCAATCCGTATCGGGCGTTAACCTTGATGAAGAGTACGCCAACTTGTCGAAATATCAGCAGTTCTATATGGCGAATGCGCAGGTTCTGCAGACGGCCAGTGCGATCTTTAACGCGCTGATCAGCATTCGCTAATAAGAGGAGTAAGGTATGCGTCTGAGTACGAGTATGATTTTTGACCAGCAGGTGCGCGGAATCAGTGAATCGCAATCCTCCTGGTTGAAAGTGGGTGAGCAACTTTCTACCGGCCGTCGGGTCAATAATCCCTCCGACGATCCCATCGCTGCTTCGCGCGCCGTGGTGTTATCGCAGGCGCAGGCGGTGAGCAGCCAGTATGGCACCGCCCGCAATTTTGCTGACCAAAGCTTGTCGATGGAAGAGAACGCTTTGAGCAGCGTGACGACGGCCATCACGAAAGCCAAAGAGATTGTGGTGGCGGCCTCAACCGGCACGCTCAATGATGAAGACCGCGCCTCTTATGCTACGCAGCTGCAAGGGATACGCGATCAGATCCTGGGCCAAGCCAATAGCCGTGACGGCAATGGACGCTATATTTTTGCTGGCTACAAAACCGATCAGCCGCCGTTCAGTGACACCGGTAGTGCAGTCACCTACGTGGGTGGCACCGAGGCTATCTCGCAGAAAGTGGATGACAGCCGCACCATGAACGTAGGTGATACGGGCAACAACGTGTTTATGGCGCTGACCAGCAATGCCAAGCCTGAGCCCGATGGTTCTGCCAGCGAGAAAAACATTTTTAATATGCTGGATAGCGCGATTGCGTCCTTGAAGGTGCCGCTGGCCAACGCCAGTGATGCCGACATCGAAAGCGCAAAAAACACCATGGCGAAATCCAACCGCGGCCTGAACAACGCGCTGGATAATGTGCTTAAGGTCCGTTCCGATATCGGTACCAAAATGGACGAGTTGGATAAGCTCGGACAGCAGTCTGACGACCGTAAGCTGATCCTGGACTCGCAGATGAGTAACCTGGTGGATGTGGATTACACCGCCGCGATCTCCAGCTACACCATGAAGCAGACGGCGTTGCAGGCTTCTTATAAAACCTTTACAGACATGTCTAAGATGTCACTGTTCCAGCTTAACTCTTAATTAACCTGTCCTGAATATTTGAGCGCGCTTAAACCGGGTGCGCTTAGTTTCTCCCACCGCCCTTCGGGGCCGTGGGATTTTTTTTGCCTGTCTGTTGAGCGGGTGTTGTCGATGACGCAGGGTTGCTAACCATCATACTTGGCACGCACAGCCAAGCGCGGACGGCTTCGGGGCATCCGATACGGTGACGATCTTTTGTGGTCAAGCTGCCCAGCGCCTCGCCAGGAGATGGCGGGGTCTTTACCGCTTGGTGGTCGGCCGCCCGTCATTATGCCGATGGGGCGAGCCGCGAGCGTGACGCAGGGTGAATGAGAAGAGGGCACTACAATCGGCTAAACCGGCAGGGAAGCGGTGCAGGAAGTGCGGGCATCACGGTGAGAGCGGTCAGGTGGCAGGGCGGTAAACGCAGGCCATAAAAAAACCCCGGACAAGCCGGGGTTTACCGAGACGGACGTGGCGCAGTTATGCGCTTTCCGGACGGGTAGCTGGCGCGGTGGCCTGATGCGTCGCGCTGTGACCACCCGCAGAACCGCGGCCATCGAAGGCGAATGCAGGGCGAACCCAGTCGCTAGCGCGAGCCGGTTCCGGTTCCCATGCTGGCGCGGGCGCTTTGGTCATCGGCGCGGTAGCGTGATGCTTGAAACGCGTCTCATCACCGTTAACGGCAGTGTCACGCGCAGCGACAGGCGCATGGGGTTCGGCGATCGGCGCTGACGGTGCCTCAGCGGCGACCGGCGCGCTCAGCACCTCATCCACTTGCGCTTCAAGCGCCGGTGCAACCTCAACGGGCGCCTGCTGCGCGATCGTTTCTTGCTCGGCAGCCATGTCACCGTGGTGCGCTGGCGTCTCAGCTACGGGTTCCGCCTGTGCCGCAATCGTCTGGGCGACAGCGTCGTCAGCGGCAGAGATAACAGCAGGCTCGGCGTTAACCGGGGCGGCAACCGGCGTCAGGTCATCGGTGTTTACCACTGGCACATCAACCTGTGCCTGCGGTTCAGCCTGATGCACCGCTTCGTCAGCACGGTTTGAGGTCACGTCTGCTGGCGCAACACTTTCTGCGGCAGGCAGTGCCACCGCAGCAGCGGTGTCGATCTGAGCGGCATCGGCTGCATCCGCCTGCATGGCCTGCTCGTCTTGGGTCTGTGCGACAGGGTAGCTGATCCACACTTTACCCGAGGCCATTTCTGGCGAAGCGGCGGCAGATTCCAGCGGCATTGCCGATTGGGTCGGGTAGCGCTCATCACGATAGCGACGACGACGTTGACCGCTTACGCGCAGGTGGCGTGGCGAACGACGCGAACGACGTGGCATATTTGCGCCATCACGGTTCTCGTTCTCATCCTGATTATCGTGCGCTGCCTCGGGTTGCGCCTGCACGTCAGCATGCGGTTCGGTTGCAGCTGCAGCAACTGGCGCAACGTCGGCCGTTTGTTCACGGGTCTCACCCACGCGCACGCGTTGGTTAAGCTGGCGCGGTTTACGGCGCGGCATCACCTGAACACGATCGTCTTCCTGCGTAGCGGCTTCTTCTACCACCTCAGGCTGTACGGTCTCAGCGGCTTTGGCTTCTTGCTGCTGATTGCGCTTCTCTTCCTGACGGCGACGCTGACGCTCAGCGCGCTGCTCACGACGCTGCTGCTGCTGTTCATCACGCTGCTGCAGCTGCTCTTCCGTCAGTTCAGGACGCTCACCACGCGGCTCTTGCTGACGCTTATTGCGGCGGTTGTCGCTGTTTTCACGCGGCTCACGGGGTTCACGCGATTCGCGGGCTTCACGCGGTTCACGTGACTCGCGTGGCTCACGCGCTTCACGTCCAGCGTTTTCACCATTGCGCGGCGTGCGTTCACGGCGATTGTTATTACGACGATTGTTGTTGTTGCTACGGCGTTCACCACGCTGCTGCGTGTTTTCACTCTGCTCAGCCTGAACGTCCTGCTTCTCTTCAACAGGTGCCGGTGCGGCGGCTTCAGGCGCAAACAGCTTTTTCAGGCCGCCAATTAGGCGCCCCATGAAGCCGGTCGTCACCGTTGCGGCAGGGGCAGCGGCTGGCTTGGTCTCCATCTTCGGCTGAACCGCGGGTTTTTCCACCTCAACCGGCGCTGGCGGCGCATCAGGCATGACAAAGGCGGCTAAAGCCGGTTGTTCAGGACGGCGGCGCTCAGCGTGCTCTTCTTCTGACGGCATCGCCATTTCTGCTTCATGCAGTTTTGGCAGATGATAAGAGAGCGTTTGCGTTTCTTCGCCTTTACGCACGCGCAGCACCGAATAGTGCGGCGTTTCCATCTGTTCGTTTGGCACGATCACCGCACGCACGCCACCTTGACGCTTTTCGATGGCACTGACCGCTTCGCGTTTTTCGTTCAGCAGGTAAGACGCCACCGGAACGGGCACAATGGCGTGCACTTCTTTGGTGTTGTCTTTCAGCGCTTCTTCTTCAATCAGGCGCAGAATAGAGAGTGACAGCGATTCGTTGTCGCGAATGGTGCCGGTACCGCTACAGCGCGGGCAGACATGATGGCTGGATTCACCCAACGACGGGCTGAGGCGCTGACGCGACATCTCCAGCAGACCAAAGCGAGAAATGTGGCTGATTTGAATACGGGCGCGATCTTGACGGACGGCTTCGCGCAGACGGTTTTCAACCGCGCGCTGATGGCGCACAGGCGTCATGTCGATAAAATCGATAACAATCAGGCCACCCAGGTCGCGCAGGCGCAGCTGGCGCGCGATTTCATCCGCCGCTTCCAGGTTGGTGTTAAAGGCGGTTTCTTCAATGTCGCCACCGCGAGTCGCACGTGCCGAGTTGATGTCGATGGCCGTCAGCGCTTCGGTGCTGTCGATAACGATCGAACCGCCTGAAGGCAGACGCACTTCGCGCTGGAAGGCTGATTCAATTTGCGACTCAATCTGATAATGACTGAACAGCGGGATCTCACCGGTGTACAGTTTTATTTTGCTGCTGAAATCGGGACGGCCCAGTGCAGCGATATGCTGGCGCGCCAGCTCAAGCACTTTTGGGTTGTCGATCAGAATCTCACCGATATCCTGGCGCAGATAGTCGCGGAAGGCGCGCACGATCACGTTACTTTCCTGATGGATAAGGAACGGAGCAGGGCGGCTGTCAGCGGCTTTTTTGATGGCTTCCCAGTGCTTGAGGCGGAAACTCAAATCCCACTGCAGGGATTCGGCGGATTTGCCAACGCCCGCCGTGCGCACGATCAGGCCCATGCCGTCCGGCAGTTCCAGCGCCGACAGCGCCTCTTTCAGCTCGGTGCGGTCATCGCCCTCAATGCGGCGTGAAATACCGCCTGCGCGGGGATTGTTGGGCATTAACACTAAATAGCTGCCCGCCAGGGAGATAAAGGTCGTTAGCGCAGCGCCTTTGTTACCGCGCTCTTCTTTATCTATCTGAACGATAACTTCCTGTCCTTCGCGCAGCACATCTTTGATATTAGGGCGACCGTGCGCGTTGTAATTAGCAGGAAAATATTCGCGGGAAACTTCTTTAAGAGGGAGAAAACCGTGACGCTCTGCACCGTAGTCGACAAATGCCGCTTCAAGGCTAGGTTCAACGCGGGTGATTTTTCCTTTGTAGATATTGGCTTTTTTCTGCTCGTGTCCTGGGCTTTCGATATCCAGATCGTACAGACGTTGTCCATCAACCAGGGCAACGCGCAACTCCTCCTGCTGAGTTGCGTTAATTAACATTCTTTTCATCGTGACTTACTCGTTATTCTCACATGAGTGATAAAGCTGCGGGCATCGTTACCCTGGACGAGAATCAACCGATGGCCTCGTGTCTGCATGCACTGACGTCAACCTCACGGTTGTCGGCGGCTATAGAGGCGCAAATCTTGTCGGTGGCCTGTTTTTCATAAGGAAAACCAGCGCCTGAAGGTGGAAGTGCTACACGGTAATCAAAAAATCCACACATCCCAGTCTGTCGTCCAGGCCGCAACCCGCAGCCCGCTAAGTGCCTGATTTAACTTCACGTCTTACGCCATTGCCGCGTGTTCGTTTCATCGGGCAAAATACCTTAATTTCGCTCTTTTTTCCGCCTGATACTTTCCAGGTCAGAAACCTTTGCATTATTCCATTGCTGACCAACATATAGCAAGGCGACTTTTACCGAGCTGTGAAGTTTGTCGATCCTTAACTGATTCATTTGCCGGGCTATTCATCATAACGCTGCAAAAGTCATCAATCTAACGCGCTTAAACGCGTTACGCTGAGAGTTAAGCATAGAAAAAGGGGTGGCGCTATTAGGGGACACTAATTAGAATCGCCGCCATGAAAACAGAGAATCCTGGCGTACAATATGTCGCCATTACGGCTGAAAATGCCGGGCAGCGCATTGACAATTTTTTGCGCACTCAGCTGAAAGGCGTGCCCAAGAGCATGATTTATCGCATCCTGCGTAAAGGCGAGGTGCGGGTAAATAAAAAGCGCGTTAAACCCGAATACAAACTGGAAGACGGCGATGAGATCCGCGTTCCTCCCGTGCGCGTCGCAGAGCGCGAGGAGCAAGCGGTATCGCCGAAGCTGGATAAAGTTGCCGCGTTGGCGCATGCCATCCTGTACGAAGACGATTATCTGCTGGTGCTTAACAAACCGGCCGGTACGGCCGTGCACGGCGGCAGCGGATTAAGTTTTGGCGTGATTGAAGGGCTGCGTGCGCTGCGTCCTGAAGCCCGTTTCCTGGAGCTGGTTCACCGGCTCGATCGCGATACGTCCGGTATTTTGCTGGTCGCCAAAAAACGCTCTGCGCTGCGCGCATTGCATGAACAGCTGCGCGAAAAGGGCATGCAGAAAGATTACCTGGCTCTGGTGCGCGGCGACTGGCCTTCACATTTGAAAGTCGTCCAGGCGCCGCTGCTGAAAAATATTCTCCAGAGTGGTGAACGCATTGTGCGCGTGAGTGCGGAGGGGAAACCCTCTGAAACGCGTTTTAAAGTGGAAGAGCGTTTCGGCTTCGCGACGCTGGTGAAAGCCAGCCCGGTGACCGGACGGACGCACCAGATTCGTGTCCATACGCTGCATGGTGGACATCCCATTGCCTTCGACGATCGCTACGGCGACCGCGAGTTTGATCGTGAGCTGGCCAGTACAGGGCTGGCGCGCCTGTTTTTGCACGCGGCCGCGCTCACCTTCACGCATCCTCATACCGGCGAAACCTTACGCATGGAAGCGCCGCTTGATGCGGCGTTGAAAACGTGCCTCGCGCAGTTGCGCAAAAAATAGTGGCCATGACGGGCATCATGCTAATGCATTGATGCCCACGCTTCTTAGCATGTCATTGAGCGCAATAAGCGGTAATCCAATCAACGTGTTGGGATCGCGCCCTTCCAGTTTATCAAACAGACAAACCCCCATGCCTTCACTTTTAAAACTGCCGGCGCAGTTTAGCGGCTGCTCTTTAGCGACGTAATGTTCAATTTCACTCGGTGAAAGGCTGCGAAAATGAACATTAAAGGGCTCACAGATGACCTGCTGTTGGTGACGCTGAGGATGGATCAACGCCAGTCCGGTATAAAACGTCACGATTTGTCCACTGGCGGCGGCGAGCTGCGATCGCGCATTTTCCGCTGTATGGGGTTTACCCGTGATGCGCCCGTTGACAACACAGACTTGGTCGGAGCCAATGATCCAGCTTTCGGGATAGGCCGACGCTAGCGAGCGGGCTTTCTCCAGCGCCAGGCGTTCAACTAGCGCCGAGGCAGGTTCGCCGGGATGCGGTGTTTCATCGCAGTTTGGCGCGGCGCTAATGAAAGGCAGGCCCAGCTTGCTAAGTAAAGCCTGACGAAAAGGGGAGGTTGAGGCCAGAACGAGCGGTATCATCATTTTTTTACAGAATAGATAGCGTAAAGGTGACAGGCATTTTAAACTATGCGCCGCACTGGATGCGACTAACGGGTGAAAGATGCTGTAATCCGGCCTTTTTCTTTGACTCTAAGACGTTACAAAGTTAATATGCGCGCCCTATGCAAAAGGTAAAATTACCCCTGACGCTCGATCCGGTCCGCGCCGCGCAAAAACGCCTTGATTATCAGGGTGTCTATGCACCTGAATTGGTGGCGCGTTTGAACGAATCGGTCGTGAGTGTGGACAGTGATGTGGAATGTGCCATGTCGTTTGCGGTTGACAACCAGCGTCTCGCGGTTCTGCAGGGAACTGCCGAAGTGCGGGTTACGTTGTCGTGTCAGCGCTGCAACCAACCTTTCCCTCAACACGTTCACGTAAGCTATTGCTTCAGTCCTGTTTCCTCTAATGAACAGGCCGAAGCGCTGCCGGAAGCCTACGAGCCAGTTGATGTCAACGATTTCGGTGAAATCGACTTGCTGGCAGTTATCGAGGATGAGCTCATTCTCGCGCTGCCTGTGGTTCCGGTGCATGAATCTGAACACTGTGAAGTGTCCGACGCGGACATGGTCTTTGGCCAGCTGCCTGAAGAGGCAGAAAAGCCAAATCCATTTGCCGTATTAGCCAGTTTAAAGCGTAAGTAATAGGAGTAAGGTCCATGGCCGTACAACAGAATAAACCAACCCGTTCTAAGCGTGGTATGCGTCGTTCGCACGATGCGCTGACCACTACCACTCTGTCAGTAGATAAAGTTTCTGGTGAAACTCATCTGCGTCACCACATCACTGCGGATGGCTACTACCGCGGTCGCAAGGTTATCACCAAGTAATTCTTTGCGTTTACGCAAGGCGATACCTTGACACGTTTGACCCTGGCAGTTGATGCCATGGGCGGGGATTTCGGTCCCTGCGTGACAGTGCCTGCATCCTTGCAGGCACTGGCCTCTCATTCGCAGCTGTATCTTCTTCTGGTCGGCGATCCCGACATCATCACGTCATTTCTTGCCAAAGCGGATTCCTCTTTAATGGGGCGTGTGCAGGTTGTTCCTGCCGAATCGGTTATTGCAAGCGATGCTAAACCCGCACAGGCGGTTCGCAACAGCCGTGGAACGTCAATGCGCGTGGCACTGGAGCTGGTAAAAGCGGGCACCGCTCAGGCCTGCGTGAGCGCCGGAAATACCGGGGCGCTGATGGGCCTGGCAAAACTATTATTGAAGCCGCTGGATGGCATTGAACGTCCGGCGTTGATGACGGTATTGCCGCATCAACAGCATGGCAAAACGGTGCTGCTGGACCTCGGCGCGAATGTCGATTCAGACAGCACGATGCTGGTGCAGTTTGCCGTGATGGGGGCGGTTATGGCGGAAGAGGTATTGGACATTCCGCAACCGCGTGTGGCGCTCTTGAACATTGGTCAGGAAGAGACCAAAGGACTGGAAACCATCCGCGCCGCCTCTGCGGTACTGCGTGAGACGCCGCATCTCAACTATATTGGTTACCTCGAGGGGAACGATCTCCTCACCGGCAAAACGGACGTGCTGGTCTGTGATGGCTTCGTGGGTAATGTCACGTTGAAGACCATGGAAGGCGTGGTAAGAATGTTTCTTTCCCTGCTCAAATCGTCAGGTGAAGGAAAAAAACGGGCTTGGTGGATGACATTGCTCGGGCGCTTGATACAAAAGCGTCTGGCTGCACGTTTCGGCCATCTCAACCCCGACCAGTACAATGGCGCTTGTCTGTTAGGATTGCGCGGGACAGTGATCAAAAGCCACGGCGCGGCCAATGAACGCGCCTTTGCCGTGGCGATAGAACAGGCAGAGCAGGCGGTGCGTAAGCAAGTTCCCGCGAGGATTGCAGCGCGCCTTGACGCTGTATTAGCCAGGAGTGACAAAGCGTAGATGTTTACCAAAATTATCGGTACGGGCAGCTATTTGCCTGAACAGGTTCGCTCAAATGCGGACCTGGAAAAAATGGTGGAGACTTCGGACGAGTGGATTGTCACCCGTACCGGCATCCGTGAACGTCGCATTGCAGCACCGGAAGAAACCGTTGCCAGCATGGGTTTCACGGCGGCACAGCGTGCGCTCGAGATGGCTGGCGTCGCCGCCAGCGACGTCGGCCTGATCATCGTGGCCACGACCTCTTCAAGTCACGCTTTCCCCAGTTCAGCCTGCATGATTCAGCAGATGCTGGAAATCAACGACTGTGCGGCGTTCGATTTAGCCGCCGCCTGCGCCGGCTTTACCTACGCATTGAGTGTCGCTGACCAATACATCAAAAATGGCGTGGTCAAACATGCGCTGGTCATCGGTGCAGACGTGCTCGCCCGCACGCTGGATCCGAACGATCGGGGTACCATTATTCTGTTTGGTGACGGAGCCGGTGCTGTGGTGCTTGGCCAGAGCGAAGAGCCGGGTATTTTGTCTACCCATCTCCACGCGGATGGTCGCTACGGCAAACTGCTGACGCTGCCTTACCAGGATCGCGCGAACCAAGATGAGCCAGCGTATTTGACCATGGCAGGCAACGAAGTGTTTAAAGTTGCTGTTACCGAGTTGGCACATATCGTTGACGAAACGCTTGAGGCTAACAACCTTGACCGCGCTGAACTCGACTGGCTGGTGCCGCATCAGGCGAACCTGCGCATCATCAGTGCCACCGCCAAAAAATTAGGCATGGGCATGGAGAAAGTCGTGGTAACGCTGGATCGTCACGGTAACACTTCCGCTGCATCCGTACCGAGCGCGCTGGACGAAGCGGTACGCGATGGCCGTATTAAACCGGGACAACTGATTTTGCTGGAAGCCTTTGGTGGTGGTTTCACTTGGGGTTCGGCACTGGTTCGCTTTTGATTGACAGGAACGAAAGATGACGCAATTTGCTTTTGTTTTCCCCGGACAGGGATCGCAGACCCTTGGCATGCTGGCGGAACTTGCTGCGGAAAATCCGCAGGTTGAGGCAACCTTCCGCGAAGCCTCTGAGGCTTTAGGCTACGACTTATGGCAACTGGTGCAGCAGGGCCCGGCGGAAGAGTTAAATAAAACCTGGCAGACCCAGCCCGCGCTGTTAGCGGCATCCGTGGCGGTGTACCGCGTCTGGCAGAGCAAGCAGGGACCGCAGCCCACCCTGATGGCGGGCCACAGCCTCGGCGAGTATTCCGCGCTGGTGTGTGCCGGTGTCATTGACTTTGCTGATGCGGTAAAACTGGTTGAACTGCGTGGCAAACTGATGCAAGAAGCGGTGCCGGAAGGCACGGGTGCGATGCAGGCAATTATTGGCCTGGACGATGAATCCATCCGCAAAGCCTGTGAAGAGAGTGCTCAAGGTCAGGTTGTTTCGCCGGTGAACTTCAATTCCCCAGGCCAGGTGGTGATTGCGGGCAACAAAGAAGCCGTAGAGCGCGCGGGCGCTGCATGCAAAGCCGCTGGCGCCAAGCGCGCACTTCCGTTGCCTGTCAGCGTACCGTCTCACTGCGCGCTGATGAAACCGGCCGCTGAGAAGCTGGCGCTGGCGTTGGAAAACGTGGCCTTCAGCGCGCCTCGCGTACCGGTGGTCAACAACGTGGATGTAAAATGCGAAACCGACGCCGCAGCAATTCGCAGCGCGCTGGTTCGCCAACTTTATAGCCCGGTGCGCTGGACAGAAGCCGTTGAATACATTGCCACGCAAAACGTGGAGCAGCTTTTTGAGATGGGTCCGGGTAAAGTCCTGACCGGTCTGACAAAACGCATTGTTGATAGCCTGACCGCAGCGGCCGTGAACGACCCCGCTTCACTGAGCGCTGCGCTTACGCAGGAATGAGAGGAAAAAAATGAGCTTTGACGGTAAAGTAGCGCTGGTTACGGGCGCAAGCCGCGGCATTGGTCGCGCCATAGCGGAAACGCTGGTTGCGCGCGGTGCCAAAGTAGTAGGAACCGCGACCAGCGAAAGCGGTGCGGAAGCCATCAGCGCTTACCTCGGCGATAAGGGCAAAGGCTTGGTTCTGAATGTCACTGATGCCAGTTCCATTGAGAGCGTGTTAGAAAAAGTGCGCGCTGAATTTGGCGAAGTGGATATTTTAGTCAATAATGCAGGCATTACGCGCGACAATCTGTTGATGCGCATGAAAGACGACGAGTGGGCGGATATCCTTGATACCAACCTGACGTCGGTGTTCCGCCTGTCCAAGGCGGTCATGCGTGCAATGATGAAAAAGCGTGTGGGCCGTATCATCACCATCGGTTCTGTGGTTGGAACTATGGGTAACGCGGGTCAGGCAAACTATGCGGCAGCAAAAGCAGGTTTGATTGGCTTTAGCAAATCACTGGCGCGAGAAGTTGCGTCACGTGGCATTACCGTAAACGTCGTGGCACCGGGCTTCATTGAGACGGACATGACGCGTGCACTGAACGAAGATCAGCGCTCGGGCATTTTGGCAGAAGTGCCGGCAGGTCGTTTAGGCGATCCGCAGGAAATTGCCAATGCTGTTGCATTCTTAGCCTCTGACGAAGCAGCCTACATTACGGGTGAAACGCTGCACGTCAACGGCGGAATGTACATGGTCTGATAATCACGAAAACATTTGCATTATCTGCGGTAAAGACCGCAGAATAGCGCAAAATCGTGGTTCGACCAGCCGGGATTTTGTTGCATCTTTTTCAACATTTTATACACTACGAAAACCATCGCGAAAGCGAGTTTTGATAGGAAATTAAATAGTATGAGCGATATCGAACAACGCGTTAAGAAAATCGTAGCTGAGCAGCTGGGCGTTAAAGAAGAAGAAGTTGTTAACACTGCTTCTTTCGTGGAAGACCTGGGTGCAGATTCTCTTGACACCGTTGAGCTGGTAATGGCTCTGGAAGAAGAGTTTGATACTGAAATTCCAGACGAAGAAGCTGAGAAAATCACTACCGTTCAGGCAGCGATCGACTACATCACTAGCCATCAAGGCTAATGAATATCTTCAGGCGGTCAATTGACCGCCTGAGTTTTATTTTTGCCCCACATAGCGTTATTTTTTCCCTCCCTGGAGGACGAGAACGTGTCTAAGCGTCGTGTAGTTGTGACCGGTCTTGGCATGTTGTCTCCTGTCGGCAATACCGTAGAGTCTACCTGGAGTGCTCTCCTTGCCGGTCAGAGCGGCATTAACCTGATCGACCATTTTGATACTAGTGCCTACGCAACGCGTTTTGCTGGCTTAGTAAAAGATTTCAATTGCGATGAATATATCTCTCGCAAAGATCAGCGCAAGATGGATGATTTTATCCAGTACGGCGTTGTGGCTGGTATTCAAGCTATGGCGGACTCCGGTCTGGTCGTAACCGATGAAAATGCCGGTCGAATTGGTGCAGCTATTGGTTCTGGCATCGGTGGACTAGGGTTGATCGAAGACAACCACAGCGCCTTGGTCAGCGGTGGCCCACGAAAAATCAGCCCGTTCTTCGTACCGTCTACCATTGTTAATATGGTCGCGGGACATTTAACGATCATGTACGGCCTGAAAGGTCCAAGCATTTCGATTGCCACCGCCTGTACATCTGGCGTGCACAACATCGGCCATGCGGCGCGTATCATTGCGTACAATGATGCCGACGCGATGCTGGCGGGCGGTGCTGAAAAAGCCAGTACGCCACTGGGCGTAGGTGGATTCGGCGCTGCACGTGCGCTGTCAACGCGCAACGAAAATCCTCAGGCTGCAAGCCGTCCATGGGACAAAGACCGTGATGGTTTTGTGTTGGGTGACGGTGCGGGCATCATCATGCTGGAAGAGTACGAGCATGCGAAAAAGCGCGGCGCGAAAATTTATGCAGAAATCGTTGGTTTCGGCATGAGCAGCGACGCCTATCACATGACGTCTCCGCCTGAAGATGGTTCTGGTGCTGCGGCGGCGATGGTGAATGCACTGCGTGATGCCCAGCTTAACGCTGAGCAGATCGGTTATGTCAATGCGCACGGCACATCAACGCCGGCGGGTGACAAAGCGGAAGCACAGGCAGTGAAATCGGTATTTGGGGCCTCCGCGCACAGCGTGATGGTGAGCTCGACCAAGTCGATGACTGGCCATTTGCTCGGCGCGGCGGGTGCGGTAGAAGCGATTTATTCGATTCTGGCACTGCGCGATCAGGCTGTACCGCCGACCATCAACCTTGATAACCCGGATGAAGGGTGCGATCTGGATTTCGTGCCCCATACGGCGCGTCAAGTCAGCGGGCTGGAGTACACGCTGTGTAACTCCTTTGGATTTGGCGGCACTAACGGGTCGCTTATCTTCCGCAAGGTGTAAACGGCACATCCCATCAAATCGAGGCCCGCTTAGCGGGCCTTTTTTGTATTTTATCGCGCTGCGGCGTAAAGGTTTACCCGCGTCGATGCGACATCAAGCAGACATCTTCGCCAGGAGAATAACGCATGTGGATTAATGGGCACCCGGAATCAATGCTCTCTGCGCGCGATCGCGCCGTGCAGTTTGGTGACGGCTGTTTTACCACGGCCGCCGTGATTGCAGGAAAAATCCAGCTGCTGGATGCGCACCTCCAGCGCCTTAGAGAAGGATGCGCGCGCTTGTATTTGCCGGAGCCTGATAGGGTGCAGCTTGCCGATGAGATGCGCCACGCGGCAGCGGATCAGCCTCAGGCGGTTCTTAAAGTTATTCTCACCCCCGGTCCCGGCGGACGGGGTTACAGCCGCGCGGGCTGCAGTACACCAACGCGCATCATTTCACTGTCGCCTTGGCCGCACCATTACGCGACGCTGGGTGACGGCGTTCGCCTGATCACAAGCGACGTTCGCTTAGCCCGGAATCCGCTACTGGCGGGAATTAAACATCTTAATCGGCTGGAGCAGGTACTGATAAGACAGCAGCTTGATCAGTGTGAGGCAGACGAAGCGCTGGTGCTTGACACTGCCGGGACCGTAGTGGAATGCTGTGCGGCCAATTTGTTTTGGCGCGTTGGAACAAACATTTACACGCCGCCGGTTGACCAGGCTGGCGTTGACGGCATTATGCGTCGTTATCTGATGGCGCAGTTGGCCGCAAACGGCCACGCTTGTGAGGTGAAAGCCATCGGGCGGGACGCGCTACTTGGCGCCGATGAAGTGGTGATCTGTAATGCACTGATGCCGGTTCTGCCCGTAAAATACATTGATGAGGTGGCCTTTACCGCCCGCACGCTGTATCAGCAGCTGCTCGCCAGTTGCCAAACGATGGAAGCATCATGACTCGAATGAAAAAGATTATCGCCAGCACCGTGGCGATCGCTGGCCTTGCGGCAGCCTTTAGCTATTGGCAGATTGAACGTTTAGCCGATACGCCTTTGACCATCAGCCAGGAAACGATTTACACGCTGCCTGCCGGCAGTGGGCGCGTGGTACTGGAAGCGCAGTTAGAAAGCCAGCATATCATTCCAAAAACCTTCTGGTTTGGCCCGCTACTCAAGCTCGAACCTGATTTGGCCAAGTTCAAAGCGGGGACTTATCGGCTGGAGACGGGCATGACGGTACGCCAGCTGTTACAGCTGCTGGCAAGTGGGAAGGAAGCGCAATTTCCGCTGCGTCTTGTGGAGGGGCTGCGCCTGCAAGAGTGGCTGGCGGAATTGCGCAAAGCACCTTACATCAAACACACGCTCAGCGATGATACGTTGCCGACGCTGGCCACGGCGATGAAGCTCGACGCGAATCAGCTTGAAGGCGCGTTCTATCCTGATACCTATTTGTACACGGCGAATACGTCCGATGTGGCGCTGCTTGAGCGTGCGCATGCGCGAATGGAGAAGCTGGTCGATCGACTCTGGCAGGAACGAACGCCCGATCTGCCTTATAAAAACAAGCAGGAAATGGTCACGATGGCCTCGATCATCGAAAAAGAGACCGGCGTGAGCGAAGAGCGCGCGCGCGTGGCCTCCGTTTTCATTAATCGCTTGCGCACCGGGATGAAATTGCAAACCGATCCCACGGTAATTTATGGTATGGGTGACGCCTATAGCGGGACATTGACGCGGCGCGATCTGGAAACACCTACCCCGTACAATACCTATACCATCAGTGGACTGCCACCGGGCCCGATCGCCATGCCCGGCCGGGCGTCGCTGGAAGCCGCCGCGCACCCGGAAAAAAGCAATTTCCTCTATTTCGTTGCCGACGGCAAAGGTGGCCATACCTTTACCACTAACCTTGCCAGTCACAATAAGGCGGTTCAGGCATACCGGCAGGCTATTAAGGATAAAAATGAACAGTAAGTTTATTGTCATCGAGGGCCTGGAAGGGGCGGGCAAAACGACAGCGCGGGACGCGGTCGTTGCGGTGCTGCGTGAGCAGGGCATCCATGAGGTGGTCTTCACCCGTGAGCCCGGCGGCACCCCGTTGGCTGAGAAATTGCGCGAGTTAATCAAGCAAGGCATCGAAGGAGAGCAGATAACCGATAAAGCGGAACTGCTGATGCTGTATGCCGCACGCGTTCAGCTGGTGGACAATGTCATTAAACCGGCGCTCGCGCGCGGCGCTTGGGTCATTGGCGATCGTCACGATCTCTCGTCACAAGCTTATCAGGGTGGCGGCCGCGGAATGGACATGCAGCTGATGACCACCTTACGCGATACCGTGCTGGGCGATTTTCGCCCGGATCTGACGCTGTATTTGGATGTGACGCCCGAAGTGGGTTTGGCGCGCGCCCGTGCGCGCGGTGCGCTTGACCGCATTGAGCAGGAGTCGCTGCGCTTCTTTGAGCGCACGCGCGAGCGTTATCTGACGTTGGCCGCCGCCGATCCTCACACTCTTGTGATTGACGCGACGCAGGCGCTGGATGACGTAACAGCATCCCTAAAAACGGCTGTCTACGCCTGGCTGGCTGGTCAAACCCAATGAAGTGGTATCCGTGGCTGAATCAGCCCTATCGCAATATTATCGCCCGTCATCAGCAACAGCAGGCGCATCATGCCCTGCTGGTTCACGCTATTGATGGCATGGGCGATGAGGCGCTGATCTGGGGGGTAAGCCGCTGGCTGATGTGTCAGAAACCGGATGGCTTGAAAAGCTGCGGTCACTGCCATGGCTGTCAACTGATGCAGGCCCACACGCACCCAGACTGGTACCGCCTGGAGGCCGAGAAAGGCAAAGTTTCGCTAGGAATCGACGCGGTGCGCGACGTGACCGAAAAGCTTTACCACTTTGCTCAGCAGGGGGGGGCAAAAATTGTCTGGCTGCCTGATGCAGCGCAGCTCACCGAAGCTGCCGCCAACGCACTGTTGAAAACGCTGGAAGAGCCGCCCGCAAACTGCTGGTTTTTCCTGAGCGCGCGCGAACCGTCGCAGTTATTGGCGACGTTGCGTAGCCGCTGCATGACGTGGCACCTGCCGCCGCCGGATGAAACGCAAGGGGTAAGCTGGCTGCAGCATCAGGTCACGCAGCCCGATGCCGTGCTGCGTACGGCGTTGCGCCTGTGCAATGGCGCGCCCGGCGCGGCGCTGGCACTGCTCGACCCCACACGCTGGCAAACGCGTGACGCGCTGTGTGAAGCCCTTAACCGCGCTCTTGGCACGGATATCCTGCAACTGCTGCCCGTCCTGAACAACGATAACGCGGCTGAGCGCCTGAGCTGGCTCATTGCGCTATTGGTCGACGCCATGAAGCTCCAGCAGGGAGCAGGTCAATGGCTGACAAACAGCGATCGGCCCGAAGTTGTCGCCCAGCTCGCGCAGCAGCTTAACGGCAGTGCGCTGCATGCCAGCGTGCAGCTCTGGATGGCGTGTCGCGCGCAGCTGCTGCACGTGGCCGCGCTAAACCGAGAACTTATCCTGACCGACCGTCTGCTGATGTGGGGGCGTCTGCTGTCCCCGGCCGCGGTCGATTAAGCGAGAAAAGAGAAACCTATGTTTATTGTCGATTCGCACTGTCATCTTGATGGCCTTGATTACGAAAAACAGCACCGCGATCTGGACGACGTGATCGCGAAAGCCGCGGCGCGCGACGTGAAGTTTATGCTGGCGATTGCCACCACGCTGCCGGATTACTACAAAATCAAACAGTTGGTAGGCGCTCGCCCGAATATCGCGCTGGCCTGCGGCGTACATCCGCTGAATCAAGAAACCCCTTACGATGTCGAAGAGTTTCGCCGCCTGGCTGCAGAAGAGCAGGTCATTGCGCTGGGAGAGACCGGACTGGATTATTTTTATCAGCAGGAAACCAAGGCCCAGCAACAGGCATCATTCCGCGAACATATTCGCACCGGGATTGCGCTCAATAAGCCGATCATTGTGCATACGCGCGACGCGCGTGAAGATACGCTTGCCATTCTGCGTGAAGAGCAGGTAGAGAAATGTGGCGGCGTGCTGCACTGCTTCACCGAAGACAAAGAGACAGCGGCCAAGCTGCTGGATCTCGGCTTTTATATCTCTTTCTCCGGTATTGTGACGTTTCGTAACGCCGAGCAGATCCGTGAGGCAGCCCGCTACGTTCCACTGGATCGGATTCTGGTAGAAACGGACTCACCCTATTTGGCACCGGTACCCCACCGTGGCAAAGAGAATCAGCCGGCTTTCACCCGCGATGTCGCGGAGTACATGGCGGTAGTCAAAGGGGTTGATCTGGCTACGCTTGCGGCCGCAACAACCGCCAACTTCTCGCGCCTCTTCAAGGTGCCGATGGAGCGCCTCGGCGGGTAACGCCTTTTATTTCATAGGTTGTAATAAATCTTTAACCCGGCCTGCAGGCGCTATACCCGCCCGCAGGCCATTTTTTATGGCGCTTATCTGCGCAGGCACGCCAGAAATCACTGAAAAACGGTGCGGATCCTTAGTGAAACGTGATGGCCGTCAAGTTAAAAAAACGCTATTTATTTTACCCTTCGTAATAAATCAAAAGGCGCTCAGCGTCATCCCGGTAAAGGTCCTCCCCCTTTGCCATGCGCATCGCGCAAAAAAACTGCACTCATACTCAGGAGCTTTTATGTTCAAGAACGCATTTGCGAACCTGCAAAAAGTAGGTAAATCGCTGATGTTGCCGGTATCGGTTTTGCCGATTGCCGGTATTTTATTAGGCGTTGGTTCAGCCAATTTCAGCTGGCTGCCTGCTGTGGTTTCACACGTGATGGCCGAAGCGGGCGGATCGGTATTCGCTAACATGCCGCTGATTTTCGCCATTGGCGTGGCGTTGGGTTTCACCAATAATGACGGCGTGTCTGCGTTGGCGGCCGTGGTGGCCTACGGCATTATGGTGAAAACGCTGGCGGTGGTCGCCCCCCTGGTGCTGCATTTGCCGGCAGCGGAAATAGAGGCCAAGCACCTGGCGGATACCGGCGTGTTGGGTGGCATTATTGCCGGTTCCATTGCCGCGTATATGTTTAATCGCTTTTATCGCATTAAGCTGCCTGAATACCTTGGCTTCTTTGCAGGTAAGCGTTTTGTGCCGATTATCTCCGGTCTGACCGCGATCTTTACCGGCGTCGTACTGGCATTCATCTGGCCGCCAGTGGGTACCGCAATTCAGGACTTTTCACAGTGGGCTGCGTATCAGAACCCCGTGGTCGCCTTTGGTATCTACGGCGTAATTGAGCGGGCACTGGTGCCGTTTGGACTGCATCATATCTGGAACGTACCTTTCCAGATGCAAATCGGTGAATTCACCAACGCAGCAGGACAGGTGTTCCACGGCGATATTCCTCGCTACATGGCGGGCGACCCAACGGCAGGTAAGCTGTCAGGTGGCTTCCTGTTCAAAATGTACGGTCTGCCAGCCGCGGCAATTGCTATCTGGCACTCTGCCAAGCCGGAAAACCGCGCTAAAGTGGGCGGCATCATGATCTCCGCTGCGCTGACCTCGTTCCTGACGGGTATCACCGAACCGATCGAATTCTCCTTTATGTTCGTGGCCCCGATCCTGTATGTGATCCACGCCATTCTGGCAGGCCTGGCGTTCCCTATCTGTATTCTGTTGGGCATGCGCGATGGCACCAGCTTCTCGCACGGTTTGATTGACTTCATCGTCCTGAGCGGCAACAGCAGTAAGATCTGGCTGTTCCCCATCGTAGGGATCATTTATGGCCTGATTTATTACACCGTGTTCCGCGTACTGATTGCTAAGCTGAACCTGAAAACGCCGGGCCGTGAAGATACGGCTACCGAGCAGAGCAGCGCGACCGGCAGCGAAATGGCGGGCAAACTGGTGAGCGCCTTTGGCGGTAAAGAGAACATCACCAACCTCGACGCCTGTATTACGCGCCTGCGCGTGAGCGTGGCAGACGTCGCGAAGGTCGATCAGACCGAGCTGAAAAACCTCGGCGCTCGCGGCGTGGTAGTAGCAGGCTCGGGTGTTCAGGCTATCTTTGGCACCAAATCGGATAACCTGAAAACCGAAATGGACGACTACATTCGCAGTCTGTAACTCTCTGTGAATCGTTAAAAAACCCCTCGTTGAGGGGTTTTTTTTTATCTACAGACAGAAGCGATCCGTGCGGCACAAAACCGTTGCGTCCGGCGCGGGATCGACCTCATCCGGCCTGCAAAGAAAGAAAAGCGGGGAAAATCGCGTTTATGATACGGCGTTTCCTTTTTGCGTCCGGGAGTGCCGATGGGTAATCACGTGGCTAGCGGAAACCAAACTGCTGCTAAGGCAGCCGGTCAGCATAAGAAAAGTGGCGTCGAGGTTGAAAGAAAGAGAATTTCTCACGCATACTGCCTGATTAAACTCCCTGTTTAAGGAAATGCCCCATGGCTGAAGAAACCCTTTTCAGTAAGATCATTCGTCGCGAAATTCCCGCCGACGTGGTTTATCAGGATGAGCTGGTGACTGCCTTCCGCGACATCGCCCCGAAAGCGCCAACGCACATTCTGATTGTGCCTAACGTGGTGATCCCCACGGCCAATGACGTAGAGGAAGCGCATGAGCAGGCGCTGGGCCGCATGATAACGGTAGCAGCAAAAATTGCGCGTGAAGAAGGCATTGCGGAGGATGGGTATCGCCTGATCGTCAACTGCAATAAGCATGGCGGGCAGGAAGTGTATCACATCCATATGCACCTGGTCGGCGGTAAGCCTCTGGGCCCGATGCTGGCTCACTAACTTCGGACGGAGCTCCAGATGCGTCAATGGCTGAGTGGCTTAGTTTTACTGACCCTCGCGGGCTGTAGCAGCGACAAACCGATGATCAATACCTCACAGTCTTTGGTGATGGAGTCGTCGGTGCTATCAGCGGGCATTATCACTGATGAACCGACGCTCACGGGTAGCGATGGGCAGCAGCGTGCGTCAAGCATGCTCTATAATCAGCGTGAAACGCCGGTGAAGGTCCATTATCGTTTCTATTGGTACGACGATAAGGGCCTGGAAATTACCCCGGAAGAGCCTGCGCAGACGCAAATCGTTCCGGCGCACGGCAGTGTCGAAGTCTCTTCGCAAATCGGCAACCTGACGGCTAGCCGCGTGCGTCTTTATCTTTATCTCTGAGGAGTAATCTGTGATTCGCAGTCTTAAACGTTCCAGCGCGCTCATGTTTGCGCTGATGCTTACCGGTTGTGTGGTGCAAAAACAGACCCCGGCACCGGTCGAATCCACGACGCCAACAACACCGCAACCGACACCTGAACAGCAACCCGAACCGGTGCCGCAGCCGCAGCCCGTGCCACAGCCTCCCAAGCTGAAGACCATTAACTGGAGCGCCAGCGTGCAGCCGCTGGTGGCAAATATGGTGCAGTCGGCAGGCGTAAACCCCGGCAGCGTCCTGCTGGTGGATCGCATCAAAAACAGCACCAACGGTGCCTTACAAAGTGATAAAGCCACAGACGCGATTCAAAACGCGTTGGCCAATAACGGCAAGTTCACCTTGGTCACGCCTGAACAGCTGGCACAGGCTAAGCAGGCGCTGGGGCTCTCAGCGGATGACAGTTTAAATTCACGCAGCAAGGCGATCGGCCTGGCGCGTAACGTCAACGCGCAGTACGTGCTCTACAGTAATGCGCAAGGCGACGTGAAATCCCCAACGCTGCAAATGCAGTTGATGCTGGTGCAAACCGGTGAAATCGTCTGGTCAGGAAACGGTATTGCACAACCCTGATCCGTATCTGCTTGAGACACTGCAGCACACCTGGCCGACGGCGCAAGCCGCCGGTCATTTTTTCGCGCTGCCGGGACTGAGCGGCGGCAGCGTTCGCGTAGAACAGGCGAACCGCACGCTGCTGGCGCGCCGTGCGCCCGCACAGCCCATCCCTTTTGTGGATCGGCAACGGGAGTTTCGCGTGTTGCGCAAAATGCGCGGCGCGGCGCTTGGCCCGGCACCGCTGGCGTGGCGCGCGCCGTGGCTGCTACAAACCTGGCTGTCCGGAGAGGCGCTGACGCCCGAGCAATTTACCGAGCAGCAGGAGGCCGTGCTGACGCTGGTGCGTAGGCTGCATCAACAACCGTTAACCGGCTATCGTCTGCAACTCGGCCCGCTGCTGCTGCGGTATTGGCAGCTATGTAAACGGCGCCACTGGCGCTGGCAGCGGCAGTTAAGCCGCCTGTTGGCGCAGGGCGAACCGTCACCGCTACGGCTGGCCCCGCTCCACATGGATATCCACCCGGGGAATGTGGTCGCCACCGCCGACGGCCTGCGGCTGATTGACTGGGAGTACGCCGCTGACGGCGATATAGCGCTGGAAGTGGCGGCGCTGTGCGCGGCGGTGAACGGCGAAGAGACGCACTGGATCATTGGATACGCTCAGCGTGCTAATCTCAGCCCGACGCAACTCTTGCAGCAGGTGCGTCGCTGGCAGCCTTGGCTGCATCTGCTCATGGCCAGCTGGTATCAGCTGCGCGCCGAGCAAACCCAAGACGCTTTTTTACAGCAGTTGGCGCAGGCCAGCTGGCACGATCTTTAATTCAGGACCCGAACCATGACCATGACCTCACCCGGACCGCTAATGCTCGACGTCGCTGGCTACACGCTGGACGCTGAAGAGCGCGAGATTCTGCAACACCCGTTGACCGGCGGGCTGATTTTGTTTGCCCGCAATTTCCATGATGCCGATCAGCTGGCGGAGCTGGTGCGGCAGATCCGCGCGGCTTCGCGTCATCGACTGGTGGTGGCGGTGGATCAGGAAGGCGGGCGCGTGCAGCGTTTCCGCGAAGGATTTACGGCGCTGCCGGCAATGCAGTCTTTCGCGGCGCTGAACGATCTCCCCACAGCGGGAACGTTGGCGCGTGAGGCCGGCTGGCAGATGGCGGCCGAGATGATCGCCCTGGATATCGACATCAGCTTTGCGCCGGTGCTCGACATTGGCCACATCAGTGCGGCGATCGGCGATCGTTCATTCCACGAGGATCCGGCGATTGCGCTGCAGGTCGCGCGGGAATTTATTCACGGTATGCACGAAGCGGGCATGAAAACCACCGGTAAACACTTCCCGGGTCACGGCGCGGTGAGTGCCGACTCGCACAAAGAGACGCCGCGCGATGCGCGGGATGCGAAGGCGCTGCGCCAGCGCGATATGACGATATTTAAACAGCTGATCGACGAACAGCTGCTCGACGCCGTAATGCCTGCACATATTATCTATACTGAGGTTGACGCATTGCCTGCCAGCGGCTCGCCTTACTGGCTGCAGACTGTGCTGCGGCAGGAGCTGGGTTTCAATGGGGTGATTTTCTCGGACGATCTCTCAATGGAAGGTGCGGCGATCATGGGCAGCTATGCGGAGCGCGCGCAGCAATCCCTGACGGCGGGCTGCGATATGGTGCTGGTGTGCAATCAGCGGGAAGGGGCGATCAGCGTGCTGGATAACCTTGCGCCCGTTGAGGCCAAACGCGTCACGCAGCTCTATCATCGCGGACGAGTCACGCGCGAGACATTGCAGCGTTCAACGCGTTGGAAAGCAAACTATCAATCACTCGGCGCGCTGCAGGCGCGCTGGCTGGCGCACAAGGCAGCGCAGGGCTGAGGTGCAGATGAACCCGGCAGGCCGCGCGCCGAGCCGGGCATCCGTTTACTGTGTGATGGTGTTCACAAAATGTGTAACATTCTGATAATGCTGCTGAAAGATTGATCTGCATCAAATTTCCCCTGTACAGCCCCTATCGCCGTGATATTCTGGCCTCAGCTTGCGAGTAATGTCGCCAACCCTATGTTTACTAAGGTTTTTATTAACCTTTAGTTAACTATTGGTTTACAACTTTGAGGGGGTCCTTGTTGACTACATCTATGGAAAAAATCGTCATTGTCGGCGGTGGTGCAGGTGGGCTGGAGCTGGCAACCCAGCTTGGCCATAAACTTGGCCGTAAAAAGAAGGCTGAGGTTATCCTGGTGGACCGCAACCACAGTCACCTGTGGAAACCGCTGCTGCATGAAGTGGCCACCGGCTCGATGGACGAAGGCATTGATGCGCTTAGCTATCTGGCGCATGCGCGCAACCACGGTTTCCAGTTCCAGCTTGGATCGCTGACCCAGATCGACCGCGACAGCAAAACCATTGAGCTGGCGGAAATACGCGACGCCAACGGCGAAATCCTGGTGCCGCAGCGCGCCCTGGCCTATGACCGGCTAGTGATCGCGCTGGGCAGCACCTCCAACGATTTCGGTACGCCAGGCGTCAAAGATCACTGCATCTTCCTTGATAATCCGCATCAGGCGCGCCGTTTCCACAATGAAATGCTCAATCTGTTCCTGCGCTTCTCCGCCAGCGAAGGGCGCCTGGAGAAAGTGAATATTGCGATCGTCGGCGGCGGGGCGACCGGCGTGGAACTCTCTGCGGAGCTGTACAACGCCGTGAAGCAGCTGCACAGCTATGGCTACAAAGGTCTGGACAGCGCGGCGCTGAACGTCACGCTGGTGGAAGCGGGCGAGCGTATTCTGCCCGCGCTGCCGCCGCGTATTTCAGCTGCGGCCCATCAGGAGCTCACCAAACTTGGCGTACGCGTGCTGACGCAAACCATGGTGACCAGCGCGTCAGAAAACGGGCTGCACACCAAAGGGGGCGAGTTCATTGAGGCCGACCTGATGGTGTGGGCGGCGGGCATCAAAGCGCCGGACTTCTTGAAGGCGATCGGCGGGCTGGAGAGCAATCGCATCAATCAGCTGGTGGTCAAAGAGACACTGCAAACCACGCGCGATGATGACATCTACGCTATCGGGGACTGCGCATCTTGTGCGCTACCGGGCGGCGGGTTTGTGCCACCACGCGCGCAATCTGCGCACCAGATGGCTTCACGCGTGCTTGAAAACCTCCTGGCGCAGCGTAAAGGCAAGCCGCTGAAGGCGTATGTCTATAAAGATCACGGGTCGCTGGTCTCCCTGTCACGCTTCAGCACCGTCGGCAGCCTGATGGGGAACCTGATGCGCGGTTCAATGATGGTGGAAGGGCGCATCGCGCGTTTTGTCTACATCTCGCTGTATCGCATGCACCAGATTGCGCTCCACGGATATTTCAAGACCGGCTTGATGATGCTGGTAGGCAGCTTGAACCGCGTACTGCGTCCACGCCTGAAGTTGCACTAAGCCTCGCGGGCGGCCTGCTGCCGCCCATCACGATTTCCTGCTGTATCGCGCTGAAATGGCACGTGCATTGACGCATTACAGCAGGATGTCCTCGCCGTTCAGAACTCTCCGAAAAAACGGTACTACTCCCTTTCCGCTGCGTTTCTTCCATTAATCTGATGTTGCAATTACGGACCATCTGTAAAACTTATCTCAACGAAAACGGCGCGGCGCGCACGCCGGTTATGCCTCGGTTACACAGATTTGTGTAGCGGCAGGAATGCGCGATAACCATCTTCAGGAGGACATTCCTGTGAATAAATCAATGTTAGCGGGTATCGGGATCGGTGTAGCAGCAGCCTTGGGTGTTGCCGCGGTAGCCAGCATGGATGTCTTTGATCGTGGTCCGCAATATGCACAGGTGCTTTCGGCCACGCCGATAAAAGAGAGTATCAAGCAGCCGCGACAGGAGTGTCGCAACGTGACCATCACGCATCGTCGTCCGGTGCAGGATGAAAACCGCATCGCCGGTTCAGTGCTGGGCGCTGTGGCCGGTGGCGTGCTGGGCCATCAGTTTGGTGGTGGACGTGGACGCGACGTCGCGACGGTAGCGGGCGCGCTGGCAGGTGGCTACGGTGGTAACCAGGTGCAGGGTGCGCTGCAGGATCGCGACACTTACACCACCAGCGAACAGCGCTGCAGAACGGTATATGACAAGCAGGATAAAATGCTGGGTTATGACGTGACCTATAAAATTGGTGACCAGCAGGGCAAAATTCGTATGGAAAACGACCCTGGCACCCGCATTCCGCTGGACCGTAATGGTCAGCTGATCTTGAATTCGAATCAGGCCTAATTGGGCAAAGCACACGCACAGCTGCAATAACATGATGTAATAAAAAAAGCGCCGAAAGGCGCTTTTTTATTAGGGGCATCAGGCAGCGGCGGCTTAAACCTGATGCGCGGCCAGCTCGCGCACAAATTCTTGTACCCACTCCATGCGCAGCTTGCGCTCAGCGAGATCACGCGTGAATTTCAGCCGCGTAGGCCCGTCCAGTTTCCACTGCGTCGGCGCTTTTTGTAGCAGGCCGATCAGCCAGCCAGGATCGACCCGGTTTTGCGGGGCAAAGTCGAAGAAGCCGCCTTTCTCACTGGCTTCGATTTTGCGTACGCCCAGCTCACGCGCCACCAGCCTTAATGCGGCCACATCAAGCAGATTGCGCGCGGCATCGGGCAGCTTACCGAAGCGGTCAATCATCTCCACTTTCAGTTCAGCCAGCTCCTGCTCATCGCTGGCCGACGCGATGCGTTTGTACAGCGATAAACGGGTGCTGACATCGGGGATATAGTCGTCCGGCAGCAGGGCAGGCATACGCAGCTCAATGTCCGTTTGATTGTTGGTCAAATCTTCCAGAGACGGCTCTCGTCCTTCTTTTAGCGCGTCCACCGCGTTTTCCAGCAGCTCCATATAGAGCGTGAAGCCAATGGTTTCCATCTGTCCGCTTTGATCTTCCCCCAACAGTTCGCCCGCGCCGCGGATCTCCAGATCGTGCGTCGCCAGCGCAAAACCGGCGCCCAGATCTTCGAGTGAGGCAATGGCCTCCAAACGCTTTTGGGCATCGCTGGTCATGGCTTTCGGATGCGGCGTGAGTAGCCACGCATAGGCCTGATGGTGGGAACGGCCAACGCGCCCACGCAGCTGGTGCAGCTGCGCCAGGCCAAAGTGATCGGCGCGCTCAATGATAATGGTGTTGGCGCTCGGTACGTCGATACCGGTTTCAATGATGGTGGTGCAGACAAGCACGTTAAAGCGCTGATGGTGGAAATCGTTCATGACGCGCTCAAGATCGCGCTCGCGCATCTGGCCGTGGCCGATGCCGATGCGCGCTTCGGGCACTAAGTCAGCCAGCCGCTGCGCCGCTTTCTCGATATTCTCAACGTCGTTGTAAAGGTAATACACCTGGCCCCCGCGCAGCACTTCACGCAGAATCGCCTCTCGCACCACCAAACTGTCGTACTCACGCACAAAGGTTTTCACCGCGAGGCGCCGCGCCGGCGGCGTGGCAATTATTGACAGATCGCGCATGCCGCTCATGGCCATGTTCAGCGTGCGCGGAATCGGCGTGGCGGTCAGCGTGAGGATATCCACGTCGGCGCGCATCGCTTTGATGCGCTCTTTGTGGCGCACGCCGAAGCGGTGCTCTTCATCCACGATCAGCAGGCCGAGATCGTGCCATTTCATCTCGTTGCCCAGCAGCTTGTGCGTGCCGATCAAAATATCAATCTTGCCTTCCTGGGCCAGTTGCAGCACTTCCGTCTGCTCTTTCGCGCTGCGGAATCGCGACAGCATTTCGATGCGCACCGGCCAGTTAGCAAAGCGATCGCGGAAGTTGTCGAAGTGCTGCTGCGCCAGCAGCGTGGTCGGCACCAGGACGGCGACCTGCTTGTTGTTCTCTACCGCCAGGAAGGCGGCGCGCATCGCCACTTCGGTTTTCCCGAAGCCCACGTCGCCGCACACCAGGCGATCCATCGCTAAGGGTTGACACATGTCGCTGAGCACCGCATTGATGGCCTGCGCCTGATCCGGCGTGGTTTCAAAGGGAAAACCTTCACAGAACAGCTGATACTGCTCGCGGTCGTGCTTGAAGGCAAAGCCGCTTTTCGCCGCGCGCTGGGCGTAGATATCCAGCAGTTCAGCGGCCACATCGCGCACTTTTTCCGCCGCTTTTTGCCGCGCGCGCGACCAGGCATCGCTGCCCAGCTTGTGTAGCGGGGCGTTTTCATCGGCACCGCCTGCATAGCGACTAATCAGGTGCAGCGAGGAGACCGGGACATAAAGTTTGGCCTCACCCGCGTAAGAGAGCATCAAATACTCGGCAACGATGCCGCCCGCCTCCAGTGTGGTCAGGCCGATATAGCGGCCTACGCCGTGTTCCAGATGCACCACCGGCTGACCGGGATGCAGCTCGGCCAAGTTACGGATCAGCACATCCGGATTAATGGTGCGGCGCGTGTCCTGGCGGCGGCGGTTGACGCGCTCGCCCAACAAATCGCCTTCGCAGATCAGGGCCAGCTGACGCGCGTGGTCGATAAAACCGCGCTCGCTGGCACCCACCATCAGGCTGTAGGGATGCGCGTGCGCCTCGTTAAAGCCGGTGATGGGCTGAGGCCGCAGTTTAATCCGCGCCAGGAGCTCTTGCAGGCTCTCGCGGCGCCCCTCGCTCTCCACCGAGAACACCACGCTGCCGTCGAACTGCTCCAGAAACTGGCGCAGATTATCAAGCGGCGCTTTCGCCTGCGCCTGAATGGCGAGGTCAGGCAGCGGTTCATACCCCAGATTGGTGTTCGCCGCTTTTTCCGGCAGCGTTTCCGCGCTCAGCTGGACGCGCGGCCAGGCTTTTAGCTCACCCAGCAGTGCGTCAGGGCGCAGCCACAGCGCGGCGGGCTCCAGCAGCGGTCGCATCGGATCAACGCGTCGATTGTCGTAGCGCGCACAGGCATCCTGCCAGAAGCGCTCGGCGCTCTGTGTTAAGTTGCCGCTGTTCACCAGCAGGGCGTTGGCGGGCAGGTAGCTAAACAGCGTGGGCAGCGGCTGCTCAAAAAACAGCGGCTGCCAGTATTCGATCCCGGCGGGCAGCGTGCCTTTACTCACCTGCTGATAAATGTGCTCCGGCTCGCGGCGCACGTCGAACATCTCGCGCCAGCGGCTGCGGAACAGCTCAATCGCGGCTTTGTCGGTTGGAAATTCGTGGGCAGGCAGCAGATTGATAGCGCTTACCGCTTCCAGCGTGCGCTGGCTGTCCACGTCAAACAGACGCAGGCTGTCAATTTCATCATCAAAGAAGTCGATGCGATACGGCTGGTCGCTGCCCATCGGAAAGAGGTCCAGCAGGGCGCCACGCGTGGCGTACTCGCCGTGCTCCATGACCTGGTCCACGTGGCGATAGCCTGCCTGTTCGAGCTGATCGCGCAGGGCATCGCGCGACAGCTTCTGTCCTTGCTGCATCACCAGCGCGTGACCATGCAGGAAGCTGTGCGGGCAGACGCGCTGCATCAGCGTATTCACGGGCATAATTAACAGGCCGCGCGTAAGGGTGGGCAGCTGATAAAGCGTGGAGAGACGGGCGGAAATAATGTCCTGATGCGGTGAAAAGCTGTCATACGGCAGCGTTTCCCAATCGGCAAGATGCATCACCGGCAGATCGGTAAACTGGCGGATCTCTTCCTGTAGACGCAGGGCAGATTGCATATCCGGCGTAATCATCAGCACCGGACCAGAGTGACGCTCGGTGATGCTGGCGCACTCAACCGCTTGCGCGGCACCGGCCAGTTGGCCAAGCTGACGATGATCGCCAGCGTTAGCGGGCAGGGTATAACGAGGCTGTTCCGACATAAGGACTCGACATTCTCTCCTTTTCATTCAAGGGCGCCATCATTCCATAATCCGACCCGAGGATCATCTGTCGCGGTGCGATTTCTCGGTGAGCAGTACGGACTGGCGGCGGTATAAAGCAGTGACAGGGACGCGCGCGCCATCCTCTCTCTGGCTTTTGGTTAATGATAGCCGCGATTATCGGCCTCACAGGCAATAACCGTGCCGTAACGCCGCTTTTTCTGTGCTTTTGTCAGTCACGCGGCGCGCAATACGAAGGGCGTGTTGCACCCTGTGCGGGGCAACGCGGGTCTTTGCAAGCCGCCGTCATATGCATTTCGATGCAACTTTGCCGCCCGCGCCGTGGGTTAAAGGTTTCATAAAGCACCCGGCTCCTTTATCATCCCTCTACTCTTTTTCAGGCAACTGCCAAGACGGATCTTATGTATCAACCAGTCGCGTTATTCATTGGTTTACGCTACATGCGTGGACGTGCTTCAGACCGCTTTGGGCGTTTCGTCTCCTGGCTTTCCACAATCGGTATTACGCTTGGCGTACTGGCGTTAGTCACCGTGCTGTCGGTGATGAACGGCTTTGAGCGCGAGCTGGAAGGCAACATTCTTGGCCTGATGCCGCAGGCGCTGATCACCAGTGACAAAGGCAGTATCAACCCGCAGCAGATTCCCGCTGATCACCTTACGTTACAGGGTGTCCGCCGCGTTGCGCCGCTTACCACCGCGGATGTGGTGCTGCAAAGTGCACGCAATGTGTCGGTGGGCGTGATGCTCGGCATACAGCCAGATGAGCAAGATCCGCTGACGCCTTATCTGGTCAATACGCCGCAAAGCGTGCTGCAACCGGGTCAATACAACGTGATTCTTGGTGAACAGCTTGCCACGCAACTCGGCGTGAAACGTGGCGATACGCTGCGCCTGATGGTGCCTTCCGTTAGCCAATTTACGCCGGTAGGACGCTTACCGAGCCAGCGCATTTTCACGGTGGCAGGCACTTATGCCGCGAACAGTGAAGTGGATGGCTACCAGATTTTGGTGAATCAGCAAGATGCCTCACGCATCATGCGCTATCCGTCGGGCAATATCACCGGCTGGCGCCTGTGGCTGAACAAGCCGCTGGACGTCGATGCCCTCAGCCATCAGACGCTACCGCAGGGGCTGATTTGGAAAGATTGGCGCGAGCGCAAAGGCGATCTGTTCCAGGCGGTGCGCATGGAAAAAAACATGATGGGCCTGCTGCTGAGTTTGATCATCGCGGTCGCGGCGTTCAACATTATCACCTCGCTGGGCCTGCTGATTATGGAGAAGCAGGCGGAAGTGGCTATTTTACAAACGCAGGGCCTTACCCGGCGCCAGATTGTGGCGGTGTTTATGGTGCAAGGCGCCAGCGCGGGTATCATCGGTGCGCTGTTGGGCACGCTGCTGGGCGTGCTGCTGGCCAGCCAGCTTAACCACCTGCTGCCGGTGCTGGGGCTGTTCCTGGATGGCGCGGCGCTGCCGGTGGATATTAATGTCTGGCAGGTGGTCACCATTGCGCTCGTCTCCATGACTGTGGCGCTGCTCTCAACCCTTTATCCGTCATGGCGCGCTGCCGCCGTTCAACCCGCTGAGGCTTTACGTTATGAGTAATACCCCTTTGTTGCAGTGTCGCGACCTGTGTAAACGCTATCAGGAAGGCAGCGTGCAGACCGATGTGCTGCGCAATGTGGCTTTCAGCCTGCAACCGGGCGAACTGACCGCCATTGTTGGTAGCTCCGGATCGGGCAAAAGTACGCTGCTGCACCTGCTGGGCGGGCTCGATGCGCCCACCTCCGGCGACGTGATTTTCGACGGCAAATCGCTCAATGCCATGTCTTCTTCGGCCAAAGCGGAGCTGCGCAACCGCGAGCTCGGGTTTATCTATCAGTTCCACCATCTGCTACCTGACTTCAGCGCGCTGGAAAACGTGGCGATGCCGCTGCTGATTGGCAAAATCGGCAAAGCCGAAGTGGAATCGCGCGCGCGCGAAATGCTCGCGGCGGTCGGTCTCGACAAGCGTGCGGCGCACCGCCCGTCTGAGCTGTCGGGCGGTGAGCGCCAGCGCGTGGCGATTGCGCGCGCGCTGGTGAATCGCCCGCGTTTAGTGATGGCAGACGAGCCTACGGGCAATCTGGATGCGCGCAACGCGGACGCCATTTTTGAACTGTTGGGCGAGCTAAACGTCAAGCAGGGCACGGCGTTTCTGGTGGTGACGCACGATCTTCACCTGGCGAAGCGTCTGAGTCGTCAAATGGAGATGCGCGACGGGCAGCTGAGCGATCACCTGACGCTGGGGGCGCTGTAATGCATTCATCATTGTCTCTGCTGCTCGGGCTGCGCTTTAGCCGCGGTCGGCGGCGCGGTGGCATGGTCTCGCTGATCTCCATCATTTCAACGCTCGGGATTGCGCTGGGGGTTGCGGTGCTGATTATCGGGCTGAGCGCCATGAACGGCTTCGAACGTGAACTCAACAACCGCATTCTGGCGGTGGTGCCTCACGGTGAAATCGAGCCGGTCAATCAGCCGTTCCGCAATTGGCAGCCGCTGATTGCGCCGATTGAGCAGGTGCCGGGTATTGCCGCCGCTGCGCCTTACGTTAACTTCACGGGCCTGATTGAGAGCGGAGCCAAGCTGCAGGCGCTGCAGGTTAAAGGCGTCGATCCGCAGCAGGAGCCGCGCCTCAGTGCCTTACCGCACTTCGTGGCCAATAACGCGTGGTCGCAGTTTGCCGCGGGCAAGCAGCAAATCATTTTGGGCGGTGGCATCGCTCAGTCACTGAACGTGAAGCAGGGCGACTGGATCACCATCATGATCCCTAATAATGACGGTGACAATAAACTGCTGCAGCCCAAACGCATCCGCCTGCAGGTGAGTGGGATTTTGCAGCTCAGCGGTATGCTTGACCACAGTCTGGCGCTGGTGCCGCTGGCGGATGCGCAGCGCTATCTGGATTTGGGGGACAGCGTGAGCGGTATTGCCCTGAAAATGGCCGATCCCTTCAAGGCGCAGCAGCTTGTACGCGATGCTGGAGAAGTCACGCATGCCTATGTCTACATCAAAAGTTGGATCGGCACCTTCGGTTATATGTACCGTGACATCCAGATGATCCGCGCCATTATGTACTTAGCCATGGTGCTGGTGATCGGTGTCGCCTGCTTCAATATCGTTTCTACGCTGGTGATGGCGGTGAAAGACAAGAGCAGTGATATTGCCGTGCTGCGTACGCTGGGGGCAAAAGACGGTTTGATTCGCGCCATTTTTATCTGGTACGGCTTGCTGGCCGGCTTGCTGGGTAGCGTTAGCGGCGTGGTGATTGGCGTGCTGGTGGCGCTCAACTTGACGCCGCTGATGCGCGGATTTGAGCATTTGACCGGCCATCAGCTGCTGGCGGGCGACATCTATTTTATTGATTTTCTGCCCTCCGAGCTGCACTGGCTGGATGTGTTCTCCGTGCTGGCCACCGCCATCGTACTGAGTCTGATCGCCAGCTGGTACCCGGCACGCCGCGCCAGCCGTATCGATCCGGCGCGCGTGCTCAGCGGTCAGTAAAGCGAAACGCGCAGTCGCGATCGCGACTGCGCATATTTTCAGCGCCAAGAGCATGCAGAGCGCAGCCGTAATCGTTATGATCGCAATCTCAACCGACGATACACCGACGCACGGCGATCACCGCCGAAGATAAAGGAGCTTTTATGCGCCAACCGCGCCGCCGCCTACGACTCGCCCGTTATAAAAAGAACCGCCGTAAAGTGCATCAGCGCTTTCGTCAGCGAATCTTTGAGCGCGATCGCAAAGCTGAACTGGCTGCGCACCCGCTGCCGCGTGTGGTGATCCTGACCGGGGCGGGTATTTCAGCCGAGTCCGGTATTCGCACCTTCCGCGCCGAAGACGGTTTGTGGGAAGAGCACCGCGTTGAAGATGTGGCGACGCCCGAAGGTTTCCAGCGCGATCCGGCGCGCGTACAGGCGTTTTACAACGCGCGTCGGCGTCAGCTACAGCAGCCGGACATTCAGCCCAACGCGGCGCATCGCGCGCTGGCAGAACTGGAGCAGGTGCTGGGGGATAATTTCCTGCTGGTGACGCAAAACATCGACAATTTGCACGAGCGCGCCGGAAGCCAGCGCGTGCTGCATATGCACGGTGAGCTGCTTAAAGTTCGCTGCGAACACAGCGGCCAGGTGGTGAGCTGGACCGACGATGTTACCCCGGAAGATCGCTGCACCTGCTGTCAATTCCCCGCAAGGTTGCGCCCCCACGTTGTGTGGTTCGGCGAAATGCCGCTCGGCATGGAGGAGATTTATCACGCCCTCGAACAGGCCGATCTGTTTGTGGCAATTGGCACCTCCGGTCACGTCTATCCCGCCGCCGGTTTTGTGCACGAAGCCAAGCTGCACGGCGCGCATACGCTGGAGTTGAATCTTGAGCCCAGTCAGGTAGGGAGTGCGTTCGCCGAGAGCGAATATGGTCTTGCCAGCGAGGTGGTGCCGGAATTCGTGCATGATTTCATCGACAGTCTTCATAAGCCGTAACGGTTTGTTTGCCACGGGCAGTGGCAGGGGGGCTTTAGCCATTTGCAGTGGCGGGACTTATGCCGCAGGCAGCGGCAGGGTGCTTTCTCGCTGGGGCGGAGCGGCTTTCGTTCGCCTTGGCACTGGCAGGTGCCTTTGCCACTTGCCGTGGCGAGGCTTTTGCCGCAGGCAGCGGCAGGGTGCTTTCTCGCTGGCGCGGTGCATCTTTCGTTCGCCATAGCAATGGCAGGTGCCTTTGCCGCGGTGCGGCGACCGAGCAGAGGGCGCCAGGCCGCGCCCTCTGCACTCCCCGGCCCTGCGCCAGCCCCGCTCGCCGCTGCGCGGTGCCTTCACTCCCTCAGCCTTCCTGACGGACCGGCGTCGATTCGCTCCTGCTCAACGCCGCCTCTCGCGGCATCCATGCCGCTCGTCCTGGAAGCCTTCATTCGTTCAGCGAGTGGGGATGGCGCTTCACAACTCCTGCTGTAAGCCATGATTTTTTTCGCAGCCGCCGCGTGGCGGGAAGATTTTAATATGCGTTAAGACTGCGCTGTGTTAAGCAAAAACCTTTCTTTCGCGTTTTTTGCCCGTAGACGCCAGCGCGTGGCTGAAAAGACTTTTAAGTACCATCCCGCCCGCGCGGTGTTCATCAGAAACCTTCTGTCTTCTGTTTTTTTCAGCCAGCCATTGTCTTCGCAGACGCGTTTACGGCCACCCAGACAACCCCAGACAGAAAAAAGAAAAAGGCTCTTAAAGGCGGCGGTGTTGAGCGCTATCCGGAGCGCCGAACGGAGCGTGACGGCCAGGACGAAGCGGCATGGATGCCGCTGAGAGGGCGGAATGAGCCAGGGATGGCGAATCCGCGCGGTCCGTGAGGCCGTTGCGGCGGAGTGAGGGAACAGCGCAGGCTGGCGCAGGGCGCGGATTGCAAAGGGCCGCGCCCATCGGCCCTTTGCCCGTACGCCGCAGCGGGGCGGATGAAACTGCCGTGCGGTTAGCGGGCGGAACCCGCTCAGGGTCAGACCAGCACAGCGGCCAATGCGCGAGCCCGCGCAACTAAAAATCGGCATAGCGGGCCGGAACCCGCTCAGAGCAATGCCGACTGAGCGGCCGGAACCTGCGCAGAGTCAGGCCAGCTCAGCGGTCAACGCGCCAGTCCGCGCAACTAAAAACCGGCATAGCGGGCCGGCACCCGCGCGGAATAATACCGGATGAGCGGCCGGACCCCGCTCAGGACAATATCTTCAGAAATTAACGCGTAACACGCTAACCTAAGGGATAATGATTTCACGCAACGCGGCGTCCGCATGGCGCCGCAATAATAATGCAGGTTTTTAAGAGGGTTGGCAGATGGAACAGTTACTTGAGCGTTTTCTCAGTTACGTCGCCGTGGAGACAACGGCAAAACCTCAGGCGCGGCAGGTGCCGAGCAGTGAAGGGCAGTGGACGCTGGCGCGTCAGCTACAGGAAGAACTCATTGCGCTGGGCTGTGTGGATGTGTCGTTAAGCGATCACTGCTGCGTCATGGGCACCCTGCCTGCGAACGTCGATTGGCCAACGCCGGTGATCGGCTTTATTTCACACATGGACACCTCGCCAGACTACACGGCAAAAAACGTGCAACCGCAAATTATTGAAAACTATCGCGGAGGGGACATTGCACTGGGCACGGGTGAGGAAGTCCTCTCGCCGGTGATGTTCCCGGTATTGCACAAACTCATCGGCCATACGCTGATCACCACCGACGGTAAAACGCTGCTCGGCGCCGACGACAAAGCGGGCATTGCGGAAATCATGACGGCTTTGGCGCGGCTGGCGCAGGGCGATATTCCGCACGGTGCGATCCGCGTGGCGTTCACGCCTGACGAGGAAATTGGGCGCGGCACCTCGCATTTTGACGTGGAAGGTTTTGCGGCGGACTGGGCTTATACGATAGACGGCAGCGATTTGGGCGAATTTGAGTTTGAAAATTTCAACGCCGCCACGGCGATCGTGAAGATCACCGGCAACAATGTGCATCCAGGCAGCGCCAAAAATGTGATGGTTAACGCGCTGGATCTTGCGATGCGCTTTCATGCCGAGCTGCCTGCGAAAGAGAAGCCGCAGTTCACCGATGGCTATGAGGGTTTCTTTCATCTGCACAGCATCAAAGGCACGGTAGAGCATGCGGAACTGATGTATCTGATTCGTGATTTTGACGCCGACAGCTATGCGCAACGCAAACAGCAGCTGCAGGATATCGCACAGCGCGTGGGTAAAGGACTACAGCAAGAGTGCGCCGTGGTCGTTGAGATCAGCGACAGCTACCGCAACATGCGCGAAAAAGTGGAACCCCATCCACAAATTATCGAGCTGGCGCTGCAGGCGATTCGCGAGTGCGGCATTGAGCCGAATGTGAAGCCGATTCGCGGCGGCACTGACGGTTCAGCGCTTTCCTGGAAAGGCTTGCCGTGTCCGAATCTGTTCACCGGCGGCTACAACTATCACGGCAAGCATGAGTTTGCCTCGCTGAATATCATGTCGCAGGCGGTAGAGGTGATCGTGCGACTCGCCGCACTGGCCGCAGAGAAAAAGTAACGCGTTTGGCGGACGGCAGATGAAAAAAAAGGTGCACCAGGGTGCACCTTTTTGACTGCGATGACGCCGGTTATTCAGCGAAGAACCAGTAGCCGCTGTTGACCAGCGCGGCGAGCTGCGCCAGTAGCGAAGGGTCATCCAGCGCATCACCGAAATCGTCCAGCGTTAGCACGTGATTGCGGGCCAGCGCGGCCAGTACCTGCGGATGATTGCAGGTAACGTGTTCACCGTTGACATACACCGCATCGCCCAGCGTCAGCACGCGCAGGCCGCCAAGGCGGGTTAACGCATCGCCTTGCTGCAGTGCATCGTAGATTTCGTCCGGCTGATAAGGCGGTTCTGGCGGCGCAATGTCGAGTTCATGGCGCGATTGGGAGATAAATTCGCCAAACCACTGCGAAAACTGCTCAGGCTGGTTAATGACATCCAGCATCACCTGACGAATACCTTCAATCTCTGACGGCAGGATCTGCGAAGGGCAGTCGCGCGTTGGCACCTCAGGATCGCTATAGCGGCGGCTGCCCAGTTCGTGCGCCAGCATATAATCAGCGAAACCGCTGATCAGCTCACGGCCATTGGGCGCGCGGAAGCCCACGGAGTAGTTGAGGGCGTTTTCCAGCGAATACCCTTCGTGCGGGAAGCCCGGTGGAATGTAGAGAATGTCACCCGGCTCCATCTCTTCATCGATAATGGCGTCAAACGGCTCAACCTGCAGCAGATCGGGGTGCGGGCAGTGCTGTTTCATCGCCACTTTTTCACCCACGCGCCAGCGGCGACGGCCGGTTCCCTGAATAATAAACACGTCGTATTGATCGAAATGGGGTCCGACGCCGCCGCCCGGCACGGCGAAGGAGATCATCAGATCGTCAATGCGCCAGTCAGGCAAGAAGCGGAACGGCCGCATCAGGGCTGCGGAAGGTTCGTGCCAGTGGTTAACTGCCTGTACCAGCAGCGACCAGTTGTTTTCGCCAAGGTGGTCGTAACTTTCAAACGGGCCGTGAGCTACCTGCCATTTACCATTGTTATGGCTCACGAGGCGGCTGTCGACCTCGTTTTCCATTGCCAGTCCAGCCAGCTCATCGGGAGAAATAGGATCAATGAAGTTTTTAAAGCCACGCTTGAGCACCACCGGCCGTTTTTGCCAGTAGCGCTGAAGAAAGTCGGGCCAATTAATATCGAGCTGATAGTCCATACGGAGGTTCCGGTAAGGGGCATGAATGGTGCCAAGTATAACAGCCTGCGGCCCGTTCTACTCGCGATGATGCTCAACTTCCTGGCGCTGAAAAACCACTTCCATGCGTGCGCCGCCCAGCGGACTGGTGGTGGCAACAATGTTACCTGCGTACTGTTCCAGGATATCGCGTGCCACCGCCAGCCCCAGCCCTTGACCAGGGCGCAGCGTATCGGCGCGCTGACCGCGGACGAAAATCAGGTCGCGTTTGCTTTCGGGAATGCCTGGCCCGTCATCATCAATATACAAATGCAGTGCTTTATCGGTTTGGCGCGCCGTCACTTCGATAAACTCAAGGCAGTACTTACAGGCGTTATCCAGCACGTTGCCCAGCACTTCCATAAAATCGTTTTGATCGCCGATAAACGTCAGCTCCGGCGAAATATCCAAATTAATCGCCACGCCTTTGCGTTGATACACCTTGTTCAGCGCCGAGCAGAGGCTATCGAGCAGCGCCGACACCGAATGGAGATCGCGCTGCAGCGGATTGTGATCCGCCTGCATACTGGCGCGGTGCAGGTAATAGCCAATCTGCTGGGAAATGCGGCTGATTTGCTCCAGCATCACCGGCTCCGCCTCTTCAATCGTGAGCGCCTTGCCGTTGCGCAGCGAGCGCAGGGTGCTTTGCAGCACCGCAAGCGGCGTTTTCAGGCTGTGGGTGAGGTCGGAAAGGGTGGTGCGGTAGCGCGTGTAGCGCTGCCGTTCGTTGGTCAGCAGCAAATTGAGATTGCGCACCAGGCTGCGCAGTTCCTGCGGCGGATTATCATCGAGATTTTCGCGGTGCCCGGTCTCCAGTTCGCGCACTTGCGCGGTGAGATCGCCAATAGGACGCAGGCTCCAGTGCGCCGCTAGCCACAAAAGCGGGATGATCAGCAATAAATTGGCAGCCAATACATAGCTAAACCACGACCAAACGACGTCAGAGTGCTGGAGCTCCTGAGGGATGGAGTCCACCACCACGATAGTGAGTGCCGGCAGATTTACGGTGGCGTCATAGCGATTCACCGCCACCGAGTGCGTAAAGGTGTCGTTGTCGTTGCTGTCCAGCTTGTGCAGACGCTCTTTGACTTCGGAATTGTTGCCAATGGCGGCCAGGCTGGTGCGATTGCTGGTGTCGATTTCATAGAAATCGGGTTTCAGTAGCCACTCGCGGCGGATGTGCTTGCGAATGGCGGGCACGTCGCGCTGCTGCCACAACAATTTGCCGCTTTCGTCGTAGATAAACACCAGCGTAGGGAAGTTCAGCGTCATGCGTTCGGGCTGCGCAATGGTCAGCTTATTGTCCTGCCATTGGGCGAGCGTGAAGAACAGATTGCTCTCACCGCGCATAACGCGATAGGTGTTCTTATCAAAGCTCACCACGTAGCCAATCACCGCTACCATGCCGTAGGAGAGCGATAAAAACAGCACAATCGCCGCTGTAGCCAGCAGAAAGCGCGCGCGTAGTGAGAACGGACGCAGGCGGCCTAACCCGCGCATACATTACAGATCAAAGCGATAACCCTGGCCGCGAACGGTGTTAATGACGTCCACAGGATGCAGCGCGAGGATCTTTTTGCGCAGTCGTCCCATTAACACGTCGATGGTGTGGCTTTCGCGCAGTTCAGCATCGGGATAGAGCTGCAGCATCAGCGAATCTTTGCTGACCACTTTGCCTGCGTTGCGGATCAGCGTTTCAACAATGGTGTACTCAAACGCGGTGAGCTTTACGGGTTCATCGTTGACGGTGAGCTCGCGGCGGGAGAGATCCACCTGGAAAGGCGCCATAGCGATAATTTGTGACGCGTGTCCGCTGTTGCGGCGCATCAGCGCTTGCAGACGTGCGGCCACCTCTTCGATATGGAAAGGCTTGGTCACATAATCATCCGCACCCGCTTCCAGCGCCTCAACTTTTGCCTGCCAGCCTTCGCGAGCTGTCAGCACCAGAATGGGTTGGCGCACGGCGTCACCGCGCCAGCGACGAATCAACGACATACCATCTTCGTCGGGCAAGCCTAAATCAACCAGGGCAATATCCGGCGCATGTTCCTGAAGGAAATAGTCGGCCTCTTTGGCGTCTTCCGCGGCATCCACTTGATGTCCCATCTCGCGCAGCTGAACGGAGAGGTGATGGCGCAGTAGCGCATTATCTTCCACAACCAGGACACGCATAATATTTCCTTACCTTCAAACGCAATGATGATGGCGAAAAGTATACGTGAAAAGAGCTAAACCGGAGAGCAACGCGCTCGAGTGCTTAAAACGCCAGGCAACGGGTGCCAGTACGGCACGTCCGTGGCCTGACGTTCGCGCAACGCGCTTATTTTAGCTCGTCAACCATCTGTACCGCGCGGCCAAGGTAGTTAGCCGGCGTCATCTGCTTCAGTCGCGTCTTTTCTGCTTCCGGTAGCGCCAGGCTATCAATAAAGGCCTGCATGCCGGCGGCGTCAACGCGTTTACCGCGCGTCAGCTCTTTGAGTTTCTCATACGGTTTTTCAATGCCGTAGCGGCGCATGACGGTCTGAATCGGTTCCGCCAGCACTTCCCAGTTGTGATCCAGTTCGTCCAGCAGACGCTCACGGTTCACTTCCAGTTTTGCGATACCTTTCAGCGTAGCCTGGTACGCAATCAGCGCATAACCCACGCCCACGCCGAGGTTGCGCAGCACGGTGGAGTCGGTGAGATCGCGCTGCCAGCGCGACACGGGCAGTTTGCTCGCCAAATGCTGCATCACCGCATTGGCCAAGCCCAGATTGCCCTCAGAGTTTTCAAAATCAATCGGGTTAACTTTATGCGGCATGGTCGAGGAGCCAATTTCACCGGCCACAGTTTTTTGTTTGAAGTGATTAAGTGCCACATAGCCCCAGATATCCCGATCGAAGTCGATGAGAATGGTATTGAAGCGCGCCACGCAGTCAAACAGCTCGGCAATATAGTCGTGTGGCTCGATCTGGGTGGTGTACGGGTTCCAGGTGATGCCCAGCGAGGTAACGAACTGCTCGCTCAGCTGATGCCAGTCCACTTCGGGATACGCGGCAATGTGCGCATTGTAATTGCCCACCGCGCCGTTGATTTTACCCAGTACTTCGATTTTGCCCAGCTGCCGCAGCTGCCGCTCCATGCGGTAGGCGACGTTAGCCATCTCTTTACCGATGGTAGAAGGCGTGGCGGGCTGGCCGTGGGTGCGCGACAGCAGAGGAATATCGCGATAGGCGTGCGCCAGTCCCTTCACCGCATCAATCAGCTGCTGCCAGAACGGTTGGATAACGTCGCGGCGCGCGGTTTCCAGCATCAGCGCATGGGACAAGTTATTAATGTCTTCAGAGGTGCAGGCGAAGTGGATAAATTCAGATACGGCGTGCAGTGAGGGGACGTCTGCCACTTTTTCCTTCAGGAAATACTCCACCGCTTTAACGTCATGGTTGGTGGTGCGCTCAATGGTTTTGATACGCGCAGCGTCTTCTTCACTGAAATTTGCCACAATGGCGTCAAGGAAAGCGTTTGCGTCAGCGTCAAATGCAGGAACTTCCTTGATCTCTGCGGTCGCAGCCAGTTTTTGTAACCAGCGAACTTCAACCTCAACGCGGAATTTCAGCAGACCAAATTCGCTGAAAATTGCGCGCAGCGGGCTGACTTTATCGCCGTAACGACCATCGACAGGTGAGACGGCGGTCAGAGAGGATAATTCCATCAGTGCAACTCCTGAATCGTTAACAAAATGGGGCTGGGCGACGGTTAATACGCCGGATCCAGCCGAGATAAAAGGGTTTTGGCTTCATTGAGCAACCGCTGGCGCGAGAACATCAGCTGCAAGCGACCACCGCCTACCTGCTGCCACAGCACGGCGGCACGAATACCGGCCAGCAGGGCCGCACGCACGCGATGCTGGACCTGCGTGTTTTGTAGCACCTGGGCTGAGCCGGTGACTTGAATGCGCGGGCCAAGCGGACTGATGACGTCGACATAAATACTGGCCATGGCGCCGGTCAGGGTATCGGAATCCAGGGCGTAATGTTCCAACTGGCGGTCAAGCTGTGCAATGCGCTCGGCCAGCGTATTAAGGGCCGTTTTGTTGCCGTGTAACTTACGCTCCAGCACCATGAGGCTCAGCGTGTAGCGCGTGAGCTCAGCGCCAGCGCCTTTGCGCGCGCCGCTATTAAGCACGGCCATTAAGGTTTCTAAGCCTAAGCGTAGATTGGCTTCGTTATTGCCAAAAACCGCAAGCGTCGAGGCCGGATTGAGATCCAGCAGGCTCTGAAGCGAGACGCGCAGGGCGCTGTTGTCACACTGGCCCTGATGCGCCAGCTGTTGCACCAGATGCGCCGACTGGCAAATGCCCGCCAGCGCAAGAGTGATGTCATAATAGTTGCGGGCCACGCTCACCTCCTGTAACCGCGTCGGCAGCGCCGACGTTAGCCTTCTGCCAGCGGCAGGCGCTGTTCGATGATGCCGCCGCCCAAACAGACGTCACCCTGATAAAACACGGCCGACTGGCCAGGCGTCACCGCAGCAACCGGCTCGTCAAAGCGGACTTCGATACGATCGTCCTCGTGTGGGATAACCTCGCAGGGAATATCCTGCTGGCGATAGCGCGTTTTCACCGTGCAGCGCAGCGGCGTGGTAATAGGCTGACGGTCAACCCAGTGCAGCTGTTGTGCGATCAGCCCCACTGACATCAGGCGCGGATGGTCGCCGCCTTGTGCAACAATAAGACGGTTACGCGCCACGTCTTTGTCCACCACGTACCACGGGTCATCATTGCTCTCTTTACGCCCGCCGATGCCCAGGCCTTTACGCTGGCCGAGCGTGTGGTACATCAATCCTTGATGTTCGCCCACGATCTCACCCTCGACCGTTTCAATTTCACCCGGCTGTGCGGGTAAATAGCGGCCCAGAAAATCGCGGAATTTCCGCTCGCCAATGAAGCAGATGCCGGTAGAGTCTTTTTTCTTGGCGGTGATCAAGTCCAGCTGCTCCGCAATGCGGCGCACTTCGGGCTTCTCCAGTTCGCCTACCGGGAACAGGCTCTGTGCAATTTGCTGGTGGCTCAACGTGTAGAGAAAATAGCTTTGGTCTTTATTGCCGTCTAAGCCGCGCAGCAGCTGGCTCTTGCCCGCAACGTCCGCGCGGCGCACGTAGTGACCGGTCGCAATAAAGTCAGCGCCTAAGTCATCGGCAGCGAACTCGAGGAACGCTTTAAATTTGATCTCTTTGTTGCACAGAATGTCGGGATTGGGCGTGCGTCCGGCTTTGTACTCTTCCAGAAAATGCTCAAACACATTGTCCCAGTACTCCGCCGCGAAGTTGATTTTATGCAGTTTAATGCCGAGCTTGTCACACACGGCTTGCGCGTCAGCCAGATCGTCAGCCGCGGTGCAGTACTCCTCACCGTCGTCCTCTTCCCAGTTCTTCATGAACAGGCCTTCTACCTGATAACCCTGCTGTTGCAGAAGCCAGGCGGATACGGAGGAATCGACGCCGCCGGACATTCCGACGATCACTTTTTTCTGGCTGTTGTCAGACATGACGCACTCACAATTACATTAAAAACAGGCGGCGCATTCTATCATGCGGAAGCCGGGCGCGCACCTTCGTGAAACGGCCACTGAAACGGCGCAATCAACTGCAGCGGGTAGCGCGCGCCCTGCTGCCAAAGACGGACGCTTTCGGCCACCAGCGGCGAGCGCAGCCGGTTGGCAGACAAAATCTGCTCTGGCGGCAGCCACCAGCAGCAGTCAATATCGCGGTCGTGCGGGGAAGTCTCACATTTTTTCGGGAGATCGAGGCCAAACAGAAAACGCACAAAAGGTGTATCGTCTGGGGCGATCCACTGCTGGACACCGAGAAAATACTCGGGTTTTGCATTGATGCCGGTCTCTTCAAACAGTTCGCGCTGCGCCGCTTCCAGCAGGGTTTCGTTGGCTTCGAGGTGGCCCGCAGGCTGATTCCAGGTGATGCGGCCTTTAACGCGCTCCTCGACCACCAGCAATTCCCCCTCCGCCTGCACGATACAGGCGACGGTTACATGAGGTTTAAACATCGTAACTCCATCATTGTTAACCTAACGTTATCGAATAGGTGCAGATTACACCGCTGCGCTAATGTCGCGCCACTCGCCCGGTGCCAGATTATCCAACTGGTGTTCGCCGATAGCAAAACGAATCAGGCGCAGCGTCGGCAACCCTACGTGTGCCGTCATCCGGCGCACCTGGCGGTTACGCCCTTCGTACAGGGTGATTTTAAGCCACGAGGTCGGAATAGATTTACGCGCCCGAATCGGCGGCTGGCGCGGCCAGAGCCACGCGGGTTCCGCCACACACTCCACCTCCGCCGGCAGCGTCGGCCCATCGTTAAGCGTCACGCCTTGGCGCAAACGGCGTAAATCGCTTTCCTGAGGTACGCCTTCAACCTGCGCGTAATAGATTTTCCCGGTGCGTTTGCCGGGCTGCGTCAGCCGCGCCTGTAGCGCACCGTCGTTGGTTAAAAGCATGAGTCCTTCACTGTCGCGATCGAGGCGGCCTGCGGCGTAGACGTCGCTCACGGAAACAAAATCTTTGAGCGTTTGGCGGCCGGCTTCATCACTGAATTGCGGCAGTACATCAAAAGGTTTGTTAAAAAGAATGACGCGCCGCGGGCCGCGCGGGCGCGCAGGGCGACGCGAAACGCCACTGGGACGTCTATCCGGCTGATGTCGTTGAGAAGTTTTTCGCATGGGCTTTGCAGTTAGTCTGAGTCGGCGCATTATAGCGCGAAACCGTGGTGATTGGCGTGGCGTAAATATTCAAGTAGTATTGACGCGCATCTTACAAATCATTAACAAAAAAGCGCTCGAAGGAGAGGTTAATGGAAAGCAAAGTAGTTGTTCCGGCGGAAGGTCAAAAAATCACCCTGAATGAGGGAAAAATCAACGTCCCTAACAATCCCATCATTCCTTACATTGAGGGTGACGGTATCGGCGTTGACGTATCCCCAGTCATGCTGAAAGTGGTAGACGCCGCTGTGAAGAAAGCCTACAACGGCGAGCGTAAAATTTCCTGGATGGAAATTTACACCGGCGAGAAATCGGTCGAACTTTACGGCCAGGACGTCTGGTTACCGCAGGAAACCCTCGATTTAATTAAAGAGTACCGCGTTGCCATCAAAGGCCCACTGACGACGCCCGTTGGCGGCGGTATTCGTTCTCTGAACGTTGCGCTGCGCCAGGAGCTGGATCTTTACGTGTGTCTGCGCCCGGTGCGTTACTACAAAGGCACGCCAAGCCCGGTTAAGCGCCCTGAAGACACGGATATGGTGATCTTCCGTGAAAACTCAGAAGATATCTATGCTGGTATCGAGTGGAAAGCGGGCACGCCAGAAGCAGACAAAGTCATCAAGTTCCTGCGCGAAGAGATGGGCGTGAAGAAAATTCGCTTCCCTGAGCAGTGCGGTATTGGTGTGAAGCCGTGCTCGGAAGAGGGCACCAAGCGCTTGGTGCGTGCGGCCATTGAATACACCATCACCAACGATCGCGATTCGCTGACGCTGGTACACAAAGGCAACATCATGAAGTTCACCGAAGGCTCTTTCAAAGACTGGGGTTACCAGTTAGTGAAGGACGAGTTCGGCGGCGAGCTGATCGATGGCGGTCCATGGATGAAGTTCAAGAATCCAAACACCGGTAAAGAGATTGTGGTGAAAGACGTGATTGCCGATGCGTTCCTGCAGCAGATCTTGCTGCGTCCGGCCGAATATGACGTTATCGCCTGTATGAACCTTAACGGCGACTACATCTCTGATGCGCTGGCAGCGCAGGTTGGCGGTATCGGTATCGCACCGGGCGCTAACATTGGCGACGAGTGCGCGCTGTTTGAAGCCACCCACGGTACCGCACCGAAGTACGCGGGCCAGGACAAAGTGAACCCCGGTTCCGTGATCCTGTCTGCAGAAATGATGCTGCGTCATATGGAGTGGTTCGAAGCGGCGGACCTGATTGTTAAAGGCATGGAAGGCGCAATCGCTGCTAAGACCGTGACCTATGACTTCGAGCGTCTGATGGATGGCGCTAAACTGCTGAAATGTTCAGAGTTTGGTGACGCAATCATCGCTAACATGTAATAACGTAAGTTATTGTAACCCCAATTTCTTGTCTGGAAGTTGGGGTGATTTCCCCAGCCTAAAAACTCTTCTGCAAAACCTTTCTGCAAAACGGGTGATAAATCCACCTAATTCAAATGGCGACAATCAACCATTCCTTACCACGGTCATCATTAGATTTATCTGTTTGGACCTGATTTTTATGTCCGAGCAAACGCTTTGTGCCCATCCCTGATCTCGACAGAGGCGCTCTGCAAGCGAACGCTGTTCATGGAATGTTGGGGGGCTTCCATTTTTCCAGTCAATAGTGGTCATCTTCCTTGCTTTGCTAAATCCGGTAGTGATTGAGCTAATGGTAAGGGCTTCACCGCGTTTTGCTTGGGCAGTGGTGTGATGATGGTGGATCACAAACTTACTTAAAATTCTGTCTCTGCACCGAGATTGAATCGCCACGGGTTTAACAGACATCTCAGAGTCATTTAAGATGACTTAAAGAGAGGTGCCAATTAGCGGTAAGCGTTATCCCTAAGAGTTTAAAATTGAAGCAGTCAAACAGGTTGTTGATCGTGGTTACTCTGTTTCCAGCGTTGCAACACGTCTTGATATCACCACCCACAGCACTTAAGCCTGGACAAAGAAGTACGGTCCGGATTCTTCCACTAATAAAGAACAGCCAGATGCTCAGGCCGAGATCCACCGACTCCAGAAGGAGCTGAAGCGGGTTACCGACGAACGGGACATATTAAAAAAGCCGCGGCGTACTTCGCAAAGCTGTCCGAGTGAGGTACGCCTTTATCCGCGCCAACAGCCGTTGTTGGCCTGTTCGCCTGCTCTGTCGGGTTCTGGATGTACATCCGAGTGGATTTTATTTCTGGCTTCAGCAACCACATTCACAGCGTCACCATGCAGACCAGATGCTGACCGGGCAGATCAAACGGTTCTGGCTTGAGTCTGGCTGCGTCTATGTTTATCGCAAGATCCATCTCGAGCTGCGTGATACCGGGCAGCAGTGCGGAGTGAACCGGGTCTTGCGGCTGATGAAGCGTGCCGGAATAAAAGCTCAGATTGGGTACCGTAGCCCACGGGCACGTAAAGGCGAAGCCAGTATCGTGTCGCCTAACTGGCTCCAGCGGCAGTTCAATCCGGATGCTCCGGATAAGCGTTGGGTAACGGACATAACCTACATCAGGACCCAATAAGGATGGCTGTATCTTGCCGTGGTAGTTGATCTGTTCTCACGCAAAATTATTGGCTGGTCAATGCAACCCCGTATGACAAAAGAGATTGTCCTGAACGCATTACTTATGGCGGTGTGGAGGCGTAATCCTCAAAAACAGGTATTTGTTCACTCTGATCAGGGTAGTCAGTACACGAGCCATGAGTGGCAGCCGTTCCTGAAATCACAATGCCTGGAGAGCAGCATGAGCCGTCGCGGTAACTGCCACGATAATGCGGTTGCGGAAAGCTTTTTCCAGTTACTGAAACGCGAACGAATTAAGAAAAGAATCTACGGAAAGAGAGACGAAGCCAGAAGCGATATTTTTGATTACATCGAAATGTTCTATAACAGTAAGCGTCGACATGGTTCGAGCGATAAGATGTCACCGACAGAATATGAAAACCAGTATCATTAACGGCTCAGAAGTGTCTAGATTATCCGTGGCGATTCAAATGAAAGAAAGGGGTATAATTCCTGAAAGTGACGACACGCTGGGTTTTATCGCAAACAATCTGGTGATTGCGTCACCAGAGTGCGTTAACGGAAAAGGCCTGCCCGATGATTACGATATTGTGACCGACCCCAATAACCCAGATGCGTACTCGCTAAACGTTATAGCGATGGTCGCCAAGCTGACACATGCCATATAGGCCCAGCAGGAACAGTTGATGGCGCGTGACTCTGCAATAGAAGAACTGCAGAAGCGTCCAAAAGCACTGGATGGACTGGATGCGTAAAAAAGCCCCGGCGACGGGGCTAACAGCTACGTTAAGCTTAATGGCTTTACGAGTTAACGGTCATGACTCATTCTAAAGCTTAAATGCTCACCCGATTCAGCGATTAGCGCTTCTCGAAGGAAGCTTGGGTCAAAAGCTTTTTTATTTGTGCTATAAGATGCTTCAACGACGGCACCTTTATAATTTCTAAGTTCATGCACATATTGGGGTGTAGAGTAAATGAAATTATTTTTATCTTGATTAAGTAAAACATGGTTACGCTGCCACAATCTTGCATCTCTTTGATTTATCATGGTTTGTAATCTGTCGGGCCTGTAGTCTTGGGGATTTTGAGTGTGTGCTTCAAACTGTCTTAGCAGCGTCATTATTGTGTAATCGAGTTCAGCGAGATACTCATTTGTAGCAATAACAACATTGTACCCAGCGGTGAGGTCGTCAGTGTATCTCATTTTATACACTTTCTGATTTAAGAGTAAGAAATCTTCACTGAGTGAAGAGTATAAGTTTCTATCAAAGTTTTTCAAAGCTGTCCAATGAGCCTTTTTGAGATGCCCATGACTTTCATTTCCATTAAAAGATAAGTAAGCTTTTAAAGCTTTTTCAATTGCAGTGCTTGCAAGGATAGATGCCTGTACAGGCATGTAATTAAGAAACAACATTCTAGACGCTAGATAATCTAAGGTACTATCACCAATAAAACCTTGTAATTTTTTTACTCTTACAGGATCGCGTGTTTCTTTTGACTTTTTATTCATAAAAATCCCTTTGTATGTAATCAGGTTTCAATGAAGCACTTTTAGGATAGGATCGTGCCTTCCCGCTTCAATTATTTCAACAACACCTAGCAATTTATTCACAAACCATTTCGCAATTTCAGTAGGGATGCTGATTGCCATATCTGGAAGAATCTGCGTGTTATAGATATGATCCGTCAGTAAGTCTTTCATCTTGAGGTTCAGCACCAGAATCCGTCCCCACGCGCTATAAATCATCCCAAAGTCAGTGAGCTCCGGCATGCGGCCAATGTTTTATTTATCAATATCACTCATTGAAAACCCGCGAAAAACTGTTTAAAAAAAAGTATTGTTTATTATGCTTTTGAGATCAATGTTGTTGGCGCTGTTCAAGGTAAAAATGTTTATTGGATGAAAATGCCCGCAGTTTCGCGAGCATCATTATCAGCGACTGGACATGTACAGCGTTACTTCAAGTCCAAGGCGCAAATCCACGAACTCATGCTTTTTCCACATCTTATAAATCCTCTTTGAAATGATTGATCCATCCCAACCCAAAAATTTGTTGAAATTTCAACCATTGAGCTGCGTGCATAAATGAGTACAAAAAATAATACCCATTCTCTGTTACCATTTATAAATCAAAATGATAGCAAAGAATTTTCATTACTTTGCCTTCAACATTCATAACTCTGGCGCATATGCGCAGATAAGGTCATTGTTCCATACCTCTGTTGTAGAAGGTTCTGGCTCAAGTGGCATTGTTGCAGTTCAGACCATTACAGGAGGCGCCTATACCCGATATCAGTCCAACCAGTCGCGCAGTGCTTACGCTCCAGACTCATGGGTTTCCTTGTCGGATATGAGGCTTAAAAAAATATCCAAAGGATCTAAGACCCGCTGGAAAAAATGCGCCTTATTAAAGGCGTAACATGGGAAAGGCTGGACGATATCGCTCCGGGGATTGGTTTTATCGCGCAAGCGTTCAGAAAGTTTTCCCCGACAGTGTTACATCTATGGGGAACAGAAGCCTTGAAGATGGAACACTAATTGAGAATGTGCTTAGTCCAGACACATCAGGTGTGGCTGCAGCGCTCCACCACGAGGCGATCCTATCTTTGATGGATATTATTGATGAATAAAAAAGCGATAACTCAAAACAATATGAAATCATCAAAGCGATGGGGGGCCGCCTCAAAGACCTGGATGGTCTGGACGGCTAAAAAAGCCCCGTCGACGGGGCAGAGGTATACCGCGCACATCTGTAAGCGAGCTACGGGGTGAGTGATTAAAGCGCAGCCAGCAATAACCCGACCCATCAAATAAATCTCCTTTCCCACCAAACACTTTACAAATCCCCCGAGCGAGACGGCTTGATCATTTTCACTGATTGATATTGCTGTATTTATATACAGTAACTCATTGAGATAATGAAAATGGAGCTTTTACGACCTGCGGATATCCGCGCCATTCTGGAATTGCCACTCTACGTAAGCCGCGTGCCGTGCGGCTTTCCTTCACCTGCACAGGACTACGTTGAACAGCGTATTGACCTGAATGATTTGCTTGTGCAGCACCCAAGCGCGACCTATTTCATCAAGGTCAGCGGTGATTCAATGATCGAGGGTGGCATAAACGATGGCGACATGCTGGTTGTTGATTCCTCTCTCACCGCTGAGCACGGCGATAT